>NZ_VTOL01000001.1:0-750961 GCF_009801115.1 Dyadobacter sp. 3J3
CGCTCTGTTATTGAAACAATTAACGATGAATTAAAGAATATGTGCCAAGTTGAGCATTCAAGGCATAGATCATTTGGCAACTTTATAACCAACCTGATATCAGGGTTGATTGCTTATTGTTTCTTTCCCAAAAAGCCTGCCATCAAATTTGAAACAAGTAATACAAATCAAATTACTCTATTTTAAAATCGAACTCAGGTTAGTAGCGTTACAAAATTAAAAACTAAACTTGGTTTTGTTGCATATTCATTCGAACTCTCATCGACTGCCCCTTCAATTCTATACGATTGGCATGCTGTAAGATTCGATCCATTATGGCGTCACCCAGCGTTGACTCCGCCAAGTAATCATACCATTTGTTGATTGGTAACTGCGAAGTAATAATGGTCGCAGATTTAGCGTGCCTGTCTTCTATGATCTGCATGATGGCCATTTTAGCATGATTATCCAAAGGTTGCAATCCCCAGTCATCCAGGATCAGTAAATGCATCCTTTCAAGCTTGGCTAATTCCTTGGCATATGAACCATCGGCCTTCGCAAGATGAAGTTTTTGCAATAGTTTGGGTAAAGAAAAATAGGCCACCCGTAGGCCCATTTGGCAGGCCTGGTACCCTAATGCCGTGGCGATAAAACTTTTTCCACAGCCCGTAGCGCCCGTTATCAGGACATTTTCACTTCGGGTAATAAAACTTGTATCAGCCAGGCGGAGCATCAGATTTTTATCCAGATTTCTTTCAGATTGGTATTCAATCTCTTCCACGGCAGATTGGTACCTGAACTTGGCTTGCTTGATGGCGGTTTGCATCTTTCGATGTTGCCTGTGCTCCTGTTCGGCGTGGATTAGATGCGCGACCAATTGATCACTGGTGAGCTGTTTGTCGGCCGGTAAGCTGATGATCGTTTCAAAAGCCTGAGCCATCCCGGAAAGGGATAATTGACGCATCTGGTCAAGGGTTGCCTGGTTGTTCATTTTTTTATTCGTTTGATTATTAATTATTTATACGGATTAATACTGAGTAATCATTTATTTTTTATTTGGCTGTTTACTGGTAAGATTCAGCCCCTCTAATATTATCATGAAGCGGAATAATGGGACGCGGGGCTCCATCCGGATCAGTAACAGTGATTTCTTCATCTATTAACTGAATACGATCCAGTTCACGGTCCAGAATGGATTTGATCAGCGTTACCGAGATATGTTTATAGTATAAAGCTCTTTCGCAAGCATCTTCCAGTCGCTGAGCGGTGTAACGTTTAGCAAGGCTCAACACGCCAACACAGGAACGATAAGCCTGTTCCGGGTAAATCCTGAGTCGTAGGATCTCATCAATAGCCAGGCGGGTATTAGGTCCAATTTTATCTGCCTGCTCTTCAAAAAAGATCGGCGACCAGCTATTGATCCATTGATGGCTGGGATGTAAATGTTCTTTTAAAGCGGCCGCCGCGCGGTGGTATAACGGCCTTTGGTAATCAGTCTTTCGTGACATGCAACCCGTTGATGGTTATGGTAGATCTCGACAGATTCATGTGTATAAATCAATTTTACTTGCTTGCCGGTCAACCGGTATGGGACAGAATAATAATGTTTATCTTCCTTCAGCGTAGCATGTCCGTTGGGGTGGACTTTGGATAAAGAGAACTTTTTTAGTTGATAATGCTGTGAAGGCAGCGGCATTAAAGCACCTTGTTCAAGCTCAATAAACCGCTCACGGCGCGAACTTTCTTTTCCCTTTTGTTGAGCATCATTATGAATCTCCAACAGATCTCGAACGGCAGCATTGATTTCTTCAAGGGAATGGAAAATACGGTTACGTAACGGCGCATAAATACGTCCATACAGAATATTGACTGCATTCTCCGCCAAGGCCTTATCTTTTGGTTTTCGGCTGCGGGCGGGAAAAATACAAGTACCGTAATGAGAGGCAAAATCAGCAAGGGTTTGGTTAATCTCAGGTTCGTAACGATCTGCTTTGGTGACGGCTGCTTTTAGATTATCCGGGACAATAGCTTGGGGAACACCACCGTAATACGCAAGTGCATTACTCAGGGCCAGGATAAAATCCTCTTTTCGCTGACTCGATACACATTGAGCGTAGGTAAACTGAGAACAAGGCAGTATGGCCACAAAAAACTCCACTGGTATCAGCTGGCCTGTTTCGATGTCAGTCAGATAAAGTTTATCACCTGCAAAATCTACAAAGAGTTTATCGCCGGCCTTGTGTTCAAGATGCATCGTAACTTTTTGGGAAGCCTGCCACAGGCGGAAGTGGTGGCAGAAGTGACGATACCCAAGCCCTGCCGGGTGCTTTAAGCAATATTCTGTCCACAATGTCATCCGGCTTACACCTACCCGGGCAAGTTCCTTAGGGTAGTCAGGAAACAGAGCATAAAGTACACGGTGAGATGCCGGAACTTCTATTGATGGCGGATTAAGCAACTGATTCAGTTGCTCTTCTGTCCAGGATGAAAAGCTTGACAGGTCTGAATTGTGGCTCGATAACTGTTTCAGGTAGCTATCAAGTGTATTGCGGGAGATCCCCAGGATCCTGGCAATAAAGCGGTTGCTCTTTTTAGAAGCCCGCAGTTCAATGATACGTTTGACTTGGAACATTTGGATTCGCTGGTTGGCCATCGTTTATCTGGCAACGACCGCTATGTTTCAGGTCAGTACCACACAAACTTCAGCAATTACAGCTACCCAATCACACCTCTCAAAAGTGGCTCAGTTTGTTCCTCCGGGAGTGGCTCAGTTTACTCCTCCGAGGGTGGCTCAATTTGCGCCTCTTTTCTCAATTTCGTAAGAAATGAATGAACAGCTACTTCTAAAAAATCCGGTAAATCATCAGGCCAATTAATGTCAAGAATATGTTGAACCGAGCTTGATTCAGCGATAAAAACAGCTTTTTGAGAATCAAAGGAAAGATAGCCCTGCTTGAAAAATCTTTCATCAAAAATCCCACTCGAATTCATGGACACAAAAGTAAGGGGTGTAACTTTCAGCGTATCTTTATCAACTCTTAACCACCTGTAAAGCGCGGATTTATCCGCATTTTGTCCCAAATCCATACGGCGGACTTCGAAAATAAACATTTTATTATTTTCAAAAAAGTAAAGACATTTCAAAGGTACCGGCATATTTCAAAGTAGTGTTTAAAGGGCAAATTAATTAAGATCACAGAAAAACGAAAAAAGCACGAAAGAACTCTTGATACAGAATCATTCCGACATCATGACAATAAGTATAATTAATTACTGAACGGACTCCTTGATTTGATTCACTTGCTGCTGCAAATCTAAAAGCACCTTCATAATCTGGTCCTGATTTGTTGAACTATTGGGAAGCGCCTGACTATGAAAGCTGCGATATTTCCAGATTTCAATAATCTCCTCTGCTTCAACACTGTAAGGTTCATACACAGGATTCAACGAGCGCAGAAGCACACTTGCATCCTGGTTAATAGTCACCTGCTTAAAAACAAAATCCTGTTCCCCTTTTAAAATAACAATGCAGAGCGTACCGGGTTTCAGACTTTTCCAATCCTGTACGTACTCTGTTATCATATCACTTTTCTCGGGAATCGGAAGCATCGAGTCACCCACGGTGGGAAACATACGGAATGTTCCTGATTTTGGTAGATTGGGCAAATTATACCGTGGCAGTTTTGCAAGGTATTCAGGATCACTGTAACCACTGCGGTAACCCGCTTTGGCCTTTACAGGTACGTACTCAACATTTTCCTTGTTCTGCTCATTCAATGTGATGGCAAGAATCCGGATGTTGCTTCCTGTCATGTACACATCATTTCCCGCTTCAAGCTCGCGAAGTTTGAGCTCAGAGAGTTTTGCCAGGTTCACCCGCAGCAGACTATCGACACTGATTTTAAAAAAATCCGAGTAGCGCAGGTAATCATCCGGCTGCGGTGCTTTAGTATGCCCGTTCTCCAGGGCATTAAGCTTCGAGCGCGTTAAAGACAGCTTTTCCGCCAATGATTCCTGGTTCATTTTGCGCCTTTCCCTGAGGAACTTGATGTTGCTTCCGAAAAATATTTTTTGACTATTCATTTTTAGTTTGTTATCATTACAATCATCACATTGATACAAATCGTATCAAATGTAAATTAAATATATCAGTTATGAAACAGATAGCCTTTAAAAACGACATTTTTGACTCCCTGCAAAAGCAGATATTCTCTTTGCAGGGGTTCACCGCTCCTACCCAGGGCAAGCATGTCAATTTTGGGCTGGGACCCGTTGAGGAATGTTTCCCGAACCGGGTTTTTCCGACCGGGGCTGTTCATGAGCTCGTCAGCAGTTCCCCTACGGATGCTGCGGCCACCACCGGATTTATGGCCGGAGTGTTAGGGAAACTGATGCAGGGAGGTGGTTTGTCTCTTTGGATCAGTCAAAAAAGAACCCTTTTTCCACCGGCCCTGAAATTTTTCGGTATCGACCCCGACCGCGTTATTTTTATTGATGTAAAAAGTGAGAAGGATCTTCTTTGGATGACCGAAGAAGCCCTTAAATGCCAGGCGCTGTCTGCGGTTATCGCAGAAATTAAAGACCTGGATTTGACAGCCTCCCGGCGCCTTCAGCTTGCCGTAGAACATAGCCGGGTTACGGGGCTTCTTCACCGCATCAATCCAAGGACCCTTGGAAATACCGCCTGCTCAGCAAGATGGAAAATAACACCTGTTGCCAGTTTTTTGGAGCAGGACATGCCCGGGATGGGCTTCTTCCGCTGGGACGTGCAGCTTTTGAAAGTGCGCAACGGCCAGAGCGGGCAGTGGCAAATCCAGTGGACATCGGGCACCTTTGATCAGGTAGAAAAACAGGCTCAATCGGTACTGGATAAGGATCTATTAAAAACCGGGTAATATGCACAGGCGCTATGTTTCAATCTGGTTTAGACATCTTCTCACCGACCGGTGGGTCATCCGTCATCCCCAGCAAAAGGATACAGCTTTCGTTCTGGCATCGCCGCAGCGTGGAAGAATGGTCATTACAGCCTCTAGTGCCGATGCACAGAAGTTAGGGATTTTTACAGGCATGGTCCTGGCCGATGCCCGCGCTGTGCAGCCCGGTTTACAGGTGTTTGAAGACCGCCCGGAACTGGCAGCAAAACTACTAAACGGACTGGCAGAATGGACTCTCCGGTATTCGCCGGTCGTGGCAGTAGACATGCCTGATAGTCTGATTGTTGATATTACAGGCTGCGCGCATCTTTGGGGAAGCGAAAGGGCTTATTTGAAAGACATCACAAGCCGCCTGCGCGGTTCGGGTTATGACGTGCGGGCTGCCGCCGCAGATACGATCGGCACAGCCTGGGCCATTTGCCGGTATGGAAAAATCACGCCTGTGATTGAGCCCCACACCCAAAAACAGGCATTAGCCCCACTGCCGCCTTCCGCGCTCAGATTAGAACAGACCGTTCTTGACCGGATGAATAAGCTTGGATTCTACCAGATCGGAAGCTTTATAGACATGCCCCGCTCAGTACTTCGCCGCCGCTTCGGTCAGCAGCTATTAATCAGGATCGATCAGGCGCTTGGTGTGATGCAGGAAAATATCGATCCGGTCTGCCCGATCGAGCCTTACCAGGAGCGCCTGCCCTGTTTGGAGCCTATTCGAACAGCACCGGGCATTGAAATCGCCCTTAGAAAATTACTGGAAGCACTCTGCGCCCGGCTTGCCAAAGAAAACAAAGGGCTAAGAAAAGCAGTTTTCAAAGGCTTTAAAATGGATGGTGGTCAGCAGATGATTGAAATCGGCACCAACAGTGCCTCTTGCAACACTGAGCACCTGTTTAAACTTTTCCAGCTTAAAATCTCAAACCTTCGCCCTGATCTGGGCTTTGAGCTTTTTATATTAGAAGCACCCGTGTGTGAGCAGCTTGATGCCCAGCAGGAAACGCTTTGGAATATTTCAGGATCTAGTGATCTGACCCAGATCTCAGAATTGCTTGACCGGCTTACCGGACGCGGCGGTATGGATATCGTTCATCGGTATCTGCCCGATGAGCATTACTGGCCAGAGCGCTCGATTAAAGCTGCTGTTTCACTAGCCGACAAACCCCAGAGTCGCTGGAGAACCGACCGGCCAAGACCTGTGAGTCTGCTACCAACCCCTGAACTGATTCAGGTGGCCGCGCCCATTCCGGATTATCCGCCGATGCTTTTCCGCTATCAAGGGGAAGTTCATCATATTAAAAAAGCAGACGGGCCTGAGCGTATTGAGCAGGAATGGTGGATTCAGGAAGGACTTCACCGTGATTACTACTGCGTGGAGGATCAAAGCGGTGCCCGCTTCTGGATCTTCCGACTGGGTCATTACGGTGAGCATAACCCGGATTGGTTTATACACGGATTTTTTTCATGATAAACACTTGGACGTTATGGGCTACATTGAATTACAGGTAACCTCAAATTTCAGTTTTCTACGAGGCGGATCGCATCCTGAAGAGCTTGTCGAGCAGGCAGCCGAGCTTGGCTTTGAGGCTGTTGCCATCACCGATCACAACACGATGGCTGGTATCGTGCGCGCGCATGCGGCAGCCAAGCTTAAAAATATCAGGCTCATTGTAGGCTGCCGTCTCAATCTTTTAGACGGCCCAAGTCTTCTGGCTTACCCGGTCAATAAAGACGCCTACGCCAGACTTTGCGGTCTTCTCTCTCTGGGCAATCTTCGGACTGAAAAGGGAAAATGTGACCTGTACAGGGCCGATGTATATGCGCACGCAGAAGGGATGCTTTTCATTGTGCTGCCGCCAAATAGTTTGAACGAACGTTTCGAGCTGGATCCTTCCTTTGAGCTGAATCTAATCCACTACAGCAAAGCGCTGGGTGAGAGTTTGTATCTCGGGACAAGCCGCTCTTATCTGGGCGATGACGCAAAAATACTTCACCGTCTAAGCCAATTATCACAGCGGCTTGCTATTCCTATGGTCGCCACCAATGATGTCTATTACCATCACCCGGACCGGAGACAACTTCAGGATGTGATGAGTTGTATCCGGGAAAAATGCACGATCTATAACGCAAGGTTCCTACTGCACCAGAACGCGGAACGTCACTTGAAGACCAGCCAGGAAATGAAGCGGTTGTTTCGCCGTTATCCCGATGCAGTTGCCCGCACTCAGCAAATTGGCCATGCCTGCCAGTTTTCTTTGGACTCGTTAAAATACGAGTACCCGGTTGAAATTACCAGTGAAGGAAGAAGCCCGATGCAGGAGCTTCTATATCTTACCTGGAAAGGGGCAAAAGAATTTTACGGAGAACAGATCCCTGAAAAGATTGTCGCCTCGATCAACCATGAAATGAGCTTCATTAAAGAAATGGATTATGCCGCCTACTTTCTAACGGTATATGATATTGTCCGTTTTGCCCGAGAGCAAAAGATCCTTTGTCAGGGGCGTGGTTCGGCGGCCAACTCGACCGTCTGCTTTTGTCTGGGCATTACCTCGGTAGATCCGACCAAATTTGATCTTCTTTTTGAGCGTTTTATTTCCTCGGCCCGAAATGAGCCGCCGGATATTGATGTGGATTTTGAGCACGAAAGACGCGAGGAGGTCATCCAGTATATTTACAGTAAGTACGGCCGTGACCGCTCAGCCATTGTGGCGACTGTTACACAGCTGCACCAGAAAGGTGCAATCCGCGATGTGGCCAAAGCGATGGGCATGTCGGTTGATGCCATCAACCGGCTATCGGGCTCGATCTGGGAGTTCACCGATGAGTGGTTCGATGGAAAAAAGATCAGCGAGCACGGGTTTAACCCGGATGATCCGCATTTAAGAAAAGTGCTGGATCTGACTGCCCAGTTCATGGGGTTCCCACGGCAGCTTGGCCAGCATACGGGCGGCTTTGTAATCACGCAGGGAAAGATCACGGATCTTTGCCCGATCATTAATGCGCGCATGCCCGACCGAACCAACATTGAATGGAACAAGGATGATATTGATGCGCTGGGCTTTTTAAAAATTGATGTGCTTGCCCTGGGTATGCTGACCTGCATCCGCAAGGCCTTTGATCTGGCAAAAAAACATTATGATCTGGATCTGACTCTAGCCAATATCCCTCAGGATGATTCAGTAGTCTATGACATGATCAGCCATGCCGACACGGTCGGGGTATTTCAAATCGAAAGCCGCGCGCAGCAGTCGATGCTGCCCAGACTACGGCCCAAATGTTTTTATGATCTGGTCATTGAAGTGGCAATCGTTCGCCCCGGACCCATCCAGGGAGATATGGTGCACCCGTATCTTCGCCGCCGAAACGGCGAGGAAGCCATCGAGTACCCCTCCAAAGAGCTGGAAGATATCTTGGGAAGAACCCTGGGCGTGCCGCTTTTTCAGGAGCAGGCTATGAAAATCGCCATCGTGGCCGCAGGCTTTACGCCGGCAGAAGCAGACGGGCTGCGCCGCAGCATGGCGACCTTCAAAGCCAAAGGACTTGTGGCGCAGTATGAGAAAAAGCTGATGGATGGAATGACTAAAAAAGGGTATAGTCCAGAGTACGCACGGCGCATATTCAAGCAGCTTGAAGGCTTTGGAAGCTACGGATTTCCAGAAAGCCACGCGGCCAGTTTTGCTCTGCTGGTTTATGTATCGAGCTGGATTAAATGCTACTACCCCGAAATCTTTGCAGCAGCGCTCCTAAACAGCATGCCGATGGGGTTTTACCAGCCTGCCCAGATTGTGATTGATGCCCAAAAACACGCGGTTCAAATCAGGCCTGTGGATGTTAACTTATCCCAGTGGGATAATATTCTCGAAGAAAAATCCGGGAAATACTACGCTCTTCGTCTTGGTTTTCGCCAGATCAGAGGCCTTCGGGAAGATGAGGTTTGGACGCTGCTTGCCTGCCGGAGCAAGCCCTATCAATCCATTCACCAGATCAGAGATGCAGGTGTTGCGCAGGCTACGCTTGAAAAACTTGCCGATGCGGATGCTTTCCGCTCGATGGGCATGGACCGAAGAAAAGCGATGTGGGAGGCATCTGCATTAGCAGACAGACCCGTTGGACTTTTTGAAGGGCAAAAATCGCAAAGCGAATTTGAGCCGGCCGTGCAGCTTCCACAGATGAGCGCCTCAGAGCACGTAGTGCAGGACTACGCCTCTACCTCTCTTTCTTTAAAAGCGCACCCGGTAAGCTTTGTACGCGAAAGACTGTCAGCGGAGCGTGCCGTCGCTACCGGGAACCTACCGCATTACAATGACGGGATGATTATCCGGGTAGCAGGACTCGTGCTCGTCCGGCAGCGGCCGGGCACGGCCGGTGGGGTCTGTTTTATAACCATTGAAGATGAAACGGGTTTTGCCAATCTGGTTGTTTTTAAAAATCTTTTTGAAACCTACCGAAAAGAGATCCTTCGTGCAAAACTTTTGATGGTTGAAGGTAAACTGCAAAGAGAAGGAGAAGTTACCCACGTGATTGTCCGCAGGTGTTATGATATGTCCTATCTGCTTCGGGAAATGAACCAGACCAAAGCCGATCCACCTGTGCAGACCCTATCACGGGCAGACGAGAAAGACGAGTATGCGTCTCAGGCTATAAACCGCAAAACCCAGGTCCGAAAGGCAGTGCAGACTGAGATATTTCCTTCGGGCCGAAACTTTAAATAATAACAGGACTATCCTTAACACAACTGTATTACTGGTTTAAAAACGAAAAACAACCGCTAGTTTTTTTTCTAAAATTTGATTTTACTATTTAGCCCGCCCCAGTTATTTCAGTTCCCTATAATCCATTTGAGCTTTTGAACTTGCCGCTTCTAAAAGACCCGCTACGAAAACGCAGCTATTTCCTGGTGGTTCAGCGCTTTAATTGGCCGGGTGTCGCGGCCAGCAAAGGATTTATGGTCACACCCTATCAGCAGCAGAAGCCATCACTAACACATGCACAGACGCTGGATGCGAAACAAGGTCGCATGCTTGATCTACGAGCTGAAATAGAGAAGATCACAAAGTTAATCGATGATCCCAGGTACTTTCTTTTTTTAAATACCTTCCGCGATGCAGACTGGAAAAGTAAAGTTTTGAATCATTATCACAGAAATATTGAAGCGAATGTAAAGATGCATGCTCCGCTTGACGCTCTCGAAGAAATCAGTATTGAACTGACTTTTGATAAGGGGGAATTAAAGGCGATTATCCAAATGCAGGAATCTATCCGGGAATTTAACTTGTGCGATTTAATTAAATAAATCACCTCTCAGATAAATATGCTTCCCAACTGAGCCCAGTCACTATGCACCATCAGGTTAAGGTTAAAAGGATAATAAATGAAAAATTTTGTAATTGATTGATCGATGCCTTTTTCCTAGAGCAATACAAACATCTTTTAACTTCTCAAATAGAACTATATATTAGTATACCTTCATCAGACCCTGAGAAAATACAAGCCGGTTTTATTAATTGAAAATAAGATTGAGAAAAAAAACTATTTTGCACTAATAAATAATACTCAACGAAAATTGCCAAAAAAATGAATGATAGCGGTTTTGAAACTTCCAGTATTCGGCAATTAATAATCAGGGTTACTGGAATTGATATTTTAGGTATTGAAAATTATGAAAAAGACGATTTTAACCAGGATGATCATCAGAAAATTTTGATTCATTTTACTTCCGCAACGTATCCAGACGCTAACTATCAGATGATCATCAGCAGGATTGAATTTGACACGCTCTGTCAATCGAATTTAACTGTTTTTAAAGCTTATTTTGAAAAATTTGCCTTGAATGCTAATCGGGGCCAGGCAAATTAGCCCGCTATTTTTCTATTATAAACCAGATGATGCTACATTTGCCGGGTAATAAACGTAAGATTGAAGATGACAAAGGCGGACACCATTCAAAAAATTGTTGAGAAAACAGGAATTCAAAAAGAAGACGTTGAAAAAACATTGGCATCATTTTTCCTGACCATAAAGGATACGATGAGCAGCGGCGAAAACATTTATTTTCGCGGTTTTGGAAGTTTCACAAATAAAAAAAGAGCAGCCAAGACTGCCCGCAATATTTCTAAAAATACAACAATTATTGTCCCTGCTCATGTGATTCCTCATTTTAAACCTTCTGATGATTTTGTTAGTCAGGTTAAAGAAGGAAATCTTCAGCTGGTGTAAGCGTCAACTTTAAGATTTGGTTTATAAGCCCCGGCGATAGTTCGTCCGGGCTTATATTTAATGATCTTGAATAAGATTGCCAGATTTATTGCCGTGTCCAAATTTTTCTTTGTAACATTTGTTTGCCTCCAAGATTAGAGCTCATACTAAACCGGGAAGTCCAGTGCCAAAAACAGATTGAGTTCTTAGATAAATCGGATTTCATATAATTAAAGTTATTTCTGAGTATCTCAAGATTATCTACTGAGCTAATCTGCGGAAATAAAACTTCCTATTTTATTAGGTCTAACCTTTTATGCCAATGCTTGTCCCAGGTCGTCAAGAAGATCCTGAATATCTTCAATTCCAACTGATAGTCTTATTAAAGATTCATCAATTCCCATTTCTGCCCTTCGTGCCGCTCCCAATTCATGAAAAATTGTTTGGGCCACTGGAATAGCCAGCGTTCTGTTCTCACCTAAATTACTGGATTTGATAATAAGTTGTAATTTGTTCAAAAATGTGATGCTATCAATACCTTCTTCCAAAACAAAACTCATCAGCCCCCCGTAGCTTTTGAATAACTTCGAGGCTAAAGTATGTTCGGGATGACCGACCAAGCCTGGATAGTTTACTTCTTTTACCCCCGATAAACTTTGAAGAAATAAGGCAACCCGCATTGCGTTACTACAAATACGATCCAGCCTCAATGCGATAGTCTCCGATCCGACAGAAATGCTGTGAGCGGCTTCAGGTGATAAAGTTCCACCTCCGTCTCTAAGTCCCCTTTTTCTTATCTGTGTGATTCCGAGCAATTCCGGTTTGATTTGTAGACGCATAGTTTCTGTTATGTTTGCATAGTCAGACCAACGAAAAAGCCCGGTGTCTGTGACGCTGCCCCCCAGAGCATCTCCATGTCCACCTATGTATTTTGTCAAAGAGTTAATAACCAAACCAGCACCTACCAATACCGGCCTGAACAGATAAGGAGAACTCATGGTATTATCAACGATATATAAAATAGACTTCTCTCTACTAAATGATCCTATCCGTTCAAGATCAGCAATCTGCGTTCCAGGATTAGCAATAGTTTCAACAAAAACAATCCTGGTATTTTCCTTGTAAACTGCCTCTACATTCTCAACCGAGGTTGCATCAACATAAGAAATTTCGACTCCCATGTCACTGAATGTGTGTAAAATATTACGTGTATTACCAAACAAGAATTTACTGGCAATGATATGATCACCCGCTTTTACTAAAGCAAGCATTACCGAAGTAATTGCTGCCATACCAGTAGAGAATGCTACGGTTGCCATCCCTTGTTCCATCTGGGTTATCTTATGCTCCAGTGCGATAACCGTTGGGTTTCCCTGTCTTGAATAAGCGAAACCACCAGCTTTGTTTTGAAATACATCCAAAAGACCTTTGACATCTTCATAGCCCCAGGTGACAGAAGTATGAACTGGTTGATGTAAAGCTCCAAATTCCGGTTTTAAATTTCTGTCCGAATGCAGAATGGTGGAAGTAAAACCCTTTTTATTGCTCATTCTTTGATATTTAAGTGGGATTATCTTTATGCACGAATTACTTCGGTATTCTAATATAGAATCTGACAGGTCTATACTAATCAACCTAAGTATTCAACTATTTACTGTATCAATTCCTATTGCATCACAAAACGCAATAGTACAACAAACCTGATAATAATTGCATGCAAAAAGGCGGGATTTATACGGACGATCAGCAAAAGCCAGAAGAGGGAGGAGCCAATAAGATATAACTACGAGTATCAGAAATAATCCCTGTCTGGTTGTCACAATCGACATAATGAGGCAGATGAACCAATTCATAGAGAGATATGGGCGGACAAGAAACTTCCGGTTGAAAAATATACAACTGCTCATAAAACTAAAATAAAAAATAGGCTAGTCTCGATTTTGCAATCGGAATTAAGTTTTCATAAAAGTGCCCCCAGAAAGTGTAATACTTTTGGAGGCACCACAAGTTTTGATAGGTTTTTGCTCTGTCGACTTATTATTTGGTGTTACTAGTCATGCGTTAACTTTTTGGATATTTCTGTAATTAATTGAAAATGAACTATTTAGAATGAAATTTACGTTTTTTGATTTCTTTTAACATAAATTTCTCTGCTATTAAGGCGAGATTACCAACAGAATAAAATGTGTTTTTCGTCAGCTTTTCCTTTTAAAAACCTTTACAAGTTTGAAAATTGGTTCTTCTGCATAACCATGACCAAATAAAATTAATTGAGTGACGAGCATATTTAACGATTTCAACTTAACGCATCAGCAGTAATTACAAATGATTGATTAATAAAGAAATATAATAGGGTTAAACGATTTCTCCAAGTGGTCATTCTACCGCGGAATCCAGTGGTCCGTGTATCCGAATTCTCCCACACTAAGAGAAGTGTGGTTTATAGAATTTAAGGGTCCTGTTAAAATGAGATAACTTTTCAGGTTAACACATTTTAACAGGAGATTAAAAACCTTTTGCCAAAATTCAAAAAGAAAGGCATAAATTTAATCCTGGACTTGTTTTTCAACATAGAAGCACCCTTTTAAAAGTTAGGATGCTTCCTGGAGTCGTGTTTTAAGGGCCTTCATATCCTCGCTAATTTTTTCTTCGACGATTTTGGCATAATCCTGGGTTTGCTTAATTGAGGCATGTCCAAGCATTTTCGACACAGTTTCAATGGGTACCTTATTAACAAGAGTGACTGTGGTGGCAAACGTGTGACGAGCAATGTGGTAAGTCAACGGTTTATCAATACCACATAAATCAGCGATTTCCTTTAAATAGCTATTCATTTTCTG
The DNA here is from genome assembly GCF_009801115.1 of Dyadobacter sp. 3J3. GTDB lineage: Bacteria > Bacteroidota > Bacteroidia > Cytophagales > Spirosomataceae > Dyadobacter. Next base: position 13,943 of record NZ_VTOL01000001.1, read on the forward strand.
ATTACTCAGCATTGGTAGCAATGCTCCAGAATTTTGGCACTGGGGATGGTGCTTGTAAATGGTGAGAATTTCTAGCGCTTTGGGAAGAAGCGGGATATTGGTATCACCATCTGTTTTCTGGCGGCTGGATAAAATCCAGAGCTCACCATCAACACCTGGACCGATATCCGAGGATTTTAATTGCTTGGCATCAATATAGGCAAGACCGGTGTAACAACTAAAAAGAAAAATGTCCCTGACCTGAGAAATTCGGTCAATTGTGAAAGTTTTGTCTTCAACCCGTCGTAATTCCGCGCTGGATAAGGCCATTTTTTTTACCTTATTTTTCTTAAATTTAAACTCAACGAAAGGATCTGACACCAGCCACTTTTTCTTCACACATGCAAGGACAATTTTTTTAAAATTCCCCAAATATTTTACTGTTGTATTGTTACAACAATTCTGGACTGTTCTGAACCAAAATGAATACTGCTCAATAAATTCATAATCCAGTTCTTTGATGGAGATATCGTTTTTCTGGTATTTCCACTGAATGAAGGAGCGCGTGTGCTGAAGACTGGTCTCATATCGTTCATGCGTCCCCTTAGCATACTCCTTTCCGATTAGATCCCGCATCTGATCATTATGAAACTGAAAAAGCTCAATTATCATTTTATTGTCGATCCAGTTACCAGTCAAAATATCCTTGATTGCGGCGGCCGATATCTCATGGCCCCCGTCGATCAATTTCTGTTTGGCTTTGTATACAAGCGCGGTAAATGATTCTAAAAAATTATTAAGTGATTTAGATTCTTCCTTACTTCCCGTAGCCTTACCTGCCACCGCATTCCATTTGTGTGGGTGCCAGAGTCTCTTGGTTGATATTTCCTTGGAACTACCATCGACGGTCAGTCTGAGGTATACATAGCGCATACCCTCCGTGTTTTCTGTTTTGGGTTTCTTTAGGAAAAAGAAAATCCCGAAGCTTTTTTCCAGCATAATACAAGCGTTTTAAGATGAACAAAGTTCGAACTGCCGTGCCTGCAAATCAAGATGTAAATCAGATAAACATCTTTACTGTCAATTAGTTACAGTCATTTGATCGCGTCTTTTTTTCAGAACTAAAGACGCCACGAATGACGCGATTGAATTTTGTGAATTTATGCAAGTTTTGATACATGAATAAAAACAAAAAACCCTGTAAACGATTAATTTACAGGGTTTTAATGATTTTTGATATTGTATTCTGCAGAGAGAGAGGGATTCGAACCCCCGGTAGGTTACCCTACAACGGTTTTCAAGACCGCCGCATTCGACCACTCTGCCATCTCTCTGTGTGTTTCAGCGTATCCGAAACGTGGTGCAAAGGTAAACAGATTTATTTCACCTGCAATAGATGGTTAAAAATATTATTCGAATTTATTTTCTAATTTTTTTATCCATACCAATAACTACTTCTTTCTTAGGCTCTTGGTAGGCTACTGCCCAATAAAAAAATAATACGATTATAAAAATGTTACACGCCGTATTTATAAATTTAATAAGTCTGACTTATTCCTTCATATCAATCTCAATAATTTCCTGGCTCATGTCCGTTACCTTATACTTTTCATCGGTTCGCAAACCAATCACCCACATAATATCCCCGTTGCCATTACTTAGAATTTTCACTTTTTGCTTTTGATTTATATTTATTTTCAGATCTATTAATAAGTCGCTAACCTTTTTTCTTTTCCCCTTCATTCCAAATGGGCAAAAAGTATCTCCTTTAACCCAGTTTCTGATTGTTATAGGGAATATTATTTTACTGGCATCGAAAAAGACTGAACGTGTTTTCTTATCAATATTGAGTTCTTCTGTTTTTAAAATTTTTCTTATTTCCAAAATTAACCCGCCGGTTTTAAATATTCCTTTCGGATGATCAATTATTAATTCATGCTCATCCACAGAATTTTCTCTTTTTGAAACTACAAAAGAATATCTGTCTTTCAAAACCTGATGCGACAAGGAATAAAACACTTTCCCGGATATTCCTTCGGCGGCCGAAAATATTTCCTGTACCTGTGTGTAACTAAAATCGAAATCCTGTAATATGAACCATAGCCTGTAAGTTGGTTCTGGCGAATTTAAAAGCTCCTTTATAGAAATAACCAAACCTTCCCCGGCATTTTCGGTAACACTATTTCGCCAGTCTTTTAGGAAATGGTTCAGCAATATATCCGCCGATCTGAGTCGCTGGGACGTTACACCAAATGTCTTTTCAAGAGATGGGTTCATTTTCTTCAAAACCGGAATGACTTCATGCCGTATCATATTCCGTTTATAATTGTCACTTAAATTGGAGCTATCTTCCCGATAAGTAAGATGATTATCAATGATATATCTCAAAATATTTTCTTTGGAAGCAAATAATAAAGGGCGTATGACCTGTTGATTCAATACCGAAATACCATGTAACCCGGCGAGCCCGGTTCCTCTTGTTAAATTTAGCAGCACCGTTTCAAAAGCATCATTGGCGTGATGTGCTGTGGCGATAAAATTTATATTTTGAGATTTTCTCAATTCTTCAAACCATTCATAACGTAATTCCCTGGCGGCCATCTGTGTGGAAATCCTTTGTTCAGCAGCAAATTTTTTCGTCTCAAACCGGGTTCGAAAAAATGGAAAAGCATATTGTTCAGCAAGTTTTTTTACAAATAATTCATCCTCATCCGATTCTTGATCTCTAAGTCCAAAATTGCAATGCGCAATGGAAGCAGAAAAACCAGCCCTGTAAAACAAATGAGCTAAAACGATTGAATCCGCTCCTCCGCTCACTGTTAAAAGGGTTGATTTCTCAGATATATCCAACTTTTGTTGGTTAATAAAAGTTAAAAAAGACTCCAACATGATCTGAAGAGATGTATTTGGTGTAATTTTGGCAAAATATCAACAGATATCTTTTACCGCAAGCACAATGAAAAAGGTACAATTACCGGTTTCAAAGGTAAAAGAAACCATAGCAACATGAAGAAAAAATTATTTATAAAAGTTTGCAACCCTTTTAAACTTTTACGCGTCATATCTATCAAAGATCAGATAATAAGATTGGCGTTCTTTGCTATATTATTTGCTTCGCCTTATGTAATGGCGCAGCAGGTTTCACCCCAGCCAAAAACCGGGCAACAATCTGATATTGTGGAACTTTTGAAATCTGATGAACTTGAACTGATCAGTGAAAACGGAGTAGATAGCCGCCGTGTAACGAATGGGGTTTTCAAACACAAAGGTGCGTTGATGTATAGTGATCTTGCCATACAAAATGTTAGTACCAATATCATTGAAGCCTACGGAAATGTCAGGATTGTTCAGGGTGACACAATCACAGTAACAGGCGATACCCTTCATTATTTTGGTAACACAAGGTATGCAATCGTAAGCGGCCGTAAGGCCGTTTTGAAAGATAGAAAAAGTACGCTGACCACCCGTAAAATTGAGTATGACATGGCAAACGGCATTGCATACTACAAAGTTCCGGGACGCACCGTGGATGTAGAAAACGTCCTTACCAGTAATGAGGGGATTTATAATACGAATACGAAAGAATTCAGGTATTATAAAAAAGTAAAACTGGTCAATAAAAAATATACACTCACGACCGATACTTTACTTTATAATTCCGTCACAAAATGGTCTTATTTCAATGGCCCAAGTAAAATTGTGAATAAAGACGGGACGCTGTTTAGTAAAAAAGGGCAATATAATTCCTTAACCGGGGAATCTGTCTTCCAGACAAGGACCACCGTTGATAACGATACTTACACACTAACAGCAGATTCGCTTTTTGTTGAAGGGCAAAAAAATAATGGTCAGGGCAAAGGAAATGTTGTCATGGTAGCCAAAAAAGATAATACAATTCTGAATGGAGACCATGGTTTTTACCGCAAGGCAGAGGGTTTTTCGAAAATATACGGCCATGCCTACGTAAGGAATGTGGTTCAGAATGATACATTGTACATACGAGCTGATACTTTGTATTCTTTTGAAAACAAAAGGGACAGCACACGAAGGCTCGTAGGTGAGAAAAACGTCTATATATATAAATCAGATTTTCAGGGAAAGTGTGATTCAATAAGTTATAACACAGCCGATTCCACAATTTTGTTTTTCAAAAAACCAATTCTGTGGAGTAGCCAGCATTATCAAATGGAAGGTGATACCATTAGTGCTTTTCTTGTCAATAATGCGATACACCGGATGTTATTGAGAAGTAAAGCATTTGTCATTACAGAAGATACCCTGGTTTCACAGTTTAATCAGGTAAAAGGGCGAACGATCAATGCTTATTTTGCTGCTGAAAGTAAGTTAAAACAGGTTTTAGTAGATGGCAATGGCGAAAGTGCCTACTATGCAATTGACGATAAAGAAAAAATGATAGGCTTGAATCGAGTGGAGTGTGGAAAAATGAACCTTCTTTTCGTGGACAACCGTGTAAACAGGATTGCTTTTATCACAAAACCAGATGGAAAGTTAATTCCGCCACGGCAAATTAAGCCCGCAGAAAGGCAATTAGACGGTTTTAACTGGCGAATCACGGACAAGCCAACGAAATTACAAACATTATGGCTCGAATAATTTAATATAAGCTAACTAGCCAATTTCAGGCACGATTATTTTAAATTGAAAAATAAAAGTGCCCAGTCAAACAATATATTTTGAAGTTCCAATTTTTTCTCTATATTTTTGTAATGTACTTTTTAATGAGCGTGAAAGAAGTTATTAAAAGTATTCTGTTTTACAGCTATGAAAAGAACTATACTCTGTCTTACTATATGCATTTTATTTGCCTGGACCGGAATTCAGGCACAATCTACCGCTAACGGTAGCAGGCTAAACATGTCTCCGAAAAAGAAAACCTTAACAACCGGACAATTGAAATTTTCTCATGTCCCTGAGGTGCTTAATTATAAACCGCTTTCCGTTCAGAAGCCTATGGCACTGAATAATTTTTACAGGACACTTTTATTTTCAAACACCGCGTCTGTTGAAAGTACGGCTGTATCTACAACCGAAGTTGTTGAAAAAAATGTTGAAAGGCGATCTCCCGGAATTGAATCATCAACACGTGCAGAAGAACAATTATATACAAGTGACAAAATTACAGTATCAAATGTATACCCCAATCCGGCCAGTGAATACGCCGAGGTTGACTATACAATTTCTGCTGATTTAAGAGACGCCAAATTAATTGTTTACAATGTACTTGGGTCGCAAATGGCTGAATATCCACTTGTAAAAAATGATAACAAACTTCGTATAAATACCCGCGAAATGTCCACAGGCTTATATTTTTATCAACTGGCACTGGAAGGAAAAAAGGTTGCAACAAAAAAAATGCTTGTTCGCCATCAGCAATAGAATTAACAATACTATAATCGGCTACACATTCGTTAAGGATGTTGTAGCTTTTTTATTATCTTTGCAGCTATTATGCTAAAAAACAATTTTGCAAGTTACTTCTTGCTTATTTTTGCCGTACTTTTCATTACTTCCTGTAGTAAATTTTCGAGATTACAGAAGACTGGCACAGACCAACAAAAGTATGACGCCGCCATGACTTATTATAAGAAGGGCGACTTTTACCGTGCGGGACTTCTATTTGAAGAACTTATTCCCTTACTTAAAGGGAGTAACGAATCTGAATTAGCGCAGTTTTATTATGCCTATACCCAGTATCAGCAAGGCCAGTATAATACAAGTCAGTTCCTATTCAAAAAGTTTTACGATACGTATGCCAGAAGCGATTTCGCTCAGGAAGCATTATATATGCATGCGTTTTCGTTGTATAAAGATTCTGCTCCGCACAATCTTGACCAGGCTAGTACATTTACCGCTATTTCAGCAATGCAGGATTTTGTAAACGCATATCCTCAGAGCACATTCCGTGACGAATGTACACGATACATCCTTGAACTTCGTCAAAAATTGGAATTGAAAGCATATGACAAGGCGAAATTGTATTACAAAATTAGTGAGTTCAATATGATGTCTCTCAAAGCGGCCGTTATTTCAATTGATAATTTCCGCAAAGATTTTCCGGATTCTCAATATAATGAAGAATTATCTTACCTTAAAGTGGAATCGCAGTATAATCTGGCAACAAACAGTCTTAACCAGAAGCAAAAAGACCGGTATACAGATGTTGTAAAATATTATAAAGAGCTTGTCGACAAATACCCGACGGGAAAATATCTTCGAGATGCTGAGAAAATGTATGATAACAGCATAAAGGAACTTGGAATCATTGCCGCAGCAGAAAAAGAACGCCAGAAATTACTGGAAGTTCAGCCAGACTCAGGTTCGAAGCCAACCAAAGTTACAGCTTCAACGGCTCCTGAACAAAAACAGAACTAAAACAACCGGTTTACCGGTTCTATATAAAGATTTTCAAACTATATCATCAAAGTAAGCATGGCAACGAATCCATCCATCATTACCCGCGACACGGACAAAATAGCTGACGTAACGGGGAATTTATATGAGTCGGTATCAATAATCTCTAAAAGAGCTCGTCAGATATCAAGTAAAATGAAAGAGGAACTCAATAACAAGCTTGCTGAGTTTGCATCCGGCGTTGACAATCTGGAAGAAGTTTTTGAAAACCGTGAGCAAATAGAAATCTCTAAATTCTACGAACGTATGCCAAAGGCTGGCAGTATGGCTATCGATGAATTTATTGATGGAAAAACGTATCACAGTTATAGAGATACTACCGAAGAATAAGATTTATTTTTCTGATAATAAAACCAGTCGTAAACATTAATTTTGTTTGTACGACTGGTTTTTATGTTTGTCAAAAAACTACTCTCCTATTGTACTTAACATAAACGTGCTTTTGCATTTAACAGGTTGGATTTAAAAGGCAAAAAAATATTGCTTGGTGTTTCTGGCAGCATTGCTGCGTATAAATCAGTTTTACTGGTAAGATTACTTGTAAAAGAAGGAGCAGATGTACAGGTAATCATGACAGATTCCGCACATCAGTTTATTACTCCCCTTACACTTGGTACACTTTCAAAACGTCCCGTATTTACGACTTTCACCCAATCAGAAAACGGCACCTGGAATAATCACGTCGAACTAGGCTTATGGGCCGATATGATGATTATTGCTCCCGCAACAGCGCGAACTCTTGCCAAATGTGCTACTGGAAATTGTGATGATCTATTAACAGCCACATATCTTTCTGCCCGCTGCCCGGTATTTTTCGCACCGGCAATGGACGTAGATATGTATCGTCATCCGTCGACACAAAAAAATATTGAGACTCTTTTGAGCTATGGAAATAAATTAATTGAAGCAGAATTTGGTGAGCTCGCAAGCGGTTTGGTTGGAGAAGGGCGATTGGCAGAACCTGAAAAGATCCTTTCTCGTATCGTCAGTCATTTTGCAGCAAGTCCGGTTGCTAAAACCAAAAATGTACTCATCACAGCTGGCCCGACAGCCGAACCCATAGATCCGGTTCGTTACATCAGCAACCGATCTTCGGGAAAAATGGGATATGCTATCGCCAAAGCGTTTTCAGATGCGGGAGCAAAAGTAAGATTAATCAGCGGCCCAACCAATTTACCCGTTCCTAATGGCGTGTCAATTACAAAAGTTGGAACTGCCAAAGAGATGTTTGAAGCAACTCAAAAATATTTTTCTCAGTTTGATCTTGTCATTTTTTCCGCAGCTGTGGCCGATTATACTCCCCTATCTGTTGCAGATCAAAAGATAAAAAAACAAGGGGAGGAGATGAAACTTGAATTGATCAAAACCACCGATATAGCCGAAACTCTTGGAAAACAAAAAAGAAACGGCCAGCTCCTGATCGGATTTGCATTGGAAACCGAGCATGAAATGGATTATGCTCTGGACAAATTACGACGCAAAAATTTCGACTATATTATTTTGAATTCCTTAAACGATGCGGGATCAGGATTTGCACACGATACCAACAAAATTACCGTTATTGATAAATCAGAAAACGTTCTTAGTTTTCCATTAAAATCAAAACAGGAAGTGGCACAAGACATTTTAAATATTATTCTGAATAAATGGAGCGAAGTATGAAAAGGTTATTATTTCTTTTTTGTTTTACAACGGGTATTTTTTCAGGACGTACCTATGCTCAGGAACTTCAATTTACTGTTAGTCTTAATTATGACCAGCTCGTAGCGCAGCAAAAAACAGATCCTGCGTCCATGACAAAGCTTCAGAGTTATATCAGCGATTTTTTAAATAATACCAGCTGGACAAGAGAAACATTTAAAAAAGATGAAAAAATAAAATGCAAACTGAACATCAATCTGACGAGGTCAGTGACTCAAGGTGCTTATGAAGGAACCGCACAATTAGTTATTGCGCGCCCGGTTTTTAATTCCAGTTATGAAACTGTACTTTTCAATTATGTTGACAGAAGTTTCACTTTCAATTATTTGCCTACTGCTCAGTTATATTTTAACGAAAACAGCTATACGGACGAACTGCCTTTCATTCTGGCTTTCTATGCCTATACCGCATTGATTTTTGATTTTGATTCTTTCAGTAAACTGGGCGGCTCTCCCTATATGCAAAAAGCATTCAATTTGGCGAATCTGGCTTCCAACGCTTCGTCTCCCGGGAGAGGCTGGGATACCCGTAAAAGTGCTGATTCAAGAAACAGATATTGGCTGATCGAAAATTTGATGAGCCAGCAGTTTATTCCTTTTCGTGAAGGATTATATGCCTATTATCGTCAGGGGCTTGATGTCGCAACCGAAAATCCTGCTCAAACGCGAACAAAAACAATGGAGTTGCTTACTTCTATCAAAACGGTTGCCCAGCTCAGGCCAGGAAGTGTTGTTGTAAATTCATTTTTCGATTCCAAATCTGATGAAATATACAGTATTTTAAAAGAAGCAAATCCGGAAGAACGCAAAACCGCACAAACAATACTCGTGAGTTTGGATCCGTCTAAAACACAGCTTTATCAAAAACTTTCGCAGTAATACAGCCATTATTATTTCATATCAAAATCGATAAGCATGAGTAAACGCCTGATTCGAATTGCTTCAAAAAATATAGCATCCGAATTAACAAACCTTGCAGGACTCAATCTTAATGCGATATTGCAAACTGGAAATACCTATTTTGGGAAATTAATTTCCGTTACAAATGAGCATCTGACCATATTGGATACCCGCCAGCATACGCATAGGCTAGCCATCCGGGATTTGTTTGAAGTAGTTTATGATCAAAAGAACCAGAAGTAAATACGGTTCCATTGCAATTTTTATCTTTGCCATGGGTGTCACTACATTAAAAAAACGTTCAAGAACTACTTCCGTTTCCTATTTGTTGATAACATAACTATATTCGTGTCAAAGACGAACTATTTCGAATCTATTCGGTCTTGTTCTCACCCACTTTGACAATCTGCTTACAAAGGCATGCTCTCAAATTTACTTATTAAAAATTACGCCCTGATCAAGCAACTGGAAATGTCGCCTGATCCGGGATTAAATATTATTACAGGAGAAACGGGCGCAGGTAAATCCATTATGCTTGGCGCGATTGGTCTTTTACTTGGCAATCGTGCCGATGTGAAATCTCTTTATGATCCGGCTGAAAAGTGTATCATTGAAGGCAGTTTTGATTTATCAGGCTATGACCTGGCTCCGAATTTCGAAGAAGAAAATCTTGATTTTGCTCAGGAATGTATTGTGCGGAGAGAAATTTCCGTCGCAGGAAAATCACGCGCCTTCATTAATGACACGCCGGTTAACCTGGATACGCTGAAAAGAATCAGCAGTCAGCTTCTTGACATACATTCACAGCACGATTCGATTTTACTGGGAAGCAATGAATTTCAATTGCAGGTAGTGGATACTTATGCCGAAAATTATGGTCTGCTTCACGCTTACCGTAAACATTTCCAGGCTTACAGGGAAGCTGCAAAAGCATATGATTCTTTGCAGAAAGAAGCGGTTCAAATGCGAAAAGCTTTTGACTATGACCAGTTTTTACACCAGGAATTAGCCAATGCAGACTTGCGTGGCGATGAACAAACTCAGCTGGAACAAGAGTTAACGATACTTGAAAATGCTGTTGAAATCCGTGAAAAGTTGCAATTAGCCTACTCATATCTTGACAATCCAGATGGTTCGATTCTGGATTATCTCAAAAACACTGTCACTGCAATTTCCCAGGCAAGCCGTCTCGTACCGGCTTATGATTCCTTGAGAGAAAGGGCTCAGAGTTGCCTGATTGAACTGCGTGATTTAGCTGATGAAATTGACGGAGTAAGTTCTTCCGTAGAAATCGACGCAGGCAGAAGCCAGCTTGTTCATGAACGTCTGGATCTTATTTATACCTTACAAAAAAAGCATCATACAACCACGGTTAGTGAACTTCTTAAAATTCAGGAAGAACTGGAAAATAAAGTTGGTACTGTTTTAAATCTTGATGAAGCTTTACTAAAAGCAAAACAAAAAGCAGAAAAGACAGAAGAAGTCATGCTGAAAAGTGCGGCTAATTTGTCCAAAGAACGCCAGAAAGTCGTCAAAACCATTGAGAAATTAATTATTGAACGACTGATAGAATTAGGTATTCCTAATGCTGCTTTATCAATAAAAATCATAGAAATTCAACCAACAAACGACGGTATCGACTCCATCGCTTTTCTGTTCAGTGGTAATAAAGGTACGCCATTGCAGGAATTGAGACAGGTAGCTTCGGGTGGTGAATTTTCTCGTTTGATGATGGTGATCAAGTATATTCTGGCAGACAGGCGAAAACTTCCTACCATTATTTTCGATGAAATTGATACAGGTGTTTCCGGAGAAATAGCCAAAAAAATGGGAAAAATGATGATTAAAATGTCTGATAATCATCAGATTATTGCCATCACGCATTTGCACCAGATTGCCAGCAGCGGCAAAGCACACTATTTTGTTTATAAAGATCATTCCTCTGCAAAAACAGTTAGTAAGATAAAAAAATTATCTGTTGACGAACGTGTAATGGAAATTGCACAAATGATCGGCGGGCACAATCCGACAGAATCCGTCATAAATAATGCCCGTGAAATGATTTCAAAAGATTAATAATTATCGGATAACCCTCATAAATTTAACATCATGAAACAATATGTACTCGCGTTAGGGCTTGGATTTTCTCTTTTGTCCTGTAATAAAAATGCCGATAAAGTCCTCGAACTTGAAGGCGAAGTGATGACCATCCACGATGCTGTGATGCCCCAGATGGATGATATCATGACCCTCAAATCCAAACTTTCCAAAAAAATTATACACATGGATAGTTTACAAAACGAAGGAGTTGCCGGCAATACAATCGCGGAAGAACGTATCAAAGCCACGGAAATTAATCAGAAACTGAACGAATCTGATAAGCTGATGATGGATTGGATGCATGAATACCGTGGAGATTCAGCAAAAAAACTTAAACCGGAAGAAGCAATTCTCTATTTCGAGTTGCAGAAAAAAAAGATTATTGACGTAAAAGAAATTACTTCCAAAAACATACAGGAAGCAAAAACATTTTTAGATTAAAATATATGAGAAGCTTGGGAAATATTGGTTATAGCAAATTAGTTGTCCTATTTGTGGTATTGGGGTTGATGTCAGGTTGTGATAGTGGCAACAAGAAATTACCAATATTGGGAGAACGGGATTGGGTGACCAAAAAAGTAGATGGAAAGGAAGTGACAGATACGATTTATAACGTAATTCCTACCTTTACTTTTACAAATCAATATGGAGATACAGTAACTGAAAAAATTGTTAAGGATAAAATTTACGTTACCGATTTCTTCTTTACTTCCTGCCCCACCATTTGTCCCGTTATGAAAAGACAAATGTTGAAAGTTTATAAAGAATTCAAGGACAATCCGGACGTGATGATTCTTTCCCATACCATCGACCCGGAACATGATACGCCTCAGGTTCTGAATAAATTCGCAAAAGATTTGGGCGTTGAAGGTAAGCAATGGCAATTTTTGACAGGCCCGAAAGAAAAAATATATGAGATTGGACAGAAAAGCTATTTGTCAGCAGCTCAGGAAGACAGAACTGCGGAAGGAGGCTTTTTGCACAGCGGAGCTTTTATTCTGATCGACAAAGAAAAACATATACGCGGCATGTATGATGGAACAACCGAAGAAGGTACCCAGAAACTGATTCAGGGGATTAAATCGTTATTAGAAGAATATAAAAAATAGAGTGCCCTGCGACACCTTAAATTCATGATAAAGAAATTAATATTTTCCCTATCCGTCTTCACCATTTTTTCATGTCAAAGTGAACAAGAGCTGAAAACCGAACAGTATTTTGCCGAAGGGTATCAAATCTACACGATGAATTGTGCAAATTGCCATCAGGCCGATGGTAAAGGAATGGCAAATTTGTACCCTCCATTGGCTGGATCAAAAATAATTCAGGACAAGCCTGCAATGGCCTGCATTATGCGATATGGTATGAAATCAACAATTGAAGTTAACGGAAAACCGTTTAATCGGCCGATGCCTGCAAATCCAAAATTACAGGAGTTGGAAATTGCCGAAGTAATTACATATGTTAATATGAAGTGGGGCAAAGACAGCATTTATACACCTATTGCCACGGTAACAAAAGCGCTCATCGATTGTGTTGAACGTTAAATTTCTTTGAACTTCATTTTAAATGTACCTTTCCTAAATTTTATGTGCGAAAAATCCTGATCGGCGTCCATTCCGTTTCCGTTAATTATATCTTTTGTTACGGTATTTTTCACGGAAACGAATTTATCCGTAAACACCTTTCTGGTATCAGGGCTCCAGGTTAATTCAGTTGTAGTTAGCAATTCCTTTGTTAAGGACTTTACAACTCTAACATTTCCCTTGACAATATAAACGTTTTTCCGCTGATCAAACCGGCCGGAATCCGCCCGTAAACGTGTAACGACTGTTACACCTAAAGGATCATAAAAGTTGATATTGATTGTGTCGGGAAAAATCTTGTCATTATTTTCATATCGAAGCTGCTTCGGTGTTTTCAGTAAAACCTTCATCAAGCCCTGTTCGCTATATTTTAGTTCAACACCATTTGTTATTTCAACAGGACCTGTGTAGGGTTTTCCTTTTTTCTTATCACTGGGTTCACAGGCAATGAAAAAAAATCCGGCAAGTGCCAGAATACAAAAAGGAGATATAAATCTATCTCCTTTTTGAAAGTACCGTACTATTACTTTAATAGCCAACATGCGTATAGGCTTATTGTTAATCAAGTTTTTGTTTTTCAAACCATCTTTCTCTTAGCGTAAGCCCGAGAACAACCTTTCCATAACGCTCACGCACCATACCAGTCCCAAGTACTCCGCGTTGGCCACCGACAAATGAAAGTGTAATAAAATTCTGATACCCGCGCCCCATCGGTAAAGTAAAACCAAGACTCACATTGGTATCTTTTATATTTTTTTCATTAATTGTATAAGGTGTATTTCCATGACTGAAACCGGCGCGATATCTTACATTATCCAAGTAACTCAGAGAACCAAATTTAGGTGTATACTCAACGCCAACATGAACGCGGTTTACATCTTTCAATCCATCATTACCAAGAGATTTGTCATAATTTCTGTATCCGGTCCATCCTTCATGGCTGAAATCGGCTGCGAGGGTAAGTTTGTAAGGCCATTCAAAACTAAATCCTACCTGATAATTTGCAGGGAGTGTGACACTTCCTTTTCTGTTTTTAACAAGCGTATCGGGTGCAATTACAGGAAATGAGCTCTGTAATAACTCAAATGCTGTGGTTCTTTCGGCATTCAGTTTTGTCCCAACTCCATAAACACCTCCAAGATTTAAATTCAGCTTGTTGTTCTTTTTAAGCGGAAGCCTTAAAGCTGCGCCACCACGGAAAGAAATATCCTTATAAACTGTCCGATCGCTTACACTTACAAGATATCCGGATCCATCACCAATACTCGCTTCCGACGCCGTTCTGACATTACCAAAAAAGTAAGAGGCCTCTAAACCCAGGCTAAGATACTTACCTATTTGTACAGCATTGGTAAAGGATGCTTTATTTACACCGCCTTTTCCGCTCGTTGCATAATCGGCAAATAAATTCGTACCGGCAACATTTCTTACATCTGTATTTTTAAAATCAACAAAACTGTAAGGTTTAACACTGATACCCAAAGTCCAGCGGGGCGCTACCGGAAAAGCCAAAGCAACATACGCCAGGTTTCCTCCTGCATTACGCTGGTTATTAGCACCGGATACAATCTTTTTATATTGCCCGATTCCACCAAAATCAAGGGTAGTATATTTGTTTCTAACCCATAATGCAGGGTTAAGGTTGTTAATTTCAAAACTGCTGGCAGAACTTACATTTGCCTGCCCCATACCTGAGGATGATGCAAATGCATCTGTATAAAGTTCGCCCATACCAAGAGATGAATATGGCGAATTTCCTAATCCCTGTGCATTAACTTTTGAAATTAAGGCCGAACAATTGCATCCGAGCGTGATGGCTATCGTGAGTAATCCTATTCTATTGTAGAGCGACATTATATATTAAAATTCTGTTCAGTCCTATTAATACCAGTTCCGGCACTGCAAATATGGGCGGTTTCAGGCTACTTTCAAAAAAAGGTACATCTCCGCCGCATATAACTACGCACAAAGATGGTATTTCGTTTCGGTACCTGTTAATTATTCCTTCAATCTCAGCCAAAGTACCATTCATGACTCCACTTTGAATAGCATTTTTTGTGCTTTTCCCAACGAATTCAGGATTTTTTTCGGGATCAAATAATGGAAGTCTTTTGGTAAACGTATGAAGGGCGTTAAATCGCATCCTTACGCCAGGAGAAATTAATCCTCCCCTGAAAATTCCGTCCCGATCTACCAGGTCATAGGTAATACTGGTACCCATATCAACAACCAGTACATCTTTTCCCGGAAACATCCAATTGGCACCACTAGCAGCTGCAATTCTGTCGGCTCCCAACGTATGCGGTGTCTCATAATCCTTTTGTATGGGTACCGGCAAAACACCAGTCAGATTTAAAACATCCACATCCACATCGCGATCCAAGGCTTCCAGAAATTCATTTAACGGCCTGTTTACCGACGAATATATAATACGTTCAGGCAACTCAGCACGTATCATATCAATGAGTACTGTAAAACTCAGACGTGTTTCATAACGGATTAAATTATCCCCCAGAAACCATCCAATTTTGGAATACGTATTACCAGAATCGACTACCACATTCATATTCCCACAAAAGTCCTCTTTTCTTGGCAGAAATACTAACGTTCTCTAAAAGACCGGCGGCCATTTACCTAAATTTTAACATGAATTAACGTTTTTCACCAAATAGAGGGTAAAACGATTTGGAAATAACAAAAACACTTTGTACCTTCGTTTTAAGTAAAAAAACACCCCTGTATTATTCCGTTATGTTTGGCTTCCGTTAGCTCTCAAAACTAGCGAGAAAAATACTCTGAGAAATTATTACACACTACTTTTTCTATTAAATTGCAGAATTTCCTGGTTGATCCATCATAATTTTATCCTGTTTGGCTCGTCTTTTATTAAGACTTGGCAAATAAATATATCCACGCATTAATGACCATCACGTGACACGAGACCTGCGTTCTCCTATCAATTTTCCATCTATATTCACTATCCCATTAATCATCTGGTAAAGTTTATCTTTACTGTATATCTTCTGTATGCTTACAATTGATGAATTGAACCTTAAGCTTTTATCTGAGCTGAAAGAAATAGCGGGACAAAGCGGCATTCAAGACTATGCCAAACTCCCCAAAAAAGAATTAGTGTCAAGAATTATTGCACAGCAAAACGTTGCTCCAGAGTCAGAATTGACAAGTGAAGCAAACCAGACTGACGATTCTGCTGGTGATGAGCCTAAGAAAAAAAGAGCCAGACGTACTGAAACCCCCGTTTCTGTCAAAGCGATCAATGTTCGTACCAATAAGCCGCTAAAAGAAACTAACCGTCCTTCACCCGCTCCTCTTTTTGACACCACACCAAAAACGAGCGAACAACCGACCATAACCGAAGAAGCTCCTGCTATTATTGCTGAGCCAGCTAAGAAGTATGAAGCGCCAGCAAGGAAATTTGATAATTCAAGAAAATCCGAAGTTTCTAAAAATAAGGATTCAGGTCGTGAACTGGATTCGGTTGAAGATACACTGGATGACCTGGGGCGTGAAGATGTGACTCCAGTAGCTGAAAGTACGTCGCAGCCTGAAAATTCTTCTCAGGCTGATAACACGGAAGCTGCCCAAAGCGCTCCTGTAAATACCGGTTCAAGTGAAGAAACACCAGCACAGCAGGCCGGAGAGAATAACGAACGCCAACCACAGCAAAATTCTTCTCCAAGAGAAGATCCATCGAATAAAATCAAGCGCAACTATAACAATTATGTCCGTGAATTTGACGGTCTGATTATCAATGAAGGCGTTTTAGAGATTATGCAGGATGGCGGTTATGGTTTCCTGAGATCCGCTGATTACAACTATCTGGCCAGTCCGGATGATATATATGTTTCGCCTTCGCAGATTAAATTATTTGGTCTTAAAACCGGTGATACTGTAAAAGGCCAGATTCGTCCTCCGAAAGAAGGAGAGAAATATTTCGCTTTACTTCGTGTTGAAACGGTTAACGGCAAAACAACAGAAGAAATCAGAGACCGTATTCCATTCGAATACCTTACTCCTCTTTTCCCTGAAGAATGTTTAAGATTGAGCAGCCGTCCTGATCAATATTCAACGCGTATTCTTGATCTTTTTGCGCCGATTGGAAAAGGACAGCGTGGGATGATCGTTGCGCAGCCAAAAACGGGTAAAACGGTTCTTTTGAAAGAAATCGCCAACGCCATTACACGTAATCACCCTGAAGTATTTTTATTAATCCTTTTGATTGATGAACGTCCGGAAGAGGTTACAGATATGCAGCGCAGTGTACGTGCTGAAGTTATTGCTTCTACTTTTGATGAGCAGGCTGACCGTCACGTGAAAGTAGCGAGCATTGTGCTTGAAAAAGCGAAAAGAATGGTAGAATGCGGACATGATGTGGTTATCCTTCTGGATTCGATCACGCGTTTAGCCCGTGCATATAATACCGTGGTACCTTCTTCCGGGAAAATTCTTTCCGGTGGTGTGGATGCCAATGCTTTGCATAAACCAAAACGATTCTTCGGAGCAGCAAGAAATGTTGAAAATGGAGGATCGCTTACGATCATTGCAACAGCATTGATTGATACAGGTTCCAAAATGGACGAAGTTATCTTTGAGGAATTCAAAGGAACAGGTAATATGGAATTGCAGCTGGATCGTAAACTTTCAAACAAACGTGTATTCCCTGCGATTGACGTTATGGCATCAGGAACGCGTCGTGAAGATTTACTGCTTGACAAGGAAACACTTAAAAAGGTCTGGATTTTAAGAAAACATATGTCTGATATGAACGCCATGGAATCCATGGATTTTTTACTCGACCATATGAAGGGAACCAGAAACAATGAAGAGTTTTTAATATCAATGAACAGATAAAAAAAATAGCCCTGATTGCATTGTGTCAGGGCTATTTTTTTATTTAATCGTTTGTTGCATACAGTTGTAGAGGAATTATATTGTGACCGAATAGATTTTTTCAGTCAAAAAGTAAATTAAATCCCTACAACACATATGTCAAACAACAAAACAATCTGGTGGTTATTACTTATTGGCTGGATGGCTGGCTCGGCCTACTGGCACGTTTGTAAAATTAAGCTCCTCTGCGATGCACCACTTACAAGCTCAACTGTTATTTCAACAACAGCCCCTGCGATTTCACCATTAACAATCGTTGATGGAACCGAGCTCAATCTAACTTCTTCCGGAAACTTCGGGTTTGCAAAATCTGGTGCCAATGCCAATTTTAATGGCGTACAAGCAGAAATTGATTCCCTGGCTTTATTTGCTGCTGCTAATCCTGGAAAAATGATTACGATTACCGGCTCGTATTCGTCACAGGAAACCAATGCAACCACTTTCCCTAATCTGGGAATTGCCCGTGCAGCGGCTATTAAAAACTATTTTACCAGCAAAGGTCTAGCTGATTCTATTTTTGTTTTGAACGGTCAATTAAATGACGGTATCGTTTTTAGTCCCGACTCACTTCACGGCGGCATTGATTTTACTTTTGCCAAAAGAATTGCAGTTACTGAAAACGATCTTGCGAATGAACAGAAATATGAAAGTATTTTTAAACCGCTGGATCTGTATTTCCCAACCGCAAGCACAGAATATATTAAAACCGGAGAAAATCAGAAATTCCTGATTGAGGCTAAAAAGTTTTTATCTGAAAATAAAGACAAAAAATTACTTTTGACCGGTTATACCGATAGCGACGACAGTGCAGAATGGAATTTGAAACTTTCTAAAAAGAGAGCGGAAATCGTAAAGGCAAAATTTGTTTCGCTGGGAGTTCCTGCCGACAGGATTTCAACCGATGGCAAAGGCGAAGCTGATCCTAAAGCTTCCAACAATACACCGGAAGGTAAACGTGCCAATCGCCGTGTTACCATTGTTGTCCAATAGCTATTTTATTACTCAAAACACATTATAACATGTTTCAATTAAATCCTCTTGCAAATCCTGACGCTTTGTGGCAGCATATTTTGATGCTCGTTGTGGCGGCAATTCTCGGATATATTATTGGCTATCTAACGGGTAATTCTGTTATCACCCAACTTGAAAATGAACTTGGCCGATTGGACAGTGATCTGGAATATTGTAGAATTCAGAAAAAGGTACAAAAAACGGCTTCTAATACAACCCGTGAAGGTTTTACCGGCATTGCTGTTGCAACTGAAAAAGTACAGCATGATGACTTGAAGATTATCGAAGGTGTGGGCCCAAAAATCGAAAGTGTTTTGAATACTGCGGGAATCTATTCATTTTATCAATTAAGTCAGAAAACGCCTGAACAGATCTCGGCAATTCTTTCGAGTTCTGATTCCCGTTTCCAGGTACACGATCCCGCTACATGGCCACGTCAGGCTGAACTGGCTTCCAAAGGAAGTTGGGATGAATTGAAGGCATGGCAGGATATCCTCAACGGCGGCCGCGAAGAATAGTCTAACTGATCAATCTTTTAAGATAACGATATAAGAAATCATGATGCTTTTACAACTCAATCCATTCAGTAAGCCTGTGGCTATTTCTGAAATATTAATTCTGCTGATCATCGCAGCTTTTGTCGGGTGGCTTATTGCCCGACTGATTACAAACGGACGTATACGAGTACTCCGTGAATCAATTTCTGAAAGGAAAATTGAACTTGCCGACTGCCGTGCTCAGCAGCTTGAATTTAAATCTGTTGAAACAACACTGGTAGGTAAGGCTTCCAAAACAGTTTATCCAACTGCAATACAGGCAGATCCTGCAAAAGCGGAAGACTTCAAAATAATTGAGGGAATTGGACCTAAAATTGAGGAGCTTATTAATAAGGAAGGTATTTACACGTACGAACAGTTGTCGAATACCAATCCTATAAG
The DNA here is from genome assembly GCF_009801115.1 of Dyadobacter sp. 3J3. GTDB lineage: Bacteria > Bacteroidota > Bacteroidia > Cytophagales > Spirosomataceae > Dyadobacter. The sequence goes on from NZ_VTOL01000001.1 coordinate 33,500, forward strand.
AATATCCAATATTCTTAAAAATGCCGGACCACGTTTTCAAATGCACGATCCAAGCAGCTGGCCACAACAGGCAAAGCTTGCAAATGAAAAAAGATGGCAGGAATTGCAAATCCTGAAAGACAAATTGATTGCAGGGAGACAGTAATAAAATTTTCTCTTAAAACAAAAAATCCGCTCTCGTTATGAAAGCGGATTTTTTCGTTAAAAATTATTTCAATTATAAACCAACAACTGTACGCTGGATGAATTGAGTCAAATCACTTCCAATTAGGAGTCCCTGCGACAAAAGTGCAAGATCATAAACTTGTTTTGCCAGCGATTTTTGTTCTTCTTCATTTTCAGTATTCAAAATACGTCCGATTATCGGATGGTTTGCATTTACTGAAATTGTGTACATCAAAGGCATATTTCCAAACATCGACGGCTGTCCCGAAGAAGCCTGCATATCCGTCATACGACGCATAAATTCAGGGAAAGTAATTACTACCGGCAATTCATCGACCGGCATTGCCTCAATCTGAACATTACCTGCTTTGCTATTTACAACAGCTTCAAAAAGCGTTTTAGCCTTGTCAGATTCTTCTGTTGACAGAATGCTCTCCAGCGTTACGTCTTTTTCGATCAGCTTGTCAAGCGTATCCGCATCCACACGTTTAACCTGGATTTTTTCAACCTTTTGTTCCAACGCATTGATAAAATGAGAATCAATTACGCTTGTCAAAAGAAGAACGTCATAACTGCGTTTTTTTGCTGACTGAATGAAGGCATCCTGTTTCTTTTCATCCGTTGTATACAACCAAACCTGCATTTCATTTTTGTCGGTCTGATTTTCTTTAACGGCCTCTTTGTATTCTTCAAAGGTGAAATATTTGCCGTCAACATTTTTTAACAAGCAGAAATCCTTCGCTTTTTCATAGAATTTCTCATCGCTGATAATTCCGTATTTTACGAATAATCCAATGTCATCAAATTTTCCTTCAAATCCGGCGCGGTCATTTTTGAAAATTTCAGATAATTTATCCGCTACTTTACGCGTAATATATCCGTTAATTTTCTTTACATTCCCATCAGCCTGAAGATAACTTCTTGAAACGTTCAAAGGAATATCCGGAGAATCGATTACACCGTGTAATAGTTGAAGGAAATCAGGAACGATATCTTTTACTTCGTCCGTAATGAATACCTGACGACTGTAAAGCTGGATTTTTTCGCGTTGCCCCTGGAAATCGTTTTTCAATTTTGGAAAATATAGAACTCCCGTCAGATTGAAAGGATAATCCACATTCAAATGGATCCAGAATAACGGATCCTCGCTAAAAGGATAAAGTTCTTTGTAGAAAGAAATATAATCTTCATCTGTCAGATCCGATGGATTTTTTGTCCAGATCGGGTTTGGATTGTTGATGATCTTGTCTTCAAATTCAATCTCGATCGGTAAGAATTTACCATATTTATCAAGAATTCCTTTCAGGCGATCTTCTTCTAAAAATTCTTCCGAATCGGCAGCGATATGAAGAATAATATCTGATCCGCGATCCGCCTTTTCGGCTGATGTTAATTCATATTCGGTCGATCCGTCACATATCCAGCGAACAGCTTCCGAGCCATCTTTGTAGGATTTGGTAATAATCTCAACATTTTCCGCAACCATATAGGCCGAGTAAAATCCAAGACCAAAGTGACCTATGATTCCTTTGTCACCTTTCCCGTCCTCACCTTTGTCTTTATATTTTTCAACAAATTCGGTAGCTCCTGAAAAAGCGATCTGATTGATATACTTTTTAATTTCATCGGCAGTCATACCGATACCGTTATCGCTGATAGTAATGGTTTTAGCTTCCTTATCAAGCTTAACCACAACTTTCAGATTTCCAAGTTCACCATTGAACTCGCCATAAGAAGCAAGTTTTTTGATCTTCTGACTTGCATCAACAGCATTTGAAACTAATTCACGCAAAAATATTTCGTGGTCCGAATAAAGGAATTTTTTAATGATCGGGAATATATTTTCGGTATGAATGCTAAGATTTCCTTTTTCCTGAATCACTGATTCCATAATTTTTATGTTTATTGAATATTATATTTTAGAATTATTTTCTCGTTTGCAATACTGTATAAAAATTTGCGTTCCAATAAGAATTATGACGAAACCAGTATGACAGATTGTCAGCACAGAAGCACATTTATTGATATCTGTTTGAAGTTGGTTACTGCGAGGCTTTTTAGTAATTTTGCATTCTCTACATTTTATAAAAAGAAAAACATTTTGACAATCAGTTAATACTGAAACACGAATTAAAAACCATGAATCTAATTAAAAAACTATTTGTCGGTCTGGCACTTATCGCAGCAGTATCGGGCTGTACAACCACGAATTCAATTCCATTTACAAACTATACTGTTTTTACTGAAGACCTGCGCAAGGATCTGGAAAATGCGGGAATTCCATTGAGTAAAGTTCAGTTTTTCAATGACAAGGCAATTACAATCCGCAGGGAAGTGAGTGACCCGAATGATATCAAAGTAAATCCTGAGGGGAAAATCAGTATTAATAATGGTAAAAGTATCCAGACTATTAACGTGCGTCTTTTCACTCCTGGTGTAGCACTTGGATCAAGCAGCGGAGCTATTTCTGTTTCCTGGGATGATACTCAGACTGATAAAAAAGGTATGAAATTCAATTTGAGCGGACAGAATTATTTCCTTGATATCCTGCCTAACAATAAATTTAGCTACAAAGACCGCACGTTTGATCTTCAATCCGGAAACGGAGCTCGTCTTTTTGTTAGCAAAGATTTATTGAAACAGGTAAGCAATCAGCGTGAAACATTGAAAGGCCGTAAAGTAGGTCAATAAGAATATCAGGATTAAAATAAATAAGACGGATCGTTGAGCTCAAAGCTTTTCGATCCGTCTTTTCTTTTGTTTTATACTATCAATTCATATGAAAGTTTTGGCCCTTTGTTTTTAAAATTTTAGGGTCATTAATAATCCTTGAATTTTTGATCAAAACCAGAATAATCAGTCCTAAAACCACCGCAAGTGCAATCTGTAAAAATGAAAGCATAGCAAAACCCGAAAAATCAGTTTTAGATTTTAGCATTAATTTACTCCCTACGTCTGACTGGATTTTGGCAAGTTCGTTAAGATGAATAACTGAATTTTGAAAGGCAACAGCTCCTTCTCCCTCAAAAATTTGTTTAGCCAACACGAGATTACCGGCTTTCTGATTTTCTATAATTTGCTTTTCCAGTAAAATATACGTGCTGAGTTTATTTTTCAAATCTGAAAGAATTATGGCTTCCTCCTATACCAGATACGTTTTTTCAAATGCTTTGGTCAACGAATCCAAATTTTTATCGTACTGAATTAAATGGAATAAAATAGCTGGATGCTCCGTAACGTCTTCCGAAAAAAGATATTTTTCCAGGGAAAGCCGTTTGTTATAAACATTTTCAGTGAGGTAAATAATCGTTGTAGCCGGAATAAGCCTGTCCTCATAAATGGAGGATAACGATTTATCAATTCCGTTAATGTTATTTCTGGATAAAACAGTTCCCAGAACTATGACAACCATAATTCCGCCCAGAAGCAAACTGGCTTTGAGTTTTTGCTGAATAATAAATGACCATTTCATTGCTGAGAAATTCAGATGAATAATTAAACTTTCAACTTAAATCTACAAATTTATTGACATATGACGAGATCTAAACTATTATATTAAAGAAAGAAAAATCATAAACAAAAAAAGACCAACCTGAAAGTTGGTCTTTGATATTATGCCTTATAAAAATCCTAGTTATTTTCACCTCCTCCTTTTACATCTGAATTGGAAACCGAGCGCGTTTTACGCTTGGGCGCGTCGAAACTCATTTTCCCAATGGTATAGCTAAAAGTTATCTTAAAATTTCGATTGTAAAGTTGCGTTTGACTGGTTTGCCCAAAAATCGGTGATTGAAGATCCGAAGTAAATCTTACACCTTTCGTCATGAAGTTTTCAGCACCAAAGCCAATACTTCCTTTTTTGTTATTGAAATCTCTTTTGAAGCCAAGCGAGTACATATAAAATCCGGTTCTTGAACCTTGCAATTGCACTTCCTTACCCCGATAAAAAGCAAAAGCCTGTAATCCCCATCCCTTTTTCAAGGAAATCTGAGACATGATCCTTCCACCATAATTGAATCCGGAGTTACTAACCGGTACAGAAATACCAGATTCATTTGTAGTTTGTCCCTCCATATGTGATTGCAATAAATCAATACTTCCATTAACTGTCCATTTTGAAGTCAGATAAACGTTGGCAAAAACGTTGGCACCGTACGCACGCTGCTTACCAATATTTTCATAGGTGGTAACAATGGCACCGGCAAGTGTATCAATGGTAGTCCGAACCTGCGTGATCGAATTATTTGTATTACGGGCGAAAACGGAAATATTCAGATAAGTCTTTTTGATGTTGGTGCTCAAACCCGCTTCAAAGTTGTTGGTAAGCTCAGGACTTAATGATGGATTTCCCATGCTGATGCTTTGCGGATTTGCAATGTTTACATTTGGATTTAGCTGCTGAATACCGGGACGCTGTAATCTTCTGTTATACGCGACTTTAATTGTAGTGGCATCCGTAACATTTTTAGAAAGATTTATACTCGGAACCAGGTTTCCATAACTTGGGATTGATATCTTCCCCTTATCGCCCATATCGGCACTAATTCCGGTATATTCGTAACGTGTTCCGGCTTTGATCGTGTATTTATTTTTTGTTGTCAAAGTGTAAGAAACGTAACCGGCAGCAACATTCTGATTATAATTCAAAGTACCGGAAGGGTTGTTCGGATTGATTGTAAAATCGCCTGACTCACTTGCCATCAGATATTTATAATCACTGTTTACCTTACGGAAAATTCCTTTTGCACCAAATTCCAGTAACTGGTTTTTCTTAATTGGTGTTTGGTAATCCGTTTGAAGCGTAAATTCGTTGTTAGAATTCCCGTTGACATTTTTCAGTCGGCTACCTACATTTCCACTCGTATTTAGAATATCGGTATTGAAATTATTCGTCAGATTAGTACGACTGTAAAGTGTGGAAAAACTCCATTCCTGCTGAGGTTTGAACGTACGTACATAATCTACGTTCATGTCAATAGTTCCCGAAAGGTCTTTGCGGTCCACTTTACGTTGTGAACTTGCAGTAGCAACCGAATTTGTTAACTGATCGATAAACAGATTTTGCTTTTGGATAAAGTTTCGGGTTCCATAACGTACACCGGCTGAAAGTGCCTGATTTTTGCCCAGGTCATAATCAAAACCCAAAGAATATTGTCCGAATATACCTCGGTCCTTGGCATTCGAATTTTGTTTGGTAGAAAAAATATCACTTCCAGATTTTGTATCCTGATCCAGTACCGATGTAGCTTTATTATAAAATGCCCGACCAAATCCTCCCAAGGTAAAACCCATTTTTCCTTTACGATAACTTCCATTCAAACCAAGATTAGTACCGCGGTTTCCAACTCCGGAATCAACATTGAGCGTCAGTCCTTGTAAGTTATTTTTCTTGGTAATAATGTTGATAATCCCGCCTGATCCTTCCGCATCGTATTTTGCGGAAGGTGAAGTGATCACTTCTACGGATTTAATCATATCGGCCGGAATCTGTTTCAGCGCATCGGCCACATTGCTGGCAATGATTGTTGAAGGCTTATTATTAATCAAAACACGAATGTTGGAACTTCCGCGTAACGAAACATTTCCATCCAAATCAACCGATAACATTGGCACTTTTCTTAAAAGATCTGATGCGTCGCCACCTTTTGAAGTAATATCTTTTTCTGCGTTATAAACCAGTCTGTCTACTTTTTCCTCCACCATTGACTTTTCACCGGTAATCGTTACTTCGTCCAGAGTTTTAGTATTTGCCGACATTTTGATCGTTCCCAAATCAACATTTTTACCGCTCTCTACGACCACAGTTATAGATTTATCTTTAAATCCGATGAATGAAAACAACAATTTGTATTTTCCAGCAGCAACGCCCGTTATTTCAAATTTTCCTTTGTCATCCCCTACTGCTCCGTCAAGCACTTTGTTGTCTGAAAAATTAACCAGAGCAACACTTACAAATTCAACCGGTTTCGCAGCCGCCGAATCTGACACTAATCCCGAGATTTTAGAATTACCCATGGGTATGACAGCAGTCTTCGAAATATTTGAAGGTGCCAACGGACCCTGTGCATTACTTAAATGTGCCTGTAAAAATAAAATTAAGACAAGAGCTGTTACTTTAAAACGCATTAAAAAAAATCTTCTCATGGTTGAATAATTAATTGTCAGGAGGGTCAGTTTTGTTCTTGAACACATTTCCCGACACAAAGAAATAATATGCATTTCACATCTATTCAGGAAATAGACCAGCAACTCGATTTTGTCTACCAGTAGTACTTTTCGCCTGACTAATTTTGCCATTCACAAAAAGGAAACGGCCTCGAAAACCCTGAAATATAATTTTACCAGTACTGGCACAATATTAATAAAGAGAGGTTTATCTCGAAGTGTGTTGCAGACCAGAACACTTTTGTTCTTATTTTTGAGAAAATTAATTTTTAACCCAGGTCTTTTTTACTCCTATTAAGATTTTCTTTCAATGAATGATGTTATCATAGATTTCAGCAAAGTTCACCAGATAAAACTTTTTGGCATTACCATTCTGGAACCTTCAACTGTTATTTCCAGCCTGTTGATGGCTATTGTCTGCTTTTACGCGTTTGTGCAATTGGGCAGACTTGCGCGTGTGCACCGGATGTATAGTCAGATACGATATTTCTTTCTGTTTATGGGAATTGCCACAGTAATTGGCGGTGTTTTGGGACACGGATTTCTGTATATAACCGGACAACCCGGTAAAATCCCCGGATGGTTTTCCAGTATGATAGCGGTGGCCTTGTTTGAAAGAGCTGCAATCTGGCATATTAAACCCCTTTTAAAACCAAAATTCGGCTCCTGGCTCGGATATCTTAATTATTTCGAGTTAACGCTGTTCTTTGTTTTGACATTAGTTACGCTCAATTTCGTAGTTGTTGAAATCCATGCTTTTTACGGGCTGTTTCTGATGTTGTTTATGATTGAAATTTATGTTTACAAACACAAAAAAGATCCGGGAAGTGTCAACATTTTTATAGCAACCGGGCTTGGTGCATTGGCAGCAGGCTTTCACGCACTAAAATTTAGTTTCGGACCGTGGTTTAACTATAACGACATCAGCCACATTCCAATGGCTGCTTCAATCTGGTATTATTATCAGGGAGCCAAACACATGACCTTTTACGGCACTCCTGTGATTGAGCCGGAAGAAATTGAAAAGTCGGAAGTGGAAAACTAGAATTGTAAAAAATAAAAATCCTCCAATTTTATCATTCCTTCTAAGGATAAAATTGGAGGATTTTTATTTGGGGGCCGCCTTAACCTATTATTTATTAGGCTGCGGCGTGTAACGAAGATATGGTTTTACAATACGTAAACCTTTTGTAAATTTCTTTTCTGCATCTTCTGTACTTACAGAAGGAACAACGATCACGTCTTCCCCATCTTTCCAATCTGCTGGTGTAGCCACAGAATAGTTTGCAGTTAACTGAAGTGAATCAATTACACGAATAATTTCATTAAAATTACGTCCGGTTGAGGCCGGGTAGGTAAGCGTAAGTTTAATTTTTTTGTCCGGACCGATAATAAATACCGAACGAACTGTTGCTCTTTCGCTTGCATTTGGGTGAATCATATCATACAATTCAGCGACTTTGCGTCCCTCATCAGCAATGATTGGAAAATTAACAACGGTATCATTTACTTCATTAATATCCGGAATCCAGCGGTTGTGAGAATCTATATCGTCAACACTTACAGCTAATACTTTAACATTACGTTTCTCAAATTCACCGCTTAAAAGTGCAGTTTTACCAAGTTCAGTGGTACATACCGGCGTAAAATCGGCAGGGTGAGAAAATAATAGTCCCCAGCTCGTTCCTAACCACTCATGAAATTTTATTGGTCCTTGTGTAGTATTTGCCTCGAAATCCGGGGCAATATCTCCTAATCGAAGTGACATAACTAAATAGGTTTAAAATTGAATTGATAATCTACTAACATTATAGACTTTAACACAAAAGTAGATAATAAGTTTTAAATTAAATACTTATTCTTATCGTGCGTCAAAGGGAAAATCCTATTAAAATCAAAAACAAAAATTAGCGAAATCCTTAAAAGATCCAATTTTAACCTCATTTTAAGCTAGGTTTAATTGTGTTTTAATTAAATTGAGGCTCCTTTGATATTGAAATAACAAAGGATTGTAAGAAGAAATTTTCTTATCAGGAAAAATGGTTCGGTAAGATTCAAGTAGGAAAAATTATGTTAATCTGTCAATATTAAAATGCAACAAGTTGTAATTAAAAACGGCCACTAATTAGAGGCCGTTTTTTTTATTCAACACAAAATCTTAGTGAATATTATATTCTTCCAATTTCCGGTAGAGCGTTGCAATTCCAATTTCGAGTAATCTGGCGGTTTCTGCCTTATTTCCTTTGGCGTAATTCAGGACTTTCTGAATATGCAGTTTTTCAATACTTTCCATTGAAAATGCAGAAAGCTGACCGTTTTTCGCAGCCGGTTCGGATTGTTGGATTTCGAAAGGTAAACTTTCTATATCAAGCTGATCATCACTTAAAATCACGGCCCGTTCAATTACATTTTTCAATTCACGAATGTTACCAACCCATTTATAAACTTCCAGTTTTTTGAGAAATTCATCCGTATAAGTCAACTTTTTTTTATTCATTTTTGCTGAAAACTGATGGACAAAAAATTGAAGTAACGGTTCTATGTCCTTCACTCTTTCCCGAAGCGGCGGAAGCTGAATCTGAAAAACATTTAATCTGAAATACAAGTCCGACCGGAACCTCTTTTCTTCACTCTCTATCTTCAAATCGCGATTCGTAGCCGCTATTAACCGAAAATTAGATTTTGTTGTTTTCGTATCTCCAAGTTTAATAAATTCATTTGTTTCCAATACCCGGAGAAGTTTAGCCTGTAATTCGAGCGGCATTTCTCCAATTTCATCCAGAAATAAGGTGCCGTTGTTGGCTTCTTCTATTAACCCTTTTTTATCTTTATTGGCACCAGTAAAAGCGCCCTGTTTGTATCCAAACAATTCACTTTCGAGAATATCTTTCCCAAAAGCTCCACAGTTCAGAGCAACAAACGTTTTTCCAGCCCGCTGACTGGCTTGATGAATTCCCTGTGCAAAAACTTCTTTTCCCGTCCCCGTTTCTCCTGTAAGTAACACGTTGGTGTCATTAGGAGCCACTTTTTGGGCTAACTCAATGGCTTGCTGAATTGATTTTGATTTACCAATCACCGACTGAAAAGAAAATTTATCTTCAACCCTTTTTTCCAGTTCTTTAACACGCTTTTGTAATTGTACTTTTTCGATAGCGCGGTGCAAGAGTGGAATAATCTTGTCATTATCATCTCCTTTTACGATGTAATCAAAAGCACCGTTTTTCATGGCCTGCACGCCATCTGCAATGTTCCCATAGGCCGTCAGCAAAATCACCTCAACCTGAGATTTTTTCTGTTTGATTTTAGAAACCATATCCACTCCGCTTCCGTCAGGAAGTTTTACATCACATAAAACAACATCAATATCATTTATTTCAACGCTTTTTAAACCTGATTTACAATCTCCTGCTTCAAGTACATCAAAGCCTTCTGATTTCAGAATTCTAGCCAAAAGAGCACGAAGTTTTTCTTCGTCGTCAATAATTAATACAGTTTTCAAGGCGTTTTTATAGGATTGAGTAAGAGATCAAATGTAAGATGAATTCGGGAGTGTGCCTATTAAAATCCTGGTTTGCTAATAGGGATTTCTTATATTTTTAAAACAGAAAAGGGAAAGACACTTAGAATAGCGTCCTTCCCTATTTATATTTTTATAGAACAATTATGCTTTTAAACCAGCTGCCGCAGCTTCGTCAATAAACCAGAGAAGTTGTCCTTTTGCTGGTTTGATAACCTGTGAAGGATACTTATCAGGTTCAAATTCTCCTTCCAAAACATGCTTCAAAGTTTCTGCTTTTCCTGTCCCAACAGCCAAAAACACAACTGCGGCTGATTGATTGACAACGGGAGCCGTAAGCGTAATACGGTACATATCCTGAGCCGGTAAGAAGAAAGAAGTTACCCACGCATCTTTTTCATGTATCACAGAGGTCCCCGGAAATAAAGACAAAGTATGTCCATCATCTCCCATGCCCAGTAATACAAAATCAAACGTTGTTTCCTCGCCTTCAAAATACTGCTTTAATATTTTTTCATATTCCGCAGCAGATTCTTCCGCTCCGATATCCGTACGCATCACATGGATATTTTCAGCTTTCACACCTACTTTATCCAGAAGCTCATCGTACGCCATTTTAGCATTATTACGTGAATCTTCAAAAGGAACGGCTCTTTCATCACCCCAGAAAAAATGAATTTTTTCCCATGGAATACTTTCATTGTATGGTTTGGCGGCGAGTAAAGTATAAAGAAGCTTCGGCGTGCCGCCACCTGAAAGAACAAAAGTGAACCGATCCTTTTTCGTCAATACTTCGTTTATGTAATTACTGATCCATTCGGCAAGCTCTGTGCTCAACTGTACGGAGTCATTGGCAATATGAAGTTGTCCCATAGTTTGATATTTTTAAGCTGACGGTGTATTAATCCATGCATGCCCTTCGCGCGCAATTAACTGATCGGCTGCATCCGGGCCCCATGATTCCGGCGCATAATTTGGAAAATCAGCTGGTTTGTTATTTTCCCAGTTTTCCAAGATCGGCATAATAACTTTCCAAGCCGCTTCAACCTGATCGCCACGCATAAATAGTGTTGCATCGCCTTCCATTACATCCAGAAGTAAAGTTTCATAAGCCTCAGGCGCATGATCTTTTGACGCATCGTCATAACTGAAAGTCATATTAACCGGATCAAGTGTCATCGTCTGACCAGGACGTTTCACCTGAAAACTCAGGCTGATATCCATTTCAGGTTGAATACTGATCGTAAGTTTATTGGAATGCCAGATATCCTCAGCTTCTGACGGGAATGCATTATGCGGGGCAGATTTGAACTGCAAGGTAATGTGGGTAGCTTTCTGATTTAAATATTTCCCGGTACGGACGTAAATCGGAACACCCTGCCAGCGCCAGTTATCAATATAGAATTTTGCAGCAGCAAAAGTATCAATTGCCGATTCAGGATTAACGCCTTTTTCCTCACGGTACCCAACTACTGCTTCGCCTTTTTTGGTACCGCTTGAATACTGTCCGCGAACCGCATGCTCATGAACTTTGTCCGGAGAAATCCTTCGAATTGCATTAAGCACATCTACCTTTTTATTCCTGATCTCATTAGCATCGAAAGAAACCGGAGCTTCCATCGCTACCATGCACAGGATTTGCAAAATGTGGTTTTGAACCATATCACGCAACGCACCAGAATTTTCAAAATAGCCACCACGACCTTCCAAACCTACACTTTCCGCAGCTGTGATCTGAATATGATCAATGTAATTCCGGTTCCAAAGCGGTTCGAACAAAGCATTTGCAAAACGCAAAGCCAGGATATTCTGTACCGTTTCTTTTCCCAGATAATGATCAATCCTGAAAATCTGCTCTTCCTTGAACATGCCGGAAAGCAGTGCATTCAATTCATGTGCACTTTTTAAATCATGTCCAAAAGGTTTTTCAACCACAATTCTGGTACAATGAATATCACTGCAAAGATTAAGTGCACCAAGTTTGGTCGCAATAGAAGGTACTAGCTGCGGAGCAACGGCCAGATAAAAAATCACATTGGGATGCTGGCCCCATTCTGCTTCTTTTTCTTTTACAAGATCCGTTATTTTATGATAAGCTGCTGCATCATCTCCATCCATTTGAAGATAGGAAACATGCTGGCTGAAATCTTCCCAATGCTCATTTTGCTCATCTTTCCGTCTGGAAAACTTCGTAATTCCATCCAGCAAATGACCGTGGTATTCTTCATTACTATAAGCACTCCTCCCGATACCTGCAATTGCAAATTTTTCGGGCATCCATTCGTCAAGGAAAAGATTATAAAGCGCTGGTGTTAATTTTCTATAATTTAAATCACCGCTGCCTCCAAAAATAAATAATATAGAAGCAGGCGGCCTCTTACTAGTTTTCATAAAAGTTACTTTTTAATGATTCCATTCCGTGTGGAAAGAGCCTGAAATATCAGTGCGCTGGTAGGTGTGAGCTCCAAAATAATCACGTTGCGCCTGAATAAGATTTGTCGCCATACGTTCAGTACGGTACGCATCAAAGTAAGCAAGTGACGACATAAATGCCGCAGCCGGAATACCACTCAAAGCAGCCTGCGCAACTACCGCACGTGTGTTGCCCTCAGCAGATTTCACAAGAGATGCAACACCTGAATCCAATAAAATGTTAGACAAATCCGGCGACTGTTTGTAAGCCTGTGTAAATGTTTCCAACAAGGTTGAACGGATGATACATCCACCACGCCAAACACTTACTACTTCCGGCAAAGGAATATCCATAGCAAGTTCTTTCGATGCCTGATAAAGCATGGCCAAACCTTGGGCATAACTTAATATCGTAGCAAAATATAATGCATCATGAACCTGCTTAACCCATTCCTCAATCGAAACGTTAAGCGCTGCGCCCGATTCATTATACAATGCTGAGGCTTTCACTCTTTCATCTTTATAACCTGAAATTGTACGCATCGCAACAGCAGTATCAATCACTGGAACGGCAACAGGCAATTCCATAGAATCTTGTGAAGTCCATTTGCCGGTTCCTTTTGAACCTGCTTTATCCGAAATCACATCCAGTAAACGTGCACTTGTTTTATCATCATTTTGCAGGAAAATATCGGCGGTAATTTCTACCAGAAAAGATTGAAGCGCACCTTCATTCCATCTTTTGAAAGTTTCATGAAGTTCGTCATTGCTAAGTCCTGCATGTTTCAATAAGGTATATGCCTCACTGATCAACTGCATAATAGCATACTCAATACCATTATGAACCATTTTGACATAATGTCCGGCACCTTCTTTTCCAAGATATGCCACACAAGGCTCACCATTTACTTTGGCCGAAATTGCTTCAAGCAAAGGTTTTACATGGCCATACGCTTCAATATCACCACCAGGCATAATGCTTGGACCGGTACGCGCACCCTGCTCACCGCCGGAAACACCAACGCCCATGAAATGAATGTCTTTTTCACGCAGATATTTAACCCGGCGTAAAGTATCCGTATAATGCGAATTTCCACCATCAATTATTATATCACCTTTTTCAACCAAAGGCAATAAAGATTCTATCACATCGTCAACCGGCTTTCCGGCTGGCACAAGCATCATAAGCTTGCGCGGACGTTGTAACTGCTGCACCATATGTGCAAGATCCGGAACTCCTTTTACGGTAGTGCCTTCTGTTGCCGCTGCTTCCAGCGCAGCAGTTTTGGTTTCGTCCTTATCAAAACCAATAACAGAAAAACCGTGATCAGCTGTGTTCAGTAGCAGGTTTCTACCCATTACTCCCAACCCAATCATTCCAAAATCGAAGAGGTTATTTGACATAAATTAAGATCTGTTGAAACAAGAAGCCGTAAAAATAGGCTTTTTTCATACTGGTTTTACGATTTTAGAGCTTCTTTGGTTCATGATCCAGGAAAAGGTTTGTTTTTAATATTATTAACAGGTCTAAATTTTTCGGTTGGATATCAAAATTGAAATACTAATAACAGTTTAAAATATTGATATACAAATGTTTGCAATTTCTGAATTTGAGTATACTATTTTGCAAGTAAACAGGCTAGGTCAAAATTCAATTTATTTCTATTAAAGCAAATATTGGTTGAGATTATGTCGCCCTGCGCGGGCCTCCCTTTAAGGGTTAGGCATCACTAATTTTTTCATTTCTATAATAATGTCATCCCTTCGGGATTTTTACTTCGGTTATATCTTGATGCATATTATCGCCTCACCGAAAAAAGCACTTAAAAATAAAATCATTCAAGGAAATAAATTTTGAATACCAGGGATCCAATCCCGACGGGATGACAGTATTATAGCAAAAAAACCTCAATAATCTGCGCCTAAACCCCAAAGGGGTGACATAATTATATTAATAAATTCCTGAACCCCGACCAGCGGGAAATATTAATTCCTGACATTCCAATTGTCAAACAATCCACATAAAACAAAAAAAGCGAAAACCGGAGACTTCCCAATTTTCGCTTTTCTAATTATTTCAAACAAAAGACTACTTTTCTTTCAGAAATTCTTTTTGTTTTAATATTCTTTCAAAAACTTTAACATCATGTTCCGAAGTAAAAATTGAAAATGGAAGCTGTACAAACTGACCTCTTGAAATGATCATAATGTAAGAATCCTCGTTCTTATAAACTTCCTGAATTTGTTCCCATTTCATGATGCTGCCTTCTTTTGCATTCATTTTCATCAAAATCTGACGGTTGTCAATTTCGTATGAAAACTTTTCAAACATGGGCTTATACTGAGCAAGTTGTGTAATCCCCGTGAATTGAACAACCCAGAACAAAACGTAAAGTAGAGAGGCAACAACAATAACAATATAAATCCAGTAATTTGGATAAACATCTGTAAGACTTACAACTGCGTTTATAAGAAGCAAAGCAACAGGCAATAACACCCATTTAATCTGCGACTTAAAGAAATGCTTCATGGCAATGGTAATATATGTCTTCGTTGGCAACGCATACCTTTTCGTGCGAACCGCTGCCGGATTCGTAGGCATTTGATAAACAGGCTGGTGTTTGTTCACCGATACTTTGGCCATAATTCCTTTAAAAATTAATCAATTTCTTTATTTACTAAAAATTGCTGCACGTCGTGACGATTTAGCAACCACTAAATGAATTACAAAGTTAGAAAAAAGCTGTCGACTTATCAGAAAGCAGACGAAATAAATAGCTTGGAGAGCTTTTAGGTCTTAGTGATTAGCTTTTGGAGGTGGCACTAAGTAATAAAAAGCAAAAGTTTATCATCCGATATTTGAAAAATTTACGTTCTTTAAGATATCAAATTCCTATGAGCCCAAAACTGACAGCCGATTGCCGAAAGCCGACTGCTAAATAAACATTCAATCATAAATGAGTTTTCTTTTTCCGTCATTCTTGTGGGGTTTACTGGCCATATCGGTTCCGATAGCCATTCATATATTTAATTTCCGGCGTACAAAACGTGTTTATTTTACCAATGTCGCTTTTCTAAAAGCGGTAGAAACACAAACACGCTCGATCCGCAAAATAAAACACTGGCTGATTCTGGCTGCTCGTACTTTGGCAATTATTTGTTTGGTACTTGCCTTTGCCCAGCCTTTTTTGCCGGGTAAAAACGATGCCGCGGTAGACCGAAAAGGGATAACAAGTTTGTATCTTGACAATTCGTTCAGCATGCAAAATGAATCGAACAGCAAACGGTATCTTGATATTGCCACAACAAGACTGAATGATTTGCTGGGATTATTTAAAAATGCCTCATCATTACAGCTTGTTACAAACGATTTTTCGTCTCAGGAACAAGGCCTTTATCCGGCTGAAAAAATCAGAGATCGGTTTACAACAATCGGACTTTCGCATACATCCCGTACTTTGGAGCAGATTTACAAGCGTCAGGAAAATCTGGTTACAAAACATCAGAGCACAGGTAAAAACCAGTTTTTCTGGTTTTCTGATTTTCAGAAAAGTACAGCAGGCGATTTGTCCAAATTAAAAACCGATACGGTGAACAGGCTTTTTCTGGTACCTGTGCAGGCCGTTGCAGAGAAGAATGTATTTGTAGATTCCGTCTGGCTGAATACGCCTTTCATCCGTGAATTACAGAACAATATTCTTTTTGTAAAAGTGAGCAATTCAGGTAGTGAAGAGGCAAAAAAGATTGTTTTGAAATTAAGTCTGGATAATACGCAGTCGTCAACAGCATCGGTTAATGTGCCAGCCAATGGAAGTGCAATTGCTAAATTTAATTTCAATCTGAAAGGAAAAGGCTACAAAAAGGGAAGAATCACTTTTGACGATTTTCCGGTGACTTTTGACAATGACTATTATTTTGTTTTAAATGCTTCTCCGCTTATTCGTATTCTTCATATATATGGACAAAAGCAGGAAGGTAATTATATTGATAATGTCTATGCAAATGACAGTTTGTTTGCGCTTCAAAGTTATTCAGCACAAAATGTAGATCCCGGCCTGATCAAAAATTCTGATATGGTAGTGCTCGAAGGTGTTGAACAGCCGGGTGGTACTTTGGCTCAGGAGATTCAGGATTTTGTACGAAAAGGTGGCAGCCTTACCGTAATTCCTCCTTCCCTGCCCAATGCAACAAGTTATGTTTCATTGCTGCAAAGTTTTGGAGTTAATGGGTTGACCTCCGAAAAGAATACTTCTCATGAGCTAATTGCCATAGCAGCGCCCAACCGGAATAATCCATTTTTTAGTGACGTTTTTGAAGAATCGGTCCGGCAGGAAATAAATTTGAATTTACCTTCCGCATCGCCAACCTGGAATTGGACGAATGCGGGACAATCACTTTTGTCGCTACGCAGCGGCCAGCCTTATCTCAATCAGATTTCGGGAGGAAAGGGGAAAATATATTTATTTTCGGCTCCGTTGAATCCAGAGTTCGGATCCATGGCGCAGCATGCGATTTTTGTCCCGATCATGTATAAAATGGCGGCGTTAAGCGTAAGAGCTCAACGCACGGCTTTCACATTTGATGAAAATCCGATTGCGCTGACTGTTACCAACGAAAGTCAAAATACGGTTTACAAATTGAAGCGAAACAAAACGGAACTGATTCCTTCCCAAAAAATCGTAGGAAATCAGCTTTTACTGGAAATCCCACAAGGCGACCAGCTTGGAAACGGACTGGATGCAGGTTATTTTGAATTGATCAAAGACAATAAAACGGAGCAATTAATTGCCCTGAATCATAGTAGTGGAGAATCCCGTCTTGATTACTATTCACCGGCTGAACTGAGAAATATTTTTTCAGGCCAAAAAAATGTACAGGTTTTTGACAAAATTGATGATGATGCTTTTGCAAAAGAATTTCAACAGCAAAATTTTGGAACCAGTCTCTGGAAATATTTTTTATATGCCGCACTTTTGTTTTTGCTAGTCGAAATCGGCTTAATCAGGTTTATGAAATGATTTAAAGTAGGCTAAGTAGCTTATCCAATCGCGATTATTGGTGCAAACAGTTTTAAGTTCGCAGTTTTTCCACCAATTTTGCACAAATACAATCGAACTACTAAATGCTTTCATCCCGAATAGGTATTCTTGGCGGTGGTCAATTAGGACTTATGCTTTTGCAGGCCGCCATAGACTGGAACCTTGATATTCACATTTTAGATCCTGACGCAGAAGCGCCCTGCCGCAAAATTGCCCCGAAATTCACACAAGGTTCTTTGCAGGATTATGACACTGTTTACCAGTTTGGTAAGAATCTTGACGTTATCACCATTGAAATAGAAAAGGTAAATGTTGAAGCGCTGGAAGCTTTGGAAAAAGAAGGAAAGAGGATTTATCCCCAGCCTTCGGTAATCCGCAAAATCCAGGACAAAAGAATCCAGAAACAATTTTACCTTGAAAAAGGACTTCCGACTGCAGAATTTGTCTTAACAGAAAATCGCGAGGATGTACGAAATTTCATTGATTTCCTACCTGCTTTTCACAAACTTGGACGCGATGGTTATGACGGTCGCGGCGTGCAACGTGTGACATCCGAAGCCGATATTGAAAAAGCGTTTGACCAGCCCGGATTACTGGAAAAAGCGGTTGCTTTTGAAAAAGAGCTGGCCGTAATCGTTGCCAGAAATCCGTCAGGAGAAATTAAATGTTTTCCTACCGTGGAAATGGTTTTCCACCCTGAATTAAATCTCGTCGAATATCTTTTTGCACCTGCGGAAATCAACGCAGAAACCGATCAGAAAGCACAGGAAATTGCTAAAAAAACAGCAGAATCTTTTGGGATTGTGGGTTTGTTGGCAGTTGAATTATTTTTAACAGCTGATGACGAAGTACTTATTAATGAAGTGGCTCCACGCCCGCATAACAGCGGCCACCACACAATCCGCGCCAACGCAACTTCACAATATGAACAACATTGGCGGGCTATTCTGGATCTGCCTTTGGGTAGTACCGAAACCTATGCGCCGTCTGCAATGGTGAATTTATTGGGTGAAGATGGTTTTGAAGGTCCGGCAGTATATGAAGGAATGGAAAAGCTACTGGCAACGGATCAGGTTTTTCCGTTTTTATATTGGAAAGCGATCACCAAACCTTTCCGGAAAATGGGCCATATAACCATCATGGATCACGACCTGGCTTCGTTAAAAGCTAAGGTAGATTTTGTTAAAAAGAATATCAGAGTAATAAGCAGTTCTCAAATTGAAAAATAATAATTGCCGTTTTAAAAGGTGATTGATAAAATATAAAAAAATGGTAGGAATAATCATGGGAAGCCTGTCGGACCGGAAGGTAATGCAGGAAGCAGCAGATGCACTAAACGAGCTTGGAATAGCGTTTGAAATGGAAATTGTTTCCGCGCACCGTACACCTGAAAGAATGCTTGAATATGCTGCCAGTGCACGTCAGCGGGGTTTGAAAGTAATTATTGCCGGTGCTGGCGGAGCAGCGCATTTACCCGGAATGGTAGCTTCACTTACCTCTTTGCCCGTTATTGGAGTACCGGTTTTGTCGAGTAATTCCATTGATGGCTGGGATTCTGTTTTATCGATTTTACAAATGCCTTCGGGCGTTCCGGTTGCCACAGTAGCCCTGAACGGTGCAAGAAATGCAGGAATTCTTGCGGCACAAATAATCGGAGCGAGCGATACTAATGTTGCTAACCGACTGGATATCTTTAAAGAAGGATTGAAAGAGAAAGTCGCTGCGATGAATAAGGAATTAAAAAATGAAGTTGTAAAGTAACGTTGGTTTATTATTTTCGTATCAAGTAAAGTCACTGTCAATTGAATCATCAATAAACTATGGAAGACGAAAGCCCAAAAAAACGAAACATACGTCCTACCGAAAAATCCAACCTGCCAATTATTACTTTATTTGTGTTGGTATTGTTGGTTTTGGCAATGCTTTATGTAGGCTATGAATACGTTTCTGATGATTCCACAAATTCCGAAGAGCTGACTTCAACAGTTAAGGATACCACTGAGGATAAAACAGTTACCGAGGAACCCGTTGCAGAAGAAGAATCCGAAGATCCCGTAATCAGGAAAAAACCGAAAGCAACCGAAGAAAAGGATAAAGAAAAAACGAAGGAAAAAGAGAAAGACAAAAAAGAGGAGCCTAAGAAAATGGAAGATGCCAAAGTAGTGGCTTCAAAAATTGGTGGCCGGGAAATTACACGCACCGTAAAAGGTGGTGAAACTTTCTCTTCTCTTGCCAGTCGTTATAATCTTACGACAGAAACGCTAAAAGCTTTGAATCCATCAATTACAGAATTAAAATCAGGAGACAAACTCAAAATCCGCGTGAAGGCAGTGCATACCGTTGGCGCCGGTGATATTTTAAAAGTGGTTTCCGGAAAATATGATGTAAGTAAGGAAGCTATCATGAAGGCGAATGGAAAAACAAAAGATATAGCCAGTCGTGGTGAAGAGCTTGTCATTCCTTTTCCTACGAAGAGATAAAAAAAATGACCCCGATTGCTAAAATCGGGGTCATTTTGAACATCAATTTAAAAACTTCCTGGTCCTCCGCCTGGTCTCGCTCCACCGCCTCCACCTGGAAATCCGCCACCCATTCCGTCAAATTCACGACGTCTTTCAGAATTATTATTCGCTGGCGCTTTACCAAAATTTCTCAATGTGTAAGTGAAGGTAAGCATCGCATATTGTGTCAGAACACGGCTTGTAACATCCTGCACGTAGGTTTCTGTTACGTTACGGGCGATACTGTTGTTTTGTTTCAGAATATCAAAAACTGTAAGTTTCAATTCACCAGCGTTATTTTTCAGGAATTTCTTACCAAAACTTGCATTCCATAAGGTAAAGTTCTGATTATAACCGGCTCCCAAACCGCGATACGACTGGTTGTTAACATCGCTTTGAAAAAGAAAACCTTTACCAAAAATCCAGTTAACGCGGCCCGTAATACTTGACGTGAAATAGTTATTGTTAAGCGTAGGCTGAATTGAGTTCCGAACTACGTTATAATTACCTGAATACGAAGCCGTAAAATCCAGTTTCTCACTAATATTACTACTCAAAACCAATCCCTGGCTGTAAGCATACGTGTTGGAAAAATTAGAAACATTGTTGATCATACCCGGAGCACGCACGTAATTAAAACCCGAAGTCAGGTTAACATTCAGTTTAATTTTAGAGATCGGTTTACCGTAAGCGATTAAAGTTCTTGCGTTCCAGCTTCCGTCCATGTTGATCGGCGCCGTCAGTTTAGCTCCTTGTTCCAATACAATCCCACTTGGCAAAGTTGTCGGCTGCTGTGCTATCAAAGTCGAATTTACGATGGCGTTATTTGTTTGGGTAACAAAAATCATTGCATTCAAGCTGTAAGGATGATTCGCACCGGCAATCGAATAACGCATATTCATAGTATTGCGATATTCCTGTTTCAAATTTGGGTTACCCGCTGTCAACGAAAGCGGATTGCTGTTATCCACTACATTTTGCAGCTGGGAAATTGATGGCTGATTGGTAGAGCTGCGGAAAAATGTTCGGAATTGCGTACCCGATTTCGACCGGTACGTAAGCATTAAGTTTGGCAGAAAATTAGTGAAAGTATGATCCACTTTTTCATTGATAGGCGATAATTGCTGACTGTATAATCCGGTATTCTGGAAATCAATCCCAACATTTCCAGACCAGTTATTTTTTCGGTAACGATAACTCATACCGGCACGGTTCGTTGTATAACGATTGTCAAAACTGTTTGACAGCAAGGAATCAAGTTGTGTGTAAGAGTTTCCGTCCGGCAGGATATTATTGTAAGTTTCCTTATCCGAATTGCTGTTACTTACCGTTAAACCATAATTAAATTGCAATTGTCCGGTACTGCTGATTGGCTCGGTATAGACCAGATTTCCACCCAAACTCACTGCATTAGAAGATGTGTAATTCTTCTGATCAATTGTGTCACCAGGCATTTCCAAATTCGTAAAATACTGGTTTTTAGAATATAATTGCCCGTTTCCACTCTTATCGTTTATCTGTGTATTGAAGTTGAATGAAAGCGTTCTGCCTTTTTTTTCAAAAGAATGACGGAACAAAAGATCGTTTGTGAAATTATATCCGTGATTTTTATTGGATTGATCCGTAGCTGTACTATTGACCGCTGAACCGTTACTTAAAGAAGTAAATCCATCTTTTAACGTTCCGGATTGATTGTTCTGAAAACTCAAACGAGGAGTGAAAATCAACATATTCTTTTTGTCGATCGTATACTCGACTCTGAAATTCATACGATGATTTGTGTTTGTTGAACCAGAAGTGTTTGATTCTTTATATAGTTGTTTACCGTAATAATCCTGGTTCGTATTCTGAAAATTGTTGTTACTCGTCCTGTTGAAAAAATAGCTTCCGGTAACATCAACTTTATTCCCAAATTTGTTGGCATAATTTAATCCGAAAGAATTCGTCCCGGTCAATCCGCTCTGGTTTCCTACCAGAAAGTTACTGGACGCTCCACCAGCTCCTCCTCTTCCTCCGCCACCACCGCTACTTCCCGACACACCAAGCAAATCCTGGTTTGAAAAGTTTTGAACATTTATATTATTGGTAAGACCAATAACCGAGATTCTTTGATTTTTATTAAAAAAGCTCATATTTCCACCTGCCTGATAGCGGTCGTCCAGGCCATATCCTGCATATACTTTCCCAAATTGTCCAACTCGACTGTTTGCTTTTGTTACAATATTAATTGTTTTCTGGCCAGTGCCGTCATCAAAGCCAGTAAATGCAGACTGATCACTTAACTTGTCAAAAACTTCAATTTTGTCAACAATTTCGGCGGGCAATGATTTTAAAGTTAATGCAGCATCATCTCCAAAAAACGGTTTTCCATCCACCAATACTTTATTAACCGTTTCACCGTGTGCCGTAACCGTTCCGTTTATTACGGTTATACCAGGCATTTTCTGAATTAAATCTTCCGTGGTTGCATCCGGATTTGTTTTGTAAGCGGCGGCATTGAATTGTGTGGTATCACCTTTCTGCTCCGTTGCCGCAACCTGACCAACAACTTTCACCTCTTTCAAATTCGATACCGCTTCTGAAAGCAAAAATGTACCGGTATTTTGAACGTCATCAGAAATTTTAATCACTCTTTCGGAATCCTTATAGCTCAGATAAGAAACCTTAACGCGATAAGATTCTTTGACAAGACCTGAAACCAGAAATTTTCCGTTTACATCCGTCGTTACATACTCCGGTTTCGCATCCGGAGTATTACGGCTTACTGCAACATAAGCTCCAACAACCGGCGAACGACTGGTGCTGTCAAGTACAGTCCCTGTGATTTGAGAAGTTTGCGCCTGAACAAAACCTGGCAGCGCCAAGTTGAGTATCAATAATACGGATGCAAATATAGTTTTCATGATTTCTGGTAAAGGTTTCTGAAACGTTAGAGCCACATTTATTTAAAAAGTTTAACCGTCCGCTCCGCAAACCTAAACCAATCTGCAAAAAGGTTATTTCAACCGATGATTGGGCCGAATTTATCGACGGAATTAAATAGAGATTTTTGAAAAAATCTCACAAATTCTAAATACAATTTACTTCAACCATCTCATGTGGAAACATAAATGTCAAAAAAACGTTATCTTGGAATAAAAAAATAACATTATGCAAGTAACCTACACACTGCCTGCCGACTCTTTAAACGAAAACTTTCTTGAACAAGTTAGAGGTAATTTTGCTGGCAAAAAGGTCAATATAATTATTGAAGATGTTACAGACCCTATACATCAGGATCAGTCTGAGCTTTTCAAAAGAATGGAAGCTTTACGTAAAAAAATGGAACATGTTAAAGTTGCTCAGGACTTAGATCTATCTTCAAGATGTTGAAGGTTACAATATTTTAACTCACTTCACATATATAGATATTTCTAACTTTATTACGAAGTACTAAAACTAATTTCCACGCCCAATCATCGATCTGAATGATCAAAATTGACCGTCCAAAATTAGAAGACGCGCCGTCCTGGTATCCTTACTTCTTCAATCTTGCCACCAGGGATGATTTGATTTCAGCTTTACAAAAAAATAAAGAGGATATAATCGAATTAATAAATTCAATTCCTGTGGAACGCGAAGAATTTAAATATGCCGAGGATAAATGGACAACCCGGCAGGTTTTTATTCACCTTGCAGACGATGAGCGGTATTATGCGTATAAAGCATTTTGCTTTTCCAGACAAGTCGATGTATTTCTGGAAGTGCCTCAGGGAAAAGACTACAATAAAGATTTTAATGCAACAGGCAGAACCCTAAAAGATATTGCGGAAGAACTGATTTGTGTCAGAAATGCCACAATCACTTTGTTCAGCCATATGACCAATGAAATGCTGAATTTTAAGTTTCCAAATCAAAAAGAACAATATTCCGCCAGAAGTTTAGGCTGGATGACAGTTGGCCATGCCGTGCATCATTGCAATCTTATACGCGAAAAATATTTGATATAAAGGCACATTCCCCTACTCCACAAAAGAATTTACGAAAATTCCCAATGCCCGATTGATTTGTTGAGGAATGTGCCAAAATGATGTTTTATTTATTTCAACCAGTCTTTCAATAACGCTTCATAATTGTCAAGGAATCTGCGATAGGCCTTTTGTAGTTGAGGCAAAGCCTCAGCCAAAGTACTTGTATCATCTGTTTTTAAGCGCCATTCCGCATCCTTGGCTATTTCTGCCACCTGGGACACGCCCACAGTTCCGGCACTTCCTTTCAACGTATGAAGATTACTTTTAACCGTGGGGATATCTCCGGTTGCAAAAGCCGTAACTGCGCCTTCAACCAGCTCATCTGATTCCATGACAAAATCTTCAAAGACAGATAAAACAAGATCTGCACCGCCAATTCCTTTTAGCTGATCAATAATTTCCTTGTCCAGAATGGGTAAGGAAACTTCCTGAGCAATTTCCTTTTGTTTTGATTCCAGTTTTCGACCTTCCACATTACCCAGTAATTCTTTTACTTTCCATATCAAGTGCTGGGCACGAATTGGTTTGGCAATATAATCATCCATTCCCTGACTCATAAACCGGTCGCGGTCTTCCTTCATCGAATAAGCAGTCATCGCTACAATTGGCGCCGTAAGTTTTGGAAAACGCTTTTTCAATTCCTGCGTTGTTTCAACACCATCCATATCCGGCATCTGGATATCCATGAAAATGATATCATAGTTTTCACCGGAAAGCGTGAGTTTATTTTCAACTTTTTCAATTGCTTCAAAACCACTTTCCGCCAGATCAACAATACATCCCGATTTTTTCAAAATTTCATTCGCAACTTTCCGGTTTACTGCATTATCATCCACCAATAAAATCACCGGGTGAAAATCAGAAAAGACGTTTTCAATAGGCACTTCCTGTATTTGAGCGCTCGAACTAACCTGTGCAATAGAAGTACTTTTGGTTTCAAAAGTAAACCAGAATGTACTACCCTGCCCTACGGTAGATTCAACACCAATTTCTCCATTCATCAACTCACAAAGTTGTTTGGATATAGCTAATCCAAGACCTGTCCCACCGAATGATTTACGTGAAGAATTATCGAGTTGGGTAAAAGAGGTAAATAAAATCTGCTTGTCGATCGCGCTGATACCGATTCCCGAATCCTGAACTTCTACTTTAATCTTGTAAAGTTTACCGTCATTTTTCACCAAAGAAAGGAAGATTTTAACCGCTCCTTTTTCTGTGAATTTTATTGCGTTTGAGGTCAGGTTTGATAAAATTTGTAAAAGGCGCGTCTGATCCGCGATGATGAACTGGGGCAGATCAGCTGCTATGTGGTATGATAATTCATCTCCTTTATTTTTCGCTGTTTGTCCAAACAATGAAACCAGTTTCACCATCAATTCTTCCACAGCAAGCGGTGTTTCATGCAACACCATTTTACCCGCTTCAATTTTAGACAAATCAAGAATATCATTCAAAATATCCAATAAGGTTTCGGAAGAACGCTTGATGGTCATCACATAATCCCGTTGCTCCGGATTCAGTTGAGATTCACCAAGCAAATCAATCATACCGATTACACCATTCATTGGCGTCCGGATTTCATGGCTCATATTTGCCAGGAAGCCCTCTTTTACCTTTAATGAATGCTCTGCATGTTCTTTTGCTTTTAATAATTCCAGCTCATTGCGTTTCAATTCCGTAATATCTCTGGCCAGAACCGCCACTTCAATCGTTTTACCCTTCTCATTCGTAAACATCAACATATTGACCATAAACTGACGTTCTGTCCCGTCCTTGCGATTGATACTTATTTCAAAATTTCGTAAACTTTTTGTTTTCCGAAGGCGGATGAGCGCGGAATGAATTTTTTTCCGATCCTTAAAGAATTCCGTTATTTCATGGCCTATCACTTCATCTGGTGTATAACCCATTCTTTTGAAAACAGACTGACTGACCATCGAAATCCGTCCCTGACGGTCGACTCGGCAATAAATATCCTGTAAGTTTTCAAAAATCCCGCGGAACAATTCTTCACTATGGCGCAGCGATAATTCCGCTTCTTTTCTTCTCGTGATATCACGGGCAATACCGGAAACTTCCTCAATAACACCGTTTGAATACTGGATCGGGTTAAGGTAAAATTCCAGCCACATTTCCCCGCCATTTGCACGATCAATCTTAAATTCAAAATATTGAGGTTCGCCACGCAGTGCCTGACGGTATTTGGTTTCAAGTGCTCTTCTGTTTTTCTGACCAACAATTCGCCAGCCAAATTTTTCCGCATTAATATTTAAAGAAGGACGAACGCCAACCTGGCCTTCAACCAGATCTGCATAATTAAGGTTGAAAGAAGTAAGCTGCAAACTTTTATTAACCGACCAGATAAGGTGCGAACTACTATCAAAAATAGCGTTCAACCGCGCCGCATATTTACTTAACTCTTCCTCACTTTGCTTACGAGCAATCGCCAAAGCAACCTGACCAGAAATAAATTCCAGCAATTCCAGATCACGGGCATCGAACATATTCGGATCGTCATATGATTTTACACCAATGATTCCCGTAACCCGATCACCAATCCTGAGCGGTACGCACAAAAGCAGTTTTGGCGTAACACCATATAAATGAAGACTATTCGTTTTCGCCAGATTTTCAATATCTGTATCAGAAAGAAATAGTGGTTTGTTCGATGCTATGGCATATTCCGTAACGCCATTCCCTAATCTACGTCTTGTAAAACGGACATTTCCCTTGAAATACTGATCGACATAATATGGGAAATACAGATAGCTTTTACTTTGATCATAAAGCGCAATAAAGAAATTCTGAACATCAATAATCTTACCGAGTTCCTGATGAATGGTATGATAAAAATCATCAAGATTTTGCGTATTAACCGTCCAATTGGCAATACTATAATAAAGACTTTGCGCTTTTTCAGCCCTTATTTTTTCGGTATAATCATTTAAAATGCATCGAAAAGCGGTCGGTTTTCCATTATCGTAACGGCAATTAACACTTCCTCCTACAAAAACTTTTTTGCCTTCTTTACTTAAAAAAACAGTTTCAAAATTGGCATTGGCTTTTCCTTCACGGATCAAATCAAGCTGTGCAATCGCCGCGTCTTTATATTGCGGATGCAGAATATCCTGCATGCGCATGGAGGCGGTTTCATCCAGCCGATAACCCAAAACTTCACGCCAGGCTTTGTTAACAAAAATGAATTTCCCATCGATCGCAACGAGTTGAATCAGGTCACTTGTGTTATCAACCAGATCCTGAAGCTGCGCGTTGGATTTGGTGATGGAAGATTCCATCCGACGTTTTCTGGTAATATCATCACCAACCAGCGTGATGTACAAAATCTTGTCATCTTCATTCTGGATCAATACCGAATTAATCGAAAAAGTACGCAGCGTACCCTTTTGTGCCAAAAACGGTACTTCGCGCTGTTCGAGTTTTCGCTTGCCCTGGATACCTTCTTCCAGCATCTGGCTAATCTCGTCCTCTTCATCTTTTGGTACCAGTTTGTCAAAAATACTTTCCCCTATCAAATCAGATTCAAGCCAGCCGGTTTTCTGTATAGCATAGGGACTAATTGCCCGGATTATAAAATCCGGCGTAAAAGTTACCCCGATCAAATTCAAATGTTGCAGTGTGGTGTGTATTGACTGCCAGTCAGTCAGTGATGAAATCATTTCCATAATTTGCCGGAAACCGTATTTTTAAGATTACTTCCTATTCTTTATTCGATAAATCTACGAATTAAGACGTAATTTTGACTCGTGAAAATAAATTATAAAAAACAGAACGATTCGAAAGTTCGTGCCAAGAAACATTTGGGACAACATTTCCTGAAAGACATGAATATCGCCAACAAAATTGTTGACGGTTTGAGTGGACATGGAGGATATAGTAAAGTATTGGAAATAGGTCCGGGAATGGGTGTATTGACGCAGTTCTTGCTTCAAAAATCATCGTATTCAACCTATGTTATTGAGATTGATACAGAATCCGTCGTCTATTTGAAAAAACATTACGAGGAACTGACTCCCCGTATTATTGAAGGTGATTTCCTTAAATACGATACGTCCGAAATATTCCCGGAGCCTTTTGCGATCATTGGAAATTTCCCGTACAATATTTCTTCCCAGATTTTCTTCAAGGTATTACAAAATCCTGATCAGGTTCAGGAAGTAGTTTGTATGCTGCAAAAGGAAGTTGCGCAACGCATTGCTTCTCCTCCCGGAAATAAGGATTATGGAATTCTGAGTGTTTTGTTGCAGGCTTTTTATGATATCACGTACCTGGTATCGGTTCCGCCTGGTGCTTTTGATCCGCCTCCGAAGGTACAATCGGGTGTGATTCGTCTCGCCAGAAATTCAACTAAGTCACTTGACTGTGATCAGAAATTGTTTTTCAGAGTTGTAAAAACAGCTTTTAACCAACGCAGAAAAACACTTCGCAATGCTTTGAAACCGATTGGGGAATTTACCGATCATCCTTTACTTACCAAACGTGCCGAACAACTTAGTGTTGCTGATTTTGTTGAATTAACAATCCTTGCGGAAGGTGTAATAAATGCAAGTCAGCAAGAAAATAACTTGTCGGAAGAATCGTTTTAGATACGTTTTTTCCTACATAATAATTTAACCTCATCACTTTTCCATTACCCCTTTGCCAGTAAAGATTTATGAATTTTGAGTTAACCAAAGAATACGTTGAACAAGTTCAGGAACTGATCGTCACTGAAAATCCCGAAGCCATTCGTACCAAAATGGCCGAGCTTTTCCCTGCCGATATAACGGGTTTGTTGTATGAATTGGATACTAAGGAAGCCAGATATCTTATTAATCAGCTTGATACTGAGCTAGGCGCGGAAATTTTAGCGGCGCTGGATCCCAATGAAAGACGGGAATTTCTGGAAGCTTTTACTTCCGAGGAAATCTCCCGTTACGTCAATCTTTTTGATTCAGATGATGCCGTGGATTTGTTGAACGAACAACCAATCCGCGTTCGGGAAGAAGTTATTGCCTTACTGGAAGACCGGGAACATGCACGTTTCATTCTTGACCTGCTTCATTACGACGAAGATGTGGCGGGTGGTTTGATGCAGAAAGAATTGATAAAAGCCAATGTCAACTGGAACGTAAATCAATGTATTGAAGAACTCAGGAAACAGGCGGAAGATGTTGAAAAAGTATATGCCGTTTATGTTATCGACGATAATGGAATATTGCTTGGAATACTCTCTTTGAAAAAAATCGTACTGGCAAACAAGGATACAAAAATTGAAAGCCTTTATGATAAAGATCTCATTTTTGTTGAAACCTACCGTCCGGCTGAGGAAGTTGCAGAACTTATGCAGCGTTATGACCTTGACGCTTTACCCGTTGTAAATGTTCAGGGAAAACTTTTGGGACGCATTACTATTGATGATATTATCGATGTAATTACAGAACAGGCAAATTCGGATACGTTGGCCATGGCTGGTATTACCGGTGATGTTGAGGAAGATGATACCATTTTCCAGCAAACCCGTGCCCGTTTACCCTGGCTTTTAGTCGGAATGATGGGGGGAATTCTGGCAGCAAAATTCATTAGTTTTTTTGAAGGCGATCTAAAAATAATTCCGGCTATGGCTGCCTTTATCCCCATTATTGGTTCAACGGGCGGAAATGTTGGTATCCAGACTTCTTCGATCATCCTGCAAAGTATTGCTGATAAAACCGGTTTGGATATTAGCGTATGGAGCCGTTTAATCCGTATGTTCGCCGTTGCTTCCATCAATGGACTTATTATCAGCGGAATTGTTTTTGGATTTAATTTATTGATAGGCAATGAATTGCAACTTGCCTTGGTTGTTTCCGCTGCACTTTTATCTGTTGTTTTCCTCGCCTCTTTTACAGGAACCGTTACACCCATTGTTTTGGACAGAATTGGTATAAATCCCGCCGTCGCTTCCGGACCTTTTATCACAACCGCTAACGATTTGATCGGTTATGGAGTTTATTTCGGTTTAGCACATTTGTTATTGCATTTGTAAAAAATGCAAAATTAACATTCACTCAGACTTATCGGAATATTAATTGCCAATCCACCCTCAGAAGTTTCCTTATAGCGAAAATTCATATCCAATGCCGTTTCCCACATCGTTTTGACGACGTTGTCTAATGATACTTTTGCATTTTCAGGATTACTCTGCATGGCAAGTTGTGAAGCTGTGATTGCTTTAATTGCACCCATGGTATTTCTTTCGATACAAGGGATTTGTACCAAACCACCGACAGGATCGCAAGTCATACCCAAATGATGTTCCATGGCAATTTCCGCAGCCATCATACATTGTTCCACTGTGCCGCCAGAAACTTCTGTCAGACCTGCCGCAGCCATGGCTGATGAAACGCCAATTTCTGCCTGACAACCTCCCATCGCAGCCGAAATGGTCGCTCCCTTTTTGAAAATACAACCGATTTCACTTGCAGTAAGCAGAAACCGGATAATATCATTTTCTGTGCCGTTGCAAAAAATAAGATAGTATTGTAAAACCGCCGGAATTACGCCAGCTGATCCGTTTGTCGGTGCGGTAACAACACGGCTGAATGAAGCATTTTCTTCATTAACCGCCAACGCAAAACAACTCAACCAATCCAATGTATATTTAAATCCATGGCCGTTAGAACGAATCGCGGCGATCCATTCATCATAACCGGAATATACCTTTTCGTTCAAAAGTTTCTCGCTTAATGATGCCGCACGGCGTTTTACATGTAATCCCCCAGACAAAATCCCTTCATTATGACAGCCTTCATAAATGCTTTCTTTCATCACCCGCCAGATATTCAGCAGCTCGCTTTTTATTTCCTCTTCACTTCGCCAAACCTTTTCATTCTCATAAATGATATCCGAAATAGCCATCCCGGTTTGTTGATGCCAGTTTAACAGATCCGAAGCATGATCAACCGGGTAAGGCAATCTCACACAAGGACCAACTTCTTCCTGATTTTCTTCCTGAATTACAAAACCTCCACCTACTGAATAATATGTTTCGCGTAGTATTCCATTTTCAGTTATTTCAGCTGTAAAAGTTAATGCGTTGGGATGAAACGGCAGTGACTCCTGCATTTTAAATATGATATCCGTTTTAGGATTAAAATCAATTTCAGAAGTACCGTTCAGAATCAATTTGTTACTATCAGCGATTTGGAATTTGATAGTATCAATTTGTTTCGTATCCATCGTAACCGGATCATACCCACATAATCCCAACTGAACGGCCAGGTCAGTTCCATGACCTTTTCCGGTTTTGGCCAGCGAACCGTACAGATTAACTTTAACAGAAATGACTTGATCCAGACTTGTTATATTTTCCAATAACTTCACAAATAGTTGTCCCGCCCGCCAAGGTCCCAGCGTATGAGAACTCGACGGTCCAACACCGATCTTGAAAATATCAAAAACTGATATTCGCTCTTCTTTCACGGTTGATTTTCCAGCGTTTGATCTATCTGTTACAATCATTGGATACTATTTTTTTTTCAGTTCAAGTAAATCCTTTCTACAATATACAACCGTTAATACGCTGTTTCAAGGTGTTCAGTATTATTTCCTGTTAAATTTGATAATGAAATAAAATTTACTGAAATGTATTCCTGTTTTATTTATCGTTATTTTGCCAGTGCAAGATTTTGTTTGTCAAAGGGAAAAATTTCAGTTTGACATTTCATTTAATAATTCATTTATGATCGCAGTAATTCAACGTGTAAGCGAAGCATCCGTAACCATTGAAGGAAAAGTTGAGGGCAAAATTGATGCCGGATTTTTGGTTTTACTTGGTATAACTCATGAAGACACCAAAGAAGATATCGAATGGCTTGGCAAGAAGATAATCGGAATGCGAATATTTGGTGACGAAGAAGGAAGGATGAATCTCGATTTGAAATCTGTAAACGGGAATATTCTTTTGATAAGTCAGTTTACACTACATGCAAGCACAAAAAAAGGAAACCGACCTTCCTTCATTGATGCTGCAAGACCGGAAGTTGCCGTTCCATTATATGAACAAATGATTGATTTTTTGAACAAAGAGCTTGATAATCCAATTCAAACGGGGATTTTTGGCGCCGATATGAAAGTGGCATTACTAAATGACGGACCGGTAACGATTGTTATTGACTCAAAAAACAGAATTTAATTTTAAGAAATCATGACCCTTGACGAAGCACAACAACAAGTAGATAACTGGATAAAAACCTACGGCGTCCGTTATTTTTCAGAGCTTACCAACATGACCATTTTGACCGAAGAAGTTGGTGAAGTAGCACGGATTATGGCCCGAACTTACGGAGATCAGTCATTCAAAAAGTCTGATATGGATAAAGATCTGGGAGATGAAATGGCGGATGTCCTTTGGGTTTTGATCTGCCTGGCTAACCAGACAGGAATTAATCTTACCGAAGCGTTTGAGAAAAACCTGGCAAAGAAGACTGATCGGGATAAGGATCGGCATAAAGAAAACGAAAAATTAAAATCGTAATCCCAATGAAATCCCGGTCAATCCGGGTTTCACATAAAATCCGACACTCTTTTTTCTCAAACTGATATGCTGGTTGTAATCAGTTACAGCTTTGTTTTTTATCTTTTTGCCGAGAATAGTTTTAATAAAACCTCCAACGACTAAACCTCCACCCAGTGCAAACAAAGCTATTAATGTGCCATCATCGGAGCTCTCATTGACATTAGGATTCCCAATATCATTTACCGCAGAACCAATTGCAACAACATCGGCAATCAAAAATAATCCAACACCACCCAAGGCTATTGCCACACCAGTTTTTTGATCCTTTCTTCCTTTTTGATAAAGCTTATAATCACTGGAATCAACACAACTGAGGCGATCCAGAATTTCCGGGGTTCTTAGATTCCTTCCCTCAATTCTGTATTTATTAAAATGACGATAAATATTTTGAGCGTTCCCAATATTAGTCTTTTCTTTCAAACTGTCTTGCAATATTCTTTTTTCAACAGATTGAGCAGAAATTACATTTTCGAATAAAAGAATAATAGTAAAACATATCAGGAGGGAGTAAAAAGTTTTATTC
This sequence comes from Dyadobacter sp. 3J3, assembly GCF_009801115.1. GTDB lineage: Bacteria > Bacteroidota > Bacteroidia > Cytophagales > Spirosomataceae > Dyadobacter. Next base: position 66,389 of record NZ_VTOL01000001.1, read on the forward strand.
ATTTTTAACGTTGAGGTTATTGATTAGAGGATACAAAAAAAAGCCCATCTTTCGATGGGCCTAATATATTGAAATATTACAGGATTACATATCAAGCAATAATCTCATTGGATCTTCAAGCAACTGTTTTACACGAACAAGGAAGCTAACCGAATCCTTTCCGTCAATCGTACGGTGATCGTAAGAAAGTGCAAGGTACATAATTGGACGAATAACGATTTCTCCGTTTACTACCACAGCACGTTCCACTATATTATGCATTCCCATAATAGCAGATTGTGGCGCGTTGATAATCGGTGTAGAAAGCATTGAACCGAAAGTTCCACCATTTGTGATCGTGAAAGTTCCGCCTGACATTTCATCCAAGCCTAACTTTCCATCACGGGCACGAACAGCCAGACGAACAATTTCTTTTTCAATAGCGGAGAAAGAAAGATCTTCTGCATTTCTGATCACCGGAACGACCAAACCACGTGGTGTAGAAACAGCGATCGAAATATCAGCGTAATCATTGTAAACCAATTCTTCGCCGTCCAGATATGCATTCACAACAGGGAAATCTTTCAAAGCAACCGTAACTGCTTTTACAAAGAATGACATAAAGCCAAGACCAACTTCATGTTTTTCCTTGAACTTATCTTTGAATTTGTTACGAAGATCCATTACCGGCTTCATATCAACTTCGTTGAAAGTTGTAAGCATCGCTGTTTCATTTTTCACAGCCACAAGACGCCTTGCGATTGTCTTACGAAGCGACGACAGTTTTTCACGACGCTGTCCACGTTCACCAGGAGCTGCAACTTTCGCAGGAGCCGATGGTGCCGCAGGTTTTGCTGCTGCCGGAGTAGGAGCTGCCGCAGGTTTAGCACCCGCTTTTAAAGCGTCGTCTTTCATTATTCTTCCACCTGAACCAGAACCGTTCACATCCTTAGGATCGATTCCCTTTTCTGCCAAAATTTTGGCAGCAACAGGAGAAGTATGTTTTTCTGAGTAACCCTTATCAGCCTCAGCGCCATTTGCAGCAGGAGCTGCCGCTACTGGAGCAGCCGGAGCAGAACTTCCGGCACCTACTTCAATCGTACAAATTACTGCTCCAATTGCAAGTGTATCACCTTCATTTCCAACAATCCTCAAAGTACCGGCCGCTTCAGATGGCAATTCAAAAGTTGCTTTATCCGATTCAAGTTCGCAAATGATTTCGTCCAGTTCTACGTGATCTCCGTCTTTTTTGCTCCATGAAGCGATTGTAACTTCTGTGATTGATTCTCCAACCGCAGGAACTTTCATTTCATAAATTTTCACCTCAGCAGCTGGCGTAGGTGCAGCCGGAGCCGCAGCTGGCGCTTTTTCCTCAGCAGGTGCCGGTGCTGCAGGAGCAGCCGCAACTGGTGCAGGCGCCGCCGCAGCAGCACCATTTCCTGATGGATCAATCGTAGCGATCAATTCACCGATATTTAATGTGTCGCCTTCCTGTGCTTTAATATGCAAAACACCTTCCGACTCCGCAGTAAGTTCAAACGTCGCCTTATCAGAATCAAGTCCGCAAATTACCTCGTCCAACTTCACAAAATCACCGTCATTTTTGAACCAGTTCCCTATCGTAACCTCAGTAATTGACTCGCCAACCGGCGGTACTTTTATTTCAATTTCAGCCATTTTTACAGCAATATGATGAACGAATTATGTCTTTTATAACCTGTTGAATACCTATTCAAATGCTCTGCGAATAATCTCTGCCTGTTCCTGGGCATGGATTTTCGAGAATCCTGTTGACGGCGAGGCACTTGAACGACGGGCAATAACCTCCAATGGTTTAGCACCGGCATACATGCGAAGCATGAAAGTCCATCCACCCATGTTAAAAGGCTCTTCCTGTACCCAAAATACTTTCGCATTTTCATAAAGTGCAAGATGTTCGTCGATTTGTTTCTGCGGGAACGGATGCATTTGTTCCAAACGGATAATGGCAACATCATCACGTTTGTCTTTTTGCTGTCTCTCGTACAATTCATAGTACAATTTCCCTGTACACAACAACACTTTTGTAACCTTTTTAGGATCAACAAAAGTATCACCAATTGTTTCCTGGAATGATCCTTTCGTCAAATCTTCAAGCGGAGATACACACAACGGATGTCTTAACATCGACTTTGGTGACATCACGATTAAAGGCTTACGGAATGGGAATGCCAACTGACGGCGCATCATGTGGAAAAAGTTAGCCGGCGTGGTAACGTTCGCAACGATGATGTTATAATCAGCAGATAATTGCAGGTAACGTTCAGGTCGCGCATTTGAATGTTCTGGTCCCTGACCTTCATATCCATGAGGAAGAAGCATCACAAGGCCGGTCCAACGGTCCCATTTCGTTTCACTTGCCGTTACAAACTGATCAATAATTACTTGTGCACCATTGGCAAAATCTCCAAATTGAGCTTCCCAGATTACTAACGCATTTGGATTTGCCATCGAATAACCGAATTCAAAACCCAACACCGCGTATTCTGACAACAAAGAATTATAAATCATGAAAGGCCCCTGGTCTTCCTGAATATGCTCTAAATTGCTGTAAGAAAAATTAGTTTCAACATCATGTAAAACCGCATGACGGTGGGAGAAAGTACCACGCTGAACATCTTGTCCGCTTAAACGAACAATATTTCCATCAACCAGAATTGATCCATAAGCAAGCAACTCAGCGGTAGCCCAGTTTACTTCCCTCTTCTCAAAAATCATTTGTTCCCGATCTTTAAGAAGTTTGTCAATTTGTTTCAATCGCTGGAAATCTTCCGGCGTATTGATGATGGCTTTTCCTATTTTTTCCAGAACTTCAAGAGGAACACCGGTTTCAGGTGATTTCTCAAAATCCGTTGGCGTCGATTTTCTCAGACTATGCCATTCCTGTTCAAGTTTTGGCAGAACGTAAGGCAAAGCCTTTTGTTTTACCATATCAAGACGCTCCTGAAGAAGAGTCTTGAATTCCTTGTCCATATTAGCTGCCAGCTGTGCATCAATATCACCGCGATCTGCCAAAATCTTTTGATAGATTTCGCGTGGGTTCTGATGATTTTCTATTGATTTGTAAAGCGTTGGCTGCGTAAATTTAGGCTCGTCGGCTTCGTTATGGCCATGACGGCGATAACAAACCATATCAATAAAGATATCCTTGTTGAATTTCTGACGATATTCAACAGCAAGTCTCATACAGAATACAACAGCTTCCGGATCATCACCATTTACGTGAAGAACAGGCGCATCAACCACTTTGGCAACATCCGTACAATAAATACTGGTACGTGCATCAACAAAATCCGTTGTAAAACCAACCTGGTTATTAATCACAAAATGGATTGTTCCACCTGTGTAATACCCATTTAGGCCAGACATCTGTGTAACTTCATAAACAATTCCCTGGCCGGCAACCGCAGCATCTCCGTGAATAATCACCGGAAGAACACGGTCGTAATCCGATTCGTACATGCCATCAGCTCTTGCGCGGATATATCCTTCAACTACCGGATTTACTGCTTCAAGATGTGACGGATTAGGAGCAAGTTTCAAATGAACCTGGCTTCCGTTTTCAGCAGTGATCTGGCTTGCGTAACCCATATGGTATTTCACGTCGCCATCTCCCCAAACCTGATCAGGCAAATTACCTTCAAATTCATTGAAGATCTGTCCGTATGTTTTCTGCATCACGTTAGCAAGTACGTTCAAACGACCTCTGTGCGCCATACCGATCATCACTTCCACCACACCCATTTCTGCCGCTTTGTTGATCATCGCGTCAAGAGCAGGAATTGTTGTTTCTCCACCTTCAAGTGAAAAACGTTTCTGACCAAGGTATTTTGTGTGAAGGAAATTTTCAAAAACTACCGCCTCATTCAATTTCGAAAGAATATGTTTTTTCTCATCAATCGAAAAAGACATGTTCAACGCCTCTTTCTCAATTTTCTTCCGTAACCAGTTTTTCTGTTCCCGGTCGCGGATGTAGAGATATTCAAATCCGATATTTCCTGTATAAATCGTTTTTAAAGAATCGACAATTTCACGTAAAGTAGCAGGACGTCCAAAAACTTCGGTTCCTGCTTCAAAAACTGAATCAAGATCCTCAGGTCCCAGACTAAAATCGCTCAATTCCAATTGTGGCTGACGATCTTTTCTCTTCTGTATCGGGTTAGTAGTGGCCAATAAATGACCTCTTGAACGATAACCACGGATCAAATGAACCACCTCCATTTCCTTTCGGATCTGCGATGCATCAACCTTTCCAGGCGTTGCAGTTGCTTTTCCATTGGTGGCGCCATTGGCATGTCCATTGCCGTTGGCGGGGAACTTCTGATAGAAATCGAACCCTTCAAAAAACTTTTGCCAACCTTCGTCTACGGAGGTTGGATCTTGCTTATAGGAATTGTATAATTCCTCTATGTAAGCGGCGTCGGAATTTGCTATATATGTGTATTTATCCATCACAAATGTGATTATTTCATTTACCGCACAAAGTTACGAGACTTATGTAAACAAAACGCAAAAAATCTCCTTTTTACTAAACATGTTCGGAGATATTCACCTTATGTTTACTTCAATACTTCTGGAAGCCATTCGGGTTGGGAACAAACTTCAGCATTAGCTCGTGAATTCCTTTGGGCGCATTGGAAACTATGTTAATTTGTTCAATTTGTCGTGTACTGTAAAAATATCCCAACCTTATATTCTTACCCACCTGAGCCTCAGCAGATAATTGCAAATAATTAATATTCGACCCTCCATATGAATATGCGCCGCCAGCGTGATAAGTTGCACCGATCCCGACTTTCTCACTAAACCAGACACGTCCTCCAAAATCTACCCTCAGTTTGTAATCCTTTTCCTGGACAACAAGAAGATTTGGCAATAACTTCACATCTTCCGCCAGAGGATAACTTCCTCCAAGCATCACGTAAAGAGGACGACGGTAAAAATTAGCAATGCTCTGCTGCCCAAATTTCTGAGATAAAATTTCTGGTTTTGAAACGCCTATAAAAAAATCATCCGAATGAAGCCAGGCACCCAATCCAAAACTACCTAACGCTCTGTTAGTACTGCTCAGCGCTGATTGTGTATCAAAAACAGGTAAAACATTTATGCCACCCTGTCCACCCAAAGCCAATTTCCATTTATCATTTATTCCTAAGTGATAAGCAAAAGAGGCAGAAAAAGCGGTTGTGGTGAAATAACTTGTTTGATCATTCAGTGCCTGGAAACCGATACCAAATTTTCCGTTTGAAATCGTACCATCACCTGCAAAAGTCTGACTGGAAGGAGAATTGGGAATAGTAAACCACTTTCTACGAAACATCGCTGTCATATTAAATGTCTCGCGAACGCCTGTAAATGCCGGATTTATAGCCATCGGATTTTGCAGATATTGCTCATATAAAACTTCCCGCTGAGCAAAAACATTATGATCGTTCAAAAAAAGAAAGGAAACAATCAGCACAGATGATAAAATACTGTTTCGAAAACTTGTTATCATTTTTACTTAAATAAAAGGTTCGGGTTTTGTAAAAAAAATGGCACGAGAATCAATCTCCTGCCATTTCAAATTTCTTTCAAATTATAAAATAACTTGACAAATTTTAAAAATCATATCCCAAAGTAACATAAGGAATCGCTTTGTTTGTCGAGCCGTTATCAACGCCCCATGCATAATCGAATTTAACATAAATACCGAAAACCGTTGTGCGGGCTCCAATACCGTAGCCCATCAAATATGGATTTCTATAATTGGTAACGGTTGCTTTGAAAGGATCTTCAACGCTTCCGATTATTTCTGTATTCAAACTGTTCTTCTCACTGAAAGGTCCTTTTCCTGTCCAGGCTGTACCAATATCACCAAAACCAACAATCTGGAAATTCCTTAAAGTACTCGAAGTGATGGCCCCACGGTATAAATATTTAATCAAAGGGATCCGCAACTCAGCATTTGCCAGCATGTAACTGGTCCCCGATAAACGGTTCAGATTAAATCCTCTCAGGTTTGTAGCAAAGTCAGTAAAGAAAATATCTCGGTTATCTTTTGAGAAATCCAGGGCATTAACACCCGTTGTACGAGAATCTTTTTTGTTTCCAATCCAGTTTTCCATACCTCCCAAAACACTTTGTTTCGCCGCTTTTCCTCCGGAATGACTTGCTGCAACTCTTACCGCAAGTATCAGATCACGGTGGATTTTTTGATAATGCCTGAAATCCAGACTTACTCTGTTGAAACTTTCATTGCTGTTAGATAAACCCATATAGGTGTCATAACGAACTTTGAACCGGGTTCCCTGCATCATATTAAGTCCGTTTGTACGCGTATTATCAAATACATATTCCATTCTTAACGCACCGTAATTTGATTTCAAATCAGGATTTGTCAGAATTAGATCGATATTTCTTGTTGATGCGAACATCGGAGCAAGCGTAAAGCGGCTTGTTGTAGAAAATGGATAGGAAGCTGAAAGTGTTACCTTATTGAAGCGATATTTCTGAGGCGCCACTTCCGAATCAATATACAAAGCTTGTCTGTCGATTCTTACCCCAAAGTCAACACGGCGTGCGTTGTAATTATATTCTGCAAAAAGATTACTGTTCCGGAAATTCGAAGAAATAAACAGCCCTGCTTTGATCACATGATTTTCAAGTAAATCATTCATTGAAATGGTTTGTGCATATCCAAAACCACGAACCGGATCGATGCGCCAGTCTGAACTTGCATCATTGGTAATAAACAACCCTTTGTAATTGTAAGGACCTTTTATAGCAATATTTTCACGTGTTGCCTTAGTTCTTGTCAGTGCCGGGGTAGTTGGGAATGTTCCTCTTTTCTGGCGTGACTCAAAAGTTTTCAGAATTTCTTCATCAAATTCGTAATTATCCGTATCCACTTCACCCTCTTTCAAAGCGAGTTTAGAAGGTTCTTCCTTCACAGGAGCAGAGACAGAATCAGGTTTGGCAACAGCCGAAATAACAGGTTTTGTTTCACTCCCTCCTACCACATCACCTCTAATAAGCGAAGGTGTCTGAAGCGATGCGTTTGCATCAAATCCATTTTTAAATGCCGCGGTGTAATAACCGTCGTTCAAATAAGTATAAGCAATAGCTCCGCCTGATTTCAAAGAAATATCTGCACTTCTGATGTTATAGATATAATTGGTTAACTGCGAGCTTGCATTGGCTGCCTTGTTATATTTGAATACATTATTTACGCCTTTGATATTTGACAAATAATAAACGTCATTTTCATCTGCATATATCGGCGCAACTTTCACCTTTGGATCCAGTGCTGTCAATCTCGTTATAACTTCCGCTCTTGGCGTTCCGTCGTGTTCGAAAAGAGATAAACCGGAAGACATGGTTTTAAAATTCCCTTTATCCGTTCCAAGAGAATCTGTTGGGCGGTTTGAAGCAAATACCACTTTTCTTGATGAACCCTGAACAAATCTTGGCGAAACATCATCATATAAGTCGTTGGTAAGGCCTGTCATTGAAGCACGGGAAACACTTACCAGAAATAAATCATTTTGTCCGTTTTTATCCGCGCTGATCGCAAGCATTGTGCCGTCGTTCGAAACATCCATATCGCTCACCTGATCCAGGCTGCGAAGAACCCGTCTCAGCTTTATTCTTATCTTTTTAGAATCAAGATTTTCATATTGATAAAAATTCTGATGTCCATTTTCGGACGCAAGTATCGAAAGCGTATTATTTCTGGACCAGCCTAAAAGAGGTGCCTGAGTTCTTAACCTGCCACCCATGAAGTCAAGTTTCCCCTGACGAATCAATTTTTTAGAGCCAGATTCGCTATCAAATAAATACACCCTGTAACGGCCGTTCTTCATTTCACTTACTGCCGTCCACTTTTTATCCGGAGAAAGTTTGATTACCGCGTTGGCATCATTGGCAGTCAGTTCGTTCAGTTTGTATTTCCAGACAGGAGCCGGATCTGTGTAAAACTGCTCTGCTTTTTTATTGATATTCAGGTAATAAGCACGCCAGTCTCTTAAAAAACGATTGTAAGAAGGGACGCCTAGTGTGCTGGTAATACTGGTTTGTTCCGTGCGAATGATTCGGGTAAGATTAAGGATATCCGACATTTTATCGCGTCCGTATTTTTCAGCAATATAATTCCAGATCGAGTGCCCGATCAGTGTTGCATCGTTTCCTGTAAGTAAAGTTGGTTTTTTGACATTGCGGTTTTTCAAAAAATCACGCATATAATCGTTAAGTTCCGGCGACCATCCTTCTGAAATATAGGCGGCAGCACCGGTCATAAACCATTCAGGAAGTGTAAGAAGTAGCGAACTTTGAAGCGCTTCTTTCATATTTCCGCCATAAAGCATGTCGTAAACAAAAAGAAGACTGATATCTTTTACCAGTTTTTTCTTGAATCCAATCTGATCACCTGTATACGCAACCTCAACCCGGGACTGTCCCAGGTCCAGTTTTCTTTCATCAAGATTATCAATTTTTGATAACCCCATGTTGCTTTGTTCGAGCTCCTGCGGAGAATTGTAAAGAAATATTTTGACACGGGTATAAGGCGTCCACCCTAAAACATCAGTAATTCTATCGAATTCATTTTCAGCATATTGAGCCGTAAGTTTGGCTATTGCTGTTCCACCCTGATAGTGATAAATTTCGAAATTTGTTGTTCTGAAAATCTTCCAGGTGAAGGTTTTGTTCTGCACGCGGTTTTTGCCGAATACTTCCTGGGAGGGATAACGTTGTGCAATACTTTCGACGCTTACCAAAAGTAACGCGAAAATAGAACCCGATATAGCTAGCTTGTGTATAAATTTTATGCTCATTTTTCTCCTGCTTACTTCAACGGAAATATAACGAAAAATACCTCTTAATATTCACTGCCTCACTCAATTCTTTATGATGGACCAGATATTCTGCTAACTCCTTCGCGAAAAACGGAGCTAATGTGACACCTTTTGTGCCCAGTCCGTTAAATATTCCAAGCCTCGGCTGATCCGGGTGAATTCCCAGCATAGGCCTTCTGTCATGGGAAGAAGGCCGAATTCCGGCAGACTGCCCCGAGATTTTATATGGTACTTTTAATATCGGTTTCAATTTTTCCTCCAACTCCTCCCGTGCGATTTCCGTAATTTCCCAATTCAGGTTTTCCCAGGAATATGTCGCTCCTACCCTGCATGCTGTCCCGGAAACAGGAAGAATAAAAATACCCTGATTGACGATCTGATCTCCCGTTATGTTTTCAATTTCCACTTCGAGAATTTCACCTTTAACGGGTGTAAACGGCAGCCAGCTGAAATACTTATTGTCCTTGGCCAAATATCCCTGACAAAGGATTACTTTATCAAACGTTTTATCTTTCCAAATTACATGTTCTTCTGAAAAAATTAAATCTTTCGCGTCGAACGGTGCTTCTAAAAGCAGATTATTTTTCGTGAAATATTCTGTGCTTTTTTCAAGTAAAACGGGCAAATCGACCCAGCCGGATTGAATTACTTCCATTCCGCCATAAGGCGTATGAACATGTTCAGGAATTATTTCACGTTTAGTATCCTGTATATATGAAGCAATTCCGGGATCTGACGTCCGGGATAAATACGAATTCTGCTCTTCTATGGATCGAAAAGGTCTGTAAATTGACGTTTGATGAATGATTTTAGCATCCAGCTTTTCTTCAAGCCCCGAATAAAAAGTCTGGGCATAAGGAAAAATATCATCCGCCAGCCAGGTTTTCACAAGCTTTTTTCCCGTCAGCGGATTGAAAATACCTGCGGCCACTTTTGAAGAAGATGGTAATGAAGAATCATTAACCACCAGTATTTTTTTACCTGAATTGTGTAAATGCCAGGCCAGTGAAGTTCCTGCAATACCTTGTCCTACAATTAAATAATCATAAAACGAATCGAGATTTTCTGTCATGAAATTTTACTTTGTTTCACGACCACGAAGTACCAGACCAATTTGCTCGTCAGCCAGCCGGACAACCATTTCTACTTGTTCGTCCAATGTCATCAAAGAATTATCAATATAAATCGCATCATCGGCCTGCCTTAATGGACTTTCCGTACGCGTGGTATCGATATGATCTCTCATTTTCAAATTGTCAGCGATTTCCTGCAAGCCAATCAGTTCTCCTTTTTCCAATAATTCAGTCTGGCGGCGCTGCGCGCGGATCATCGGGTCAGCAGTCATGAAAATTTTAAGTTCTGCCTGTGGAAAAACAACCGTTCCGATATCACGGCCGTCCATGACAATTCCTCTGGTTTTTCCCATTCTCTGCTGCTGGGCAACCAATGCGTGACGCACTTCTGCAACGGCACTTACGGTACTCACCTGCTCTGAAACGTACATTTTGCGTATTTCATTCTCAACATTTAATCCGTTGAGATACGTGTCGTTAGTACCTTTTATTTTATCTCTGCGAAAAGTAATATGGATATCGCTTAACGCCTTTTGTATTTCTTTGGGATTGGAAACAGCAATATGATTCTGGATAAAAAACAATGTTACGGCACGGTACATTGCTCCCGTGTCTATGTAGGCATAGTTCAGTTGTTTTGCAACTTGCTTGGCGGTGGTGCTTTTGCCGCAGCTTGAATAGCCGTCAATCGCAACAATTATTTTTGGCATACTTTCAAAGTTTATTAGTTGGCCCAATTACGCAGCCAAAGCAAAAAATGCAACTGGTAATATCTGCAAAAATATAAGAAAGTAAGCGGCAGACGAACTTTTTTACAGACTAACTTTAAAACTATCCTGATATTAATTGATAACTAATTCTCCACTAAAAAGATAACCATACTTCTGGCACCATGCGCACCGATCACCAATGATTGCTCAATATCGGCTGTTTTGGAAGGACCAGCGATAAAACATCCCCAGCCGGTTGTATCCGTTAATCTTTTATAAGCGTCGTGCATGTTATTGACCAGGGCATTTCTTGGAATGACAAATGCCAGATTTTGTGTAATAAAAGGCAGTGCACGGTGTTGCAAATGATTATCAGAAATCCATACCGCGCCGTTTTCTGCTACACCAAACTCCGCCTGCAAAATCGCAACTTCAATCATTTCCAGTTCATGCGGGTCAGCCATTTGTAAGCTAAAATCCGCCCAGTCCGCCAGCTCAGGAATTGTTGTCGCCTTATTGACAACACCCGCATACATTTCGTCAACTTTTATTTTTAAATCAGCAAGCGAATCCACCACGATCACTTCTGTATAAATCGCTTCCAGAATTTCTTTAAACTTTGCTTCTGTATTTTCATAATCACTTTCGTAGGTATATTGAAGCGGCAGAACCGATCCAGTCGGTTTGTTCAGCTTTATTTGCTGAAGAATTTTTTCACGTGAGCTCATAATCTTATCCATGCTTTACTTATTCGCGGTTTCGCACATACCAATCTCTGAAACTTTCCTTCGGCGGCTCCGGCATTTCTCTTTGTTTGAACCAGGGGTTCAAAGAATTGTTTACCATAAAAGGTAAAGTCCTCATCACCGAACGTCCTAACCTGCCTGACCATTGATAAAATCTCGGCTGAGACAAAACCATAGACATTGCTTTCACACCAATTTCTTTCACCTGCGGCACATGTCCGCCTTGAACCAAAACCTGTCTCCATTTATAAAGCTGGTCATGAATGTCGATTTTCACAGGACAAACATTGGTGCAGCTCCCGCATAAAGTACTTGCAAATGGAAGATCTGCGTTTTTAGTCATATCCAGATTGGGCGCCAGAATTGAACCAATCGGGCCAGCGACAGCATTATGATAACTATGTCCGCCGCTTCTTCTATATACCGGACAAGTATTCATACAAGCACCGCAGCGAATACATTTCAACGAATTCCGAAAATCGGCACGGCCAAGCTGCGCACTTCTGCCGTTATCTACAATGACCAAATGCATTTCCTGGCCTTCCCGTGGTGATTTAAAATGACTGCTGTATGTAGTTACGGGTTGTCCGGTTGCACTTCTTGCCAAAAGTCTGAGAAAAACGCCCAGGTGCGCCTGCAACGGAATCAGTTTTTCAAAACCCATGCAAGCAATATGCACATCAGCCAGATGCGCGCCCATATCCGCATTCCCCTCATTGGTACAAACCACAAAACCACCCGTTTCTGCAATAGCAAAATTGACGCCGGTTAAGGCAGCTTTTCTTGTCAAAAACTTATCACGCAAATGTTGTCTGGCCGCTTCCGTCAGATATTGCGGATCGGTTGCTCCGGCATCTGTTCCCAAATGCTCATGAAAAAGGTCACCGATATCTTTTTTCTTTAAATGTATAGCAGGCAAAACAATATGACTTGGCGGCTCATTACGAAGCTGTACAATCCGTTCGCCCAAATCTGTATCGATCACTTCAATTCCGTTTTTAGTAAGAAAATCATTCATATGACATTCCTCGGTAAGCATGGATTTGCTTTTGATCATTCTGTCAACATTATGCTGTTTCAGAATTGCCAATACAATTTCATTATGCTCGGCAGCATCAGCTGCCCAATGCACATGGATTCCGTTTGCTTTGGCATTTTTTTCAAATGTTTCCAGCAGCTCGTCCATATGAGACAGCACATAATTTTTTATCTGAGACGCAGTTTCCCGTAAATTCTCCCATTCAGGCAATAATTTCGAGGATTTATCACGTTTTGTTCGGACAAACCAGAGCGTTTCGTCATGCCAATCTACGTACGATTCATCCTTATTAAAGACGTCCGCCGCGTCCGCATGTTCCATTACAGCTTTTGACATGGTTTTGTTAACAATTAGATAATAGTATTTTATAAAGAATAAGAATTGTACTTTTCACATTCATTGTATTATTTCAAGTTTGCAAATTATTTAATAAACAACTTTTACAAAATCTCAAAATTGCTATTTTATTGTATTGCAATATGTTATACTTTTGAATCACAAAGTTTTTTGATCGGGGCAACAGAGTCTGATCAAAGTTTTATTTAACTTTTTTTAGACACAATTTAATTTTCACTCCTTATGAAAGCCAAAAACACTCTCTTTACAGCTGCCTTGATTGGTATGCTTATATCAGGTTCAGCATTTACAGTGAATGCACAAACCGCCATCGCAACTTCAGATAAAACTGAATCAGCTTCTAACAAGCTTACAGTGCTGCAAGTTAAACCAATGCAATTCAGAGTAGCCTATATAAATCCGGTATCAAATCTTGTAAGTGTACGCATCCTTGATACTGATAAAAATATCCTTTTTTCAGAAAGTCACCGTCCTGAATCAAGCTACGTGAAATATTTCGACCTTTCGACTCTTTTGGATGGTACTTATACATTCGAAATTACGGACGGAAAAGAGAAGGCTTCACAAACGTTTGATATCTTGACTAAAACGAGCCGTGTCGTTTCTTCAATCAACTAAACGACTGACTCTTCTCAGATTCTGATTTCCGTAAAACTTTGTAAAATGCCGGTGCTCAATGATTGGGTACCGGTATTTGTTTTTTAACAGCACTGTTCAAAATCTCGGCAATATGTTTCACCTGCACCGGAGAATTTTTTCTTTTCAAAATTCCTTCCAGATGTAAAAGGCAGCTCATATCAGATCCTGTAATATATTCAGCATGATGTCGGATATGATCTGAAACTCTATCCTTACCCATTTTCACAGACACAGCTTCTTCAGCCACACAAAAAGTCCCGCCAAATCCACAGCATTCATCTTTTCTATCCAGATCAACCAATTCCAAACCATTTACTTTTTTCAAAAGCGTTTCTGGTTTGTTAAAGGGTGCCGCATTCAGCTCAGACATCTGTGAAAGATGCAGTCCACGTTGTCCGTGACAACCCTGATGCAAACCTACACGATACGGAAACTCAGCCTCAATTTCATCGATTTTCAAAACATCGGTTATAAATTCAACCAGTTCATAGACTTTTTTACGAAGTACTTTTGAATCATTCTCCTGGTTTTCAACCTTCAAATGCTCTTTGATATGTAATACGCAACTTCCAGAGGGTGAAACAACATAGTCAAATGCTGCAAATGAATCATAAAAAAGACGGTTGCAATCTTTGGTAAGATGCTCAAATCCCGAATTTGCCATGGGTTGTCCGCAGCAAGTCTGGTTTAGAGGAAAACCAACTTTACAGCCTAATTTTTCAAGTAATTCCAATGTTGCTATCCCAACCTGTGGATAAAACTGATCCACATAACAAGGAATAAATAATCCGATTTTTAAATGAGAATAATCCATGTGTTTTACCAAAATTCAATGGTGGCCATTATTGGATAGTGATCCGAAACTTCGGGATGATTTTTAATCACCTTATATCTTTTCACGCGTACCTTATTATTCATTAATACAAAAATATAATCCATCCGATCGCCGGGTAAGCCTTCATTCCAGGTTTCCATTTGTGATCCCCGAGCTGCATCCTGCCATTTTTTTCGAAAAGAAAAATACGGCTGCTCGTTCGGCCGTGCTCCCATATCCATACCAATTACTACCGGCTGAATACTTCCCTGTAACATCTGGTTTACAAAAGCGGCTTGCAAAGCTCTGTCAACTACGGACGCATATTCCAAACGCGCATTACAAAACCGAAAAGTCAGATTTTTGGTAGGATGAATCAGTCCGCATTGCAAGACCCGCGCATCCGAACCTTTTGTCATTGGCAAATTGAACTTTTGCGTTTTTTCAAAAGGCCATTTAGACAATAGACCAACTCCCTGAGAACCGTGTTCCGTACTATCTGCAACTCCATAGGCGTAATACATGCCGGTTTGAATAGCAAGCTGACGCAACTGAAACTGTACTTTCCCGTTATTTTTTAAACTATCCACCGCCTGTAAGGCAATGAGCTGAGGTGAGTTTTCTTTTATTACTTTCAATATCCCCATCAGATTTGACTCGTCGTTCAAATCCAATCCATGACGGACATTGAAACTCATCACTTTTATCTCAAACGGCCGACGAGGCTGAGAGGATAATAAAGTAATGGCCAAACTTATTAAGCTGATAATCAGTACTAACTTTTTCAATCTATCAAATAGCTAAGTAAAAGGACTCCGGTCAAACCATAATTTAAAACCATTGGGCTGAAAATTGTAATCTGTCTTTGATTTTTTCCAGGAAGTTTCTCCTAACTGTGGTTGAGTATGCTGGTTTTGCTAGTTTTAAAAGTTACTTTTCAATCGGCTAATTCTATTATTTTAAGCTTTTATTTTTATACCAAAGCAAAAATCTGTTCCATTAAGATCCATTTTTCACCTTCTTTTGCTGACGGAAGTGCCTGCTGGTATTTCCAGACAAACTGCTCCCATTCCTGTACTTTTGGATTTGCCGCATCCATGGCATCCTTGTTTTCAAAACTGAAATCATCTTCCGTTTCCATGATCATGAAGAGACGGTTTGCAATCCTGAATATTTCCATTTGTGTGATCCCGGAATCCAGAATACTCTTTGCGATTTCCGGGCGAATAGCTTTATGAAGCGCTTCGTATTCCGCGATCATTTCTGCATCATTTACCAAATCCAGTGCCAGACAATATCTTTTCATTACAACTATATTTCTTTAATCAAGAGAATAAAATTTCACAGCGTTATCGCCCCAGATCTTCTTCTGTTCGTCTTTTGATAACTTAGCAACGTAAGTTGCAAGAATATCTTTCATTGCTCCATATTCAGCAGCAACCAGACAAACCGGCCAATCGGATCCAAAAAGTATACGATTTGATCCAAAAGCTTCGAAAACTGTATCCAGATAGGGAGTAAAATCTTCGTTTTTCCAATTGTACCAATCCGCTTCCGTTACCATTCCGGAAACTTTGCAGGATACGTTTGGTAGTTCGGCAAGTTTTTTGATATCTTTTGCCCAACCTTCAATTTCTCCTTTTTTGATAAAAGGTTTTGCGATATGATCCAACACAAAACGAACGTTCGGCAATTGTTTTACAAAAGTATAGCTGGCTTCCAGCTGCGTTGGATAAACCAGAATATCGTAGGTAAAATTAAAAGCCGCCAGTTGTCTTACGCCTTTGATAAAATCCGGCTGTTCTAAAAAACCTTCAGGTTCACCTTGTACCACATGACGGAAACCTTTTAGTTTTTCAAACTGAGAACAAACTTCAAGGCGATCGTACAAATTATCTGCTCGTAAATCGATCCATCCTACAACTCCTTTGACAAAATCATTGGATTCTGCCTGTTGAAGCAAAAACTCAGTTTCCTGATTTGACTGATCAGCCTGCACTGCCACACAGCCATCAACGCCATTTGCTTTTAATACAGGTTCAAGATCTGCCGGGAGGAAGTTTTTACGTATTTTCTCCATTTCCGGTGTGATCCAGGAATCCCGTTCCTCGTCATAAACCCAAAAATGCTGGTGCGAATCGATTACCATTTTTTATATTTTGATGTAAATTTCGAATGAAGTTTTTGTCAAAAATTCATTCGAAATTCTGAAATTATAATGCTTTCCAGGCAATTGCTTCTTGTCTTTGTTCTCCCAAACCTTCAATTCCAAGTTCTACAATATCCCCTGGTTTCAAATAAAATGGTGGTTTCATACCCAGACCAACACCAGCTGGCGTTCCTGTTGAAATGACATCACCCGGAAGCAAAGTCATGAACTGGCTTAGGTAGCTTACCAAAAACGGCACATGGAAAATCATATCCGAGGTTGTACTATCCTGGATCTTCTTGCCATTTAATGACAACCAAAGGTTAAGATCATTCGCATTTGCAACTTCCGAAGCAGGAACGAAATAAGGTCCGATTGGAGCAAAAGTGTCATTACTTTTTCCCTTCACCCATTGTCCACCACGTTCCAATTGAAATTCACGTTCCGAATAATCGTTGTGAACAGCATATCCAGCAACATAATTTAAGGCATCCGCTTCTTCAACATAACTTGTTTTTTTGCCAATGATCACCGCCAATTCTACTTCCCAATCCGTCTTCACAGAATTGCGTGGAATAATCACCTGATCATTCGGCCCTACCAAAGCAGAAGTCGATTTAAAAAATACAATCGGCTCTTTTGGAAGTTCCGTCGCACCGGATTCATATGCGTGTTTTGCATAATTCATTCCAATACAAACTATTTTGGATGGTCTTGCAATGCATGATCCAAAGCGAAAACCTTTTTCAACACGTGGCGCTGATTCTGAATTGGTTGTAAGCCAATCTGCCAGGCGATTTAATCCATCTGTTGCAAAAAATTTCTCGTTATAATCTTCACCAAAAGCAGAAACATCCAGCAATTCGCCGTTTGTTAGTTCTACACCAGGTTTTTCTTGTTCGTATGCGCCAAAGCGGAAAAGTTTCATAGATTTCTAGGTTTTGTTGTTACACAGAGGAAATAGGAGTTGAAAAGGAGGTACACAGAGTTTTTATAAAAAAATTTACTCAATAAAATAAAACTCTGTGTAACTCTTTTTTGCTCTGTGGTTCTCTGTGTAACCTATAAATAATTAGTTATTTAATTTTTCGAATCCTCCGTCAATCAGGTAATCACAGCCAGTGATAAATGATGCTTCGTCTGAACAAAGATAAAGTGCCAGCGCACCAATTTCCGAAGGTTTTGCCATACGACCAATTGGCTGGGTTTTTGACAGTTTTTCAAACATTTCAGCTTCCTGTCCCGGATAATTTTTTGATATAAATCCATCAACAAAAGGCGTATGAACACGGGCTGGAGAAACGCTGTTACAACGAATTCCATCCGCCAGATAATCACGTGCAACGGATAAAGTCATGGAAAAAACAGCTCCCTTTGCAGTAGAATAAGCAAAACGATCAGGAATACCTACCGTTGCAGCAATCGATGCCATGTTTAAAATGACGCCGCCACCTGCTTTTTTCAAATGCGGAATTGTAGCGAAAAGACAATTGTAAACGCCTTTTACATTGACATTGATGACACGGTCAAAATCTGTTTCTGCCGTATTATCTGCTTTGCCAATATGTGCAATTCCGGCGTTATTTACCAAAATATTGATCGTTGCTTTTTCAGCAATTCCGTCAATAACTCTTACTACATCAGCCTGTTTTGATATATCAATGGCGTGCGCTTCTGCACTTCCACCCTCACTTTTAATATCAGCTACAACCTGATTGGCAAGATCAATATTAAGTTCAAGAATATGGACATGTGCGCCCTGCTTTGCAAAGGTTTGGGATATTGCTAACCCGATTCCGCTTGCGCCGCCGGTCACCAATGCTACTTTACCAGTTAAATCAAACATGTATTTTACAATTTAATAAAAGATCAAGAGTCTATTTGAAAAGACTTTTGATATATAACTTTACTCGATACTTAACGTAACACTCCGGAGTAAATCCCGATCTTCCCAAGAGATATTTCTGGCCCCAAGGTTAAAACCTTGGGTTAATTATATCCACAATCAAATCACACTCAGAAATTACAGAGAAACCCCTCTTTTCCACGGAATAAAATCATCCTGACCTAATTGCTGCGCTTTCGTAAGTTCTCCGCTGGCGACTTTGATCACATATTCCAGTAAATGATCTGCATTTTCTTCCAGTGATTGAGAGCCGTCAACGACTGGTCCGCAGTCAAAATCAATTACATCAGGCATACGGTTGGCCAAAATTGTATTGGTCGCCACTTTCGCTACCGGACAGATCGGATTACCTGTCGGCGTTCCTAATCCGGTTGTAAACAAAATGATATTCGCCCCCGCAGCTGTTTGTCCCGTAGTCGCTTCCACATCATTTCCGGGCGTACAAACCAGCGCCAAGCCGGGAACTGTTGCTCTTTCTGTATAATTTAAAACATCAGATATATAAGCATTCCCACCTTTTTTGGCAGCTCCGGCCGATTTAATCGCATCGGTAATCAAACCATCCTTAATATTTCCAGGCGAAGGATTGAAGGCAAAAGCTGAACCCACGGCTTCGGCTTTTCCTGCATATTCACGCATTAGTTTTTCAAACTTGGCTGCTTTTTCCTCTGTCACACAACGGTTAAGCAATTCCTGTTCAACACCGTTAAGTTCAGGAAATTCCGCCAAAAGCGTTTGTCCACCCAAACCCACAATGATATCCGACAAATGACCTAAAACCGGATTTGCTGAAATTCCTGAAAAACCATCGGAACCTCCGCATTTCAATCCAACATTAAGTTTGGACAGAGGAGCGTCTTCACGTTCCTGTTTGTTCATTTCTGTCAAACCCAAAAAAGTAGATTTAATCGCTCCTGAAACCAAAGAATATTCAGTACCTTTTTGGTGCTCAAAAGCGTAAAACGGTTTATTGAAATTCGGATCACGTTTTTTGATTTCGTCTTCCAAAGTCTGCAATTCCGAATTTTGACAGCCTAAACTCAAAACCGTAATTCCAGCTACGTTCGGGTGCACTGCATACGCTGCAAAAAGTGCACAAAGCGTGTTTGCATCCGTACGTGTTCCACCGCAACCGCCTTCATGTGTCAGAAACTTAATTCCGTCAACATTCGGGAAAGGGCGATTTTTCGTTTGCTGCTCTCTTGTTGGCTCAGAAAAACCACCCAGATTTTGCATCTTCGACATATCACCCGACTGATATGCTTTCAGAAATTCCGCAACCTGTCCGCGGTACATATCCGTTTGTGCATAACCAAGTTCACGCTCAAAAGCGTCTTTCATGATCAGCACGTTTCTGTTTTCACAAAAAACAAGCGGCAGAACCAGCCAGTAATTGTATGTTCCTACGCGGCCATCGGCGCGGTGATATCCTTTAAAAGTACGACCTTCCCAACGGCTTACATCCGGTTGGGTATATAAATAAGGTTGACGATTGGCAGTGCTGTAATCCTGAGAATCGTGTTTTAAATTAAAAGTTGTGATCGGTTCACCACGTTTGATCGGCTGCTTTGCACGACCCACCAAAACGCCGTACATAATAATGGCACCACCTGTTTCTATATCTTCTGTTACGAATTTATGTTTCGAAGAAACACCGTAAGGAAGCTGATAACTTACCCCGTTCCACTCCGCCTCTGCCCCGGTTGGCAAATCCCTCAACGCTACAATAACATTATCAGAGGGGTGAATTTTTAAAAGATTGGACGCCATAGTACTCTCAAGAGAAAATATGTATTAATAAAGTTCATGATTGGTGAATTTGAAATAACCCAACGTAGAAGAATATTCCAGACTGCAATTACACAGACGAAATAATCAGCTTTTACCCGGTTTACCAAAAGCAGCGATCAATTATATATACTGCAAAAGAGCTGAAATAGTACATCCTATTATTCAAAATAAAAATACCAATATTTTCTATTGAATTTTTATACAAATGAATAGAAATATTACAAGGCCATGTTTCACTATTATAGCATATTTTTCAATAATTTTGGCATAAATTAAGTAATTAGTTCAAAAATCCTGACATTATAACTGTGAAACCGCAATTATTGAAAGTACCAAAAGGTTTGCAGCAATCTTTTAGCATCAGAAGAGACGTTGTGCTGTATTTCTACAACCGCTGGCATTATCATCCGGAAATGGAACTGGTTCATATTGAACAAGGATCGGGCACTCAATTTGTGGGCGACAATATTCAGCATTTTCAAAGCGGAGATCTTCTTTTGATCGGATCAAATCTGCCTCATTACTGGCGTTGTGATGAAAAATATTTTCGTGGAGATTCTAAGTTATATGCTCAGGCTACGGTTCTACATTTTTCCGCTGAATTGTTCGGTGACATTTTTAGAAATCTGCCGGAGAATAAATCCATCAATGAATTGCTGGAAAAGGCAAAGTATGGGATGAAATTATCGGGTCAGGAAAACCATCTGGTAAAATCACTATTACAAAATCTGCTCGATCAAAAAGAGGGAAATCCGGTTATTTCCCTTCTCCAGATATTGGAAACCCTGGCGCAAAGCAAGGATGTAAAATTACTTTCCAATAGTCATTACCAGGAAGAATATGACCAATATGACACCGACAGGATTAATCAGATATATAAATATTCACTGGATAATTTTCAGCGAAAAATAACAATTGAAGAAATCGCAGAAGTTGCCAGTATCAGTCCGCATTCCTTTTGCCGGTATTTCAAAAGTCGCAGCAGAAAAACATATTCTCAGTTTTTGCTGGAATTACGTATCGGTCGCGCCTGTAAATTATTGATTGACGGGAAACTGAGCGTGGCGCAAATCTGCTATGAAAGTGGATTTAATAACTTTGCCAATTTTAATAAATATTTCAAAATCCATACTGGGAAAAGTCCGTTGCAATACCAGAAGGGGTACCGGACGAGTCCGGTGCTTTTGTGAGATTTTGTTTTCGAATATTTTTTATAGTGTGACAGTCTCATTACCCGTCCGACGGTAGAAAAAACCGTCGGACGGGTCGCACGCTCCAAAATCTGGTTGGCGAAAGTTGTCTAAAGAATATCAAGTTTTAAAGATGAGGTTTGAGCCATCCGTTGGACGGCTTTTTCCGCCGTCCAACGGGTATTAAAAGCTTCAAAAAGCCATAATGGAAATTCAATAAACCAAAGCATCAAAAATACCCTATTTAAATATAATATCTACCTTGTGCCACCAAAGCCAAACACCAGGACTTAACAGCTAAAATCAACCAATGAAAGCCAACCTTATTAATATATTCGAAAAATCCGTTCAGGAAGCTGAGATTACTATTCAAAACAAAATCATTTCCAAAATCCATATAATAGCAAAAGAAAACCCATCCTTACCCTATATCTTACCCGGATTTGTGGATGCACACGTGCATGTCGAAAGCTCCATGTTAACGCCTTCACAATTCGCCAAACTTTCCGTAGTTCACGGAACCGTGGCGACCGTTTCTGATCCGCATGAAATTGCTAATGTCATGGGTGTTCAGGGAGTGGAATACATGATTGAAGATGGAAAAAGAGTTCCGTTTAAATTTTGTTTCGGAGCTCCGTCCTGCGTTCCGGCTACGATATTTGAAACCGCAGGAGCAGTGGTCGATCCCGAAGATGTCAAAAAATTACTATCCAGCGATGATATCGGTTATCTCGCCGAAGTCATGAATTTTCCGGGTGTTTTGAATGGCGATCCGGATATGATCGCCAAAATAAACTGGGCAAAACATTTCGATAAACCTATTGACGGCCACGCTCCAGGACTTCGCGGTGAAGCAGCGAAAAAATATGCGGAAGCCGGTATGACCACCGATCACGAATGTTTCACTTATGACGAAGCAAAAGAGAAAATTGGCTACGGCGTAAAAATCCTGATCCGTGAAGGAAGTGCCGCACGGAATTTTGATGCATTGATTCCACTTCTTTCAGAATTTCCTGAAATGATCATGTTCTGTTCTGATGATAAACATCCGGACAATTTGGTAGAAGGACATATCAATGTATTGGTAAAAAGAGCACTTGCGCTGAATCATGACATTTGGAATATCCTTTTGGCGGCTTGTGTCAACCCCGTTCAGCATTATAATTTACCTGTTGGATTGCTTCGTGTAGAGGACGCAGCGGATTTTATCGTCATTGATAATATGACTGATTTTAATATTCTGCAAACTTATCTGGATGGAGAATTGGTAGCAGAAAGCGGAAAATCTTTACTTCCGGATCTTCGCAGTAGGCATATTAACCAATTCAACTGTTCTGTTAAAGAAGCAACTGATTTTGCAGTTCCGGTTTCTTCTGTCGAAGGTGATAAAATCCGGGTGATAGAAGCCTTGGAAGGACAATTGATTACACAACTGTTAATTGAAAATTACAAATCAGATGGTGAATTTATTTTATCCGATACTGATCAGGATATTTTAAAAATTGCAGTAGTTAACCGTTACCAAAATACGGCACCCGCGGTTGCATTTATCAAGAACTTTGGGATTAAAGAAGGAGCCATTGCTTCAACTGTCGCACATGATTCTCATAATATCATTGTAGTGGGTTGTGATGACCAAAGTATTTGTGATGCAGTCAATTTACTAGTGGAAGCAAAAGGCGGAGTTTCTGCTGTTGGGTTTGGAGAAAAACATATGCTGGCTTTACCGATAGCCGGACTTATGTCTGATCTTGACGGATACGAAGTGGCAGCAACTTACACACAGCTGGATCAGTTTGTAAAAACGAGACTGAAATCAACTTTGATGTCACCTTATATGACTTTATCTTTTATGGCTTTATTAGTAATTCCTTATATTAAACTAAGTGACCGCGGACTTTTTGACGGCGAAAAGTTTGAATTTGTACCTTTATCTATACAATAGGTTACTAATTGGGGGTTTATAGAAAGATTAACCTATCGGATGTAATTTTTTCTGGAAAATATTTTTTTTATACGTTTTTTTATAAATATATTTACAAGTGTAAAAATGACCCTTATTAAAATTTATATTCCTAACCCCAATTAAATTCCTAACCTTACAATGGCTCACTTACGCTACAAACAAGAAGAAGAACTTTGTTTTTGGGATCAGTTCAGAAAAGGAGACGAGAACGCTTATGCCTGCCTTTATCGCTCGTACGTTCACATCCTTTATCAATACTGTTCACAGTTTACGATTGATAAGCCACTGATTAAAGATTGCATTCACGACTTGTTTGTGGAATTATGGAAAAACCGGGCAACTTTGGGTGACACCACTTCTGTTCGGTTTTATCTTATGGCGTCTATCAAAAGAAAATTGGTACGTCATTTGAACGCGCAACAAAAACATACAAGCAACGAAGATATCCCGGTAGAATATTGGCATATCCACACGCCGTCTCATGAAAATCATATGATTTCTGAGGAGGAATTTGATTCAACCAATCAGCATTTAAATGTTGCGATCAACGGACTTCCGCGCCGTCAGCGTGAAGCTATATTTTTGAAATTTTATATGAACCTTAATAACCACGAAATTGCTGATTTGATGAAAATCAACATCCAGTCGGTATATAATCTGGTTTTTGGTGCATTAGGAAATCTTAAAAAACAAATGACACTGGATCGCCTTACTTTTTGATCTGAAATAATATTATCTGTTTGAGAAAAGCGTAGCATCTGTTACGCTTTTTTCCTTTTTAGGCTTAACAAAAAATACAAATTTTTGATTGTCAATTTGTTATCAATCCAACAAATACAATATTGAATGCTTCATGAACAAGATTTGTTATCTTCATACAACAACAAGCTGAAAAACCTTATTCTCGATTATGATATCACAGATTGCCACACCTCTTGCCGAAAGACTAAGACCACGCATACTGGATGACTATATCGGACAAGAAAAATTGCTGGGCAAAAACGGATCTCTGCGAAGAGCGATTTTACAAAATACAATTCCTTCCATGATTTTATGGGGGCCTCCCGGTGTTGGAAAAACAACGCTCGCGCTTATGCTGGCTGATGCGACCAAGAGGCAATTTTACAATCTTAGTGCGATCAATTCGGGTGTCAAGGAATTAAGAGAAGTTTTGGCCAGACCTTCCGGCCTTTTCCCAGCCATTCTTTTCATTGATGAAATTCACCGTTATAATAAAAATCAGCAGGATGCCTTGCTTGGTGCCGTTGAAAAAGGTCAGGTAACGCTTATTGGCGCAACAACCGAAAATCCATCTTTTGAAATTAATTCTGCCTTACTATCACGCTGCCAGGTTTATATTCTTGAAGCATTTGGTGAGGAAGAGCTAAAAGCACTTATTGATCGGGCACTTACAAAAGATGAGTGGCTGAAAAGTAAAAAAATAACATTCACTTCCTATGATGCATTATTCAGGCTATCGGGCGGCGACGGGCGGAAATTGCTGAACTTACTTGAACTGGTTGTTTTAGCAAAAGGTGATGTCTCAGAAATGGAAATTACCGACGATTGGGTGACAGAAGTTGCGCAGCAAAATATTGCGCGTTACGACAAATCCGGTGAACAGCATTATGATATTATTTCCGCTTTTATAAAATCTTTGCGAGGAAGTGACCCAAATGGGGCCGTTTATTGGATGGCACGAATGATCGTGGCCGGAGAAGATCCTTCCTTTATAGCCAGGAGAATGCTGATCATGGCGTCGGAGGATATTGGAAATGCCAATCCTACGGCTATGATTATGGCCAATGCATGTATGCAGGCGGTGAATGTGATCGGATATCCGGAATGCAGAATTATTTTATCACAAGTGGCGATTTATCTGGCCACTTCTCCAAAAAGTAACGCGAGTTATCTGGCAATTGCTGACGCGATGGAAGCGGCAAAAAACACGGCACATTTGCCCGTTCCGTTGCATTTACGAAACGCACCTACTAAGCTAATGAAGCAAATTGGTTACGGAAAAGAATACAAATATTCCCACGACTTCCCGGGAAATTTTGCCAAACAGAATTTTTTACCGGATGAACTTAAAGGGAAGAAATTTTTCGAGCCTGGTATAAATGCCCGTGAAGAAGAAATTCGCCGGAAATTGCAGCAATGGTGGCCCGACTGGTATAGTTATTGACGGTAATTGTGGATGGTAAGGGTTGATTATCAAGATCTAAGACCTGGAATCACGTTCTTTGGCAAGCTTTTCAGCAAGGCTGGTTAAGTACTGATGATTTTCTGTACCCTGCCCTGATGAAGATTTTAAAATCTCGGTAATCTGTTCAATATTCAAATCATCAACCAATTCTACCAAGTTATCGTAAGTCAGAATCTTGTGACTCTCCAAATTTTCCTTTCGAGAAATTTTAACCACGGGCTTTACCAGAGGTAATTCATTTTCAACTTTTTTAACTTTTAAGTTTTCAGATGTTTTTGTTTCCAGTGGCTCATCTGAAAGTTCTGCTTTTGGAAATGCGTCTTCCAGGCTCTTAATATCGGCATCTGTCTGTTTCCAAATATTCTTGAGTGCCTTGGCTAGCTTTTTCATATTTTCTTTGGTTTCCATTTCCCGGAGCGATTCTTCCAGTTTCTTTTCACCAAAATAACTATTTCTAAGCTCTGTTAGAAATAGTTCCTGGTATTTTATTTTCTTTAAGTTCTTGTCCATAAAGTGTATGACATAATTTGCAATCCAATAAATTCTACAATTGTACAAAAAATTACTATTCAATAACAGAACTAGGACGTTAATATTGTTCACTATTATTGACGAAGAATAGTGCAAAAAGTCATCATTTATCAATATTTTTTTACAAAATAAATTTTATCGCACTCGGGAAATATATCCACAGGTTCCAAAATCCAGCTCTGATGCCAACCAGCGTCTTGTCAGAAATGGGATTTAATAAAAATACCAGTAAAAAACACGTTACATTTAATATATTAATGTGTACGGCTCCTGCTTTTATTGTCGGGAACAATATTGGTATAACATTTAATGATTACGCGTTTTACAATCTTATTTTTAAAAGTTGATATCTATGCCTAACTTTTTTCATCTCGAAGGTCAGAATTTCGCCTTCAATATTGACCGTGTTGATTATTTTATTAGATCTCAGGAAGAACCAACAGAAGAAGGATTGGTTAAGTATGTGATCACGTTTTATTCAAATGAAATTAAAGTCGGAATTTGGGAATACGGTTCGGCAGAAGCCAGGGATAACCAGTTTATGAATCTTGTCACCAAGAAATTCCAATCGTCAGCTACAAAAGATCTTAATATTTTTAAAGGGCAGGTTCCTGCTTTATGATTAGTGTCTTTTCATAAAAAATGGAGTGAAGCAAATTGCTTCACTCCATTTTTTATGAAATGCCCATTAACGGCTCTTCTGAATCTTGTCCTGGTAATGGTTCAGGGCTGATTTCCGGTGCATCCGGCATATATGGTGGCAATTCCGGTTCAGGCACCACTGGTGGTGTTTCAGGTTCGTTTTCCCATGGTGGCGTTTCCGAAGGTCCTTCCGGCTCAGGATATTCCGGCCGTGGTTCCAATGGCGGTGCTTCCTGCGGACTCAACGGATCAGGATATTGATGTCCCTGGCTTACAACAGATTCTTCCGCGGATTCATCAGTCGGATCATATGTCTTTTTCATGGTATTTCAATTTAAAAATGCACTGAAGTATTTCAATGTATTCCATAAAATAACCATGCCCTTTCAACATTTTTTATTCGTTGACTAAGTTATTTTACATGCATTCTAAAAAGATTGTAAAGATTAAATACAGATAATATCTAAAATTCATCTTTTCGCAGCCCAGAAAATTGCATTTTTAAAAAGTCTGGTATATGCCTCATTCTCAAACAAGTCAGGTGAATGCCCCATAAAAATATACACATTTTTCGCCGCGATTTTCGGATTTGTCCATATCACCGGATGATCTCCCATTTTAACCTTTGTGGAATCAGGTATATAAGTGGATTCGTCCACGCGCGCAATCACATGAACATTCGGACGCGGACTCTTATCGTAGGTATACCATTCTTCCGTTTTGATAAAAAAAGAATCCGGAACACCTTTCATGACTGGATGTTTTTTGTCTTCAATTTTCACTTTACCGGAAGCAAAAGTGGAAATGTAGCTCTGGAATCTGATACTACCCATAAAATCATAAAACCAGTTCCACATCGGATAACCGTCAAATTCGCCCAGCAAAGTCGCATGATGGAAACCAATCCAGCCACCTTTTCCCTCTTTTATATACTTTTCAAAAGCAGCGGCAGCGGTTGGCGTCCAGGCGTAAGGAGGAAAATCCAACTGGATAAAAAGCTGGTAATCATTTAGAAATTCATCATTGATTTTTTCTGTATTTTGAATATAATCAACGGTAAAATTATTTTCAGCCGCCAATTTATCCAACCACACTTTTGCAGCTTTTGAATAGGCAATATGATGACCGCCATTTTCAGCAATTGCAAGCACTTTAAAAGTGCCGGATTTTGATTGGGAAAAAGAATTCAGATTAAAAACAGCAGTCAGAATGAAAACGAGAGAAATCAGCCAGATTTTAAAAGATATTTTCATAGTAAAATCAATAGCTTATTTCAGGGATTTATTGATTTCATTCAGCAAATAACCTTTTGGATCTGAGTTATATTCCCAAAACATAACACCCGCCAATTTATTATCAAGCACGTATTTACATTTCTCTGCCACCGATTTTTCATCATCATAACCAATAAAAACTTTCGTTTTTTCATTGTATAAATAAGGCGCATGTGCAACGTTATCGCGATATTCCTTATAGCCTTTTTTATTAACCAGACTGTCCTTGATGTAAGTATAACCATCAATGTATTCCTTGGCAACAGACGTTTCACCAAGTACAGTTTTGGAATCCTTACCCAAGGTAAATGCGCGGCCATAAAATGGAAGTCCAACAACGATTTTACTTGCCGGAACACCTGCTTTCAGATAAGCTTTCACGCCACTATCGGTAGAACGGTTTGATTTAAAACGATCCGTTGGATATAAACCGGCGTGATGCACAACCGTATCGCCCGAAAAAAGATCATAAGTCATCAGGTTCACAAAATCCAGATATTCCTGTGCCTTACCCATTTCAGAATGAGGAATAAATTCTTCCCAACCGGCAACGGCAGTCGTCAAAAGTTTTTCCTGTCCGTCTTCCTTTTCAAAAATATCCAGCTCTTTTCTGATGGCTTCAAACATCAAAGTAAAATTCTGCTTGTCTTCCGGACGATACACATTTCCCGAATCGCCAGGCATTGCCGGATATTCCCAATCAATATCAACGCCATCCAATTTATATTTCCTGATAATATTAACCGAACTTTTAGCGAATTTACCTCTTGAACTCTCCGTCAGAACCGCATCTGAAAAACGTCCGCTCCATGCCCAGCCGCCGATGGAAATCAATATTTTCAAATCCGGATTTACCTTTTTCAACAAATTTAGCTTCCTGAAATTGGTCGAATCCGTTTTTTCATTCGTAAGAAACGCCAGGCCATTTTCGATATTTACAAAAGCGTAATTAATATGCGTCAGTTTCTTGACATCAATTTTATCGGTATCAACAAGCCCGTGAAAACCACCAACGTACCCGATGACGACCGGCCGGGATTCTTTTACTTCCTCTTTCTTTTTAGAGTCGCAGGAAGTTATTTCAAAGCTTAAAAAAGCAACTGCAAAGAGAAAAAGTAAAGCTTTGGGAATCCTGGTTTTTTTAGAAAAAAAATTCATTTGTAACGGGTTTAGAATATGTTATTAAAAAAGAAGAACTCAAATTAAAGAAAAACAACGACAATACTTGCCGTTGTTTTCTTCCTAAATCAGTATTTGTATCGGATCATCCCAAACTCAATGATGGCCATAATTCTTTTCGCCGGCGGTAACTTCTAACGCGAGCTGGTTTTGTTTCGGGGGCAGCGGGCAAGTAGCGTATGGTGTGAACGCACAAGGCGGATTGTAAGCTTTGTTGAAATCCAGTACAACATGGCCATCCGCATCGGGCAGGCTGGTATAAACAAATCTTCCGCCGCCATATGTTTCTTTCTTATTGGTTTTATCACCAAAAAGGATAAAAAAAGTTTCACCTTCACTTAGCGCATCCAATCGATATTCTTTGCCTTTCACATAAAAAACCAATACACCCGGAGATTCCTGCTCGCTAAGCCTTCCAGTCACATCCAGTATCGAAATTTTTCTACCAACTGTCGGTTCAAATTTTGCCTTTACTTTCCAATATTCTGTAATCGGAAAACTTTCGATTCCTTTAAAATCTTTGAGATACGGACTATCCAGATCTTTTAAACGTACCGCATATTTTTCACCGCGCTGGATTACAAACCATCTTAGCGTTTTATGTTTAAGCACAATTTCTTGATCTGAGGGGAAAATTTTCAGCTTGGTGACCAGCTCATTATTCGCATAGATTTCTGCTTCCGGTTTTGCGATCAAAGTTACCTGGCCGTTTTCCAGAATAAATTCCCCCAGGCTTGCCGGACTTCTGTCGGATGGAAAAATAAATTTATTGGAAGCGTCACCACCAAAAGAATTTTTACCATCTTCCAGCCAGAACAGGCCTGCGAGATTGAGATAACCCTGCTCTGATTTAAGCTCGGCAATTCTACCCTTTCTCCATTCCTTTATCTCATTTTCATAAACAGAATCACTTGTGAAACTGGATAATCCCAAACCAATAAAAAGCGCCGAAACAACTTTTAGCAACCGAAATCTTATTTTATATTTCATTTGATCAGGTTTTATATTTCAAATATAAGAACATAAAAACCAATTATTTCCGGCGACTGGCGAATAAATTCTGCCAAATAGGCCTACCGATTTGGGTGCAGTTTTTATCTTTACTGAATTACAAAATTAATTCTATCCACTCCTGTGTTTTTCGTAATCTTATCATAACCGTACACCTGGATTTCGTACATCCCGAGCGCGTTAACATCAAGTATACCTTCAAAAATATTGTCAACCGAAGTGATTCCCAACGTTACATCCTTGTATTTGATCCCATCCTTTTTCACAAGAGCCTTCACCTCAATTTGTTCAGAATCCCAAACACCACCTTTGGTAACTGCACACCCGCAAAGCATAGTCAGGTTAATTTTAATTTTCACTTTTTTCTCCCCCATTTTTTCCAGAATTAAAATTCTGTGTGTCTGCGGTTCAAGGATGTCGAGAATAAAACCCGGCATATCCAGCACAATTCCTTCTTCATCGATATCCTTACCAGGAATTAGCCAGAGTTGTGTGCTGGCTTTTATTGCAGAACTTTTTCTATTAACTGGTGCAATCACCTCAACCGTTACAAAGGTTGGTTCCAGAATATTTATAGAAGCTTCAAATTTTGCAGTTTTATCATCCGTCAAACGATCATTTCTTTTGTGAGGCATTTTCAAAATCAAATCCGTATTTCCCGAGGTGCCGGTTGTGAGGCCCTTCGCGAGAATTTCGCCGGTCATTTCATTTTTTACAATAACGTGTGCACCACCAATTCCGGTACCAATAAACTTGGCATCTTTCGCTTTGGCACGTATTACCAATTTTGTAGGTTGAGCAATTCCGTAAAAAGATAAAAAAGACAGACTGATAAAAAGAAGAATTCGACTGGATTTCATTGTACAGTAAGGTAGATAAAAGATGTATTTCGAGGTGGCGTCCTGATAAAAATACACATTTCATTTTTGTTTACTCATCGCAGTCATTCTTTCTGATTTATATCATATTCTTTCCTTATTTACTCAAATACGGACTAGAAATTATTCGGTATTACATCGACTTTTAATCACAGAAATTTCAATTATTTATTCCCAATAGAAATCCCGAAAGTGATTCGGGAATCATCACGCTTCCGCGTCGCTTCCACAACACTTTCATAAGAATTTTCGAAACTGGTTCTTAAAACCACCCATTTGTTAACTGGAAATTCGAGCGAAATCACTGTATTCCATCGCAAATTGGAAAAATCTGTAATCGCAGGCTGCAAATACGTTAAGTGATTAATTCGGAAACGATCCTTTGCAAATGAATGTCTTCCCTTAACACGGAACGAATTTCTTTGAATTCCAATCGTCGGTAATTCACGAAAATTGGTTGATTCATGCACAATTGCGTTGGTCAGCACCAGTCTGTTTTTACTTGAATTAAGTACGCGATATCCAATTCCGCCACCGGCCAATACCCGCAGTGTAATACCACGTAAGTTGCTCGTTTCCAGATTTCCCAAAGCAAACACATAGGTTTTTCTTTTCTTAAAAACATCTACGAACAAATCCAAATAAGAATCTCTTTCAGCCAGAATACCGTTTTGTTTACCATATGTAAAACGCGGATTTGACGCTATGGAAATGACAGGACCGGTGGCAACGATCTCTGCACGTAAAACCATCAACGTCCGGTTTACATTACCACGCGTAAAATTTCCGTCGCCGATGAACCGATAAGTTAGCGTATCCAGTTTTAAGTAATCCGGCTTTTTTAATGAATCAGGTACTATTATTTTTACAGAATCTGCAATTGACGCACTGTCCCGCGCTGTCTGCTGAGCAAATGAAAACGAATTTACAAGTAGTAAAGCATAAAAAAGCAAACCTGAAAACTGATAGAAAATTATTTTTTTCATAAAATCATTTTTACTAAACGTAATCGCCCAAAGTGCCAAAAAATTATTCCCTCACAGCTCCGGACATTAATAACCTGGCAGATTTGGTTTTCCGGAATTGAAAATATCTCTTCAAACGGAACTAGAAATATGAGCATATTTCTCTAAAATAAGGTTATTTTCACCATCAGAAATTAAACTCCCAGGTTTAATTAATCCCAAGAATTGAGAATAGAATGCTGAAAAAACCAGGCATAAGCGAACGGATCAGTGCGTTAAAACACCATGAAAATGACTATGTATTTGAAGATTTTAATGTTTCAGAACTGAGTCATAATTTTATTTTGAAATACAGTTCTTCCCTCACCGAAACGAGCAGAAGAGGTTTTTTTGATATTCAACCCAAAGTTATTGAGGTTAATTTCGCCACATTTTTGATTACCTCCGGAATTTCCGATCAGTTTATTGTTACTGTCAAACAAACGGAAACCGCACTTCAATTGTCCTGTCCGTGCAGTGCCGATAAAAAAACTCCGTGTGAACATCAGGTTCAGGTTTTATACAACCTGATGGACCGAAGGGATTTGCGAATATTTTTTGATAACAATCTAAGATACAATCAAATAAAACTGGTAGCCAATGACTACGGGCTGGAAAATGAAGGCAGACCAGATGATTATTTCCAACTTGAATATGCCAACAAAACGGTTGATATAAAACCCAGATTAAAGCATCTTTTTGCCGTAAATGAAAGTACAAAAGCGTATTTAAAAGACAATTTAATCCCCAGGCAAAATCCGGTCTTACCAAAAAAAGCAAATCCGAAAGACATTTCAAAAAGGATAATTGTTTTTGGTCAGCATAAATATTACGACCATTTTTATGTAGAGCTTTTTGAAGCGGCCACAACCAAAGATGGGAAATTAAAAAATCCTTTGACCTCTGTCAACCCGCTTGATCTGATATGGAAACTGGAAAGTCCCGAAGAGTTAAAGTTTTATACAGGCGTTTCGAAATTTAGTAACCAATACCGATCCGGGAAATCGGATTCGGATATGGACGGGTTAAAATCACTTGTGAAAAATCCTCTCAAACTGGATGTATTTTACCACGATACCAAAGTGTCCGAAAGTATTTCCGCTGCTTCCCTGATACCTGTTCAAATCCGGACTTTGCCTGTTGATCTCACTTTATTGGTGGATGTAAAGGATAAATTTCACGAGGTTTCCGGACAACTTATTGTGGACGGGAGACCATTTGCTCTGGAAATTCTAAAAATCCGATACAATTATTTCGTCATGATCAATGACACGATGCATTTGGTAGATAATCCCGATGTGCTTCGTGTGATCGATTTTTTCAAGCAAAACAATAATAAAATCCTCGTTCACGAAAGCAAATTTGACGAATTCCAAAATACAATTCTTTCAAAAGTTGAGGATAAAATTCGGGTAACTTATGCTTATCTGAAAACTGCTACGCAAACGCAGCTTAAAGAAAATGGTTTTGAAAGAGAAAATCAACAACTCATTTATTTGTCTGATCTGGATAATTATGTTCTGATTACGCCCGTAATGCGTTATGGAAATATTGAGATTCCAGTTCTGTCCAAAAAGCAAATTTATTCTACTGATAGCAAAGGAAAACCTTTCACGGTCGAGCGAGACGACGAGCTTGAAGTGCAGTTTACTTCAACATTATTAAGGCAACATCCCGATTTTTACGATCAGCTTGGTTCCGATCATTTTTATCTGAGCAAAGAAAGATTTCTGGACGAAGGCTGGTTTCTGGATGCTTTTGAGGAATGGACTAATCAGAATATTATAGTTTTAGGATTTAATGAATTGTCTAATAATAAGTTAAATAAAAATAAAGCAACCGTTTCATTAACTATAAATAGCGGAACGGATTGGTTTAATACCAGCGTTCAGGTGAAATTCGGGAAGGAAATTGCTACACTTAAACATCTTTCAAAATCTATCAGAAACAAGAGCAAGTTTGTAGAACTTGGCGACGGAACGCAGGGTATTTTACCAGAAGAATGGATCGTAAAATTTGCAAAATATTTTGAAGCAGGTGAAATTGCGGGAGAAGTAATTCGTACACCTAAAATAAATTTCACCAGTATTCTGGAACTGTATGAGGATGAAGTGTTAAGTCAGCCCGTGAAAAATGAACTGATGCTGTATACTTCTAAGTTTTCTGATTTTGAATCGATTAAGCATATTGAAGTACCAAAGGAATTAAAAACTTCTCTCCGTGACTATCAGAAAGATGGTTTAAACTGGTTGAATTTCCTGGATGAATTTGGGTTTGGGGGTTGTCTGGCTGATGATATGGGATTAGGAAAAACCGTCCAGATCATCGCATTTATTCTATCCCAAAGAAATAAAGGACATCAAAATACCAACCTGATCGTTGTGCCCACTTCACTGATTTTCAACTGGCAGGCGGAAGTTGAAAAGTTTGCTCCATCGATAAAAATCCATACGGTTTATGGCTCTAACCGTGTTAAAGATCATCAGGATTTCGACGACTACGAGATCCTATTGACATCTTACGGAACGCTGCTTTCTGATATTAAATTCTTAAAAGAATACCGTTTTAATTATATTTTCCTGGATGAATCCCAAGCCATAAAAAATCCTGAATCGCAGCGTTACAAAGCGTCACGTCTGCTTCAATCAAGAAATAAAATTGTGCTTACCGGTACTCCAATTGAGAATAACACTTTCGATCTGTACGGTCAGCTTTCCTTCGCATGTCCGGGATTACTGGGTAGCAAAATTCAATTTAAAAATCACTATGCGATACCAATTGACCGTTTTGAAGATAGCAAACGCGCCAGGGAATTACAGAAAAAAGTAAATCCGTTTATTCTTAGAAGAACGAAGCAACAGGTTGCAAAAGAGCTTCCTGAGAAAACGGAAATGGTTATATATTGTGAAATGGGCGCAGAACAGCGGAAAGTTTACGATTCATATTCTGATGAATTCAGACATTTTTTACTTACCCATAAGGAGAGAGATTTACCAAGGGAGAGTTTGAATATTCTGGCTGGATTAACAAAACTTCGTCAAATTTGCGATTCGCCAGCGCTGATTAATGACGAAGAATATTATGGTGATTCTTCCGCTAAAATCGAAGTGTTAATTGAACAAATTGAAAGTAAAGCACCGCAGCATAAAATCCTGGTATTTTCACAATTTGTAAAAATGCTGGATTTGATAAAAAAGGAACTTGTAGCCCGAAATATTTCTTTTGAATATTTAACCGGACAAACCAGAAACCGGTCAGAAAAAGTACAATCTTTTCAGAATGATGATGGCGTTCGCGTATTTTTGATCAGTTTGAAAGCCGGTGGTGTGGGATTAAATCTGACGGAGGCTGATTATGTTTATCTGGTGGATCCATGGTGGAATCCAGCTGTTGAAAATCAGGCTATTGACAGAAGTTACCGTATTGGACAAAAGAAAAATGTAGTTGCTGTTCGGTTGATTTGTCCGGATACGATTGAAGAGAAAATTATGAAAATGCAAGATTCCAAAAGAGATTTGGCTAACGACCTGGTGAAAACTGATGTGTCGATTTTGAAATCGCTATCCAAAAGTGATTTATTGGAATTGTTATAAAGCTCCGTCAAATGGTTGTGCAGTGAAATACTATGGTGCTCCGCACCTTTCAAAAAAGTCGATTGGAATTTCTTTCTACCGCTCGGCGGACCATATGCAAAATCCGGATAGAATGAGTAAGCATCAAAATTAAAAAAACCTGTCAAAACGGATCATGTAAATCCATCTAAACAGGTTTCCTGTTTTAATAAATTCAATACTTAATCATACTCCACAAATGAATCATCCACGTAACACCACATCCATTTTTCACCCGGTTCGGATGAAATAATTACCGGATGTTCCGTTGCATGAAAATGTTTTGTCATATGCTGTGAAGGCGAATCATCACAACATAATGTGATGCCACAAGTCTGGCAGGTACGCAAATGAACCCATCTACCACCGGTTTTCACACATTCTTCACACTCCCGTTTTTTAGCCGTTTTTATCTCAGTAATCGCACTGATGTGACTACAAATTCCGTCTGCCATTATATTTCGCTTAAATATTGATGAACCATATTGATTGACATAGAACCTTCTCCCACCGCAGAAGTTACCCTATTCATAGCACCCGCACGAACGTCACCGGCAGCAAAAATTCCGGGCGAACTCGTTTCCAGTAAATAGGGATCTCTATCCACTTTCCACACACGTTTGAATTCTTGATAATTATTCATTTCACGACCGGTTTCAATAAAACCTTTGCTATTTTTGATAATTTCCAGACCAACCCAATCCGTATAAGGTTTTGCCCCGATGAATATAAATAAGGCATCAGCCGAAACGGAACGCTGCTCACTTGTATTCAGATCCACCAGCTTCAAACCTTGCAAATGATTTTCTCCGCAAGCTTCCAAAATTTCGGTACAACCCAGAATTGTTATATTTTCTGTTGTTGAAATCTGGTCAATAAGATACTGCGACATTGAAGAACTCAGGTCCGTTTTACGCACAATAACATACACATGATTTGCGAATTTGGAAAGATACATGGCCGCTTGTCCGGCAGAATTTCCTCCTCCTAAAATATAAACTTCCTTATTTCCACAGGAAGTCGCTTCCGTATTGGCTGCACCGTAATAAACTCCTTTACCTGTAAAATCTTCAATTCCTTGCGTTTCTAACTTACGGTAATCTACACCAGTAGTGATCACAACCGCTTTTGCAGTGATTTCCGTGCCATCTTCCAGTACAATAGTTTTGTACTTATCTTTCACTTTTATTTCCTTGACCGAATGCGGCGAAAGAATTTCTGTTCCAAATCTTGTGGCCTGCGTTACAGCTCTTCTCGTCAGATCCGCACCACTTAGTCCTGATGGGAAACCGAGATAATTCTCAATTCTTGAACTTGTTCCTGCTTGTCCACCCGGCGCTTTTCGCTCGATCAAAAGCGTACTCAAACCTTCCGATGCCCCATAAACCGAAGCCGCCAATCCTGCCGGACCCGCTCCGATAATAATCACATCATAAATTTGCTGCTTAACGGTAGCGTTCAAACCAATTTTTGAAGCAATATCAAGTACGGCCGGATTTTTCATCAAGCTTCCATCTTCCAGAATTACAACGGGAAAATCAGCAGTCTCAAATTGATTGGTTGAACAGATCAATTTCCCCTGCTCGCTTGTCTCGATATCCATCCAGGTGTAAGGAATAAGATTCCCGTAAAGAAAATCCTTGATCTGATGAGATTTTGGTGAAAACTGGTAACCAATAACTTTAATCCCTTTAAAATCAGGACGATAATCCGCCTGCCAGTCATTTAGCAAATCATCAATTGCGGGATATAATTTTTCCTCCGGCGGATCCCATGGTTTCATCAGATAATAATCCAGCTGAACGTCATTGATCGCTTTTATTGCCGCGTCCGTGTCCGAATATGCGGTTAGCAAAACACGTTTTGCATCAGGAAATATCTTTTTTGCTTTTTGTAAAAAGTCTACGCCCTGCATTTCCGGCATGCGTTGATCAGAAATAAAAATCGCTACTTCCTCTCCTTTATTTTGAAGATCCATCAAACTTTCCAGCGCCTCTTTTACAGAATCCGTACTCAGAACACGATATGTGTCGCGGTACTTTGTTTTTAGGTCGCGGGTGATGGCCCTTAAAACCTGCGCATCATCATCAATTGAAAAAATAATTGGCAACCCCATATGATCTTATTTACTTAGTGAAGGTTATTATCCATTAATCGGGAAGCAAACGATGAATTCGGTTCTACCCGGCTCCGACGTAACGCTTATCGTTCCTTTGTGTTGTTTTACGATTCTTGTAACAACATCTAATCCTAATCCGGTACCCTGTCCGATCTTTTTTGTTGTAAAAAACGGATCGAAAATTTTCGACTTAACATCTTCCGGAATTCCGGGTCCATTATCAATCACAGACACACATACAAACTCCCTGTCCTGTCTCGTTTTCAATATCAGCTGCGGATTTTCTCTATTTTCCAATGCATCTGTGGCATTGTCAATGATGTTGGTCCAAACCTGGTTCAGCTCTCCGATCATCGCTTTTACAGGAGGCAGAGTTTCATCAAAATCCTCAGTAACCGTAATATTTGCTTTTTTGATCTTATAATTCAGCATTGTCATCGTATTCTTGATGCCCGTCCGGATATCGGCAAATACCTTGTCGCCTCCCCCATCCATGTGGGTAAACGTTTTAACCGAATTAACCAGATCTGAAATCCTTTTTGAAGCGATTCCTATCTCGGAAACCATTCTTTCGGTGGTAAAACTATTGTTGATCCAGATTAATAACGGAGACAGTTTCCCTTCCGGAATATGACTTTTTATTTCTTCAAGATCCTCAATCGAAAGGCCAAATTCAACAAAATTCTCAGCCATGTCATAAACATTTTTGAGACCTGGCTGATCGTCAAGCCAATCTGTAATTTCATCCTCCTTATCGGCCCGTTCCATCATCGTCAAAACCGGACGCTCTTTGTTATCCAGAGCCTTATGAATTTTATCATTCACCTTATTAATATCATCCGTATCCAGACGAATGGAGATCAACTGTTTGAACGCATCAGGAAGGCATTGTAAATGTTTTTCAAGAGAAACCGACCCTCTCACAATTGCTGCGGCCGGATTGTTTAACTCATGCGCCAGACCCGCCGAGAGTTTTCCCAGCGCCATCATTTTCTCATTTTGTTGTTCCAATTCGGTAAATTCCCTGATCCGGGAAGCCATCACATGAACAAGCACCTGAGTCAGTTCATAATGCGTCTGGATCAGCTCACGCATTTTCTCTCTCGGTAGTGACAGAAGCTCAGTCTCTTCCAGACAAACTGCACTGGCAGGCATAACCTTCGCTCTTGAAAAAGGCAAAATTCCAGTGATGTTGCCAGCAACAAGATCGGCTATTTTGGATTTATTATTGTTCTGTAAACGGTAGAGTTCAATTCGTCCGCGAAGTATGATATGAGTATAAACGACAGGTTCATTCAATTTTGCGAAAACATCTCCCTCTTTTAATATCCTGTGTTCACTTTCATCTATAAACCATTGCAATTGACAATCAGGAACTTCCTTTAAAATTTCAATCAATTTCAGGTCTTCAACTGTAACTTCGTTAGTGGCGACTTCCATGACAATTGTATTTTGGATTTGGTTTACAGAAAGGTTGTTGGCAACGCATAAACAGTTAACACCAAAGTTAACAAATCTGTTAGCTGAATTAGAAAAATCGATAATATCGACAACATATACATTGAAAAAGGCTTCACTATTTAAGCAAAGCCTGATTTATTATCCAAGTAAATTTAGAAATTATTTGGTCCACAAACTATCCGTAAAATAATGTTTGCAATCCAGAAAATGTTCAACCAGTTCAAAGCCATTTGTACCGGCCAGTTTTTCAATTTCTGCAATTGTATATTTTTTAGACAACTCTGTCCATATCAACTCATTTTGACGGAATGAATATGTTTTATCAATATTGGAAATGTACACTTCCTGCTGTTTTAAACTAACAAGATAACTTCGAACTTCACCATTGATCGGATTGTAATGCGAATAAAAATCAAAAAACTCTTTCTTGAAATTTGCTCCCAATTCCCGGTTCATTCTTTGTAACAGATTCATGTTGAATGCCTTGGTAATTCCCTGACTATCGTCATAAGCATTTCGGATCGTTGCCGGATTTTTTTGAAGATCAAAGCCAATCAAAAGCTTATCACCGCTTTTCATATGGCTATTAAATTGTTGCAAAAGGTCGTTTGCATCATCTTCCAGATAATTACCGATATTACTTCCTAAAAATAGAAACAACCCCGGCTGCTCCATTTCCGTCAATTCCTCAATCACTGAAAAATAGTTACCCACAATGGATTTGATTTTTAATCCTGGCAGATAACCCAACATATTCGCTTCCAGTTCTTCAATTGCTTTTTGCGAAATATCAATAGGAACATAGGTAAAATCCACATGATTTTCAATAAGCTTTTTTAATAGCTGACGTGTTTTAATACCATCACCGGCACCAAACTCAACGATATTAAATGGCTCGTCAAAGTCGAGTTTTTTGATAATATTTTCTCCCTGAAGAGACAAAATCTCAAATTCACATGGCGTAGGATAATATTCAGGCATTTTCATAATGTCCTGAAAAATTACACTGCCCAAGTCGTCATAGAAATATTTGGATGAAATATTTTTCAAAGGCGCACTTAGTCCTTCGTCAATATCCTGTTCAAAAGTAGAAATAGTGCTGATTGTAGTGGTTTCCATATTTAAGTAAGTTGATGGATAGCTTTTGGCTGTCAGGGGTTGGCTGTTAGCGAAAAAATTGGTTGGGATTAACAGCTAATCGCTAAAAGCCAACCGCTAAAACCTATTTTACCAACCGAATTCCGGTGTATTGCCAGCGTTCGTTGGTGTGAAAAAAGTTACGGTATGTTTTTCTGCTGTGGTCCGGTGATGTTGCTACGGAAGCTCCTCTCAAAACCATGCAATTGATCATAAATTTGCCGTTGTATTCTCCCACAGCGCCTTTTGCTTTGGTGAAATTAGGATAGGCCAGATAAGCACTGTTTGTCCATTCCCAGCGTTTGCCCCAGGAGAATTGGTCCGCAGCAATTTCCCATTCAAATTCAGTAGGCAAGCGCATTTCTTTCCATTGCGCAAAAGCCCAGGCCTCGAAATAACTTACATGTGAAAGAATTGCTTTTGGATTCAATTTTTGCAAACCATCCATGGTGAAATAAAACCACTCTCCGTTTATTTTATGCCAGTACATTGGAGAATCAATAGCATTTTCATTCACCCATGACCAGCCTTCATCCAGCCACAAATTAAAATCCTGATATCCACCCGCATCAATGAATTCTATATACTCCTCATTGCTAACTAGCGCTTTACTAATTTCAAAATCCTGTAAATAAACCTTATGTCGTCCTAACTCATTGTCAAAACTGAAACCTTCGCCTGTATGTCCAATTTCATAAACGCCTTCGGATACATGAGCAAAACCTGTTTCGGTATTAATGTCATCCACCAGATTATGCCCTGGTTTATAAACCGGGAAAGTCGGATTATGACCTAGAATATATTTGATGTCTGTCACCAGCAATTCCTGATGTTGTTGCTCATGATGCAGCCCCAATTCAATAAGCGTCAGCGACTTTTCATCATCAAGCGTTTCAAGCAAGGCATTCATATGCTCATCCACATATTGACGGTATGCGTACACATAGGAAACTTTCGGGCGTGTAATATTTCCCCTGTCCGTGCGCAGTACACGATCGCCTACATTGTTGTAATAACTGTTAAATAAAAAGTTGAAAGTTTCGTCAAAAACACGATACTCAGAAAGGTGATTTTTTAGAATAAAGGTTTCGAAAAACCATGTAGAATGCGCCAGATGCCACTTCGGCGGACTTACGAAAGGTACTGGCTGCGGTACATAATCTTCTGTTTCAAGAGGTTGACAAAGCTGTTCAGTATACTTTCTGACGACATTATATCTTTCCCTAATGTGGGTGGTTTTCATTAGACAAATAAAGTTTTAAATCTGTAATGGTCTGTATATTCAAGGATTGTGCCTGACTTCTGCGCATCATCAGCGCATAGGCATTATTAAAACCAATCGGTTTCAGCCAGCTTAATTTATATTGATTTGAGAATTCTTTTTGAACGTAATTGAAAACCTTGTCCCGGCTGTCAATCATTCCGTCGAGCGTTTTTTTGTCCGGTTTAAGGATCACAAGCAAGCCCGTTCCAGTGTATTCCGGGTACATGTCGATCTCATTATTTGTTAATGCATCAAAGCAAATTTTCGTTCCCCCAAGGCCGGTTCTGGTTACAACTTTCAGTTTTGTATTTCCTTCAATCAGCATTTTGTACATGTTGATCAGGATATATTGCTCGGCAAAAATCTTTGACCCTAATCTTATTACATGCTCACTTGTGGTACTTTGCGGTTTTTTATACAAACCTTTTTCCAACATAAAATCCAACGCAACTTTTTCAGGCAACTGCTTCAAATAATCGACCTTATAGTTTAATTCCGTCATAATGGAATCATTAATTACACCCGAAAGAATATCAAGCGCGGGCTGCAATTCCGGATATTTTTCCAGAACATCCTGCCGAACTAATGGTGCTGCATAATAGGGAGGGAAAATTGATTTGTCATCTTTTAAAGTGACCAGATCGTAAGCCTTTAATCTTCCATCCGTACTATAACCGCTGATCACATCAAGTTTATTTTCAAAAGCCGCTTTATACATCACCGCATCGCTGATCACAACGGTTGGGATGTCCAGTTTGTATTTTGATCTAAGTCCAAGGTATCCATCTTCCCGCCCCATAAATTCCGGCGTAAAACCAGCCAGTACTTTTACCTGAGCGCGCGGAATAATATAAAAAGAAGAACATACCAGCAGAATTATGGGAAGCACAACCGACACTTTCCGCATCGTTTTCAACTTTGCTTTTTGAAATAATGAAAGCAAAAAATCCAGAGTAATAGCCAATAACGCAGATGGAATAGCACCG
Source organism: Dyadobacter sp. 3J3 (assembly GCF_009801115.1). Taxonomy (GTDB): domain Bacteria; phylum Bacteroidota; class Bacteroidia; order Cytophagales; family Spirosomataceae; genus Dyadobacter. Next base: position 108,924 of record NZ_VTOL01000001.1, read on the forward strand.
GCCAGAATCATATTTGTATTGTTCAGCGCAATGCCGCCAAAAATAAATTCACCCAAACCACCTGCAGCGATGTATGCCGCCAGCGTTGCGACACCCACATTAATAACTGTCGCAGTTCTAATTCCGGCCAGAATCACCGGCATAGCCAGTGGCAATTCTACATTGAATAAAATTTGCCATTTATTCATACCCATACCACGCGCCGATTCCGTTATGCCCTGATCAACACTGGTGATCCCGGTATAAGTATTTCGAATTATCGGTAATAAAGCATAAAGAAAAAGCGCTGCAATTGCTGGAAATGCCCCAATTCCCAAAAGTGGAATCATAAAACCAAGTAAAGCAATACTGGGAATGGTTTGCAAAATACCTGCAATACCCAGCACAGCCCAGGCCGCTTTCTTCTTTTCTGAGATCCAGATTCCGAGCGGCAAACCCACGGTAACGGCAATGAGAAGAGAAATGCAGGTTAACCCAATATGCGTGACGGTTTGAGACAGCAATTTATCGGATTGCTGCATCATAAACTGCCAGAGATTTTGCTGCTCCGTCATCGCTTTCTTTTTATTTCCAGGTAAACAGACTGAATTGTCTGTATTGTAATTTCTTTTAAAGAATTACTTTCTTCATCCTTTACACAAAGCTTGTCCTGATTCTTTTCAGATAGCAATTCCATCCCTTCCCACAAACTTTGAGTACTATTTAAAGAAGCAATGGAATACGGTTGAGCATCTGCCAACTCATTCCATATTTTACTGAATTTCAGCGCACTTAATTCAAGCTGTAATCTTTGATGGTTGAAAAAACTTTTGGAAAAATCATTGGTTGGATTGAATATTAATTCGCTGGGCGTGCCGGTTTGCACGATTACACCTTTATCCATCAGGCAAATCTGATCACCTAGTTCAAAAGCTTCCTGCACATCGTGCGTCACCAGAACAATCGTTTTACTTTTCAATTCTGGCAATTCCTGAAATTCTTTTCTGATTCCGGCTCTGGTAATCGGATCCAGCGCGCCGAAGGGTTCATCCATCAGCAAAACCGGCGGATCAGAAACCAGTGCGCGCGCAATGGCAACTCTTTGCTTTTGTCCGCCGCTCAATTCATCAGGATATTTATTGGCGTACTCTGAAACCGGCAGTTTTAGTTGCTCCAACAAAGCCTCCGATCGCGTCCTGATTTTCTCTTTATCCCAACCTAAAAGATTTGGAACAACCGCTATATTTTCAGCAACTGTATAATGAGGAAAAAGTCCATTATTCTGAGAAACATACCCGATACTTCGCCTTAGAATCTCCGGTTTGGAAGAAAAAATATCCTGCCCATTGATCGTAATATTTCCTGACGAAGGCTCAATAAGCCTGTTCAGCATTTTCAGCGTTGTGGTTTTTCCACAGCCGCTTGTACCCAGGAAAACCATAGTCTGGCCTTCCTTTACTTCAAAGGAAATATTTTTGACTGCATGAATACCGTTGAATTCTTTACTGATATTTTGGGCAATGATCATCAGGGCTGTTTAGTATCCGTTTATCATTCCAATAATGAGAAAATTATTTATCCAATGACATAAACAAATTGTTAAGCGATTCGGCATACGTAGGATGCGCAAAAACACCGTTTTTTATTTGTTCATATGTAACGCCGCCAATCATTGCCATTTGAAGGATCGTGACCACTTCCCCTCCTGCCGCTGCCAATACTGATGCACCAAGAATTTTACCCGAATCGGCATCAACGACTGCTTTCATCATACCGCGCGTATCACCCGTTTCAATGGCTCTGGCTACGCTTGTATTCGGAATTGTTGCGACGATAACATTTTTTCCAATCTTTTTAGCTTCCTGTTCCGTAATACCAACACGTCCAAGCTGGGGATCAATAAACATGCAGTAAGGAACAAGGCGATCTTTTGTGGACGCATCACCTTTGTTAATTACATTTTCCTGAATTATCCGATAATCATCATACGCGATATGCGTAAATGCCGGTCCGCCTTTTGCATCTCCCAAAGCAAAAATTCCTTCTTTTGATGTTTCCAGCTTATCATTAACCTGAATGTATCCTTTTTCATTTATTTCAACACCAGTAACATCCAAACCCAAATCGGCCGTATTTGGTTTTCTACCAATTGCTACCAAAACATGTGAACAGGAAATGTTTTTCGAAGTCTCCGCAACACTTAAAAAGAGATTTATACTTCCCTCTTCCTTCTTAATTAATTCGACTTTACAATCGGTTATAATTTCAATTTCTTCTTCCTTAAATATCTTTACAATTTCATCCGCAATATCTTCATCTTCTCGGTGTAATATTCGTTCTGATTGCTCCAAAATCGTCACTTTGCTACCAAAACGACGATACATTTGTCCAAATTCCATTGCGATATAACCGCTTCCAATAATCACCAGATGTTCAGGAATTTCCTGCAATTCCATAATAGTGGTGGAAGTCAGGTATTCAATTTCTTCTATGCCTTCTACCTCTGGAATCGAGGGATATTCACCAACATTCAAAAAAAACTGATCGGCCGTCAAAACCTGAGTTTCGCCCGTATTTAGCTTCACCGTGATCTCTTTGTCTCCAGTAAAAGTGGCTGTCCCATAAATCAGATCCAGGTTTTCAGTTTTCAGAATTCCCTTTTCAGAACCACCGCGCATTCTTAAAACAACCTCATTTTTTCGTCCAAGAATTTCATGGAGATCAACCGTGTAACCACCAACATGAATACCAAGTTTTTCGCTGTTAGCAACTGACCAGGCCAGTTTTGCAGAAGAAATCATCGCTTTTGTAGGCGAGCATCCGTCATTTACACAGGTTCCGCCTACCCATCTTTTTTCAATCAAAGCAGTTTTCATTCCTGCTTCGGCAAGCTTTTTCGAAAGTGGCGTACCTGCCTGGCCGGAGCCGATTACAATTGCGTCGTATTTCATAATGGTGTGGTTCAGGCTTCTATTTTAACACCTTTCCAAAAGGCGATGTAATTCTTAATATTTTGAGCTGCATCTTTTGGCTGAGGATAATACCAGGCGGCATCAGGATTTGATCTGCCGTCAACTTCCAAAGTATAATAAGAAGCTTCGCCTTTCCATGGGCAGGTTGTGTGTGTGGCCGACTCAATCAGATATTCTTTGTTGACCGACTGCAGGGGGAAATAATGGTTATTTTCGATAACGATCGTCTCGTCACTTTCTGCAATTACTTCGTGGTTCCAGATTGCTTTCATGGGAATTATTTTATTGACAGATTTCTAAAATTTGGTAACAACATTTTCAATGATAACATTAAAATTGTGCCTGATAAATTATAAAAAAAGGCAGTATGCTTTAAAGCTTACTGCCTGAACAAATTTTTTCTATCTGCAATTTTTACTATTTCCCCTATCTAGTCTGATAACTTCCAAAAAGTTTGATCATGCGGTCTGGCTGATTTGTTATAATTCCATCCACACCATAGGCAGCCAGCTGGGACATATCTTTTTCTTCATCAACCGTCCACGGCAAAACCAGCACTTTATTTTCATGTGCTTTTTTCACTAACTCTTCATTCACAAGCGTGTAATATGGACTATAAATATCCGGCTTGAAGCCAAGTTTTGTAATATTGTCATCAAAACTATCTTTGTTCATCAACAAAAACGCGAGCTTTACTTTTGCATTTTCCTTGTGTAAAATCTGCAAGGTGCGTGGATCAAAAGACTGAATTGTTGTACGGTTTTCGATTTTCTTCTTTTTGATCACATCCATTACCAGGGAAACAAAAACATCCGGGGCCGGATTAAAAATGCCATCTCCCTGTGGGGAAATTTTGGTTTCCATGTTGTAATAAACAGGTTTCAGTTTATTTTTCTTTACATACACCTCAACACTATCAATTAAATCGGAAAGCAATGGCTTGTAAGTTTTCATTTTCTTTTGCTCCGGAAAACGTGGGTGTGGCTTACTGCCGCCATCAAACTTACGGATGCTATCGTATGACATTTTAAAAAGCGACAGACTTTTTTCTTCACTTTTTGAAATAGAGGAACCGTCAGGCTTCAACATAAAATCCGACGACATATAGGAATCATGCGAAACCACGACCTTTCCGTCGGCGGAAATAACACAGTCAAGTTCCAGCGTTTTGGCACCAAGTTTTACCGCATTGATCATGGATGTTACGGTATTTTCCGGATACAAAGCCATACCGCCGCGATGCGCCTGAACATCCAGTTTTTGTTGAGCGAAAGCGGTTGTGGAAAGTAGGGTTCCGGTAAGTAAGGTTAATAGCAGGTTTTTCATTTTGAATGATTTGATCGATAATTTATTATGGATGGATAATTCGTTACCATAAAATATTGCGGTGCTCCGCACCTTATGAACCATAGGGAATTGCGGCCTTCTACCGCGCGGCGGACCGCAAGTATTTGAGTGCTCTGCACCTATTTCGTTAAGCTATTCTTGATTGAAATTAATAAAGCCGGATCATCGGTATAAATACGTTCAACGCCAACTTTTAGTAATTTTTCCAAAGTTTCGCGGTCATTGACGGTCCAGGTACCAATATGAAGTCCGGCGGATTTTACCTTTTGAACTGTTTCTTCTGTTATACCTTTGTAATGAATGACCAACGTTTCAAATCCCTTTTCCTTTGCGATTTTAATATCTTCTTCCACATTCGTAGTCGGAAGTCTGTCCCAGAACACAGGAATTTTCGGTGCTATTCTTTTTACATCAGACATATATTTCAAGCTTCCATCGTTAAAACCAACCATATTTTCAGCTTTTAACTTTCTCACAATTTCAATTGCTTCCGCAACGCAATCCGCTTTTGGCTGAATAGACAAGTGTGTCTGTTTTTGTTTCATGATCAGTTTTACGGCATCTTCCAGAAGCGGCATATGCTCCGCCGGACATTCCGCTAATGTCTTTCCGTTTCGTGTACGAAAATCAGTAGCGATATCCACTTTTTTCAATTGTTCATACGTTGAATTGGCAATCGCAAGATCGATATCTCCTACCCTTTTGGTTGTCGGATCGTGCAGGACGACGATTTCATTATCCTTTGTTTTGTAAATATCAAGTTCAACCCAATCAACACCCAGATCAATTCCGCTTTGGAAAGCCTGCAACGTATTTTCAGTATACTTGATGGAATTTCCACGATGGGCAGTTACACCACGATGCAGGGAATCGGCTGGGAAATTATCCGCATTCACGGTCATTGAAAATGTAAAAACCGATACTAAGGCCAGAAAAAGTGCTTTATTTTTCATTTGGATTTCAAATTAGTATCCCGCAGATTTTACCGTTGGGTAAAATCTGCGGGATTTATTTTTATTTCAACAACCACATGATACCGTTTACGTCATCGACATTATTGTATTGGGTAATGGCTGAATTGTAATTCGCCGTATTAGCCGACTGTTCTGCCGCCTGATACTTGTAGCGCATAGCGATTTTACCATTATTACCTGTCCCTACACCCGTTTTGAAAACCGGAATGCCCGTTCTGCGCCAGTTGAAATAGGCCTCCAAACCACTGTTCAGATAAAAGGCGATGTATTTTTGCTCTAAAATCTGTTTTAAACCAGCATCATTATTTCCTGCATATTTAACTGTTGCCTGAGCATAATACGCATCATAATCAACATTAACCGTTGAAGAAACATAAGGACCAGCAACGGGCACACCCAACGGAAGAGAATAAACCGTCATCGAGCCTTTTGCCGGGATCGAATAAAAACTCATTGATGCTTTGATACCTGCATTATAATATGCTTCCGCATCTCCCAAAGGTCCTTTTGTAATCCATCCATGGTTAATGGCTTCGGCGATATTAAAACACATTTCTGTGAATCCGATGATCGCGGTTGTTTCTCCCGTATATCCTGAATAATACCGGTACCGGTTGATATAACTCAAAACACCACCGCCATTCTGGCTCGCCAAAGCGCCCATATCCAGTCCGATATCTCCACCTTTGAAAGATGAAAAGTCGGTAGGACTTCCACCGGCTGTAACCAAACCCGGAGCAGGATCCGTGGTAATAAAAACGCGTGGATCTTTGCGATCCGTCAATAAACTTACATAAGTAGAAGTACTGTTGTTCAAGGCACCGTTTGCAAAAGTTTCCTTATTTAGCGGATAACGATTGGTAGGGTTCAGCCACGTATATTTCAATTCATTGGCACTTGTCAGCATGATAGGATATTTTACCGGATCGTTGATGATCATGGCAAATTGCTGAGTAACATTCAAATCAGCGTCGGTAGTCGCCTTTTTGCTCAAATGAATCAGCAAACGCAGACGGAAAGTGTTGACCACTTTTTGCCATGCTGCCAAACTGTTTGAGAAATACATATCACCCGTTAAAGTCACATCGTTTTTTGCGATTAATTGGGTAAGATCCGCATTTGCTTCTTCCAACATTGTCAGGCTGTTTTGGAAAACAGTTTTCTGAGAATCATATTTCGGCATCAAAGCCGTTGCTCCCTGCAAGGCTTCCGACATAGGAATATCTCCCGTTTCAAGGCTCATTTTTGTAAAATAATAAGCTCTGAAAAACTTGCCTAATGCGTGGTATGGATTCAAATCAGCTGCTCCGGAAACCGTCGCCTGTTTTTCCATATTGACAACATTGGTCAGCGTACCGTACAATTGGCTGCCCGCTCCAAAATTGTATTGATTATTTCCAAAGTAGGAATTGTTCTGTAACTGATACTGATTCGTGCGGTCAAGCTGTCCACCCGGCGATTCAAGCATCGTGTTCAAAACCTGGTTGAACAAAAGGGATGCAGGTACATCCGTTGGTTTGTTTGGATTAACGTAGAGATCATCAAAACTTTCCTGACAACCTGTTCCCAGCGACACCAGCAATGCCAATGTTACTATTTGCTTTATATATCTTTTCATTTTCAAATCTTAATTAAAACACAATGTTTAAGTTCACTCCGTAACGGCGTGTCGTAGGCGTTTGCAGGCCGGATGCCGAACTTGCTCCGTTAAATTGCTCTACATCAATACCTTTATACTTATTTCCTTTATAAAAATACAAAAGGTTACGTCCAAGAACTGAAACAGAAACTTTATTGATAAACGTGCCTTGCAACCAGCTTTGTGGCAGGTTATAGCCGATAACGACTTCACGAAGTTTCGCGTAGGTTTTGCTCGTCAACATACCTTCCTGAATTTGTCCATAATACTGAGTCGCCCAGGTTTGTACGGTACTGGTTGATGTATTTTTTGCAAATTTCAAGTCCGAATAGTTGGTTACATTTCCAAGGTTATCGTATTTAATCGCCACTTCATTGGAAACCTGGACACCATCACCAACGTAAGTTCCTTTGTAATTACTAACCCCTGCATTTGTATCATCATCCAATCGTGATTTCCCCAGAGCTCCCTGAACTGTTGCTGCGTTCGCACCACCCTGCATCGTCAGAGAATACAGACGGTTTGAAATAATACCACCTACGCTTCCGTCAAACTGGAAACTCATGGTCATGTTTCTGTATTTGAATCTGTTGTTGACCGACCACATGTAATCCGCATTCATATATCCCAGAAACTGGTTGATCGGATTTTTCAAAGGTTTTCCACCCGCGTCATAAACAATTTGTCCATCCGGCGATTTTACGAAACCTGTTGAATAAAGTTTATCGGTACGATCACCTTTTTTGAAGAAAGTATTGTAGTTGCTCTGTCCCGGAGGCAGTTCACTGTAAACTTCTTTAAACGTTGACCAGTTTGCCATCACATCCCAGGAGAAATTTTCTCTTTTAACCGGCGTACCGTTCAAAGAAATCTCAATACCATTTTTCTTTGTTTTCAATGCATTGATATAATACGAAGCGTAACCAGTTGAAGGAGAAATGGCATTGGCCAAAATTCTCGGCCCGTCGATATACTGGAACACCGTAGCACTCAATCCTAAACGGTTTGCAAGAAAACGCATGTCAATACCTTCTTCAAAAGTTTTACGGTTGAAAGTTTTGATATTCGGATCATAAATACTTCCAGAAGAATTTGCGGCTGTAACGTTATTGTAAGGCTTGCTGGTTGAATAAACAGCCTGCAAAGAATAATCCGGACCTCCGTATGGGCTCAAATAATTGTTTCCATATTGAGAAAATGCAGTGGTTAAAGTTCCTGCTGTTGAACCCGATAATGTGGTATACACATTGAAAGGCGTTGCGCCAATCTGGGTTGCGGTAGCATCACCGTGAACGGTTGCGAACGATCCGCGCACTTTCAGGAAGGAAATAATTTCAGGAATTTTGATATAATCTGAGATCACAGAAGCTCCTGAAACGCTTGGATAAAAATATACATTGCTTCCGTTTGGCAAAGCAGACGACTTGTCTACCCGGCCCGTTGCCGAAATCGTTGCGTATTTCCCAATCGAGGCATCCAAAGAAGCGTAAGAACTGATCACACGCATTTTTGAATTAAAATTGTTTGTCATCAACTGGTTCAAACTGTTGTTGAAGTTGTAGACATTCGGAATAACCAGGTAATCCGTCGATGTAAAGTTTGAGTTGTAATTAAAGTTACGAAGACTACCTCCCACCAAACCGGAAAGGTTGATCAAACGGCCAATGTTATAATTGTAGTTAACCTGCACATCCGTATTGTTCTCAAACATATTACGTCTGTCTTCACGATAATCGCCCTGCCCCAAAGTTCTTGCATAGGTAAATGCACCCCATGGCATTTTCTCAGAACGGAACAGCGAATAAGTTGTGATTTGCGAGCGACCGGTAACGTTTAAATGTTCATCCAGCTTGTAATTCAGCGACATATATCCGTTAATATCCGTTTTGTCATGACCGCGTTTCCAGTCTTCCACCATCATCCACGGGTTGTTATAATGCACGTGCTCAGGGAAAACGATTTTTACATTTTTCTGGCCTGGCTGCCATTTTCCACGAATATCCGGCGCATCCACATTCCATTCATCACCTGTCCATACCGATAAATTGTAAATCAAACTATTGGGTCCGTACGTTACATCCGGCACATTGTCTGAATATGTTTTGTTAAAATTCACGTTGGCATTGAAAGTCAGACGTTTGCTTAACTGATAGGAAGCTGTTGTATTGAAATTCAAAACACGCACGCCGGTATTCGGTACAATTCCTTTTTGATTGGAGTGCGACAAAGAAAAACGCAAGGCATATTTATCTCCCGAAGCGGATAAGTTGATATTGTTTGTCGTCTGAAATCCTGCACGTAAAAAACGATCCAGATTGCTTTTTCCATCCAGATAACCACGGTTTACATAAGGCTCAGGTTTGATATGACCTTTGTATGTTAAATCACCAAAAGTAGTTGTGTAAGTCTGATCCGGCGTGTAGGCTCCGTCATATTGTGGAAGCAACTGACCTTTGAATTTTGGCCCCCAAAGCTGATACTGAGCATCTTGCAAACCTCCGCCAAAACCATCTGCAAAAGCATATTGTCCGTACATACCGCCACCATATTCATGCTGTGTATTCGGAACCGCGATAAATCCTTTATCAACCGAGTTCGTAGAATTGAATTCAACGGTGAAACCTTTCTTTTTTCCGGCCTTTTTTGTGGTGATCAAAATCGCACCGTATTGTGCGCGGCTACCATATAATGCAGCGGCGGCCGGTCCTTTCAAAACTGTATACGTTTCAATATCATCCGGACTGATATTCCAGGTATCCGAGCTGATTGGCACACCATCAACTACATAAAGCGAAATCTGATTTCCTCTCAATAATAAGGAAGGTGAACCCAATAATTCCGGGTTCATGGCTACTGAAAGTCCGGCTACTTTTCCAGTCAAACCTGTGATCGGATTTGAATCTCTGGCTTTTACTAAATCTTCCCCTTTCACTTCCTGAACCGCGTAACCAATACGTTTCACTTCTTTTTTGACCCCCAAAGCTGTCACCACAACTTCTTCCAGATTTGCAGAAGACGGATTTAGTTTAACATCCAGTTTATTATCAGTAGCCGGGTGGATCAAAAATCCATTCACTACCTGCTTTTCAAAACCGATATAACTAAATGTCAAATCGTAAGCCGATCCTTCACGAAGATTATTAAAGATAAAATTCCCGTCGATATCCGAGGTTGTACCACGCGTTTCAGCATTGACAGCTTCTTTCAAAATGATAGAAACACCGATAAGCGGCTGTCCTCTTTCGTCCAGAACGCTCCCTTTCATTTGGGACGTTTGAGCAAATGCAGAAAATGAAGAAACCAGAGCCAACGCACTGATCCACCACTTAAACTGACTTGTAAATTTTTGTAAGGTTTTTTTCATAAAATGTTTTAGTGAAAATTAGGGCAATACTTTTCCAGCCCACATTTTGTGGGGTAAAAATTATTATTTCAGATTTAGGTGAGTAATGTCCGGGTTTTACCGAACACGCTTTTTGAATGGTGTCTTGCCTTTTAAAAGAATGGTTTTACTTTTTTACCGCCAGATTATTTTGAGGAATTATCAATATGTAACCATGTTTAACACGGTGCAAATGTACATGTTTGAACATGTGCAAAATGTTAAAATCGTGCCGGAAATGTTATGAAATTGTTAGCAAAAAAAGCTCATTCAAATAAGTTAAATGATACCTTTAAATAATCCAAAACAAGCAATACTGACCCAAAACCCTAATATTGGATTTAAAATAATTAGTAAAACGGTGGATTACAGAATTTTTACTTTATCTATATAAAGCCGAAAATCAAACCCAAATTGAGTATGCGTATTACCAAAACATTTACTGTTATATTTCTTTTTTGTCTTGTTGTCACTTTTGTAAGCTGTAACAATTCTGCAGGTGACGCAAAAGAGGCGACGGAAAGATTACTTAATACGGACAAATGGCTAATAAGTGAAATTGACGCCAATGATGCGCCGGTTTTTAAAGACGGAAAACTGGTTCAACAATTCGGCGGACCGAGTTTTGAAAGATATATGGAAAACGTGCGGTTTAATAAGGACGGCACTTTTACAGGTTATTTCAAAGGCGAAACAAACCCGATGACTTTGAAGTGGAAAACAAATGACAAAAATATTACCGTTTTTTCAGCTGATTCAGCTGCGGCAAAAGGTGGAGAATGGACGATTGATCCATCCGACGTTTTCAAAGGTTCATTCAGTATGAAAACACAGAGCACGGCTTACAACTATCCGCAAATGACAAGAGTTGAACTGAAATTTAAAAAGGCAGAGTAAGGAAAAGTCAGAGTTCCTGGATCCAAAGATCCTTATAAGCAACCTGTGCTTTCCCGCCGCCATGAATTTGCAGACCTATCAGTCCGCTTTGAGGTATGGATTGATCTTGTTCCGTATAATCTACGGTTTGCGTTCCATTCAGCAGAATCCGGATATGGCGGTTTTCACATTTAACTTCATACTCATTCCAGTCGCCAGGTTTTAATATTTTTTTTATCAGTATTGAATCCGGAGCGATCAGCGTTTTGTTCCGGCGGGATTCGTCATATAAACTTGCCCAGTATCCGTCTCCCAAATCCGCCTGGTAACCGACCATTTCATAATCCGGTTTTTCAGCATGTTTGCTTCTGAATTGTACGCCGGTATTAATAAATCCTTCCGTTCCGGTCAGTTTGAATTTAACTTTCAGATCGAAATTGGCGTAAGTTCTTTTTGTACAAAGAAAAAAATTATGCGGAACAGTTTCCGTTAAAGATCCTCCAATGATGGTTCCGTTTTCGATGCGCCAGGTTTTTGCTGTATCACCTTCCCATCCGTCAAAATTTTTACCATTAAAAAGATTCTTCTGTTTCGCTTCCGGAGAAATTATGAAAGCGGCCAGGAACAAAAAGGCGAAAGGAAGAAAATATCGGATCATAAATTCAGTCGATTGTCGGTCAGCTTATAAAAGCATCAACGATAACATGTTATACCGTTTTGAAACTGGAAATTTCGAAATCCATTTCGCTGTGAATTGGGTAGACCGTCAAAAATTTTAATAATCTCAAAAATCTGACAGCCGAAAGCCGACTGCCGAAGTACCGTTTAAACCAAAAAAAAGGAAGACATGTATCCCCCTTTTTTCTCCCGTCTAAAATTACTAGCCTTCCCTCCGAAGGCCGTACTCAAAATTACTTTTTTGAATCGCTTTTCAATTTAAGCTCTACAATGTTTGCTTTTTGTGGCGCAGTGTAGTTATCGTTTTTAGTAACAATCGCTTTTTGTGGAGCTGGTGTTTCCAACGTAGGAACTGATTCTGGTAAAGCTTTACCAATTGTTGCAACAGTTGCTTTGTCTTCGTTAACTACGATATTTGAAGTTGCATTTGCATAACTAGTGATGGTCATTGCAATCATTGCAGCAGCCAAGATATTTTTTGTATTTTTCATTGTTGTATCTGTTTATTTTATTTTGATTGTGTGACTGTTAAATCATGCACAAATATAATACAATATTCTGATACAATGCGTTCATTGTACATTAGAACAAAATTAAATTCCGTTTGACATATTAAAACCAACTTAAAAATAAAAGTATCTGGATTATTAATAATTGTACTAATCTAATATTTTTAATCTAAAAGAGCCATTCACGATCCACTGAATTCTGCGACGTTCTTCTGTGTTTGATATAAATACTTTTAGCTTCAATTTCATGTCTAGTTTAAACCATTGATCATTGCATATTTAGTACGTAAAACAGAATATTCTATGGCTGTCATGTGGAAGACAATTGTTTGGAGAAAATAAATTGAAAATATTTTTAAAAAATTTTAAAAATATGATTTAACGGTATTTACGCCGTCCATTTTTAGGTCACGAATCAGAATTATCGTAAAAAATATCTTAATTTCGAAGCAAGAGAAATCTGTTTATTTAAACTACTTTACAAAATATTTATCGACTTATTGGGATATCGGGATTTTCCGATATAACTTTGTATTATGGATCAGGTAGAAATCTTCAAAGCGCTATCAAACAAGTCCCGACTGGAAATTCTTAACTGGCTTAAAAATCCGGAATTGCATTTCTCAGCTGAACATCAGAATTCTTCGGGCGTTTGTGTGGGAATTATTCAGGAAAAATCAGGATTGACACAATCCACCATTTCTGAATACTTAACCATCTTAAAACGAGCAGGTTTGATAGAAGCGACGCGCTCGGGACAGTGGACTTATTACAAAAGAAATGAAGAAGCTTTCGCCGCTTTGAGCAAATTGATCGAATCCGAAATATAACTTATCATAAATCGAAAAGTATGAGTTCTGAACAATTATTCAAGCCATTCAGCTTGAAGTCTTTAAATATTAAAAACCGCATTGTGATGGCTCCAATGACGCGTTCTTTTTCGCCAAATGGCATCCCTACTGCCGATGTTGCATCTTATTATAGTAGAAGAGCTGCAGCACAAGTTGGATTGATACTTTCAGAAGGAACTGTAATTGACCGTCCTTCTTCTTCCAATGATGCAAACATTCCTCATTTTTATGGCACAGCAGCATTAGCTGGCTGGAAAAATGTTATTGATGGTGTACATGCGGAAGGCGGAAGTATGGGGCCGCAGATCTGGCACATGGGTGTGATGGCAAATCATCATTCGGGATGGAAGCCATCGGTGCCTTTTGAAGGACCTTCGGAATACAATAACCCGAATCTTAAAAACGGTGTCGCCATGACCGAAGCTGATATTGCTGATACAATTCTGGCATTTGGCCGCGCTGCTGCCGATGCGAAAAAACTTGGGTTTGATTGTGTAGAAATCCATGGTGCACACGGATATCTTATCGACCAGTTTTTCTGGGACGCGACAAATAACCGAACCGATCAATATGGTGGAAAAACATTGGCAGAACGCAGTCGTTTTGCTGTTGAGGTTGTAAAAGAAGTAAGAAAACAAGTAGGTGAAGATTTCGCCATTATCTTACGTCTTTCTCAATGGAAACCGGCTGATTATAATTTTCAACTCGCAAAAACGCCGGAAGAAATGGAATCTTGGCTGCTACCGCTTTCAGAAGCCGGTGTAGATATTTTCCATTGTTCGCAACGCCGTTTCTGGGAGCCTGAATTTGAAGGATCTGACTTGAACTTTGCGGGCTGGGCGAAAAAAATTACAGGGAAAGCTACGATCACGGTAGGTTCAGTTGGCTTGAATGGTGAATTTCTAGCCGCGTTTGCCGGAGAAAGTTCTCAGCCAAGTTCACTGGATGAATTGTTACGTCGCTTCGATAGAGGAGATTTTGATCTTGTGGCTGTTGGCCGCCCTATTTTGGCTGATCCGCATTGGGTTGAAAAAATTAAAGAAAACAAAACAGAAGAACTCGTAGGATTTTCGAAAGAAGCACTTGGTGCTTTGTTGTAAATCTTTTTGAATAAATTTAAAAATCCCGGCCCTACAAGGCTGGGATTTTTTGTGCCTTCGCACCGAATTGCAATCGGGTCGGATATGGTTTAGCACCGATTGCAAATCGGAGTTAACCCTTACCAATCAACTCCAACGGTAGGTGTGATAATTATTGGTAAAAGATCCATCTGAAAAGAGATCAATGACGGCATAACCTGCTTTCGTTTCCTGCGTTTTTCCAAACCAATAATCTCCGCAAACCGCTCCATTGCAGCAATACGCTATATCATTATACACAACCTGATCCAGCAAATGAATATGCCCGCTGATGGCCAGTTTGATATTTTTATGCTTATGAAATAGTTTAACCAGAGCAGCACAATCCGTATGCATCCAACTTCCGGGAACGCGCCAGCTGCCCTCTTTCACATTTTCTCCATCCAAAAAAACACAAGCGGACAAAATTGGAATATGAGAAACAACCATTACAGGTGTTTCTGATGACGTTTTTTTTAAATCTTTTTCCAGCCAATCCATTTGCTCTTCACCAAGCATAGCCGTGTACGGCGATCCATCCGGCTTCAACTGTACACTATCCAAAACGATAAAATGCCAGCCATTCTGGTCAAAACTGTAATGTGGTTTTGTCAATTGCAGCTGATCCATGGCTCTGGTTTTTCCGCTTTCGAAGGCAGAAACACTATGATCCTGACACCAGATATCATGATTTCCCACGCAGGTATATACGGGCAGGGAATTTTCATTTTGTAATACTTTATGATACAAAGCCCACTCCTTCTCCGACTTATCTTTTGTAACATTACGAGAACCCATCACAACATCGCCGCCATTAAAAATCAGATCAGGTTTTATTTCCAGATTTTGAAGTTGGTGCAAACATTTTGTCAGCCCGTGCGCAGCCAGAATATGCGGCTGAATATGGATGTCCGTAAGATGAGCGATGCGTAAGGCACGTTTTGGCGAAGTCGCTACCAGTGATTCTCCCTTTGACAGTACCGGCAAAGAAAATCCGCCGGCCAGTAATCCTATGTTTTTCAGTAAACTTCTACGCTGCATGCCATTCAGGGTTGGTTATACAAAAATCGATAACCAGTATTTCCCTGACGTTTTGTTAGGGTTAAGTTATTGTTATTTAACCTTCTATGATCTTTATGATTAAAAAGTTTCCAACTCTTGTAATATTGTAGTCAATCCCGCGACTAATTATTCAAACACTAGTCCAAGCAAAGTATGGAAAAAGAATTTGTCAGGCTCCTAAATCAACATCGCGGAATTATTTTCAAAATCTGCAAAATTTATTGTCAAAAGGAGGAAGATCGCCAGGATCTGTTTCAGGAAATTGTGCTGCAATTGTGGAAAGCCTTTCCGGCATTTAAACAAGACGCTAATGTGAGCACCTGGATGTACCGGATTGGAATGAATACTGCCATTTCCAATTACCGGAAAGAAAAAATCAGAAAATCACCGGTTTCCTTTTCAAACCTGCCTTACCCCCTGCCCGATTTTTCAGAAACGGACGATTTCATTATAGAAACAGCTCCGCTTTACAAGGCTATTGATCAATTATCGCAAATTGAAAAAGCGTTGGTTTTGCTCTATCTCGATGATAAAAGTTATGAAGAAATGGCTGAAATTCTCGGAATTACGAAATCAAATGTAGGAGTAAAATTAAACCGCATAAAAGCAAAACTCGAAAAATTAATTAAATCATTCCAAAATTAAATCCTTATCAATCATGAATTTAGACGAATTAAAAACGAACTGGAAAACAATAGACGATAAATTTTCTGCCACGCAAAAACTGACTGAACAAATGGTTTTATCTATGATAAAAGAGCAGTCAAAAAGTACGGTAACTAAAATTAAGAACAAGCTTGAAAGCACTTCATTCTTTTTCGGTGGCCTGTTGATTCTCTTTACAGCAATACTTACCGGAAATCCATTCGATTTTGTTCATTGGTTTGAATTTATTCCTACAATTTTATATACGTTTCTGGTCTTTGCAGCACTTAAAATCCTGTTTCAGGAAATTATTTCCATAAGGAAAATCACTCTGACCCAGAGTAATCTCCGTGAAAGTTTACAGAAAATCATAACATTGCAGGAAAGATTTAGGATTGTGATGAATATTATTTGGAAGATCAGTATATGCACCGGTTTTTTGTTTGGAATATCATTAATGATCAAAAACTTTGAAAAATATGGCTTAGCCAAATCTGCCTTATTAATTGGGGGTTTTGCGTTATTCGTTTTTGCCATATTTATTACAGCAAATTCCATTTTCAAAAAACTCCCTGACGCTAGTACAGAAGAATTAAAAATAAATCTCGCCGAACTGGATGCGATTTGAAAAATAATAATTCCTAAAAATTCCCGACCTTTGCAATCCGAAAATTTATCAACAGTAAAAATCAGAATCCCCCAGATGACCGGTTTTAATTAAGGAAATCTGACCTCAAAATATGAAAGTTTGCATTGCTGAAAAGCCAAGTGTAGCGAAAGATATTGCCGAAGTACTCGGAGCAAAGCAGCGAAAAGATGGTTATTGGGAGGGCAACGGCTACCAGGTAACCTGGACATTCGGACATTTTTGCACACTAAAAGAACCTCACGATTATCACGAACGCTGGAAATTCTGGCGTTTGGAAGATCTTCCGATGATTCCTTCCAGTTTTGGCATTAAACTTATCGACAACCCCGGCGCGCTCAAACAATTTGCAGTGATTGAATATCTGGTCAAAAACTGTGAAGAAGTAATTAATTGTGGTGATGCGGGCCAGGAAGGGGAACTGATCCAGCGTTGGGTTTTATTGAAGGCTAAATGTGCAGTTCCCGTAAAAAGGTTATGGATTTCGTCCCTGACCGAACAGGCGATCAGGGAAGGCTTTGAAAAGCTAAAAGAAAGCGATCAGTATAACAATTTATACGCAGCAGGAAGCGCCAGAGCTATCGGCGACTGGTTGCTGGGCATGAATGCAACCCGGCTTTTTACGAAAAAATTCGGGCAAGGAAAAGTCGTCTTGTCTATCGGACGAGTGCAAACGCCAACTTTGGCTGTTATTGTTCAGCGACAAAAAGAGATCAATGCTTTTGTTTCAGAAGAATATTGGGAGCTGAAAACCATTTATCGGGAAACGGAATTTACTGCAACCATTGACCGTATTAAAAAAGTTGAAAAAGCAGAAAAAGGACTTATATACCTTGGTGAACATCCTTTTGAAATTACTTCTTTTGAAAGAAAAGAAGGAAAGGAAGGAAATCCCCGGCTTTTCGATTTGACTTCCTTACAGGTTGAAGGGAATAAAAAATACGGTTATTCGGCGGAAGACACATTAAAATTTATCCAGAATTTATACGAGAAAAAATTCGTCACCTACCCCAGGGTTGATACTACTTATCTTTCCGAAGATTTGCACCCGAAAATCGCCGGAATTTTACAGGATTTGAAACCCTATGCGAACCTGACGGCGGTGCTTCTGGAAAAGCCGATTCCAAAATCCAAAATGGTTTTTGATGACAAAAAGGTAACCGATCACCACGCCATTATCCCGACGGGCGTATTTCCAAATCACGTCAGTCAGGATGAAAAACGGATTTATGATTTGATTGTCAGACGATTTATTGCTGCTTTTTATCCGGAATGTAAAGTCGCGAATACAACGGTTTTGGGGAAAGTTGGTCAGGTTGAATTTAAAGCAACCGGAAAGCAGATTCTGGAACCGGGCTGGCGGGAAGTGTATGCCAATGATGCCTCCGCAAGAAAAGAAGCTGCCGACGAAGAAAGGATTATGCCGGATTTTGTCGTTGGCGAAAGCGGGCCACATGAACCTCGGATTCACCATGGAAAAACATCGCCGCCAAAAGCATTTACGGAAGCAACTTTGCTTCGGGCTATGGAAACTGCCGGAAAACAGGTTGAAGATGAGGAAATGCGGGAAATCCTGAAAGACAATGGAATTGGTCGCCCGTCCACGCGCGCTAATATCATTGAAACCCTTTTCAAGAGAAAATATATTGAAAAGAAAAAGAAGAATTTATTCGCAACCCAAACCGGAATTGACCTGATTGATACCATTCAAAATGAGCTTTTGAAAAGTGCAGAACTTACCGGAAACTGGGAACGAAAACTGCGCTTGATCGAAAAAGGCGAATATTCGATGGAAACCTTCAAGCAGGAATTGATCCAGATGGTTGTTGAACTCACGAAAGAGGTTATGTCCAACCGTGGTGGAACGATCAGCATTGCGCAGGATATTCCTGTTGTTGTTGAAAAAGAGGAAAAAGTAAAAAGAGAGGCCAAACCAAAAGAGCCAAAAGAAGAAGTTTCCATTGAAACACTAACCTGTCCAAAGTGTAAGCAACATTTGTTAAAAAAAGGAAAAACAGCCTATGGATGCAGCAATTTCCAGGCTTGCGGATTTAAAATTCCTTTTGAATTAATGAGCAAAAAATTAACAGACAAACACGTTTTTGATCTTTTGAGCAAAGGAAAAACAGCAAAAATTAAAGGTTTAATCATTCCTGGAAGTGACGCACCTATTGATGCAAAACTAGTCATGAATGGCGATTTCAATATCGGAGTTGAATAATATTTTTTATTAAAATAATATTATTTAAATAAGGATAATCAATAGCAAATTTATTTAGAAACTCCTTCTACATTCTGTTTTGAAGCTTTTTTAAATTCAGTTATTCCCTATACGATTAATCACTACCGGATACTTATTTTTTTCTAAAAAAGTAAAATACCGTTAACTAATTCACTGTTGTTTAACAGGTTAAAACGAAGTACTTTGGATGAACACACAAATCCAGAGCACATTGCACACTTCATTCTACATATTCTTATTATTTTTTCTTCACATTTGCACCTTGTGTTTTGCACAAGTGCGACTTCAAAAAATACTGGTCAATGGAAAGGAAATTTCAGTTGCCAAACGCCCCATTTCCCTGACCGCAGGAGCCAATGATCTGATCCTTGAATTCACTTCTGAAAAAAGAGATTCTATAACCTATTTATATCGACTAAAAGGACTTGAAACTTCATGGATAGCAACCAAATATCCTGTGGCCAGATATCAGGATTTAACCGGAGGGGCATACACATTTGAGATCAAAAGTCTGATTGACAAAAAACTGATTTCAACTTCCAAAATTGGAATTATAAAGAAAAAAGCTTTTTGGAATGAAATATGGTTTATTCCCGCAATCATTTTGTACGCGTTGGTTGTGATTGGTGTTGGTATTTATTTATTTCTTCTATATGATTTTCGGCAGAAACTCAGGATGCAAAGTGTCCGGAATCAAATTGCGGCCGATTTGCATGACGAGGTCGGCTCCAACCTGAACAGTATTGCCATTTTCGTAGAAATTTTACGAAAAAATGCCCCGGCTAATATGTTGCCTATCCTCGAAAAAATAATCGAGAATTCTACCGAATCCGTATCGCTTATGCAGGATACTGTCTGGACGATTAATCCCAAAAACGACAGTATTTACAAACTTTTCGACCGGATGAATTCCTTTGCGTCACAGCTTTTAGCAGGAAAAGATATTGCTTTTGACTTTTCCGTACGTGCCGACCTGAAAAAGATAAACTTCACGATGGATCAGCGAAAAAGTGTCTATCTGATTTATAAGGAAGCCATCAACAACATTGTTAAACACGCCGAAGCAACAAAAGTCAATGTTACGATTGACTGGCTAAAAGATACGTTGGAAATACTGATTGAAGACAATGGCAGGGGTTTTGACACTTCTACAAACTTTGAAGGAAATGGATTACACAACTTTAAAGAAAGAGCTTTGGAATCGGATATTGGGTTAATTATTGAATCGGAAAAAGAAAAAGGAACCCGAATTAAAATGTCTGTCGAGCCCTGAAAAAGGAATTTGGTATCCATAATATTATTGATTTTCCAGGCAAAAAAAACCTGCGACTTTTGAGGCATAGTAAGCGTGTACATTTAAATACCTCCCTGAGGTTTAGCTATGATCCGAGTTGTGCTGTTTGAGGATAATAAAAATCTTAGAGAAAGCCTCGCGCTTTACCTCTCAGGGACTGAAGGGATCTGGTTTTCAGGCGCATTTCCAAACGCAAAAGAAGCGTGGCCACTCATAAAAAAACATAAACCGGATGTGGTACTGATGGATATCCAGATGCCTCAAAGATCTGGCATAGAGGCCATGACGGAAATAAAGAAAAATTCACCGCAAACAAAAGTTTTAATCCAAACCGTTTTTGAAGACGATGATAAAATTTTTCAGTCTATTTGTTCCGGTGCGTCCGGATACCTGATCAAAAGCCCCGATCCTGAAATTTATGTGCAGGCAATCCGGGAAGTTTATTCCGGCGGATCACACCTGAGCCCATCCATTGCCCGCCGGGTGTTGGAAATGTTTCAGCATCAGTTTGTAAAAAGCGAACACACCTACGTAGAACTTACCCAGCGCGAAAAAGAAATTTTGAGCTGTATGGTAAAAGGCCTGAGCTATAAAATGATCGCAGATACCTGCGGCATTGCATTCAGCACGGTAGCAACACACGTGAATCACATTTACGAAAAACTACATGTCAATTCTGCGCCGGAAGCTGTTGTGAAGGCGTTGGAGTGGCGGTTGGTTTGAAAGAAAATTAATAACAAATTTCTAAAATGAAGTCGATAATCAGCTTTCTGTTACTTTCTATTTTTTTTCTTTTCCAACCGTGTATTGCTCAAAATAAGAGTAATATACACAGAGATTTTGCAAAAATTGATATTGCTACAACTCACCGACTTCCCTTTTATTCAGGGCCGTCGAGAACGATAAAAAATATAAAGAACATTCAATTAATTCCCCAGATAACATCCAGGCTCTGTTGGGCGGCGGGAATAGAAATGATTCTAAAACTGTATGATCCTACCATATCAATCCAAAAAATACTAGCCGCCAGAGACAGCTCCTATGTGTATGGTAGCGCCCCTGAAAATTGTAACACACTATTATTTAGTAGTAATGACACGTTATCCCGTGATTGGAATACCCCAATAGATGAAACAGATGAAGAGCCTTTTAAACAAAAAGAAATAGAAACTACTTTGTCCAAATTAGGTTATTTCTCGAATGAAGATGCGCCGGTTCTTGAATGGCCACTCGTAATAAGGCAAATTGATAACTGTCATCCTTTTTTAATATCAATTTACGATTCTGGTCCAAAGGGAGATGATTCAAAAAGACACATTGTTGTGGTCAAGGGATATTGGATTGGACGACGAGGCAATAAGAATCTTATTGTGTATGACCCCTACGGTAATTGTGTGGGGCAGGTTTATTCATTGGATTTTAAATCATTATCAAATCCTGGCAGTTGTAACATGCTTTATAATTATGTTATAAACATAGATAAAAAAACGAATAATCAGTGTCTTGCTTGCAATACACTGATTGTAAACCAAACGACAGAAGAAAGAGACCTATATTTAAGAACAGCATTTAGTCTAAACTCAGATTCCTTACTAGCTAGTAAAAATTCTAATGAATTATTACTCAAAAATGAAATCCCCGTTAAGATAATTTCAGAAAAAAAACTTGAATCCGCAAATGAAATTTCTGATGATATATATGTTGACTTTAAAATTAGAGACATAGTCTTAGATAAAAATACCGTTATTCGGATACAAAAAATCAACAACGCTAAATGGGAAATCCTCAGAGTGATGGAGAATTTTTATGCAACAGAGTTGACTGAAAAACTTCCTAAGGAATATATTATTTCTCCTTCCCTGAATGAAGGCTTTTTTAAATCAAAAATTGATGGAAATCTAACCCCACAATATAATATTAGTGAGAAGCTCAATACTGAAACAATTCTTAAACCTAACGAATTTCAAAAGATAATTAAAGAACAGAATCTCATTAATGCTAACAATGATTCCAGATTCAAATTACAAAGAAATATTTTAATAATTCAACAAAAAGCAACCGATTTGAATGGTTTGATTTACAAACCCCAGTTAGAAGTGTTAAAAGAAAAACTAAACCAGATAATAACTAAATCATATTAAACTTTAAAACTCATCACAACTATGGCACATTTAATAGGAGAAGACCCGCAAGCGATTTTCAGATTTAACATTCTTAAAGCGGAGGTGTTTGAATATTGGGGAGGAGAAAACGAAGAGATAGGCCATCCAATTTACTCCCTTTTACTTATCCGAATGATGTATGAATCTCCAACAAAACACGTAGCGCTTCGAGTCGAAAATTTTGAAGACAAAACCCGGGTAACTGCAAGCTGGATGACTATCGACATAAACCATTTGCCTGCTGACTCGGAAGCCTTAAATGTATTTTATGCCATTCTTGATGAGGCTACCATTGGCTTTATTACTGCAAATAAGAATTTCCCGATCATAAATGCACGATTTGGGAGACATTCTAACGGAAACCAATTTTATGTTTTCTTTAATAAATCGAGCATTAAAGCAAAACTAGGAGGTAGTGGAGCTGATACGGATGGAAGTGGAGCAGTAGTTCGATAACTCAGTTTTATGAATTACTTATCGCCAGAAGAGCAATATTACAATCAGATATTAATTTTTTTCGATGGGGTTAGCCTATTATTTTGGCTAATCCCACTGCCTTTTATTTTAATAAATTGGAAGTATCTCGGTGAACCGTTGAAATTATTTGGCAAATATCTTATCACTACACTCGCATTACATGTTCTGGAACAAATTCATATTTGGACAGTTTTAAAATATGATCCTTATTGGGAGTTTATGAAAAAACTCGACATAACTGATACTAATTTTCTAAATATATCCTATCGTCTCGCATCATACATATTTCTGAGTTTTTTTTATTTCAAAATACTCAATTCCAGAACAAAAGTATCTGTTAATACACTTATCGTAATTCAATGTTCATTTGTAATTATAATCTACTTTTTTATAGACGGCTACAATAAGTTTGGTACAGTCAATTCAACCCTAAATCGAACATTTCAAATAGTACTGCCACTTATTTACCTTAGAAAAATATCAATCTCCAAATTAAATTCCAACATCTGGGAAAACTCATTTGTGCTGATTACAATTGGTCTTTTGGTAACCAATATTTTATCGCTTTGTTTATCTTTTTTTAGCTCAGGGCTTCATGAAGCAAATTTTATTTTATATGTTAAAACAGTTATATTCAGAAATGTAATAAGCCTAATTGGCGAGGTTTTATTTGCCAATGCGTTCATAAATTACAAAACAACCTCGAAGCTAAATAAGAGATAATAAATATAACGAAGTCCAACAGCCAATAATTTACAACTGGCAACTTGTAATGATAAATGATTTTGAAACTTATTTTAAAATCTCTATTTAATTTTACGTATCCCTCCCCAAAATTGTCTATTTCCCCTTCCCCAACTTCTCCCGAAATTTGACCTGTTAAATCAACAGAGTCTCTAAATCATACCATTACAGCCTAAAACGAAATCCGTATTTCCCATGGTTGGAATCCCTATGTCTTTTCAATATCCTTTCTCATTCTCTACACTTTCCAAAATCTCAGACCAATGAAAACGACAATCAAACTTTTCCATGCATTTGCAGTATTCATCCTGCTAGCCTCACTCGCTTCCTGTAACAATGACGATCCGGATCCGGTGACTAAAAATTCGTCAAAAGCAATCAGTTCTTTTAGTTTGGGCTCTTTGAATCTGTCCGTAGCAGCGGTTATTGACGAGTCTGCCAAAACGATAAAAGCGGATTTACCATCAGGAACCGATCTTACCAAGCTGGCGCCAACCGTTACTGTCTCGGATAAAGCTACTGTTTCACCTGCCTCAGGTGTTGTTCAGGATTTTACCAAACCAGTAGTGTATACCGTTACCTCAGAAGACGGAGCCTCACAGGCCTACACGGTTACACTTAAAATCATCGATAACGGTACTGTATATATCGGGAACCTGGATGGTAACTTCTATGCACTTGACGCATTGACAGGTACAAAAAAGTGGGAATTTAAGACAGGAGGAGCCGTTCAAAGTACGCCCACCGTCATGGACGGCGTTGTCTATTTTGCAAGCTGGGACAAAAAGATTTATGCGTTGGATGCAGCTACCGGCACACAAAAATGGGAATCTGCGCCGGGCCTTTTGCAGCCATTTGCAGCTCCTGCAATAGAAAAGGGTTTATTATATTACGGGGGAGAACACTATCTCTTCGCTCTGGATGTAGCCACCGGTGTAGTCAAATGGAAATTTCAGGACGATGAAGTATATGGTTGGGAGGCATCGCCAACAGTTGTAGACGGCATTGTTTATGCCAGTATACGTGGGGGCGGAAGTAAGGTTGGCATTTATGGTCTTGATGCTTTAACAGGAGCTTTAAAATGGAAAGCGGCCAAAACCCATATTACGGAATCTTCGCCGGCTATTGCAAATAATTTACTTTATGCAGGATCTGAATATGAAGGTTTTAATGCATTTGATATTAAAACCGGAGCCACAAAATGGGAATACCCGGATGCCAGTGTTGTCAATTCGTCTCCTACAATATCTAATGGTACTGTCTATTTCGGCAGCGGATTGTTTGGAACGGGAACCAACAAAATTCTTGCACTTAACGCACTGACCGGTGCAAAAAAATGGGAGTATGCCACAGACGAAGGCACGGTATACTATTCGTCTCCATTGGTTGCCGACGGGCTCGTATATATTGGTGGCAAATCAAAACTTTATGCCCTTGATGCCACTTCCGGCGCAAAAAAGTGGATTGTGGAGCCAGAGCAAAATACACTGATTTATTCCGGTCCGGTTATAGCTAACACGCTTGTTTACATTGGTATCGGCAAGAAAGTATATGCTTTCGATGCCCTTAACGGTACAAAGAAATGGGAATATGAAACATCACGGACCATTGATCTCTCCTCTCCCTGCGTGACGGATAAAAACGGCAAAGTTTTTCATGCCGGGATTAGCGGAATGGTGCAGTAGGTATCCATATAATTGTTGATTTTCCCTTCCTCAACTTCTACCGAAATTCGATCTATTGAATAAGAATACACTTTAAATCAATACACTTTATAATCCCATCATCATGTCAACAAAAATCAAACTTGGACCGACACATCTGCTGTGCAGTGATGTGGTTCCTATGAATGATCGCATCGATCATGTTCGTGAAGTTCAATTCAGGCTTCCGAAATTCAAAAAACCACCTACGGTTTCAGCCACCATTTACAGTATCGACAGCCCTGGAAATGTAATTGTAATCTGGAGTATTGAAAAAGATATCAGTGGAATTGAGACCATCATTACCATCTCGGCAACAAGTCCTGATG
The DNA here is from genome assembly GCF_009801115.1 of Dyadobacter sp. 3J3. GTDB lineage: Bacteria > Bacteroidota > Bacteroidia > Cytophagales > Spirosomataceae > Dyadobacter. The sequence goes on from NZ_VTOL01000001.1 coordinate 134,553, forward strand.
GCGTTGCTAATCCGTTTAAATATTTCTGCGACTATGTTGTCATTGGTGAAATATAACCGGAATTGAAATACTCCATATAACAATCAATTTTTCATGAACTAAACAATCAAAAAAATGGCAAAGCAATCAGAATTTGAACAGTTACAAGAAAAGTATTATGCAGGCATCGCCCTGGTCATGTTGGGAAAACAATCGAAAGAATTAAAAGTAACCCAGGAATTAATCAAAACCGGCTTTACTTTGATCAACGAATCACAAGGAAAGTTATTGACAACTTACTTTGATGATTTTTGTGGAACACACCCGAAATTCCCCTGGCCGGGAGGTCCATTTGGTCCAGGACCGGATCCTGGACCGATAAAATTATTACTAGGTGCAGAAATCCTTGGTAAGATTGAACGACTAAAAACAGAGATGATATCTGTCGATCTTAATTCTAAAATCGGTGGTATAGCTTCTTATACTATGAATATTTTAATAGAAAAAGTTTGATAGCAATACCACAATTCATCAAGAACTCCTCCCTTATACTTTGAGAAATCCGGAGGAGTTCTTTTTTACTAAAACAGTAAGATTTGATCGCACTCGACCGGTAGTCGAATCAATGAAAATTCTTCATCCAGCGCACTGTTGATCAATATTCCAGCAATCTAAAAGTCAAAAAAAGGTACTGTTTTTCATGTCGGAATAAGTGGATCTCTGCCCTAGTCCATCCATACAATTATTGATTTTTTCGATCATTCATTCTCCTCAATTTTGATATATAAATTATTAACTATCAACACAGTTTATCCATCACTAAACAAACGTAAAGATGAAAAAGCTATCCAGATTAATCGTTGTATTTGTTTTTATTCTTCTGACTACTTCCTGCCACAACGACAGCGATAAGGTTGTAGCGGTTGACAACACACCTGACTACCAAAAGGCCATCGATGCAAAATTTGTTGCGATGGGCTGGGACAAAGATGGGCACGTTCCTCTGACTGGATCGACAACCTCGGCTACTGCTGCAAAAAAAGGCTATGTTCAATATTACACTTATGGAAATGAAAAAACAGCCATTTTTTATTTCGCTGGTAAAGGTGCATTTGTAATGAACGCAGCAGAGTTAAAAACCTATGAAGCAGCAAACCAGGATAAATTCGCAATCATTACCTCAGATCCCAAATCTTGCGGAACAGGCTGTGGTTATAATGACATGATTACGGTGTCCGATAATGCAGAGGGTATTATTCTGCTGGACTTTATAGTTTCGGGTGACTTTTACAAAAAATATAAATCACTTAACCGTTGGGAGGGCGTGTTGGGAGTTCCGTCAGCAAATCAATACAACTGGTCAACGAAAGAGTTTTTACAAACATATAAAAGCCAAAAATTTTCAAAAGGAACTCTCACAGTCGGAATAACCTATCCTACTAACGAAGGACCGGTTGCTATTGACCAACAGTTTTACAGCATTTGGGAAGAATCTATGAAAACCGAAGGCGCACGTTTTTTCGCTGACTGGCCTTTGGGCGACTCACAAGTTTCTCCAACCGGCAAGAGATATCAGCGGTTTAGATGGTTTACAATGTATCAGGCTCAAAATACCGCCTACACGTCAATTTTCCTTGCCGGAATTTATGACAACTACTTTAAAACCGTGGGATATGAAAACAGTAGCTATGGCTCAGCTGTTTCAGGATGGCCAACCTGGTCAGAAGCGAATAAATCCTATCGGCAAAATTACGTCAATGGTAAATGGATCCGGTATAACATGGATACTCAAAAATATGATTTTAGCGGATAAATCATGAAAGTGCTTAAAATATTTGTTGTTTTATTGTTCCTGAATAACGTTCGTTCCACCTCCTGCACAGCACAAAATCAATTCCACTCGGACGTTATTCAGGGTTATGAGTTACAGCTTTCGAACATCACATTTGATTCTACAAGTGGTGATGTATATAGTATTCCGTTACGTAAATATGGGCTGCTGAAATCTAATTATTCGGTCATCGTATCGGTTACTTTAAAAGGTGATTCGACTGAATACCACATTCCAGGCTTGGTAGCAAATCACGATCAATTTAGCCTCATACTTAAAAATGGCAGAAATCATGTAGGTGATACATTGAAGATTATTCGAAAAACGGGAGAAAGACCCATCATCTTTTCTAAAATAAAAATGGTCGCTTTTCGTGGAATAACCACCCGTGGTATTCTCCCTTACAACAAAGCCTTTATTCAATTTGTTGTAAACAAATATTTTCAATCAAGCCCGCCGCCACTGCGTTTGTCCGCTACCTACTATATGTCTGACAATCAATGATAAAATCAGTATTGAAGGCAATCTTATTTGTAAACGGCATTCAACTTTTCAAGTGATGAAACGTACTTTTCTCTGTGCTCATCACTTGAAATTTAAAATCACTAATTGAAATACTTACCACTGATCACTTCAAATCATCTTCCAAATGGCAAACCAAACAACAGATCAGGAGCCGAAAAGGGATATAATTCCCTGCTCCATTAAAATGCTACCCGAAGAAGACTGGATAGCCGCTGCCGCAACGGCGATCAAAATCAACCCATTCAACGCACCTGCCGCAGGTCAATTCCGACAAGCTATTCCTGATGGTGTCATGCCTCCCGAACATTTAGCTGTGCTCACAACCAAGTACTGGGGATTAAACGGAGTACGGCTATCGGTTGGATTTATGGATACCAGCGACACTGCATTGAAAGCAAAGATTCTGTCACACATGAATGCCTGGGGACTTTTCTCAAATGTTCAGTTTTATGAATCGCAGGTGAATCCACAAGTGAGGATCAGCAGAACTCCCGGAGGTGGATATTGGTCTTACCTGGGAACAGATATCTTCCATATCCCGCAGGACAAAGCCACAATGAACCTTGATAGCTTTTCTCTTTCCACGCCCGATTCCGAGTTTTTCCGTGTCGTTCGGCATGAAACTGGCCACACGCTGGGATTCCCTCATGAACACATGCGACAGGAAATCATAGACCTGATAGACCGGGAAAAGGCCATTGCTCTTTTTATGAGTACCCAAGGCTGGAGCAGAGAAATGGTCATTGCTCAGGTACTTACCCCGTTTGACAGTTCGGCATTAATTGCTACCGAACATGCGGATCCCAATTCTATCATGTGTTACCAGCTTCCGGCTTCCATTATGAAAAATGGTGTTGCCATTCCTGGTGGAGTTGATATCGATCAACAAGATGCTGCTTTTGTTGCTAAATTATATCCGAAACGTTCGGGCCCTACATTTTACACATGGAGAGGGTCAGGAACAGTTCAACTCAATATCCCGAACCCTCTGATACATGCAGGCTCAAATGTCAATGTAGCCATTAGCGAGTTCTCCACCGATCCCCGATCAACCCGATTTATTGGTTCTGCCAGAATGGGGGTTTTCAACAGTGCTCCATACGAAGGCGGTGTGAAAGTATGGGCAGAAATTAACTGGTCTAGTCCTATTAATATTTGTTTTGACCTTTTAATTTCTTAACGATCAAAACGGTACCCTCGATTATTTTCAATTTATTGATCCAATTTAAATCTTCAAAATTATGAGCACAACATACCAAGGCAGCAATTTGCCTGTTCAAAATGGTCAAACAATAGATGCTGCACAAATAACTGGCTCCGGAGCTGCCTCGTCACCTGGCCTTGATGTCCAGTTCGCACCAAATTCGGATTGGTTTTTGGTTTGGAAGGGCAATGGTATCATTCGTTTGAATATCAACGTCCCAATCATCCATGCGGGCTCCACTGTTCTGATCAGTCTAAGCGAATTTTCGGACGTTAGCAAGCCTGCCGCAAGTCGCTTTATTGGTTCTGCCCGTTTTGCTATCTATAACATTGCACCAAGAGAAGGCGGAGTTCAAATCTGGGCAGAAGTAAACTGGCCAAATCCTATAAACATTTATTTTAGTATTCTGGTCAGCTGAATTTTATAACGATTTCTGACTTGCCTGGTAGGCGTACAGGAAAAGAAATCGGTGTCGACAGCAAATAATTCATCACCAAGCTAAAATCAATTCCTCATAGAAGGTTCGGAGCTAATGCTTTAAATCTTTTATAAGGTTTTCAGGCATTTGTTTTTTTTTATTTTTTGTTTCCCTGCTTCGCCATTAATACGACTCATACCAACAACAAGGAAACGGTTTCCTTTCAAGTGCTATCAGGGTGAATCGTTTCAAATACCGAGAAAATCACCAGCCAACCCAACTCGAATTATCAACAATTTAAACAAATACAAACATGGAAAAGAAAGCAGAAAACCAGTTTTTAGTATCATTGGACGGCTTACATCTGAGTGAAGACCAGAAGAAAAGGATCAATACGGGGATTCAGGAAATTGTAATGAAAGAGCTCGCGCATATGGATGCTCTGAAAGAATACGGAGTAGGAAAGAAAAAGGGGCCATTTGATTTTGGCGGCCTTCATCCATTTATCTGGGGAATATGGTGGGATGACGCAAGAAACAGAATTATCCAGATTGGAAATGGATTCTGACCAATTAGCAGAAAATTCTCTGGACTGCCCAAGTTACATCGCCAAACCAGGCGCTGATCTGTTTGGTATCCTAAGTGAAAACGGAAAGGTTAACTACTTGCCCGAAAAGATCAGGATCGACAAGACTTTCGTAGAGGAATCACAAAAAGGCAGACCTGCGGAGGAACGTTTCCGGTTTTCAGGTAAATGTATTCAACACGGATGCAACCAATGGGAAAACGGCAAATGCGGATTAATTGAGAAAGTTATTTTTCTTCACCAAAATCCTGTGAGCGCTTCTCTACAAAACTGCGCAATCAGAAATTCCTGCCGGTGGTATGCTCAGGAAAAAGAGCTAGCCTGCGCAAACTGTTCAGGGGTATTCAGAAATAGTGAAACGATATTTTTACAAACGTTGTAAATCTATTTTGTGTCAGAAGGATGCAAAAGATTTCCATCTCTGCGTTCTTCTGACAAATTAAAATATTCATATTTCTCTTTCCGGTCAATAAGTTTTTAATTTTTTTTTAATTTCCATTACAACCTTTTGCGATCATTAACACTCTTTGTATTAGATTTGCATTAGTTTACAACTGTAAATTAAATTTTAGCTATGAAATCATTATTTACAACACTTATTGCAGTGTGCCTGTTTGTATTATGTCTGTTTGAAAAAGAGGCAAAACAGCAAGCGCTTGAAGCACAAAAACTAAGAGAAAAATCATCTGGAAATCAAGTGGTTAGTACTAAAAAAACGTCACTTCCTATTTTCGCAAGTCTCCAAAAAAACAGTTTCATACAAAGTAAGTTTCAGCTTGCAGAGTTCGTTGCGTCTGATTCATTGAGTACAACAGCTCACACGTCCGAATCTCTCTAGATTATATATCCACTTCATCAAATCTATAAAAAGTACCAGATCTGGTCTCAGATTTAGTACTTTTTATATTTTTTTGTTTTTAAACTTCAACTTTTTTATTTTATCACTCACCTAAACACAGGTGGCATATTTGATAAAGTACAAATTTATTTTTGTCCGGTTTGTATCAAATAAATCCAGTCATTTTTAAAGTTATTTGAATTTATAAACTGCTTTTCCCAGAAAAAAATCCAATAATCAATTTTAAACAAAAGTGCCCTAACATAAATAGCAGCCCTTTCGGTTACAATAAATAGTCCTAAAATTGAGAAAAAAATGAGCGTTTATGAGACCTATTAATTCGCTCAGGCTTTTATTCTTTTCCAAACGCGATAATATCTTTTCCTTCCAGTATTTTCTTACTATATCCTTCTGTTGCGGAATTGATCATGGCTAATCCAAGTTCTTTCATTGTACAAAAGCCGGCCGGATAAATTGCACGTCCAATCGGAAATAGCCAACCAATATATTTGTAGAATTTATGAGTGTATTTCATACCCTTGGTAGGTTTGATAAATCCCGGACGAAATGCATAGCTAGCTTTAAAAGGTAATTTTGCCAGGTCATTTTCAGTTTTCCCTTTAATCCGTGCCCAAGCCAACCGGCCATTTTCAGTACTGTCGGTCCCTCCACCGGAAATATAACCAAAAGTCATATCATGGTTAAGTTTGATTAACGTCTCAGCAACGTGCATCGTAAGTGTATACGTCATTTTGTAATAAACTTCTTCTGTAATTCCTACGGAAGTAACACCTAAACAAAAGAAACAGGCATTATACCCGGACAGCTGATTTTCAATGGCCGAAAAATTAAAGAAATCCTGGTGGATTATTTCCTTGATTTTGGGATGTATTATTCCGATTGTTTTTCGGTTTATGATCAAAACTGATTCGACCTGCGGATGAAGCAAACATTCGTGTAACACACCTTCTCCCACCATTCCGGTAGTTCCGGTAATTATTACCCTGATTTTCTTACCACTTGTTTCCATAGGAAGGTTTAGTTTTTTGTAATCATCTGCCAGATTAAAACAAAGGTTTCATCAATTATTTCTTGTTGCTTTGTTGATGACAAATCATTACTGACCAAATATTTGTGGACGCCGTACAGATGACTTCCAAGCAAAGTCGCAATTAAATCAACGGAGAGCGACTTGAACATATCATTATTAATTCCTTCCATTAAAAGACAGGCATATAAACGGGTCTGCTTTTCTTTATCTTCCTCGGAAACTTTTGAGACATGCGGTGAAAAATTAAATTGTTGAATAAAGAAGAATTCATCACGATGGATCAGAGCCCAGTACAGAGATTCTGAGTAAATCGTCTTCATTCTCATTTCCAACGCGTCCTCGTCCTTCACTTTTGACAAAAGATAATAATTTAGATTTTCCTTGATGCCGTTGTATAACGCTACAATCAAGTCTTCCTTTGTATTAAAATAGTGAAACAAGGTTCCGTTTGCAACGCCTGCTTCTTTTGCAATTTTACTGGTTGGCGTACCATGAAAACCAAATTCTACAAAGAGCTTTAACGCAGCTGCCAATATTTCTTTTTCCTTATCCATTTTAAAGACTGACTGATCACTCTATAAAAATAGACAAATAATACATGCTTACAAAATATAAATGAAATAATTCGTAAGTATGTTGATAACGATTTAACATAAACAATTAATTACTCACCCGCTCTTTCTCATCATCCGTTCCATTATTATTATACTTACGTTTTCTGGCAAAAGTATCCTTTCCAAAACGGTAAGTAAAGGCAAATCCGATGCGTTGGGTATCTGTTTTTGTGATCTGAGAAAAGTCGGATTGTTTCAGGCTTACGGATCTGTTGTGATAAACCCATGAGTGAAAAATATCTTCGGCTGAAAGTCGGATACTTCCCTTTCCTTTCCAGATCTTTTTCTGAACCGAAGCATTAACACGATACATTCCGCCCGTTATTGCCTGGCCCGTTATATCACGACTGGCAAAATAACCGCCCAGTTCTGCGTTCCATTTTTTACCCAAAGTCAGGTAATTATTGAATTCAAATCGTACCAGATTTAATTTGATATTCAGATTTTCAGTGTAAACCGCCCCCTTCGTTGTGATGCGCGATAGGCGTAGTGTTGGATTCATATACCACCATTTCGTTGGAGAAACAGACAAGTTAGTATTCAGCAACACCATATAACCCTTGGCAATATTTTCTGGTCTGCTTGTAAAAATACTGTCTACCGCCTGGGTTGTCTGGAAAATCAAATCCGTAAAACGGTTGTAACTCAGCCCCATATTCAGGAATTGTTTGTGCTGATATTTTAACTCTATTCTGTCCTGATACTGCGGCGTTAGTCCAGGATTTCCGGAACTGTATGTATACTGATCTTTGAAAAAGACAAACGGATTAAGTAACTGATAATTAGGACGATTAATTCTCCGAACTGCCATGATCCCAAACGTATTGATTCCTTTATCACCCAGTTTGTAATTAAAAAAAACACTTGGAAAAAGTACCGTATAATTTTTCGTAAAAGTCATTTCTTCAACTACCTCATTTCCCAGTTGTCGGCCACGCGCATGCGTATTTTCAACTCTTACTCCCACTTGCGCACCAAATTTTCTCCAGGCCTTTTGACCATTTAAATAAGCGGCATTTACATTTTCTTTGTATCTGAAATGATTGGATTTACCATTATCCATCGTTTGGGAATTACCCTTGATATCGTAATAATTAAATATAAAATCATTATCAACAATGCTGGATTTGAGCCCGACTTCCATTTTCATTTTGTTTTTAAATGGATGAACATAATCAGCCTTCGCAGTATAAATGTTGATATCAGAGGGAATTTCATACAAAAAACGGGTTCTGCTATTCAATAATCCATCGGGCAAAAAAGCGGTGTTTTCCAAAACCTGATTTGCACTTGTCTTGTATTTCAAATAGTTAACATCAGCCGAAAATTCCCTGCCCGTTGTGTTAAGTTTATGCAGTAAATTCAGGTTAATTCCTGTGTTCGTTCTCTTATCTGTACTTTCAGTGTTTCCTGCCCCTCTTCCATTTAGTTCATTGTCGGCATTGTAATTGGTACTGTTATAATCAAAATCACCATTCCTTGTTCCCCCGTTCAGGTTCACAATTACGCCCAAAGTAGTTTTCGCAGTAGCTGCAAAATCCATCCCGAAATTCGCGTTTCCCAAACTATTTTTATTGATCAGCTTATTGACCAGATTGACTTTCGAAGTGAGTTGATTGGAAGTGTCATAAAATCGTCGGTCATATGTATCCAGACTATAATTCTTTTCAAAACCATATCCCAGATTGACAAACAGGTTCACCTTTTTGTAATTGTAATTCAGGTTAAGCACATCATTGCTCCTGGCATATCTCCCCACGCTTATCCCGGCCGAAACATTTCCTGTAAACCCGCCAGTCTTATTTTTTTTCAAACGAATATTGATAATCGCATTTCCCGAAGCATCATACTTTGCTGACGGATTGTCCATAAGCTCTATCTTATCCAGCATCCCGCCAGGCAAAGATTTTAAATATGCAGCCAGATCCTGCCCGGACATGTACGTGCTCCGACCATCAATCAAAACCAGAACACCACCTCTCCCATTCAGACTTATTTCACCATTACTACCCACCGAAACCCCGGGTGTTTTTTCCAAAACTTCCAGCGTATTGCTCGTAGCGCTGCTGATCATGGCCTCCACATTAATCGTAGTTTTATCAATTTCCTGCACCATAAGAGGTTTTCTTGCCTTTACGGTCACCTCATTCAGCTCAACACTTTTGGCCGGGAGCATGATAATCACAGGCAAGGAAATCATAGGATGAATACTATCAATTGTGAGTGCAACGCTCGTAAAAGGTTTTTGACCAATAGCCGTGATGGACAGTAAATAACTATTGTATTCAAGATTAACAAACTGAAATTTCCCGTTTCCATCTGTAATTTCACCTTTAACCAAACTCGAATCGGCGGCTTTTAGTAAGCGCACCGTCGTTCCGGGAAGTACCTCGTTTTTTGTATCTTTAATTGTCCCGGAAATGGTTCTTTCGGCAGTTTGTGCCCGTACCAAATTTGCAAAAAAAAGAAGCAGGAATACTGTTTTGATCATTTTCATGGCTAAGTGATTTGTGTTTTTCAATTTTGATAAACAAATATTGAATACACGGTCCGCTACATGAAATATTTGTGTTGTACCTTCCCAAATCACTGACAGAATGTGGTTTTTACGTGTCAAAACGTTTTGACATTCTCAGGCTGCTTTCCGTCATGAATTCAGACCATTTCGGCCCATTTATTGATAAGACCAAATTTATGGATTCAGTTTTGCAAGAAGTTTAAACTGAGGCAAACACATTTTACATGAAAAATAGTAAACTTACTGACGACAAAGATCTGATCAGAAACAGTGCATATTTTGTGCTTTCCACCATTGTATCTGTCCCCATTTTTCTGGCTATTGATGCCTTCATAAATGCTATGCACCTCAATGAAGACGAGGCAATTTCCGCGGCAGCTACGGGTTGTTTTCTGGGAGGCGTTTTCCTTGGCCGTTATTGTGCAGAGATCTTGCTGGAACAAATTAAAAAGATTTCAAACCTGCATCTCGTTGCTCTTTTTATAGTGATCGTCGTCAACATCATATGGATCTTTTACCATGCCGATTTCCCCTTTGAAAATCATCCCGCACTCAATTTGCTAATGTATTGGATTCCGTTTTTGGGTGTAAGCGTATTAACGGGAATCCTGATCAAATTTATTCGATTCATGTCGCAAAATGAATTGAAAGAAGCGCAAACTTCCGCAGCAAATAGTCAAAGTGAATTGCATCTTTTGCAGTCGCAGTTAAGTCCTCATTTTTTGTTCAATACGCTGAACAACTTATATGGATTGTCAATTACGCAACATGAAAAAATACCACCTTTATTGCTTCGTTTGTCAGATTTACTGCGTTATTCCGTATATGAGTCCAATCAGAGTTTTGTGCCGTTAAAAGAAGAACTTTCTTATATCGATAATTATATCGAGTTTGAAAAAATCCGGATCGGTGACCGTTTGGTATTAAAAACCGATATAGAAAAAATTGACAATCCAAACATCAAAATTGCACCGATGCTTTTGATCGTTTTTATTGAAAATGCTTTCAAACATTCCAAAAACACGGCGGAAGAGAATATATTTATTGATATATCCCTGAAAACATGGAGCAATTATATTCTATTTTCAATTAAAAATTCTCACAACAAAGCGGCAGTTGAAGAAGGAACAACGATCAATCAAAATAGCGGATTTGGATTAGCAAATGTCAAAAAACGGTTGGAACTTTTATATCCAAACGAGTTTGAATTGACCATTGAAGAAGAGGAAATAACGTACAATGTCAACGTACGATTGAAAATAAAATAATACAGAAGTGTCGGTTATCAAAAAGCCAATCGCCAATACCTAACAGCTCAAAGCCAACAACAAATGACCACATTCAACTGCCTGATCGTAGATGACGAGCCAATTGCAAGGGACATTATCAAAAATTATTGCGGGCATTTACCTTATCTGAATATCGTCGCGGCCAGTGGAAATGCTTTGGAAGCGAAGGCAATTTTGAACCAGCAAAAAGTGGACATATTGTTCCTGGATATCAATATGCCCATTATTGACGGTATTTCTTTTCTGAAAACATTGAAAAATCCGCCTCAGGTTATTTTCACAACGGCGTACAAAGAATATGCTTTGGATGCTTTTGATCTTTCCGCCTGCGATTATTTGCTGAAACCATTTTCGCTCGAACGTTTCCTCATCGCGGTTGATAAAGCAACAGAAAAATTGCAGAATCATTCATCGACGGGTTTGGAAAATAATGAAGTAAAAACAGAGGATTTTATTTTTATCAAAACGGATGGAAAGATTTTCAAAATCCTTTATCCGGATCTTTTATTTGCCGAAGCCAACGGTAACTATACAAAAATCGTCACAACTCAGAACACATTACTTCCTGCTATGAGTTTTTCTGCGATGGAAGAACTTCTCCCAAAATCACTTTTCCTTAGAGTACACCGTTCGTTTATCATCAACAAATCCAGGATCGATCACATTGAAGGAAACCGTGTTTTTATCAACAATATTGAAATACCAATAGGAGGAAATTACCGCGAATCATTTCTGAAACAATTGGGGTTTTCTTCCTGATGTTCTGTTCGATTTGCTAAAAACTATTATTCTGAGTAGTACTTTTCCATCCGGTTTAAAACCAACCAATCTCATAAAGAATGTTAACAGGCTGTAAATAGAGTATCTGAGCAAAACACTATTACTAAATTTAGCACGAACACAAGAAAAGTCAAAAAAGGTTTCTGCGAAAATGTATAATGATCAACTCAAATTTATTAGCCGTTATGAAAAAGTATGTTTTGCTCTGGTGCTTGTTTTTATCATCGACTGCCCTGTTTGCGCAGGAATTGAAAAAAGACAGCATTTCAAAAAAAGTATTGATTGAGAATAAAGATTCTGATAATCCGGGAATTTTATCAGGATCAGATTCTTCCAAAAAGAACAAGTCCAAATTCATTCCTATTCCTAAAAAAGCGGCAATTTTCGCAGCACTTTTTCCCGCTGGCGGACAAATTTATAACCGGGATTACTGGAAAGTACCGCTGGTACTTGCTGCCTTGGCAGGCGGAACATGGACGGCCATTTATTGGCGAATCCGTTACCAGGATTTTCTTACCGGTTACCGTTCTTTCTATAATTTGAGCGATACGGATGATCCAAATTATGGTAATTTAAAAGACGGACTTAATGCTGATTCCCAGTTGCCGGTTTTTTACCGGGGAGGAATTTTAAATGGTGAACGTAACGAAGCGCGGCTTTATAATATCAATCAGGTTCAAAAAGTAAAGAACGATTATCGCCGTTATTTTGAAACATCCGTTGTCGTCACCGCTGCGATTTATGTACTGGCCATTATTGAGGCCAACGTGGCCGCACATTTGAAAACTTTTGATATTTCAGATGATATCAGTTTTCGGATTGAACCTAAAATGAGTCAGCCGCTGATCAAGCAACCAGTTCCGGGAATCAGGCTTGTATTTTCATTTCGCTAAGTCGTAATCTCCTTGGCGAACATAGGTTTATGAATCTTTAAAATTGATAATAATTTTGGAACGATTATTCAATTATACCCGTTTTTCTATTGTAACTATACAAATAGTATAACTTTTTTATAAGTAACAATTGGTTACATATTTATTTTAACAAAGGTTATGAATGTCTTCCAAAGACTTTTCAACAATAAAAAAGGCTTAAAAATGGATATCAAAGAATCAAAAAACATAGCTTATTCTGTACTTGATCTTGCTACTGTTATCGAAGGAAAAACGCCTGCCGATACTTTCAAAAGAAGTCTGGAATTAGCACAAGAAGCAGAGAAACTTGGTTATAATCGATACTGGTTTGCTGAACATCACAATATGATCAGCGTTGCGAGTTCTGCAACTTCGGTACTTATTGGCTATGTAGCTGGTGGTACTTCTACAATCCGGGTGGGCTCCGGAGGAATCATGCTGCCAAACCATTCGCCGCTCGTGGTTGCAGAACAGTTTGGAACGTTGGCTTCCTTATATCCCGGAAGAATTGATCTGGGTTTGGGCCGTGCTCCGGGTACAGATCAGATGACAGCAAGGGCAATCCGGGGTGAAAATTTTAATGCCGTTCATAATTTCCCAACCGACATTGAAACGCTTGAGACTCTTTTCTCAAAAAATAATCAAAATGGTAAAATCCGTGCAATTCCTGGTGACGGGCTGGAGGTGCCGATATGGATTTTAGGATCAAGTCCGGACAGTGCGCGGGTTGCCGCTGCGATGGGTTTGCCCTATGCTTTTGCCAGTCATTTTGCACCGGCCTATTTTCTGGAAGCCATTGAATTGTACAGGAGAAATTTCAGGCCGTCGATCTACCTGGACAAACCTTATGTGATGGCTTGCGTCAATGTAGTAGCAGCCGAAACGGATGCAGAGGCCGAAAAATTATCGACTTCTGTTCTTCAATTTTTCCTTGGCGTGGTTAGTGGAAGTCGTAAACTTTTACAGCCTCCGGTTGACAACATGGATGCTATCTGGAGTATGCAGGAAGAACATGCAGTCAATCAAATGCTGGCATATTCCTTTATTGGCGGACCAGCAAAGTTAAAAAAGAAACTAACCGCATTTTTCGATAAAACGCAGGTTGATGAAATCATGGTAACGTCGCATATTTTTGACCATCAGGCAAGAATTGAATCGTATCAGCTTTTCTCACAGATTGTTCAGGAAATCAATTCGGTTGAAGCTTAAAATATTTGCAGTGAAAAATCAGGGTGCCTCAACAATTGTTAGAGTGCCCTGCTTTTTTATTTTATTTCAAATCAGGAATATACCGTCTGTTCTGCCGTGTAAAACTTATTTTTTGCAGTCTTTTTAATATAGACCAAAAGCAAAATAAACTGGGCAAGTGTTATGCCAATCACCATCGAATCAAAGTCCATAAAACCCTTTTCAACAACTTCTTTTTGATCCCCCGATAAAAGGAAACTAACAAGGAAATTATTCACAAAATGTACTCCGCTTATAAAAGCAAGGCTCTTCCTTTCGAGTACAACAATAGAAGCTAGTACCCCAAAAAGTGTAATTAAAAAGACAGCTTCCAGACCATACTCTACATGTAAAATTCCAAATATTGCCGATCCCAAAAATATCAGGACGTAATAATTCTTTATTCTCAAAGAAAAGCTTTGCAGCAGATAACCGCGAAAAATAACTTCTTCTGCATACGATTGTATGGCTACCGTGACAATGGATACCGGAACTAAATAAACCAAAGTAGTATCAATTCTATTTTCTAAAAAGTATTTCCAGTCATCTTGTTGATTGATTAAAGAACCAAGTATTACCAGGGTTCCCCAAACTAATATTCCTTCCAAAACTTCATTCCTGGAAAAAAAATCAACAAAATTCAATGTTGAAAAATTACGCTTGTGAATTATTCTTATTGCAAAATATATTCCTGTCAACACCAGAAAAAATGCGAAACCTTCCTGAAAACCATTTATTATAGCTTCAAAAATGCTTCCTTTCAGAGCAGTCTGGTCAATAAAAAACGGATCATCTGCGTCAATTATAATATATGAAAGGAATAGCAAGCCTATCAGGACAGTATTGAAGATTAGAAATCTCCACCATTCATTTTTTCCTTTTTCAGCCTGGGCCAAAAATTGATTATCAGATATAAACCCCATTAACACTTGCCTTAAAAAACTATATTAAAACTATTTCTTCATCAGATTTTCAAACAAAAAAACACCATGTTTATTCGCTACAACAATATCCGGCTTGCTATCTCCATTCATATCTTTTACCGTAATGTTTAACCCGGAACCGGAATCACTGTCAATAATATGTTGGGTATAATAAGGTTGTTTGGCGGAATTAAACTCAAACCATAACAAAATCGGTGGGTCGCTGTCACCGGGATCATGGCCGTGATGTGCCAAAAATCTTTTTCCGGTAATGTAATCCTTTCGCCCATCACCGTTCAGATCCGCCATGATTGAAGAATGCGTTTGGGCAGTCGTTTTGCTCATTAAATGGGATACAAAATACAACCGGCCTTTCACATCTGTAATTTGTTCATGCCACCAAACGCCCATAGAATGCGCCGAAGCACTCACCACATCGTTTTTTCCATCGCCATTCACATCCATAATCTGCATATGTGAGCAAGGTTCACCGAGATTTGCGTTATGAAAAACCCAGTTTCCTTCCTTCGGATCTTTTTTCCCTTCAAACCAGCCTTCCATAACCGTGACATCGTTGATGCCATCTTTATTCACATCACCAAAGCCGATTCCATGCGAAAAAGGTTCTGTTCCCGCTGCATTTTCCTTGCTGATCGCAAAACGTTTCCATTCTGTTTCACCTTTTTTCAAAGGCGCCTGCAACCAGATCATTTGTTTTTTAACCTTATCACCACAAAGAATATCAAGCCTGCCGTCGCCATCTACATCAACAAAATTTGGCGACTCATTGGTAATTCCGACACTATCGGCAATGATATGTTTTTTCCAGGTGCCCGGTTTGTTTTGTGGATTTTCAAACCAAAAACCAGGTTTTCCGGGAAAATCAACAATGACAACATCATCCCAACCGTCCAGATTAACATCCATTCCAAGATTCAAAAAGGAATTGCTGTACTCCGTCACAGGATCGAAGTTACGCGAAGGAGCCATTTCATGGCGTGTCCAGTTTGGCGCTTCAAACCAGTAGTAACCGGCAATGATGTCCATTTTTCCGTCCTTATTTATGTCAGCCACAGCAGCGCCTTCTGAAATAAAATCGCCGGTTAATTTTGTCTTTTTAAAATCCTTTGAAGTATCCGGTACTTTCGTTTGGCCATGCGAAACAGGAACACAAAAACTTAAAGAAAGCATTAAGACAACTATATTCCGGCAAATTCCGGTGTATGTGATTCTCATATTTCCCGACTTAATTTTGTTTTTCAAATCCATTTATTTCTCCAAAACCTTACTGATCAGCATCTGGCTTTCATGATTTTCATGAGAGCCGGATTTACCCAGTTTCTCATTCAAATCTTTCAAAACCTTTTTTGATTCATCCGTCCCAATCGCGGCAACACGCTGAATGGTATAAGGCAAAATATTCGGAAGTTTTGCTTTTTCGGCAATTTGTAAAGCGCGTTTCATATCAATAGCGGCCAAAGGTTCGGCTGCATACCAAACCATCAGAGGCAGGTTATGATCGTCCTTATCTTCAACTTTTTGAGAAAGTGCTTCAACAACATCCCAGCGCTGCGCAGGGTCCAGTCGGAGCATAGCGGAAGTCAGGTACAATCTTACTAATGAAGAATTGTCATTTTGTGCCAATGCGGCAAATCGTTTTAAGGTTTCAGGAGACACATTTTTACTTTCTGTCAAAAGCTGAATCGCCCAGCTTCTCACATATTCATTGTCGTTGGCGAGTAAATCTGTTAAATCTTTTTCGGTTAATCCTTTCGTTACGTGAAGTGTCCATAAAGCGCGAAGTTTTCTTGTAGGATCAGGATTTTGGGCCAGCATTTCTTTTAATGCTTTGTGTACTTTTTTATTCGGGCCTCGTTCCTGTAAAATCGTCCGGGCTTGTCTTACGTACCACTCGTTTTTATTAAGCTGATAATTAACCAGTTCCATATCCGAAGCTTTGGACAAATCTACTTTTACCCACTTATCATTTTCATGGGTAATTTTAAAAATCCTTCCCATCGTTTTGTTATGAACATCCGGATTTGGACTGTGACATTGATTTTTATCATACCAGTCGATCGCAAAAACGGAGCCACTTGGGTCATATTTAAAATTCAGCCACTGCGACCAGGAATCGTTCATCGATAGAAAATCATTTCTGTGCGTCGCCTGATATCCTGATCCTTTGCGTTCAAGATGATCGATATTGAGTTTTGCCCCGTTGATATTGTTCATAAAAATCTCGTTACGATATTCCTGCGGCCAGCTATCGCCGCCCAGATAAATCATCGCTCCTGCATGCGCATGACCGCCACCAGCAGAACCCGAGCGGAAATTCCCCGCATGTGGACCGCGCTCTCCTACCCAATGAACGTGATCGGCGATGGTTTTGATATCATCATATGTATACGGATTGAAATGTTTCCCCGCCTGACGCTGATACCGCGCGCCCTGGATAATATGATACATATGCGGGATCACGCAAACGGTAATAAACGGATGCCCGTAATCATTGAAATCAATTCCCCAGGGGTTACTCGAACCTTCCGCAAAGACCTCAAACTCATGAGAAGTCGGATGAAATCTCCAGACACCGGCGTTAATTTTGGTACGTTCGGCATCCGAAGCACCTGGCTTTCCTACATTGGAACGGGTAAAAACACCGTGGGTTCCATAAAGCCACCCATCCGGTCCCCATCTTAAATTGTTGAGAACTTCATGCGTATCATCCACACCCCAGCCATCCAGCAATTTTTGCGGCGGACCGGCAGGTTTGTCATTTTTTGCATCAATCGGGATAAACAATAAATAAGGTGCAGCACCCAGCCACACACCGCCCATTCCAACTTCAATACCACTTACGAGATTTAATCCTTCGGTGAAAACTTTCCTTTTATCCAGTGTTCCGTCACCGTCGGTATCTTCAAAAATCAGAATTCTGTCCCTGCCCTGTCCTTCCGGCGCGGGTACGGGATATGTGTGCCCTTCCACCACCCAAAGTCTGCCGCGGGAGTCAATTGTAAAACTGATCGGGCGAATAATATCCGGCTCAGCCGCTGCCAATGTTATCTTAAAACCTTTGGGAAGTGTCATCGCTTTGGCTGCTTCTATACCCGAAAGTCCTGCATTCAGTACCGGATCCAAAGGCGGCAAAATGATGATATCTTTTTGTTTCAGCTCGTTTGGAAAGTCTGGCCGACTTGGATAAAATAGAAATTCATCAAAATTAATATGCGCCCATTTATCATTTGGTATGTAAGGAATTTGTGAAATCCCGGTTTCGTTATCGATGATACGAATGAATATTTCTTTGTTTTGATAGGCTTGCAGATCAACCACGGCTGGCTGCAAAGTTGCCCTTCCCTGCCCGGTAATATGAAAAATCACACTGTCCGCTCCTGCCAACACAAGTTCCACACGCGTATCCTGCAAAGCCCCACCTGAAACTCTGAAAGCTGCAAAGGGCTGTATCACCTTGAAAGGGACAGAAGTTAAAGTACCGGTAAGTTTGTAATTCGTGGTTCCACCGCTGCTCACGAAATATTTCCCCTCATAGCCGATATGCATTTCTTTTTCATGCACGGGAGACGGATCCTCTGAAAAAAGCGGATTCGTAAACGCATCGCCTGTTGCCGTCCAGTCCTTCAAAGTACCGGTTTCAAAATTAAGGTTTAGTGGCTGCCCATCTTTTGTGGGTAATTTCCCGGCCACTGTTTTATCAGAAATTACACCTTCCACAACTTCAAAACTTCCAACCATACCTGCCGCACGGTGACCCGGAACTGAACAGAAATATGTATCATTTTCCACAGCTTTGAAAACCAGACTTGTGCTGGTTCCTTTTTCAATGATCACTTTACTTTTCAGACCCAATTTTTCAAGAGAAATATCATGCGTCATCAGCTCACCATTGGTAATTTTGATTCGGACGCGATCGCCCTTATTTGCTTTTAAAGTGGGGTTACGGGAGCCATCCGGTGCAAAAAAACCAAGCATGGTTGCTTCCAGCGCGTAATCTCTATCGAAATGTGCGGTATCAGCGAAAGCAGAAGTTTTAGTTTTCTGGGCGCTGCTAAAAGGTTTTGGAACAATAAAAAAGATCGAAAGCAGCAGTGTAAGTAAACGAAATGCAGACATAATAGCGGACTGTAAAGGTGTTAGGAATATTCACTTTCTGATTATTCAAAAAAGTGGATACTAAACAGAAGCTACCCGTCCGATTTGATATAATATGTTAAGAATCAATTTAATGACTAACTAATTAAACAGCTAAAACTAATCGATATTAACATTTTGAGATAAAATATAAGTAAATTATTATTGACAAAACAAAAGATAACCGGCTGTTAATCAGAGACAAAAGTCTAAAAATAACAGCCGGCTAACTTTTAACAGAGATTATTAATTACTTAATCCTCTTCCCGTTTTATGTTGAAGTTCATCGATTCTTTTTGACGCGTCCGCCTTGCTCAGCTTTTCGTCAAATTCCACACCTGCCTCGTCAGAAAGTGTTTTGAGGTAAGAATGCTGCGCACCAGTCATTGGCTCGCTTCCGGTAGTCCATTCGTCCGGATCTTTTACGGTATTGTCTCCACGAATTACCTGGTTTTCAGTTGATGGATTTTCGTTCTCATCTCCCGCTTCTTTATGTGTAGTTGCCATTTTAGTTATGTTGATTTCCTAGCGGGTATAAAAAAACTGAGCCACGATTTTGTACCCAAGACAACCAATTTCCGAAAATTGTGTCCATTAAGTATCCTCTCTTAACTTATATCAAAATGAATCGCATTCAAACAGGATTTTTTGTCATTTTCCTATCGCTATTATTTTCAGGATGTAAAGATCCTGAATCTCAAACTAACGAACCTATCAATGAACCGGCGGGAGGTTCCTATTATTATGTAAAAAACGAGACAGATCTGGATTTGTACGCACAATTTCCGGTACCAACTTATGACAGCAGTATTGACAAAATGATTGATATAGATAGCACAGTTACAATTCCACGACTTGTCACCACAAAACTTTTTGAAGATCTTGGTAACTTTGGGCTGAACCCAATGCCGACTCATACTTTTAAGAATATCAAGTTTTTCAAGCAGACGGATGGAGTAAAAAGTCTGGTTTTTGAAATAAACCCGGTTAAAAACGATCGCTGGATTTCTAAAATTCTTAGTAGAGAAGATTCAGGATATGGCCTGACGGAATATCAGTTTGTGTTGAGAAAAGAAGATTTGTAATGTATTATTGCAAACAAAATCTTAATACCTCCACACTTCTTATACTTTGGTATGAATGAATAAGTTTACAACCGTACAGTTTCATGTTCATTATTAACAGAAAAGGGAACAATCACCGAAATGATTGTTCCCTTTTCTGTTAATAAATTCTGTAAGTTACTTCACCGCATTTCTTGGATCCATAACATTATGCAACTGATATTCTTTCGGTGGTTCGGCACCTAATAAGTGACGAACGAAATAATCCCAGCGACGTCTCATCATATATGGACCAAAGTTCGCATATCCATGGCGACTGTTTGGGAAAATGATCAGGTCATAATCTTTATTCGCTTTTTCCAGTGCTTCAATCACCAGCAAGGTATTGTAAGGTGGCACATTATCATCCATCATTCCGTGTGCGAGCATCAGTTTTCCTTTCAAATTTTTGGCATAAATCTGATTTGCCTGTGCTTCATAATTTGATATTCCCTTTCCATCCTTTTTCAACAAACCAATGTAACGTTCGCCCCAGTCGTCCTCGTAATTCCGGTTGTCCTGGTTGCCCGATTCTGAAATTCCAACTTTGAAGAAATCCGGATAAGTGAACATTGCACAAGCTGTGGCAAATCCGCCTCCGGAATGTCCGTGCATACCAACGCGTGTGGTATCGATCCAGTTATATTTTGCTGCAAGCTGCTTAATTCCCGAAACCTGATCGGGCAAAGTATTCTCAGCCATTTGTCCATAATTCATATCATGGAAACTTTTTGACCGCAACGGATTACTCGTACCTTCCAGTTCAATCACAACAAATCCAAGTTCTGCCAAAGCCTGATTGTCTCTTCTGGATGCAGAAAATGCCCATGATCCAACGCTGCCGCCTTGCGGACCAGGATAAATATAATCTACAAGAGGGTATTTTTTAGTTGAATCCAGTTTTGTCGGCGTGTACATCAATCCGTAGACATCCGTTTTTCCGTCATGTGCTTTTACTGAAAAAGGAATTGGCGCTTTCCAGCCGATGGTTTTTAAACGGCTAACATCTGTTTTTTCCAATTCAGTAACTAATTTCCCACCCATAGTACGCAAAACCGTAACCGGGGCAACATCAGGCTGAGAATAAGTATCGATGAAATAATTTTCCGAAGTTGATAAAGACACTGTATGAAAACCAGCCTCAGGCGTCAGCAGAGTCAATCCTGAACCGTCGAAATTGATTTTGTAAAAATGGCTGAAATACGGGTTACCGGATTCTTTTCCATTTGCCATGAAATAAATCTGACGGCTTTTTTCATCCACTTTTATCAATTGCGTGACTAACCAATCCCCTTTGGTAATCTGGTTTTTAGGCTTTCCCGATGTTGCGTCGTACAAATACAAATGTCCCCAGTTATCCTTTTCCGAATACCAGATTATTTCTTTGCTTGCCGACAAATACCGCCAGCTGATTCCTCTTTGCCCTGATTCAAACTGCGTTGGAGAAGTTTCTTCAAAAATTTCTTTTACTGCACCTGAAACAGCATCAGCCATTCTTACTTTTTCCTCTTTATGATCACGAGACGTTGAAACAAACACTACCTGAGTACCATCCGTGCTCCATGAAACGTCATTTAGCACGCCACCACGGCTGATATCATCACCCATAGTTGACCTGTGAACATCCGCAGGAATTTGCAAACGTATTACTTTGGGCGTTTCAACATTAATAATAACACGATGAAGCATCGCCACAACGCTATCACCCGGCAATGGATATTTCCATGCTTCCAGTTTCGGATGACCTACGTTCGTAGTCACCAAAAACATATCGCCTACTTTCCTTTCATCCTGCTGATAGGTAAAAATCTTTTTGGAATCTGGCGACCAGGATAAAACCGGCTTGTCGCTATGACGCCAGCCGGCATTATCCGTGGCATAACCAAAATCCTTGATTCCGTCGGTAGTTAATTGTATGAGCTGATTTGAAGCTACATCACGAAGCCACAAATTATGCTCTTTGATCAAAACGGCTTTTTTACCATCCGGCGACAAAGATTCACTTCTCGGTTCTTCGTCCGTTTTTACTTTTGTTGAAGCATCTTCTGTAATTTGATATGTTTTCAAATCACATTTCCATTGTTTTCCATCCGCTGAGAAAAGAATCGATTTTTCATCCTTTGAAAAACTAAAACTTTGAAAAGGAAGCATAAAAGCGGTAAAACTTTTTCCGCTCGCAGCCGAAAGAGACTGTGCCAGTTTTGCCTGGTTAAAAGCAGGTAAGCGCGTTCCTTTCAACGCATTTACCAAAATAAATTCACTGCCTTGTGCCGTTAAGGTGCGATACCAAAACCGCTCTCCTGAAATCCATGCAGGTTTCCCGGAAACATTGTCGATGTACTTTTGGGTGTTAGAAGTTAGAAAACTTTCTGCTTTTTGGTAGTCGTTTGCAATCAGCACCGCTTGCTGGGAAAATGCGGAACCGGCTATTAAAACGGGCAAAAAGATTGTAATTAATTTCTTCATATAGGTTAATGCCTGGTAATAGGATGTGAGGTAATTTATTTCAGGACTGCAAAATAAGGATTTTCAGCACGTAAATTCAGGCATACAACAAAAATCGTTTGTACGACAATCATATTTATCACAATTAAAGGTTCTAAACAAAAAAACTAAAACCATTCAAAACGAATAGTCTTAGTTCTGTTAAAAAAAATTGACAAAATAATCCGAAAAATCAGATTCCCATAATGAATGGTTTGTCTTTATTTTCAAGAATCAGGTTTACATTATAACTTTATTCAGGCCAAAAATCCAGTAGAACTTTGGTCAGCGTTTGGTCATTGATATACCCCCTGACCACAAGGCTACCGAATAAATAAACGCAATACAAAACGACTATTAATCCAATCGTTTCTGAAAGTGTTTTCCTAAGAGATTTACATTTTTCATTTCCTCTTTCACGGGTTGTGTTCATACGTTTTCCTAATTAAATATACTTGGTTTAGGTGTTTTTTATTGCTGCATGTAATCCTGGATTTGATCACACGCAGCAATATGAAATTTAATTTTACGACTACATTATGCCGTAATTAAACACATCTTTAAGGGTAGAGAGGGCATATTAATTTCTAAGCAAAACAAGGCACGAATTTGTCAATTACCAAAAAATGAGCATAGACAAAGTGTGTACAAACAAAACGAAAACCGCGATTTTTGAATAAAAACCGGGGTTTTGATGAAATTCCAATAAAATTGTTGCTATATCCGATTACTTACCGTCATCATTCAAATCGCCTTCCTCAACCATTGCCATTTTTTTGTAAAGCCTTGTTTTGGCACGGCGCACACTGGCAGGATCAATATTGAGTAAGGCCGCAATTTCCTTGGTGGAAAGGTTGATATGAAAATAGGCATATAGCCGTATTTCGTTTTTAGTAAGTGAAGGATATTTGGCCAGCAGATTTTCAAAAAAATGAGGATGGACCTGTTCAAAGTGCAATTTAAATTTTCGCCAGTCACCATCCAGGTACAGGTTGCTTTGCAGGATGGATTCTATACTTTTTAACTCCTTATGTTTGCTGTCCGGATACAATTTATGAAGTTCCTGAATCTGTGTTTTTAAACTGGCAAGCAGTTCGTTTTTCTGAACCATATATAAAGTTGTTGAAGCCAGTTCACGCTGGTTTAATTCCAGGCGTTCTTCTAATAATTCGTTTTTTGTTTTTTCGAGCCGGATATCGACATTGATTTTCTGGTTTTCCAATTCGATCAGTCTCTGCCGCAATCCAATTTCTTTCAAATCAAATTCCAACTGACGCGCTTCTATTTCTTTTGCTTTAAGATTTTTGTGAACCGATTTTGTGCGGGCTACCAAAGCTACTGAAAAAGCGAGTGCCTGCGAAATGATAGAAAAATCAGGCATTAATGAATTATTGGTTTCACTAAAACTTACGAAGACATGATACAAAGTGGTCCCCAGCATGAAAATCAATGGCAAAAAATTAGCAACTAAAAAGGGCGTAGAAGCCGGAAGTTTCCGGAGGTAACCTACGACACTGGTGCTCAAAATAATCGCAATCAACAGCAGCGCAAGAATATTATGATAAAGCAAAGTATAATCTTCCAGATAGGCTACAAAGACATTTAATAGTACGATTATCACGGTAACCAGCACATAAACCCATAACCCGATCCTAAGGGCTAAGTCCATTACCGGAAGTTTTTTTCTTGTATTCAGAAAAGCCCGGGTTAATTCTACTACGCCGTACATGATCAATAAAATGCTCCCATGCATCAGCAAATTAGTCAAATCAAAAGAATGCAGCTGTCCGTTTGGCGATACGGTAGAAGTAAAAAGCGGACTTTGAAAAAATATGCCATAAAACCGTTTATAAGCCGTGATATAAAACATACCTCCCAACTGCGCGATCAGATAAAATAATACTGTTTTATCCCTCAGCCCAAAATAAATGTACAAATTGTTTAAAAAGAAAAGGATCAATACGGTTATGGAAGTAACCCAGGACAACCAAACAATATGCTCATTTCTATCAAAATAATCACCTTTTTTTATTTTTATTAAGGGCTCTACCGCGTGTCCAAATGTCCGCAGCACACTTGCATCCATGTTAATATAAATCGCATTTTCAGTTTTCCCTTGTAATACACAGGCCAACTCATTAAGGTTACGCTTACCAATATACGGCGACAGCATACCATTTCGACTGACTACCCACTTTTGGGTATTTTCGTTAAAATAATATAAAGCGTTATCCAGGTTAAAATTTAAGGATATGCTACATCGCTCAGCGTAGTGAAAAGGATTATTGATGCGAATTTTCAACCAAAAGTGAGTTGCATCACCAGATTGCAACGAATCGCCATCAATGAAAACGAGTGAAGTATCCGAAAGTATTTTTTCAAAAGTATAGCCACGATCGGGCAATACTGCGTACCGATTTATTGTAGCAGCAGAACTATCATTGAGAATATAAACAGGTTGTGTAAAAGCTACAACCGGCAAAAGTAAAATGATCAGGAAAATAAAAATCTTATTCAACGCCCGGTGTTACATTTTTTTGAAAAGGTACAAAATAAACTTCGAAAGTTACAGATTTCATACTTTGCGGTCACATTTGGACTTGTATTGAATTTAAAAAGCAACCCTTCCCGAATAATTCCCGTATCAGCTTATAGTGATTAACCATTCTTTTTTTTCAAAATATAATTGAAAATGTCATGAACAAATCAACGGTAACCATCATACTTTATTTGATAGTGACAGCATTAATATTGGACTTATGAAAACATTTCACTTCTAAATTTTTCGTTTCCCAGGTCAAAAGTGACTGGATATTGTTAATTTTGCAAGTGTTTTGCACATGCACAGCCATTGATAAATTTAACATCCCTTTTGACACAGCCTATCTCCACCACAGATACAATTTTCAGCCCTTTTAAAGAATCACTGGGTGCGTATTGCTTTCCCGAGAAATTCACCTTTCCATTTGATTACGAACCACATCCTCTTTCATTACTGGCTGTGGAAAAGCTACAATCACATCTGGCTGATCAGGAAGAATGGGATCATAATTTTGGTTTAAAAGTTGATCAGGAAGGCGCTGTTATTGGAAAAATGTTTGGCGTTTTGGTTGTAAGAACGGAGAACGATGAAATCGGATATCTATCAGCGTTCTCGGGGAAACTGGCTGGCGGAAATCATCACACTAAATTCGTTCCGCCTATTTTTGATGGCATGGCTGACGGCGGCTTCCTGAATACAGGCATGGAAAAACTTTCGATCATCAATCAGCAAATCAAAGTATTGGAAGATAAAAATTCAGATGTACAGAAGGAGGTGGATGCTCTGAAAACAATACGAAAAGCACATTCCGTTTCTTTGCAAAAAGAGATTTTTGACCAGTACAATTTCCTGAATCAGGGCGGTGATAAAAAAAGCCTTTGTGAGATTTTTGAAGATGCGTCCTATAAAAATCCGCCTGCCGGAGCCGGAGAATGTGCCGCGCCAAAATTGCTACAATACGCTTTTCAGCAAAATATGCAGCCGATTGCCATGGCTGAATTCTGGTGGGGGTTATCTCCAAAATCTGATTTCTGGAAACATGGACATTTTTACCCCGCCTGTCGCGAAAAATGCGGGCCCATTCTGAGACATATGCTGGCAGGGATTGAAATGGATGAAAAACCGTTTTAAATTTTTTATTAAATAGATCTGTCTGTCTTCTGAAAATTAAAATGGGTAAAACAAACCCTTTTATCACCTTTGTAAATATCGGCAGATAAACATCTCAATGTATGTGGGCAGAAACATTTTATCCACTTTCCCAAAAGCAAAAATGGAAGCTGGGATTCGGGTTTGCGATTATTTATGTACCCATCCGTATCTACATAAATATTACTTTTTATAGTCAGTCAATTGTAGTCAACAAATTTCCACTTTGGATTATAGAGCTAATCGTGAGTGGCCTATTTTACACATTATGGCTAAATTTTATTGAATGGGTCCAATATTACGTTGTCAGATTCCCCAGAAGTAAATATGTAAGTCATGACAAATTGCTGAGCCAGCTATTGACTTTATTCATTGCCATTGGCCTCGCAGCAATTTTCAATATCGCTTTCCGCGTATTTTGGCACTGGATGGAATCAATCTGGGATCCCCAGCTTTTTCATACAAACTCTCCGGTTGAGTTATTAATGATACAGCAGAAACGGCGTTCAAACAATGGATTGACCGCTATGGCACTCATGGCTGCCTATTATCTGGCCTCAAATGTCCGGGTTTACCAGCACTTGCAGCAAGTACACATTAATGCCGAAAGACTTGAAAAAGAAAATATCAAGGCTCATTTCAATGCTCTGAAAAACCAGGTAAGTCCTCATTTCTTGTTTAATAATTTTAGTGTGTTAAGTACGCTTGTTGAATCAGATAAGGAATTATCCATAGAATTTATCAGCAGACTGTCACAGGTCTATCGCTACATACTCGAACAGTCTGATTTTGACCAGATAAAACTACGCACCGAAATTGAATTTATGGAAACGTATATGTACCTGCTTAAAACCAGATTTGAAGAAAAGATAAATCTGGAAATCCACCTTTCCGAAGCGCAAATAGACACTTATTTCATCGTACCGCTAACCTTACAATTACTGGTTGAAAACGCGGTAAAACATAACCAGATGTCGGTAACTTATCCGCTGGTTATAACAATTTGCATTGAAGACGATTTTTTGGTTATCCGGAATCCGATTCAGCTGCGGGCACCAACCGAGGTCTCGACAGGAATTGGTTTAAACAATATTATTAACCGATATAAATTGCTTGTCAATAAACCCGTTTTGGTAGAAAACCTGCAAAATTTGTTTGTTGTTAAAATCCCTCTTATTTCATGAACGTTCTTATTATTGAAGATGAAACGCTTAGCGCAACAAGACTGGAAAATCTCGTATTGAGGTATGATCCTTCCGCCAATATACTGGCCAAAATACCTTCCGTAAAGGAAAGTATTGCTTGGTTAGAAAACGATAATAACGCCGAACCGGATCTTATTTTTCTGGATATTATGCTGGAAGACGGTATGGGATTCAACATCATTGAACAGCTGAATCTTAAAATTCCGATCATATTTACGACCGCTTATAACGAATATTCCCTGAAAGCATTTAAGGTAAACAGCGTTGATTATCTTTTAAAGCCAGTTCAGCGGGCCGAGCTGGATAGCGCGCTTAGTAAGTTTAAAAATGTGCATTATAACAACAAATATTTCCCGGATCTGAATTTGATCAAATCTTTGCTGCAATCACCACATCAGCATGATAATTATAAAGACAGATTTATGGCATCTGCCGGAACCCGGCTTTTTTGTATAAAAACTGCGGATATTGCGTATTTTACCATCGAACAAAAGGCTACTTTTCTCAGAACCTTTGACGGAAAACATCTGACTATGGATTATAGTCTTGATAAACTGATTCAACTGCTGGACCCAAGCCAGTTTTTTCGGATCAACAGATCGCTGATTATTTCACTTGGCAGTATCAGTTCGATCAATACCTTATCGGCAGGCCGACTTAAACTCGAACTTTCGCCAATAGCCCAGCAGGAAATTTATGTAAGTACAGATCGTATTTCTGATTTTAAACAATGGCTTGGTAAATAATTCCCGATTTTCATTCTTCCCCAAAAAAAGCCCGTTCGACTTCCAAAAGCCGTCATTAAGACTTTTTTATTTTTCCTAAAGCCTCCTTTTAAACACTTTTGACTGAACGTTGTCCGGTATAGAAACCAGACAATTTATTAGTCCATTTATTTTCATTTTGCCTGCTAAATTTTGGAAAAGCTAAACATACATAACAAGTGCATCCTGGCAAGCCTGGAAGCCAATGAGCTGGAATTGCTTTACCCATATAGTGACCGCCTGAGAGTAATCGTGATCCTGGAAGGCAGTGGAAAAGTGACGTTGGATACAGTCTCATCCAGTTATCAAAAAGACAGTATATTCATCCTCCGTGCACAGCAAAATATTAGTTTTCAGACGTTTGTGAAAACAAAAATATTTACCATTATTTCCGGTTCATCACCAAAATCAGCTTTAAAAGACAAACCTTACATAACGACTTTTTCAACGATGTTCGGTCAGATTGAATCGTTGGTTTCCAATAAATCTTTTGTTCAGGGTAAGGTGATGGAGCGGAGTATTGACAGAGAATCTGCAAACCAGATCATTAAACTTATTACGCATGAAATGCAAAACCGGCCGGATTCTAATAAGGAAATTATCAGAAACGGTGTTTTTACATTCATTCACATACTTGACAGAAATATACAATATGTCAGAAAACACATTCCAGTCCTGCAATTTCATCCTGAAACAGACCAAATTCTGGAATACATCAAGCGACAGCTTCAACTTAATAATAAATTTGATATTCAGGAAATTGCTTCCAGTTTTAAAGTATCCGAAGATTGCATCAGTGAAATCCTGATTGCGCGCACAGGTTTTACATTTAAAAAATTTATAGTGAAATATCGTACTGATCTTTTCAAAAGCAAGCTTTTGAAATGGGTGTAGAAGTCCGATGGCTGACTACCAAAAGACAAGGTAAAAAGCTTTACATTAAACCTGTCATTCAACGTTTTGCTATTTCAATTTGCGTACCGATTTCAGGCAAATGCAGGGTTAAACCAGCTTTTTTAAATTCTGCTATCGCCTCGGATTTGTCCAGTTTAATAAATCCGAATGTGTCATAGTGAACACCCAGAATCTGAGTTGTTTTAACAAAATTTGCTGCTTCAATCGCATCCTCCACGCCCATAGTCAAAACATCACCTATTGGAAAAACGGCAAAATCCAGATCAGCCCATTTTGGAATCAGCGTCATATCCAGTGTAAGTGCAGTATCACCGCTGTAATAAAAATTTCCATCAACAGTTTTCAGTACAAATCCACTGGCTACACCAGCATAACTTCCATCTGAAAAACTGGCGGAATGTTGAGCTGAGACCGCTTTTACACTACCAAAATCAAAGGTTGTTTTGCCACCCGGATTCAATGGAAAAACATTTTCGACGCCCTGTGCATTAAAATAATTGTACAATTCCCAAATTCCTACTACCGTTGCACCTGTGCGGTTTGCGATGGGTACTACATCAAGCATATGATCAAAATGGCCGTGGGAGACAAAAATATAATCAGCTTTTATTTCTTCAATGTTAACGTCCTTCGCCAATTCATTTCCTGAAATGTAAGGATCAAATAGAATATGTTTTCCACCTGCAAATACAGAAAAACAAGAGTGGCCGTAATAGGTAATTTCCATAATCTGTTTATTTTAGTTGATTGATTTTAAAACAGCTAACAGCAAATTCCAGACAAATGAGAACGTTGTTAAGTACAAATATAAGTGATTGATAAACTTAAATAATACGAAGTCTAATCCGTTTTCATTTTAGCGAAACAAAATTATCTCAGGGAATACTACCTGAGCTGAAAATCGAAATTTGGTCAATGTATACCGCTCCGCATTTTTTTTAATTAATCAATTATTATACACGTCTCAGAAAAATGTGACTTAATTTGAAGAAATATTAGAATTTTATTCTTTCCAAAAAATTATTGGTAATCTTCGGGTCAAATACTCAAAATCATGGCGGAACTACAACTTACCGGCCTCCAAAGACGGGCTGAAAAATATATCAACAAACAAATAACCTATGCAAAAATGCCAGGCGAGTTTGTTCGTGGCAATTTTATAGGTTATGATAATGAGTCGATAGACCGGGCAGTGATTCAACTTTCCAACGCGGCCGACAGAATTACGATTCCGCTAATGTATGTTGTCAATTATTTCGAGGAGCAGGATGATCTGAAAAGAGATGATGTCAGCAATGAAGGTTACGAAAAACGGCCTGCTTACAAACCGCATAAAAAGTCTTCTTCCATGTAAGATTAAAATAATTTTGCTGTAAAACGATTAACTTCTGAACGGCGAAGAAAGATAATGATGCCATAAAATCATAGTCGCTACGGTCCTATATGGTTTCCAAAACGCAGCCACTTCTAACAGATTTTCACGGGGTGTTTCCTTGGGCAGTTTTTTAGCTCTTTTTAAAGCATTCACTGCCGCCAGGTCACCTACCGGAAAAATATCCGCTCTTTGTAAAACAAACATCAGATAAACATCGGTCGTCCAGTTACCAATTCCTTTCAACGCGGTAAGCTGGCTTCTTACGTCATCATTCGGCAACCTTCCTAAAACATCCAGATCCAGTCTTTTTTCAACCAATGCCAAAGCAAGACTTCTTAAATAAATCGTTTTTTGCCTACTAACATAACAGGCTTTCAACTCTTCATCGCTTAGTTTAAGAATATTTTCAGGCGTTAATGTTATCGTTTTTTCCTGCAATTTCTTCAATGCTGCAAGTGCCGAAGCCAGGGAAACCTGCTGTTCGAGAATGATGTGTACCAGCGTTTCATAGGTGTTAGGCCGCGTCCACATGGGCGGATAGCCGTGGTCCTTTATGATCGCACCCAAATCACTATCCATATCAGCCAGTTGATCACAAATGGTGTGAAAATTCTCTGATGAAAATGTTTCGAAGAACGAATCATTTGCTGGTTTCTCTATTCCCATAAGGAGGTTTGCTTAAAAGTTTTTTCCATGTCTAAAAGAATTGTTTTGTTCGCAATTCCACCGCCAAATCCCACCAATTTACCGGTGGCTCCGATCACACGGTGGCAGGGAGCGATAATGGAAACAGGATTTTTATTTGCTGCTCCGCCAACGGCGCGCACAGCCTGCGGATTCCCGATTTGTTTCGCAATTTGTCCGTAAGTTCTTGTTTCTCCAAAGGGAATTGTAAGTAACGCTTCCCACACTTGCTTTTGAAATTCCGAGCCCTTAAAATCAAGTTTGATAGAAAAAACTTTCCGTTTTTTGGCAAAGTATTCAATCAGCTGTTTTTCAGTTTCCAGAAGAATCGGGTGATTACTATCCTCCAAACCGAAAGTTATTCCGGTCCTTCCAGAATCGTCTTTTTCCCACAAAATCGCAGAAAGGCCTTTTTCACTGGCCACCAATGTTAATTTTCCAACTGGTGATTCTATTGTTTTCAAGTAAGATTCCATTGATTTGCCTTTTAATAAAATAAGAGCAGTTTTAATTTTCCCGATCTTATAAAGCCATTCTGTCCATTTAAAACCGTAATATCAAAAAAATTATTCACTTCAGGTCTTTTGTTTTATATTGAGCTGACTTTCAAATTACCATGTGGCGTTCAGTTTTTGATAAGAAATGGTTACTCGGCTTTGCCTTGGCCGTTATTTACATTCCGCTAAGAACATTCATTAATGTCCAGCAGGATATTTGGTACATTGTCCTGACCAAGCTGCCACTCTTTCTGATTGAAATTCTGGTTAGTACTATTTTTTATACCGGCTGGATTTACATGATTGACTGGGGACTAAAAAAGCTTGCGCAGGTTACCGGCAGCGATAAATCCTCGGAATTTAGTCTTTCCACTCAGCTCGTTACATTGATACCGGCAGTTTTGCTGGCATTACTATTCAACCGGATACTGATTTTTACATGGGCGTTTATGGAATCTTTCTGGGATCATATACCCATGACATTCTCTCACGCTCCCAGGCATTCATTTCCTGTATTAAGTAGCAGATATAAAGCAAATCAGGCTTTGACAATACTTGCCCTGATCTCGGCCTATTATTTATGTGTAAGCAATCAGGTACAGGAGAATTTGAAAAAGGTGCTTGTAGATTCACAAATACTTGAAAAGGAAAACATTAACGCCCGATTTCTGGCTTTAAAAAATCAGATCAGTCCGCATTTTCTGTTTAATAATTTAAGTGTCCTCGCTTCACTTGTAGAATCCCATCCTGAAAAATCAAGTGAATTTATCCATCAGCTTTCCATGGCGTATCGATACATTTTGCAGCAGGCAGAATTGCGGCAGATTAGCCTGAAAGATGAAATGAATTTTCTGGAAACGTATACCTTTTTATTAAGAACCCGGTTCAAAGAAAAGGTCATCATTGAGGCAAATTTATCAACAAAAGATTTGGAAACTTTTTCGCTTATCCCGTTAACATTACAGCTTTTAATTGAAAATGCTATTAAGCACAATACGATGTCGCTCGCGAATCCGCTTCTTGTCAAAATATATATTGAAGAAAAAATGCTGGTAGTAAGTAATCCACTGCAAATCCGCATACTGAGTGAACCGACTACACAACTTGGACTAAAAAATATTATCAATCGCTATAATCTACTTTTGAATAAACAAGTTCTTATCGAAAAAACGACTGAAAATTTTGTCGTAAAAGTTCCTTTAATCGCATGAACATACTTATTGTAGAAGATGAGGAATTGAGTGCAGAGCGGCTTCATAAGCTGATTATGACAATAGATCCATCCATTCATTTACTTGGAATATTCCCATCCGTTTTGCAAACTATTGGTTATTTTGAAAATGAATCGTCCGTAAAACCCGATCTGATTTTTCTGGACATACATCTTGAAGATGGTGACGGTTTCAGGATCATCGAACATCTGAATTTAATGATTCCCATTATTTTCACTACCGCTTTTGATGAATACACGCTCAAAGCATTCAAGACCAATAGTATCGATTATCTTTTGAAGCCTGTCAGTCCGTTGGAGCTACAAGCATCGCTATCCAAATTCAAAAAACTATCAGAGGCTGCTGAAAATAAACGAACGATTATTGAGCAAACATTCGATTCTGAAAAATATAAAGACCGTTTTTTGTGCACAGCCGGCTCACGGTTTTTTACTTTTAAAACGACAGAAATAGCCTATTTTACGATAGAGCAAAGAGCTACTTTTTTACGATTATTCGACGGACGGCATTTTGCCATAGAATATAGTCTCGACAAATTATGCCAGATGATTGATCCGGGACAGTTTTTTCGTATCAACCGGACGATGCTGATCTGCTTTGCTGCCATTAATAATATTCAGATTATTTCGGCAGGCAAATTGAAATTGGAGCTAAATCCGGCTCTTTCAAAAGAAACATACGTAAGTCCGGACCGCATTACAGAGTTCAAAATCTGGCTCGGCAAGTAAACTGACCGGCAATTCTGCGAGTAAAAACAGCTTCTTGAACACTGAAAAATGACATTCAGACAATTCCATTTTTTACCCGTTAGTTTATTTATAAACTTGGTTACAAACAGAATTGTCAGCACAATGCCAGCTATAAAATTTAACGCCCTGAAAAGGTTTCATCTGCTTCAAAGTAAAACCCGAATCTGGGAATCATGCGGCGAGCAGCTCGAACATTACCGGATTATTTTCATTTTGTCGGGACAAGGTAAATTTATCCTGAACGGTGAAATATGCTGTTATTTTCAAAAAGGAGTTATTTTCTTAAAACCAGGACAACAGCCCATTTTCCAGGAAGACAAAGAAACTGAAATATTTGTGGTTGCTTTTGATACCTACCTGGCAGAGGATTTTCAAAAGAAAAAACTGTTCAGTCCGGATTTTGCCGATACATACAAACAATCCGAAAACCTGTGTAACAATTACTTATTAATTCAGGGCCGACCAATTCCAAACGAACGCGACGGAAAAACAATCACGTATTTGATTATTCAAATCCTATTCGAACTTGCTCAGCAACCTGCGTCTCATCTCAAAATGATAAAAGGCTGTATCGATATGATTGTAACTGTTTTGGCAAGAAATAATTACAGAAGTCAACCGGCAGACGAGCATTCTGAAATTGAACTTACCGAGTCAATAATTGACTATATAAAAAGCGAACTTCAACAAAAAAAGACCGTCAGGATACCTAATCTGCTACTGATGTTTAATACCTCCGAGGAAATTCTAAACCTTTACATCATGAACCGTACGGGCATGTCACTGCGGAATTTCATCTTCAAATTTAAAGCTGATCTTTTTAAGGCAAATATGCTGAAGGTTGATGTTGAGGAATTGGTTGGGTATTTGTAGGTTTTTTCGTTTAGCATATCAAAACGAAAAGCTACCCATTTGAGGTAGCTTTTTATCTTAAACTCTATTGTGGAGAATATCGGATTCGAACCGATCACCTCTTCACTGCCAGCGAAGCGCTCTAGCCAAATGAGCTAATCCCCCGATCGGAGTGCAAAGATGTGTGAGAGAATCGGAATAACCAAAGATTTAAATCATTTTTACTTAATATAAAATATGCCAGACAATAAGAATCTGTCAGACAGGATATTAAAAAAGAAAGGAGGCTTATTTTTACAATAAACCTCCTTTCTTTTTTCTTAATATTTTATCTATCCCTTATTACCACCCAGTAATTTTGTAAATAACCAGATAACTAATCCTATAACAGCAATGACAAGGATGGCTCCAGTCCACATTCCACCTTTGAATACACCGCCAATAACTTCACAACTTGTTAGGCCAATTACCAGAAAAAAGACAACGAGGATGTTGATGTAAGCTTTCATGCGTATAATAATTTAGGTTAATTTATATTTACCCATTATTATAAAAATCATTCCACGTTAATTTGTGAGCTTAAATACACAAATCATACCATATTCACAGGAATGAGTTTTTGCAGATCATTTTCCAGCAACATTTCAAAAAGCTTGACGGTCGCTGCAGCATCGCCTTCTGCACGATGCCGGTTTTCAATAAGTATCTGCAAACTTTCGCACAAATTACCCAGACTATACGATTTCAATCCAGGAAAAATTTTACGGCTAAGCTGTACGGTACAAAGCAAATCCCGCTGAAAATATTCATCCAGCGCACCAAATTCTTTCTTTAAAAATCCGTAGTCAAATTTTGCATTGTGCGCTACAAACCAGGCGTCTTTTGTCAACGCGCGAACGGAATCCTGCACTTCCGAAAAAGTGGGTGCATCCTGAACCATCAGGTTATCAATTCCCGTCAGGCGGGTAATAAAAGGGGGAATAAATGTTTCGGGGTTAACGAGGGAATGAAAAAAGTCTACTACTTCCACTCCATTATGACGAAAAACAGCTATCTCAGTTATGCGGGAATTACCACCTCCTCCGGTCGTCTCTATATCAACAATGGCGTACATTACTTACTGAATCTCTGCATAGGTAAATAAAATATTTCAGGGGAATAAATGATAAAAATCTGATCTGATCAACATACTTATTTAACCACAAAAATAATAAAAAAATCCCCGCACCAAGCGGGGATTAGTCTTAATATTCAATTATGCTTTGAAATTTATTCCATTTGAAAAACAACAGGAAGATTAAAACGAACACGCACAGGAATTCCCGATTGACGTCCGGCTTTCCATTTAGGCATTAACTTAATAACACGTTCCGCTTCTTCGTCACATCCAAATCCAATTCCTTTCAAGGTTTGCACATTTTCAATTTTACCATCTGCGCCTACAACAAAGGAAATAAATACACGTCCCTGCACTCCCGCACTCGCTGCCTGCGACGGATATCTTAAATTCTTTCTTAAAAACTCACCCATGGCTGCATTTCCACCCATAAATTCGGGAGCCTGCTCCACGGCAAATAATTCGGTTTCCTTAGGACTTTCCAATCCCACATTAACTCCTTTTCCCGCCGGAGCCTCTGCTTTTGGTGGTTCGATGGTTAAAATATCAGAATTCCCTTCACTATTTTCCTGGCCGGGTAGTGCGTTTTGCAAATCCTCAATGGTTGGAGGTGAAGTTTCTTCCGGCACCATGTGGTCAGGTAAAACTTCATAGTGATCATATTTTACTGTGCTAACTTTTTGCACCGGCTTTACAGGTTCAACAGGCGGCGGAGTGTTAGTTTCCGGTTTTATATCTACCGTTATTAAATCCGCTTCAAATCCAATATCATCTTTCTTAGGTTCAGGAACCAGTCGTGCGTATAAATTGGGCAGCAACATGATAAGCAAGAAAAAAGTTACTCCCATCAACACCGAACGCTGCATGGTTTTATTGTATCCTTTTCTCAATTGATAAGCACCGTAAAGTTTGTTACGGTTTTCGAACACGATGTCATTCAAAGTTTTTTCCATGGCTAATAGATGATTATGTTCAACACTCAGTATATGGAGCGTTTCCGGATCAGCCGTTTCAACAATATTGCTGAAAGCATGCTCAAACGAATCCCCGTCCCAAAGTCTTTCTTCTGCTTCACACGCCAAATGATCCAGTATCTCGGGAAACAACTCCGGATTCAGGCCATTTTTCTTTAAATAATTGCTAAGCAATTCTATTTTGTTATTTTGAAGGCGTTTCATCTGTAAGAATATTTAGGGTATTACAGGATCAGGGAAAAACTAGTAGCCAATGGATAAATACTATTCGGTCGCCATACTTTTAGGCGCTAATAATAAACGGATCGCATCAACAAAGCGTTCAAGATCATCCGTTTTTATACGTGCGGCTTCACTTCCCGGCGTTGTCAACGAATAGTATTTCCGCAACCGTCCGTCTACCTCAACCGATTCTGTAACCAAAAAACCATCCTGCTCCAATTTATGTAAAACCGGATACAGCGCGCCAAAAGTGAGTGCAATCGCCCCTCCTGTTCTTTCTTTCACTTCCTGGGTAATTTCATAACCGTACATACGTTTTTGCTCCGCCAGCAAATTCAAAACGATGGTTTTCAGTGTACCGCGTACGTATTCGTTACTTGTTGTGTTCGTATCCATAATGTTGTTTTTACCTAACAAATATATATAAGTTTTTTATATATACAATAGCAAAATTAAAATATTGATGAATTTAAAGAATTATTCCGGTTAACGTTTATTCATCCGTCAGTGGTATAGACCGATTTATACGTTCTTCCAACGAAATAAAGGTCTCCGTTCTTTGAATTCCGTTTACTTTCTGAATTTTATCATGTAAAATCTCACGTAAATGTCCTGTATCGCGACATACGATTTTTACAAAAATGCTATAAATCCCTGTAGTGTAATGTATGTTAACCACTTCCGGAATTCGTTCCAACTCGGATGCAACCTGCTCATATAAAGAACTTTTATCAAGATAAACGCCCAGAAAAGCACTGATATCCCAGCCCAGTTTAGTCGGATCAATCAGTAGCTGTGAACCTTTAACAATACCGAGTTGTTCCATCTTCTTCATTCGCACATGCACTGTACCGCCGGATACAAATACTCTTTTTCCAATCTCGGTATATGGCAGTGCAGCATTCTCAATCAGCAGTGACAAAATTCTCAAATCAGTGCTGTCTATATCTGAATATTTTTGCATTTAGGGGTTATTTATTGAAGGAATCGCAAGTAATTTAAGCAATTTATCAAAATATCGTAAATTTTTTGATTTTTTTATGCAAATATTTTATATTTAAAACTTAACCGCTTACTTTTGCAGTGTGGTTTCAGAGATGACAATTTATTTGAAAGTTCGGAATACACAAAATATCACATTGTAGGGTGATGAAATTGGCAGCCATGCCCTCCTGTCTCGGGGGTGGTGAATCAGGGATAAACACGGTATAATGCCGACGAGAGTCGACTGGGGTGGACCACCAACAGTATTTTGTATCGCGGCTAACCGCACCGTGGGTGGTTCGAATCCCCCTCCTACAGCAAAAAAAACTTGACAAGCGATTATTTTCGTAGTAGTTTTATTTGGTTTTTAGTTTGTTGATGAAGTGTAATTTGACACGCGGGTTCATTTTGAAGCCTGCGTGTTTTTTCGTTTTAGGGCAGAATATGCCATTTACAGCTCCCTATGGCACTTTTTCCCATTACAATTCCAAAAACTATATACGTTTGCAACGCAATTGATTTTAATAAAAAATCTATTCTTCGTAGATCATTTTCCTCGTCATTCCCCCATCAATCACAAAATTCGCACCGGTTATAAAATTATTTTCAGGATTTGTTAAAAATAAACAGGCCCTCGAAATGTCTTCCGGCTTGCCAACACGGCCCGCCGGATGCTGCTCATGATCTGATATCTTAAGCGCGGCATAATCACCCGTTTCAATCCATCCCGGACTTATTGCATTCACCATAATTTTATCTTTTCCGAGTGAAATTGCCATCGCATGAGTAAGTGCCAGGATACCGCCTTTTGAAGCCGCGTAAGCTTCTGTATTCGGTTCGGACATAAGTGCCCGTGTGGACGCAATATTGATGATAGAACCTCCTCCATTGCCTCGCATAACCTTGGCCACTTCACGACTGCATATAAAAGTGCCCCGAAGATTTGTATTGAGCACATAATCCCAATCTTCCAGATCCAATTCGTAGGGAGATTTACTGCGACCGAGACCGGCATTATTTATCAGAATATTTATTTCACCAAAAGTCTCTTTGACTTTAATCACAGCATTCACGATATCGCCCGGCAATGTCATATCCACAATCTGCGTAGAAACTTCGCCTCCAAGTTCGCGTATCAACTTTTCGGTTTTTAAAAGATTTTCTGCATCCCGGTCAAACAATGCCAGCTTTGCGCCTTCTTTGGCGTAAGCGATTGCAACATTTTTCCCGATACCTTTCCCGGCACCTGTTACAACTATAATTTTATTATCGAACAAACCCATTTCCTTTTCTCTTCAATTTTAATATTTTCAAAAATAATTGTACCAGCAGATTTCACACCTATCTCGCGTATTCAAATGACTCTTATGTAAAAGTCGTTATATGATTAAAGACTTTTGCCTTTCAATCATATAACGACTAAATATTTTTACGTACCGGAGTCTACGTTATTTATTTCCCACCCTTATTCCTTTCATATCTTCCAGTCGCGCTACAATTCCCCAGCCAAAAAAATCATTGGCTACGCCGATAAGTATTTCATTTTTACCTGTTTTAAAAGGAATCGAAAAGGAAGAATTTTCGATAGAACATCTTCCAAAAGGAACTTTCATCATCGGAAGGCCATACGAGTTTTTATCGGTATACAGAAGGCGGCCATTCAGCATTACCCAAACTTCATCACTAAATCCAAGATTGATTTTTTTATTCTGATCTGATTTTGATTCAACATTCAATTTCAGCCACACCATTCTGCGTTTTTCAGCTCCACCAAATTTCCGGGTCAAATTGATCAGCCCCATTCTTTCAGCAGCAATAGTCTCCCATGTTTGATCAGGTTTTGGAATAAAATCATAACTAAAATCTACTTTTTCAGGTGTTTCAAAAGGTTTGCTCACCTGCCAGTTGCGCAGATATCTCGGATCATGTGACGTGAGATCCACACCGGCTACGGCAGGCAGGTTTTCAGTTTCATCCATTTTTATCACAAGATTTGAAATGACAGATTCTCCATCAAACCCGATCGTACCCTTTGAAGTATTGCCTTCCAGTCGCGGAATTTCAAGAATTGGCTTCTGCATATCATTCAAATAAGCTCGCATTTGTGAGCCGGAAATCACAACTTTAACATGATTCCATTTCGTCTTTAGAAGATATCCATTTCCCTGATATTGGCCGAGTAAGTCCCAAAGATTGATGCCAGAAACATGAGGAGCATATTGCACAACATCCATCGCCGTGGAATCCTCACAGGTACCGGTCCTGAAATAAAAACATTCATTTTCTTTATTGTCCTGCCAATGAAAATAAAGCGAGGCAAACATGGCATCCACTGGTATAAAATCATATTCAATAGTGCCATTCACAAAGCTGGTATTTTTTAAAACCACCGTTCCTGCATTTGCAGCAATTTTCATAGACGGCCTGGTTTCATAAGTTTCAAATTGCACTTTCCCGTTTTGGAATTCCCAGTTATCGGCGGTTAAAGAAATCCTGGTGTCTGGTTTGCTGGATTCTGATGTCTTCTTTTTGTCTTTTTTCTGGGCAGAAACGACAAGTGACAAAAGGCTAAAAATGATTAAAAGGAAATTTTTCATGACTATAATTTGGATGGATTTAAAAAAAACTGAAAGGACAAACGAGGATATAATTATTGTTTGGGATTGATAAAAATCCCGGCACCAAGCTCCTTCCCGGCTGATTCTTTTGTCGGGTTCAGATAATCTTTCGGCAAACCGTTTGTTTTTACTTCACTTAAAATCAGCTTACCCGATTTCTGAATCTGGTTTTCGGTGTGCTCATTTTTATCCGCGGGAATAGCGCCATTTTTCGCGTAGTAACCCATAAATCCGTCATTGTTGGTGATCAAAGAATTATTCAAGGTGTATTTTGGAAAAGTATTTTCAGCTCTCAACCAGAAATAAGTACAATTTGAAACGATGTTATTTTTAAAAACGAAATCAGAATCAAACGCTCCGAACCAGACAGCGGCTTCATAAGCTCCGTAAATAATGGAATTGGTAAGAGAAAAATCACGGATGGATTTGAATAAAAGAAGTGCATTTTTGGAGCCATAAAATATGCAATGATCCACGTGCGTACCCGCACCATGCGCCCAGATACTTCCCTGTATCGGCGCAGAATTTCTTTCTCCGATGAAATAACATTGAGAAATATCCAGTCCTTTTAAACTTTCATTTTCTCTGTTAATGGGGTAATAATATTTCACTTCCGGATTTCCATTCCCGATAAACTTTAACCCTTTGAGTGAGATATTATTTGAAGCAATTAAAAATCCGATACTGTGCGGAAACTGGGTAACGGAATTATTGCCCGACACCGATTGAATAACTGGCATTTTCGTAGGTCCCCAATCGGCATCGTCTGGCATTATGGCCGCCTCAATCGTTAGCCAGATTCCTTCATTCCGTATTTTATCAATAGCAACTTTGTCTTTAAGCAGATATAATCCCGGTAATAGTTTAATGTGAATAGCTTCTTTTCCTATGAAACCACCTGCCAGATCCATCGCTTTTTGAATACTGGCCAATGGCATCCGGGCAGTTCCATCACCAGAATCCTGCCCTTTTATGGCGTCAACATAGAGTATTTGCGCACTCAAATTCTGAATAAATAAAAACAGCAGAATCGCTGCCAAAGAAGTTACTTTGTTCATATTTAAAATATTTGTTACTTGATAGAAAGATGTCCGTCAGGAGATAAAAAACCTGTGAGACAAACCTAAGTCCGCTGTTTGTTTTTTCTTTGTTCAAATGAAGTTCAAGTTTTTTCAAGTTATACCAGATTGATTATCAATGCTATCCGATATTAGTGAGCTACTGAGATGTAAAAAGATAATTGAGCGGAAGCTTGATTGGGGACCGTGCGAAAATTGGCAAAGTACTGATTTCGAAAATCTCAATCAGCTTATTCTGGATGAAACCGGCATATCCCTAAGCGTAAGTACACTCCGAAGAATTTGGGGACGTGTGGAATATAACCATTTGCCAAGTGTGACAACTTTAAATACGCTTGCTAAGTTTGCAGGCTTTCAAGATTGGCGGAGTTTTGTAAAAAAACCAGTCGTTCCCAACTTAAATTCACCTGTAAATTTCCCTGAGAAAAATCGACGAATCAGATTTCCGAAAAAAAAACTTGTCTGGATATCAGCAGCCGGTTTTCTGATTGGATTAATCAGTATTCTGGCATTCAGGAATATTGGAAAACCGAAAAAGGAAGAATACACTTTTAGCAGTCAACCAACAACAAGGGAGATTCCAAATTCAGTTATTTTCACGTATGACGCTTCTGATTCTCCCACCGATTCTGTTTTTATTCAGCAATCCTGGGATAGCAGAAAACGGACTTTAATTGATAAAAATCTGAATAAACATACCTCTATTTATTACGAACCGGGATTTTATATTGCCAAACTGATCATTGGCGAAAAGATCGTAAAAGAGCATAAATTAACAATTCCTACAAAAGGCTGGCTTGGAACAATTGATGGAAAAAAGATTCCGGTTTATCTCAAAGATTTTGAATTTGTCAAACCGGATGTCATGCGGTTACCGATTTCTGTGATTACAGAAAAAAATATTTCCATGCAGCCCGAACCTCCGTATGTTCATTATTTCATTGTCGGCAATTTTGATCCGGTTTCTCTAAAAAATTTCTCTTTTAGTACAGCCATAAAACACGAGTACCGGGAAGGTGCCGCAGTGTGTCAAATGGCAAGTATTACCTTGCTTACGGATGATATCCCGATTGTAATACCGTTATCTGTCAAAGGTTGTGTTTCGGAATTAAATATGCTTAGTATTGACAATTATATATCTGGAAAAAAGGCAGATTTATCCGCCTTTGGTGTAGATTTCTCGGTCTGGAATGAAGTATCCTGCAAAACTACCGCTGATAAAATTCAATATTTTATTAATGATAAATTAGCCGCTGAGTATCCGCTTCCAAGTCGCGAAATAAAAATTATTGGTATATCTTATACATTTCAGGGGACGGGCGCTGTAAAAAACGTAAGTTTAAAAAGTGGTGATAAAACAATTTTTGGAGCTTTTAATAACAAAATAATTCTATCAAATAAATGATTATAAAAAACCTAAAAACACACGCTCTCGGATATCTTTTCGCCTTTTTACTCGCAGGTATCCTGTTTTCTTCTTGCTCAAAAACTGAGAAAAAAGTCGCGACTGTGGCTGTACGTGATACGACCATCACGGTAAAAAATTCCTTTACCGAATTATTCGTAGACAGCACAGAGCTCACGAGATTTTTGAAATCTTCACAAAACGATAGTATTTCATCACAGATCCAGAGCTTTTATAACCACAGAAATTATCAGTTCGCCTGGTTTTTTCACGACGGACTTGCGGATTTTGCCACTACTTTTCTGGGTATGCAAAATGATTATATCCATTATTCCGGCGACAGCTCGCTTTATAATCCAGGACTGGTTTCAAGAATTGATTCCTTAAAACAATTGAAATCCGTTAATCCAAAAGATACATCCATAGTCAATACCGAACTGCTTTTAACAGAGCAATTTTTCAAATATTCAAGTCGTGCTTATTCAGGCGATCTCAGGATTAATACACAAGAACTTGACTGGTACATTCCTAGAAAAAAAATCAATACGGAGGGCTTTCTGGATTCTTTACTGAAAAATAAAGGAAAGAATTTATCAGCCTACGAACCTGTCAATAAGCAATATAACTTAATGAAAGAGAAACTATTAAGT
The DNA here is from genome assembly GCF_009801115.1 of Dyadobacter sp. 3J3. GTDB lineage: Bacteria > Bacteroidota > Bacteroidia > Cytophagales > Spirosomataceae > Dyadobacter. Next base: position 178,005 of record NZ_VTOL01000001.1, read on the forward strand.
TATTACCAGATCAACAAAGATGAAGAGTGGCCAGCTTTGACGGCAGCCACTAAAAAGTATAAAAAAGGAAATAAGTATCCTGATATTCCTGAAATAAAAAGACGCTTATTCGTATTCGGAGATTTGGCCACAGCTGATTCCTCAGCCGTTTTGGATACGGCCTTGGTAAGTGCAGTCAAACATTTCCAGATGCGTTTTGGATTGAAGCAAGATGGCCAGCCAGGCGCTTCCTTTTTCAGGGAAATCAATATCCCGATACAAGAACGTATCCAGCAAATATTGATCAATATGGAGCGCATTCGGTGGGTTCCGGCACAACCGGCAACCGATTATTTACTGGTTAACATCCCGGAATATAAACTGCATGTTTATGAAGAAGGCAAATTACTTTTTGACATGAATGTCGTGGTCGGTTCAGAAGCGCATAGTACGGTTATTTTTTCAGGGACCTTAAATCAGATTGTTTTCAGCCCCTACTGGAATGTACCGACAAGTATTTTGAAGAAAGAAATCCTTCCGGGTATTAAAAAGAATAAGAATTATCTGGCCAAACATAACATGGAATGGAGCGGCGGTTCGGTAAGACAAAAACCAGGGCCGAAAAACTCTCTTGGACTAGTAAAATTTCTATTTCCAAACAGTTACAATATTTATCTTCACGATACCCCGTCAAAAAATCTTTTCGGCGAATCCAGCAGAGCGTTCAGCCATGGCTGTATCAGGTTGTCGGAACCAAAAAAGCTGGCGGAATTTCTGTTGAGAAAAGACAGTACCTGGACGGAAGAGAAAATTACAACTGCGATGAATCTCGGAAAAGAAAAATATGTCCGTCTGCGCGGAAAGGCCGAAATTCCGGTATTTATCGGTTATTTCACAACCTGGGTTGATCAATACGGAAATCTTAATTTCAGAAATGATATTTATGGTCATGACAAAAAAATGGCTGAACGCCTTTTTAGTAAGAATGACCTTTTGTAGAATTCAGCAAAAAAAGCCGGTAGGAAGCCGGCTTTTTTATTCTAAATATTTTGTCCTTAAATGAAACTACAATCCAAATTGTAAAACGTTAAATCTTTCAGCAATACCATTTGTAAGAACCTCTTCAACAGAAGATGCGTCACCGGAAAATGGTCCGGAAGAGCCAATTTTCAATGTAGCCATAGCTGCTCCATATTCTCCCGATTCTTCGATATCACCGCCTTGTATTTTTTTGCTTAAATAACCTGCCATATACGTATCTCCACAGCCGGTTGCATCGATAATTGCTGTTGGTTTAAATGCCGGAATTTCGTGGAATAATCCGTTCTTGAAAATCAACGATCCTTTACTACCAAGTGTAATAATTACTTCCTGAACACCCATATCAGCAAGTGCACGTGCACCTTCCTGAACATCTTTTCTTCCCGTAACCACTTCCATTTCATGCTCATTTGCTTTTAAAATAGAAACATAAGGAAGTGCCTCTTTTTTGTCAGCCCAATCGGTATAAAACACCTTTTTATTCTCAACATATCTTAAAAAACCCTGAATGTCAAGCGATACCAATCCTTTTGAAGACAATGATTTAATAAGGTCGACCGAAATATCATCGGAAAGCAAAGGCCCCAAATGATAGATCTTCGCGTCAATATCCGGCATTACCGAAACATCAAAAGGAGCTGCTTTTTGCAGAACATTTTGCTCTCTGTAATCCTGGTTTTCACTATAAATATTTTCAAAATAAACTGAATGCTCACTTGGTAAAGAGTGTATTTCAATACCATCGGTACGCAAGCCGGTCACGACATTCATTTCACTTTGTGCCAAAGCAGTAATCAGCACATAATTGATATCGAATTGCTGGATAGCCTTGGAAAAATAGAAGGAAGTACCGCCAGGCATGTGTTTAACAGACTTGGTAGTTACTACTTTATCAAGCGTGATGTGACCTATTGTACAGATGTCATACATGATGTTCTAAATAATCGGTGTTAACAAAATATTATTAATGGTAACAACGCTACAAAAGCAGTGCCAGATTTAGTAACTATACCAAATATTTACCATTATTCGAAAACCGCTTAAACGGCATTCATCTTAAACCAACAACATTGGTTTTGTTATAGTTCTTAAAAATCAGCAAATGAATGTCCAGAACTTTAAATCTTGCATTTTTCTACTTAACACACAGCCGGATTTACTTGATTATTGAATAAAACAAAGAAAAAAATAAGCGGACAAAGGAATAAAACAATTCCATCGCCCGCTTAAATAGTATTAAAATATTGCTTTTATTCTTTTAACAACGTCGCCAGATCTTTGATCAGTTTTGCTGTTCCATCCTTTGTCGTGCCATCATACATTCCACGGATATGCCGGTCTTTATCAACCAAAACAAATGCGCCGCTGTGAATATAACCGCCAGCCTGGGAAGAATCTTCCAGCGCACTTACCATATAATGCTTCTGTCCGATGTCATAGATTTTTTCTTTATCACCGGTCACAAACTGCCACATTTTTCCGGTCACACCCAGATCCGTTGCATATTTTTTTAATACTTCCGGCGTATCATGCTCGGGATCAATTGTATGCGACAGGATTTTTACATCCGGATTATCCTTATATTCCTCGTACACGGTTAACATATTCTTCTTCATCACCGGACAAATGGTCGGACAGGTTACAAAAAAGAAATCGGCAACATAAACTTTACCCTTGAAATCCTTATCGCTAACAATTTCCTTATCCTCGTTAATAAAAGAAAAATCCGGGATGGTTGGATATACCGTCTGCTCCGTTTCCTTTCCATCCACAACTTTTTTTGTAACTTCCGGTTCTCCGTAAAAAGGTAATTTTTTCGTTTCGCAACTGCTGAAAAGTACCACCAGGGCAACAAAGCCCACTTTATATAATTTCATTTTATTTTAGTTTTTCCAATAAACTGATTTGCATCCGACAGGCTTTTATTCATTTTCTCACGAACGCATTCTATTTTCTTCTTTTGATCTGCCACGTAAGAAGCTGCCTGAGTTTTGTCCAGTTTTTCCAGTGTATCAAATTTAAATTCGTGCATCCAGTTCATCATCGCCTTATCCGTACTATCGAGCTGAGACGTAAGTTTCAAAGCTTCTTCTTTACGCAATTTCAGTGCTTCGGTGGATTTCAGAGCCAAAAGACTATCTGTGCTTTTCATATCATTTTTAAGCTGTTTTTTCAAATCCATCAGCTTGTCCATATGCGGCATAATGCTGTCATGAATCGCGAGCATCGCCTGTGTTTGATCATTTAAAGGAACTTCCATGTCGTGGTGATGTCCTTCTTTTGTTTCATTTGCTTTATTACAGCTATATAATGAAGTAATTGTCAGCGCAATGATTAGGTATTTTTTCATTTATAATTCGTATTTATTTTAAAACAGACCTAAACTTTAATCAACAAACGCAGGACCGCAGCCACTAAACTACGCCATGATTTTATTCTCAAAAATCATAAATCCTGATAGCGTTAAGAAAATTTGGGCGGCCTTAATATTCGAAATTCAGGTGAAGTATAGCGAGTTAATTGATATTGAAAACAGGCCGTTTCAGATTGGAGCAAGTCACTGCAGACAAATGCAAACTGTGTTTCAATTTGTGTAAAAAGTTGAAAAAGCGGCAAATTCTGAAGTCTTTGTGCTGTTTCCTTATCTTCCTGCTCCTTCTGCTGTTTCAGGATTTTTGCGAGGTAACATTTTCCATAACACATCGCCAGGGGCTGTTCGCGATTTTCACAAAGTGTTCTTGCGATAAATTCCTGATTCAAACGAAAATAAACGATCGTCCCCCACGGACTGATTGTGGGAAGCATGATTGAAAAAAGCAATAAGCCGGCTAGAAACGAACGCATGAAATGAGAAATCAATTAAAAAGTATTACCAATGCCAGGGTCTGAAAGTTGGGCGTTATTGATGAACTGATCATCACTTAATGTTTTCAAAAAGAGGATGATACTCTGTTTTTCAGCAGCAGTCAGAGCGATTCCTACTTTTCCGTTTGGAAGTTTAAAAGTATCATCAAGTGTCGCCATCGACTGCATGTTATCCGTATAATGCGTAAGCACCTGATCCAGTGTCACAAAACGTCCGTCATGCATGTAAGGAGCTGTAAGCCCAACATTTCTAAGACTGGGCACTTTGAATTTATAACGGTCGCTTTCAATTTTCGTAATGCCGTAACGTCCCTGATCGTCGATTTTTATTGGAGGCAAACCATTGTTCCGATAGCTGTAATCTGTAAATAAAGCTCCGCTATGACACGAAGAACAATGTTGTTGAAAAAGTGTCAATCCCGTTTTTTCAGCAGCCGTCAATGCTGCGGCGTCCCCGAGCACATAATAATCGTACTTCGAAGTGGCAGACACCATCGTCATCATAAATTGTGATAATGCCTTTCTGACTCTTTCCGATGTAATTTCCGTAGTTCCGTAGGCAGCCTTAAACATTTTTGGATAATCAACCTGAACCTTTTGGGTGGCAATTGGTGTAGCTTTGAGTTTCACCAGAATATCGTCCATCGTTTCGTCCATTTCCACTTTATTTTGGATAGGAAAAAGAGAAACCGAATCGAGCACATGCACATTTCCATCCCAGAAAAACGAAGTATTCCAGGCCATATTCTGAACGGTTGGAGCATTACGGGTTCCTAACTGATCATCCACACCGTGGCTCAATTCGTGTCCGTGATGTGTAAACGCCGTGGCCTGCTGGTGACAAGTCCCGCAGCCGATGATATTGGTTCGGGATAAAATGCCGTCGTAAAACAAATATTTTCCTAACAAAGCACCTTCAACCGTCAGCGGGTTTTTGGTAAGATCATAAACAGGATCAGGAAAATTTGCAGGCTTCACCCACCGCAAAGGCGTTGGCGCTGTTGGTTCCGGAATGGGATCGGTTGGCGTATCCTTTGATTTGGGTGAACAGGAAATATTCAGTTGCATAACAATAGCCAACGTACAAAAAAGTGTGCTGAACTTTTGTAATACAAGGAATAAGGAACGCGTCATATAATGTTGTTCAACTTTCAATTTTTAAGAATAAGCTTATTGTGCAGAAATATTTGGAGTAATTTCTCCAAAACTAAACATGGATTTATAATTATTGGCCGCGTTTGAGGAGAGCGTAAAATCAAACATGATGCTTGGATTTTTTGCTATACTGATAGGCACCGGCCCGTTAAAAACCTTTTGCACATCACCAATCAGTCGAACTTGCGGAACATTTTCGCTGGACACAATTGCTTTATTTCCTCCAAAATCGAGCTTCACGGTTTTGATATTATTTACGGTTTTGGAATCATAGCCTCCAAAAAAGCCGATGTGATAGTAAAATTTGTTGTTGGCTGATCCTGCTTTTGCCGAAACTCCTTCCAATTTCAAAAAGATATATCCCGAACTCCACGCCCAGTACATACCGCCATCTTCCGGATCGCCAGACGGATCCAGCGCACCAACTCGTTTATCAATTCCTGAAACACTGCGCAAACTATCCACTCCGATAATATATTCCACACCGGTATAATTCCCTTCGGGCAACTGTTTTAATGTTACAATCTGAGATTTCGGATCCGATTCACGGATCAGGAAATAACTGGAATCCTGTGGAATTGTGTAGGTTTTACCATCATCTCGAACCAATTTTATGTTTGAAATAAAGTAGTTTAAGGTAGAAACGGTAAAGTCCTCACCGGAGCTGTTTGTGTATTTGGTACTATCCAATTTCAAATCCTGGGTACCAGATACATTGTCAAATTTCAATGTCAGTTTGCCTGTTCCTGCTACCAGGTCCGGATTATCGGTAACGTCATTTGAATCATCATTACAGGCAACAATGGAAACCGCGCAGATGAATGAAAGCAGGGATAAATAAATCAGTTTTTTCATATTAGCTACAAATATTACGGTGCGTTGCACCTTGGATTAGCGATGTGTTATGGTCTTTTCTACAAGTATTAGTGTGCTCTGCACCTTGCATTAAATTCTGATTTGACAAATATTCTTAATCTGAATAAGGCGCAGAGCGTCGAAATATTTGTAGTAAGGCAAAAAAACAAATTATAATAAAGGTGCAGCGCACCGCAATCATTTAAATATATCTCCTATTTGAAAACGGCTAAACAAATGAATTAAATATAAATCCAGCCCCGAATACACCATTAATTTTATGTTAAAACGCAGACACTTTCGGAGCTGCAAGCGTTGGATTGATTAAAAACTTTTCATCATCCAGACTTTTAAGAAATGCAATCACTTTTTTCTTTTCTTCCTTCGAAAGTTTTATCCCGGTTTTGCCATTTTCCTGTATCAAAATCGGATCCAGCGTTTCCGATTTTATCACATTTTCCGAATAATGGTCCATCACTTCCTCCAGCGTTTTAAACCTGCCATCGTGCATATACGGCGCTGTAAAGCCAATATTTCTCAAACCCGGAACCTTGAATTTGTATTTATCCTTGTTAAGTCTTGTCACGTCAAATCGTCCGGTGTCGTCTGTTTTCAATGGTTTCAATCCATTATTTTTAAAACTATAATTGGTAAATAATTCACCGGCATGGCAGGTTGCACAGTTCTTTCTAAAAATCACCAATCCTTCTTTTTGATCAATATTTAAAGCATTATCATTTCCTGCAACATACTGATCATAAGGAGAATCGACTGAAACCATCGTAACCATAAACTGCGACAACGCTTTCATCATTCTTATTGAATTAATTTCATTCGTTCCAAAAGCCGCTTTGAACATTTCAGGATAATTGACTGAATTTTTGCCCCGTGTTTTTTTTATTTTGGTAATGACATTGTTTACACTTTCACCCATTTCAACCGGATTTTGAACTGGATTAAAAGGAACAAAATCAAGATCATGAACACCGCCGTCCCAAAAAAACACAGGATTCCAGGCCATATTCTGAATAGCCGGAGAATTGCGCTTGCTAAGCTGACCATGAATTCCCAGACTAAAACTTTGTCCCTGATGTGAAAAGGCCGCTTTTTGAATATGGCAACTTCCGCAGCTTATCTGATTGGTTTTGGACAAAACCGGATCATAAAAAAGTGTTTTTCCCAAAGCAACGCCTTCAACGGTCAATGGATTTTTTGACAAATTATAAACCGGATCAGGAAAATTCGCAGGTTTTTCCCATTTCAAAGGTGTTGGTTTCCAGGCTTCTGTTTTCGAGTTTTCATTGGTGTGGCAATTAAAAAGCAAAAAAGGCAAAATCATCGTCAGTACCTGGTGAAAAATCCTGGTATGACGGGCAAATCGTAAAACTTTTAGGACTGTTGATTCCACAGTTTAGCGGGTTGCGGCTAATTCAGTACCGCATTCAGGTAAAGTATATAGTAATTGAAGAATACAGAAATATTCAGACGGATTAAACCAATCGTAAACAGATACTGCGTAAAAATAAATCACTTAAACAAGTGGCGGATGGAAAATATCGGATGCCGGATTATGGGCGGTAAGCGAAGGATGGAATTGATATTGAACAAAAGAACGGAGTTTAAACGGATTTTGCAAAGGACTAAAAATCAACATTTTATTATCCATAACCTGATATAGGAGATGAGACAAATAATCGTTTTCCGCTTGTCGCTCCTCTTTTTCTCTGGCTTCTTTTACTTTTTTGGTAAGGTAACATTTACCGTTACACAAAAGAATCGGTCTGTCGCGGTTAACACATAAATTGGCGACGATGTAATCTTTGCGAACTTCAAAATCCAGATATAACAGCGGTAGCACCCATGCTTTTATCAGCATCAGTGTGAGCAAGCTCATGGCTATCCATTGTTTTTTTGAACTTTTCAATTCTTTAAAGCATAATTTGACCTTCAACAATTCGAAGAACACAAATATAAACACGAAAGCTTCATAACGATAAGCCGAAGCAGGATATTTCAGATTTTAAATTTCAAAACTGTGCTTTAAGAATTGCAACGAAATGCTGGATTTCAACGAACTTAATGTTGAAAGGACATTACTTTGTCATAAATTTTAATTGTAATTTTATATAAAATATCGTAGGATTGCATAACCTAAATTTAACCGGCACCGCTCTTAAACCTTCAATGCCCAATCCTATCGACTCAAATCAGGATGATTCTGAACTATGGAGTGCTTTTCGCGCCGGAGATGATGTAGCGTTTGGAAAAATTGCAAAACAATATTACCGGAGCCTTTTTGGTTACGGCGTCAAGTTTTCAAAAGACCGAGAGTTTGTAAAGGATTGCATACAGGATCTTTTTATGGAATTGTGGGCAAAACGGGAAACAATTGGTGATACCGCTTTTGTAAAATTTTATCTTCTCAAATCCCTTCGCAGGAAAATTCATCGCGAAAGTTTGAAACAACCCTGGCTCACGGACGACGACGATCTTGATTTTGATGCTGAAAACCTTGGTGAAAATTCTATTGAGCAGCAAATCATTGACATAGAAACCAGTGAAGCCTTGCTAAAAATGCTCAATCAGCAAATCAATCTATTGACCAAACGCCAGCAGGAAATTATTTATCTCCGCTTTTTCGAAAGTCTGGATAATGAGTCCATCGCTCAGGTTATGTCCATTTCAAAACAGGCCGTTGCCAATCTCCTCTACCGCACCATACAAGAATTGAAAGATCGTTTGTAACCTAAAACTGTCAAAAATTTCGATTTCAAACTTTTTTCAAAAAAAAGTGAAATTTTTTGATTATTTCATGTTAGCCGCTGCCTATGTATTAATAGAAGCCAATAATAACATGAATCAATACCACGAATATAGTCTTGAAGATTTTGTGCTGGACGCCCGCTTTCAGGAGTGGGTCCGATACAGACGTGCTCATGATGTTACTTTTTGGGAACAATACCAAAAAGAGAATCCCGCGCAAGTTGGGGAAATGACGCGTGCACAAACATTATTGCAAAGTGTTTATAAAAATTACGAAACGCATCTTGACGATAACGAGATCGATTTTGAAATTCAGGAACTGCTGAGCAAAGTGCGCGCAACTAAAACAGAACGTATTTCCGAAGAAACGAAAAATCCGGAATCGGAAAGTATCATCAATATATTCAGTCGTAATTCAATATTCTGGGCTGCTGCAACCCTTGTTTTGATGCTCGGTTTGGGTTGGTTATATCAGCATAATCAAGTGGCCCAAAGCAGTTACGATAGGTTGACCGACGGAAAATCATTAAAGGAAGAAAAAAATGAAACAAAGTCGTCAAAAATTATTTCGCTTTCAGACGGCAGTCAAATTACACTGACTCCAAATTCTAAAATCAGTTTCCCTGAAAAATTTCTGGTAGAAAAACGGGAGGTTTATTTATCCGGACAAGCTTTCTTCCATGTTTCAAAAGATCCGAAAAGACCATTTCTTGTGTATGCCAATGCGCTGGTCACCAAAGTTTTGGGAACGAGTTTTACCATCAATGCACAAAACCGGGCTATAAAAACGACAGTTGAAGTAAAGGAAGGAAAAGTTTCTGTTTTTCGGCAAGCCGATTTTACGGATTCAAAAAACCAAAAAGCGTTGCAATCAAAAGGAATGGTATTGACTGCGAATCAGAAAATGGTGTATGAGAACGAAACCAGCAATATGCTTAAAACGATTAGCGACAATCCTGAAATTGTTTCAACCGTAAGTTCCACAACTTTTAATTTCATAAACACACCCGCCTCAGAAGTTTTGACAGATATGGAAAACGCCTACCAGGTTGATATCATATTTGACAAAGAACTGCTGCGCGGCTGTCCTGTTACAGCGTCTCTTTCAAAACAATCGATGATTGAAAAACTTGATATTATCTGTGAAGTTATTGAAGCCCGCTATGAAATGCTGGACGGGAAGATCGTCGTATATAGTAGAGGTTGCAGAAATTAAACTAAAATATTCTTTTAAACCCTATCTCAACATTTATGTAAAAAACGAAGTATTATTAAAAAAAAGAGTCGGATAATGCTACCAACATCTCCGACCCTCGTTAAATCCCCCAAGTTGCTTTCGGAACCAACATGACATCCTTCGCAAAAAGGATGCAGGGGATCGTTTTACCAAATCTAACCTCAATAAAACATTTCAAATGTATGAAAGAAGCGTGTAATTTTCAAGTTATTCTAAGAGCCATGCGTATCTCGCTCTATCAGGTTATTATTGCAATATGGGCTTTGGGTAACGCCAATGCGACGGAAGGAAATGCCCAGACGTTATTAAGTAAGAAAATCAGTGTAAACCTGAATAATAAAGAAGTTGAAAATGTACTTCAAAATATTGAAAAACAGATTAGCGGAAAGTTTGTTTTCAGCAGCAAAATTATCAGAGGAGAACGCAAAATAAACGTAAGCGTTAAAGACCAGCCGCTATATAAAGTACTTGACGAAACACTGAAACCGCTTGACCTAAGTTACAGAGTTACTGAAAATCTGATCATTATCAGCAGGACTTCAAAGGATGGAGCGCAATCTCTTTCTTCTGTCAAAAGCAAAGCGCCCAATTTTACCGTTTCAGGAAAAATCAAAGATAGTAAAGGTGAAACGCTGGGTGGTGTTACAGTGCTTTTGAATTATAAAAGTAATGGCGTCGTAACGGATATCAACGGTGCGTTTTCATTTGTAGATATTCCTGAAGGAAGTTACACGCTGACAATTAGTAGTATTGGATTTACTAGTGTCAAAAAAGAAATCCAGGTAATCGGTGGCGATTTACAGGTTGATGTAGAATTAAAAGACGATATACTTCAATTGCAGGAAATTGTTGTAACAGGCGGAAATCCTAAAAAGAAAATCGAAAGCAGCGTTGCAATTACGACGATCAATAATAAAGATATCCAAACAAGAGCGCCGCTGAACAGCACGGATCTTTTGAAAGCAATTCCAGGTTTGACCGTAGAAAGTACAGGTGGCGACGGACCGGGAAATGTTTGGGTTCGCGGGTTTCCTCAGCAGGGTGGTTACATATTCCTTGGGATTATGGAAGACGGATTACCAGTTTTGCCGACGGGTTACAATTCACTTCCTTCTGTGGATCAATATTATAAGACAGATTTAACCATACGTAATATTGAAGCTGTAAGAGGTGGAAATGCTTCGATCGTTATGGCTAATACGCCGGGTGCAGTTATAAATAATCTAAGTTACACGGGTGCTGAGAAAACCTACGGCAAGTTTAAAGCAACTACCGGATTATCTCAGGGGTTATATCGTTTGGACGGCAACGTGGGTGGAAAAGTAAACAGCAACATCCGTTATAACATTGGTGGTTTTTACAGAACTGATAAGGGAATTGTTTCTCCGGGTTATACTGCCAATCAGGGTGGACAGCTGAAAGGAAACATGACGTATAACTTCAAAAACCAGAAAGGATTTGTTCGGGTCTATGGAAAATATCTTAACGATAAAGTACAATGGATGCTTACCAGTTATTACCCTTATGACGGCACAGGAAAACCTACGAAAAGCAGTTCATTTGATATGGTAAGTCAGTCTTTGGCAACTATTGATACAAAATTTAGTTACAAAAGCGCTGATGGCGTAACCAGAAATTATGATATGTCTGACGGAATGCATACAAAGCAAGGCCAAGGTGGTTTCCAGTTTAATTACACAACAGATCAAGGTTGGGAAATTAATAACAACTTCCGTTACCAGCATACCAACATGAACGTTACGGCCGGAATTCCTGCCAGTAATGTAGCGTACAATGGAACTACACAATACTATTATCTTGATGGAACTGCTGCTTCATTACAAGCGGGCGACAGACTTGTCAATGTTACAGGTGTAACCCAACAATTAAAAGATGTTCAGATTATCGATTATGTTGATTTCAAAAGAAATATGAATAATCACAGTCTGACTTTTGGCGGAGGTATTCATCAGTACAACAGAAATGACGGACCTAATTACAATTTCTCTTATGTTCAGGAATTTAAAGAACGTGCAAGACGACTGATAACGTCACCAACCGCGGCACAAATTACACCGCTTACTTTGGGAACTGTTATCGGAAATACAAGAACAGTATCTGCTTATGCTTCGGATGAAATTACTTTGAATCCAAAATGGAGACTTGATTTGGGAGCAAGAATTGACAACCAGAATGTGGATGGAAAACGTCCGTTTTATGGATACAAAGCAGATGGAACACCAGATTATACAAAGGCATCTACATTAATTATTGCTGATTATACGAAATACTCGATCACCACAACCAACTGGGCAGCAACGGCCGGTTTGAATTACAAGATCAATAACCAGGCTGCGTTGTTTGCAAGAGCAACCCGTGCTTACAACGCACCAAACATTGCAGATTATAACGCAACAGCATATGATCCTGCCAAAATCAAAAAACGTCCGGTTTATCTCGCTGAGCTTGGTTACAAATATGCCAAGAACAATTTCTCTCTTTTTGCATCAGGAAGTTATTCGGCGATCAAGAATGTGTCACTTTCCATCACTGTTCCAACGGTATCTTCCGGCAACCAGACGCTTCTTGCTTTTGGATCTACCAGAACTTTTAGTGCCGAATTTGAAGCATCTTACAAAGTTACCAAATCGCTTAATCTGCGCTTGACAGGAACAATACAGGATTCCAAGTACACCGATTATTCGGCGAGCACAAACACCAACTCAGCTATTGTTGCGATTCTGGGTGATACTACGTACAGTTTTACAGGAAAAAGAACAGAACGTGTGCCGGTTCTTAATACGGAATTGTCTGCTACTTACGATTACAAAAAATTCAACATTTATCTGGCAGGAAGTTATATCGGAAGCCGTTTTACAGCGCCTAGCGATAGCTACAAACTACCTGCTTATGCTTTAATGAAAGGTGGAGCTGGTTATAGTTTCACAAAAAATATCAATGCAAGATTCTGGGTAGACAATTTGCTTAATGCCAGAGTACTTACCGAAGGGGATGTACGCGGCGATCAGTTCCGTAACTTCTCAGCAGTGGAAAAAGGAACAATGATGGCAGGGCGGACTCTTTTGCCAAGAAGCTTCTGGCTTTCACTCGCCTACGAATTTTAATTTGATGGATGGAAAGAAGAGTGTCGAATAGAAATATTCGACATCTCTTCGCTTTTAACTAATTTTTCTTAAAATATTATTATATTTCAAGGTATTTATTAACCTAACTATATGATTGATCCATCCGCAGCTTATCCACGACTATTACAAATTTCAAAAATCTCATTAAAGATTATCTCTCTGGCCTTTCTGGCCGCCTTTACAACGCAGGACAGTCAGCCTAAACCAGATGAAAGCAGGTTCACACCCGTTGTAATCGCTGATAACCTGGACGAACCCATGGTTTTCGAAGTCCTGAAAGACGGTTCTGCTTACATTATTGAAAGAAAAGGTGCATTGAAAAAATATAATGCAGCCACCAAATCTACAGATTTAATCGCCACCATCCCGGTCAACACCAAATATACCAGTGCAGAAGGTGTTGTGAGAGAAGCGGAAGAAGGTCTGATGGGTTTTACAATGGATCCGAATTATGAAAAAAATCACTGGATTTATTTGTACTACGCTCATCCAACTGAGAAAAAACACATTCTGACCCGTTGGGAAATCAAAGAGGAGCAATTGGTTGAAAGTTCCAAAAAAGTAGTTTTGGAAGTAGAAACGCAACGCGAAGTATGTTGCCATACCGGCGGTGGGATGACCTGGGACAAAGCAGGAAATCTATTTCTGACCGTTGGAAACAACACCGGAAATCAAAAGGCCGCACAAACCGACGAACGTGAAGGAAGAAGCAGCTGGGATGATCAGGGACACGCCGGAAATACAAACGATTTGAGAGGAAAAATTCTTAGAATCCATCCGGAAGCAGACGGAACTTACACCATTCCGGAAGGGAATCTTTATCCAAAAGGAACGGCCAAAACCAGACCCGAAATTTATTCCATGGGACACAGAAATCCATGGAGGATCTCGGTGGACAGCAAAACAAATTATGTTTATTGGGGAGAAGTCGGACCGGATGCAAACGAAGATTCGGAAATCGGGCCGAGAGGTTATGACGAAATGAACCAGGCCAGAAAACCGGGAAATTTTGGCTGGCCATGGTTTGTGGCCGATAATCAGGCTTTTCCGGTATATGATTATGCTGCCAATAAGCCTTTGGAGAAAAAAGATCCGCTGCATTTGGTCAATAATTCTCCGAACAATACAGGATTAAAAGATTTGATGCCAACGGCTCCAAACTTTATTTATTATCCATACGGTGTTTCTGAAAAGTTTCCGTTGGTAGGTTCAGGATCAAGAAGTGCCACGGGTGGACCGGTTTATCACAAATCTGATTTTGTAAATCCTAAACGTCCATGGCCTGCTTATTACGAAAACAAATGGATCGCTGCTGATTTTTCAAGGGGCTGGATTATGGCCATCAGCATGAAAGAAAACGGTGATTATGATTCGATGGAGCGCGTACTTCCCTCCTATCACCCGGTTCAGCCAATTGATATAAAATTTGGCCCGGACGGCGATTTGTATATTCTTGAATACGGTAGCAACTGGTTTAGAAAAAGTGATAATTCACGTTTGATCCGGATTGAATATAACGGAGGAAACAGAAAACCGATCGTTCAGGTTTCTACGGATAAAAAAGGAGGAACAGTACCTTTCAAAGCAAATTTATCTTCCGAAGGAACGAAGGATTTTGACGGTGATGCTTTAAAATACAGCTGGAAAATAACAGGCAACGGTGTTGCTCCAAGAACTTTTGCTACTGCAAATCCGATGGTTTCATTTGACAAATCAGGCGTTTATACGGCAAGTCTGACCGTGACGGATTCCAAAGGCGCAAGCAATTCACAATCCATTAAAATAGTTGCCGGAAATGAACCTCCGCAGGTTTCCATCGATCTTCCGGGAAACAAAACATTCTTCTTTTCCGGCAAACCGATCGCTTATGCGGTCAATGTTAACGACAAAGAAGATGGCAGTTTGACGGACGGAAAAATCAAACCATCACAAGTCGCTGTGAGTATCGATTATACGTCGGAAGGATTTGATTATGCCGAAGTTACGCAAAGTCAGCGCAGCGTGGATGCTTCCACACAATTTGCAGTTGCCCAGATTTTAATGAGCAAAAGTGATTGTAAAGTTTGTCATCAACCTAATACAAAATCCGTTGGACCTTCATTTGCGGATGTTTCCAATAAGTACAAAGGCCAGTCCGGAGCACTGGAAAAACTCGTTAAAAAAGTTCGTGAAGGCGGTTCTGGGGTTTGGGGAGAAGTGGCTATGGCGGCTCATCCGGCTCTTCCCGTTGCAGACGCGGAAGTGATTGTCAAATACATTTTGAACAGTACCGATAAAACGCTCAGCACGCTTCCTGTCAAAGGAGAATACAAGCCGGAAATCCCGAAAGGTGATGACGGGAAAGGTTCTGTCATTATCCGGGCAGCATTTACAGACCGTGCGGTGACAGGAGCTAAAACAATTCCGGCCCAAACTTCCGAAGAAATGATCGTGTTGCGCAGTCCGGAAATGAATGCAGCAGAAGCTCCCATTGTAAAAGGTGCAGAACTAAAAGCATTGGGCGTAGCCGGATTGGGTTTCAGTGTAGTTGCTTTTAACGGAAGTTATCTTGGATTCAAACAGATAGATCTGGCAGGTATCAACAAACTTGAATTAAACGCTTCGGCACAAAGAAGAGAAGGCAGTGTCGGCGGAACTGTTGAGGTAAGACTTGACTCTCCGACTGGTCCGGTTGTCGGAACGGAAAAAGTTGAAATCGCACCCGAAGTTGACGTTGCCAAAGTAATGGCAGAAATGGAAAGCGAGAAAAAGAATGCCAAACCCGGCGAAGTCGCAAAGCCAAGGAATCCGTTTGCCAGACCGCCGGTTAAAATTAAAATCAAGGATACAGAGGGCAAGCATGATATCTATATTGTCTTTAAAAATGATTCTGCAAAAGCGATTGAACCTCTGTTATCTTTTTCAAAAATTAAATTTCAGCAGTAAGCTGAAAGATCAAATATTAATTTTCTAATTTATCTTGTATGCATAATAACAGAAGAAATTTTCTAAAAAAAGCTGCTGCACTTACCGCGGGCAGCCTTGCTATACCATACTTATCAAATGCCTCAGGTTTGTCCGATTTATTTGCAGCTGAAAAGCCGGTTGGTATCCAGTTGTTTACAGTCTTTGAAAAAATGAATAATGATCCGAAAGCAACGCTTGAAAAAATTGCTTCCATTGGATATAAGGAAATTGAATCCGCTTTCAGCACAAGGGGCGGTTATTATGGATACAAGCCAAAAGAATTCAAAAAAATTGTGGAAGATCTGGGCATGAAATGGCGCGCACATCATGCCTTAGGCGCTCCTTTCAAAATGCCAAAAGGTGGTAAAATGCCCGTGGGTGCTGACGGGAAACCAATTACAATTCCAACCATGATGAATCTTCGTGACAATTATCAACAATTGGTTGATGACGCAGCTGAAGGAGGATTGAAATATCTCGTATGTGCAAGCACGCCCGTGAGTACTATGGACGAGGTTAAAAACTCTATTGAAGTATTTCAAAAAACAGGAGAAGCCAGTAAAAAAGCCGGAATCGGTTTTGCTTATCATAACCACGCAACTGAATTTGATCCTGTGGAAGGAGGTAAAACGGCGTACGAACTTGTACTTTCTCAAACCGATAAAGACCTGGTAAAAATGGAACTTGACCTGGCCTGGGCAACAAAGGCTGGAAAAGATCCTGTGGCTTTGTTTAAAGAACATCCCGGCCGTTTCCCGTTGTGGCATGTAAAGGATATCAAAAAAGATTTGCAGACTATTACCGAAGTTGGAACCGGTGTGGTAGAATTCCAGAGAATTTTTGAGGCAGCCAAGATTGCCGGTCTGCAATATTTCTTTGTTGAATACGACCTTGCCCCTACTTTTGACACGGTTGAATTGTGTTACAAAAACCTGAAAAAAGTGATCGGATAACATCTTCTGAAATTCCCTGTCAGGTATAAATCTGAAAAGACCATCTCAAAATCATTTGGGATGGTCTTTTTCATTAGTAAAAAACGGATCTATAAATTACAATTTGTACCTCCGAAGAAAGGGTAGCTCTGATTATAAAATCTACGCTCTATATTGATTTAAATTAATTTCATAAAAGCCAGGCGTCAGCACAATCATGTTATGCAGCTTTCATAACCTAGTTAATTTTGGTAAGCAAGGCCATAACAGACTGGTTAGTAACATGAAACAAATACCTATCAGCTGATTTGTATCCGATAGTCGAAATTCTGCAACCATTCATACATAAAATAGCTAGCGGTTTGTTTGATACAGGGATAGTAAAACGGCCTGTAAAGTAAAATCCCAAAATACCAGGCTCAGCATTTTATCCTTTAAGTTTATAATTAACCATTCGAATTTTCTCTACTTCGGTAGGACAAAAAACGGCTATATTATATTCAACTCCTTTATCCAAATGTCTCTTAAAGTCCTGTTCTAACGTAAATCCGCCTTTAAAATAACTCCCGGTTGTGAGCATATTAAGTCTGCCGTTCCTGGCAGGATTAGCTGCAAAAAGCATTATATTTTTTTTATTGTAAACAACTACATAAATGCCACTATGCAAGTTTGAGATGGATGGATACTCATCAGAATAGACCGACAAGGATTTTACAGCCGTGCCTGCGGAGTCAATATTTTCTGTGATTTTTATATTATTATTAATCCTCGCCTTTCTGAGTGACTCGTAGTTTAATTCGTTAAAGACTTCCTTAAAAGTGTATACAGGATTCTTACTGGATTTAATCATATCGCTCAAAACCTTGCTTGCGCCTTCGTAGTAAGAAGTTTGCCAATAAATAATCCAATGATTATTTACATTATAGTTGTACAGGCCCGACAAAAATACGGATTTGTAATTGGCCATTTTTTGGTAATTGGTATAATAACTCAATACGAGTAAAATCAGACTTGCGGCTCCAAAAAATAAACCTGTAAATACTTTCTTTTTAAAAAACATCAGGCAATAAAGGTATACCATGATGAATACAATCATTGAATATATTTTATATCTGCTTGATAAAGTATTCATCGATTCACCCGAGGTTCTCGAATATGCCATTGCAAGTGAGGTTACCCCAATGAAGATTACCATACCGATCCAGAGCAGTTTTGGGTTATTTTCTTTGGCATTATTTCCGGACCTTATCTGTAAAATAAATTGATAGACTCCATACAAAATAAAACCTGTAAAAGCCGCGCCTAACAAAATTGCAGGCATATTCTCTTTGATAAGAGGCGTATTTACGTTCTCCATAAAATCAAATATACCCCCAATAAAACCGAACAAGTTGTAAAGTAAATACGCTGGCTTTTGAAAATGAGTGGCAAAACTAAATGCATTTGTAGCGCTTGATGCCCTGAAATCGTTAAAATAAAGCAGTATGGCCAGGGAAGCCATTCCAGTCCAAATCATCAGATTTTTATATCTTTTCTGATAGATAAGGACAACAGCCCCTGCTAAATAACAAAACATTCCATTCCCAAATGAAAAAGTAGCGACAAGTGCACAGACCGAAGCAACCAAAAATCCCATTCTGGGCTGATAAACAAGTAAATATAACGTCAGCAACCCCAGAAAACATACAGGCATATACACAGTGCTCGCACCGGCCCAGATATTACCTTCATACATGATCGGACTGAAAAGTATGAGCGTTACAGGTATGAGATAGTACATTGAATGACCTGTTTTCTTCAATATTTTACCAAAAAGCACGGTAAGCCCAACGAGAAATAAATTGCCTATTACAATGACAATAATGAAACTTACATTTCCTGTAATCCAGTAAGATATTAATGCTGCAAATCTCGAATATAAGATCCGGTGCTCTACCCATTGCTCGGTAAGCAACCGGAAGCGCTCATTCCAACCTGCTGCATCCTGGAATTGCTGAGTAAATGACATCAAACAGAAAAGATCATCACCATTTGGTATATCAACAGAATTTTTGATGATCAGTATAAAGTAAGATAATATCAGTATTGATATGATCAGTAATGACAATATTCTATGAATCTTCATTCCGGAGATTTTAAGAGTATCTTTCGAAAAGATACCAAGTTTGATATTGAGTCCTCTTATTTAATAAAAAACCCTTCGTGATATTGGTTTTAAATAAAGAAAAAATGATTTACTTAAAACTACAAATACCTGTATGTCAAATAATTAAAAAAATATACGACTTGAATATTTGATTTTCATGCTGAATCTTATACTTTTTTTGCTATGTACATAACTAATTCCCCAATGCTCAAAATCTGTAAAAGAATATTGATTTTACAAGGAAATGGCAAAGCCAATCTCAGATTGTGCTCAAAAAAGAAACTTCATTAAGTGTAGCGTATAGTAGTATTTAAGCCTCAATTACTGTAATTGAAGTATTCCGTAGTAGCACGAATTAAATTATCAGCCCTTATATTTTTTTAAAAATTCAATCGATAAAATACTGAATTAAGTTGTTTGGAAAAGAATCATCAAAAGAAGACAAAGGAATACCGCAACAGGGGGAAAACTTTTTAGCTTGAATAAATAAGACATTCATAATTTTTTTGGGAGAGGTTAGAAAACAATTTTAAATTCAATTTAGACAATTTCTATTGAATAGTCGACTAAAATTAACAAATATTGGATTTCTATTTTAATTTCAAGACATTCTTTTTGCTTTGCTTTCGATCGTTGCGCGAATTCTTTCAATGAGTCAAAATGCATTCAGAAACCAATGAAGTGCCATGACACCCGCCAATCCGGTTACCGAAACCAAAGTTTCCATAACGGACCACGTTTTGAGCGTGTCTACCATTGACAACTGAAAATATTCCCGGAAGAGCCAGAAACCTGTATCATTTACGTGAGAAAACATCATACTACCGGCACCAATACTTAAAACCATCAGGTTCGGATCCACACCGGTTGAAATAAGCAATGGAGCCATAAAGCCGGCGGTCGTTATGCCGGAAACAGTTGACGAACCTACGCAAACGCGGATAAGCGCAGCCATTCCCCAACCCAAAACATAGGGGTGCAATGTTGAATGTTCCATCATATCGGCAATCGACTGATTTACACCTCCATCCGTTAAAACCTGCTTAAAAGCACCTGCACCGCCGAAAATAAGGAAAAGCATGGCTACATCCTTAACAGCATCGGTTAAAAGATTTGTTACTTCCTGCATAGATTTCCCTTGCCGCAAACCAAGGGTAAAAGAGGCCACAAGCACAGCAAGAAACATGCTTATGACAGGTTCACCCGTAAAAAGCAATGTTTTTTTGATCCACGAATCTGTTAAAAAAGGAGTGATGACCGCGCTGGCAGCAATTAAAACCAACGGTAGTAGCAGCGAAAAAAAACTTATGAAGGTTGAAGGTGTTTTATCATATTTAAGGTCCGGGGCAATGAATGCAGGATTGGGAAGTGTTGTATACTTTTTTAATGTTGATCCAAAAAATGCTCCCGATACTAATATGGCGGGTATAGCAACGATGATCCCGTAAAAAAGCGTCGTGCCCATGGATGCATTGAATTGTTTCAAAATGGCCAAGGGAGCCGGATGAGGCGGTAAATAGCCCTGAGTTACAGACAAAGATGCCAACATAGGTAGACCGATATACAGCGCTGGCAATTTGTAACGATAGGCAACAGTGATGACAACAGGCGTCAATAACATAAATCCGACTGAATAGAATAACGGCAAACCTACAATGAACCCGGTAATCATAAAGGCCCACCGTGCGTTGGAAGTCCCTACAAATTCGATTAATTTGAAAGCAATTCGTTCAGCGGCACCGCTTTGAGCGACCAATTTACCCAGCATAGCTCCCAGCGCAATGATGGCTGTAATCGATCCTAAGGTACCGCCGATTCCTTTTTGAATAGAATCAACAATATCCAAACCCGTAAGTCCGAGCGCTAAACCGACACCCACCGTAACAGCCAGAAAAGACAAAAAAGTATTTAACCGGACAATCGAGATGAGCACAATTAAGGCCAAAATACCAATGAGTGTAATCGCTAATGACATTCTTTTCGTTCAGGTTGAAATATCAGTTGATCGGTTTTAAGTAAATAACAAGCTGGTAAAGACTTAATCTACTTACTACATTATCGAAAACATATGAACATTGTCACACCTGATTTTATCAAAAAAATTCTCATTAGCGCAATACTCTTAATTACCTCACTAATACCGATCAGCATCTGTGCCCAGGATTCAAAATTAAAAGGTCAGTGGATTAGTTTTGACAAAGAACTTGTAGAGATTAGCGATACGCTTAGTTCAGCGTCCAATAATATGCTTTCGAATGAAATGCTGGTAAAAGGTCGCTATAATCTTTCGGTATATGGCGATACACTCAGCTTTCAATGGAGGTACACCAGCTCACGGACAAACTTTCGTGTTCAGTATATTGATCGTTACGATCTTAAAATTATTTCTGTCAATGATTCGATTCTAGTGTTAAAACCGGCTTCTGATTTTTCAAAAAAGCTTTTTCAGAACAAATCCATTTTGACATTGAAAAAACGACAATATCTGGTGGATAATAAAATTAAATTTGAAAAAATAGTGTTCCAATCGTCACTTGGAGGTTCAATATTAGTGTTCCAGATTGATAATAAAAAAAATATTTATCTTGAAAATAATCCATCTGGTTATAGTTCTCCCGGCTGGCCAAAAAAGGGTTATTACACAGGCACATTAACTGATAGCCTGTACAACAAGTTAAATATGCTTCTTAAAAACTGTAATTTATGGAATTTACGTTTCAATGATTCCAGCGGAGCCGACGGTGTCATGTACACGATGGTCATTTACTTTAATGGAGAAAAACGATACTTAAAAGCCATGTTCCCTCCCAGAATTGCGGATGACCTTATATTGTTTCTAGCGTTTTTACCTAAAAAAACAGAGCTGACAGCTACTGATGAAAAAAGAAATCTTGATTGGTAAGTTTTATCTTTAACAATTAGAATTGTTTTCTATTCGTCCGACGGTAAAAAAACGTCGGACGAAGCATCCCGTCGGATGGCTTTTTTCGCCATCCGACGGGTAAGAAAACAATTTGTAAACCTTATTTCCCAACAACGACACTCACCATTCCCCTCGCAGGAACCGTCACTTTGATACCATTTTTAGTCAAAGCTGATTTCGCTTTTAAAGTTGCATAATCTGTGGGACCACCTGCTATGCCAGTCGGTGCAGAACCATTGATGATCACTTTTCTGGAAAATTCTCCATTGTCATTACTTCCTTCCAGACTATACCAATAAAAACGGTCGCCTTTTTTAAGATTGTCAAACTTTACCTCGACCGTCTGTACAGAAGCTGAAATATTGATAAGTGACACATTGGCTTCTCCCGATGCAAACGTGGATGCGTACGATTTAATAGCTGTGTTTCCTGTTTGCACCGTAGATTTCACAAGTCTGTCACCCATATTTTTTTGAAGAAAATAAAGATAATAAAATGAAGGTCTGGGTGTCCATTTTGCAACATTTGGCTCGTTTCCATCACTAAAAAGCCCGTGGTCATCCCCTTCCGCCCAATAATTCAGCAGGTCCCACCGGGCTGCCAAACCATATTTATTTAAAAGTGATTCGCCTACAACAAGTGCAGCAAAAACACCGCTCACATTGGAAACCTGTTGTTTCGAGCTTTTTGCCCACATGTTCCACTCCGTCATCGCAATTGGTTTGACTGCTGCACCATTTGCATTTATCGTTTGGGTAACATAATTCATCATTTTCGCAGGCTGAGAAAGCGCAGCACCCAGCACGACCGCGGCCGTTGAATTCTCTTCGTACGGCGTAAAATAATTGTGGACAATATAAAAATCCGGCTGATTATTTGCTTCCGGAAGCATTCCCTGATTCCATGTTTTAACGGTATTGGTTTGCCAGGATTCAGGCACTGATTCATACATCACCGCACCTATACTTATTTTTGCCCCCACTTCCGCCGCAGCTTTCCGCATCGAATCGGCAAAGACTTTAAAGTGCTGAGCATATAGTTTTCCCGTTAAATATTCCGGCTGTCCGTCTTTGTTTTTCGAAAGGTCAATCCGGTATCCCCATTCCCAATCGCCATAATTTTCATTTCCAATTTCCCAGTATTGCGTCCGTCCTTTATCATAACGTACCCAATCTGCGGCCAGATGTGCAGCAGTCGCCACCGGATCCGCACTTGTACCATAACGGGCATACCCGTAATTCATCGTCAAAACGCCTTTACTGTTGCTCTGGCTTAACATATCGTAATAATTATCCAGTGAAGCGCGCCAGTTGTCATTTGTTTTTCCAAAACCATAACCCGGCTCTTTCTTCACATTATCTTTGTCAGTAAGCAGAAGTGGCGCATCGGCCGGTAAACCGCCGGGCTTTGCATTCCAAAAATAAACATCACTTCCACTACCGGCAGGAAAACGGATAATATTGGGTTTCAGATTGGTGATATGGTTCATAAAAACAGGCTCTGTGACCATCGGCGTCATCCAGGTATTGGCGTTATGTCCAAAACTGGTCAGCGGGATTTTTGTGATAACTTCCGAAGCATCCACAGTAACGGTCACAGCTCCTGATGCAGGAATGTCAGATTCCGTAAAACCAGGAATTTGAAAAGTTTTTGGCAGCCATGTATCCAAAAACAACCCCATGGTTTTTGCAGTTTCCGGATCTTTCGCAGGCTTAATCTCCTGCTCTGTTGTTTCCTGATCACCAGAAATTACATCTGTACTTTTACAGGAAAAAGTAACAAGCATTATCCATATCATCAGAACGATACGGGAAAAATATTGCTTTGTAACCAGCATAATAAATTCAGTTTAATCCAGCAATTAAAATTTGGTAAGGGCGTAGGAATAGTGTGAATAAAAGGTAATCGCATACCTTTTATTCACTTATTGACAAGGTAAAGGTTTGTTATCTGAGACCGATGTGATCAAGGTAAACAGAGCCTGACCAGCCGGTTTCCTGGAACATTAATTCTGTAATTGTTGCAGGATTTCCAAGGTCTGATTTACTAAGTTTGTATTCCGTCCATACGCCTTCTTTTAAAACGATTGAATAGGGACTTCCTGTGTTGGCAACCACATTCAGTTTCATTCCATCCGTACCGGCCAAACCATAAACTGAAAAAGTTATCTCTGAATAATTGGTGGTAGCAACACTTGCACCAGCAAATTTTAATGCGCCCCAGGCACCAGTGAAAGTCATTTTTGCAGCATCATTACCATCGCGAACATTGGCAGTACTGGCAAAATCCGCCGTACTTCCCCACCCCCAGTTTGACCAGCCATTTATTATGGCATCTTCATAAATCGCGTATTTCAAAGGAGCAAGATCAGGCAAATCGCCAACGAATTTTAAAGCATCAGCGGATTCTATGGTGATGCCGGAATATGCTATGAGTGTAACTATTCCTTTATTCGCAGTTTTAGGAATTTTCAAAACCAGCTGCGTCGTGGTTTTTGACACAAATTCAGTAATTGGTGCTGTCAGACCTTTTAATAAAACCCCTTGTACCAGGTCCAGATTTGTACCGGTTATGGTCAGTTCTTTTTCTCTTTCAGCCGGATTTGGTGCTATCGATTTCAGCATAGGCAAAGCAATCACCAGATCCTTTTCCGTTTCAATGGTCAATGGTTCTGTACCACCTGCTGAAAAAATCAACGGGCCGGTTTGCGCTCCAAAAGGCACCGTTACGACCAATTCGTTCAAAGTTTGGCTGACGAACTGGATTACCGCCGTGTCTTTTGCAAAACGCACTTCTTTGATCCAGTTTAGATATTGACCTTTGATGGTAATATTTTCTCCCGGACGTGCTGATTCGGGTACTGACTCAATTTTTACGGCAACCTCAAAACTTAAAATTGTTTTCGACACAATATCTCCCGACGCAGTTTTCAAAGTAACCGTTCCTTCCGATGTCTCATTTGGTACAACCAAAACAATCAATTCAGAAGATTGACTTACAAAAGCAGAACTTGGCACGCTTGCATTTTTCAGTTCGATGGCTGTAACCTGATCAAGATTAGTCCCGATAAAACTGATCTGATCACCGGGCTTTACACCGGACGGACCAAAACTTAAAAGCTGCACTTCATCAGTTTTAACGACTTCATTTTCGTTGCAGGCTGTCAAAATACAGACAAACAGGATCATGGAGAGGATTGAAAAAATCCTCTTGGTATCTATTTTTTTCATGTTGATATCTGGCTAGGGCTATTTTTTAATTGTTTTTGGAACCACACGGAAATTGTCAAGCGAAATATCCGCATCAAGATCGCCGCCGCCGTGAAATAGTAACCGGGTGTAATAGCCAGCCGGACTTACCGCCATTTTTACACCTGCCGCTTCGTAGCTTGCAGCAATCTGTTCAAAAGGTATAATCACTGTTCTCCACTCGCCTTTTGTGTCATACGGCGGCGCCCATTGGTAAGCGTCCGTCACAAAATCACTGCTCAATCCTACATTGATTTTCAACATGTTGTTATTATAAGGCTTCACCGTATTTACCTCAAATTTCAGGTTATAATCGGCTGGTTTAAGAATGGCTTCATCCGGGACATTTTTGCTGATAGCACCCATGGCATCCGGCGGACCGCCCGCAACTTCTTTCCAGGCCCATCCGGCAATAGCTTCTTTTACGCGGATATAATTCCCATTAATAGCCACCGGATCACCTTCTCCTGGTTTGGTAACAACATATTTCTCATTCCACCAACCTGTAAAAGGATCGCTGCTCAGGAAAATATTGCGGTTGTCACGGAACCAGAAATCTGATTTTGTTTCACCGAAATTCGTTGTAACAGTAATTTGTCCGGCCGCCGCTCCTGCGGGTACCCGTACCCTGACCGTTTTTGCTTCAACCGAAACAATCTCACCTTTTACCCCACCTGCAAACGTGACGGTCAGAGGCTCATAAAAATAATCTCCGCTGATTGTAGCAACATCACCCGCCGCAACATATTCGCAAGCCATACTGGCCAGGGCCGGCTCACTGATCTGCACTTTAAAATCGTGCTCCAAAACTGCTCCGCCCGAAAATACGATCTTCATTTTGTTCGTGATATCCTTCGGAATAACGCTGGGAATGCTAACCAGAATGGATTTACTCGTTACATAAGTTGGTGTCAATGAGGCTCGCTGGTCATTGAACCAGATTTCCGAAGCGTCCTGTAAATTTTCCCCGACAATCGCGATCAAAGTTCCCTGAAAAGCGCCCACCAAAAGCGAGTCTGATGATTCAGGTTTGGTAACACGGACATAGGTAATACTCGGAGCACCGCCATTTGGCAGATCATCTTCCGAGCAGGAAATTGTAAAAACTGCCATTCCGCATAGTATTGCGAACAGCACAGTGAATTGATATATAGTCTTCATTGAATGATTCTTTTTGATACAAAAACAGAAATTATTTTTTGTAATAATCAACCGCCGGTTTTTGAAGATTAGGCGCCTGGCTCAACTCCGCCGAAGGAATCGGTAAAAGGAAATTTCCGCTGTTCGCAATGATCGTCCGCTCGTTGGTCGCCCACGCTGTTTTGGTAAATGTCCAGGATGTCGGATTCGGAAACTGATCCGGTGCCGTAAAGAAAATTCCACGATCCTGCGAATTTAAAATAGCGTAAGCCTTGGTTGGGTTGTAATAATGAAGACTAACCAGATCGTACCACGCCATACCCTCCATCGCAAACTCGACAGTTCTTTCTTTGAAAATCACGTCAAAAGTTAAAGGATCTTCAACAGCAGGGAGTCCGGCACGCATGTGCACTTTATTAAAATAGGCAAGTGCGGTCGGGTCCGTAGTCGATGCATTATTTCCCAAAACAGCCTCTGCGTAAATCAAATACATCTCGGCGAGACGCATCATATAGGTATCATTTCCATAATTTTGAGATGCTGCCAATCCACCAACATCCTTCGCTTTTCCGGTGATGTATTTTTTGATAGAAAGGAAATTATTATCTGAACCTGTGAAAGGAAAAATCAGCTTTTGTTCTCCTCCCGGAATAGTCTGGGTGATCTCAGGATAAGAAGCACCCGGAAGCATGAAAGTCGCTTTCAACCTTTGGTCCAGCGTTCTCCCCTGCATACCGGTCGCAGTCGCTTTGATCCCGTCATATTGGCTGATCATCCACCATGTTGCACTTTTGTCCCCTCCCCAACCGTCTCCGTTGCCAATGTCAGAACTGTAAGCCAGGTAAGCAGGCGATGTATTTTGCGTTCCGTATGCGCCGGGAGAATACACCCATTGCAGCGAAAACAGAGATTCCGGGTTGTTATCATAAGGAAAAAGAAAAAGGTCCGAATAGTTTTTCATCAAAGAAGCTCCACTCTTTGTAATCACCCGTTCCGCATAATATTTTGCGCTGTCCAAAAACATCTGACTTCTTTGTCCGGATCCATTTGATTCCACACCGGAACGATTCAGATAAAACCTTGCAAGCATACCTTCTGCCGACCATTTTGTAATTCTTCCCGGGCGGATCGGCGTTTCAGGCAGATCATTTGC
The DNA here is from genome assembly GCF_009801115.1 of Dyadobacter sp. 3J3. GTDB lineage: Bacteria > Bacteroidota > Bacteroidia > Cytophagales > Spirosomataceae > Dyadobacter. Next base: position 205,534 of record NZ_VTOL01000001.1, read on the forward strand.
GGCTAAACGCATTTCACTGGTTATGAATTTCCAAACACTTTCCGGCGTATTTCTGGTTACGGTGGTATCTGACAAAAGTTTTAAATTATCCTCAATAACCGGCACAGCGCCCCAGTTCATCACCAGAAAACGGTAGGCCAGTGCACGAATAAAACGTGCTTCAGCAATAGCCATTTTTTTAACAGTCGGCGAAACGGCTGTTCCAGCAAACTGGTTGATGTTATTGATCGCAAGATTTGACTGGCCGACTACAATGAAAAATGATCGCCACGCGGAACCGTTTTCAGGTGTGTTTCCTGTTGTATTGAAAAGTACATTCCCCCGGTCATTATAAGCAGAAAACGCAGTTCCCGCCCGAAAATCGCCAAGATTGTAGGATGCCTTGTCGTTATAGTCAAACCAGACTTTGCTATATAATAGCGCAGTAGAGGCTAATACCTGGTCGTCGGTTTGATAAAAACTGGCATCTACGATCGAATCTGTTGGAGGCCTTTCCAGAAAATCTTCCTTACAGCCCGATAAAATAAAAACCGGGATCAATACCGCAATCCAGTAGTATATATGTTTAATCGCTTTCATGTTTTTCAAAAATTAGAAGTCTAAACCCAAACTAAAAGTATAAACCGGAGTTAATGGATAACGTCCATAATCCAGACCAATCGCCTGATTTCCAGCGCTCGCATCTCGGGACACGTAGGCTCCAACCTCCGGATCAAATCCGGTATATTTTGTGAACGTTAAAACATTTTGCGCACCAAAACTCACCCGGGCTCCTCTTACGATTTTTTGTTTTGATAAAAATGCAGCAGGAACATTGTAGGTCAGCGACACATTTTTCAGCCGGATAAAAGAACCGTCTTCTACCCATTTGTCTGTGTGGCGTGTGAAATTTCCGTTTGGTCCATTGGAAATTCTGGCCACGTCCGTTCCCGGATTTGCCAGTACCACTTCCCCAGATTCATTGGTAATCGGCTTTGCATAATCCATCGCATGAACCAGAAGATTACGGCTCAGATTGATATTGCTTGCATTGGTATTAAGCTTGCCAAGATAATTGTAGATATCATTTCCATAGGTACTGGTGAATAAAACGCTTAGGTCAAACCCTTTGTAAGAGAACGTGTTAGTCAGACCGGCAAATGCTTTTGGCCATGGATTTCCGATCGCCGTCTGGTCATTTTCATCAATTTTCCCATCCCCGTTCAGATCTTTAAATTTCACATCACCCACCCAGATATTGTCGACATTCGTCGGGTAACGATTTCCGTTGTTGTCCACCGGCACCGCACTGGCATCAATTTCCTGAATCGACTGAAAGATTCCTTCCTCCTGGTATCCTCTGAAAAGCCATGGTGCTTTACCCACTTCCGAACGCTGCGTCCAGTCCTGCATCCACCACGAGGTACGATCTACGAAAGCGTTTTCAGAATAGAACGATTTGATCTTGGTTTTAAAACTTGAAACGTTAAAACTGGTTTCCCATTTGAAACCACCTTTGTTGATGTTGGTCGTGTTGATCGTAAAGCCAAAACCTTTGTTCTGTAACGCACCAATGTTGACCGTTGGTGAGCCTACTGCACCGTTTCCGTTTGTTCCCATATACCAGGGAAGCGGTTTTTCCATCAAAAGGTTGTCCGTATTTTTGACGTAATAATCGAACTCAAACTGGATCCGGTTATCAAGCAAACCTACGTTGATACCAAAGTTATTCGTTTTGGTTTCTTCCCATTTAAGTCCCGGATTACTATATTTTGTGGGCAGAAATCCTGTTGAAGTTGGCGTTGCGCCAGTCCCCATAGGAGAATAAATTCCGCCACTTCCTCCCTGATTTCCAGTGATTCCGGTTTCAAATCTCAGTTTCAGGTCGCTGATTGCCGGTACATGGAAAAACGCTTCCTGTGAAACTCTCCATGCGGCCGAAACCGATGGAAAAAAGCCCCATTTATTATCTGCTCCAAAATTGGCAGAACCATCCCGGCGCACCGTTCCCATTACGATATATTTGTCAGCATAATTGTAATTAAGCCTTCCCAGATACGATTCCATCGCCCAGTTTCCCGAACCGCCTGAGTTGCTCGATGTAAGCGCGTCTCCTGCGGCCAGATCGTGAATGTCATTGGTCAAAAATCCTGTTCTGGTTGCACCTACATTTTTCCAGTCAGATTCCTGTGCTTCATGGCTTACCATCACGTTGATATTGTGTTTGCCAAAAGATTTTACATATTCCAAAAGCTGATTCCAGTTCCAATACGTATTTACACCCGTGCCGTTGGTAAGCGCAGCTGAAACATTTTTTGCCCAGCCGATTGAATACGTCGGGATGTAATAAGTTGAATTTGAATAGCCAACATTGGTATTAAAGGAAGACCGAAAATTCAGTCCTTTTGCAATTTCAATACCCAGATTTAACCCGCCCAAAAATTGTCTTCTCAACAATTTGTTCGTGGTAAGGTTTGCAATCGCAATCGGATTAACAGGCGCAAACTGGTTGGCACCGTTATTAAGATCACCACCGCCCCAGGATCCGTCCAGGTTTTTTACTGGTACTTGCGGCGTTAACTGCAATGCGCTGGCAATGACATTTTCCTGACTCGTTGTCAGGTTATCATTGGTTTGGTTGAAGCTCAAATTTGCTCCAAGTGTCGCCCATTTTCTTGGTTTGTTATCAAGATTAAGACGGAAACCATAACGGTTGAAACCAGAGCCCAGCGCAACGCCATCCTGTTTCAGATATTCACCCGACAAATAATAAGTGGTTTTATCATTTCCACCGCTCAAACTAAGCTGGTGTTTGTTCATCGGCGCGCTTTTAAAAAGCTCTTTTTGCCAATCTGTACCTTTTCCCAGCAAAGAAGGATCGAGAAATTCTGCTGGTGTATTTCCACCGGCGAGCTGATGATACTCACCCACCATTTGCGCATATTGCTGCAAATTCATTACGGTAAGCGGCTCAGGCGCTGTTTGCACACTATATTGATAACCATATGATATTTTAGTATCACCTGCTTTCCCCCGTTTGGTCGTCACGAGCAATACACCGTTTGTAGCGCGTGAGCCATAAATTGCCGTTGCGGAAGGACCTTGCAATACTTCGATTGATTCAATATCAGCAGGGTTTAATCCAGCAAGCGGATTTGACGAACTTTGTGAACCATAAGCAACAGAAGTTCCTGGAATCTGCACGCCATCTACCACATAAAGCGGTTCATTGCTTCCACTAATGGAGTTTACACCACGGATATTAACTGAAATACCGCCGCCCGGCTGGCCGGAGTTTTGCGTAACATACACACCCGCCGCTCTTCCCTGAATGGCTTGTTCAATCGTGGTATTAACGGTTCTTCCAATATCTTTTGCAGAAACGGAAGTTTGCGCTGTGGTAAGATCGGCTCTTTTCATTTGTCCATAACCGACAACGACCACTTCTTCCAGTGCTTTGGTATCAACCAGAAGCGTTACGTCTAAAACGCTTTTAGTACCAACCGGCACTTCTTTCGGTAAATATCCAACGAAAGAAAATATTAAAACCGAACTTGTACCCGGAACTGAAAGTGAAAATCTTCCGTCAGCGGAGGTCGTTGTTCCTTGCGGCAAACCTTTGATCACAATACTAACGCCTGGAAGCGGTTCACCTTTATCATCCGTCACTTTACCCGAGACATCAACCGCAGTGAGCAGATATCCCGATACTCTGTTGGATAAAAGGCTTGTCGGGCCGATATCACTTTTTGCCAATACAGCCGTTGGAAGGCTTTCCTGTGTATTTACAGGTACATTCGTTTCAGCTGTGGGTTTTCTCTTTTTTACAACAATCGTTTTGTCGATAATGGAATAACTCAGCGGCTGGTTTTCGAATACGCGGTCCAGTACCGATTTCAGTTCTTCTCCATTGACCCGGATATTTACCGGCAAGGTATTTTTCAACAAGCGGTTGTTGTACAGGAAATTGTATCCTGTTTGCTTTCTGATTTCATTAAATACTTTTTCAAGACTGCTATTATTTTCATTAAGTCTAACGGTCTGGGAGTATACGCCCGCGCTGACTTGCATAAAAGCTACCAGAAAAAGCAAAGCGGTGAGCTTCATAATTCTTGCTATTTTGAGTTTTGAGCCTCCAGGAAGCGATCTCTTTTTTGAGCAGACGCCGCCTGAAATTATGCGGGCAAAGCCGCATTGATAAAGTAAAGCATATTTCATACTTTTACATTGTTGAGGTTAATTGTACATGTTTCGTGTTTCGCAATAAATACCGGGCTGGATTTTTAACCTGAATCTTTCTGCTGTACTTTTTTCCTGCCAGGGAATCAAGTTTGGCTGATTCCACTTCGGACTCCACTCCGAAGTGTTTTTTTTGGTCATCCGGCAAACTTCCGTCAGCTGTCGTCCATTTTTTATGTTTTGGTTAAAAGGTTTGAATTGTAGTACGATGTGGCTAGTTTTTTATTCCAGAGCTGTAACTTCCACTTTTTTGTTTTTTATAGTAAATTTCACTCCGCCACCTTCTTCCAGAATATTCAGCACACTGGAAATCGCAACTTTTTTGGAAACATATCCGGTAAACTGGTCCTGCGGAAGCGGCCCGCTATACACAACATCCAGATCATACCACCTTGAAAGCTGGCGCATTACCTCCTGAATATCGGTATCTTTAAATTTGAAATAACCTTTCTGCCAGGCTACCGCACTTTCGGTATCAGCTTTCTCCACTGATATAGCGGCTTGTTTCGGCTTAACAATAGATTGTTCACCCGGTTTTAACCTCACAGTTTCCAAAGAGACTTTTCCGTTTGCAATCGTTGAAACTTTTACGCTGCCTTCCAGCAATGTTGTTTTTACGACAGACTCATCTCTATAAGAATTTACATTAAAATGTGTTCCGATTACTTCAATCATCTGGTTATTGGAAACCACCCGAAAAGGAACGCGCTTGTTATTAAGGCTCATACTTGCCACTTCAAAATATACCTCACCGGTAATCTCGACTTTTCTTTCTTCCGCACTAAAAACAGCGGGAAATCGGATGGAGGACAAAGAATTCAGCCAAACTTTGGTACCGTCTGAAAGGCTGATCTGGTATTGACCTGCTTTCGGTGTTGTGATCTGGTTGTAGATTCCAGACTTATTTGGAACCTGATGTTCGCCTGTTTTTTGCTTTCCATAAACCAGCTGCCCGTCCGTCACCTTATTAATTTTTATACCGGATTGACTGGCAATCTGCCCATCGACTGCTTCATTCAAATTAATTACCGATCCATCAGACAGTGTTAGCATCGCTTTATTTCCTCCCGGTGCGGCATCCGTCGAAACTACCTCGCTGGCAATCTCAGTTTTTGATACTGATTTATGCAGAACTACATAATAACTCCCGATGCCCATAAGCACCAACACCGCGGCAGCAGCAAATCTTCGGAAATTCCACCAAATACTAACAACTTTGATTTCCTCTTCATTGTCCAAAATTTCATCGGCATCAAGCTGATCGATCCTGGCTTCAATTTTCCCGATCAGATCTGCGTGATTATCGAAAATAACCGATTCGGTATTATTATTTAAAAGAAGCTGGTAACGATCCATCACTTTCCTCGCCTCACCCGGGGAGATAGCATTGAACCATATCAGAAAAGCCTGGTGCTCTTCTTCGGTATGGCGGTTTTCCGCATACTTTTCCAGAAAGGGGTAGTAATTTTCTTCCATATAGTGAGAAGACGGATTGGCTTGATAAAAGAACCCCTCACTATTGAAATTATTTTTACTTTTTTTTGAACTTATTGAATACCAGACAAGAAATACATGAAAATTACCATATCCGTTGTCATTTCGCCATGTTTCCGAAGATACTCTTTAACAAAACTGGTGGCAGCGTAAAGTTGTTTTTTCACAACCGATTTCGAGATTGAAAGCTTCTCGGCAATCTCATCCAGCGATAATTCTTCTTTTGTTTTAAGCTCAAAAATCTGTTTTCTTTTTTCAGGAAGCTGGTTAATAGCATCCTGTGCAAGCTGAAAATATTGACCGTAGATAATTTCTGAATCCGTCTGAACTGTGCTTTCCTCAGAAAAAGGGCCTGTCAAATTTCGATATCTATTTTCCGTCTGCTCCCTTCGCAGATGATCCATCAAAAGATTTTTTGCTGTTTTAAAAATATAGGGCTGAAAGGATTGTACATACAAAAGACCTTCTTTTTTTTCCCATATCTTCACAAAAACATCCTGCACAATTTCTTCGCTAAGCTCCCTTGACCTTGTAAAAAGAAAAATATACCGGATCAAAGAAGAAAGATGGCAAGTATACAAACTTGCAAAAGCCTCCCTGTCGCCACTTGCGCAGCGCTCCAAAAGCCCTCTCTCTTCTGTAAATTCGGTCATGGGTGGATTTACCGTCAAAATATTTTCATGCATTAAAATATAAAATCATTAAGCTGGCAATCAGGATTTGACATTTGTGTCTTTAAATAAAAATCAAATATTATATTTATTCTGCAATTAGTTCTATTGAAGTTAAAATATTCTTATTAGAATGGAAAGAAACCTAAAATAATAATCTCCTCACAAAATACAGGCTTGTATGTTTAATGGATAAAAAAGTATTATTAAATATTCCCAATTGGAGTGAAAGGTCTTTTTAAAAGAATATGCATGAATCCGGAAGCCGGGGCGGTGAAGTAATCTAATTAAAAAACAAGTTATTTTCTGTTGAAATCATGATTGTCACGCCTAAAAAAAGCAAAAGTATAAGGATCTCAACGATTGATCGTCATGGTCCTTATACTTCACTTAAAACTGCAATTAAAAAGCCGATTTTTATTTCACCCGTTTTGCTATTGCATCAAACATACCTAACAAACTGCCTTTAAGATTGTCTTCATCAACTTTTTTCAGGTTGATCGTTACATCATAACCTTGCGTGTTAAATGCCAGATCTAATAAATCAGCACTTTCGTCAACTGTCACAGGTACTTTTTCACCCGTTGGCTCGGCAGGATTCGACATCTGCCCAGTCAATTTACCATCTGTTCTCACCAGATCTATAATCATTTTGGAATCTCCGTTTGGCGTTCCTATGACGGTAACTTCCCACTTACCGGCAAAAAAATCAGCCAGTGCCATGGATTGAGAATTACCGTTAAAAACAACGCCCAGTGTTAAAAACAAGCAGATTAAGTTTAATTTTCTCATTGTTTTGTTTGTTAAAATTGATGTTAAACAGTTATTATAATTATTGTTTGAAATGCTTCTTTATCCGGATAAGCGTCCTCTGCAATCTATTTCAAGCGCATAAGAATCATTGATAACTTATTTTAATCCCTTCACGCGGTTGGATTCTTCTTTTCCTATCATTTGAAAAGATTTTTCATATCCAGGAAAATTAAGGCTGCATATTTTCCAAAAGCTTAAATTCAGCTCCTACAATGATCATCAGTGAGTGCTCCTCTGCTTTGGGATTTACAAAAACCAAATAAACATCGTGTAGATTTGAATCTGATTTTTCCGGATTCTTAATGGGTATTTTAAGCGTAGTTGTCTTAAAATCCAATGCTTCCGACGGCTCCAGAAAATCGGATACCCCAAGTAAGCTACCCGTTGGACTATCCATTCGTAATTCCACCTTCCCCCCTGCTGCATTTAGCTGAGCCTTAGGAGCCATTGCCAGTAATTGTAAATCAGCGATAGCATTTAAGTCAATTTGTTTTAGAACCATGTAGGCACCGGGCTTGGAGGCTATGGCCAGATTCATGCCATTGTTGGAAACCTTCATGATGTTATCATAGTGGTCAAAACCATGCACATCTATTTTTGAATTTCGAAGTAAAAATGACTCTTCTGATTTTACAGATGGAAGGCCGCCAGCACCAGCATCTTCGTAAGCAGCTCTGACAATATAAATACCCTTTCCTTTATCACCGGCCGGGACTTTCGCAACATAAGAACCTTTTACAGGCAACGATTTTTCTTTGGATTTTTCATTTGTAATGTTCATAATGTACTTAACCATTTCCGAAGCATCAGCACCCGATAATTGGGGATGCGCCGCCATTGGTGTTTCACCCCAAACGCCGCCGCCGCCGGAAATTACTTTTTTGGTCAGTTTTTCAACCACCGAATTATCGCCTTTATACTTTGCAGCTACTTCACTATAAGCAGGACCGATCGACTTTTTGTAAGCACTATGGCACGCCTTACAATCACTAGCTTCAATTAATTTTTTCCCGTTCGCAAAAAGGGCGCTGGCATCCGCAGAACGATGTCCCTGAGCAACAGCGATCTTGTCAAAACCCTCCGGCAGATAGTCGATATTGACTGCAACCTGCTCCGGATCGATACCATTATTCAATGTACCGTCTTCTTTGTCACTTACTCTAATATCATAATGAAAAGGCTTGTTCGCTGCATAAAACGATTTATTGCTACCCGGCATTTCCAGACTTAAAACGGGTGGTTCATTCCCAACTGTAATTTCCATTGACTGAGCGCTGATACCTCCTTTGCCGTCGTTAACAGTCAATGTTGCTTTGTAAATACCCGTTCTGGTCAGTGTCAGGTTTGCATCAGAAGTGTTTACAACTTTTTGAAAACCATTTTTTGAGGAAATTTTCCAGGAATACTTCAACTCGTCATCATCGGCATCAATCGTACCTTTGGCGTTAAGTTTAAGAAGCATCGGCGCTGAACCGCCCATTTTGTTTGCTGCAATTTGCAGCTTAGGTTTGCGATTTCCCCCGTTATACTCAATCCTGATCAGCCGGGCATCGTTGTTGGCAGAAAACCAGCCTGTTCCGTATTCCAGCATGTACAAATCCCCGTTTTCGGCAAACTCCATATCCATAGGATTAGAAAATTTGTAGCTGGGCATAAAGCGTTCCATGGATTCGTAATTACCAACTTTGTCCATTGTTACCGCCATAATCCAACCTCTCATCCAGTCGTAAGAAAGCAGCTTACCATTGTAATAATCCGGAAAAACACCCGGTGCTTTTTTGAATTCATCAACATAAAAAACAGGCCCTGCCATTGCATTTCTTCCCCCGCTCCCTACCAATGGAAATTCTTTTGATACTGCATAAGGATACCAGATAAATGCTTTTTCTGCCGGAGGAAGCACCTTCAAACCCGTATTATTAGGGGAAGTATTGGAAGGTGCATTTGCATCCCATTTCTCCAAAGACTTTTTATTCGCAAAATCGTACTTGTTGTAAGCTTTATTGTCTCCTACAAAATGCGGCCAGCCAAAATTTCCCGCCTTACGCGCCTGTCCGACCTCATCATGGCCCGCAGGACCTCTGGAGGAATCGGGCTTGGATGCATCCGGGCCAACCTCTCCCCAGTATACGTAATTTGTCTTCTGGTCTACGGAAATACGGAAAGGATTTCTGTGTCCCATGGTATAGATTTCAGGACGGGTCAGGGCTGTGCCTTTTGCAAAAAGGTTACCTTCCGGAATCGTGTATGTTCCATCAGGTTGCGGTTTTATACGTATAATTTTACCACGAAGATCATTGGTATTCGCAGATGATTTCTGTGCATCCCATGCGCTTCTGCCCTCTTGCTCGTCGCTTGGACTGTAACCGTTGGAACCATGCGGATTGGTATTATCACCGGTTGACAAATACAGGTTACCTGCTTTATCCCAGGCAATTGAACCACCTGTATGGCAACATTCCTCCCGCTGGGTGGGTATATCCAAAAGTATTTTTTTTGATCCCATTACTAATTCGTCACCTTTCAGCTCAAACCTGGCCAATACATTTTTGGGCTCTTCCGGGGTGGAATAGTAAAGATAAATCCAGTGATTTTGAGCGAAGTCAGGATCTTTGTTAAGGCCTAAAAGCCCGTCCTCAGCCGTCGTCTCTTTTCCTTGTTTATTTTTGTATTTTAAACTGACCGGGATTTTAGCAATCGTTTTCAGTTCCTTCGTTTTTGTATTGTAAATCCGTAAATCTCCTTTGCGCTGAATGAACAGAATTCTACCATCGTTCAGGACGCTCAGCTCCATCGGTTCATCCAGTTTTTCTTCAAGTATCACTTTTGTGAAACGGTTTTCTTCGGGTTTGGATTTTGTATAATCGAGTAATTTTGGCGCATCTCCACCAGCTGCATACTTAATTCCAGCCCATAGGTGATTTATAAAAAGGGGCTCGGAGAATGTTTCATCCGTATGTCCCATGGCTGTATAAAATGAGCGTCCGCCGTCAAAATCCTGATACCAGCTGATTGGATGAAAATCAGGATTTTTACCGCCCTGGTAACTTTTTTCGTCAATATTCAGGACCACATTTATTTTGGGAGAAATATCTTTGAAGCTGTAAAACTCATCCTTACGTTCAAATTCATCCGGCATTCCCTGCGTAGCCCAATGATTTCTTTGCGTCACGATAAATTTTCCATTTTGCACATTGCTGGGAGTCATTGGATGATCCAGAAAGTACGCTCCGGCCAATTTTCCGTACCAGGGCCAGCCGTATTCAGTATCCGTGGCCGCATGAATGCCCACATATCCTCCTCCCGCCTGAATATAACGTTCAAAAGCAACCTGTTGCTCATCATTTAAAATATCGCCCGTGGTATTCAGAAATACTACTGCATTGTACTTTTTAAGATTTTTGTCATTGAACTGTGTTGCATCTTCGGTAAAAATCACAGTAAAACTTTTTTCCCTCGCCAGCTTTGTCAGCGCTATTTTACCAGCTCCAATCGATTCATGCCTGAACGATGCAGTTTTGCTAAAAACAAGAATGTTAATCGCAGGCGTCTGGCCATAAGCAAAATGACATGATAGATATAAGCTCAGGCATATCAGCCTGAATAAAGTCTGTTTTACATACATCCTGAAAAGCATTTAATTTATGGATAAGCAAAAGTATAATTTTTTTCTATATTGTCTATAAATTAGACAATAAATATTTTTATGTTATAAATTTGTATTATACAAGTTACAGTGATTTAATTCTTATGTTTCGCAGTCCCACTGACTATGAACAGTTCTGATCTCAATAATTATCATCCGTGTTCGTCAGAAAACAGTAATTTCGTTACCGCTATAAATCAATAAGCATGCATAATCTCAGTGAACAGAATTTTATTCAACAGCTCTCGATTGATTGCGTCATTTTCGGTTATCGCGACAAAAAACTTCAGGTTCTGGTCAACAAGCTCAATTTCAACGGGGATTTCTGGGCTTTGCCTGGTGGTTTTGTTTATCATGATGAAGATATTGACAAGGCTGCCAACAGAATTCTTCAGGAAAGGACGGGAATAAGCGAAATTTATCTGGATCAGTTTTACGTTTTTGGTAACGCTAAACGGAAAAATCTCAATTTTATCGATGCGTTAATTGCATTAAATCCTCAAATGCTATTGAATGGTGAGAAAAATAAAGAAGAGTACGACTGGTTTACCAAAAGATTTATTTCCATCGGATATTATGCACTTGTTGATATAAACAAAGTAGTGCCACAAAAAACTGATCTTGATGAGTCAATTCAATGGATCGACGTGCGGGAGTTGCCCCAGATGATCATCGATCATAATGCGATTGTCTCAAAAGCACTGGAAAGCGTCCGGCTTAATCTTGACGAAAAACGCCTGGCTTTTAACTTACTTTCTGAAACCTTTACCATGAAAGAAGCTCAGGAGCTTTACGAATCCATTTTCGACAAACCGTTCGCCCGTAATAATTTCCAGAAAAAAATCCTGGATCTGAATGTTTTGGAACGGCTTGAAAAAAAGTTTACAGGCGCGGCTAACAAAGCCCCTTTTTTGTATCGGATAAAAAAATAACAGAATAATATCTCAACCGTAATGTGAATCCAAACGTATTATCAATCACAAACTACTGTAAATGAATAATTAAATGATTCAAAAATAGACTAATGACTGCCGGAATTGAGTAGCTGAACACAGGAGAAGGAGCTGAAATTAGTTTGCAAAAACGATTGTTAATCCATGGAAAATATAATTGAAAGGATTGCTTTCAGCACAAAATATTTAAAAATGATTGCGGTTCATTCCTAAGCCCTGAAAATCAAATCCAGTAATTGACTGCGGAAATAAATTACACCATCAAAAAAGGCCGGAAGAAAATCTTCCGACCCTAAAAAACAATTAGACTGTTAACTATTCTAAAATTTGATGAGACTCAATGGCTGAAAGAGCCTCAGTAATTCCGGTTCTTTGTTTCCTTAACAGCTCAATATGGTCAGCATGTTCTACATAATCCTCCAGTGCAGAATCATATTTTTCAAGGGCAGCCTTTTCGCCGGTTACAATTGCCCCCAGTATCGCTGCATCTTCTTTACTGCTTAGCGCCTGTTTAATGTCAATCCATGTACGGTGCAGCGCCCCTAAGACACCACCTTCTTCATTTGTTGACTCACCTCCGTGTGTAGCGATATGGCTTTTCAATTCTTGTGCATAAACTGACCTTTGTGCGGAATATTTAGCAAAAAGCGCTTTAAGTTCAGGATTATCAGTTGCCTCAGCAGCAGACTCATAACCTTCTTTTCCGTCGTTAATGATGCCTACAAGATCTTTAAGATCGCTGATAATTTCTTTGTCGTTTTCCATAACTTTTTTTTGTTGATGATGATATACATACTCGTATCAATCTTAAACATTAAAAAATTATGCCGGATTTTACATTCCTTTTAATTTACCCAAATTGAGAATAATAATTTGCCTTAGTATGGAAATGTTTTGCAATAATGGTTGATTTTCTTTTAGCACTGGAAGTCTAAAAATCAATTTACCTGTTTCGCTGGACACTAATCCGTTTACCAAAGTGGAGTCCAGATTTTTGAACAAAACATAAGAAGAAAATGCCAGGGGTTTTCCAGTTCCCCTATCTTTAAGCTGGCCTGAAACGGTAAGATTATTTTGTTCAAGTGCCGAAAAAAAGTCAGCCAGTACAAAAAGAAAACGGTAAACTTTTCATCAAAAATATATTTGTCAAAGGAATTCAATTGACAAATATATTCTCTTGTAAATTAGTACCCCCCCGGTGAAATTTCATACTGCCTTTCTAAGACAATACTAAAATCTGATAGCTTGGTTCATACCGATTACCTAATTTAGCGATTTGTCCTATTCTGGTATTACTTTCAGATGCTAATGAACGAACAAGTTGAGATCCCGCAAAAATTCCGTCTTATTTCATTAATGTTCTCGAGACAAAAATGGGCTTTGGCGGCGGGTATCGTCTGCATCTACCTCCCGATACGGATCTTTATCAGTAATGATGAATTTAACACTGCAATTTTTTTGAACAAGGCTCCATTCTGGTCCATTGAATTCCTTGTCAATTTAATATTTTTCAGGTTATGGATTGGTATGATAGAGTTGATACACCGATTTATAGACTGGATCGAACCCTCTTTTGCAATGCGCCTACCCAGACAGCTTTTCACTTACGTTACCGGACTCTTTCTCGCTATTTTGTTCAATATTGGTTTCATATTTTTCTGGATTCAAATGTCAAACTTTTATAGTAACGAGTTTGGTATCAATATCCAAAGATCATCTTATGAAAAAACCCCGTTTGCTCGCAGGCAAAGGACCAAGTCCAATACCGGCCTGACGGTCATGGCCATGATTGCCACGATTTATATGGTATCGGTCAAAAAGAGTAACGAGCACCTGGAACAGGCCAGGACAAGAGCTGAAAGACTGGAAAAAGAAAATCTGCAAACCCGCTTTCTGGCACTTAAAAACCAGCTAAGCCCTCATTTTTTATTCAACAGCCTTAGTATCCTGACTTCTTTGATTGAAAAAAACCCTCAGCAATCAGTCATTTATGTCAACCGGCTTTCCAGATCCTACCGTTATATTCTGGAACATTCACAAGATGAAACCGTTACCCTCAAAAAAGAGCTCAATTTTATCGAAGCCTATGTTTTTTTACTTAAATCGCGGTTTGAGGAAAAACTGGAAGTTATTGTCGACATTCCGGTAGAATATCAGAACCAATTTAAAATTGCGCCACTCACTTTACAATTACTGATTGAAAATGCAGTTAAACATAATCAAATGTCAGCCGAACAACCACTGCAAATTTCGATTGTATCGGATAAGGCATATCTGACGATCAGCAATCCGATCCACAGGCGAAAACAAGACATTGTATCCATTCAGGTGGGTCTTAAAAATGTGGTACGGCGCTACGCGTTGCTTACCAAAAACCCCGTAGCTGTGAAAGAAGAAAATGGCTGCTTCACTGTTAAAATCCCGTTGTTGACATGAAAGTACTCATTATTGAAGATGAGAGCCAAACTGCAAAAAGGCTCGAAGACTTGATCCTGCGATACGATCCTACGATCAGGCTTCTGGGCATTATCCCTTCGGTTCAAAAAACGCTGGCCTATTTTGACAAGCCACAGGCTATCATGCCAGATCTTCTTTTTATGGATATACACCTGGAAGATGAACTCAGTTTCAGGATTCTGGAAGAATTAAAATTTGTTATTCCTGTCATTTTCACCACCGCTTTTGACGAGTACGCGTTGCGTGCATTCAAAAATTTCAGTATTGACTATCTTCTAAAACCTATCGATTTTGAAGAGCTTTGTGAAGCAATTGAAAAATTTAAACTTATTGTTTCTACTGAACTAAAAACAAACCGTTTCGATCCGCTTCTGGAAAGTTTCAGTCAGGCTGCATATAAAGACAGGTTCATGGTCTCTTCCGGCACACGTCTGAAAAGTATTCCAGTCACGGCGGTTGCCTATTTTTCTTACGAAAGAAAAAATACGCTGCTCAATACTTCCGACGGAAAATATTACTCACTTGATTACAGTCTGGATAAATTACTGGAAGTAATCGACCCGAAACTGTTTTTTCGCGTCAATCGCACCCACATCGTCGCATTGACGGCAATTGTCAACATCAACCAATTTCCATCTGGTAAACTACTGGTTCAACTTGACCCGGAAACGCGTGACGAAGTGTTTCTAAGTGCTGACCGTACCTCAGCTTTCAAGGCCTGGCTTGGGAAATAGTCCGAAATCGCTTTTAGGTTAGAAGTTAAAATTCTGGCATTCAGCCATAATTTTCCGGCACTCAATATCCCGCCTTCGACTTCAAAAATTATTCTTTTCTATATTATTCACAGATTGAACTGATCTCCTGAATTTATTTAAAAGAACTTTGACCATGTATAAGCAATTATCAGAATCTGTAAAACTTCCGGACGCGTATTTTTCAAAAATAGAACTTGGCACGATCGCCACCATCAGTTCAGGATGCACCAATTTGCTTCATGACTGGCCACAGGAACAGTTACAGCCCTGTATGATCATTGAAAAAGTAATTGAAAACACGCTGATCCTGCAAGGGCCAAAATTCGTCCGGATTACTGAACGTGAAAGAAGAAAGTTCTTGTTTCGGAGCGGCGATATCATTTTCAAAAACCGGACAAATCCCCGGGAGTTTGGTAAATCTACATTATTCAACCTTAACGAGGAAGTACTTCACACCAGGTACCTTCGTATCAGGCCAATGGAAGGTATCGACGGTGAAATGTTAAATCAGGCCTTAAACTTGCTTCGCTACCGCCAGCAGTTCAAAGAATTTTCAACGCATACCAGTAAGCTGTCATTTATAAGCATTGAAGACCTGAAACGACTACCTGTACCAGGTATACGGCTTTAAGATTAATCAACTTCACTACTAACGTCTGGCATTTTCAGTTTAAATAGCTAGTTTTTCGCTGGCAATATCCCGTTGATGGTTGTGAAAATTAAGTGTTGCAAATAATATCCGCACAGCTTTAAACGTCTACCGAACCGTAATGCAAGCCGGCTCCAAAATTGAACAACGCATAACCTTTTGGCTCCATGGACTTTACCCCGTATATACCTTTATATTAATCCAAAGCCTGATCAACAAAAAGGCTGATGCTTTTTTTCAACCCGGTATGTGATATGATCATTGGTTTATTTGATACTTCCAAAGCGTCATTTATGGCATCGTTGCTGCAATGTGCAAGGTCAACAAGCATACCAGGCCTGTAGTATTGCATGCTTTTCATAGCACATTAAACTGCTCTAAATTTGCTTTACTGCAAAAAGAACTAATCATTAATTCAGCTTGAGTGCTCCTTACTGAAATGTTTACGCAGGCTGATCTGATGCAGCATACCTCATTCGTTTGTGGGATTTACAAAAAGGCACTTTATCGCTATTGGGAAAGCAAAAAGGCTTTGGTAGACACAATTGTATTTAGACAACTATATTAGATCAGGGATTCATTTATTTTTCAAGGTTAAAAAATTTAAATGCGTCTTTGGTGATGATCTTACAGTTTTCAGCCAATTCTTCAAGATTGCAGGCAACACTTTCAATAATCAATTCTGAACCTCTGTGTATTTCGAGAAGATTAAGAAGCAGAATTTGAGATTGAAGAACATTGGTTTTTCCTTTTAGATTATTAAAAGTCTTAAAAGCAAATTCACGATCAGTACTAATCAGAAACCTGCCGATTTCCCGCCTTCCATGTAAGGCTTTCATCTCGACAACAATTTGATAAAATGTTTCCATAGTTTATTCCTTCGACTTTTTGATACTCAATTATTAAATGATGGCGAATATGTTAACTTTTAAATATAATTGGCCTGCGTTCCCGCAGGCCAATCTGCCATCATTTCATTTAGCCAATCTCGATCAGACGAGGGCCCTTTTGCTTGGCTTCCTCTTTCTTTGGAATAATTAATTGAAGTAGACCATTTTCGTACCTTGCCACGATCCCTTCTTCGTTAACCACATCCTTTGGAAGGATGAAACTTCTCTGAAATGACTGATAGCTGAATTCTCTTCTGGTGTACCCATCATGCTGATTTTCTTCCTGATGTTCTTTTCGGGAGGAAATGGTAAGCAAATTATTATCAAGTTGGATTTTAAAATCCTTCTTGTCCATACCAGGTGCTGCTACCTCTACTCCGAAGTTCTCAGCATTCTCCTTGATGTTTACAGACGGAACTGTGGTCTGTGTAGATGAAAAATTACTGTTGTCCCAGTTAAAAAGTTCACGGCCAAGGAAATCGTCGACCAGCGCTGGGATTGCAGAAAATGAATTCCGGTTCCTTTTGATAATTGACATGACTATTATCTTTTAAGAGTTGAACAATGATTAAATCTGCGGATGCACCGTGCATCTGGTTGCTTTTTATCAAACTTTATTCCATTAATATTCATCGGGCTTGTTTGCGAATAAATTTAAAAACACTATGACATTTTTTCTCTTCCTGACATAAATTCTGACAGTTTTCTGCTTTTTAAAAAGAAAAAATAACTGACAAAATTTCAGATTCGGTGACATTGTAGTGATCAACAGGTTCAGCATCTTTTTTTTTCGAACATTCGCTTCTGGCTGGAATTAAATCTTGAACTTTGCCATGGCATGTAGCGCACATGGGATTCCAGCGCAACAAATATCCTGGTTCACTGGGACTAAAAAATATCAGGAAAATACAGAAAGCAAAAAATAGCAAAGCCCAAAAATACCTTAACTTTAAAACAGATAAATATCAGGCTGCTTAAAGATAATAGATGGCAGATTTAAAAAGGGAAGGTTTCCTGAGACAATAGTGATTACTGGAAATGGTCACAAAACATTATCTGCGCTTTCACGTATATGTCGAACCAAACAAACAAATACTCAACTAATTGATATTAAATAAAAAAAATAATTAAGTAGTACCTGGCTTTGTATAGTCAAAGAAATTTCAAATAGAGCTATGACCATCCAGTACACTAAAAAGCAGATTGCTTAAAAAAAGGCCAGTAAAATTCTTCTGATCCGGTCCGGTCACGTCAGTCAATTTAGGAAGGTAGTTACTGAAAAACTGCTGATGATGCGCCGTCTCGATCAGTGTGCTACTCAACGATCTGGGGTATTGATAGTCAGGGTTATATTCAGTCACTATGCCCGCAATCTTCGCGCACAAATCTTTATAGGGCTTAAATACTTCCGATTTATTGATCTCCTTCACTTCTTTTACCAGGTATACTTTGCTGCTTTCTGAGATGACGATCTGATTCAGATATCTTTTATTGTATTCCATCGAACCGGAGCTGTCGGGAAGTTCCTGGGTTAGCAGCTCCACGATTGTCTGCAATTTCACCCTGGTATCTGTAAGGTTCTGCAAACGGAACATGACCAGAAACTCCATATAACTCCAGTACCAATTAAGAATATACAGCAGCAATCGGTGTTTATTCTCGAAATACCTGTAGACAGTAGCCTCCGTAGTGTTGACTTCTACCGCAAGCTTCTTAAACGTAAAGTGCTCAAAACCTAATTCATAAATCAGATCGATCGCACTTTTTACCATCTGTTTACCCAGCTCACTACTTTCCGGGTCTTTCAAAAAGACCTTTTCGTTTAAATGAAAACTTAGCTGAAAATCCATATACTATCGTTTATCCAACGAAAATAGTAAAATATTTATCAACAATAGCTATTCTATCAAAAATAATATTTAACTTTATTTTGCAATAGTAATACTATTATAAAATAAAGCAATGTTATATTTGCAAATCTTAAAAACAATCATCTATGGAAAAGGTCAATCCTTTTAAAAGATTATGGAACCTGATCTTGCTCGACCGGCCTGATATTGGTGCAATTTACTTTTATGCAATGCTGAGTGGCCTTGTCAACCTGAGCCTACCTCTTGGTATTCAGGCCATTATCGGATTTGTATTAGGAGCATCTATGGTGACTTCCATTTATGTACTGATCATCCTGGTGGTGGCAGGCGTAACCGCTGTTGGTATCCTCCAGATCAATCAAATGAAAATTATTGAAAAAATCCAGCAGAAAATATTTACACGTTATGCTTTCGAGTTTGCGGATAAAATCCCGCGTTTTGATTTGATTAAAACGGATGGATTTTACCTTCCTGAAAAAGTGAATCGTTTTTTTGATGTACTCAACGTACAAAAAGGCCTTTCAAAACTGCTGCTGGATGTTCCGGTGGCAAGTATTCAGATTGTTTTTGGTCTTATTTTACTAGCCCTTTACCATCCTTTTTTCATTGTATTCGGCCTAACACTGATCTTTGTGCTAACACTGATCTTTCGGTTAACCGGTGCAAATGGTCTGAAAACCAGTCTACAAGAGAGTGTCAATAAGTATAAAACAGTGGGATGGCTTGAAGAGATGGCCAGGGTGATAAATCCATTTAAACTGGGCTATGATACCAACTTTAATCTGGAAAGGACAGATACCTATGTAAACAGATATCTGAATTCGCGCACGGACCATTTTTCTGTACTGCTTTTTCAATATAAAACCCTTGTATTTACCAAGGTCATCATTACTACTGCTATGCTTGCGGGTGGTTCTTATCTTTTACTCGAACAGCAACTAAACATTGGCGAATTCATTGCAGCGGAAATCGTGGTATTGACGGTGATCAATGCAGTAGAGAAATTAATCGTTAGCCTGGATAGTGTTTATGATGTGGCTACGGGACTCGAAAAGCTGGCCACCGTTACTGAAAACCTCTCTGAGCGAGAAGGTGATCTCACTTTACAATCTACCCGAAACGGAGTCAGCATCGACCTGACTGATTTTTCTTTTTCATTCCCTAATGATAAAAAGATTTTCAGCAATGTCAACATTCGCATTCCTGCCGGGAGTCTGGTGGGAATTTCCACCGCCGGGATGACGGGTAAATCCACGTTTCTGAAAATCCTGGGCGGCCACTTTCAGCATTTCTCCGGCTCACTGCTGATCGACAAAATTCCACTTAGCAATTACCAGCTTTCAGCACTTAGAGAAAGAATAGGTATGTGCCTCAATCAGAAAGATATATTCATCGGTTCCGTTTGGGAAAATATTATTGTGGGCAGAAATCACATCAGTTCCCATCAGATTATTGATCTGGCTGAAAGAATAGGACTTTCCGGTTTTCTGGATTTATTGCCGGAAGGCTTTCAAACACAGGTTGACCCTGATGGAAAGAACCTCCCCAGCCAATATATCAAGCACATTTCCCTGCTTAGGGCATTGCTGAATAATCCCGACCTTTTACTTCTGGAAGATCCGTGGGAAGGACTGGCGGGACACGAAAAACAGAAAATGATGGAATATCTGTTGGGCAGACCTAACCGGGCATCCATTGTGGTTGCCGTCAACGACCCCGAATTCTTACAACAGTGCGACTATCGTATCATACTTACCAATGGAACAGCAACACTAACCCGAAACATAGAAAATGGATCAGGCAACATATAAAATCCCACTCAAATCCTTTGATGCAATTTACCTCCATGATCACAACAACAAGGTCATTTATTGGTTTTTTGGCATTATCATCCTGCTTGTACTAGGTCTTTTTTTACCATGGACCCAGAACATAAAAGCCAAAGGTGATATTACATCGCTCTACCAGGAACAGCGCCCCCAAAATATCAACTCTCCTATTCCCGGCAAAATCGTCAAATGGTCAGTCAGAGAAGGCGATTTTGTCAAAAAGGGTGATACGATTATGCAGATATCCGAAATCAAAGAAGATTATCTGGACCCTAATCTTGTCGGTCGAACCCAGCAGCAGGTGGAGGCGAAAAAAGGTTCCATTCGTTTCTATAAAGGAAAAGCAGCCACTTCGGTATCACAAATGGAAGCATTGCAGGCCGCCAAAAACTTTAAGATACAGCAACTCAAAAACAAGATTGCCCAGCTCAATAACAAATTAACGGGCGAGCAGGCTGAACTGGAAGCAGTTGTCAATGAATTTAATCTGACAAAAGATCAGTATGAACGGCAGCAGAAAATGTTCGAGCAGGGCCTGGTTTCCCAAACCCAGCTTCAGCAGCGCAATACCTCTTTTCAGAATGCATTTGCCAAAAAGATAACCGCTGAGAACAAAATCGCCCAGACCAGGCAGGAAATGCTCATTGTAGAGATCGAACAAAATGGTGTCCAGCAAGAGTATTCCGAAAAGATCAGCAAAGCGGAAGGTGACAGGTTACAGAGCATGGGCAATATCGCAACCGGGGAAGGCGAAATGGCAAAGCTGGAAAACCAGGTGGCCAATTATACGATCCGAAACGGCATGTATGTGATCCTCGCACCACAAGACGGACAGATTGTTCAGGCTAATAAGTCAGGAATAGGTGAAATACTCAAAGATGGGGAACGCATCACGGTCATCGTCCCCACCCGGGTAAATTATGCGGTAGAGATGTACGTACGCCCGGTAGACCTTCCACTTATAAGCATCGGACAAAAAGTAAGGTTTATGTTTGATGGCTTCCCGGCCATCGTATTCAGTGGCTGGCCCGAAAACAGTTATGGCACATTCGGAGGGAAGGTAGTTGCTTATGAACACACCATCAGTGCGAACGGATTGTTTAGAGTGCTGATAGCCGAAGATGCTGAGGACCGCCCCTGGCCACAACAGCTGAAACTCGGGACTGGTGCACAGGGCATCGCATTACTGAAAGACGTGCCGGTATGGTACGAGCTCTGGCGTAACATCAATGGGTTTCCGCCCGACTATTACACCCTGAAAGACACGGTATCGAAAGATAAAAACAAAGAAAAATGAAATTCAGCCTCTTCATGAAAAGTTTGGCCATACATTTGACAATGATCTTTGGGCTGGCAATCTGCAATCCTACCACTGCTCAGGATTCAACGATGACACTGACAGCGGCACAGGTGCTGGAACTGGTGAAAAAATTCCATCCTGTTGCAAAACAAGCAGCTATACATATAGACAAAGCGCAGGCCGACGTGCTGATCTCACGCGGCGGCTTCGACCCTGTTGTGGGCGCTTACATGGCCCGTAAGCGCTTTGACGGCACCAACTATTATAACAGAACTTCACCAGAAATTGTAGTTCCTACATGGTATGGGATTGAAGTACACAGCGGAATTGAAAACTATACCGGAGAGCGGCTAGACCCGACAATGACAAAGGGCAAGTCTGCATTTCTCGGTGTGAGTATTCCCCTAGGCAAGGATCTTCTGATGGACAAAAGGCGTGCGTTTCTGAAACAGGCCCGGATTTTCAGATCCATGGCCGACACCGAACAAAGACTGGCCTTAAACGACTTGTCAATGGATGCCATGGAGGCCTACTGGCAGTGGGTAAACAGTTACAATCAATATCTTGTTGTGCAGGCCAATGTGGCTGTCAATACACAACGGTTGGATTTTGTCAGGAAGTCGTTGCTAAACGGAGAGCGTGCGGCCATTGACACCATTGAGACACTCGCTCAACTACAAAGCTTTCAATATCAACAAAATCAGTATCAGTTAGAATTTCGAAACGCTGGTTTACAGCTCTCTGCTTTTCTGTGGAACGAAAGGAGTGAACCTTATAATCTGCCGGAGACCGTCATCCCTCCTGCAGACTGGGACAATGAGCAAAATATTAAAGACTTTGACCTTCAACTGGTCAGTCTGCTTTCTGCTGCGGCGCAGACGCACCCCGAATTGCAGACTTATGATTTCAAACTTCGCGCATTGGATATTGATAAAAAACTAAAATTCCAGGAACTATTGCCCAAAGCAGACTTCCGATATAACCACCTCAGCAAAGGATACAATGCTCTGGCGAGCGCGGGAGAATCCGCCATCTTTGATAATAATTACCAGTATGGATTTAAATTTGAAATACCGTTACGACTTTCAGCTGGCCGCGGAGAATATAAAAAGGCAAGGCTCAAAATCCAGGAAACCCGGCTGGGACAAACACAGAAGCGGTTGAATTTGGAAATAAAGGTCAGGCAATACCACAATGAGCTCGTTTACCTCAAAGAGCAGATAGGCTTGCAAAGTCTGAACTATAAAAATTACCAGCAACTGGTAAAAGCCGAAGAGATACGGTTTGAAGGTGGAGAAAGCTCACTTTTTCTGATCAATAGCCGTGAAAACAAGGCACTGGAGGCCCGGCAAAAACTCGTTGAACTCAAGACCAAATATTTCAAAACGGCATATGCTCTCCAATGGAGCGCAGGTTTATTGGATTAAATATTACACAAAACAGCCAAGGCTGCAAGCCACCAGGTTACCTTCACCCTCTGTGAACTACTCACAGAGGGTATTGATGATAGAATTCTTACGGATCATTAATCTGTCAAAATGAATAACAAACACTTCCATCTAAATATATAGTATAATATTATACCAAATATTTTATTTTAATACAATATTGTATTAAAATTGCGGTCAAGATAATTATCCCGACCAGCAAACTACGTTCATGATCGTCCAGACTGCAATATCTATATCCGGTTGGGTAGTTTAATGAGTTTTTTCTAAAATAAACATCAATTCATGCTAAAAGAAGATACTGTAAATCACCAAACAGAAAGCCATCGTACAACCTATTGGGATGAAGAAAAGCAAACTTTTGAAACCCATATATCGCCAGCGACCAATAACGAGCTGGATGATGAAAAAAAAATGGAGTTGATCGCCGGACATTTTGCTAAAATCATGCAGGTGCTGGGACTGGATTTGTCAGACGACAGTTTAAGAGACACACCAAAACGTGTGGCTAAAATGTATGTCAAAGAAATTTTCAGCGGGTTAAATCCGGCTAACAAACCAAAGCCAACCCTTTTCAACAATACCTATCAGTACAATCAAATGCTGGTTGAAAAAAACATTGCGGTTTTCAGCAATTGTGAGCATCATTTTGTACCTATAGTAGGAAAGGCTCATGTCGCATACATCAGTAATGGGCAGGTAATAGGTTTGTCCAAACTGAACAGGATCGTCCAGTATTGTTCTCAAAGGCCTCAGGTCCAGGAAAGGCTGACAGTACAGATAGCAGATATGATCAAAGAAGCTATTGGAACAGAAGACGTAGCGGTTGTGATTGACGCGCACCATCACTGTGTATCGAGCCGGGGGATCAGGGATGCAAACAGTTCAACACGTACAGCGCAGTACTGTGGAAAATTCCTGAATGTCGAAACCAAAAATGAATTCCTAAACTATACCGAAAGATGAATTTCAGTGGAAAAAATATATTAGTCGTAGGCGGAAGTTCCGGCATAGGCCTGTCACTCGTTAAATTTTTAAACGAAAACGATGCGGCAGTTTATGTGATCTCACGAAATGAGGCTGGTGTTTTACCTGCTGGTATAAAACACCTTCAAGCTGACATCACAGGCAACACTGAGCCTATCGCAGCCTTTTTGCCTGAGCAATTACATGGCCTGGTATACTCCGTAGGCAGTATCAATCTAAAACCATTTAACCGGCTGACGTCAGACGACTTTCTGAATGATTACCGCATTAATGTTTTGGGGGCAGTACAGATCATTCAGCAATCGCTCAAACAACTAAAAAGTGCTGCCGGAGCCTCTGTGGTTTTAATTAGTTCTGTTGCTGCCAAAACCGGCTTGCCTTACCATGCAAGTATATCCGCGGCAAAAGGTGCTGTGGAAGGCCTGGCACTATCGTTGGCCGCTGAACTGGCGGCGCAGCAAATACGGGTGAACGTAGTCGCTCCATCTCTGACCGATACCCCAATGGCCCAAAACCTGTTAAGCACTCCTGAAAAAAGGGAAGCATCTGCAAAAAGGCACCCGCTGGCAAAATACGGTCAACCGGAAGATGTCAGTCAGGCAATCGCATTTTTACTTTCAGATGACAGCAGCTGGATTACCGGGCAGGTTATTGGCATTGACGGTGGTATGGGCAAATTAAAAACATCGTAATATGACAAGTATCAGTCGTGACCAGATTACTGCAATGGAAAAACATTACAGGATTAGTCTGATCAATAGTGTAGTAGGTTATAAGTCTTTAAACCTGTTGGGCACAGCAAACAAAGATGGCGTGACAAATCTTTGTTTAATTAGTTCCGCTTTTCATTTAGGAGCAAATCCCCCTCTCTTGGGCATGGTCATCAGGCCGGAGCGCGAACACAACGATACCCTTAAAAACATCAAAGCAACAAGCCAGTATACCTTGAACAATGTTTTGCCTGAATGGTACAAAAAGGCCCATCAAACCAGTGCAAGTTATCCATCCGGAGAATCAGAATTTGATAGCTGTGGATTTAAAGAAAAATATGCTTATGGTTTTACAGCGCCCTTTGTTGAGCAGTCAACGGTTCGGATCGGTTTGCAGCTTCGACAAATCATAGATATGGAAATGAATGGTACTACCATTGTCATTGGCGAAATTATTGAAATAATGGCTGATGAATCGGTCATTGGTACGGATGGCACCGTAGATCATGTAAAAGCAGAAACCATGACAGTGGCTGGGTTGGATGCCTATTTCCTTCCACAAGTTGTCGGGCGACTTGCTTATGCTAAACCAGGGATTGAGCCACAGGAATTAAACCTAACAAATTAAACGGATGATGAAGCATAACACAGATGTAATCATTATCGGTGCAGGCTTAGCGGGTTTGACGGCTGCCAAAGTTTTAAAAGCAGCAGGTAAATCAGTAAAGATACTGGAAGCTTCTGACCAGGTGGGAGGCAGGGTAAGAACAGAGGAGATTGATGGCTTTCTTCTGGACAGAGGATTCCAGGTTTTATTAACCGCTTACCCCGAAACCCAAAGATTTTTGGATTATGATGCTTTGGATCTGCGTAAATTTGACCCGGGTGCATTAATCCTGAACAAAAACGGTATGACCAAAATCGGCGATCCTTTAAGACAGCCGAGTGCATTGATCAGCACTTTGCTATCCCCAGCCGGTACATTAGGTGATAAAATGCGGATGCTCGGGCTAAAAATAAAACTTGCCCGCAAAAGTATCGCTGATATTTTTTCTGAGGAACAGACAACTACATTAGCCTATCTGAAAAATGAAGGATTTAGTGATCAGATCCTCGAATCATTCTTCAAACCTTTTATGACCGGTATTTTTCTTGAAGATAAACTAAGTACTTCCAGCCGGATGTTTGAGTTTGTATTTAAGATGTTCAGTGAGGGCGATGCCGCTATTCCCGCAAAAGGAATGGGGATGATCCCGTTACAATTAGCCAGGGATTTGTCATCCGATGAAATTGTCTTTAATCAAAAAGTAACAGAAATTGATGGCAATAATGTAAAAACGTTGGCCGGTTCAGTTCACCAGGCTACCGCTGTTCTCATTGCCACGGATCAGCTTCATTTGCCCGAACCTTTTCAAAAGGAGGTAAAATCATACCATTCTGTCACCAATATGTATTTTACTTCCGATAGTAAACCGTTCACCGACCCGCTGATTGCTTTAAATACACTATCTGGAAAGCTGGTTAATAATATTGCCATGATGAATCAGATCTCACCAAGTTATTCAAAAAATGGTGATACCTTAATTTCACTTTCGCTTGTCGGAGACCACTCCTGCATAGAAAGAACAAAACTTCAATCCAACGTAATAAGTGAAATGCAAAACTGGTTTCCGGAAGCAATGCACTGGAAACATCTTAAAACGTATCATATCTCTTATGCGCTGCCGGATGATGATTATGTAACCAATGAGCCGGATAATCAGATGATGAAGTTAAACCCACACTGCTTTGTATGTGGGGATTATTTAATGAATGGCTCTATAAATGCAGCGATGAAAAGCGGGAGACTGGCAGCAGAAGCGCTCATAACTACCTTAGATTCATAATGGTTGATCACAAAATATATAGCGACGAAATTTTAAACAGGAAAAGACTGTTGGGCGATCCGCCTGCCGATGATTTTATAAAAATTATTTTTGCGGATCCAAATAAAAAACTCCTGTTACAAAACTGGATGTATTCAGCAGGCGGAAATAGCGATTCTGAATCATTAACAACTATTTTTCCTGAATTTGAATTCATCAGTAAAGCACAAGAATTGCCATCATGGGCAGAACCTGAGTTGATGAGCACTGGTTCGGCTCTTTTTGCGCGGCATTCTGAAATGATCATGAGCCTGCTTGGATTGTTGTCGCTTCCTTATTGTTATACTGCTGCGCATGGTGCGATGGTATTGTATGTTTCAGGAAGGATCCAGAAACAAACTACTAAACGATTATATGATACGGCGATATTTGTCTGGGACATGATGGATCCTGATGCGTTTGTTGAAAACGGAAACGCTTATCAGCAGATTTTAAAAGTCCGTATTATACACGCCGCGATTCGTTACTATACACTGCAAAGCGGAAAATGGGATGAGACTTGGGGTTTGCCGGTAAACCAGGAAGACATGGCAGGTACAAATCTTTCCTTCTCATTAATTGTACTCCGCGGTTTGCAAATGTTAGGTTTTAAAGTTAGCCGTCTGGATCAGCAGGCTTTTCTGCACACCTGGGCAGTGATTGGTTATCTGACCGGCCTGGATGAGGACATGATTCCCGAAAACCAAACAGAAGCTAAGCATCTGGACGCTGCCATCAAACGTCGCCAGTTCCGGGTTTCAACGCATGGAAAAGAGCTGACCGAATCTCTGATCGGCCACATTCTGTCTGTAAATACGAGTAAAGCTACGCCGGACGATATCATGGGGTTAATGCGGTATCTGTTGGGAAGCGAAATCGCCGATATGCTTGCCATAAAGGCCCCGGAACTACCTGCATACAAGCTGGCATTGATCAGGACGTTCAATCTTTTCAAAAGCTTTATTCCAAAGGGCAACCTCAGTCAGAATTACACCAACGCCTACGAAGCGTTCCGGAAACTAAATCCGGAACTCGTCAGCAGTATTTAAATTTGAATCTCCCTTAATGATATTGACATGAAATCATACCAGCTTATTCATGAACTGATTACGCTTGCAGAGCAACTTGAAAATGAGAATCAAGGCCGTCCGGTAACCATCCGGGACTTTGCAGGATTTCTGGTCACGAAGATTGGTGATCCAATAGATAGCCTGGCTGGTACAGATGTACGATTTGGTAAAAATGAAAGTGCGGCGCAGGAAATTGCTTACCAGGTTGACAACAATATCGGCAGGCTGTTTGTCTATATGAGCCGTTATGCTAAGTCTTATATAAAAAAAGCACTGGAAGGTACACCGCTTCTGACCGCCGAGGATTTCACTTGCCTTTCTCTTCTGCTCACCCACGATCACCTGTCGAAAAGTGAGTTGATCAGCCATAATTTACAGGAAAAAACGTCGGGCACGGAGGTGATCCGAAGACTGATCGCAGCAGGCCTCGCTAAGCAATGGGACGATTTAGAGGACAAACGAAGCAAGCAGATTGCCATTACCGAAGAAGGGAAAGAATTGCTATACTACGTGTTTACAGATATGAGCAACGTGGGCAAAATGATAACCGGTAAATTGACAATTTCTGAAAAACTGACGCTTCAATACCTGCTTCAAAAACTGGAAAATTTCCATTTGGAACATCACGAAAAGAAAACGATCATGAACAAAGCCGACCTGAAATCTTTTGCAGAACAGCTAAGTTCAAGGGATCAATAAAATTAGAATACCAGGTAGTGCAAGCCGGGAATAAATTATAAAATGAGCCCATTGATATAATTAAATGGTGTTTCATTTATGTTCTGTACATACCTAAAAAAGGGCGATTCGTTCCGTTTTACTACTGTTTTACTCCGGACAGCGAACGGATTTTAGCAATTCGAAAGTTATAGAATTGATTGTATGTTAATCTTAGTCAAAACTTTACCATTTCACTCATGAAAACTTTCAAAACAATTCAAACACTAAAAACCTGCCTTTTTGCTGCCATGGTGGCTTTTACGCTTTCGTCATGCAGTGACGACGATGATGATGATCAGCCTACACCACCTGCCTTAGGTACCATCCCGGCAGTCGCCTCAGCGGATCCGCAGTTTTCTACATTAGTAGCCGCACTCACCAAAGCTGAACTGGTTACCACCCTTCAGGGCGCTGGCCCCTTTACGGTATTTGCACCGAACAATGCCGCCTTCACAAAGGCTGGCATCACCAGTTTGGACGGTTTAACAAAGGATGCTCTAACACCTATCCTGACTACACATGTGATCAGTGGAACGGTTAAAGCAGCTGATGTGAAAAGCGGCACTGTTAAAACCGTTAATCCCAGCAATGATATTTACCTTTCAAAAAATACTGACGGTGTTTTTATTAATGGTAAGATTAAAGTGATCGCTACTGACGTTTCCGCGGCAAATGGTGTAATTCATGTCATCGACAACGTCATCGTACCACCAACCCAATCACTCGTGGCTATTGCGCAGGCCGACACCAATTTTACCGAACTGGTGTCACTTGTACTTGCTGCGGACCCGGCAGTAGCCACGGCCTTATCATCAGCCGGAACTGGATTGACGGTTTTCGCTCCTACCAATGCAGCTTTCCGTGAATTATATAAAACGACATCGAAAGCCACGCTTCTGGATCCTGCAAACAAGGCTTTATTAACCAGTGTTTTGCTTTACCATGTTGTGCCTGGTCGTGTTTTCTCTACCGATTTGCCTAATGTTTCCGGCCCTGTAACCACTGCGAATACGAGTGGTACCGTTACATTCGATCTGACGGGAGGTGCCAAGGTAATAGGAAAAACAAGTGGTGCATCTAACATCACAGCTGCCAACATTCTGGCAACCAACGGTGTTGTGCACGTAATTGACAAAGTTTTAATGCCCTAAACTAAATTGAACATAAAGGTTGGCAAACTGTTGTTTTTCAATTAGGTTGCCAACCTTTTTAATTTACTGCCTAACTTGACGAAGTCATGTTCAACATCAGGTACCGGTTCGGGTTAATGCTTTTGCTCGGAGCGTATTCTTTCCTGAATACGCTGCTTATTGAGTCTTTTGAATACTATCATCTCGGTGCAAACCAGTGGGTGATATTTCTTCTTTTTCTTGCAGTTACAGCCGGGATCTGGGAAGGTAACCGGATTTGGGACAACTGGCTTTCTGATGTTGACATTAAACCCTTTTGGAAAAGGGTAAGTTATAATTTTGCCGGAGGCGCTGTTATTACTGCATTGGTTGCCATGCTGCTTGGTATTCCGGCGGCTATCTACACCTTATCGAAGAACTGGCACGAGTGGATACTTCCCTTAAAACTACTGCTAATGTTCTGTTTCCGGGTGAACTTGTTCCTGAATACCATCCATGTTATTTTTCTTTACATGAAACAGCTCGAACAAAGCCGCCAGTTATTGGAAAGTTACAAGCGGATCAGCAGTCAGGCTCAGCTCCAGTCACTTCGTAACCAGGTAAATCCTCATTTTTTGTTTAATAATTTGAGTGTGCTAAGTGCCCTGATCCCTCAGGACGCCAATGCTTCCATAGAGTTTGTAAAGCAATTTTCGAATGTGTACCGTTACGTACTAAAAAGCGATGAAAAGGAGCTGATCGAGTTATGGCAAGAGCTCGATTTTATTGAATCGTATTTGTACCTGCTCAAAACACGTTTCGAAACCGGATTAAGCATCCAGGTTGATATTTCCGAAGGATGCCTTTCTGCTTATATCCTTCCGGTGTCCCTCCAGATGTTGGTTGAAAACGCGGTAAAGCACAATATTGTTTCAAAAAGCAAACCGCTACACATTGAAATATCTTGTCATGATAATGCATCTATCACCGTTAGGAATAATTTACAGAGAAAAATAGTGGAAGAAGACCAATCTACCAAACTGGGTTTGACCAACATTACAAAAAGATATGATTTCCTGGGACATCATGGCGTGGTTGTTGAGCGGACAGACCAGTCATTCAGTGTAACTATCCCACTTATACGTCTTGATCAGCAACCGATGATGCATGTAAACAGAGTTGCTTCAGATTAATTATCCTCAAACTTAAAATTGCCTTCCATGAAAGTACTCATTTTAGAAGACGAAGCCCTCTCGGCTAAAAGAGCTTCCCAACTATTAACTGAACACGATCCGGCTATCGAAGTAATGGATACCCTGGATTCTATCGAAGAAGCTGCCTTGTGGCTCAATCAAAATCCTGAACCTGACCTGATGCTGCTTGATATTCATCTTGCCGACGGGCTTTGTTTTAGCTTGTTCGATAAAGTTTCTGTAAAAAGTCCGGTTATTTTCACCACTGCTTACGATCAGTATGCATTGCAGGCGTTTAAAATAAACAGCATCGATTATCTGCTTAAACCGCTGGACAAAAAAGATTTAACGAAGGCTTTGACAAAATACCATAACCTAAACCAGGATCGCAAAAGCATTTCCGCTCTTGATATTGAAAAGCTCAGGATGACGATCCAGTCACTGACAAAAAAATACAAATCCAGGTTTCTTGTCAGATTTGGCGACACCATACTTTTTAAATACATTGAAGAAGTGGCCTACTTTTACGCTGATGGTAAGTCTGTATTCATGGTCACCAATGAAGGAAAAAAATACCTGATGGATAGTAATCTGGAAAGCCTCGAAGAAATGGTTGATCCGGCATTATTTTTTAGGATCAACAGGAAAGTCATTGCCAGAATTGAGGCAATTCTAAAAGTAAAGACTCTGCTAAGCAGCCGATTACAGGTATTTTTGAAACCTGCTTTCAATCAGGACGTTTTTGTGAGCAAATACAGAAGCAATGACTTTAAGACCTGGCTTGACAATTAACAAAACATACCTCCATTTTATGAAATTCCTATTTACATTTTGTGCATTCCTGATTGCAAACGGGATGTCAGTAGTTTTTGGTCAGCAGGCCAGTGAAGTCAGTATACATCTCAAAAACGGCTCCATGATTTATGGCCGGATACTTGAAACAGACCAGCATTATAAAATTCAAACCTACGACAAAAGTATCTGGGTATTCCCAAAATCAGACGTCGACACCGTGATCGCCGAAAAAATGATCAACCCAAACATTGGATACAAAAAAAGAGGGTTTGTCCATTATACCGAGCTTGGCCCTTTAGCTATGAGCAACAGGGCCTCAAATGGCGTAACTACCTCCGCATTTTCCTTTCAAACGACCAATGGATATAAGTTTAGCCAGTGGATTTACACTGGCCTTGGTATTGGTGCAGACTTGTATGCCGTGCAGACATTCGTCCCGGTAGTGTTGAGCCTTCGGGGCGATTTTACAGATAAGGGATCAAAAATTCCTTTTTATTTTCTGGAAGGTGGATATAGTTTGAATGCCACTTCCAATGATGTGGATAGCCTCCGGTTTAGTGGAGGAGCCACCTTCGCGGCGGGTATCGGCTTAAAAATACTTTTCAACGGAAACACCGGATTTACTATTGCAGCAGGTTACCGCTTCCAAAGGTCCTCCGTAACCCAGGCTGGCTCAGAAAGGCTGGAAGACTTTAACCGGCTGTCTTTGCGGGCTGGGTTTTCGTTTTGAATTACTGACTTGTACTAGTTCAAAGTAATTGGGCTGAAACCCTGAGAAAATTGCAACTTTCTCAATTAATCTGAATTACGATTACGGATAAATTCAGTTTATATTCGGGGTTGGCGGCAGCAACTGGATGGAGATTGTGGACTGTACTGATAGCAGGCACCCAAGAGATTTTGCTAATACCAGATAGTCCATTATTTCCAGCCTGGCTTTTATCAATATCTCAATATTGGATTCGCTGGTACTATCATTTATCCCAAACCTTTCCTGCATACTAAAATTCCTTAAATTGTGAAAACTGATTTTTTGATTGATCAGACTTAATAATACGTCACGGGCATCGTCAAATTCGTAAATACCAGAGATTAAAGTGATGTCACCATTTTCCATGTTCCTATGCGGTCAAGTTATTTTAGGTTTATTTTGTTCAATAATTTGCTGTCAGCACAGGCAAAAAGAATGGAAGGTTTATTCGAAAACACCTTGACCATATTGTGCAGGAGGACGTACATCTCCTTTTCTAAATTGATAAGGAGATGCACATCTTACTACCAGGACACACCTTTTTCTATCCCACCTCAACCTGCGACTCGATTGCAACTTTGCCCGAACCGTTATCAATATACTTTTTAATTTCAAAGAGATTTTCCTGAAGTTTTCTTATTTTTCTTTCCCGGCTTTTGATATCTTCTTCATTCATATCTAGGTTAATTTTTTGCTCATGATACTTTATTTTAATATGGATCATTTGTGTGATCAGGTGAATCGCATCATTAGCCTCGAACTCGCCTTTTATCAATTGTATGGTCATTATTGCTAAGTATTTATTTTGAAAGATCTCTATGTTGATTGAATTATTTACACATATGATTTATTAATTTTTTTCGTAAATATTTTCGAAAGCTCCGATTTTGAACTATTGCCCCTGTCCCAAAGAGAAACCTTGTTTTCCATTAAACGTGTATAGGTTTTCTGTTTTAATCACGTCAATATCTTCACGAAGGCAATTGTCCAACAGTCCGGCGATAAACGCTTTATTAGCGATGGAACCCGATTTTGACTGGAACCGGCATCGCCAGTGATCCGTACAAAAGGTTTCCTTAAATCCATTTGGCCATACCTTTATACCCCTGTTTGTAATCATTTTCAAATCAACCTCATTTCCATCCACGCGTTTTATGATTTCTGCGAGTTCATCAGGATTTGATCCGTCCCAGTGTACAAACAGATCCACCCCCACCAGTTCTTTATCCTGTTTAGGTTTCCGCTGATAGGTTGGGAGAACCAGTGCTGCATTATTGGCATAAGAAACTTCCTTTAACAAATCAGGTTTCTTTCCAAGGTTTGAAATAACTGCATCAGCAAATTCCTTTGTACCGACTTTCACTTTACTGACTTTATCTTTGAAGATATCATAGGTATGCGTGCCATCCTCTATCGTTTTTAGCCAGGCATTTTGAACCCTTTCTGCCACCTTTGTTTGGCCGATATGATTCAACATCATCACGGCTCCCTGCAACAAACCAGACGGATTTGCCATATTCTGGCCAGCTCTTCTCGGTGCTGACCCGTGAATAGCCTCAAACATTGCGCATTCTTCTCCGATATTGGCCGAACCTGCCAAGCCGACGGAACCTGCTATTTGTGCTGCAACGTCACTCAATACATCACCGTATAAATTGGGCATCACCAGTACGTCGAAGATTTCAGGCGTATCAGCCATTTTGGCCGCTCCAATATCGATGATCCAATGCTCATTTTCTATTTCCGGGTACTCTTTTGCAATTTCGTCAAACACACGATGAAACAGGCCGTCTGTCTGTTTCATAATGTTGTCTTTGGTAAAACAGGTCACTTTCTTCCGACCTTGCTGCCTGGCATATTCAAATGCATACCGTACAATTTTCTCACAACCTGGGCGACTGATCAGTTTCAGACATTGAACTACCTCATCGGTTTGCTGATGCTCGATTCCTGCATATAGGTCTTCCTCATTTTCCCTTATAATCACGATATCCATATCAGGATGTTTTGTGCTTACATAGGGATGAAGGCTCGTGCAAGGCCTGACATTTGAATATAGACCCAGAAATTTACGCGTCGTAACGTTTAAGCTTTTGTACCCACCTCCTTGCGGCGTAGTGATGGGAGCTTTCAGAAAAATCTTGTTGCGCCTGATTATATCCCAGGATTCCGAACTAATACCGGCAGCGTTGCCCGCCAGATAAACCGACTCTCCAACCGTAATTTCTTCAATTTCAATTTCGGCACCTGCTGCCAAAATAATTTTCAAAGTGGCATCCATGATTTCCGGGCCAATTCCGTCTCCTTTTGCAACTGTTATTTTAGTCATTTCAATTGGTTTGTTTATGACCACAAAACTATTGACCGTAAATCATAAATTTTCATTTATATTTACTATGCTTTACATAAAAATTATTTATGCATTATACATTAAACCAACTCCGGATTTTCCTGGCGGTTGTGAAGGCACAGAGTGTCACAAAAGCCTCCGAGGAATTGCATTTGACCCAACCTGCGGTTTCTATTCAGTTAAAAAATTTTGAGAACCAGTTTGACATCCCGTTGACAGAGGTCATAGGAAGGAAGATTTATATAACAGATTTTGGACATGAGATCGCGGAGGCGGCTGAAAGCATTATTGAACAGGTACATGCCATTAACTATAAAACATTGGCTTACAAAGGCAAGTTGACCGGAAAACTAAAAATCTCGGTAGTTTCAACTGGAAAATACGTCATGCCATTTTTTCTTACGGATTTTTTGACAAAAAATGCAGGAATTGAGCTATTAATGGATGTTACCAACAAAAACAGGGTTTTGGAAAGCCTGGAAAACAACGAGGTAGATTTTGCCCTTGTATCCATTTTACCTACCACAATCAATATTGAATGGCTGGATCTTTTACCCAACAGGCTCTATTTAGTAGGAAAACCCGGACTAAAACTGAAAAAAAATAAAGAAGTAAGCGAAATATTTAAAGACTTGCCTCTTATTTTTCGGGAAAAAGGTTCTGGTACACGCCAGGTTATGGAGGGTTTTATTGCCGAGCACAATATTTCTGTTTTAAAAAAAATGGAACTCACTTCAAATGAAGCTGTTAAACAAGCCATCCTGGCTGGTTTGGGCTACTCCATTATGCCCGTAATAGGCATAAAAAACGAACTCAATAGCAATGAATTAGAAATCATAAATGTCCCGGGCCTTCCGATAAAAACGACCTGGAGCCTGATTTGGCTGAAAGAAAAAAAGCACTCGAAAGCTTCATTATCTTTTTTAGAATCAGTTGGTAAACAAAAATCAGGGATCATTGAACACAATTTCAAATGGTGTGAGCATCCTTATTAAAAAAGACTTCAAAGCATCAGTCAGTACCAGTCATTAAACAGGAAAATTACAAATAGATACCATGACGATAAAGTCGCAAGTATCAGATATGTTTTTAATACCTTACTGTTTAAATATTTCCATCGAAAGGTCAACAAACTTAATGTCAGCAGCGTAAAAATAGCGTAGAGAAATTTGCCGATAGACCAAATCATAAAAATCCCTTTCGTAGATACCGCTTCCCTCATGTGGTCGAAAAGCTGGCTGATCGAAAGCAGGATTATGACCAGGCCTATGGTCGCTAGTGTGGGCGAAAGCCTGATCAACAACTGGTTGCATGGGAGTTTTTTCAGGATGAAAAGAAAAATATTTACTACGCCAAAAACTAGTGTGCTGATTAAAATGAGCCCGCTGAACGCAAAAAAAAGTATGGACGCCCAGGCCGCTAACGCGGTTGTTTTCTTAAAATACAGTGCTCCGTCCGTAATCACCGGGTTGTTGTCACTGTCCTTCAAAAATAAAATTTGAGGTTTAGCAGCATACTGATTTTTATATTTCAATCCCGTTTTGTCAACTGCTTGCCAGGTCATTGCACCACGACTTAGAATTTGCACACGCATTTCGTTTCCGGCCGGTTCAACATTGATGGTATTCGTCAGACTTTCGAAAAATCCGGTATACATTTGGCTTGGATTGCTTAGCCGGTAATAACCCAGGTAGGGCTTTACAACCACAGTATTCAAAGGATACCTTAAAGTCGCATCCGGCTTATGAATATTCCTGAGAACAAACTCACTGATTAGTTGATCGGCAAATTGATAAAATGCCTCATTGTGCGTGTTTAGAGCAAATGCGTATCCTAATCCAAGGTGCCGGTTGTATAAAAAAGCTGACAAAAATCCACCGATTGCGCCTCGATGTCCCCTGAATATGTGACCGCCCAACTCGTTTGCCTCATTGCCATAGGCATACGTATTTTTAAGGCCACCCCCGGCCGAAAGATAGCTATGCGGTGTTTCAGTTGCTTCCAGAATATCCTTCGAAAGAAATTGTCCCGATGGTGTTTTCCAGTCGTTTAAATAATTTTTCAATACATGAGCAAAATCCTGTGCGCTGACATTTAAGGAGCTGTAACCAGCATTGAAAGCGGGTTGATGTGGTACCAGCTGAAAATTCCCTTGCTTCCAGACATAACCTTTGCTGTATCGGCCGGAACCGTCATCCGTCAGATCGACATTTGCATAAGGCATCCCCAAAGGCTTGAATACGCGTTCCTGCAAATATTTCGGGGTCGGTTGGCCTGATACTTTCCCGGTGATATAATCCAGAATGGCATAGTTCACACTAGAATAGGAATGTCTCTCACCGGGTTTCCATTTGGATGTCATACAATCTTCAAACACCTTAACAGACTCGATTTTTGTATATGGATGGCCCGTGAAATTGTATTCCTGAAAAGGCGATTTGTCGCTAAATCCGGTGGTATGCTCCATTAATTCTTCAATGGTAACAGGATTCGTTGTTTCCCATTGATTCTCAAATGGAATTTCCGGCGCTATATCTTTCAGTTTCGCGTTGACTTTCAGCTTTCCGTCTTTTACTAAATTCATAATCCCAAGTGCGACAAACAGTTTTGTGATTGAAGCGCCGCGAAATAGATGCTTTTCTGTAACCGGGGTTTTCTTATCAATATCTGTATAACCGATTCCACCCGAAAACAGGATTGAATCCCTATTGACGATTGTCATCATCATGCCTGCAATATGCTGCCTCTGCATTTCAGTTTCTAATCTTGCTTTTAAATCACTCAATGTGGTTGGGACAGATTCTTCTGCAGAAGCCGGTTCTACACGCAGAATTGTAATCAGGAAAATTGCTAAGGTGCAGGAAAACAAAGTAGTTCTAAGAGCCATTTTATCGGGATATTAATTTGAAAAAATTATAGCCCGAAATTGGATAAAAACAGCCCTATGTGTGTTCGGATGTATCCAAACGAACAAGTTTCAGCTATTGGAAAAAGAAAAATAGTCTTGGAGATATAAAATATTCTGGTTAATTATCTGATTTTCAGCATTTAATTAAAAGACAAACAAAATATTTATTTTCTTCCCGTCAATGCAAATTCACTTGGCGAAAGGCCCGTTGATTTTTTGAAAGCAGTATTGAACGTGGTTTTGGAATTGAAACCGGCCTCGTAAGCGATTCCGAGTATATTCAGCGTTTCGTATTTTTCAGAGTGCAGCAGACGTTTGGCTTCTTCAATCCGATGTCTGTTTACAAACGAAAAGAAATTTTCTCCATAGACATCGTTGATCAGAAAAGATAATTCATGAATGGATACGCCCATTTGTTGCGCGAGGACCGGCAAACTAAGCTCGTTGTTGAGATATACCTTTTCCAGTTGCATGAGATTTTCCAGCTTTTCTTTCAGAACCACCGTCTGGCTTTCTGTCAGCCTTTTTTGCTTTTCAGTTTTGTGAGGTGTCGTGGAAGAAATGACGATGTCAAGCTCCTGCAAGTCTACTTTTGTAAAAGGATAAATTTCGCTTTGTTTCAAAGCGAAATAGGCCAGAAAATAAACGCTGAGCAGGTAAAGAAACGGTGTGAAGCCGAACAGAACTGTGAAGTTGAAGAGTGCAAGGTTGAGCCAGATTAAAACCACCGCCGCCAAAACCCATAAGAAATATTTCAGCCAGGAGAGGTCAATTTCAGTCGTAAAACTCGTAACCTGTCTGATATTTTGTTCGTGCCGACGTAATTTCAGAAAAGATAAACACCAATAAATCACCGTTTGTGCGGGGAGCGAAATTTTGAAAAAAGTAAGTACAATACCAGCAATATATTCATTTGGGAATTTGAAATTTTCTCCGGTCAATATGTTCGGCATTAGTAAAATTAGAGCCGCAAAGAAAAGAGCAAAATGCAGGTATACTGCTTTATCTTTTTTATTGGCTGATGTAAAGGATGAAACACTCAAATACAAAGTCGGTGCGGATAAAAACCGACTCGCTTCAATCAAACTGAGCGCTACATGGCGATTTTTGACAAGACGAAGATTGTGCAGGAAAATTTCCAGCATTGCACACGCAAAGGAAAAGACAAAAACACCAAGCCAGCGGTTCGCCTTTACATTGATATTCTTTGGATTTGTAAAAAGCAAAAATGAAAGCAAAAAAGCTGCGCCGGTCGTAAGGCCAATGAAAAGTGGATCAGACATGTTTTTATTTTAAAGAGCTGACTTCCATCATTTATTGAGTTGGTGCTCGAAGTTATTACGAATCTTTACCTCCTCCACTCTGACATCAGGCGTGAGTAGGAAACCTGTTGAATTTGTAGAGTTCCCCAAGAGAGGTATTGAAATAATTCCTGGCATGACTTCTGGTAATTTCGATTTGCGAAGAAGGACCTGAGAAGACCTGTAAAAAATTAAGTGAAGCAAAAATATATTCAAAAATCACCCCGATAAAAATTGATAAACCTGGAAATTTCCAGTGATTACCTATCAGACTCAATAAAAAACAGGCTGGTCGGTTTCAGAAAAACCAACCAGCTTTAAAAGCCACTACTCTTTTGTTAAAAATGAATTCATGAGCAGATATCTTCCGCGATGTTTTTCCGTTTCCAGTCTTGTTTTTAAATCGATGTGCATGTAATGCGCATTTTCTCCTGTTCCTAATGGCTTCCACTCAGGCAATCCTGTGCCATTTGGATTTCCTGTTTTCACAAAGTTGGCAAAGTAATTCTGCATAATTTCCGACACTTTATGATCTTCCGGCGTCCAGTCATATACTTTATTAAGCGAAAGATTACCCATCGCATATTCAATTTCTGAGGAGTGCACGGCTCCCTGCGGAATTGTTATTTTTGATGGAGCCGCATCCTTAGATTTGGTAATTCCACCTGCTAATCCGGGTGCAGCATTGCCCATTTCCTTTGTCATTGCAGGGCGTGGATGGGCGTAATAATAACGGTATACAGGTTTTCCGCCTCCGGTTTTGCTCTGGACATCCGCCCATTTCCAGGTTCCGAATCCAATGAAGCGATCACCGGCAAGATCCGTGGCTACTTGTTCAACTTCTGCATCCGTGGTAACTGCATATTGCTTTAAAACCTGATCGGCCTTTTCTCCATATAGCTTTTGTACTGTTTTGGTATAATTATCAACAGTCGGCGATTCTTTACCCAAAATAGCTTTGTAATTCATTTCCTCAGAATTCCATCCGACCAGGAGCGGTACCTGGGCTTGTTCACCATTCAGGTATGTTTCCATAGGTGGTTTTGAAAAGAAATATCCGTCAACCGTAGCCATGAATCTTGGAACTCCAGGCTTATCAGTAAAACCAAGCAATTTCTCCGCAGGGATAGCTCTTAATTCGGTCAGTGACTTCGCACCAACATGTTCTGCAAATTTCGCTCCCGTCTGTTCCGCCTCCATAAGTGGAACCGGAGGCAATGTACCCAATACAGAACCGCTTTCACCAATAGCAGCTGCAAAAAGATTTTTTGACAAAGGTGATGCCATCAGCGCACTTACAGAAAGCGACCCCGCGGATTCTCCCGCAATTGTCACCCGGCCCGGATCTCCTCCGAAAGCAGCAATATTCTGTTGCACCCATTTAAGTGCTGCTGCCTGATCAAGATAACCATAGTTGCCCGATGCGTGATGCGAAGATTCTTTTGTTAAATCAGCAGAAGCCATATAACCGAACACACCCAAACGGTAATTGACGGTTAAACTCACCATACCCTTTTTAGCCATACTTTCGCCATCATAACGACCTTCCGAACCATCACCGGCGATGAAACCACCTCCGTAAAAATACACCAGTACCGGTAATTTTTCATTTGCAGATGAAGCCGGTGTCCATACATTAAGGTACAAACAATCTTCACTCATACCATCCGAACGAAAACCCATATCTCCAAAAACAGCATTTTGCATTGCACGCGGACCAAACTTTTCTGCTTTACGGACATCCTTCCAGTTCTTTACCGGCATCGGTTCTTTCCAACGCAGCTCTCCTATCGGCGGCTGTGCAAAAGGAATTCCTTTGAAAGCACGAATTCCTGACGGCTCTGTTACTCCCTCCAAAATGCCGTTGACTGTTTTGGCTTGCGGAGTATTGGTGGACTTTTTGGACTGAGCAGTAGCCAGTTGTACAATCTGCATAGTCATGAAGACTGTTATAAATAATATTTTCATCAATTGGATTTTAAGATAAAAGATGAAAATATAAGTTATCTCCTCACGAAATGAAAGGTTTAATCCTATATTATATTAGGGTTAATACTTAAACTCAACAAATGCATAATTCAACGATGTTTATGATTCAACTTAATTTGTTACCTGATGACATAAATAAATTGCAGGGCAATTCATTGTCATTAAAAGAATTTAGTATTTTGAGATAAATAGTTATAAACGAGTTATATATAAAACTAATTTAATGGGATGTAATGTCTAATTTTGGCTTCATTATATTATTTAACGGTATGGCACAAAATGTCAATTCTCACTTTTGCAATTTTTGAAGCCCCAAAAATGGAACCTATACATATATACGCTATAAGAAGCTTCGGTGTTCATTATCTTCAATACACTAGCCTGAGATTATTTCAATGGTACGGAGCTGCATTATAGGCAAACAGTAGAATGATGGTCAGATATTCTATGGCTGTCGCAATAACCATTGGGCAGGTTCGTCCTGGCATTTTGAGCATATTGCCCGGACCATCCATCCCACACCCTGCCCCATCAAAAATCACCCTGCAGTCATATTCAAAGCGGAAAATTCTGGAGTGTTAGACACTTCTATCATGGAATTTCTATATTACAGAAACGAGCTCACTGACCATAACTTCCTATGATATTTGTACGTGCCATCACTTATCCACAAGTATGCACTCAACATAACTTTAATTATATAACAAAGGAAATTCACATTAATGAACATCAACATTAATAGCTCTTTGTAGATAATGCTTTATTTATATCTTCTTACTGATTCTTACCTCTTTTTGTCTGGTATTTCGGAGAAGTGAACCACCTAATTCAGTGGTACCGTATTTCCTGGTCATTTCTCCATGTTATTTCATAACAGGTTATTTCTGTGCGCCGCTTACTCCAGAGTGGTATACATTGCCGCTCCCCGCTCTAACAGAACAGGTTTTAAAAGTCCTGCAACATGGCAGTAAAAGTAATCCGTAATCTGATCATCGAGCATTGGTGGAGTATGATCGTGATAGTAAAAAATGTACACCGTACTGCGTCAATTCCGGGATAACTGACTCTATTAAAATCTTTCTGAATTGATTCAGCTGATTGTAATTAATTTTTGCGGCCTTATCATAGATACTATTTTTGCCTCGCTGTTGCCTTGCAAGCAAAATGGGTAAACGAACGCGGTAAAATTCATCAAGATTTGAGGAAAATATTAATAAAAACTTTATTCTTTCCAAAACCGGCACAATATCCCTGCCTGCTTCAATCAACACTCTTTCATTAAAGGAAAGCCAGCTCAGATTACGGTCAAAATAAGAGTATTTGGTCATCATGTTGATAAATCAGACATTGTGTAAGGATCATTACTTTCAAAATTTATAGTGCCGTTTCACAGGAACAATTAAAAATGTGCCACCTAAATCTAATACGTTGGCTTTCCCAAGCTGGGAATAACTTTACCTGATTGCTATGTATCTAAAACGGAGAAGATATTTTAAAGACATAAGTAGATATACCTACAGACAAAATGAACGAATTGGAATACACGTAAATTTGTATTAAAAATTAAATGAACCAAATTATTATTAAATGTCGTTTAGCATTTCAACCTTTAATTTTAAAATCATTTTACTTTGATTGATATTACTCGGGATGGGATAAACTCTAAGTAACGTTAATAATCTGTATCCTGCGGCTGCCAGTTGACCCAACCAACAGTCCAGTCCGTCGTAGCAAAAGCGCCGCGGTAGCTAACCGGAGTAATAAAATAATTGGCTATTTTAGTGCTAACCACCCCGCTACTTAACAATGATGAATTTTTCTGAGGCAGCATCTTGGGTGCACCAAGATCAAAACTTGATGGGTCTAATAATAGCGATGACAACTCAGAGCCTGCAATAATCACGTTTCTGTAGGCAGGCGTATGGAAAAAACTTATAGCCTGCTCATCTGTAATATCTCCTGCCCCACGTACATCCTTTGTCAGTACATCCCCATATAATGGCAGTGCCCCACCGACATTGGCCAAGGTTACACCCTGAAGTTTTAAGTCCCCATTTTCCACATTTTTCCAGGTACCACTTCTTGTACCGTCCAAACGTAAACCTTCCGGCCAGCCGATAAAAACTGAATTAATAACGCTGGCCGCTGAGTTTCTGCGAAGGTGCAGCGCAGACTGATAGCCACCGCTGCCCATCAATGTAGTAGCAATGGGCCTTTCAGCAAATGCAAAACTACTTACATTGGCTAAAATCGCTTTGGTTAACGGCATTCCCTTATTAGGATTTAAAGAACTTTGGTCAGCGTTTTCACCCGGGTTAAAATTATCAGATTCAATACAATTGGATCCCGAAGCATCAGCGATCTGCGGATCACGCAGAGAAAGTGCAAATTGAACATTTCCTGAATAGCCCCAGTCCAGATCAAAATCGTCATCAAACGGGCTTAGCGATATCAGGTGCCGAGCGTTTACAGTACCACCACGCCAATCAAAGGAATCACCAGCACTGTGAGAAACCTGAACATGATCAATAGTAGTTGCTGAACCAACGCCGTAACACCTCAAACCACTCAGGTCGGAGCAGCAGACCGAACCTCCTGCGTACTCGATACGCACATATTGCAAAGATCCGGAGTTGTCGGCCGGCTGATCGAATGCATTCATCGAACCTCTGATATCCGCATCAAACAAAAAATCGCCAGGACGGTTATGTGGTGCTTTACCTATGAGCACTATACCACCCCAATCACCGGAATTACGTTTGCCAGGCACATTTGCAGATGTAAAAACAATAGGTTTCTGCTCTGTCCCGTTGGCGAAAATTTTGGCTCCGGCTTCAATGATCAATGCGTCAGGATGGCTGTATGCATCCTGTTGAAAGTTACCACCCAAAATTACAGTGCCAGGTTCAATGGTCAAAGCCGCCTGGTTGGTTACATAGACGTAACCTCGAAGCAGGTAGTGG
This sequence comes from Dyadobacter sp. 3J3, assembly GCF_009801115.1. GTDB lineage: Bacteria > Bacteroidota > Bacteroidia > Cytophagales > Spirosomataceae > Dyadobacter. The sequence continues at coordinate 249,278 of NZ_VTOL01000001.1, forward strand.
TTATTGGCAGTCCACACCATGTTTTCACGAATCTCGCCCTTCACTTCAATTAAATTATATGTAATGGGTTTTTCATCTGGCACCGCCGTTATCGACTTGCAACCAGCCAGACAAAAAAGATGACACAATCCCAAAACTAAGATTATCTTAAATAAAAAAGGCTTCATCAAATGCTGATCATAAGTCAATACAAAGTTATAAACAGAGAACTAATTTAAGCCTGAATCAACATTATGTTTATGTAAAGATTACAGCCAGTTACAGCTTACTTCAATTACACACAACACTGCTGATTGCAATCTTAGACCAGATCACAATTTTCTACAAGCAGTTGACAGATTATTTTATTTGATAGGAAATAATCTCATTTGAAAAGGCCAGATCGACTAAGGCAGTGCCTTTGATAATGTCCGGGCCAAGCAGATAATTTAATAGGATCATAAAACTCTGAAGAATTGCAGGAAATATCAGGCGGCTAACTTTATGGATTACAACAAATCACAAAACAGCTGTATGAAAAATAAAAATTCTATCAACCGAAGGGCATTTATTGAAAAATCGGCATTGGGCATTTCTGGGATGATTTTATCATCTGTACTGGTGGGTTCGTGCACCGATCACAACATACCTGACCCCAATGATCCAGGACAGAAAGGTAATTTTGACTATGGCGTTGCAAGTTTTGATCCAACAGAAAGTAAAATAATCCTATGGACCAGAGTAACACCCGCTGTAAGCACTGACAAAGTAACGCTTTCTTACAAGCTTGCCACAGACTCTGCTTTCAACTCCGTTCTAAAAACAGAAATGGTGGATGCACTTTCGGGCGATGACTTTACAGTAAGCATCGATATCAGTGGGCTTGACTCCAACAAAAAATATTACTATAATTTCACTATCGTTAATACTGCAACGGTTTCAGTGACCGGCGAGACATTGACACTTCCAAAGGCAGGTGAGCGTAGTGAAGTGAAACTAGCGGTCTGTTCTTGTTCAAACTATGCCGCTGGTTTGTTCAATGTTTACGGCGCGATGGCGATATCCGACGCTGACGTGATTTTGCACCTCGGGGATTACATCTATGAATATGGTGAAGGGCAATACGGTACTAATTCAAACACTGCCGCTCTGGGAAGGACACATGCACCAAAGAACGAGATATTGACCCTGGACGATTACCGTACACGTCTTAAACAATACAGAAGTGACCCGCAGCTTCAGCTGGCTCATCAGAAAAAACCATTTATTTGTGTTTGGGACGATCATGAGATTGCCAATGATGCTTACAAAGACGGTGCACAGAATCACAATGCCGGCGAAGGAAGCTTTGAAACGCGGAAAGCAAATGCAATTAAAGCTTATCATGAATACATTGGGGTCCGTACTTTGTCAGATCCGAAAATCTACCGCAGCTTTACTTTTGGAGATATTCTTGACCTTCACATGCTCGATACCCGGGTAATTGGCCGGGATAAACAACTTTCATACACAGATTACTTTAACAGTAGCGGTGTTTTAGACGCAGCTGCCTTTCAGAAAGACTGGCTAAATCCATCCAGAACCATTTTGGGTGCTGAGCAGCTTACATGGCTGGGCAGTGCGCTTCAAGCTGGAAAAGGCAAATGGCAAGTCCTTGGACAACAGGTATTGATGAGAAAAATGTATGTCCCGGCAGAATTACTAATTGGTATAACACAAATCGTTGGTGAAGCTACCGCATTGGGCTCGGCAACCCCAGCGACTTTTCAAAAGTTCCAGGCGCTGCTTTTGGCTTTGACACAGATCAAAGCGCGTTCTCTTGCCAAAGATCCTTCATTGACAACACAGGAAATTGCCAGAATTAGCACAGTATTGCCCTATAATCTGGACGCCTGGGATGGATATCCAGCCGAACGTGAAAAAGTATATGCGTTGGCAAAGGGCAAGAAACTCATAGCCCTGTCAGGTGATTCACACAATGGCTGGTATTCTGACCTGACAACAGCGGACCAGGAAAAAATAGGAAAGGAATTTGCTGCTTCCTCTGTAACTTCTCCTGGTTTTGAAGAGTATTTGGGAACTGATCCAGCTTCTTTGGCAGGCTTTGAAAAAGCACTGGCACTCCTGGTTGATGATCTAAACTATGTGGACGCTTCTAAACGCGGTTATGTGATGGCAAAATTCACCACCACCCAGGCAATTGCAGAATGGAGGTATGTGAGCACGATCTCAACACTGAACACGACAACCACAACAGGACATAGCGAAACAATTAGTTAGTAACCTGGTAGTTTTTTTATTTTGGGCTAAAAGGTTGCTGCCTGCGCATACTGGTTAGCAACCTTTTAACTTTACTTGATTCATTCTATAAGGAGACATCCTTTTGTTCAATTATAACAGTCTTATTTTGATGTTTAGGCATTGTTTTTTTTGAATTTTTTGCAAGCTGCTTCCCTATCTTAACTGCCAGTTTTTTAGCTGTTTCTTTTATTGATTTTTCAAAGCTCTTTGAGATAGGCACCAAGCCAGTCAATTTTTCAGTAAGTGTTGATTAAATATCCTGAGCTGTCTGTTTGTCGTATTTTTTCATAATTCCTGTCTATTGGGCGATATCATTTTTGAGCATTGTCAAATCTTTGGCTATCCGCATCGGCCGGATCGATATTGCCGGTTAAAACTGATTGACTTCCGTCAAACTAGGGCATATTTTTAAGATTCGCCGCTTGCATCTTCGGAAAAATTACCCGGATCGCTACCAGTTTCAGCCACTTTTTTAGCTGCCTGCCGCTCTTGTTTTTCAAAGATCATCATCAACCTTTCAGCAAGTTTTCCGCCCGACTTGGCTATCCTGTTTTTTGCTTTGTCTGATAGCACCATTGAGGATTCCAACCGGCTCGTTATTGCTTCAACAATTTCGTTTTGCAAAGAATTTTTATCGACACTCATGTTAGTTTGGCTGTATAAAGTTTGAAAAGTGAGATTAAACATCAATTTAAATTTTTAATGTTTACAAACCATAGATGAGCAAGAAAATAAACTGGATGGAACCAGATCAAATCAACCTCGCAGTATTTTAAATCATTCGTTCTATATACTGACCTATAAAACATCTGTATTTTAATTGATTTTATTTATTAAATTTTGATTGAGAAATCATTGTAACGAGTGATCTTCATTCATTATTAAACGATACAGCAGTCAATAGATTTGTCACTAGTGGTATTATCAGATAAATCTGTACGCATGAAAAAAACCTTTAAAATATTCCTGCTTTGTGCAGGCACAGTGATGCTGATACTTGTCACTGCCACCAGTCTGTTTATTTACAGAATTAAAAATGGGTTTCCGGTAAAATTCGAAACAGATCATCCTGTGATCAATTTTCCGGCTGCCAAACCTGCCATACTATTATTTTCCAAAACAACAGGTTACAGGCATTCCGAATCCATTGACGCGGCCAAGCGTGTCTTTCTGAATATGAGCAAGAAAAATGGTTGGTATATTTATGAGACGGAAAAGGGTGGCGTATTCTTCGGCGAACTGTTAAAGAATTTTAAAGTTATAATCATTAATAACGGAACTGGCAGACTGCTGAATGCTGAACAACAGATGGCGGTGAAGGAGTTTGTTGAATCGGGCGGCACATTAATGGGTATTCATAGTGCCGGCGATTTCTCCCACAATGACTGGCCATGGATGAATAAAAATCTTATAGGTGCCAGTTTTTCCCATCACCCACTCCATCCGCAACTTCAGGCGGCCAAGGTAAACATTGAGAAAGATATAGATTCCACCTTTACACATCAGCGGCCCGCTTCCTGGAAGCAAACAGATGAATGGTATATCTATTATTCGAAGCCCAAGGGTGTCAGGATTGTTGCCTATATCGATGGCGAAACGATTCTTCCTAGCGGAAACTTATTTCTTATTCAAAACAAAGATTTTGGCATGGGTAAGCACCAGCCAGTTGCATGGTACCGAAATGTCGGCCAGGGAAAAACATTTTATACTTCAATGGGCCATGATACAGCAGTTTGGAAGAATGAAAACTTTGTGCAATTACTACAAAATGCAGTTCTCTGGTCAATCAAATAATTTGCCAGATTTAATTTTAGCATCAGCACCATAAGGGCAAATCAAATCATTATTTCAGCATGCACTCCGACCGGTTTAGACAAGCATTTCCCGTCTTTTATTGCCAAGAATAATCACCATTTTTCTTAACAACGATTTATTGGAAACCATTAAAGGATGAAATAACGAAAAAACCTTATAATTCCGGGCACACTTTATCACTGAAGATCTAGCAGGTGTAATAACAAGATCTAAAGGGGTATAAAATGAGACAAAGTTGATTGGTTGTAACTGGGTGGTGTCCAGGTTTAAATTTTCAAGAAAAGAACTGTTCGGGCGCATTTGGTTAATTCCGGCCCCAGGAAAAAAATAAGCGCTTATAGTACCTTGATGTGGCGTTGAAAGGGTTATAAGATTGTCCGTTTTATATAAGCAGTCAAGATGCTGGAGATAATACCTGCATATAAGACCTCCCATGCTAAATCCTATTAAATCAATCCGCTCCGAGCCAATTGTATTTTCCTCAATGAAAAGATTTAATTGTTCAGCAAGTACTTCAATAGATTCAGAACCATTACTTGAACGCAGCGACGGGGTTAAAACTTTCCAGCCCAAATCACGCAATTGCCTTGCCATAAATTTCATTCGCCTGTCAGTATCCATAAAACCGTGAACGAGTACCAGCGTATTGTCCATCTCAATTTTTCAGTCTTTGCAATTATATTCGTACAAAACATTTGTAAGATAGTTTGATACCCAACGGCAGCCAAGCTATTTGATCTAAATTATAATTGCTTTTTAATAACTTAATCAAAGCATCACGTTGAATATATTTATGTTTTAGCTCAATATATTAACTTAACCGGGTTAACAAAGCACTTCATCATTATGGATAACTTTACCGAATATGTTGATACGATTGCCCGTATGTCAATTCTCAAGGCCAAGGCTGCCTTTACTTGTCCTGTTCACCCGGACATTATGATAAGGACTGAAAATTTTGATACCGAGCAACGCGCCTTTATGATAGCCCAGAAAACATCGGTTTACAATGACAAAAGTGTACTCCTCAATAGAGTAACGAGTGCTGTCCGGCGGGAGCTGGAATCTGCTGATGGAAGATGCAATATTTGCACCTGAACACAATAAACTAATAACCTTTCTTCTGTGGATCACTTTATTTTACAACTTTATTGCCTACAATTTTCGTTTCACTTTACTTACCATTTTAACCTTTTTCATTATTTGAGCCAACGTTGGAGCTGCGCGGGTTGAAAACACTGGATTCCGCCAATGTGAATAGGAATGTCATTTTTCTTAACAATAAGACAATATGAACCTGTCTTTCAATTTATTTAATATTGACTAGATTTTCTACTCCTATAAATATGAAAGGTTCTTTATTGACAATGCTGGTCTTTCTTTGGTCTTGTCAGGGAAATAGTGATGTAATAAAAATAAAAGGATCAGACACAGAGGTGAATCTGGCGGTAGAATTAGCAGAATCTTTCCATAAGCAAAATCCGTCAATTTTTGTTTCCATCTCCGGTGGTGGTTCTGGTTTGGGGATTGCGTCGTTGCTGAATGAGACTGCTGATATCGCCAATTCGTCAAGAAGTATCAATGCCGAAGAAATAGGTCTGTTTAAAAAGGAGGGTGAACGGATTGATTCATTCATATTTGCGCAGGATGCAATAGCATTTGTCGTGGCAGAAAATCTTTCGATCGACTCTATCAGTACCACACAACTTGCAGTTTTACTAAAAGGAGAACAGACAGACTGGTCTACTATTGCTAAACAAAAACTTCCGGTCAACATTTATGGAAGGCAAAGCAACTCAGGAACGCATGATTTTGTGCGCAAGAAACTAAAAATTGAGTTTAGTAACAGAGCAAAAGAAATGAACGGAAATGCCCAGATACTTGAAGCGATCAAGGCAGATAATTCCGGCATTGGTTATGTGGGTGCGGGGTATGTAACCCATGGTGGAAGCAAAGGAATAAAGGTTCTTAAAATTTATTCCGGAGATGGTCAAAGCGCGGTTTCACCCTTGGATGCAAAGATGATTGCGGCAGGAAAGTATTTCTTTCAACGTCCGCTTTTTCAATACTACCAGCGTGCATCTTACCATAAAATAAAACCATTTATTGATTTTGAAAAAAGCGCAGTTGGACAAAAGATAATAAAAACAGCGGGTTACTATCCGGTAATGAAACTATGAGTGTACGCAGACGAGAGAGGACCGATCGGATACTGAAAATTATTTTCAAAGCCACAGGCCTTGCTACAATCGCATTGCTGGGAGCAATATTTTTTATGCTGTTTTATAACAGCATTGCGTTCTTCACCCACATCAGCCCGATCGATTTTTTTACAGGCTCCCAGTGGAACCCCGAAAGTGTAAACGGGACGTACAGTATTTTTCCACTACTGGCAAGTACAGGCCTTGTAGCATTTGGGTCTATGTTTATTGCAGTGCCACTGGGCATTTTGACTGCTGCTTATATCTCCGAATTTGCGCCGCGGAAATTGCAAATCGTTTTAAAACCGGTCATAGAAATGCTTGCGGCAATTCCTTCTGTGGCGATCGGTTTTCTAGGTATTGTTTTGATCGGGCCGGCAATTGCAAAATTATTCGGGATTCAAAATGGCTTAAATGCGCTGAATGGATCTATTTTACTAGCGGTAATGGCTTTGCCAACGATTATCACCATTGCCGAGGACGCAATCAATGCTGTCCCGCAAACATATAAAGAAGCCTCTTTTGCATTAGGCGCAAACAAGTGGGCAACACTATTTAAAGTCACGATACCCGCAGCGCTGCCGGGCCTGATTGCCGCGGTCATGCTGGGGTTGGGCAGAGCTTTAGGAGAAACCATGACCGTGCTTATGGCAACTGGAAATGCTGCCGCCTTGCCAAAAGGCTTTCTGGATTCTATCCGTACCATAACTGCAACGATTGCGATTGAGATGGGAGAAGTGCCTTATCAGACTACGCATTATTTCGCTCTTTTTGCCATCGCGGCGGTTTTGTTTGTTATCACGCTTGTCATCAATTTACTCGGGGAATATTTCGCAAACCGGTTTAGAAAATTTCATGCATGAAAAAGAAACTTACACATTTTCTAAACTGGGTCCTTCTGGTTGGAAGCACATGCATCGTATGTTTGTTTCTGGGTATTATCTTGTTTGATATTTTCTCAAAAGGCTTCTCCTCTGTCTCCTGGAATTTCATTAGTCAGCCTCCGGAGCAAGGTATGACAAAAGGCGGGATCCTTCCGGCGCTTATTGGCACTTTGTGGCTGACACTGATCACGACGCTTTTTGCTGTTCCATTTGGCATTGGCTGCGCGGTTTATCTCAACGAATATGCAAAACCATCTCTTTTGACCAATATTATACGCGCATCGATACGAAATCTCGCAGGCATTCCTTCCATTATTTACGGACTTTTCGGTTTGGCCCTTTTTGTGCAAGGTCTGCGCATGGGCACATCGGTTCTCTCAGCAGGTCTAACATTAGGTTTGCTATCGCTTCCCTATATTATCACGACAACCGAGGAAGCATTAAAACGGATTCCGAATAGTATGCGGGAAGCAACGCTGGCACTTGGGGCAACCCAGTTCGAAACAATTAAAGATGTGGTGCTGCCCAAAGCTCTTCCGGGCATTCTAACAGGTATTATTCTGACTTTGTCAAGGGCAGCCGGCGAGACAGCACCCATCTTGTTTACCGGCGTAGCGTTTTATATCAATGGTTTGACCTCTTCTCTGAACCAGGAATTTATGGCATTGCCTTATCATTTATATATGCTTTCAACCCAGCACCAATCTATCCAACAGGTCAGGCCGCTCGCTTACGGCACAGCGGTAGTACTCATTGTACTGGTGTTCGGTTTGAATTTGATTGCGTTTTACATCCGGTTTAAACAAAGAACACAAGACTAAAATGGATCAGATAAAATTATCCGCTCATTCCTTAAATCTGTCGTTTGGAGAAAAGCAGATACTGAAAAATATTAATATCGACTTTATTAAAAATCAGGTTATTTCGCTGATTGGGCCATCGGGATGTGGTAAATCAACACTGCTGAGGTCTTTCAACCGCATGCATGATCTTTCACCAGACGCGCATGTAAAAGGAACGCTGAAACTTGATAATCTGGATTTATATGATAAAAATATATCGGTCACTGAAATAAGGAAACGGATCGGCATGGTGTTTCAAAAACCTAACCCTTTGCCAAAAAGCATCTATGAGAACCTCTCTTATGGACTTAATATCCATGAATTCCCAAAAAACGAAATCCCTGACCTGATAGAAAAAGCCTTAAAAGAAAGTTATCTGTGGGACGAGGTCAAAGATGAACTTAAAAAACCGGCAGTCAAATTATCAGGAGGACAGCAGCAGCGGTTATGCATTGCCCGCACGGTTGTGCTGCGGCCCGAGGTTATTCTCATGGATGAACCATGTTCGGCATTGGACCCGATCAGTACCGGCAAAATTGAAGAGCTGATTATGAGTCTTAAAAAAGACTACACGATCGTGATCGTGACACACAATATGCAGCAGGCACAGCGGATATCGGACAAAGTAGCTTTTATGTATTTAGGGGAAGTTATTGAATTTGATTCCACAGAAAATGTTTTCAAAAATCCTCAGCAGGAACTGACCAGGAATTATGTCGGTGGACATTTTGGATAAGTTTTTCAAAATTTGAATTAAACCAGAAGTATAAACCGCATTGTTACACTTCTGGTTCTCTTTATCCACTTGTAGGGCTTTTTATTGGTAATACAATTTCTTGCTTTTTAAATAATCAAGAAGCTCTTTTGGCCTATCTGTCTGGATGACATTTGCTCCTCTTTTGATAAGCCATCCCCAGTTTTCTTCTGGCTTTAAAATTGCTTTTTCATCTGTGTGTCCGGCGCACAGTTCTTCCCAAAGTGAATTCACCCATACAGAAATACCGGCTTTCTGGATCGCAGGCACAGCCTCCAAAAGTACCGGGGAGTCTTCTTTATTGAATATAACTTCAAATGCCACAGGTTTGTAATCATCTAAAAATCCCTTCACAAATATATCCGGATGCGCTGCGGTTTCACCATAAATATTATAATCCATCGGCCATACCATAGGCATGTAAATGATACTGTCCATCAGGCTGCCATGCTTTTTTCTCATTTCAACAAGTGTTTGTTTTCCTTTAAAAATGGCCTGCTGGACTGTTCCGGTTTGCTTTAAAACTTGATACGCTTCTGGCAAATAGTCCCAGCCTTTATCCAGGTTAACCAGTACGGGTTTTCCCTTTATAAAAAGCATTGCCTGCTCCAATGTTGGAAGCTCTCCCGGTGTGGCGCCTCCATGTCCCTGTCTGATTTTGAGCGTTTTCAATGAGTCCAGGGTCCAGTCTTGTAGTTTACCGTGTCCTGTTGTTGTTCTGTCGATCGTCAGGTCATGAAGCAGTACCAAATGACCATCTTTGGTTTTATGAATATCGATTTCAACAATATCAATTCCCATTTTAATACAACGGTCGATTGCATCAATTGAATTTTCGGGAGCGTTTCTCCAGTCACCTCTGTGGGCAGCTGTCAGCACATGATCAGGTGATGGGTTCTTTAACTGCTTTAAAATACTCTGATAAGTTTTTTGTGCATTTGCCTGGCGTGTGCCTAAGCTCAACAGCACGCTGATTACCAGGATTTGAAATAGTATCTTTTTCATAGATTAGTTATAACCAGGATTTTGTTTGATAGCAGGATCTGTATTGATTTGCCCAACCGGAATGGGTAATAGCATCTTTTGTTCACTGATCACTGTAAGTGCTCCGTTCTGCTTAAACCAGGAATTCATCACTTCAACCGCTCTTTTAGTCCTGATAAGATCAAACCACCGGTGGCCTTCTCCGACAAGCTCCAATTGTCTTTCCAACGCGATGGCAGTTCTTAATTCCTCTTTTGAGCCCGGAGCAGCTGCATTTAATCCAGCCCGTGTTCTGATTTGATTTAAATAATCAATGGACGCTGCCAGATTGCCCAATTCATTTTCCGCTTCCGAAAGCATTAACAGCACATCAGGATAGCGAAGAACTACAATGTTGCTCCCGCCATCGGTTATCACTGTTGTTGGTTTTTTTAGCTTGTTGTTGTAAGGGGAACCACTAGTAGCCAGGGCCACATATTCATTTTTTCTTTTGTCAGCCGAGGTGTAAAGATTGTAAAGGCTTTTTGTAGGTAAGTTATGCCCCTTTGCGCCACTGACTGTGGCTGACGGGCTGAACTGTTGGTACATGTAGCTACCCTCTGTATTTCCATTGATACCAGATGCAAATTGTACTGCAAAAATGATCTCTTTGTTGTTTTCATTGGCAAGCGAAAAGATATCCGCCAGGTTCGGAAGCAGTAAATGTTTACCCGATTTAATCACATTTTGAAGTTGTGTTCGGGCATTGGAATAATCATTGAGTGTCAGATAAACCTTTCCAAGCAATGCCTGGGCAGCAGTTTGGACCACTTTTCCCGGTTGACTGGATTCAGCAGGCAGCAGCTCAACGGCTGTATTAAGATCCTGAATAATTTGCTCATACACTTTTGCCGAAGCAGTGCGCCCCTGGCCAAAATAGGTATTAACGTCTGTGGTCTCGCCGGTAACCAAGGGCACATCACCATATAATCTTACCAGGTTGAAATACAGCAGTGCACGGATAAACTTCATCTCACCGGTCCTTGCTTTTTTTATAATATCACTTTTGAATGATACCGCTTCAATCCTATTTAAAACTACATTGGTTTTTTGTATGCCCTGATAGGAATGTTTCCAGTTTGCAGCAATGACGCCATTGGCAGGTATGATTGTGAACAGGTCAAGTTCTCCATAAACCCCTCCGTCATTCAAAGGCACTTCATCAAAGGTATTGTCTGATGCAATTTCACCCAACACAGGCATGTAAAGACCATAAAGGCCATCCAGTTGTAAATTTGCATAAACTGCATTTACGTATTCTTCAACTTCTGCTTCGGTTCGCAAAAATTGGCTTAACTCTTTGGATGTAATTGGGTTTTGGTCGAGCTCATCTGTGCATGACGTAAACAGAGCCATGCACACCATGGAGGCAACAATAAGATTTTTCATATTTGAATATTTGATAAGTCCAGGCAAGTTTTTAGAAAGTTACATTGACACCGATCTGGTAAGAGCGTGCGACCGGGTAATTGGAAACCGCCTGGCCGCTGGTTAAAACCGATCCTGTGGTCGCATCCGGGTTAAAACCTCTGTATTTAGTGATAGTCAACAAATTATTGGCAGATACATAAACTCTTGCAGCGCTGATTTTTAACATGGATAATACCGATGGCTTAATGGTGTAAGAAAGCTGTATGCTCCGAATCCTGATGTAATCGCCGTTTTGGTAATATAGATTTGAGGCACGCGCCGATTTTCTGGCGGTTGAAAAGTTACCCATGTTAGGCTGTCCAAAGAAACCGTCAGGATTATTTTCCGGATGATACCTGTGCTCGAAATAGTACTTGGTTGGAACCGAAAAGCCTTCCCCGGATTCATTTTGAGATGAGAGTTGCCGGTCAAATATTTTACGGCCTGATACACCGGTTAAAGAAAAGTTTAGTCCAAAACCCATATAGGAAAAATCGTTGGTAAGCCCGTAAGTCAACTTGGGAAAATAAGAGCCCTGCGCTGTCATATCAAGGGAATTCACGATTCCGTCGCCATTTGTATCAGTCACTACATAATCGCCCACTACCGTTCCTGCCAGGTGCGCTGAATTGTCGATAGCATCCTGGGTTTTATAAATTCCGGTCACGTTATATCCGTATAATTCAGCAACAGGACCGCCTACTTTGGTATAGAAATTACTTTCGTTACCGCTAATGATCTGTGTCTGGCCTGGTGCCAGGGCCAAAACTTTATTTTTATTGGCGGCCATATTTGCAGAGGCATTCCATTTCACTTTTCCCAGATTGATATTTCCGGAAAATTCTAATTCCAAACCGCTGTTTCGAACCTTACCAATATTTTGGATGGATGAGCTGAAACCGGATTGTTCGGGTACCGGTACATCTAATAACAGATCACTTGTTGTTGAATTATAATAGTCAACCGTCACGTTAAGCCGGTTAAAAAAGCTTAAATCCACCCCGAAATTTACAGATGTCTTGGTCTCCCAGCCGAGCCTTGTGTTGGGCGTTTTCGATGCAGCAAAACCCGAGCCCAAAGTATTACCGTAAACGTAATTATAAGCCGATCCGCCACTAACAAGGGCCTTGGAATCATAAGGGCCGATTTGGTTATTACCGGCTTTCCCCCAGGTAGCACGCAGTTTAGCAAATGTCAGCAGATCCGTTTTCGGCATAAATGCTTCTTTACTCAGTATCCAGCCAGCTGTAAAAGAAGGGAAAAACCCCCACTTGTTGTCTGCCCCGAAACGGGAAGATCCATCTCTTCGCATGGCAGCTGAGAACAGATAAGTACCTTTATATGCGTACTGAATACGGGAAAGATAGGAAACCTGAGCCCAGGCGTATTTATCGGTATTGACAGCAAAGGCACTCGCACCGCCGATATTGGTGATATTATCATCTGCGATGCCCGTACCGGTTACGGCGGTATTGGAATTGGTTTGTTTTTGAAAACTATACCCAGCCAAAACGTTTATGTCGTGCTCTCCAAATGCCTTACTGTAAGTCAGTGTATTCTCGATCAAATAATTAATTGCCGAACCGTTTGTTTCTGAGGCTTCTGCCGGTTTGGGGGCGGGGGTACGGTAAGCGCCCACGTCTGATGGGTTGAAATAAGAAAAGTAATTGGTCCGGTAATCGGCACCCCACAGAGTCTTAAACTTTAATCCGTCCAGAATTTTGAACTCAAAGTAGGTATTACCTAGCGTCCTGAAATTGTTTCTGACATTTTTGATTTTTTTTGCCAGTGCTACTGCATTTTCTGCCAGCGCGCCATCCTCAGGGGTATTCGCAATTATCTGCTGGCTGATGGCGAAAGAACCATCCGGATTGTATACGCTAAAAAAAGGATAAGATATCCCGGTAGCAGCAATCGGATCAAAACTGCTGTTATTATCATCGTTGTTAAAATAATTTTGAACCGAATAAGACGGATTCAAATTGAAGCTGAAACTAAGCCTGTCCGAAACTTCAGAATTAATTTTTATAGTCCCACTGTAACGTTTCAATCCGTTATTGATGACCAGGCCCTGCTGGTTAAAATAATTAGCTGAAAAATAGTAATTGGTTTTGGTCGTTCCTCCGGAAACAGAAACGTTGTAGCTGCTCATGGCCGCCTTCCGGAAAGTTTCGTCCAGCCAATTCGTATTGGTCAGTCCAGGTTTCTTGTCCAGGTATGGCTGCAGGTAATTAAGTCTGAGCTCACGAAGTGATGCGCCGTTGGCTTTCCTCGTAGCAACATCGTCAGTGATTCTTCTTTTTGACGGATTTTTAGAAACGTATCCGTAATCCCGGGCTTCCGTAAAATATTGGGCCGCATCGTAGGCATCAACATATTCTACCTTATCTGCGCGCTGCTGAACCCCGGCAAAAATATCCAGACTTACTTTCATACTCTCATTTTTTCCTTTTTTAGTTGTAATCAGGATCACTCCGTTGGCAGCTCTGGATCCATATATAGCGGCAGACGCCGGGTCTTTTAGAATGTCGATCGTTTCAATATCATTTGGGTTGATCGAATTAAACGAAGTGCCTTCTGTCATTGGAAAACCATCAACAACGATAAGAGGATCTCTTCCGGCAGTGAGTGTTCCGACGCCCCTGATAATGATCTGTGGGTCACTGCCGGGCTGGGCGGAATAATCATTGATGATAACGCCGGCTGCTTTGCCCGACAGCTGGCTCGCAAAACTGCTTCCTGAGTAGGTAGCAAGTTCTTTGGATGCAACGCGGGATATCGAACCGGTAACATTTCTTTTAGACTGTGTTCCATAACCAACTACCAATACCTGGTCCAGCGATGTGGCAGACTCGGTCAGCCTGATAATCATCGAGTTATTATCTTGTTGATTGATCTTAAAATCTTTCAAAAAATAAGTATCAAAGCCAACCGAGCTAAAAGAGAAATCATATATTTTCCCAATCGCAAGATTGCCAATCGTAAACAGTCCTTTCTCGTTGGTGGTTGTAAAATCTTTTGTGGCAACTCCGGTTTGCTGCATGGTAATGGTAACGCCAGGTAGTTCTTCACCTTTCATGCTCACAACCGCACCCTTTATTTGAGCGGTCATCGACTGTGCATTTGAAAAAAAAGGAATCACGACCAGCCACAGGAGCAGCAGCCATCTTTTTTGTACATTTTTCATCATTTATACTTTTTTGGAAATAGTTCTCCCGTGCGCACAAAACAAGGCACAGGATTAAATTAGGTTGAAATTGGTTGAAAACAGATTCTTACGCTATGTGAAGTAATCTCAATTATTGGCTTTTTTGATGGTTATTATGTTTTGTTTTCTTTCAAAAGATAAATCATTGCTACCGCAAATGATGGTAAGAATATTGCCCAGAGAGTCCGACGGAAAAAATGTACCGGTAAAGGAAATGGAATTTATTTCCACATCAGAACTTTCGATTTTTACATTAAATTGTTCTCCAATCTTCTCAAAAACAACGGATAACGGTTTTTGAACAAAAGCCAACGATCCGGCTTTATTTGGATTTAACGACGTTTTTTTTAATCCATTAGTCCCGCTCTTTTGATCTTCAATATCAAACGGGCTGATTTTGGCATATCCAGTTGCAATTTCGAATTTACACTGCTGACCCGGCATCAGGTAAACATCTTTCATCTCAGTTGAACGCAGAACCACTTTTCCTTCCATCAACCTGACTTTTACGAACTTATTCTGGCTTGCGGCATCAATTCTAAACCTGGTCCCCAAAGCCGTGGTTGATAACCTTCCGGTATATACGGCGAATGGCCTCGAAACGTCTTTCGCCACATCGAAATCTGCGGTTCCCACCAATGAAATATCTCGCCGGCCAGATACAAAGGGTTTGTAGTAGGTAATCGCACTCCTTGGGGAAAGCCGGATAAGGGAACTGTCACTTAAAGTCAGTACCATTACGGAATCAGAAGAATTTACAACATTCACCAAACCGGGTTTTTCTGTGATTGGCGTTTCTGCCATTTGCTTTTCCGGATTTTTAACAAATCTGAAAACTAAAAACATACTGGCAAGAACCAAAAGTACAGAGGCTGCTGCAATCCAGTAATGCCGGTTACTTCTGCTATCAAGAGGCCTCTCAATAACTTTCGTTTTTTTAGTTTCAAAATTTAACCTGCCGTGCAATGCTTCCAGCAATTCAGCGCCTGCGGACTCTCCCAATACATCCATATGCCCTGTTTCGATTGATTCAAACCCCAACAGAATACCATCCGAATCGTTATTCAAAATATGATTCAACCGGATGTTTTCCGGCTCTGTTGTTTGGCCAGCCCAAAATTTTTGTATCAGTAAGTCTAGTTCTTCCATGCTTTCAAGGGTAAATACGTCCCGGCCGTGTTGATGGTGGGTATTAGCAGTGTTACGAAATTGTTAACTTAAATTTATTGAAGAAATCCAAAAACGAAATACAGCAGCCAGGCCGCATTTTTTGGCATGTGATCTGCAACATACGACTTGATCGTTTTTGAAGCTGCCATCAGATGTTCCTTGACAGTGTAAATTGAGATACCTAAAATATCGGCGGCTTCCTGGTAAGATTTCCCTTCAAGCCTGCAAAGTGTAAAAACATTTTTTCTTTTTGGCGGGAGCTGTTCTATTGCAGCGTATAGGAGATTAAGTTTAACTTCGGTATCCCCTTCGTTTTCTTTAAAATCTTCAATTTCTAACGGAAGCTCAACATCCAGAACCAGCTTTTCTCTAACCTTTTTTCTCAGGCAGCTGAAATCTCTTTAACAGGTTGACTCAAAACAAATTACAAGCACTTCAGTGCGTCTTTTTGAAAAATAAAAAGACGCACTGAAAGACGCTTTTTGATTTTGAGCAGTTTTGTACATTTTGGTGATCTAAAACGCAAAAAAAATCCTGCTAAAATTGAATTTTAACAGGATTTCTTAATTTTTGAAAAAAAAATGTGCGGTCTGGACGGGACTCGAACCCGCGACCCCATGCGTGACAGGCATGTATTCTAACCAACTGAACTACCAAACCAATAGCTTCAATCTTTCAATAAACTTGGCGGTCTGGACGGGACTCGAACCCGCGACCCCATGCGTGACAGGCATGTATTCTAACCAACTGAACTACCAAACCAAGTTAACTTTCCCCCGTCGTTCCGGGTTATTGTGGTGCAAAACTAGTATTATTATTCTTGATTGCAATACGTTTGGCAAATAAATCTTGTTTAATTTGCAAATAAAATTTCAAAAAATCAAATTCGTTCTGGCTATCAAATAGTTGCAACTTAAAAAAAATGACACAAATTAAAGAGATTATTCATCAACTTGAAAAACTTGCTCCTCCTACCTATCAGGAAAGTTACGATAATGCCGGATTACTCGTTGGATCACCTCTCACATTGGTAACAGGCATACTTTTCTCACTGGATACTACAGAAGAAGTCGTTCAGGAAGCTATTGAAAAAAATTGTAACCTGATCGTTGCCCACCACCCAATTGTTTTTAAAGGGCTAAAAAGATTAAACGGCAGTAACTATGTAGAAAGGACTGTCATAAAAGCGATCAAAAATGATATAGCAATCTATGCGATTCATACCAACCTGGATCATGTTGTCAATGGCGTTAACTGGAAAATTGCAGAAAGACTTGGCCTGGGTAATGTAAAAGTGTTGTCTCCAAAAAAGCAATTGCTTACAAAACTTACATTTTTTGCTCCAATCGAAAACACCCAATCTATTTTAGATGCAATGTTTGCAGCCGGTGCCGGTGAAATTGGTCAATATAAAAATTGCAGTTTCCGTACTGAGGGCATTGGAACTTTTCAACCGGGTCAATCTTCAAATCCTACCGTTGGAACGAAAGGAAATGACGAAGAAGTGACAGAAAACAGAATTGAGGTGATGTTTCCTTCTTATTTGCAATCCTCCATTTTGAAAATCATGAAGGAAAATCATCCTTATGAGGAGGCAGCTTATTATCTTCAAAATCTCGAAAATGAGAATCAGGAAGTAGGTGCAGGGGCTGTTGGAGAATTATCTGAGGCGATGGACCCGGAAATATTTCTCCAATTTTTGAAGACCCAAATGCAAACGCCGCTTGTTAAACATACTGTCCCATTAAATAAAAAAATACAAAGAATTGCTGTCTGCGGAGGCGCGGGAAGTTTCCTGTTATCGGACGCGATTAGAGCCAAAGCAGACGTTTTTGTGACAGCAGATTATAAATATCATGAATTTTTTGATGCCGATAACCGCATTATGATCTGTGATATCGGACATTTTGAAAGCGAAGTATTCACGAAAGATTTATTATACAACTATTTATCGGGAATTTTTAGTAATTTCGCACTCTGTTTGTCAGACGTCAATACTAATCCGGTACGATATCTTGTTTAGAAATAAGTTTTTGAGCAAGTTAGTATTCAAATAGTACGAAGAAGAGATTCAGCTTAAAGTCCCACTCATATAATACGCATTGAAACAAGTCCATTAAAGACATACATGGAAAATACAATCGCACAAAAATTAGACGCTCTCCTGAAACTTCAGGAAATTGATTCAAGCCTGGACGAAATCAGAAAGACCCGTGGCGATCTTCCCGAAGAAGTTAGAGATCTGGAAGACGAAATCATCGGTTTTGAAACAAGAATAGGAAAATTCAAAAGCGAAATCGCTGCATTAAATGCAGAAATTGATAGCTTTAAAAATGCCCAGAAGGATGGCGAAAAGCTGATCAAAAAATACAAGGATCAGCAGATGAATGTTCGTAACAACCGCGAATATGACGCTATCACGAAGGAAATTGAATTGCAGGAACTTGATATGCAATTGGCCGACAAGAAAATTAACGAAGCCAAAGCACGTATCAGATTGATCGAAGATGATGCAAATCGTGCAGAATCTACGCTTAATGAAAGAAATGAAGATTTGAAAGCCAAAAAAGGTGAACTTTCTCTGATAACCAGCGAAAGCGAAGCAGAGGAAAAAGGACTTTTAGGTGAACGCGAAAAACATATTAAAAAAATCGAAGAGCGTTTGTTGAAATCGTATCAAAAAATACGTGACAATTCTATGAACGGTCTTGCAGTTGTACACGTATCACGTGGCGCCTGCGGAGGATGTTTCAGCATTGTTCCTCCTCAAAGACAAGCGGATATACGTGAACGCAAAAAACTTATTGTTTGCGAACATTGCGGAAGAATTCTTGCCGATGTGGAAAGTGTTGAGCCGGTTCACCAACGCCGCTAGGTTTTAGAGAAATTATAATATTAGAAGGTTGTCTTATTCAGGCAACCTTTTTTTGTGCTTTGATTTAACAGATTTCCGGTCAAATGATAGTGGATAACTTTCTCTTCTTAAATTTGCACGACCAGCACTAATTGTCTCCTAAATAATCCAGTGAAAGAATATAAAATCATTAACAAGCTTACATTGAAAGTTCAGGCAACTATTTTTTTATTTATTATACTGTTTTTGAGCAGCTTACAAATAAAAGCCACAACTAGTCATGATGTTCGTTTTACTCCGAAATTGCAGAAGGCTTATTTCGAAATTCAAAAATTGCGCATTGAACCTGCCCGCGCATTGATTGAAGAGGAACGAAAAGCTGATCCTGAAAACGCTTTTATTACTTATCTTGACAATTATGCAGATTTGCATTATCTCCTGATTTCAGAAGATAAAACAGCTTTTAAAGAATGGAGTAAAAAAGAGGATAGCCGCTTGCTTGATCTTACCAAACTTTCTAACTCTTCGCCGTACAAACGTTTCTTCCAGGCCGAAATCAGAATGCACTGGGCATTTATTAAAATGAAATTCGGAAATGAAGTAAGTGCTTCCTGGGATATCATCAAGGCCTATAACTTGTTACAGGACAATAGAAAAAAATTCCCGGCGTTCAATCCTTCATTAAAAACTCTGGGGCTTTTACATGTATTAATCGGCTCTGTTCCTGACAATTATACCTGGGTAACCAAAATTCTGGGCTTAAAGGGAAACATTAAGTTAGGCATTGAAGAAATACAGTTTGTAGAGCGTGAAGAGCCATTTTTCAAACAAGAAGCGCAACTAATCGATCTTCTTTTGCATGCTTATACTTTGCAGCTTAGTGATGCACAGAGAACTTTGATACAACAATTACCAAAAAGTCAGCCGGATAATTTGCTGCTTCACTTTTTTGCTACAACCATTTTGATGAAAGAAGGAAGAAGCGAAGATGCACTTTACTATCTTAACTATGCACCCAACGGCGATGATTACTTGCCATTTCCGTTTCTTGACTATCTGCGTGGGGAAATAGCTTTGCAAAAAGGAAAATATGATATCGCTTTCTTCTTTTATTCAAAATTTCAGCAGAAATATAAAGGTGTCAACTTCATCAAAGACAGTAATCTGAAACTTTTCATGAGCCGCTGGCTAGCCGATCGTGATGCTGATGCAATTCCTTACATCAAACTTGCCGGCAGCAAAGGAAGTACGATTGTGGAAGGTGATAAATTTGCGCAGCGTTTGTCGGAAGAATATGCTGATGGAAAATTATTACCGGATCAAAAAGTACTTTATAAAGCCCGCTACTCAACTGATGGAGGATATCTGACAGAAGCCTGGGATTTTATTGATAATTATACTGAAAAATCATTTTCGACGCCAGGCGATAAAGCGGAGCTGAATTATCGTAAAGGCCGGATTCTGCAAAAAATGAACCAAATTGATCGAGCGATACCCTATTATGACCGGGCGATATTTTTGACTCAGGGCACTTCATTCACCTTTGGTCCTTCTGCTGCCTTACAAATGGGTTATATTACCCGGGATAAAAAGAACAACACCCTGGCCATCAGCTATTTCAAAAAAGCCATGTCGTACAAAAAACATGAATATAAAAATAGCATCGATAATAAGGCAAAAGCTGCACTGACTGAATTAGGGGAATAAAAGTTAACAGGACGCAGGTTTTTACATGACCAAACAACTTTTTCTTCGTCATAGGGACTAAAATTTCCTTATGTCCGAAGATAATCCTTACAATCCGACCACCATTCGAAGTTGGGCAGAAGAAGACCGACCCCGCGAAAAATTACTTTTGAAAGGGAAAGCAGCCTTGTCCAATGCCGAATTAATTGCCATTCTGATAGGTTCAGGAACTGTTAAGTTATCTGCGGTTGATGTGGCCAAAGGAATCATGAATGCAGTAAACAATAACATCAGCGAACTTGCCAGACAAGGAATGAAGGACCTGATGAAGAATAAAGGAATCGGCGAAGCAAAAGCCATTACTATTCTCGCTGCACTGGAACTTGGACGTAGAAGAACGGATCATATTTCGGACAAACGCAGAATTATCAACTCATCCCAAGCTGTATATGATGAAATGAGGCAACATCTCCAGGACAAATCTCATGAAGAATTCTGGATTATTTTGCTTAATCGTGCCAACGAAGTTATGAAATCCGTCGCCGTCAGTGTAGGTGGAATTTCCGGAACCGTCTGCGATCCAAAAGTAGTGTTTAAACTAGCACTGGAACATATG
Source organism: Dyadobacter sp. 3J3 (assembly GCF_009801115.1). Taxonomy (GTDB): domain Bacteria; phylum Bacteroidota; class Bacteroidia; order Cytophagales; family Spirosomataceae; genus Dyadobacter. Next base: position 270,021 of record NZ_VTOL01000001.1, read on the forward strand.
GCAAGCTCTATTATCCTGGTACACAATCATCCTTCGGGTCAATTGACCGCCAGTTTACAAGACCTCAATCTTACCAAACAGTTAAAAGAATGTGGTATGTTACTTGACCTGCCGGTTTTGGATCATATCATTTTCACCGATAAAGGTTTTCTAAGTTTTGTGGACGAGAAAATTTTCTAGCCTAAAAAATCAATTCCTTTTTTACAATTCCTTCCAGTTCTTGATAAGGAATTGTAAACGTGATTGCTCCGCGCGCGTAAGCTGCAATTTCGTATGGATTGTAATAAAAGAAAATCCCTCCTCTCGTAAATGCGTAGTTTGCAGGTAGAAAAAATTTATGATTTGCTAAAAAATATCCTGCATTTTCAAGATTGGTAGTATCCGCCAGATTTTCAAGTTTCCTGAATGATCTTTCTACTTTTTTAAGCAAAGCAACGGAATCAGCAATGAATGACGATGATTCTAATTCCTTTCCGGTCTGTATATCGAAAACATAATAGGTCCGGAAACTGTTAGGATGTGCTCCGCCTGTAAAAGCATAATGATCCATTTGATACTGCATGATTTTTGAGGAAACCATAATCGTATCTCCTTTCAAATCCACTTCCCAGCAACCTGGCGCATCCGGAAATTGTGTTTTGAATTTTGTATAATTTGAAGCAAAAACATCATAAGCATTTTTGATACTATTATCTGAACCCGGATGAGCAGCGATACTCGCAGAATCTGCATAATCATTTATTCTGTCGATCAGTTTTTGATTTAAAAAAGCACGAATCGTGCCAGAAACGGTATCCTGAGAAGCTGGCTCCCAGATATTTATCATCAGACTTACCCCACCTATCAGTGTTGTATCACAATTCCCAAACTCCATTTTATTAAATTTCCCAGCTTTAATTCCCGTATTAACTTCTTCCTTTTTAGTGGAAGGCGTACACGCATAAAAGAAAATAAAGCTGCCTAATATTAACAGTTTTGAGAGAATACGCATATTGAGTTTGGGATTGATGAGTGCTTTTATTTTAATAGTCTTAAAGTGTAATAATTGTTCCCAAGTTTTTATTATCTGTCCGACGTTAAAAAAACCGTCGGACGGACGGCTCGAAAAACTTCTGAATCGGCAACCCGTCGGACGGCTTTTTCCGCCGTCCGACGGGTAAAAAAAACTCTATAAGCCTACAAACTCATTAACTCCTTAAACCGGATCGCCTGTCGACGGGAAATTTCAATTTTATCTCCACCTTGCAAAGTCACTAAAAGACCACCACTAAACCAGGGTTCAATTTTTTCAATCCAATGTAAATTGATAATATGTTTACGGTTAGCTCTGAAATAAGTCCCTGGATCAAGTCTTTCTTCCAGATTATTTAGCGATTTTAAAACCAAAGGTTTCTGGTCATCAAAATGCAGACGAACATAATTACCCATCGATTCGAATAATCTTACTTTTCCTAATTTTACAAACCAGCATTTTTCGCCGTCTTTAACAAAAACCTGATCGTTTTCACCAAGAATTTTTTCTACTCTTTCATGATTTGAAACAGGGATTTCAATATGCGCCTGGTTTTCTTCAATTCTGTGGATTGTCTCTCTTAAACGTTCCGAATCAATGGGTTTCAATAAATAATCAAGCGCATTAAATTCAAATGCCTTGATTGCATATTCATCATACGCCGTTGTAAAAATCACCTCCGGACTTTTTCCTTCTATTGAAGACAAAAGCTCGAAACCGTTTTTACCCGGCATTTGTATATCAAGGAATAAAAGTTCTGGCTGCAAATCGTCAATCATCACCAATGCTTCTTCCGCGTTGGCAGCTTCTCCTACAATTTCAATTTTAGTGTAAGGTTCAAGTAATCTTTTAAGTTCATTTCTGGCTAGGCGTTCATCGTCAACAATAAGAGTTCTCATGGCGGTTTTCGGGAATTGTTTATTAAATAAAATTCTTGAATTGTTACTTAAAATTTAAATTTGGCGACTTACAAAGTCGCCAGTTTAGTCAACCTGCAAGAGCTGCATCTGATCAGAAAGTGTGGGAATCCTTACTTCCGAGCAAACCACCCCCTCTTTTTCCTGAAAAATCCTGAATGATGCGTCTTTACCATACAATATAGAAAGTCGCTCCGCTGTATTTTTCAACCCTACCCCACCAGAATCCATATTCTCCAGATTACCCGGAATACTATTAAGTGTACCCGTATTCCTTATTTGAATAATAAGAATATCGTCCTCAATATCGGACTTTACTTCCAGAAATCCGCCACCCATAAGCTTTGATACGCCATGTTTTATACCATTTTCCACCAAAGTCTGTAACATCATCGGTGGAACCTGCCAGTAAACTGCCTGTGGATTGGATTCAATTGTATATTGCAAACGCTCTTCATATCGAACTTTTTCGAGTTCAAGATAATCTACAACCGTCTTCAACTCTTCTTGCAAATCCACCGTTTTCCTGCGATCCGCAAGAAGTGAATTTCGTAAAATGTTTGATAATTGAGTAATGCTAATTTGTGCCCGTGACGGATCTTCATAGACCAGTGCCCGGATACTATTAAGTGCATTGAAAGTAAAATGCGGGTTAAGTTGTGAACGTAACACTTTTGCTTCTGCTTCGCGCATGGAGGTTTTGAGCATTATCTTTTCAAAATCTGTTAAACGGTTTTGTTCAACATAATGATAAACGGTGTAGGAAAGTATCCACGCCAGAAGATTTTTGCACCAACCCGCATAATAATTCCAGAAGACAAAAGGCTGGTTCATCAGGTTTTCCTCTAAAATTTTTCGATCAAGAGGAAGGTTGACCACGGTCATGATCAGACCTAAAAATAAAACAGATACTACCACTCGCAAAGCAAGCCTTGGCAGCGGCAGCGTAGACCAGTTCCACCGACGGATCACAAGCCTGTAAATGTGTGTCAGGGTAATACCCAGAAGAATATTGGCAATACTGCTGTATAAATTGGTACGGTCAAATCCGTATTCAAGGGTGTATAATACAAACTCATACATAATGAGCACGGTCCAGCCCACAATTTGTAAAGTCCAGTAAATTTTCCTTTTGGACATGAATTAAAGGTTACAGCTGAATAACTAAGCCACAAAAGTATAGAAGCCCGGTCAGTTTTCCGCCATAAATACATCAAAGGAATTGCCCCTACACGAACGGTCTCCTACAAGGTTTGAGGAATTTCAAGTGAAAGCAGGTGTGTTGTATCGTTTTTTACTTCCATTTCAAAAAGACCGGTATCATAAGAATAATTGATGCGATACAAACACAAATTGCTGTGTTCATAATCATCCATATGAATCAGCGATTCTTTGAAAAGGATCGTTAACAGGACACGCATCGCACGGCCATGCATGGCGATAAGAATATTTCTTTCGTGCGGACGGGATAGAATTGTTTCTATTACCGGAATCTGCCGGTCACGGACCATGATCGGACTTTCTCCACCTTCCGCCGCTGCATCAAAATCCCCAGCTTTCCAGGCAAGTACAAGATCGCGGTAATAACTTGTATCTCCCGTGTTGGGCTCTTTGCCTTCACGAAGTCCCCATGAAATCTCGTTCAGACCCGAATAACTTTCGTGTGGAATGCCTTGTTTTATAAAACCGCGGACCGACTGGTGCGTTCGCTGTAAATCAGAAGTATATATTTTGTCAAAAGGCACATGCTGGTAAGCATTAAAAAAAGCAGCCGCCTGAGCCTCTCCCCATTCGTTCAAACTAGAATTTACACCACTTCCCTGGACTACTCCTCTACGATTAAGATCAGTTTCACCGTGGCGAATGAGATATATAGACTTTCTTTTCAAAATAATTGTATTATTTAAATATTATTTTTGCAAATACCTTGTTTTTGACTAATATAGCAGGTACAAATTTATACAATTTTTATATGTTCACAACATCCATTTCTCTTGATGCCATTCATTCTTTTAGCAAAAACACAATTGCCGATCATATTGGTATTGAATTTCTGGAAATAGGAACAGATTATATTGTGGCCCGGATGCCTGTCGACCACCGCACACACCAGCCTTTTGGAATTTTGCACGGTGGAGCGTCCGTTGTTCTGGCTGAAACATTGGGAAGTATAGCTTCATTTTTATGCCTGAAAGACCCGGATAATCAACATGCGGTTGGACTTGAAATAAATGCAAATCATCTTCGGCCTGCAAAGAACGGATTTGTTTATGGACGTGTTACACCTATACATGTTGGAAGGACGACACATATCTGGGATATAAAAATCACCAATGAGGAAGACAAATTGGTTTGTGTGAGTCGTTTGACAGTCGCCATTGTGAGTGCGAACCGTTAATTCCAACAAAAATAAGTTATGGATTTAGAGCAGGTTTAGGCCTGTTAAAGATTAAATAGATGATTTCGACACAAATTAGAACGGCTCAGTACATTTTAGAACGTTTTGAAGCAGAAGAACTTTGGAAAGCAGCAAAAGAACTGGGCTTTCCATGTGCCATGTGGAAACTTCCTTATACCAGTGAAATTAAATTATTAATATCGATCAGAGAAGGAATACGCAGCTGCCAGCCGGATATTGAAAAACTTTCATCAGGATTCATAATCAGTCCATTTCATTGGAATGAAAACGAAAATGTCCTTTTTATGGAAGGGGATATTATTGCCGTTTATTCAGAAAATGGTCATCTTCAACACCTGGATAACAAGCTTGGAGAAGAACATCCGGAAATCAAAAAACTAGTTGATTTAGCATCTCAAATAAAGGAAAACGACATAAGTGAAAATGTCAGTAACCAGCCTTTGTTAATTTCTACCCTACCCGATCAGGATACAAAAGCACGGTTTGAAAGAACGGTAGAACTTGCTGTATCGGCTATCAAGCAAAAACAGTTTCATAAGGTAGTTTTATCCCGCACAAAAGAACTTTCCTTTACCGAACATTTTCAACCAGCAAAAGCTTTTCAAAAATTGGCAAAAGCATATGCTCACGCTTTTGTTTCCCTTGTTAATTTACCCGATCAGAAAGAGCTATGGCTTGGGGCAAGTCCGGAAGCCTTGGTGCAGCAAACAGCCGAAGGAACTTTTAAAACCATGTCTCTTGCCGGCACACAAAAAGCCAAAGATGAGAACGGAGATCTGTTGGCGAAATATGACATTCGATGGGGCCAAAAGGAAATTGAAGAACAGGCTTTGGTAAGCCGTTATATTATTGAATGCTTTAAAAAAATTCGATTGAGGGAATATCTTGAAACCGGCCCGAAAACTGTTTTGGCAGGAAACCTTTATCACCTTCGAAGTGATTTTGAAGTAGATACCAATGCCCTCAATTTCCCGGAACTTCCATCGGTAATGCTGCGCCTGCTGCATCCCACTTCTGCGATATGCGGAGTTCCAAAAATCCCCAGTTTAAAATTTATTTCTGAAATCGAAGGATACGACCGTTCTTTTTATAGCGGATTTCTTGGACCGGTTCAGATTGAAGGAGATAGCAATTTATTTGTAAATCTCAGAACCGTTCGTCTTAAAGATGGCATTGCCACGTTTTATGCGGGTGCCGGAATAACAGAAGACTCAATTCCGGAACGTGAATGGGAAGAAACCGAACTCAAATGTGATACGCTTTTAAAAGTGATCGCAAAAGAATTTTAAAAAAATTACTTCCAGGCATTAAACTTTTATAGTAGAAAACTATCCAAGCGGTATTACATTTACGTAACATTGACGAAACTTCCACGGTTTCTGACTGTTAACTATTCCTAACAATTTAATAATTTAAAATTTCCTTGAAATAGTACTACCTCTATGAATTGCATTCTTCCAGGGCCTGATTTTCTATGTCGATCTAGTTTAAAAAAATCTTTTCTTTCTTCACTTTTCTTAGCCGCTTTCAGCACCGTTTTTTTTTCGTGCGGAGAAAAAAAGGATACTTTCAAAAAAAATGATGGCAAATCTGCCCCTACTACCGTTGATGTAATCATCGCGGCAAGAGAAAATGTAAGTGATAAAGTTGAAGTAAATGGTACAGTAGTTGCCAATGAATTTGCAGAACTACATCCGGAAGTAAGCGGATTGCTGACTTTCCTGGACGTTCCGGAAGGAAAAACCATTCAGAAAGGAACGGTTATTGGCCGAATCAATAGTGCAGACCTGACAGCACAGATGAACAAATCTAAAATTCTTTTAGATAACGCCTTGCTTACGGAAGATCGGTTGAAGAAACTGATCGCTATCAACGGTGTTAACCAGGCCGATTATGATCTTGCGATTAACAACTCCAATTCCCTGAAAGCCGATATGGCTTATACTCAGGCTTTAATTGACAAAACAATTATTCGTGCACCATTTACAGGTGTGGTTGGTTTGCGAAAAGTAAGTGCAGGATCCTACGTATCTCCAATGACAATTATTGCTACCATGCAGCAATTGAGCAATTTACGGATTGATTTTACAGTACCTGAAGTATATCAGCAATTTGTTCAAAAAGGAAGCACAGTAGACGTTGTTATTGATCAAAAAGGTACAATCCAAAAAGCAAGAATTATAGCGACTGAACCAAAAATTGACCAGTCGACAAGAAATATTACGGTGAGGTCGGTGTTGGATTCAGGAAATCCAAGCCCAGGTTCCTTTGCAAAAGTCCTTTTGAATGCAGGAGCTCAAAAAAGCAGTATTCTGATTCCTACCAACTGTATTATTCCTGAATCACGGGATAAAAAAGTAGTAACAGTAAAAGGAGGAAAGGCCGTTTTCGTTAGTATTCAAACCGGAGTTCGCAAGGCTGATTTTGTGGAAGTTACAAGTGGTATCAACGTTGGAGATTCCATTGTTGTTTCCGGGGTATTGTTCGCCCGTCCTGATGCGCCTGTGAAAGTGAGAGCAGTAAAAACCCTGAATTCAACAAAAGCCGAATAACGGCATTGAATTGCCCATTTCCTAGACAACCATCCTATGAATATTTCGGAATTATCGCTGAACCGGCCAGTACTTGCCGTGGTTATGAACCTGCTTATTATCCTTTTCGGAGTAGTAGGTTATAACTTTCTATCTCTGAGGGATTACCCCGCCATTGACCCTCCAATTGTGAACGTCCGCACCAGCTACACAGGTGCCAACGCCGATATCATTGAAAGCCAGATTACCGAACCACTTGAAAAAAGTATCAATGGTATTCCTGGTATTAAAAGTATAAGTTCGTCGAGCCAGATTGGCGCAAGTAATATCACGGTCGAATTCAACCTTGAAATTGATCTTGAAGCTGCCGCAAATGACGTGCGTGACAAAGTAAGTCAGGCACAGCGAAATTTGCCCCAGGATATTGATGCTCCTCCGGTTGTAGCGAAAGCAGATGCTAACAGTGATTTTATTCTTCTTTTGGCAGTACAAAGTCCTTCAAAAGGTTTGCTGGAATTGAGTGAATATGCTGAAAACGTTTTACAGCAAAGTCTTCAAACGATTGATGGAGTAAGTGCGATCAACATTTTTGGTCAAAAAAGATATGCGATGCGTATCTGGCTGAATCCTGATCAGATGAGCGCCTACAATGTTTCCTTCAATGATATCAATACAACACTGAATGCGGAAAACGTAGAACTTCCGGCTGGAAAAATTTACGGTAACGAAACCGAACTTACCATTCGTACCATGGGAAGGCTGACTTCCGAGAAAGAATTCAGTGATCTTATCATAAGAAATGACAGTACCGGAATTGTTCGCCTGAGTAACGTTGCAAAAGTTGAACTTGGACCTGAAACCGAAGAACAGAGCTGGAAATATAATGGCGTTTACGCAGTAGGACTAGCAGTAATCCCTCAACCTGGTGCCAACTATGTTAAGATTTCTGAAGAATTCAATAAACGCCTTGCAGAGATTGCTAAATCGAATAAGTCAGATATTACTTTCAATGTATTGATTGATAATACCCGCCTTGTACGTCAGTCTGTGGAGGAAGTGGAAGAGACACTTATTATCTCCTTCGGGCTCGTAGTAATCGTAATTTTATTCTTCTTCCGAAACTTCCTCGTTGCCGTCCGTCCGTTGATCGATATTCCGATTTCGTTAGTCGCGACATTTTTTGTCATGTATCTTTTCGGTTTTTCTATCAATATCCTAACACTTTTAGGTATCGTACTGGCAACAGGACTTGTAGTGGATGATGGTATTGTGGTCACGGAAAATATTTTCCGAAAGCTCGAAGAAGGTCTCCCCATTCGAGAGGCGGCGTTGGAAGGTAGTAAGGAAATTTTCTTCGCCGTAATTTCTACATCCCTTACACTTGCCGTTGTATTCTTACCTGTTATTTTCCTTGAAGGTTTTGTAGGAAGTTTATTCCGGGAGTTTGGAATTGTAGTAGCTTCGGCCGTATTGATTTCAGCTTTCGTATCACTAACCATTACACCGGTCCTTAACGTATTCCTTAATCGCAAAGATGCTGGTCACGGATGGTTTTATAATAAAACAGAACCATTTTTTACAGGAATGGAAGATGGTTACAACCGAATGCTTACCGGTTTTATCAAAGTACGCTGGATGGCCTGGATTCTGGTTCTTGCATGTGTAGGAATAATATATTTCACATACAAACATCTGCCAAGTGAACTTGCTCCGATGGAAGATCGCAATAGTGTTCGTCTGAGTATGTCGGCACCTGAAGGTACCAGTTTTGATCAGATGCAGGGAATTTCTGATGAGGTCATTAATTATTTGAATGACTCCATTCCCGAACGCTCTTTTGTATTTTCATCTACACCCGGTTTTGGAGGCGGTGGTATGAATGCATCTTCCGGACGTATAGGATTGGTACCATCTGGTGAGAGAAAAAGAAGCCAGAATGATATTGCGATGGAACTCAATAAAAAACTGCCTCAATTTAACAATGCCAGAATATTCGCAGTTCAGGAACAGACTATTGCGGTTGGTATCGGTTCACGTGGAGCGCTTCCTGTACAATTTATTCTTCAAAATCTGGATTTTGCCAAACTGACCGATGTATTACCAAAATTTCTGGAAGAAGCTCGGAAAGATCCTGTCTTCCAAAATGTCGATGCTAACTTAAAGTTTAACAAACCGGAAGTTCAGTTAACGATCGACCGTTTGAAAGCGCGTGATCTTGGTCTTTCCACTACCGATGTGGCTGCAACAATTCAGGGCGCATTCAGTGGAAGGCGTTTGGCTTATTTCATTCGTAACGGACAGCAGTATCAGGTAATCGGGCAGGTTGAACGTGCAGATCGCGACAAGCCAGCGGATATTGAAAAACTATATGTAAGAAATAATCGGGGACAAAATATTCCATTAACGGCCGTTGTCAAAATGGTTGAGCAAAGTGGTCCTCCTACGCTTTATCACTACAACCGATACAAAAGCGCCACAATTTCGGCTTCCCTAGTGGAAGGAAAAACCGTTGGTGACGGTGTGTTAGCGATGCGTACGATCGCAAATAAATTACTTGACGAAACTTTCCAGACTTCATTAAGCGGACCTTCGCGGGATTACGAGGAAAGTTCTTCCAATACCAGTTTCGCATTTGGTCTGGCTTTATTACTGGTTTACCTGGTACTTGCCGGACAATTTGAAAGTTTTACAGATCCGTTTATTATCATGATTACCGTACCATTGGCTTTGGCTGGTGCTCTTTTGAGTTTGTTTATTTTTAAGTTAACAATCAATATTTTCTCGCAAATCGGTATGATCATGCTGATCGGGCTAGTTACGAAAAATGGTATTTTGATTGTAGAATTTGCAAATCAGAAACGGGAACATGGTATGAAACGATTGCCTGCCGTTATTGAATCAGCAACACAGCGTCTGCGCCCAATTTTAATGACCAGCCTTGCAACAGCATTTGGAGCTTTGCCAATTGCCCTAAGCCTTGGTGCAGCGGCTACCAGCCGAGTACCTCTGGGTGTTGTAATTGTAGGCGGCTTGACATTTTCCCTGATTTTGACATTGTTTGTAATTCCGGCGATATATACATTTATATCTCCAAAACATAACAAACACAGAGAAGAACTGGCGGCTGTTGAAGAAGCTCCGGCTGCTGTCTAAAAAACAAATTGTTTAATCATCATAAGTCAATATAGGTTTTCATGAACCCGCTCAAAAATTTGAACAACAGTTTTAAAATTGCAATTTTTCTACTACTGACTGGAAGCTCTGCTATGAGCCATCAGGTTCCGGCGGATTCTTTGATCACGCTAGACGATGCGATTGCTATCGCTTTGAAAAACAGTCTGGAAATACAGATTGCCAAAAATGGTGTAGAAGCAAATACATTACTCAATAATTATGGAGTGGCTGGCGGATTACCTACCGTAACGGCTACGGCTTCCAATGTTGAACAAATTCAAAATATCACGCAGGAACTTCAAACTGGCCCAGGTACAAAAAGACGGGGTGCAGACGGGAATAATACAAATGCAGCTATCACTGCAAGTCTTCTTTTATACAACGGAAAAAGAGTTGTGGCGACAAAAAAACGTTTGGCAGAATTACAAAGTCAAAGCAGCGAATATTTAAATTCCCAGATCCAAAATACAATTGCTGCCGTGATGACAAGTTATTATGACGTTGTCCGCCAGCTGAGCTACATGAATACAGTACGATTTTCTATCATTGCTTCGCAAAAACGTCTTGAAATTATTGAAGTAAGAAAAATGGCCGGAATGGCCAACAATGCTGATTTATTTCAGGCACAAATTGATTTAAATACACTTACCCAGACTCTGACAAATCAGCAGCTGGCCGTTGATGTTTCCAAATCCGAATTATTAAGATTGCTGGCACTGGATCCACAATCTCCGGTTGCTATCCGTGACACGATCTTAGTTGATCAAACAATCAATATTACTAACGTTCTTGAAAAACTTTCTGTTAATGCTGATATAAAAGCGGCAGACAACCAGATCAGGATTTCTGAATTGATCGTTCGTGAAACAGCTGCGTTGCGATATCCAACCGTTCGGCTTAACCTTGGATACAATTATATCCGTGCGCAAAGTTCTGCTGGTTTTACTCTTTTAAACAAGGTGACGGCCCCAAGTGCCGGTCTTACGCTTAGTGTACCTATTTATAACGGCAGTGCTTTTAAACGCCAGCAGCAGGTTGCAGAAATTAATTCTAACTCTGCCAAATCTCAAAGACAGGTTTTGGTACGTGATTATTCCTCGCAGGCGATGAAAATGTTCCAGACATATAGAAGTTCTTTGGAGCAATTGGAGTCCCAAAAAGCAAATTACAAATTAAGCCAGCAGCTTCTTGATCTGACATTACAGCGTTTCCAGCTAATTCAGGCGACGATTATCGATGTAAGAGAAGCACAGCGCAGTTTCGAAGAAGCGGGTTACCGTTTGATAAATTTGAATTACGCAGCAAAATCTTCGGAAATTGAATTAAAAAGATTGACCAATACACTGATGTAATTGGCATTTCATCTTCCTTCAACATACTATTTTCAAACCACCCAAGCTATTTTCGGGTGGTTTGATGCTTTAAAGAATAGAGGAAAAGAGGTTAGTTTATTAATAAAATGCAAATCCGGGTTTATACCCTTACCTTTGTATGAAACATAATAAGAAAGAATGCTTTTTATAGGAAAATATAACAACCTCACCATCCTTCGTGATACCAGCGTAGGTTTCTTTTTGGGTGATGTGGAGGGTGAAGAAGTACTGCTTCCCAATAAATACAAAACGGATGACATGCAGATTGATGATGTCATTAAAGTTTTTGTCTACAACGATTCTGAGGATCGTCCGGTTGCTACAACGGAAACACCAAAAATTGTACGTAACGAATTTGTAAATCTGAGAGTTAAAGATGTTTCCGAACACGGCGCATTTCTTGACTGGGGTTTGGAAAAAGACCTTTTCGTGCCTTTCAGAGAACAAACCACGCCTATGGAAATAGATGAATGGCACGTGGTATTTTTATATCTTGATCAGAAAACTTCCCGCCTGATTGCCACGACAAAGCTTGACAGATATCTGGAAAACGAACGTTTGCTGGTTAAGGAAGGCGATGAAGTAGATTTGCTTGTTTGGAAAAAAACAGACTTGGGCTACAATGTTGTTGTAAACCAGTTTCATAAAGGATTGATATACGCCAACGAGGTTTTCAAACCGCTAAGTGTTGGCGATAGCCTTAAAGGATATATCAAAAAGATCAGAGACGAAAACAGACTGGATATCAGTCTGGAAAAACAAGGATACGCTAACGTAGTAGAACCTACCGGACAGCGGATTCTGGACGATTTGAAAAAAAATAACGGCTATCTGAATTTATCCGACAGCAGCGCGCCGGAAGATATTAACAGAGTGCTTGGAATCAGCAAGAAAGTCTTCAAAAAAGCAATCGGCGGCCTATACAAACAAGGATTGATCCGAATAGCTACCGATGGAATATATTCGGTAGAAGGAGAATAATAGGTCACACAGAGAACCACGGAGAAAAAGGAGAGGGCCACAGAGATTTATAAAAAATTCTCTGTGGCCCTCTTTTTTGACTCTTAAAACTCTGTGTAACCTAAATTACTTTTGACCGTATTTTTCTTTGTACTTGTCGTATAAGCGTTTTTGCTTGTCGTCCAGGTTTACTTTTCCTCCTTTGATAAATACCATGGAAACAGAATTTCCACGCATATCAAGCAAATCTCCACCTGTTACAATTAGTGACGCTTGTTTTCCTTTTTCCAGCGTTCCTACATACTGATCAATGCCCATAATTTCAGCGGCATTTTTTGTGATCAGCTGTAATGCTTCCTCAGGTTTAATATCACTGAAACCGGAAGAAGTTCCTGCCAAAAACGCAAGATTACGCGTTCTCCACCATTCGTCAGAATAACTGATAGCCACTTTTACACCAGCTTTGGTTAAAATTCCAGGCAATTCATAAGGTAGATAAACATCTTCATCAGTTGCATTTGGAAGTCGGTGCGATTGGTTTAAAACAACCGGAATATTGTTTTCTTTCAAAAACGCTGTTATTTTATTTGACTGATCACCGCCAACAATAACAATCTTTTTAATCCCGAATTCCTGGGCAAATTTTACCGATTCTATAATATCCTTTGCATAATCCGCACGGATATAGAGATTGGCTTTTCCTGCAAAAATATCCTTCATCGCTTCCAGACGAATATTCATCGGGGAAGGTTTGCTGATTCCTGCATACCCTTTTGCATCGGAAAATGTGCTTCTAAATAAATCAATCGTTTCCTGACGCTTTTCATTCTTTTTCAACGAGACTGAAAAATCTTCATAATTGAAACTTGTAGACAAATAAGACGGCCAGTTTATCCAGATCCCATCATCTTTCTTCAAAACTGCATCCTCCCAGTTCCATCCATCGGTATAAAATACAGAAGAAGACCCTGAAATAATTCCACCTTGCGGAACGGCTTGTGATAATAAAATTCCGGTATTACGCAAAGTTGGGATAACTTCCGAATCTGTGTTGTAAGCCACCAAAGCGCGCACATGAGGATTAATCTCACCCACTTCTGAATAATCCAAAGTTGCACGCACAGAAGCAATTTCCTGAATACCAACGGTCGTGTTCATGGAAATAATACCCGGAAAAATGTGCTTTCCTTTTACATCGATCACCTCCACATTATTTGTGCTCCCAGAAGCGGCCGGTCCTACCTGCGTGATGATTCCTTTATCAAAAGAAATTGCACCGTTTTCTATCACCTGACCATTTCCAAGGTGAATGGTTGCACCCGTCAAAATGATTGGCCTTGTTTGCGGTTTCGCTGGTGCAGGATTTTGTGCAAAACCTGCGGTGTTAAGGCAAAAAACTGCTGCCAAACCTAGCAAACATGTATTCAGCTTATTATATTTTTTTGTTTTCATAAGACAATTTTGAATGAATAAAGGATGAAAAATAAATTAGAAATCTTTTATTTTCCTTCCTCATGTTCCGCATGAATTCCGATGATATCTTCACAGTGCCACATACGAGGCATAGTCATTGGCGCTTTTTGTGTTGGTTTACCATCTGCCTTATCACTCAGCATTTTCTGGATCAGACGCTCACGTTCCGCAGCTACTTTTGTCTGTTTTGCTACATCTTCTTTACGATCAAAATAAACAGTTCCTTCAATCATCGTGAATTCCGGACGTGCATAAATTGACAAAGGATGTGTGCTCCAAAGAACAAGATCTGCATCTTTTCCAACTTTAATACTTCCCATTCTGTTATCCACGTGCAAAAGTTTTGCAGGATTTAATGTCACCATTTTCCATGCTTCTTCTTCCGGTACGCCACCAAACACTACGGTTTTTGCAGCTTCCTGATTTAATCTTCTGGCCATTTCCGCATCATCCGAGTTGATCGCAACAGTAACACCTTCATGATACATCAGGGCGGCATTGTAGGGAATCGCTTCTTTCACTTCCATTTTGTAAGCCCACCAGTCAGCAAACGTTGAACCGCCGATATTACGGGCTTTCATTTTGTCAGCCATTTTGTAGCCTTCCAAAATGTGGGTGAAGGTATTGATATGAAAATTCAATGAATCCGCTACGTGCATCAGCATATTTATTTCCGACTGAACGTAAGAGTGGCAGGTAATGAAACGCTGGTTGTCAAGAATTTCAGCCAATGCTTCCAGTTCAAGGTCACGGCGGGGAACTTCCAGGGCCGTTTTCTTTCCAGCGCCGTTATACTCTTTCCATCCCTTTGCATATTCTTTTGCACGGGTAAAGTGATCATAATAAACCTGCTCAACACCCATTCTGGTTTGTGGGAAACGAACACGGGCCACATCGCCCCAGTTGGATTGTTTCACGTTTTCACCCAAAGCAAATTTGATCGTTTTTGCCTCCGGTATCAACATTTCCGTTTGTGTAGCACCCCATTTCAATTTCACCAAAGCACTTTGTCCACCGATAGCATTGGCAGAACCATGCAGCAAATGCGAAGTGGTAACACCACCGGCAAGCTGACGATAAATATTCACGTCGTCAGGATTGATCACGTCACTCATCCGAACTTCCGCAGAACTCGTCTGAGATCCTTCATTGATAGCGAACAAAGCAATGTGTGAATGTTCGTCAATAATTCCGTTTGTCAGATGTTTTCCCGTTCCATCCACAGTACGCGCACCGGACGGAGCAGATAATCCTTTTCCAACTTTCGAGATTTTTCCGTTTTGAATAATTACATCCGCATTTTGTAAAATACCATCTTTTTCATTGGTCCAAACCGTAGCATTTTTTACAAATACTGTTTCAGATTTTGGAAGCTGTTCGTTTCCAAAACCAACAAAAGGATATAGTACCGGGCCGGTTTCCTTAATTTTAGCCACTGCTGTATCTTTCTTGGCAACGGATTTGTAAGGTTCCGTCAAAATAGCATTCCAGGTTAGCGGCGAACCATCCGGCATTACACCTTCTCCTGCCAAACCTTTTCCTGCAATCCATCCTGTAAGTCTCACCGTTCCGGGCGTTTTCTTTTCAGGCTGATATGTTAACGTCAGAAGGTCGTTGGCAAGCGTTACTTTTGGCGTAACTTTTACCGTATCTTTTATCGTGATTTTATAATCAGGTTTTTCAACAGAACCTGATATTTCTATCTTTCCGGTTGCCGCTTTATTGATTGAAAACGAATACGTTCCACGAAGATCAGGAGCATCAATTGGAGCAAGAATAAATTTCTTTCCCTGAATCCAGTTTTCATAAATTACATTATCCTTGCTGAATAAATCATCCGAAGTGATCAGGAAATTAGCAAGCATACCAGCCTTCAAACTTCCTACCTGGCCTTCTGCTTTTATCAAACGGGCAGGCGTGGTCGTCAGAGCTTCCAATGCTTTTTCTTTTGGCAAACCGTATTCAATAGCTGAACGGATTTTAGACCAGAAATCAGATTTGTTCTTTAAATCAGCCGCTGTGAAAGCAAAGGAAACACCACTTTTAGCCAGAACAGAAGGATTAGCTGGTGCCATTTCCCAATGTTTTAATTGAGCGACTGAAATTGCATCTGCGTCCCAGGGATCCGTAACGTCATAAGCCGCTGGAAAATCCAATGGCAAAATCAAGGTGGCCTTGCTCGCTTTCACTTCTTCCAGACGCTGATATTCATCACCACCACCTTTGATTATATATTGCGTACCAAACTCGTCACCGATTTTGTCTGCACGAAGCAGGCTATACTTATCATTGGTTTCAAAAAATGAAGGTAACGTTTTGATCTGGTTGAAAGCTTCCAGCGACAGGTTCGTTTCCTTGGTTTTTCCACCTTTTGCATACCAGTCGGCGTCATAATAATTCTGGCGAAGCAGTGCAACAGCGCCCATTCCCGAAGAAGGATAATTTTGTCCGGACGTACCTTTGCTGAACGAAAAATGAGCAGAAGCCTTTCCGTTCAAAAGTGCCTTGTTTGCCGATTCATCCGTAAGTGTTACTACCGCACCGCTTCCTCTTACGATTCCGTCGTGTGAGTAAGTCAATACCGTTCCAAATCCGATTTTACGTAAATCACCGCCTTTTTTTGCGTCAGGACTAAAAACCTGGCTCGCATCATTTTCTGGTTGTACGGCCTGGTTCCAGCCAAAAGCACCCTTTTTATTTGATTCCAGCTGAGGAGTCTGGCGTCCACGGCCACGTGCTTCATTTTTCACTTCCGGCATTCCATAATCGGAATCCAGATCAATCAGAGATGGATAAATGTACTTTCCCTTCAGGTCGATCACCACAACGCCGGCAGGAATTTTTACTTGTTTGCTCACTTCACGGATTACTCCGTTTTCGATCAGCAGGGTGCCGTTAGGAATTGTAGTTTTTGAATCGACAACAATGTTTGCATTCGTGAATGCGTACCGTCCTGTTCTTTCATCATAAGTACCGTTGCGAGGAAAAGTTTCCTGGGCATGGCACAACGAAGTTAAGGTCAGTCCAAACACTAACGTTGATAATTTTTTCATCATAGAAATAGGAGTTTTGGAAAAGATAACCGTTTATTGATAATAAGGGAATGTTCAGACAATATACAATGAAAACACTAAATATGGGTCTAACAACGATTTAATGTATTATCTGTGCAATCCGTACTTGGAATTTCAATATTGCTTTGTTTTTTTGTATCTCAATTAACGCATCGCTACTTATATGACTTACGATCAATTTAAATCCAGCCTGTCACAAACTGAACCACCACTAGGTATTTCAGTGATTTTGCAAGCTCTTTGGTATGATGCAAATAAAAACTGGGAAGCCGCTCATGACATTGCGCAAAGTCAGGAAGGAACCAAGGCATATGATCGTCTACATGCTTATTTGCACCGGGTTGAAGGTGATACCTGGAACGCAGGATATTGGTACCGGCGCGCCGGCGCGGATGTTTTTAAAGGTTCTTTAAAGGAAGAATGGGAGTTTTTGGTTGAATCCTTGTTGTAATTATATAAGGCTAAAACCTTATATTTTATATTTATAAGTAAAAAAGCTTATAAAACTATATTATAAGGTAAAAACCTTATATTTGATTATTATAAGCTTTTTACCTTATATGAAAAAGAAAAATCAGGCGGTTATAACCGCAGATATGGTTAATTCAACCCATTTTTCAACGGAACAAACCGGGAAATGGTTGAATGAATTAATTGTCATCCTCAAAAAAGATCCATTTAAATGGCTATTAGCACCCGAAATTTACCGCGGGGATAGCTTTCAAGGTGTATTGAAAAATCCGGAGGATGCGTTAAAAGTTGCGGTTTTATCCCGGACAATTATAAAATCCTATTCCCCAAAAAGCGATTTAAGAATTGCTATTGGTATCGGGACAATCGATTTATTGACTGATAGACCCGGAACTTCTGACGGAGAAGCCTTCCGGCTATCAGGACATTTAGCTGACAACATTAGAAAACAAAAAGCAAGAATTGGTATTGCTCTTCCTCAAAACTCAGAGCCTTTGAATGCTATTTTGGATTTACTGGAAACCTTAATAGAAAATTGGACACCGGCACAAAGCGAAGTCGTTGCAGCACTTATTCAAAATAAGAATATTTCCGAAATTGTTACGCAACTGTCTATAAGTCAGCCAGCAGTCAGCCAACGTATTACATCATCCAAATGGTGGGCAATCGAACATTTTCTTCGTACATTCCCTGAACATCTCGCACTATACACCAAAATGAAATGATATGATTGAGTTCCTGCTGCTATTGCTCGCACATGTGTTAGCTGATTTTTACTGGCAGCCCACAGCGTGGGTATTGGATAAAAGAGAAAAATCCTTTCGGTCCAAATATTTGTATGCTCATGTAGGCGTAGTGATTATAACTTCTTACATTTTACTGGCGCATTTCCAAAATCCGGTTCCTGCCATTGTCATCGGTTTCGTTCACGGACTCATCGATATTGTCAAACTTGAATTTGATAGGAAAGGAACAACAAGCTGGTTTATAGGCGACCAAATTGCTCACCTGCTTACTATTGCCATTACAGCAATTATCCTGACGAGCACCATTTCCATAGAATTTATTCATTTGAAAGACTGGTTTCACAACACTAAAATCATTGCCATTTTAACCGGAACATTTCTGGTTCTCTCTCCCGTTTCATTCCTGGTTGGTATGCTTACAAAACCATGGCGGGATGAGCTAGACAAGCTCCTACCCCATGCCGATGATAACCTTGCCAATGCAGGCCGCTGGATAGGAATGTCTGAAAGATTATTAATATTTGTTTTCGTTTTATTAAGTCAATACTCAGCGATTGGATTTTTAATCGCTGCAAAATCACTTTTACGCTATAATGACAAAGCAGCTGCCGGTGAAATCCCCCCAACCTACATCAGCAAAAAATCGGAATATATTCTTGTTGGAACATTAATGAGTTATACCGCAGCAATAAGTACCGCGCTGGCCGCAAGATTATTTTATTAAATAATTTCATATCCCGTTAAACCTTCTTCATTGATTCCTCTCTAAGCTCGGTATCTTAACTTTAAAACCAATGAAAAGAGGAATAATCGCCATCATAATGGCATTCGCAGGTTTTACAGCTTTCGCACAACGCGATATGGCTAAAATGACACCAGAAGCAAGGGCTGAAAACCAGACTAAAAATTTGACCGAGACACTTGGACTTAGCGCAGATCAGCAAAAACAGGTGTATACCCTGAATTTAACACGCGCTCAGAAAATGGAAGAAATGAGAAATTCCCAGGACTCAGACCGGTCTAAGATGAGGGAATCCATGGATGTGTTCAACACCGAATTACAAAAAGTATTAACGCCTGAGCAACAGGAAAAATACAAAACTGCGATGGAGGAACGTCGTAAAAATGGCGGAGCGGGAAGAGGGCCAAGAAACTAAAACCTAATGCCATAAAAAAGTTAAAAAACTCCTTATTACCGTAAAATATAGTAATAAGGAGTTTTTTAACTTTTATGACACCCTTTCAGGGTTGGAAAGAGAATTAATCTCAAATCCATTCTATAATAATGTCAACCCTTTGGGTTTTCTATTTCTTGCTTATTACATCTATCCAATTATTTCGTCGCTACAAATTACCTTACAACGCCACTTCCGTCTTAAACTCAGATGTAAAATGGAAATGTATCTTCGGATTATTTTCACGATTCATACGAATCATCCAGTCTGATTCGGCAAAGAAAACCGGGTTGCGGTCTTTGTCAAAAGCGATCTGATTTCCTTTTAAACGAATAAATTCATCCATTGCAGATTTTTCGTCTGCGGTAAGCCAACATGCACGCGTAATATTCATTGGAACCCAGCGGCATTTTGCACCGTACTCATGTTCCAGACGGTATTGAATTACGTCAAATTGAAGTTCCCCAACGGTTCCTACCACTTTACGATTACCTAAATCCAGATTAAACAACTGCGCAACACCTTCATCTGTAAGTTGCTGAATACCTTTTTCCAATTGTTTTGATTTCATTGGATCCAGATTGATCAATTCCTTGAAAATCTCGGGAGAAAAACTTGGAATACCTGCAAAATTCAGATTTTCTCCTTCGGTCAAAGTATCACCGATTTTGAAATTTCCTGTATCATACAACCCCACAACATCACCCGGAAAACCTTCATCCATCACACTTTTATCAGAAGCCATGAAGGTAAACGGACTCGCAAAACGAACATCTTTGTTTAGCCGAACATGGTGATAGAAAGTTCTTCTCTCAAATTTACCTGAGCAAATCCTCAAAAACGCGATACGGTCCCTGTGACGAGGGTCAAGATTGGCGTGTATTTTAAATATAAATCCACTGAATTTTGATTCTGTCGGCTCTACTTCTCTTACGTCTGTTGGACGTGGCTGAGGAAGCGGAGAAATCTCGCAGAAAGTATCCAGCAATTCTTTTATACCAAAGTTGTTAATCGCACTACCAAAGAAAACCGGCGCCAGTTGTCCACTAGCATAAGCTTCATTTGAGAATTTGTCATACACACCATCAACCAGTTCAACATCTTCAACCAATTGAACAGCATCTTTTAAGCCAAGAAGTTCTTCCAGTTTATCGTCTTCAAGACCAATTTCAACCACGTTGCTTTCAATCTTGGTTTTATTGATTTTGAAGAAATATAACTTCTGTTCAAACAAACTATAAACGCCCTTGAAATCTGCCCCCATATTGATAGGCCAGGTAAGCGGACGCACACGGATTCCGAGTTTCGTTTCAAGCTCATCAAGCAACTCGAACGGATTCCGGCCTTCTCTGTCAAGTTTATTTACAAAAACAATTACCGGCGTATTGCGCATCCGGCAAACTTCCATAAGCCTTTCCGTTTGCTCTTCTACCCCTTTCACACAATCAATAACAAGAATTACACTATCGACGGCCGTAAGTGTGCGATAGGTATCTTCTGCAAAATCCTTGTGACCGGGTGTATCAAGAATATTAATCAGCAAATCGCGGTATTCAAAAGTCATTACCGAAGTTGCAACCGAAATACCACGCTGCTTCTCAATTTCCATGAAATCTGAAGTTGCCGTTTTTTTAATCTTGTTGGATTTAACCGCACCGGCTGTCTGAATAGCTCCTCCAAAAAGAAGAAGTTTTTCAGTTAAAGTTGTTTTCCCGGCATCCGGGTGACTAATGATCGCGAAGGTTCGCCGTTTTTTTATTTCTTCTATATTACTCATTACGATATTTTATAATCCGCAATTTTGTTTTAACAGTCTGTAAAACTGAATCTTAACTTTGTAAAAATCAAATAGAATGCTGAACAATACGGATACGAAAGGATTCTAATTCTGAAAATTCCCACAAAGATACAAATAAACATAGCCGCCCGTATCCGGAGCGGCTATATTATTAACTGTCAGTCAGCTTAATGATTATTTTCATCACCGACCTTCATCATTACCTGGGGTAACGGTGGTATTCAGTAGAAAGAATCTTTGTAATCCTCAACAGAAGTCATGATTACTTCATGCGCTTCCTCGCGGCCATACACATTGGTAATTTCAATATGCGCTTTTTCGCCTGGAAGGTTTTTATAAGTAAGGAAATAATGTTTCAAACGTTCAACAATACCTGCTGGCAATTCGCTGATGTCTGAATAAGCACCATAAACTTCGTCACCTTTCAAAACGGCAATAATTTTATCATCTGCTTCGCCACCATCGATCAAACGAATTCCACCAATTGGTTTCGCCTGACATGTGATATCACCGTGAGAAATAATTTTTTCACACAAAACGATAATATCCAATGCATCGCCATCACCTTCGGTAACGTCTCTGCCTGATCTTTCTCTTGCAAGTTCAGCAATTTTGTCAGCGCAATAGGTTTTTGGAATAAAACCGTAAAGAGCCGGAACAATGTTGGAATATTTTTGTGGACGGTCAATTTTCAAATAGCCCGTTTGTTTGTCAATTTCGTATTTAACGGTATCCGTAGGAACGATTTCAATAAATGCAGTGACTAAATCTGGTGCATTTTCTCCCATCGGAATTCCATGCCAGGGATGGGCTTTATGTACGTTTGCGTTCATTATAAGGTAATAGGTATATGATCTTATTTAAATTATCTAATCTCTCTTTTTATTCTCCTGCTTTTTCTGAAATCAGATAATCGCCTGATTTTGATATTGATTGTTTTACAAAAAGTTCTCCAAGAAACCCAGCCAGAAACAATTGTGATCCTACCATGATTGCTACCAGGGCAAGAAAGAACAAAGGATTTTCTGTCACATTCCGGTATTGTTCATGAGAAATGTAAATTTTATAAATTTTCGTCCCAAGAAGCCAGAAAGCGATAAGACTTCCAAGAAAAAACATAAGCGTTCCAAGACTTCCAAATAAATGCATCGGACGACGTCCAAATTTATTGACGAAAGCAATCGAAAGCAAATCCAGAAAGCCAAAAACAAACCTTTCCAGGCCAAATTTTGTGTATCCGTATTTCCTCGCCTGATGCTGGACTACCTTTTCTCCGATTTTACCAAAACCGTTCCATTTGGCAATAACGGGAATATAACGGTGCATTTCCCCATAAATGGTAACATTTTTAACAACCTCTTTCCGGTATGCTTTCAATCCGCAATTAAAATCATGCAGTTCCACACCAGAAATTCCGCGTGTTGCTGCATTAAATATTTTGGTAGGGATTGTCTTCGTAATCGGGTCATATCGTTTCTTTTTCCAACCTGAAACCAGATCGTAACGATCGTCTTTGATCATGCGGTAAAGTTCCGGAATTTCATCCGGACTATCCTGCAAATCCGCGTCCATGGTAATGATCACATCCCCACGGGCCGCCTGAAAACCAGTTTGTAAAGCAGCTGTTTTTCCATAATTACGAACAAAACGATGCCCTTTGATATTCGGGTTTTTCAGCGATAAATCGACTATAACGTCCCAGGAGCGATCTTTGCTTCCGTCATCAATGAACAAGACTTCGTATGTGAAATTATTTTCATTCATCACGCGCGCAATCCACTCGCTAAGCTCTGGCAAAGACTCCTCTTCATTGAAAAGCGGGATGACAACGGATATTTGAATTGCTGAATTGGTCATGAATTATGTACTAGGGTGATACCTGCACACCCGTATTTGGGTGCAAAGTTCGTGTTTTTCCTGATCAAAATATCAAATAATAGTCTTTCAATAATTTCTTAAACTCCGAATGATAGGTTTTGCCGTCCTCCTCGTAGATAAATAATTCGGAGGTAACCGGCCGGTTATCAGCCATTTCGTCCTTATTAAAACGCGTCAATTTCCGAAAAGCTTTCTTTCCTTTTTGATGATACAAAGTTAACTCAAGTGCCAGATTCCAACCTGATTTTTTCGCAAGATCCTGAAAAATAAGCCCTTCATCAACCGGCAGCAGGACATTCCAGCTCCCATTTGGAAGTAATAATCTTTCAACCGAGATCAACAAATCGTCAAAAGAAAGAGAATCAGCATGATGCGCCAGGTTTATTTTAGCGTCCGGAGATTTTAAATCAGATTGAAAAAAAGGTGGATTTGTAATAATACAATCAAACTTTTCATTTAATGAAAAATCCTGAATTGCAGCATTAAAAACCTCAATCTGATTATGAAACGGACTTTTAAAGACATTTTCAGTCGCCTGCAAATATGCTTCCACATCCAATTCCACAGCACTTATTTTCGCTGTTTTATTTCGTTGGGCAACCATCATTGACAATAATCCGGTACCAGCTCCTATATCCAGAATTCTTTTTGCATTTTCAACATCAGCCCAGGCACCAAAAACACAGGCGTCGGTGCATACTTTCATTGCACTTTTGTCCTGGTCAATCGTAAACTGTTTGAATTTAAAAAATGAATTTCTGGCCATATTTATTTTCTTCCAAAATCTGCCGGATTTTCACCCCAGTATTCTGTTTCCCATTTCAGGATTTTATTTGGATAGGTATTACTGGCCAACCACCTTTCCGCTCTTTGCAGCATTTCAAAAACCGGCTTGTTTCTGGGCGTTAATTGCAATTTTGTATTTGCATGTTTCTTTTTGATCCAGCTTATCGCCGTTCTGGAATCTGAATAAATAGGAATCTCACTATTATTTTTTTGGAGGTAAGCCAATCCGTGCACGATCGCGAGAAACTCTCCAATATTATTAGTAGCATCTTTGAACGGACCTTGCAGGAAAATTCTCTCTCCTGTTTGGAGATAGGTTCCCTGATATTCCATATCGCCGGAGGCCGTATTCCAGGCGGCATCAACGGCAATGGCGTTTTTTATAGGCTGACCAATATTGGCAGGTGCAATTTTGGCAACAACTTTTGCAGCGTTTTCTTTTTTCTGAACATACTCCCAGTAATTCCTCTGAATCGCTGTTTCCGCTTCCTCAATTGAATCAAAAGATTTGTAACGGGCATCTTCAAAACCCTTGATTTGTGCTTCACATTCTTTCCAATCGGTAAACACACCTGTTTGTCTACCTTGCCACACTACATAAAATTTTGTCTTTTTTGCCATTATTACAAACTAACTTCTTTCCTCCCAAACCTGAGCCAGGTTTACAATAACCTCCACCGCTTTTTCCATATCCTGAACAGAAACCCACTCCAATCGGGAATGAAATGCATGTTCGCCAGCAAATATATTCGGGCAGGGCAAACCCATAAATGATAATCTTGAACCATCCGTTCCTCCACGAATACTTCTGGTAATCGGATTCAATCCTGAACGTTTCATCGCTTCCGTAGCATAATCAATAACCTGAGGATATTGGCTAAGAATTTCCTTCATATTCCGGTATTGCTGCGTCACCTTAAATTCACTTTTCGAATTTGGATAATTCACCATCACCCGATCCAGAATTCCTTTCAATAACAGTTCTTTTTCGTGTAAACCTGCTTCATTGAAATCTCGGATAATGAAATCGATCACCACTTTTTCCTGAATTCCTTCAATATGTCCCGGATGAATGAATCCTTCTTTTCCTTCCGTAGTTTCCGGTGAAAGTGAATCTTTTGGTAAAACAGCCAGGATTTCTCCCGCAATTTTAAGGGCGTTTTCAAGCTTTCCAATGGCATATCCGGGATGTGTACTAACGCCGTGAATCGTAATTTTTACACCATCCGCAGAAAATGTTTCATCCTCCATCGTACCGACAGCTTCTCCATCAACGGTATAGCCAAAATCCGCCGCCAATTTCACCAGATCTACCTTTTCGGTACCTCGCCCCACCTCTTCATCCGGGGTAAAAAGTATTTTGATAACGCCATGTTTTATTCTGGAATCTGTTACTAATATCTCCGCCGCAGCCATGATTTCCGCAACACCGGCTTTGTTATCTGCCCCCAAAAGTGTTGTTCCACTTGCTGTTACAATATCATTTCCAATCTGATTTTTCAGATCCGGATGTTCTGACATTCTGATCACCTGCTCGTTATCATCCGGCAATACTATATCAGTCCCGTTCCAACTCTGATGCACAATTGGCTCTACATTTGCTCCTGACACATCCGGAGACGTATCCACATGCGAGCAAAAACAAATGACTGGAATATTTTCCTTGTCGGAATTCGCTGGAATTGTAGCATAAACGTAGCCATGTTCATCCAGATGAGCATCTTCAATGCCCAATTCCTGTAATTCAACCACAAGCTGATTGCTCAGATCCCGTTGTTTTTCCGTACTTGGAAAACTTGTAGACTGCGGATCAGATTGTGTGTCAACCTGAACATAGCTAAGAAACCGGTTTAGAACGGAAGACATATTTACTCAAAAATTAGAATGAATATTGACTGTTTGAATCTCCTTATGAAGCAATAATCCCAGCCAGATCAGCCGGTGAATAATTGATATTTTTCAATGTTTTGTCGTCAGCAGTACGGTAAACAAGGTATTTCCCGTTGTCTTCTTTGAAATAACATTCAGTACCTTTTGCATTATAATGTGCAACAGTCGCTTCTGCTTCTTCCACACTTGCACAAGCTTTTGACATGTTGGAACGCTGTACTTCGTCAAACAATTCTCTGAATTTATTACCCAATCCAAATTCCAGAACTGCCCCTGAAAGTACATATTGAAGATCGCAAAGTGCGTCAGCAATTTCTACAAGATCCTTTTCAAGAATCGCAACTTCCAGCTCTTTCAATTCCTCAGCCAAAAGTGCAACACGCAGGCGGCTACGGTCCTCAGATGGAATTGTGGGTGTTTCAAGAATCGGATGTTTGAATGTAGTATGAAATTCAGCGACCTGGTTAAGACTATCTAATTGTTGCATTTTATTACCTGTATTTATTATTAAAAATTCACAAATCAATACGTTATGTCAGCGTATCGGCTTTATAATATAAGATTCGTTTTAAAAAGTTTGATTGCAATCGCCAGCAGAATAATTCCAAAAACCTTGCGAAGAATATCCGTTCCGCCCTGCCCAAGTTTACTTTCAATCCAATAGGATGATTTTAGAACGAGGTAAACGAAGAACAAATTGAGCAGAACACCTACTAAAATATTATTGATCTCATAGGTTGTACGTAAGGCCAGCAGCGTTGTCATCGTACCGGCTCCGGCAATAATCGGGAAAGCAATCGGGACAATGGATGCTGCACTGACACTTATATTGTCATGCTTGAAAATGTTTCTTCCCAATATCATTTCCAATCCCAGAAGAAATAAAATGATAGCACCTGCCACGGCAAAAGAAGCCACATCAACCCCAAAAAGGCTTAAAAGCCTTTCTCCCAGAAACAAAAAAGAAATCATAATGGCTCCGGCGGCAAGTGTCGCTTTTTCGGATTCGATCTTGCCTAATTTCTTTCGAAAATCAACAATAATGGGAATAGAACCCAGCACATCGATCACCGAAAAGAGAATCAGCGTTACAGAAAGTATTTCTTTGACATTGAACATTGCGACACCAATTCGAGGATTAAGCCGCAAAGTTGAACAAAACAGACTGCTTACACAAACCTTTTTCCGGAAGCCCGCTGAAATAAATACGGTTTATGTATTACCATTAGGAAGAAAATTCAAAAAAGTATTGAACTGCTTTTTGTATTTCTCCTCGTTGATTTTATAAAAGTAAGCTCCCTTTTTGGAAAAGCCTTTTTGTTTTTCTTCCAGTTTGACCAACAAATGGGTTGATAATAATTTCCTGCTGAAATTTCTTTTATCCAATTCTGTTCCAAAAATAGCTTCGTACAATTTCTGTAATTGGGGTATAGTAAATTTCTCAGGAAGCAGCTCAAAACCAATCGGATGCTGGGACGCTTTGTAACGCAAATGTTCAATCGCCATTTCTACCATAGCACTATGGTCAAACAATAATTGTGGCAGTTCCTGCATGGAAAACCATTGAGCCTCAAAGTTTTTCGAGATTTTATTATCGTAATCCTCCACATTGATCAAGGCAAAATAGGCAACAGAAACGGTGCGTTCCACTGGGTCACGCATGGGATTTCCGAACGTGTGCAGCTGTTCGAGATATATGTCGGTAAGACTTGTCAATTCAAAAAGAATACGGTTGGAAGCCTGTTCCAGACTTTCCTCGGGCTGCACCCATCCACCCATTAAAGACCAGGTGTGATGCTCATCTTCAATACCGCGCTTTACCAGTAATAATTTTAATTCATGACCATCAAATCCAAAAATAATGGAATCGAGGGCCACCAGACACTTTGTTTGTGTCTGGTATTGATGCAACATATCTATTAACACGGTGGTGTTTCTGAGAATTGAATAAAAAACATTTAAACTAATAAATACAATTTGCTTGTATTACTACTCATCGGGCGGTTTCGGAATACGTTTTCAGGAAAACTTTCAGCTGATTGATTTCATCTAAAGTAATGGCAGGAAAATTAGCGATACGAAAACTGGTTTCTTTCCAGGAGCCATATCCATTTCCCAGCATAATACCATTTTTCTTTGCTGCTTTTTTGATAGAAGCAATTTGTTGTTTTTCACCCAAAACAGCAATAACCGTATCCGATCGAACTTCTTCATTGTCAACAAGAACATTAAAACCTGATTCAGACAAAAACTGGTACCAGTCTTTTGCTCTATCCTTGATTTGAATTGAAATTTCCGAAAGTATTTCCACTTGCTGCAAAACACGGCCAGCCAAATAAATTCCCAGTGCATTGGGCGTGTAAGGAGTTTGGTATTTCAAAAAGTTATCCCGAACAAAAAGTAAGCTGTTGTAATGATCTCGCTCGCCAATTTTTTCAGCCTGCTGAACCGCTTTTGGAGAAACCACCATTACACTTAATCCAGCCGGTAATCCAAAACATTTCTGCACAGAAGCATACCACACATCCGCAGATTTCCATGGAAAAATGACGCCAGCCATCGAAGAAGTAGCATCGACGGCAATAACTTTCTCCGTTTTTTTTCTTAATTCTTCAAAAAATGAATCGGGTAAAGCTGTTCCATTGGAAGTTTCATTATGGGTCAAACAAATTGCATCGCTATCCTGATCCGCAATAATATCGGAGATTTCGGGTAAAGAATTTAAATCAAAAAATAAACCGTTGGATGCCGGTTTTATCTTCCGGGTATATTCCAGCCATTTCTCTCCAAAAGCGCCATTAAAAACATGAAGACTTTTTGTTTCAATTATTGATTGCGCAATGATTTCCCAGCATTCCGTAGCAGATGAGCAAAAATAAATCTCATAATCCGCCGGGATTTCCAGTTTCAGTTTCATCATGTCAATAGTCTCTTTGAGCATTTTCATAAATGGCTCACTGCGATGATTGACACTTAAAATTCCACTTTGATAAGCGTCAAATAAATACTGCTCGATTTGTGGATAAACTTTCGAAGGGCCGGGATAAAAGGTAATCATGAGTTTTAATATTTAAAACAAACGAATAGTTTGATTGTATTTCAATTTGAAGTCTCAATTTAAACAAAGCAGGTTCTTCATCTTATCAAACAGAGATGATAAAAAATCAATTCTATTTATTTAGATAAAGAACCTTCATATGTCACCCTTTCAGGGTTTGTATCTTTGATAGTATTCGAATTTTCTTTAATACTATCACCCCTTCGGGGTTTTCACTTCAATATGTTTGTAATGATTAAAAATGGAAAATGTCTTCAATTTTACCTTCCAAATAACAATCCCGAAGGGATGACATTATTATAGAAAATCTCGATTCTCACCTGACGAAAAACCCTGAAAGGGGGACATAAAACTATCGACCAATTCCAAGCCAACAAATAGAACTGCTAAAAAAGAGACTTACATAAACCCTTCCCTAACCATCGCTTTCTCTAATTTTTCACCCAGTTGCGCAGATGCTTTCAACAACGGCAAACGTACTTCCGAACTGCAAACACCTTTAATTTCAAGGCATTTTTTTATTCCAACCGGATTGGATTCAATATACAGCAAGGTATCAAATTCCAGGAATGCGAGCTGTAAAGCCGCTGCATCCTTGAAATTTCCTTCCAATGCATGCCAAGTCAAATCGGTAAATTCACGTGGAAAAGCGTTCGCGATCACGGAAATCACGCCATGCCAGCCAACACTCACCATAGTCGTTACAAGATTATCATCGCCCGAAAGCAAAATAAAATCTTTCGGAGCTTTGGCAGCAAGTTCCATGCTTTGTTCAATACTTCCGCCTGCATCTTTAATTCCGATAATGTTCGGATGTTCTGCAAGTTTCAGGATCGTTTCGGCTTTCATGTTGATAACCGTGCGACCAGGAACATTATAAAGCAAAACCGGAACTGGTGACGCATCCGCAATGGCTGTAAAATGCGCTATAATTCCTTCCTGAGTAGGTTTATTGTAATATGGACAAACAGACAAAATCGCATCCACACCATTCAGGTCCGTCTTTCGGATCGTTTCCAAAACCGCTCTCGTGTCATTTCCACCCAAACCATACACAATAGGAAGTTCCTTTATGTTATGCTTCTTTGAAAATGCCAGAATTTCGTTTTTTTCCTCTGTCGAGATCGTTGGCGATTCACCGGTTGTGCCCTGCACGACCAGATAATCCACGCCTCCCTCAGATACGAATTCGATTAACTTTCTTAACCCAGCGTAGTCAATTTCCTGATGCTCATCAAAGGGTGTAATCAGCGCTGCTCCGACTCCTTTGAAACGTTCGTCCAATGGCATTATTTCTTATATAATTATTGATTTTAAAACACAAAGTTAGTTACCTGTCTCAATTTCCTTCATCATTTCTCAATCATTCCTAAAAATTCTTCTTCCGACAAAATTGTAACGCCCAGTTTTCTCGCCTTTTCCAGCTTCGATGGCCCCATATTATCGCCTGCCAAAAGGAAATTTAATTTCCCTGAAACACCGCTTAAAATCCTTCCGGCGTTGGATTCAATTTTATGTTTCAATTCGTCGCGTTCAAAATTTGCGAATACGCCGGAAATCACAAACGTTTTGCCTTCCAGCAGATTACTTTCCATTTCAACCGGTTTGTCGTCCGTCGTCAGTTGCAAACCTGCCTTTTCCAACCGCTCCATGACAAGCTGGTTTTCGGGAAGAGAAAAATAAGCAACTACGCTTTGGGCGATTCTTCCGCCTATTTCAGGTACATTAATCAAATCATCATAAGTAGCAGCCCGCAGTGCAGTAATATTTTTAAAATAAGCTGCCAGCTTTTCCGCAACCGTAGCACCTACAAAGCGAATTCCCAGTCCAAATAAAACATTTTTAAACGGCGCTGATTTTGATAATTCCAGACCTTTCAGAATATTCTCAACCGTTTTTTCTCTGAAACTTATTTTCTTCGATTTTCCGGTTTCTTCATTGACAATATTTTTTTCGAGTCCCAGTAATTTTTCATAAGTCAGATCGTACAGATCCGCCGGCGTTCTTACCAGCTGTGTATCAAAAAGTAATTCAATTTTCCCTTCACCCAGACTATCAATATTCATCGCTTTCCGGTGAATAAAATGTTCAATCCGGCCCTTCAATTGTGGCGGACAAGCGCTGTCATTTGGACAATAGTACGCGACCTCACCTTCATTTCTTGCCAAAAGCGAGCCGCATTCCGGACAATTGGTCGGGAAAGCGATATGTTCGGTTGTGAACAGACCACGTTTTGTCACATCAACGCCCGTGATTTTTGGAATAATTTCTCCACTTTTTTCAACAAAAACAGTATCGCCCAACTGAATATCCAGCCGCTCCATTTCATTGGCATTATGTAGCGTAGCACGTTTCACATATGTTCCGGACAAATGGACGCCTTTTACTTTGTTGTAAGGAACGGTCCGCTCACTTTCTGCACACAAATTAGCAACGGGTGTAACATTCCCGGTCCGGCCAACCTGAAAATTAACTGATCTTAAAATGGCCGGTTTGTTCTCCGCTTTATATTTAAATGAAATCGCCCAACGCGGACTTTTTGCTGTAAAACCTAATTCACGCTGTTGTTCAAAAGAATTTATTTTGATTACGATTCCATCCGTGGCAAGTGGAAGCGTCGCACGTTTTTCTTCCCATTCGTGAATGTACGCGATGACGTCATCAATGTTATCCACCTTTTTCCAACCCGGAGAAGTATTAAAACCCCATGATTTTAGCGCCAGCAAACTTTCTTCATGGCTTGCAAAAATCGTTTCATCGCTCAAAAACGAATAAATATAACAATCCAGCGCACGTCGGGCCGTTTCAGCAGAATCCTGTAATTTAAAAGAACCGGACGCGGCATTTCTTGGATTGGCATACTGATTCACGCCCAGAGCCTCCATATCCTCATTCAGTTTTTGAAACGATTGGAAAGGCATAAAACCTTCCCCCCGGATTTCAAAAACCGGAGGTACTTTATCCGCTTTTACACGCAATGGAAGCGATTTAATAGTTTTTACATTGTTGGTAATCTCATCCCCGCGTGTTCCGTCACCACGTGTCACCCCCCTTACCAAAACACCATTTTCATAAGTAAAACTCAATGAAATCCCATCAAATTTCAGCTCGCAAATATATTCGTACGCTTCTCCATCCAATCCTTTCCGAACGCGTTCGTCAAAATCCCGGAGTTCCTGTTCGTTGTAGGTATTATCCAGCGAAAGCATTGGATACCGGTGATAAACGGCGTTGAAATTTTTGGTTATCGTACCTCCTACCCTTTGCGTTGGAGAATCGGTGCGTTTGAATTCCGGAAATTCGTTTTCAAGTTTGGCCAGCTCTTTTAACAAAATATCGAAATCATAATCTGAAATTTCAGAAATGCTTTCCTGATAATATTGAAAATTATAATGGTCAATCTGTTCGATCAGTTCGTTAATGCGTTCTTCCGGGTTCATGGTGTTTGGTAGCTAGCGGCTTCTTAATGAATTAATTTTGATGAAATGTCAATTCTTTCAACGATCATTCGCGGACAAATTTACAGTTTATTCTATTTTTTGATGCATTGAAATATAAGTGAAGGCGTTCGTTTTCGTTTGAACTTTACATCGTATTAAAATCGCTGCTCTAATGATCGATAAACAAGAAAAATTATTTCAGGATTGGGATTCTACACAAATTATTAATGGCCAAGAGATTATATTATCCAGTCCAAAAATTAGTCATCAGAGAATTGTAAGAAAAACTGAAAAAGTATTCGAGCGTTTTATTGAAGGTAGAAATCCGGGAGAATTATTCCGGGCTCCTCTGGATGTCATTTTTGAAGAAAACGTAAACCGTGTCCAACCTGATCTGATATTTATAAGTAAGGACAACGATGATATTATAAAAGACTGGATAAGAGGGGTTCCCGATTTATTGATCGAGGTTGTTTCGATTGAATCTTTTCACCTTGACACGGTTGAAAAGAAAGGACTTTATGAAAAATTTGGTGTAAAAGAATATTGGATCGTTCTGCCGGAACAGCAATCCGTTGAAATTTACACATTAAAAAACGACCATTACGAATTGTTTCTAACTGCCTCGGAAGATCAGTTTATAGAATCAAAGATCCTGGTAGGACTGCATTTTCAGGTTAGTTTTTTGTTTGGGTAAATTTTGCTAAAAACCTCCGTTTCCTGTCAATCCGACCATAATTTTCATCTTACAGCAGAAATTCTTTAAATTCGTCCGGATTTATAAATTACTGACTTGTCTCTATGGCCTTCATTGCCCCTTCCATACTTGCCGCTGACTTTGCTAATTTGCAACGTGATGTTGAAATGTTGAACAGAAGTGAAGCAGATTACATACATGTGGATATCATGGATGGCATGTTTGTTCCTAATATTTCATTTGGATTTCCGGTTTGCGAAGCGATAAACCGCTATGCGACAAAGCCTTTGGATGTTCATTTAATGATTGAACAGCCCGAACGCTATCTTGAAAAATTCAGAGATGCAGGTGCCGCAATTTTAACGGTTCATTATGAAGCTTGCCCGCATTTACATCGTACCATTCAACTGATCAGAGAGTTAGGTGTTTTGCCGAGCGTTGCACTTAATCCGCATACTCCGGTTGAAATGTTATCCGAGATATTGCAGGATCTTTCTCAGGTGTTGATCATGTCGGTCAATCCTGGATTTGGCGGACAGAAGTTTATTGAAAATACTTACAGGAAAATCTACAAGCTCAATTGTATGCGCGAAGAGCTTGGACTGGATTTCAAAATTGAAGTTGATGGAGGCGTAAACAATGATAACGCACGTTTTCTCGTTGAAAACGGAGCTGATGTTTTAGTGGCGGGAAGTTTTGTTTTCAATTCAACAAATCCGCTGGAAACAATTGCTGAGTTAAGAAAAAATTAATAACTAATCCAAAACCATAACCCGCTCTACATGAATTATTATTTCACGAAAACCAATTTCAGCAGGAGGTTCAATAGCATATTGGGCTTATGATTATCCGTACGTTTTTGGCTTTTAGTTTGCTATTGAATATTAAAACAGCAGCAGCCAGCGCAAAGGACAAACCCGTTGTTCCGCCACAGACCTATCAATACCCGTTGAAGGTTAGCGCCGACGGAAAACATCTTACAGATCAAACGAATGTTCCGTTTCTGGTAGTGGCTGACGTGGCCTGGCAATTGCTCAGAAAGTTGGATTATCCGGAAGCCATTCAATATCTGGATATCCGAAAAGGTCAGTCGTTTAATACCGTTTTAGTGCACGTTTTACCCGCACTGCCAACACAGAAAAACTTCCAGAAGGTTACGCCTTTTCAGGGTGAAAATGATATTACAAATCCGAATAAAGCCTATTTTGATTATTTGGAAAAAGTGGTTTTAGCCGCCAAGGAACGTAATCTGGTTGTAGGACTGGTTGTTTCCCGTCAAAGCTGGAATGTCATTTTTGAGACACAGGGTGAAGAAGCATGCAAAAATTTTGGAGAATATATTGGAAAACGTTTTTCAAAATTGAATAACATTTTCTGGATTGTCAGTGAAGATGAAAATCAGAAAGATTTTCTCTCAAAAACGCTGACGGAAAGTTTGAAGAAAACCTCGGAAAATAAACTGGTTGCCTCACTTTCTACCTGTGCACCTCCCGATTCCCTGAAAAAAAATCATACGGACCTAAAAGTTTTTGTCCCGGATTCTACCGTTACAGATTCCGAATATGCAGCCTTATCAACGTGGCAAAAAAACATTGGCAAGTCAATGAAAAGTCCGTTTTTGATCGCCAATTCGGAATTTCCGATCAAAGATCAGTCCGCCCTGATTCGTAAACAGGCATATGAATCTTTGCTGAACTCTGCCGCCGGATTTTGCCATATGAGCACGATCAAGAACTTCAACCCGACCTGGAAAACAAATATTACCAAAGATGGCGGGGAATACATGAAATATCTTGTCAAGATACTTAAAGGACTTCCATGGGATTACCTGGAACCTGCGGCTTCCCTGAAACTTGTGCAGGACACAACGCAAAGTTCTGAAATTTCAATTTCTGCGCTAACCAACAAACGTATGGTTATGATGTATATTCCTACCTTCAGATCCTTTGTGATTGATTTATCTCAACTTACCGGAGAAGAATTTAACGCTGTTTGGTACAGTCCGCGTACCGGACGACGGTGGTCTGGCGGAGCTTTAAAAAGAACGGAACTGACAACCATCGAGCCGCCGGACCCACAGGCAGATTGGGACTGGATTTTACTTGTTGGTTCAAAAAACTAAATACTTAATAAGTGATCACAGGCTTGTTTTAGAGTATTAAACTTTTGTCATTCGCTTTATTATTATAATATTGACGTCCAAAATTGAATCAGAAAAAAACTATTGAGAAAATAATTGTGCAAAATAGTCGGGTACAATTATTTTCTTGATAGAATAGAATGACACAACAAGCAAGTGCACCCCGAATGAGCCTTTTGAGAAGAAAATTGAATTTTTGTATTGCCCTTATCCTTTTGTTTAGCGGAAAATCATTCGCTCAGCAGATACTTTGGGCAGATAAAATACTTGGATACTCCTCGGAATACAGGCAAGAAACTTACGGACAAGGATTTCGTTCTAAACAAATTTTGGGTGAGCCCAATAAATTACCTGATTTTGGAAATAGTTTTTGTGCATGGTCACCCGCTATGCCCGACGGTAGAAATGAGGAATGGATTAAAGTGGGGTTTGAAAAGCCAATTGTGTTAAAGCAGGTTGCTGTGGCAGAAAACTTTAATCCAGGATCTGTTACAAGAGTTTATGCTTATGATGAAACCGGCAAAGAATTCCTGATTTATGACGAAAAAGCCGGACCAATTCTCCCCAAAGGCCGCATGCTTAGGATTTTCCCGAAGCAGGAAAATTTAATCACCAATGCTATTAAAATTATTTTAGACCCGATCAAGGTCGCAGGTTTCAACCAGATCGACGCCATTGGTATTTCAACAGGTACAGAACCTATCGAAGCAATGATAAATGTTGCTCCGGGCATCTTGAAAGACGAAAAAAAGGAAAATCTCGGGCAAGCAATTAATAGCAAAGGACAAGAAATCAATCCCATCATATCCGCAGACGGAAGGACATTATATTTTACCAGAGCAGAATATGAGGAAAACATCGGCTCGCCCAATAAACAGGATGCCTGGGTTTCAACATTAGATAAGAACAACAACTGGACAACGTCCGTTAATCTGGGGCCTCCTGTTAATACCGCAGGTGATAATGCGATCGTTGGCATATCCGCAGATGCAAAAACGCTTTACCTGATTAATGTTTACCTGCCTGGTGGCAGTCTAATCAATGGATTGTCAAGATCATTTCACACAAAAAGCGGATGGAGTTTCCCAAAAGAAATGAAAATCCAAAACTTTTATAACTACGATGATTTCTCCGGTTATGCAGTTTCTCCCCATGGCAATGTGATTATCATGTCGGTGCAACGCAAAGATTCTGAGGGAAAAAAGGATCTTTACGTTTCATTTATTCAAAGCGATGATACATGGTCGGAACCAAAGAATATGGGAACGGTACTAAATAGTGCAAGCGATGAAAATTCACCGTTTCTTGGACTTGACAATAAAACATTATACTTCGCATCTTCAGGAAGAAGCGGTTATGGCGGCGGTGATATATTTTTATCCCGGAGATTGGACGATACCTGGCTAAACTGGTCTAAACCTGAAAATCTTGGACCAACAATAAATACAGCAAAACAAGATTCTTATTTCAACATTCCTGCTGCCGGTGATTATGGCTACTTTGTTTCTGCTGATAACACGTTGGGGAAAGACGATATTTTCCGGATTAAACTTACGCCTTCCATAAAACCTGATCCGGTTGCGACAGTATCGGGGGCTGTATTTGAATTTGAAACAACTACGCCAGTCAAAGCTGAAATTGTTGCTAAAATCCTAAAAACCGGGGAGGTATTTAGTAAGACCAGTTACGACGGAGAAACGGGTGAGTTCAAATTAATTTTACCGTTGAAGGAAACGTATACCATCATTGCAGAACAAAAGGGGTATTTCTCTTCCAGCGAAGATGTTGATTTTATAGATGAAACAGGTTTTAGGACAATTAAAAAAAATCTATATCTGCAACCGATAAAACCCGGACAGCAAATAAGACTGGCTAACAATATGTTCACACAAAGTAGCTCTACGATAACCGAAACTTCCTTTCAGGAGCTTGAACGTATTGTAGGGGTTATGAATGAAAATCCTGAAATGGAAATTTTGCTGGAAGGACATACTGATAACCAGGGAGACACCAAGAAAAATGTAAAACTTTCGGAAGACCGTGTCTTGGAAGTTAAAAAGTATCTGGTTAACAAAGGTATCGGGTCATCCAGAATACAAACCAAAGCATGGGGGCCGGCAAAACCGATTGCCAGTAACCTCACAGAAGCAACCCGTCAGAAAAACCGGCGCGTTGAGTTTACCATCCTAAAAATGTAAAAGTGCCTAATCAAAGGAAATTTCCTTAATTTCGCGGCTTTAACTTCCCACAATCAAAACATGGTGCACACATACAAGAAGGAAAGTTTACAAACCTGGATCACACTTGCCGTTATTCTCGTCATCGGCATCGCCCTCAGACTTTATCACCTGGATTCTTACAGTATCTTTTTTGATGAAAAAAGTACGATGGTTGTCAGCCAGGGAATTGTATTGGAAGGTGCGAATCAGAAGGAAGTTTTTTCAACAAAAAAAGTCACCATTCCTGAATTCTGGAAAACCCCACCACTGAGTTATAAACCATCGCCAGTTTTACGTTCTTTTACTTATACTGAAACCTTTTCACCTCGTTCCTTCACGCCGGCAGATTTTTGGGCACCTAAATCTTTGGCAGATTATTACGAAGCAATGACCCGGAGCGATATCGGAAATAGCTCATTTTACTACTTGCTGCTGCATATCTGGATGGAAATCTGTGGAATTTCCGACTTTTCTGCCAGACTATTTTCAGTAGTTTTCAGTGTGCTGATCATCGGATTTACCTATCTTTTTGGTAAACGCTTTTTCTCAATAAATACGGGATTAATTGCAGCCGGTATTGTCGCCATTGAACCTTTTTTTATTGCTTATAGCCATCAAGCCCGAAATTATTCTCTTACCTTTTTCCTGACACTTCTTTCAACGTATTTCTTTTTACAAATCATTGAAGGCAGTAAAGGAAATAAAAATAATATCTGGCTCTATTTGGGTTATATTTTAGCCGCCGGACTTGGACTTCTCTCTCATTTCCTGACCATTACAGTATTACTGGTTCATGGATTATATGCGCTTTTCTTTTTAAGATCCGTTAGTGGATGGATAAAAATGGCAATTTCTGCCGTGGCAGCTTTATCCGGCGTTACATGGTGGCTTTTGTATGGAGGAGGCAAATATACTTTTTACACTCTGGGTTATCAGGCCGATCTTTACAGAAGAATGGCTGAAACGAAACCTGGGAATAATCCATTCGGGGTCGTTCCGGCGACAATTATAAATGTTTACAATAAAGCATTACCTATGTTTTCCGATCTCGTTATTTTCACAAATGGAATGGCAGAATCGCTGGTTGGAAAACGTAATTTCCTGATTTCTCTCCTGGTAGGAATTCTATTGATTGCCTGGTATCGGTTAAAAGACAAAATAAAACTACACGAATTCATCGTTCCACGCATTCCCTACGTCATCGTTCTGTTGAGTGCTTTGGTGTACACCAGCAATAAAATTCAGTTTTGCGTACTTTCAGTTGTGATTTTTGCTTTATCATTTCTTTATGATATTTATAAAGATGCCGACAAATTGCAGCGTCAAAGAATGGTATTGCTTTACATGATGGCCTTGATCCCAACATTGTTCCTGATCGTAATGGCTTTTAAAGGTGGACATACCAGTGGGATTCAGCAACGTTATTCAGGATTCTCCTTTCCCTATGTAATTATTCTGATCAGTTTATTGCTTCAATATATATCAGAAATCAGAGCAGAATTTAAATATCTGATTTTCGTTTTCCTTGCCATTCAATTCTATTTTGTAGGACAACGATTGAAAGAATTTTATGAAGATCGCTCTGTGAAATACGGCGGATTTGCCAATCCCCGCGTTGCAAACCCCTATGAAAAAGCTGCTTATAAAATTCAGGAGCTATATCAAAAAGGTGACACTATTTTGTATCCCGCTTTCAAACTCCAGATTTTATCAGAAATGGATCGCACCTTCCTTCCCTATTCAATCCAGGATGCGCAGCTTACAAATTTATACCTCCCAAAAAGTTTAAATTATATTCAGTCAATGGATACAACCCAGGTTGACAGAATATTAATTAAGCGAAATATTCAAAAAGATACGCTGGAAATCATCAACTTAAAAGGTATTCGATACGGATCAGAATAACAGAAGTGACTTCTCCGGGCAAAACCGTCAAATAAGATTTTGTATATTGCGCACATAATAATACAATTTTGCTCGTTACTTTGTATTTGATTTCATCGCAAACATCGACATTCAAACTGCCATGACAGTAAATGAAATAATAAATGAACCAAGGCAGATCAGCGGTGAATTACGGTTGAAAATCCTTGGACTTTATCATCAGGCAAACGCCGGGCACATTGGCTGCTCACTAAGCTGCATTGACCTGATGATCGCTATTCTGTTTTTAAACAAATCCGAAGAAGATACTTTTATTTTATCAAAAGGACACGCAGCAGCAGCGCTTTATGCTTGTCTGAATGTTCTTGGCGAAATTTCTGATGAAGAACTTTCCACCTTTTATCAGGACGGAACAACACTTCCCGCCCACCCTGCTCCGGGTCAATACAAAGGAATTCCTTTTGCCACCGGATCACTTGGGCACGGCCTGCCGATTGCAACCGGAATTGCCCATGCAGCCAAAGTAAGTGATGAAGAAAGCTACGCTTTTGCTTTGCTTTCTGATGGAGAAACCAACGAAGGAACAACCTGGGAGGCGGCGCATTATGCCATTGCCAATCAGCTGGATAACCTTTTTATGTTTGTGGATAAAAACGGAATTCAGGGTTTTGGTTTTACCGATAAAGTATTAGGTGAAACGGCTTCTCCTGAAAAATGGCGTGCCATCGGATTTGAAACCGTAGAAGTGGATGGTCATGATATTTATGCTATTCACAAAGTAATACAAGAATTAAAAACCCATAAGAACGGACTTCCAAAAGCCATTATCGCCAACACGGTAAAAGGTAAGGGTGTGTCTTATATGGAAAATAAAATGGAGTGGCACTATCTTCCGATGAGTGAAGAACAATATCGACAGGCCAGTCTGGAAGTAACGGAACGCTATATTAATGAACTTACCAATGCTTGATTCTTTACCGCATTACCGCGATAAAATAGAACAACTGAAAGGACCGATTTTCATATTTGGAGCCAGTGGTTTTATCGGTGCAAATCTTTTTAATGATATTTTTAAAATCAGAAAAGACTGTTACGCACTGACCCATGATGCAACCAAGGCATGGCGGTTAAAATTATTAAATGTTCCGTTTGAAAATATTATTCACTGCGATATCCTTTCGGACAACTCTGTTCGTGAAGTTTTTGAAAAATATAAACCGCAAACGCTTTTTAATCTTGCCGCTTACGGTGCTTACAGCAAACAAAGCAGTGTAAATCTTACCTATGAAACGAATGTTATAGGTACGGCCAACATTCTGCAAAATTGTTCAAAAGAAACGGTTTACATTCATGCAGGAAGCAGTTCAGAATATGGTTTTAATTGTACTGCTCCAAAAGAAACGGATCGTGTACAGCCGAATAGCCATTATGCAGTTTCCAAAGTTTCAGCGGCTTATTTATTAGAATATTATGCAAAAGTTCTGGATTTAAAAACGCTTAATCTTCGTCTTTATTCCATTTACGGCTATTGGGAGGAGCCCGACAGACTTATTCCAAAACTGATTGAAAGCGTCAGAAACGGCGAACTTCCTTCGCTGGTTTCACCAGATATTAGTCGCGATTTTGTTTTTATTGAAGATTGCGTCGAGGCATTTTTAGATGCAGCGCTTAACATAACCAGTGCAACCGCAGGAAGGTCTTACAATATCGCCACGGGCAGAAAAACCACGATTGGTGATCTTGTTGAAACTTCCCGTAAAACTTTTGGTATTGCACAAGAACCAAAATGGGGAAGTATGTCAAACCGGAAATGGGATTTGGCAGAATGGTATGGTGATCCGGATGCTTTTGAAACCGATTTTGGCTGGAAAGCAAAAACTTCTCTGGAAGACGGGTTGGCAAAAACAAAAAACTGGCAGGATGTTCTTAATTATGAAGATTCGATCCTTCCGGCTTTCCTTAATCCGAAATTAAATCCGGTTATTACTGCGATCATTGCGTGTTATAAAGATGCACAGGCAATTCCATTCATGTATGAAAGAATTGTAAAAACCTGTAATGACTTAAAAGTACGTTATGAAATTATTTTTGTTAACGACAGCTCGCCTGATAATCAGGAAGAAGTGATTAACAAAATTTGTGATAAAGATCCGAACGTGGTTGGCATCAGTCACTCCCGAAATTTCGGTTCACAGTCTGCTTTTTTGAGTGGAATGGAAATCGCTACGGGCGATTGTGTGGTTTTGATGGATGGGGATTTGCAGGATCCACCTGAAATTATTCCAGCATTTTACGAGAAATGGATGGAAGGATATGACGTGGTTTACGGTGTCCGTGTGCAGCGTGAAATGAAGCCGCATATTCACTTTTTCTACAAAACATTTTATAAAATCTTCCAAAGTCTTAGTTACATCCCGATTCCCCGTGATGCCGGCGATTTCTCCATGATCGACAGAAAAGTGGTGAAAGAACTGGTAGATTTGCCAGAAACGGAACAATTTCTTCGCGGATTGCGCGCCTGGGTTGGTTTCAAACAAACGGGAGTTCCCTATGTGCGACCAGAACGTATGTTTGGTGTCTCCACAAATAACTGGACGAAAAATATCTGGTGGGCGAAAAAAGCAATTTTCTCATTCAGTTTTGCTCCGTTGGAATTGATGAGTTATGCTGGTTTTACACTGACTGGACTATCAATTTTAGGAATTATATGGCAAATTCTGGCGAAACTATTTTTCTTCCCGGAAACGCCACAAGGCATTAGCACCGTTATTGTACTGATCGTATTCTTTGGCGGACTTACCATTCTGGGGATTTCGTTTTTGGGAGAATATATTACCAAGATTTTTGAAGAGACAAAAAAACGGCCAAAATATATTCGTACACGTATCAGACGAGGTTCAAAATCGTATAAAACTGCGGACGAAATCAGGACATTGGTTAAACAGTTAA
Organism: Dyadobacter sp. 3J3; assembly: GCF_009801115.1. Taxonomy (GTDB): domain Bacteria; phylum Bacteroidota; class Bacteroidia; order Cytophagales; family Spirosomataceae; genus Dyadobacter. Next base: position 312,085 of record NZ_VTOL01000001.1, read on the forward strand.
GAAAATGAGAAAAGAATTTGCAGCCACCATGTTACAACTGGCAACGGAAGACGACTCTATCGTTTTCATCACCGGTGATCTTGGATATGCCGCACTGGAAACTTTACAGGGCAAGCTGGGAAAAAGATTTATAAATGCAGGTGTCGCCGAACAGAATATGGTTGGTGTGGCAGCTGGTTTTGCACATAAAGGATATAAAGTTTTTTGTTACAGCATCGCTCCTTTCATCGTTTACCGTTGTCTGGAACAATTCCGTAATGACGTTTGCTTTCATAATCTTCCCGTTTTTCTGGTTGGAAATGGCGGTGGATACGGTTATGGAATTATGGGCAGCAGCCATCATACGCTGGAAGATATCGCCTGCCTGAGTGGTTTGCAAAACGCAAATGTCTGGGTTCCCGCTTTTGCTGATGAAGTTGAACCTGTGATCAGACAAATCGTTTCAGAATCCCGCCCTGCTTATTTGCGTCTGGGTTTTGGTAAAAATGCCCCGGAAAATTCTTATTCTTCCGGTTCATTCAAAGTTATTCATCAGGGAGATGCTCCTGAAATCACCATTTTTGCACTTGGTCCAATTGCTAATAATGTAATGTCCGCTTTGGAGCAATCCAATGAACTGGCGTCGAAAGTGAATGTGATCAATGCATTGCATTTTCCATTGGAACTTACGAACGATATCGTCAATCTTATCGAAAAAGCACCGGCAATTTTGGTGGCTGAAGAACACGTAGGAACGGGTGGATTGGCACAACAGCTTTCGGTTCAGCTTTTGGAAAGAGGCGTAAAAATGAGCTCGTTCAAAAGTTTGAAAGCAGAAGGATATCCAAACCGGTTATACGGAAGCCAGGCCTATCACCAGAAGCTTTCTGAACTGGATCCGGCTTCACTTACCGCGCATATTCATCAATTAATTATTCCTGCATGAGCAAGGGGGCTTTAACGCTACTGGTAAGCCTGATCATTTTTATTCCCATAGGAGTTTATTTTTATGTGTGGGATTACTATGCCATCAATATTCCAAAATGGGATGACCATGCGTTAAAAGCGTTTATTGTAGAATATGCACATGCCGGAACCTGGCAGGGAAAATTCAAAGCCATTTTCAAACAGCATAACGAACACCGCATCGCACTGGACCGGTTTTTTACCTGGCTTGATTTCTCAACTTTTGGTAAATTGAATTACCGGCATCTGATGCTGATCGGAAATCTGTTATTGCTTGGGGTAATTCCGCTCTGGTACGTTCTTCTGAAAAATAACAAAAAGCCATTATTCGCGCTTGTACCCATTTCCTTCATCTGGCTTACCCTTGCCTTTTGGGAAAATATGTACTGGGGAATGGCTGCCATTCAGAATTTTGGCGTGATCACTTTGCTGCTTTGGACACTTTATTTATGCGTTCATCCCAAGCCATTTTTGTTCGTTTTATCTTTGATCCTGGCTCTTCTTACCATTTCAACAAGTGGGAATGGATTGTTAGTTTTCCCGGTTGGTGCGGTAATGCTTTTCCTTTCCGGCGACCGTAAACGTTTGGCGGCCTGGTGTTTTTTAAGTTTAACAGGAATTCTTGCTTACTTCTGGACTTACACGAAACCGGAATCCAATCCGGCTTCCAAGGCATCGCTTTTTCAGCTGGTAAAAGGATATATGGCTTTTCTGGGTTGTTTTGCAGAATCAATTCCGGTAAAAGATCATTTTGGTGCCTGCGTTTTTATGGGGATTTTCTTGTTCCTGGTTGCTATATCCATTGCTTCCGCCACTCTTTTCAGGATTTCAACAAAAAAATATTCTGTCAAATTTGAAAAAATTACGGATCTGTTTTGCCTTGGAACAATCCTGTTCATTTTGGGAACGGCTGTAATCGTGGTATACAGCCGTGCAGGTTTTGGATTAGAGTTTTTGATTACCAGTCGGTATAAAATATATTCTGTATTGCTTTTAATGGTTGCTTATTTGTACGTTGTCATTCCAATTCGTGGCAGTTTTTTATCACCGTACATCACTGCAATCGTTTTTCTGGCCATCACGTTCAATGTTTTCAGTTACCACTATCACCTGGTCGATGCATTTAATCTGCGTAAGGATTTGACGACCAGCCAATTCAACTGGACTTACACTAACAAAGATTTAAAGGCTCCGGCTGATACTTCTTTTGCTGCCAACATTGTTGAAAAGACACCAATATTTTACGAAAAATGGCTGCCTCTAATTAGCATTGCAGACAGGCAAGGTTATGCAGGAAATTCTCGCGCATTAACAGAATTGTATGCTGGAACTTCCTTTGAGAAAACTTCAAAATCATTGCTGGTAAAAAATACAGGCTTTACAAGCCAACGCCTTCAGGACAGCGGGATTTATATTTTATTAAGTTCAGAAAAACGTTTTTATGTTTTTCCAACCCATAGAAGTCGTAATAATAACAGGAAAGAATTGTTTCTTAAACAATATTACTTCGCGCCAGGATTTCACGCTGATATTCCTTTTTCTTCTCTGGAAAAGGGAAATTATAAAGTAGCTATTATTCGTCAGCAGGGTGATGAAACAGGAATTTTGTTTAAAACTGACAACATTTCGGTGGAGAACGTTACAAAAGATAAAGTAAAAGTAAACTGGTAAACATGCACGCAACTGCAAAGGGACATATCATTCAATTGGACGGAATCCGCTTTATAGCAGTTGCCCTCGTACTTATTGACCATTTTTTTTCAGCAGTAAATATAATTCCTTACGGAAAACTGGGTGTTACTATTTTCTTCGTGCTAAGCGGATTTTTGATTTCAAGAATCTTACTTAAAAGCAAAGAACATTACGTAACCGAACCTGATGGTTTTAAGAAATACATCCGTAAATTTTTGATCCGCAGAACGATCCGGATTTTCCCGATTTACTATCTTTTGCTCGCTATATTATTCATTTTGAACGTCCCGCCGGTTCGTGAAAAATTTTTATGGCTGGCACTTTATGGTACCAACATTTACATCGGAGTTTACCAAACCTGGCTTGGATCATGCGACCATTTATGGTCACTTGCAGTGGAAGAACAGGTTTATTTATTCTTCCCGTTTCTGATATTTTTTGTTTCGAGGAAAAATCTGGTTCCCTGGCTTGCCTTCATGGGTGTCGTGGGCGTATTGCTTCGGTTCTATTTTTATTTTTCGGGAAAAGACTGGAGTGTTTCTTATGTGACGATGCCCGCTTGTCTTGATTCTTTTGCATTTGGCGGATTAATGGCCTGGTTACAGCTTTATAAGAAAGATATTTTCCTGAAACTTTTTGATAAAACCTGGCCGGTTTTGTTGGGGCTTTTAGGCTGGATTTTAATGCAATACTGGAATAAAAGTTTCGGAGAAATTCATAACATCGTTGATGTCGTATTTGATCGTCTGGTTTCTTCCATTTTTAGCTTTTTCCTGATTGGACGCGCAGTAACCGGTTATGGCGGTGCAATGAAATATTTTCTTGAAAACCCTGTCAGCGTGTATTTAGGAAAAATAAGTTATGGTATTTATCTGTATCACAATTTCATTTATAACCATTACCACAGCGGCCCTAACCACCCGACGGTCAGGTTAATTCATAAAATTTACCAGCATTTTCCTGTTCTGGAAGGCAATTTAACTTTTGAAGCGTGTCTGTTTTCTTTATTAACTGTAATCGTTGCATCCATATCCTGGTATTGCTTCGAAAAACCAATTAATTCGCTAAAAGATCGTTACGCTTAGTCAATAAAAAATATCCAATTTTCGGTTACAGTCTTTTTTCCTTAATTTTGCATTAACATACCAAATAAATTTCTGCATGACGTTCCTTCTTAGTATAGTAATGCCGGCATACAATGAACAAGATTGTATCGAAAAAGTAGTACACAACTGGACAAGTTTCCTGAAAAATAAATTCCCGAACGACAATACGACACTGATTGTCATCAATGACGGTTCCAAGGATAATACAAAAATACTTTTGGACAAACTTGAAAAAGAAGTAACCAATCTTACTGTTGTCAACCAGAAAAACGGTGGCCACGGCAACGCAGTTGTAAATGGTTACAATAAAGCTCTGGAATTAAATTCACAATATATATTCCAGACTGACAGCGATGATCAATTCGTTTCAGATGATTTTGACAAGCTTTGGGAGAAAAGACATCAGTCTGATTTTATACTTGGATATCGTGAAGTTCGTCATGATGCCGGCGTTCGTTTATTCATTACCAAGTTCCTGAGAAGCACCATTTCGTTTGTTTATGGAACCTATATTCTTGACAGCAACATTCCTTTCAGATTGATAAAAGGAACGTTTCTTCAAAAATTGATGAACCAGCTTCCTAACCCGGAACCTTTTGCCCCTAATATTTTCCTTTCGGTTATGGCAAAAAAATCCGGTCAGCAAACATTCGATATTCCAATTACACATAAAGACCGCGAAACCGGAGAAGTGTCCATCGTAAAATGGAACCTTTGGAAGGTTTGTATACGCAGTTTTAAAGAATTGCTACGCTTCCGTCTGGAACTGAACCAGCACGTAAAAGCGATCCGTGCTTAACAAAAGGAGAAACAGCTCATATTGAGTATTTTTATAGTTAAAAATAACACAGTTTCCCGGAAGTTTTTTGCCTGAAACTGCTTACTCATTAAGCCCGTGTCGAAAAAACGAATCATTACTATCCTGCTGGCCATCATTCTGGTTCCGGCAGGATATTTTCTATACAAATCATTTCGCGGCTCTTCGGCTGCGTGGAAGTATATTCCTTCCAACGCCGTTGTTGTCATCACGAGCGAACATTTACAGGATTCTGTATATGAAGCTACGGATGCCAATCTTGATCTGAAAAGACTTCCCCTTCTGGACATTGCCAGTGATAATTTGTCACTGCTAAATCTTTTGTCTCCGGATCAGAAAAAATTAAATGCTTTTCTTAAAGGAAAGGACATTTCCTATTCCTATCACCCACGTACCAACACCGAATGGGGCGTGATCATGTACATTCCCGTTGAGGAAGAAAAAGATTCGAAATGGCTGGAAAACCCGCATCATGACAATATCCGGGTGATGCACCATACTTTCCAGGACAACAGGATCACGGACATCAATGACACACATTCCCGACCTTTATTCTCTTATGTAATTAAGGATAAGTTTCTGATTTTAAGCTATTATGGTGATTTGATTGAAGATGTGGTACGTACTTCTTCCCTTCATATTCCTAGTTCCAACCTAAAATCCACGTTTTCAAAAAGTGATGATTCCAATTATGGAACGAGTTTATATTTGAAAAATGAAGCCTGGAAATCTATCATACCGACCAATAACCAGAGCAGCAATTTTGCAGAATTTGCAAGGGCATTTCCAAATTACCAGGATTTTCATGTTGAAAAAACGGAAGGCGAAAATAAACTCCTGATGATTTCCGCTGGTACTGATTCACCAGATTATTATATTACCGATTGGTTAAAAAACAGTTCCGGATTCCCTTTTAAAGGTCATAAACATATCTCTCAGCAAACATCTTATTTTTACAGATTTGGTGTAAAAGACAAACCTGCATTTCAAAAACAGTTTTTAAAATGGCATAAAAAACTAAAATCTGAAGCCTGGGAAAAGCTGGTTTATCATATTGGAAATGAAAGTAACCTGCTTTTGGACAACCTGGGTTCAGAGCTAATCCTTTGTCAGCTGGAAGAAAATAACAGTATCAGTGACGGAAAGATAATTCTTGCCGAATTTTCAAACTACGATAAATTACGGCCTGTTCTAAAAAAACTGGCAAGGCTTTCTACCCCTGAATCCAATGTTTCAACAGATCAGTTTCAGGGATATGATATTTATTCCGTAGCAATTCCTGAATTACCAGCAGGTATTTACGGTCCTATGTTTTCCGGATTTCCACGTACCTATATTACGTATGTCGCGCCATATCTGGTGATGAGCAACAATTCGCAGGTATTGCAAAATTATATTGTTGATTATGAGAATCAGCTAACCTGGAAACAATCGGCGGAATATGACAGCGTTTTAACAAGCAGCAAATCAGATGCTCAGTTATCCCTGGTTGTAAATTTGAGAAAAGCACAATCACGTGGAGAAGGCTCTGATACAAAATCATATACAGATCTGACTTCCAAAATCGAATCTGTCATTCTTCAATGCCGTTATGATGGTGGTGACGCGTATCCTGAGATTACGCTTAATCCAAAGAAACGGCAGACCGCTAATAAAGTGCTCAACCGTACTTTCCTGAACATTGATATTGAATGGCCGATTTTATACGATTCCTCATTAACAGCTTTGCAAAACCCTATCGACGGAAGTTCAGAAGTTTTGCTAACGGACAAAGACAATAATCTGCTCCGGGTTAATAATTTAAAAACAGGAAAAACAGAAACGGTAACAAAATTAAATGGCCCGATCGTCACCTCAGCTTACAAAGTTGACTTCCTGAATATTGGAAGACAGCAACGGATCCTTGCGACTTCGAGCGCAGTATACGCCATTGATGAAGATGATTCTACCCATGTAATTACCAGTTTTTCCAAAGTTTTGCCTTCCGATTCCAGAATTACGGCGCTTAATATGATTGACGGCGGGGAAGATGGCAGTAACCGTTTTATCATTACGGATGCTTACGGTGAGCTTTACATTTGGGAAAGTGTAACAAAAGCAATTAGGAAACTGAACCGGTCCACGCATTTTGATAAAATTCAGGGACCTATTATTGCTTTGAACCAGATTGGAAACCGGAATTATATTGTAACCCAGAAAAACGGCAAAATCTTCCTTTTAAAAACCACAGGAGCCATAAAGGACGGATTCCCTGCGGATATTCTGGCCCGAACGGAAAGTCCGTTTACCTGGACGCAAAATCCTGCAACCGGCCAGTCGGAGCTAGTTGGGATAAGTGTTTATGGCGCGTTGACCAGGATTAGTATGGATGGGAAAATAACTTCACAAACACAGTTATTACGTCCGGAGCCATCTTGCCAATTTAAAACATTGTTTGACCGAAATTCTTTGGACTGGATCTTGGTCCGAACTTCTACTAACAAAGCGGCATTCCTGACAAAAGAAGGAAAGGAGCTTTTTGAGATTAAAAATCTGCTGCCAAATTCTACGATCCAATACCATTTCTTTGGCGTAGACAACCGATTTATCACGATCCGGTCCGGAAATTATACGACGATATTTGACATGACCGGAAAACGTTTAGGCGATAAACCGATTCCTTCCGAAATGAAAGTACAGTTAACCTATCTTCCATCTTACTACAAATTACTGATTTTCAGTCGCTCTGAAAAGAAAGTACAGGTTTGGTCGATTAAGCTGCGTTAATTATGAAATATTTGAAATACATTTTTTTAATACTTTTTTCCTTTGTTTGGCTTGTTGGGTTAAGTCCTGCATTAAAAACAAAACTGGATGAGTCAAATCTGACCAAGGACAGTTATCGTTTTGGAGATTTGTACCGTTTATCCAATTTGCCTCAGTTTAAAGATCCTGTTAAAAAGTGTCCTAAGCAGATTTTTGTTGAGAAAAATAAGGGCTCAAAAAAAATCCATTTGTACATCATTGGCGACAGTTTTACTGAAAAAGAACGTATTGAAAAAGAAGATTTTGCGGTAGATCAATATCAATATGTGCACTGGGATAATATTCTGCATTTAAAAACGGATACTTCAGCAGTCAACATTCTTTTGTTGGAAAGTGTTGAAAGACATTTTCGTGAAAAGATGATTTCGCCCATTCATAATTTAATTGCTGATTCAAAAACCTATGTTTCAAAAGGGCCAGAAGCTTCGTTTATGAATAAGCTTGACCTCGCGTTTTCATCTGATGGAACCGAGGGAAGACTGGATGCCGTCTTTTTTCAAAACGATATTTTATTGAAATTAAAGGAAATGAAAGCGGCATTTACTTACCACTTATTTCATAGAGCGGATAAAAAAGTTACGCTGGTCAATAACGATAAAAGTTTAGTTTATTACCTGGATACGGATACTCCGGCCATTACTTCGTCGTTTACTGATCTGGAAGATTCAGAAGTAGATTCAATTGTTAATAATATTTCAAAAAGTAAAGAGCTCGCTCAGAAACTTGGTTTTGATCACGTCATTTTATCTGTTATTCCTAACAAAGTGTCTGTCTTAATGCCGGAATATGGTAACTATAATCATCTGATCAGCAGAGTTTATTCCAATCCAAAACTTGATATTCCTTACGTTGATGTGCTTGCCGATTTTCGAAAAATGAAGGAAAAAGCATATCTCCGAGGTGATTCGCATTGGACTTGCCAGGCTCAGGATATTTGGCTGCACAAAACGAATACACTTATTAAAAAGATAACTCAGGAAAATATTTGATTCCTGTGTTACCTTTCTTTCATATTATCGCATCTTCAACATTGTCAATCTTACCAGTCAATTTTCCAACCGTAAGGCCTTGTACAATAATTGAAAACAGAACTACAAAATAAGTAATTGCCAGAAGCAGGTTCTTGTTCAGATCATTGTCAATCGACAACGCCAGTGCAATCGAAACGCCGCCTCGCAAGCCTCCCCAAACCAGAATAATAATGGATTGTTTGCCAAAACGTTTACGGAAAGGAATAATCCTCACCGGGATATAAATCGAAATAAAACGGGCAAATAAAACGACGGCAATTGTGATTGCTCCTATCCAGCCATATTGTTTCAGATCCGGGATGAGCAATAATTCAAAACCAATGATCAGGAATAAAAGCGCATTGAGGATTTCATCAATAAGCTCCCAGAATTTGTCAAGATAATCTTGCTCCGTCGCTGTAATATTTCCCAGATTTTTCCCATAATTACCAATCATCAATCCGGCAGCAACCATCGCTAGCGGTCCAGACATATGCATAGCTTCCGCCGCCAAATGCCCACCCATAACAATCGCGAGCGTGATCAGCACGTGGACATTATAACCATCCACTTTATTATTGGCGTGCGAACCGATGAATCCCAGCACCACACCCAATAATATTCCTCCCAGTGCTTCCTTTGCCAAAAGCGTTGATATACCAACAAAAGATGTATTAACCTCCTCTCCTCGCGCCAGTGCGAGCATAATAATAAAAACCACAACAGCCATTCCATCATTAAAAAGTGATTCGCCGGCAATTTTAGTTTCTAATGATTTGGGTACACCAGCCTGTTTCAAAATTCCTAAAACGGCAATCGGGTCTGTTGGAGAAATCAGTGCACCAAAAACGAGACATTGAATAAACGGAATTCCTAACCCAAGCCAGGGAAGGATTTCATACATCATAAAACCAATCACAAAAGTGGAAATCACAACGCTTACCGTTGAGAAAACCATGACCGGTATCCGCTGTTCCTTCAAATCTTCCAAATGTATATGAATCGCACCCGCGAAAAGTAAAAAATTAAGCATCGCGCCCATTAAAATTTCAGTCAGATCGATGCTGTTCAACAACGTTGTTACCCTGTCAAATGTGTGGGGAAATATATTATCAGTGGCAAGCAAACCCAAAGAAACCAGAAGAGCAATGACCATTACACCGATTGAAGCCGGCAATTTTAGAAAACGTGCATTGATATAGGCAAAGACCGCAGATATGACAATTAGTACAGAAAACGAATAGTATAACTCCATGAAAATATTTTTTAGACTGGCTAAAATAAAAAATTAATAGCAGCCATAAAAATTTTGAAGGTTCTATTAACGAACTCTAAGTGTATTCTAATAATTGGAAAAAGTCAAATTCAACATGGTTTTGGACAAATTCTTTGTTAGAAAATCTGCCGTTAAATAAGAACAAGCATATATTCAGCGACATTAATTAATATATTTACTATACATTCAAAGACGACTATGATCACACTTCGCCAAGTATTCATAAAAACTGCAACAAGTATCAAAAGCATTATTTTTGTCATTTTGGCTGTGCTTATGATTGGTCCGGTAAGTGCGCAGACAACAGTTTTAAAACTTGGTTTTGACAAAGCAGAATATATCGAATTGATAAGGATGCACGCCAGGCTTTATGATACCACCAAAAATAAAATACCTTATCCAGTTCATTTTAAATCGGTATATAATTCTCCGACCGTGGGCATGGAAAATCGCTGGGATTTGTGGAGTAGTAAAAAATCTGCGGTGGCGGTAATCAATCTGAGAGGAACGACAACGAATCCGGTCAGCTGGCTTGAAAATTTTTATGCGGCGATGGTGCCTGCGTCCGGTTTATGTAAAAACTTCTGATTATGTGCGGATTGGCCCCACCATTACCCTACTCGGCGATGATGCTTACTACAAGGTATTCCCGGATTCGAAAACCAATATATTCGCTCACCATCTTTTAGAACCCTATTTGTATCTTATCGATCAATATAAATATTAGATTTGCGCATAAATTATTTATAATGGCAAAGACTAAAAACACAAAATCGTCAGCAAAATCCAAATTTTCCGGTGTTGACAAAATGTTAGACACCGCAGGCTGGTTTGGTTTAATCGTATTGGGATTGATAACCGGCTTCACCTATTTCCGTTCGCCGGACATTATCCCGCTTCATTTTAATGTGGTAGGACATGCCGATGGTTTTGGCAAAAAGATTATGATTTTCGCAGTATTTGCGATCGCCGCAGCTATTTTCATGTGTATTACCCTATCAATCAAATTTGTTTTCAATCCGTCAAAAGCAACCTTAGTACCAAATAAAAATTTCGATTTCGCTATCAGGACGATACGCTTTATCAGACTAATTGCTATGATCGGATTTATCTACATTCTGGTCGTTACCAATCTTGTTGTTGATGGGCATGTAAAAGGTTTGGGGTCTTTGTTTCTTCCAATTGTAATGGTTTCGCTGTTATTCCCTATTGCTTTTTATTTCAAAAGAACCTTGTCTCCAAGAAATAAAAGATAAATCACTAACGCTGGCACAGTTTTCCTTACTTTCTTTTTGAGATACTTAATCTTGAATCTGACGTCTCAGCCTTTGGGATTGAATGTTATATCAAAATGAAAATTCAATAAATAGATTATGGAAGCCAAGAATAAATTTGCAGTAGAAATTTCGTCTTTTACATCAATAAAAGAAATTCCGGGTTCTTGGAAAAATAGCGATTACAAGGCATTGCTTGAAAAAATGGATTATGCTAATCCAGATGAAATTAGCGAAGCGGAATTAAAAGAAATGTGTTTCATGTCCATTACAGACTATGAACCATCCGAGGCCGCGAAACTTGTTTTGGAATATTTGATTGAAGACGAACTGACGGATGGTCAGATAGAAAATCTTTCGCATCAGATGCTTACAGAAAAATTGTGGGAAGAAAATCCAAAACTTGACCTGCATATCAGTTTTTTCAAAGCAACGCAGTTATTGTTTGATGCTTACAACGGAAAATTCCCAAGAACAGAAGCAGTTCAATTCAAGATAAAACTTACCGCTGAAAATACTGAAAGTTTGGTGATTTTTGAAGAAAACCCGGAAGCTCCGATTGTAAGGATTTTGGCGCAGGGTATGTCGGATCACAATCTGGTAAACCGTCTTTTTGGCGATCAACTAGAAGGAACCACTTTTGAAGAAGCCAAAAATATTCTTTGGGAGCTTAAAACTGTTGAAAAGAAAACAAATGAAATAACATTTGATATTGTAAGTTCGGCTTATTGGTTAGACGATATTAAATATGCGGATAATTATGAAGCTACCTCACATCCCGACATATTAGTACCGGAAGAGGAATAATTTGCCAAATAATAGTAAAGTAAAATTGCATATCGACAGTCTTATCTGTAAAATTGTCGATATGCAATTTTTTTAAAAACTATTATGCAAAAAACACTCCTGGCAGTACTGCTATTTTTTTCCACAGCAGCCATTGCTCAATACCAGACACATTTTGAAAAGAGTGGTGAAAAGGAAACACCAACGTATGACGAAGGCATCACTTTTTACAAACTTTTAGCCAAAAACTTCCCTCAAATCCAGATCACAGAAAAAGGTCTTACCGACAGTGGAAAACCTTTAAGTCTGGTACTTTATTCCAAAAATAAAATCTTCGATATTAAAAAATTAAAGGCGCAGGGTAAAGCGATTTACATGATCAACAACGCCATTCACCCAGGTGAATCTGACGGAGTTGATGCTTCCATGCTTTTACTGCGTGACATCGCGCTTCATCCCGAAAAATTTCCAGAACTGGATAGCATCGTTTTGGCTATTATTCCTTTTTATAATATTGGCGGCGCGCTTAACCGTAATAGTACAACGCGTACAAACCAGGACGGACCGGTAGAATATGGTTTTCGTGGAAACGCACGGGATTACGATCTGAACCGCGATTTCATCAAAAATGATACCCGAAATGCTAAAAGTTTTGCTGCTATATTTCACGAACTGGATCCTGATCTTTTCGCAGATACACACGTTAGCAATGGCGCGGACTATCAGTATGTGATGACGCTGGATTATGCCCAACAGGATAAATTAGGAGGTTCTTTGGGGAAATTTCAAAGAGAAACTTTCCTTCCTTTTATGTACAAATATCTAAAAGAAGCAGGATATGAAGCAACGCCTTATGTGAATTCCTGGGGACAAACGCCGGATAAAGGTTTTGTTCAGTTCCCTGACTGGCCGAGATATTCAACCGGATATGCCGCGCTTTTTCATACGCTTGGAGTCATGACGGAAACGCATATGCTGAAATCATATGAGAAACGGGTGAAAGCTACTTATGCTTATCTGCATGGAAATCTGAAAGTTTTGGCTCAGTACAGAAAATCAGTTTTACAAATGCGGACAGAGACCAAAGAAGCTGTAAAAACACAGGAAAAATTCGCTATAACCTGGCAGAATAATAAAGCAAAATTCACGGAAATTGATTTCAAAGGTTTTACTCCGGAATATTACCCTAGTAAAGTAAGCGGTAAAGACCGTCTGCATTACGACCGCACAAAACCTTTGAATGTGAAGGTGCCTTTTTATGACACGTACGAACCGCTGGATATTGTTGAAAAACCAACGGCATACATTATTCCGCAAGGCTGGTTTAATGTGATCGATCTTTTAAAACTGAATCAGGTACAAATGACGCAGATTGAAAAAGATGAAGAACGGGAAGTTGAAGTGTATTATATCCAAAGCTATGATGCGCCGAAACAGCCTTTTGAAGGACATTACTGGCACACAAATACGGAACTTCGCACGGAAAAGAAAAAAGTAAAATTCAGTAAAGGAGACTGGTATATCCCGGTAAACCAATGGACAAACCGTTACATTATTGAAACGCTTGAACCTAAGGCGGTGGATTCCTTTTTTAAATGGAATTTCTTTGATACAATTCTTCAGGCGAAAGAAGGATATTCAAGTTATGTTTTTGAAGATCTGGCAACAGATATTTTAAGCAAATCACCGGAATTGCAAAAGTCGCTGGAAGACAAAAGAAAATCGGACGAAACTTTTTCCAAAAGCGGAGACGCGCAGCTACGATTTATTTATGAAAATTCCCCATACCGGGAAAAGGAATATTTAAGATATCCGGTTTTTCGGGTAATGGGTAAATAGAAATCTAAATCAATAAAAAGAAAATCGCCGTGTAATTTCTGTCTATCAAAAACGGATATTACAAGGCGATTTTTTTATTTCCAAAGACTTATAAAGAATTATCAGATCAATAATTTTACTTCACTTTCGCAAAATCAGTAGCCATAGCATTGATCGAGGCATCCGAAAGATGTTCCGATGCAACTACAAGACGATAACGGAAGGTTGTAGATTCTCCTTTTTTCAATTTAAAATTCAAAACTTCTTTTCCATCACTGAAAGCTTTCTGGCCTAATGGGTTTACAGCAAATAAACCGTAACCTCTTGCATGGAAATAAGCAGGATATCCAACATTTTTTGGGTGATCAATGATGGCGATACTAATATCTTCATCCTTGATTTTACCTGTCAGATTACACCAAACTGCTCTTTTAGCCCAAACATCTTCACCGGTAACGCCATTACTATTTTTGTAATTTCCAGTGATTCCTTCATTGTTTAACGTTGGAACTTTGGTTGCAATTCCGCTGGCATCTGTAAAAATTTCAGGCTTTGTAGAAGGCAATTCCAGTTCTCTTGCTACACGAATAGCAAACATTCCGTCTTTCACATCCGGCATGGCAGCGTCTATCACGGCTGTCAAAGTTGTTAAACGATCAACGGTTCTGGTAGTACCTTTTCCTGAAAATATGTAAGTAGTTTTTTCCTGTAAAGTCAGTTTTCCATCTCTGTCAACCCAGTCAGCAGTAACGGTCAGTTCACCTTTGTCTTTTCCACTTTTCATGGAAGTTATCCCGGTGTGTTTAATCGTTCCGTAAGCATGTTTCACGTGATCCACCGCGTTACTGTTATTCCAGTAATCATTGTCGTTTACATTCTCATAATTCAGCCAAATTCCAACATGATGCGGATGATCGATACGTTCACCCGGACGTGGATCCAATGGCCAGCCGCGGGTTACCAAAGTACCTTTTGCCGTCATCACCGGATATAAAACCGCTTTTTTCAAAACGTCTTCACCAGGGTAGAAATAAGAAGTGAATGGTTTCCCATCAATATTTACTTCCACCTTTTTTTCTTTTTTATTATCGACCAGGTCAACTTTTTGTGCCTGAACCAAACCGGTCACCGCCAAAGAAAAAGCAGCAATCGCAATACTGATATATCTAAACTTCACGTGGATATCTTTTAAGGGGTTAAACGCAGAGTTAGGGGAGTTTTGCGCAGAGTTTCGCAGAGGTATTTGTATTTAAAAAATCAGAAAACTCTGTGTAACTCCGTGTAAACCTCTCCTACCTCTGCGTTTAAACATATAAATTAACTTAGGACGATGTCACTTTTCTTTGGATCCCAGGCCACTTTTTTACCTGTATGCAAAGCTTGTGTTGACATAATATTGGCTACCGAGTGGTTGAAACCTGCACGTGCCGGTGCATTTGGCTGCTTGCGGCTGCGTACGCATTCCATCCAGTTGCGCATGTGAAGTGATGTCATCGGATCAGATCCTGTATTAGCATCCGTTGAAATTTTTTCACCTGTTTTCAAAGACTGATCCGGAAGCAGATTCGCTTTCATGCCCATGGCAGCTGCATCTTTTTCTTTCAAGCCACCTTCGGAAGTGATCTTATTGGTATCCAAATTGATCATACCGCCATTTGAGTAATAATATTCTTTCACATCACCCGCTGCCTGGTGCATACGTGCGGAATAAATTACCTGGAATCCTTTATCCGGATTATCAAACGGACCATAGTCAAAAGTTGCCGAGAAAGTATCTGCATTGACACGACCATCTTTCCAAACATAAACGCCGCCGTTTGCTACAACGCTACGTGGCGCTTCCAATCCTGAAAACCAGTGAACGGTATCAATCTGGTGCGACATCCATTGTCCTGGCAAACCTGACGAATATGGATAGAATAAACGGAACTCGAGATAATGACGTGGATTCCATTCTGTTTTTGGGCGGTTCAAAAGGAAACGATCCCAGTCTGTATCTTCTTTTCTGATTTGGGAAACCAATTCAGCGCGTCTCCATCTGCCCGGTTGGTTCACATTCCAGGTCATTTCAACCATGGAAATATCACCAAATTTACCCGATTTGATAAAATCATTGGCAGCATGATAGTTCGGTGCACTGCGGCGCTGCGAGCCCACCTGAACAATTTGCTTGGAAGCCTCCACCGTCTTTAGTGCAAGTTTTCCATCAGCCAAAGATTCAGCAAAAGGTTTTTCAACATATACATCACGACCGGATTTTACAGCTTCAACGCAATGCAGCGCATGCTGGAAATCGGCGGTACTGATGATTACGGCATCCACGTCTTTGCGTGCAAGCAATTCTTCGTTATTACGTGCTTTAAAAAATTCACTGGCCGACCAGCCTTTTCCTTTTATAAATTTTTCAGCTTCGTCTCTGCGGCGGTTCCAGATGTCCGAAACGCCCATGAATTCAAAATTCATTTCCTTGGAATGTTCAGCGAAACTTGGTGCCAGCGAGCTCCGGAAACGATCCGAGAATCCGATAATTCCTACACGCACACGGTCATTGGCTCCCAAAATCCGGCGATAGCTTGATGCGTTCACTGAATTGATACTAATAGCGGCTCCGGCAGTTACCAAAGCTGTTTTTTTGATAAAATCTCTTCTGGTAGTCATAATTATGAATGAAATTTTGAAAGACTAATTTTATTTACTCAACACCTTCACTTTCAGGCTACGGAAAGAAACATTATCTCCATGATCCTGTAAAAGCAGATATCCTTTTTCGGAAAGGCCGAAACCTTCAAATCCTTTGAACTTTGATTGTGCGACTAAATCCTTAAAAGATTGAGATCCGCGAACATACTCGACAACCTTGTGATTATTTAAAAAATGCTGAACCGTACCGTCCGGGTTTACTACAATACGACCCAGATTCCACTCTCCGATTTTTTTGATCGCGTTGTAGGATTTTTCAGAGGTAATAAGATCATAAAGCGAACCAATGGTTCTGTTTCCGTTTTTGCCCATTTTTGCATCCGGATGTTTTTCATCATCGAGCACCTGAAATTCAAGTCCGACACCGGATTTCCCGTTGGCATTAAACTTTTTATCAACAAAATATTTCACCCCGCTATTTGCGCCTTCTGTTAATTTAAATTGAAACTGAAATTCAAAAGCCGGGCCGTAAAGTTCTTTGGTAATGATATCGTTTCCGGTTTCAGAACCGTCCGATTTTGAGATTGTAATCGTGCCGTCGTTATAATTCCAGCGTTTTGATGGAAAATCCGGACCTGCATAGGAAGTCCATTGGTCAACCGATTTTCCGTCATAGAGCAGTTTCCATCCCTGTGCTTTTTCTGCTTCTGCAAGCGTATTTGGAATAAGATTTACGATACGGATATTCGTTTTTGGACTTGGTTTAAGATTCGTTGTTTTGATGCGAACATTTTTCCAACTCACCTGAGTACCTTCCAGGCTTTTGTCTTTATTACCGATCGCATGAACCTGTAAGCAAATAAATCCGCTTGGAGTCATGTCATCCACAACATCTGTAACAGGAATTCCATTGACAAAAGTACGGATCGAATTTCCGATTGCTTCGATACGATATTTATTCCAGGCATCTTTTTTGAAAGCCTTTTTTCCTTCCGGATTTATATCCAGAGAATATAACCAGCCGCGGCGTGCTTCATCATAAAGTCCGCCTGACCATGCGCGGTCGCTTGGATCAATTTCAACCTGATAGCCATGTACACGTCCGTTTTGATAATCTGGTGTTGAAAGACTTCTGATCTGAATTCCGGAGTTAAGTTTATTATCAACTTTGACATCACATTCGAATATAAAATCACCGTAGTTTTTTTCAGTTGTCAGGAAAGAATTTGGCGTATCCATAACCGAGGTTCCTACAATAGCGCCATCTTTTACTTCATATTTCGCTTTTCCATTTAATTGTTTCCAACCGGTGAGGTCTTTTCCATTGAACAGATCCTGCCAGCCATCTTTCGTTTTTTGTGCATTTGCGGTTGAAAATGATAAGATTAATACTAAAAACGCAATGTGTACTTTATAGATTTTCATATTTCATTATCGCCAAAATGGCTGTTTGTTAAGTATAACTGTGACTGGTTATATACAAAGGAAAAGCTTTAAACTATATAACGATATATTAGCATTTTTACCCTGACAAAAATAACTTAACATTGGTAAGGATTTTACGAGCGTTGTTTTCATAATTATCTTGTTAAAGTAAAGTTCAGAGATAATTATTGCTTTTTTATAAGGCGGGTTAATACCAACAAAATATTATTCTAGTTATATGGAGGTAAGAACTCCAACTAACAGATTATTAAAAACCACAAAAAACATGTCTGCCAGACTCAAAAGAATATTTCTGTATCTTTAAAATACTCACAACAAAAAGACAGAACATTTATGAGTGTCATAAATGTTCTGTCTTTTTGTAATTCCTCGATTTAGATCTGTTAGACTCTCAAAAGTTTAGTATCCAGGATTTTGAGGAAACGATGCTGCGCCACCTTCTGTCCGGTCAATCTGAGTTTGAGGGATAGGCCGAAGCAAGTGAATTGTTTTCACATTAGGTGCTGCTTGTGGATTATATTTTTTAACACGATCAACCAGATTCCCCCAACGTTTAAGATCCATCCAACGGGTTTGTTCTCCTAGCAATTCCCGGCCTCTTTCTTCCATCAGCATTTCCATGGTCATATCAGATTCTTTAATTTCCATAGCTGCTGTTTTTCCTGAGAAAGCTGCTCTGCGACGAACTACATTCAATGCTTCCATAGCTTCTTTAGTTTTACCCAGAATTAACTGAGCTTCTGCAAGCATCAGATAGGT
This sequence comes from Dyadobacter sp. 3J3, assembly GCF_009801115.1. Taxonomy (GTDB): domain Bacteria; phylum Bacteroidota; class Bacteroidia; order Cytophagales; family Spirosomataceae; genus Dyadobacter. Next base: position 330,459 of record NZ_VTOL01000001.1, read on the forward strand.
ATCAGCCAGACGGAAAACCATGTAATCCCTGCTCCCTGCTTCATAAGTTCTGTCAGGACGGAGAGGATCCAGAAATTTTTTCAAAGTAGGAAACAAAGCTTCGTCGTAACGTGTAGGCACTAAAACCTGATAAGGTTTCTTAGCTCTGTCTTCCTTGGTCATTTCATAGCCAGGTATGAAGATGGCAGTATCGCCTGTTTTGAAAGTAACCTCAGTTTTAGAATTATCAAAAACATTGGTGAACTTACCTGGATTATTGGCAATCCAGGTATCCTTAAAGGTCTTTTTGTAACGGGAATCGTTGACCCGGTCCTTGAAAACGGTTTCGAGACAATAGCTCGTTGGGCGTAATCTCTTGAAAGGACGTCCATTTATAACATCACGAACCATACCCGCTTGTACATCGTATTGCATACCGAAGTAAAGGTGAAGGCTATTTCCACCGCCATTGGTTAAGGCATCAGTGGTATACTGGACTGAAAAAATAACTTCGTCATTGATTTGATTTGACTGATCGAATACACTGGCAAAATCCGGAAGCAACTTAAACGTATAGTTATTGATCACATTGGAAGCATAAGTAGCTGCTTTTTGATAATCATCAGCCGCTTTTGAGGATGAATTACCTTTTGCAAGGTAAACCTTGGCCAGCATATTTTCTGCTGCCGGTTTCGTAACTCTTCCATAGTCGGTCCCTCTCGATTTGGCCTCCAGATCAGGTAATGCAGCTTCCAAATCAGCAATGATCGCTTTGTAGATATCGGCTTCTGACGCTCTGGAGGTCTTTTTTGTAGGTTCCAGGGTTTCAGTCAGGCGAAGGTCTACACCACCATACTGCTGTAAAAGCAAAAAGTAATAATGAGCTCGAAGAAATTTCATTTCAGCGACACGTAATTTTTTGACAGCATCACTAACCGTTGCCTTAGGAGCTCTTTCTATGACCGCATTACACGTGTTAATACCTCTGTAAGTTTCATCCCAAATTACTGCCAGATAATCAACCGTAGGTTGAAGTTGAGCATCATAAAAATGAAAACCTTTGTATCCTCCATCAGCTCCTGTTGCATACAGATCAGTCCCAAATTCCGTAACAGTCAATCCCTGCTGGGTACCGTAGTAATTTCTAAGGGAAGAATAAGCAGCTTTCGCAGCGTCTTCAAATCCTTTTGGTGTATTAATATAATCGTTACCAATACTGGATACCACCTCCTCTTCAAGTACATCACTGCAGGATTGACCCACGATGAATAATACCAAAAGCCCAAGGGTTTTGATCGATTTGTTTATATATCGTTTTTTCATTTTTTTAAATATTAAATCAATTTGGATTAAAACTTCACATTTAGTCCCACCGTAATTATTCTTGTGGCAGGTGTAATATTTCCACCTACCGATGAGCTGTTGTTACCTCCAGTTGGGCTTGTCGAAGATTCCGGATCCACTCCGTTGTATTTTGAGCGATATTTAGACCATATTTTAGGTTGTTGAATACTTGAAAAAATACGTAAAGATTCCAACCCTAATTTCTTAGTCAGCTTGTCACTGAATGTATAACCAAAATTTATATTTCTGATTTTAACAAATGATCCGTCATAATAAATGATCGCTGTGTTATTGACAGGGAATTCCTGGTCTTTGTTAGGCTGAGGAAATTCGTTCGTGGGGTTGTTGGGAGTCCAATAGTCAACGTACATCTGTTGGTATCTTCCCGCCAAAGCATTATTGTTTTGATGGAAACCACTGATGATCTTCTGTCCAATCCTTGCATAAATGAAGAACGAAAGATCCACTCCTTTGTAGGAAAGACGATTGGTGATACCACCACTCCAATCCGGAATATCGGATCCGAGTTTCACGCGGTCGTCTGCATTAATTTTACCATCACCATTTTGGTCTTTTACCTTAATCTGTCCTACACGACTTCCATATGACTTTGCCTGATCGGCTTCATTAGTTTGCCAGATACCTGCTTTTTCGTAATCGAAATATTCTGATAAAGGCGAACCAATAAACCACTTATTCCCTAGATCGTCTTTAGCACCGTTGTAAAGAGATATAATCGCTTCTGTATTTTTTGTAAACGCAAAATCCGTTGACCATTTAAACCCACCTTTGGTATTAACGTTAATTGTGCTAACGCTAAGTTCCAGTCCTCTGTTTCTTGTTTCACCTACGTTACGTGTAACTGAATTAAATCCAATCGAGGCAGGAAGTTGGTCAGAAAGCAACAAGTCGGTCGTATTGGTTTGATAAAGCTCAAGAGATCCCTGAACCCGTCCTTTTAGAAAACTGAAATCGAGACCTATGTTTGTAGAAGCAGATGACTCCCACTTCAAATCAGCATTTCCTATTGTACTAGGCCGATATCCGTAGGCAGCTGTGTTGTCCCATGCGTAAATTGTGCGCCCCAGAAGACCCTGTGTCTGGAAAGGTGATACACCCTGATTACCCACAATCCCATAACTAACTCTGAGTTTTAATTGATCAAGCCAGTTAATCCCTTTCATGAATTCTTCATTAGACAAGTTCCATCCCACCGCGACTCCCGGAAAAGTACCATATTTGGTATTTTCACCAAAGCGACTGGATCCATCCCGACGTGCTGTTACTGTGATGAGGTACTTGTCGTTGTAGTCATAATTGATACGCGCCATGTAGGAATTCAGCGTCCAGGGGATAAGAACACTGCCCACACCAAGTACCGAACTTGCGTTACCAACACTGTAAAATTGCTGTGTTTCAGCAGGTACTCCCTGAACGGATATTGTATTCGCCTCAAAATTCTCACGCTGAATAGAATGCAGTGCTGTAATACCTAAGTTATGTTTTACACCAAACGTTTTGTTGTAAGTTACAATATTTTCCAGTGTCCAGTTGAACCCGTACTGGTTGTAGAGAGCAGCTTGAGGATCACCGCCTTTTCTTGCATTGGTTTGAGCACCTATGAAACGGCCGCCTCTTTCAATTGCAAAATCAGGACCAAAATTGACCCGGTATTTCAACCCGTCAATTAGTTTTATTTCCGTGTAAAGACTATTTAGAATTCTATATTTTTTACGCTGGTCTACCTGAGCACCTGGTACTATTTCTGCTAACGGATTCGTCAAAAGTGCATCATTGGTCGGGGCAAAGATAATTTTACCGTTATCGTCATAGGCCTTACCTAACGGATTCTGATTCAGTGTAAATGAATAGGGGTTCAAATCGGCACCGTTCCGCACAGAATACATAAGGTAAGAAGAAATTCCTACTTTGACACGGCTATTAATGTTGTGATCAATATTTGCCCGCAAAGAAGTTCTTGTGTAGTCCAGACCGGCAGAAATTCCTTTATCCTTGAAAAAACTTCCGGAAATGTAAAACTGTGTTTTTTCATTTCCGCCCTGAACACCAAGAGAGTGATTTTGCTGGAACCCTTTTCTTAAAATCATCGATTGATAATCTGTCGTACGATTATTTGCAATACCGTCCAGTTCTACTGCTTCGAACAACTTGGAATCAGCAAAAGCATTGCTCTGACCGCTTGGCACTGCATTTCCATTTTCATCCTTATAGGTACTCCCTGATACAATTCCTCTGCGTGATTCCCGGATATACTCTGCAAACTCAGGGCCTGAGAATAATCTGACCTTGTCAAGAGCCTCGGTCACACCCACATAAGTATCGTAACTTATAGTTGTTTTACCTTTGGCTGCTTCTCCTCGTTTTGTGGTAATCAGAACAACGCCATTCGCTCCCCTAGCTCCATAAATAGCTGTGGCTGTGGCGTCTTTCAGAATCTCCATTGAGGCCACATCGTTGGGATTCATATCTTCATAACCACCTGATGTAAAATCAAACGGGCGTCCGCTGGACATCAATTCATTGCGGTCGCCTGCCAGAGGAATACCATCCACTACATATAAAGGATTATTTCCGGCATTGAAAGAGCGACGTCCCCGGATCAATACCTTTGGAACTGTTCCCGGCTTACTACCGGACTGCGCTACATCTACACCAGCAACACGACCCTGCATAGCCTGTCCGATGTTTGTAATAGGCATTTCACTGATTTGCTTAGCTGAAACAGAGGAAATCGCTCCGGTAGTCTGGCTCTTTTTCTGGGTACCATAACCCACAACAACAACTTCCGTAAGATTCTTTAAATCGCTAACCAGTGCAACACTTATAGTGCTTTTTGACCCAACAGGTACTTCCTGTGATACAAACCCAACGGATGAAAATACAAGTACGGCTGAGTTGTCAGGTACATCGATTTTAAATTTACCATCAGCATCTGTATTGGTTCCCACTCTGCTTCCTTTCAATACCACGGATACACCTGGAACCGGTGTATTATCTTCAACGGATAATACTTGTCCTGATATCGTTTTGTCAATCGCTGTTTCTTTCGATGACTTTCCTGAACTCATTGGCGAACCGTGCGCCGAAAAGCTCAGGCTCATGACACCCATTACGGCACAGCCGAACAAGTATTGCCTAATGCACGTAAAGTTTTTTTTCATACTGTATTGTGACTTTTAGAATTAAAAATGTTTTAAAACTCAATCTTGCTGACGAGGAAACTCTCTCTTACCCCTATAAATGATTTAATTTTTTCATAAAATATTTATAGTGCCTTTGGGTCATTTTTATTCATTTAGAATTATGTCAGGTTTTGTTATTAAAAAAATACGATTAAAGAAAAAAGAAATTTTAGAATAATTCTGAGTACTCATGGAGGTTACAGCTGGAAACCTATATCCGAATAGTCAGAAATCCCGATTTTTTAAGTATTTACAGCGAAACAGGTAAATAATATATTTTAGAAAATACACGCTTGATTAATGAAAGCAACAGAAATTAAAATTGCCGGTTTACTCTTGTTCAAGCAATATATGCTTATTGAACAAAACCAATAAATCTAGTTTTTTGCACACAAAGTACAATTTCTAATTTCTGGTTGAGATTATAGAAAGGAAAAGACATTTGAAAAGGAAAGATGAATTTTATTTATGCAATCGTTATCGGGAACGTTGCCATTATTGGCATCATCGAATATTTTATAGTAAAATACTGATAATTAAGGGTAAGATACATTTTAAAAAGAAAAATTAAAAGTTTGTAAAATTGCACTTTATACAGAATTAGTACAAAGTAAAAGGTCCCGAAGTTTTATTGATATTACTCAAAAAATCCCTTTTCCAAATTCTAAAAATATCCTTAAAACCAAAAAACAATTAACAAATAAAGGAATTTGCAGGGCTTAAAAAGCGTAGAAACAGTGTATTCGAAGATACTTTTTTTGACACTTTCTGAGTATTAAGATGCTAAAAAAAGTCTGTTTTTTTTCAAATTGCAGTGCAAAGGCAGGACGAGATTATCTGATGAAGATCAGGAAAATGAAGCATAAAATTCCAATCAAAGCCATGGATATAACACCAAGAATAATGTTCTTTGGCCTCAGTATTTCTGCAAAAGGTTCTTGCGGAGCGTCGCCTGTTTCCCTCTCTTTAATAATTTCCAAAGAAGTCCTTATACGGTCCCACAATGAATTAACATCCTGATTAGAAAGTATTTCAGGCTTCCACTCTGAGGTAATTAAAACTAATTCACGCGCTTTTTCAATCGTATCTTTTTTATTAGGATATTTTACCATCCAGTTTTCCCAAAAAGAGCGTATAGGCGGGTCATTTGGAAAACGAACCCATCGGATAAAAAGGTTTTCCATCGCCAACTCTTCGGCCGAATACTCCGAATAGGGTTTCATCAGTAGCTCATTAAGAATGTTAACCGGACATTTGTCTTTTTCATAAAACAAATCACACACGGCGAATATTTAAAAATTTTACTTGGTGTCAATCTTTACATGTTGATTATTTAAAAAAGAAGGTTCTTTTGCTTTTATACTCTATTGTAATAAAAACAGATTTACAATTTCCTGTATCAGAAGCTTAAAAGTATTAACCTTACCACAAGTATGCGCCTCGTATATCCATAAAACCTCAGATTAGTAAGAAATTAAAGCTGACTGATAGTCACTTTCCGTCTTTCAAATCAGTCTCATAAATTGAAAAGATAAAAATCCGGTTGAGCCCGTGCACCTAAGTTGTTAATTAATAGCCCCGTCATAATTACCAAATTGCATTTTTCATTAACTTTACGGACATTTTCACAGAGATTTAGTACCAAATTACATACAATGACTTCGCATCAGATACGCCAGTCTTTTCTGGATTTTTTCCGCAGTAAAGGTCACCTTATTGTTCCTTCCGCTCCTTTGGTAGCTAAGAATGACCCCACCCTGATGTTCAACAACTCGGGAATGGCCCAGTTCAAAGATTTCTTTTTGGGTAACGGTACACCGCCTTCACGTCGTATTGCCGATACACAAAAATGCCTTCGGGTATCAGGTAAACATAATGATTTAGAGGATGTTGGGTTTGACACTTACCATCACACGATGTTTGAAATGCTGGGAAACTGGTCATTTGGAGACTATTTTAAAAAGGAAGCCATTACCTGGGCCTGGGAATTATTGACGGAAGTTTACAAGCTGCCAAAAGAAAGACTTTATGTATCTGTTTTTGAAGGCGATGCCAAAGATGGTGTTCCTTTTGATCAGGAAGCCTGGGATTTGTGGGTACCGATTGTAGGTGAAGACCGTATTATTCTTGGTAATAAAAAAGACAATTTCTGGGAAATGGGCGATACCGGCCCATGCGGACCTTGCTCCGAAATCCATATCGATTTACGTCCGCAGGCAGATGTGGATTCCATATCCGGAAAATCGTTGGTCAACAATGATCATCCGCAGGTTGTAGAGATCTGGAACCTCGTCTTTATGCAGTTTGAGCGTAAAGCTGATAGTTCATTGATTCCGCTTCCCGCTACACATGTGGATACGGGAATGGGTTTTGAAAGACTTTGTATGGCCGTTCAGGCAAAAATGTCAAATTATGACACCGATGTTTTCCAGAATACAATTCAGGTTTTGGAAAAATTATCGGGGAAAACATATGGCAGCGATGAGCCTTTCACGGACATTGCGATGCGTGTTATCTCTGACCACATTCGTGCGGTTGCTTTTGCTATTACCGACGGACAATTACCTTCCAACGTAAAAGCGGGTTATGTGATCCGCCGGATTTTACGCCGTGCCGTTCGTTACGGATATTCTTATCTGGGCTTTTCTGAACCATTTTTCCATAAATTGATACCTGTTCTTTCTGAACAATTCAAGGATGTTTTCCCTGAACTCACTTCACAGGAAGAATTTGTTACCCGTGTGATTCTGGAAGAAGAAAAAAGTTTTCTGCGGACGCTTGAATCAGGATTGAAACGTCTTGATATCATTATGACTGCGTTGAAAGAAAAAGAAACCAATGTGATTGCTGGCGATGAAGTTTTTGAACTGAGCGATACATTCGGATTTCCGGTTGATTTGACTGCATTGATCGCAAGAGAAAAAAGTTTTATTATTGACGAAATCGGTTTTCAGGATGCACTGGCAGCTCAAAAAGCAAGATCACGCCAGGATGCGGCCAAAGAAGCAACCGACTGGATTGAGCTTCGTGAGTCGGATGGTGTGGAGTTTTTAGGATATGATTTTGAAGAAACGCATAGTCATATTGTAAAATACCGAAAAGTAAAAACCAAAACCGGCGACGAATATCATATCGTGCTCGACCGCACTCCTTTTTATGCCGAAATGGGTGGACAGGTTGGTGATACCGGAACACTTCATTTCAATGTAAATGGAGATTCCAGAGTTGTAAACATTGTTGACACGAAAAAAGAAAATGATCTTTTTGTACATATTTCAAAAGATAAAAACCTTGACGATGCTCTGCAAAATGCAGGAATCGTTGTGGCTCATATCAATGAAGAACGTCGTAATAAAATAAAGGCAAACCACTCGGCAACGCATTTGATGCTGTCATCGATGCGTGAAGTATTGGGTACGCATATCGGACAGAAAGGTTCGTATTTGAATGATGAATTGTTGCGTTTTGACTTTTCACATTTTTCAAAAGTTACGGACGAAGAACTGAAAAAAATCGAAGACCGGGTTAATGAAAAAATCCGTGAGAATATTCCGTTAAAAGTTATGACCAATGTGCCAATCCAGGAAGCTATTGCTATGGGTGCTACTGCCACATTTGGTGAAAAATATGGTGATTTTGTAAGAGTTATTATTTTTGATCCTGAATTCTCTTTTGAACTTTGCGGAGGAACACACATTCCTTCGACCGGTGAAATCGGTGTTTTCAAATTCATTTCGGAAGGTTCGGTTTCTGCTGGTGTACGCCGGGTGGAAGCGGTGACGGGTGAAAAGGCATTGGAAATAATGCGCGGGCAGGAAGAAACACTGGTGCAATTAAAAGATCTATTAAAAGGTCCGAAGGATATTGTAAAGGCCGTTGAAAATTTGTTGGAAGAACGTACTTTGTTGCAAAAACGCATTGAAGCACTGGAAAATGAAAAAATCCAGAGCTTGAAAGTGCAATTGCTGGATAAGGTAAAAAGCTACCAAAGCTTTAATCTGATCATTGAAAAAGTGAACGTACCAAGTGCTGAATCACTGAAACAGCTTTCGTACGAACTTCGTGAGCAGGTTGAAAACCTTATCGCTGTTTTCGGTACTGATATTGCCGGAAAACCTCAGATCTCTGTTTTCATCGCTGAAAATGTTGTTCAAAGTTCGGGCCTGAACGCGGGTACTATTGTTAAGGATCTTGCGAAGGAAATCCGTGGTGGTGGAGGCGGTCAACCGTTTTTTGCAACTGCGGGCGGTTCAGATGCAAGTGGTCTTGATAAGGCATTGGAGAAAGCCAAAGGCTTATTTTAACAAAAAATGGATACACAAAAAAAGCGGAACTGATTTGGTTCCGCTTTTTTTGTGCCTTACTATACTTTATTCTTTCGTAGACAATTGTCCGCGGATCGCTCCGTTCGGATATCCTTTTGTATGAATGTTTACATAGTACAAACCGGCTTTCAGGTCAGCAGCCTGATCTGCCGTTAATGTATCTGTAAATGCAAAAGGGTTGGTAAATGTAGTCCCGAAATCAATCACAACTGCACCTGTTGTATCGACAGCCCCTTTATGAATATGCCATGCAGTTGGTATAAAGGCATGGGTTGAATCGCCAGCTGTTGAATCCACTGCGGCTGTGTCGCTGTAAGCAATGTTTAATTTCAAAATATTAGTTTCCTGATCTAAGGTTCCGTCCACGGAACCAGTAGCGGTTAACGTGTTGGCAGGTCTCTCATTTGCTCCTGAAAGTGTGGTGCTAACTTTTAAAGTTGGTAAAACATTTACAGGCGGTGTTACATCATCGTCGTCATCCTTACAGCCCCATGCAACACCCAAAATGCAGATTCCTATAAACGCAAATTTCTTCATACTCGTCAATTTGTTCATACTCGTTGATTTTAGTGAAAAATTGGTTATCAACGGTGCACTATAAAAAATAATACCAATTCATGGAAAAAGTATAAGTATGTACTACCAAAGGTTTAAACAAACATGAGTCAATCAGCAAATTGTAGACCTTGTCCCCTTTTTGATGAATAAAGCGACAAATTGAGAATCTTTTAAATCTAATGAACCATTTACTGAAAATGTCTCAAGATCTATCATTTTTACTCAAAGAAAGTTCTTTTGATAAGATTAAAAAATGTACTGGACGCCAACATTAAAACCAAGGTAAAGTCCCGTAAAATCCTTAGTATTTCTCTGTTTCCAGAGATAATGACTGATCAGATCATCTCCTTTGTCTCTCGAATATTTTACAAAATTAAGTGAAGGCCCCGCAAATATTTCGAGATTTTCAGCTAATCTGAACGTGGGTAGTATACGTAAAGTATTTTTAAAATAATCACCTCTTTTGAAATCTGTTAACACCAAATTTGCCAACTCGGCGTTAACCCTTAATTTTTCTGCAACCGGAATGTGAGCCCCCAAGCCAGCCTCCAAACCGTAAAGGGATTTATTGCCGCTTTTGAAATTATACCCAACTCCCAGTATGCCATATAACACTCTGCCTCCCGACCTGAACGAAGCAATGGTTGTTGCAGTTTCATCCACTGTAATACCAACTGACTTTTCTCCATTTTTTATAAAATTTAACAAAGCGATAGGATAATCGCTACTATCAGCAATATTGATCAATCCGGCAATTTGAACGCCTTTAACTTTTTTCGCTAAATTGACAAACCCGGAAATCTGGCTGTTTACATCTTTGGACTTATTTAAAAATCCTGCTATCTGGACGCCTTTAACTGACTCACGGGTAATATTGCTGAACCCGGCAATCTGTGCAGGACCTGCACTTTCACTCAAATTCAAAAAACCAGCAACAGGTAATCCTTTGGCATTGTGTCGGATAATATTCATGAAACCGGCTACCTGAACGCCATCGGCAGACTCTCCTATCACATTGGCTACGCCGCTGATTTGAACTCCTTTTGCATTTTCTTTGATAACGGTAGCCACACCCGCAATCGCAACTCCAGTCTCATTTTTTGAAATACCACTTATGGCATGAAGAGAAAATTTATTTGTAAATTCTCCGGCATTCAGTCCGTTTGAGCTAATAGGATAAATTAGGCCTATGTGCATCAAACGTGTTTTTTCATTTTGTGCCAAAACGGAGAGTGAGAAACAAATTAGCACTAAACTCGAGGCCAGAGATATTTTTTTGAAATTAAAATAGATGTTCATTGTGTTGAAATTAAATGATAGCTAAAACCACGGCAGACAGAATTTATAAATTGCAGGCCTTCAATTTATTTCTGTTTCCGCTATATATTTTAGACAATCGAGTTTGGCGATACCCTCATTTCTTTTGAAAAATTTTTGATAATGCCGTGGGCTAAAGCCCGGAAATGAGTTGGGATTTCTAACACTCAGTGTTTCAACATTGTGTTAATGATTTGGCCAGAAAGATGGTTATGTACGGAAAATGTCTATCGGATGGCAGGAATGGTGCTTTGGGAAAATACGAGATAAAGCTATGGGCTAAAGCCCGAAAATGGGTTGGATTTCTTTACCCAGGGTTTCAACCCCGGGTAAAGAATCCCTCACCAATTCCTCAGGCTTTAGCCATTGTTTTTGTTAGTTTTATTTAAAATATCGATCCATAATTCCAGCTCAAACCACCTTGCCAACCCACCCATGCATATCCATTTTGGCGCATTTTAAATCGCAGAAATCCTTTGTCAGAAAAGGACTGATAATTGCTTTTAAATTCCTTTTGTTCAGGATAATATAGAGAGAAAGCGGGTCCTGCACTTAATGAAAGTGATTTACTCAACTTGATATTCAGCCCGGTTTGGAAGCGGTAAAGTACCGGCAGATTTTTCCACGACCCCAGATAAATATTATGATCTGTGATTTCAGTATTCAGCGTGATATTTTTGTTGATTTTAAATTCCCTTCCGATACCAAAACCGAAAGTATATGCCTTGCTTCCACCAATGGATGAGCCAACTGTAAAAATGTTATAGAGCTTTTTACTCCCCGACTTCCAGGCAATATTTAAGGGCAGTAATTCATTTCCATAAACAGAAACTGTTCCTTTTCCGTTTTTTACAACATTTATCAACCCAAAACTGTAACCCGAAGAACTGTCTGCCAGGTTCACAATACCAATCTGGACACCTTTGAGATTTCTGGCATAATTAAATAAACTAGCAAGCTGCAAACCACTTGTTTCTTTCTTGCTGATATTTCCAATGCCGCTGATTTGAGATCCGGAAACACTTTCACTTCCAATATTCACGCCACTGGTAATCTGAAATCCATGTAATTCCTTGCTGGATTTATTGAAGATTCCGCTTATTTGGCCACCGTCTATTTCTTCCTTGGCAATATTGCCCACACCCGAAACCTGAAGACCTTTCAAATGCCCGGAAACTTTATTAAATACACCAGCCAGTTGCACTCCTTTCAAATTCCCTTTTGTCCAACCTGCAAAACCGGATAATTGTACGCCAACCAAAGAATCCAAAACCTGATTGTAAACACCTGCCACCTGTACACCTGAAAGATGACCAGCGACCGCGTTGAAAGTTGATGCAATCTGTAAATATCTTACATCCTTTTTTGATATATTGAAAAGGCCTCCAATTTCAACACCATTTACCCCGGCAGTATAGCCTCCATAGATATTTATGGAAAGCTTATTTACAATCTGCGAGCTCAATCTCCCATGAGAGCTTAAACCTGGCGTTAAAGAAATCTGGTATGGCAATGCTATGAAAAACTTGCTGATATTCCGGCTTTGCAGACGCAGCCGGGAAGAAACGAACAACCTTGTAAGCCAGGAATTACCTCCGTCCGAATATTTAACAATAAGCGTATCCAGGTCAATTGCTTTTGGACTTATCGTAATATTTAAAGGAGAAGCTAATTCAGTATTTACGATAACGATGGTATCCGCATAACCTACCTTACTCACTGTTAACAAGATAGGAAAATTCCGGTCACGTATTTTCAGTTTAAAAATACCTGCATCATCTGTCAAAGACGAAACCAACAATTGCCTGGAATAAACGCTGGCATAATCCACGGTTTTCCCGGATTCGTTATCAATGATTTGTCCGGCTAAATGATAAAACTTCTCTTTCGCCGCTTTTTGAATAATAATAAAATCTCCGGATTCCTTAAATTGATAATTTCCTCTCAGCATCGCGTCCAAAACGTGTTTAACGGATTTTGAATGCATCGAGATCGTAACCAGACTATCTCCCGCAATAATGTCACTGTTGTAAGAAAAACTAAAATTCCCCTGATCACCAATCGTCTTTAAAACATCCGAAACGGGCTTATTTTTGACCGAGACTGAAATACTTCGATTCAGTAAATTTTGGGCATAACAAACCGACAGCATTAAAGATAATGCTACAACCATGTTGATTCTGAAAAGAACATGAATCCGGTTCATCCTAAAAACAGCATTGAAAAAACCAGAGATCTAATATTCCTGATCGAAAGAGTACATCATAAACTAAAAATTGCGCAGCAAATATTACCCCAAAATCCCTGAAAACAACTTATGATATAATACGATGACAATCGGATATGGCCAAACCCCCACTTCCCACCGACAATTTTTTTTCCACAAAAAGCATTAAAAATAGAAAGGACCGCAAAATAGTTTTGCAGCCCTTTCCATTTTTCCTTAAACCAATCCAGCAAATCAAGGTTTTTTACCTGCTTTCAAAGAGTCTTTTTTGTTGCCTTTAAATCTTTTGTCAGGTGTTCCGTCCTTTTTCAGATTTTTGTTTTCTGCATAACGTTTGTCAAGTGTTCCATCCTTTTTTAATTTAGCCCCTGGCTGCGCAGCGGCGGCATTTGTTTTGACATCAACCTTGGTTGTAGTCGCGTCCTTATCCGTTTTCTTTTTCGTTACAGTCGTTTTTACCGCAGGCGTTGCAGTTTGAGCAAAAGTTGTTCCGGTAATAGCAAGGAACAAAATCAACATAATCGCCTTCAAATTTTTCATTTCTAAGTCTGTTTTTAGGTGTGACATTGGAATTAACTGCGGCTAATATACGAATTAGTCCAAAAAATTAGCATCCTTTAAAAAGCCTTTAAAGTCTTATTAAAATTTTATTAGACAACCCCCCAAGACCTAACTATTAATTTCCTCTAAAAAAGTCATCCCAACGCAATCAGGAGCATTATTGACTGTTTTATTTCAAAAATTATATCAATCTAGATATTACCTTATGATTCAAATATTAATAAAATTTAATGCTTTTTTAACAAAAAAAACAAAGCCATGAGAAAGTTCCTCATGGCTTTGTAACTATATATATTCCTTTTTCAATCTTAACTTTTTTTCCACAAACATTCTCGTGATTCGGTATACCTTGGTCCAACCTCTTTCCTCTTCCTAGCTTGGTTTGTTTAAAACAGTTGCTAATTTTTTTGCCTTCAGTCAGAATGATGTAAACTCTGTTGATAATATATGAGCTTAAATGTGTTACAAATAAAATAGACACCACACTATAAATCAAACTGATAATTTCTATATTTACATAGATATAATTTATACATATCTTTAAGTAGTTTTATAACAACAAATTTTCAAAATCTGGCTGTTATAAATGAACCATTAGACAAATCTTGCATGAATATTCAGCAACTCGAATATATTGTAGCCGTCGACAATCATCGTCATTTCGTCCAGGCTTCGGAACATTGTAACGTCACCCAGCCGACTTTATCAATGATGATAAGAAAACTTGAAGATGAATTAAGCGTAAAAATTTTCGATCGTACCAAACAGCCAATTGTGCCCACCGCCATTGGAAGACTGATTATTGACCAGGCCAAAACCGTTCTTTTTGAAGCGCGTCAGTTGGCCGAAATCGCTAAACATTTTAATGGTGATTTATCAGGAGAACTTCGGATCGGTATTATTCCTACTATTGCGCCCTACCTTCTGCCGCATTTGGTACAGCCATTTATTGAGCATTATCCAAATATTCGCCTTCATGTTTCCGAAATGATTACCGAGCGAATTATTTCGGAATTAAAACTGGGAAATCTGGATGTAGGTATTGTGGCATCACTTTCGGGAGACAGCGGTTTGCAGGAAATTCCATTATATAAGGAAATATTTTATGCTTATGTTTCTGAAAATACGGATTTGTTTAACAAAGAATATATACTTCCCGGAGATATTGAACCGAATGAATTATGGCTTTTGGAAGAAGGACATTGTTTCAGGACACAGATCCAGCGATTATGTGAATTAAGTCGGAGCAGCCAGTTTGGCACGAGCTTTCATTATCGCTCGGGAAGTATAGAAACACTGATCCGTATGGTAGAAAAAAATGGAGGTATTACCATTCTTCCCGAACTTGCGGTGCTGGAATTATCAGCAGAAAGAAAAAAACATATCCGACATTTTCAATGGCCTGAACCTGCAAGGGAGGTCTGTCTGGTGGTAAATCGTGAACAAGTTAAAACACGTTTGATTGACGCCCTTAAAACCGGAATAATGGACTATGCTCCCAGAGAAATCCATGAGAAAAAAGTTGAAATGCGTATTTTTTAATCATCATATTTATTTAAACTATTGCCAACCTAAATTTCGATTATGAAAGTCGCCTTT
Organism: Dyadobacter sp. 3J3; assembly: GCF_009801115.1. Classification (GTDB taxonomy): domain Bacteria; phylum Bacteroidota; class Bacteroidia; order Cytophagales; family Spirosomataceae; genus Dyadobacter. Next base: position 345,572 of record NZ_VTOL01000001.1, read on the forward strand.
TTTAGTACAAAGTCTTATGACAAAGAATATTTCAATAAATTTAATCATGAAAATTTCCATGAGTTAACTTTTTTTGAAGTTCCTTTAAATCACCAAACAGCAAGTCTTACAGCTGGTTTTGAAGCAGTTTGTGTATTTGTTAACGATGAAATTGATGAAAAAACAATTGAAATAATCAGTGCAAACGGAATAAAAGTAGTGGCGTTACGCTGCGCTGGTTTTAATAATATCGATCTGAAATCCGCGAAGTCCAAAAATCTCAAAGTCCTAAGAGTACCTGCTTATTCGCCGGAATCTGTTGCTGAACATGCGACAGCTCTTATTCTTACTTTAAACCGAAAAACGCATAAAGCCTATAACCGCGTCAGGGAAGGGAATTTTTCCATCGAAAATTTGACGGGTTTTAATTTATCCGGAAAAACAGTTGGTGTCATCGGAACAGGCTTAATCGGCGCATCTTTTTGTAAAATAATGCTGGGCTTTGGCTGTAAAGTTTTGGCTTATGATATTCAGGAATCTGTGGATTTGAAAGAAAAAGGGGTTCAATATAAAAAACTTGAAGAGGTTTTAATCCAGAGTAACATTATTTCCCTGCATTGCCCTTTAACTCCCGAAACGGCTCATATTGTTAATGCAGGTTCTATTTCAAAAATGAAAGATGGCGTGATGCTCATCAATACCAGTCGTGGCGCTTTAATCAATGCACAAGATGCGATTGACGGTTTGAAAACAGGACAAATCGGTTATATGGGTATTGACGTTTATGAGCAGGAAGCAGACCTCTTTTTTCAGGATCTTTCAGAAAGTGTTATTCAGGACGATGTTATCGCCCGCTTAATTTCCTTTCCAAATGTGCTAATTACTGGTCATCTTGGATTTTTCACCAAGGAAGCTTTGGAAGAAATCGCAACGATTACATTGAGTAATTTATCGGATTTTGAAAATGTTTTAATGTTGAAAAATGAGATAAAAAGTTAAATAATTGCCTCTGCTAATATCAAATAACTCCCCGGCAATTTCCAGGAAACTCCCATGGAGTTAGGGCTTTGAATATTCTAATATCTATTCTATAAACAGGATACCTCTATGAGGTAAAATGGCTCTATCAGAGTTTTCTTGTTATAGAAATAATTCTAACTTCATAAAGTCCCCGGCTCCATAGGAGCCTTCTGGATTACTCAAGAAATTCTGAAAACTCTTATATACATCGTACTAACTTAAAAACGCAACAAAATTACAAATCTGCTATATAAGTCTGTCCGCCCAGATATTTCATTTGCCGTACAATCTGGTTTGTCCTTTTATTGACATAAGCCGACGGGTTTTTAATAGAAAACCGAACGGGATTTGGTAATACAGCCGCTATGCGCGCGGCTTCATAACGTGAAATATTCTTGGCCGATTTTTTGTAAAACCGCTGAGAAGCAGCTTCCACACCAAATGTCATTTTACCCATTTCTGCAACATTAAGATATACTTCCAATATCCGCTGTTTATCCCAGATTAATTCGATCAAAATCGTAAAATACACTTCCAGTCCTTTCCGAATATAGCTTCGGCCGTGCCATAGAAAAACATTCTTGGCTACTTGCTGTGAAATTGTACTGGCCCCGCGGGCACGTTTGCGTTTTTCGGTCATGGCATCGTAAATTTCATCAAAGTCAAATCCCCAGTGATTTGGGAAATTCTGGTCTTCGGATGCCACTACGGCCAAGGCTGCTTCTTTTGAAATATTATCGTAAGGCTCCCAGTCTTTATGAATTTCCGTGTCTTCATCTGCGCGGAACGCATCGATTTTTCGCGAGATCATAAAAGGTGTTACCCAAACCGGAACAAATTTTAAAACCACAACCCAAATGATGGAAATGACAAAGAAGTAAATAAGAAATTTAAACGCATAAAACAGAAAACGGCGGAGCATACAATAATTATTTCCTCAGGATAAGAAACCAAACCAATAAAAACACGTACAAAGAACAGAACAATTCAGGTTTGGACAAAGAATATTAATCCTGAAACAGCATATTTTTTCAACACACGTTATCTGCTGCGACAATGAATGAAGATCTGCTCAGTTTTATATGGCAATTTCAATATTTTGATGCCGTAAACCTGAAAAACGAAGAAGGCGAAAGGATTCAAATAATTCTTACCGGACATAAAAATGCCAATGCAGGCCCGGACTTTTCTGATGCCAGAATTCGAATTGATGGCGTAGAATGGGTAGGTTCCGTTGAAATCCACACCAAATCATCCGACTGGCTTCTACATCAACATAGTGAAAACGAAGCCTATGAAAGTGTGATCATACATGTTGTTTGGGAAAATGATGTTACAATTTTCAGGCCTGATAAAACTATACTGCCTGTGATATCACTCAAAGGCCTTGTCCGGCTTTCCATTTTGGAAAGATATTCTGCTTTAATGGATGCACGGGAATTTTATGAAAATCCGGGAATTGCCTGTCAGGAACAATTTGCTGACGTTAATGAATTGCAGAAATTCTCTATGCTCGATAGAGTTTTATTAGAAAGACTGGACAAAAAAGCGTCAAACGTACTGGAACTATATCAGGCAAATCAGCAGGATTGGGAAGAAACTGCCTATCAATGGCTTGGACAGCATTTCGGGTTTAAACTGAATGATCCGGCATTTTTGCGTCTTACACAAATCATTCCGTTAAAAATATTACAAAAGCATCGCACGCAGTCTAGCCAACTGGAAGGCTTACTTTTTGGCAGCGCCGGATTAATTCCCGACAAATCAAAAGGTGAAGAAATTGAAGACTTTTACATTGAAGCGCTTCGAAGGGAATATCAGTTTTTATCAAACAAATACCAAATTTCTCATTTGCAAATGAACGCCCATGAATTCAAATTTCTGCGTTTGCGACCAGCGGGATTTCCAACCATCCGAATTTCTCAATTTGCTGATCTGATCTCAAAAAACGGCACTTTCTTCTCTTCCATTATTTCGGCTGAAAATGTAAAATCACTTCATCAATTGTTTAATTTGAAACAATCAGATTATTGGATTCATCATTTTCAATTTGGTAAATTATCAAAATCAAATGTTCCTGTTATGGGAAAAGATGCTGTCAATCTTTTGATTATCAATGCAGCTGTTCCGCTTTTAGTCGCTTATTCCAGACAACGGCAACAGCCTGAATTGCTGGACAAAGCACTGACCTGGCTATCCGAAATTCCGGCGGAAAATAACCGCATCACGAGAGAATGGGAAATTTTGGGAATGAAAGTAAAAACAGCAGCCGATTCCCAGTCACTTATTGAATGGTACAATCATTATTGCACCAACAAAAAATGCCTGGAATGTACCGTGGGCGCAGCTTTGATCCGTTCAACCTAAACCCGGCTGATTAAATTTACTCCGGTAAGAAGAAAAACCGAACCAACTAAAAACGGAACTACGGATTCCCATTTCGAAACAGTAAGTCCCAAAACTGGTTTTTCAGAAAGAAACGCTACACAGGCAAACAACAAAACAGCAATACCCAATAAAGTAAGAAGTGCTCCGAAAAAACGTTTAAACTGTGTACTTTCCATTTTATAACTGTGAAGGATTTTGGTTTGATTTATTTCAGGTCTGCAAAAATAGAGAATACAATAATTTATTCAATATGCGTCAGGAATATAAAAGTGTATTATTGTACTGATAAACCCATTTTTTTGCCTTCTTGCACCATATAAGCATAAGCTTGTTCATATTCGTTTGGAATAATTCCTTCCAGAATTGCTTCCCGGATGATTTCTTTCATCACACCAACTTCACGTGAAGGTTTCAGTCCAAAAGTTTCAATGATAATTTCTCCGGTGATTACAGGCTGGAAACTTCTCAGTTTGTCCCGCTCCTCCAGATCTTTCAGTTTTTGTTCAACGATATCAAAATTGTGAAGAAACTTTTTCACTTTATCCGGGTTCTTGGACGTGATATCTGCCCGGCAAAGTTTCATCAATCCGTCAATATCTTCTCCGGCTTCAACCAAAAGCCTACGCATGGCTGAATCGGTAATTTCTTCACGCGACAAAACAATTGGACGCAAATGCAGTCTGACCAGTTTTTTGACAAAACGCATTTTTTCATTTTGAGGTAATTTCATTCTTCGAAAAATCACCGGAACCATTCTCGCTCCGATTTCTTCGTGATTATGAAACGACCAGCCTACTTTTTTGTCAAAACGTTTTGTAGCAGGTTTTGCAATATCATGTAAAATCGCAGCCCAACGCAGCCATAGATCATCTGTATTTTCTGAAACATTGTCCAGAACCTGTAATGTATGATAGAAATTATCCTTATGTCCTTTACCGTCTATGGTTTCAACACCCAGCAATTCAATCATTTCCGGAAAAATGATTGCTAAAAGTCCGGCATGATACAGCAATTTAAAACCGTAGGAAGGAACTGGAGACAGAATAATCTTATTTAGTTCATCAGAAATCCGCTCCATGGACACAATACTGATCCGGTCTTTCATGCTGATAATTGCATCAAAAGTATCCGGTTCAATATCAAAATTGAGTTGTGCTGCAAAACGAATAGCGCGCATCATACGCAAAGGATCGTCAGAAAAAGTAATTCCAGGTTCCAATGGCGTACGGATTATTTTCTTTCGAAGGTCTCTTATGCCTTCAAACGGATCAATCAGTTCGCCAAAATTACTTCGGCTCAGACTTATCCCCATGGCATTAATTGTAAAATCTCGACGGTTCTGATCGTCTTTTAACGTACCGTCTTCTACCGCAGGCTTGCGGGAATCGGGGCTATATGATTCTTTTCTTGCTCCAACAAATTCTACTTCCAGATCACCCTGACGGATCTGCGCCGTTCCGAATGTCTTGAAAATACTGACGTGTACATCCGGGCCAAGCTGCTGTGCTACAAGCTCAGCCAACTCTATTCCGCTTCCGATAGAAACGATATCAATATCCTTACTTGGTCTTTTAAGGATCAGGTCACGGACGAAACCTCCAATTATATATGCTTCCACACCCAGCTCTGACGAAGCCTGGGCAACAATTTCCAGTATAGGGTAATTTATTAGCTGCTCTTTAAAATTCATACCCCAAAGGTAAGAAATTCTTGTTCTCTACATTTATTGAGAATTTAACGTCTTCTTAAAATTAAACCCGGTTTAAATGTTTATAGCATCTTGAAAGTACATCTGGTTGTTATAAATAGCTTCACATCTTTACATTTACTTTACATTAAAATAGCAGCGAAATCAGAATTTTAGATGATTTTTGATTTAATATTCATGATACTGAATCATTTTCTATAATGAAATATATTCTTTCAAATTTTCCCAAATACTTGATTCCAGTTTTATTCTTAATCAATTTAACGGGAAAGGCTCAAAATAATTCGATCCAGCTCATTGCACACAGAGGAGGTGTTGTGGACAGTTCGTTTACCGAGAACGGATTACCTGCTTTGAAAAAAGCAATGGAAGATAAATATGCGATGATTGAAACGGATATGCGTGTCACCAAGGATGGAGTACTGATAGCAAACCACGATGCAGATTTTGAAAGATATTACGGATTAAAAGAAAAAGTAACAGAAATGAATTGGGCTGAGATTCAAAAATTGTCCAGCAAACTTGACGGAAATACTCCATTAAAACTGGAATCGGTTCTTCAATTTTGCGCTAAAAATCACATGAATGTGATGTTGGATAATAAAATTGAAGGTTTGGATACTTCGGTATTCAACAAATTGCTGGCTCTGCTCGATCAATATCATTTACTCGAAAAAGCGCTCATGATTGGAACAGATGCTTCTACTGAATTTTTTACCGGAAAAATAAAACTAAGCTGCACAAGAAAACAGCTTGAAGAAAATAAAGCTAGAAAAGACTACAAACCTGATCATTATTTCTTATTTGAACGAGCCTCAAAAATATCTCTGGAAGATGTCAATTGGGCACAAAAAAATACAATAATGGTTGTGGCAGCAATCAACAAATTCCACTACAAAAAATCAAAAGAAATGTACGCTCAATACAAAGACGATTGTAATAAAATGATGTCTTACGGAATAAAATATTTTCAGATCGATTCCGAGTTCGCGGTTTTTCTAAAATAGCAAGAGAAGTACTGATCACCAAACCCACTGTGATTTCATGTTTGCCTTTTGAAAAAGTGATCCTGACAACAACATAATCGTCAAATGAACTGGTCCCAGCAGAACAGTTGTTATGACCAATGCGACCAGCAAGACAATTCCGATAATTGTACGTATTAAAAACTCAGTAAAGATGATCATGCTAATAGAAAGGATTTACCGTGAAAATTTGGTAATCGTGACTGTAACAGCCACATATATATATAGAAATACGTTGAATAAATTGGATTAGATCGAGGAAGAGGATATTAAAATCAAAAATAGACTAAAAATTATTGAAATAGTAACTTCAAGGATATATAATAACGCAGAGTAAAACAAAGATATTAACAACTCTTTGAATATCAAATAGTTGTTAATAAATAGATAAAATAAATTAATTTTAGTAAAAAAGCAAGATTAATAAAAAACCCTGAAAACTAACTATTTACCATGAAAAGAGCAGATTGCGGGAAGCGGCTAAAAAGTTCTTTTTTTAAATCATCACTGATATTTAGAGACGAGATCGCTTTGTCCATACATGTTAGCCAGGCAATTGCATCTTCTTCCGTAATTGGATGTGGAATATGGCGTGCTCTTAATCTGGGATGACCGAAAACCTCTGAATATAAGGATGGGCCTCCCAAAAACTGAGTCAGAAAAAGGCGCTGTTTTTCTTTGATTTCATCTTTATCGTTTTTGAAAAGACGCGAAATCAGTTCATGTGCAAATACGTAATCGTAGAACCGATCCGTTAGCAATCTCAATGTTTCTTCCCCGCCGATACGGTTATATAATGATAAACCTTCCATGGGTTAAAATTCGGATTAAATAATAGAAATCACAAGTGTGGATCAACGTCTTGTAGTTCAATATCGCTAGTATCGCTTTACAAGTGTCAGAAAAATTCGTAAGTATCTTCTTTTGGAATCTGATAAATCTTGAGCAACTCCTTTGCTGTTAAGGGATCACTCCAAAGCACAGCCTCATTTTTTAGTTTTTTAAGAGCACTTTTCAAATTTCTGACATCCTTGTTAAATTTCAGCATTACGGTTTCTATCGATGTAATCTCAAATGGATACATATCGAACGAGGAAGCAAGATCCTCAACGATATAAAACTTTTCATATTCCAGTTCATCAGCCTGCTGTTTCAGTATTTTATTGTAATAAATCAGTTGCTCATCTGCCAGTTTTTCCAAATGCTGCTGATCAATTCTGTCCAGCTCCATCTGCAATTTCAGCAAGGCCATAAGATTGTTGTCATTATAAGCCTGCGTGACACGCTGCATCACTTCTGTTTTTCGTAGCTTTTCGGACTCATCCTGTTCACGGTCCGGATGAAATGCTTTCACCAGGTCCATATAAATCGCCCTTAACGATTTGGTAAGCCTTTGCTCTTCGTGCTTCTGTTTTTCCTCCTTTTCGAGCTGTTTTTGAGTTTTCGGTTTTTTAGCTTTATTTTCTTCTTTTAATCTTTCCTGTTCTTCAAATTGCTCATCCATTTCAAGCATTTTTTCAAACATTTTTTCCTGAAATTTCTCTTTGGTTGAAATGTCTTCATCGTCAAAATGCATTCCGAATTGCGAGGCCATTCCTTTCGCCATCTGTGCAGCCTCTCTCTCTATTTCTTCATTAACAGTATCAAAATCGACATCATTGTACTTATTAAAAATCGGTTTGAGATCATCGAAGCCGTCCTCATCTATCAGTTTGAAACTGACGTCAGTAATCAGATAAGTCAGTTTTTTCTTATCCGTTTTTTTAAAAATCTTATCAGAAAAGATACGATCCATACTACGGATTATTTCCGCCTTCAATGAATTCATCTTTACCTGTATTGGATTCATTTCCTTATTAATACGATTGAGAAGGTCATCTTTTCCTACTCGAAATTCAGACAAAGTTTTTTCCAGTTGCTCAATCTTTTTAGTCAGTCTGTTAAACTCTTTTTGACGTTTTGACAAAATTTCTTTTTGTGCGCCAATATGAAGAATCGTTGATTTTGCCATTTGTTATAGCGGAAGCTGGTATTTATTTTTAATAATACGACTTAAAATTACTTTTTTAAGCGATCCGGTAAGTAATCTGTCTCAATTAAATTCTTTAATATAAAAATAAATCGATGGTTACGAGCCAACATATCTCATCCCGGTATGACCAAAATATATAAAAGTTTTTTCCCTTTACTTCTTTTCACGCTAATCTGGCATCCGGATTTCGCACAGAAAAAACATTCGTCCGTTCCTTTAAAACTACAAAAGCTGTCTGTTCCAAAAGACAGCCGTTATATTATTCAGGAAGATGGAAAACCTTTTCTCTGGCTTGGCGACACGGCCTGGGAGTTATTTCACAGACTGACGTTGGAAGAAGCGGAAATATATCTTCAAAACAGAGCTTCAAAAGGATTTAATGTAATTCAATGTGTAGCACTGGCAGAGTTTGACGGACTTACCCAACCGGACCAGCAAGGACAGCTACCTTTAATCAATAATGATCCAACAAAACCGAATGAGTTATATTTTCAACACGTTGAAAAAGTAATAGATAAAGCCAATCAACTGGGTTTATACATCGGACTTTTGCCTACCTGGGGTGATAAATTCAATAAAAAATGGGGTGTCGGACCCGAAATTTTCACCCCCGAAAACGCAAGAATCTACGGTGAATATTTAGGCAGAAAATTTAAAAACAAAAAGATTATCTGGATTCTCGGAGGCGACAGGAGTCCTGAAAATGAAACACATATCAAGATTATTGAAGCAATGTCCGCAGGAATAAAAGCGGCCGTAGCAAATGATCAGATCGTCAGTTATCATCCTATGGGTGCCAGTTATTCCTCAAAATATTTCCACAAGGAAAACTGGCTAAATGTCAATATGTTCCAATCCGGACATGGGGAAAAAAATAGTAAAAATTACCTGATGATCCGTAACGATTATAAGCTCTTACCAATAAAACCTACGCTGGATGGCGAACCACGTTACGAAGATCACCCGATCAACTGGAAACCGGAATTAGGTTATTTCAACGATTTTGATGCCCGACAAGCAGCGTATTGGGCCGTACTTTCCGGTGCCTGCGGACATACTTATGGCTGTCATGATATCTGGCAGTTTTTCAATTATGACAGAAATCCTCCCGTTTCAGTTGCCAGAACAAACTGGAAAGTTGCGGTTGATTTTCCCGGGGCTCACCAAATGGGATACATGAAAAAATTTCTTGAATCTTATCCCTGGGCAACACTTATTCCGGATCAATCCATTATTAAAAATGAAAATCCGGAAGACGCAGGTTACCAGGTTTCAGCTTTTTCCAAGAATAAGGATCTGCTTATTGCTTACACCCCATCCGGACGAAGTTTCAAAATCGATCTTTCTCAATTTACATCCAAGTCATTGACAGCCTATTGGTTCAATCCAAGAGATGCTACAAAAGTTAAAATTGGGAACATCAAAAATGATGTTTTAACCGAATTTAAACCTTATGCCGCAGGCCCTGAAACAGACTGGATTCTGGTCATTGCTGATTCCACCAAACCATGGGGAAAATAAAAACTGAGTGGTTATTCAAACCGCAAATGTTTTACCGATTCTCCTGATCTGGCCAGTTCAGTTAATGATTCAATACCAATTTCCAAATGCGTGGTGACATAGTTGGTAGTTACCTTTTTATCACTTTCCTCGGTTTTAACACCTTCCGGCACCATTGGATTGTCGGATACCAAAAGTAAAGCACCGTGAGGAATTGAATTGGCAAAACCTACAATAAAAATCGTAGCCGTTTCCATGTCGATTGCCATAGCGCGTATGTCACGAAGATATTCCTTGAAACTGTCATCATGCTCCCAAATCCTGCGGTTTGTTGTGTAAACCGTGCCTGTCCAATAATCAAGGTTATGTTTGGCAATACTTGCCGAAACTGTACTTTGTAAACGGAACGAAGGAAGTGCCGGAATTTCACTTGGCATGTAATCATCGCTGGTTCCTTCTCCTCTGATGGCGGCGATAGGAAGGATCAGATCACCAACCTGCGTTTTCTTTAAACCACCGCATTTTCCAAGAAAAAGTACAGCCTTAGGATTGATCGCAGAAAGTAAATCCATTACAGTCGCCGCCATAGGACTTCCCATTCCGAAATTGATAATCGTAATATCATTTGCCGTAGCTGTTTGCATTGCCCGACCGGTTCCTTTGACCTCAACACCAAACTTTTCCGCGAACATTGTCACATAATTGACAAAATTGGTAAGCAGGATATAACTGCCAAAATCTTCCACAGCAGTTCCGGTATATCGCGGAAGCCAGTTCTCTACAATTTGTTCTTTCGTTGTCATCATTTTAATGGGTTTATTGGCATCGATACTTGTGATCATTATCTTCGCCTATGGAATCATTAAATTTGCCTGCTTTCGGGTATAAAGTTAAAGACGTAAGCGGGAAACCTTATATTTTTGACATTATACGAAGAAAATTTGTCTCTCTAACGCCGGAAGAATGGGTTAGGCAACATTTTATTCATTTGTTAATAAACCATTACGGATATCCCAAATCGCTTTTCGCCATTGAAACCGGTATGAAATACCATACTTTGGCCAAAAGAACGGACATAATGATCCTATCAAAAGAAAGTTCACCTTTTCTTTTAGTCGAGTGTAAAGCGCCGTTCATCGCTGTAAATGACCTTACTTTCGCGCAGATAAGCCGGTATAATTTCACCTTGCAGCCTGCTTATCTTGCGGTCACAAACGGCATGAGCCATTATTGTTTCAAGGTTGAAAACGGACAGGTAAAATTCCTGGATGATTTCCCTTTTTACAGGGAATGGAATAAGGAAGAAAATTAGCGTTAAAATAGGAAAAGCCTGCTGACAAGATTGTCAGCAGGCTTTTTCAAAGAGGGTTACTCAAATATTATGACAGCAATTATTTAACTGCAACCAATTTAATATCTACAACGAAGTCGTCATTAACCATTTTGTCACCAAGTGCGGCAGCGTCAAAGAACGATTTTGAGTTATATTTAATGTCGAATTTAGAACGGTCAATTACCAATTTACCAGTAACATCAGCGCCAGTTGCAGTAGGTTTAACAGTTACAGGGAAAGTGACAGGTTTTGTAATTCCTTTAATTGTAAGATTACCAGTAACGTCATAAACGCCAGCTCCTTTTGAAACCGCTTTTCTACCTACAAAAGTAGCAGTAGGGTGTTTTTCAACACCAAAGAAATCATCAGATTTCAAGTGACCGATCAACTTTCCGTTGTATTCTTTATCCGTAAGGTCAGTATTTGTAATGCTTGTAAGGTCAGCAGTAAAGCTTCCACCAGCCAATTTAGCACCGTCCATAATTACAGTACCTTCTTTCAAAGAAATTTTACCTGTGTGCTCGCCAGTTACTTTTTTACCAGTCCAGATCAGTTCACTTTTAGAAACGTCAACTTTAAGGTTTGTAGCTTTAACTTTTCCGTCAGCAGCATTAACAGCTGTAAATGCGAACAAAGAAACTGCAACAGAAGCTGCAAACGATTTTAGAGAATTCATTGTAGTCATGATTTAATTTAAATTGAATTGTTTGTTATTTGTATTAATTGTTATTTTTAGAATTACGTAATTTATCAAGCAATGAGCTGATCATATCGGCTTCTTCGGGCGTGATGCCCACCATATTTTCTTCCCATTTCTCTACTTCCGGATCAAGTGCTTTTAATAACGCCAGGCCACCTTCAGTAATAACGACATCCACAGCGCGTCTGTCATTCGGGCATGACTTCCTGTCAACCAGCTTTTTAAGAAGTAACTTATCAATCAGGCGTGAAGTATTGGAATTTTTATCCAACATTCTGTCGGCAATATCACTTACTTTAATTGGATTCGGATATTGACCTCTTAAAATCCTCAAAACATTAAATTGTTGAGACGTCATGTCAAATTCCCGAAAGATCTCCATTTGCTGATATTGGATCCAATTACTGGTATAAACCAGGTTTAGTGCCATTCGCTGATAAGGGCTTCGAAATTTTTTTTGTTTTATATCGGTTTCAATAGACATAGCTTCCGTTGTTGAAATGCAATACTGTGTATATACATATAATGTTGAAACACGTATTTGATCATTTTAAGTTCCGGTTTGTAAAAAGTATTTACGGATCTTTGTATAAGACATATAAAAAATACTACAATAAACTCTTTATCAATTAGTTAAAAAGTAAAATAATTTTTGATATTATATGTTTCAATTAATAAAGCCTCTAATTCTGGCTTCCAATTCCCCTCGCAGAAAACAACTATTACAGGAAACTGGTTTTAAATTTGAAGTGGAAGTTCTTCCAACGGATGAATCTTTTCCGGAAAACATTCCAACACATGAAGTTGCCGGGTATATTTCTTCATATAAAGCGGAAGTTTTCAGAAATCTTCATCCCGAAAAAATTATATTGACTGCGGATACGGTTGTGATTGTTGGAGAAACGATTTTAAACAAGCCAAAAGATATGGCGGATGCGGTAAGGATGCTAAAAATGCTATCCGGAAATACACACGAGGTCACAACCGCCGTTAGTTTATTGGCCGATGATCATGTTTACACCATTTCAGATACTGCGCTCGTGAGTTTCCGGACATTAGAGGAAACCGAAATAAACTATTATATTGAACATTATAAACCATTTGATAAAGCAGGCGCCTATGGTGTTCAGGAATGGATCGGAATGGTGGGGATAAACCGGATAGAGGGATCATTTTACACCATTATGGGACTTCCCGTTCATGTGGTTTACCAATTGTTAAAACCGTTTTTACTAACACAAAGCTGAAAACCAGCTTCCAGATCTGTCACGTTTCCAAAATCTGATGCATCCAAATCTTCCGAAATTTATTCCCCGCGTTTGTTACGAAATATTCGTCCGGTCGTTTTGCGACTCGAATGGAGATGGTATCGGCGATTTGAACGGGATTATTTCAAAACTGGATTATCTGGCAGATCTTGGTATTGAAGCAATCTGGCTTACACCGATTCATCCCGCTCCGAGTTATCATAAATATGATCCGGTTGATTATTACGGAATCGAACCGGAATTCGGCACGATGGAAATTTTCAAAAAACTTCTGTCTGAAGCGCACCAAAGAAATATTGTCATTTATATTGATCTGATCGTCAATCACACCAGTACGTATCATCCCTGGTTTGCACAAGCGAGCAAAGGTCCGGAAAACCCTTTCCGGCATTTTTACTGGTGGTTGTCTCCTGAGAAAATAGAAGAGCTGGGAATCGCTGAGCGACAAACTTCGGATGATTCGGACGAGGTATATCCCTGGCATGAAATCCCGGGAGATATTGAAAAATATTACGGGCTTTTCTGGAAAGGGATGCCGGATCTTAATTATGATTCGGAGCCGCTGAGAAAAGAACTCACTAAAATTATCACGTTCTGGCTTGAAGAAATCGGGATTGATGGATTTCGTCTTGATGCAGCCAGACATATTTATCCAATTTGGGAAAAAGAAAAAAATAATGGTTTCTGGGAATATTTTAATGATGTTGTCAGGAAAGCAAAACCAGATGCTTACACGGTAGCGGAAGTTTGGGCAGAAACCTGGGAGGTAGCGCCTTATCTGGAAAATCTCAACGCTACTTTTCATTTTGATCTGAGTTTTGCTTTGCAGCGCATTGTAATTCAGGAAAAAGATGAAAATCTGGTTCAGCAATTGCTGGCAAGTTATTCCCAGTTTGAAGTTTTCAATCCTGATTTTATTGACGCGATTATGCTCACCAATCACGACCAGGACCGGATTGGAAGTGTTGTGGGTAATCATATCGGGAAAATAAAACTGGCGGCTACGCTTTTACTCACCTTGCCGGGCCAACCTTATATATACTATGGAGAAGAAATTGGTATGCTCGGCACCAAACCAGACCCGTATATCCGCGAACCATTTCTTTGGTCTGAAAACGAAAAGGATCCAGGTAAGACAAACTGGCTGGAAGCACAATTTTCTACATTGAAAACGATAGAACCACTTTCAGTTCAAAGTCAGGATCCGGATTCTGTATATTCCCATTACAAAAAATTGATTGACTTACGCAAAAATATTGGAGCGCTAGGGCAGATTTTAAAACCAAATCTCCAAGAAGTCGAATCGCTGGATACTGAAATTATCGCTTATGTCCGGACACATGAATCGGAACCGATTTTGATTATTCATAATTTGAGTTACGAAGTGAAAAATATCCGTCTTCCCGAAAGCAGAGCAAATTTTAACGATTTACTTTTTTCAACAAATAAATCTTCTATCCTCGAAAACGGTGAACTTCAACTGACTTCCTACGAAAGCCTGATCTTAAAAGAAAAATCAACGCTGGTATCTGATTAATTTGCTACCAGTAGTTTGACTGGCATTCTTAACTTTATAAAGAATTACTGATCAATTCCGGCTAATCGTATTAAAATGAAATCTCGACTTACATCTTTTATTTCCTTGCTTTTTCTGGTTTCATCAATCTCGGTTTTTGCACAAAAAACATATCCAACCCTTGGAAAGATTGTTATTAACGACACTAAACTGGAAAAGCTGTTACCAAAAAATGCAAAACTTGAAGTAATAGCAACTGGATTCGTCTGGTGTGAAGGCCCGGTTTGGGTAAAAGACGGTGGGTATCTACTATTTTCTGATGTTCCTAAGAATACGGTTTTCAAGTGGGATGAGAAAAATGAGTTATCTGTTTTTCTAAAACCATCAGGTTATACCGGACTGGGTGAATATAGTAACGAACCGGGTAGTAACGGGCTGACAATTGATAGAAAAGGAAGACTGATTTCCTCCGAACATGGCGACCGACGGATCTCAGCCATGCCTTTAAACGGAGGTGGAAAAATAACTTTATCTGATAATTTCGAAGGAAAGCGTTTTAACAGTCCGAACGACGTATTACAAAATCCAACTAACGGAAGCATTTATTTCACAGATCCGCCTTATGGTTTGGCAAAATATGAAATGGATTCCAGCCGTGAAACATCTTATTTTGGTGTTTATCAAATCACGCCAAGAGGAGAAACCAAACTGATAATTAAGGACCTGACCCGTCCAAACGGATTAGCTTTTTCAGCAGACGGCAAAACACTTTTCATCGCGCAATCTGATCCCGAAAAAGCATATATCATGTCTTATCCTGTACAAACGGATGGATCAGTGGGAAAAGGAAAAATATTTTATGATGCAACGCCCATGAGTAAAACCGGATTGAAAGGTTTACCCGACGGACTTAAACTTGATGTTGAAGGAAATATCTGGACTTCCGGACCGGGTGGAATACTGATACTTTCTCCCGAAGGAAAACTTTTGGGCAAAATCGAAACGGATGGAGAACTGGCATCAAATTGTGCCTGGGGAGATGACGGATCGACACTTTACGTTACCGTTGACGGATATTTGTGCCGGATTAAAACCAGTACGAAAGGCATTAACTGGTAAAACAAATAACATGGAAAATTCCATGTTATTTGTTTCCAATTCCTCTCAAACTAAGAAGTGTATTTTCCACGCTTTTGTGAACGTTAGGCCAATCCGTTTTTCCTTCTTTATATACTTTTACATAAGCCTTGTAAAGAGCAATCTGATTTCCGTCAAGCGTATTTAATTCATTTGTTAACGTTTCCCTTTCCTGAGCGGAAGCCGATCTGAATTTTTCAATCAGAACATCCCGGCGACGTTCTACGATATCCAGTTCATAAAGTACCAGACCGCCCAATTTATCCATTTCAGCGTATTGATTGATCAATTGCTGGTTTGCTTCGGTATTTGAATTGTTACCGATTCTGGAATCTGAACCGGTACGAATGTCTGTTTCATTCCCGGTTTTTAAATAATCCTTTTTATATCTCACATCCGGCTGATCTTTTCCGGTATTATAAGACGTTGTAGATTTTATAACCGTAGTCGTATCTCTTTGTACCGAAGAGCTCGAATAAGGCTGTTGCTTGCTATAATCAGAGCCATCTGTTTTGCTCAGACTGCTTTTAAGATTTGCGCAAGAGAAATTCGACAAAGCAAGAAATGTAATTCCTGTTATAACATAGATACGACGCATGGCTAAATAAGTTAAAAGTTATGTCGTAATCCAATATTCAAATTAGGACTAAAATAAAGTACTTTGGGAAGCAATTCAACGTATCCTCCACCTTCAATAAAAAAGGAGGTCGGTTTTTGCGAGAAGAAGAATTCTAATCCGCCGGTAAATGATGGGCCGGTTGAAATATTACTTGTATGAACTTTCGAATTAACATCAGGATAATATCTTCTGGAATTGATCTGAACTCCAACACCTCCGTAAGCGATCATTCTGTCGTTAAACATGGGTACAAACCATAGATAACTACCATTCAGCATAAAACCGATACTGGCATATTCTCCTTCTCGATAGGCTTTCTTTTTCAACAAACTGGAATACGTTCCTACTGTAATATCCAGGGCATTTTTATCGCCGTATTTCCGAAGATTAAACCCTGTTGGCTCTCCTACTTTAACGCCCAAAGCCCATTTTTCAGGTTGAGCCTGAGCTAATGAAAAAGCAAAAATAAGTGCAAAAAGTAAAAAAAATCTTTTCATAAACGTGTTACTAAAAAATAAATATTAGAAATATGATATCCCGATTTTCCAACAACGGCTCTCATTTATAAAACATTAATAAAACCGAACCAATGCTAAAAACGAATATTTATTTGGACGACCAAGTAGCAGATTGGTCACAAAATTACTCGTCCGGGAAAAGGTATAAATTGTTTCCTTTAAATCAAATTATCCGGCTGTCTTTGTTTCAGGATCATTTTATTTCTAATATTGACCCGACATTTCATTATTTAAAACTAATAATTAGCCCTGTGGTTGATAATAAAAAGAGTAAAATCTTTAATTCCAAAGACTTAATTGCCTATTTTCTTGTAGCCGGAACCGGCGCTGTTGTTCAGTTACTTTGTAGTAGTTTATTTAAAGATTGGTTTGGATTAACATTTCAGGAATCAATTTTACCCGCCTACGCCGCTTCTTTTGTAGTCGGTTTTGCACTTACCAAATTGTTTGCATTCAACGCCCGTAAAACGAATCAGACAAGGAGAGAAATGGTGAAATTTCTAATGGTAGCCGTTTTTTCAGGATTTGTAACTTACATATTTTCAACAGCCGCATATTATATTTCCGACAACTATTTCCAACAATATAATTACCTTCTACCCTGGTCAAAAAAGCATGTAAATGTCAATGAAATGGCCTGTTATATCGTGGGAATGGGTTTTAGCTTTATCAGCAATTACATTTTACACAAAACTTTTACATTCAAAAGCACCGGTTTTTACAACCGTCTGAAAGTGCTGATTAGATAAATTTAAAAGTTCGCCACGAATACACGAATGGGCACTGATATTTTTTAAAATCCTTCGTGAAAAATTCGTGTATTCGTGGCAAGAATAGTATCAGCAATAATTAAAGTCTTTCCACAATTATCGCCGAAGCTCCACCGCCTCCATTACAAATAGCGGCAAGTCCGTAGCGTCCGTTTTTTTGTTTTAAAACAGAAAGTAACGTAGTGATAATTCTTGCTCCCGAAGCTCCTAACGGATGCCCCAGCGAAACTCCACCACCGAATACATTTACCCTTTCCTGATCCAGTCCGAGTTCTTTGATATAGTATAGGGCAACGACTGCAAACGCTTCATTTATCTCAAAGTAATCGATATCAGAAATTGACAATCCTGCTTTCTTCAAAACTTTTTGCGTTGCCAAAACCGGCGTAGTGGTAAACCAGGCAGGATCTTGTTCTGCATCGGCATAGGCAACAATTCTGGCTACGGGTTTTAATCCTGATTTCAAAACTACATCCGTACCTGCCAATACCAGTGCCGCAGAACCATCATTGATGGTTGAAGCATTGGCAGCTGTAACCGTTCCATCAGCAGAAAAAACCGGTTTTAACAGAGGGATTTTTTCAAACTTAACCTTTTTAAATTCTTCATCTTCTTCCACAAAAACAGAAGCACCGCCCTTTGGAGAAATTATTTCAACCGGAACGATTTCATTTTTAAAATACCCATTTTCCGTAGAATTGGCACTTAATTTATAAGAACGAATTGCAAAATCATCCTGCTCTTCCCGGCTGATACTATATTTTGAAGCGGTTTTATCACCACAAAGTCCCATGGCACTTTGGTCATACACATCCGTAAGTCCGTCTTTCACCAAACCATCAATAATTTCACCATTTCCATACCCATAACCATTTCGTGCTTTTGGTAAATAGTAAGGAATCTGGGACATATTTTCCATACCACCGGCCACAACTATTTCTGCATCACCCAATTGAATAGCTTGTGCGCCAAGCATAACAGCTTTCATGCCGGAAGCACAAACCTTATTAACGGTCGTACAAATTACGTCGGGAGATAATCCTGAAAAAATGGCAGCCTGGCGTGCAGGAGCTTGCCCAAGATTGGAAGAAATTACATTTCCCATATACACTTCCTGTACGGAAGCCGGGTCAATTTTTGATTTTTCGAGTGCTCCGCTAATCGCCACCGCGCCAAGTCTGGTTGCTGAAACAGAGGATAACGAACCGCCAAAACTACCAATCGGTGTGCGGGCAGCAGCAAGAATAAAAACTTCTTCTTTCATGATTTTGGTTTTGTTGATCTGTTTTTAGCAAATCAAAAGTTTATTGCCAGACTGTATTCAGTACAACAATAAATATAGCAATCCTGTCCTGAAATGAAGAAGTTTTTATTCTATCAATAATATTTTCGCGGATTTTAAATTAATATACGGGTTTCTAAAGATCATCAGAGCTTCCCGGCAACCGGTCATATTCTCCTTTTACACCATAATAACCGAAAATCATAAGCCCGGCACAGATCGGGATAAATATGATAATGATGATCGACCATTGTAAAGTGGTATTAGTCCTCGCTATTCCAACAGCAGCGGCCGCGATTTTATCAGCCGCCTGCATAAATAAAAATAAAATAATCGTCGGGCCTAAAATAATCCAGACAACTCCTAAAATTCTTTTAATAGTATTCATATCTTTTTGCTTAATGATAGCTGTTTTATAATGCTTTCCTAAATCTCAGAAATATTAACTACCGACAGCCGATTGCCGACCGCCGAAAGCTTAATCCGTCACATCCCGGTCACCTTTATTATTAATATAAACCGCTCCAATTACAAACGATAAAGAAGCGATTCCAATCGGATACCACAATCCGGACAAAGGCGTGGAACCTTGAAATGAAGCGACCAATGTGGCAATAAAAGGAACAAGACCGCCAAAAACGCCATTCCCTATATGATAAGGAAGTGACATAGAAGTATACCTGATTTGTGTTGGAAACAATTCTACAAGAAAAGCAGCGATCGGGCCGTATACCATAGTAACCAGCAAAACCTGGAAAAATACAAGTGCCACTATAATCCA
The DNA here is from genome assembly GCF_009801115.1 of Dyadobacter sp. 3J3. Classification (GTDB taxonomy): domain Bacteria; phylum Bacteroidota; class Bacteroidia; order Cytophagales; family Spirosomataceae; genus Dyadobacter. The sequence continues at coordinate 365,148 of NZ_VTOL01000001.1, forward strand.
AAAAGTGCTGTTCGGTAAGGTCACGTCAGCAAATGAAATCTTTTCTGTTGGCGGCATCGTTTCATCGGCGTGAAGCGTAACTGCTTTTATTTCCTTGAATGTACTGCCATTGTTTAAGGTTTTAATCGTAGTTGTTGTAATCAGCGAGTCTGCTTTTTCGGCTAAAAATTCTCTTGTAACAATCGGTGCCGATGTTGATTTTAACTCCGTTTTTTGAAATTCTCCAACGTTGGTTGCGTCAATAAAATACTGGTAAATCGGACGGTAAAATAATATTCCGAGTAACATACCCGACAGCATAATCCACTTCCTTCCAACTTTATCACTCCATGAGCCAAAGATTACAAAGAAAGGTGTAGCAAATAAAATAGCCCAAAGCAAAATGTAACGGGATTCGTTGAAATCCAGTTTGCAGGTATTTTCAAGAAAAGATTGTGCGTAAAATTGTCCCGTGTACCAAATTACACCCTGCCCCATCGTGGCTCCGAAAAGTGCCAGCAATACCATTTTAAAATTTGCCTTTTTCTGAAAACTTTCTTTTAAAGGATTTGCAGAAATTTTCCCTTCGGCTTTCAATTTTGAAAAAACCGGCGATTCATGCATTTTCATGCGGATATAAATCGAAACGCCAACCAGTAAAATGGAAAGTAAAAATGGAATCCGCCAGCCCCAATCGGCAAAAGCAGGTGCACCGAGAATATTTTTTGTGGCAACAATAACGCCCAAGGAAAGAAATAATCCCAAAGTTGCCGTCGTCTGGATCCAGCTTGTAAAAAATCCTCTTTTCCCAGCTGGCGCGTGTTCTGCCACATACGTGGCCGCACCACCATATTCACCACCCAAGGCAAGCCCCTGAACGAGTCTTAAAATCAAAACCAAAATAGGAGCCGCATAACCGATACTGGAATAGGAAGGAATTAAACCAATCAAAAAAGTAGAGCCGCCCATCAAAACGAGCGTCAATAAAAATGTATATTTCCTTCCAATTAAATCTCCCAATCGACCAAAAACCAATGCCCCAAAAGGCCTGACTATAAAACCTGCAGCAAAAATTGCCAACGTGTTAATTAGCGCCGACGCACCGGCGTCACTTGGAAATAGCTGATGACCAATGATTACTGCAAGACTTCCAAAAATGTAGAAATCGTACCATTCAATTAATGTCCCGAGTGAGGAAGCTGCGATCACTTTTGTGATGCTTTGTGTAACATTGTCTTTGGGTGTACTCATTGATCAGCAAGTGGTAAGTATTGAACGTGAGATGGTTTGCCGGATATGGCAAATGCTTAATTAGCTGAATAAGGCATAAATACTGGTTCAATACTCATAAGAAAATAAAAAGCCTTCCAATTCAATTGGAAGGCTTCTAACATTTTAATCTCTTTGTTGACCTATTATTTGTCTAAATTGTCCTCATCATCTTCGTTTTCCAAATCGACCAAAGTTGCATCTTCTGCTTTGTTGGCTACATCATCGACACTATAATCTTCCCTCAACAGATCAGGATTTTCACTGGGTAGATCTGTCCCAAGAGTTTTTCCACTCGTCTTATTTGAATAAACCGGTGGTTCCAACAACGACTTACTTGTATCTATAATTTCCGGATCTTTTCTTTTCGATATCATGATCATTCAGTTTAAAAGTTGACTACTAAACTAATTCTGATATCAATTTTGAAATAATCATACCTGTTGCTTTTCTATCTTAATCTGTAATTAAATGTAGAGAATTTTCCGTTTTTGTAGAAGATGAACGCATGGGTTTTCCACTGCTATATGATTATGAACCTGATCAGCATAGGTCAGATTACTATTTGAATCAGAAATAACACTGAGATTTGGTATTATCTAAAAACCTCATGAAATTGCCGCCCTGCTTGGATCCATACGGATTTCTGTTTCCTGAATCTCCTAAACCATTTAAAAATGCTAGAAAAAATTGCACTTCTATTTATATTGATATCCGGATTTTTTTATCAAAATCCCGTTATTGCCGACCCGGCAGATTCTACACTTATTATCAAAAAAATCACAGACTTTAAAGTCAATGGTGAGGGTTCGGCAGCAAACTGGGCGAATGCCAGCTGGTTTGATATAACCGTTCAAAACGGCCCAAAACAAACGAAACCAGGTAAACAATTTCCTACAAAAGCCAAAATTATGTATTCCGAAAAAGGGATATATTTTCTTTTTGACTGTACAGATAAAAGACTGACCTCAACCATCATGGAAGATTTCGGGCTCTTGTTTAAAGAAGATGTTGTGGAAGTTTTTTTATGGCCGGATACTGCCATTCCTATTTATCTGGAATACGAAGTTTCTCCGCTGAATTATGAACTTGCCATTCTGGTACCAAATCTCAAAGGTGGAAATACTGGCTGGAAACCCTGGCATTATGACGAGCGAAATAAAGTACAGCACGAAACCAGCGCCTTAGGCCAAAAGAAAAGTATGGCGGCAGTAGAGGGCTGGAAGGCTGAATTTTTTATTCCTTATGCACTTATGAACCCGATTATCCCCACAGCACCAAAATCGGGTACACAGTGGAAAGGGAATTTTTACCGTATTGATTATGACGACGCCGAAACTGCTTATTACTCATGGCAGAAAACCAGTGGAAGTTTCCACGATTTCAAAAAATTCGGTACGCTCATTTTCGAATAAAATTTAATCAAATAACCACTAAACCATGAAACAAACCATTCTTATAATCATCTGTTTAATCGCAGCGACCATGACTTTTGCACAGAAACCAAAAACCAGAGAAATTCTCTACATCGGGACTTATACTCAAAAAGGTGAAGGAATTTATGTCTACGATTTTGACAGGAGCACAATGTCATTCAAAGAATTGCAGGTTTTGACCAATAAAAACAGTCCTTCATTCCTGGAATTCCATCCGAATAAAAAATTCCTTTATTCTGCCAATGAAGATAATAATACGATCTCGTCATATAAAATTGATCAGGTAACGGCCAAACTTACCCCGATCAACGAAAAATCATCCGTTGGAAAAGGCCCATGCCATGTAAGTGTAGATCCGAAAGGGCGATTTATTTACGTTTCCAACTACGGCAGCGGATTGCTGGCTGTTTATCTGTTAAATGCAGACGGAAGCATCGGAGAACTGGCAGACCAGATTCAGGACAAAGGTTCCGCATCTCAAAAACCACATATGCACTCGGTGATTCCTTCGGCAGACGGTAAATTTATTTACGCGTCAGATCTTGGGATCGACAGAATTATGGTTTACATGGTCGATCAGAAAACCGGAAAACTTACGCCGGGCGCAGTTCCTTATGCCGAAGTAAAAGCAGGCGACGGTCCGCGTCACTTTGCTATTCATCCAAACGGAAATTTTGGATATTCTGCCTGTGAATTAAATTCGGTTGTCAATGTTTTTCAAATTGTAAAAAACACGGGTGCCTTGGTTCCTATCGAAAGCGTGAGTATGCTTCCTGCTGATTTTAAAGGAAAAAGTTTTGCAGCCGATATTCATTTTTCACCGGACGGGAAATTCCTTTACGCCTCTAACCGCGGACATGAAAGTATTGTCGTATATGCCGTTGACGCCAAAACCGGAAAATTGACCACCGTTGGCTTCCCTGAAACACATGGAAAACATCCGCGCAATTTTATGGTTGATGCAAAAGGAGAATTGGTGATTGTTACCAACCGGGATAATAACAATGTTGTTTTCTTTAAACGAAATGCTGAGACAGGTTTATTGACTTATCTGAATAAGGAAATTAGTATCCCTACGCCGGTTTGTGTGAAGCAGTTGTTTTTGAAGTAGAAAAAATTTGATAATGATAAAGCCGCTAATCTGATTTCATATCAAATTGGCGGCTTTGGTGTTTCAACTTAAAATTCTCCTTTCCAAATTAACTCATAATCACTTTTAAGAGCCAAAGGAATTTGTTCTGTGGGAAACGTTTTTATAATTTCTATACAATTAAATATTGAGGCTTTTGCTTCTTCAATACTATCTCCTATTCCCGTGATCATTTCTACATTTTCTGCATAGGCACCATAATGGCCTTTGCCTTTTTCGATGGTGATTTCTATTTTTTGCATAACTATATTTAAAGTTTTAAACCATTAAACAGAAATTCTACTTTTTAATTTTCCAACTCATCAAGGCTGTATTACTATCTTTACTGATTACTAAATATTCTTCTTCCATAAAATTTAGTCCAGATAAATACTAAAATTGAATATTATTTTTCTTTATAACTTCATTCCCCTCTCTTCACAAACCTACCCGAAAAAACATCCGTCGCCTTCCCATCCCTAAACACCACTTTTCCATTCACCCAAACCATCAAAATCCCATCGGATAAAGCCTTAGGATTAGCGATGGTTGCATTGTCTTTGACTGTTTCAGGATCAAACAAAACCAGATCTGCGTAGTAATTTGGTGTAACAATTCCTCTGTTTTTGATTCCGGTATTTTCTGCGGCCAGGCCTGTCATTTTATAAACCGCTGTTTCAAGCGACATAATTTTCTGTTCTCTCACATACTTACCTAAAACGCGTGGAAAAGATCCATGTCCACGCGGATGGCCGCCTACACTTCCGTCAGAACAAATGCTGCTATTGGGCCAGGCTAAAAAATTAATTACATCGTCTTCGGACATTGAAGTGGCAGCAATCACCGCAGTGCCATCCTTTTCTTCCGCTTCACGAACAATGCGCATCAACGCTTTTGCCGGACTTTCCTGATTCATTACCCCAATTTCTGTAACTGTTTTTCCTTCAAAAGATTTATTGGCAGAAAAATTAGTGATGTAAGATTGGGCTGGATCGAACAATTGTTTGGTCGCAAAAATGGCACTTTCTTCATTATTAAAATCTTTTTTCGGAAATAAAACCCGCGGCGTAGACATCCACATCTGGTAAGGATAAACATCCGCGGTTATATTAACTCCATCCGCTCTGGCTTCTGCCAGTTGCGCAAGAATATCATGAGATTTCCCCCACTTACTGACCATAGCGATTTTCATATGAGAAATCTGAACCGGAATTTTTGCCTTTTTCCCGATCTGAATAATCTCGTCCAGCGATTCTTCCAGATTCATATCCTCACTCCGGATGTGACTGATATATCTTCCACCTTTGGATGCAGCCACTTTTGCCAAATCCACCACTTCATCCCGGTTGGAATAAAATGCATCTTCATATTCAAGTCCCGTCGCCAAACCCAACGAACCTTTTTCAAGCTCTCTTGACAAAATACTTTTCATCGAATCCAGTTCCGACGGTTTGGAAGTACGAAACAGTTTTTTTCCCATGGCCATAGAACGCATCATACCATGACCGGTATACGTTGCCAGATTTGTACTAACCGGCTTATTTTTCATTCGTGCCAAAATGCTGTCAATGGGTATTCCACCGCCATCCTGACCAACCACAATCGTAGTAATTCCCTGACTGATCGTTGAAAGAGATTCGGGATTATCTTCCAGTCCGCGGTCATGGTGACTATGGCTGTCTATAAAACCGGGAGCGAGTACTTTCCCTTTTCCATCAATTATTTCTTCATTTTTGTAAGCCGTCAGCTCGCCAATATCCCGAATTTTTGCATCAATCAGCCGCACACCGACTTTTCGGCCAGCCGTTCCTGTTCCGTCGATCAAATTTACATTACTGATCAGGCTTGTCACCGGCACTTTAATAGGCCTTCCTTCAAAAAGACTGGTTGCTAATCCGGCAGCCTTGTAATTTCCGGAATTATCAAGAATAATTAACGTTTCATTGGTTTTTATATGTCTGACAATCATTGTATTAAACCCTACCCAGCCACCAGAATGCTGTACAATTTCTCCTGCTTTGGTAATAAACCAGCCAAAACCGTACCCTGTTTCCTTTCCATTATTCAGTTTTCCGGACGTAATTGCTTCCTGAAAAGTGGTTTTCTTAACAAGCTTTTCAGTGTACAAAGCCTGGTCCCATTTGTACAGATCTTCAACGGTTGAATAGATATTTCCATCACCAACCACACCATCAAACCGCACCAGATCATTCAAAACTTTCTTTCCGCCTTCAATTTTAAAACCGAAAACACGGCTTGGCGGATAGATTTTCATTTTTAACGTGCAGACATAAGAATTGGTCATATTTAATGGAACTGCAATATATTTCTTAAAAAACCGGTCAGCCGGCATACCCGAAAGTTCTTCAATAATAGAAGCAAGCGTGGTGTAATTGGTATTGCAATACTCAAATTTCTCTCCCGGCTGAAAAACCAGCTCCGGCTTTTTGATTGCAATCAATTCGAGCAAAGATTCATTGGTAAGCGTATCCAGTAAACCCATATTATTCTGGGCAAAATCAAAATACTCCGGCAAACCCGAAGTATGGTTCATCAATTGACGCACGGTAATCTGGTCATAAGGAAATTCAGGTAAGTACCGATTTACTTTATCGTCAAACTTCAATTTCCCCTGCTCTTTCAAAATCATCGCCATCATAGTAAAAAACTGCTTGGAAACCGAGGCAAGATTAAATGCCGAAGCCGTAGTAAGCGGCTTATCATCAGGCGTATTCGTTATTCCATAAGCTTTTTTGAAGATAGTTTTTCCATTTTCACCAATCAAAACGGTACCGTTAAACAGATCTCGCTCTTGTAAATAAGTAAGAAGGGAATCTACTTTTTGGGCTTTTTTAGTGATTTGAGCTTGGGTAAAGAATGGGAAGAGAAATAATAACAGAAGTAATTTTTTCATAACGTGATCTGAAGAGTTTTGGGTTAATAGCAATAAGCCACTAATTTATATCAAACCCGCGCAAATCATACTACTTCCGGATTTATTAAGGTTATTTATGAAATAGTCTTGTTTAAATCGTATCTAAATACAAATCAGAAATTTATTATCCTCCTACCAAAATAAAAAATTACCAAAACCAACAATGGCCAAACTATATTTTTATAATTTAGTCAATTGAAAAAAATAATTACACCAAAAAGAGTATCATTAGATATTTGCTGCATCTTTTCTCTGTCAGTCTGTCAAATAGACTTTGACAATTCCTAATCACCTTTTCAGTCACATTTACATTATGATAAACCGCAGAGATTTAATCAAGCATCTTTCTACTTTTCCCCTTCTTGGCGGGATTTTAGGGCAATCGAGCCTGGATCCTTTGAGCTTTACCGCAAAACTCCCGGTCAGAAATCTGGCGAAAGAATTGGGCATCCGTACTTTTATTAACGCAGCGGGTACCTACACATTTATGACGGGTTCCCTGATGCAGGATGAAGTTGTTGAGACAATTCAGGCAGCATCGAAGGATTTCATGATTCTTGATGAAGTACAAACCAAAGTTGGTGAAAAAATTGCCGCACTTACACATGCAGAAGCAGCCGTGGTGACCGCCGGATGCTTTTCTGCATTAACCCTTGGACTGGCAGGCGTTTTGACCGGAATGGATTCAAAAAAAGTGGAAGCACTGCCACATCTTGAAGGAACTGAAATGAAATCGGAAGTGATTATCCAAAAAGGTCATAACATAGGATACTCACACGCTTTGACAAACACCGGCTGCACCATTGTTTCCGTTGAAACGCTGGAAGATCTTGAAAAAGCGATTAATGAAAAAACGGCTTTGATGTGGTTTTTAAATATCCAGTCGGATCAGGGGCAGATTAAACATGAAAAGTGGATTGAAATTGCAAAAAGCAAAGGAATTCCAACAATGATCGATATGGCTGCGGATGTTCCTCCGGTCGAAAACCTTTGGAAATTCAATGACATGGGCTTTGATCTGGTTTGTGTTTCAGGTGGAAAAGCAATGCGCGGACCGCAAAGTGCAGGAATTTTGATGGGTAAAAAGAACCTGATCGAAGCAGCAAGATTAAGCATGCCGCCACGTGGATCAACGATCGGACGCGGAATGAAAGTGAACAAAGAAGAAATCCTGGGCATGTATGTGGCACTTGATAACTTTGTGAAAATGGATCACAAAAAAGAATGGAAAATGTGGGAAGACCGCATCGCTCTGATCAGTAATGCTGCGAAAAGTGTGAATGGTGTCACCGTTGCAACCACGGTTCCGGAACTTGGAAACCATACACCTACCTTAAAAGTAAGCTGGGATCTGGCGAAGGTGAATCTTCCGGTAAAAACTTTGCAGGAAAATCTACGTAACGGAAATCCTTCTATTGAAATTATGCCCGCCGACAATACTTCGCTTACCATAACAGCGTGGATGTTAAAATCAGGTGAAGAAAAAATAGTAGCGGCAAGATTAAAAGAAGAATTATCAAAAGCAGTCGTGTAAAAAACTGTGTTTGATTATTTTATCCTAAACCTTAATTTCCTGATATGAAGCACAAATCCTTTCTGATTTTTTGTCTGGTTTGCCTGAATAGTTTTGCCCTGAGTGCCCAGACTTATAGCATTTTGATTAAAGGCGGTACGGTTATCGACCCGAAAAATAATCTCAACCAAATCATGGATATCGGGATTTTTGAGGGAAAAGTTAAAAAGGTTGCCAAGGATATTGATCCAAAAGAAGCTGCAAAAGTCGTGGATGCAAAGGGCATGTATGTTACGCCCGGCCTTATTGATATTCATGGACATGTTTTTTTTGGTACCCAGCCAGACCATTATTTAAGTAATGGTCTGGTGGCTTTACCGCCCGATGGTTTCACTTTCCGCGTGGGTGTTACTACCATTGTTGACGCTGGCGGTGCGGGTTGGGAAGCTTTTCCCGAGTTTAAAAAGAATGTCATCCTTCATTCAAAAACGCGGGTTCTTTCGTTTCTGAATATTGTTGGCGCAGGTATGCGCGGCGGACAATATGAGCAGGATACCAGCGATATGGATGCGCATATGGCAGCAGCTGTGGCGTTGAAAAATAAAAATGATGTGGTTGGATTTAAAGCCGCACATTTTGTAGGTGCCGACTGGAAACCCATTGAACGTGTTGTAGAAGCAGGAAAACTGGCTAACATGCCGGTTATGATTGACTTTGGAGGTAATAATCCTCCCCTTTCTCTTGAAACATTATTTACAAAATATCTTCGTCCCGGAGATATTTTTACGCATGCGCTTACCAATCTGGAAGGTAATGTAAGAGAAACAATAGTAGACGAAAAAACGGGAAAAGTAAAGCAGTATGCTTTGGACGCACGTAAGAAAGGGATTATTTTCGATGTGGGTTATGGAGGCGCGAGTTTCAATTATTCCCAGGCCATTCCTGCTATCAAAAACGGATTTCTTCCAAACACCATCAGTACCGATTTACACACCGGAAGCATGAATTCCTCCATGAAAGATATGCTCAGTATTATGTCCAAATTTCTGGTCATGGGTGTTGATCTTCCAACGGTTATCAAGGAAAGTACCTGGGCTCCGGCGCAGGTTATCAAGCGTGAAAATCTGGGTCATCTTTCTGAAAATGCAATTGCGGATATTGCAATATTTTCCATGCGCGAAGGCAAATTCGGATTTTATGACCGTACTGGTTACAAAATGGAAGGCAAGCAAAAACTGGAATGTGAAATGACGATCATGGGTGGAAAAATTGTCTACGACCTGAATGGAATCGCATTACAGACAACGAAATAAAAATTATCAAAACCTCACTGAACTATAAAAATTACTACATGAAAAGGATTTCTAATTTTTCCCTGTCAACCCTGGCTTTCACATTTTGCTTGGCAGTATTATCCGTCGCAACTCAGGCACAAGAGGTTACCGATTACGAAGCTCGAATTAAAGAGAAGAACATCAAACTGATCAAACCGGTTGCGCCTATTGCCAATTATGTTAAAGCTGTACAGGTTGGAAATCTCGTTTATTTGTCGGGACACGGGCCAGACAAGCCGGAAGGAGGACAAATGATTGGAAAAGTTGGAACAGAATTAACAATTGAACAAGCAAAAGAAGCAGCTCGTTTGACAGGAATTTCTCTTGTTTCAACGCTAAAAGGTTTTCTTGGAGGTGATTTAAACAAAGTAAAAAGAATCGTAAAACTTCTCGGCATGGTTAACGCAGGCCCGGATTTCGGTCAGCATCCTATGGTGATTAACGGTTGTTCGGATCTGTTGGTTGAAATCTTTGGAGAAAATGGAAAACATGCACGCTCAGCCGTAGGAATGGGTTCACTTCCGGGAAATATTCCGGTAGAAATCGAAATGATCGTAGAGCTGAAATAGCTGTTAGCTGTTAGCTGTCAGCGATTGGCTGTTAGCTCGACCCTAAGCTTGAAAGACGATTGACAATTATCCATAGTGAATCGTCAAAACCTAAAACCTATTTCGACATCTCCTAAACCCGTCGATTGTGAACTTAAAAATTGCTTCCTCTTTACTCATTATTCTGGTTACAGGCTTTGTAACCAGACCTCAGCCCGATGTCGTCAATTCAAAAAATGGCGGACTTTTTTTACCCGACGGCTTCGAGGCCGTCGTTGTCGTTGACAGCCTACCCGGCCGCGCACGACATATTGCGGTAAACGAAAACGGCGATATTTATGTCAAAGCACGGTTTGCTGATAAAAATGAATCGGTTATCGCGCTCCGTGATACCAATAATGACGGTCGAGCGGATATCATAAAAAGTTTCGGTGGTTCTAAAAAAGAACATGGCTATGGAACCGGCGTGCGGATTCATAACGGCTATATTTATTTCAGTTCTGAACTGATCGTTTACCGCCAGAAACTTACACCCGGACAACTGATTCCGGACGGGAAAGAAGAAATTATCATGACCGACGATCATGCGCACGGAATGCATGAGCACATCGCAAAACCGATTTCTTTTGACAATAAGGGAAATATGTACATTCCGTTTGGCGCACCTTCCAATGCCTGTGAAGAATTATTCCGTATGCCCAGTTCCGCCGGGATGACGCCTTGTCCATTTTTAGAAGATCATGGAGGAGTCTGGCGTTTTGATGCCAATAAGTTGAATCAAACACAAAAAGATGGCTATCGTTATGCAACCGGAATTCGAAGCGTTGTAGCGATGGACTGGAATAATGCTGATGATAACTTATACTTATTACAGCACGGACGGGATGATTTATTACGACTTTGGGCAGGTGTTTACTCACCATGGCAAAGTGCCATTTTGCCTTCGGAAGAATTTGCAAGAATAAAAGACGGTACTAATCTTGGCTGGCCCTATTGTTATTATGATCAGATCCAGCAGAAAAAGGTATTGGGACCAGAATATGGCGGAGATGGGAAAATAGTTGGAAACTGTGGTATTTATGAAAAACCGCTAATAGGATTTCCCGGTCATTGGGCTCCGAATGATCTTCTTTTTTATCAGGGCAATCAATTTCCAGAACGTTACAAAAATGGTGCTTTCATAGCATTTCACGGCTCTACAAACCGTGCGCCTTATCCGCAATCAAGTTATATCATTGGTTTTGTTCCTTTTCAAAACGGCCAGCCTTCGGGCGGCTGGGATATTTTCGCAGATGGTTTTGCGGGTGTTGATCCAATTGTCAATACCAGCGATGCCGCTTACCGGCCGATGGGAATTGCCATGGGGTCGGATGGTTCTCTTTATTTTGCTGAAACTGAAAAAGGAAAAATCTGGAAAATCACTTACAAAGGAGACAAATCCAAGTTTGCCGGTATTGCTTTGGAACAAATGGAAAAAAGAAAAACCATGTCTCATATTCGCACGCCGGATGTTATAAATGACAATTTGGATAAAGACAAACCGGTAGCTGGTGGAAAAGTTTATAGTGTGTATTGCGCGGCCTGTCACCAGCGAAACGGCCAGGGTGATTCTCAAAGATTTCCACCACTCGCAGGTTCTGAATGGGTGAACGGTGAAAAGAAAAAATTAATAGACGTATTACTTAAAGGTTTGGACGGGCAGATTGAAGTAAAAGGTAAGCCTTACAACAACATTATGCCTAATCACAGTTTTCTCAAAAACGAGGAGATTGCCGAAGTACTAACTTTTATCAGACAAAGCTTCGGAAATAATTCGTCTGCTATCGACGCTGATGATATTAAAAAAGAACGTAAAGCATTAAAGCTAACTGACTAAAAAACAACAAATTCCTAAACAAAAAATTATTCGTTCAATGATTTTAAACAAAAAGATAGCCGCAAGCTTTTTAATTTCCGGGGCAATCGGTGTCGTTGGTTTATCTTCCTTCAAAGGAAATGAACAGCCATTCCACAGCCAGGATCGCTGGATTGCTCCTGCGTGGGCCGATACGCTCACAAGTCCATACCACGACGAACCGCTAACACTGGCCAATGGCGAAGAATTATTTGGATTATACTGCGCTTCCTGTCATGGCGAAAGCGGATATGGAGATGGTGCCGCTGGTGGCGCATTAGGCCAGAAACCTGCCAATTTCCACGATTCACTGGTAAAAAAACAAACCAACGGTGCATTGTTCTGGAAAATCTCAAACGGAAAAGGAAATATGCCTCCATTCCAGGACGTTTTTACGGCTGAACAAAGATGGCAGTTGGTAACTTACCTGAGAAAATTATCTGTGACAGAATAACCTTTCCCGGACCTGAAAAATGAAAAAAATCCTGAATCCTTTAAAGGTAAATCTGCTAACTTTTGGCATTTTAGCCATTCCACATCTCAATTTCGCACAGGGAGGCCGCGACCAGCCTACGCAAACGCCGCATCCGCTTCGTGAGGATATCAAGGTGGAAGCATATATGAAAGTAGAGCCGGAAGCCGTGAGGCTGATCCAGAATCCGGTCAGTGGCGATTTGTACTATACCAGTTTTGATGGAGACGTTTTTCACATTGTAAAAAAAGATGGACAGCCAACCAGCGTAAAAATCCTGACGGCGGCTGATCACGGAATTACCCGTTTACAAGGTGCTGCTTTTTATAAAAACACACTTTTTCTTACCGGAAATATTAATGTAAACAACAACAAAGGGAATAAAGGAAGAATGGTTCGGTATGAATTAAAACCGAATGACGAGAAACCTGATATGAGTGTTGTTTTTAATACAGTTGAATATGGTGCGAATAAAACTACGTTTGATCACGGCTGGAATGCGATGGAAATCAGTCCGGATGGAAAATATATTGTAGTAAATTCCGGGGCAAGGACTGATCACGGTGAAGTGCAGGACAACGGCGGTCTTTATCCAAATGCCCGTGATAAAGCATTAACTACAAAAATTTACCACTTCCCGATCAACTCAAAAGATTTACTTTTGGTTGATGATACCGATAAATTAAAAGAACAAGATTTCATTTTCGCAGAAGGAATTCGTAATGCATATGATATTGCCTACGATGGAAAAGGCAATCTTTTTGCTGTTTCCAATTCAGGTGATTATGACCATCCGGAAGATATGTTCTGGGTGCGGCAGGGACATCATTATGGTTTTCCCTGGGTGATGGGCGGCATTGATAATCCGCAGCAATATCCGGATTGGCAGCCAAATCCGGATACCGATCCTTTCCTTAGCAAATTCGCGTTTGCCTGGCTGATGAAATATTTCCATAATGACCCCGATTTCCCAAAAAGACCGCCAGGTGTAATTTTCACTCCGGCGGTTCAAAATCTTGGTCCCGATGCAAATGAATATCGTGACCGCAAAACCGGTATTGTTATGGATGGTGATACAACTGGTGTTACCGTTGGTACTTTCAATGCGCACTCTTCTCCCCTGGCATTAATTTTCGATAAGGACAAGGCGCTTTCCAAGGAATTTAAAGGAGACGGATTTGTGATGCGTTATGCCGGAGGCGGTAAAGCTGGTGCAGCAAATCCGAATGCGTTACGCAGACAAGGAAAAGATTTGCTTCATTTGCATTTGATCTATGACAAAAAAGCGGATAATTACAAAGTACAAACCACCCGGATCGTCGATAACTTTACAAGTCCTACCGATGCTATATTGATTGGTAATGAAATGTATATAATCGAATATGGCGGAAAACAAGGCGGAACAAAATCCGGAGGAACGCTCTGGAAAATCACTTTACCGGGTGATGCCAAAGTTTTGAAGAAAATGAAAAAAGCATAATAAAATCCTTAACAATAATCTTAATTAATCACAACATGAAAACGGAAAGAAGATCGATCCTCAAAAAGTTATTTACATCAATAGCCGGTGTGGCAGGTTTGGGAACTGTTGCCAAAGCAGCTGATGCAACGCCTGAAAAAGAAGTGGGAAATATCACTACGATTCAGGATGTTCCGTTATTTTCAGGACATACCAAATTTAACAATATGGTTTTTGTTGCAGGAAAAGGAGCTCACTTCGAAGGTGATATCACGGCCCATACAAAACATGTATTGGATGAACTTGAAAAAGAATTGATCGCGGCTGGTTCTTCCATGAGTAAAGTACTGAAATGCAGTGTTTTCCTTCATGATCTGGGAGATTACAAAGCGATGAACGAAGCTTATAAAGGGCGTTTTGGTGATAAACCACCCGTTCGTACTACGGTTGCTGTTTATGGCGGCGTTCCTGGAGATTCATTGGTTGAAATTGACTGTATCGCCTATATTTAGTGCTCATTATCAGCTCACTCGTTTTAAAATTACAGAGAAGTCAACTTTCCATAAGTTGACTTCTCTCTTTTATTTATATTAGCTTGAACAATAATAAATTTCACCTTATTCGGAATTTTTATAAATAATCAATATATAATTTTGATAAATAATATATTCTTGGTTTTAAATTTCTTATTTCAATAATTTGACTGTTAATTTACAATAGCAACCACCTACATTCTTGGATAAAAAGCAACGCATTCTTTTAGAAAATGAAATTCTACTGGATCTCTGGCAGCAATCAAAAGCTGGGGACAGTGGTGCTTTTTGTCAGCTAGCAGATAAATTATATCGTACGCTTTTCAATTACGCCACAAGTTTCACCAACGACCGGGAATATATTAAAGATGCCATTCAGGAATTGATGCTTCATATCTGGGAAAAAAGACAGACAATTAATATACAGTTTGTTACCATTTATTTTTTAAAGTCGCTTCGTAATCAGGTCTTACAGGAATTTCGGCGTAACAAACATATTTATCCTTATCTGGACCTGGACGAGATTGAAGAAATCACAGATAATCACACCATCGAATCGGAAATAGAAGAAACTGAAAACTATAACGAAAGTCAGCGTAAAGTAAGAAACGCGATCAATGAACTTCCGAAACGTCAGAAGGAAGCTATCTTTTTAAAATTTTATGAAGGTCTGGAAAATGAGCAGATTGCCGATATGATGCAGGTTAACCGCCAATCGGTAGCCAATTTATTATTTAAGGCCATTACTACTTTGAAAAGCCAATATCCATTGCTAAGCCACTGGATATTAATAATTTATATGTTAATCTACTAACATTTACATTCATCAAGGAGCCTTCTTAGCCGTAGTTTATTTTCCTCTTTCAAAAAAAATCAAAAAATAATTTTACCAAAAGGAGTATTGACCTACTTTTTCTGCATCCTTTATTTGAATTCGCAATACTACGCTTTATCTATGCAACCTGATTACAGAAATTTACAACCCGAAGAACTGGCCACTGATCCTTCATTCCGCCTTTGGAAAATATCCAATGACGCAGAACAAGGCACATTTTGGTTAAACTGGTTATCTGAAAATCCGGATAAACATGAATTGGTAACGAAGGCATCGCATTTACTTGATACCGTTTTTAATTCATTTGATGCAATATCCGACGACGAAGTAACCAGTGAAATTCACCGTTTATCTTTTTCTCTTGGGGAGAAAAATGCAAAAGCTTCAAGATCGATTTTCTTATTCCGTCCTGAATGGTATAGTGTTGCCGCTTCTGTCCTGATGATTATCGGATTTGGCTGGTGGTTTTTAAACAAAAACTCTCCTGCGGAAAAAACGAATTTGCTTTACAAAGAAATCATAAGCCAGATCAAAGAACCGCTTATTCAGGAAGTTAACAATACAGACAAGCCAAAACTGGTTGCATTACAGGATGGAAGTTCGGTGCTTTTGCAGCCTAAAAGTCACATTAGCTATCCAAAAGCCTTTACCGGATCAAAACGTGAAGTTTTTTTGTATGGTGAAGCCTTCTTTGAAGTTGCTAAAAACCCGGATCAACCTTTTTTCGTTTATGCTAACGGACTGGTAACGAAAGTTTTAGGAACCAGTTTTATCATCAGTGCTTTTGATACTGAAAAAGATGTAAAAGTGGTCGTAAAAACTGGAAAAGTATCTGTTTTTGCTTTAACTGACGAGAATCTTGAAACACAACAGGCTGATAATAAATTAGGAGGAATGGTACTTACGCCAAACCAGCAGATTGTTTTTTCACCTGTTAATCTACGTTTTACAAGAAGCCTGATCGCTGATCCTGAACTACTTGATATGCCAATTCAAAAGCAATCTTTCAACTTTAAAGGAACACCTATTAAGGAAGTTTTTGCAGCATTGGAAAACTCTTACGGCGTTAAAATTCTTTTTGATGCCGAAATCATGAAAAACTGCTATCTCACGGCGTCTCTTTCAGACGAACCTTTGTTTGAAAAAATAGATTTGATTTGCCGTACTATCAACGCAACCCATGAACAGCTTGACGCCAGTATTATCATTTCAAGCAAAGGATGTTCATATCCATCTGAAAATCAGTAACTAAACAATAATCACAAAAGTCATATTACACTTATCTCATCAAATTGAAAGAGTACAATTACAAAAAAAGAGTAACCAAGCAACCTATACCAGTTAAACTTATCTGAATCACAAGCCTATGACGATAACCTGTCCCCGACTCCATTAAAAAAAAGTCGATGATGCGCCAACATCACCGACCACAAATCATCCCCATTTTGTAAGCTCATTACACCTTCCGCTTTGCGCGGATACAAGGGAATCATTTTGCCGAATTTATTAACCCGACAAAAACAAAATTATGTCAAAATCAATACATTATCAACACGCTTTGCAGAAAATCATGCGTATGAGTCTGTATCAAGCTTTACTTGCAGTGATCTTCACCACTTTAGTCCACGCCGCTGACGTGCATGGACAAAAAGTGCTTGACCAAAAAGTAACCTTACGTTTATCTAATATCGAGATCGATAAAGTACTCGATAAAATAGAAAACGTGACCAAGGTTAAGTTCATGTATAATCCACAGATTTTTAACAATCAAAAAGGTACTTTCAAATTTCAGGACGAATCCTTGTCGGAAGTTCTTGGAAAGATCCTTGCTCCACATAATGTTACTTACGAAGTAGTTCAGGACCGAATTATTTTAAAACGGGAACAGGCTGCTACTGAACTGAAAATTTCTGCACCAAAAGAATCTCCAAAGAAAGTAGTTACGGGTACGGTAACGGACGAAACTGGCGGCGGACTTCCTGGCGTGAGTGTTCTTGTTAAAGGATCTCAGCGCGGAACTTCAACAAATACCGATGGAAAATATACGCTAGACATTCCGGACGGAGAGCTTTCATCAGCGATTCTTATTTTCAGCTTTGTTGGTTATACTTCTCAGGAATCAGCAGTTGGCTCAAAAGGTGATGTTTCTGTGCAGCTTGTTCCGGAAGCAAAATCACTTAATGAAGTGGTTGTAACGGCTTTCGGTATTTCCAAAGAGAAAAAAGCACTTGCTTATGCAGTGACGGAAGTAAAAGGAAGCGAGTTTACACAAGCACGTGAAAACAACGTTGCAAATGCATTGACGGGTAAAATTGCCGGGGTTAACGCAACAGGTATGGCAACAGGCCCAGGTGGTTCAAGCCGTATTATTATTCGTGGTAATGGTTCTTTGAGCGGTAACAACCAGCCATTGTATGTAATCAACGGCATGCCGATGGACAATAGCACACCAGGTGGTGGAAATGCATCGGACGGTAATGGTAACAACACCGACCGCGGTGATGGTATCGGTGGTATTAACCCGGACGATATTGAATCTATCAGTGTTTTGAAAGGCGGACCGGCAGCGGCTTTGTATGGTGCACGTGCTTCCAATGGTGTTATTTTGATCACAACCAAAAAAGGTATTGCTCAAAAAGGTATTGGTGTTGAATTCAACAGCAACTTTACAACTGAAAATCTTTCGATCGTTCCTGACTGGCAATATGAATACGGTCAAGGTTTGGATGGTGTAAAACCATTGACACTTGCTCAGGCTAAAAGTACAGGACGTTTATCTTACGGTGCAAAAATGGACGGATCTGATTATATTCAGGTTGATGGAAAAATGCATCCTTATTCACCTCAAAAGGACAATCTGAAAAATTTTTACAAAACTGGAACAAACTATATTAATTCAATCGCTTTCACAGGAGGAAACGAAAAAATCAATTTCCGTTTTGGGTTGAACAATACGAAATCCAGCAGTATCGTACCAAATTCAGATTTCACAAGACGCATTGCCAACTTAAATGTTAATGCAAACCTTAGCAAAAAACTGACTGTACAGACTGTGGTTCAGTACAACATTGAAGATGGCCATAACCGTCCGAAAGTTGGATATGCAGATTATAACCCGCACTGGGCTACTTATTTGATCGCCAATACAGTTGATATCAGAAGCCTTGCTCCCGGATACGACGAAACAACAGGTAAGGAAATAGAATGGAACCCGGTTCCGGCTGCTCCAAACCCTTACATGGTTGTTAACAAATTTATCAATAACGATAAGAAAAACCGCTTCCTGGGCCAGGCGAATATTAAATACGATATCCTTGACAACCTTTCTGTTAAAGGAAGTGTAAGCCAGGATTATTATAATTTCAACTACACCTTTATTGTTCCTACCAACAATGCTTACCAGCCAAAAGGAGTTTACGAATCAAGAAAAACGACTTCTTCGGAAACAAATGGTATGCTTACGGTGAATTACAATAAAGATTTCTTTGAAAATCTGAGCTTCTCGGCTTTGGCCGGCGGTAACATTCAAAGAAGTATTTATGATGAAACTATTTTCAGAGGTACCGAATTCACCATTCCTTACTTTTACAGCTTTACAAACCTTGCAACGAGCACTACAACTCCAAATTATTCACAAAGTGGAATCAATTCGTTGTTTGGTTCGGTTGACTTAGGCTACAAAGGCCTTGCCTATATCACAATGTCTGGTCGTCAGGACTGGTTCTCGGTTTTGAACACAGCAAGCAATCATATTTTCTACCCTGCAATCGGTGGTACAGTGATCCTTTCCGAAGCTTTCAAACTTCCACAAGCAGTCAGTTTTGCAAAGTTACGTGCATCATGGGCACAGGTGGGTGGTGCAAACGTGGCAGCTTACCAGATATACCAAAGCTATTCTATGGCACAGGGTGGTCACAATGGTCAGCCGGTTCAGCAGCTTAGTTCTCCATTGGTACCAAACCCTAATTTGAGACCACTTACTTCTACGACTTACGAAGCAGGTATTGAAGCGAAATTCCTGAACAACCGTATCGGACTTGATCTTACGCTTTATAACCGTAAAACCACAAATGATATCGTTCAAAGTAACATCGCAGCATCATCAGGTTATACTTCTGCTCTCTTGAATGTGGGTGAACTTAGTAACAAAGGGGTTGAACTTTTGTTAACAGGAACTCCACTTAAAAAGAAAAACTTCACATGGGACGTAAGTTATAACATGGCTTATAACAAAAGTGAGATCATCAAATTGGCTGATAACCTGCCAAGCCTTACCGTAGGAACCGGTGTTGGTGGGGGTGTGATCAACAACGTTGTTGGTGGTTCATATGGTGAAGTTTGGGGTTACAAAAAGAAAACAGATGCAAGCGGAAATGTTGTTTTCAACACAGCCAGCGGATATGCAGTAAGAGGTGATCTTGAAAAACTGGGAAGAGGTATTCCTCCGCTTACCATGGGTATCACGAACACATTCAGATACAAAAATTTCTCTTTGAACATTCTTGTTGATGGTAAATTCGGCAGCATCGTTTACTCAAACATGTACCAGTACGCTTATCGTTTCGGTTTGCCAAAAGAAACACTTCCTGGTCGTGACAATGGCTTGACCGTAACAGGTGTAACACCAGAAGGCGCTTCGTTCACTAAAACATGGGCTAAGGCTGACGTTGATACTTACTATGACAACGACAAGAATTACACGTCTATGTTTACTTTCAATAATGACTTTATCAAACTTCGCCAGGTTATTTTGAGCTACAACCTGCCAGTAAATAAAATGTCATTCCTGAAATTGCAATCTGCATCAATTTCACTTGTAGGACGTAACCTGTTGCTTCTTTACAAAGACAAAAGAAACAATTATTTCGATCCTGAATCAAGTTATACCAACGGTAATGCCCAAGGTCTTGAAGCATTTGGTGTACCAAGAACAAGAAGTCTGGGTGTGAACCTTTCAGTGAAATTTTAATCATTAAAATATTTTAGTGAATATGAAAAAGTTTTTAAGATTATTATATCTGGCCCCAATGGCCATGCTCTTTTCCGCTTGCGACAACGGTTTTGAGGAAATGAATGTAAACCCTAACGCGTCTACTTCAGTTGTTCCGGGTTTCCTTTTCACGAGAGCGCTTTTGAGCACTGTCAGCAATAATTATACGGGTGCAGCTTATCTTACAATCGGAGGTTCCATGCAGCATTTCGCAACGTATAAAGAAGTGCCGGCTGCGGGTGACAAGTATTTCAATTACACTTATTCCAACGCAAGCTGGGATTTATATGGTGGATCTGATCCAACAACACAGGGAGCAGTGATCGATATTGAGCAGGTAATTGATGCAGTTTCAGTTTCTCCGGCGGATGTTAACAAACTTTCCTCGGCACGTATCTGGAGAGCGTATTTGTATCACCGATTGACCGATTTGTATGGAGACATTCCTTACTCCGAGGCAGGTAAAGCGCTAACTGATAATAACTTTACTCCAAAATATGATGAACAGTCGGCTATATATGCTGATTTGCTAAAAGAACTTGATGAATCGATTGCTGCTTTTGATGCCGCAAAAGATACCTATGCTTCTTCTGATCTAATTTATGCAGGAAATATTACCCAGTGGAAAAAATTCGGGTATTCGCTTATGCTTCGTTTGGGGATGCGTTTGACACAGGTGGATGCGGCTGCGGCCCAAACCTGGGTTAAAAAAGCGATTGCCGGTGGTGTGATCCTTGCTGATGCAGACATTGCCAAAATTGCTTATGTTGACGGAAATATTACAGCAAGCAGAAATTTCATCGCCAGCGGCTTAATCGGAACGGATTATGTAGCACCGGGAGGAGATAATGTGGAAGGTGGTAAGTTCGCCAAAACATTTATCGACTACCTGAAAACGAGTAAAGATCCACGTTTGAATGTTGTTTCTATCGTTTGGACAACCACGGATAATAAAACATTTACCGCCGATACCACGACAGCTCTTCAAAAGGGAATGCAAAATGCTGCGTTCAACTCGCTTCCGGCTGATTTCAACTCTTACTCGGAGCCAAACCCGAATACAATTTTGAAATACAGCGCACCACTAATTGTGATGGGTAATGCAGAAATGAATTTGTTATTGTCCGAAGCGGCACTTAGAGGATGGTATAGCGGCGGCACTGCAAAAGATACGTATGAAGCCGCAGTAAAAGCAGCGATGAGACAATGGGCTTTATTTGGATCAGGAGGAGTAATTTCTGATGCGAAAATTAATGGCTATCTGGCTGCAAATCCTTTCAAAGCCAGCGGATCGATGGACGATCAGATGGAGCAGATTGGCACGCAAAAATGGGTTTCTCTATTCCTTGAAGATGAGTACGAAATTTTCTCGAACTGGAGAAGAACTGGTTATCCAAAACTTACACCAACAAACTATCCGGGAAATTTGACAGGTGGTAAAATACCAACAAGATTTGTAATTCCTGATTCGGAAGGAACTTATAATAAAGTCAATTTCCTTGAAGCCAGAACCAGACAAGGTGGCACGAATACACTTTCCAGCGTAGTTTGGTGGGATAAATAATGGTAAGTCTTTCATTTAATGACCTGAACAATTACAGGCAATGAACGAAGCTTACAAAGGCAGATTTGGCGATAAACCACCTGTCGAAAAGTAAAGTATCACTGAGTTGGTCTTTCGGATTGCTCAGTGATCTTTTTTCTGTTTACGCATTCCTATTCCCTTGACCATTTCTTAACTTATCTGTTATTAAAACGATAAGTACATGAACGAAGCGATATTAGCTTCTCACTCCGTTCAATTAAAAAGTATCCTGATTAATAATTTTCACTTTTGTTTTCGTAAATTTTACCTGATACAAATTGATAAACTATTAATATTTAATGTAACCGCGCTCTGTTTTAAAACAGTAACAAAACAGTAAATTTGATACTTAATTCCTAATCCTTAAAAATGAAAAAAATAATTCTTTCCATGGGCCTTTTGATGGCCTGTTGCAGCATTTCCGCGAATGCTCAAAAATATACGATCATCATCAAAGGCGGCCATGTTATTGATCCGAAGAACAATATCAATGGCATCATGGATGTTGCTTTGAATGGTGATACCGTTAAAAGCGTAGCAAAAAACATTGATCCAAAACTTGGAATTCAAATTGTTGATGCAAAAGGCATGTACGTAACTCCGGGATTAATTGATATGCATTCGCACAATTTCTACGGAACAAAAATGGACCAGACTTATAGCAACGGACCCAATGCACTTTCGCCGGATGGTTTTACTTTCCGCACGGGTGTGACAACGGTAGTAGATGCAGGCTGCGCTGGCTGGAAATCTTTCCCCGACTTCAAAAAACAAACCATCGATATTTCAAAAACACGTGTTTTAGCCTTTCTGAATATTGTTGGAGAAGGTATGCGTGGCGGAACTTATGAGCAAAATATCGCTGATATGGATCCGGAAAATACAGCACGTGTTGCCAAAGAAAATCCGGATTATGTTGTCGGTGTAAAACTGGCTCACTACAACGGCCACGACTGGACACCAACTGACAAAGCGGTGGCGGCTGGGAAACTGGCAAATATTCCGGTTATGGTTGATTTCGGAGGAAGTACTCCGGTACTTTCAATCGAAGAATTATTCATGCAACACCTTCGTCCCGGTGATATTTTTACACATTGTTTCGGACAATTAGCAAGCCGCGAGCCAATTCTGGATGTGAAAACTGGTAAAATAAAACCATTTGTTTACGACGCTCGTAAAAAAGGAATTTTGTTTGATGTAGGTTATGGCGGGATCAGTTTTGCATTTTCCCAGGCGATTCCGGCTGTGAAAAGCGGATTTTATCCAAACACAATCAGTACAGATATTCACACCGGAAGCATGAACGCTGCCATGAAAGATATGCTGAATGTGATGTCAAAATTCCTGGCTATGGGCATGGATCTTCAAAGCGTGATCAAAGCAAGTACCTGGGCTCCGGCACAGGCAATTCACCGGGAAAAACTTGGAAGCTTAACCGTTGGCGGACTTGCTGATGTTGCTGTTTTGCGTGTTTTGAAAGGTAATTTCAGCATGAACGATACCGGAGTTTTCGGTTTCTTTGACTATACCGGAACAAAAATAACCGGTAAAGAAAAACTGGAATGTGAACTGACAATCCGTGCCGGAAAAGTGGTTTACGACCTGAATGGAATTACGACACCAATCGTCGTTGCTTCAAAAAGAAATTAATACAATCTAGTAAAATTCGGGATAACCGGTCTTTTCTCATTTGGGTTACAAATTGATATATCATGTGTCATATGTAATCCAAATTTTATCTTGCCGCCCCTTCAAAATTTGCAATCTCATTGAAATGAAAATTAAATCCATTGTTGCCGCAGCATTATTTTTAAGTTTTAATTTTTGTAATTCCCTAAATGCGCAAACTATCTCAAAGGAAGAATTAATATTCCTTACTTCGGAATGGAAGGGCGAACGTTTCCCTGACGGAAGACCAAAAGTGTCGGACGACCTGATCCGCAGAGCAAAAGAAATTGCCATTGAAGAAGCCTGGGTCGTACTTCAAAATGAAGGCTATAATGCCCAGTTCGATGCAAACTGGAAAATGATTCATCAGGATGTGCCAATTGTCGGCCGCGCGCTTACTGCTCAATTCATGCCTTCCCGCCCCGATGTTGAAAAAAATATTAAAGAACGTGGCGCGAAAAATGGCCGCATAGGAAATACAAATTCCTGGCCCATAGATCAGCTTTCCAAAGGTGACGTGTATGTGGCCGATGGCTTTGGAAAAATTGCCCAGGGTACGCTGATCGGTGACAATCTTGGAAATTCTATTTATGCTAAATCCGGTAATGGTGTAGTTTTTGATGCATCGGCGAGAGATTTGGAAGGTCTGTCTAAAATTGAAGGTTTTAACGCTTTTGTCCGTGACTGGGATCCTTCCTATTTGAAAGATGTGGTTTTGATGGGACTCAATACACCGATCCGCATTGGAAGGGCAATCGTGTTACCGGGTGATCTTGTTCTTGCAAAAAGAGAAGGTATCATTTTCATTCCTGCACATTTGGCTGAAAAAGTAGTTTTAACAGCTGAATTTATTGCTATTCGTGACAAATTCGGAATTACAATGTTGAAAGAAGGAAAATATACGCCTGGACAAATTGATAGTCAGTGGTCGGATAAATTGAAAGATGATTTCCTGAAATGGCTGGATAAAAATCCAAAGGAAATTCCAATGAAGCGTTCTGACCTGGACGAGTATATGAAAAAAAGAACCTGGTAATCAGTTTTGGGAGAAAAGTAAGAATTACATATTTCATGCTTCTTTCCTATAAATGCATCTTTTTTCAAATTGCATAATTAACATAATTTTATGAATATTTACAAGCTCCTTTCGGGTGTTGCGATTTTGTGTCTGGTTGTTGCTCTTTATCTGGCCTTGACAGGAAACCTGGCTCAGGCGGGCCCGTTTTTCATTGGATTTTTCATTGCATTAGCCATAAGTTTCAGAGGATCAGAATCTTTAAAAGGCTTTACTTATACGACCATTATTTTCGCTGCCGTTACCACAGCTTTATATTATCCGCAATATTTTCAGCAATATGATGGTTTCAAATTTGCGGTATTAATCACCCCATTAATCCAGATCATCATGTTTGGAATGGGAACTTCGATGAGCTTTGAAGATTTTGTTGGCGTTGTAAAAATGCCAAGAGGAGTTTTCATTGGGGTAACCAGTCACTTCTTAATTATGCCGCTTTTAGGTTTTACATTAGCCAGTGTCAGCGGTTTTCCACCAGAAATCGCCGCAGGAATTATTTTGATCGGTTGTTCGCCCAATGGAATGGCTTCCAATGTAATATCGTATCTGGCAAAAGCGAATCTTGCATTATCGATTACAATCACGGCTATTTCAACCATGCTGGCACCTTTAATGACGCCAATGTTGATGAAGTTATACGCGGGTGCATTTGTCGAAATTGATATGCTGCATATGATGTGGGATATTGTCAAAATGGTAATTCTGCCAATCGGCGCCGGTTTGATTTTCAATAAATTATTTAGTGGAAAAGCAAAATGGCTGGATGATGCCATGCCTTTGGTTTCCATGTCAGGCATCGCATTTATTATCGTGATCATCACCGCTGCAGGTAGAGACAGTCTTTTAACAATTGGGCCCGCACTGATTGGATTGGTTTTGATACACAATCTTTTAGGATACACACTGGGTTATTTCTCTGGCAAATTATTTAAAATGAGCGAGCGCGATTGCCGTACTATTGCTATTGAAGTGGGCATGCAAAATGGTGGTTTGGCATCAGGAATTGCCAAAGAAATGGGAAAAATGGCAACGGTCGGTTTGGCCCCCGCCGTGTTTGGACCTTTGATGAATATTACCGGATCTATCCTGGCTTCTTATTGGCATAGAAAACCTACGGGTGACGAGGCGACATATGTCGAGACCGGGAGAGCGCATTGATTATGTTGACGCCCTTTCTTAGCCCTGAAAGGGCGTCATATTTTAGGATGGGGCAACGCCCTATTGGAATGACAATGTGAATTCGGAATTATATAATGCCCACGCCCCGGGATTTATCGGTGTACACACGGATCATTCCCACATCCCGGAATCAATCGGGCGATGCCCGATTCTAAGATATTATGCCCTTTCAGGGCTATGTTTGGTTAATCTTCTTTGAGGATTAATTGCATGAAAACCAGGTCAAGCCATTGATCGAATTTGTATCCCACTTCTCTCAGATACCCCTTTTCAACAAATCCATATTTTTCGTGAAATTTGATACTTCCACGATTTGTGGCGTCAATTCCAGCAATCATGGTATGCAATCCTGATTCCCTGGCGCGTTGTATCAAACTTCCTAATAACCTGCCTCCTACTCCGATTCCACGGGATTTATCATTGAGATAAATTGAATGCTCCACGCTGAATTTATAACCGATTTTCGGTCGGAAAATATTATAAGATCCATAACCAATTACCTCTTTTTCAAATTCAGCCACAATCACCGGCATACCGTCAACAATCATTTTTTCAAACCAGGCCGTTTGTTCTTCTAATGTCCTGATCTCATAATCATAAATGGCAGTCGTTTCTAAAATAGCTTGATTTACAATTTCCAATATTGCCGGTAAGTCTTTCGGAGCAGCATTTCTGATAATAAGATCCATTAAAAGCAGAGTCTTTTTGAGGTGTTAATATGACAAATTCAAAGTTACCTCATAATTAGCAAAACTTTCACAGTTTCCCAATCATCAAAAATCAGGTTTAAATTATTATTTTTTTGAAACTCCGATTTTTCCGATAGCTTTACGGAAACTTTAGGGGTGTCCCGTATGCGGACTGAGATAATACCCTTTGAACCTGATGCAGTTAGTACTGTCGATAGGGAAAAGTAAGAGATACTGCTATCTGTATCTTAATGAATCTTTCGCAAGGTCCATTCCTGAAGTTTTTCTCATAAAACATTATTCAGAATGGAAATCAGCATTAATCAGCAACGTACAGAAATTCCCGAACGCTTTTCGGTTGAACAACTTTTGTCTTCCCTGTTTACAGACTCCACCAAAGGAATTGCCCTCGCCGTCAACCAGATTATTATTTCAAAATCTGACTGGCCAATTCACATCCTTAACCCCGACGACAAAATTACCCTGATTAAAGCTACGCAGGGAGGTTAATCAAAATAATTTCCTGAACATCCTTACCAATTTTCAACTATCCATCTGGCTAAAAGCTAACAGCTCAAAGCCAATAGCTATCACCCATGAAAGCCGAAAAAACACCAGAGACAGAAGTAATTTCAAGAAAACCTTTTCCAAAATCAAAAAAGATTTATGTGAAAGGAAAAATTCATGACATTTCAGTCGCCATGCGCGAGGTATCTCTTAGCGATACCAAAGTTCATGGAAAATCAGGGCTGATCGAAAAAAATCCATCAGTTACACTTTATGATACCAGCGGGCCATTCACGGATCCTGATATTGACATTGATGTAAAAAAAGGACTGGACCCATTAAGAGCTTCATGGATTATGAACCGCGGCGATGTGGAACAACTTGATACTATTTCCTCAGAATACGGCACACAGCGCAACAATGACAAAAGCCTGGATGCTTTAAGATTTGCGCACATCAGCAAACCTTTCAGGGCAAAGCAAGGCCAAAATGTTTCTCAATTGCACTATGCAAAAAAAGGAATCATCACGGCTGAAATGGAATATATAGCCATCCGGGAAAATCAGCGTATTGAAGAACAAATTAAAGAACTAAACGGCAAAGCAGGAACACTAACACATCAGCACGTTGGCCATAGTTTCGGAGCGAATACGCCAAAAGGATTTATTACACCGGAATTTGTGCGTTCAGAAGTGGCTGCTGGCAGAGCCGTAATTCCGGTTAATATTAATCATCCGGAAAGCGAACCTATGATTATCGGCCGGAATTTTCTTGTAAAAATCAATGCGAATATTGGCAACTCTGCCGTAACATCAAGTATCGAAGAGGAAGTAGAGAAAACAGTTTGGGCTTGTCGCTGGGGTGCGGATACGATCATGGATCTATCGACAGGAAAAAATATTCACGAAACCCGGGAATGGATTATCCGGAATTCTCCTGTTCCAATTGGTACCGTTCCAATATATCAGGCACTTGAAAAAGTAAACGGCAAAGCCGAAGATCTTACCTGGGAATTGTTCAGGGATACACTGATTGAACAAGCAGAACAAGGCGTTGATTATTTTACAATTCATGCGGGTGTTTTGCTAAGATATATTCCCTTGACGGCAAAACGGATTACCGGAATTGTTTCCCGCGGTGGTTCTATTATGGCAAAATGGTGTTTGGCGCATCATAAAGAAAACTTCCTCTATACCCATTTTGAAGATATCTGTGAGATTATGAAAGCCTATGACGTGGCTTTTTCTCTGGGTGACGGATTAAGACCAGGCTGCATAGCGGATGCCAACGATGCAGCACAATTTTCAGAACTTGAAACCTTGGGGGAATTGACAAAAATCGCCTGGAAACACGATATCCAAACCATTATCGAAGGTCCGGGACACGTGCCTATGCATTTGATCAAGGAAAATATGGAGAAGCAACTGGAACATTGCCAGGAAGCTCCTTTTTACACATTAGGGCCATTAACGACTGACATTGCCCCTGGTTATGACCACATTACCTCAGCCATTGGCGCTGCGATGATTGGTTGGTTCGGTACGGCTATGCTTTGTTATGTTACTCCAAAAGAGCATTTAGGTCTGCCTAATAAAAAAGATGTTAAAGATGGTGTGATCACGTATAAAATCGCCGCCCATGCCGCTGATTTGGCAAAAGGGCATCCGGGAGCACAATACCGCGACAATGCCTTGAGCAAGGCGCGCTTTGAATTCCGGTGGGAGGATCAGTTTAATCTCTCGCTTGATCCCGATACTGCAAAAGAATTTCATGATGAGACTTTGCCTGCCGAAGGTGCAAAAATCGCTCACTTTTGTTCCATGTGCGGACCAAATTTCTGTTCAATGAAAATTACCCAGGATGTGAGAGATTATGCCGAAGAAAATGGCTTGATGGAAGAAATGGCACTGGAAGAGGGCATGCAGGAAAAAGCAAGAGAATTCGCCAAAAAAGGCAGTGAAATTTATCTATAATGAAACTATTAGCCATATCCAATCCTGAATTTATCCCTGACGAGGCTGAACTAATCAACAGTCTTTTCAGGGAAGGATTGGTGTGTTTACATATACGAAAGCCAGAAAGTGCCCGGATAGATTTATGGTTTCTGTTAAGCAAAATTAATCCTGATTTTATGGACAGAATTTCAATTCATCAGCATCATAATCTGGCTGGTGAATTTGGGATTAAAAGACTACATTTTACTGAAAACGAAAGAAAACTGAATTCTCTGGAAAGTCTTGAAAAGTTTAGATCAGATAATTTTTTGCTAAGTACTTCGATCCATAATATATCTGAAATGAATAATCTCTCAAATCATTTCAGCTACGCTTTTTTCGGGCCTGTGTTTAATAGTATTTCAAAAATGGGTTATGCAGGTATTTTGCCGAATGATTTTCTCATCAAACCTGAATTGAAAAGAATACCAATTTTTGGTCTGGGTGGAATTTCAAGTGAAAATCTGAAAAAAGTAAAGGAAATGAACTTTGACGGAGCGGCCATTTTAGGAATATTATGGAAGGAACCTGAAAATGCGATTGCCAATTTCCGGGAAATACGGGATGTGGTGGATTTGATAAATCAACAGGTGATTTCGGGTTGATAAAATTGAATGAAAATGTTTGGCCGGTTTAACATACATCATCATGATCGACAAAACCAACCATGAATTTAATGAAACACCGCGATCCGGGCGGAAACACCGCGATCACCGGGCGATGCCCGGTGCTAAGATATGTAAGCCCGTTGGGCTTTTTCCGAATGATAATGATGGAAATTTTTATTTAATCCGGGCATTGATTTTCAATTTTCCAACGACCCTAACGGGGTCGCATATCTTAGCCTGGGGTTTATACCCTGGGAATTTGGCCCACGATCATGATGGAAATTTTTATTTAATCCGGGCATAGATTTTCAATTTTCCAACGACCCTAACGGGGTCGCATACCTTAGCCTGGGGTTTATACCCTGGGATTGGGGGGGTGTCCGGGATTTCAATGCAATAATAACAAACCCGCAATAATTAAATGATAGACAAACTACAATTCATATCAAATCAAACAAAAGGAATAACGCACCTCGAAAGCATCCAAATTGCCCTCGACGCGGGTTGTACCTGGATACAACTCCGGGTAAAAGATCAAACTTTTGAAGACGTTTTAAAACTGGCAGAAAAAACCAAAATCTTAACCGATAACTACGAGGCAAAATTAATCATTAACGATTTCCCAATTATTGCCAAAGAAGTCGGAGCTTATGGTTTACATCTCGGATTAAATGATATGACTATCGAATCTGCAAGAAAAATAGATGGAAACGACATGATCATCGGCGGGACGGCCAACACCTTGGATGATGTTGTAAACCGGATAAAAGAAGGTGCAGATTACGTAGGATTAGGTCCATTCCGGTTTACAACCACAAAGCAAAATCTCAGTCCGATTGTAGGATTGGAAGGCTATCGAAATATCATACGCTCCTTAAAAGAATTGGGCTTATCAATTCCAATTATCGCAATTGGTGGGATTATTAATGAAGATATTGAAAAAATACTCGAAACAGGAATGTTTGGCGTTGCCATTTCAAGCTCAATAATAAATGCAGAAAACCCTGGAAACATGGTTTCTCAAATCAAAAAAATACTATGTTAAAAATAGCAGAAAAAGAATTTACGTCACGACTTTTCACAGGCACCGGCAAATTCAATTCTTCACAATTAATGGAAGAAGCGCTAATAGCATCCGGCTCAGAATTGGTAACAGTGGCACTTCGCCGGGTTAATATGCACAATGCCGAAGACGATATTTTATTACATCTCAAACATCCGTCGATAAACTTACTACCCAACACCTCCGGCGTCCGGACTGCCAAAGAAGCCGTTTTTGCGGCACAATTGGCAAGAGAAGCTTTGGAAACAAACTGGATAAAGCTTGAAATTCATCCTGACCCAAAGTATCTTATGCCGGATCCAATTGAAACGCTTTTAGCAACCGAAGAATTGGCAAAATTGGGTTTTGTTATTCTTCCATATATTCATGCCGATCCTGTTTTATGCAAACGACTGGAAAATGCAGGAGCATCGGCAGTTATGCCTTTGGGATCTCCGATTGGGAGTAATAAAGGTTTAAAAACAATCGACTTCCTGGAAATAATTATTGAACAGAGTAACATTCCCGTCATTGTTGACGCTGGAATCGGTTCGCCATCGGATGCAGCAAAAGCAATGGAAATTGGTGCAGATGCTGTTCTTGTCAATACAGCCATTGCCGTGGCCGGTACTCCGGTCCAAATGGCAATTGCTTTTAAATTGGCCGTCGAAGCCGGAAGAATGGCTTACCACGCGCGGTTAGCAAAACAAGGAAATCATGCCATTGCGAGCAGTCCCTTAACCGCCTTTTTAGATGAATAGTTATAAAAATTTATTTGAATCGTATAGTTGGGATGATGTTAAGGAAAGCATTTATTCCAAAACAAAAAACGATGTTGAAAATGCTTTAAATACATCCCGCAGGACTTTGGAAGATTTTAAAGCGCTTATTTCTCCTGCCGCCACTACCTATCTTGAACCGATGGCACAGCTTAGCCAGAAGTTAACACAAAAGCGATTTGGGAAAACAATTCAATTATACATTCCACTTTATCTTTCCAACGAGTGCACCAATATTTGTACGTATTGCGGGTTTAGTCTGGATAACAAAGTGCGGAGAAAAACACTGACAGAAGAGGAAATTTTACAGGAAGTAAAAGTGATCAAAAGTTTGGGATATGATCACGTACTGTTGGTAACGGGTGAAGCAAATCAAACGGTTCATGTAGAATATTTCAAAAAAGTTTTAAATTTAATCCGCCCGTATTTTGCCCAGGTTTCCATGGAAGTCCAACCATTGGATACAGAGGAATATATTGAACTTATTCCGCTTGGATTGACCTCGGTACTGATTTATCAGGAAACTTATCACAAAGAAGATTACAAAAAACACCATCCCAAAGGAAAAAAATCTAACTTTAATTACCGTTTGGAAACGCCGGACAGACTTGGCCAGGCCGGTATTCATAAAATGGGTTTAGGTGTTTTAATCGGACTGGAAGATTGGCGAACGGATAGTTTTTTCACAGCCTTGCACCTTAACTATCTGGAAAAAAAGTATTGGCAAACCCGTTACAGTTTGTCATTTCCAAGACTTCGCCCATTTTCGGGTGGCCTGGAACCGAAAGTTGAAATGAATGATAAGGAATTGGTGCAACTGATTTGTGCCTATCGTTTGTTTAATGAAGAAGTGGAAATTTCTCTATCAACAAGGGAATCTGAAAAGTTTAGAAACCATTGTGTTCAGATCGGAATTACGTCCATAAGCGCAGGTTCAAAAACAAATCCGGGAGGATATGCCGTAGAACCTGAATCTCTGGAACAGTTCGAAATTTCAGACGAAAGAAGTCCGGAAATGATTGCGGCTATGATCAGGTCAAATGGTTATGAGCCTGTTTGGAAAGATTGGGATAAAGTAATTTGTTAGTTAGGTAACACAGAGTTACACGGAGGTCAAAAGAGAACCACGGAGATTTTGATTATAAAACATTCTCTGTGAACCTCTTTATTTCTCTGTGAAACTCTGTGTAACAAAAAATATATGGAAGCAGAAGAAAGAAAAAGATATATCCGACAAATAATACTTCCTGAAATGGGTATTTCCGGGCAGGAAAAACTGAAAGCTGCCCGAGTGCTTGTTATTGGCGCGGGTGGATTGGGTTGCCCTGTTTTACAATATTTGACTGCTGCCGGAGTTGGAACAATCGGTGTTATTGATGATGATACTGTTGATGTTACAAATCTTCATCGCCAGATCTTATACTCGGCCGATGATATCGGAAAAGGCAAAGCAGTAACGGCGGTTGAAAAACTTTCTGTGATGAATCCTTTTATTAATCTCATCGCAATTACAGCAAGACTGGACGAATCCAATGCATCTGAAATTATTTCAAATTACGATCTGGTTATTGACGGATCTGACAATTTCCCAACCCGCTATCTGGCCAATGACATTTGTGTTTCCTTAAACAAACCGTTGGTTTTTGGTTCTATTCTGCGTTTTGAAGGTCAGGTTTCGGTTTTTAATTACAAAAACGGCCCTACCTATCGTTGCCTTTTCCCCGAAGCCGAAGAAGGAGATAATTGCGAAATTGCAGGTGTAATCGGAATTTTACCCGGAATTATCGGCACGTATATGGCAAATGAAACCATAAAAATCATATGCGAATTTGGCGAAATACTTTCCGGAAAACTGCTGGTTCTGAATGCGCTTGGAAATACCAATAACATTTTTACGTTCAGGCGCTCTGCCCAATTCCCGGTTGTACAAAATAAAAATTTAGTGATTTCGTCAAAAACACTTCACGAAATTAAAATTGAGGAAATGTTTTTCGACGATCTGGAAATCAGGCTGAAATCCGGAGCGAATGATCTTTTTCTGATTGATGTACGGGAAAATTACGAATTTGAAGAAGATTTCATTGGCGGACTAAATATTCCACTTGCAGAATTACCCGAAAATATAGTTAATATTCCTATCGATAAAACCGTCGTATTTTATTGTACGACTGGAAAACGAAGCCGGATTGCGGCAACTTTGTTAGCAAAAAGCAAGTTTGAAGGTCAAAGTTTCTGGGTGAAAAAAGCTTAACAAAATGTAATTCCATGCAAATTCTTCCTACTCCGGCGCTTGCTCAGATTGTAAAACATTTTCTCATTATAGAAAGTGACCAATCGGCTAACGTACAGCACAGAATGTTTGCAGATGGAAATACGGGGATTGTTTTTAATTACGGAGATCCGCTTGTACATGTAGAAAACGACGTGTTGAATATTCTTCCAAACAGCTTTATTTATGGTCAGCCGGAAACCTTTCAAAACATAATTTCAACCGGTAAAATTGGAATGTTGATTGTGGTTTTTCAACCCTTTGGCTGCTCTTCATTACTACGGTTTCCTGCAATTGAATTAAAAAACCGGATTTTGGATCTTGAAAACTTTTATCCGATTGTGACGAAGATAATTTCTGACCAAATTATGGGTTCTATTGATGTCTTTAACCGAATCCGAATCATTGAAAACTTCCTGACCAGCAAACTTAAAATTGAAAATACTTCATTAAATCTCGCTGGTCACGCCATACAATTGATTATTCAAAACAATGGAAATCTTTCTGTTACCGAATTAACTTCGTTTTTCAATGTGAGTGAAAGACATTTGCAGAGAAGTTTTGCGGAACACATCGGCCTATCCCCGAAACGATACTCCGGAATTATTAGAATTCAGCATTTTTTAAAATTACTTCGTAAAAATTCTCCTCAAAAATCCCTCACCGATCTGGCATATGAATGTGGTTTCTTTGATCAGGCGCATTTGATAAGAGAAATGAAAAATATTTCTGGTATTACGCCTAGTCAATATGTCAGTCAAACGAATTTGCTGGCAGCTAATTTCTTACAGATTTCTTCAAAATAACTCCGTCCCGTCGGGTTTGTACAATCTTGAAAATTCTCCATTTTCTACTTTTGGATCGTTCATTAAAACAGCTAAAAGGATGGAAAATATCAAAATTGCAACGGCCCAGTTTGAGAATCGCAGCGGCGATAAAGCTTATAATCTTGAAATCATTTCGCAACTTTCGCAACAGGCTGCGGCACGGGGCGCCCAGGTTATTTCCTTTCACGAATGTTCGGTAACAGGTTATACTTTTGCCCGCCATTTGTCCAAAGAAGAATTACTGGATATTGCAGAATTTATTCCTGATGGCGAAAGCGTAAAAAAACTCACCGAAATTTCCCGTGAACACGGCATTACAATTTTGGCAGGATTGTTTGAAAAAGATTCTGAAGATAAAATTTATAAAGCCTACATCTGTGTCAATGAAAACGGACTGGTTGCCAAATTCAGGAAACTTCATCCATTCATAAATCCACATTTGACGCCGGGAAATGAATATGTTGTTTTTGATTTATTTGGGTGGAAATGTGGTATACTGATTTGTTATGATAATAATATTATTGAAAATGTAAGAGCTACAAAACTGCTTGGAGCCGATATTATTTTCATGCCGCACGTGACCATGTGTACGCCTTCTACCCGTCCCGGAGCCGGTTTTGTTGACCCCGTTTTATGGAAAAACAAAGAATCCGATCCAACTTCACTTCGTCAGGAATTTGATGGGCCCAAAGGCCGCAGCTGGCTTATGAAATGGTTGCCTGCCCGCGCATATGATAACGCCATTTACGCCATTTTTTCAAATCCGATCGGTATGGACGATGATCAGTTAAAAAATGGATGTTCCATGATTCTGGATCCCTATGGAGATATTATTGCAGAATGTCGCGAACTTGGAAATGAGATAACCATGGCCACTCTATCGCCTGAAAAACTAGAACGCGCTGGTGGTTTCAGGTATATCAAAGCGAGGAGACCTGATTTGTATCGGGATATAATTGGAGGAGAACATACTTCGGAGCACAAGGTTGTATGGCTATAAATCCTATTTTTCGTTAATTCAATGAGTTAATTCAATGAATTTAGCTAAATTCGTTGAATTAACTCATTGAATTAGGTTAAATGGCTTTTGACAGACATATTTTTCCGGCAATAGAAAAGAGATTATCCTCTAACAAGGTGATCGTTTTAACGGGTGCACGACGCGTTGGAAAAACTTTTTTATTAAATACAATTAAATCGAATTTCAAAGGAAAATCGCTTTACATGAATGGAGAAGATCTTGATGTAAGAGATTTATTAATGGATCGACGTGTTGCTTCTTTTCAGCGTTGGGTTAATGGTATTGATTTATTAATTATTGACGAAGCACAAGCAGTACCAGAAATTGGGAAATCGCTCAAACTTCTGATTGATTCATTTCCTTCACTAACTATTTTGGCCAGTGGTTCATCCGCATTTGAATTGTCAAACCAAACTGGCGAGCCACTGGTGGGAAGACAAATCAGTTTTCAGCTTTTCCCTTTGGCGCAAATGGAACTGTCAAAGACAGAAAATTTTCTTCAAACAAAACAACAGCTCGAAACAAGATTAATTTTCGGATCTTATCCAGACATCCTGCAAATGAGAACGCAGGATGAACAAATTGAATATTTGAAAGAGCTGGTTAATGGCTATTTATTAAAAGACATTCTCATGTATGAGCAAGTCAGATATTCGCATAAAATGTTACAACTGCTACAACTGGTTGCCTATCAGGTTGGCCAGGAAGTATCTTTTGAAGAATTAGCCAAATCACTTCAAATAGATAGAAATACAGTGGAAAGATATCTTGATCTGTTTTCAAAAGTTTTTATCATTTTTCGTATCGGAGGATTTAGTAAAAATTTAAGGAAAGAGGTAACTAAATCTTCGAAATGGTACTTCTTTGATAATGGAATTCGCAATGCCTTAATCAATAATTTTTTACCCGTAGTTCAACGCCAGGATATTGGGGCTCTTTGGGAAAATTATCTAGTTTCTGAACGTATGAAATACAATGCTTATGTAAATAAATCTCCTTTTACATACTTCTGGCGGACGTACGATCAACAGGAAATGGATTGGCTGGAACTTAAAGATGAGCAAATTTCTGCTTTTGAATTTAAATGGAAAGACAGTAAAATTAAGTTCCCCAAGGCTTTCATCGAAGCGTACCCAGCTGCCAAAACATATTGGATAACACGCGAAAACTATATCGATT
Organism: Dyadobacter sp. 3J3; assembly: GCF_009801115.1. Taxonomy (GTDB): domain Bacteria; phylum Bacteroidota; class Bacteroidia; order Cytophagales; family Spirosomataceae; genus Dyadobacter. The sequence goes on from NZ_VTOL01000001.1 coordinate 401,896, forward strand.
TCATCACAGGAAAAGTGTAACATTTTTTAATATTATGAAAATCAGTCACCTTACAAGGTCTAGCCTAACGATTATCTTACTGATTTTCAACCTACTCCAAAGTATTGCACAAGAGGTAAAAACTGTTTCAATCGAAATCGATTTAAACAAAGAAAAAGGTGCGTTAAAACCGATCTGGTCCTGGTTTGGCTATGATGAACCAAATTATACGTACATGAAAGATGGGAAAAAACTACTTACTGAAATTTCCCAGTTAAGTAAAGTCCCCGTTTATGTTCGCGCGCACAGTATGCTTGTAACAGGTGATGGCGTTGCCGCTTTGAAATGGGGATCCACCAACGCTTACACAGAGGACAAAGACGGAAAACCGGTTTACAACTGGACGATTGTTGATAAAATATTTGATACTTATATAGAGCGTGGCATGAAACCAATTGCACAGATCGGTTTCATGCCCGAAGCTTTATCTTCTCACCCTCAGCCCTACCGCCATTTTTGGAAACCTGGCGATAACTATAATGATATCTACACAGGCTGGGCTTATCCACCGAAAGACTATGAGAAATTTGCAGAGCTCGTATATCAATGGGTAAAACATTCGGTCGAAAAATATGGCAAAAAAGAAGTTGAAAGCTGGTATTGGGAACTATGGAATGAGCCTAATATTGGTTACTGGAAAGGGACTACGGAAGAATATATCAAGATGTATGATTATTCTGCCGATGCCGTAAAACGCGCTTTGCCCACTGCAAAAGTCGGCGGACCGGAAGTAACGGGACCGAATTGGGATGTTTCTGCGAAGTTTTTCAGAGCATTTTTAGATCATGTTACCAAAGGGAAAAATTATGTAACGGGTAAAATCGGTTCACCTATTGATGTACTAACTTTTCATGCCAAAGGAGCTCCAAAACTGGTTGACGGAATGGTGCGCATGGATATGGGAACGCAGCTCAGGGATATGGACAAAGGTTTTGAAATTGTTGCATCTTATCCGACACTAAAAAAATTGCCGATCATTATCGGCGAATCTGATCCGGAAGGCTGCGCCGCTTGCTCGGAAGATTTAAGTCCGCAAAATGCATACAGAAACGGGACGATGTATTCAAGTTATACGGCCGCATCTTTTGCGAGAAAATCGGATTTGGCAGAAGCCCGGGGCGTCAATTTATTAGGTGCTGTAACCTGGGCGTTTGAATTTGAAGATCAGGCATGGTTTCGTGGATTCCGTGATTTGGCAACCAATGGCGTTGATAAACCGGTTTTAAATGTTTTCCGGATGTTTGGTATGATGCAGGGAACGCGTGTGGAAGTAAAACAAAATCTGGCTTATGATTTTCTCAAAGTTCGTAACGAAAGTGTTCGGGGTGAGCCTGATATCAATGCTTTTGCTTCAAAAGACCAGAAAGAAGCAGCTGTGATGGTTTGGAATTATCATGACGATAATAAACCAGCTCCGGACGCTCCGGTGGATATTCATATCAAAGGAATTTCGGCGCAAAAAGTTTTGGTCCAGCACTACCGGATTGATCAGAAATATAGCAATTCCTATGAAGTCTGGAAGAAAATGGGCTCACCTAAAAATCCTTCCGCCGAACAAATTACGACACTTGAAAAAGCGGGACAATTACAGCTTCTGACTTCTCCCGAGTGGATAAATATCAAAAATGGAGAACTGGCTATGCAATTTCCACTTCCGCGTCAGGCCGTTTCTTTCCTAAAAATCACATGGTAAGACTTCACACTTTTCAAATCCAAAAAAATTAATTTAAGATTAATTTTACTCTATCAATTTGGTAGATTTAATAGTTTTAGTAGTTTTGCATCCTGTCACACAAATTGCAGAATTATTAATTCCGATTACCATGTTAGAAAAAGTCCTTTCGCTTAGACTTCCTACAAAACCGGTCTGGTACATTTTACCGGCTAGTATACTAGTTCTTTTTGTTAGTTTCTTATTTTTAAACGGAACAATATCTGTTACTCAGGAAGGGATCGGAACATTTCTTGCGAGCGATTTTGCATTGTATTTATTGGTAGGACTTGCAGCGCAGCTTGTTGACGGTGCATTGGGAATGGCATATGGCGTAACTTCAACTTCTTTTTTACTAAGTCTTGGTGTCACTCCGGCCGTAAGTAGTGCAAGTGTGCACGTGGCCGAAATGTTTACAACCGGTGCCTCAGCGATTTCACATTTCAGATTTAAAAATATCAATAAAAAACTTTTCAAGTCGCTTCTGATACCTGGCGTTCTTGGTGCGATTACCGGGGCCTATCTTCTTTCTGATGTCATCGACGGAGCAATGATCAAACCCTATATTGCATTTTATATGCTGATTTTAGGTGTGATCATTATTCGTAAAGCGATACAGAAAAATCTTGTTAAAAATAAAACCAAACGAATCGGAATTCTCGCTGCAACCGGAGGATTTATGGATTCTGTCGGCGGTGGCGGCTGGGGACCTATTGTTACATCAACATTGCTCGGTCAGGGACGCGATCCTCGATACACCATCGGATCTGTAAACGCAGCTGAATTTGTAATCAGTTTCGCCAGCGGCATTACATTTCTGATTTTCAATGGTGTCAGCAGCTGGCAGGTTGTACTCGGACTAATTATTGGCGGGGTCATTGCGGCACCTTTCGGAGCACTTCTTGTTGGAAAAATTAAACGCAAACCGTTGATGTTAATGGTTGGGGTACTGGTAATCGGTTTAAGTTTGAGAACTATTATTCTGAGTATCCTTTAATTTTAGCACCTGTAAATACAGAATTCCTGATACACTTTCAGCCGTCATTTGGCATGACTAAATCAAAATTCCTTAGCTTTGCAGAAACTCGTTTCTTGCCCTATGCTTAGTGATTTTGGTTATATACTTCTCTTCATAATTGCCGCAATTTCCCTCATCGGGCTCATGCTGACAATCGCACGTTTCCTTAGACCTGATCGTCCGAATGAAGAAAAACTTACTACATATGAATCCGGAGAAGACCCTCTGGGGAATGCCAATGTGCAGTTTAATGTCCGTTTCTACGTCATTGCACTTATTTTTGTCCTTTTTGAAATAGAATTATTATTCCTGTTTCCCTGGGCAGTGGTTTTTGGTAATGAGGATCTTATCGCGCAGACAAACGGCCAATGGGGCTGGTTTGCCATGGCAGAAATGACCGTTTTTGTATTAATTCTTATTCTTGGATTAGCTTATGCCTGGGCGAAAGGATATCTGGACTGGGTTCGTCCTGAACCACAGATTCCCGTTGTAAAATCTCCCGTTCCCGCCGATTTGTATAAGCAGGTTAATGAGAAATATAAGAGCGTTTGATTTTTCGTAAATTTCTAAAAACAGAATTCTAAAAAAATTCCAGGAGGCTCTGATAGAGCTGGGAATTATAGGCCGGAAACAATTTTTCTATAAACAGGAATCTCACAAATGGAGCTGTGAATTATTTAATATTAATCAATCCTGCTCGTTAGAGCATCCTGTTTATAGCAATAATTTCCCAGAGCCAAATCTTTACTCCATCGGAGTATCCTGAAAACCTCAAAATACTCCGATCCCTTTTATTCAAAATAATTTCAGTGCATTTTCCCCCACATTCTTCCCATATTTTTTGGAAAGAATACCAGACCAATCTGAGCATATAACTGGTTGGCTTTGAAAGATGGCAGATCGGTAACTTTTACATCATCCCCGCGCCATTTCCCCATTCTTGCTACGGGCAAGTGATATGATACTTTGCTGCTGATGTATACCTTGTCATACATTTTAGGAAATAAATTCATCTTGTAATCAACCCCTACTCCGGCATGCAGATTAAAACTGCCATTATGTATTTTGGCTGAACGATAACCATTTGGATTCGAAACAACCTGTGCAAAACTGGCTGTCTGATCATTTTTAACTTTAACCTGATACAACATCAGATCCCATCCAATAGGGATCAAAACATTCCAATGTGTGGAATTTACAAATTTTGGACTGGCATCCACCCCAATCCCAACTCCTCTAAAAGAACCCTTACTCACATTGTCATCGTTATTATATTTAGTAGAGTTCATTAATATCAACCGACTTTCAGCGAAGAATTTCTCAGTCTCAATTCTTTTTGCAAGCACAATGGAAGCCATCAAATTTTCGAAAGGTTTTATATTCAAAGCCTCCATCTGATTTCTAATTGCTTTGAAACTACTGTTGGACAATACCCCGAATTCTGCATAAACGGCCATACCACTCATGAATTTTTTGGGGACAGTAACGGTTGTATCCGAAATGTTCTGTGCATTTAAAATGTTAATAAAAAAAGCAGAGAAAAGAATAGTCAAAAGTAATTTGTTTTTCATATTACGATAAGTTGAAGTGTTTGCAATCTGACACAGACGAAAGCCTGTTTCTTGTCAATATTCATTACTTTTGCGTTGTGACAGATTAGTTCTTTTCTGAACAAATATTGTACCAGTGAATTTACCAAAGGCAACAAGGATGAGTGAGAGAATAAAAACCGGCGACGGCGGAATTATATTAACCAATGCTGAGGATCTTATGAACTGGGCGAGGCTTTCATCTCTTTGGCCTATGGGATTCGGACTGGCTTGTTGCGCCATTGAAATGATGGCCGCTTATGCCTCTCATTACGATTTAGAACGTTTTGGAATATTGCCGCGACCTTCCCCCCGTCAGTCAGATGTTATGATCGTTGCAGGAACTGTAACTTTCAAAATGGCTGACAGAATCCGTCGTTTATACGAACAAATGCCAGAACCCCGTTACGTCATTTCCATGGGAAGCTGCTCAAATTGTGGCGGTCCTTACTGGGAACATGGATATCATGTGGTAAAAGGTGTTGATAAAATAATTCCTGTTGATATATACGTTCCAGGTTGTCCGCCCCGACCGGAAGCACTGATTGGCGGATTTATGAAGTTGCAGGAAAAAATACGTGGAGAGCATCCGCTTGCGCCAGAATTATTTCTGGAAATGGAGGATGGTGTTCCTGCTTAATTCCTTCATCCCAAATTGAAATATCGAAATGACTTTTGAAGAAATAAAAAACATTCTGGTTGCTGTTTTTGGAGAAATGATCAGTCCGGATGAAAAAGGACTGCAACCTTCCATCACAATTCCAACTGAAAACATTGCTGAAATCTGCCAGTTTTTGTTTGAAGATGAGCGGTTCTATTTTGATTATCTGGCTTGCATCACAGCTATAGATAATGGACCTGGACTTGCTACGATGGAATTGATCTACAATCTTAATTCCATTCCATATGGCCACGAGCTTATGCTTAAAATTATTTTCCCAAGAAATACAGAAGAACAGCCTTTACCTTCTGTGTCTACTGTAAGTCACATCTGGCGTACGGCAGACTGGCATGAGCGAGAAGCTTTTGATTTGTTTGGAATTCAATTTAAAAATCATCCGGATCTTCGCCGTATTTTGCTTCCGGAAGACTGGGAAGGACATCCATTGCGAAAAGATTATAATGCTCAGCAGAAATATCATGGAATAAACGTGCGGTCTGAAAACTGAAATATTTATAATAAAACATTAATAATCAATAATTTACATTCCGGGCCAATTTCTTCACCTACTCACTGGTTTTAAATTTAACTGACAAATTTGTTTGCTTCCCAAAGGCTCAGTATTTTCCGTTATTAATTACTGATCAACATGCGAACTAAATTACCCTTAATAATTCTCGTTATATTGCTGTGCACTTCCTATTCAGGATTTGCTGTTACGGATTCTTTGATAATCAAAGGAAGAATATTGAATCTGACCGGGCGGCTATACCGACAGGCTCCATCCATTACTTTTTCGAGAAACAATATTTTACAGCCTCAATCTGAGCTTAGCAAACAGGCTCCCTTGCAGGCTGACGGTACTTTCCGCGTTTCCTTACCTATTTTATTTTCAAGTGAGGAATTCTATCTTGATTACAGCGGAAAGGCATTTACAACGTTTTTAGGATCTCCGGGCGAAGTAGAAATTACCTTCAATGGTGATTCTATTTCAAGGGCAAAAAAGCTTTTTTACTTTGCAGGAGTAAATGCTGCTGCCAATAATTTGTATCCTCAATACCTTGTTTCTCTAAACAATGCGCTGGCTGCAAACACCGTTCTGGGAACAAAATTTTATGATACATTTTGGGATAAAAGTTTTTCAGAAGCAACAAAAGCCGCCTCGGCCCGTGCGGAACTAAGGGTATCTGCTTTACTGCAAACTTCATCTTCCATTCCGGATAAACCGTTGGCCCAATGGGTGCAGTCCATCGCAGAAGACGAACGGTATCAAAATATTTATGAATATTTATTGAGCAATCAGCTTGACGTACCAAAATCTGACAGCTGGCTTATCGATTTAAAAAAACTTGCGAAAGCACCTTTGACAGCTCAGCATGTTTCCCTGGCTGGCCGGATTTCATCTTATGCAGATTTAAAAAAACAAATCTGGGCTAACGGCGCTTCACCTAAAGTTAATTCCCTTCAGGTAAGACTAATGGGAACAATGATCAAAAACAACACGCCCGGATTGACTGACGACGAAACCGAAAAACTTGATGCTATCATTGAGCGTGGAAAAGCCGAAAAGATTGAGATGGATTTTCTTAACAATCTTTACAAAAGAAATACGGTTTTACTTGATTTACTTTTTGCTTACGAAGCCGAAAGCAGACTCAATCATACGCAGTTTGATAGTACAGGTTCCGACTTTTTGAACGCCCGCTATCTGCCAAAAAATTTCTACAAGTTTTCATACAAGACTCAACTAAATCTTAACAACTACATTCAAACGCGTTTGATATCTCCACAATTCCGTCAGTCGCTAGACGAAATTGTTCGGCTGGAAGTGAAGGATAGTGTTAATATCAAAAAAATGATTTCTTTCACCAATCTGAAAGCTACACCAACGGAAGTGCTTCCGGAATATTGGCTGGCAGAATCTGACAGTCGTGGAAATGCCTGGTTCAACAGCATTACGGAACAATACAAAGGGAAAACGCTGTATATATTAAAATGGAATATCGAGGATCAAAGGAGCAGAGATGATCTGGAATATGCAGCTTCTCTACGCGCGCAATTGCCAACGGACGTAGAATTTATTTATCTTCATTTACCGACCGAGGAAAACCCGGTTTCAAATGATCTGGTTAAACAATACATTGTTAGACATCAATTAAAGGGTGTGCATATGTTTATAAATAGTAACCAGATCATCGATTTGCTGATCCGTCTTAATCCGCTTGATTCTGCAACGTACGCAATCATTAAACCAAACGGTAAATTCGATACAAAAAAAGCACCATCTCCGGGCCAGACGGAACTTGTTTTGAAAGCGATTCGTGAAGCACGAGATTAATAAAGTATCCGAATAAATTTAATTTCAATTTTAGCACCACTAAAAACACGATTAAATCTTACTACATCTAACATTCGTACGTTTATATATTATCTAATGATTTATTCATTATTATGTGCCCATGCTTAGATATTTGTTACTTTTCTTGTTTGTTTCAACCATTGCTCTGGCGCAAAGAAATGACAGCCTGAGGAATGGAGGAGTAAACATGGATAGTGTGCGATATACAAATCTTAAAATTCGTATGTCCAAAACAAAATTCTCGCGATCCGTTTACCGGTTACTTTTTAGGGACGTATATAACCAAGGAAAAAAAGGGGAAGTAAAAGCCATTGAAACTAATCCCTTTACGCCTTACGAAGGCATGGTAATCCGCAAAATCATCATTAAACAATTGGATGTTTTGGGAGAATCTGTTTATGATACCACGCGTGTCGGTAAACAGGTTGAACGCTTTTTGAGTAAAACTTTTCATACCAATACCCGGGAAAAGATCATCAGGAAATCCTTTCTGATGTTTTCGGAAGGAGATGAAATTCAGGCCAGCGTTTTAAGAGATAATGAACGTTTATTAAGAAAAAACGGGACCATAACCGATGCCCGGATCATTGTTGAACCACGGACAGATGTTACCTGGATGGCCGATATTGTTATTCTGATCCAGGATTCCTGGTCTTATAACTTTTCAGGTGGATTTAATTCATTTAACAAATTTAACCTGGGGCTGAATAATACAAACGTAAATGGGACAACCCATCAGCAGCAGACAAGAATACGTTGGGATTCCAAGGATACGCTGGATAAAAAATTTCAGTTCCGTACTATTTATACCATTCCTTACATCGGCAAAACCTTTATAACCGGCCAGGCCAGTTTTATTTATGAACGTGATCAGGAGATTCAGTCTATCGTTTTTTCGAGATCATTTCTTACAACCGAAACAAAATACGCCGGGTCATTTGATACGGGTCATGCAAAATTCAGGCAGATTAAAAGAAATATTGATAGCCTGGATGCCGAATACAAATATCAGACAGGTTATTGGTACTATGACGCATGGATTGGCCGGTCTTTTAAATTCCCATTCAAAAACTCTTCACTCAGTGAAAAATCAAGGCTTGTTTTTGCCCTTCGCCACAACCGATACAGGTATAATGAACGGCCAGAAGTAAGCGTTGACAACAATAAAATTTATTGGGACAGAAGTGCGACCATGTTGAGCCTTGGTTATTCAAACAGAAGTTATAAACGTGACGTTTTGATTTACGGTTTTGGTAGAACGGAGGACGTTCCCGTTGGAAATTTATTTTCCCTGACACTAGGTGGAGAAAACACAGAATTTGGACAAAGGGGATACGGTGGAATCCAATATGCAACTGGAAAATATTTACCAAAAAATTCAGGATATCTTTATTGGCTAGTCAATGCAGGTTCCTACTTCAAAAAGGGAGCTGCGCAACAGGGCGTTATCAGCGGACAAACCAACTATATCAGCAAACTGATTCCGTTTCGTTATAGCTATTTCCGGCAGTTTATTACCGTAAGGTATACGCGCGGGATCCGAAGAGATCCTTTGGATTATATCAATATCAGCAGAGATAACGGAATCCGGGGAATTAGCAATGATAGGCTAATTGGGACGAAAAAGTTCACGATTGGAACTGAGACCGTTTATTTTTCTGAGAAAAGTATCCTGGGCTTTCGTATTGCATACTATGCTTTTGCCGATTTCGGTTTGGTTGCCAGTGACAGAAAACATCTTTGGAATACACCCGTTTATCAGGGATATGGTTTTGGGCTACGATTGAGAAATGAAAATCTTTCAATTAATACACTTCAGCTACGCCTGGGTTACTACGTCAACATCCCGGAAAACAGTTCTCCATTCCGCTATGCCATTGAAGGTAACACGCCGTTGAGATTAAGAGATTTTGACATTTCAGCACCCGCGGTTGTTCCTTTTCAGTAAAAGTTGAAAGTCAGGGCATAAAAATTGGCCCTAAAAGAAATAGCCACAACAAATACCCTCCCAATCCGCCAACCAATCCTGCCAGCAAAAAAGTAGTTTTACTGTCGTCAGGAATAAATCGTTTATAAATTATCAAAACGACTACAAAACCTAGCACAGCCAGAACAAAGGATATCAACCAGGTATCAATTTCAAAATATCTTGCCAAAATCGTTTCGTCATTCCCATACGGAAAACGTCCGCGGCTAATAGTAAATAATAATTCCATTACATAATTGCCTGTTTCTCTCAACCAGAAAAACGCAGTAAATAATATTATCCACTGTTTTTGTGAAAGAATTTCTCCATTAAAACTTTTTCTATTGAATAGGGCAATGACAAATCCGGCTGTTCCAATAATAATCGTTAGTAAAGGACCGCCCAGCGTTATCAAAAAGTTTTCATCTTTTATTCTTTTTAATAATGCGACGTAATCCTCTTTTCGGGCAAAATATTCGTTTGTCCGGATCTTGATTCTTTCATCTCTTGTAAGGGTATCAATAAAATCGTGATAGACTGTATTCTTCCAGGTCGTATAGCCGTAACTCACACGTGCATCGTAACCTAGTAATTTTGCAGTAAAAAAGTGTCCATATTCATGAAGAATCGTAGCAATAATGGTAGCAATTAAAAATCCCAGAATAAGTTGATAAAGCAACTTATTATCAATTTCACCCATATAATTATTTATCAAAAATTAACTTTACCAAACATGATTCTGCCTGGATAACCAAACCCAATCTATCACGTGTACAAGTGCACACGGCCGTATATACTTTTTTTAGGCATTCAGTATACTTTTTCAAATATGTGAATTAACTTTGTGTAATTTTTGAACGAACCCCTTTTATTCAAGAGAAAAAAAGTATCAGGGACGCTCCTAAGTTATTAAAAGTTATTCCCAAAATTCTACAAATTACCATTTACTGTGCCCAAAAATCCGAATATCAAGTCCATCCTAATTATCGGTTCTGGTCCCATCATCATTGGTCAGGCATGTGAGTTCGATTATGCAGGTTCACAAGCAGCCCGCTCACTTCGTGAAGAAGGTATAGAAGTTGTTCTAATCAACTCTAATCCTGCGACGATCATGACGGATCCGATCAGCGCTGATCATGTGTATCTGCTTCCTTTGGAGAAGAAATATATCGTCGAGATTCTTGAAAAACATAGAGCACTTGGCAGGCCAATTGATGCCGTTTTACCAACGATGGGTGGTCAGACAGCGTTGAATCTGGCTATCGACTGCGATAAAGCCGGTATCTGGAAAAAGTATGATATTGAAATAATTGGTGTCGATATCAAAGCGATCGAAACCACAGAAGATAGAGAAAAATTTCGTCTGAAAATGCTTGAACTTGATGTGAATGTCTGCAAAGGCCGCACAGCAAGATCCTTTTTGGAAGGAAAAGAAATAGCCCAGGAAATCGGTTTCCCATTGGTTATCCGTCCTTCGTTCACACTGGGTGGAACCGGTGGCGGTATCGTGGAAAACGAAAAAGATTTTGACCAGGCACTAAATAACGGTCTGCACGCCTCTCCTACCCATGAAGTTTTGGTAGAACAAAGCGTATATGGCTGGAAAGAATACGAACTTGAATTGCTGCGGGATGGTGCGGGTAACTTCATCATCATTTGCTCGATTGAAAACTTTGACCCGATGGGTGTGCATACCGGCGATAGTATCACGGTAGCACCGGCCATGACGCTTCCTGATACCTTGTATCAGCAAATGCGTGATCTGGCTATCAAAATGATGGACGGAATCGGGAAATTTGCAGGTGGATGTAACGTTCAGTTCTCGGTAAATCCGGCGGATGATATGATTATCGCCATTGAAATTAACCCACGTGTTTCCCGCTCTTCTGCCCTTGCGTCGAAAGCAACAGGTTACCCGATTGCAAAAATCGCTGCGAAAATGGCGATTGGTTACAATCTTGACGAATTAATCAACCCGATCACAGGCAGCACATCTGCTTTCTTCGAACCTTCGATTGACTATGTAATTGTAAAAGTACCTCGTTGGAACTTTGACAAATTCCCGGGTGCTGACCGTGCTTTGGGACTACAAATGAAATCGGTTGGAGAAGCTATGGGTATCGGTCGTAATTTCCAGGAGGCTTTACAAAAAGCTTGTCAGTCACTGGAAATTCGTAGAAACGGACTTGGTGCTGACGGACGTGAACTTCGTGATGTCGATGCGATCAAATATAGTTTGCAGCACCCAAGCTGGGATCGTCTTTTCCATATTTATGATGCTTTCAAGATCGGTTTGTCTTTCAAAACTATCCAGACTCTTACCAAAATAGATGCCTGGTTCCTGCGTCAGATCGAAGAAATGATCGAATTGGAGCATGAAATTGAAAAATTTGATTTAACAGATCTTCCGAAGGATTTATTATTGACTGCAAAACAAAAAGGATATGCAGACCGCCAGATTGCACATTTACTTCAAACAAAAGAAAGTAAGGTGTATGACAGACGTAAAGAACTGGGTATCAAACGTGTTTACAAATGTGTAGATACCTGCGCAGCCGAATTTGAAGCAAAAACACCATACTACTACTCTACTTTCAATTCGTCTCAGGACATGCCTGACAATGAATCGATTGTTTCTAACAAAAAGAAAGTTATCGTTTTAGGCTCAGGCCCAAACCGTATCGGGCAGGGAATTGAGTTTGATTATTCCTGTGTTCATGGGGTTTTGGCAGCAAAAGAAGCCGGTTATGAGACGATTATGATCAACTGTAATCCTGAAACGGTTTCAACGGATCCGGATATTGCTGATAAATTATACTTCGAACCTGTTTTCTGGGAGCACGTTTTCGACATCATCGAACATGAAAAACCGGAAGGTGTGATTGTTCAGCTTGGTGGACAAACTGCCCTTAAAATGGCAGAGAAACTCGATAAATACGGTATCAAAATCATCGGAACAAGTTACAATTCACTTGACTGGGCCGAAGATCGCGGACGTTTTTCTCCTTTACTTGAAGAATTGGGAATTCCATATCCTAAATTCGGAACGGTAAGAACTGCTGATGCAGCCGTAGAACTTTCACGGACATTGGGCTTCCCGCTTTTGGTTCGTCCAAGTTATGTTTTGGGTGGCCAGAACATGAAAATCGTGATTAACGAAAAAGAATTGGAACAACATGTTGTGAAAATTCTTCGTGATATTCCTGACAATAACATTCTTCTGGATCACTTCCTTGAAGGTGCTCTTGAAGCAGAAGCGGATGCGATTTGCGACGGTGAAGATGCTTACATCATTGGCGTAATGGAGCATATTGAACCAGCAGGTATCCACTCGGGAGATTCACATGCGGCACTTCCTCCATTCGATTTGACAGATGATGTAATTCGTCAAATTAACGAATACACACGTAAAATCGCTCTGGCGATGAATGTGAAAGGTTTGATCAACGTACAGTTTGCTATTAAAAATGGAATTGCATACGTGATCGAGGCGAATCCAAGAGCTTCACGTACTGTCCCATTTATTTGTAAAGCATATCAGGAACCGTATGTAAACTACGCAACGAAACTGATGTTGGGCGATAAAAAACTGAGTGATTTCACTTTCAACCCGGTTAAAAAAGGCTGGGCGATAAAAATCCCGGTATTCTCATTCAACAAGTTTGCTAACGTGAATAAAGAATTGGGTCCTGAGATGAAATCAACGGGTGAAGCGATTTACTTCATCGATGATTTGCAGGATGATTTCTTCCAAAAAATTTACAGCGAAAGAAATCTGTATCTGAGCCGGTAGGTTTTGAGGAAAATATATTTTACAAAAAAATCCCGGCTGAAAAGTCGGGATTTTTCGCGTTTGTGCCGATTGACAATCAGGCAGATCATACCATTATTTAAATATCATTTCCTTTTCAAAGAATCCTGCAACGCTTAAATCTTCACCTAATTCAGGCCAGTAGAGTGCGTAGCCATTGATGATTTCTACGTTTTTTCTTTGAGAATAAGTTGCTCCCCTCAACAAGGGAAAATCCGAAATTGATAAGTCAGCTTGCCTCCCATCGACAAGGGTAACTCGAATTTCAACCTCCCCTATTTCAACTTTTTTAGCTTTATAATCAAAAAACTTCATATTCTACGATTTAAAAAACTCATCCCATTTTCTTAGAAATTACTCTTTATTCGTTTCAACTATTATTTGTGCTAAATTTAAATCTGGATTTTTCAGCCCATTATTTTCAAGGCAATTTACTGGATTAATTGAGAATCTTGCCTCGCCATCATTACTCCTTACGTGAACATGTGGTGGACGATGATCATTACTATAAAAGAAAAACGCAATCCAAACAAGCGTAATAATTCGGGCATGTTTCAAGTACCAAAGTAAAAAGATTTTTGCTATCAAAATAATAATTAAGTTGTTCAGCCATAACATCTTTATCTAGCTAGGAATTACCTGGTTTTAGACGCTATCCTGGAAAATGGTAACGCTGATACAATCAGACAAACAATCTGATTGATAGAATAAAATATTTAAGAATTGACGCTAGCCATTAGTCAATTTGTTATATACCAAATGATTTGTACCGTCAGATAAGAAATCAATCATCTTTATTCGTATGGATGCCATTACAAATAACAAAGACAAATCTGATAATGAGAAGATCCAACCTGAACAAAGAGTTACAACGGTGGAAAAGAAAATGGATCAAATGAAAGAAACTTTGAAGAAGTATCCAATACCGCAGGATATGATTAAAAAAATGTAATCGGTTCAAAAATAATTTTCTGATATAATGACGTCGGTATTTATCAAAGAATACTCCTGACAACTCCTGTCGTACTTCATTTGACTGCGGTTATCTACATTACTCTTACCTTTTTGTCAATCAGCGTAAATATAATTTTAGTATTCTGTTATTTTTTAAGGAAAACTTGTAATAATTGTGTAGTATTAACTTTAAGTATTTAAACGATAGATCATCATTAGGAGTATTTTTACAGTTGACCATAGAGACACAGACAGAGGTTATCTTGATTTAACAGGGAAGTACAGTTACACCATGCTTTTATGTACAATTACTATTTATAAAAAAGCAGAAACCAAAATCTATCAATCAAACTTAAAGGCGGAAAACATTCGAGTCCCTAAAACACCAAAATGAAAAAAATACTTTTTTTTAGCATTTGCCTGGTAATTTCAGTCAATTCATTTAGTCAAAATACTCAATCGCTGCCTAGCCGTCTTTTAAGTACAAATCTAGGTTTGAGCAAGGCTGGCACCGGTGATATTTATGGTGTCATGATTGGTTTTGAGTTTGAAAAACAATTTCGGTCGAAGTTATCATGGTCGACTGAGCTCGCAACAAGTATTCATGATGGCTCTGATCTATTATTGGTCAAAGTAGATAATCAGCCACAACAAGATATGTCCTATCGATACACCACTGCCGGAATACAGTTAGCAGGTAAACTTGGTTATCATTTTGTTCGAACGAGCCGAGTAGATTTAGGCATTAAATTAGGCGTATTAGCTCGCTACCAATCAACCTCGCTTTCAGACGACAGAGAAATTCTTTTCCCTGCACTTACAGGATATCCATTACCTGTAAGAATACTTAGAAATACCGAGCCTCAGCGAACGATAGCAGCGGGCGCACTGATGCAGCTTTTCGCAAGATATACTTTGAAAAAAAACATAGCTATTGGCGCAACCACTGGTTTACAAATGGATACAAACGGGGATGTGATGTTTCCTGCATTTGCTCTAACAATTGGAAAACGATTTTAGATTTCATAAAACATATCATTAAAAAATCCCGGCTCTTACCGGGATTTTTTGTGGGCTAACATTTGGTTACGTCATCCGGTATAGTCCGAACCTTTCAGTTTGGCTCTTTCTTGTTTACAAACATAAATTTGATTTTATATTGAGAAGCCTGGGCTCCTTTGTATCGATCCTCATCACCTGGATATCTGAAATATATGGCAGGATATGTTGATTCAGCAGGAACTGTGCCAATTAAAGGTCGTTCTCCTGAATCAATAGTTTCTCCCGATGCAGGTGTAATCTTCACTCTGTAACTTCTCGCAGAAGGATCATATCTGATCCAAATCGTGTGTGCACTTCCATTCGTATATGAGCCCAAATTGACATAATCGTCATCCGTTGCCGAAGCTCTGATTTTGACTTTCCCGTCCGTATCATATTTTATCCCGCCAAATTCACCAAAATGTCCGTCACCAAAAAACACAATCATGGGAACTCCTGAAATTGACGGTGTAGCATTCCAATAGTAGTAGATAGGTCTGTCTATAACCACACTTTTAGGATAAAATGCAAGATACTGTGGCCAATACCCGGACTCCGACTTATAATTGAGTTGCCTGTCCGCAGAGATTTTTAACTCCGGTCCTCTTTCGCGGGAGTACCATATCTGATCACCGACCGGATCGCCGGCTAATGTAAAATCCGGATCCGCTCCTGGTGTTGCTGAACCAAAATCAGCTTTTAAAAGATTTTCACATCGTTCAAAAGTACATCCTGAAACCAAGAGGATTATGAGCACGGGAAATAATTTCGAAAGAAATAGTCTGGAGGAAGCAAAGGTAATTTTCATGGCATTTTTAATTTGAGTGTGATGCAGAAAATATGTTCTCATCAAATTTACGTCACCATAATCCAGTAATTTATATAAATAGTTATAATGTTACTGACCGGTAAAAGGCATCAACGGTAATTTCAAAGTGGGTTTGTTTGATTTAAAATCATATCACAAATTCAGACGCGCATAAAAAAAAGCCTGAAATCTTACGATTTCAGGCTCAATTAAATTTTAATTAAAATATATTTTTCTACTACTTTACCTCTTCATAATCAACATATTCTCCTCCACGGAAACGCGAATTGTTAGCATCTGGCGGTGCAGTATCAACACGAATTCCCGGTTTGGCTTTTTGCTCATAGGCTTTTGCTTGCCTTTTTTGTTCCTTCACCAATTGCCTTCCAACCAATAAATGAAACATAAAACGGCGAAAAACCGGCACAAAAGCAATTAACAAAAAGAATATGATAAGAATATTAAATACAATTTTCATCTTTCAAAGGTTTTATATCTCTACTGTAACGTTTAATCTGTAAAAAATAACACACGAATATAACGAAAAGGTAACAAATGATCCAATAGGTTGGAAGAATGGTGCAACTTATGGACGGACGGCAAACTTCGAAGGCTGATTTATACGCCTGCCGGTTTCGCATGTTCAGGTCCCGGCTCTTCCACAAATCCAGGCGTGAGCACTTTCGGCGTTAAAATTAATCTTAGCGATTGATCAAATGTAACATAACTCCAGAACCAGTTTATGAACGTCAACACTTTATTTTTAACACCCACAATGGAAATAAGGTGAATAAACATCCAGGTCAGCCAGGCAAAAAATCCCTGAAATTTAATGAAAGGCAAATCGACCAC
This sequence comes from Dyadobacter sp. 3J3, assembly GCF_009801115.1. Taxonomy (GTDB): domain Bacteria; phylum Bacteroidota; class Bacteroidia; order Cytophagales; family Spirosomataceae; genus Dyadobacter. The sequence goes on from NZ_VTOL01000001.1 coordinate 418,705, forward strand.
AGCTTTATTTCTTCCGACAGTCGCCATGGAACCCAGGTCATTATATTTGAATGCTACCGGTGGTTTTTCGTCTAATGCACGCCAGATATTTTTGGCGAGTGCTTTTCCCTGCTGCATTGCAGGTTGTGCCAATTGCGGATGACCATTTTCAAATTTTCCTTCACTCATGGAAGCCACATCTCCGATCGCAAAGATATCCGGGTATCCTTGAACCCGGTTAAATTCATCCACTTTAATCCTCCCGCCTTTTGCAAGCACTTCGGGATTGATCCCTTTCAATGCATTGGCCTTTACACCAGCTGCCCAGATGAGATTATCGGTACGGATTTTCATGCCCTGCTTCGTAGTCACATGTCTACCGTCATAACCTGCAACGGATTGTCCGGTAAGGATTTCAACGCCCATATCTTCAAGATATTTCCTTGATTTTTTTGAAGACTCCTCCGACATCACAGACAGTAATTTGTCCAGACCTTCCAGCAAATAGATTTTCATGTTTGAAAAATCCAGTTCCGGGTAATCTTTGGGAAGAATATATTTTTTCATTTCCGCAAGTGAACCAGACAATTCCACGCCTGTTGGTCCGCCACCAACAATGACAATGCTCATCAATCCTTCACGCTCGTCGTCGGTATCAACGGCCAGGGCATCTTCCAGATTTTGTAAAACCCGATTTCTTATCGCCAATGCTTCCGAAACTGATTTCATTGGAATGGCACGTTCTTCGATTTCTTGCATACCGAAATAATTGGTGGTAGCTCCGGTTGCAATTACCAGAAAATCATAGGTAATCTCACCCAAAGGAGTTTCCAATGATTTCCTGCTGGTATTGATAGAAGTCACTTCTGTAACTCTGATGTGTACATTTTTTTTGGATTGAAAAGCCTTCCGAAGCGGGAAAGAGATCGAACTTGGTTCAAGTCCGGCTGTTGCAACCTGATAAAATAGTGGCTGAAACTGGTGGAAATTATTTTTGTCGATAAGGACAACCTGTAAATCATCTCGTTTGGCGAGCTCACGTGCAAGTGCCAATCCGCCGAAGCCGGCGCCTATGATTACAATTCTTTTATGGTTGGTATATGGGATATTCGGTAGCATGGTATCGGTATTTGTAGTTGACAAAACGCCCGCTACAAATACCATACCTATAACGCTTTAAACAGTAGCCTTGCTGTTTTCTATAACTCTTTCATAATAAGATTCATAATGCGGCAATATTTTCGCTACATCAAATTCCTTCGCACGGGCAAGTGCGTTTTCCTTGAATCTTGGAAGATTTTCGTCTCTCAATATATAAGCCGCATTTTTTACCATATCATCAACATCACCTACATCACTCAAAAATCCTGTAACACCAGGAATATTAAGCTCTGGTAATCCACCGGCATTGGAAGTGATCAATGGAACTTCGCAAGCCAAAGCTTCCAAAGCAGCCAGACCAAAACTTTCAGATTCGGAAGGCATCAGGAACAAATCCGCAACGGAAAGAACTTCCTCAATCGCGTCCAGTTTTCCAAGGAAACGAACATCCGAAAGCATGTCAAGATCACGACACAAACGCTCAATACGCGCCCGATCCGGGCCATCACCAACTAGCAACAATTTGCTTGGTGTAATATCACGTAATTGATGGAAAATCATGATCACGTCGTCAATTCTTTTCACCTTACGAAAATTGGAAGTATGGACGATCAGTTTTTCATTATTTGGACAAATTGCCAACTTGAAGTGATCTTTCTTTTGTCTGTTGAAACGATCCAGATCAATAAAGTTTGGAATAACTTCAATGTCTTTGGTTACTGCAAAATGCTTGTAAGTATCATTTTTCAACGATTCCGAAACGGCTGTAATTCCATCCGACTGATTGATAGAAAATGTTACAACCGGCTCGTAAGATTCATCTTTTCCAACCAGTGTAATATCCGTTCCGTGCAAAGTTGTGATCACAGGAATATGAATTCCCTGTTGTGCTAAAATTTGTTTGGCAAGATAAGCGGAAGAAGCATGCGGAATCGCGTAATGTACATGCAGCAAATCAAGTTTAGCCATTTTGACAACATGCACCATATGGCTCGATAATGCGGACTCATAAGGTGGATATTGAAATAACGGGTACGCAGGAATATTTACTTCATGATAATAAAGGTTTTCGTTGAAAAAATCCAGTCGCTGTGGTTGGGAATAAGTGATAAAATGTACCTGATGTCCCTCTTTTGCAAGCGCTTTTCCAAGTTCAGTGGCGACAACGCCACTTCCTCCGAAAGTCGGATAGCAAACAATGCCTATTTTCATAATATTAAATTTCTTTGTTCTTGGTGAAATAATTTAAGCTTATAGCCTGTAAACTTTTCGAAACAGAAGAGTTATGCATAGCTAACACAAAATCATACTTTTTTATCCCGAACAAGAAGAGAAAGATTTTATTAATTCTATAATTGACATAAAATGAATAATTTTAATGTCTGAACCTGCTTTTTATTAACCTTAATGAATGTGTCCGTAAGACCGAGAGTGCGAATTCGGGATTTTGTTGCCGGTAGTGTGCGTTTGGTTCGAATGAGCAATCTGCTCATTGTGGCCATCACACAGTACCTCACGCGTATTTTATTGATTGGCCCAAGAAGTGAATGGAAACAAATTATCAGTGATCCTGATCTTTTCATTCTTTCACTATCCACCGTATGCATTGCTGCGGCCGGTTATATTATTAATGATTATTTTGATATAAAAATCGATATTGTTAACAAACCGGAACGCGTTGTCGTCGGGCGGTACCTCAAACGCCGCTGGGCAATGGGCGCACACCAGGTTTTAAACGTTTTGGGAGCCGCGTTAGGCCTGATTGTAAGTCCGTGGATCTTTCTGGTTAATGTTATTTCAATTACCTCACTCTGGTTTTATTCCGAACGTTACAAACGAGCGCCCTTTATTGGAAACCTGATCGTCTCCCTATTGACCGGTGCAACTTTATTAATATTAACACTGCATTATCCAGCCAATCGCAAACTTGTTTTTATTTACGCCGTATTCTCCTTTTTCATTACGTTGATCAGGGAAATTGTAAAAGACATGGAAGATATTCGGGGCGACGAAGCGCATGGTTGTCGGACACTGCCTATTATATGGGGAATCCGCAGGACCAAATATTTTCTTTACGGAATAATCTTTGTTTTCGTAACTGCTCTTTTTGCTATGGCCGATAAGCTCAATAATAATGTTCTTGCCGTATTATTTCTATTACTTTTAATTCCAATCGGCTGGTTAGTTTATTCATTAACCCGCTCAGATACCCGTCGTGATTTTAAAAAAATCAGTTCTCTTTGTAAAATAGTAATGCTTTTAGGCCTGGTGACGATGCTTTGGGCGTAACTCAATTTGGCAGTCGGCGTTCAGCAGTCAGCTTTTTAGTAAAACAATCCTATGCTTATTGCAAATTATTTCGTTTAAAATCGTATTTTCATACCTGAACTAAATGAACAAATCACTTTAAAGAATCTCAAAATGATAAACAGAGTTTTACTCCTGATAGCATTTGTACTATTTACCATTACCAGTTCCTATGCCCAGGAATGTATGGGTGTGAATATGAAAGCCGGAAGCGGTTTTGATATGGCTAATTATGATGCCAAAGGGAAATTAACAAGCAGCATGACCTACAAAATTGCCAAAGTGGTACCAGAAGGCGGCATGTCTGTGATTACGATTGATATGGAGACTTTTGATGCAAAAGGCAAATCTCAGTTGAAAAACACCTATCAAATGAAGTGTAACGGCAGCACTTTGCTTTTGGATGCCAGCACTTTGATCAATGAACAGCAAATGAAATCTATTGAAAACTTCAATATGAAATTCACTTCCTCCAATATTGAATATCCTGGAAAACTGACGGTTGGGCAAAAATTAAAAGATGCTTCACTAAAAGGCGAAGGAGCTTCCGGTCCATTGGCTATGACGATGAACATTACCGTTTTCAACAGAAATGTAGAAGCGCAGGAAAAAATTACAATTCCTGCCGGTACTTTTGATGCCTTCAAAATATCTTCCGATATGAAAATGGAAACAAAAATGGGTTTTGGAATCACCGTTGATATCAATACCATTTCCTGGCGGTCACCGGGCGTTTTGTGGGATATCAAATCAGAATCTTACCGCAAAGGAAAGTTGATCAGCAAAAGCGAATTGACAAAAATTTATTAACAGAGGAATTATTACCAGCAACATACCGAAGAACGGCTTTCGATATTCCCCGAAAGCCGTTCATTTTTTATAGCTTTGCCAGATTATTTAAAACCGGGAGAGAGAAATAATTTAAGAACTTTCAATTTTAACAATATCACGGCCAATCCGAAATCTCAACTCACAACCGGGCGGCGGCCGCTTTCAATTTCAATTTTCAACTAAATGAAACGTATTGCCATTTTCGCATCAGGTTCGGGTTCAAATGCAGAGAAGATCTGTGAATATTTTGAAGGACGGGCAGATGTTCAGATTAATCTTATTTTGACCAATAATCCGCAAGCAGGAGTTATTCAGCGTGCCCGGAAATTCCAGATTCCTGTTGTTGTTTTTGATAGAAAAACCTTTTATGAAACCGAACGTGTTTTAGAAATATTGAAAAACAATCAGATCGATCTGATTGTGCTGGCTGGTTTTATGATGTTGATCCCTGCTTCTTTGCTTGAAACTTATTCCGAGAAAATGGTTAACATTCATCCGGCTCTACTTCCAAAATATGGCGGAAAAGGCATGTACGGGCATTTTGTGCATGAAGCGGTGGTTGCCAATGCGGAAAAAGAATCCGGGATTACGATCCATTTCGTCAACGAAAATTACGACGAAGGAAATATTATTTTCCAGGCTTCTTGTGAAGTTACCGAAACCGATACGCCGGACAATGTCGCAAAAAAAGTACAGGTTCTGGAACATGAGCATTTCCCACGAGTTATTGACGAAGTTGTTTCAAAACTGAATTAAGTTACCGCCACTATGTTATACTTTTTACTGGCCGTATTGTTCACCGTTGCGTTGTACATGATCATGCGCGCTTATCCGCGCCACAAGGTCAATTCCTTTCATGCAGTCGTTTTTAATTATTATTCGTGTGTCGTTACCGGACTTTTTCTTACGCCTGAACTGAAAGCTTTTCAGGAAATTCAATGGAATTCGGAAGGAACATTATTAACCTTGGCGCTTGGAACTTTGTTTGTCATCGCGTTTATGTCGATTGGATTAACGGCCCAAAAAGTAAGTGTAACAGCCGCTTCACTGGCAGGAAATATGTCGCTGGTAATTCCGGTTTTATTCGGACTTTTCATTTTTAAAAATACAAATAAAGATTTTACAGTTCTTAATTACGCCGGACTGGTTATTGCTCTGGCGGCTCTGGCCTTAGGAGCCATTCAAAAACAGCAAAAAACAACAGAATTTGAAGACGGACAACCGCTCCGTGTTTCTGTTTTTTCCTATGCCTGGCTTCTTCCGGTTTTTACATTTATGGCAAGCGGGACAAATAATACGCTGATCAATTATTTGACAATGTCGTATTACAAACCTGATCAAACAACTCTTTTTATGATCATTGCCTGTTCCGGTGCTATTCTGATCGGAACGCTGGTTTTGCTTTACAAAATTATTTTTGGGGGTGAAAAACTGGAATTGCGAAGTGTTATTGGCGGATTGATTCTCGGTGTCCCTAACTTCCTGTCGCTCTATTTTTTACTTTTAGCGTTAGGTTCTTTTGGTAACAGCGCCGCTTTTGTTTTCCCGATTTATAATATTCTCAGTATGCTGGTTTCGTCCTTTGCAGCGTGGATTTTATATAAGGAAAAATTAAATAATCTTAACAGACTGGGACTTGCTCTGGCTGTTGTAGCTATTATTTTGATTTCTTATCAGGAGTTGGGATTTTAGAATTGGGACATTTCTCGCCAATAGCAACTTTTTAATACCGGTCCGACGGCAGAAAAAGCCGTCGGACCGGTTGCACGTCGGAACACTTTTTAATATCGGACCGGGCTACCCGTCGGACGGCTTTTTCTGCCATCCGACGGGTAAGAAAACTAAATTTCCTCATCCTTGGAAACTTACAAATAGCTAAAAAAGTTATTTGAATACTTTAAAATAAAATCATGCAAAGATCAAGTGTGCTGCGTATTGGGCAGCCAAAGACCGTTTTAAACAAACGTCAAAAAGAATTTAATCAGTTATCCGAAAAAATTGAGCAGTTGGATAAATTGATTCCGGAATTGCGCAGCAGCTATTTTCTTTTGGTTGAAAGAGTACAGAAAGAATATAATCCATTAGTTATGGAGTATCAGTCTTTCCGGGTTGAGCTCGTTAAACTGATGGATCGTACGTATGAAAAAGATCTTTACAGAAAATTATATCTGACCAAACTTGGTTATCTGATCTCGGAAATATCCTTCGACCTTATCCTGAACTACAAGTTTGAAGAGCTTATGCCGCTTTTCAATAAATACAGTGATGTCGATTTTGTAACTGCCTTACGCGAGTTAAAACGTACAGATTCTCAGCTTATAGACAGCAGACTTTTAGCAGAAGAAAATGAAATTCAGGACGAGAACAACTTACCTGATCAATTTCACGAACTTGATGAAGAAGAGCAAAACCGGATTAAGGAAGAATTGAGAGCTGAAAAAGCAAAAGCATTTTCTGACGAAGCAAAGCGATTTTCCGCGAAACAGAAAACCACAAAGTCGGTTCGCACGGTTTATATGGATTTGGTTAAAGCATTTCATCCGGATCGTGAAACGGACGAAGCTGAAAAGATCCGGAAAACGGAAATCATGCAGCGTGTCACGCAGACTTATCAGGACAACAATTTGCTTGAATTGTTAAAATTACAAATTGAGTTCGAGAGAATTGATCAGGACCATCTTGAAAATCTGGGAAAGGAGCAGCTGACGTATTACAATCTGGTATTGAAAGAACAGGTTGAAGAACTGGAAAAAGAGAAAGAAGAAATTCAGCAGCAGATATCGTATCTGTGCGGTATCAATCCTCAGCATGCTAATTCCATGACGACAGTTGTTGTTAAATTTAACACCAACATTAATGAAGTGAAAGCTGAAATTAAGGAAATTAAGTTGACTTTGAAGAGATGGCAAGAACCAAGCGTTTTGAAAGCTTTTTTGAAAACATATGAAATACCAAATACAGCCGTTTTTGACGATGAAGACGATTTTTAAATGTAGCGCTTTGATATAACATGTGGATAACTTACCCCAGTTTCCCGAAAATCTCCACTATTGTAAACATTCCAATAAATAATTATTATGCTGATAACAAACTAAATAACCAAAATCTGCCTAAAACAGCCTCACTGGAACATTAATTGAATGGTACGTTTTAAATTAACTTAAACGTACCTACATGAAGAATTGTATTATTCTATTATTTGCTCTTACGCTGAGCCTTGCACAGGTTTTTGCACAGGAGAATGTTTCTATCGGACCGATTGCTGGTGTTTCACTTGCCAACTTTCACGGAAGTGCTAGTAAAACAGAAGTTAAACCAGGTTTAACCATTGGAGCCTTTTATAATTACAGCTCAAAAAAGGGATTTGGTTTCAGCGGACAAATACTATACACACAACTTGGTGCCAAAATCAATGATAAAAGAGATGAAATCAATTTGAACTACGTTCAGGTTCCTTTGCTTTTCACTTACTTCTTCGGACAATATGGTGACCGTCTTCGTCCGAAAGTATTTCTTGGACCAAGTTTAAATTTTCTTGTTAGCGCAAAAGATATAAATGGTAACAACATCAACGGCAATTCCAATAGCCGCGTTTATAACGTTTTTGACTTGGGACTTACAGGGGGTTTGGGTTTGAACTACGAACTTACACGTAAAGTATGGCTTAATTTTGATGTTCGATACGGCCTGGGTCTTTTGGATGTAACAAAAGATGCTAACAGCAATATCCAAAACCGCAACTTCGGGATCAATCTTGGATTAAGTTTTCCATTGGGTACTTACGACAAAAAAAGTGGCCGTTTGAGAACAAGATAAAATTTTACACTTCATCGACAGACAAAAAAAGCATCCAGAAACGGATGCTTTTTTTATGGTTTTTAGAAAACCGAAATTTCTTTTTCTATCAATCCAAATACCCTATTCCTTAAACTTGGTAAAAATACTGGAAGCAATATGTCCGCCAAAACCAAGCGTATTATTCATGGCATAATTAACTATTTTGCTTTTTGCTTTACCCAACGTAAGGTCAAGTCTCCCCTCAAATTCAGGTTCCAGTTTCTGCGTATTAATGGTTGGTGGAATGAGGTCATTTTCAACTGCTTTGATACATGCAATGGCTTCAATAGCACCAGCCGCACCAAGCAAATGGCCTGTCATGGATTTTGTAGCACTGATACTAAGATTTGTATCTAACCCGAATATAGTTTTAATAGAATGCAACTCACTGATATCTCCTACCGAAGACGCCGTTCCGTGCACATTGAGATAATCAATTTCCGAAGCAGAAATCCCTGCCTCTTCCAAAGAAAGCAACATGGCCGATGTAGTTCCAGCTCCTTGGGGATGAGTGCTTGTGAGGTGATATGCGTCAGCGCTCATTCCTCCACCAACAATTTCCGCAATGATATTAGCTCCGCGATTTACAGCATGTTCATAACTTTCAAGGATTAAAGCACCGGCACCCTCCCCCATCACAAATCCGTCGCGATCGGGATCAAATGGTTTGCAGGCTGTTTTCGCATTTTCATTGTTGGTCGAAAGTGCTTTGGTTGCATTAAAGCCCCCAATTGAAACTTCATAAATTGAAGCTTCGGATCCGCCTGTAATAATCATATCGGCCTTTCCCCACTGAATAAAATTAAACGCGTCAATGATCGCAGTATTTGCACTCGCACAGGCAGAAACAGACGTAAAATTCACCCCCCGCAGACCATATTTAATTGAAATAACACCAGAAGCGATGTCAACAATCATTTTGGGATAAAAATAAGGATTGAAGCGAGGGATTCCATTTCCGGTCGCATATTCAGAAACCGCATCCTGGAAAGTCGAAGTTCCACCGTTTGCACTTCCCCAGATAACACCAATACGGTTTTTATTAAGCTTTTCAAAATCAACATCCGCATTTTTCAAAGCTTCCGCTACCGAAACTAATGCGTATTGCGTGAAAGGATCGTATTTTCTTGCGTCGTTTCTATCAAAAAAATCCTGCGGATTAAAACCTTTAATTTCGCAGGCGAATTTTGTTTTGAAATTTGTAGTGTCAAATTTTGTTATTTCTGCTGCACCGCTTACACCATTCACCAATGCATTCCAGAAGTCATTTATATTATTTCCCAGCGGTGTCAAAGCGCCAAGTCCGGTAACTACAACCCGGTTTAATTGTCCGACAAGTTTCATTTATACTAAAATTAAAAACATTTCATGATGGGGGTTCCATAACGCTGATGCTACCATAATCCAAGAATACAAGCTTATACGCGGGTTAATTGTTCCAACAATATATTTAAAATATTGTTTTCAATGTTTTTCCGGCTTATTTATGTCTTATCAAATGATCATTTCTTGGCTCTAAATATCACTACAAATCTAATTCAAATAATGTGAACGAAAGAGAAACAAAACGGCTTTATTTGGCAAGATTAATAATTAGTAACATTAGGTATAGTTTTATAACACAAAATAGAATCTCCTGAAAACGAGGAATAAATAACCTGCATCAGTCTAAATTGAAGAAATTGAAAAACAGCAAACAAGAAATATTTTGGACAATCCGTGATTACACCCCGGAACATAGAGAACAACTGCGTCACATCTATCTCGAATCCCGTAAACTCGCGTTTCCGTGGGTCGATGCTGATAGTTTAAAACTTGAAGATTTTGACTCCTCAATTCAGGAAGAAGAGGTTTTGGTTGCCGTTGAAGATGATGTACCGATTGGATTTATTGCCTGGTGGCTGCCGGATAATTTCATTCATTCCTTATTTATCGATCCTAAATTTGTTGGCAAAGGAATAGGAAAATCACTTCTGGATGCCTGTTTGGAAAGAACAGGCCGACCAGCAACTTTAAAATGTTTGCAGGCCAATAAAAATGCGTTGGAATTTTACTTTTCTCAGGGTTGGGAAATTATTTCTGATGGTGAATCACCGGATGGGGATTTTTATTTATTGGGGATTGATTACAAATCATGAAAAAAATCACGGTACATTAATTCCCTTTAAAAATAGTCCGCTATATGCTGTATTATTACCGGCAAAATCAGGCATCCCATCAACGACATGATTTAAATTCAAGCTTGAAAATTTGTTCCGGATCAGCTCTCTATCCTCCATATATCGGTTAGAAACGATGAAGTAGGCTTCCGTTGGTACTTTGAGTCCTCCCTGATCTGTTATCCTTCTGAATATTCCGAAATAGTCACCTAAATAATTGATATCACCTTCGAATATTGTAAAAGGAATGGAAAAATTCGCTCTGGATGTATAAGTACTCGTTGCCGTAGCGCCGTTAAAAATCATACCCCATCCATAAATTTTATATTCTCCTTTTGGCAAAAGTTTGGCACCGTAATAAATTCTCATCTCCTTATTTTTGATATCCGGAACTTCTGATGTATGAAAAAATAATTTTTCCCTTTTCCGACTTTCTATATGAAAAATATCAAGATAATATTCCCCATAAGATTGTCTTGGCACTGAAAAGGAAAACAGAACAATGCCGCTTGTTGTATCCGATTTGTCAAGGGTTAATTTTGAAGGTATCTGGCATTTACCTGAGATAGCCGTTAAAAATAAGATAAAAAGGAACGAAAAATAAAAAAGAGAAGATTTCAAGAACATACTTTATAAAGAGGAAATTGTATTTAATAAACTGACTATCAGTCATCTTTTTTCTTTTTCTTTGGTTTACATTCCTTGCAAAATTCAGCCAAAGCGTCGATTTCAGCCCGAATCTTTTCGTGTTGTTCCTTTAATCGGAGATCTGCAAGGCCAGCATTTGTATCAAGGCTAAGCTGAGAATTTCTAGCGACCATTTCAGTCTGTATCTGCTCGTATAGTTTTTGGTAAAAGTTCGGATCCGAAAATGCATTTTTCTTTTCAAACATTAGCTGCCTAAACTTTCGGGCAAATAATTCAGAAAGATCAAATTCCGCTCGGGCAAAATTCAACAGCTTATTACGTGTAATGGTATCAGCAGCAATAATATAAGATGCATTTTTCGTAAAAGTCGTATTAACTTTTGAATTAAAATTCTTGGTGAACATAAACTGATAACCATTCATTTGATACCCAAAACCCACAGAACAGGCGGCATATACAGAAATATTACCGCCACCAATATGCCTTGAAGCCTGAAAATCGCTATCTTGTAATTGATATTCAGAATTCCATTCTATAACATTTTGACTTGTTGCAAAGGTAATTGAAAGAAGGTATGCGAAGAGGTATACAATTATTTTCATCAAAATTGAGGGTGAGTAGTAACCGGGATTAACAAGTTTCAAAGATATCTAAACCATATCATAAATTCGAATCAGTTCTAAATTTAATCCTATAACTTTTATAAAATAAGCCGGTCATGAAATACTTCTTCCTCTACCTCATGTCTGCGTTTTTTATTTTTGCAGGAATTTCCCATTTTACAACACCAAAAATGTTTGTTGGCATTGTGCCAAAATTTCTCCCCTATCCGCTGGAATTGGTACATATCAGCGGAGTTTGTGAAATTCTATTTGCTATATTACTTGCAATTCCAACCACCAGACACATTGGAGCCTGGTTGCTGATTTTGTTGTTAATCGCCGTTTTCCCCGCCAATATTCAGATGGCCATCACTTTTTACCAAGAACATAATCCATATCTCTGGGTTACTATACTGCGTTTGCCTTTACAATTTGCGTTAATCTGGTGGGCCTGGATTTATACAAAAATGTAAAATAAGGAATTTATTAAAAATGCTAATTTATTCTCTACCAGGGATTAAATTAGCAAATACGAATAAAAGCTGTCATATCCGCCAGATTAGAATTACCTTTGCGGATTATTTAGGATTGTGATATGACTTTTGAAGAATTAAATCTCACCAGGCCGCTACTGAACGCATTAGAGGATCTTGGTTATACAACCCCAACAACCATTCAGGAAAAAGTTTTTTCTGTGATGATGTCAGGTAAAGATGTGTGCGGCATTGCCCAGACAGGAACAGGAAAAACCTTTGCTTATTTATTACCGACACTTCGTCAGATACAGTTTTCAAAAGACCGGTTACCACAGCTTCTTATCATCGTTCCAACACGTGAACTTGTGGTTCAGGTGGTTGAAGAGGTAAAAAAACTGGCTGCTTACATGACCTTGACAGCGGTTGGCGTTTATGGCGGAGGAAATATAAAGGTGCAGATGGCCGAGTTGAAAAACGGAGCGGATGTTGTAGTAGCAACACCGGGACGTTTGGTCGATCTGGCTATGAATGGCTCTCTGAAGACAAAAAATATAAAGAAACTGGTTATTGATGAAGTGGATGAAATGCTGAATCTTGGCTTTCGTACACAGCTTAAAAATATTCTGGACCTACTTCCTCAAAAAAGACAAAATCTATTATTTTCCGCAACTTTGATTCCGGAAGTAGAAGTTTTGATGCAGACTTATTTCAATAATCCTGTCCGCATAGAAGCGGCTCCGGTTGGAACGCCTTTGGAAAATATTGAGCAAATGGCTTACGACGTTCCCAATTTTTACACCAAAGTAAATTTGCTGGAATTGCTTTTAAGTGAAAACGAGGATATGTCCAAAGTACTGGTTTTTGCCGCTACCAAACATTTGGCAGATCAGTTGTTCAGTCAACTTGAAAGAAAATTCCCTGAAAAAATTGGTGTAATACATTCTAACAAAGAGCAAAATCACCGTTTCAATAGCGTAAAACAATTTCACGAAGGAAATTACCGGCTATTGATCGCGACCGATATTATTGCCCGAGGATTGGATGTGGCCGAGGTTTCCCACGTTTTCAATTTTGATGTTCCCGAGGTCCCTGAAAATTATATTCACAGAATAGGAAGAACAGGCCGTGCCGACAAAAAAGGGATTGCAATCTCTTTTGTCACTGAAAAAGAAAAAGAGTTTCAGGAAGGTATCGAGGCTTTGATGAATTATCCAATCCCGATGTTACCGTTGCCGGAAAATCTGAAAATATCAGATGTTCTTACGGAAAATGAAAAACCTCATATTTATATGAAATCGGTTGATATCAAACTTCCTAAAAAGGGAACAGTTGGTGCTGCTTTTCATGAGAAAATAGATAAGAACAAAAAAGTAAATGTCCGGCGAGATCATGCGGCAGAAAAAATGCAGAAATACGGACGGCCAATAAAAAGAGCCGCGAAGAAATAAAATAGAAACGGTGGCTGAAATTCGGCCACCGTTTCTATTTTATTTAATATCAAAATCTATCTCCATTTACCCCAGGCCGTGGATCTGAAACCAATATAACCTGCCAGAGATGACGGTAATAAATCTCCCTGATCAAAGGCAAGTTTTGTTACCAGCCTTGTATTTCCCCATTTGAAGATCGGCGCATCCACCATTAACAAATATGAAAATTGCTTTGCCGTAGGATTAAATGGTCTGTTATTTGTTCCGAAATTTGAACTATAAGATAGTTTAGTTTTCCATTGAATGGTTCTTGCAGCAGTACCTTCCAGTCCGACGTGGTAAACAACAATCCGGTTGTCAGGAAAAAACTCACCCCAATATTTTTGTTTGATCTCACTGTTTGGCTGAATAAAAGGCGTTCCCATACCTTTTCCAAAATATGACCAACCTTCTTTGTATTGTGCGTGATCAAAATAATTATCATTGCCTTTGAAATGCGTATTTGTCAAATCAAATCCCGCGCCGGACTGATCCTTGCTAAAAAGATATTCAAGCAAAACGCCTTTCACCTGTATAAAGTTTTTCGATACAGGATTTCTCTTCCAACTTAACCCATACAATCCGTCTGGAATATTTTGCAACTGCAATCCGGATCCATCTTCAAAAGGGTGATTATGATAGAGAAGTAACTTTGAAGTTTTCAGTTGATATTCAAAAGCAAGATCGTATTGCCCCACATGATTCCCCACCCGGTTTTCTCCATCAAAATTTGTAAAACGCTTATTTTGATATGCTTTTGGAATTTTACCGATAACAACGCCCCATAAAAAGTCGCCAAAATTATCAGTTAGTTGTCCGTTAACCGCCAGTGGACTGCTCTTTAAATAATCGGCGTGACCTCCCCAGGTTACGCTGTGGACAACGCCGACCTGCATGTTAAATTTACTACCGGGTTTTCCAAACTTTCCATGAAGCGTTTTCTGATGAAGATAAGCCCCCTGTATATAAGGCACATTAAACCATCCGTGAGAAAAAAAACCTTTTATCGATACGTAATTGTTAAGAAATTTCAAAGGAACATAATCCGGGAAACCCAGCTGAATTTTAGGGACCGGCATTGCATTTCCTGACCAGGTAAAAGAGCCAGTACTTAATGTGGTATCTACAATTCCTAAAATCTGTTTTCTTCTTCCACCCCAGAATTCCAGCTTTTTCCACCTTACTTTAATATACGCTTCGGGAAGCAAAACTTTTTCATTTCCCCGCCCAAGATTAAAAACTGCTTCCGCCCCTGCACCCCAACGGATTTGGGCATGTCTTGATTTTTTGATCGTGTCAGCATAAATCCGGGATTCATAAGTCAGCCCAACTCGCCCTGTTAAAGAAGGCATTGTCAGTGGAACTGTACCAAACTGATTCGACCGAAGCCAGAATGGTGCAGTTGAACTGGTACCTATATAACTTCCCAACTCTGATGACGGACTCCAATGCTGCGTTTGCGCCCTGGCACTAATACAGACATTTAACGATATGAAGACCAGAAAATATCTGGTAAGGCTGCAAGTGATTCGAAACGTTTTTAAAGCGCCTGACATACGCTGACTTACTCTTTTTTGAGCGTACATGCACGCCATATTGGTTGGAGGTAAAGATGTATTAATATAATGCTTGCCGGATTTTTTAGTAATGTTTTAAACATACGACGGAAATATAAAATCCGATGTTAAGCCCATGGCAAATTACTTAAAAGTAAGCTATAAAGTTTGGTCATCAATGTTAAGGTTACTTTAAATGGTCAGCTCCAACTTTATACAAAAGTCTCGTGCTGAGGTATCGTAAAAAATAAAATTATATCTTTTTACAATATTTTTTATGGTCCCAAAATATCTTTTTAAAATTTTCAATTTTTTACATTCTAATTATAATCCAATCAAAACAAACATTTATTTGAATAAATAATGTAGAAATACAATATCACGTTTTGCCAATTCAACCCTTCGCCAAATATTTTTTATACTGTTTAATCTATTTTGAACATGCCGTCGTAAGTCTTCTAAAATTCAACCTTTTACAACAAACGAGAGTTTTACAGACTTACAAGACTATGAAAAAAACCTTATTAGACACTTCAGTTTCCGAAGATAAGCAAATGCTATCGATGGTGAACAGACGCTACTTCCTAAGATCAGCCGGTGTTGCAGCCGCAACAGGAGCTTTTATCTTAGGTGCATGTACTGACCATGATATTCAGGGTGACCAAACAGTTGATTTAGGATCAGGTGATATTGGTATCCTTAACTATGCTTATGCATTGGAGCAATTGGAAGCAGCGTTCTACACACAGGTAATGATGACTCCTTACGCAGGAATGAGTGCTGAGGAAAAAATGATCCTTACGGATATTCGTGATCACGAAATTATTCACAGACAATTCTTCAAAGCTGCTTTAGGCGGAGCTGCAATTAAAGGTTTAACTCCAAATTTCTCTTCTATCAATTTCAGTGATCGTGCAAGCGTATTGGGTGCTGCCAAATTGTTTGAAGATACAGGGGTTCAGGCTTATAATGGTGCTGGTAAATTGATTATGAGCGCTGATTACTTGCTTCTTGCAGGAAAAATTGTTTCTGTTGAAGCACGTCACGCTTCTATAATTCGTGACTTGTTGATGCCAAACACAATGTCTTTTGCTGGTGACGATGTACTTGTCTCAATCATGGGATTTGGTGGATTTGATGCTGCGGTTCCTCCGAGTGTTATCCTTCCGGCTGTTCAGCCTTTTGTAATGGACAAAATCAGTGGTGCAAACCTGCCATCTTAATCATCAACATTCTAATATCACGAAGACATGAATATTTTTAATATAATTGACAGTTTCCAAAAATTTGACGGCGATGCAGTTGGCCGTTTAGAGCATGCGTCTCGTCGTATGTTTATGAACCGTATTGGCAGCAAACTGGCAGCAGCTGCTGTTCCTGTTGCTTTTGGTAGTATTGTGAACAAAGCTTTTGGTGCTACACCAAGTGCTACTGATGTTCTTAATTACGCACTTACGCTGGAATATCTTGAAAATGAGTTCTATATGATCGGTAACGGTACTTCCGGACTGATCAAATCAGAATATGCTCCGGTATTCGCACAAATCGGAAAACATGAAAAGGCACACGTTGACTTTCTTGTAGCTGCCCTTGGTGCACAGGCTGTTGCAAAACCAACTTTTGATTTCCCTGCTGTTTTCCCAACAGTTTTCACTGATTTCGCAACGTTTGTTACGGTTTCAAAAGCTTTGGAAGACACTGGAGTTCGTGCTTACAAAGGACAGGCTGGTAATCTTATCACATCAAAACCTTTGTTGGAGTATGCACTTCAAATACATTCAGTTGAAGCACGTCATGCTGCAATTGCAAGAAGAATTCTAGGAAAAATTTCTGGCGATTCAACAATTAAAGGTTGGATTTCAAATGATGCCGGTGTTCCTGCTGCGGTTTATGCAGGTGAAGGAAATGTTGTTCAGGGTACTTTAAATGTTCCTGGTATTGCTGGTTTGGAAGGTATATCTTTCACTGCCATCACAGAATCATTCGACGAGCCTTTGACTATGGAAGAAGTTCTTAAAATTGCTGGTCCTTTCATCAAAGCGATGTAATCAGTAATTAATAACAATATTGTGGAGGGTAAGGTAATGCATAGAACGGGTCGCAAAAGCGGCCCGTTCTTTATTGTTTTTAATCCAAAAAAATAACCCTGAATTCCTTGCGGTTATCAGGGTTTTATAACTCCATAGTGAATAATATTCCTTGTCAGTGCGTTTCGCTTTGCTTTTCAAGATTGAAAAGATCATTCAAAACATCAATCAGCGTTTCCGCTTCCCCGCGTTTGCAGGCCGCTTTTAGTTGTAAAACAGGCAGTTTAAGAATTTTCTGCATCATGCTCGTCGTAATACGTTCCACTTTTTCAAGTTCAGAATCGCTCAGGTTTTTAGTGAACCGTGTCAATTCTTCTTTCCGTATTTGTTCCAAAGCACCTTTCAGTTTCTGAATTGTCGGTGACACGATCATTTCTTTTGACCAGTCATTAAATTCAAGCACTGCTTCGCCAATAATTTCTCTCACTTGCGGAACAGATTCCAGACGGCGGGTAAGTGCCTCATCCGCTCTTGAACGAATGGAATCAATTGAGTAAAGCATAACGCCCGGAATCTCCTCCACTTCCGGAGACACGCTGCGTGGAACAGAAAGATCGATAAAATACTTGAAAGACATGCCTCGCAAGCGAACCATCATTTCCTTTGTAAAGAACGCCTCATCACGTGCAATGGACGAGACGATTATATCAGCTTGGGCAATTTCGTGTTCAATATTTTCAAAATCGGCAACTTTGAATCCTAATTCCTGAGCCAAAGCTTCTGCTTTACTTGCGGTACGGTTTACCAAAGTCACATCCGAACCCGTTTTTTGTGCAAGATTACGGCAAACGTCCGTTCCGATTTCTCCCAGACCCACAACCAGAATTTTAGGATTTGGCATTAAACCATCCAGCAATTCCACAGCAGCATAAGAAACAGAAGCTGCTCCGTCCCGGAAAAATGTTTCCTGGGCTACACGTTTGTTGGCAAAAAAGATCGTATGTAAAAGCCTGTGTAAAAATGGGCCCGCCATGTTCAAATCCGCAGTCCATTGGTAAGCATGCTTGATCTGATTAGGGATTTGCATATCCCCAACCACTTGTGAATGAAGGCCTGTAGCGACCTCAAACAAATGCTGAACAGCGGTCTCCCCCTCTCCAAAACGATCAAAATAATCCAGAAAAGGTTGTACATCAGAAACTCCTTTCTCAATTAAAAGAAGCTTGATAATCTCTTCATTCAGATCTTCGGCGGAAGAATAATATATTTCTGTACGATTGCAGGTAGAAACGACAAGTACATCGGAAACTTCAAAGAAATCCTTCAAACGAAGCATTATTCCCTTAGCTCCTTCCTCTGAAAGCGCAAGTTGCTCTCTGATGGAAAGTGGGGCATTCCGATGTGATAAACTTATTGATTTGAAATGATTATACATCACTAGGTCTAATTCGATTTACAAAAATACAGCACAAAATTTAGAATAGGAACCGTAAGCAAAGCACACATGTTTATTTAGAAAACATATAAATAAAACTTTGGTTTATATTGTAAATTTCCACTATAATCCGAGGTGTTTAAATGACATTCGTCATCTTTATTCCTGACCTCACAACAAACGAAATTGAAAGGAAAATCCACTTAGCACAATTATTTTACGTTATTTGTAAACCTTATTATTTCAACAGGTAAATTTTGTTAAGTGTCTGAATATAAATGATTGCAGAAACACCTAAAAACAAACCCCGTTTCCGATTACATCCGGTTGCGCTTCTAAACAGTGATCGGCTCCGTCGTTCCCTGGTTGAAACCTATGAGAAAAAAGGCAACATAAAATATGCAATAGGCATAGTGCTTCTGGGCCTTAGCATCGTATCACTATTTTATACAAACGATCTGGTAGACAAGCTTGAAGAACGGGAAGAACGGGAAGTGCGATTGTATGGCGAAGGGTTAAGATATATCATCAATAGCCCTGACGATGAAAACTTTAACGTAATTATGAGTGTCATCCAGGATGCTGTATATTTTTATCAGATACCGGCGATCTATGTAGACGAAAATAACTTCCCAAATCCCAACAAAAATATTCCCTTTTCAAAAAATGCTTCGCTCCGCGAAAAAGAACGTATTATTCAGGCGCAGCTCATTAAGATGAAAAAGGAACATCCTCCTATTCCTGTTCAGGTAGGTGAAGGGAAAGTAGGTTACATTTATTACAGTAATTCATTTTTGTTGACCCAGCTTCGGTATTATCCATTTATTCAGCTTTCGGTTATGCTATTGATTGGCTATCTGGCTTATCTTGCATTCAGCGCGGCCAGGAAAGCAGAGCAAAACCGGGTTTGGGTTGGTTTGGCAAAAGAAACAGCCCATCAATTGGGTACACCGTTGTCGTCGCTGATGGCGTGGGTAGAATATTTCCGTAGTGATCCTAACATTGATTCATCCATAGCCGACGAAATTGAAAAGGATGTGGTGCGCCTGGAAATGATCACAACCCGTTTTTCAAATATTGGTTCGGTTCCTACTTTGAAACAGGAATCTGTTTCCATCATTGTAACAAGTTTCATTACATACCTGCAAAAACGCGTTTCCTCAAAAGTACATTTCCATATCCATGATCAGCTGGCCGAGGGACAAACTGCACTTTTGAATAAAAATCTCTTTGAATGGGTCGTGGAAAATATATGTAAAAATGCAGTGGACGCTATGGCCGGGATTGGTGAAATCCATGTTACACTGCAAGCTCCGCCGCAAAGCAAGGAAATCCTTATTGATATTGCAGATAATGGAAAAGGAATGACGAAAGCTAATGCTAATAAAATTTTTAATCCCGGTTTCAGTACAAAAAAACGGGGCTGGGGTTTAGGGCTTACGCTCGCCAAACGTATCATTGAAGATTACCACGGCGGTAAATTATTTGTAAAAAGCTCCGAAATTGGCAAGGGAACCACTTTTAGAATAATGATCCCTGCCAAAGTAATGGAAGAAATGGCCGCTCAGAATCAGGATATTGAGAGTTGAAATAAATTAAAAACTAAATCCGATTGAAATGTAAGGAAGGGATCCCTCTTTGGAAAAACCCATCACAAACTGGATCAAAAGCAGTTCTGCCGGAATGACGTACAATCCGCCACCATAGCCATCATGCCATTTCTTTGACGATTGATCCGGCTCCCAAACTCTTCCAACATCATTAAAACCAATAATTCCTAATGTTCCGGGAACGATATACGATGTAAAATGCAGTACATCCAGTCTCAGATCAAGATTGTGATACATCATTGTTTTTCCTGTGAAACGATTGGTGTGATATCCACGAAGACTTCGAACACCGCCCAATTGCATTTTCTGAAAAAAAGCAGGATCTCCCACTGTTGTCCCGCCGCCCAGACGATTTGCCATCACAAAATTAGAATTTTTACTACTCAAATAATACCGGATTTCTGTCGCTAGTTTACCATAGGATTGCGAAAAACCATTCAGTTTTTCCTTCGCCGAAAAAGTTGTATTCCAGTAAAGACCTTTTGAAGGCATAGAAATATTATCACGGGTATCATAAGTCCAGCCAGCTAGCAAACCTGCGTGAACACGATCCTGAAAAACCTGATATTGAGGATTTGATTCATTAAAATCAAACAGGAAACGCGTTAAATTGTTATCCTGTTTGCTGGTGTAATATTCCGTAGAAACTCCGCCAAAGAGTGTCAGATTTTCCCTTATTTTTCTTTTTAGTTTAAAATCGACCGTCAGATAATCGTAGCGATTTCGATAATAGGGCATCTTCCTGTTTCCGTTGTTAGGAAATTTTGTATTGTTCCCGATACCAAAAAAGTTGCTTAAATTATTCGGGCCCAGTAAATGTGCATCGATTTCAAGATCGTTTAACCCGATTGCCTTTTTAAAATCTCCGACATAATCCAGAATGAAAGATTTCCGTCCGGTAGAGTAATTTGCCCAGAACTCATTTTTAAAAGCATAAGGCACTTTTCGGAATCCCTGTTTTTCAAAAATCAACCCTGCACCTACTTGAATTCCCTGATCGATATTGTAATTAATACGAAAAAGAGGGCCGAATCTGTCGAAAAGAAAACTTCTTTTATTGTATTGATTTACCGCAGTATCGGTCGACAGCCTTAATCTTGCAAGCGAGGGAGGCGGCAACTTATTCTCCTGATCCGACCGGTCATAGACATAAAGTTTATGTTTGTTTTTCAGGTTTTCGTCAATTTCAAATTTGTCGATATCATCCCCTCCAACCATACGAACTTTGATTGGAGATTTTGTGGTACCATTGACAGAAAAAACATCTTCACCACCAAAACCATACAGCCTGATTTCTTTGGTGACGGTATGATCAAATTTCCGGTGATAAATCTTCCTGCCGTTTGTTCCGTCTTTTTTGATATTGAAAATCGTCAGATCGATATCTCCTTTTTTCGTATGGAGAATGTCAAAATATTCCTTTTTATCAGAGGCCGGAATTTCTACAAATCCAGCTAAAAATCGAAAATATTCGAGTGCATAAACAGGCAGATTTTCCACACGGCCTTTTAAGGATTTCGTAAGCTCCGCCGTACTTGGATCAGCATAAACGCTATCCGGCAAAAATTTCATTGTGCTATCAATAAGCTCAGAAGTCAATCTGTCCTGAATATATTTTATTTCTTCTTTCCAGTCGTCCTCATCCAGCTGATTCAGGAAATAACGATCCAGATATCGGGCATTGAAATTATATCCTTTTACATCCCTTATTGTAGCGCTGTAAGGCTGAAGATTGGATTTCAGCCACTGATGCGACAAAAACCAGGGCAAAAGTCCGGAAGTTTTATAAAAAACTTTGTCCCTGTCTCTTGGAATAGGCCTGTAAATGGTTTCACCTTTGGATTTTTCAGGTAGCCATCGCCAGTTATCTTCATGCCTGTCCCAGTCGCCGATGACCATATCCAGTAGTCGCGCACGAAGTGTCAGTTTTTCGTCAAAGTTTGTATCATTATTATTCTGGACTTTTCGTTGTGCCTTGTCCGTCGCGTCCGTTTTTTCGGTTTCAAAAGGATTTCTTTCTTCAAATAAATAAGCCGCATTGGCAAAGTCCTTCTGGTATTCTCCCAATCCAGGATCGTTTTCAACATAAACAATTTCGGGATTGGAGTGCAATAAGCCTAGCGCCCCGGCCAGAGAAGGCGCAACCAAAGCGCCGAAAGGATGGCCGGTAGAAACCTGATCCTGAACAATATCCTTCGCGATTGTCGGTTTAAGATTTTCAGCCAATCCACGTTCCGGATATTTTTGAATGGTTCGTAAAACCCATTCTTTACCAGAAGCATCTTTCAAACGCAGCGAACGTGTTTGCATGCCTCCACCCAATTTCACGATCGTCAGACCACCCCGTTCTTTTGAAAAATCCAGAATCCGCATCGGAACCGGCATAGCCCATAGTTTCCGGTGATTTTCACCCAGAAAAAACCGGTGTGATTTACCAACTGCATTATACTCCGGCGCAATGGCGATTTTTATGCTGTCGCCAGATGCCGATTTTTGGGCATAGGAAATATTGACAAATAAAACTGTCAGAAAAAAGGAGAATAACGAATTATATATTTTGGTAAAATTTCCCTGCATAAACATTGCGACCGAAAAAGATCTTAAATATACGGGAGTTTATGGGTTTTGGGGGGTTGAGAGATGAAAAAATGTGGATTGGGATTGAAGTAATATCAACTGCAGGTTGGGAACCATTGCATCGTAAAGGCTCATTCGAAGCTTACCCCGAGAGCAAATCAGGGTGAGCATCGAATGAGTTTTAATGTCTCTTAGAAAGGACTAGCAAGGAACCGACCACTGATTTTTTACCATTTTTAATGATAGTTATCGAAATAAATATTCGTTTCTCCGTACTTTAAACACCATAACTTTTTGTAAATTATTCAAAAATACAAAGTCAAAAAACTAATAATAACCAAGTTAAAAACAAGAGACCAGCTAATACGATCAGATCCGTTGCAATTCAAACTTAACATCCTCCATTAACAACACTCTTTCAGTGTTAGAATTCTCATCATAAATTAAAACGTACTTAAAGTCCGGGCTAAGTACATAATATCCGTCGTAAAATCCGACAATTTTTTCAAAAATGGCTTCCCTTAACTTAACATTCTCATTATTTAAAAAATCAAAAAGAGTCTCGCCAACAATTGGTTTTATTTTCACTTTATAGTTTGGCAAAGCCAAGGGATATGTTATTCTGCTACTGGCTCCATTAATGTCAGCACCATCGCCATAAACTTCAACATATTCGTTTAAGTTGACAACTTGTCGTTCAACTAGTAATTCCCAATTGGCTTGCAGCCAATCATTAAGTAATTCATCATCTAAATCATCAGAACTAATCAGTAATTTAGAAGCCATCT
Source organism: Dyadobacter sp. 3J3 (assembly GCF_009801115.1). Lineage (GTDB taxonomy): Bacteria > Bacteroidota > Bacteroidia > Cytophagales > Spirosomataceae > Dyadobacter. The sequence goes on from NZ_VTOL01000001.1 coordinate 442,107, forward strand.
CCCAACTAGAGTTTAAAAATTCAGCGAAGAATCTGATAGCCTTATCAATTGTAGTTTCCAACATTACTTAAATATTTTTAGTAGAAAATCAAGTTCATCTTGTGTAGGTGCTCGCTTAAAACCTCTAGAACCAGGAATAAAATCCTCAAATTTCACTTTTTGCAATGTTCCAGCAGGTGCATTAGGGTGAGAATTGGGTATCCATTCTTTTACGCGAGCAGCATTTATAACCATTTTACTACCATCCTTAAATAGTATTTCAGCGGCGTTACCGTTTTTTCCTACCCTAGTAACCGTTTGTGTTATTTCCTTCCCCGTGAAATTTAAACTATTATTTACAACCTTTTTACCCCCATCAACCAGCACCCTTGCATTGCTACCCTCAGCAACAACTTCACCACTACTTGCTAGGGTAAGATCTCCTCCTCCAACATTTGCCCATCGATACCCCCAAGGAGCTTTTCCTGCCGCCTGCGCTGCCTGATTATAAATTTGCTCTCCTAAGGCACCTGTGCCAGAAACAGCAAGACCTGAATTAGCTTTATTCCGTGGTCCGTGTCCTCACCTAGAGTATATACACATCTAAGTATTTTCCTTTACAAGTATAAAACCCTGAACCCTTTCATCAAATCTTTGCAAACCTATCAGAAAGTCGGTGGGTCCGGCAGGTCTTTTACTTTGATAACCACTCCATTCTGCTAACCTTGCTATCACCCGGCAAGCAAATGCAAGAGTGCTTTGAGAGTAAGGATTTTGAAGTTTTTCCGTATTTCCCTCCAACTGTCTGTTTACTAAAACCATACATTTCCGTTCAGTCTCATTAAAAGTAGCAAACATGAGTTGCTATTCCATGGCCTTTGTCTTCACAGAACTTTTCGTGAGTTAATAACCTTTACCCGGATTTTAAAGTATCAATATATTATTTTCTAAAAATTTGAAATAGGTTATTTTGTTGCTCGTTAGATCTGTGAAGACACAGACCACGGATTAAAACAAACCAACTACCTAGTATTCAAACAACACAAAAGACTACTACCTTCATTGTTTCACAAACTCAACCCTTCTGTTTTGAAGCTTACCCTCTTCGGTCTTGTTGTCTTCAACGGGCTCTTTTTCTCCCTTGCCATCTGTGAGTAATCGCCCGGGTTCAATACCCAGGGATACCATTTTAACTTTCACGGCGGAGGCTCTCTTTTTGCTGAGTAATAAGTTGGCTGCATCTTCTCCGTCACTGTCGGTATGTCCAATTATTTTCAGTTTCAATGCGGTGGACTCCTTCATGGCATCTACAAACTGCTGAATTACATCACTGCTTTCCGGTGTGAGTTTGTCACTATTTGATGCAAACGTAATGGCATTCGTACTCACACTCCCCTTTTCCATCAGGTCTTTGACAATCTGGCTTCTACGGTCTGTTCCGGCCTCGGCAATGACCAAATTACTGATATAGAAATAGTTTAATTTACTTTCTTTGGCTCCATGAATAGAAGGACAAAAGAAAAAAGCTTTCCGAAATAGTGGGTTGAAGGCAGTAGGCATATCCACCAGTTTAACACCGTCCGCATAAAATCTAATTCTGGTATTATTTACAGCAATGGCAACCTTGGTAACCTTATTTAATGCAATTTTGTAATCAACCTTTTGCAGGCCTGGTTGACTTGTATTGGCATTTTTAGTTCCGAATTTCAAACCTTCGTTAATCCCGTTGGCAAAAGAATGGAATGAAAATACAACGCCGTCTTTTAAAGACAGCATATAACTAATCGGAAACGGTTTAATGCCAAAACCCACACTCGCCATACGTATGGGCACATCGTCCGGAACAATTAAATCATATTCAATAGTAAAATGTTCAGGCAGATCCTTGGTAAGTTGCGGGCTAACGACTGCGCCATCACTTATTTTTAGAAATTTATTCTCGAAACCTTTCAGTTTTTTCACCTCTCCCGCTTTGGTACTGTTCCATTTGGCAGGAAAATCTCCCAGTGCATCTTTTTCAAAATTATCACTAAAAATGATCCGGGTTCCAGCCAGAAAGCCGTCTTCGGTTTCTTTTGTTTCTTCTAGTGAGCCTTGTTTTTGAGCAAAGGCCAGTTGCGCTGTTAAGATAATGCAGACAAATAATTTGATTTTTAGCATTGGAGAAGATTTTAAGGGTGAGCGTGTTTAATATCAAAGTTAAATCGATTTATAAAATTGTTTTTAAAAATTTTCACAACTTCATATATCCGGAGAAAACAGCTTTTTAGCCTAAGTACATTTTTATTTCCTATGTAAAATAAAAAAAGCAAATGAATCGGTTCTCAATACTTTGCCGTATATATGCATAACGTTTATGTTGGTTTAGCATTATGGCTCAGCGCCTGCTCACTTCTTTGGTTTTGCTTATCTACTTATGGATGGCAGGTATGGGCTGCATCAGCAGGCCGGAAGAGGTGCCGTATATGATGGTCGTCGAAAAAAGCTACACTGAAAATAATCGTTTCGAAGAACGCAGGTACATGCGCATGGATGGCCTGGAAGTATTAATGGCCGAAGTGATGGATACTCATTATAACAATTCAACGGATCAAGGTGGCCATATTGATATTTCGTTAACCAGTGCGATAGACTGTCATTTTGCCTCAGAATGCCTGCGGATAAATATTCCCCCAACTTTCAATAGTACAAGTAATAGTTACGCGCAGTTTAATAAAATTCCAATCTCAGGAATTCCATTCGCCATTTTTGCTCCCCCAAGACACGCAACTACCGTCTGATTTTTCAATCTTCTTTCTCATTTTTTGAAAGATTTGTGATGCTTTGAATGCCTGACACCAAAAGTCTGGCTAATGGGTATCCATGAATCCTTCATACTTACAGAGGTTCCAAACCGATAAATGGTCAAATTTACTTTCCTGATACTTTGCGTATTTAGCTTCGCTACGGTATGCAAATCCCAGACCGGCGGTCTAACGGGACATATTATTTCTTTTCAAAACGAGGCATTATCCGAAGTTAATATCCGGATACAAGGTTCACAATACCGCACCTATACCAATGAAAACGGATACTTTTCATTAAAAAACATTCCTTCCGGAAAATACACTTTACTGGTTTCCAGCACCGGCTATGAAGCTCTAAAACAGGATTTTACAATACTTTCCGGTAAAACAACATCCCTCAACCTGCAACTTTCACAGGATCACAAACTACTGGAAGAAGTAACCATTACTGGTAGGAACACTAAATATCAAACCAGCCATTCCATGCTGGCAACCCGCACAGATGTTCCGATCCTTGAAACGCCTCAATCTATTCAGGTTATTTCGCAGCAGATTATCAAGGACCGTCAGGCTTTTACACTGAATGACATTGCCCCTTTGATGACGGGTGTAAAAGCAAACAATTCGATGGGCGGCTTTGCCCTTCGTGGTTTCACCGGCTATAATCCAAATGACGCAAGCTTTACAACATTTAATGGCATACGCGGTACCTTATATTTGTGGAGCCAGCAGCCATTACTCTACAATATCGAAAATGTTGAAATCCTCAGAGGACCAGCCTCAGTACTTCTCAGTGAAAGCATGCCTGGTGGGATTATCAATTTCGTTACAAAAAAACCACAGGTCGAAAATCGCTTTGAATTTGCTGCCGATTACGGCACCTGGAATGCCGCGAGGTTCTCGGCCGATGCGACCGGCGCTTTAACCAAAAACAAAAAATTATTATACCGGGCTATTGTTGGCTACGATCGTACAAATAGTTTTCGCGACTACCAGAAGGTGAAAAACATCTTCGTTGCCCCGTCGCTCAGTTACGTATTCTCTTCCAATACAAGCCTGAACCTGGAAGTAAATTACGCTTATGAAAAAAGTGTGCAGCAATACGACCGGGGTGTGTATGTGAAAAATAATGGCGACGGCACATTTGATTTTGACCATTATGCTAAAAATCTGACGGTTCAAAGTCCTTCCGATTTTGGAAAAACAAAAAACAGCTCTGCAACTTTAACACTGCATCATCGGGTGAGCGACGATTTGACATTTTCACTTGTGCAGCGGTATGTTCGGAATAAATTTAATTTCGCAGATCATTTTGTGTCCGGCGCAATCCGCAATGATTCCATCAGCCGAAGTTACTCTTATTGGGACTACGACCAGTTTAATTCCCAGACCACTGCATTTGCCAATTATAAGGTGAATACTGGAAAAATCAGGCATAGCTTCCTCGGAGGTTTTGACTTCAATCGATTTGGCTGGTACAAAAATGATTACCGGAGCTCACCCACGACCCGGATTTCTATACTTAATCCGAATTATAGTAATGATGTGCCTCCAGTTAATCCGGCAGTTGATTATTATGACGATAACAAACAATCCACAGACTTGATTGGTGGTTATTTACAGGATCAAATCAGCTTTGGCGAGAAATTCAAAGCGCTTCTTTCTCTCCGTTACGATCATTACCATTTAAAACAAACACCCTTATCTGAGCGGGACGATTTGCAGGGTGATGAATCTGTTGCAAAGGCTTGGGTACCGCGAATTGGGCTGGTTTATCTTCCGTTTTCCAATATTTCTTTTTACGGTAGTTATAACAAATCCTTTGCGCCGCAGCTATCCAACAATGGCGGAGCGGGCGGTCCATTTCCACCAAGGACTTCGGAGCAGTTTGAACTGGGCTACAAGGGCGATTTCTTTAAGAAAAACCTGTCGACGATGGTTGCTGTATATAATATAGATTATAAAAATATACTCGCACCAGATCCTACGATGACAAATCCTAATCAGCAAACGGTAGTAAAGGGTACGCGTAGCCGCGGAATTGAAGTTACCGTCCAGGGAAATATCAAAAAGCTGAATATTCTGACCGGCTACGCCTACAACGACCATACCTTGACCTCAACGAGCTCCATTGGCAAAGAAGGTTTCCGTTACGTTAATGCACCAAAACACATCGGAAACGTAATGCTGAAATATAATTTAACACAGGGCAATCTAAAAGGTTTAGGTATTGGCCTCGGTGGTCGTTACACCAGCGATCAGGTAGGAAACCTGGCAACACAGAATTTTGTGATACCGGCATCTACCGTTTTGGATGCCATGGCCAACTACGAAACGGGCAAATTTAACGTGCAGCTCAATTTGTACAATTTGACCAATGCCCATTACTACAATGGAGGCTTGTCAAGGGTCACAGTTGCCTCACTTGGAAACCCGATCAATTTTCGGTTAGGCGTTACCTACCTTATCTTTTAAATTTCATAAAACAGCTTAATTCCCAACACCATGTTAAAAAACAGAAAAACAATCGTAGTTGTCAGTTTGATGCTTCTCGCCACACTTGGCTATGCGCATGAGTTCTGGATGGAGCCCATGAAATTTATACTCAAAGAAAATGAAAAGGTGTTGATCAATCTGATGGTTGGCGAGGACTATCAGGGAGAAGACTCCAATGGACTTAAATACAAAATCCTGAAACTGGATCATTACAGCGGCAATACGTCAACTGACATCCGTGCGACTGTCAAAGGCGATAGCCTGAGCTCCTTCGATATTATTTTTACCAAACCAGGAAATCATCTGATTGCATTCAACAATACCAGCAAGTTTATCGGACTGGAAAGTGGCAAGTTTAATGACTATCTGCGTTCGGAGGGACTGGATGAAATCTTGAAATTGCGCCTGCAAAAGGGCGATACTTTAAAACCAGGCAGAGAACTATATCAACGCTGTGTAAAAACACTGGTTCAGGTTGGGGGTAAAAACGACCAGACTTTCGCTATAAATACCGGGATGAAATTAGAGATTATTCCTAAGACCAACCCTTATGCCGTAACGGAAAATACACCGGTCACCTTCAAAATTATGTTCCTGCAAAAACCTGTTAAAAACGGGTTGGTATTAGCCTGGCATGTACAAAATGGAAAAGCCACACACCAAAAATTAAGAAGTAACGCTGCCGGCGAAGTAACATTCCCGATTAGTAGAACCGGCAAATGGATGATCAGTACAGTCCATATGACCGCGCACGCAAACAGTACAGAGGCCGACTGGCAAAGTTACTGGGGTAGCTACACTTTCGGTTTTTTTTAATTCCCTGTTTTAAAATAAAACGGTTATACAAAGACAAAATAGTACGCATGCAAAAGTAGAATGAGTATTTACACCCTTTCCTTATTTTTGGGAGAGGGTGTTTTGTTATGTGCTGTATTTGTTTGTAAAAGTTATGGGTTGAACAGTTGATACTATTCCATGGTCTGTGTCCTCACAGACCCTTCGTTATTCCATGGTATGTGTCCTCACAGACCCTTCGTTAAAAGGCTATGCATAGCCCAAAGCACCTCGATCATTTTTAATTTTTAACCAGTAAAACACCGAAATAACTTATTATTCAGGTGGTCTGTGAGGACACAGACCACGGGACAGAAGACAAAAACCACGGAAAATCTCAATCTTAGCACAAAAAACTCACTGATAATAAGGCAAATACAAACTATCCGTAACAACCTGATTGCTCACATGCAAAGAACGATCACGAATCCTAACTTTAAATTTGAATAAAACCGGTTTCGTATTCGGTGTGTAATAGGCTGTGGTATGCAAATCGAGTTTTCCTTTAATAGGGCCTATTTTCCCATCAACCTTCAATAGCGGGAAAAATTTGATTGAATCGGTTGTCATAATTCTTTCCACCCATTTGTTATTTTCGAATCGGGCGGTAATCAGCTCATAATTCCCCCAATTGCCATAAGGCGGGCGAAAATTTACATAGTCATTTATTTCACTTTCCGTCGCGCCCAGATTGCCGTCGCCGTCTTCAAAATCTATTGATATCGTCACGTTTTCCCGAATCTTTTTTCCATTAGAATCCAGTTCTGTTGCTGAGCCGATACTGTTGTAAGAAATGCTTGGTACAGTATTAAAATCGGGAGTAGGATCGCAGCCTGAAAGTGCCAAAGCGAATACACAAAATAATAAAATCCGGATTTTCATATAACGCAGTTTTGTATTTGATAGAATTAGCCAAATCGAGATTAGTTATAATAATTAACCCAAAAGTTACAAAAAAAAGAGGCGAATATCAAATATGATATTCGCCTCTTTTCAATTATTATTTTTTCCGTTTTATTGAAATCCGGGAACAGAAATACTATCTGTAACAATCTGGTTACTAACACGTAACGCACGGTCTCGGATCCTTACTTTGTATTTTATGGTAATGGGTACGGAACTGTTGAAATATTTGGCTGATGTATGCAGATCCAGTTTACCTTTTATAGGTCCTGATTTCCCATCTGGCTTCAAATCCGGAAACCATTTGTATTTATCAATAGCCAGAATTTGATCCACCCATTTTCCATTTGTCAAAGTTGATGTAACAAGCTCATAATTCCCCCACTCCCTATATTTTACAGAATCAGCAATTTCAGAATCCGAGGCACCCAAATCTCCATCGCCGTCTTCGAAGTCGACCGTTACGGTAATATTTTCCTGAATTTTTTTACCGTTCGTATCCAATTCAGTCTGGGTATCAATGCTGTTATAAAAAATCTTCGGTGTATCGTCAAAATCAGGAATATCAACACAGCTTGCAAGTGCAATAGCTGATATAAAAAAAAGTAAGATTTTAAATTTCATAGATCAGGTTTATAATTTCAGTTGATAAGTCAGAGTTAACGCAAAATCCGGTTGTTTCAGTAATTCTATTTATTTTCAAAAGCAAGCCGCTAACTTCTGGCTTGTAACTTCTAACTTTGTTTTTCTATTTTACGAAAGTACTACGATTGGAACTTCAAAGCAATAAATCTTCCCTGGAAATGCGTGACGAACTTCGCCGGCAAATTATTGATTTGGATCAGGCTGATTTCGAATCACTTGCGCTTCGCATATTTCAATATCAGGCTGAAAATAATCCGGTTTACAAAGAATATATTTCACATCTGCACATCAAAACGGATCAGGTTAGCAGACTTACGGAAATTCCATTCCTTCCGATTCAATTCTTTAAACATCATTTAATTAAAACCGGAAATCCGCCGGAACAAACGGTTATTTTTGAAAGTAGCGGCACTACCGGTGCTGCCACCAGCCGTCATGCTTTATATGACGCTCCTCTCTACAAATCCGTCTCTACACGCATCTTTCAGCAAAATTACGGGCATCTGGACGACTTCCATATGCTAGTTCTGCTACCTTCATACCTTGAACGAAACAACTCGTCTCTGGTGTATATGATGCAGCATTTTATTGATCAGGCTGATTCTCCGCTGTCTAATTTTTATCTTCACAACACCGGAGAAATGATTGAACAGCTCAAAAATCTTGCTCAAAATCCGGACGGTCGCGGCATTTTATTGATGGGGGTAACCTTTGCACTTTTGGATCTGGCCGAAAGCGATATTGACTTTTCTTTCCTAAAAAATATGCCAAATCTGAAAGTAATGGATACCGGCGGCATGAAAGGCCGACGCCAGGAATTGCTGCGCGAGGAAGTGCACGATATCCTGACCGGCAGTTTTGGTGTTCCAAAAATCCATTCCGAATATGGTATGACTGAATTACTTTCGCAAAGTTATTCCCAAGGCGATGGTTTATTTCAATCCGGTACTACCATGCGCATTCTATTGCGTGATGTAAATGATCCTTTCTCTATTTACGACCATAATTTGACCGGCTCCAAAACCGGAGGAATCAATATTATCGATCTTGCCAACCTGGACAGCTGCTCATTTATTGAAACTCAGGATCTGGGACGATTTGGCGCCGAAGCTGGCACTTTTTATGTCATGGGCCGATTTGATAATTCTGATATCCGGGGATGCAATTTACTTGTTTTGTAAATCGTTAACAGGTCTGTTAAAAATTAAGCGATCAAGACCTTCTTCTAAAAAAAAATCATTTAGTACACGATTTTTGAAAATCCAGTTATTCTATTAATTATCAAATAGTTAAAAACAATTCTCCTTATATAGAATTGTTCTAACCAGACAATAATAGAGAATATTTCATAAATTAGCCGGGTTGTTTTTAATTGCATTAATCGAATGTATAATTACACTTTGGATTGTTAACCTTATTAAGTATATAAAATGAAAAGACGTGACGCAATTGCCCGTGTGGCACTATTGATGGGTGGTACGCTTTCCGCCCCGACCATGCTGGCTTTTCTGGAGGGCTGCAAATCGTCGACTGAAACGTCGACTGCGCTTACTTTTCCATTCTCGGCGGATCAAAAAAATTTAGTTTCCGAAGTTGCTGAAATCATTATTCCTAAAACGGATACTCCTGGTGCGAAGGATGCCAAAGTTGGCGAGTTCATCGAGAAGATGATCAAAGAATGTTATGCAGGAAAAGATCAGGACAGTTTTGCGAAGGGTTTGAAAGAACTTGAAAAGAAAGATTTCCTGAAAGCATCTCCGGCAGATCAGACTAAGATTTTAAAAGAACTGGAAGCTTCTGCCAAAACAGATTCTGAAAAAGCGACAGAAGAACGTAAGAAATTCACAGAAGCTGGTAAAGAATATACTGACGATCAGGGTGTTCCTTTCTTCAAACTGATTAAAGAACTTACACTTTTGGGATATTTCACCTCTGAACCTGGTGCTACGCTGGCTTTGGATTATGTTCCGGTACCGGGCCGCTACGACGGTTGTATCGATTTGAAACCTGGTCAGAAAGCCTGGGCAATGTAGTTTTTAATTTCAGGGCTTGAAGAATTTGAAGCTCAAAAGAAACTGGTTATCATTAAGTTATAATATCATTTCACTATGAATTTAAACCTGAAAGGTCAAAAGGAAGTAACGTACGATGCAATCGTCGTTGGTTCTGGTATAAGCGGAGGATGGGCTGCTAAAGAGTTAACTGAAAAAGGATTGAAAGTGGTTATGCTCGAACGCGGGCGTGATATCAAACATATTACCGATTACAAAACTGCTACGCTTGCTCCCTGGGAACTTGAACACCGCGGACGTGTAACAACGGTTGCCAAAGAAGAATACTGGGCTGGTATGCGTACAGGATATACGGCGAACGAAGAGCACAGATATCTTTTCGAAAACGATAAAGAAAATCCGTACAAAGAAACAAGAGGATTTGACTGGATCCGTGCCTACCACGTAGGAGGTCGCTCACTTTTGTGGGGCCGTCAGAGCTACCGTTTAAATCCGGCTGATTTTGAAGCGAATGCAAAAGATGGTATTGCAATCGACTGGCCGGTTCGTTATAACGAAATCGCTCCGTGGTATGATTACGTAGAAAAATTCGCTGGTATTAGTGGTGCAAAAGATGGTTTGGATGTATTGCCAGACGGCAATTATCTTCCTCCGATGCAAATGAACTGTGTTGAAAAAACAGTAAAAGGAGAAATTGAAAAGAAATTTGCAGGCCGTCACGTGATCATGGGACGTGCTGCACATTTAACTCAGCCGCAAGCAATTCACACAGAACTGGGCCGTGCTGCGTGTCAGTTCCGTAATATGTGTATGCGTGGCTGTCCATATGGTGCCTATTTCAGTACACAGGCTGCAACACTTCCTGCTGCTACAAAAACTGGAAATCTTACTTTGATTCCTGATACGATTGTAACAGAGGTGATTTATGACGACAAGCTGGGCAAAGCAACCGGCGTTCGTACGATCAACCAGAATACAATGGAAACCAAGGAATATTTCGCGAAAATAATTTTCCTTAACGCATCTGCTATTGCCTCCGCTTCGATTCTTTTGAACTCAAAATCAAAAAGATTCCCGAACGGCTTTGGTAATGAAAGCGATCAGGTTGGCCGTAACATCATGGATCACCACCTTGCTGTGGGTGCCCGTGGAGATATGGAAGGATATGAAGACAAATATTATTTCGGACGTCGTGCGAATGGTGTTTATGTTCCTCGCTACCGTAACTGGGGTAATGACAAACGTGATTATCTGAGAGGATTTGGCTATCAGGGCGGTGCCAGCCGTGACAGCTGGGGACGTGGAGCCGGAATGGATGGTTTCGGTGCGGATTTCAAAAAAGAAATGTCGCAACCTGGCGGATGGAGCATGAACCTTGGTGGATTTGGCGAAATGCTTGCTGACGAGAAAAACCGTTTCACGCTTTCAACAACAGAAAAAGATAAATGGGGACTTCCAGTTGTCATTTTCGATGCAGCTTACGGCGACAATGAAAAGAAAATGCGTGTGGATATGATGAACGATGCTGCCGAAATGTTGGAAGCAGCTGGTTTGAAAAACGTATCAAAATATAATGACGAATCAAAACATCCGGGAATTGGTATCCACGAAATGGGTACTGCACGTATGGGAAATGATCCTAAAACTTCTGTTTTGAACAAAAACAATCAGGTTTGGGGTGCAGAAAACGTATACATGACCGATGGAGCGTTTATGACTTCTTCATCTTGCGTTAACCCGTCACTTACGTACATGGCCATGACAGCACGTGCTGCCGACCATGCAGTGAAGGAGCTTAAAAAGATGAATCTGTAAACAATATCATTGTTTTTAGTATTGAACTGATTGCAAAACCCCTGCCGGGTAAATCCGGCAGGGGTTTTGCTTTTGTAACCAATAGCCTTTTTTTTCCAAAAACTTGTAGTACAATAGTAAGATCATCCCAAAAGGTGAAAACATGTACTGTAAATCCTAACCCACTTTACATTGAAAGATTTTTCCTTACCAGCCATTCCTCAGCGCGTTTCGTCCGTTGATGCGTATCGCGGCTTTGTTATGCTGCTCATGATGGGCGAAGTTTTAAGTTTCAACAAAGTTTCGGAGGCCTTACCCGGCAGCGCTTTCTGGGCATTTCTCCATTATCAGCAAAGTCACGTTTCCTGGGTAGGATGTTCATTACATGATTTAATTCAACCATCGTTTTCCTTTTTGGTAGGCGTAGCACTTCCCTATTCCATGGCCAGCAGAGCCAGCAAACAGCAATCCACTGGTATGATGTGGTTTCACACATTCAGACGATCACTGATATTGATTTTGCTCGGGATTTTTCTACGTTCCATGCACCGGGAACAAACTAATTTTACTTTTGAAGATACGTTGACACAAATCGGACTGGGCTATCCCATTCTCTTTGCTTTGGGCTTTCGATCAGAGCGTGTGCAATGGGCAGCTCTGGCATTTATACTTTTGGGTTACGGAATATTTTTCGCGGTTTATCCATTACCAGGCCCATATTTCGACTGGGCTGAAACTGGTAATACCGCAGACTGGGAACATAATTTAACTGGTTTTGCTGCACACTGGAATAAAAACACAAATGCAGCCTGGGCATTCGACCGGTGGTTTATGAATATTTTCCCGAGAGAAAGTCCATTCCATTTTAACGGAGGCGGATATAGTACGCTTAGTTTTATTCCTACACTGGGAACGATGACGCTCGGATTAATAGCAGGAAAATGGCTTAAAAATACTGAATCATCATCCTGGCTTGTTAAACGTTTTGTGATCACAGCCGCTATACTTTTTGTGATTGGTATTACTTTAAATCTTACCGGAATTAATCCGATTGTAAAACGCATCTGGACACCGGCATGGACATTATTCAGCGGTGGCTGGTGTTTTCTTCTCTTAGCCGGGTTTTATTTTATTGTTGATATCAAAGAGAATAAATCGTGGTTTTTGCCCCTGATCGTTATCGGGACCAATTCCATTGCCGCATACATTTTTGCTCATACACTCAACGATTTTATCGACCAGTCATTCCGTATCAATATCAGCCCTAATTACGATCTGATATTTGGGTTACCTTATCGTTCGCTGGTAAGTGGTGCAATTATTCTATTGGTTGAATTCTGGATTTTATACTGGATGTACAAGAAGAAATTATTTATTAAGATTTAACTTTACTCAACACAGTGTTTTGCAATCCGCCGGCCGAATAAAATCGGACCGGCGGATTTTATATTTTGAAACTAATTGTCGAATAGTTCAAAATAGTAGTCTATCCGAATTTTACCCCGAAGAATGTATGCTATGATGATAGTGCCAAAATCAGGATGGATGTATCTTTCTTTACCGAGCATATTAGGCCATTAATTATGATTATTGATATGATATATATAAAAAATGAACATTGTTACCTTTGATCTAAATCATAATACTTATCAAATGCTGCAACTGAAAGGAATACATCATATTGCAATTATCGCTTCCGACTACGAAAAGTCGAAAAGCTTTTATACTGATGTTTTGGGTTTTAAGATTGACCGGGAAGTCAACCGCGTTGAAAGACAATCTTTCAAACTTGATTTGTCTTTAAATGGTCAATACTGTATCGAATTATTTTCGTTTCCGGAACCTCCAAAACGACCTTCGCGACCAGAAGCCACTGGTCTGCGCCATCTCGCTTTTCAGGTTGAAAACATTGAAGAAGCGATTGAAGAACTTGTAAAAAAAGATGTGCATCCTGAGCCAATGCGGATTGATGAATTCACGGGCAAAAAATTTACTTTTTTCGCTGATCCAGACGATCTGCCGATAGAACTCTACGAAGTATAGTATTCCGGTTTTTTCGCAGGAAAAGCCCTGAAATGTAAACTCGATTTACATTTCAGGGCTTTTTGCTTTTCAGTAACTGTGACCTGAAAAGCCTAATTGCGTCTATTGTTCAGAAAACAATAATCACACTTTTAAAATAACATTATACACACATGAAAAAGTACGCAGCAGAATTCATCGGGACATTTTGGTTGGTTTTAGGCGGTTGCGGAAGTGCGGCCCTGGCAGCAGCGTTTCCACACGTCGGCATTGGTTTACTTGGCGTTTCCTTTGCTTTTGGATTGACGGTACTGACCATTGCTTATTCACTTGGACACATTTCAGGAGCGCATCTTAATCCGGCCGTTTCTGTTGGCCTCTGGATTGGAGGCAGATTTTCCGGTAAAGATTTATTGCCTTACATCGCAGCACAAATTCTTGGAGGACTGGTAGCCGCAGCCGTTTTGTCATTCATCATAACAGGTAACGGAAGTACCATCGGAGATTTTGCAGCCAATGGCTACGGCGAACATTCTCCCGGCAAATACAGCATGGAGGCAGCGCTTGTAACCGAAATCGTTATGACTTTTATGTTCCTTATTATTATCCTTGGAGCAACCGATAAAAAAGCATCGGGTGGATTTGCAGGTCTTGCAATTGGTTTGGCGTTAACATTGATTCACCTGATCAGTATTCCGGTTACCAACACTTCGGTCAATCCGGCAAGAAGTATCAGTCAGGCACTATTTGTGGGCGGATGGGCAACAGAACAACTTTGGTTATTTATAGTAGCACCGGTGGTTGGCGCAGCATTGGCAGGAATTGTTTATAAATTCCTTTCGAGCGAAAATTGATCAGGCTACAATTGGGCGTTTTAAGTCTTTAATTATAATAATTTCCTGCTTGGACAGGATTTCATAAAATTCAGAAATCCTGTCCAGGTGCTCATCGACGACCCTTCTGGTTTCCAAATCTCTATCCAGATATTTATAAAGGGATCTGTAAGACTGCAAAATTTTGCCTTCCGTTTTTTTTAAATACCCCGCAACTTCTTCCTTTTCTTCAAGATTGTGCAACACCGAAATGGTATCAAAGTTAACCTCTGCACTATTTATCAAATCTTTGTCCGTAAGAAAACACTTGAAATAGTCATAAATCCAGTGAATTTCCTTTTGAAACAGTAAGGCGCTAAAATGTCCTTGCGTAAGCATTTTCCGCATTGGCCCCATACTATCTTTCTTCAAGGCTTCAAGATACAGGACTTCCCTGATCTTTTGTTCGTTCCATAAAGAGCTTATTTTCAGAACGAATTCTTGTAATTTGGAATCTTCCATAGCAGTTGCCAAAACTTGTGAAGGTATTGTTTCACATGTACAAATTCTATGCCCAACGGTGACAAAATGATTATAAAAATCGATATTATCCTTTAAACCATATAGATTAGATTAATTTTCATAAAAGATAAAAAATACACGTAATTTCATACTTTCCCGAACTTATAAGTTGTAGCAGATTTACACTCTCTTTTGATGTGGGACCAGATAAATTCCACACCTCAAATGCATGTTAGAGGGCCTAATATTTTTATACTCGTGTGAAAGAACATAACTTTGGGAAAATACAATAATTAGACCGTATAAAAGTTAGATTAAAATTTATGTGGAGATGAATAGTCTCTGATTTACGAATTGTGTACATGTATGTTTAAATACCCAATATTAATTTCTCTGCTAACAGCAGTTATATGTAGTTCCTGTAAAACCTCAGCTCCTAAAACCCAAGTAGTTTCTGAAACCCCTGCGCTCATACAAATTGGAAATGAAAAGTTTACTGCAACTGATTTCTTAGACTCATATACTAAAAATAAATTCGCTTCCGATTCCGTAAAAGAATTAACACCAGAGGAATATTTGCCGGTTTACAGAGATCAGAAAATTAAAATGCTCGCGGCACAGAACGAAGGACTGGATACCACGAGTGATTATAAGGAAGAAATAAACTCATATTATGATCAGTTGGCCAAAAACTTTTTAGTTGATAAAGCCCTTGTCGAAAAACTTTCTACCGAGGCTTATGCGCGAATGAAGCAGGAAGTGAAAGCTTCTCATATTTTGATCGCAGTTGCGGAAGATGCATCACCGAAAGATACATTGGATGCTTATAATGCGGCAGTTGCTTTACGCGGAAGACTTGAAGAAGGGTCTGATTTTGGAGATATGGCAGTAAAATTTTCCAAGGATCCATCGGCTGTTCATAACAAGGGTGATCTTGGCTATTTTACAGTTTTCCAAACCGTTTATCCTTTTGAAACATCGGCTTATACTTTGCCTGTTGGAAAAATATCACAGCCGGTAAGAAGTAAAACGGGTTATCACGTCATCAAAGTGAATGATCGCAGGGCCAGTCGTGGAACTGTGAGAATTGCTCACATTATGATAAAAGTGGATAAAAAAGCCACTGAGGTCCAAAAATCAGCAGCCAAAAACAAGATTGACGAAGCTTATAAAAACTTGCAGGCTGGCCAGGAATGGGATGCGGTTGCAGAAGCTTATTCTGACGATAAACAATCCAGCAAAAACCATGGGTTACTGCCGCCTTTTGGTATAGGCCAAATGGTACCAGAGGTGGAGCAAACTTCATTCGCACTAACAAAACCGAATTCCTATGCCGCTCCTGTTTTATCCTCATATGGCTGGCATATCATCAAGCTCATCGAAAAGAGAAATCTGGAACCGTATAGCGTTTTGGCACCAAATTTAAGACAAAAAGTAGTAACCGATTCAAGAGGGAAAATATTGGATCAGGCTACGGCACAACGGCTTCGCTCAAAATATGCCATTCAAGAATTTACTGATAAATATGCTCTGTTTAATACACTCATTGATAGTACACTGATTTCAGGTACATGGGATTACATGAAAGCTGTGTCAACAGACTGGGTTTCCAATACCTTATTCACGATTGAAAAAAGACCCTACGAAGCGCTTTCTTTTTTGAATTATATCAAAACACAGCAGAAACCGCGACCAAAAGGCTCATCTCCCGAAGTTATTTTCAAACATTATTATACTGACTATTTAACAGATCGTCTTTTTGCTTATGAAAAAGAACATCTGGAAGAAACGTATCCCGAATTTAAAAGTCAGATCACCGAAATTCGTCAGGGTGTTTTGCTTGATCAGTTAACGGAAGAAAATGTTTTGCAGCGTTCACTCACAGATTCTGCCGGGCAGCAGGCTTACTATCAAAAAAACACGGATCATTTCCGTTATCCGGAACGTGCTTTTGGAACGATTGTAACCGCTCCTGATACTGCGACACTTCATGCAGTAAAAAAAGCAATTGCAAAAAGTCCCTATTTACTGGAACGGAAAGCAAATGAATTGATTTTCAAGGAAAGTTCCAGTGATTTAACTCAGGATCAGATAGATAAACTTTATGATGTGTATATCATACTGCAAAAAAATCCGGATTATGTTGTTGAAATTGCCGGATACCGTTCTTCAACCGAAGCTGAAACAATTTCGTCCGATAGAATAAGAAAAGCGGTTCAATATTTAAGCTCAAAAAATATATCCATTGTCAGGATCCTTGAAAAAGATTACGGATCTTTTCGTCAATCTGCCGAAATTGAGCGTAATAGAAGAATAAGTTTCCAGTTTTATAGTCAGTCCAAAAAAGATGTGGAGAAAGTCTATAATTCTGTGACGCCCGATGCCGTTATTATCCAGGAAGGATATTTCCAGAAGAATAATGCTTTACTTAGTCAGGCCAAATGGGAAACGGGCGAACAAACTTTGACTTCCAATGGTTTAACCTATTGGATTGAAATTCAAAAAATTGAGCCGGCAAGGGTAAAAACTTTCGCGGAAGCACGCGGAAGCGTGATCAACGAATATCAAAAAGTACTGGAAAAACAATGGCTTGAAAAGCTTCAGCAAAAATTTCCAGTGAAAGTGAATCAACAAGAATTAGAAAAAATTAAGCGTTAAACGTAAATTAGCATTTTAAAAACCGGTTGCCTGTCATTTTTTCAATAACCGGAATACGATAAGCCCTACTATTTCAACTTAGGAACACTTAAAATTATATGAAAATAAATAGATTGATAGTAATGCAATGTTTTGCAATCTGCACATTGTGTTTAAGTCTGGTTGGTTACGGACAAGGACAGCAGGGTGTTATGATTGACAAAATTATTGCCCGTGTGGATAATCATTATATCCTCAATTCCGAGCTGGAAGAAATGTTTAACAGCTATGCACAGAATGGTCAGAAAGCTCCGGAAAAATGCCAGATCCTTGAATCTCTGATTATCAACAAAATGCTTTTGGCAAAAGCCGAAATTGACTCAGTAACGGTTGAGGATAAGGATGTTGACAATGAACTGGACGGAAAAATGAACTACATGATCCAGCGTTTCGGATCAGAAAAAAATCTGATTGAAGCTTACGGAAAAAGTGTAGAGAACTTAAAAACCGAACTTCGTACGCAGGTAAAGGAGCAAAAAGTTGTTGAGAAAATGCAGCGTACCATTTCAGGTAATGTGAAGATCACACCGAGCGATGTTCGTAAATTTTTCAATGCAATTCCAAAAGACAGCTTACCTTACATTCCGTCAGAAGTTGAAATCGGGCATATTGTCCGCCTGGGAACTGTAACAAGGGAACAAAAAGATAAATTAAAAAACCAGCTTCTTGAACTAAGGGCGCGTGCTGAAAAGGGTGAAGATTTCGCCATGCTCGCTACCATATACTCCGAAGATGTTGGATCTGCAAAAAATGGTGGAGATTTAGGTTTTGCAAAACGTGGTGCGATGGTTCCCGAATTTGAAGGAACGGCTCTGGGTTTGAAACCGGGAGAAATGTCAAATATCGTTGAATCTCAATTTGGTTTTCACTTAATCAAACTGGTTGAAACCCGTGGTGCAGAATATCACGCACGTCACATTCTGTTGAGACCGGATTATAACAAAGGAACGGACATGAGCAGTGCGCTTCGTGTACTTGACAGTTTGCGTATTCTTATCAAATCGGATACACTGAAATTTGCAAAAGCGGCACTTAACAACTCGGAAGATAAAGAAACCGCAGAAACCGGTGGAATTATCCAGGACAGAAATACGCAGCTTGGACGATTGACATTGGATGCTTCGATGGATCCGGCTCTTTATTTCGCTATTGATACGATGAAAGTTGGGGATTTGAGCGTTCCGGTTTCTTATCGTACAGAAGACGGAAGAAGCGCGATGCGTATTCTTTGGTACAAAAGCAGATCAGAACCTCATACTGCAAACCTTCGTGATGATTACGAAAAAATTTCCCAGATCGTATTGAGCAATAAAAGAAATCATGCGTTGGAAGAATGGTTCAAAAAAGCACAGGGTGATGTTTTCATCAGTGTTGAACCGGAATATAAAAATTGTAAAATACTCGGATTGTCTAACGGCAGCGATACCTGAGTTTGAGCGCGTACCGATTGAAGAAATTGAAGATTCCTAAAAATTGAAAATTGACTCACTGTGAATTACAAATCTGACGTTGAAGCAGCCGAGGCTATGAAAGTGGCCTACGAAAAAATCCGTAGTGAAATAGGACAAGTGATCGTCGGGCAGGATGAAGTTATTAAAAGGTTGCTTACAGCCATTTTTTGTCAGGGACACTGTTTGCTGGTCGGCGTACCAGGATTGGCCAAAACACTGCTTATTCAAACCATAGCTTCGTCGCTGGATTTAAAATTTAACAGGATTCAGTTTACACCGGATTTAATGCCTTCGGATATTCTGGGATCTGAAACTTTGGATCAGAACCGTAATTTCAAATTTATCCAGGGGCCGATTTTTTCAAATATCATTTTGGCAGATGAAATAAACCGTACGCCTCCAAAAACACAATCAGCGCTTTTGGAAGCGATGCAGGAATATTCAGTGACGATCGCCGGACAGAGACACGCTTTATCGCGTCCATTTTTCGTACTAGCCACGCAAAACCCGATTGAGCAGGAAGGAACATACCCGCTTCCTGAAGCGCAGTTAGACCGGTTTATGTTTATGATCCAGCTTGATTATCCATCATATGCGGAAGAAGTCAATATTGTAAAAAACACGACCAACGATTCAAAATATCAGGTTAAGGAAGTAATCACGGCAGAGGAAATTATGGATTTCCAGCATCTTGTTCGTCGCGTTCCGGTCACGGATCATGTGATTGAATATGCGGTGAAACTGGTTCATAAAACCAGACCATCGTCTGCTATGGCAATAAAAGACACAAGCGATTATCTGGAATGGGGCGCGGGCCCGCGGGCTTCGCAGGCTTTGATTCTGGCATCGAAATGTAACGCCTTACTTTCCGGAAAATATTCTCCGGATATTGAAGATGTGAAAGCTGTTGCACTTCCCGTATTACGTCACAGAATCATTCGAAACTTTAAAGCAGAGGCCGAAGGAATATCGGTTGATGACATTATCGCACGTCTTCTTTAATCGAAAAAAGGAATTTAATTTATACAAAAATGCGTTGATCTGTAAAGGATATCAACGCATTTTTTTCTTTTACAGATATTCGTCTAGCCAAATCTCAACATCAAAACCATAATTTCAACTATGACAATTCAAGGAGAAAATTATATAGGTTATTCACTTTCCTCTCAAAACGAGCATACTTTTAAATCATACGTCCCGGCTCAAAATATAGAATTACCCGAAACATTCCACACCGCTACACCTGATGAAGTAGCGCAAGCGATGGAACTTGCCCAAAAAGCTTTTAATGAATATTCATTGATTCCAGCTTCACAAAGAGCAGATTTCCTGATTGCTATCACAGAAGAAATTATGGCTATCGGTGAGCCGTTACTGGAAAGAGCAAGTCTGGAAACGGGATTACCGATCGCACGTTTGCAGGGCGAAAGAGCACGTACGATTAACCAGCTCACGCAATTTGCCGACCTGATCCGCGAGGGTTCCTGGGTTGAAGCGAGTATTGACACCGCAATTCCGGACCGCACACCGGTTCCAAAATCGGATCTGCGTAAAATGCTTATCCCTATCGGGCCAGTAATCGTTTTTGGTTCAAGTAATTTTCCTTTTGCATATTCTGTGGCGGGCGTTGATACCGGCCCTGCTCTGGCAGCGGGAAATCCGGTTGTGGTTAAGGCACATGCGGCGCATCCCGGTGTTAGTGATCTTACGGCGCAGGCAATCGTGAAAGCGGCGAAAAGAACAGGAATGCCTGATGGCGTTTTCTCCATGTTGTATGATGATGGTTTTGAAGTAGGTGCTGCGTTGGTTAAACATCCGGCCAGTAAAGCTGTTGGTTTTACAGGTTCGATCAAAGGCGGAATGGCACTGCATAAATTGGCTCAGGAACGTGAAGAACCAATTTCTGTTTTTGCGGAAATGGGAAGTGTGAATCCGGTTGTTATCCTGCCGGAATATATGGAAAAGAATTCTCCACAACTTGCCAAAACAATGGCTGGTTCGGTCACATTAGGCGCCGGACAATTTTGTACAAATCCCGGATTGGTATTTGTTATTGAATCCGGTTCGCTTAATTTATTTGAAGAATCTTATAAAAACGAGATTTTAAAAACAGTTTCTGCGACGATGCTCACCGCAGGTATCCGTTCCAATTTTTATAAATTAAGAGACGAACTTGTACAGCAGGAAGGTGTTACAGAACTGGCTTATTCTGATCTGACAGAAGATCAGCAAAATCAGTCGCAGGCTTCGGTAGCGAAAGTGAGCGGTGCCGATTTTATTGCTAATCCTAAAATTCATGAGGAAGTTTTCGGGCCATTTTCTTTACTCGTTGTTTGTAAGGATAAAGCTGAATTGCTCGCAGCTATTTCACATTTGAAAGGTCAGTTGACTGCTTCCCTAATGGCGGATGCCGATGAAGCTACCCGTTATCCTGAATTACTGCAAAGTCTTTCTAAAATTTGTGGGCGTTTCATTATGAATGGCGTTCCGACGGGCGTAGAAGTTTGTCCTTCCATGCATCACGGCGGACCATTTCCTTCGGCAATTGATGCACGATTTACCTCTGTTGGCCGTCATTCGATTCTTCGTTTTGTGCGTCCGCAATCCTTTCAGGATTGGGATGAATCCTTACTCCCGGTTGAATTAAAAAATGCGAATCCGCTGGGGATTTTCAGACTGGTAAATAACGAGACTACGAAACGTACGATATAAGACTTAACTTTAAACGCCTTCGGGGAAAATCTCCGAAAGCGTTTAAAGTTGTTTATTCAAAATAAAACCATGATTTCAGTAAAAAATAAAACCTTTCATATTCTTAATGGCGATGCATTACTGGATAATTTTCCTTCCGAATTGCTAACCGGCGAAATCATTATTGCAAGAGAATGTCTCGTTGACGGGCCCATCGACGGTACAACGCCAGAAAAATTCTGGAAAACACGTGCAGGTTTTATTCAGGAAACATATGGTGAAGAAAAAGAAGTTTATTTTGGGGAAGTCGTCACGGAATTTGATAAAATAAAAGCAATTGCTGCGGACTCCGAAGTAAATTTTTGGTTTGAAGACGATTTATTTTGTCAGGTTAATTTCTGGTTTTGTGTTTCACTCTTGATGCCCGTTGCTCATGCTATTAAAGTGTTTGTAATCAAACCTCCGTTAATCGATCAGCAACCGGACTGGCGTGGATTTGGGCCGATGGATCGTCATACTTTGGCGGAAGCTTATTTGCACAAACAGGAACTTTCATTAGCCGATTTAAGTCTGCTGGCTAATCTTTGGGATGCTTACAAAACTGATAATCGTGAAAAATTTGCGGAACTGGCATTGATCAAATCAGAAAATTTTCCATTTCTAAGCCAAGTTATTCAGGCACAACTTGAACGGAAAGACAATCGGCCCGAAAGTGTTTTGAAACAGATTATGAAGGAAAAAGAAACGACAGATTTTAAGACAATCTTTCAGGAATTTGGTAGAAGAGAAGGAATTTATGGATTTGGAGATTGGCAGGTGGAAAAACTTTTGGAAAAAATAAAGTGATCCTATCTTATTCGGGGTATCCGACTTCCACCAAAAATAAACCTTCCGCAGGTGCCTGCGCTCCTGCTTTGCTCCTATCCTGAACCTGAATGATTTTTTCAAAATCAGCAATCGTTTTTTTTCCAATCCCAACTTCCAAAAGCGTTCCGACCAAAGCGCGTACCATTCCGCGAAGGAAACGATTCGACTTTATACTGAATATTAAAATGCCATCTTTCTCAAACCATCGGGCTTCTGAGATATCGCAAAGAAAGTTATTTACGCTTGTGTGAATCTTGCTAAAACTTTCAAAATTTTTGTATTTCAAAAGCAATTCAGCTGCCTCATTCATGCGCTGTATATCCAGCGGTTTATGGAAAATATGCGATTCGTTGATCAGAAAAGGATTTTTTCTTTTGATAATTCTATACTCATAACGCCGGTGTGTTGCATCAAAACGGGAATGTGCCGTTTCTTCAACATGAAAAACACGATGGATTGCAATATCGAAAGGCAATAGACTGTTGAGACGATAAGTTAGTGAATCACAATCCTTGACAGGCTGATTTATATCAAAATGCGCATATTGCTGTTCCGCATGAACACCGGTATCGGTCCGGCTGCTGCCGACACTTTCAATCGTTTCCCTGAGAATAAGCGTAAGTGCTTCATCCAGTTTTTGCTGCACAGAAATGGCATTGTTTTGCTTCTGCCAACCACTGTAATTTGTCCCTTTATAGCTGAATTCAATAAAATAGCGCATAGCGCAAAAGTAAGAGAAAGTAGTGAGTTTACCTTTTTGGGATTGAAAGTAAAGGAATAATCTTTATCAACCATTCTTCTGGCAATCGGCTTTCAGCTTTCGGCAATCAGATTAAAGCCTTAGCCAAATTTCAGCCCAACCGACTCACCGATGGCTGATTGCCGAAAGCCGAGGTAAAAAGCTGTCTGGTAATGGCCACTATTATGCACTGATTTGTACTTTTTCGTGTTAATAAAGATTCAGGATATTTTAAAACTGATTTGGTAATATAAATTTGGCAACAGAATGCTGAATTAAATACAGATTTCGCGCAAAGAACACAAATTATTTCGAGGTTGACGTGAAGAACATTAACTTTGACAATTGAAATATATTTCCAGTACTGTATGATTACGGAAGAGAAAAAAGAAGAAAAGAGCCTGAATTTTATTGAAGAGATCATTGAGGCGGACCTGCAAGCAGGTAAGTACAAGGAAATTGTGACCCGTTTTCCTCCGGAACCAAACGGGTATCTTCATATCGGGCATGCTTCAAGTATTTGTCTGAATTTTGGATTGACAAAGAAATTCCCGGGTTATACGAACCTGCGTTTTGACGATACAAATCCAACAACGGAAGACACGGAATACGTTGAAAGTATTAAAAATGATATTCGCTGGATGGGTTTTGAATGGCAGAACGAACTTTACGCTTCTGACTATTTCGATACTTTATACGATTATGCTGTCAGGCTTATCCAAATGAACCTTGCCTATGTTGACGATTCCACTTCCGAGGAAATTGCGACATTGAAAGGGACGCCGACAGAACCTGGAAAAGATAGTCCATTCCGTGACCGTACAATTGAAGAAAATCTGGCTCTTTTTGAACAGATGAAAAACGGTGATTTTCCTGATGGAAGTCATACACTTCGTGCGAAAATTGATATGGCACACCAGAATATGCTGATGCGTGATCCTATTTTGTACCGTATCAAACATGCGCATCACCATCGTACGGGTAATAAATGGTGCATTTATCCGATGTACGATTTTGCTCACGGACAAAGTGATTCGATTGAAAATATAACGCACTCCTTGTGTACGATGGAATTTATTCCTCACCGTGAGTTGTACGACTGGCTCATTGCAAAACTGGAAATATATCCGTCGCATCAATACGAATTTGCACGCCGTAACCTGAATTATACGGTTACGAGCAAAAGAAAATTGTTGCAACTGGTTCAGGATGGTCATGTAAATGGCTGGGACGATCCGCGGATGCCAACCATCAGCGGTTTGCGCAGAAGAGGATACACGCCTGCAAGTATTCGTGAATTTTGTGATCGGATCGGTGTAGCGCGTCGTGAAAATATGATCGATGTAGGTTTGCTGGAATTTTGTGTGCGTGAAGATTTGAATAAAACTTCGCTTCGCAGAATGGTGGTTCTTGATCCTTTGAAACTGGTCATCACCAATTTCCCGGAAGATCTTTCTGAAACCTGTATCACTGAAAATAATCCGGAAGATATCGCGACTGGTATGCGTGAAATTCTTTTTACAAAAGAGATTTTCATCGAACGTGAAGATTTCATGGAAGTTCCGTCCAAAAAATATTTCCGGTTGGCACCAGGGAAAATGGTCCGTTTGAAAGGAGCTTATATCATTCAGGCTGATTCTCTTGTGAAAGATGAAAACGGAGAAGTTACCGAAGTTCATTGTACGTATGTTGAAAACAGCAAAAGCGGACAAGATACTACGGGCATCAACGTAAAAGGAACTTTGCACTGGGTTTCCGCAAAACATGGCGTTCCGGTTGAAGTTCGTTTGTACGACCGTTTGTTTTCTGTTGAAAATGTTGGTTCCGAAGAAGGTGATTTCAAAGATTACATGAATCCGGAATCATTACATATCATTACCGGATATGCCGAACCGTCTTTAGCAGAAGCTAAACCAGGCGAATCATTCCAGTTTTTAAGAAAAGGTTATTTCGCGGCTGACCCAGATGGAACGACCGAAAAGCCTGTTTTCAATCGCACCGTTACACTTCGTGATAACTGGGCGAAGGCTGGGGAGAAATAGAGCTGTTGGCTGTTGGCGTTTAGCAATTAGCTTTTAGCTTTCCTGGAATAAGCTGACTAGGTTAGTGATTTAGAAGATTTATATATCCACTTCGTTTGAAAACGTCGTTTGCTTGAAAAGGTGGACGACGTTTTTTTATAATTAAAATTCAATTAAACACTCCATATAATTAGATTGGTTTTAAATAATACTTGCAATGCTAAAACTTACGATTTATCTTTGTATCAGATTTCAAGGTCATATAAATGTCAGTTGCAGTGAATAACCCGAATGAATTGTTCAGTACCTCCAAAGGTTTTAGCTTTCAGTGTGATAAAAGTTCGAGAATTGTAATGCAGTTTGGTGAAATGAATATCTCGTTTCGCATTCAGGATTTTTTGAATTTTCGTCGTCTGGTTAACAACATTGATATAAAAAGCAGATTATTTGACCTGTCTGACGAATCTGATTTCGAATTTGTTGAAGCTCCTCAACTTAATATCAATCAGAAACTTACCCTTTGTGAACTGATCCAGTTAAGAGAACTTGTTAACGGAACTCATTTTGCGATTGAACTAAATTCACTTCTTCACACCATTCTTTACGTAGAACAAGAATTAGTCTAAATAGCTGACCGCCTTCATATTAGACCAATTCCAAATTTATACGTTCGTCTTGTTATGACGAACTTTCCATTGATATTTGTGCTTATTACTTCAAAAGATAAACACGAATACCATGAGAGATCTACTTAGAGCCCGCACTTCTTTAAAAGAAGAGATAGAAATATTATTAAATAATCAGGTTAAAATGGAAGCAGAAGCATCAGCCAAGTATTTGGCTATGGCTTCATGGTGCGACCGTAACGGTTACAGAAACAGCGCTGCCTATTTCCTTAAACAATCCGATGAAGAACGCGGACATATGTTGAAAATTTTCAACTATATCATGACCGTTGGAGGAACTGCGGTTTCTCCTGAGGTTCCAGCTGTTAAACAAGAATTTGCTTCATTCAGAAGTGTATTCGAAGCTGCTCTTCAAAGCGAAATCGCTGTTACACAATCAATCAACCGCATTGTAACACAAACACGTCGTGAAGAAGATTACGCAACCGAAACTTTCATGCAGTGGTTTGTAAACGAACAAATTGAAGAAGAAGACAACGCTCGTCGCGCGATCGAACTTTTTGATGTGATCGGCGAAGAAGGAACAGGTCGTTACCATATCGACAAAGCAATTTTGAAATTAAATTCTGAAAACTAGAATTATAAAGAATCAAGCTTATTGAAATAGCTGTATCCTCGTGATACAGCTATTTTTTTGTTTTGAAGAATAAATTCACGTTAACACTAGGAATTAAATTGTATACAATTTAATTTTACACAATTAATAATAAGATATGGAATTACTAAAATTATCAAATCAGCTTTGTTTCCCGCTTTACGCGCTATCGCGGAAAATTACCAGCCATTATCTTCCTATTCTCGAAAAAATTGGATTAACGTATCCTCAATATCTGGTCATGATGGTATTGTGGGAAGAAGATTCCGTTTCGGTTAAAGACATTGGACATAAACTAATGCTTGATTCCGGTACACTTTCTCCTTTGTTGAAAAAACTGGAAACCCGTGAACTGATTGTCCGCAGCCGACTTAAAGAAGATGAGCGCGTTGTGATTATAACACTAACGGAATCCGGGGAAAAATTAAAAGAAAGCGCTGCTGATATTCCGGAACAAATAAAATGCAGCCTCGAATTTACAGATAAGGAAATGCGCGAATTAAAAACTTTGGCTGTTGGTCTGCTCGAAAAAGTCAATAAAATTGAAACAATACATAGTAACTAATTGAATAACCCACTAAAACCAATTTAAGATGATTAATGCAATATATACCGCCGCAGCGACAGCGACAGGTGGAAGAAATGGAAAAGTAACGTCATCGAATGGAGTTCTGGATCTGGAAGTACGCCTGCCAAAGGAAATGGGCGGTGCAAATAATGATTACACCAATCCTGAACAATTATTCGCCGCAGGTTATGCAGCTTGTTTTGATAGCGCATTAAGCCTGGTCATTCAGCGCAGCAAAATAAAAACAGGGATGACAACCGTTACAGCGCACGTTGGAATTGGTAAGGATGAAGCAGAAGGTTTTGGGCTTGTTGTTACACTTGAAGCTAATATTCCTGGCGTTGAGCAATCTGTGGCTGACGATTTAATCGCAAAAGCACATCAGGTTTGCCCCTATTCAAACGCAACGCGCGGCAACGTGGAAGTGACGCTAAAAACGACGATAAACGAACTGGCAGTTTAACCTATTACCACAAAGAACACGAAGTTTTACACAAAGAAATGCAAAGGTTCTTTTTTGTATTTCAATTCCAGGAATGACAAAGAGCACAAACTGTATTTAGTATAGCTTGTGCTCTTTGTGTAAAACTTTGTGTCCATTGTGGTAAAAAGCAAATACAGCCACTTCCCTATTTATCTCCAAGCAATGAATACACTTCAACATCCAGAAATTTCCCTTCAAAATAAGTATACTCTCTAAAATACGCTTCTTTCACAAATCCGTGTTTTAGTACCAGATCCGAAGATGCTTTATTATCCGGATGAATCATAGCTTCAATACTGTGAAAATGCAATTCTTCAAAACCAAATTGCAATACTTTCGCCAGAGCCTCATTCATGTACCCTTTGTACCAATAATCCGGATCCAGCGAATAACCTACTTCACCTCTGTAATTGTCCTTATTAATTCTTGGATAGCCAACCGTCCCGATCATTTGACCCGAATCTTTCAGCGTGATTGCCCAGGAAATACTGATTCTTTGCTCATACAAATATTGATAATTCTTAACCAGATCTTTTGCCTGAATTTTCAAATAAAGCAACGGTCTTGCGATGTATTGCATAACCTCTTTCTTGCTGCGCTGATGAAAAATATCGGGTACAAAATCCATGGAAATCGCTTTCAATAATAGCCGTTCAGTTTCGAGAACGGGGAAGGTATCGAAATTAAATGTGAGCATGGAAAATTACCAGTTCATGTAAATTTATAGTTTAAGATACATAATTAAAGCATCAACATAACCAAGCGTCAGGTGATTAAATCCATCCGGAATTGTTCCGATGACACTAAAACCAAATTTTTTCCAAAGTTTCACGGCCACTTCATTGGTACTCACAACAAGATTAAACTGCATAGCCATAAAACCAAATTTCCGTGCTTCCATCAATGAATGTTCACAAAGCAGACTTCCGATTCCTTTTCCCTGCGCCTTCGGATGCACCATATACGAAGCATTCGCAATGTGAGATCCAAGATCAATCTGGTTCGGTTTGATAATATAAGTCCCCAGGATTTCACCATTTTCTTCCAAAACATAGGTATCCATGTAAGGCGAAAACCAGTGTTTATCCAGATCTTCTTTTGCCGTATCGGGAGCAAAGACATACGTATCACCCGTCTGAATTACCGCTGTAAATATTTCCCACACCTCATGACGGTCCTGATCAATTGCCTTTCTGATATTCATAAAATCAAATCAATTAATGTAAACTAATATAAACTGACCTTGTACAAGAATCAAGCCATACTTTACAAATACAAAATTTTGCAGATGTTAAATTCTTTTAACTTTGATCTTGAAATCAGAGCGCAATTAATTTAAGTAAAAATTAACAATTTCAGGCACCTGCCCTTAGGATAAATAATGAAATCAAGGGAAGGCGATGCATTTCACCAAAAACAAAGAAATTGAGAATGCTGGAAAATTTAGCGCATACCGTTGGAATTAAATATCTTTCTGGTATCGTTTTTGTCAAACATAAAGTTGATATTGGAACAACAGAATTAGTCACAGTTTAGCTTTTGCATGAATTACCTCGATGAGTTTAAGAAATTTATTTCCAGCCACTACCTTTCCACGGGCATCAGGCTCACGTTAGGAGCTGTAATTCCGTGCCTTATCTTTTATCATTACGGTATTCTAAATAACCTGATAGCCTTCCCGTTGGGCACCTTACTCATCGGTACAACTGATAATCCTGGTCCGGTTCACCGTAGAAGAAATTCCCTTATGATTGCCATAGCAACCTGCTTCGTCGTGGCTTGTATCACCGGATTTCTAAGAGGTATACTGTTTTTCTCGTTTATTGAAATCATACTTTTTGGTATGTTTTTCTCACTAATTGGCGTTTACGGAAACAGAGCCAACAGCATTGGTCTGATATCTCTGCTTGTTTTTGTTTTCAACATTGACGACCATATCAGCCGGGAAATGGTGCTGCAGAATGCGCTTGTTTTCTCTGCCGGAGGAATCTGGTATCTGATATTATTTCTCATCCTTCAGAAAATACGTCCTTATAAACTGATCCAGCAGTTGCTCGGAGAAAACTTTGTTGAACTGGGAAAACTGCTTTCCGTAAAAGCCGGTTATTATTTTGCCAAACCGGACTATGATGAATTATTTAATCAAATGATTCATCAACAGGTCATTCTTCGCGAAAATCATGAGACATTAAGGGAGATTCTGTTTAAAACCCGCCAGATTGTATCAGAATCAACTAATACAAGCCGGATTCTGATGCTGATGTTTTTGGATAGTATTGATCTAATGGAGCGGATTCTAAATTCCCAGCAAAATTATTCAAACCTCCATAGAGCTTTTGACGAAACTAAAATCCTTCGTCTTTTTGGTACTTATATCAGCTGGCTTGCTGCTGAACTTTTACAGATAGGACTGGCCGTTCAAGGTGGTTTTCCATCCAAACCAAAACATGATCTGGACGAAGCTTATAATAAATGTCAGCAAGCTTTTGACAAAATTCGTGAAGAGAAGATGACGCATGATAATGTAGAAGATTTTATGATGTTACGTCAGATCCTGAACAGTATCCAGGATATAACTGAACGAATAAAAAAACTTCACCGCGCAACAGCTTACGATGTTGATTTGAGTAAAGATTACAAACCAAACGTTGAAACAGACGATTTTATAACAAAGCAGGAATATTCTACACGGATTTTGCTGGATAACCTTTCTTTTAAATCGAGTCATTTCCGCCACGCATTCCGGGTTACGCTGGCTTTGATTATTGGATTTTTAGGTTCATTATTCTTTGATGTCGGGCATGGTTACTGGATTTTGCTGACCATTCTTACGATCATGAAACCCGCTTTCAGTATCACAAAACAAAGAAATATTTACCGGATAGGTGGAACCGTTTTGGGCGCATTTATCGGATTTATGACCCTTTATCTGATAAAGGACGATACAGCTATTTTTATTATTATGATGCTCGCCATGATCGGTGCGTACAGTTTTCTTAAAATCAATTATTTCGTTGCGTCTACAGGCATTACGCTTTACGTCCTGCTTTGGTTTAATTTTTTAAATCCACAACATATAACGGCTGTTTTGCAGGACCGTGTGATTGATACCGTAATCGGTTCCATTATCGCCTATTTTGTTTCGTCCTACGTGCTTCCGGTTTGGGAACATACGCAGATTCGACAATACATGAAGGAAGCACTGGATGCAAACAGGAAATATTTTGATAACGTTTCCATCATTTTTACCGGTGTTTCTTTAAATATCGGTGAATTGAAATTGCACAGGAAACAAGCGATTATTGCCATGGCTAATCTCTCCGATAACTTCCAGCGCATGTTATCGGAACCGAAAAAACAGCAGGTCAAAATGGAAGAACATCACCAGTTTGTGGCGACAAGCCATATGCTTACTTCCTATATTGCGTCCTTATCTACTTATGCACAAACGGTTGGGCAGAGTTATTTGTCGGAAGAATTCAAACCAATGATCCGGCAAATTGACCGCCAGTTTGAAACGGCAATTAAAGTAATTGAAGGAGAACAACATATCGGAAACGAAGTGATCAAAGAATCACTTCCCCAAAATCAGAAATTAATTGAATTGTTAACGCTTCGAAAAAAAGAATTAAAGGAAATGGGAATTGAAAAATCTGCTCAGTCACCAGCCAGAAAAGCGTTGTCGGATTTTAAAACTATCAATGGACTTTTTGAGCTGATCAGCACGATTACTATTGATGAAATTAAAATTCTCAACAAAATTTCCGTTGAAGTCTGATCAGGCTTCAACAGCTTGCAAGCGAACTTCTTTGTTTTGTTTTAAATGAAACATTAATACAAAAGAAACCAAAACACCACCAATAGCCAGACTTGCCCCAACCCATTCAGGGGAATTAAAACCTAAACCGGCAGCGATTGGCAATCCGCCCAAATATGCTCCCAAAGCATTTCCAATATTGAAACTAGCCTGGCTAACGGAAGCTGCCAGCATTTCTGCACCTTTGGCAGTATTGATCATCAGCATTTGTAAAGGCGAAAGCATGGCAAACGCAATGGCGCCGGTTATGAATGTTGAAATTAAAGTCAGTATCTGGTTATGAGAAACGAAATATAAAATTGTCAGCGAAATTGCCATAGCAAATAATAACGCCGCTGAAGTGTGCAAAGGAGAATATCGATCTGCAAGACGGCCGCCAAGAAAATTCCCGACAACCATACCCAACCCAGCCAACACAAGAATGTACATGATAGAATCGTCGCTGAATCCTGCAACTTCGGTCAGTAACGGAGCGATGTAACTATACCAGCAAAAAAATCCGCCGGTGCCTACTGCAATCACGGCCACGATCAGCCACGCATCCAGACGGGTAAAGAATTTAAGCTCGCTCAATAATCCCTTTGTATTGGTAACCGCAAGAGAAGGCATCCAGATTTTGATGCTCGTGGTGGTAAGCAGACCGATTACACCAACAATCATAAACGTAATCCGCCAGCTGATATGATGTCCAATAAAGGTTCCCAGCGGCACTCCGATCAGATTGGCAATCGTCAAACCCGCAAACATCAAAGAAACGGATCTCGCTTCTTTTCCAGGTTCCGCCAGTCGTCCTGCCACAACGGCCCCCACACCAAAAAACGCTCCGTGCGGCATTCCGGAGAAAAACCGGGAAAGCAAAAGCATATAAAAACCTGGTGCAAAAGCTGAAAGCGTATTGAAAACGGTAAACAAAACCATCAGCAATAATAAAATTGTTTTGGGCGGTTTGCTTCCTGTAAAACCAATAAGCAAAGGCGCACCTACAACAACGCCAAGGGCATAGGCTGATACCAAATGGCCTGCTTCCGGAATGGTTATTGCCAGAGATTTGGCAATATCCGGCAAAATTCCCATGATCACGAATTCGGTCATTCCAATACCAAAACCTCCAAGGGTCAGTGTTAATATGCTCTTTTTCATATTTCGTTTTTTACTGCAACAAGCAATCTGCGTTTCTTTGTTTTGTCAAATTTGTTAAACAAAACAAAAACACCATTTTTAAAAGTCCGGCTGTCAGAATAATTTGATTCCAAAATCGTCTTTTGTACAGGAAAGGTAACGCCTAAATTTTAAAATGTGTTCAACCCGGATGTATGAGGCATTTCTTGACGATTATTTGATTTAATCATTTAAAGAAAATTAAGGACTAATCATATTTTATTACACAAAATATCAGAAAAAGGGTTTTCATTTCCAGTTATATAGCAAGTTTTCAAATCGATATAACTTTGAAAAATATAATTTTATGTCATTAAAATAATGAATATAAAGTCATATAATGATCTCCAACCATTTTGTTTTACTTTTGACAAAAATTTAAGTTTTACCAAAAGTCGAAATCTATTTTTATGAATGAATTATCAGGTACCGAGCGGGGAAATATAACACCGGGACTTGCAGTATCTATTGTTTTAAAACAGGATCAGCGCACAGGAAAATTAACGAAGGGCATCGTCAAAGATATTTTGACGAGTGCTCCAAAACATACGCATGGAATTAAAGTCAGGCTGATGAGCGGA
This sequence comes from Dyadobacter sp. 3J3, assembly GCF_009801115.1. Lineage (GTDB taxonomy): Bacteria > Bacteroidota > Bacteroidia > Cytophagales > Spirosomataceae > Dyadobacter. The sequence continues at coordinate 475,267 of NZ_VTOL01000001.1, forward strand.
GATGTCGGACGGGTAAAAATCATCGGCTAACCTAAAATTCGCAGTATGCTCAATCCCAGGATCTGTCTTATTATTGGCGTCATTAGTATCAGTATCTTTCCGGTTCTGGTCAAATGGGCGCCGGTTTCGGGATTATCTTCTGCATTTTACCGGATGGCTATTGCGGTAGTTTTTCTGTTACCTTATGTTTTGATAAAAAATCAGATTGAAAAACCTGATAAATCTTTATGGCTTCCAATATTTATATGCGGGATTTTATTTGGCAGTGATATCGCCATCTGGAATTTATCAATTCATTATTCCAACGCAACACAAGCCACATTATTAACCAACTTATCTCCGGTTTGGGTTGGAATTGCTTCTGCCCCATTTTTGCATGACAAACCCGGAAAACAATTCTGGATAGGAACCATTGTAGCACTTTCCGGAATGGTAATCCTGATGGGAACTGACACATTTTCTCAAATGCGTTTTGATAAAGGATTTCTGATGGCGCTCACTTCCGGACTTTTATACGCCACCTACATGATCACAAGTAAACGCGTTTTGAACCGGATGAAAATCGTCAGTTTCATGGTTTACAGCATGTCCGTTTCCAGCATTTATTTGTTGATTATCTGCCTTGCAACCGGCCAGCCGTTATGGAATTTCTCACCAACGATCTGGGGCGTTCTAGGTATCCAGGGATTAATCTGCCAGTTACTCGGTTGGCTTACGATCAGTTATGCCGTCCAAAAACTGGATGCACAACGTGTTTCATTAAGTTTATTAAGTCAATCCGTTGTAACAGGTTTCATTGCCTGGATTTTTATTAACGAAAAAGTCTCGCCCCAAATGATTATCGGCGGCCTCATCATTCTGGCAGGAATCGGCATCACTTTCCTGAAAAACAAAACAATATCCTGATCAAAAATCCATTGCGCCCATTGCGTAAACCCATCGCGTCCATTGCGGTTAAGTAACCGGCCAACAAGTATATTCCATAATAAGCGTCTTTATTACATTTATTCCCAAGAATTAATAAAGCGCCAAATGAAAAGTAAGCCGTTAAATTTTCTTATCTTTTTCGTTCTTCTCAACACTATTGTTTTTGCCCAAAAGACAGACACAACTTCCTGGTGGAAAAAGAATAATATGCGCGTTATCCAAACTAATTTACCCGCATACGAAGCTGCAACACTAAATCCTGATTCGTTACTTAAAGATCTTGAAAATTTTTCTGCGAATACGCTTTTGATCAACGCAGGCGGAATTATGGCCTTCTACCCCAGCGAACTAGACTTTCATTACCGAAATCCGTTCCTGAAAAATAATAACATGCTAGCCGAAGTAGTCCGGAAATGTCATGAAAAAGGCATCCGTGTTATTGTTCGTTTTGATTTCAGCCGCGTTCAGGAAAGTATTTTCAAAGCACATCCCGAATGGTGTTATATCTCTCCAAAAGGCGAAAGAATAATTAATACCGACATGTACGTCGTTTCCATCAACGCACCCTATGTTCAGGACAAAGCTTTTAAAATCATTGAAGAAGTAATTGACAAATTTCCTGTCGACGGGATTTTTCTAAACATGCCCGGCTATCAGGTCAATAATCCCTATGAAGGAAAATATCATGGAATTGACCAGAACGAATTTGATAAAAAACGTTTCGCAGAATTTACTAAGGGGCAAGCATTACCAACAGAAGAAAATAAAGCAGATCCGTTATTTCAAAAATATCTGGAATTCAAAAAATTTACGGTAGAAGACTGGTCGCGTAAACTCAATATCCTGGTAAAATCTAAAAACACTAACATTGCCATTTGCACTTATTCTGATAAATATGTTGACATTATCCGTCATGAATCCCAGAGCAGTACGGTTTTGCCTTACTGGCCTTATACGGCTTCTGACAATGTTGGAAACGCAGTAAATTCTTACCCTGATCATATTATAAGCAACGCAAGTATTCAGCAAATTTCGTTTCAGTCACGCTATAATGCCGTTGAGCCTGAGGAAGTAAGGATTCGCCTGTACGAAAATATTGCGAATGGTTCAGGGCTGGATATCAGCATGATGGGCGATATGCGCGGCTATGAGGATGAACGAAATTATGATGTAATCAAGTCCGTTTATGCGTATCACAAAAAGCATGAACCATATTTTGGAAAGTATAAATCAGTTTCAAAAATCGCAGTGATTGCACCGGGTTCCTGGCCAAGTGGGCCTACCATGCAGGAATATCGCGGGATTGTTTTGATGTTAAAAGAAGCGCACATCCCTTTTGATATTATTGAAGACGCACAAATTGAAAATCTGGCAGAAAAAGTAAAAAAATACAAACTGATTATTTTACCGGAAATTACTTATCTGAGTAAAAAATCGCTTGGTATTATAAAAGAAGCATCGGATAACGGGACAAATCTGATCGCGACCAACAAAGCATTTTTTGATACACCGGAAACTTTAATGGACTTGTTTGGGGCAAAAATTGTGACATTAGATAACGACGGTGCCGGAAATTATCTCAATCCTGAAAATAAAACAATTTTCAAGCATTTCACAAAACAAAAAATGCTTTTCTGGAAATTCAATCTGGGATTATACGATTTCAAAAACGCAGATCAGACTTTACTGCCCGTACTGGCAAAAGGAAGACCCGGTCCTCCCGAAATTATTGGCGGCCACGATCCTATTGGTTATTACGCTTTGGGAATAAAAATTCATGCAAAATCCAAAGCCGTTTTGATGCCGGTTAATATTGGAAGATTATACTATATGAATGGTTATGAGGAACATAAGAATATTTTACTGGATGTGATCAATTATATTTATCCGGAAGCAAATGAAATAATTCAGACCAATGCGCCGGATCGGGTTGAAGTTATTCTTCAAAAATATACAAAAAATACCGGCAAGGTAAATTCAGCAGAAAAGGAAAACGGGATGATTTTGCATCTTATCAACCTAACCGGATTTAGTGGAAATACATACTTTCCTGCCTTACCAATCTATCAACTGAAATTCAAGGTCAAATCCGATTTTAAACCTGCAAAAGTATTTTGCATGACCAGCGGCAAACCCATTATTCATATCTGGAAAGATGGTTTCCTGGAATTTAAAGTTGATAAACTGGAAGCATTTGACGGAATTGTGATCGACAAATAAATCGTAATCAAGCAACAGGAATATAAACAATAAAGGTTGCTCCTTCATCCGGATTACTGATTGCTGTAATTATCCCTTGGTGGTTGTCTACGATCTTTTTACATATAGCCAACCCAATTCCCGTGCCTTCATAAGAACTTTTACTATGAAGACGTTGGAAAACCTGAAATATTCTTTCGCGGAACTGCGGATCAAAACCGATACCATTGTCTGTAAATGAAAGATAGTAATAATCAGTGTCAGGATTGCCTTCCATATATCCTAACTCAGATCCTGCAATGATTCCGGAAGTAATTTGAATTTCCGGGCGTACTCCTGGTTTTACAAATTTCAGAGAATTAGCAATCAGGTTTGTAAAAAGCTGTTCAAACTGGTACACAATTACATTAAGCGAAGGCAAGTTTGAGGAAGTAATTATGGCACCTTTTTGCTGGATACTTTCATTCAATTGCTCTTTTATATTCTTTAATAAAACATTCAGATCGGTGAATTCAAAATTCTTTTCAACCGCATTGGCTCTTGAAAAAGCAAGCAAATCAACAATCAACTGCTGCATCCGGGTTGAGGATGACTGCATCCGGTTAAAATAATCCTTCCCACGATCGGACAGATTATCTTTTTCGGTTTCCATGATCCTGGTTGCAAAAGTCTGGATTTTACGAAGTGGTTCCTGTAAATCGTGGCTGGCTACATAGGCGAATTGACCCAGTTCGATATTTGTTCGAATCAATTCATCATTAGTAACGGTAAGCTCTCTCGTCCTTTGCTGTACCTTGGATTCGAGTTCGTCAATAAACAATTTATTATCATGAATATCGGTGCTTGTTCCAACCCACATTTGAATAATCCCCTCTGTATCGCGTTGAGCAATGGCTTGACTTAATTGCCAGCGATATTCTCCGTCAAATCTTCGGAAACGATGTTCACAACTAAAATTATTACCCGATTTGATCGCTTCCAACCATAAATCAATACTAAACTCTCTGTCTTCAGTATGAACCAATGAAAGCCATCCTTCTTTTAAAATTTGATCAAGAGTAAACCCGGAATAGTCTACAACCGATTGGTTGAAATAATTCAGATCTCCTTCAACATCGCATGTCCAGATAAACTGAGGCATCGAATCCGCCAGCGTCCGGAATTTTCCTTCACTTGTTCTGAGGGCAAATTCAGCTGCTTTGCGGTCTGTAATATCGATCACAACATTCAACGCGCCGGTAACATTTCCATTACTATCTAAAATCGGTTGAGGATTTGCGATCACATGTCTTAATGCTCCATCCGGCCTTTTAACATAAGCTTCTGCGATAATGGCACGCTTTTCCCTGAGTGCAGGTCCCATTGGACAATCCTTATGAGGGAGAAATTCTCCGTCCAGCGTATACATTTCATGAGAGCCGCACCACAACTCTTTTCCTAATTCCGGTTCGCGGCCCCATAATTTGACGGCCGCTTTATTGTATAAATTAACAAACCCATCAGCATCAACGGTATAAACCGCGACAGGCAAGGTTTCAATCAGATCCTTATATCTTTTTTCACTTTCCTCTATAATTTTCTCCGCCTGTTTTTGCTGAGAAATATCCATCATGGTTCCAAGCATCCGATGCGGTTTTCCATCCTCAGAAAAGATAACTTTACCACGCGTCCTTACCCAATGCAATGAATTATCCGGATGAACAATCCTGGCGTCGTAACTGTAAATTCCGGTTTGGAAAGCCGTTTTGTAAGCTTGCTCAACAATATTTAAATCATCAGAAAATACCTGATCGCGCATATCCCAATGTGTCAGGATTTTACTTTCAGGCTGACCGAATAACTCACTTAACCTTGATGAATAAACGATTTGCCGTGTTTGTAAATTGAGGTCCCAGGTAGCCAGTTGAGTTCCTTCTGTGGCAAGGCTCAACCTTTCTACTGCGTCGTTAATTTGTTGTCTTGTTTCAACCTTTTCGGTTACGTCATTTACAGAAACCATTACCCCGGAAACTGATCCGTCCAATTCAAGGATAGGTACGTATTGAAAATCAAGATAATATCGTTTAGGCCCTTCGGATGTCTGGACAAAAGCCAAAGCTTCATTTTCCTTATGCGTAATCCCATTAAAATAAACATCCTTTAAGATTTGAGGAAATTTCTGGTCTATTAGTTCGGGAAAAACTTCCAGAAGCTTTTTGCCCTGCACTTCCTTTAATTCCCTTTTCCATATATCTTTCAGCATTGCTTCATTCGCAAGGCTTATCACCATATCCTCTCCCTCAAAAATAGCTTTTGCAAATTGCGATTGCGCTACCAGATTCCTGAACCTGTTTTCACTTTCCTGTAAAGCATTTTTTGATTTTATCTGCTGTGTTACTTCGGTTGCAACAACGATAATTCCGCTAATGGAACCGTCAATTTCGAAGAGAGGCTGATAAACAAAATTAAAATAACAGGTTTCATTCAAACCTGAACGATGTAATGTTACTTCAAATTCATTTCCAAAATAGGGAATACCAGTTCTGAAAATATCCTGCAAAATAGGGTTCAAAACATCTTTTGCTTCGGGGAGAGATTCAAATAATGGTTTGCCTGTAAACTCCTCTTCCCTTCTGTCAACAATTTCCAGATATGTGTCATTTGCAATTTCCACTACAAGTTCCCGGCCACGTAAAATCACAATACCGACAGGCGCCTGCATCATGGTATTGCGAAATTTATTTTCGCTGTTAGTTACTTCTTTTTTTGCCTTAGACGAGTTTTCAATTTCTTTTTTAACGCGTTCATCTAAGACAAGGAGTGTTTCATGCAACTGAAGCAGTTCTTTGTAATTTATTGAAAGCTGATCCAAAATTCCTTCAGTATTCTGATCTTCCGTTCCGGATTTCACTTTAAATTCAATAACCGATAGCAACGTTGTAAGATTACCCGCAATCAGTTCCATAGTCGTTAATCCTTCACGCGCCTTTTCAACCTCACCATTTTTATATAAATGGATGAGTTCATTGGCACAGTCATGAATTTTACGATGGACTTTTTCCAGGTCCTGCATCTCGGGAATGTCGCCATAATTTTCTAGCGCGTACTCATAAATCCACTTTCCTACTTCACATTCCTTATGACTTGTTACCGCAGATTCATCCATATCAATACCATAAAGCATTGATCTGAGCCGGGTTTTAAATAATATATGTTTTGCCTTGGCTCTTTCGAAGTCCAGTTCAAGTAAATTCATGCTTCAATCCTATTTTTCACACTGATAAATAAGGAGCCGATTACCGATCGGCTTATTGCTAATATACTGCCAATTGTGAGTTTAAAACTGAAAATAAAAATTTTCCTTGAATGTCTTAAAAGGGACCTGACGCCAATCAATAGACAAAATATACTGAATTGCCATTTTCAATTTCGAGAAAGATCCAGGTTTTTTAATGTAACAATTAGCGCCTTCATCATAAAGACGATTAATGGTTTCTTCTTCACCGCATGTAGAAAAAATCACAACCGGAATATGTTTAAATTTCAAGTCTTTTCTTATTTCGCTAAGACATTCAAAACCATTTTTTTTAGGCATATTAAGATCCAGGAAAATAACATCCGGAGTCGGCGGCATTTTATTTTCAAGAATATCCATCAACTCAATTCCATCATTAGCAGTCCGCAACTCGGTTGTGTCGCAGACCTCTTTCAATGCGTCTTTGAACAAAAGACAGTCATCTTCGTCGTCATCAACCAGGAAAATATATTTTCTTTCAATGTTATTCATGCCTGATCAATTTTAACTTAAAGTACGCAACCATCATACCAGGTGTTTCGCAACTTTAAAATTAATTTTTAAATACCGGAAAGCAATTAAAGTGCGCATTTAAAGTTAAATATTGCGTTTTAACCTTCCTAAAAATATATTCTGACCAAGAAGTAACCCTACCCCGTTTAAATCCATTATCAATATTCTCCCGCATTCAGCTCCTTTTTCTTTTTAGCCTGGTGCAGACGATAATTCAGTGTCAGGTTAATTTGTCTTAATCTACCCTGAGAACTTGTAGTTGCATAATAATTGGCCCCTTCCAGAATTGATCTGTATTTACGGGAATTAAAAACATCCGTAACACTCAAAACCAGCGTTCCATTGTTTTTAAAAACATCACGACTGGCAGCCAAATCCAGTGTTGCCAAAGCTTTGCGCTTTCCTTGCGGAGTTTGCTGCGGCGCTTCATAATTCGCCCGTAATTGCAAATCAGTATTTTTCCATAAGGTAAAACGGGAAGTAGTTCTGGCAAACCAGCTGTACGTATCACTTTGAAACTCTGAATCCTGCCCCTGACCGTTGGTAATAGCACGGAAAAAGTTTAAACTTCCATCCAGTTTCCACCATTGATATAAGGCATACGAACCGGTAAATTCCGCTCCATAAGAATTTTCCGTCCCCAGGTTCTCCGGTTTGGTATAAGAGTTCCCATTGTCCTCAACCCGGCGAATACTGATAATTTTCCCGTTTGTATGGCGGTAATAAATAGAAGAACTGATCGATCCCTTCTCAACATATTTGATATGACCAACTTCAAAGGCATTGGTAAATTCTGGATTCAAATCCGGATTTCCGCTGAAATAATTCCTATTGTCGCTATACGTCATAAATGGGCTTAGGTCATTGTACTGAGGCCGACGCACACGACGACTAAAACTTAGCTGAAGCGCATGTTGGCGCGGGAGGTCATAACTCACATGCACACTGGGAAATAAATTGGCATATGTTCTTTTGTTTACATCATTCGTCTGTTTCAAAGTAGTGGTGACGCCTGTCCATTCCGCTCTCAACCCAACCTGATAGGAAAGTTTTTTGGTTTTATTTCCAACAATCCCATAGGCCGCGTTGATTCTTTCTTCGTATAAAAAGTCATTGGTAAGGCCCGGAATCGGGCTAAAACTACCATCATCATTTTGCTGGGTTACGGTATAATCATTTGTCATATTCCTCGTGCTACTTCTTCCACCTGCTTCAAATTTCCCATCTTTTCCAAAAGGATGAATATAATCAACCTGAGCCAAAAACTGCTTTTCCGTTTCATAATTGACCGCACGCTGCAAAGTTGAAGGAATATCGGACATACCTCCGTCCGGTTTAAAATTTGTCTGTTTGTAATACTGATCCGAATCTTCCCAATTATCAAGATAGCGTACGTCAGCTGTAAATTCCTGGCCTTTTCTTTTAAACGTCTTTTTGTAAGTTAATGCATATTCAGAATTGGGCTCTGTTTCAGTTTCATCCTGAGTCCGGTTTGTGGTGCTCAACAGATTATTCATGTTAGACAAATAGTCACGATAATCAATATTTGAAAACCGCTTTCCCTTACTCAGCCGGTAGGTATAAGATCCTGTAAGAACATTTTTATCATTTAAATAATAGTCAATCCCTGCACGGGCACTGTTGTTCTGCCCTTTCAGACGACTCGTCATGTTTTTCTCGGTAATTAAAGTCGAATCGTTCCGGTATAATTCCTGATAAAGTGAATTTTTACCGGGCGTGTTTCGGTAAGAAAATGTATAATTGACAAAGAAATTAAGGTTTTTCCTGCGATAATTAACATTAGCAGCAGCACCAAAATTTGTCGGATGACCAGTAATAATATCAAAAGAACCGTTAAATCCCTCTTTTCTTTCCTTTTTCAAAACGATGTTGATAATACCACCCATTCCTTCCGCTTCATACCTGGCAGACGGATTAGTGATGATTTCAACACGTTCAATCATACTTCCTTGTAACGATTGCAGGCCACTCCCACCTTTCAAACTTACCAGACCGGAAGGTTTACCGTCGATAAGTATACGTACATTACTGCTTCCCCGCAGACTAACATTTCCATCCACATCTACGGCCACAGATGGAATATTTGTCAAAATATCAACACCCGTTCCCCCGGCATTTGCAAGATCTTTTCCTACGTTAAAAATCTTTTTATCCAGCGTCAATTCCATCGTACTTTTTTCTCCCTGAACCACCACTTCATCCAGCGTTTTTGCCGAAGGATTCAGTTTAATGGTTCCAATATTGAGAGGAGAATTTTGAGAAGTAACATTGACACCGGAAGTTTTCCTTGCATTGTAACCGATAAATTCTGTTAAAGCATAATAAGCACCGGCGCTAATCTCTATTGAAAATATACCCGCTTCATTTGTAATGGCTCCGGTAACAAAAGTGCTGTCAGATGTTTTAAACAAGCGAACACTTGCATAACTTAATGCACCATTATTTTGGGTGTCTGCGACCTTTCCAGTGACAGAAAATTTACCTGCCGATTGCGAAAGAGCAGGGTTGATTGATAAAAAAACAAAAAATATAAAAACAAAATGTGATATGCGTAGCCAAAGCGCACGGCCTTCTCTTAACTTCACAGGTCTTCTTTTTTTTGAATCTGATCTTATTTGTAATATTTTACTCATTGAATATTTAAAGGTTTAGGAAAATAATTATTTCAGTAAAACCCATAAAGTCACTGGATTTACTCTGAATAACTTTGGATAATTGCCAGATTCTTTTTCCAATACACGATACAAATCCAGGTAAGCCGTTAAGAAGTTAGGCCAGCTTTATGAATTGTATATATTTGGACATTATTCTCCTATGCCCTATTAATAAATAAATTTTTATGCTACAAAACGACGCAACAGTACTCGGCCTGCTGATGGTAATTCTTGCCATGGTTTTTTACACGGCTTCACTTCCAAACAGAGGATGGCAACGATTTTACAGCATTTTCCCACCATTGCTTTTGTGTTACTTCATCCCAGGTTTACTGAATTCTTTCGGGATTATCAACGGAGCCGAATCTCAGCTTTATCCGGTTGTTTCAAGATATCTGCTTCCTGCTTGTCTTGTACTTTTCACGTTGGGAATGGACTGGAAAGCATTGGCAAAACTTGGGCCACCGGCCATTATTATGATGTTTGTCGGATCCTTAAGTATAATCATCGGTGGACCAGTCGCTTTGTTTATAGTAGGAAAAATAAGTCCTGAAACCGTTGCAGGCGAAGGTCCGGATGCCATCTGGAGAGGATTGGCAACTATTGCCGGAAGCTGGATCGGTGGTGGTGCGAATCAAACAGCTTTAAAGGAAGTTTTCAAGCCCAGCGACAGATTGTTTTCACAAATCGTAGCGGTTGATGTAATCACAGCCGAATTATGGATGGCTGTCCTTATTTATGGAGTAGGTTTTACTACGAGAATTGATCGGTTTCTAAAAGCGGACAGCAGCCAGATTAACGAAATAAAAGAGCATTTGGAAGAATTTCAGCTAATAAATCAACGTATTCCTACAACGAAAGATTTAATTTATCTAGCTGCTGTCGGACTTGGAGCAACGGGACTGGCACATTTCCTGTCTGAAAAAATCACACCTTATCTTACAACCAATTATCCTTCACTTGAAAAATACAGTCTTACATCCGGTTTTTTCAGGATAATCGGTCTGGCTACTTTAATCGGGATCATACTTTCTTTTACTCCTTTGCGCAAACTGGAAAATGCGGGTGCTTCAAAATTAGGAAGTGTTTTTCTTTATATACTTGTCGCAACAATTGGCATGCAGATGGATTTAGGTTCCATTGCCGACAATCCGGGACTTTTCGCAATCGGCGCGATCTGGATGCTCATCCATGCTACTACTATCATATTAGTAGCCCGTTGGCTGAAAATTCCGTATTTCTTTTTAGCAGTATCCAGTCAGGCAAATGTTGGCGGTTCGGCGTCCGCTTCTGTTGTCGCCGCAGCATTTCATCCTTCACTGGCTTCTGTTGGTATTTTATTGGCAATTCTTGGCTACGCTATCGGTACTTATGGAGGCTATCTTTCGGCACTTATGATGCAGTGGGTTAGTGAAATGTAGGATTTGAAAGTTTAGGCGTGTAATTTTGTCGGCCTATATAATTATTTTCATGAAGAACATTCGTAATTTTTGCATTATTGCCCATATTGACCACGGAAAAAGCACGTTGGCAGATCGTCTGTTGGAATTTACCAAAACGGTATCCAACCGCGATATGCAGGCTCAGCTCCTTGACAATATGGATCTGGAACGCGAACGCGGTATCACGATCAAGAGCCACGCGATCCAGATGACATATCTTTACAAAGGAGAAGAATACACACTGAACCTTATTGATACGCCGGGACACGTCGATTTTTCTTACGAAGTTTCCCGTTCGATTGCGGCTTGTGAGGGTGCATTGTTGTTAGTTGATGCCTCACAAGGAACAGAAGCGCAAACCATTTCAAACTTATATCTTGCGATAAATCATGATCTGACCATCATTCCGGTACTTAACAAAGTAGATTTGCCAGGTGCCAGACCTGAGGAAATCAAGGATGAAATGGTTGATCTTTTAGGCTGCAACCGCGACGATATTATCCCGGCCAGCGGAAAAGAAGGAATTGGTATCAAAGAAATTCTGGATGCTATCATTGAAAGAATTCCTGCACCCGTTGGAGATCCTGACGGTCCGTTACAAGCACTTATCTTTGATTCTGTTTTTAACTCTTACCGTGGTATTGAGGTAATTTTCCGTATCAAAAACGGAAGTATCAGAAAAGGAGACAAAGTAAAATTCATGAACACCGGCAAAGAATATTTTGCCGATGAAATTGGAACACTTGGCCTCGTTCAAATTCCAAAGCAGGTTGTTGAGTGTGGTGATGTAGGTTATCTTATCTCTGGTATCAAAGTTGCCAAAGAAGTAAAAGTGGGTGATACAATTACCCATCTACACAGACAGGCATCCGAAGCCATCAATGGTTTCTCGGAAGTAAAACCAATGGTTTTCGCAGGTATTTATCCTGTTGACACTACGGAATTTGAAGAACTTCGTGATGCCATGGAAAAACTTCAGCTGAACGATGCCGCCCTGGTTTGGGAACCTGAAACATCTGCGGCACTTGGTTTTGGTTTCCGTTGCGGATTCCTTGGTATGCTGCACATGGAAATTGTTCAGGAACGTCTTGAACGTGAATTTGATATGACGGTTATTACAACAGTTCCGTCGGTTCAGTTTAGAATATTGAATACAAAAGATCAGTTGATCAACATCAGTGCGCCGTCCGAGATGCCGGAACCGAACCTGATCAACTGGATTGAAGAACCTTATATTAATGCACAGATCATCACAAAATCTGATTACATCGGCCCGATCCTTACTCTTTGTATGGACAAACGCGGGATGTTGAAAAATCAGGTTTATCTGACCGCTGAACGTGTGGAATTGCAATTCAGATTGCCGCTTGCAGAAGTTGTGTTTGACTTTTTTGACAAACTGAAAACAATTTCCAAAGGTTACGCATCTCTGGATTATGATCTGGCAGGATACGAAGAATCAGACATGGTAAAACTTGACGTAATGCTTAATGGCGAACCGGTTGATGCTTTGTCAGCGATCGTTCACAGAACAAAAGCATACGAATGGGGTAAAAAACTTTGTGAGAAACTGCGCGAATTGATACCAAGACAAATGTTTGAAATTGCGATCCAGGCCGCTATCGGCCAGAAGATTATCGCACGTGAGACGGTAAAAGCGATGCGGAAGGACGTATTGGCAAAATGTTATGGTGGTGATATTTCCCGTAAGCGTAAACTCCTTGATAAGCAGAAAAAAGGAAAGAAACGTATGCGTCAGGTTGGTAATGTAGAAATACCGCAGGAGGCATTTATGGCTGTATTAAAGATTAATTAATTTAAATACGGCATTATAATTTAATAACAAAAGAAAGTGCTTCGTAATCCTTTTGTTGTAAATTTGACTCGAATCTATTTGTAATACCCAAGAAACTAAAATACGACAAATACCGATATGGCAGAAGTAATCCGTATGCCCAAGATGAGCGACACCATGGAAGAAGGTGTTATTGCAGAATGGCACAAACAAGTTGGTGATGTAATCAAATCCGGTGAAATTATAGCCGAAGTCGAGACCGACAAAGCTACTATGGATCTTGAATCGTATTATGATGGTACTCTTCTTTATATAGGCGTTAAAAAAGGCGATGCTGTTCCTATTGATGGCGTAATGGCGATTGTAGGAGAAAAAGGTGAAGATTATAAAGCATTGCTGGAAGAAGGTGGTGGAAACGGTTCATCAAACGGAAAAGCTGAGGCTCTGAAAGAAGAAGCAAAACCAGAAGCTCCGGTAGAAACTGCAACACCGACTGCTGAAAAAGCGCCGGCTGCACCTGCTGCAAAAGCTGCTGAAAAAATCAATGCTGCCGTGGTTCGTATGCCAAAAATGAGCGATACGATGGAAGAAGGAACGTTGGTTTCATGGCAGAAAAAAGTTGGAGATAAAGTAAAATCAGGAGACATTCTGGCGGAGGTTGAAACCGACAAAGCTACAATGGAACTTGAAGCATATGAGGATGGTACTTTGCTTTATGTAGGTATCAAAGAAGGCGAAGCAGTTCCAGTTGACGGAATTATTGCTGTAATTGGTGAGGAGGGATCAAACGTTGAAGCTTTGCTTGCCCGTGAAAACGGAGAAGCAGAACCCGGAGTGGATGCTCCAGAGGCTGCACCAGCTGCAAAAACGGAAGCTGCTGCTCCGGCAGATGCTGAAAAAGCGACATCTGTTGCGGACTCAGGAGAACGTATCAAAGCTTCTCCTCTTGCTCGTCGTTTGGCTGAGGAAAAAGGAATCAATATTGATCAGGTTTCAGGAAGTGGCGATAACGGCCGTATCGTGAAACGTGATGTGGATGAATTCAAACCTGCTGCTAAAACAGAAGCTGCTCCAGCTGCAAAAGCTGCTGAATCAGCACCTGCGAAACCGGAAGCACAGCCTGCTGCTGCGCCTGCGAGCGGAGATTTCGTTGATACGCCTATTTCTCAAATGCGTAAAACGATTGCACGTCGTTTGAGCGATAGCTTGTTCACAGCACCTCATTTCTATGTAACCATGGAAATCGTGATGGACAAAGCAATGGCATTGCGTCCTCAATTGAATGAAGTTAGCCCTGCTAAAATCTCGTTCAATGACTTCGTGATCAAAGCTTGCGCGATTGCGTTGAAACAACATCCTGCGGTTAACTCTGCCTGGTTGGGAGATAAAATCAGAAAATACAATTATGTAAATATCGGTGTTGCCGTTGCGGTTGACGAAGGGCTTTTGGTTCCAGTGATCCGTGATGCTGACAAGAAAAATCTTTCTACCATTTCGGCAGAAGTAAAAGATTTTGCCGGCAAAGCAAAAGATAAAAAATTGCAGCCAAAGGATTGGGAAGGAAATACATTCTCGATTTCCAATCTGGGTATGTTTGGTGTAGATGAATTTACAGCGATCATTAACCCGCCAGATTCTTGTATTCTGGCTATTGGTGGTATCAAAAAAGTTGCTGCTTTCAAGGAAGACGGAACGGTTTATCCGACCAACATTATGAAGGTTACTCTTTCTGCCGATCACCGTGTTGTTGACGGAGCACTTGCGGCTCAGTTCCTGAACACTGTGAAAAAGCTATTGGAAGAGCCGATGAGCATGTTGGTTTAAGGTTAGATTATAAAACACACACTTATATATGAAATCCGGAGACCGTTTAAATCAGCTTGAACCACTTGTTGCTGAAATGCTCATTAAATTGGATGAGACCGTAGCGAAGGTTGATAGAGTTTCAGAACATGTTGCCGAGCTCAGAATTACAATAAACAGGAATTCTGATATTTTGGATAAGCATACTGATATTTTATCAAAACAAAGCGACGCCATTTCCTTTCTTTTAGAAAATCAACTATCAACTAATGGCAAGATTGATAAACTAGATGAGAGAATTGATAAACTAGATGAGAGAATTGATAAGCTGGATGGGAGAATTGATAAGCTGGATGGGAGAATTGATAAGCTGGAACTAAGAATGGATAAGGTTGAAGTAAGACTTGACAAAATTGAGATTAGACTTGATAAAATTGAGACTAGACTTGACAAAATTGAGATTACGACCGATGCTATCTTAACACTCCTGAAAAACAAAAACTAGTTTTTGGAAATGATTTCAATTCAAAAAATACAATAATGTCAAAAGTGTCAGGTTTTACAGCCTGGCACTTTTGTTTTAATAACAGATTGAAATTTCTGTACGTTTAGCAGATATCATTTAGCATTCACAATTACACTATGGAAAAAATACATGCAACCACCGTTCTGGGCGTACTTCACAACGGCACTGTTTCGCTCGGTGCAGACGGACAGGCGACGATGGGAAATACAGTAGCTAAAAGCAATGTAAAAAAGATCAGGACATTAATGGGCGGTAAAATCTTGGTTGGTTTTGCAGGATCAACTGCTGATGCTTTTACGCTTCTTGAACGCTTCGAAGAAAAACTTAATGCGTATGGGGGCAATATGAAACGTGCTGCCATCGAACTTGCAAAAGACTGGCGTACAGATCGTTACCTGCGTAAACTGGAAGCTATGATGATTACTGCGAACAAAGACGAAATTCTCGTTATATCCGGAACAGGTGATGTATTAGAACCTGAAAATGGAATTGCAGCGATCGGCTCTGGTGGAAACTTTGCCCTTTCGGCCGCACAGGCTTTGAAAAAACATGCAACGCATCTGACAGCAGAGGAAATGGTTCGCGAGGGGCTAACTGTTGCAGCTGATTTGTGTATTTACACAAATCACAATCTGGTTATTGAAAAAGTAGTTCAATAAATTCCTCTGAAAGCGGTTGAAAAAGTCGACCGCTTTCAAATTTTAGAGAATCTTCTCTATTTTATAATATTCAATGTTTTCTTTAAAAAAAGGCTCAGAAAACTTTTTGAATCCTTGCCTTTCGTAAAAATTCAGAGCATCCGTCCTTGCGTCGCACCATAAGCTTTCAAAGTCATTTTTCTTTGCATAATCCATAACCTTCATCATCATTATTTTCCCCAAGCCACGATTTTGATATTCCGGCAAGGTTGCGAACTTTCTGAAACGCATACTTTTCCCTTCTGCGAATAAGGAAATAATCGTTACAAGTTTAGAATCTACATAAAGTCCGAAATGAATTCCTTGTTCATCTCCTTCCACTTTTACAAATTCGAACGGTTTGTCAGGCCATAGTACTTTATGCCGGATTGGCAGAATATCTTCAACTGCTACTTTTTTTATTTCAATTCCCATTAAACTTACTTTGTATTACAATTGCGCGAGAAGCGTCATAATTCTGACAAGTTCCTCAGAAACAATCCGACTACTTTCTTGTTGATATTTGTTAGCAATTATTGCGAAACTTAGTACTGCCCTTGATTTCGTAGTCACATAACCTGCATAAGCTCTTGTTCTTTCAATAGAACCACTTTTAGCCCGAATATTGCCTGCTGCCTTTGTCCCCTTACCCAAATTTCTTACCGTCCCGTTAACACCCAAAACTGCTATACTTTTATAAAAATCAGGATATGAAGCTTCCTTAGTAGCTAAACTCAAAATATCTGTCATATTATTTGTCGTAACAGAACCTGACGGAGAAAGTCCGCTTCCATCCTTGATGAAAAAACCACGCATGTCCGCTTTTCTATTCCACCAATAATTGGTTACCGCTTTTACCGCATCATCATAATCTGATTTTCCTTCCAATGTTTTCCCGGCCTTTTTTAGAAATGAATCAGCATAAAGATTAACACTCCAAAAATTCGCTTGCTGGCAGATTTCACGTAACGGCGGCGACTTATATTCATCCAGAATTTTTCTAGTGCTTAACATAGAAGCAGGTTTCGCCAGTTTAAATGTAAGTGTTTCGGGAATAATTCGGATGGTATTCGAAAGACTTTGCTTCAAGGTGTAGGCCACATAAGCAGCCGGATCGGGAATAGATCCTTTCACAGAAAATGTTGGGACACCTCTTGGCACTGTTCCGGTAAGAATTACCTGATTGCTCAGCGGATTGCCGTAAACAACCGTTTTATCGCCCGAACCTCTTTCACCGGTCGCAACATGGTTTTGAAAAATAAGATAAGGAATGGATGGATCAATTCCCTGGAATATGGCCGGATCATCTTCACCAACACCAGGCTTAAATTTAATTTTATACTGATTGTCGTTGAAATTTAATCCTGAAACACCCGCGCCATAATAGTTACCCAAATCACCCCAAATCCAGCTATCAGCCAATGTCTTAGTATCAAAATAAGAAGCGTCCGCCAACACATCGCCTTTGATATATTTTATTCCCGCTTTTTGGATAGCAGCAGTCCATCTTGCTATCAGCTGCGCGCTGGACGGATATTCTTTAAATCGATCGCTGCCCAAGGATGGATCTCCCGTACCCCGTATATAAATATTTCCGTTAAGCGTATCTTTATTAACAAAACCATCGTACTCCAAAAATGTCTGATATCGAAAATCTCCTCCTAAAATCGAAAGAATTGTTGCTGTGCTTACTAATTTCAGGATAGACGCCGAAGGAAGGGATTTTTCAGAATTAATCGCAAAAACTGTCTTTTTATCCAAAACTGATTTTACACTGACCGACAAAGTTCCGTTCCGCATCAGATCGCTATTTTGAAGTTCCAGTACAGCATCACTGAAATCCGTTAAAGCCAAACTATCAATAGGTTGAGCCTTTCCTGAACAAAAAAAGAGCACACAGAAAAAGGTAAATATTAATTTCATAAATCTTTCTTTGGTCGGAGCGAATTTCAAAAAATTGTTTTTCTTATGCTAAACTATACAGACTTAACCAATTCTAAGCCTCTTTTTGATACTTTTGTATTTAATTGTTTAAGTTAGGTGGATGATAATCCGCAACAATTGCCGTTATTATACATGCATTATCTTGCTGCACGTTTTTTTAGATTAACTTAATACTTTTATTAGACTTTACGATTCGAAATAATATTGATTTTTCGCATTTAAGGGAAAATCACAATATAGATATTCACGGTATTACATAAAACATGAAATTGACATTTTGGGGAGCCGCCCAACAAGTTACCGGCAGTATGTTTTTACTCGAAACAGATGATTACCGGATTTTGATTGACTGTGGCTCGGACTTTGACTTAGATGAAAAAGACAGAAGAACACGCTATGATGAACAAAAAAGTGTATTCCCATTTGATGCGAGCTTAATAAATACAGTCTTGCTAACGCATGCACACATTGACCATTCTGGCAATATCCCTAACTTATTCAAAGAGGGCTTTGAAGGACGCGTTGTGTGTACTGAACCTACATTGGCACTCACTTCCCTGCTTTTAAAAGATGCTGCGAACCTGCATCAAAAAAGATTGAACGCACAAAACGGTTCTTCGAATAAAAAGAGAGGTAGAAAAAAGAAAGATGTCCCCAGAGATTATTTTGTTGAGAAAAATGTAATTGAGGCATTGGATAACTTTGTCCCCGTTTCGTTTGGGCAGCGTTATAGGATTGCTGATCATGTAGCTATTACTTTTTATGCAGCCGGCCATTTATTGGGCGCGGCACATATTGTGGTTGAGGTTACAGAAAATGGGGAGAAAAAGAAAATCTGTTTTTCCGGAGATATTGGCAGGTCCAATTATCCTTTGCTGATCGATCCACAGGAAATACCCCAAGTAGATTATCTGATCTGCGAATCAACTTATGGCAATCGTCTGCATGAAGATACCACTACACCAGCAAAAGCATTGGCTGATGTGATAAAAAGAACGTGCATTGATATTCCCGGAAGATTGATAATTCCTTCTTTCAGTGTTGGCCGTACACAGGCACTTCTTTTTACACTGAATAAAATTTATGCAGATCATGCTTTCCCAAATCTTAAAGTATTTTCTGATAGTCCGCTGGCACATAGCAGTACCCGAGTTTATCAGCGCTATGTGCGCTTATTGAACAAAGAAGCCAAAACTTTCCACGCTGACAATGATATTTTATTCGATTTTGATAATCTGATTTATCTCGAAAGTTCTGATGCCAGCAAAGCAGTTTCCAACTACAACGAGCCATGCATTATTATTTCTTCGTCGGGAATGATTCAGGGAGGAAGAGTTGAACAACACGTAGAAGCAAACATCGGTAATCCTTATGCTACTATCCTAATGATCGGTTATGCGAGCGAAGGAACGCTGGGATGGAGGCTTTTAAACGGCCAGGATAGCATTTCTATTCGTGGAAACAAGCTGCCAGTCTTGGCTAATATTGAAAAAATTGACGTATTTAGCGGCCACGGAGACCAGAATGATTTGATTAGGTTTGTGAAAATGCAGGATCCGGAAAAGCTTAAGACTGTTTTTCTGGTTCATGGCGAACATCAAAGCATGACTGAATTTCAGGGCAAAATTAATGAATTAGGCTACAAAACGGTCGAATTACCGTTAAGAGGGCAATCCTTTGAACTTTAAGCCTTAGCCACAAAGAAGAAATATAACATGAGAACATACCTTGATTTTGAAAAACCAATGGCCGAGCTAGAACGTAAGCTCGAAGAGATGAAGGCATTAGCACAGCAAAATAACGTTGATGTTTCTTCTGCTATTTCCCTACTGGAAAATAATATTACCGAACTTCGTAAGGAAATTTTTGGAAAACTTACAAGCTGGCAGCGCGTCCAGTTGTCTCGTCATCCGGACCGTCCTTATACGCTGGATTATATCCAGCTTATTTGTGATGAATTCATTGAACTTCATGGAGACCGTCAGGTGAGAGATGATCCTGCCATGATCGGAGGATTGGCGAATGTGGGCGGACAAACCTGCATGATCATTGGTCAGCAAAAAGGCCGAAATACCAAGCAGCGTCAGCACCGTAATTTCGGGATGCCAAATCCTGAAGGGTACCGTAAGGCTTTGCGTCTGATGAAACTGGCAGAAAAATTTAATGTTCCTATTGTTACTTTGGTTGATACGCCGGGTGCATTTCCGGGTATGGAAGCCGAAGAGCGTGGACAAGGAGAAGCAATTGCCCGTAATATCAAGGAAATGTTTTTACTGAAAGTACCTGTAATCTGTATCATCATCGGTGAAGGTGCTTCCGGCGGAGCAATTGGCATTGCCGTTGGTGACCGTGTGTTGATGTTGGAAAATACCTGGTATTCTGTAATCTCTCCAGAAAACTGCTCGACGATTTTGTGGCGTAGCTGGGATTTTAAAGAACAGGCGGCTGAAGCGATGAAAATCACGGCCAAGGATATGAAAAACAACAAGCTTATTGACGGAATCGTTGCTGAGCCATTGGGTGGTGCACATCTGGATCATGCGTGGATGGCTGCCGAATTAAAAAAAGTAATTCTGAGTAATATTAAAGAATTGGCATCCATGTCTCCGCAGAAAAGAATCGATCAGCGTATCGATAAATTCTCTGCAATGGGCGTTATTATTGAATAACCAAGCTTTTAGCCGTTCATGAAAAATAGCCGTATTAAAAATATTGTTTTTGACCTGGGAGACGTCATTCTCAACATTGATGTCCCTATTGCTTCGGATAATTTCGGGAAATTAAGTGGAAAAGCGCAACATGAAGTACTGACTCTTTTTAAAGAGAATGAACTTTTTCGTTTGTTTGAGACTGGTTTAGTTAACGAAGAGGCATTTAGAAATATGATCAGGGAAGTTCTTGAATTTCCCGATTGGTCAGAAGAAATAATTGATACGGCCTGGAACAGCTTATTGCTTGATATTCCTCCTGCAAGAATTGAACTGATTAAAGAACTTGGCAAAAAATACCGCCTTTTTCTTTTAAGCAATACCAGTTCAATTCATATCAAAGAAGTTAATAAAATCCTGCATGCTGCATCGGGTGTTGAAAAGCTTGATGACCTGTTCGAAAAAGTATATCTCTCCTATGAAATGGGCAAGATGAAACCGGATCCGGCAATTTATTTGCAGGTTCTGGAAGAATCCGGGCTTGTTGCGGAAGAAACACTTTTCCTGGACGATAATCCGGACAATATCACCGCAGCTTCAAAATTGGGCATCGACACAATTCTCGTACAAAAGCCTGTTACCATACTGGACTATCTTAAAGATTATGTCGCCTAATACCCGCACACACCTGATTCAGGCTTTACTTTTTATTGCGACTGTCATTACCACCACCATGGCCGGTGCCGAGTGGATGTTTGGTAATGTCTTTTCTTTTGTAAGCACTTTTATTCATTTTCTGGTAGAAAAAACTTCGGGAGCGTCCGTTCCTGAAACGGGAAAGCCAATGGGCTGGGCGGAATTTTTTATGGGATTTCAGTTTTCAATTCCCTTTTTAGCAATTCTGACCATCCATGAATTTGGTCACTACTTTACCGCAAAGGCGCATCAGGTTAAAGTTACCCTTCCTTATTACATTCCGTTATGGTTCGGGATATCTCAAAGCATCGGAACGATGGGTGCTTTTATCAGAATTACATCCGTCGTTAAATCCCGTTTAAAATTCTTTGATATTGGAATTGCCGGGCCTTTGGCAGGTTTTGTTGCAGCATTAGCTGTTTTAACGTACGGATTCACTCATTTGCCTCCGGCTGAGTACATTTTCTCAATTCATCCGGAATATGCGCGCTACGGACTAAGTTACCCGCAATTTGTATATGAAAATTCAGCTGGAAATATCGTTTTAGGGGACAACCTACTTTTCTGGTTTTTCAAGAATTTCGTTGCAGATCCTGCCCGCATGCCGCATGCTTACGAGATTATTCACTATCCTCTACTATTTGCAGGATACCTCGCATTATTTTTCACATCCTTGAATCTTATTCCAATTGGTCAGCTTGACGGCGGACATATTTTGTACGGAATGATTGGCAAAAAGAAATTTGATGTGGTAGCTCCTGCACTTTATATTGTTTTTGTTTTTTACGCAGGATTGGGAATGTTTAAAGCTGAGGAATTTGCGATCAGCAGCGATTCAGTATTTTACGAACACTTGCTTTCACTCGTTATCTACATCTATTTCCTTTACATCTGTTTAAGGCGGATTAGTGAAAATACTTCAAATGCGCTGATGGTCAGCTTGATGATCGTTGTAGGTCAATTTGGATTATCATTCCTGCGTCCTGAATGGGAAGGATATTCCGGATTTCTACCATTCATATTTATTTTGGGGCGTTTTCTTGGAATTCGTCATCCTGAAACGGAGGATAATCAACCGATTGGAACTGCAAGAATAATTCTTGGCATCTTCGCGCTGATCGTATTTATTATATCATTCAGTCCTAAGCCATTTATCGTGCTTTAATTTTGAAGACCTCGACATTTCCAAAAACTCAAAATGCTTAATACCATTGCCGCATTTATATTCCGAATGGTGGGCTGGAAAATTATCGGCAGACCACCTTATGAGATAAAAAAGGCAGTATGGGTTGGTGCACCGCATAATTCGAACTGGGATTTCATGCTTTGTTTGGGTGCTCGTGGAGAAATGAAGATCAACGTTGGTTTTCTCGCCAAAAGTCAGCTTTTTCAATGGTATTCAGGCTGGTTATTTCGGGCATTGGGATGTTATCCGGTTTATAGAAATCAGTCAGGAAATCTCGTCGACGCTGTTGCAGCGATGTTCAATCAACATGAAACATTACATATCGCTATAACGCCGGAAGGAACCAGAAAAGATGTTGACAGATTGAAAACAGGATTTTATCACATGGCGCTTCTTGCTGATGTCCCACTCATTTTAATCGGATTCGATTACCCACGTAAAGCACTTGTGATCAGCGAGCCTATTTTTTTGTCAGGTGATTTCCAAAAAGATCTCAAACCAGTCTACGACTTTTATCTAACCATTCAGGGAAAACATAAAACCTGGCTTAATGAATATGAACTTACCGGGATTATCCCACACTTCTCCAAAAATTAAAATTTCAATTTCCGTAACCTATTAATCAACAATTGATTAAAAACATTAACTTACGTAAGAATCTAAATCTTACGACATGCCTTCACGCCGTAATTTTCTTCAATTCTGTTTTTCAATTTCCTTTCTGGTTAAGAATATTGTCTCTTCTGAGGGAATATATATTAAGTTTCGATATCAAAGCTTTGGATCGATCTGGCGAAAAATGTCAGTACTTAGAATTTTTAAAATCGAAATACAGGTTTATAAAATCTTGATTGCAATCTGGAATGAATCCAGGATCGATCAGATTTCGATACATAATCCAGCTCGCGCTTTTGCCATTAAAAAGATTAAAATCTAATTCTATCGCCCGCATGAAATAACTAACCAGCACGCCATATGAAAGAATTTTACAGATTAAATTTAAATCAAAAACGTCTTGTAATATTGATATTGTCAGGTTTTGCTCTTCTTTATTTTGTAAGTTCAGCAGGATTGAATTGTTCGAATGACGGAAGTCATTTCGCCTTGGCAAAATCCCTTTACCACAATCATAACAGCGAAATCAAACCGTTTTTCTCTTACGTTCAATGTTGTGATTATGCAGAAAAAAACGGAAAAATATATTCTGACAGACTTCCTGGAAATGCTTTTTTAATGCTTCCATTCCTTGCTTATGCTCATTTTATCGACTTCGCCGGACTCAAAAATCTCACGACTTTATATGAGGCTGATATCGTCGCCATTTCTATATTACCCAATATTTGTGCCGTGTTTTGTTTAATTCTTTTATTCCTGATGTTCAAACAATCAGGATTTGCTTTCCATTATGCCTGCATCGCCACCGTAGCATTTGGGTTGACAACACTGCATTGGCTGGAAGCGACCCATGCTTTTTCCCACATGCCGTCTGCACTATTCGTTTTGTTGGCCATTTATCAGGTTTTAAGAGTGAAAGACGTTTTTAGCAATCGAAACCTGGTTTTCTATTCCGTTGCTTCGATTGGATTCTCGGCACTTATTGAGTTACAAAACATTCTCTTTTTGCTTCCAATCGCTGTATTTCTCGGCCTGTCTATTAGTAGGGTTGATCTTTTGAATTACAAAAAATGGGTGCCGGTTTTGCTTGTTTCAATCCTGATCACATCATTTTTTGTCAGTAGTCTTGTATTTTATAACTATTTAACCTTCGGAGAATTACTATTAAAAAGTAATACGTACAATCCGAACTTCCCAGAAGAAAAGTCATTTGCAACAGCGTTGGAAGGAAATTTCCTTCCTGGCCTTGACAAATTACTAACCAGTTTATCTAACTTTCCGGTTTATTACAAATGGAACCTGGGAAGAGGAAATGATATTCCGGGGATATTCGTTTCCTCACCGCTACTGTTAATCTCACTATACGGTTTTGTATTATTTTACAAAAAGGAAAAAGAAAAAGCACTTCTGTTTATTTCGCTGATCACGATTTCAATACTCATCGCAGCATTTCACAAAACCACCCTCACCCGTCATATTTTCACGGTTACCCCTTTTATTTTTTTTCCATTTATTTATGTTTTGAAAAACGTTTGGGAATCAACACATAATAAAGGAATTGGAGTTTTCATTATTTCCGCTCTCGCTTTGATCAGCTTTTTACGACAAGCTTACATCAATGTAACCTATTGGGGCCACGGAGGACAGGATTTCCCAAAGTTCAAACATGAACTTCCTTTTTTCTTAGCTTTTTATTTACCGTTACTCGGGGCTATTTTTCTATATTTCCAATTGTGGAATAATTTATATTTTTCATCAAGGCTTTACACTATTTTATCAATTTCAAAAACAGTCCAACCATCATTACCTGACATTAGCGAAAACGAGAATCCATGATTTAATAGAATTTCTTTGGTTAGTGTCAGGCCGATTCCCTGACCATCCCTTTTG
The DNA here is from genome assembly GCF_009801115.1 of Dyadobacter sp. 3J3. Lineage (GTDB taxonomy): Bacteria > Bacteroidota > Bacteroidia > Cytophagales > Spirosomataceae > Dyadobacter. Next base: position 500,077 of record NZ_VTOL01000001.1, read on the forward strand.
GTACTAAAAAACGGATTAAAAAGCTGCGTGGCTGTTTCCTCACCTATCGGCTCACCGTTATTTTTTATCAAAATCGAATCGTCTAAAATTTGTAGTTGAATTGAATCTCCACGCTTACAAGCTTCAATTGCATTTTTAATAACGTTGACAAAAACCTGTTCCATTTGTCCCGCATCCAGCGATACTAAAAACGGAGGTTCTGTTTCAGTTTTTATTTCCAAAGTTATTCCGCGTTGTTCAGCTGACAATCGCATGAACAATCCGACGCTTTTCAGGAGCTCTTTCACATCTGTGGGTTCTTTAAAAGGAGCTGGTAAGCGGACTACATCTGCAAAATTCCGCATAAAAATTGCCAGTTTTTTATTTCTGTCAGAGGCAACTCCCAGAGCTTCCCTTAAATCCAGAAATGAATCTTCCGCCAGATAATTTCTTGTAGTCTGAAGGATGGAATCCGTTGCTCCCAGTGTGTTATTTACCTCATGCGCCATCATCCTGATTACTTTCCCGTAAGCCTTTTTCTCTGATTCCAGGATATCTGTTGTCAGCTCTTCGATCATTAAAAATGATCTTCGGAACCCCTGATCCATGAAATGGGAACGTTGTACTTTATAGGTTTCAACACTATTAATTTTGATGGTCCTAGACTCACCATCCTGTAAATCTGTCAATTGCGCAAACAAAGCAAGATCCAATTCGTCAAGTCTTTTACCCCGCCAGGAATTTGTGTTTTTTTGAAATAACTTTTTTGTCTTTTCATTTATGGAAGCAATTTTTTCATCAAAATCCATAATAAGGATCGCAATTGGTGAAGCTTCAATCAATTTTTCCAGAAAAAAATGTTGCTCATTTAATTTGATCCTTTCCTCTCTCAACTGATCGATCATGAGATTATAAACTTCAATTAAAATATCAATTTCACTTTTCCCCGTCTGCACGAATTTTATACTGAAATCCTGATCTTTAATTGCTTCAATACCAGAACGAACAAATTCTATCGGCCTTAAAAAATCTCTATAAATCTGAATGGAGATAAAGATGGAAATGAGAATCAAAACTTCGGATGCTATAAAAAATATTTTCTTTTCCCGGAGTAAAATGAATATCATCAATATTAACACGGCATGAAGAATGCCAATAAAAATGATATAGCGTAGCCGAAGCGAAAATTTCATAAACACGTTTAACAGTTAATTTTCAGATTCATATGAAATACCATATTTCTCCAGTCGCCGGTATAAGGCAAACCGGGTAATTCCCAGTGCCCTGGCAACTTTTGATATTTTCTGCTGATGAAATTCCATAGCGCGGGTAATCATTTGATACTCCATTTCTTCGAGTGTTATTGTGCCAACTGCAGGCAACGAATTTTTCGAAACTGAAGGCAAATCAGAATTCATGTTTTGCTTAAAATCTTCTGTTTCAATTACATCATTCCCTGCTAACAAAACCGTACGCTCCACTATGTTTTTCAACTGACGTATGTTTCCCTGCAAGGTCAGCGTTTTAAGCCATTTTAACGCGCCTGGACCCAATTGTAAAGCCGGTCTTTCATAAATAACTTTTAAATTATTCATAAAAAATTCTGCTAAAATAGGGATATCACCCGGCCGTTCTCTTAGCGCAGGAAGCTTTACGGTAATCAAGTTTATTCTATAAAAAAGATCTTCCCTGAAAGTACCCTGCGTTACCATTTCTTCCAAATTACGGTTGGTGGCACATATTATCCGAACATCCACGGTTCGGCTTTTACTGCTTCCAAGAGGCTCAAAAGTTCTTTCCTGCAAAACCCTGAGCAATTTCACCTGACTGGAAAGATCCAGTTCTCCGATTTCATCCAGGAAAATCGTCCCCTTATGCGCCATTTCAAATCGGCCCGCTCGATCTGTTTTTGCATCTGTAAATGCCCCGCGAACGTGGCCAAATAATTCACTTTCAAATAAAGTCGATGAAATCCCGCCCAAATTAACTTTTACAAACGGTTTCGTTTTTCTTTTGCTATTCGTGTGAATAGCCTCGGCAATCAGCTCTTTCCCTGTTCCGCTTTCTCCCGTGATTAATACAGGCGCATCGGTTGACGATACGCGACCTACTGTTTCCAGAATCTGAAGAAGTTTTGGGTCTTCTCCGACGATGTTTTGAAAGTGATAGGTTTGTTCCAGTTTGCGGCGGTTGGCAGATTGCGGTGTCTGATTTGCCAGATTTAAAATCGTATTAATCGATTGAATAAGATATTCATTTTGCCAGGGCTTGGTGATGAAATCTCTGGCTCCTTCCTTCATCCCTTTCACGGCCAGGTCTATTGTTCCCCAGCCAGTAATTAAAATAACCGGAATTTTTGGATTGTAGTGTCTGATTCTCTTCAACAGATCCATCCCTTCATCTCCCGATGTTTCGATAGAAAAGTTAAGATCCAATAGAATTAATTCGGGCATTCCACTTTCCAGGACATTAAAGGTTTCCTCGGGAGACCCGGCTCCACGCACATTGAATCCTTCTTTTTTCAAAAGAAGGGCAAGTGAAGTTCTGATGGCAAGGTCGTCGTCAACTATGAGGATCATGAGGGGTTAAGTTTCGTTTTTTCACGCAAAGGTTTTAAGTTATGCAAAGGGCGCAAAATTAGAATTAAAGATTGTTGACAACTCTATGGATTCCTTCCCGAAGCAATTTAGTATTGAAGTTGATTAATAGACCTAATTTCATATTGGATAATTTCAGATATGTAAGTAGCTGAGCATAATGAACTGGTGCAACAGTTTCAATTGATTTAACTTCAATAATAATTTTGTTCTCAACAATTATATCCAACCTATAACCAACTTCCATTTTTATCTCTTTGTAAAGAAATGGCACGGATACCTATTGTTTTACTTCCATCCCAGCCTGTCTCAAATCATATGCTAAGGCATTTTCATAAGACGATTCTAATAATCCAGGACCAACATTCCTGTGAAGCTCCAAAGCAATGCCAATAATCTTAAAAGACAATTCGTTTTCAGTCATAATTAGTGTGTGTTTATTTTTGGCAAAGTACGCAAAAGATTCTCACCGTTCTTTGCCCTTCCTTTTTCGCTTTGCGTGAAACCCTTTATACCCTTAATCTTCATGCAAAGCAATCGCCGGATGTATACGTGAAGCCTGCCGGCTTGGGTGCCACGCGCAGAGTGTAACGATTATAAAAATGATTACGATCGCTATCAAAATTGCTGTAATATAAACCCCGCCAGCAATATCAAACACATTCATCAATGGATACTGAATCGCAAATAATAAACCTAAAATGAGGCTAAAAGTTGCCAGAACCCATATTTCTCCCAAAAACTGTGCAGTAACGTTACCTTCCGTAGCACCCATTGCACGGCGTAATCCAATTTCTCCGCGTCTTCTGGCTATACTCAAATTTAGGATTCCAAATAAACCCAAAGCGACATTAATCAGTAGAAAACTGCATATGATCAGAAAAATAATGACGGGGATAAGCGTTATATTATGTTGTTTTTGACGAGCGTCTGTCAGATATACAATTTCGGTACTCCACCCCTTTGCAATGCCTGTAATTCCTTTTACAAGTTTTGCTTCAAATGCCGCATCTGTACCCGGCTTGACCCGGATTACTAATGTTTTATTATAAATCTGATCAGCCTTCAACAATTCAAACATCATAGGTTTGTTGAGCATAAACTCAGCTTTATCTTTGTAATAATCTATCACTCCTGCCACCACCCACACTGCTTTCCCATTATAATCTTTAAGAATTTTCCCAACTGCCGATTGATTTTCAAAAAGTGCAGTTTCTGCCATTTTATTGATTACAACCGGAATATACTTTCCGACGCTATCCGTATTTCGATACCATTTTCCGGCTATCAATGGAATATTGATTGTTTTTGCAAGATTCTCATCGGCAAAAACAACACCCATTTGAACATCTGAATTTTTATACTTTACCGTCCGACTGTTGTTGCTCTGTGAAAAAGGATAAGCATCGCTCATCCTGGAAATTGATTCTACTTCCGGAAAACCTTTTACGCGCTGAAATATGGTTTGAACCTTTTCTGGTATGGCAATCGTATCCTGGTTATTATTCAGGTTAATTGCCCAAACATTTTCATACTCAAATCCGAGGGGTTCCAGATAATTTTTTACATTATAAGTAATCAATGTTGCGAGTCCGAAAAGAACCATAAAAGAAGCCCAGATTTCAATAATAAGCAGCGAATGGGTTTTCTTTTTATTCCATATTAATTTGAAAAGATGACGAATCATTGGGGGGGGGGAATTAATGAGTGAATGATGGAATGATTGAATGAGTGAATAATAGAATGATAGAATGTCCAGGCTCTGACATTTAGGCTTTAAGTTTTAAATAATAGAATGATTAAGTCTTTGAATTAAGCCAGATTTTTGACGTGTCAGCTCACTCTATCATTCACTCACTCTATCATTCTATCATCTATCATTCAAAATCAGGCTTTCAGCGCTTCAATAATGCTTAATTTTGACATTCTGAGCGCAGGTAAAACTCCTGAGAGTAATCCAAAAATCAGACAAACTAAAACGCTGATAGAAAATACGGTGAGATTGATGGTAAGGTCGGCATAAGCAATCCATCCGCTAGCATTGATAATTTGAATAAGCGTGAATGTCAGGATCAGTGCGATAACGCCACCGATGAAAGTGATAAAAATATTTTCAACAATAAATTGCCACATCAACGTTTTTATCGGCGCTCCAAATGCTTTCCTGACACCTATTTCAGAAGCTCTTTCTAAAATACGCCCAACATTTAAGTTTACCAGATTAATGGCCGGAAGCCCCATCAGCATGAGTACAATAAATACGATCACACCATAAAACATATTTTTCAACCCCGGACCTCCGTTCAAAATCGTAGTTATAAAATTTTCCAGATATGGATCACTTCTTACTTCGAGCACACTATATTTAAACCCACCCTGATTAGCAGGTAATGGAATTTTCCTGATATTATTCTGAAATTCACTTTGGACTGCTTTCAGGTCTGAGGGATCTTTTGCCAAAATCATGGCTATGAAATTACCTACCATACCGCTATTCTGGTAATTACTTTTTGGTGCGGTATACGGAAAATAAATATCCGCGTGGGTAAATGGCCTTGTTATCGGACTGCCTTTTACAACACCAATTACTTTGTAGTTAATACTTTCAATTTCAACGGTTTTGCCTACGACCGTTTCATCGGAATTGGTAAAATAGTGCTTTTTAAAATCATCAGTGATTACGGCTACATAGTCACCATTTGCTATGTTTTGCTCGTTATAAGGCTTGCCTTCAATAAATTTAAAATCCGAAACCCGCCAGAAATCTGCATCCGAAAATGTGATGTTAAGTTTGATTTTCTGCGAACCTACATAAGCGTTTGATCCGTTGAAATAGGAGAAAATTGTGACCCGCTCAGCCGTTTTAACTGATTTGGCATAATCTGTAAGGAATTTAAAACTCATAGAATTGGACATCATCGATTGCCGGGCGGAATCTTCCATGACGATTCTTTCAATATAAAGTGTCCTGTCTCTTTTCGTTTCAGGATAATGCGCCCCAATCAAATGATCCAGAAAAGACGTCAGCAGCATAAGCACTGTAAGCGTGAGGCTTATACCAAATAAGGTGATAAATGTATAGAAAGGATGCCGCAGCAAAACCTTCCAGGCAATTTTTATATAGTTAGCGAGCATGATGGGGGAATTTTGAATGATAGAGTGATAAAATGATAGAATTAGTGAATGTGGCAGGATTCCGTTTTTTAGGAATTTTGCGTTTTAATAACAGAATGAGTAAGTCGTTGAGTTAAGTAATAGGTTTCAACTATCCGCTCATTCTATCATTCACTCATTCTATTATTTAAAATTAAAGCACCTGCGTTCCGTCGAATAATCGGATCAACCGGTGTGTTCTTTTCGCCATAGCATCATCGTGGGTTACCATCACAATTGTTGCTCCGTTTTCATTCAGATTTTGAAGAATACTGATAATTTCATTCCCCATTGCACTGTCAAGATTCCCTGTTGGCTCATCGGCCAGGATTATTTCCGGTTTGCCAACAATGGCGCGCGCAATGGCGACACGCTGTTTTTGCCCTCCGGATAATTGTTTCGGAAAATGTTTCATCCGGTTGGATAGCCCTACTTTTACAAGTGCTTCTTCTGCTAATTCCCTGCGTTGTTTGGCGTTACTTTCACGATACAACAGAGGAATTTCTACGTTATCAACCACAGAAAGATCGTTGATCAAATGAAAACTCTGGAAAATAAATCCCAGTTTCTGGTTTCTTAAATGTGCCAGTTCTTTATCACGGTATTTTTCAACTTTCAATCCGTCAATTTCAATAATTCCTTTTGATGGTGCGTCCAGCAATCCTATAATGTTAAGCAAGGTGCTTTTCCCACAACCAGACGGGCCCATAATGGATACAAATTCTCCTTTTTTCACATCAATGTTGATGTTGTTGAGTGCTAATGTTTCTATTGAACTGGTTCGGTAAACTTTTTCAACGTTTTGTAATTTTATCATGGCTTTGATGGTTTTGGGGTTAATATTTTTTCAATTTTTTTTGAATTCTTTTTTAATATTTCGTTTCGATTATCGTCTCAATATTTCTCGACTATTTATTTCGGGCAGCGTCGGAGGCGATAGTTCGGGCGACTGTTGGGGCGACCCTCGTGGTCGCCCGTTCCGAGCCGCGAATCCGGATCGGGCAATAATTTATTGGATATCCCCTGGCGTTGGTAACGTTCGTGCGATTATCCCTGGCAGCATTCAGAAGATTCTTGTCGGCAACAACCGAGCGACCGGCGTTGGCCTATTTCGGCCGACGGCCTTTAATTGGCCAAAAAGGGCGACCACGAGGGTCGCCCCTACCCATTTATCCTGCTATCATGTTCAAAATCATATAATGTTAATAATCTTAATGTGTAATACGATTGCCAATAATCACGCAATGCCAAAATATAATCGCGCCTGGCCCTGTCTTTTTCCTGTATAGCAATACCCAAGTCGGTTACACTCAAATTACTTAATATAAATCTATCCTGGGCGATCTGATAACGGTTTGCAGCAATCTGATCTGCCAGCTTTGTCAATTTTACCTGTTTTTGCAACATTTGTAAAAGTGTTACTTGTGTGAAAATTTCCTGCTCAAAAGTCAGTTTATCCTGCTCGACAGATTGTTGTGCAAATTCCCTATTCGCCTTTGCCACTTCTGTTCTGGCTTTATTGCGTCCCCAGGTCATAATTGGTAATGTAAATTGTAATTCAACAAATTCGCGGTCCTGTGGTTTTTTGTAAACTTCACCCGGTCGCGATCCTTGATTTGACAATCCAAAAGTGGCATTCAGAGAGGCATTTAAACCATTTTCCTGTTTTGCCTGCACAACATCACGTTCTGCTTCCAGTAATCTGCGACGGAAGGAAATAGCGGTTGATCTGTTCAAAAAAGCCTGATCCAACGCAAGTTGTGGATTAACAGGAAATTCATCCTTTTCCATCGGAATTTCCAATTCCAGTTCCCGCTCATCCCTTGAACTCAAAAACATTTTAAGTTTGAGGGACGCAACCGCGGCTGCTTGCTGAGCCGAAGCCAGATCTTTTTGTGCTGTAAGAAGCCCCATTTGTAACTGCAACAAATCGTTTTGGGAAATCTTGCCCAGTTCCAGTTTATGGCCAGCTATTTTATAAAGTGTATCGTTATTACTTCTGTTTTTTCCTGCAATCTGTAAGTTTACCTGAGCAACTAAAAGATCAAAATATAATCCGGTAGCATCCAGCGCGACTTGTTCCAGTGAAGCTATATATTGCTGATTTCCTTCCTGATATTTCAACGGCTCAATTTTCCGGTTCCATTTCATCGCGTTGAAACGAAATAGCGGTTGCGTAATTCCAAATTCAAAAGGAATGCCATTATAGCTGGTAGTTTTCCCTGCAAAATTATCAAAACGCTGCATTTGCTGTTGTACATAAATAGTACCTCCGGTTAGTGCTATACTTTGATTCAGTGAAAGATTTGCAACCGAATTATTATAAGAAACGGATTGAAAAGATACGGTTCCATCGGGCTGAACTACCTGGATATAAGAATTAGTAAAACCCGGAATCGTTCCATTCAAACTCAATTGTGGCTTAAAATCGGCCATGAAAGACCGGTATTGCCAGTAATTCGTTTTCCTGGACGTCACGGCCTGCTTTGAAGCCACCGATTGTTCCCTGGCTTGTTGCACAACTTCGGTAAGGGAAATGCGCTGTATCTGCGCTTCTGCAAACCGGGCAGTAAAATTGATAAGCAAAATGTAGAAGTATCTCTTTTTCATGGTTATTTAATTGAGATTTCTTCCAGATTTTCAAATTGACTCATGTCAGACAAAACAATACTCTCGCCTTTTTGGACACCATTTTTTATTTCAACATAATCGAAATTTGATAATCCCATTTCGACCTCCCGGCGATAGGCAATTCTATTTTTCACTACATAAATAAATTGCTTTCTTTTGCCATTAAAAGTAGGTCCATTGGCTACCCGCAGTGTTTTCAAGCTGCGGTTGGTAATGATATAGACCTCAACTTTCATATTCGGCCTCAGCGATTCATTTTTAGCATTATCAAGCTGCACAATGAATTCGACGATACCATTTTTCACAGAGGGTTTTACCTGAGAAATCAAACCGCGTAATATTGTCTCATTCAGCTTAATGATTACCGGCAACCCGGCCTTAACCTGATCAGCATATACGTCTGAGCACGAACCATCTATCCTAAAACTGCCCAGATCTGCAACCTTGGCCAGCATTTCTCCCTCATTCACAGCCGATCCAATATTGTCATTAACCCAGGTCAGCACACCTTTGCGGTCTGCAACGATATCAGCCATTTTCAGCTTGTGCGAAAGTTCTTTCAGATTATTTCCTTCAATCTGAGCGCCCAATTCGGTTTCTTTCAAACTGGCGCCCATGGATTCCCGGTTGTAGGAAAGGTCATTTTCCAGCTGTTTTTTTTCAAGTTCAGCGATTTTCAATTCGTTTTCTGCTCTGGTAATATCTTCGCCTGTTCCGCCGCCAACTTTTTTCAAACGTTTTGCATCTTCATAATCTGCCCTGAGTTTATTAATATTAAGCAGTTTAATTTTGTCACTTATTTCAGCATCGAAAAGATTCTTATTAAGCTTCATACGAAGCTGTTCGATACTGTTTTTTTTCAAGGCAAGCTGATCCTGAAATTTTTCGAGCTCAATCTCCGTCAGCGATTTGTCAAGATCCACTATGGCTTGTCCGGGTGATACCGGCGTGCCAGGATTGATTAAAATCCTGCGGATACTAGCCCGGATCGGGCTTGTAATAATTTGTTCATAGGCAGGTATAATTTCCCCGGAGGCGGAAATTGTATTTTCCACATCCCCTGTTTCAACAGCCGCAGTCCTGATCCTGCTCGCTTCAATTGTTCCTTTTAATGAGTTGCGAAACAAATAGATGGCCAAAACGATGGCGATAATTACGACAACCCCGATAATCCAGCGCCGGTTATTTTGTTTTTGAACATACAACGGTTCAACTTCCCGATCCATTTGTAAATTTTTAAGATATGATTAATTCATTTTCATGGCTAACAATATCTTTTTGTTCACAACATTATGCCAAAATATAAAATACTTACTGTCAAATATTTATCAAATTACAGCAAAAAAAAACCGTGCGAAATGGCACGGTTTGTGTGAATTTGAACAGGGAGATTTGAAACAATATCAAGTCTTCATTTTTTTCTTCTTCGCTGCCGGGAAAAGAATATTATTTAAAATAAGGCGGTAACCTGCTGAATTTGGATGCAGATTTAAGTCCGTAGGTTCTTCCCCCACTCTATGCTGATAATCCTCCGGATCATGACCGCCATAGAAAGTAAAAAACCCTTTTCCATGCGTACTATGGATATATCTGGCTTCCTGTAATTGCTTATTTTCTGCTAAAACAACAACTTCCGGTTTCACAAAACGGTTTTTAAAAGCCGTAGTTTGTCCGCAAAAACCTTTAATGATCGTCTGATGGTTTTGTGTCAGCATACTTGGTACCGGATCCCATTTGGCAGAAAACTGGAATAATGAAAAAAAGTCGTTTGATTCGTTCAATCCGCGTTCCTCAACCTGACTGTCAATATCCGAAAACTCGATTTCGTATGGATACGGAATCGTTTTGAAATTTTGGAAAGCAAACGTGTTTTCATAATTCAGCTTGCTGTTTGCTGTCGGATCTGCCGGCGTTCCGTCATACATCGCTTCCACGATGTCAAGTCCGTCCGCTGCCAGTGCAATGTCAAAAGTATCCGTTGCGTTACACATCGCAAACATATATCCGCCGCCGGTTACGAAGGCAGAAATTTTCTTAGCTACGGCAAGTTTCATTTGCGGAACATTGGCAAACTGGAATTTTTCAGTCACTCCTTCTGCCTCACGCTTTTGTTCACGGTACCATGGGTAATCTTTGTATTGAAAAAACTTACCAAACTGTCCTGTAAAATCTTCATGATGCAAATGGAGCCAGTCATATTCCGGCAATTTCCCATTTAAAACTTCATCATCATAAACAACATCATATGGAATTTCCGCATACGTCAAAACCAGCGTCACTGCATCATCCCAGGGCGATTTTGACTTCGGAGAATATACCGCGACTTTCGGTGCTTTTTGTAATTTCACAGCATCCATATTCACATCCGGAGCACTGATGTCATTCAATATTTTACCGGCCTGTCCTTCTGAGATAACCTCAAAACTCACACCCCGAACGGTCATCTCGGAAGCAAATTGCTGGTTATAGGCCACCATAAAACTTCCGCCGCGATAATTCAGCAACCAGTCCATTTCCATTTCGTAGCTTTTAAGAATCCAGTAAGCGATTCCATATGCCTTTAAATGGTTTTTTTGCGAATCATCCATCGGAATCAACAGTCTGTTCCCAAAACTCTGGGCAGAAATTCCTAAAAAAATGATAAACGGGGCAAAGAGCCGTACCATTGGTTTGATTCTTTCACGCATCCTATGCAGCTTTACGTATTAATAAAAAGAGGTTTCTTTTAACCAAAGAGACCTTATTACAAATTACAAATCAGGACGGATTCGTGAATAAAGTTTTGGCTTAAAACACGAAAACGATTCATCCGACTAACAACGAAATATACGCTTTCCAGCGCTCATATTCTGTCTGATTTAACGTAATTTAATCAAAATATGGTACGTAACGCATAATTATATAATGAATATCAGGGAAAATGTAGACGAAGGCTTACGTTCCATACAGTCAAATCTGCTGCGGACTGTACTTACGGCGCTGATTATTGCCATTGGCATAACCTCTCTGGTAGGTATTTTAACGGCTATTGAAGGAATTCAGAATTCTGTTAACAGCAGTTTTGCAGATCTCGGCGCGAATACCTTTACCGTCAAAAATCATGAAGAAGATAATTTCCGGAATGGCGGGAGACGCGGAAAGCGGTATCCTGTAATAAATTACCGGGAAGCCAGTGAATTTTCACAGCGTTTCCGGAATGATTTTGGAGGAACGGTATCCTTGTCATCCAGCATCGGCGGGGCAATTCAGGCAAATTACCGGTCCAAGAAGACCAATCCTAATAGTAACGTTATCGGTACAGATGAGCAATATCTGGGCATCAACGGCTATAAGATAGATTTTGGCCGGAATATGAATAAAAACGACATGGACAACTCTCTGAACGTAGTTGTGCTTGGTCAGGAAATCGCCCGGAACCTTTTCGGCAATCTTGATCCATTGAATAAGGAAATTACCTTTATGGGTTCCAAATATAAAGTGGTTGGTGTGCTTCAAAAGAAGGGGTCAATGGGTGGCGGAAATGACGCCGACCGGATCATGATCATTCCCCTTGACAACGGCCGAGGGTTGGCAGCAAACAGGACACTGACTTATAATATTACAGCTTCTACTTCAAAGATTTCAGATGGGGAAATAATTCTTGAAGAAGCGAGAGGATTAATGCGGCGTATCCGCAACGACAGACTCGGAAATGAAGATTCCTTTGTTGTTGAACGTGCCGATGCGATGGCAAAAGATTTTGAAAACATTACAGGTTATTTGAGAATCGGCGGTTTTGGTATCGGGATCATTACATTACTTGGTGCATCAATAGCACTGATGAATATCATGCTGGTTTCCGTTACGGAACGGACGAGGGAAATCGGGATCCGAAAGTCCCTGGGTGCCACACCAAGTGTTATCCGTTTCCAGTTCTTGATTGAAGCCATTGTGGTTTGTATCATTGGTGGTATTGCCGGATTATTTCTTGGGATTTTGATTGGAAATGTGATTTCAAACTCTATAAGTTCCGAAAGTTCCTTTGTTATCCCTTGGGCGTGGATGGCTTTGGGAATTGTTGTCTGCGTGGTTGTCGGCGTACTATCCGGGATATATCCAGCCATAAAAGCCTCACGCTTAGACCCTATCGAAGCGTTGCGTTATGAGTAGTGTTTAAAGAAAATCTATATCAATTTAAACAATGAAAAATTATTCAAAATATTTTTCAAACAATGTTTGGTTAATCTGATTTTCTCCCTACTTTTGCACTCCCAACACAACACAATGCCCGGATGGCGGAATTGGTAGACGCGTTGGTCTCAAACACCAATGAGGTTACACTCGTGCCGGTTCGACTCCGGCTCCGGGTACAAATGGCTCTGACGATAAGTCGGGGCCATTTTTTGTTTTAGCATCCGGTTAAAATTGAAAATAAGGCACATTTTTGGTTCGACTCCGGCTAAGGTTTTGCAAAAAAATCCAAATTAATACAGTTAAAAACTTTAGTTTTATACGAAGAAAATTAATGTTCTTTATCGACTTTTAAACTTCTGCACTTTAAAACAACTTACCACCTGCCCTTTTCTTTCAAAAATTCAATCCCTTCAAAAACTGCAACTTTCGCCTTTTCTATTTTATCAAATTCTTTTTTGCCAAACATATCGCCAATTTTGACACTGTATTTACTTGTTTTTTTATCCTGGAAAATGAGGAGCAGACGCTCCTCTATTTTCAAATAGTAAGTCCCGTTCTTACTCTTCTTCCATTGATTTTTTGTCCAATTCTCAATCCTTTCAGCCCACTGCTCAGCAAGTTGTTTTCGATGAACCACTATCAGGGTGGGTTGTCGTTTGTCAGCTACTATTTTCAAGGCGATTACGGTTTTACCCGAACCAGCAGATGCGACAATAATCCCGATATCTTTTTTGTTGGCTGATAGTACGGATGAAATCTGGTATTCTCTGACAGCAGCGTTAAAAGAAAACCCTATACTGTTATGGAGTTTTCTTTTGTCAAGAAATTTGTAAGTGATTTTATTATCCAGACAAAAGCGCAGCAATTAACCTGTGAATCCCCAGGGCAGAATTAATTGATTATCCGATTCCTCTATAAAGTTGAAGTATAGTTTTGTTTGGAAGGTCGTTTTCCCACTGTTCTTTTTAATAGCAAATTTTGTGTTAAAAATGTTTAGCTCTTCTTTTAGAAAATTGCTAAGTTGTACAGTCACGCCGCCACTTTTAAACGAAGTTTCTTTTCATCAGGGCACGTCCCCAGGTATCTGGCATTAAGTCAAGAAATACACCAAAATTTTCTTTCTGATTTGGATATCGAGCGCCGCTAAACCAGGCAATGTCCGGGTCCAAAAGTAGTTGCTCATTGGATTTCATCCAATCAAGGTCCTATGTAAAGCTAAAAGATTTCTTCCTTTCGCTTGCTGGGCAGCCAGTATACCGATACATTTTGGACCAGACATTCCTATCCAGTCGGCATAAACCCAAATGTCTGTCTTATCTGCCATACTATTATGATTTGCCGATCAACTCCAAATCTTGCAATTTTCTTCCAAAAGTATCGTCGGCGGCTAGTTTCAAAAAGTCATCCTGTAACCCCAGCACTCTCAAAACATTAAAATATGCGCCTATGGATACACTTGAATTTCCCTTTTCAATATGATATAATGTAGTCCTGTCAATACCAGCTCTTTCAGCAACCTGTATTGTGGTAAGTTTGCGTCTCTTCCGTGCCAGTTTAATATTTTCCCCCAACTGTTCAAGGATTTTCGCAAATCTGGGAAGAAGTATTTGCTTTTTCAAATTGATAATATATTGTTTATTATCAACAAATTTAACTTATATGTTGATAATAAACAACAAGTTTAATGTTGATCTGTTACTGTTTTACTAATAATTATATTCTATTATGCAGTTAAAGTCGCAATTTTTTTCAGATTCTCTATAAATCGGTTCGACAACTGTTCGCATCAGGGTCTATTTTAATAGCACAAGTAATTGATTTCCAATTTTTTGCGCTATTTTATTGTTTTTATACCTTAAATAATGGTTAGAATTTAAAGCTAAGTTACCTAGTGGATATATCTTTGGTCAATTGAATAATATGAGTTTAAATACACAATCCCTTCAACCCATCATAAACTTCGTCCGGACTGTTGCCGATGATGTTTTAATCAATAAGTTTCTTGAAAATCAGTATCAGCAAGTAATACTTCCCATAACCGTTTTAAGATGTTTGGATCTGGCGGTGGAACCGACCAAAGATAAGGTTCAGAAAACCTACGACGATTTTAAAAGTAAAATTAAAAATATCTCCGGCTTGCTGACCAGCGAATAACACGGTACCGGTTTTTTCTATCACAAATCGTACCTTTTGAAAATCCCTATTTAGAAAGGCTTTACATCTTCCTGAACCATTTGCAAAACAAATTAGGCGGCGAAAAACCGGTTGATCTGGCACAAGGCATTTTGGATAACATCGATATGGACAGTTATCGCTTGCAGTTGATAGCTACAACCAATATTTTTATGGAACAAGGGGTAGATTTAAAGCCAATTCCAACGGACATGAGAGGCGGAATGAATCAACCTGAAATAGACCGCCTTTCAAATATTTTGCAAACGTTTAACGATCGTTATGGTACAGAGTTTGAAGATGTGGACAAGGTGAGAAAAATGGCGGAAGGCGTGGCCAATGATGTTGCAAAAAATCAGGAGCTGTTAACCTCAATCAAATACTCGGATGACCAGAATGCCCGAATAACGAGTGACAAAGTAGTAGCCGAAGAGTTGCTCAAACACATAACGTCCAACTTTGGACTATATAAACTTTTCTCCGATAATAAAGAATTTAAAGAGGACTTTTCAGCAATGATGTTCGGTATGGTAAAGAATATTATCAGCCAGACAAATCCAGGCTTGTAATGAAAAAAATAAACTATGGGTTTCACAAATAACCCATCAATCCTATAAAACTATGGCAGAAACCGATGCTGATGTAAAAAAGTATATAGACGAAAAATTTGATTTAATAATCAAGGCAAAAACAATAGAAGATTTATTGAAAATTGAAAATTCGTCGAAATTAAAAAAACATCGAACCAACTCAGAAGTTTACCCGAGAATTGATTTCAACATATCCAGGTCAGAGATTGAAGAATTAAAAGTGCAAGGTATTATTAATGCCGATAGCACTATTAATCATACAAGATTGAAGGATATATCAGACCCTTTGGCAAGGTTATTCCTTTTGATATTATGGAAAAATAGTGATTTTCAAAAAATTAAGCATGTCAATGACGGTATATTAAACACACCTCCGGCAAGTGGAGTAGAAGATACTGCACTAGTATTTCGACAACTAGGCCGCTATATTTCAGGCAGAAATGAGGAACCTATAATCGACCAGCATGTTGTAAGAGCATATGCAATTAGTTTACAGAAATCAATTCACATTGCAACACAAAGGGAAATGGGACTATTAACTTTAGACGAAGCGGAACTGATAGAAAAATATAAAAAATGGCTTTTTTCTTCTAATTTCACCTCAGAGTTAAGAAGTTGTGACGGTTATACTTATTATATTGACAGAATTTTAATGGCACTGGGTCGATATGCAAAGAAAAAGAAAGTAAAAAAATAAAGTAAGTCTGGTACCATAGTTGACTTACCGCATGCGGGCCATTTCAATCTTTCCACCTGGATTTTAAAGAATATTTGTAAATCCGTAAAGAAGGATATCACAACCTCTCAAATTGTATTTATCCTATCAGCTTTGCAATTTTCTTCCAGTCTTGCACAAACTGATTGGAATTCAGACCTATCCTGACACATTAAAAGAGTGCAAGAGATTGAATATCAATCTTTTGCACTCTTTTAATTTTATCACGTCAACGTTTGTGACACATTTTAGGAAAATAAATCCGTCCGTGACTCTCAAATTTTTTACTTTTTCGCCTCTTTCACCGCCATAACAGGGAATTCGCCATAGGGTGTTGATACAGATCCGCTTAGCGAATCACCTTTCTGAGTAAGGGTATACTTGATCAAACCGCCATCGAAACTTGTCGCAAAAGTAACTTTCCCCTGATCCACAGAAAGCTCCTGCATCGGCTGTTTTTCCACTCCCATATATCCCACCGTTTTGTTTTCCTTTTGTTCGAAGATCATAATTCCCGATTCGTATTCAGGCGGAACGTCGGAAATCTTATATTTCCAGGTGCCCAGAATTTCATCGGCGATTACAGTCTTTCTGGCAGCAATTGAAAATAGACTAACCGCCATAATCATCATAAGGAAGTACTTTGCTTTCATAATTTGTAAATAAATAAGATTGTTTCAGAAGTAACTGAATTTTTATTTTCAAATTTATATAAAATAATTATGAAACAACTAATATTTTATCAAAGTTAAGTACCAAAAAAAATCTTTTACATGACCTGGTTGTTGCGCTATAATTATGATCTCACACGGTAATTAACGTACTGAATCAGTGAATCATGCAATCATCTCCAATTTTTATGTAACAATCCTAAAATTAAATTCTAACAACTTTACATTCATAAACGCTCGATTATAAAAAATCAAAATTTCTATTACCAAATATCCATCGTTATGTTTTACAGCGAATATAGTTTTGGGGGAATGCATATGTTTTGGTGGATTCTCTGGATGATCCTGCTTTTCTGGATATTTGCCACGCCATATGACATTCCTGGTCAAAGGAGAACAATGGATTCTCCGCTCGATATCCTGCAAAAACGCTTTGCTGCCGGTAAAATAACCAAGGCTGAATATCAGGATGCAAAAAATATTATTGGCAGTGATTTAGTACGGTGAAGGTTTATCTCCTTTTAAAGACAATCAAACTTCTTCAACATGAAAATCAGCCCGTTTGCAGGAAAACCCGCCGAGCCCTGGATGTTGGCCAACATTCCGGGGCTTGTGGCTGCCTACTACACAGGAATACCGGATGCTGAAAATCCGGAACAAAAAGTTGTATTCGGAACATCCGGACACAGGGGAACTTCTTTGAAAAACACATTCAACGAACAGCATATTCTGGCTATTTGCCAGGCAATCTGTCAGTACCGCCAAAGGCAGAAAACCGATGGTCCTTTGTTTATCGGAATGGATACCCATGCCTTGTCAGTTCCGGCTTTTTCTACTGCTTTGGAGGTTTTGGCAGCCAATGGTGTGCCGATTAAAATTTCTCAGGACGATGAATATACGCCCACCCCTGCCGTTTCACACGCCATTCTCAATTATAACAAAGGCCGCACTTCCGGTTTTGCCGACGGCATTATCATTACGCCATCACACAACCCACCCGGTGACGGCGGGTTTAAATACAATCCACCTTCTGGTGGACCTGCACCCGGGTCAACGACGGACTGGATTGAAAATAAAGCAAATGAGATACTAAGTAATAACCTAAAAGGTGTAAAAAGAGTGGCACTTTCAAGGGCGCTGCAAGGCTCATCGATACACCGGTATGACTACCTGAACAGTTATGTTAATGATCTTGGCAGTATCATCAACATGCAGGCTATTTCCAAATCGGGGTTGAGCATTGGGGTAGACGCATTGGGTGGCGCGGGTATGCATTACTGGGAACCGATTGCCAAACGGTATGGATTAAACCTGATGGTCTTCAACCAGACAGTGGACCCTACTTTTTCTTTTATGACGGTTGATTGGGATGGACAGATACGTATGGATCCATCATCAATATACGCAATGCAGAATCTTGTTGGTTTAAAGGATAAATTTGATATTTCCCTGGCATGTGATACAGATTATGACCGCCATGGAATTGTTACCCGCGAGTCTGGACTACTTCCACCCAATCATTACATGGCCGTCATGGTTGAATATCTTTTCCAAAACAGACCGCAATGGCCTGCGAAGTTCATGGTGGGCAAAACGGTAGTAAGCAGCCAGATAATTGACCGGGTTTCACAGAAGCTTAATAAAAAAGTATATGAGGTACCGGTAGGTTTCAAATGGTATGCGGATGGTTTGCTGGATGGTTCACTTGGTTTTTGCGGAGAAGAAAGTGCCGGAGCCTCCTTTGCCAGGATGAATGGGGATGTATGGACAACCGATAAGGATGGAATGATCGCTTCACTATTATCAGCAGAAATTCTGGCGGTCACAAAACAAGATCCCGGTGAAATTTACGATCAACTAAGCGCATCGCTCGGAACATCCTTTTATGACCGGGTTGAAGCGGCGGCTACAAATACTCAAAAACAATTGCTGGGTAAGATTTCAGCAAGTCAGTTTGACCAAAAACAGTTGGCGGGCCAAAGCATTACCTCAATAATTACTCACGCTCCAGGCAATGGCGCTGGTATTGGCGGTCTTAAAGTAAGCACCAAAAATGGATGGTTTGCGGCCCGACCTTCGGGAACCGAGCAAATTTACAAGATCTATGCCGAAAGCTTTGAAAGTGAAGAGAATTTGAAACAAATCCTGAGAGAAGCCCAGACTATGGTAGATGCTGTTTTGAAATAAGGCTTAATTACCTTTCTGCTGAAAATGTCAGAATTCTACTGTTTCGATGCTAAATTAAGGCATATTCAATTTGATCATCCCGGCCCTATTCACGGATCGCCAGCATCTTTGCCATATTCATTGAGGCTAGCACTACTTCGTAACTTAATTTATCGCTCTTACAGCAGCCTTATCACATTACTCATATCCGCTTTTAATTACGGTTGAAATCATTTTGAACTGTTCTGCTGCGGAAATAGAACTTGATTTGTGAGCGGGAATAATGATTCCTTCACCGAGTTTTAGTTTATGTTTTTTACCATCGATGGTAATATCCGCTGTCCCGTCAATGATTTGAATGTAAGTATCAAATGCAGAATACCTCTGGGATAATTCTTCTCCCGCTGCAAACGAAGAAACCGTAATGTTTCCTGTGGATTTTTTTATGATGGTGCGGCTAACTACGGCATGAGGTATGTATTCGATGATTTCAACGATGATATGTACCTTTCCTTTCTCCATTTCTGAGCCTCGCGCTTTTTCACCTTTATCTGTGCTATTCATGATTTTTGTTAAGCTGAAATATGATTTTTAAACCTGACCTGCCGGAGTCTGTTAGAAAAATCCGATCAAACCATTAAGTCAGGTCCGGCTCTTATAAAGGTGACGTTGTTTCAGTACACCATTGTTATGAAAGCTGAGAGGAAAGTTGCATATATCACAGATTCCCTTCAAAGGTATGATCACTGGATGTCAACAACTTGATATAGAAAATTTTGACGTCACCTATGCACCTACTCCGCCAACAGTACAAAAATCTGTGATTCATGCAACTATTCTTATTTGAAATGTAACAAATGAGGAGCCTAATATGGCGTCTTTTACAAAAAGGAACGGAGCGGAAAGGTATCAGGCTTTCCAAACAGTTATTAAAACCATGAAAGACTGCAAACAACGGCAACATACGCTTTATATAGAGCCAGTTAAGCTCCAAAAGGAAGTAATTGCGTCAGATCTTACACTTCTGGTTATTGCTGAAGGGCGCGATCCGGCCGGAATAGATAGCACTATCAAAAAGACAACCAAACATCTGAGCCTCCGTGAAACAATTTTAGCACTGGGCAAACCCTCTGATACTCATTTGCGGGAATGGTACTTTCAGCGTTACACGGCTCACATAGCAGTTTCTGGACAATTGACATATCTACTTAACCATCATCAGAAGAAGGATCAAACACTGCTTTTTTTTGATGATGGTCCTGTTTATTCGGCAACAGCTATTAATGTAAACAACAAGTTATTGTGATCAAAATCAGAACCACAAGAATTTAATTTCATGGATCAACACGAAAATACCAATAGAGGATTATACGGTTTTTTGCCATCCGATGCAGAAGGAATACGAACGCTTGCCAGGCTGGCCCTGGATCTGCGGTGGAGCTGGGACCATGCGGCTGATAACTTATGGCAACAGCTGGATGCCGAATTATGGGAGCTCACACATAATCCCTGGGTTATACTGCAAACGGTTTCCAGAGAGCAACTTGAACAGAAACTGAAAGACAAAGACTTTCAGGCCAAAATGGATGAGCTTGTCAGCAAAAAGCAGCTTTCAGCTTCGGCACCCACCTGGTTTGAACAAACTCATCCGGATTCCCTTTTAGATTGCATAGCCTATTTCAGCATGGAGTTTATGCTGAGCGAGGCGTTGCCTATTTATGTAGGAGGACTGGGCAATGTGGCCGGCGATCAGTTAAAATCGGCTAGTGACCTTGGCGTGCCTGTGACGGCGGTTGGGCTGCTTTATCAGCAAGGATACTTTCGGCAGCAGATTGATGCAGACGGTATGCAGCAGGCCTTGTTCCCTTTCAATGATCCCGGACAGTTACCGGTTGTTCCGTTACGTTTGCCAAACGGGGAATGGCTTAGACTGGAAGTGACATTGGCAGGTTTCACCGTTTGGCTCAGGACCTGGCAGGTGCAGATAGGCGGGGTAAAACTTTATCTGATGGATTCCAATGATGCCGTGAACTTGCCTGTTCACCGAAACATCACCAGCCAGGTATATGGAGGCGATAATGAACTGAGAATTCAGCAGGAAATCATTTTAGGGATTGGCGGCTGGAAACTGTTGATGGCCATGGGGCTGAATCCGCAGGTTTGCCATATGAATGAAGGCCATGCTGCTTTTCTGATATTACAGCGTGCGAGGGATTTTATGAAAACGGCAGGCTTCTCGTTTGACGCCGCACTCGCCGTAACCCGTGCCGGAAATTTATTTACAACGCATACTGCCGTAGCAGCTGGTTTTGATCATTTCAGTCCTGATTTAATGGCGAAATATCTGGGCTCTTACGCAAATGACGAATTGAAGATTGATTTTGACCATTTAATGTCATTTGGCCGCCAGGACTCAGATAACAATTCAGAAAGTTTTAATATGGCCTATCTGGCAATCCGTGGAAGCGGGTCGGTAAATGGGGTAAGCCGTTTGCATGGCCAGGTGAGCAGACATCTTTTCCAGAATATTTTTCCGAGATGGCCACAGCATGAAGTTCCGGTTCGCCATGTTACCAACGGCGTGCACATGCCTACCTGGGATTCTGAATCTGCCGATGTGGTTTGGACAAAAGCCTGCGGCAAAGAGCGGTGGAGAGGAGAGCTGGCGGAAAGGGATAATGGCATTGATGCGGTTTCTGATGAAACGATTTGGCAAATGCGTACCACGAGTCGGACCGATCTTATCAGTTACACCCGTAAAAGACTCGAAGGGCAAATGAGCGTGTCAGGCGAACCGGCTGAAACGATCGCTATTGCAAAATGTGCTTTTGACCCTCAGACGCTAACGCTTGGCTTTGCCCGGCGGTTTGTGGCTTATAAACGTCCGAATCTTTTACTGCACGACGAGGAGCGGTTTATTAGGATATTAACAAATGCTGAACATCCGGTACAACTGGTTATAGCCGGTAAGGCACCGCCCTACGATGATTCGGGCAAGGCGTTGATACAGCAGTGGGTGCAGTTTATCAGAAAACACCAGTTATACAAACACGTCGTTTTCCTGAGTGATTATGATGTCCTGCTGGCAGAACAGCTCGTGCAAGGGGCTGATTTGTGGGTAAATACGCCCAGACGTCCCTGGGAAGCATCCGGCACAAGTGGTATGAAGGTGCTTGTAAACGGTGGCTTGAACTTGTCGGAGCTCGACGGATGGTGGGACGAGGCATATACCGATCAAGTTGGCTGGGCTATGGGAGACGAAGCTGAACATGGAGAGGATACAGGCTGGGACGCCTCGGAAGCAAATACTTTATATGAGCTCTTGGAGAAACAAATCGTTCCGGAATTTTATGCGCGAAATGAGTCGGGCTTGCCTGTTCGCTGGATAGAAAGAGTGCGGAAAAGTATGTCACAACTCACGCCCAAGTTTTCTGCTGCCCGTACCGTTAGGGAATATACGGATCAGTATTATTTGCCTGCCGCAACGAATTATATGTACCGTGCCAATGAAAATGGCGCGGCGGGTGTAAGAATCATAAATGCTAAGGAAGATCTTGCAAAAAAATGGCAGGGAATCAGTGCAGGAGCTCTGGAAATTGAAGACCATACAATGGTGTATCACTGTCGGGTGATTATTAACCTCAATGGAATAAGTGCCGATGAAATATCCGTTGAAATGTATGCGGAAGAAAGCAATGGAATGAAAGCTGAGATCGTGAGAATGTTTCCCGGGCCAACCCGACAAATGGATGGCGGAGACGTATTTGAGATTCAATTTGTAAGCAACAGGTCAAAATCAGATTATACAGTAAGGGTCATTCCGGCTTATGAAAATATTCAGGTTCCGCTGGAAGACGAACTGATTTTCTGGCAGCACTGAGACGGTTATTCTGGTAACAAAATCTCTTTTTTCTTATAGCAAAACCAGCGTGGTATTGCTTGTATTAAACCATTAACCAAATGAATGATGGAAGCAGAAATTATTGATCATGATACGGAGATTTTATCCCCGGAAATGGTGCGCAAGATAAATGCCTACTGGCGGGCAGCCAACTATCTGTCCGTAGGCCAGATATATTTGTATGACAATCCGCTCTTGAAAGAGCCTTTGAAACTCGACCATGTAAAACCTTTGGTAGTAGGCCATTGGGGAACCACACCAGGGCAGAATTTTATCTATGTACACCTGAACCGGATCATTAAAAAATATGATCTGGATATGTTTTACGTAGCAGGTCCCGGACACGGAGGACCCGCCATTGTAGGAAACGTTTACCTGGAAGGAAGCTGGAGTGATATTTATCCAAATGTGACGCAGGATGAAGCTGGGCTGAAAAAATTGTTCAAACAATTCTCTTTCCCAGGCGGTATATCAAGCCACGTTGCGCCAACAACGCCGGGTTCTATTCATGAAGGCGGTGAACTGGGTTATTCGTTAAGTCATGCTTTTGGAGCTGCTTTTGACAATCCGGGGCTTATCGTGGCTTGTGTGGTTGGTGATGGTGAAGCAGAAACAGGGCCGCTGGCAACAGCCTGGCATTCAAACAAATTCCTGAACCCGATTACAGACGGTGCGGTTTTGCCGATCCTGCATTTAAATGGATATAAGATCAGTAATCCCACAGTGCTGGCGCGTATAGAACACGAGGAACTGGAACAGTTTTACATGGGATGCGGCTGGAAGCCGTATTTTGTTGAAGGAGACGATCCTGAAACCATGCATATCCTGATGGCTGAGGCCGTAGAAAAAGCCGTGGTGGAAATACTCGAAATACAGAGTGGATCGAGCGGAAGATCCGGCAGACCGCGCTGGCCTATGATCATTTTAAGATCACCTAAGGGATGGACCGGACCTAAAGAAGTAGATGGCGTACCCAATGAAGGCACTTTCAATTCGCATCAGGTACCCATACTGGTGGATGCAGAACATCCCGGACATTTGGAACAACTGGAAAAATGGATGCGAAGTTACAAGCCCGAAGAACTGTTTGATAGTGAAGGAAAATTACTCGCAGAACTTGCCGAATTGGCACCAACCGGTAATCGCAGGATGGGATCGAACCCGCATACAAACGGCGGGATGCTGTTGCATGATCTGCACATGCCCGACTTTCGGACGCACGCCGTGAAGGTAACTTCACCAGGCGGGGTGATGGGCCAGGATACGATGGTGCTGGGGAAATTTATCCGGGATGTAGCACTTGCCAACCAAAGCGAGCATAATTTCCGTGTTTTTGGTCCCGATGAAACCATTTCCAATCTGCTGGGTGCTGTTTTTGAAGTCACCAACCGGCAATGGGAAGCAAAAGAAGAAACAAATGATCAATTCCTTGCTCCTCAGGGACAGGTACTGGATTCTATGCTAAGCGAGCATCAGTGCCAGGGCTGGCTGGAAGGTTATTTACTGACGGGCCGACATGGGATTTTCAATAGCTATGAAGCATTTATCCGTATCGTCGACTCGATGTTCAGTCAGCATGCCAAATGGTTGAAAGTAACCTCTGAACTACCCTGGAGACGCGATATTGCTTCGTTAAATTATCTGTTAGCCTCACACGTATGGCAGCAGGATCACAATGGATTTACACACCAGGACCCCGGCTTTCTGGATCATGTGATCAATAAAAAAGCAGATGTCGTAAGGGTTTATCTTCCGCCGGATGCCAACTGCCTTTTATCAATTATGGATCACTGTCTCAGAAGCAGGCATTATGTGAATGTGGTTGTTGCTGGAAAACATGCTTTGCCGCAGTGGCTGGATATGCAGGCTGCCATTATTCATTGTACAGAAGGAATTGGAATATGGCAATGGGCGAGTAATGACCAGGGTTTTGAACCTGATGTGGTCATGGCCTGCGCCGGAGATACACCCACACTTGAACTATTGGCCGCTGTTTCTATTCTCAGAGCACAACTGCCAGAGCTTAAAATAAGGGTTGTAAATGTAGTTGATCTGATGAAGTTGCAATCTGAATCTGAACATCCGCATGGACTGAGTGACATGGATTATGATTCTATTTTCACAAAAAACAAACATATCATTTTCAATTTTCATGGCTACCCATGGTTGATCCACCGTCTGACATACCGCCGTGCAAACCGGAATCTGCATGTGAGAGGTTATAAGGAAGAAGGTACTATCACAACGCCATTTGATCTGCGTGTTCAAAATGAAATTGACCGTTTCCACCTGGTCATTGACGTGATTGATCGTGTGCCTGAGCTTGGCAGCAAGGGAGCCTATCTCAAACAGCAATTAAAAGATAAACTGATTGAACATAAACTGTATGTAAATCAGTACGGCAAGGATATGCCTGAAATACTTGACTGGAAATGGAATAGCGGCAAATGACCATTAAAAAATAAAACATAAAGGCCAAGTCCCTTGTTGCAGACAACAGGGGACTGCTGGCCATGGACGAAAGTGTGGGAACCTGCAATAAACATTTTGCAGCATTGGACATTTCACAAACCGGTAATATGCACCGAAAATACAGAAAATTGAGTCCGTTTTCATTTACAGTGGGTGGTCATTTTTTGAAAGGACTCATTGAAGAAGTAAAGGCCCAAACCGATAACTGGGATAAAGAAAGGCGGGTCGTGATCATCAGGCAATGCGTAGATATAAGCCCCAAGCTCCCGGAAAGCTATCGGTATGCGGCCTATATAACCAACTCGAAACTATCATCAGTGCCGGGTTTGGGTTTAATGGTAAATGTCCACATCGAGCTGCAATTGTCCGTTGGTTTCCATAATCGTCGTTTTATTGTTAAAAATTAGCTACCCGAAGGGAGCGATCTAACTGTTCAAATAAGTTATATATGAGTAGCTAAGAGTTCCATCATTCACTTATTGAACGCCTCACTAGTGTATTTAGCGTTTGTTCACCCTTTTGGTAAAATACACTCATTTTTCATTTTCAGGTATCCTGCTTTTTATACAAATCCCTTATCTGCGGCAACAATGCCACAACAAGCATTGCAACCCCATAAAACACATAAAAGGTATGCAGCCAGTGCACCGCATGAAGCAGAACCATTTCAACTTGGATCCATACAATCAAAGCAAAGGCCTGATATATCGAAAAACTCCATGGCCAGCGCATATCTTTGAAAAGATTAAAATGTTCAGCGAACGGACTGTCTACTTTTTGTATCAAAGCATAAATTAAAAATAATGGAAATACGCCAAGAACAAGAAACAAAAGAATTCCCGGTAGCAAAAAGGAATGAAATGGAGATGGGGAGAGCATTGATAATGGCATGCCTATCAATTCTCCTGTTGGAGAAATGATCAATACAGCTCCGCCAAATAATGCACCTGCGCCAAGAAAGCCCAGGAGAAAAATAAGAATATTTCGTGTCGTTGCCGGTGTCATTATTATGACTTTTAAAGCGTATAAAAAACTACTATTGCTATCATTTTAAAAGCGTAAAAACCGCTCAACCGGACGCCTTAGCGATACCGGCTCAGGATAATCATTCAAATAACCGACTCTCAAAATAAACTGAACCGGCTGGTTCAGTTCCATTGATCTGACAAGTTTTTGGCTCGTGACGGCCTCTTCCAATATTTGGGTCATGGGATGGATCGCTATGTTTTTTTCCCTTACGCTCAGGAATAACCGCTCCATACATTTACCCGTTTCAAGCAGCGATTGAACAGAATCATCCTTACTTGTGATCAATATCCATCCGGCAGACTGTGCCACTTGGCTGCTTACTTTGTCAATGCTCTGATCACGAAATCTCTTCTTCATCACATCCGCTTTCCCATAGAAATTCCTTAAAAACCAGCCAGCGACGCCATCAATCTCCATCCCTGCCGTTGTAAGTCCATCGTGGTACTTTTCGGCATCTTTGCTTGAAAAACGGATCCATTCAGACAATTCCTTTTGTGCTGCATCCCGATAAGATTGTATCCGGTTGGCTTCAATTGTTTGCTCGCGCAGCCACTGGCACTGATCCGAGGTGTTGGGTATAAAATGAATATATTCAGCATCATTGCTGATCAGGAATTTTACGTCTTCTTTTTTCAATACATCATTCTTAAAATCCGACCGCACAGTTCTTCGCTGTTTTATTTTGTCAATATCATAAATCCTGATACTTGATTTTAGCAACCTGACTTCCACCACGTTTTCTTCTTCGTTACTGGCAGCTAGTAAAACAAAATCACAATCATACCCCATGTTTCCGGCAGCATAGTCAAGATTTTGCAGAAATGCCCCGATGGATAACATGGTTTCGCGTTGCGTGGGATCCACGCCATCAAGCCATTTAGTTTTGTCGTTTCCAACGATCCAGTGAAAAGGCTCAATATATTTCACAAACCAGGGCTGCGTATTATGTCCGCTTGGTGCGAGAGAAGCCAGGTATAAAATCGATCTTTCGTCTGGGCTCAACGGCGTTTTGCCCGGCTCGCCGGCACGATCTGACCGGATATAGTTCTTCTTATCACTTACGGAATAACCGACAATCCCCGCCAGACCAACCGTACCGGCCGCAACAGCGATAAATTTCTTTCGGTCCATCAATACTTTTTCCATAACCTGGCTCCTATCCTGATTACAGGAGATATATCTGCATTCGGAATATTGTACGTCACTTCTCCAAAATTAACACTGTTATTACGTCTTAAATAAAGATGTAAACCCGGCTGGATATAAAAAACTTTCCCAATAAAAAACTGATAGCTGATACCAAGGCCAGTATCTACGCTTTTCAGATCCTTTTTCAAGTCTGTATTTTTTTGTGTGATTTTAAAAGTATGAAATTCCAGGTAGGTATAAACTTCCAGGTTTTTCCAGACATTATATCCAAAGAAAACACCAGGCGATGTGGTATAATATCTTTTGAACTCTGAGGAAGAATTTTTCACGCCGGCAGTTTCGGCGTTATATGTCCCGCCATTGATAACACTCGCCCGGATCCTGATTTTCTTGTACCGATACCCCAGAGCAAAATGATATCCTCCTGTAAAAAACATCGGCACCAGGCTCTCCACTTCCAGTGCTTGCTTCACAGCATATACTGGTGGATTTGGATGCCAGAAAGTACCGGCCGACGTATCTGTCTGGGCGCTTAAACAGAAGGGAAATAAAAATAGGCCAACCATTAAAAACAAAATACTTTTCAATTTCAGGGCTTCCATAACTGCTTGTTTATCGTGTACGAATACCGTAACACGCTGCAAAAGTTGCAATTACAAAAAGCATATTTGTTACACCAGTCTATCTTATTGTTGTATACTTCACGCTTTACTTCATTAAATAGAAGAACTTCGAAAATCAGTAAAACCTACAACTCTTCACAAACCAGATGTAATATTCAGCACCCTCAAATTACCAAACTTTGTAGTCTTTTCCAGGTCAGGTTCTATTGCCGATCCGGATAATATAAATCCTGCTGTCAGCATTCATTACGGCGGACGCGCTGAAAACGAATGAATGGAAACCTGGCGAATAAAGATTTTATCAAACAAATTTTAAATAAATATCCCGATGAAAGGATTTCAAAGTAATATCGAAAAAGACACGCTGGGAAATAGCCATTTCAGAAAAGTCCTTTATACCGGCAAACATCTTCAACTGGTGTTGATGACCTTAAAAGTGGGGGAAGACATTGGAGAGGAAATTCACGAAAACAATGACCAGTTTTTCCGGTTTGAAAGTGGAACCGGAAAATGCATTATTGACGGACATGAAAGCGAGGTAAAAGAAGGCGATGCGGTAGTAGTACCTGCCGGGGCAAAACACAATATAATAAACACGGACAGCTCAGCCGAATTAAAATTGTATACGATTTATGGCCCGCCCAATCATCAGGACAAAATCGTAAGAGCTACCAAAAAAGAGGCCGAAGAAAAAGAAGAAAAATTTGATGGTAAAACCACCGAATAATATCAAATGTCAAATCTGTGATTCATACAACTATTTGACTGTTTCATGTAAACTTCACGGTCCTAATAATGTCACCTTTGATGGTAGGAATTCAGCCAAAATAAGCTCATCAAATGAATCCATTCAATCCATTATTCGACGTGCCCCTGGCCAGTAATTTCCCGGCGACGCTTGCACACGAAATCCGTAATCCGCTGGCAACAATTGATCTGTCTATCGAGATGATACTTGCAGGGCGTCAAGATGAGGATCTGAAAACATACGTAGACATCATTAAACGCAGCTCGGCCAGAATTAATGACCTGGTTAATGAAATGGTCAAAACCCGTAGTTTGGAGGAGGTGCAGATTGCGAATCAGTCACTGCATCATCTTCTGGATGAAGTAGTTGATATGGCCAGCGACAGGATCATGCTTAAAAATATCATGGTGCGCAAGGAATATGATCCAACAGATTGTATCGTGGCTTTAAACCGCCCGAAAATGAAAATCGCCCTTACCAATATCATTGTAAATGCCATTGAGGCTATGGATCCTAAGGAGGGCGAATTGAAACTGGTTACCATGTCCATCGCCGGAAAATATGTTGTCCAGATCGAGGACAATGGTTGCGGCATCAGCGAAAAAAACCTGAAAAATATATTTCAGGCCAATTATACAAACAAGCCCGGAGGCATGGGTATTGGCCTGGCGTCAACATACGACATTCTTGAATCAAATCATGTAAAAGTACACGTGGAGTCAGAAGTGGGATCAGGGACCCAATTCCTGCTTTTATTTGACAAAAAGTAAAAAAAAGGTTGCAAAAAACTTCCGGCTAAATACCCGTTACTCAACGGTTACCAAACTAAAACCAACTTCAACAAAACTTAATTATGGCCATTCAAACAGTTGATCCTAATACAAACCAACTACTCAAATCATTCGAAGAAATGAGTTTTCACCAGGTAGATAAAGCGATTTCGCAAGCTTCTTCGGCTTTTACTGAATGGAGAAAAACAAGCTATGGACAGCGCGCGGATTTACTCCATAAAGTTGCCACCCTGATGCGCGACCAGAAACAATATCTGTCCAGGCTCATTACCATGGAAATGGGTAAACTTATTGCACAGGCAGAAGGTGAGATTACTTTAAGTGCAGATATACTTGATTATTATGCAGACAACGGCGAAAAATTCCTGGCGGATAAAACGCTTGCTCCGGAGTTTGGACAGGCCATTATCCGTTACAGCCCCATCGGTGTTTTACTTGGTGTTGAACCCTGGAATTTTCCCTTTTACCAGGTTGCCCGGTTTGCCGCACCCAATATCATGATTGGCAATACCATACTTGTCAAACATGCCTCCATTGTGCCCCAGTGCGCCATCGCGATCGAAGATCTCTTTACAAAAGCCGGTGCGCCAAAAGGTATATACACCAATTTGTTGATTTCCGGTAAACGTGCATCCATGCTGGTATCGGACAAACGTATCAAGGGTGTTTCACTCACAGGAAGCGAAGCGGCAGGCGCCAGTATCGCTTCCGCAGCTGGAAAAAACCTAAAAAAATCAGTGCTTGAATTAGGAGGAAGTGACGCCTTTATCATTTTAGAAGACGCAGATATTGATAAAGCAGTGGAGTGGGCGGTTGTAGGACGCATCAATAACAATGGGGAATGCTGTGTGGCGGCCAAGCGGTTTATAGCGATCGAATCAGTTGCTGACGAATTTATCACAAAATTCAGGGACAAATTGGCGGCCCTGGTCATTGGCGATCCTATGGACGCTGCAACCCAATTGGGGCCTCTGAGTAGTGAAGAAGCCGCTGTCGCGCTGGCGAGTCAGGTACAAAAATCGGTGGATGCAGGGGCAAAAGTACTGCTTGGCGGAAAACGACCTGTCAGAGCAGGCGCCTTCATGGAGCCGACCATTCTTACGGATCTGCATCCGGGAATTCCTGCCTATTACGAAGAGCTGTTTGGCCCGGTCGCTTCTTTTTACCGGGTTAAAGATGACCAGGCAGCCATTGATCTGGCAAATGATTCTCCCTTCGGTTTGGGCGGATCCGTATTTACACAGGATATTGAACGCGGTAAACGGATTGCGGATCAGATTGATACCGGTATGGTCTTTATCAACCATCCAACCTGGACCCAGGCCGATTTGCCTTTTGGAGGAACAAAGGGCTCTGGTTATGGCCGCGAATTATCCGAATTGGGTATTGACGAATTTGTAAATAAAAAACTGATCCGGGTAAGTGATTTGTCCGATCCTTTCTAATTTTATGTAAGGAAAACAGTATCTTACACAACATCAAACAAAACTGAAGAAGACACTTTTAGATGTCTTCTTCCTTCCTTTAAAACATCGTTATGAAAACAAGACAAATTGTACTCGCCTCAAGACCAGTGGGTATGCCGACAAAGGAAAATTTCAGATTTGAAAGTATTGATCTGCCCGAAATAAAAGAAGGAGAAGTCCTGCTCAAAGGGCTGTACTACTCGGTAGATCCATATATGCGGGGTAGAATGAATGACGCTAAATCTTACGCGCCACCGTTTCAACTGAATGAGCCTTTTACAGGCGGTGTAATAGCTCGTGTTACCGAAAGCAAATCAGATTCATTTGCCATTGGTGACTATGTTCTGGGTCCTTTGCCGTGGCGGGAAAATTGCATTGCCAATGAAAAAGATATTCGCCCAATAGACGCAACGGTTGCTCCTGCGAGTTATTACCTCGGTGTTCTTGGTATGCCAGGTCTCACCGCCTACGTTGGACTCATGCACATTGGGAAACCAAAATCCGGTGAAACGGTGGTGGTATCTGGCGCAGCCGGAGCGGTAGGTATTGTGGTAGGCCAAATTGCTAAGATTCAGGGATGCCGGGTAATTGGTATTGCAGGCTCAGATGAAAAGATAAATATTTTGAAAAATGAATTTGGATTTGATCAGGCCATAAATTACAAAACAACACCTGATATGGGAAAAGCCATTGCAGAAGCCTGTCCTGATGGTGTTGATATTTATTTTGATAATGTAGGCGGTGTCATTTCAGATGCGGTGATCAGCCACATGAATTTTCATTCACGCATACCTTTGTGCGGACAAATCTCTCTTTATAACAATACTTCGGACGCCACTGGCCCAAGGTTACAGCCTATGATGCTGACCAGAAGCATACTGATGCAGGGATTCATAGTCGGTGATTTCCAAAATCTATTTCCCGAAGCCATCCAGCATTTATCGCAATGGATTAAAGAAGGAAAGTTAAAATTCACAGAAACCGTGATTCATGGTTTTGACCAGTTACCTGCCGCGCTGTTGGGATTGTTTAGCGGGCAAAACGAAGGAAAAATGATTGTGCAGGCGGAAGAAAAGGATCCAATTCCAGCTGAAAAAAGAGTGTGATGAAAGAACATTATGATACGGTTGAAATACAAAATGTTTACATTCGAATTCCCCGGGTTAATAAGAACCTTTACCTGCAAGTAAAATCATGTTCCGACACTCCGGCACACATCGTACACCAAAACACAATCTGAAACTGGCTACCCTACTGGGTCTTACAGCCGGGTTTGTTAATGCAGAAGGATTTCTTGGATTTTCCGTACTTACAACTAACATTACCGGCCATGCTGCATTACTAGCCGAAGGAATTGCGCAGCAAAACTGGCAAAATGCACAAGTCATTGTTTTATGGATGCTTTTATTTCTTGCGGGCGCTTTTACATCCGGACTATTCTTATCTCTTTTTGGCGCAAATCAACGTTACTCCTATTCCATTCCACTTGTGATCGAAATAGCCGTACTTGTATTTTCGGCACTCTATGGATACAAATTTGATGGGACTAAATTATCCCAACTCGTTTTTGCCGGTAGTCTGCTTTTTGCAATGGGTTTGCAGAATGCACTGGTTTCGCTGGTTTCCGGATCCTTGGTAAGGACAACTCATCTTACTGGGACATTTACGGATCTTGGCATTGATCTGGCGCAATTGGTGAACAGCACTAATGACAACCGTCCAATTATTCATTCAAAAATAAAACTTAGATTATTCATCATTGGCTCCTTCATATTGGGAGCAATTGCCGGTGCTTATCTGTTTCAACGTATAGGATTTAAATCATTTTTTGTTCCTGTTCTTATTTTAACTTTTGTGCTGCTTTACGATATTTTCAGAATTAATGTAAAGCGGTATTATCGCACAACTTCAAGGGCTTTCAAAGGGGACGTGAGTCAAAATTAGACCGGGCATTACCGACAGGAATTAACAAAATCAATGGTGAAATTCATTATCATTTCAATAATCTGAACGACCTAAAAGCCACTTGTCTCAATAACACTATTTTAAAAATCCCTGCTGATTGCCTTTATCGGAAATCCCGCACTTTCAATATTCCTGCCAAGTATCGGACGCCAATGCCCACGCCATTACCTTACTGATCCCAAAGCCACAGTCTGGACAGTATCCATAAAACAGATATACTGTGAATCATAATTGGTTACCTGCGCAGTTTTATTTAATATTCACTTGCCTATACAAGACGGCATACTTCCAAATAAATAGTCAACTACCGGCTATTTAAATATAACAATCAAAAGTAATGGCACGGTTGTAGTAGCTGTTATTTGCCACCACAAAGTTTGCCGGATTTATTCCGGATTCCATTACACATCAATTTTCATTCGTTGCATTGATCACAGATTAGCCTGGCAAATTCTGTATTTAACAACGGAAGAAATTACCAACGCATATCACAATGATACTCTACATCAAATACATGGTCAGCCTGCGTTGCAAAATGCTGGTGAAAGAAGAATTGACCAAATTAGGACTTCATTATGTGATCGTAGATTTAGGGACGGTTGAGATTCTGGAAGATATCACGCAGCATCAGCACGAGGAGCTTAAAAAAAACCTGCTCCGCTCGGGACTTGAACTGCTTGATGATAAAAAAGGTATTCTGATCGAAAAAATAAAGGCAGTGATCGTAGAGATGGTTCATTATGCGGATGAACTGCCGATAACCAACTATTCTGATTACATCAGTGAAAAACTGGGGTATGACTACACGTACCTGTCCAACACATTTTCAGAGGTAAAAGGAATAAACATTCAACAGTTCATTATTCTGCACAAAATTGAAAAGGTAAAAGAATTATTATTATATGAAGATTTCAATTTAACGGAAATAGCATACCGGCTGCATTACAGCAGTGTATCACACCTGTCAAACCAGTTCAAAAAAATCACTGGACTGTCGCCCTCCTACTTCAAAAAACTTAAAATGCACCGGATTGAAAATCTGGAAAATATGTGAAATATGTAAGTTCTTCTGATCCTTATGTAAGGTTTAAAACCAGCAATAAACCCACCTTTGTAAACCGGATTACACCATCACTGAAATCCGTATTCAGAAAAATAACATGAAACCAGAAAAACAGCAACGTGTCAATGAAATCATCCAGGTGCTTAACGCTAACCTGAAAATCGATGAAAATAATAAGGACACCTCAAAACAGGAAAATGTGATCCGAAAAGCGGCAAAAAAACTCTACGAAGATTTCCTACATATTGCAAAAAAGAAATTATCCAAAGAAAACAAACGCTTTGCATTTGAATTGAAAAAGCAACTTAAAAAAGCAAGAAAGGCCGAAACAACAATAGCCGTTGCTGCATTGCTTAAAAACAATATTGAACTTGCCTGACTTTGAAGCCTAGTGGCTTATTAATCCCGGATATTCTTGACATTTATTGATGAACCTTTAGATCTAATCATCAAAAAACTCATTCACTTTACATAATGAATCATGACAAAAAACACAGAAATCCATAAAATATGGGAACCTGATTATGATTCCGAAACCGCCAGAACTGAAACCGATAAAAACCTGAAAGAAAAAGTAATAAATGCTTTGCGGGCAAACACATTTATTAACTGCGAAAAAATAAGAGTCCGTGTAACGGGACGCCTTGTATTTCTGGAAGGAGAGGTTCATCTGCAAAAGGAAAGAATTTCAGCTCAAAAATGTATCAGAGACATCTTCGGGATCCGGGCGGTGATCAACTACATTACCTACCATAATGAATACGCTAAGTAAAAAACTCTGGTTGTAAACAGGTCTGCTGTACAATACCGAATATTATATATTTACAAAACGGAGGTAACGATCATTACCTCCGTTTTTTGTGCCAGAAGCGCAAAAATTACATTGGGAATCGATTACCTTCCCCTCATGCACCACTGTAATCACAATCATAACCGATTGTGATGATTGTCATCTATTTAGGCCAAACATACCCCTACCTTTCATATAGTTAAAAAAAATCCCCGGCCGGATAAACCATCCATATCCGGTTTCACCGTATCTATCAAACTTAACTTATATGGTACTCTATATTAAAAACATGGTTAGTTTACGCTGCAAAATCAGGGTGACCGAAGAACTGGCAAAGCTGGGACTGGGTTGTAGCAAGGTTGAACTGGGTGTAGTTCAACTCGTGAAAAAAATAACCGTTACACAGCGGAAACGACTTAGAGAAAACTTAATCGATTCAGGTCTTGAACTTTTGGAGGATAGAAAAAGTATCCTGATTGAAAAAATAAAAAATGTGATCATTGAACTCGTGCACTATACCGATGACATGCCCAAGATCAACTATTCCGACTACATCAGCAAAAGACTCGGCTATGATTATACTTATTTATCAAATCTGTTTTCTGAGCAAAAAGGAATTAATATACAGCATTTTATCATTAACCATAAAATTGAAAGGGTTAAGGAGCTGCTTCAATACAAGGAATTAAACCTGACAGAAATTTCCTACAAACTTCATTACAGCAGCGTATCACATCTTTCCAACCAATTCAAAAAAGTGACAGGACTGTCGCCATCCATATACAAACATCAAAGTCAAAAAAGGTGGAATAATTTGGAAAACATGTGAAAAGTATAACTTTTTACATGTTTTCTATAACACCTTATAACCAGAACTTTTGAAACTTTATGTATTATATCTAGATGATCAGATTGGTTTTGACAAATCCTCAGCTACGTATACAGTTAAAAGTCATTAAAATATATTCAGGCAGGAATCGTTAAATCAAATTAATATGACAATAGGAAAAGGATTATGCAGCTTGCTGCTTGCTGGCTCAGCAGGCTTTGCAATAGGATTATTGTTGGCTCCTGATAAAGGTTCGCAGACCAGAAAAAAAAGACAGCAGAAAGCAGAAGACTTTCTTGATGATGAGATTACTGGGTACAACCGTATTGTTTGTAATGTGAAAACAAAAATTGATGCGATATTAAACGGTATTTCGATACCCGTGGATGATAACATAAGCAACTGGGCAGATGCGGATCAAAAAATGAAAAATGATCAGCATCATATAAAAGTCTGACGATACTTACTGCTGACATGACCGGTACAGGGTAAATTCGCGTAATCCAAAACCGGTATTATGAAAGTAGTAGCATATAGTATAAAAAACTTTGAAAAGAAGTTTTTGGCCAGGGCCAATCAAAAAAAACACGACATTACGCTGATATCCAACACACTTACTTTAGCTAACTGCGGTTTTGCAGAAGGAAAAGAAGCCATTCTTGTTTCTATCCATGATGATCTTACGGCACCAGTGGTCAATAAACTGGCCGATATCGGTATTAAATACATCGCAACGCGTTCTGCCGGAACTGATCATATTGATAAAAAAGCTGCTAAACTGAGAGGAGTAAAAATTGCCAGCGTTCCGGCTTATTCACCTACTTCGATCGCCGAGCATGCAGTTGCGTTGGCTATGGCACTAAACCGCCATATCATAAAGGCCGATGCAGATAGTCATCATTATAACTTTAAACTTGACGGGTTGACAGGATTTACCTTTTCAGGAAAAACAGTGGGGATAATCGGGTTAGGAAATACCGGACAGGCCGCCGCAGCTATTTTTAATGGTTTGGGATGTCAAGTATTAGGTTTTGATGTTTTTGTCAATGACAAACTTGAAAGAATAAAGCAGGTTTCACTGGAAATCTTATTAAGCCAGTCCGATATTATCTCCCTGCATTTACCACTTACACCTCAGACGAGACATATGATTGACACTTCCAGCATAGCGCTTATGAAAGACGGAGTGATGCTTATCAATACTTCCCGGGGTGCATTAATCAAATCCGCTGACCTGCCCCAAGCACTTGATCAGGGAAAGATCGGATATCTGGGAATTGATGTTTATGAATATGAAAACAACATTTTCTCTCAGGATGCACATCGTGGCGAAAGTAAAGATGCTTTGCTTTTGAAACTGCTGGGCTATCCGAATGTAATTGTAACCCCACACCAGGCATTTCTAACCGTTGAAGCTTTGGAGGAAATTGCCAGTCAGACAATTCTTAGTCTAAATCATTGGCAGGACAACTTATCGGAGACCTTTGTCAGCAACTGAAAAAGATTCTAATATACAGGCATTCATCATAAATTATTGAAATTACAATGGCCTATACTGCATTGATTACAGGAGCCTCCAGCGGAATCGGTTTGGAACTGGCCAAAATCCATGCTTCAAAAGGAGGCAATCTGGTTTTGGTTGCAAGAAACAAAGTAAAGCTTGATAAGCTCAAATCAGAACTGGTTGAAAAGTACAAGATCTCCGTTTGCATCATTGTAATGGATCTTTCAGTTGAAGGTTCAGCGCAAAAGGTCTATGACCAGACTACACTGGAAAAAATCCAGATTGATTGTCTTATCAACAATGCAGGTTTCGGAGACTTTGGTTTCTTTTCCCAAACTGATACTGCCAAGACAGTGAGCATGATCAACCTGAATATCACGGCGCTGACATTGTTGACGAAGTTATACCTGACTGATATGCTTGACAGAAAAGGTGGCAGAATATTAAATGTCGCCTCCATAGCCGCCTTTCAGCCCGGCCCGAAAATGGCGGTTTATTCCGCGACAAAGGCCTATGTTTTAAGTTTTTCGCAGGCTATTGGTAATGAGGTGGCTCATCTGGGCGTAACCGTTACTGCACTCTGCCCCGGCGCGACGCAAAGCGGATTTCAGGCTGCGGCATCCATGCAGGAAAGTAAAATGTTTAATAACAAAAACCTTCCCTCTTCCAAAGAAGTGGCAGCGTACGGCTATGACGCGATGATAAAAGGGAAAAGTGTAGCCATACCAGGCTTTTTGAATAATATCATGGCGGATGCTGTGGGCCTTATGCCAAGAAAGTGGGTTCTCAAACTGGTAAGAAAAATTCAGGATGCAGCTTAAAATTAAAAATCACACCGCACACGCCAGACAAGGCCTAAGCATACATTATGCGCTCTTTTGCATTTTACTTACGTTGACAAATTGTAAAAAAGATCCGCAAAAGCTGAAACCTACCCTGGAACCTGTCACCGAATCGGTATATGCTTCGGGTATCGTAAAAAGTAAAAACCAGTATCAGGTTTACGCGGCTGCCACTGGCATTCTCAGCAAGATTTTAGTCAGCAAAGGAGATATCGTTTCCAAAGGAACGCCGTTGATGCTAATCACCAATACTACCGCCAAATTGAACACCGAAAACGCATTACTGAATGCGGAATATGCTTCATCCGTTTCCAATAAGGAAAAATTTGATGAACTTTCCATAGCGATCGAACTTGCCAAAACAAAGCTGGACAACGACCTTTCGCTATTGCAAAGGCAGAAAAACCTCTGGGCACAAAACGTGGGGACCCGCAATGACCTGGATGCCAGGCAGCTCGCTTATACCAGTTCTGAAAACGCTTATCAAACCGCAAAGCTTCGATTTACTGAGCTTCAGAAGCAAATCAGTTTTCAGCAAAAACAGTCACGTAAAACACTGGAAATATCAAAAACCACATCAGGAGATTACACCGTCAGAAGCCAGTGGGACGGAAAAGTCTATGATATTTTGAAAAAAACCGGCGAGATGGTCAACACCCTAAACCCTGTTGCACTTGTAGGCGATGCAAATGATTTTTTATTGGAATTGCAGATCGACGAATATGATATTACAAGAATACACGTGGGGCAAAAAATGCTGCTCACCATGGATAGCTATAAAGGACAAGTTTTTCAGGCGGTAGTCACCAAGATAATTCCCGTCATGAACGAGCGGTCCAAATCCTTCACCGTTGAAGCCGGATTTATCAAACCGCCTGCGGTTCTGTACCCCAACCTGACCTGTGAAGCCAACATTGTGATCCGCGAAAAGAAGAAAGCTTTGACGATACCAAGAAATTACCTGATGCCCGGAGATTACGTTTTACTGGAAAATAATCAGAAAAGAAGCGTTGTGACAGGACTTAAAGATTATCAAAAGGTAGAAATTATTTCAGGCCTACTGGTTAGTGACGTTATTATAATGCCTCAGGAATGAACTTCAAACTGATTTTCGATATTGCAAAGGCCCTCCTGCTGGCAAGGTGGAAACAATCGCTGGTTGCTGCCATAGGTGTCACTTTCAGCATCGGCATGTTTATCACCCTGCTCAGTTTTATGAATGGCCTCAATGATATGCTCGACGGACTGATCCTGAACCGGACACCCCACATCAGGCTGTACAATGAAATAAAACCCAATGTCAACCAGCCCATAAATCTGTCTAAATCTTATCAGCATTATCACAATTTCATCCGTTCCATCAAAGCTTCCGGGAGCCGGCAGGCCATTTATGACAACGGCGCGATCATGCAGGCACTTTTGAATGACAAAAGAGTACTCGGTTTCTCCCCGAAAATTACTGCCCAGGTATTCTTCAATGATGGCAACATCGATATAACGGGAGCCGTGAACGGAATTGACGTACAAAAGGAAAGTAAACTTTTTCATTTCAGTGAATACATCACAGCAGGCACCGCGACCGACCTGGAAAGAGTACCCAATAGTATTGTACTGGGTAAAGGTCTGGCTGAAAAACTACTCGCCGATCTTGGCGATGTGGTGCAGGTGACCACTGCAAAAGGCGAAATTTTTCAATTAAAAGTAGTGGGCTATTTTCAATCGGGCATTCAGGAACTTGACAAAACGCAGAGCTACGCCTCCATCATGACCACGCAGAAACTGCTTGGACAATCTGCCAATTACATCACCGACATCCAGATCAAACTCACCGATATCGACAAGGCACCTGCAATCTCAAGGGAATACACCCAGCTTTTTGGATCCGATGCGGAAGACATTCAAACAGCCAACGCGCAGTTTGAGACCGGCAGTTTTGTCCGGACGCTCATTTCCTACGCAGTTGGTGTAACGCTGCTGATCGTCGCCGGATTTGGGATATACAACATTTTGAACATGATGATATTTGAGAAAATGGATACGATAGCCATCTTGAAGGCCATTGGTTTTTCAGGGAAAGACGTCAAAAGTATATTTCTGGTCATCGCGCTGAGTATTGGCTTCTTTGGCGGATTGCTCGGGCTGATGCTGGGCCTGGGTTTATCGTTGATCATTGATCAGGTTCCTTTCACAACGGCATCCTTGCCCACGATAAAAACCTATCCGATCAGTTATAATATTACTTTTTATCTTATCGGCTCTGTATTTTCATTGGTTACCACTTTTTTAGCCGGTTGGTTTCCTGCAAGAAAAGCAAGTCAGGTGGATCCGGTCATCATCATCAGAGGGAAATAAAATGGGAGAAATTATTTTGGAAGCCAGGAAAATCAACAAATATTTCCATGACCCGGTAGACATAAAAGTGCTGACCGATATTGATTTTTCTATAAATAAAGGTGAGTTTGTTTCCATAACCGGCAAGTCAGGCTGTGGCAAATCGACCTTGTTATATATTTTATCCACCATGGATACAGACTTTGACGGCGATCTTTTGATCGATAACATTTCAATGAAAAACAAAAAAGAGCCTCAGCTCGCCGCCGTGCGCAATGAGAAAATCGGGTTTGTGTTCCAGTTCCATTATTTGCTCAACGAATTCACTGTGCTGAAAAACGTGATGTTACCTGCCTTGAAACTAAATCAATTTCCCTTGAAAGAAATTGAACAAAAGGCGATGGAAAGATTAAAGATGCTGGGTATCGAGCATTTGGCACAAAAAAGTGCCAATCAGGTTTCGGGCGGTGAAAAACAACGTGTTGCCATTGCCCGTGCATTGATCAATGATCCGGATATCATCATGGGTGATGAGCCGACAGGCAACCTGGACAAAAAAAATACCGAAGTAGTGTTTGATATTTTCAAACGACTGGCCGAAGAATTTAACCAGACTTTACTAATTGTTACCCACGACCAAAGTTTCGCCGAAAGGACGCATAGGATCATCAACATGGAAGATGGGAAAATTATCATTTGAATTATATGACAATTTTCCCTCGTGGCATTACTATTTAATTTCCTCTATATGTAGAATATCCGTAGGCAGACAGTGTTATAGGCACATGATAATGCTTGTTATCTTTTATTTCAAAGACAACCTCAATAAAGGGATAAAAACTATCGATTTCTTGTTTTTTAAAGTAATCTGCAATCAGGTATGTCAGTTTGTAAATTCCGATATTGGGATTTTCGGAACTTAGAAATTCTGAGATCCGGCCATTCTGATCGGTCACTTTTTGATCAAGCAACATCCATGTGCTTTTAGCCTGATCCATTTTTTCAAGTTTTATACTGACGCCTGAAGCCGGTGCACCCTTGGAAATGTCAAGGATGTGACTTGACAATTGAAAAGATTTTGGTTGTCCAAAAGCCCATATTGTACCC
Source organism: Dyadobacter sp. 3J3 (assembly GCF_009801115.1). Taxonomy (GTDB): domain Bacteria; phylum Bacteroidota; class Bacteroidia; order Cytophagales; family Spirosomataceae; genus Dyadobacter. The sequence continues at coordinate 541,534 of NZ_VTOL01000001.1, forward strand.
AATGCGAGGGTAAGTGTTAAAATAAGTTTCTTCATCATGATTTTTGTAAATTAATTATTTTGCGTTGTGATTCCAGCCTCTTCAATATTGGCGGATTTTGCAATCAAATCATCGTTTTCCGGACTCCCGCCGCCTGCTACCCCTATTGCACCGATAACTTTTCCTTCAAACCAAATCGGACTTCCTCCGCCCAAAAGAAGCAGTTCTGGTAAGTGTGCCAGATTTTCAGTATCGGGATTTGATTTAGCATTTCTGGACAATGATAACGTGGGTGTTTTTGTTGAAACAGAAGTATACGCCTTCCGTCTTGCAGCCTCAGTATTATGCGGCCCCACACCGTCCTGTCGGCTGATCAGTATAATTTGACCCGATCCGTCCAAAATGGCAATAGAAACAGATCTCCCAAGCTGATTTGCGCAAACCCGAGCGCGTGCAGCCAGACCTTCCGCGGCATGAAAACTTAGTTGGTGCTGTGGTATTAAGTACTGTTTGCTTTGTTCCCGATGATGATCATTAACAGTTTGATTATCAACAATCTGAGCTTTTAAACTAACAGACATTAAGAGAATTAAGATTGTGAGCGTCAATTTCATGATGTCTTTTTTTGACAAAATTACGGACGATCATGTAAAGAAGTGTTGACCTATGTCAACGTTTCAGAGTCTCGATTTTACTCTGCTCAGGGTTGAAGGAGACATGCCAAGATAAGAAGCAGCCATCTTATTGGAAACACGCAGTAAAAATTTGGGCTGAAATTTGATAAGCCATTTGACTTTTTCCAAAGCATCAAAACCTTGAAAGCCATAAATTCGTTTTTGAGCATTAACAAAACCAATTTCCAGAATTTCCCTATATATATGACCGAATTCAGGTACTGTCCTAACCATTTCATAAAAGTCCTTACGGGTAATAGCAAGTAACTCTGATTTTTCTATCGCCTGCAAAAATTCCTCTGCTGGCTGCTGGTCAATAAAACTTGGCAAGGCCGTGATAAACATACCTTCAAATGCAAAATATCGGGATGTTTCAAGGCCCGACTTATTTACCGTAAACAACCTGAGCGATCCTTTATTGATAAAATAATAAATGCGGCAAGTTTCATTATAATTCACTAAAATCTGATTTCGTTTTGCGCTGACAGGATGAAAAAATGAACAGATGTATTTCATCTGTTCATGATCAATATTATGTCGTTGCATTATATAGGACGACAGACGCTTATAAATAAGGGGGCTCGTGTCAGGAACTTGCATATTTTTTCTTGATTATAAGGGTTTTGATCAGAATAGTATCATGGCCTTATAAATAATAATACAAAATTTATTTTGTTAACAGAGGTTGCAAATTTCGATTTGCTATTGGCGGTATCTTAAGAAAGGTCTTAAAGACAACCTCAGGTCCCAAGCGAAAAATCGAACACGACTTTGGAACCATCAGGGGCAATCGCAAAAATCCGGATCATTCCGCTTTGTGCGGACAATAAAGCCTCGTCGATATCCTTGGGACTACTAATGGACTGTCCGTTAATAAAGGCGATGATGGTTCCAGGGGGAATCCCGATCTGGTCGAAAAAACCTCCTTTAAGAACATTGGTTACCTCTACCCCGGCAACGATGCTGAAACGTTGCTTTACTTCATTTGATAGTGGGGCAAAAGTGGCACCTAGTTTACTGTGTATCTCACCAAGCGGCTGACGGGTCTTTGCAGGAACTGTTGCCTCACCTTCGCCGCTCAGTGTAGCAGAAACCGTTCCTGTTTGATTATTTCGCAGGTAACCCAGTCTTATCCTATCACCCGGCCTGTGCCTGGCTATTCTTTCAGAAAATTCGGTTGAGGAATTTAATTGAATGCCATCTATATTTTGGATGATGTCGCCTTCTTTCAGCCCCGCAGCAGCAGCTGCACTTTCAGGTTGCACACCGGTAATGTACACACCTTTTACATTCGAAGGATTCATGCCATGCTGGACCATATACTGGTCCTCAACAGCCGGTGCCGGAAAGGAGACACCGAGCACACCGCGCCTTACAGTCCCGTAAGCCTTTAAATCATCCAGTATTTTTTTGGCCAGGTTTACCGGAATAGCAAAAGCATAACCCGCGTAACTGCCGGTTTGGGAAGCAATAGCAGAATTGATCCCAATCAGCTCGCCATTGGTATTAACCAACGCACCGCCACTGTTACCAGGATTGATGGCTGCATCGGTTTGTATAAATGACTCAACTGCCGAACTGCCTGACGGTTGTTGAGCACCTTGATCCTGACGGTTAATTATCCCGATACTTCTGGCTTTGGCACTAACAATACCTGCGGTAACGGTCGTATTTAACGAAAGCGGAAAACCGATAGCTAAAACCCACTCTCCTACTTGCAGTACATCCGAATTACCCAATTTTACAATTGGCAGGTAGTCAGCATCTACTTTAATAAGTGCCAGATCCGTATTTGGGTCGCGCCCTATCAATTTTGCTTTGAAGGTACGTTTATCTGGTAAGGTTACATCGATCTGGGAGGCATTTTCTACCACATGGTTGTTCGTAGCAATGTATCCATCTTCACTGATTATTACACCCGATCCTGACGCTCCATAGTCCTGTGTATTTTTAAAACGGATCTTGATGTGAACTACCGCAGGCATGGCAGCTTTTGCAGCTTCTACAAAGCTTACCATCCCGTTTGGTTGATTTAGATATACGGTATCTCCTGTAACAGTTTCCGTAACCTTTATGACACTGTCAGGATTTTTTATACTTTCCAAATTACTACCAGCACCTTGTGTGGTAACAAAAAGGGCTGAAAGAAAGAACCCAAGAAAATGTTTCATCTTAAAAGTTTTTGTTTATGAGAAAAAGACGCTCCGGTTCAAGACCTGAAATCTTCATCATGTCAAAAAAAGAAGATCCTGATCAATATTAACATTAATTCATTTTCCCAAGAAGGTCTGAGCATTTGGCAAAAAAAGTTTTCACTGCATCTTTCTGGTCTAATGTCAATATTTTGGGATCAATACCCATTGCTGCACTTTTTACTTCGGCGGCTTCATTTGACAATCCAGGATATTTCGCCACCTGTATATTTTCTAACGCACGGGCTAATATGTCAGCTGATTTCCTAATCTCATCGGCATGAGAAGTTTCAAATGGATTTTCGGTTATTTTGTTTGCACTTTCTTTTGCCTGATCCATATCCGCCTTGATATCAAAACCAACTTCCCCGGCCATGGCGTCGATTGCCGAAGTCAATTTCAACAAAGCCTCATTTGTATACGCATGATCCAAGGCCATTTTGTCCTTATCATTGCTTACAAACGTGATATATTCAGCAACTGTGCTATTATTCTCCTTTACCTCCATAACATCAGTTGTCTTTACCTCTTCGGTCTTTTCTTCTTTTTTCTTCTCACTACAACCAATCAAGGCCACTAATACTAAAAGAAATGTTAAACCTGACAGGCTTTTAAACCATTCTGTGTTTTTTGCTTTATTTTGAATATTTTCCATAATATTAAGTTATTTTTAAATTAGGATTAAAAATTAATTCTTAGATGTTCTAAGTACTACCTGATCACCCGGTTGTTGAACATTGGCATCATCCTCGGCAGAAATAATAAAGCCAACCGGTTTAAAAGACGTTACAGTACTTAGGGAGCTCTTCAAAGTATTGGAAAGAAAACCACTTGAAGTTTTCAATTGTCCAACATTTTTATCTCCATTTTGCTCAGTTTGTACCCAAACAACATACAGTTTCCTCTCAGGACTAAGTCTGTTTGGCTCAGCCAGACGCGTGACGTTTAAATCAATTTCATAATTTTCGTTTCCATCCTTTTTCACTTCAACAGATCCCTCTGCCGCAGGTACAACCGATGAAATTTCAAATTTATATTTCTCTTTATTACATGATTGTAGCACCATTACTGCAAAAATGAGTACGAAGAAATTACAAGCAAAACTTAAAAGTCTACTTTTTTTATTTGGTTTCATTTGAGATTTTGTTAAATTAAATCAAGAAGTTAACTGTTCTACAAATACCCCGATATCGGACAAGAAATCGACACATTCATAATTTATAAATTATAGGTAACAGGCTAATTTACCGGCAGAAGTAATTGAAATAGCTGTGAAGCCATAATCCTATCCTAATGGCAAAGTATTATAGAAATACCAAATATTATTATTGGGATACAAGGATAAATACGCTATAATCATGCCAATTACCCAACATAACTGTCATCCTACTTTCTGCCACAGAGAAAATAAACTAAGCTTGAAGAGATGCTCTTTGTTTGGCATAGCGTAAGATTCCAAAATGAGACAGTCAGCCAGAATGTTCCGGCAAGCTAGATGGATTGGAGTGAGAAGATGGCAATCTGCTACCAAATTGTGGAGGCCTGCCTTATGAAAATTAGAAAAACGTGCTATTCATGGGCATAAAAAACAAAAACTGTTTGACTCCTTTTTAGGCGGAGTTTTTTTGTTTTAGCTCATCATTAGCCCATTTTTTATTAAGATTCCCCTACAACCTTTACTTTTTCTGCGGTCCGTTGCGCGGTAACTTTTTTTGTGTAAAGACAAAAAAGTAAAATCGCCTTTTGAGCTAGATTTTCTTAAAATAATTTAGAAAAAAGTTAAACAAGATGCATTACCTACTTGGCCATTTGGCATGTAATCAACGTGTCTTTTATTCCACTAGCGAGACTTTCTTACACATATATCCCGCCCTTCCCATGCCGGAGAGTAGCGAGAGGGATGGTATAAGAATGGTATGGTCAATGAAATCAGGAACTATATCAAAATTCAAATTTATGAAAGGAATAAACTATTTTAGAAAATATCGGGGCATTACATTTATGATTATTTGTTTAACAATGGCAACTATTCTATCGTCATGCTCGAAAAAACTAACATTCTCAACGTCAGCAATTGTACCTGCCGCTCAGGGATCCGTAAAGGTTAAAAAGGATAAAAATGAGAATTACGCAATACACCTTACTGTAAACCACTTGTCTCCTCCGGACCGGCTGGTTGAATCCCGAAACGCGTATGTCGTTTGGCTAAATACTAAAAATAACGGCATTAAAAATATCGGACAACTAAAAACTTCAAGTGGGCTTTTTTCAAAGGAACTGAAAAGCGATCTTGAAACAGTAACAACATTTGAACCTGTAAGTTTTTTTATTACTGCCGAACGTGCTACCGATATTCAATATCCAGAAGGTCAGGTAGTACTGACGACGAAGTAAAATATTAATTTAAGCACAAAAAATAATTTGTCAGATCACCTGATTAACAACTCTATGCTAAAAAATTTCATACGGAAACAGTACCAAAAGACGATCAGCAGTATTGCATTTTTCCCGGCTATTATTGCTTTTGGATTTCTGGTTTTGTGTGGAATAATGATCTCTCTGGATTATTCAGAACAAGGTAAATTCATTAAAAGCCAGCTTCATTGGCTACGGCTTAAGGATGCATCCACTGCCAGAAGTATTATAGGCGCCATCGCTTCGGGAATTATATCCCTGACTGTTTTCAGCTTCTCTATGGTGATGATTGTGCTTAATCAGGGGGCTTCTCAAATGAGTAATCGTGTGTTAGGGCAATTGATCGGAAACAAATTCCAGCAAATTGTTCTAGGTATATATATTGGTACCATTATATATGCTTTTTTTCTGCTAAGCACCATACGTGACATTGATTCAGGCTTATATATTCCGGCACTTAGTACTTATCTGCTGATATTTTTTACAATCTTCGACATTTTTATTTTTATATATTTTCTTCATTACATCACCCAGTCAGTCAAGTATGAGGTAGTAATCAAGAGGATTTATAATGATACTCTGGATTCTCTTAAAAAGGTATGTACCAATGAGAAGCCTTCTCCGTCTGTGCTATTGAATACACCCTATACGATAGATTCGTCTTCTTCCGGTGTTTTTGAAGAAATAGATATCTTGGCAATTCGATCGCTTTGCGTTCAGCATGAGGTAGAAGTCTCGATACTGGTCGTTCAAGGTACATTTGTTTTAAAGGGAATTCCCCTTATTGCAGTCAGTAAAATACTTGAAAAATCAGTTCAAAAAAAGCTGATTGATTTGATCTCTGTTAGTCATGACGAAACCATTGACAGAAATTTCCTGTATGGCTTCAATCAATTAAGAGAGATCGCCCTAAGGGCTCTCAGCCCCGGGATTAATGATCCGGGCACAGCGATCATTAGCCTTCATGCGCTGGCATCCTTAATCCAGTACCGGTCTAAGCATTTCCCTGAAAATGTAATACGAAGTGATGAGGGAAAGATATTAGGTTCTATTCCGGATCTGAGTTTTGAAGCGATCGTTTCCAGTGCCATTAACCCTATACTGGACTATGGAAAAAATGATCGGTTACTTTGTGAGGAGCTTATTTTAATGTGCAGACAGCTCAAAATATTCACTTCAAATGTCCTTTTTGATGAAATGATATTGAAAATAAAATCCTTAGCATGATAGACTTCAACAACGCGTACCACCTCGTTTCAGAAAAACTAATCAATTGGGTACACGACTTTATCCGCCTGCTGCCCAATATATTTCTTGCGGCACTTATTCTGGTATTTGGCTTATTTATGGCACGCCGTTTTAAAACCTTTTCTGGCCAGTTATTGCGAAAGATTGTTCATAACCCTGCCCTGAGCAACTTATTCAACACAGTGATTTATACCTTTCTGATTGGTATTATCTTGTTTGTTGTGTTAAGTATTCTCGGACTTGACAAGGCTGTTACTTCCATACTTGCAGGAGCCGGCCTTTTGGGCTTAGCGCTTGCTTTTGCATTTCAGGACATTGCCGCCAATTTAATTTCAGGGATTTTTATCCTCATCAGAAAACCCCTTAACGTAGGTGATATCGTAAAAGTAAAGGATTATATGGGTAAAGTCGAACATATTAATTTGCGTGATACGGTGTTGAGATCGTTTCAGGGACAGATGGTTATTATCCCCAACAAAGATGTTTTCCAAAACGCAATCGAAAATTTTTCTCTGCTCGGCAAAAGGCGCGTGGATCTGGAAGTAGGTATATCCTATGGTGAAGACCTTGAGAGGGTTAAACAGATTACCATGCAAGCGGTAAAGGACATTTCAAATCTTTCTGAAACGGACGAGACAACAATGTTTTATACCAAATTTGCCGACAGCTCAATCAATTTCACGATCCGCCTTTGGGTATCTTCCGCTGATCAGATTAAACATAAGGAAGTGACAAGTGATGCGATTATACATATCAAAAAAGCCTTTGATGACAATAATATATTAATTCCATTCCCAATCAGAACCCTGGATTTCGGTATCAAAGGCGGAGTTTCTCTCAGTGAAACAACAGTCGCAGTTTCAAACAAAAGCCTTTCATCGGAAGATTAAAAAAATGAATCAATTGGTTGCTAAAACCATAAATCACACTTGTAAAATCTGAAAAGGCGTAAAGCCAAAATTTCACCCTACCTTTTCCGACAGCTTACGTATAAGCCCCCCAATCGTTAAACCTTGTATCAGAATTGAGAAAAGTACAACAACAAAGGTTACCGAGACAATGATATTTTTATAGGGATCGGCCGGCAATGATAATGCAAGAGCCACCGAAATTCCTCCTCGCAGACCTCCCCAAGTCATTATTTTCAATGTTTTCAGTGGAAACTCTTTTATAAATCTAAAAACAGAAGCTGTGGAGTAAAGCGCCACAAAACGTGCGCAAATGATAACAAAAGCAGTAACCAGGCCAATGATGATATATGATATGTCGAAATCAACGATCACGATTTCAAGTCCGATCAGCATAAATAGGATTGCATTCAGGATTTCGTCTGTCACCTCCCAGAACTTTCCAAGATAATCACGCGTCATATCACTCATTGCTAATGACTTGCCTCTATTCCCTGTCATAATACCTGCTACCACCATCGCCAACGGACCCGACACGTGCAGGTAATGACATAATGAATAACCACCCATCACCATCGCGAGAGAGATCAAAATTTCGGTTTGAAAATGATCAATTGATTTCATCAGACGATAACCCGCAAATCCAATAATCCCTCCCGCCAGAATCCCGCCACCAGCCTCCTGAACAAAGAGAAGACCAATATCAACCGCTCCAAAATTTTCAATTCCCACAGAAGCAATTTGAAGTAATGTGGCGAAGATCACAACGCCGATTCCATCATTAAAAAGCGACTCTCCTACAATATTGGTTTCTACTTTTTTGGAAAGATTTGCTTTTTTCAATATCCCCATGACAGCAATTGGATCCGTTGGGGAAATAAGTGCACCAAACAGCAAACAGTAAAGAATCGGGATTTCCTGACCAAACAATTGCATTAAGTACTGAAAGCTATAACCGACCAGGAAGGTTGAAAGGACCGTCCCTACCACTGCAAAACTTGTGATACTTTTCGCCGATTTTTTAAGATCTTCCAGATTAACGTGGAGGGAGCCCGCAAACAGAAGGAAACTAAGTAAAATCCCTAAGAGGAATTCTGAAAAATCGATAAGTGCCAATTCCTTTTCAACTATTAGCTGAAAATTCTTCGAAAAATGACCTAATACAATAACGCCAAGCGCGGCAATCGTGCCCATCAGCATCAGACTGATCCCTGACGGTAACTTTAAGAGCCTGACATTGAGGTAAGAAAAAAATGCAGCGAGTGAGATGAGGATAGAAAAAAGTACAAATAATTCCATTTTAAGGTTATAAAAAAGTATTGAAAAGTGAGATTAATTATATTTATGACCAATAATCATTCCACCAACCCTATACGTTTTCAGTAAAAGGCTGGTGGATCATTTAGTTTAGCATCTATGCTGAAATATTACCTGGCAACCGCATCCTCCGACTGCATTAATAATGTTTGTGTCGGATATGCAAACTCGATACCTTCATTTTCGAACGTACGATAAATGTCAAGGTATATATCCTGCTGTTTGTCCATATATAGTGTATAATCCGGATCAAGAATGTAATATACGATTTCAAAATTAAGACTAAAATCTCCGTAGCCGGAAAAATGTGCCCGGTCAAATTGAACATAGGGTTTCGACTGAACAATTTCCTTCAACATTTTCGGTATTTCAGAAAGCTTTTGATGCGAGGTTTGATAGGTTACACCCAGATTAAACAATATTCTTCTTTTTTGCAGACGTTTATAATTATGAAGGCGGGAGTTGGTCAGGTCGGTATTGGAACAGACAAGTTGTTCCCCGCCCAATGTGCGAATACGGGTGGTTTTTATACCGATGTATTCTATTATTCCGGATTTATCATCGATTACGACAAAATCGCCAATCTCGAATGGTCTGTCAAAAAAGATCACAAAATAGCTGAATAAGTCCCCCAGAATCGTTTGAGCAGCCAGCGCAATGGCAATACCACCAATCCCTAATCCGGCAATAAGTGACGTCACATCATAACCCAGATTATCGATCATGAAAATGATTCCGAAAATCCAGATCACAATATTTACGATTAGAATAAGTCCGCTGGCCTGTTTGCCCTTGGCTTCACTATTATCCCGGGTGTTGATAAATGAATAAACAAACTTTCGGAAAGCCGCACTCATAATCCGTAATGCAAAAAATGTACATGCTACAAGAAAAACGACTTCAGAAACCTTTTCAACTTTTGGCGAAAGCGTCAGATTCGAAACAGCAAAATAGAAGCTGGCTATAAAAAGAAACGGAACAACTGACTTTTCGATCATTTCAACAATAAAATTGTCCCAGCTTGTAGCGGTATTTAACGACCATTTTTTTGCCCTGCCCACAATTATGACTCTAAAAAAATGAATGACTACAAAAAGAATTGAAGTCGTTGCGATAGCAAGAGCCCAGGAAGTGATCGAATTGCCTAAAAAGTGTTGGTTGAAAATGTCGTTCATAATGCTTAAAATCTTGCAGATAAAAAATCTTTTCTAAGCGGCTTAATTTACCGCTTGTCCGGGATACAACTATCTGAAATGTTATTAAAAAAATATGTGGCCGCAACCTGTGCGGAGCCAGTAAATAAATTCTGAATTGATTGATCAGCTAAATTTTCGCTGAAATAAGAAAGGACAAAAAGGTGCCCGATAATATCGAAGTTTCTAAAAAAGGATAAAACGGATAACCGGTTTGTAATAACAACCGGATTGCTTTACAATGCACAAATATAACCCCAAAAAGCCAAAATGTCAACCAAAACGAGGATTAAACACATTTATAGTAACAATTTTCAACAGCTGAAAACCTAGCTTTCATCGTCATCATTGTTATCGTTCATTTTCCCTGACTTCTCTTTTGAACTATTCAAACGGTATGAAAAGGTAACAAGAAACTGCCGTGCCCGCCATTGAAATTCAGATTTGGAATAGTAACCAGCATTCTCAATAATCCGGCGTTGTTTTCTGGAATTGAACAAATCTCTAACACTGGCGGTAACGGTCGCTCTTCCCTTTAAAACATCCCTTGAAAGGCCGAGATCAATAAAGTATTGCGCAAGATCGCGTCCCTGAGTGGTCTTCCGGGGTGCACGATAATTAAAAGCTGACTGAAAATCCAGATTATTGAATAGCGTAACTTTTGACGAAACCCTGCTTGTCCAGGAATAGGTATCACTTTTCAATATTTTATCCTGATAAACGCCCTCATTTATAGAACGGAAAACATTGGCGTTTGCCGTCCATTTCCACCAGGCAAAAGGATCATAACTTAAATTAAATTCAAAACCATACGAATCCCCTGTAGACAAATTAATGGGCGTTATTCTGGTAAACCCGGTAGAGTCCATCGAAGTAATACGTTCCACAACGCCTAACCGGTGCCGGTAATAAACGCTGGACAGCAGCGTTCCTTTTTCCATATTCAACAAATGACCTGCTTCAAAAGAATGGGTATACTCCGGATTAAGAAGAGGATTTCCGGCACGGAAAACACGGGAGTCGCTAAAATTTGAAAAAGGTAAAAGATCTCTGAAACTAGGACGGCTTAGTCTGTAACTGTAACTTAGCTGTAAAGTTTGCATGTCTTCCAGCTTGTAAGACAAATGCAGACTGGGAAACAGATTGAAATATCTGCGGTGGTTTACAATGTTTGTCTTTTTTAGTTCAGAAAGTATGTCCGAATACTCTCCCCGGAGACCGGCCTGAACAAAAAACTTACCAAACTCATTGCTCGCCATTAAATATCCAGCGTGTATCTTCTCATCATAGGCCAAACGATTATCAAATTCCGGCAAAATGATCCAGTTCATTTCCTCGTTCTGTTGATGAACCGAAAAGTCATTGTCCAGCATTCTGATTGAGCTTTTTAATCCTGTCTCGAATTTTCCGCTTTTTCCAAAAGGATGAATATAATCCAGCTGAAAAAGTATATTTTTTTCATCTTCGGTGTTAAAAGAACGTTGTGCGATGCTGTATTCCTCTCCCAGTGTACTTTCATTGTATTTCGAAGCTTCGGTTTCATCGCTCAAAATATATTTGGCTGTAAGGGCCAGGCTTTGCCCCTTTCGCTCAAAAGTCTTGTTATAATTAAGCGCAGCTTCAAAATTGGCTCGAGGCTCCTTTTCGAGCTCGGTCCTTATCACTGTTTTTGTCAAAGTGTTGTTAAAATCATAATCACGGTATTCCAGTGTCGTATTATTTTTGTTTCGGGACTTTCGGTATGATAAGGTTCCGGTTAAAGTATTTTGATCATTCAGAAAATAATCCATTCCAACAGAGAAACTGTTAGAATATCCGCCACGGTTTCTCCTGTTATCCTGTTCATAAACAAAACTCGTATCGGCACTGCTATACTCTTGTCTGGAGGTACCCCGGCCTGGACCGTTTCTGTATATGTTACCATAGTTGGCTGTAAGGTTAACTTTTTTCTTTCTGTAATTGATATTAAAGGATCCGCCGAAATTTGATGGATAACCCGCGGTACCGGTAAATGAACCATTCAGGCCATACCTTATATTTTTTTTCATTACTATATTAAGAATACCAACTTCGCCCTCGGCGTCGTATCTGGAAGAAGGATTGGTAATAATCTCAATGCTTTCGATCAAATCTCCGGGAATCATTTTCAGTGCATCCGCCGGGCTCATCCCAACCATCCCTGATTGTTTGCCATCAATAAGGATCCGAACGTTCTGGCTTCCGCGCAGGGCAACATTGCCGTCCACATCAACCGTTACTGATGGCATATTGTTCAGTATATCTGAAGCATTACTGCCAATATTGCTTAAATCCTTCCCTACATTAAAAACGCGCTTGTCGAGTTGCAGCTCCATCTGGCTTTTTTCACCCTTTACCAAAACTTCTTCCAACTCCTGTGCATTGGCCTTCATTACGATGACCCCCAGATTAACTCCTTGATTTTCAATTGAAATATCGGGAACAATTTTCTCATCAAGGGTCAAATATGTGACTTTTAGGAAATAATTTCCACGATCAGTCCCAATTACAAAATTCCCCTTTTCATCCGAAGTAGCTCCGCCAATGAGTGTAGAATCCGCTGAGGAATATAGGGCCACACTCGCAAAAAGTACAGGTTGCTTATTTGTTTCCACCAGCTTACCAGTAATGGAATAGGTTGTCAAAGGTTCTTGCTGTGCTCGTAAGAACGATAAATTGAATAAAAAGATTAGCAAGGTTAGTGAGGCGGTTTTCATAACAATGGAGTTTAAAAGCCATCTCCGGGATGCATGTTGCAGAGATGAAATTGGTAGAACACTCGTTAATACTAAACGGAAAAACTATGATGGATTTAATCTCTTTTTAATCCGTATTCTGGTTAAGTATTAAAATTTCATACCATTTATAAGACCAGGCATATTTCAAACCATTTTATTTTTGGTAAAATATCCGGAAAATTCTCCAATCCGATTAGTATAAAAAAACCAATATTATCCAAAATTAAAAATTCAGTTTACGTTCATTTATCAGTGAATAATTGCTTTCTATTAACACTTATTAACAGACAAAAACTTGAAAATACATAAAAAAAACGCTATATTTGATCTTAAATGAGTTTATATATCTTTTTCATATCTCTACTATATTTGCTGCAAGAGTATGATTTTTCAATGACTGATCAAAAAAATCAGCACCATGATAAAAATAGTTCTCCTTTACTTCTTCCTAGTGATTCATCTTCATAGATATTTTTCCAATGCCGCAAATGGGAATATCTCAGGTCGACCCAGTTTTATAAAATCAGAGGTTACATAAAGGTTATTTTTTAGAAAAATATGGTGTATCGCAAACGGTTTACACACCAAACATTTTGCAAAGAAAAAATCTCAAAATACCTTATAGCTTGAATCTGCCAGTTGGAGATATGAATAAAACTTAGGCAGTAAAAAGGACCAGAAACAGACCCCGACAGAAATTTACTCTTCGCTGGGCGGATGTTTGGAATAATATCGATATTGTTTCCAGAAAACGCCAATATTTTTTTCACAAAACGCGTCAAAAAAAAGGGCGCAAAAAAATGAATAAAAAAATAGAAAATCCACCTAGATTAATCATTGTAGCCTATCGATTACCTTTTAAAATTATTCACGAGAATGACAACGTAACATTCCAACAGAGTTCTGGCGGACTGGTTTCGGCAGTATTATCGCTCGTTGGTCAGCAAAAAGAATCTTTTTTTAACCCGGAAGAGAAAATCCAGTGGGTAGGTTTTACCGAAAACACAAAGGAAGAACTTGAAGGGCAATCCCTGGCCAACGAGTCTTTTCAGGCACACCCCGTTTTCCTTCCAGATGATATAAGAGAGAATTATTATGAAGGATTTTGTAACAATCTGATCTGGCCGCTTTGTCATTATTTCCCTTCCCTTGCACGATTCGACGACGCCTACTTTGGCGCCTATCAAACGGCAAATGAACTGTTCTTTGACAAACTCGCCGAGATTATTCAGCCTGGTGATGTGGTTTGGGTACAGGATTACCAGCTTATGCTGCTGCCGGAAATGATCCGAAAAAAATTCCCTGAAAACAAGATCGGTTTCTTTTTCCATATACCTTTTCCGTCTTATGAATTGTTCCGTTTACTACCTGTAAAATGGCGCAAGGCTATTATCGATGGAATGCTTGGTGCGGACGTGATCGGATTTCATACAAACGATTACGTCGAATATTTTCTGAAAGCAGCCAAACTCGTCTCTGGTTATGGAAATAAATTACACTACATCAATATGGGAAACCGGATCTTAAAGGTAGATTCTTTCCCCATCAGTATCGACTTCAATAAATTCAATTCTGCCTACGATGACCCCGAAGTCTCCTTTGCCCGTGGCAGTGCAAGGGAGTCCCTCATGGAAAAGATCATTTTTTCAGTAGACCGGCTTGATTATTCCAAAGGGATCCGCCACAGGCTACAGGGATTCAACAGATTTCTTGAACAATATCCGGAATGGCATGGAAGGGTTTCGTTTGTGATGGTGGTAGTTCCTTCCCGGGACACCATTGAGCAGTATCAGAATATGAAAATGGAAATTGACCAGACCGTAGGCCGCATCAATTCTGATTACGGCAATATTAACTGGCAACCTATTATATATCAGTACAGGTCAATGTCATACACAGAATTGGTGGGAATGTATTCCGCTAGTGACGTAGCGCTTGTCACCCCACTCCGCGATGGCATGAATCTGGTATGCAAAGAATATGTGGCAAGCCGGAAAGATGAGATGGGTGTATTGATATTGAGCGAAATGGCCGGTGCATCTGCCGAACTTGGCGAAGCACTCATCATAAATCCACTCGATAATCAGGATATCGCTGATGCCATAGATATGGCTTTCAAAATGTCTCCTGAAAACCAAACTAAACGAATGATTGCCATGCGTCAGCGAATCAAAGATTATGACGTTTTTGCATGGACAAAAGATTTCTTTACACAAATGAATATGCTTGAACAAGAACAAGAAAGACTAAGACAGGTATTTTTAACCAACAAAGGAATTGATGACATAAGAACAGCTTATGAGCGGAGTTCGAACAGAATTCTGTTTTTTGACTACGACGGAACACTCGCTCCGATCGTGCCGGATCCTTCTAAAGCCATTATATCAGAAGACATAAAAAATCTGATCCTTGGTATAGCCAAACGAGATACGGTAGTTATTATCAGTGGCCGCGACCGTAAATTCCTGGAAGATCGGTTTGGAGACCTGCCTGTGCATATTATTGCAGAACATGGTGCTATGACAAAGTCGGTAGATGCCAGTGAATGGACGATGAATGATGATTATGAAGAGGACTGGAAAGAAAGCATCAAGCCCATTCTTGATCTCTATGCCATCAGATGCCCCGGGGCGTTTGTAGAGACCAAAGAGACCTCGCTCGCCTGGCATTACAGGGTTGCAGATGATGCTGATTATGCGGACAGGCGCTCACGGGAGCTGATCTGGCAATTGAAAAACTTCATACAACCCGAATTAAAATTACAGGTTATTGACGGCAGCAAAGTCGTTGAGGTAAAGAAAACAGCCTTTAATAAAGGAACTGCCGCCAAAAGCCTTGCAGCGCAACGGAATTATGATTTTATTCTTGCGATCGGAGACGACACGACAGACGAAGATATGTTTGAAGCTTTGCCTGATACTGCCTTTACCATAAAGATTGGTGAAGACCTTTCTGCAGCCAGAAATCATATTAAAAATCAGGATGAAGTCTTTCACTTTTTAAACTTCATGACATCGTCGGTCGTTGAATAGCCCGTAAAGTAAAGTGCTCTGGTTAGCTCATATTTTTATACCTTTTTCTGGGCTCGATACACGATAACTTTCTAGCAATATGCCCTGAAAAGGCACACTTTTATGAAAACCCACAAAAAGCTGAATGAATTGGCGGCAACGGCCATTTGCGGAAATGACATCACCTCTTCGTGCTTGTACGTTTCTTCACTTACTATTATTTATGCCGGACAATATGCATGGCTGGCACTAATGATTGTGGCCCTGGTGCTGTTTTTATTTAGGAAAATATATGGAGAAGTGGTTGGAGCACTGCCTTTGAACGGCGGTGCCTACAACGTGCTACTGAATACAACAAGTAAGAGCAATGCATCCATTGCGGCTTGCCTTACGATTCTCTCGTATATGGCAACAGCAGTCATTTCTGCCAGTGAGGCTATGCATTACTTGCATGGGATTTTACCGTCACTACCGGTCATGCTCGCTACCGGAGGACTTATAACTGCTTTTCTTTTCCTGGTCATGTCAGGCATAAGCGAATCGTCGATTGTAGCTGTTGTTATTTTCATTTTGCACATCGTCGCCATGATCACATTGATTCTCAGCGCTGTTTGGTATGTAAGTGTGAACGGATTGGATATTGCTTACGCCAATTTCAAAATGCCCGCACATGGAAGTTTTACAACGGCTTTGTTTCTGGGGTTTAGCACAGCTATGCTCGGCATTTCGGGCTTTGAAAGTTCAGCCAATTTTGTGGAAGAGCAGGAACAGGGTGTTTTCAGAAAAACGTTGAGAAATATGTGGGCCGCCGTATCGATAATCAATCCGCTAATGGCGCTGGCCGCAGTTTCCGTTTTACCATTGACAGAAGTAGCTGTTAATCAAGAGGCTCTACTTTCTCACATGGGCAATATCACTGCCGGGCCTTGGTTAAGAACCTTTATTTCCGTTGATGCCGTACTCGTTTTAAGTGGCGCTTTACTGACATCCTATGTGGGCGTCAATGGTCTGATCAAAAGAATGACTCTTGACAGGATCCTTCCCCAGTTCCTGTTAAAAGAAAATTCAAGGGGAAGTTCTCCAAGAATACTTATCTTATTTTACCTGTTATGCCTATCTGTTCTGGTGATCACGCAAGGTCAACTTGGGCCACTGGCCGGGGTCTACACCATATCATTTCTGCTGGTGATGATTTATTTTGGTTTTGGAAATTTTCTTTTAAAGATTAAAAGAAGCCGTTTGCCAAGACCTGAAAAAGCTTCAATCCCAACTGTTGCCCTGGCAATTATCGCAGTAATGGTCGCCCTCTATGGGAACGTGATCATGCATGCCGAATATCTGATCGTTTTTCTGCAATACTTTTTACCATCCATCATTGTCATCTTCCTGCTTTTGAACAGAAATGAACTGTTGCAATACATGTTGATTTTTGTAGAAAGCTTTTTCACTTCGGTAAAAAGGCTAGCTACCTTAAGCAAATTGCATCTTACCAGAGCATTAAAGAAGTTAACAGAGCAAGAATTTGTCTATTTTACCAAAGGAGACGACATCTCAATTCTGAACAAAGTAATGATCTACGTTCAGGAAAACGAGATTACAAAAAAGCTAAAAATCGTCACGGTTTTAGCCGATGGCAGCCATGTTTCAGCAGACTTCCTGAGAGACCTGGACGTACTCGACCGCGCCTATCCGGATATCAAAATTGAATATATTCAGATACATGGAACATTCGGACCCCAGATTATTGAAAAATTGAGCGCGGAATGGAACATCCCCATCAATTTCATGTTTATCAGCTCACCCAGTGACCGGTTTTCTCACCACATTTCGGATTTGGGCGGAGTTAGGCTGATTATTTAAATTTTCTCAATTCCATTCTTCTGTATTTTCTATACCCAGCTTTTTGGCATTAAAAACAGGATCCTTACCCTCGCTCTTTTGCTGTTGGTAATCCCTAAGTGCCAGTAACGCCGGTTTTCTCAGCAACAGGATTGCAATAATATTTAACCAAGCCATAACGCCAACCCCAATGTCACCAAGAGTCCAGGCCAAAGCGGCCGTTTTTATTGAACCGTAAAAAGTTGCACCCATAATTAAAGCCCTGAGCACCCAAACCATCCATTTACTATCGTTGTCTTTCTGAAGATAACTGAGATTGGTTTCGGCTATATAATAATATGCCATGATGGTAGTGAAGGCAAAGAAAAGAAGTGCGACAGATACGAATTCACTTCCCAGAGACGGAAAATGAACGTTTATCGCCTCCTGTGTAAACTGTGAACCAATGGCCATCCCTTTGACATTCTCCACTAAAAAACCTCCCTCAGGGTTTACAACGTTGTATTTCCCAGTAAACAAGATCATTAATGCAGTAGCTGTACAAACAAATAAGGTGTCAACATAAACCGAAAACGCCTGAACCAATCCCTGTTTTGCCGGGTGACTTGCTTCCGCTGCGGCTGCGGCATGAGGTGCTGTTCCCTGTCCCGCTTCGTTGGAATAAATCCCCCTCTTGACACCCCAGGATACCGCCATTCCGAAAATCCCGGCAAACGCAGGCTCCATATCAAAAGCCGAACGAAAGATCAAACCAAAAATGGCTGGAACCTGTGTAATATTTAATGCAATGATTATCAAAGCCATGAGAATATAAGCTCCTGCCATAAATGGCACTACAAATTCGGCAACCTTACCAATTCTTTTTACGCCGCCAAAAATGATCAGCCCTAAAAAGACCGTTACCGCACCTCCCGTAATTTCAACCGGAATATCAAAAGCACTTTTGGCACTAATCGCAATACTATTACTTTGCACACCCGGCAAAAATAACGCCGTACTGAGAATGGTCGCTACCGCAAAAAGAGTAGCATACCACTTAATACCCAATCCCCTTTCAATATAGAAAGCAGGGCCTCCACGGTATTGACCGTCTTTTACTTCCTTATAGATTTGGCCCAACGTCGCTTCAATATACGCCGACGCGGCACCTAGAAATGCGATTGCCCACATCCAGAACACAGCACCCGGCCCACCCATGGCTATTGCAGTTGCCACTCCTGCAATATTTCCTGTGCCTACCCGCCCCGAAATCGCGATCGCAAATGCCTGAAAAGATGACACGCCTTTTTCCGAACCTTTGTTGCCAAAAAGCAGCGTTACCATATCTTTCAAATAACGGACTTGCACAAAACGGGTAACAATTGAAAAATAAATTCCTGTCCCTAAACAAAGAAGGATTAATGCATTGCTCCAGATAATATCATTAACGCTATTGACGATCTGCTCCATAAAGGGAATTAAAAAGATAGGATGTTTTAAATAATTCGGTATTTAATGAATAAAGAAAAGGAATATTCTCCAGTTCTTACCGAACATCCATCATAAATATCCGTATTTATACAAATAGTAAAATAAAATAGCATTTATGTAACAATCATAAAAATCAGGAGAAATTAATGATCGTTAAATATCCGCAATCAATATCCGTTTAGCTGAAATATGAAATAGACGAGTAAGTTTGCGTGTCTAGCCCTATCTTTGTTCTAAAATCATCTCGACTTTAACTTATGAATGACTCTCCGATAGACTATTTTCTCAAACCGGTCAGTAAATTTATTCACCAGGAATTTACAGGTGGGATCATCTTATTTATAAGTGTTTTGATCGCCATCATCTGGGTCAATTCTTCTTCTGGTGAATCCTATCACCATCTTTGGGAAACAAAACTTTCTATCGGTTTTCACAACTATGTAATGGATCATCCGCTGCATATCTGGATTAACGATGGATTGATGGCGCTTTTCTTCTTTGTGATCGGACTGGAATTGAAAAGGGAATTTATGACAGGAGAACTTTCTACCATAAAAAAGGCCTCCTTACCCATGATGGCAGCTCTGGGCGGTATGCTCGTACCTGCTCTGATCTATTTCATAATTAATAAAGACCTTGCTTCGGACCACGGCTGGGGAATTCCCATGGCTACCGATATTGCTTTTGCACTAGCCCTGCTTTCTATGGCAGGCAAACACATTCCCGGTTCAGTAAAAGTATTTCTTTCTGCACTTGCAGTTGCAGACGATCTTGGTGCCGTGCTGGTCATCGCTTTTTTTTATACGGCAAAAATAGCATTTACACCTTTGCTAATCGCCGGTGGATTCCTGATTGTTCTAACCATTGGTAATTTTTTAGGCATTCGCAGTACCCTTTTCTACCTGATCATGGGTCTGGCAGTGTGGGCGGGATTTTTGTTTTCAGGTGTACACGCAACCATTGCAGGCGTGCTTGTAGCTTTTACTATTCCGGCCCGTACCAAAATAAATGAGAACGATTATGCGAAAAATGTCAGAAAATACATTAGCTATTTTGAACAGGCTATTCCGCAAAATGGCTCACTGACCACCACAGAGCAGCATGTAACAATAGAAAAAATAAAGACACTAAGTCAGGATGCGGAAACACCATTACAAAAAATAGAATATGCATTGCATCCGTGGGTAGCATTTATAATCATGCCGCTATTTGCACTTGCCAATGCAGGAATGCACATCGGAAGCGACTTTTTTTCATCGCTGATCAATCCGGTTAGTTTTGGAATTGTTACCGGGCTGATCGTAGGAAAATTCGTTGGCGTATTGTTATTCACGTGGCTCATGGTCCGTTTTAAAATTTCCGAACTACCTCAGTCAGCGACCTGGCGTCATATTACTGGTGTGGCCGCACTTGCCGGTGTGGGGTTTACAATGTCTTTGTTCATAACAGGATTGGCTTTTAATTCCGACGAAATGGTCGACCAGGCCAAGTACGGAATACTCATTGCATCTGTCTTTGCCGGTTGTGCAGGCATTATCATTTTAAAAAACGTTAAGCCAGGATCTTCTACAGATTTCCAATCTTAAAATTTGAAGTAAATGGTACTCAACAAGCTGTTAAAACGGTTCGATATATCCACTGAACGGGAGGAATACACGACGATACACGATACCGTAGAAAGTGGGATTGAATTCAAGGGTACCAATCTTTGGATTCTGATCTTTGCCATTTTCATTGCCTCGGTTGGCCTTAATGTAAACTCAACCGCCGTGATTATCGGTGCCATGCTTATTTCACCCTTGATGGGCCCGATTTTGGGTATGGGATACAGCATAGCTACTTACGATTTTGCTTTGTTCAGAAAGGCATTTGTAAACTACTTTTTTGCAGTGATCGCAGGTCTTCTTACCTCTGCTGCCTATTTTTTTGTAACCCCCATTTATCAGGCGCATTCCGAGCTCCTTGCCAGAACACAACCCAGCATTTACGATGTGATTATCGCGCTCGTTGGTGGGCTGGCTGGCATTGTGGCCATATCAAGTAAACACAAAGGGAATGTAATTCCGGGAGTTGCCATTGCTACGGCATTGATGCCGCCCCTCTGCACGGCAGGTTACGGGCTTTCGAATGGTAACTGGCCGTTCTTTTTTGGTGCACTGTATCTGTTGACCATCAATACCGTTTTTATTGGAAGCGCTACTTTAATCACAGTTCGCCTTCTTAGATACCCCATCAGAAACAATGCGGATAAGGATCAAAAGAGAGCGGCGAACCGTTGGGTCACATTTATTGTCTTTCTAACGGCCATTCCAAGCTTCTACTATGGTTATTTACTCGTACAAAAGGAGAATTTCATTCAGAATGCCAATACTTATATTACCAATGAAAGTTATATTGAAGGAGATTTTCTTTTAAAAAATGAGCTTAATCCAGCTAAAAAAGAAATCAAACTGATCTACGGCGGTAAGATGATTGGTGAGGAGGATAAAAAACGCCTCTCCCAAAGAAAAAATATATACGGACTGCATGATGCCACCCTGATTATCCAACAAGGATTTTCGATTAGCGACGTGTCAAAAGATCTAACCCAAACCGAATTGTACCAGGCGGAAATCAACCGTCTCAAAAGCCAGCTTAGTGGCAGTATTCATAAACAGGACAGTATCTCTGCCATTAAAAAAATGGGCAGCCCACTTTACAACGAAATCCAACCGCTTTTCCCGGAAGTGAAATATTGCTCGGCTGATAAACAAGCTTTTTTTACAGAGTCAAAAGCTGTAAAACATTACACGGTCGTGGTGCTGGGCTCTACCAATCCTTCGAAGACAAAGCGTGACCTCACCAGGATCAACCGGTGGCTGCGCGTGCGTCTTAAAAGCGATTCGTTAAAGGTATATGTTGAAAAATCTACCTTCTAATAGTTATCAAAACTAGCTGATTATCAAGTGTTTATTCTTTATTAGACAAGCGATTCGAAATCTCTGAATGATGGGAAAAACCGATACTGGATCAGTATTAAATATTACAAAAATTTCCCGGAAAGGTGGTTCGACTTATACCTACATTCCCGAGATTTCACAAAGCAAAACCGCACGTTTTGGCTGGGTAAAAGTAAAAACGGTATAGACGATTTTGAAATTAATGATTTCCGCTAGATGCCAGCGGGAAACTGCACTTTGTTTTTTGCCGCTCAGATCCGAGATCAGGAAGAAAATAAAAAAACAGGCGGGGGCATGGTACTCCGTTCCAAGTTTGTCTGCCGAGCACTGGCCTACCGCCTTTATTAGTTTGTTATTGTCTGTCCACAAAATAATTCAGCTCAGTTACTCCGGAAGTAAATTGATGCGTATCTGAAAGTTTTAGTTTTATTTTGTCCTTGAAGCCTGTAAATAATGGAACACCTTGTCCGAGAATAATAGGATTAACAAATAGCCAGTAGCCGTCAATCAGGTTGTGTTGCATAAGTGCATGTGTAGCAGTCGGGCTGCCAAAAAGCAAGATCTCTCTACCTGCCTGCTGTTTTAGGTCATTGATACTTTCCGAAAGGTTATCGCTAATAATTTTGGTATTAGCCAGACCCTCGACCTGTATTGTTTTTGATAAAACAACTTTTTGAACTTTGCTGTACCACTTTGAGTGTTCAATGTCGTGCCTGGTCGCGGTCGGCATGTCGGCTGCGGTCGGCCAGTAACTTTCCATCATCTGATAAGTTACTCGGCCATACAACGCCGTGTCGCCTTCGCTTATACGCTTACCTACATAGTCAAAAATCTCTTCATCCACTTTAATCCAGTCCATTTCACCGTTCGGTCCCGATACAAAACCGTCAAGCGATACGTGCATAAATGAAATTATTTTTCTCATAAATTGAATTGTTGCTTATCGTTTGTATATGGTTTTTTTCAGTGACTGACTTTTTGACCTTGCCGAAGTGCGGGGAGTTAGATGCACAAATACTTAATTTAGCACACATTTACAATAGAATTCCAAATATTCCAATTAACGCTTCCGACCACATTTTAGGCAAACAATTGTTAGCAGTATGCATTTATTTTATGTCCGTTTCGTTAAACAACAAATTCTCTACTTCGTCTTCTAAGTCTATTGCGTCTTCGGAAATGTCGCTTTCAATTTTTAATTGTCTTTCACTTGTAGGTAATTCTTGCACATTTTTTAATTGTCTTTCAATTGCTCTAGTCCTGACACTTGCATTATCAATAGTGTTTGTCGCTTCTTGTAATTTTTTCTTTGTTTTTTCCAAAACAGTTCCAAATTTACCAAACTCGGTTTTAACTACTCCTAATATGTCCCAAACTTCACTACTTCGCTTTTCAATTGCCAAAGTTCTGAAACCCATTTGCAAACTATTTAGTAATGCACTCAATGTTGTCGGCCCTGTTATTGTGATTTTATAATTCTTTTGTAAAAGTTCAAAAAGTCCTGGTGTCCTTAAAACTTCTGCATATAAACTTTCAAAAGGTAAAAACATTATACCATATTCTGTTGTATGGGGTGGATCAATGTATTTTTCATTTATGTCTTTTGCATTTTTAATTATTGAATTTTTAAATGCTTTTCTTAATGTTTCTAATTTTATTGGGTCACCATCATCATAAGCATCTACAAGATTTTCATAATCTTCTTTTGGAAATTTGGAATCTATCGGCAACCATAATGTTTTATCTAAACTATTATTGTTAGGTAGCTTGATTGCAAATTCAACTACAACGCCACTTCCAACTTTGGTTTTTACATTTTTTTCGTATTGTTCGTTTGTAAGTAAGTCTTCAAGAATATTGGCTAATTGATATTCGCCCATAATTCCCCTTGACTTTACGTTTGTCATAACTTTTTTTATATCTCCAACGCTAATTGCAAGAGTTTGCATTTCACCTAATCCTTTGTGAACTAACTCTAATCTATCACTTATTAGAGTAAAAGAATCATTAAATCTTTTTTCAAGTGTTGTTTGAAGTTTTTCATCAACCGTTACTCTCATTTCCTCCAATTTCTTGTTATTGTCTTCTTGTAATATTTGTAGTTTTTGCTCAACGGTTTCTCTAATCTTGTCAAGTTTATTTTCGGTATCTGTTTTTGTTTGCTCTTGTTTTAATAATAAGTCATTAAATTTATTACGTTGTAATTCGTTAAATTCCTTTGCATTATTTGAAAATTTTTCCTCAAAAGATTTTAGCGAATTTGTCATTTCAGTTCGGTTCTCTTTTGCAGAATTAAGTAATAATTCATTTAATGATTTTGAACTTTCCGCAATATTTTGAACTATAAGAATTGTCTTTTCTTCATTAGATTTCAACGAATTAGTAAGTTCAGTTTTAGTTTCTTTTGATGAATCAGATAATTGTTGTTTAAACTCGTTTTGTTTTTCTTCATTTGTCCTAATTAGTTTTTCAAATTTTTCTTCATTGTTCTTTGTCATGTTTTGAAGGAAATTTGAAAAGGTTTCTAACTGTCCTTTTTGACTGTTTGATAAGTCATTAATTGTTTTTGAAATTTGTTCGCTGAAATTTTTTATTGAATTGCTTAATTCGTCTCTTGAATCTTTTGAACTTTTTTGGATTTCATCGCGACTACTTGAAAATTCATTTCTAATTAATGGGTCTATTTTAGAAACATCCAAATTTATCTTTGTTATTTCGTTTTTCAAATCTTCAGTGTTAAAACCGTTTTTTTTGAAAAGTATTAAATTTAGAAAGATTGATGAAACCAATCCAACTATTAGTAAAATTTCTGTCAATGGCATAAGTTTTCTATTTTGTTTTGATTAATTGCATTACTGCTAATGGTTTAGGCATTTATTTAGGCTTTAAATCATTGAACGTCAGGCTAGCCTTTTTAAATAGCCATTTGAAATACCCACGATGAGTTTTGTTAGTCAACAG
Organism: Dyadobacter sp. 3J3; assembly: GCF_009801115.1. Taxonomy (GTDB): domain Bacteria; phylum Bacteroidota; class Bacteroidia; order Cytophagales; family Spirosomataceae; genus Dyadobacter. The sequence continues at coordinate 566,436 of NZ_VTOL01000001.1, forward strand.
CCTTGCACTTTACAAAGACATCATTACCTAACTCTACTCAATATTTAGATTAACCGGTTTCCCACGTCACGCAACTACTAACAAATAAGCCAATTGCACAGCCATTTCTTCAACAATTTTTTCGGAAATAAAAATATCCCCACCCACCATTTCCAATATCTTTTTACTTTTTGTCAGCCAGATTCTGTTAGTTTAAGGGTTCGTCGGTCATTCCAGTTGCAGTTCGCAGTTTTCCTTAGATTCGGCCAGGTAGCACTGTTGGCGGCAAGCCTCTTACAGATATACGCACATTTTCCGGTGTGGTATTGAACCAGTGGTTTGGCCTAGGAATGTTGATGGGATTTCTCTTTTTAAAATCTAAAAAGCCTTTTCACGCAAAAACAGATAAGTTTAGCGCAAAGTTCGCGAAGGGGTTCTCTTGCGTTTCCTTAGTAACGCAGTATCTGGAAAACGATTGGTTGTCTTATTATCGTATCAATAAATTCAATCTGCACTTTTCATAATTTCTACGAATCAAATTAAATTCACGATATTTCGAATATACTCCCGCAACGACGGAATTTGTTTCTAACAAACGAAATGCCATATCATCTTGAATTTTATGAAAAACGAATTAGCTGATAAAATAACAGGCACTATATTAATTGTTGACGACACACCCAACAACATCAGCATCCTTTTCGACTTTCTGACCAAATCTGGCTATAAAGTGCTCGTCGCCAACGATGGAAAAAGCGCGTTGGAGCAAGCCAGCTACGCTTTGCCCGATCTAATTCTGCTGGATGTGATGATGCCCGGTATCAGCGGATTTGAAACTTGCCGTCTGCTAAAAAACAATATGGCTACAAAGCACATTCCGGTTATTTTTATGACGGCACTGACCGAAACGGTTAACAAAGTGAACGGTTTCAATATGGGTGCAGTGGATTATATTACCAAGCCTTTCGAAATTCATGAAGTCCAGTCCAGGATCGGTACGCATCTCGCACTGGCCAACCTCCGGCAAAACCTGGAACAGATAGTTAATGACCGTACCGCCGATTTAAACGTGGCGTTAACCGAAGTTGAGCAGCTGAAAGATCAATTGCAGGCAGAAAATATATATCTCAAAGAAGAGATCAAACAATCCAAAAATCCGGATGATATCATCAGCCAAAGCAAGACTTTCCAAAAAGTGCTGACTAAAATCACTCAGGTTGCGCCTACAAACAGTACTGTGCTGATCACCGGAGAATCAGGCACGGGAAAGGAACTTCTGGCAAGAGCGGTACACAATTTAAGCAACAGAAAAAACCGTCCACTGATCAAACTCAATTGCGCTGCTCTTCCCGCGAGCCTGATCGAAAGTGAATTGTTTGGCCATGAAAAAGGATCCTTCACGGGTGCAACTGCACAAAAAAACGGGCGCTTTGAACTGGCAGACGGAGGGACACTTTTTCTGGATGAAATTGGCGAAATGCCACTGGAATTACAGGCCAAGCTACTTCGAGTTTTACAGGAAGGAGAATTTGAACGGGTTGGCAGTACCAAAACCTTAAAAGTAAATGTCAGGATCATTGCTGCGACAAACCGGGACCTGGAAAAAGAGATTACGGAACATCGTTTCCGGGAGGATCTCTACTACCGCCTCAATGTATTTCCGGTTTTCAGTATTCCATTAAGGGAAAGAAGAGAAGATATACCGCTGCTGGTAAGACATTTTTGCCAGAAACATGGAAAGGACCAGGGTAAAATCATTGACCAGATTCCTCAGAAAGTGATCGATGCGCTCAGCGAATATCATTGGCCTGGTAATATACGGGAATTGGAAAATGTAGTCGAAAGATCCATCATTATGTCTCCGGGTAAAACGTTGCTGCTCGACGACTGGTCTCCCCGCAAGCTTATGGTTACCGCCAAAGGCAGCCTGATGACCATGGAAGAATGCGAACGCGATCATATCATTTATATACTTACAAAAACCAATTGGAAAGTAAGCGGTAAGAACGGCGCAGCTGAAATCCTGGACATGGTACCAACAACGTTAGATTCAAGAATGCGAAAACTCGGCATCAAGCGGCCTTCTCAATTTCCATTTTAAAAGAGATTTTACGAAATATCGGAAATGAAAGTTTAAAGACAACTGGGTTAAATAAACATAAAAAGCTCATTAACAAATATTTAAATACAAAAATTATATTGGAATAACATTTGATTACTTATTCAAAAAAAGCAATCAACATGTGCACGGTAAGTTATCTCCCATATCAGAACGGTTTTATCCTCACTTCCAGCAGGGATGAAAAGCTGGTGCGTCCAGTAGCAAGGCTCTCAGATCCAGTCATGATCCACGATCAGGAAGTAACTTTCCCAAAAGATCCACTGGGCCAGGGGACCTGGATAGCCACCTCCAAAACAAAAACTGTTTGTCTGCTCAATGGCGCATTCACTGCCCATTTACCAAAGCCTCCGTATAAACACAGCCGGGGCTTGGTGGTTTTGGATGTCTTCGACTATTTTTCAATTGGCAATTTTGCTGCAAATTATGATTTCAGTGGTTTGGAGCCTTTCACCTTACTATTAATTGAAAAGAGACGATTGTTGGTTTTACGTTGGAATGGGAAGAGGCTTTTTATGGCTGATAAGGATGCTTCGATCCCGCACATCTGGTCATCGGCTACCCTTTATGCGCCTGAAATCATCGAAAAACGGGAAGATTGGTTTAAAAAATGGCTGAATTCTCAGGACAATTTTTCATTGGAAAACATCAGAAAGTTCCATAAAACAGCCGGTGACGGTGACCTTGAAAACGCGGTCTTTATGCGCCGTGAAAATCTATATGCCACTGTTAGTCTTACCAGTGTCGTTCAGACCCGCGACCAGATGGAAATGATTTACGAAGACCTCATTCATTCAAAAATTTTCCAAAACAAACTGTCCCTGGCTTATGCGTCAAATTGAAACAGCTGAGATCGAAAGCCAGGCAACGCTGATATCTCGAACTCCGACCGTATTTAAAGTAACTAAAAACAAGCGGTTGATCCGGCTCAAAAGCTGGGAATATTGGCCATTTTCGGTGGTTTATATTCCAGTATTTGTCTACTGGTTTTGGCTCTCGATCAAAGCACGTTCTTTCTTTTTCTTCTCCGCCTCCAATCCTTCCATTGAATCGGGGGGGATGCTGGGAGAATCCAAAATTGATATTCTGGATCTGATAGCTGATACTTACAAACCTATAACGGTTTTTATTAAACGCAATTTTGAAATACCAGCTTTTAGCGCCAAACTGATGACAGCAAATCTTGATTTTCCGGTTATTGCCAAACCCAATGCCGGTGAACGCGGCTGGCGTGTGGAAAAGATCATGGATATCAATCAGCTTCTTGCCTATCATCAGCAAAGTCCTGTCGATTACCTGATTCAGGAGTACGTAGATTATCCACTTGAATTCGGTGTTTTTTACTATCGTATGCCCGATCAATTAACTGGATACATTTCTTCTATTGTTCAAAAAGAATTTCTAAGTATTACAGGAAATGGGCACAACAATGTAGGAGAACTGATTTTGGATAATGAACGCGCGGTTTTACAATGGGATCTGCTGAAAATAAAATATGCGCATGCACTGGATATGGTTTTGGCAAAAGGCAAAAAAATGACACTCGTTTCCATTGGTAATCATTGTCTGGGCACCAAGTTTCTCAATGCAAACCATTTGATCACACCAGAACTAACGGCGATTTTTGATCAGATCAGTACCAGCATCAACGGGTTTTACTACGGACGTTATGATCTCCGATGCAGTAACCTGACCGACTTTTACCAAGGCAAAAACATTAAAATTATGGAGCTCAATGGAGCTGGCGCCGAGCCTGCACATATTTACGATCCTGGATTTTCGATCTGGGAAGGCTGGAAAGTATTGTTGTTTCACTGGCATATACTTTTCAAAATCAGCGTGCAAAATCATAAAAACGGTGTTCCCTACATGAAGCTAGCCGAGGCAAGGTCCATTTTAAAACGCATCAACGAAAACAAACAAAAAAACCGGTAAGCCATGACATCACTATCACTTAACTTCCTTACCGGACTGATCGTCAGCTTTTTGGGTACACTTCCGCTGGGTATTCTCAACGTGACCATCATGGATGTATCCCTAAAAAAAGGAATGAATGCAGCACTTCGCTTTGCTTTGGCATGTGCTTTGGTAGAGCTGGTTTACAGTTATATCTCCGTTCAGCTTACCAGATCGCTCATAGAATTTCCGGCGCTCAAACCCATTACGGAAGTAATTGCTGCCATCACATTGCTGACGATGGGCATTTATTATATCCGTAAGCAGGACGCACTCGTTGCAAGCAAACAAAAAGCAGTTTCATCCTTCTATCTGGGCTCAATTTTAAGTATACTCAATGTAGTCGCATTTCCCTTTTGGATTCTTTACACGACACTTTTAGAAAGTAAAGGAATCGTAGGCCTTTCACAACAGCCGCTGATTGTCATTTATGTTTTAGGGATTTCGCTGGGAACTATCGCAGGCCTGCTTCCTTTCGCATACGCCAGCCGGTTTTTTACCCGCATTATAGCCAGGCATCAGCATCAAATGGATCGGATGATTGGTTGTCTTTTTATTTTCCTTTCGGCATGTCAGTTTATTTCCTTAGTCATTTAAACCAAAGATCTCATGTCTCAAAAAAATAATCCTGATACATTCGAGGATTTGAAGATACTGATTAGCGCAGGAGCAGCCCGGGAAGCCATTGATCCTGTCCGGTTTATCAGTAATCATTCCATACGTGAAATGGATTATGCTATCGTCGAAAAATTCTTTACAAAACCAGGGTACCGGATTTGGCCATGATACCAACCAGATTACCATGATAAACCGCGGTGGGCCGATTAAAAAATTTCGGATTGAAGCACAAAACCGAAGTAGCCAGGGACATCGTGAACAGCATAACTCTTATGATTGCCAGACATTTCAAAATGAATATCTCTGCTGTTTTATGAAAAACAAATTCAACATCACAAAATCCCGGTTTGACAGATGTCTTGCTGTCTTTTGCTTACTTTTGACGCCCGTCTTTTTCAGCCAGTGCATGTCTTTCCGAAAAACCGATCAGGAGATCACGGCATACTTTGAAAATTCGCCTGTAAAACCCTCATTTGGTTTTGCAAATGTAGGTAGCAGAAAAATTCATTATGCGGAAATCGGATCAGATACACTGCCGCTGGTGGTTTTTGTTCACGGCTCCCCCGGCTCCTGGACAGCATTCATCGATTTTTTTAAAGATTCAATTTTGTACAGACACGCTCATCTGGTATCTGTTGACAGGCTTGGTTTTGGAAAATCCGGATTGGGAAAAGTGGAAAGTTCTATGCAAAAACAGGCTGAGGCGATTGTTGCGGTAATAACCGCTGCCGCGCCCGGCTCCCGGGCCTTATTGGTAGGGCATTCACTGGGCGGGCCTGTTATTGCCAGGGCAGCCATGGATTATCCCAGTCAGATAAGCGGCTTGATTTTGGTGGCTGGCTCAATCGATCCAAACCTTGAAAAGAAAGAATGGTTTCGCCCGATACTAGGCTCTTTTCCTTTCAGACAACTATTACCAGTTGATCTGGATGTAAGCAATCGCGAAATCCGGCCATTAAAAGGTGAGTTGACCAAAATGCTGCCGCTATGGTCGAACATCCGTATGCCCGTGACAGTGATCCAGGGTGAAGTGGATGACCTGGTTCCACCTGGAAACGCCGATTTTGCCAAACGAATGCTTGTAAACGCTAATGTGACTGTGCAGATGATTCCGGAAATGAATCATTTTATTCCCTGGCGACGGCCGGATTTGATAAGAAAGGCAATTTTGACGCAGTTGGCCAAGTAAGCAAATCAAATTCATGCCCAAACACCCTGACTATTTACAAAATTTGACTTCATTACATTATAACTAAATTGGCATCATTATTAAAAAATAACAATACATATTACAGCAGTTTAAATTATTTGGCCAACACCATGCAACTAACCAAATACTCCCTAATCCTCCCCATATTAAATTCCCCGGCCCATTTTCTTACCTGCCTCACAAAAGCAATAGTATCAGGATAATCCCGTTCTATCTCATTCAATGTATCCAGAATTCCCTGAATGTCCCCTTTCATTGCATTTTCCATCAATATTTCAAGTTCCTTTCCGGGAGGCAATTGATCGTTCATATCCGGGTTACCGGCAATTTCTGATACGGTTTGTAACTGATTTTCTGTGGCAAACGTCCATTGCAGATTCAGTTGCCGCGCAACCACTGACAACAATGCTGTTATATTAACCGGCTTTGGTACAAAATCATCAAATCCTCCATCCAGACTTCGTTTTTGATTGCGCTCAAATACGTTTGCTGAAAAGGCGATCATTTTCGTATTAGCCAGCGCAGGATTCTTTTTCATCTCCGTTACGGCCTCAAAGCCGTTCAAACGCGGCATCACAAGATCCATAATCACCAGGTCGGGAACCATTGAACTGGCCAGTTTAACAGCTTCTTGTCCGTCGGATGCTTCCAGAATAAGGAAGCCTAAAGATAAAAACAACTCATGCACGACCAGCCGGTTTTCAGCATGGTCATCCACAATGAGCATAGTCTTTCTATCACCTAAATAACCTGTTATATCCCGGTCTGAAAACCTGGGGGCCATTTCACCAACCGCTTCACTGAGCGTCAGGATCAATGAGAACACACTACCTTTTCCTATTTCACTTCGCACATCAAGTTTTCCGTCCATAAGTCCAACCAGGTTACTGGCAATCGCAAGTCCCAGGCCTGTGCCTTCCGAAAACAGCCTGCGGTCTTTGATCTGATGAAAAGGAAGAAATATTTCGTCTAAAAATTCTTTTGAAATACCGATTCCGGTATCTTTTACTTCAAATTTTATTTCAAAAAAACCTGTTTGCAAGGCGTTGCTGCTGACGTGAAAAGTCACACTACCCTTTTCGGTAAACTTCACGGCATTACCCAGCAAATTGGTCAATACCTGCATAATACGCTTCTCGTCACCGATTACGAGCGCAGGTATTTGTTTGTCGATAATCATTTCAAATGCCAAATCTTTTTCCTCTGCCCTGCCCTGAAAAAGATTTGCTATATCATTTAATAAACCCGGCAGACTGAAAACGGTATTTTCCATTTCCAGCTTTTGCGCCTCGATTTTCGAAATATCCAGAACCTCGTTGATCAGATTCAGTAAATGCTCGCCACTTTTCCGGATGATGTTCAAGCCTTTATCCTGGCTTTGTGTTAGCGCAGGCTCTCTTTGTAAAACTTGTGCAAAACCCAGTATCCCGTTCAAGGGTGTTCTTAATTCATGGCTCATATTGGCGAGGAATTCGCTTTTGGCATGGTTTGCTTTTTCAGCGGCATCTTTGGCCAGTTGCAGGCGCGCAGCCTGCTCCACAAGTTCCTCTTTTTGCAAAACTACCTCGGCCGTCCGGCTGTCAACCAAATTTTCCAGTTTGGCCTTTTCATTGTTCAACCTACGGGTATACAGCCATATCGCCAGAGAAATAATCAAAAAAGCTGATACGGCATACAACAGATAGGCCCACCAGGTACGGAACCAGGGATCCTGAATATCAAATGCGAAACTACTTTCCCGGCTCAGTTCCCGATAAGGATTCCTGGCCATTACATGAAATACATAGTGACCGGCGGGCAGGTTGGTATAATCCTTCCAGCTTTCCTTCGACCAGCGCGACCATTCCAGATCGGTCGCCATCACGCCATTTCCGATCAGTTTGTAACGGAATTCATTACCCGTTTCACCCACATAACTCGTAGCCGCAAAACGAAAGGAAAGATCTCTCAAATTGTACGATAACGGCTTACTCAAAACCGTATCTTGTCTTAGGTCTTTACCCGAAATATTCAACAATGAATCATTTAACAAAAGACGAACCTCCCTGATCAGAACCGGATAAGAGGGGTGCATGGCCATTTGAATACCATCATATCGATACAACCCTTCGTCATTTCCAACCCATACGATACCCGTTTTTTCCGGATAAATACAATAACCTTTCCGCTGGATCGGCATCAGGCTAAGGCTGTCCCATTCCGTATTACCATTTGGCAATTGTCGCAAAATACCAAGTGGATTTGCAAACCACCAGTTGCGGGCGCTATCCTCTACAAAATACGGAGCACTGTTGATAGAATCACGAAGCAGGTTTTGAAAAACAGGTATTTCTTCAAATTCCCCTTTTTGGCGGTCAAATGCATATACGTGATTTTTGGAGGTAAATCTTGGTTCCCCGGCCGTTGGAAAAACATAATTCCAGGAAAGCTCATTGAGCCCTGCCCCAACGTGTACTGAGGATGGCCCTTTCACTGGTTGTTCCTGACCGGGTATATGGTTTAAATCAATTTTAAAAAAGCCGCTTTTATTGGTACCAGCCCAGATCTTTCCGTCCACATCCTCCGCCAACGAGCGACAATCTGCATTCAGCCCCTGGATCCTACCCATTTCTTTCCATGAATTACCAGAAATCCTGTATAAAAATACTCCATTGGAAAGAGCGGCAAGCAAATATCCGGGACGCAGTTTGGATTTCAATAACGCATATACAGATTCACCACCCGTAGATAATACCTGAACGACATGATCATTCCGTATCCGGAAAATATTTTCAGATGTACCCGCATACAGGTCCGTGCCATCGGAAAGCAGAGTCCGGCAGGCCGAGCGAATAAATGGAAGCGGTTCAAACAATTCTCTTGACGCACTCCACCCCAGTAAACCAATTCCCGTCCCGACATACAATTTTCCGCCGTGACGGGCAATGCTCCAAACCGTAGAATTAATATTTTGGCTTGTGCCGAAACGGCTTACCGGCAAATTATAGCCGATCTGGCAGATTCCGCTGCCGGTCATTGCCCAGAGTGAAAGCTGTTTGTCCAGATACAACGAAGCAATGCTGTTCTGGTTAAATCCTGTTGATCCATCCAGCTGCATTTGTTCTGCACCAGATTGATTCAATATCCTGATACCTCCAAACTGACTTGCAATGAAATACTGATATGATTTTTCCTCCTTATTGAAAGAACAAATGGCACTGGTAATGGCTGAACTTTTAAGCCAAGGATCAGCTGATGTTTTGAAAGGAATCAATTTTGCCGCGACGCCGGAAGGCGAATAAACAAACATTCCATTCTTTTCAGTTACTGCAAGCAGCTTTTTGTCAGTAAATTCGAGCAGCGCCTGTATTTTCAGGTTGACAAACTGGCCGCTATTGGCTGCGGGTTTCAGTTCATCCGAAACCAGATGAAGTAGTTGACCGGAAATTTCCTGTACGTATAAAATATTACGGACGAAATTGGCCGTCAAAAATTTGTTTTTAGCAGTCCAAATCCTAAATTTTTTGTCATTGAAGCGATAGATCTTTTTTGAAGTACAAAAATAAATACCTGTTGAGTCACTAAACAGGCGGTTAACGGGTAAAATAGTTCGTTCGGCCTTAGGCAACTTTTTGCTGAGCGATTTGTACTCCACTTGTCCACCGGGTTTTGGAAGCAGATAGCCAAAATCCGTTGAGGTTCCCACATAGACAAGGCCGTCCTTTCCAACAATCAATGATTTAACAGCAGCACCCGGCACCTCGATCAGTTTCCAGGTGCTGCCGTCATATTCCAATACGCCGCTTTGATTTCCCACATAAAGAACCCCGCGCCGATCTTGAATGATCGTCCAGTTTTCAGGATGTGCCTGATACATTTTGGGGCTAAAATGCTGAATAAGCGGTGTGCCGACGCCCTGCGCAATTACAACGACCGTAAAACCTCCTATCATGCCGAGGCAAAGTAAAAGGAGTTCTGCAAATCTTCTCATGTATTCTACCTGATAACGAACTGATGTTCAATGTACGGAAAAAGTATTCAACTTCTGTTCCTTGACTATTCCTGTTTTATATTAAAGCCATTATGGCCCTTCAAAGCACACAATCGAACTTTCCCCCTCCGCCACACTTTTAATCGCCTGGAATATCTTCCGAAAACTCCGAAAGATTACGAAATATCGAAAATGGTCTGGTTTGGCACACACCCAAAAAAAGACTCATAATACCAAAAGGACATAACAGAGGCGCTTTTCTGGTGATCCATTGTTGATGGCATATCCTTTGAATGTAAATACCCTAAACGAAAGTAAAAAACAACCTTTTAAGCTATGAAATTACAAGATGTTTCCATAGAAATCCTAAGTCAGCTCGCACAGATGACCCAGCAGTTTTCTCAGGAAGAGTATACCAGGCCACTGGACCTGCTTTCAAACAATTCCGTCGGGCGTCATTTACGGCACATTCTCGAATTTTATGATCTCGCGGCCAGGGCTGCGACATCAGGCAAGCTCAACTATGACAAGCGTGAACGTAACCTTGCTCTCGAAAATAGTCCACGGGAGGCCGTGTCCAAAATGAAAGAACTGATTGCTTTAATACGCATAACGAAGGATGATATGGTATTGAAACTGGAAGCTTCCTATTCTTCGGACGAAAGAAATGATGTCAAGATCACGACAACTTTTTACCGGGAGCTGCTTTACAATGTGGAACATGCCGTACACCACATGGCCATCATCGCTATTGCGGTAAAAGTTGATTTCAAACACATCAGGTTATCTGAAAATTTCGGAATTGCCTATTCGACCGTAAAACATCAACAAACAGCCTGACAATATGAGGAAAATACTATTTGCCTTTTGCCTGCTAATATCCCCGTTTTCAAAAGCCCAGAACTGGACGGTGCAGTCTGCAAAAATATCTTTTCAGGCGAGCATGTTTGGTGCTGATGTGAATGGAACTTTCAACGGATTTAAAGGAACTATCATTTTTGATCCTGCTAATCCAGGGGCTGCTAACATTGCCGGGACCGTAGAAACAGCCACGATATCGACCAATAACAACCTCAGGGATAGGCATCTTAAAGAAAAAGATCAGTTTTTTGAGATTACCAAATATCCGAGGATTGGCATGAAATCGACCAAAATTGAAAAATCATCGAACGGATATTCCGGAACATTTGATCTGACCTTAAAATCCGTAACCAAAATGGTACAGATACCATTCACTTTCACGAAAACCGGCGCAAATGCAATTATGAAAGGAAATGCAGAAATCAACCGGAAAGACTGGAAATTCGGTGGCAACACACTCGGTATGTCCGATAAGGTCATACTAAACTTTGAGCTAAATTTATCCGGACCCACTCTCTGAAAACCAATCATTCAACAAAACTCCATTACCATGTATAAGCTTCCTATCATTCTACTTTTAATAGTACTTGCAACTACGGTTTTTGCACAGGATCTGACTAAAAAACAGGGCAATATTTCAAAATCCGGGCTGGCGATCGAAGGCTACGATCCGGTTGCCTATATGACTTCCAATAAAGCACTCGAAGGGAAAAAAGAATTTAGCGTTTCCGATGCCGGTGTTACTTACTATTTCAGTTCTGCTCAAAATCGTGATCTTTTTAAAGCTGATCCTTCTAAATACAAGCCTCAATATGGGGGCTGGTGTGCTTATGCCATGGGAGAAAGCGGAGAAAAAGTGGAGGTTGATCCGGAAACGTTTAAAGTTGTCAATGGCAAACTTTATCTTTTTTACAACAAATACTTTAACAATACACTGAAAACCTGGAACAAAGACGAGGCAAATCTAAAAAAGAAAGCAGACGCCAACTGGGCCAGATTCACCAAATAGCAAACCCATTTTATCCTCAATGACAATCATGAGACAATCACTTTTATTACCGTTGTTATTACTTTTTGCGTTCGTTCGTGTGCAAGCGCAAAAGTCTGAAATATTTGAAAAAGACGGTATGGCTATCAAAGGCTACGACGTAGTCGCATTCCATACAGAAGCAAAAGCGATTATAGGCAAGGAGCAATTCAACTACCGCTGGAAAGAAACCAACTGGTTGTTTGAAAATCAGGCTAACCTGGAAATGTTTAAAAAAGAACCTGAAAAATACGCCCCGCAATATGGCGGCTATTGTGCATACGGAACAGCGGAAGGACATAAAGCACCCACAGAAACCGATACCTGGACTGTAAAAGACAACAAGCTCTATTTTAATTATAACAAAAAAGTACAAGAAAGATGGAATAAGGACATCCCCGGGTATATCGTGAAAGCAGATAAAAACTGGGTTGAAATTAAGGATAAACCATAAAGAGCTTTTAGCAATTATCTGTTGGCTATTAGCCTTCGATGGTAGGTAAACAAAGTTTGGCAAACAATAATAATTCAATTTAGACCTAAACGAAACATGAATACAAAACCTAATAAAATCGTTTTCTGGATCCTGCGTATAGTGCCGGCAGTGATCTTGCTTCAAACTTTGTTTTTCAAATTTTCGGCCGCGCCCGAGTCGGTTTATATATTCTCAACCTTAGGCATAGAGCCCTGGGGGCGGATCGGCTCCGGTATCGTTGAATTAATCGCAGCCGTGCTTATTCTTATTCCGGCATTGACCGGGGTCGGTGCACTTATCGCGCTCGGCGTCATATCTGGTGCTATTTTCTCTCACCTTACTGTGCTCGGGATAGAAGTCCAGGGCGACGGCGGACAGCTGTTTATTTATGCTTTGATTGTTTTTATCAGCTGTGTATTACTGGTATTTTTTGAAAAAGACCGTTTATTATCATTGCTTAAAAACAGATTTCCAGACGGGCTCAAAAGTTAAGTACATTCTTACTAATCAAGAAAATGAAAGACAAAATTATCATTTTTTGCTGTCTGCTCCTTGTCTCTATGACCGGGCAGGCGCAGCAGATGCTACCTGCAAAGACCAACCAGTTGGTGGACATTGCCGGAACCATTGGCAACTCGCAAGGGTCTGGCGCTTTATCATATGTTTATAACTGGCGAATCGGAAAAAAAAGAAAAATTGAAATTGGTCTGGGAGCAAGGTTAACGAGTGTGGCAGGTACAAAACTTCTCTATACCACCGCAGGCCCGGCAAAGCTAACGCGCTCTTTCACAACACCATTCATCATTTTTTTTGCAGGACAAAAAACAGAAAACTGGGATACGTTAACGGTTCAGCGTCCATTTGTAAATGCGCTCAATACAACCATTAACCTGGGTTATCATTTCAGTCCAAAATTCAGCGCAGGGTTTAACATCGATCTGATTGGCGTTACGTTCGGGCAAAAATCATCGTCTGTTTTTAAAAGCAATGGTGAAACCAGCACAGACAATGCCTCGAAACCAACGGCTTTCAATCTGCTGCTTACGGGTGACCACGATAAAGGTTCATTGAATTCAGAGTTTTTTCTCAAATACAATTTCAATGAAAAATGGGGTTTACGGGCTATTTATCAATTTTTGTTCTCGGAGTATACTACCGGAAATGTGAGACAGACGACTTCGGACGGCACGGTGATTAACCGGTTCAGGAACAAGGCCAATAACTTTGGAATCGGAGTCTCTTACCAGTTTTAACCTAATAACTTAAAATTTTAACTGATGAAAAATCTAATTTTTGCGTTGTTATTTGGAACACTTTTCGCCGGATGCAGCAGAGAAGAAAATACACCTGTTACGCCACTTCTTGAAAAAGTTGACAGCCTGGCAGTAATCAGTCAAAAAGGAATGCTGATGGGAGTTGGTGGCGAATCTGTTTCAGGTACTGCCAAAATCATCAACAGCAATGGGCAGTACAGCCTTATTCTTGATAATTTCAAAACCAACAACGGCCCGGATCTGCATGTTTATTTATCAAAAGAAGCTGCCCCAAAAGATTTTATAGACCTGGGATCCTTAAAATCTATCAGCGGGACGCAGATTTATCCGATAGCGGGAAATCCTGATTTCACCAAATACAAATATGCACTGATACATTGCCAACAATTTAACCACTTGTTCGGATCCGCTCTATTGGAAAATGAGTGAGGTATAATAATTGCTGTTTATTAAAGTCTTTTTCAAAATAAAAAACCATCACATGAAAACACTTACGATTTCTGTGTTCATACTGACAGTCAGCATACTGATCGTCGCATTTCGCCAACCGGATACATCGGCTTACACTAAAACCGAAAAGACTTATCCTGGCTTTGCAGTACTGGAGTTGTTTACATCAGAAGGCTGTTCAAGTTGCCCTTCAGCAGACGCACTGGTGGGGAAAATCCAAAAAGAATATAAAGACAAGCCTGTCTATATCCTGTCATTTCACGTCGATTACTGGAACAGGTTGGGATGGAGGGATGTATTCAGCGATCCTGCTTTTACAAAAAGGCAGCAACAGTATGCCAGCATAATGAAACTTCCTTCGGTTTATACACCGCAAGCTATCGTTGATGGTAATACAGAATTCGTTGGCTCTCAGGAAGCCACCATGCGTAAAGCAATAGCAGAAGGGCTTAACTCAAATACTACTACACAAATAGTATTTGAAAATATAAAAGCCGGTAAAGAGCAGATCAGTCTCGATTACCATATTGATGGAGATTTATCTAATGCATCGCTGGTATTGGCACTGGTCCAAAAAACAGCCGAGAGTAAAGTCAGAGCCGGAGAAAATGCCGGGCGAATTTTGTCACACGTTCAAATTGCACGAAGGATCCAAAACATAGTCATTAACGAAAAAAATACAGGAAAGGCCTTCATCAACGTCCCGGACAATTTAAAAAACATCGATTTGGAAGTGATTGGCTTTTTGCAAAATACTGAAAATGGTAAGATAACTGCAGCAAACCGGGCTGCATTAATACAAAAGATTTAAACCACTAAACATTTAATACAATGAACACCTTAAAACAATATTTCTTTCTAATCGTATTTTGCTTAGCAGCAACATACATTCAAGCTCAATCGAACACAAAAAGTGCATATCCAATCTCCAAAACGGACGTGGAGTGGCAGACACAATTATCGAAAGAGGCCTATGCAGTCATGGTCAAAAAAGGTACGGAACAGCCTTATAAAAATCCGTATTGGGATAACCATAAAAAGGGTTTTTACGTAAGTGCAGCCACCGGCGACACACTTTTCACATCGGATACCAAGTTCGAATCCGGCACGGGCTGGCCAAGTTTTTACAAACCCTACAATGAAAAAGCGGTAAAGGTTATTACAGACAGATCGCTGGGCATGGTACGCGATGAGGTGGTAGAAAGCAAAACCGGATTACATTTGGGTCACGTTTTTGATGATGGTCCAAGGCCTACCGGAAAACGTTATTGCATGAATTCTTATGCTTTGAAATTTGTGCCGGCAAAGTAATTCCCGTAATCAAATTCAGTTGTTGTTAGAACAAATTAATTCCGTAAGTCCAATCTAGACGTGTTGTTTTTGGTCCTAGAAATCTAATGCTTAAAGCCTGTATTTCTGGATTTCTCTACCTGCGCCAAACCGTTTTACAAAATTTCTTTCAATCTAAAATCTAGCAATTCAGGCTTTACGTCAGGAGTATCAAAAATTATAACCGTAAATACGTACGAAGACGAAACAATATTTTTTATATTTCACAAATGACCGTAGTTTTTGAAATATAAAAAAATATCAAAAGCCACGCTTTTTATCATATTAACACTAACTCACCTTTTCTTATGGACAATTCTACGGCTCTTGAAACCTCGGGTTCAAGAAGGGAGTGGCTAAAAAAATCATCGTTGATCGGGTCTGCATTGCTTACCGGTTCATTTGCTCATGCAACAGAGCCAGTCAACAAACCAGCTGCTGTTAGCAGGCGGCTGCCTATTGCCGTGTCAACTTATTCGTACTGGCCTTTGCAGGGTGCTAAATATCCGATCAAAAATGTGATCGAGGATGCCGCGCGCCTCGGTTTTGACGGTGTCGAGATCCTGCACCGATCGATGGAAGAAGAAACGGTTGCCTACCAGAACAAATTAAAACGCCTCGCTTTCGACAATGGTATGACGCTGCCGCTGCTCTCCATTCACCAAAACTTCCTGCAACCGGAGGCAGCCAAACGCAAGACTGATATTGAACATACTTTTAAATGCATCAACATGGCCGTACAAATGGGCATTCCCTGCGTGCGTATGAACACGGGCTCATGGGGAACAGTCAAAAATAAGCGACAGGGCGATTATTATACTCATGGCATTGAACCGCCTATTGAAGGATACACGGACGAAGACGGCATCAAATGGACAATTGACGGGATGGGCGAATGTCTTCAATATGCTGAAAAAGCCGGTGTCGTGCTGGCACTTGAAAATCACTGGGGACTTTCCTCCAACATCGAATATCTGATGCGGATGTACAATGCCCTGAAAAGCTCGCCTTCCATGGGACTAAATGTTGACACGGGGAATTTTGTAGGAGAACCTTATGCCGGACTTGAAAAACTGGCACCTTATGCAACCATCGTACAAGCTAAGACCTATTATGGAGGAGGTACTTTCTATGACAAAGAAATGGATTATGAACGCATCGGCAAGATTTTCCAAAAAGCCAATTACAAAGGTTTCGTCTCCCTGGAAATGGAAGGAAAAGAAGATCCTAAAACTTCGGTGCCTAAAAGTCTGGAACTGCTGAGGAAGGCGTTTACGTTTGTGGATTAATTTATCCTGGGATTCTCGTTGTAAAAAAGCTACTTACACATGTCAGTCTTAACAAATGTTCACCACAGCGCTGTCCATCCGTTAAGACCGACATGTTAGGTACACTCGCGCGAAATTCATAGCCATTGAAAAAATACATACTTTTCAATCGTCATTTAAAAATCAGTTACGGGCCGACCATTAATCTTTCAATCTATTTTCTGAATAGAAAGGCAATGCTTAGTTTTTATAAGGTTTTTCCGGCTGCCCATCCTCACGTTTCTCCCACCCATAAACTGTAACAGAATTCTTCCAAAAATACTTTTCGGCAACAGTATGCCCCTTTCCCTTAAAGTATGACTGAACCAGTTTAAGTCCATCTTCAAATGGCAGCCATTGGTCGCTATTGGGCCAGTCGCTGCCGTATAGTAAGCGGTTTTCACCGAAGATTCCGTATATATTGTCCAAACGTGCACGGTAAAAATCGAGTAAAGTTGGGATTTGTCCGTTCTCACGGCGCAAAACCTCTGAGATTTTGACATACACTTTTGGCCGCTGCCCTATTTCCTGCAGATCAGCTTGACATGACTTATAAACTGTTTTATCCTCAGGAATGGCCATTTGCGGCAAATGATCGATCACAACCTTTAAATCGGGCACCTTGTCTGTCAATTTCACAATTGCAGAAAGTAGCGCAGGATTCGGGTTTGCAGTGTCCAGCACCATCCCCGCACCTGCAAGGGATTTAAGATCCGAGATAAATCCGGCATTTTCCAGCCGGGCGCCAATGTCATGTCCCCAAAGGTTTCCATAACGTATGCCACGAAAGAGCGGATACGCTTGAAAACGCTCTAGCTGTTTCCCAAAATCCGGCTTACCGG
This sequence comes from Dyadobacter sp. 3J3, assembly GCF_009801115.1. GTDB lineage: Bacteria > Bacteroidota > Bacteroidia > Cytophagales > Spirosomataceae > Dyadobacter. The sequence continues at coordinate 583,853 of NZ_VTOL01000001.1, forward strand.
GTTCAAGGTTACCGATGACGCCAACAATAATTTTATCACGTGCGGCGATGTCCAGAACCCACCGGTTGTCCTCGAGCCAGGAACTGGCTTCAACAGCAATTGCACCTTTAATTCCCAACCGTCCTGCAATGCTCCGGTAACGCTCCGGAAGTGCCGGTTTATAAAGAATTTTATCACTTTTCTCAGGCCAGGGCACGCCCTGAGAACGGTTCGTATCGAAAAGGTGTATGTGGGTGTCGATAATGGGAATTGAAGCATCCAGCTCGCCGCTAATCGCCGGAAGCTCAGTCGCAAGGGAAACACCGGCTGTTAAAGCAAGAAAACTTCTTCGGTTCATAGTTGGCAAATTTCAGGGCGGTCATAGCATGATCCAATCTTAATCAGGTTGGCATCCGGTGTTATATCAGGTAAAAAAGACTTTTAGTCCCAGTTTACTTGTCCCGAGGTAAAAATTTAGTCAATTTCACAATCCGCTGATCTCTACGCGTATTGCCGTATCTTACAACTGGTGACAATTCTAAACAAAAACCAACTGTTTTATGGAAGACTTTGCGTGACGGCAATAAATCATTTACAATACAAATTTCGGAAGCGCCAAGCCGACTATTGTTGAAATTTGTCACTTACCATAAAATTATTTGTTGTTTTCAAATTCAACGGCCAACTTTGCTGAGAAGTTTAGATAAGTACCTTATAATCCCTTTGTAGGGCCAGATATATTTTGCAGAAAATCCGTAAATTCCGTATTCGCATAGTCTGCCGCTCCTTCATGATGGAAAACGATTTTCCCCGACTTGTCAATCACAAGTGTCGCCGGAATTGTTCCGGTCATAAAAATATGTGGAATATTGCCTGACGGAGCCAGTACATCGAATTGATAATGATATTTTTGCTTGAATCGACTGGATTTGGCAAAATCTCCATCCACATCAACCATCAGAAAGACAACATCTTCATTTTGCTTGAATTTTGCAGTAAGTGTTTGGATCGAAAGCATTTCAGCAAGGCATGGAGGACACCAGGTTGCCCAGAAATTGATAAAAACCACTTTACCACGGTACATATTCAGGTCGAACAATTTCCCAGTTTCATCCTGCAACACCAACGGAGGCAATTCATTTTTTGACTCTGTATCATCTCCATTGTCTGCCTCTGTATCCAGATTTGGCTGAAAAAGACCAATAGTCATCAGGCGCTGAATGGCCCATGCCTTTACTTCCGGCTTGATCACCATCGCCACCATAAAAACCAGTATGAGACCTGTGACAATATTGGAAATTGAAAACCATTGTTTTTTCATGATCAGATACTTTTTACTAAATATAAAATCAACAACAAACTGACCAGAAAAATCGCCGCCGTCATGACTTTGATCAAAACTGTTGAGTGATAATATTGTCCAATTTCGAGTTGTTTTTTGGTATTGATGTATCGGATGTATGAAAAAAGTATCGTAACTGCTCCCAAACCAACCAATAAAATACCAATCACAGGCGAATATCCGGTTGACGGCGTTTCTGCTTTGTGACCCAGAACGGCGGTAATTTGCCTTACAAACAATGAGAACTTAACAACCACAAAACCGAAGCCCATGATTCCAATACTTGTACGTACCCAAGCCAGAAATGTTCGTTCATTGGCAAGGTGATCTCCAGGACTTTGCTTTAAATCAGGATTGGGTTTGTTTGATTTCATCATAAGACTTTCAGATAAGGATATTTGCAGCCAAACATACAAAGGACATACCATACATTACGGTCAGAAATAGGGAAAAAATCTGCCGGTACGTTTCCTGTATTCGTGATAGCCTGAATAAACCGACAAAAGCATTTTTTCTTCGTATCTGGATTTGTAGTAAAAAAGCAGCAAAAGCATGACCACCAGCATAAGCCGGGTTACACTTTCAGAAAACAAGCCGTAGCCTGTAAGACAAACAAGAATACCGGAATAAATGGGATGTCTGACATATTTGAAAAGACCCGTATTGACCAATGTTCCATTACGAACCGGTGACGGGAATGGGGTCAGACTTTTTCTGAGCTGATAAATGCTGATCAAACAAACGAGCAAACCTGCAAAGCTAAATATCAGGCCGACTAATTTAAGTTTTTTTGAAAAATGCAAAGCATAAAAGTCAGGCAGGAAGATAAACAGGCAGAACAGTACCAGCTGTACACTTACAAAAATCAGGTCTTTTTTTCGGGACATTATTGGCATAAAACCCTAATTAATTTACAAAAATTAAACTTTATCACGATTTCTTTATAGGGTTATATACCCCCATTACAGGGACGGTTAGAAATGATTCTCCGCCGCCAATCAGCCCTGGGGAAACACCAATAGATACAGACGCGCTATATGCTAAAATTTCCATTTCATTCAAGTTATTCACAAAGGTGGAAATTCGAAAATAAATGGACAGTGACGAATGTCACAGAGAGAGGGACAAAGGTTTTTATTTATTCAATCCAAACGATCATATTCCTTAAAAGTTTGATTTTCTTAACTAATCCATTTTTTGCAAAAGCCTAGAAATCACTTCCCGAGTGGTATTCAGGTCATTAGTAATTTCCTGATGTGTGATGTTAAGCTCTTTGACTTTTGCTGTTTCAAACTGGTTTTTGAGATAAAATTCCAGTCTACCATCCATGCCTTTAAAAATGACGCTATCGAGTTCCCAAGGTTCTCGATAATAAAAATTATTTATTTTACTATTATTTGTCATATAAATCCAACCTTTTATTATAAAATGTAGTCCTAATGAAACAACTCATCTCTCCTTTTAATGAAAAGACTTATCCTTCTTAGTTTAACAGCTTTTTGTTTAACCAGCTGCTGGCCCTTTTTTTCTCATACCGAGGATGGGAAGTTTCTAGAAGAAGTGGTGCGTCTGGACGAGTTCAATAGTGAATATGATGACTACAATTCCGATTTACCCTCCAACCGATCCGAATCAACCCATCTGTTATTTTCATCGAAGAGAGAGAAAAAAAATGTTTTTAATCTTGTTTCTGCCAGAGCGGATTTTAGTTATCACAAAAGACTGGAAATAAAACCTCATGAAAATGTGGTTGGGTCATATTCCTCTGATCCTTACAGCGGAGTGCAGTTCCTGGCATCCCGCGCAAATGGAAATTTCAATGTGCTTGGACCCAAGTCGGTATTATTCCCGACAGATTTTAATTACCACAGTGAAAAGAACGATCTAATGTTATTTTACGCTGATGATTCTGACGGTAATCTTGATATAAAACACTTAACCTATGGAGGAAACCCCGATCCTGAAAAATTTGACATACTTAACTCTGATAAAGATGATGCCTATCCGACCTTTTCATATCAGGGTGATAAAATCTACTTTTGTTCCAATCGCGGTGGCAATTTCGATATTTATGAAGTTACAATTCCACGAACGAGCTCAGAGCATGTTACAAGGGAAAATGTGATTCATCCCAAGGAATATAGTATAAGAAAAATGGATGAGCTATCCAGTCCTTATGAAGATAAATGTCCTTATTTACTGGAAAATACAATGGTTTTTGTTTCGGACAGACCCGGCGGAAAGGGTGGTTTTGATCTTTATACTTCCACATTAGAAAACGGAAAGTGGTCGGCACCGGTAAATGCCGGTGACCGAATAAACACACTGTATAATGAGTACCGACCCATTTTACCAACAATAAACTTTACCTATAAGCTCATGATATTTTCTTCTGACAGGCCTGGCGGCAAAGGCGGTTTTGATCTTTACATGACAGGACTGGAAAAAAACTTCTAGATTACTTTTGTTTTCACCATACCGTTTAGCTCATGGTAACAATTTTTCAGATAATTTCTCCTGACCAATGCTCAGACAGATTTACGTTCAATCATAAACAAACATAAGGCATATTCAACAATTGATCTCGCTCACAAGCTTGATGATGGTATCATTTCGATACCAAAAGTAGCAGATAATCTTGGCGTTTGTTAGCATATTGTTCTAAAAACGAATACGTTACGATTTTACAATTTGCTTAATGAGTAATTCGTAACGATCATCCCGCAAACGGTCTGAAAGCCAGTCCCGCACAATAAATTCGAAAAATAGCATTGGCGGCTCGTGGTGATCAATGGCCGCTTGAAAATAATGCACCGCTTTATCAACATCGCCCACACAGGCATGTACGATCCCCATATCGTAATTGGCGACAACCTGGGCTTTGCTTAGTGATGTCATTTGTGTAAGAATATCCCAGGCGCTTTCCGTCTCGTCGGATAGCCCAAATAATGCGCCGCAAGCACTTAATGTGATACCGTTATAGTTGATTTCCAAGGCGGATTCCAGAGCTTCCTGGCTATCCGGGTAATTTTTCAAGGTGATAAGATTCAAGCCAGTGATCATGTATCCCCCCCAGAACGAAGGTTCCAGCGCAACGAGTTTTCTTCCCTGAGCAACGGCTTTCTCAATATTACCGGCTATCCAGTAAACATAAGCGGCATAAAAGTTATTGATCAGCGAAAATGGTTCTAGCGACAACGCTTGTGCCACATGCTCTTCTGCCTTGACCAGATTGCCCGTCAGCGCTGAATACAATGCAAATTGTATATGTAATTCGGCAGCGTTCCAATTCAATTCTAACGCTTTATTGAAAGCCAAAGAAGCATTGGTAAAGTCCCATTCGTATAACATTTGCATACGCGCCATCGCCAGATAACTTTCCGCAATACTGCTGTCCAGCTCCAGAGCTTGTTCCGTCGCCTGTTTCATTAAGGGCAAAGCATTGGCCGCGGGAAGAAGGCGGTAAAACCACATATTCAGATAACAGGAGGCAATACCTGCATAAGCGATCGCATACGTTGGTTCCAGTTTAATAGCCGACTGAAAATATCCGATGGCTCTATTAAATACGTCGGCTCCTGCAAATTTGTTATGATAAAAACGCCCATGCAAATATAGTTGGTAAGCTTCCGGATTATTGGTGTATCTTTTGAAAGCCGTCACCTGCTCGCTGCCTAGTAATTGTATTTTTATTTGTTTCAAAATCGCAAGCGCAATCTCATCCTGAATGTCAAAAATATCGATCAGTTCCCGGTCGTATTTCTCCGACCAGATATGATATCCGTCCGCTACATTGATAAGATTTGCTGTAATACGCAACTTGTTTCCAGATTTCCGTATACTTCCTTCCAGAATATGATTGACGTTCAGTTGCTCACCAATCACCCTAACGTCCTGATTTTTACCTTTAAAAGTAAAAGAAGATGTACGCCCGGCGATCTGCAAATCAGGCACATGACTTAAAACATTAATAATTTCCTCTGTCACGCCATCACTAAAATACTCCTGCTCCGGATCATTGCTAAGGTTCAAAAATGGTAAAACAGCAATGGACATTTTCTGAGCTGTCGATTTTGTATTTTTTTCCATGGCAGACTGGTTTCTAAATTCGATTGGGTAATTTGTAAAGCTTCGGAAAAGTTCTTAATGAAATTCTGAAAACTTTCGATGACCACAAGATACGCAATTTATGAAATCCTGTAAATCTAAATTTCACGTTTAAAAAAAGCTTTACAAACTGCCGCCAACGGAAAATACTTTACTCCAAATATAAACCGGTGGCACCGGGGCAGGACCACTTTTTGAATATTCATATCTCATTCCCTGATCACAAAAGAAGCTGTCGACTGCTGACCGGCGCAAATAATTTTCGCTATGTACAAACCTGCCGTAAGTTTTGGAAGTCTGCCAAGTGCAATTTGTTTGTCATTTCTTACTTTCAAGCGATTGTTTTTATAAAGTACTTGACCTTTACTATCCAAAATTGTCAAATCAATTTCCCCCGAAGCATCATTCCCCGCAATCTGAAAAAAGGTATTGTTTTGCGTTCCGGGATTTGGAATGGTTATAAAAGTCAATAATTCTCTGAAACCGTTGACCGCAATAATACGTGAATATTCGAACGAGCCGTCATAATCCAGTTGTTTCAGACGATAATAGGTTACGTTTTCGTTTGAAAACAGATCAGAAAATGCATAGGTTTTATTCTTTGCAACCGTCCCGCCGCCATCAACAAAACCAACTTTTTCAAAATCAATAGTCCCGGTAAGCGATCTTTCAATTTCAAAACCGGCATTATTTGTTTCCGAAGAAGTTTCCCATGTCAGCCCCACCCGGCTTGCGTCAATCCGTTCGCCTTTGAAGGAAATCAAGTTTACGGGCAAAGGTGTAACACTGCAGACATACTTTCCGCAAATTTCAGCGGTGCGCAAAACAACACCTTCACGTTTTGCCAGAATTCCATTTACTCCGTACAATTTAGCGTAGTACTCGGGAGTACTTCGCGCTCGTATTTCTTCCAGTTTTTCCTGAACCGGCAATTTAATTAACTTAACTAAATTGGTCTTCCACTCCGGAATCTTCATTACTGAGTGGGAAAAAGTTTGTGCATACACGCCAAACGGAGAAATAGCGAACACTAAATACAACACCCGGCACAAATTGATAACAAAGTCTTTCATCATGTCAATAAGTAGGCGTATTTGTTGTGAGGTTCCACATGAAGGTACCAATTTTGACAGCCGTGTAGTTCAGAGATATTGATTCGGTAAATCCTGAACATGTCGCGCAACCACCATCCTGGCTAGAACCACTAATGCTGTAAGAACTGATCGTTACACCTTTAAGCTGAATGGTAAGCACCGCTGACGGCGAAGCTGTTGCATAAACACGGATTTCAACGCCATCGGTAGACGTGCCCAACACTGCAAGTTTCTGCATATCAATACTTGTAACATCGTTATTTTTAATTACAGAATAGTCTGCAAATGAAGGAGCACTCGTCGGGTTTGGCTTTGTAAATCCGTTAGATAATGCGTATAGATATACCTCGTCCTGGTGCCCTTTTACACCTTTGCCAACGGTTATCCCCGGATAGTACAAATAATAATTCTGAGCCTGACTTGCAAATGATAGAAAAATAAGAGCAAATAAAAATGAGTAGAAGTGTTTAGTTTTCATAATGTAAGTACTGGTTAAATAACTGTTTTTGATAAAAAATATAAGATGAAATTGAATTCAGAACTATCTGGAAATTAATATTTTAGTATTATAAAACTCTTTACTATTCTTCAACAGTTTTACAACATATATTCCCGGACTGAATGAGCGGATTTTAATGGTATTTCGAAGATTTTTCCCGATGTTGCTGTATACCTTTTGACCGGTTGTATTATAAATTTCAATTCCGGAAACGGACTCCCAGTCAGCCGTTTCGATGTTCAGTATTTCCGAAACAGGGTTTGGAAAAATTTTCGTCAGATTTTCTTTATCAAAATTCATCATACGTATCCGGCTAAAAGCATACGAAGCATCCCGGTCGACCATTTTCAAACGATAATAGTTAGCATTTGCAAAGGGAAGATTATCAGTTACCTGATAATGCTGAGCGGCTTTTGAATCTCCGCGTGCCGAAATGGTTTCCAGCTTTTTCCATATTTTGGCATCCATGCTATGCTGCACTTCAAAATAATCACTATTAACTTCTTCGGTTGTGGACCAGCTGATCAAGGCGGTTTCGTTCTCCCGGGAAACATCGAAGGAAATTAGCGTAACCGGAAGAGGTGTACAAGGCAGAGAAACACTAAAAATTGCATACGGACTTTTAAACCTCGCATCCCGTAAGTTTAAAACAAAATTGCGTTTTCCCTGTGCCGGGGAAGTTGCGAGGTTAGTATATCGCAATGCATCCAATAACAACTCTGCCTGAGATTTTGTAAACGTTGTTGACGATGCAAAAGATATTATGTTGAGTACCACACCGGAAACCGTGCTAACGGTTTTTGTCACATTAAATACTACACCACCAATAGAGACCACCGTTGCCACACCTGCTGAGGTAAAGTTCAGATCATAGGAAGATGTACCTGCATCTGCACCATTGATCAGAAGCTTTTCATTGTCTCCATCAAGAATTGCGGAAAAGGGATAAGTAACATCCAGGGATACGAGTAATTGGTTGGCAACCGGAACATTGGTTTGTGAACTCTTTGAGAAGGGAATTTCTGAGTCACATGAAGTTTCTACATTATCTACTCCGATTGTGCCGGTATTAAGGTCTATTGCCGGAGCCGAAGTCGTCAAAGATATAAAATCAGCTCCTGAGGAAAAATCCAGAAAAAATAGGGAAATGCCGTCTCCGTAACTTCCGGCGATTAATGTAAATTTGCTGATATTATTATTACTGACAAGAACTCTTGTGCGTGGATCCGTGATAGGATTTAGATTTACAGTCTGGTTTGCAGTAAATGCTGTTAAACCTGTCGATGCGTCATACGCTGCAGTAACACGTGTGATGGAACCTTGATCGCTGGAAAGCTGGCTTGAATTGAAACCGGTAAATTTATTGTACTGAAACGATCCCGGAAAACCGTTTCCATCCAGATCATAAGTATTTAATTTGACATTCTGAAGTGTTACATTGGTGCCTTTCAGCGTTTCGGCATCAAAAGACCCGCCCAAAATAAACTGGAATTCAAACTGGACATTTCCTCCTCCTGCTAAAAAATAAATTTGAGGAGAAAAATAATTTGGTGCGTTATTGTCAAAAAAAACCGGCGTGGTAAGCGATACCCTGTTCTCATCAAACGCTTCCCAGGTATCTACGTTGGTAACACTGACTGTTTTGACAATACAATCAATAACCGGGCCGTTAGTTATTGTCCTCACGCCTTCAAATAAGGTGATATCGCCAGGTTGCGTCCCCGTGGAGGCATCCGGATAATGCTTCACCAAGTGACCGGCAGCAGATTCAAGAAAATTTATCTGGCCATTCTCGTTATCATAATATAAAGTTGCAGGTACCTGAGCCCTGGTTGAAAAAGACCAGGAAAATAGCAGCATGAATACTAATAAAAACTTTCCTTCGTAGTTCCTCTTAATGTAAAGTAGATACATGTGATTACTGTTAAATGGTAAAAGTTAACTGGGTTAAATATTATATTCCGGAAATAGAGTATTCAATTTCAAGCGGAAATCAGGGGTAAGTTTTCCGGCAATATTTTTATCCTTTTGCATATTCACAATTCGTGACGTATCATAATAAGTTTGATAGCCATCAATCAATTTATTTTCATCAAAATGGATAATAAATTTCATTTTGACCGAAACTGAGCCTTTTTCATAAATTATATTATTTGAAAAATAAGCAATTACCTGAATGCCCGGCAATTCACCTTTTTTCCCTTTTTTTTCAATACAAATGGGTACATAATGTGCATTTTCAATGGTCATGGATTTGATCCCTGAAACTGCAATATAATTGCTCCACCAGGCCAGTAAAGCCGATTTTCCAGTCAGCTTATTAGTTGTCCTTTCATTTCTGTCCGGGAAATAGTAGACCACACTATCGCTCAGCATTGTACCCCAGGTTTCCAGATCAAAGTCCGCCATCACGTCAAGTGATTTTTCGGCAAGGATTGCATACGACGATGACACCTTTTTGAAGCTTTCCATTTCTGAACGGTCAACACTACATGTGGTTCCGTTAAGCATAAGAATAACGCCGATAAAAAAAGCAATGAACGGTCTTTCAGGGATCATTTTCATCTTATTTTTCCAGATGCGTTGAGAAAGCCAGGTATTAAAACAAAACTAAATGGCTCCTTTTGGAGTACGTTGGTATATCTGGTCAATTGCTTGGCTTATTGTTTCGGGATTCGTTTATTTGGTCAACTCTTTAGTCTATTTGGTCAAACGCGCCATTGCGGAAAAATGAAGGTATTTTTTACTGGGATAAAAGAACACTACAAACCAAATTTCTTTAAGACAGCTTTGTACTGCGGCTCATCACGAAGCGTAATAAAAAAGAGAGACACTTTTAAATCTGAGGGAATAATTCCGGCATCAGCACCTTTACGGAGATAGAATAAACTTTGCTCTTTATCTCCCAGACCAGCATAAATTACCGATCTTGAAACATAATTTTCAGGAAGCTCAGGTAATTGATTCAGGTAAGAATGTACCTTGTCAATCTGCCCGTCCCTGGCTTGGCAAAAGACCGTTTGGTATTGAATTGATTTAATCCCCGGATTTATCCGATTTGTTATGACATAATATTTCAATGCCTGCTTATAGTCTTCTTTGACAATATAATAATAGCCAAAAACCCAGTTATAAATCCATGATTCCCCGAAAAGTACAAGGCCCTCATCCATATTTTTTTTCGCCTGGTCAAGTTCTCCGCCATATATTTGATTCAAAACATTACCTCCAAAAATTACATGGTGCAGGGGATCCAGCTCCACCGCCTTCGAGCTGTATCGGATTGCTTCTTTCATCGCTCCTGAACTCCTTAGCAACAGGCTATACCAGTAATTTATCTGTGCATCATTCGGACTGTATTTTAAAGCAATTTCATATGCGGTTTTTGCCTGCTGCCATTTGAATTGATTACGATAAATATTCGCCAGATTTGCATATGCAAGTCCATTTTCTGCATCAAGTCTGATGGCGGTCAGTGAATTCTGCTCGGTCATTTTCAGCGACTTCACCTCATCTATATATTCACTTTCTCCCAAAAGATAATATGCATGTCCACGGCTTGCATAGGCAGCGGCAAATTCCGGATCCAGTTTTATCGCCTTGTTTAATTTGACAATACTTTCCTCAAGCTCGTTCTTTTTTCTTGAAACAATCAGCTGGCAACCTTTTAAATATTCGTTATAAGCAGCAGGATTTATCGTTGGCAATTTCCCGAGTTTTTCCATGGTGGCTTCACTCAGTTTCTGGTCAAGTTCCTTGGCCACTTCTTTCGAAACGGTTGTCAGGTATTTAAAAATACCTTTGGTATCTCCGTCATAATTTTTAGTCCAGACAGACCTGTCATCGCTCACCCTGACCAATTCCACTTTAATCCTGATCTTATTACGAGCCTGGAAAACGGAGCCTTCCAGTATGTAATTCACATCAAGCTCTTTGGCTATTTGCTGAACCAGCTTTGGCGAATTTTTATATTTGTCGGATGAAGTTGTGGAAATAACTTTCAATTTATGGATCAAAGAAAGTGAGCCGTGAATTTGCTCCATAATGCCGTCACAAAAGTAAGCCGTTTCCGGTGAGCCCAGATTTTTAAAGGGCATTATAGCAATGGAATTTCCTGAAAACACGGGCAACTCGGATATATTCTGAGTTTTATCAAACAAAGGTTTCCAAAAATATACGACAGCAACAAGGCATAGAATAAATGCGATAGCTATATAAAAATATTTGACCGGATATGGTTTAAAATTATGTCTTTCAGGAACCGAAATCAAGACAGGATCCGGAATTCCCGTTTCAACTTTCTCTTCAATAGTACTCTTCCTTTCTAAAATCTGCTTCCGGTATGCGGTAGGCGTAATGCCGAATTCCTGCGTAAAATATTTGCTAAAATTTTGAGGACTATCTATCCCTAAAAAATAAGCAATTTCAGCCGTTTTCATTTCAGACGATCCAAGCAATTCCTGTGCTTTGATCAGTTTTCTCTGGCGGATATACAATGAAGTCGAGAGCTGAGTTTGTTCCTTGACATGTCGGTACAATTGTGACCGGCTCGTACCGAGTTCCTGGCAAATTTCGTCAATCCCAAAATCAGCATTATGAAAGTTACTTTCAATAATCCGATTGAATTTGTCCAGCATAACCTTTTCCGAAGCTCTCATTTTACCAGAAATCTGTATCGAAATTCAAAAACTCCCTACTTGACTGACTTTCTATTGACCATGCCTACAATATCGGTGTAAAATAATTGATTTTCTGTACTTTGATCATCCCTTCGGCTTAAATTTCAGATTAATTTTATTGAACGTATCCTGATTGAAAAAGCATAAAAAAAAGCTCCGGAATATCCGAAGCTGTTTCTAAACCCTCCTCTATCCGAACTTTGAAGTAGCGGACCATAGATATACGATGCCAATCCAATTTTGGATTTAGCAAATGAAAAAAAAATTAAATTATTTTGGATGCCTGTTTAAGATATCTGGTCAGGAATCAGCAATTTGCTGAATCTGCGAAATCTCATGATAAAAAAATTGAGCAGTTCTTCTCTGTTATGACCATAAAAAGCATTTTCCTCTTCTGTCCCGATTAAAGAAAAAGATTGTGTGTTAGTAATATCCTGAATAAAATGAAAATCAATAATTGTTTTATACTCCATAACATGGATATTATCCGTGTCTTCATCAAAAATTATTTGTTCGCGGCGGATATTATCAATAAAAATACCAATTTCGGCATATTTTGACTGATCAAATTCTGTACAGAATCGTTCATAAAATGCTTTAATGGCAAGTGTGTAATCTCCGTTTCGCACATTTTCAGAATGGAAAATATCCGAGCTAAAAAAGCTAATTAATTCATCGGGAGTAGGTTTATTCATGAAAATATTTTAGCATCAATGTTAAGAAATCGATCTTGCATTTATCTGCGTTGGTAGGATATGCAATTTTTTCAAGCTTTACCTCATTCCAGATTCAACGGATATTTTAAATAAATAAGCAGCAGGGGAATAATCAGGAACGGTATTTCAATCAATGTTGATTTGATTTCGCCAGCATTCAAAAACATGGCCATAAGAAATAGTATCACGACGGCGTTCAGCATATTCCCGATAAAAAATGTTTGCGGAGCCAAAATGAGAAGAGCGCCCAGAATACTTAAAATGCCAATCGCTTTGATACCTGCCTGACTTAAATTTAATTTATTGAACAATTCCACCTCCGGACCAGTGTCCCCTGGTTTAATATGAAGTACCTGCCAGCCATGTTTCACTCCCATGTAAGCTGTAAACAAAATAAGTGCTCCGCTAATTAATTTGATGATCATATCCCTGTCATTTTTTTTACAAAAGTATGCACCAGACGAATATCGTCTTTTGTTAAAAGCAATCCAATCTTTACTAAATTCAAATAATATAGTTTTTTTCCAAGACATAATAATAAGAGAACAAAATATTAAGTAACCATAATTATACTATATAATTATTTTGTAGCAGTTTGAAGCAATTGGTTGAAAGTTTTTAAACGAATTTACCAGAGAAGCCGAAAGTTGATTACATTTAATAAAATTTTTTAAAATGTTTCCTGGACCAAATTTTATATATGAAACAAACATTTTTGCTTCTCACTTCCATTTGTTTAATCTTTTCCCCGCCTGTTTTTCAGATTTCCGCAAAAGAGGTAACAAAAACTGTTATTGAGGAAAAATCGATTTCTGATGCATTACAAAAACCGCTGCCGCGTATCGGCATTGTTGGTTTGGCCATTGAATCAAGCACATTTTCTCCCGCGCGTACCAATGAGGAAGCTTTTCATCCAAAACGCGGCGAACAGATTTACACTTCTTATCCATTTTTCTCTCCCGATTCGATAATTCGCAAAAGTGCGAATTGGCTACCTGCTTTTATGGGCCGTTCTTTGCCTGGTGGTACGGTTACAAAAGAGGCTTACGAATCAATGGTAAAACAATCGCTTGATCTGCTTAGAAAAAACCTACCCTATGACGCCATTTTCTATGATATTCACGGGGCGATGAGCGTGGTGGGCATAGATGATCCGGAAGGTGATTTCCTGATCCGTATCCGTGAAGTGGTGGGTAAAAAACCGCTCATCTCTACTTCCATGGATTTGCATGGAAATGTGTCATGGCGTTTGGCACAAAACACAGATTTGATAACCTGCTACCGTATGGCGCCGCATGAAGATGCAATGGCGACCAAAAGGCGTGCAGTAGCCAATATGTTGTCCCGACTTGAAAGCGGAAAAGGAAAACCTGCTTATAAAGCCTGGATCCCTATCCCGATATTATTGCCGGGCGAACAGACAAGTACCCGTATCGAGCCTGGAAAAACTTTGTATGCGGCTGTTTCTCCGGCATCCCTGCAACCTGGAATTATTGATGCCGCAATTTGGATTGGTTATGCCTGGGCGGATGAACCCCGTAATCATGCGGTGGTGATGGTGACCGGCGACGATAAGGATAAAGTGACAAAAACGGCGGAGCAACTGGCCGGTAGTTTCTGGAAAGTACGGTCTCAGTTTGATTTTGTAGCCCCTACGGCCACATTGGATGAAGCACTCAACAAAGCTGTTGAAAGTCAAAAACATCCATTTTTTATCAGTGACTCGGGCGACAATCCTACTGCGGGAGGCGCTGGTGATGTAACCTGGACATTGACGGAGATTTTGAAACGCCCTGAGTTTAAAACAGAAAATGGACCTTCGCTTATTTATGCATCCATTCCCGGACCGGCTGTGGTTGAAGCTGCTATCAAGGCAGGTGTAGGCGGAAAAATTGATGCTTTAGCCGGCGCAGCGGTGGATGCTCGTTTTGCTCCGCCGATAAGACTCGCAGGAACGGTTGAATCCATTGAGCAGGGTGATTTAAACGCAGAAACCGAAGTAGTCATAAAAGTAGGAAGTGTGCATGTGATTGTAACAAAAAAACGCAAACCTTATCATAAGGAAGCAGATTTTACCAGACTTAGGCTTAATCCACGGAAATCGGATATTGTGGTCGTAAAAATCGGTTATCTTGAACCTGAACTTTACAATATGCGTGCAGACTGGCTTCTGGCATTAACACCGGGAGGCGTTGATCAGGATTTGAAAAGACTTGGTTATAAAAGAATTCAGCATCCGATGTATCCTCTGGACAAAAACATGAAAGATCCCGACCTGAAAGCTAAACTTGTTCCTTCTTCTGAAAAATAAATATCAATATCAATGGAGCTGCAACATTATTGTAACAGCTCCATTGATATTCTCTTTTGAATTATAATCCTTCTGTATATTTCTTAAAGTTATTCAATATCGCCTGCCAGCCTGCTTTTTGCATCTCTACAGGGTTTTCAGTTTCCGCATCAAAAGTTTCTTTCACAAGCGTTTGTTCTCCTTTTATTTCAAATTCGATTTTAACTTTTCGGTCATCTCCAAGCACATAGGAAATCAATTTGTGATCCGTGACTTCGTCATATACTCCTTCAAAATTAAATCCAAAACTTCCGTCTCTCGCTTCCATTCGCGAAGAAAATTTTCCGCCAGGACGTAAATCGTTTTCAGCTTTTGGCGTAAACCAGTCGTCCGATGCATTATTCCAATGAATGATATGCTCAGGTTTGGTCCACGTTTCCCAAACTTTTTCAATCGGCACTTCTATTACAGCTTCAATTGTTATCGTTTCAAATGCCATTTCTCTGTTATTTAGTTGGGTTTGTTTTTGATTAATCTAAACTGCACATTTTATTTATTTTATCAAAAAGCCGGATAACCAAAACCATCCGGAAAATTATTTTATCAAATATCACTCAAAGAAACATTCGTACTTTTTTATAAATTTCAAATAATCATCGGCTTCACCCTTGTATGCTGCCTGTATTTCTTCTAATTTCACATACAAATGTTACCTTATACTCAACGTTATGAAATTCGTTAAAGTTTATCCTGCAATGATCTTGGCATTATTGCTAAGCTCCTCGGCCTGTGAAAAAGGAAGTACTCTTCCAAAGGACCAAAACAGTGAGTCAAATGGCAACCCGTCTGATACAAGGTTAACCTGCATTTGGAGATCAAACAGCACAGTTGACAGTACTTTTACCGACTATATCAGTGAAGTCAAACAAGTAGGCGACAGTATGTTTGTTATTCGGGCAAAGGGATTCAAAAAAGTTTTTACGGGCTATCTCGGCGCGTGTAATTTCCCAAAAGAGGCAAAAAAAAATGGATTATCCCTGAAAGTCAGTGGTTACCTGGTAACTTATCCCAATATTTTATTGGAAGATATTATTGCAAATCCTTTTGAGATCACCTCGTATAAAATTATTGAATAAATCTATCTGGCAATTTCTAACCCCAATGCCTCACCGATGGCTGACTGCCAAAAGCCAAAGTGAAAAAACTTTGTGTTTCAATTCCTGATCCTGTTAACCAGATTACTCGTTTTGGTGTGATTTCCCATTTATAAGTGTTTTTCGAGTACATAAGTAAGAATGTTATTACAAGGACAATATGCGTAAGTAGCATAAATCTTCAAACGTATATAGTGTATTGTTTGAGCCAGAAATAGTACTAATTTGACATTGATTAAGCCTCAAAATTTGACATGTTAAAGGCAAACAAAATATTATTTTGTCTATAATATTATTAACAAAATTATTTCTATACATGTAAAATTTAACCTATAAAATAATAGGAATTTTAACATTTCACATCTTTTCAATATACATTCACAAAATGTTTCATACAACGAACAACCTTCGACTCACCTCTTGACATTGCCAATATAAAATGCTTGTAATCAACAAAATAAGGAATTCTACAAGCCAGTAGAATTGTGCATACATTATTGAAAAAAGTTACAAAAAGCTATTGTAAATTAGATTTTGTTATAGTACTTAGATTCGAGCCGCAGAAAACAACCCTAATTATCATTTTCAACATTCATTTGTAGAAGAACTTGGTTAACAAGCTTTCAAAGACTCCAAAACCCAATTTATCTGTCATTCCGATTTAAGGATTACACATTCATTCTCTATTAGTAAAAAGCTTTATCTCACGTATCATGAAAAATCTTTTCATTCTGTTTGCTGTACTTTTCCAAACAGTACAAGCGCAAAACATCACACCGATCACTTCACCCGCCAGGCTTTCTCAAAACGAAACGTTGAAACTGGACGGCTTCGCAAAATCTTTAAATGTAGTAAACCTGGAACCCGCTTCGCTCAACAGTTTTGTTAAGAGAAATCCTTTGCAGGCGAAAAAATTTCAGTTAGCCGTATCCAATAATCTGACACTGGATTTGACCATTCAGCAAAACGAAATCAGAGGTGCTGACTATAAGGCATCCATCACAACAGATACTGGTGAAGTGACTGATTCTTCGATGGTGGCGGTAAATACTTATTCCGGTTATGCCAATAATGACCCAAACCAGTTTGTTCGCCTTTATATTGATAATAATCAAATCAAAGGAATTATAAGCGACGGGAAAAACGGATTTTATGCTATTGAGCCTTTGTCAACGATCACAAAATCGAATTTGCCAGACAATCGTTATGTCGTGTATAATACAAAGGATGTAAAATCAACAGCCCCGGGATGTGGAATTGAGGAATCAGTAAGT
The DNA here is from genome assembly GCF_009801115.1 of Dyadobacter sp. 3J3. Classification (GTDB taxonomy): domain Bacteria; phylum Bacteroidota; class Bacteroidia; order Cytophagales; family Spirosomataceae; genus Dyadobacter. Next base: position 600,987 of record NZ_VTOL01000001.1, read on the forward strand.
CAGGTCATTTCAAAAGCGCAAAGCAGCGCAAGAGAGGCTGCAACGGTTTCAGCACAATGCAGAATTCTGGAAGTTGCAACGGATGCAGATTTTGAATTTTATAAAAATAACCGCGACAACACGAATGCACGTATTTTAAATGATATGAATATTGTGGCAGGAATTTACCTGAGCACTTTCAACATTAAAATATTGGTAACTTACCAGCACGTTTATGCAACAGCAAACGATCCTTACACCTCTACCAATCCTGCAAAACTTCTTACCGAATTCACAAATTACTGGAACAAAAACCATACAGACGTTAAAAGAGATGTTGCCCATTTATTTACATCTAAATTCCTGGAAGGATTTACGTTGGGTATCGCACACAAAGGTGTAATTGGCAAAACACCTTCCATGGCTTATTCTTTAACTTATGGCACTACAAATGAATATCTAACAACTGCCCATGAACTAGGTCATAATTTCAACGCTTCCCACCCAACGGATGCGGCATCGGGTTGCAGCGAAAAGGCTCCATCACTAATGTGCAGCAGCCTTGACGACGCACCTATGTTCTCGGAATTTTCAAAATCAGAGATGAACGCCTGGATTGCCGGTAACGAAAGCAGTTTGCTCACTTCCGATTATAACTTCGAAATTCTTGGAGATTCATCGGTTTGTAGTACTACAACATTCAGGGCGAATTTATTTGGAACCGCCGTTTCCTGGTCAAGTAGTAATTCTACTTTATTATCCATCAATCCTACGACAGGTGTTGCAAAAAGAATTGGAAAAGAAAATGGCCTTGTTACGATAACCGCTGTCATCGACGTATGTAGTACACCGGTCACGGTATCAAAAGAAGTTTATGTTGGCATACCGGTTATTGCCTTTTCTGCAACCACTCCAAATGCTGACGGTGTTGTCACGGCTATCATGACGGAGGTACCTTATGCTACTTACAACTGGTATCTGGATGGGAATCTGGCTCTAACCGGCATTAGAAATATCGAAGATATTAACAGCGGAAATTGCGGAACTACACATTTTATACAGGCAACGGTAAAAAATGCTTGTGGCACGACGCCGATGAGTACTAAAATTTCTTTCTCATGGCAGTGTACACAAGCAGGACTTAGTGTATATCCAAATCCGGCAAGAGATGTGATAAACCTGGATTACAGCAGTAATTCAAACAAAGAAGTTCAGCCAAAACAAATTATTTTGTACAACGAAAAGTCGGATGTGGTCCGGACCATTTCAAACATCAATACAATGTCCGCAAACGCTTCCAATAGCAGTAAAACACAGCTGGATGTAAGTAGCCTGCCACGCGGAACGTACTATTTGTACGTAATGCCAAATGCCGGTTCAAATGAAAAAGCTGACGTTAAAAGAATTTTACTACAATAACATTGCCTTGATGAAGCGCCCGCATTCAACAATTTAGAATACCTGATTAAGCTATTTGAAGATCTTCCTTATTGATTGAGTAAATCAAAATAATATGCTGTATATAAAAAGTAAGAAATTACTTATATAGATAAGGTAATCACATACCGCTTAATAAAAATTAAATTAAAAAATTACTATGGAAAGCAAAAGGAGGCCGGCAGCCTCCTCATTAACCCCGATAATATTATTTAAATTTCAACCTCCGGAATTGTCCACAGCATATACTCATCAATCTGGTTCCACGAATATCTGTAAATAATTCCACGGGGCTCTTCTATAAAATCGCTTCCTTCGGCATCTCTGCGTCCAAGACGCCACTGTGTAGTATTTTTTATTCTAAATTTTACTATAGAACCAGGTTCAGGCAGGTCTTCTTTCGAAATGATCTTCACTTTCATAATACAGAATCTTTGTTTTCCTTTTTAAGGTACGACATTTTTCACCAATCCGGGTTTATATTAAAATCCAGGGCGTATTTCGATCCTATTTTTCAGCTTAAAAATCCACATAAAAAGTGCAGAATCAGGAAACAAAAAAGAACTCCGAAATCTCCGAAGTTCTTATAAGTATTATTTCTACCTAACTCACAATTTGTAAGTTTTGGCAAAAGTAAAACATTTGTAACCAATAGAATAATTAAAACATGAAAAATTGCGAGACTTGGCAATTTTTGAAATAATAAGACAATATTTTATTTCAAAGTAGTTTAGTTTGTCAAAGTAAGCGTAAAAAAAGAACCTCAGAAAACCCAAAGTTCTTTTAACAAACACCAATCTAATCGTCGTGTTGAGCAATAAGGCCTTTATGCAGAAAGTGTTATCATTAAAATAATCACGCCAGAATGCATAAAAGAAAAAAGGACTTCGAAAACTACGAAGCCCTTTTAAAAACTACTACTCAACGTTACAGGTAAATATAAGTGGATTAATAAGTATAAAATAATTAACTTATTTAATGGCAAAATGCAAATACTGTCAACAACCAGGTACAAATTCGGCGGAAAAATATCCTTAACTCTGATGAATTAATATTTATAATAATTTGTGCACTGCCTCACTAAACTGTTTGCAGCATCGTGCATACAGATCCTTATTTCCGGCATTGATTTTCCAAATAAAAGAATCGATTTCTCTCAGGTAAATTCTGGCAAATCCGGCATCATTTTCAACAATGGAACTTGTATTGTCAATAATATCGGCATATTTTACGGTCTGACAATAAGGTTTTATCTTCCATAACCTTTGCGCTTCAAAACCTTTTCTAAGCTTGCGGTTAAATTTGGGATAAGCCTCTTTTGTAAATTTATCCGTAAGATCGTTCACACCTCTGAGTATTGTGTCCCTGCCCGGTTTACCATAGCCAAGGTTTAGCAAATGTTCATTTAATAAATTGGGGGTACATAGCGTATCTTCAAATAAATCGTGGCACAAAGCAATCTCTACTTCAAAATGAATGGTTGAATAGTCGCTCACAATATTGGCCACAGACAAAAGATGTGTCCAGTAAGGCTCTCCCGAATATTTCCGAATTTGCCCGCCATGCTGCTCCTTCACAAAATCAAAAAGCTCCCACTGCTTATCTGACAATTCCATTAAGATTTCCTTTTAATTTATTAACGTTGTCACTTTTGTAAATAAGATTTATTTTTTAGATTAAATAAGCTTAAGTTATGCTAACGGGGTAATAATTATTCATTTTTACAAAATAATCATAATATCGGAATCAAAACTGGCCTGGTCATCCAGATATTCCCATTCCAGAATTTCCTCCGCAGCATAACTGATTCCGCTATCTTCTGGTCCTTCATCACCGGTTTTTTCTACAAACGCTCGAATAGCAGAATTGTATATTCCCTCGTGATTTATTCCGGACTGATCTGTAAAAAGAATTGGAAGATGATCGGAAGGCAAATTTGTATTTTCCATAATTTTCATTTTGAATGATTACTGATATTAATGCCGGGCGATAAAGTGGATTGAGCCACCATTTGGGTTGGGCACGATCGTCTGGGTTGGGCGCGAACGCTTGGGTTGGGCGACCACGAGGGTCGCCCCTACAATTCGGATAATGTCCATGATTTTGTTCGGCCGTTGGTTTGTTCACGCATTGTTTTTACGTCTGCGGGGCGGATTGGCGGTGCGTTTACAAATTCGTGGCGCACGTAACTTAGTACGGACGCTATCCACTGATCGTCGTTGTCGCCCATGGCTGGCATTTCGCTTGGATAAGTTTGTCCGTCTATTGGGCCGGAAAGTCCGTGCAGCAAAATCCGAAGTGCCATATCTTTTCCTTTCCCAAGTCTGGGGGAACCAACTAGCGGAGGAGCCGTTTTACTTTGAAGTCCCTTGCCATCCACACCGTGACAAGCCGTACAAAGTGATTTGTAAATGACTGCACCGTTTAAAACCAACGTACGGTCCGATGCATCCAAACGCCCCAAACGTTGCCCAAACTTTTTGACATCTTCATTTTTGTCAATACTTTTCTGAGCGCGGGCCAATACATCGTTTCCGTTTGAAGCAGTAAGGATTTCATCAATAATTGCTTTTGCTTTCGGCGATTTAGTATATGACAACGATAAAATCAGCTGCATTTTCACATCATAACTGCCATCTGTTTTCAAACTGGCCAGATGCGCAATCATCTGGTCGTCCTTTTTTAAATAAGGCTCAGTAAGTCGTATAGCCGTCTTTCTTATTTCACCATCTTTGTCTTTTAGCGCTCCCAGCACTATCGCACTATCCAAAGCTCCTAAACCTTCTAATGTCCATAACGCATGAAGGCGGCCTAATGAAGACGTAGATTTCACGGATTCATTCTGGCTTTCTGCCATAATTTTCAGGGTAGGAATTACCGATTTATCATCTCTGGTAATCAATTCTTTCTGCGCATTGTCGCGCCACCATCCGTTTGGATGATTAAGATAGGAAACCAGTTTTTTAGAAGATGCATCCAGCAAATCAGGTTTTGGCCCCGGTTTCATTCCGTCATGCACCAAACGATAAATACGACCATGCTGAATGTTTTTGTCAAGACCCAATCTTTTAATCTGTGGCCGCAAATAACTATTTACACCAGTCCAGTTTCCTTCCTGAATAATTCCCCGGTTCATATCAACCAGATACAGACAACCATCCGGACCCGTGTACATATTGACCACCCGAAAATTCATATCAGTTGAAGCAATAAACTCTTCCTTTTGATACGCATTTTCCAGTGTAATTTTGCCCTCTTTTTCTATCACTTTGGCGCGGCGGATCAAACGCCCAACAGGCTCACTTATCAGCAAATCTCCATCAAGATCTTTCGGTAGTCTGTCCCCGCGAAAAATTACTTGTCCACAGCTGGCTGTGAAGTGATTTAAAGTAGTATCTGGTCTTAATCTTTTCAAGCCGCCTTGCACATCCGGCGTTTTTATGATAGGCCATACCTCATTAAATTCCTGGGTATACTGATCGTTGAATTCCATTCTTCCGTAAATCGGGTTGATCTGAAACCCAAGTGCGGGCACTTCCCCACCAGCAGAAGAAAAGAAAAGCCGCCCGAAATTATCATGCGTTAATCCCCATTGTCCATTAGACCCGCTTGGTATAGAATCCGGTACCAACAAGCCTTTTGAATAACGAAAACGTACCGGATCAACGGTCGTATAAATATAATTATCAAGATTCCAGTCCAGACCGCTGCGCTGATGTTCAAGGTTTCCCGGCGCTTTTTTGTTCGGCGTATAAACTGGTCTTTTGGTATCTGCAACACCATCTCCGTTGGTATCTTTATAGCTGTAAATATTGTAGGTATCCGTTTCATTTACAAGCAGCTCACGCCCCACGCATAATAACATTCTTGGCAAAAGCATCTTATCAATAAAAACAGAACTTTTGTCCATTTTTCCATCATTATTGATATCTTCCAAAAGCATAACACGACTTGTCGGCGCGTGCTCATTGGTACCTTCCACATCCTGCATGTACGTATTCAGTTCAGCAACATACATACGCGCATTCCCGTCCCAGGCAACCGCAACCGGCTCATGGATCATCGGCTCACTGGCTACAAGCTCCAAATGATAGCCTTTTGGTAATTTAAATGTTTTCAAACTTTGCTCCGGTGTTAAATGCTCCGGGGAAGGATTGGAAGTAAAAGCAGGAATAGCCGCGACAGAAGCATCGGTTGTCCTGAGTGTATGATCAGTCGTTTTCTGATGTGAAACCTGACAGGTAATCAGTATAAAGGCAGTCAGGACGCAGACAATCCAAATATTTTTTTTCATGGTGTTTAGCTTAACAGTTTAGAGGTTTAGTTATAATCTTTCCCTTTTTCAGTTCAAAAATCTCAAAACGGCGTTTCTTGAAAAATTAATTTATTGGTTGTAGCAGGTGGCGAAATAACTGATTCGAAAACATCTTGGGTTTTGTAAAAATATTTGGATTTTCTCCTTTTGCAGGTATCAAAACATCATAACATTGATCTCTGCTTATTCAGATTTGAGCGGCCAGTTTTATATAAGAAAATTGAAAATCTTATCTAAAAGCAGAGGTTGAAATTGAAAACCGGTGATACTTAGATAAGAATCAAACAAGAATACTCTAATCATAATTGTTTGTAAAAATTTACGAAAGGATTTAATCCATGCCAGTTGCCCAAATCAGCAGATAAATAAATTCTGCACAAATAGGCATTCAATCATTACATTATTCATGTTTCAGAACATACCGTCCCCTCGCCTTCCCGTGCAATAATGCTTCCAGCTTTTCCGATAATTCATCCAAACCAATTTCCTGGATCATCTGATCAAGATGCAATGGCTTCCATTGGGTTGCGAGCGATTGCCAGACTTTCTTGCGCAACGGCATCGGAGCCTGAGCCGAATCAATCCCTGTCAGTGTGACACCGCGCAGAATAAATGGAAAAATTGAAGTGTTTAGTTCTGCCGAAGACACATTTCCACAACAGGTGACGATACCATATTGCTTCACCGATTTCAATATTCCGGATAAAGTCGGCCCGCCTACATTATCGATTCCGGCGGCAAAATCGGAGTAGGATAAGTGCTTGCTGTTATATTTTTCAATAAACGTATCCCGGTTAAGAATTTGTTTAGCACCCAGTGTTGATGTAAGAAAACCGTCTTCATTTTTCCCGGAAATTGCCGCGACATCAAAGCCCAATTTTGACATGATTGCCGTGGCCATGCTTCCCACGCCACCGGTCGCTCCACTCACAATAATGGCACCCTGATCCGGCGTTATTCCAGCGCTTATTATTTTTTCAACTGATAATCCTGCTGTTAACCCCGCCGTCCCAAAATACATCGACTCCCTTAAAGAAAGTCCAGCCGGCAAGGCAACGACCCATGATACCGGAACGCTTATATATTGTCCAAAACCTCCCCACGTGTTCATTCCGAGATCAAATCCGGTAACCAAAACCAAATCACCTTCTTTGAAATCTGATGAATCAGACTTTACCACAATTCCTGCTGCGTCAATCCCGGGAACGTGAGGAAATTTCCGCGTCACACCCTTATTTCCAGACGCCGACAAAGCATCTTTATAATTCAAGGATGAGTAACTGACCTTAATAAGCACATCATTTCCGGGCAGATCGCCGATACTTAATTCTTTAATTTCCTTTTTGAATCCTCCTTCTTCCTGGCTTACATATAAAGCTTTAAATGTTTTTGTCATGATTTTTTTTACTAAAATTACATCTATTATTTAGGCTGTGCAGCTTCACAAAATTCTGCAATGATTTATAAACTGCACCGTTAAAGTTTGTTCCTTCTGTTAACTGAACCTGATAAATGATTCAGTGATATTCAATAAATTAAAAATAATATTACAAAATAAAAACGGTTAGATTAATCCTGAAACTGAATTAATCTAACCGTTTTTTTTGTTTAAAATTAGCTATCAATCCAGCAAATCCTCCAAATGTTTGTAGTTGGATTTTACCGTATCTAAAACTTCCTCAAACTTTCCGCCAAGCATTAATTTAGTCATGGAAAGCGCCATTCCCGTCATCATTTTCAATTCAATTTTCGGTGGCATAGCCAGCGCATTCGGATCCGTCATGACATTGATCAAAACCGGACCGTTGTAAAGAAAAGCTTCCTGTAAACCTGATTCCAGATTTTCCGGATCGCTGATCGTAATACCTTTAATTCCCATTGCCTCGGCTACCAAAGCAAATTCAGGATTTACCATATCTGTTTCGGAATCAGGCAATCCGGCTACTTCCATTTCCAGCTTCACCATGCCCAACGAACGGTTGTTGAAAACAACGATTTTGATCGGAAGATTGTATTGTTTGATAGTAGCCAAATCGCCCAGTAACATTGAAATCCCGCCATCACCACACATCGCAACAATCTGACGATCAGGACATGCAAGCGCTGCACCAATCGCATGAGGCATGGCATTGGCCATGGATCCATGCGTAAAGGATCCTACCATACTGCGTTTTCCAGTTGCCTGAATATAACGTGAGGCCCAGACACAGCACATCCCGGTATCTACGGTAAAAATGGCGTCACTCGTTGCAAGTTTGTCAATTTCGGCTGCTACCGCTTCCGGGTGAATTGCATTTTTTTTGCCTTTATCCTCCACATAGGTGTGCAAATGATCTTTTACCTTTTCGTAAATATGAAGCTGGGCTTTCAGAAAACTATCATCTTCTTTTACTTTCAAAAGTGGGAATAGTGCTTTTAAAGTTGTTTTGGCATCACCGTGCAAACCCATTTCCAATTTTGCTCTTCTTCCTAATCGCTCGGGACGCGTATCGATTTGTACCAAAACTTTATCTTGAGGAATAAAAGGCGTGTATGGAAAATCGGTTCCGAGCAAAATCACCATTTCACTTTCATGCATGGCGTGATATGCTGATGGCAATCCCAGCAAACCAGTCATCCCCACTTCATAGGGATTTTCATATTGAATTCCCATCTTCCCACGGAATGAATATCCAACCGGAGCCTTCAACAAAGCGGCCAGTTCAACCACTTCATCATGTGCATCCGCAGCTCCGATTCCACAGAAAATAGTAACTTTTTTATGTTTATTGATCAAATTGGCGAGCGCCTGAAGTTCTTCATCGCCCGGTCGGATAAGGGCTTTGGAAAAGTAATTTTTATCGGCAGTCACATTCTCAACCGCTTCCATCGCACTGACATCTCCTGGCAAACCTAAAACCGATACACCTTTCTGCTGAATTGCATGTTGGAGTGCGGCCTGTGTCATTCTTGGCAACTGAGCCGGTGTGGCGGCAATCTGATTATAATAACTGCAATCGTCAAAAAGCTTGATTGTATTTGTTTCCTGAAAATATCCGCTGCCAAATTCTACCGTAGCACACGTTGACGCAATAGCCAAAACTGATGCTCCCGCGCGGTGGGCATCGTAAAGTCCGTTGATCAAATGCACGTGACCAGGCCCGCTGCTACCTGCGCAACAGGCCAAACCGGTAAGTTCAGCTTCGGCCGCAGCAGCGTATGCACCTGCTTCTTCGTGTCTTACATGGATCCATTTTATATCCGGATTTCTTCTTACCGCATCATTTAATTCATTCAGGCTGTCGCCCGTTACTGCATAAATCCGTTTGATACCTGCCTGTACGAGCATATCCGTCAGTTGTTCCGCTACTTTCTTTGACATATCAATAGGTATTTGTTTTTGTTTAGTAGAAGTGAATCATTTCGCACAAAAAAGACTCAACTTCCGTTCCAGCGATCCTGATGTTGATCAATTACACTTTAATATACTACTGATTGTTGAGAATCCGCAATTATAATGGGATCGTTTGGGCAAATTTCAACTGGCAGGCCGGAAATTTCAATGGTCTTATGAAGAAATTTTCGGTAGATATGTGGGGTTGATTTTTGTATTTTAGTAGATTTTGCTGACGCCGGTCTGTTACCCGTCCGACAGCGAAAAAGCCATCGGACGGGTGGCTCGGAGAAATTTCTTTTCTTTATTTCATTGCCCTAACCAACTTTTAAACGCAGCCATTTTCTCGCGGCTTATCAGAATATCGTTATCACTACAATTTTCAAGCTGGATTTTCAGACGACTGTTTGAATAGGTAAAAACTCCTTTAATCGGGCCAACGGAACTGATGTATTTCCGATTTAATCTGAAAAACATTTCAGGATTCAAAAGGTTTTCAACTTCATCCAGTGTGTAATCAATAATGAATTTTTTGCCTTGTTTAGTCATCAGAAAAGTGACTTTGTCTTCACTATAAAATATCCCGATTTCGTCAATGGCGATCGTTTGTATGCGCTCTCCAATTTTTACCAGAAATCGGTTTTTATACACTTTTTGCGCAGGTTGAAGCAACACCCGAATTTGATCCAATGTTATTTCCGGAGCTTTTCTTCCGGATTGGAATTTGGTTAACGCGTTTCTCAGCTCGTCAGGATCAACTGGTTTCAACAAATAATCGATACTATTCAGTTTGAAAGCTTTGATCGCATACTGGTCAAATGCCGTACAAAAAATAATGGGTGAGGTCACTTTTACATGCTCAAAAACCTCAAAACTTATTCCGTCAGCAAGTTGGATATCCAGAAAAATCAGGTCCGGATGCGGATTATTGTTCAGCCATTCCACAGCCGAAGTTACAGTATCGAGGTTTCCAAAAATTTCACAATTTGGTATGATATCGTTGATCAGTTTGATCAAACGGCGGGCGGCCATATTTTCATCTTCGATGATCAGTATTCGCATTTTTCTAAAATTTTCTGGCTGAGTTATAGTTGCACATTTTCGATTAACGGTAATTTCACGATGAAAAAATCCACTGTTTCTTCAATTAAAACTGACTCATTATTCAATAGTTCATACCTTTTACGGATATTGGAAAGACCAATTCCTGTTGATTCTTCGGGTAAACTGCTTTTCAACTGAAGATTATTTTTGACGATCAACTGATTTCCTTCAAGCAGAATTTCAATAAATAACGGATCGGCCATCGACGCGATATTATGCTTGATTGCATTTTCAAGCAACATTTGCAATGAAAGTGGCGGAAGGTAAAAATCCTTATGGAGATTTACGTCAATGTTGTATTGCAAACCCTCTTCAAATCGTATTTTTTGAAGGGAAAGAAAGTTTTCAGCAAATTCAAGTTCGCTGGATAGCTTAACCACTTTCTCTTGCTGAACCTCTAAAACGTACCGATAGATTTTTGATAATTGCCGGATAAATTTTGCCGCCGTGTCCGGATTATCATACACAAGATTACTTAAAACATTCAACGAATTGAACAAAAAATGCGGGTTCAGCTGATCCTTCAACGTTTGATATTGCTGGGCATATTGCTCTGTTTTCAACTGTTCCGTTTCTATCGCCGACTTCCTCCATTCCAGTAAAAAAGAGCGACTAATCAGCAAAAATGCAATAATCACAGAAATCTGCATGGGTAATTTTGTATGAACCATCAGCCATTCCCACGGAATATTGTTAATCGAAAATGACTGTCTGACCAGAAATTCGATTAAAAATAAGATGATATAACTGGTAACGAAAACGTACAGAATATAGCTTGTACTTTCTAAAAGCAACCGTTTGAGAGGATATTGAATCCAGGGCATTTTCTTATCAAAATAATATTCTGCCAGAAAACCGCCGTAACTCAGAATGCATGACAAAATAAAAGAGTATAAAAAGTCACTGGCTACGTACAATAATTCTTTTTTTGAAGTAAAACAGGAAGGACAGAGTATAACCGTAATTACAGCGGCGATAATCAAATTCATACCAATAAAGGCCGGAGAAAAATTCCAGAATTTTTTTGAGCCTCTTATCGAAGATGTCATATGATTAATTTGTTTTTCTAATGTACTATTTCAACGTTTTACTGACAGGCTTTTGCTGACTTTTCAGCAAGCGGTCTCCCCCAGGTTGGCGCCAGTTTAGCTTTCAACGCCTCGTCATCCTGTGCTGCAAATATAGCCTGACTTTGTTTTACTAATCCACAAGCTTTTTCAGTACCGGATTTAAAAAATTTGGCCATTCCAAATTCCATTTGTCCCATCAAAAGTGATGCTCTCGGGTTTTGAGGATCCATTTTCATGGCTTTTCCGAAAGTAGTAAGTACAGCACCCGACATACTTTGTCCGCGGCTGGCAGGATCTGCACTTACTTCGGCCATTATTTTGAAGCCTTCGAGTGTTACAATTTCTGAATTTTCTGGTGAAATGGCTTCAGCTTTTTTGATCAGTTCTTCTGCCTTTGCAAGGACTTCATCTTTTTTGTTCAGATCCAGCGAATTATCCAGTCCCTGATAAACATAAGCAAGAGCATTGTAATAATACGGCTGCCATTCGTTTGGATTTAACTGACTGATACGCGCAAAAGCATTAGCCGATTGCTGATATTTACTTAAGGAATCAGCATCATTCAGTTTGGCAATTTCCTTTTTCATGGCCTTTTGATAAGGAGAATCCTGAGCGAAAATTGATACCGCTGAAAATAGAAACAAAGCCATAGATAACAGTAAATTTTTCATGTTTTTTGTTCGATTAAAAAGTTAAAAATCAGTTTTCAAGACTTGGTTAATTCGTATATTTTGAAATATTTATTTTAATAAAATTTGATTATCAACACGTTATAAGATTACAGATTATTAAGCTGATTGGCATTTTTATCGCGGGAAAGTGTAATAAACAAGCCAGCAAAAAGCATTCTGCTTGCGCCTTGCCCAACAGGGATTCTTGAAAATGATCCCGCATCATCAGGCTGTGCTGCATATTTGTAACCGAACACATTATTCCTTCCAAGAATATTTGAGCATGCAATGTGCAAGATCATATTAGGTCTTGGCAAATAACTCCAGCTGATACTCAGATCGCTGTACGCTTTTGTTTTACGCTGCATTTCACCGGCAAGGTTGGGGTCGTTGTAGGTGTATCCGTTATTCCATGACCAGGATGTTCCAAGCTGAGATTTCAGCGCACTTACAAAATGTTTCACAACCACGGAGCCATTATGTTTCGGAGCGAAAGAAGGCTGCACTTTTGTTTCATACACTGAATATTGGCGTTTGCTATCAACGAAACTATATGAAACCCAAAAATCTGTGTTTTTAAAGCTTGTTTTGTCGCGGTAAAAAATATCGGCTCCTCTTGCATAACCTGAGCCGTTTTGTATAATGTTAACCGGCGCCAGATCGGTTCCGTTGTAGGTTGATAAATTGGTATATGTTTTATAAAATGCCTCAGCCCGAAATGTTCTGTTATTATTGACAATGAAATAGTTAAGAATATAATGACTGGCTTCCGCGTTTTTCAAATTGTTTTGTAGCACTCTCAGCTTTTCGTCAGGAAGCTGGTGAAATTTTCCGGCAGCGATGGAAAACTGGCCTTGATTATTCAATTTATAAGCCAAAGAAATGCGTGGATCCATCCAAAATTGTTTTGACGCTGTACTATATCCGCTTCGTAATCCACCTCTGAAAATTAGACGATTACTGAAATAATAATCAGTTTCAATAAAATGATTCAATTGATTATCCGTAATACTGCGTTTCAATTGATTATCTACTAATTCTTCGGAATACGATTTCAGGTAATATTCAATTCCATTTTTAAGTGAAAACTGAGGACTAAAATCTTTAACAGCCACAATTTTCGCATGTCCAAGCTGATTTATCTGGCGAACCGGTACATAATTCAGATTGATCGCATCCCGGTTGTGTGAATAAGCAAGTCCGCCGTAGAAAAACCAGTCATTTTTCCCAGATTGACGAAACGAAAGATTCCCATAAGAATAGCGGTTATTGATATGTACACGATCACCCCTACGCGATTCTCCGGCAACTTTTTGCCAGATCGTCATATTACTTCCTTCTGTGTGTGCATATGCTTTCAGGAAACCGGTTTTCCCCAATTTGTGTCTTAAAGAAACCTCGGTATCCCAGCTTGAAGGACTTTTTTCCCAGTCAAACTTTTGGTTTACAAGCGATTGATATGGAGCAAGATTATAGTAATTGGCCGTGGCGGTAAGGGCATTATTATCTTTTACCAGGGTCTGTGTGTAGCCGCCGCCAAGCGACATAATGCTCAAATCTCCCTGATTTCTTAATGGCAAATCCAGCGTATTCAGCGCAAGCGCGGAAGAAAGTGCCTGGCCATATTCGGCAGAATAACCACCGGTGCTGAAAAATGATCCTTTGAATAAATTGGGGCTGAAACGGTTGCGTGTCGGGACGTTTGTTGCAGTACTTCCGTAGGCGTTTCCAACTTGCAGGCCGTCAATAAAAATCGAAGTTTCGGAGGCATCTCCTCCACGTACAAATAATCTTCCGTCATTACCAACGGTTGAAGTTCCAGGTAATGTGAGTAATGCTGCGGTAATATTCCCCATGGCTCCCGAAGTTGTGACTATATCAAGCGGTTTCAGTACCACTGCTTTTTTGGTATCACTGGCTTCCATGGCACCGGCTGTGATCGTTACAGCCGTTAAAACATTAATGCTTTCGGCCAAGGAAATCCCGAAACTTAACGGCTGACCTGAAAATTCGATTTCACGCTCCTGCGGTTTGTAACCCAAAGCTTGAAAAACGACAATATGTTTACCTGTTTCTGATGTTTCAAATTTAAAATTTCCATTAGCATCTGAGGAAGTTCCGTCATAGGTACCTTTTATCAATATATTGGCACCAGGCATTCGCGCTCCTTTTTGGTCGGAAATTTTCCCGGAAATTGTAGTCTGTGCTTCTGCACTTAGTGTCAGAAAATATATTGTTAATAAAATTAATATCGCTTTCATCCTGCTCCTAATTAGATTTAAGTCAAAATTGGATGATTACAGAATACTGAAAAATTGAACTTCACCGAAGCGCTGGAAGTGATGGATGAAGTACAGAATAATGCGGATCAAATGAATCCATGATTTACTTAAAAATTAGATAATTCACTGGAATAATATTTTTAAGCGTTGAAGATTATATTCTTCGTATCTGATATTTAAACAATTACACCATGAAATCGCTAAAACATTTCCTTTTTATCACAATATTGATGATCCCGGCTGTTGGATATTCTCAGACTCAAAATGCTACAAAAACGAAAACCTCCAAAAGAGTCACCGTGATGGATACCTCTAAAAGAGTGAATTTGTCAAAAGATCCGGTCATAAAAGAAAACGCTCCGGTTTTGAATGATAATGGAAATGTTAATACAAACGGAACAGTGGACGGAAGCAGAAGCAGTACCGGCCGCCCTAACGCGGATACAACAGCAGGCTATACAGTAAGGAGAAGGAAAAGAACAATTACAACTGGGGGCGTTGTATATCCGGATACGACGACGGTAAAAAAGCCCTAAGTATTTGGAAAGAAAATATATTCAGTTTTCAGAAGTTGGTATTTCTCATAATATCAACTTCTTTGTTTTGTGATGGCTCTGAGCTATTACGTGATAAAATCCTGGTAATTTCAACACAACATATTTATCATTTTGTAAAAATAATAATACAAAAAATATAGAATTATTATTTCACACAGCTCTTTTACCATAATTACATGCACCTGTAATGAAAAAGAGAAGCCGAAAGGAAGAGTCGATAAAAATAATTACTCCGAGACTAATAGAACTGGATAAGTTTTAGTTGCAACTACCCGATCAATTTTCAGATCAGGTATTTATGCATGTTTCGCATGAAATTTTATTCAGAGCAGTAAATCACCCAAAATATGAGAACGACCCAATTGCAAAAGTTTGTCCGGATCAAGGTATACACAAAATGCGTAAAGACCTTGATCTGTAGGTCAAATTGCATCCGATTCAAATAAAGATGATCAAATTTCGAAACATAACTTTATTCCAAGTAGTTTTATACCATAATACAGTATTAATACGACAAATACATCTTTTTTCAAAAGAACTTATTTAACGGTTTTGGAGACACAACTTAAAGACTGACCTTGTGTCACCATTCGTTAACAGAACACAAAATTCCTGGATCATAGTATACACCCGCTGAAAAATATAAGAATTGGTGATTCTGTTTTTTAATAGAAGAGAAAGTATTTTACTATTACCTCTTACCATATTTGGAATATGATGGAAAATTCGCGTGACGACCAGCCTGGTTATACAGGCCGGTGGAGAATTATTGTTTCACTAATTGCATTTTCTTTGATTGTTTTTATCATTTACAACATTTTGGAATATGTATGGTGGTAAAATTAATATTTCGCCAATTACCCTTAAATTTTATTCTCACACATCGCATTTTTTATACATCTATTCCACTTAGATTATATTGTCCTAAAAAAATTCTCTGCATTTCTGATTAAATTTTACACAACATAGTATTCTTACTACATAAGATGCTTTTATTTGTAATTATCATCGCAATTCGAATAAAATGCCGTCTAGAAAAAGAAAAAGTGCCAAATTTAAAAAAATAGCAATTGAGTGGCTTAAGTGGATAAGTGCAATTGTACCTATTTGTGCTTTTTTTTATATTCTGTATTATTACAAACAGCTGGATTTCCTTCAAAAAGACAAAGAAATAGAGTCTGTAACGACTGTATTAGGTCAAAAAGATTCTCTTGGTCTTGCAGATGCTATGCTAAAAAGTAAAGTCCAGGATGAGCTAAAAATTATTGAAAACGAATGGCATTCCGTTGGTGGGATTGCAATACATAATTTGCTAATTGAAAACAAAGCCAACAAACCTGCCACGAGTGTAGAGGTAGAATTTAAATATTTATCCGACACACAGGAAGCACTTACCACAAAAATCATCACGATAAAAAAAGATCTGCCCGCAGGAAAATCTACCCGAATTACCGACGTAAGTGTAGGATTCGTTAATAATGGCGCAGTAGGCTGTGATACAAAAGTATTGGGAGCCAAGTTCTCCTTAAATTCCCTTTGACCCTTCAAAATCTTCATTCCGGATTCCTGGACTTTTAACGCTTTGCTATTTCAAGCAAAGTAAAATACGATGTTTTGGTATTATAACGAAAATATTCCTATACAACAAACTCATTATCAGTGAGATGAAATTTTAGCTAAAAAAATTTAAGTTAATTTCAAATCAATTGATCCAAAGGCGACAAAAAAACGTAGATACCCCCGAAAGGTATATACGCCTGCAAATATTTCTCACATAATTTTATAAAGATGTTTCGATATCTGACAAAATAATATCTAATCTCGTTGAGTAAATTTAAAAACCCCTGAGACTATGCCTGAGGGGTTTTTTGTTGCTTCAATATAACATTTCTACTATTAAGGATAAAGCAAATATTTCTTCCGCATATTTTTATAATCTGTTAATCCAGGCTCCCAGCTTTTTCTTATGTCAGCTTCCTGCATACCTGCAATAATTTGTTTTTTCAGATTTTCAGTGCCCGCAAGTTTATCGAAATTCCCCATCTGCTTGCTTTGTGACATATCGAAAAATTTCTCCTTATCCGGATAAGCCTTATACATTTCAATAAGCCATTTCAGATTGATCTGTTTGCTTTTTCTCAAAGAAGTAATATCATATTTTCTTAAATCAAGACCGTAACAATCCTGATTCTGATGAAGCGGGGTTTCGCTCATACCCTGAATACTTTTTGGCATAAAAGAAAATTCATATTTTCCTTTCAACAAAGGCGCACCAAGAACTGTAAATGGCATGTAAGTTCCACGCCCCTGGCTTACAATTGTTCCTTCGAAAGGACATATGCTTGGATATAACAAAATCGACTGTTGACTGTTCAGATTTGGCGATGGAAAAACCGGCAACTCGTAAGGCGTATCATGTTCATAGTTAGCTACTTTAACAATTTTTAGTTTACATTGCAACTTACCGGGCAACCATTTTTCTCCATTCAGCATTTGAGCAAATTCACCCATGGTCATGCCATGCGTGATCGGAATTTTGTGCATTCCAATTCCCGAATGTAAATGATCTTCTAGAATCGGACCATCTACAACGTAACCATTAGGATTTGGACGATCTAAAATCATTAGCTCCTTGCCATTTTCAGCGCATGATTCCATTACATGGTCCAGCGTATTGATGTAGGTATAAAAACGACACCCAACATCCTGAATATCAAAGATTACCAGATCAACATCAGCAAGATGCTCCTTACTTGGTTTTTTATATTTTCCGTATAAGGAAACAACTGAAATTCCAGTTTTAGGATCAGTTTCATCGCTTACTTTGGCACCATTACTGGCATTTCCACGGAAGCCGTGTTCCGGGCCGAAAATCCGTACAATATTTACGCCAATTGCGAGTAAACTGTCCACGCTAGGCGTTTTGCCAATAATGGAAGTTTGATTTACAACCATGGCGATTCTTTTTCCTTTCAGATATTTCAGATATTCCGATGTTTGATCCGCTCCCGTAATGACTGTTTTAGCAATCACATGATTATGGTTTTCCAGGGAATCAGATGTAGCCAGAAACGGACTTTTACCAGATGTGCTGGCACAGCTCGTTGTTATTGTGCCAATTGAAGCTATTAAACTCAGGTATAGAATTATTTTTTTCATTTACTATGATTTAGGAATGATTCAAACTTGACAAATAATTATTTTCAGAACAATTTCATCTGTCCGCCTTTTATAAAAAGAGACGTGTCGAGCTCTTTTGTTTCCCGGCCGGCAAAATATTTACGGCAGGCAAAATCATGCAAATGCCTGATATTTTCAGCAAATTTACCTTCTCCGCTCATGCGAACACCATATCGAGTGTCATTAACTTGTCCGCCGTGACATTCTTTGATCTGGTTTAAAACTTTGGTCGCTTTGTCGGGAAAATAGTGATTGATCCATTCCACAAAAATTTCACCAATAGCTCCATTTAATCTCACAACGGTATAACCTGCCCAAACCGCACCTGCCTCGGCCGCAGCCTGAATAATGGAAGGAATTTCATGATCATTTAATCCCGGGATGATTGGTGCCGTCATCACTCCCATCTGAACGCCAGCCTCATGTAACGTTTTCAAAACCTGTAAACGGCGTTTTGCTGTTACTGTTCTTGGTTCCAGTTTCCCTCTTAAATCTTCATTTAAAGACGTGATCGAAACTGCACCGTGTACCAGATTCAGTTTCGCCATTTTTTCAAGGATATCAAGATCCCGAAGAATAAGAGCGTTTTTTGTAAGGATACTAACCGGATTTCTATACTTCAGACAGATCTCCAGCATCTGCCGTGTAAGTTCATATTTTTTTTCAGCAGGCTGATAGCAATCTGTATTTCCTGAAAAGAAAATCGTTTGAGGTTCCCAGCTTTTCGAATTCAGTAATTTTTCAAGCAACTGAGGCGCATTCTTTTTTACTACAATTTTTGTTTCAAAATCCAGTCCGGCCGAAAAGCCCCAGTATTCATGAGAATTGCGCGCATAGCAATAAATACAGCCATGTTCACAGCCTCGGTATGGATTTATGGAATTGAAATTGCGAAGATCCGGACTATCTGATTTACTCAGAATCGTTTTGGAAATTTCCTCAATAAACAACGTTTTAACATTTTTTTCCGGCTCTTCCCAATTCTGCCAGTCTTCGGAAATATATTCAATTTCCTGCTTACGAAATTTGTTATCGGTATTAATTCCGGCTCCTCTGCCCCTTGCCCGATTGTCCATTTGATGAAGTGTAAAAATGTTTTCAGAATTTCAATCCTGCCAGCTTAATAAAAAGAAAAGGGAATAGGGTTTTATTACGCTATTCCCTTTCCCAATTCTCTATTCTGTCCGTCAAATATTATTTTATGTACCTGAAATCTTCATTTCCTTTTAAAGAAAGAAGCACGTCGTACATCAGTTGAATTACATTCTGAACATCATCCTTATGTACCATTTCAACGGTTGTATGCATGTATTTCAAAGGCAGGGAAATCAGTGCAGACGCGATTCCTTCTGTTGAATAAGCAAATGCATCCGTATCCGTACCCGTTGAACGACTTACCGCCTGACGCTGGAATGGGATATTTTTTTCCTCAGCGATATTAATCAATAGATCACGTACATTATTTTGAACCGCTGGTCCGTAACAAATCACCGGTCCGCTTCCACACTTCAAATCACCCTGTTCTTTTTTGTTATACATCGGCGACTGCGTATCATGCGTCACATCTGTACAAATCGCAAGATCCGGTTTCAGTCTGCGGGAAATCATTTCTGCACCACGTAAACCAATTTCTTCCTGAACTGCATTTACGATATAAAGCGTGAAAGGCAGATTTACATTATTTTCATGTAGCATCCGCGCCACTTCCGCAATCATGAAACCACCCATACGGTTATCCAGCGCACGACCAACGTAAAATTTGTCATTCAATTCATCCAGACCGTCAACAAAAGTTGCCACGGTTCCGACGTGAATACCCATTTCCAAAACTTCATCTTTTTTGGCAGCGCCCACGTCTATGAAAAGCTCATGCACTTTTGGCACCTGGTCTTTTGCAGTGTCACGCACGTGAATGGCCGGCCATCCGAAAACGCCTTTTACAATTCCTTTGGACGTATGCAAATTAACACGCATCGATGGCGCAATAGCAGCATCGGATCCACCATTTCTGCGCACGTGAATATATCCGTCATCCGAAATATAATTTACAAACCAGGAAATTTCATCGGAATGCGCTTCGATAACAACTTTGTAATCCTGTCCACCGCCGATGACACCAACAGCCGTTCCATAGACATCGATAATTTGTTCTTCAATATAAGGCTTGATATAATCCAGCCAGATCTGCTGTCCGGATGCTTCAAAACCCGTTGGAGAAGCGTTGTTCAGGTATTTGTATAAAAACGATTTACTTTCTTCAGTCATACTAATTTAATTGAAATGTGTAATCACTTTGTATTTGCCGGGTTATTTTTTTGTCATAAATACTTTAAAAATGCCCAGAATTTCCGGTTCACAAGATATTCAAATTCGCGCTCATTAGCATAAGCTTCGCGCTCAAAAGAAATATTAAGATAAGCCAGATATAGATTTCGGTATTGAATAAGCCGGATCAGATATTCAAGAAAATACCAAATATAAAAAGGCAGCAAACCCATTTCGAGCTGCTGCTTCAAATGAATGGTTTCATGGAATAAAAGTACTTTCCCAGGCGTTTTAGACCTTAAAAATATAAAAGGAAAAATGGCCATACCATCCACCCATAGGAATGAAAATGTAAGCAAATATCCTTTAAATCTCATATCGGTTTTTTTAATCTTAACCCAATAATAAATAAAAAATGTTGAATTAGTGAATGAATAAACATTCAGCAATTCAACATTTTTTTTATTGATATTTTTTAGAAACAAAGTATAAAACCGCTTTGTCTAAGATCAGGATTCACTAAAACGGCTGATATCCAAAACTTCAAATTCCATCATCCCGGCGGGTACTTTAATCTCGGTTGTTTCACCCACTTTTTTACCCAAAAGACCTTTTCCAATCGGCGAGCCGACAGAAATTTTTCCGGTTTTTAAATCAGCTTCTTCTTCGGAAACAAGCGTATATGTTACTTCAATACCGTTTTTACGGTTTTTGATTTTCACTTTGGATAAAATTGCAACCTGTGAATTATCAATCGATGACTCATCGATCACACGTGCATTTGACATGATTTCTTCCAGCTTGGCAATTTTCATTTCATGCATTCCCTGTGCATCTTTCGCCGCATCATATTCTGCATTTTCACTCAAATCACCTTTGTCCCGCGCTTCTGCAATTTGTCCGGCAATAGCAGTACGGCCTTTGGTTTTCATATCATTCAACTCATTTTTCAGCTTGTTTAATCCTTCTTCGGTATAGTATGAAATTTTAGCCATGACTTAGTTATGTTTAAATATTCTTAAATTTTTAATTGGTGGTTGGGGTAAAAAAAAAGAACGGTTCAGAGACCGTCCTACAAGAGTTTGTTATAACCCATAGTAGAGGACTAGAAAACCTTAGCTTTTCGACAGCAATTTCTTTTTATCTTTTCCATTGTTTTTTAATATGAACGACAAAAATAGCAATATTTGTAAATGGTAACAAACCAAATTGTTAAAAGCAGATACAATCCATGCCTGATAAATTAAGAATCATTTTTATGGGGACGCCAGAATTTGCTGTCCAAAGTTTAAGAAGTCTGGTAGAGAGCAATTCTAATGTAATTGCTGTAATTACCGTGCCAGATAAACCTGCCGGACGTGGACAAAAACAGATGTCATCCCCTGTCAAAATATATGCAGAAGAACAGGGAATCCCGGTTCTTCAACCAGAAAAACTCAAAAATCCCGAGTTTATTGCTCAATTAAAGTCATTAAATGCAGATTTGCAAGTGGTGGTTGCATTTAGGATGCTGCCGGAAATTGTATGGAGTATGCCAAAATATGGCACATTTAATTTACATGGCTCTTTATTACCGCAATATCGCGGTGCAGCACCAATCAACTGGGCTGTCATAAATGGTGAAACGGAATCCGGTGTCACTACTTTTTTTATTGAAAAAGAAATCGATACCGGGAAAATCATTTTCCAGGAAAGAGATCCAATTACCCCTGACGACGATGCAGGTTCTGTTTATGAAAGATTAATGCACATTGGTGGAAAACTCGTTGTCAAAACAGTTCAGGCAATTGAAGAAGGTATTTATCCGCAGGAGCCGCAGGATGAATCGAAAGAAATAAAAATGGCTCCGAAAATTTTCAGGGAAACCTGTGAAATTGACTGGACGCTACCTGCTGAAAAAATCTTTAATTTCGTCAGAGGACTTTCGCCATATCCGGCAGCATGGACGATTTTGAATAGTCTATCGTGCAAGATTTTCAAGACAAGTATAACCGAAGATTCCAGCGAGGGAAATCCGGGAGAATTTAAGACGGACCATAAAACGTTTTTACATTTCAGGGCCGGGGATGTTTGGTTGGCAGTAGAGGTTTTACAATTGGAAGGAAAGAAGAAATTGGAAGTTGGGGATTTTTTGAGAGGGGCCAAATTGTAAGACATTTTTGATTAAAATGGTTTAGTTGAGGATTAATATTCCGGTGCGCTGCACCTTGTCGATAAATCGGGGTTAATTGCTAATTCTACAAATATTTCGGTGCTCTGCACCTGTTCAACGATATGTCTAACACCGTAATATTTGTTGCACTAAAATTCAAAAAATCCGAAACCCAAGGTGCAGAGCACCGAAATATTTGTAGCAACAAAATTTATAAAATCCGAAACCCAAGGTGCAGAGCACCGAAATATTTGTAGCAACAAAATTTATAAAATCCGAAATCCAAGGTGCAGAGCACCGAAATATTTGTAGCAACAAAATTTATAAAAATCCGAAATCCAAGGTGCAGAGCACCGAAATATTTGTAGCAACAAAATTTATAATATCCGAAACCCAAGGTGCAGAGCACCGAAATATTTGTAGCAACAAAATTTATAAAAATCCAAAATCCTGGGTGCAGAGGAATCCTATAATAAACCTCTTTCAGCCCAACAACCTATTTTTTAACATTTCTAATAAATCTTTACGATTTCAAATAAATGCTTCTTTCCATCATTGTTGCTGTTTCCAAAAACGGCGTAATAGGATTAAATAACCAACTGATCTGGCGTTTGCCGGATGATCTTAAACGGTTTAAAAAACTAACCCTTGGCCATCCAATGATCATGGGCAGAAAAACCTTTGAGTCTATTGGAAAACCACTTCCGGGCCGACAATCCATTATCATAACCCGTGACAAAAATTTTACTTTTGAAGGTACTATTGTCGTACATTCTTTGGATGAAGCAATTGAAGAAGCGAGAAATACAGGAACGAATGAGGCCTTTATAATTGGTGGAGGTGATATTTATAATCAGGTTCAGAATACTACTGATAACTTGTATATAACAGAAGTGCACACTGAAACTGAGGGTGATACATTTTTCAATATAGAAAATCCTGAGTTATGGAAAGAATCAGAGCGAACACGTCATGATCAGGATGAGAAGCATCCGTTTTCTTTTGACTTTGTTGATATGATCAGGAAATAAATGATCATCAGCCAATTAGACATAATAGAAGTATACTATTGAATGATAGAAGAAATTCGTTAATCTGTTCATACCGTTAAAATTCGTTATAAAAATACTGTAAATTTGACACTTATATCGACCTCAGTGTTATTAACAGAATGCTTAAAGAAATAGATACGTTACAAGAAATAATAACTCTAACGTTAACTACACCAAATACAGACGATCGCCCCATTTTCATAACAGGTCCTTTTTGTAAATGGTTGCCGGATCTACCTGATTATCAGATGACAAAAGTGGCTCCCGGGCGCTACACTTTTCAGTTCCCCATAGATATTGATTTTGAATTCCCTCTGGAATATAAGTATACCCGCGGCGGCTGGGACCAGGTAGAGCTGGATCGTTATGGCCAGCCATATGCCAACCGTTTTATTACCGAAGATGAAAAAAATATCACTGATTATGTGATTAGATGGCAGACAGATCAATCGAAAAAATTGGACTTGATCCCCATTGTTGAGGTACTGTCCGAGACATTTGAAATTCCCCAGTTACACAGAGAACGCCGCGTTCATGTTTTGTTGCCGCACGATTATTACGAGCAGCCGGATCGCCGTTATCCTGTTTTATATATGACGGACGCGCAGAATCTTTTTGGCCAAGGTTCACCTTACGGAAACTGGGAAATTGATCGAAAACTGGCCCAACTAGCCGGAGAAGATAAAGCAAATGTGATCATTGTAGCCATTGATCATGGCGGAGACGAACGTGTCCAGGAATTTTCGCCTTACGACAATCCGAATCTTGGAAAGGGTTTAGGGAATCTTTTTTTGAAATTTGTTACTGAAACATTAAAAAAACATATTGATGAAAAGTACAGAACATTACCTGACCGCCTGAATACGGGTATGGGTGGAAGTTCTGTTGGTGGATTACTGAGTTTGTATGCGGCTTTAATGTATCCGAATATTTTCGGCAGACTGATGATTTTCTCGCCATCGCTTTGGATATCACGTAAGATCTATTTTGACGCCATTCACTTTTTCGAACCTTTTGAGACGCGAATTTATTTATACGGTGGCGGTAAAGAAGGCTCAGAAATGATACCGAATATTCAAAAACTACAAGAAACACTTGTTAACCAGGGATTTGGTTACAGCCGTGTTAAAATTAAAACATCTTTGAATGAAAAAGGGACACATTCAGAAAGCTGCTGGGGAGAAGAATTTCCCAAGGCTTTCAAGTGGCTCTATTTTGGAGAATAAGATTTTATCCTTAAATGAAAATGTCCCTGACCGAAGCAATAATTTTCGATCAGGGACATTTATGTTTTCAAATCATTTATAAAATAAACTGGCTCAAATCTCTGTTTTTTACCATGTGAGATAATTTTTCGCTCACCATTTCTGCGGTAACAATGATCGAAGAATCTGGCCCGATCACATCAGGAATATCAAACATAAAATCATTCAGAAGCAAACTCATTACCGTTTGCAAGCGACGTGCTCCGATATTTTCAACTTCACTGTTTACTTCAAAAGCAATCCGTGCCATTTCCCGAAGTGCACCATCTTCAAATTGCAGATCCACACCTTCCGCTTCCATCATCGCTTCATATTGTTTTGTCAAAGCGTTTTTCGGCGTTTTCAAGATTTGGTAGAAATCACTTTCCGTCAAACTGTTTAATTCCACACGAATTGGAAAACGGCCCTGAAGCTCAGGAATAAGATCGGATGGCTTCGCAACATGAAAAGCTCCGGCTGCGATGAAAAGAATATGATCTGTATTAATCACACCATGTTTGGTATTAACCGCGCTTCCTTCTACAATTGGCAAAAGATCCCGTTGTACCCCTTCACGGCTAACATCTGGCCCGCTTCCACCACCAGAGCGGCTTGAAGCAACTTTATCAATTTCATCAATAAAAATGATTCCCAGATTTTCTGCTTTTTGAATGGCTTCCAGTTTCACTTCGTCCATGTCAATTAGTTTTCCAGCTTCCTCATCCAAAAGAAGTTTTTTGGCTTCGCCAACGGTAACCTTACGTTTTTTACCACGGCGCGGCACCATATTGCCGATCATTTCCTGAATATTCATCATCGAAACATCGTCCATTGCTCCACCGATCATACCAACACTTGGCGATTGATTTTGCTGGATTTCAATTTCTATTTTACGTTCGTCAAGTTCTCCGTTTCGGATCTTTTCACGAAAACGTTCACGGGTGCGCTGGTTCAACTCATTATCATCTTCCGGAATTACACCATTTGATTCTGTATTTTCAGGTCGTGGTTTTACAACATTATTTCCATGAATCGGAGGAATCAGCGCATCCAGAATAATATCTTCAACAGCCTGTTCAGCCTTAATTTTTACTTCTTCTTTCTTCTGAGTTCTCACCATTCCAACAGCCTGCTCAACAAGATCGCGAACCATACTTTCAACGTCACGACCCACATATCCTACTTCTGTAAACTTGGACGCCTCCACTTTTACAAAAGGTGCGTCCGCTATTTTTGCCAGACGACGTGCGATTTCAGTTTTACCAACACCCGTGGCTCCTATCATCAGGATATTATTTGGTATTATTTCTTTTTGAATATCCTCAGGACTATTCATTCGCCTCCATCTGTTACGCAATGCGATAGCGACATTGCG
Organism: Dyadobacter sp. 3J3; assembly: GCF_009801115.1. GTDB lineage: Bacteria > Bacteroidota > Bacteroidia > Cytophagales > Spirosomataceae > Dyadobacter. Next base: position 627,043 of record NZ_VTOL01000001.1, read on the forward strand.
TTTTGCGTCATTTTGTCCGATTATATACTGATCCAGTTCAAAGACAATTTGTCGTGGCGTAAGGCGGTTCAAGTGTTCAGTCATAGTGGGATTTATAAAATACTTTTACTAGATAAGCTTAAATCTTTGCTTTAACGAAGAGAAAACCGATTTCTTTTAAAAAAAGGCCGGATACTGCGTGGCCTAAACGTTTTTGAGCGGGCCTGTAAAATTCTCTCTGCAAATATATTCCTTCGTTGATATGAGTTTAAAAAAATGATACCACAGGTAAATAATTCCTGACGTTCTTTCCACGTAAATCTTTTTAGTAAATTGCCATCCGAAAACGGCGACCCTGATTAAATTAATCCTGTCTATTCAATCTATTAGGAAAACTAAAAGGATTTAGCGCCTGATCATTATCTTTGTATTACTGCTACCATAAACTCAAAAGGATTTCCCTTAACATGAAGAAAATTATCTCCTGTATCGCTTTTTTTACCCTGTTAACACCTTTACTCGCTTTTTCCCAGACTGTTCCTGCAAATACCAATCTTGTTGATCTGGTAAATCCACTGATGGGAACCCAGTCAAAATTCAGTTTGTCGTCCGGAAACACGTATCCAGCCATTGCTATGCCCTGGGGTATGAATTTCTGGATGCCGCAAACCAGCAAAATGGGTGATGGATGGAGCTACATGTATGATGCCGAAAAAATCCGCGGTTTTAAACAAACACATCAGCCAAGTCCGTGGATCAACGATTATGGCCAGTTTTCGATTATGCCCATTACCGGAGCGTTGAAAATTGACGAAAACGAACGCGCTAGCTGGTTTTCACATAAGGCGGAAGTGGCCAAGCCAAATTATTACAAAGTTTACCTGGCTGATTATGATGTAACGACTGAGATCGCGCCGACCGAACGCGCAGCGCAGTTCCGTTTTACTTTCCCAAAATCAGATAGTTCTTATGTTTTGCTGGATGCTTTTGACAGAGGATCTTATGTTAAAGTGATTCCTTCGGAGCGCAAGATTATTGGCTATACCACGAAAAACAGCGGTGGTGTCCCTGCCAATTTCAAAAACTATTTTGTATTGATTTTTGATAAAGATTTTAAATTTTCATCCGCATGGAGCAAATTTAAAATCACAAAAGATACACTCGAAATCAAAGCAAATCACGTAGGTGCTGTGGTTCGTTTTGAAACAAAAACAGGTGAAAAAATCGGTTTGAAAGTTGCTTCGTCATTTATTAGTTACGAGCAAGCTGAGAGAAATTTAACAACTGAACTTGGTAAAGATACTTTTGACCAAACACAGGAAAAAGGACGTAATATCTGGAATACTGAGCTATCACGTATTAAAGTTGAAGGTGACAACATTGACCAGATTCGTACTTTTTATTCTTGTCTTTACAGAGTTTTGCTTTTCCCAAGAAAGTTTTACGAATTTGACGGAGCAGGAAAAGTAGTTCATTACAGTCCTTATAATGGTGAAGTGCGTCCGGGATATATGTTTACGGATAATGGTTTCTGGGATACATTCCGCGCTGTTTTCCCATTTTTCACGCTGATGTACCCGACCATGAATGCGCACATCATGGAAGGTTTGGCCAATGCTTATGATGAAAGCGGATTTTTGCCGGAATGGGCAAGTCCTGGTCACCGCGATTGTATGATCGGTTCAAACTCAGCTTCTCTTATTGCCGATTCATATATAAAAGGTATCCGTGGTTATGATATTGAAAAATTATATTCTGCGATCCTTAAAAATACAGAAAATGCTGGCCCGGTAAGTTCGGTTGGACGTTTTGGACATGAATATTATAACGAACTGGGTTATGTTCCTTATGATGTAAAAATCAATGAAAACGCGGCCCGAACTTTGGAATATTCTTACGCTGATTTTTGTATTTCACAATTGGCAAAAGAATTGAAAAAACCACAAAAGGATATTGATCTCTATCTGAAAAGAAGTCAGAATTACCGTAATATTTTCGATCCTTCCACAAAATGGATGCGTGGTAAAAATCAGGATGGTAAATTCCAGACGCCTTTCAATCCGTTCAAATGGGGAGATGCATTTACAGAAGGAAACAGCATTCACTATACCTGGTCGGTATTTCAGGATGTAAAAGGTTTGGTAGGTTTAATGGGCGGACGTGAAGCTTTTGTTCAGAAACTTGATTCTGTATTTACAATGCCTCCGATTTTTGACGACAGCTATTATGGTTTCCCGATCCACGAAATCCGTGAAATGCAGATCATGAACATGGGAAATTATGCACACGGAAATCAGCCGATCCAGCATATGATTTATTTGTACAACTATGCAGGTGCGCCTTCAAAAACACAATTCTGGCTGCGTCAGGTTATGAAAAAATTGTATCAGGCAACACCTGACGGATATTGCGGAGATGAAGATAACGGACAAACTTCGGCTTGGTATGTATTCTCATCGCTAGGATTTTATCCTGTTACGCCAGGGACAACGCAGTATGTGATCGGTTCACCGCTTTTCAAAAAAGCAACAATCACACTTGAAGATGGAAAAAAATTCACGATCGAAGCGCCAAAAACAAGTGATGCTAATATGTATGTGGACGGTGCAACCATGAACGGAAAACCTTACGCCAATACATACCTTGAACACAAGGATATTCAAAATGGAGGAAAACTTCAATTTAATATGACCAGTACTCCTTCAAAAGCCTGGGGAATTAAGCCGGAGACTGTACCCTTTTCACTAACAAAATAATGAGCGTCGTTTTTCATTAACCACGCTTTTTCAATTCATATATTTACAATACAATTCCACTTTTAAGGTTTAATAACCCTGAAAGTGGAATTGTAATTTAAAGCAATGTTTAGAAGACAGCATATAGTTTAAGCCTTAACGCTAAGCCGGAAACTGATCGGAGATGATTAAAAGCTAATAAAATTATGAAATACAGAAAACTCGGAAATTCAGATCTGGAAGTCTCAGTAGTAACTTTTGGCGCCTGGGCAGCCGGCGGCTGGATGTGGGGCGGAACAGAACGCAGCGTATCGGTTAACGCGATTCAAAAATCATACGATGCGGGTGTCACTTCCATTGATACTGCGCCTGTGTATGGCCAGGGACTAAGTGAGGAAATTGTTGGTGAAGCAATTAAAGATCTGCCAAGAGAAAAAATACAGATTCTGACCAAATACGGCATGCGATGGGATTTGACAAAAGGTGATTTTGCAATGCACAGCAAAGACAATAATGGAAAGGATATTGAAATTTATAAATATGCTGCAAAAGATAGCATTATCAAAGAATGTGAAGATAGCCTCAAACGCCTCGGAACTGACTACATTGACCTCTATCAAATTCACTGGCATGACAAAACAACACCGGTTGAGGAAACTATGGAGGCAATTTCCATGCTGATCAAACAAGGAAAAGTACTTCATGCAGGTGTTTGTAATTATGATGCAAACCTGATGCGTGAAGCCTCTAAACATATCAATCTGGTTTCTGATCAGGTTCCTTACAGCCTGGTGAAACGCGGTATTGAGAAAGAAGTTGTTCCTTACTGCCTTGAACATAATAAATCCATACTGGCCTACAGCCCGTTGGAACGTGGATTATTAACAGGTAAAATGAAGCCGGGGTATAAATTCGGAGCTGATGATCACCGCACTGAAATTTATTTTTTCAAAGATGAAAACCTGAAACGTGTCAACGCATTTCTTGATAAAATTAAACCGCTGGCAGACGACAAACAGGCGACATTAGGACAGCTTGTCATTCGATGGACGGTAGAACAGCCTGGAATTACAATCGCCTTAGTAGGTGCACGTGATGCAGAACAAGCAATTCAGAATGCTAAATCAATGGATATTGAATTAACGAACGAAGAGCTTAAATTCATTTCAACAGAGATGGATGCCCTTGAACTGGTTAAATAATAGAAATGGTTCTGGCAAAACCCGATTTGATATTCTTATCTTTGATCATTATCCATTCCAAATAGTCTTCATTCACCACGAACTCATGAAAAATAATTTTTTGTCATTAAAAAACAATGTACCTCTCTTCCTGGGCAGCATGTTGTTACTTGCTTCTGCTGGTTTAATGAGCAGTAACTTTGCATTACCGGAAAAGAAAAAATCGGGAATGGCAGAATCCGATTTGAAAGTTGATACCGTTGCGACAGGTCTGGAAATGCCCTGGGCAACCGCTTTTTTACCTAACGGAGATCTACTGGTAACAGAACGTGTTGGAAAATTACGTCTGGTAAAAAATGGTGTCCTGGATCCAACACCTATTTCTGGCATCCCGGAAGTTTATTACAAAGGACAAGGCGGATTGCTGGATGTGGCCCTACACCCGGATTATGCAAAAAATGGCTGGATTTATATCAGCTATTCTTCTCCAAAAAAAGAAGGTGAAGAAGGTGATGATGGCGGAGCAAATACAGGTTTGATGCGTGCAAAACTGAAAGACCATGCATTGGTTGAAATTCAGCAATTGTTCAAAGCGATCCCAAATGTGAAAGCAAATGTTCACTTCGGCGGACGTATTGTTTTTGACAAAAAAGGATATGTTTTTCTTTCTCTTGGCGAACGCGGACAAAAAGAGAACTCCCAAAATCTGAGCAAAGATCAGGGCAAGGTGGTCCGTTTGCATGAGGATGGTAAGATTCCAACCGACAACCCATTTGTAAAAACAGAAGGTGCAAGACCTGAAATCTGGACGTACGGCCATCGCAATCCACAAGGCATGACGATCCACCCTACGACAAATGTAATCTGGGAACATGAGCACGGCCCACAAGGTGGAGATGAATTGAATATTATTGAAAAAGGGAAAAACTACGGCTGGCCATTAATCACTTTTGGTATTGATTATGACAACAGTATTATTTCGAAGGACACTGCCCGGGCTGGGTTGGAACAACCGGTTATTTACTGGAAACCATCGATCGCTCCTTGTGGAATTACTTTTGTAACAAGTCCGAAATTCAAAGACTGGAATGGCGATTTACTTGTTGGTTCTTTAAAATTTGCTTACCTGCAACACCTTAAAGTAAAAGGCAACAAGGTTTTGAGCAGAGAAATTATCTTTGAAAAATTAGGTCGCGTACGTGATGTTCGTCAGGGACCGGACGGAAATATTTATGTAGTACTTGAAACTTCGGGGAAGATCGTCCGTATTAGCCCAAAGGTTTAAAATTAAGAATATTATTCACATGAAATCATTAATAGTACTTTTTTCAGGAATCATTTTCTGCTCAGCAGTTTTCCCTAAACAGGACGATGACCTTGAAAAAAGCATCGCAAGAGGAAAAGGCATTTACGCTGAAAACTGTATGAGTTGCCATATGGGTGGTGGTGAAGGTGTACCTCAAACATTCCCCCCCCTGGTAAAAGCAGATTACCTTACGCAAACACCTGAAAAAGCGATACATGCGATAAAATTTGGATTACAGGGAAAAATCCTGGTGAACAATCTGGAATTTGATAACCAAATGCCCTCGCCTGGGCTGGACAATGAGGAAATCGCTGATGTGATGAATTATATCCTGAATTCCTGGGGTAATTCTTCTGAGAAGAAAATTGTTACGGATAAGATGGTGGAAGCGGTTAAAAAATAATTCTCCTACATTTAAAACCAAAAAATCCCGGGCCAATGTCCGGGATTTTTTGGTTTTAAATAATAAAAATTTTCTTCAAAAGTCAGCTCTCTGAGAATACAAATGTTGCTGCAAATAAACCATTTTCATACTTTCAAGACATTCTCTTATTTAAACCACTGTATCAATTATTTTCTATTCCTGCATTCGCCAGTACGCCTATGGAAGATTTTCCAAATTTTTCATAAACGGAATCATATTCCTTATGCACCGCTTTGTCAACTTTAAATATCGTGCTGACAGGAGTAAAATAATCCAAATCTGACAGTTTTTCTACTACCCCCAAAGCCTTCAATCCCATCATGGCTGCCCCTACGGTTCCTGTATCGACAGTATCATTTAAAGCTACTTCAATCCCGAAAACATCAGCCAGCATTTGCACCCATAACGGACTATGTGCAAATCCGCCGTTGGCATAAATCGTCTTAACCTTTTCTGTTTCAAGCAAAATTTTACCAATACTGTACAGATTCAACAAAATTCCTTCCATCACAGCCCGTGCAAAATGAGGTTTTGTATGCTGAATATCCAGACCCAAGAATCCTCCTCTTACAGCGGAATTCCATATAGGAGCCCTTTCACCCAAAAGATAAGGGTAAAATAAAAGTCCGTCCGAACCTGCTTTGATTTTTGCAGCTTCATCAAAAACCTGGTTAAAATCACTTTCAGTAAAAAAAGTGTCTTTTAGCCATTGAAAAACAACGGCTCCATTATTGGACGGACCGCCAACAACGTAAGTATTCTCATCCAGAATATAACAAAAAGTCCGCATGTGGGTATCCAGATAAGGAACATCCGAACAAATCCGAGCAGCTCCGCTCGTACCTATCGTGATCGCCATGGTGCCGGAAAGAATCGCCCCGCTTCCAAGATTTGCAAGACAGCCATCGCTTGCTCCCATAATTAGAGGAATTCCGGCCGACAATTTGAACCCATTATTATCCGGCAACTTTTCGATATGATACGGAGAAACTGCTTCAGACAAATAACTTTCGTCCAGTCCGATTTGTTTCAGCGTCCAGTCGTCCCATTTTTTATCTTTTATATTGAACAATCCGGTTGCTGAAGCAATGGAATAATCAATAACGAAGTTGCCCGTAAGACGGTAAATAATATATTCTTTGATTCCTATAAATCTTTTTGCATTCTTGAAAATGCCTTTCTCATTTTCTTTCAACCAAATCAATTTACAAAGCGGCGTCATGGCATGGATTGGCGTACCATTGTTTTGATACATCTTTTTCCCTGCCTTCGATACCCTCAGTTTCTCAGCGATTTCGGCACTTCTGTTATCAGCCCAAATGATGAGATTTGTTAGTTGTTTACCATTCTTATCCAACGCCATAATACTATGCATGGCTGTACTGAAGCAAACACCCAACGTTTCACCCTGAGGTTTACACGTTTCACTGACAACCTCGATAGAATGGCAAACAGCTTTAAAAATATCATCCGGATTTTGTTCACTCCATTCGGGTTGTGGATGAAGCATTTCATAACCCTCGCTATGCGAAGCCAGAATTGCCGCCGTTTTTGTGTCAAAAGCAGTGGTTTTGACGTTTGTTGTACCTATATCAACACCAATTATAAATGACATTTTAATGAAGCGTAAATTGAATTTTATAACCTGACAAATGTATTATATTCTGCCGCGTTGTCCTTTGAATTAGTAACGAATAATTTAAAATCCGGAAAAATCCGCGTTATCTGACTTTTCTGGTAAAAGGATTCACTAATTTTTATTATTTTCGCAGTAGTAAATCAATACTGTCAAAATTTTTATTGAACCATGGCTGACGACGTACACGTACATAGCAAACCAGAAGGAGCCTCACTTGGTGCTTCTATCGTAATATTTTTATTGTTAGTAATCATTCTCGCAGTATTTGGGGATCTTTTTACTTTTATATTTGGACTTATTGGTCTTGTGATAACATTTGCTGCATTTTACACGGATCACTCCGCAGACGATCACTGACATTTCTTATTTCCTGACAGGAAATAATCAGATAATATATTTATCGAACGGCCAATTCGGGCAGAGATTTTACAATCTTCCAATCGAGCTGGCCGTTTTTTATTGTCCATTCTTCTTCAAAAACGCAAGTATCTTCCAGGTCAATGTATTCTGCAATAGCCTTGTCTTTATCCAGGCTTAGTTTGACAAATCCATTATAACCAAGCTTAAATCGACCTAATTCGAGTCTGACGCGGCGATCGTACAAATGTATTTTTTCAATATCCGTTTCATTATCAGGCATTTTTATTTCCACAGGTAATCCTCCATGACCAAGACAACGGCCGAAAGCAACAGGACCTTTTCCATTTACATCTTTGTTGTAAATAACAAGCCTGTGGTCATGTCCCCAAAACCAGATAACCGGCCTTTCAAATTCTCCCATTAATTCCCTAAGCTGAGCCCCCGGCCTGGTATATTCCTCCCTGAATGCCGAAATATAGGGATGGTGGCTTAAAATTATTATACCTCTTTTATCACCTGCATCACCCAGTTTAACAATGTCACGAAGCCATTCCACTTGCTCTTTTTTTAAGTGACAATCAGGCGGTGAAACAATTTCAAGCAAAGGACGACTTACAGATGTATAACCGGTATCAATGCCGATCACACGCCAGTAATCATTTTCCAGACAGAAAAAACCTGCCTGCTGTGTTTTCCTAACCTCTCCTACCTGCGCATACATTGCAGGTAGCAAATGCTGAAAAAAGGCATTTCCATTGGAATACATCTCATGATTTCCTGATAACGCCAGACTTCCCGAAGCGCCATAATACCAGGAAGCATAAGGTGCCGTAAAATTTTCTTCCACTTCCTTAGGCGTACCAACAAAGTAAATATCACCCATGTGAATTGTGTAATCCGGTGCATAACGTGAGACAAGATGTGCTACTTTATCAGATTCTGCTGTATCACTTGCCCAGTCAGAAAGTAATGCTATGCTGATTTGTTCACGGCTTGGAATAGAAGATTGCAACCTATAAATACCAGTATCTCCATTTCTAGGATAAGCCTGATAAGGATGCCTGGGACCAAATCGACTTTTCAAATAATGCCAGGCAAAACCAAATAAATTTGTTTTGAAAAATTCAGAAATGACGTTGGTAACGGATGAAGTTTCCTTTACATGTTTTTCGTAAAGCTCTTGCTGCGTTTTGGCGTGATTTTCAGCTTCACTGTGCCCGAGCGCCAGAAATTTTTTAGTTCTTTCTTCTGATTTTTCCTCCATGCAATGATTAATTTCTAAAACAAAAGATAGTTAAAAAATCCAGGCCAGGTTTTAAATTAAATAGAATAGTACGAATTTTTACCTTCAAAAATACTCAGGATATATACCCAAAACCCTCTAATAACTTCATTACAAATAACTTGAATAAATTAAGTAAAGAAAAATACTGTTCATTTTTTGAATACATATAAACTATAACGTATATTCATGGAGTATTTACAACTAACAAAGACCATTAAAGATGAAAAAATTATTACTTTCTGCCATGCTGCTTTTTACAGCCCAGACCTTGTTTGCACAAACCGCGACTTCCAAAATGATTGCAGAATTTGAAAGAGCAAAAACGTATACAAAAGAGTATTTGGATACGATGCCGGAAGATGGGTACGCTTTCAAACCAACTCCAGAAATGCGCTCTTTTGCACAGCAAATGGATCATCTCGCGGATGTCAATTACGCTTTTGTTTCTGCTGCAACAGGCAAAGCTAGCCCAATGAAAGAATCATTGGAAAAAGCAGCAGATCAATCCAAAGCCGCTGTAACCAAAACTACGCTTGAAAGCTACGATTTTGTTATCAATGCCTTGAAAGATTTGAAAGATGCGGATCTTGAAAAAGATGTGAAGGTTTTTGGAAAAGATCTTAAAGTAAAAACTGCTTTTGAAAAAGACTTCGAGCATCAGACTCATCACCGCGGACAAACAACCGTTTATATCCGTTTGAAAGGTGTTAAACCTCCGCAGGAAATGTTGTTTTAATTAATTAAAACTTAAAAAATACAACTCCGTCATATTTGTTCATGGCGGAGTTGTATTATTTTTGAGCTTTCAGAATTAAAAATATTTTTTGTGAAAGATCAGCCGAGTTCCAATAAAAAGCCATTATACCGCATTCCGGAAATTTTTACAGCCTTTACTAATCTTGTCACCGCTGAAAGTACCCGCCATGGAGGCGTCAGTCCGGTTCCATTTAATTCACTAAATCTTGGCGGATCTACAACGGATAGTCCAGAAAATGTTTTGGAAAACAATAATAGATTTTTTACATCGCTAAATATCGACTTTGAAAAAGTCGCCAAATCGCATCAGGTACACGGCGCTGAAATTCTTGTTGTTACCGTACCCGGACGTTATGAAGGTTTCGATGCGATGATCACTCATGTTCCAAATATTCACCTGGCGGTTACCATCGCCGATTGCACGCCGATATTGATTTTTGATCCGGTAAAAAAGGTAGTTGCCGCCATTCACGCCGGATGGCGGGGAACTGTTCAGCAAATTGTTTTGAAAACGGGGTTGGCTATGCAAAAAGAATACGGGACAATTCCGGAAGATTGTCTGGCTTATGTTGGAACCTGTATTGATGAATGTTCTTTTGAAGTTGGCGAAGATGTTGCAGACAACTTTGGTTCAGCATTCAAACGTTGGGATGATCAAAAAAATAAATTCTTTGTTGATCTAAAATCAGCGAATAGAGAACAATTAATCTCTTTTGGTATAAAACCGGAAAACGTCGAAGTTTCTCCGTTTTCAACAGTGCTAAACAATGAAGACTATTTTTCTTACCGTTACGAAAACGGACTTACAGGAAGAATGTTGGTAACAATTGGGTTAACCGAATAACAATACCAATTAATCTTTCACCACAACCACTTTTCTTTTAAACTGCGCTTTTTCTCCGGTCGAATCAAAAATATCAATCAGGATCAGATAATATCCCGTTTGGACAATTTCGCCATTTTCATTTCTTCCATCCCAGAAAACTTCTCCATTTGTTCCTAAAAGCTGATTTCTGAGAATATTTTTAATCAGCCTGCCGTTGATATCGTAGATCTTAAACGTTGCTAATTTACCTGATTGAGACAATTTATATTTTATTTTTACCAAACTTCCGTCCATATGATCCGGAATGAAAGCTTCAGGTTCTACTTCAAAAAAATCTTTTTCTATATTCGTTTTTACTTGCGAATTAGTATATCCCGGCGTAGCATTTCCTGAGACGGCACCAGCTGAATGCCAGTTTGAAGTCATTTTAGAAGAAAGTCCGGTATCTGATTTTTCCAGTGAAACGCCTTCTCTGTCAGTGATTGAAGGGTCATGCATTGATTCCTTATAATCAAAACCGTCATAAATTTCTCCATCCCGATTTTTAAGAATAACCCCACCATCGTCGTTGGAATAGGCTGGCAGTAAACTCATTTTAAGAAAATTTCCCGATGTATTAGCAGGATATTGCTCTTTAATAATTTCGGGATTTGTTGTTAATGCCAGATATCCGAAAGGTGATAAAATATAATTTTCGGTCGTAATGATCCTGAAAATATCAGGCTCACCGTCTTTCGCATTTCCCAAAGACCAGTTTTTAAGATCAATGTATTTTTGAGAACGGTTATAAATTTCAACAAAATCAACGCCTCCTTTCCGTGGGTCGAATAAAATTTCATTTAAGACGACATCACCTGAATCTGGTTTGGAAGGCAATCCAATTGTAAAATCAGATTGACGTAAAATATTTCCAACGCAATCGGAAAGATTCCTGATTGATAAATGGTATGTTTCGCCTGCCAAAAGTGGAAAATCAAGGGTCACGACCAAATTGTGAAACTGCGGTGATTCAAGTTTTCTCTTTACAGTTTTCCGCCCCGACAATTCAATAAAAGTGCCTGAGACTGCCCCCATACTATCCAGTTTTTCGTCTGCAATAATCCTCAGTTCGGTCGGAGACGTTATATCAATACGTTGAATAACAGGAGATCCAGAATCCAGGTTAATTCTTTTAATGCTGTTTTCTTTTGCAGGCGTTCCACCACGTATATCTTCCGAGACCTGCCAGTTATTTTGTTCTCCACAAGGATTATCCACATCGATCATTTCAATCGCATATCCACCGGTACTTTTATCGGACGACCACCAGTTGTTTTCATAGGTAACTGAAAATACAAGCGTGTTACCCGGTTGGTATAGGGAAATTGTACCACCATCATTCGGCAGAGAAAAAGTCGAAAGTGGAATTACCTGACCAAATCCCTTGAAACTGCCAGCATTTGTCTTATTACAAAGCAAAACATATGATCCTGAGATAATTACAGAATCCGGAAAAATTACAGATTGCGAACCTACCGTTAATTTCCAGTTTTTCAGGAACACTGTTTGTCCGCTTCTGTTATACAGTTCAACATATTCGGCAGCAGGCAGGCCAATAGCGGGTATCGGATCAGCCATAATTTCGGATACAACAAGGCTGTTATACCCCTGGCCAAGAGAACTGAAATTACAAATAAAAACTATCCCGACAATAATCCCTGCAATTTTCACATTTACAAAAGACATTTCCCATATATTTAAACCAGAAATAAACTATACGGAATAAAATTGTTATGGTAACTTCACTTGCAATATCATTGAATTAGGAATGCCATTAAACAAAAAAATTCAACCCGTTTAGGAGTTGAATTAGATCTATTTATTTTTAAAGCAATGCTGATTATTTGCTTTCTTCTGTTTTCACTGGTTCAGTTGCAGTAGCCTTAACGGGAGCCGCTGCTGGTTTTGTTGCTGGTGCTGCTTTTGGAGCTGGCGTTTTGGCTGGCGGAACTGCAACAGGCTTAGAAGAAGCCGATGCAACCAAAGTAGCTACTTTTTCCGCATGTTTCTTTTTATCTTTTTTAGACTCTTTTTCTTTTTTAGGTGCTTTTGCTCTTTTCTCCGCATTCTTTGCTTCTTTCTCTTTTCTCTTAGTTTCATCTTTCATGAACTTCGAGACTTTCTTAGCCAATTTAGCAGCTGCCTTTTCAATTGACTTTTTTATTTTTTTCGAATCAGCAGTTACCGTATCAAGTTTCGTAACAAGTGTTTCTGCGATTTCGGTAGTAAGTTTTTTTGTTGCGGATTTCATATTTTAAGAATTATTTTTAATAATAAGACCGTGCGTATGACCGGCTAATATTCTTGCACCCAGCCGCTTGTTAAGTAAATCACACTCTTGTCTTTCAACCTGCAAATACCGTCTAATAAATCCAGAAGAGCAAATAAAACGTGTTATATTTATGTTAAATTTTTCTTGATAAATTCCCATAGTACGATTCCCGCCGATACTGACACATTAAACGAATGTTTCGTACCAAATTGTGGTATCTCAACGCACCCGTCACATACATCAATAACGTCGTCTGCCACGCCTTCTACTTCATTCCCAAACACAAATGCACACGGAATATTCAGTTTGGGAGTAAAATTTTGAAGCAATGTACTACCCTCCGCCTGTTCAACAGCAAAAACCTGATATCCTTCTTCTTTCAATTTCAATACAGCCTGTAAAGTACTGTCCTCCTTTTCCCAGATCACCGCATTTTCGGCACCAAGCGCGCTTTTAGTAATTTCTCTGTGCGGCGGATTTTGTGTGTAACCGCACAAAATCATTTTCCTGGCCCTGAAAGCATCTGCCGTTCTAAAAAAAGATCCGATGTTATTTAGGCTCCTGATATTGTCAAGGACAATAACAAAAGGAAATTTGTCCGATTCCTTAAATTCTTCAACCGACAAACGGTTCATTTCTTCAATGAGCAGTTTACGCATTGCAATTGATTTCGATAAAAATATACTAATGAAACTAAAAACAAACCTACAACGAATAATTTCAAAACAGTAAAAAAATTAATCCCCATATAATGGTCTTTTTCACGAATGCGCTCCTCAGATTATTGGCTGTTAAGCTTTCGGCGAGACTGCCGACTGCCAGACTGATGCTTTAAACTAAATTTAGTCGCAACTAGATTCACCGATGACTGACTATTGAAAGACTAGGTAAAAAGCATAATAATTTAAATACAAACTGTTTAAAAACAAATATAAACGTCTTAGCAATCACTTAAAATTAAACAGCCCCAGGCATAATATTCTACTACTGGAAATATTAAAATATTACTACATCTATTAGATAATAATAATAACAACTCTGTTTTATTATCTTAGCGTTACTTGCGGTATAATCCGACGTCTATTGAATAACGAATCGGATTGTTATTAATATTTTACTCTCAAAATAGTGAAGAAATACCCGGTTATCCTCGTAATTTTACTAATCCTGGCAAGTAATAAGTACATTTTTGCTCAACTCCAAACAAATGATCAGGACGATTACACTGTAAAATATTATACTGAAGATAACGGACTTCCTCAGAATAGTGTAAAAAACATTTCAGCTGATTCAGAAGGCTTTATATGGCTTACAACTGAAACAGGCCTGGTAAGGTTTGACGGGCAAAACTTTTTCACTTTTGATAAGTCAAATCTACCGATCACCTACAATCGGTTTTCCATGCTTCAGCCCAGCCTTGAAGGTGGTAAAAAAGATAATAAATCCCGGAAATTGTATGCGGTTGCTGAAGGCTACCAGTTCGTTCGAATAGAAGCAGGAAAGGCCTCAATAGACACGCTGTATACAAATAGAATTCGTTCGATTCCACATTTAAATAATTCGGGAGAAAATGTACTTCTGTCAAATGGTTCACCAAACTATTTAAGGGACTGGCTAAATCCTGATTATTATATTATTACAGTTTCGGAAGGTGAAGGAAATTTCTTTATCTGTGAGCGTCAAAAAATTGAATACTATTCAAATTGGAAAAAAATATACGATTATACGATTAAAACGCCTTTACCCTGGAATTTTTTCACAATTCAAAAAAATCTTTATACTTACACAGACGGTAAATTCGTACGAATTGACAAAAGCGGTTTGAGAGATCTTTCCATAACCGGTGATATAAAAACGGACGCAAATTATGTCCCGGGAAAACTGAATGGGAAAATTTACTGGAACAATATATCGGATCAGGTTTTTATTTACATCGATAAAAAACTTTATGCCCTACAAGAAGGGCCCGGTGGCATACTGAAAACTGCATTGCTCGTCAACAATTTTGACTTCGTTAAAAATAATATTACCACAATCCATTATGATACAAAAAACCATCGGCTTTTCCTTGGAAGTGTTACAAAGGGTTTATTTGTTTTAAAAAACAAATCATTTTACACGCTGAGAACCAAGGGGAATGATCTGCAAAATGTATTTTACGGGCAGGCCATATTTGACTCGAATTCAGTTATTACACCAAAAGGATATATTGTCGGTAAATCGCTGGAAAACAAAAAAGTGATTCTTAAGGACTATCCATTGATCCAATCTGAGAAAACAGCAGACGGATATGGAATTATAACAGACAAAAAAGGCAATATCTGGCGAAAAAGCGGGAATATTCTTTTCTGTTATAATACTAAGGGCAGAAAAATGACAGGGAAATGGGATTTAAAAACAGAGGTTAACCATCTATACGAGGATGAAAAAGGAACCATCTGGATCGGAACAAGAAGTTCCGGCTTATTCTGTATCAATCTATCCGATCAAGAACCAGCACCCAGACAATTTATAAAAGGTCCATTGGACAGAATATCTTTTATTCTTCAAAAAACACCTCAAACGCTTGTTATAGGTACCGCTCACGGACTTTTCCTACTTAATCTATTTTCTAAAAAACTGATTTTCGTAAAAGGAACAGAAAAACTTTACGTGAGGAGTCTTTTCATTTCTTCATCCGCAGATGCCAAAAACACGGACGAAAAGGAAATCTGGATCACAACTTATGAAGATGGTTTTTTTCTATTTTCCAAAAACAAGCTTATTAAATTTCCGTTGGATAAACATAAATATCTGAGTGGGGCACATTGCATTTTCCCGGATAAACTTGGCTATTTCTGGCTCACTACCAACAAAGGCCTTTTTCGCATAGCTAAAAAAGATTTACTGGATTATGCCGCGAATCATTTTGCTTCCGAACATAAAAGCATTTTCTCCATGCACTTCACTAAAGAGCAGGGATTTTATACCAATGAATTTAATGGTGGCTGCCAACCCTGCGCCCTGAGATTGCCTAATGGCTACTTTTCATTACCCTCCCTGGATGGGTTAGTTTGGTTTATACCTGAAAACATAACCATTGAATTACCTGACAAAAATATTATCCTGGATCGTTATGAGGTTGGCGGAAAGAGTATAGCCGCATCCGGAGACTCGATTAAATTCCCACTCAATCCGCAAAATATAAAAATTCATCTTACCACAGCCTACTTTGGAAATCCGGCAGACCTTAATATTTCTTATGCTCTTGTAGAAAAAGCTCATTCTAAAACGGTGCCCGATCAATGGCTCGATGTTGAAGCGACCAATACAACGATTCCGATCGGCCGTTTGAATGCGGGAAATTATACCTTGTTTATCCGAAAGAATAATGGCTTTGGGCGCGATAACTATATGTACAAAAAAATATCGATTTTGGTACCGCCAGATTGGTACGAAACTCAATGGTTTAGAATAGCAGCTTTATTCCTTTTTATCTTTGCTGTTTATCTATTTATTCGTCTTAGATTAAGGATTATCAAAAAAGAAAATCGCTTGTTGGAAATTAAAATCGCTAGACGGACCCGAAAACTTGAACATACATTTAGCGCATTGGAGAAATCCGAACGGGAATTGCACCGTCAGATGCATATCCAGACACGTCTCATCGCCTCAATGTCGCATGATATAAAAACACCTTTGAAATTTGTTTCTAATGCTGCGGGAAGAATAGAAAACATGCTGGAAAATGAAAAAATAGATGCCGTTGCGAAGCTTGGAAAAACCATTGAGCAGTCCACCGATCAAATGTACAATTTATTAGAAAACCTTATAGCCTATGTGAAAACACAGGTTTATGGAAGTAATATCGAATTTAAAGAGACTAATCTTTTTAACTCTTTGTCGGAAAAGTTCAAAATTTTTGAACACGTAATCCATGAACGCTCGAATCAATTTACCAACGAAGTGGAACCTTTGGTAAATGTTGTTACTAATGCTCAATTGCTCGGTATTATCGTACACAACCTGATTGATAATGCGAATAAATTCTCCTTCAATGCCAACATTAACATCCGTACAGCCGTTATGGACGCAGAAACCCATCTTATCATTTCGGACACAGGGCCAGGAATGCCTGACGAACTTCTTAATTGGCTTAACACACCTTCAAAAACAGATTCTTTCGAAAAGTCCAAGTCAATTTCGATTCATTACAACGGACTGGGACTGACTATTGTGAAGGAATTAGCAATGCTCCTTAATGTAGGTTTACGCGTTAAAAAAAATAAAGGAACGCAAGTGCATCTTATTTTCCCTAAAAGCAAAACTATGTGAATTAATTCAGGTCAAAATCTTTGGTTTTGTACAATTCCAGTTTTTTAAACATTTCAATAATATTTGCTACTTCCAGTTTCTCGAAAATTCTTGCCTTATAAGTACTAATTGTAGTCTCTTTAAGATTCAAAAGCGTGGCAATTTCTTTGGTCCATTTTCCCTGAGCCAACAAATGCATTACTTCCAGTTCACGTTTGGATAAATCTTCAAGCGGGTTAGAACTTGCGTATTTACTGTCCAGGATGTTTTTCACCATTTGCTGCTGAACCTTTCCACTAACATACTTCCCGTTGTTGATTACTGCCATAATCGCAGCTTTATATTCATCTTCGGAAGCCCCTTTGGAAAGGAATCCGTTTGCGCCGGCGTGAATATAATGTAACGCATATATTTCCTCTTCCGAACCGGAAAATACCAAAATTTTAACGTTTGGCTGAATACCCCTGATTTTGTTGATCATTCTACTATTTTCTCCACCGGGGATATTTATATCCAGTACAATGAGGTCAAAAATATTTTTTTGAATAAGCGCTATTGCATCAATAAAATTAGAAACCTGATGCACATCTACTGGCTGAAATAAGTCGGTAATAATAAAATCTATACCCATTCTTACGATGGCATGATCTTCCACGATTAAAATTCTTTTCATTATACGTTAGAGTAGGTTACAAGCAAAATTGATAGCTAAAACAGCTGCTAACCATGAATATTTCTTTGCAACGGTAAGCATTTATTCCGCTGTTTCAAATCTATTTATGATTTGAGGATATCAAATAAAAAGAAGCAGATATCTGGTAAAATTACCGGAGTATCTGCTTCTTTTTAAATATCAAATTATAGGTATCAACTGTCTATTAACTTAATTTTTGTTATTAATTCAACAATATTTTTAACACCCATCTTTTCAAAGATGCGTGCTTTATAAGTACTTACTGTTGAAAGCTGAAGATTTAATTTTTCCGCGATTTTTGCTGTACCCAAACCTTCTTTGAGTAAATTCATGACATCCTTCTCTCGCGGAGAAAGACTCACAATTGGATCCGGAAGAAACTCTTTAGGATTGATAAGCCTGTTGATATTGATTTGCTGCATATCAGCACTCATATATTTCTTGTTATCAAGCACGCTCAACACAGCAGTTTTAAACTCATCCTCTGCTGCATCTTTGGACAAATATCCATCCGCACCTGCCTGAAGATATAATAAACCATACAACTGTTCATCATAACTTGAAAACATAAGTATGCGGATATCAGGACGTTTGATCCTGATCGTCTCAATCATTTTCGTATTATTTCCACCTGGAATATTAATATCCAGTATAAGAAGATCAAATGTTTGGTTGCCCAACTCCAGCAAGACCTTCTGAAAAGTATCTACGCCTGTAATCTGAGATTCAGGAATAAGGGACTTTAAGAGGTGTTTTGTTCCGATTCGGACCACTGCGTGATCCTCGGCAATAAGTATGTGCTTCATGAAAATTTTATATACTAATGACAGTAGAAATAGTATTACCCCAAAGTTAGAATTAATTATTTATCTAATCACTAAGTTATTAGATAAATTCTAAATGCCTGGTATACAGATATTATAACTTTAAAAAAAACGGCAAAATCACTTCATTTTTTAAAAATAAAATAGAATGTTTAAACAAACTACATTTGAAATTCTAATTTTTGATTAAAAAATAAAATTATTTAATACAAATATTTTAACCTTAAACACGCTTAAAAAAATCGGATAACTTCTTTATTTGACTTGCATTAAAAGATTCTATTTTCATTTTTTAACAATAAGATAATAATAGCGATAATTTACAAAGATAATTTGACAAAAAAACCTATAAATATCTACAAAGAAACAAGAAATGATGCTACAAAGAAAAAAAGATGGCTCTACTTTCCTTATCCCATCAACTAATTTGTTAATATACAACTCATTATAATTATCAAATAATTTTCGATTCCAGTATTTAATTACTTTTCGACTATAAAAAAGTAAAAGAAAATCATACCAAATCTCTTTTACTCAATAACTTGTGAGAAAATTAAAAATAGATAATTTAAATTTACATATCTGTTAGACTAATAAAAATCCCTGAGGTAACCATTTAATCCAGGATTGTCCTTAAGAAAAAAATACACACTATAATAATTTGAAAAATCCGGATTTTAAATGGTCTGAAAACTGTCTGGAAACAAGACTGTATATCCAGCATTTCGTCACAGACATTCCCTTGTCTTTTGAGGCTTTTTTGTATCAAACAGCAAGCCATCTGAATGAGACAAATACTACTAAAACATTTTCATTTTATCTGTTTCGGATAGAAGAGCTTCCTTCTGTTGCCTGCATTCACTTTTCTAAGAATGATAACAATTTTATCTCTCGGACACATGCTCCTTTCGGTGGGATTCAATGTGACGAAAAATGTAATGCGGAGGAGCTGATTTTTCTGCTGCGGTGTGTTGAAAATTGGTTCTCAATGCAAACTGAACCCATTTTGATTGTAAAAACTTCTCCAACCTGTTATAATCCAACCTCAAAAAATAGTTTAATTTCCAAAACTTACGCATTTTTGGGTTATAATATCAACGATAAGCTCATCAATTATCACATCCAAATTTCCCAATCCCCATTTTTTCGGAATATTAATTATGCTGAGGTGAGAAGACTAGCCAAATGCAAAAAATCAGGCTTTCGCGCAGGCTTATACGACGAGCCGGATATTGAAATTGTTTATACCTTTATTAAAGAAAGCAGAATAGCCAAAGGATATTTGATGTCGATGACATTTGAACAATTGGAATCATTGATAAATAATTTTCCGAAGCAGTGCAAGATATTTGTAGTAAAAATTGAAGGTAAAATAATTGCTCTGACAGTTACAATTTTAGTTTGTAAAGGCATATTATATAATTTTATGCCAGCTGATCTCGCTACCTACAAAAGTTTCAGTCCGATGGTATACCTCATGGAAACAGTTTATAACTATTGTCAAAAAGAAGAAATAGGGATTCTTGATCTGGGCGTTTCGCTGGATAGTAATGGCAACGAAAAACCTGGTCTTTTAAAATTTAAGAAAAATCTTGGCGGAATAAAATCATTTAAAATTAGCTATCAAAAGCAATTAAAATCTTTGAATTAAATACCCAGACAATTCCCCTCTTTGTAAAAAACCGTTGAGCAGCTTTCATGGCCAACAATCGGTAACATTCCACGAAAATCGATGCTTTTATACCCTTTTTTTGTCATAAAATCTTTTGCTGGCTGATACCAGTCGCGCTCTGAGTTATCCAAAATTAGGACGCCGTCTTCCGTTAAGTACTGAGCAGCAAAAGCAGTACATTTTACGCGATTGCGGCCGTCAACGACAATAATGTTATATTTTTTTCCTTCGTTTTTTACAGCTTCAACATAAGAATCTCCTTGGGGACGAGAGAAAACGGTGGAGTTTGCGGGAAGTTTTGATTTAATGATTTCGATCCATTGTGCGTCATGTTCAACGGCAGCGATATGTTTCACACGAGCTCCGTACCAACGCGTAGAATTTCCCGAACCATATTCAAAAACTTCAAAATGCGGCTTGATTCTTGGTTCAAGAAAAAAGATAAATGAATAGGTATACCAAGGCAATGGATTTCCGGCAGCGTCAACAGATTGTTTGGAATGAAAACTCCTGAACCAACCGTATTCTTTCAAAGCACTTTTCAGATAAAGTTGAACGGCTCCGCCAAAACCTACTGAATTTAGAAGTCCCCAACTCTGCTTTTTTAAAAACTTAACCATTTTATTCGCTTATTCCGAAAGATATTTATAACAATTTTGACCCTCAAATTTTGAAATTTCCGATGGTGCTCCGAATCTCCAATTTTGCATAGGGGGTGCAAATATACTACATTAGCACTCAATTTTAATATTTGTATTGATAGCGGGAATAATTTCAAAATCCCTCAGTTTTAGAATGAAATTAAAAACGATAAAGACGGTTCTGGGCCACCCTTTAAACAAAGACAGAAAGGTAAAAGCATTGATGACACTCTTCAAAAGAGGCCTGGTCATTCGCTTACATAAACATCCGATGGTCTATCCGTTTGTCGAGCATGTTTCGCTGGTTGTGGATAAGGGCATGTCGAGCGCGGAACTGCAAATTTATACCGGCTTATACGATACAAATGAGATGCTTTTTGTGATGCATTACCTGCGTCCGGAAGATACATTTGTGGACGTGGGCGCCAATATCGGCGTTTATTCCGTTCTGGCATCGGGAATTACCGGCGCAAAATCTTTATCCTTTGAACCGATTCCTTCAACTTTTGCGAACCTGAAACGCAATATCAATTACAATAATTTACAAGACCGCTCGGAGCTTTATAACCTGGGCGTTGGCGATAAAGAGGAAATTTTGATTT
Source organism: Dyadobacter sp. 3J3 (assembly GCF_009801115.1). Taxonomy (GTDB): domain Bacteria; phylum Bacteroidota; class Bacteroidia; order Cytophagales; family Spirosomataceae; genus Dyadobacter. The sequence goes on from NZ_VTOL01000001.1 coordinate 648,571, forward strand.
TCTCAAATTCTCTGGATGCGATCAATCACGTGATTAATGATACAACCTTTGGCGGTCCGGTTACCGAAGTCCCGGTAAATTCGCTGGATAATCTGTTGGTTGATAAGAACATTAATTTATTAAAAATCGATGTGGAAGGTTTTGAAGCCAATGTAATCAACGGTGCCTCAAAAACATTGGAAAGACCGGAGTTGAAAATTATTATCATGGAAACTAACGGCCTTTCAGATCAATACGAATTTGGCCAGAATTATATCCATGACAAACTTTTGAGCCTTGGTTTTGTGCCTTATAATTATTTCCCTGCTGAAAGGAAACTAACTAAAATAACCGCTACGAATCCTGAGAACACGATTTATATCCGTGATCTTGCTTTTGTCGAAAAACGGATTAAAACATCGAGAAAAATTAAATTGGGGAATGATTTGATATAGGGCGGTTGGCGATCAGCTTTTCATATTATCGTAAGAATAGAAATGACGGTTGAGCCGAAATTTTATTGCAAAATTATTTCAAAAACCTTTTATGCAAACCGGTTACGAGATCGTTTATTTCTTCTGAAATTTTAAATCGAACGATAAGAACGATAAAAAGCAAAAGAATAATTGAAGAACGTAGAGCCATCATGAACATGGATGACAAAATGGTTTTATGATACTCCGGCGTCAATAAGGTCAAACCGTACAGTATGACCAGTATGATCGCTACCTGAATCGTTTTGTTGGTAAAAGGCAAAACGCCAAATTTGCGCCAAACAAAGATCATACGCGCCATGGAATAAACAAAAGTGGTCAAAGCAGTAGCGATCGCAGCACCAAGAATTCCGTAAATTGGTATGAGCCAGATATTCAGCAGAAGTCCAACAACAGCGGATACAATAATAAACAAAGTTGAAAATTTGAAGAATTTTGAATACATAATAATCTCTGTATTCAAGCCTGTGGCAATATCAAAAACCTTGACCATAGAAAGAAAGAGCACTACATATTTCCCTGCTCCATAGGTTGCTCCCTTGGGGATCAAAAAGAAGATATCATCAATATTCGACCAGATCAGTAAAAATACTACACCGCCGGCAATAAGCTGGTTCAACGCTGATTTCTGGTTCATTGTGCGAACATGTGCATAATCTCCCTTTACTAACGCAGCAGAAATTAAGGGTATAGAAATCTGCGCAATGGCCTTCCTCGGAATTTCTATAATTCCCGCGAGGTAAGTTGCAATGATGAAAATTCCTGCACTGACCAGACCTTTTTCACCGGCCACCATTGTTCGGTCGATGAAGAGCATTAGACTAACACCAAGTCCACCAAGTAAAGTAAAACTGCCATATCCAAGCATTTGGCGCACCAACTGTTTGGTCAATATTTTTTTGTTTGGAAGCCGCCAGTACAATTTCCCGATCTGTTTGATATATCCAAAAAGGATAATTATTGCCAGACCATATGAAGCGACGTATAAGTAAAGCATTACTTCAAAACTAAGCCAGCCGAATCCAAACATCAGGATCAGCAGAACATTCGCTATTTTGAGATAAACTTCACGAATAAAGTTAGGGACAGCGATCCGTGAATTGTTCCGGCAATACGCTTCGAGCACTGTGATGTAAATCCAGAATGTCGTTAACGGAATAACCAGAAAATGGTATTTCAACAGCATCGGCGAGTTTTCTGCGAAATATGCATGGATCGCCGGTGTAAAAATCAGGTAAAAAATCCCAAAAATAATTCCACCAATGAATGGGAGAAAAAGCAAAAAAGGAAGAATCCCGTTATGCCCTTCTTCATCATCACGGAAAAGACTGAAAAATTTGTCCGCAATAAAGGGAGTTCCCAAATGAGCAAAAGCTGCAAAAAGCAAACTATTTTCCAAAAGCAAACGGGAAAGTCCCAGCTGTTCTACGGATAGAAATTTCGTAGAAACATACATCTGATTGACTATACCAATCCCTACACCAATGTATGATCCAAGACCTGCTTTAAGACTCTGACGAACAACGATTCCCACTCTGAAAGTCTAGTTAGCGTATTTTTGGATCAATATTTCTGCGATACGTTCAGCGGCACGTCCGTCCCAAAACGGAGGAATTATGCCTTCTTTCACCCTTCCGGCAAGGATATCCTGTACCTTCTCAGCAACAGAAATTGGATCCAGGTCACTTAGTAAAATGTTTGTTCCCAATTCCACTGTTACCGGGCGTTCTGTGCTTGCACGGAAGGTAAGGCATGGTACTTGCAGATACGTTGTTTCTTCCTGAATTCCGCCTGAATCGGTGATGATCAAAGCAGAGTTTTCCATTAAATGTAAAAATTCAAGATAACCCTGCGGCTCCATTAAAATTACATTTTCAAGACTTTGCAGTTCATCCAGCAAACCCCAGGTTTCCATATTTTTCAGCGTTCTTGGATGAACAGGAAAAAGGACGGTTTTGCTTTTTGAAGTTTCTTTGATGATCTTTAAAATATTGGTCAGTCCTTCCTGAAAATCTACGTTACTTGGACGGTGCATCGTCATCAAAACATACGACTTCGGCTCTAAACCAAGATCTTTTACAAGTGTCAATGTCGACGCTTTTTGACGATAATGTACCAAAGAATCAATCATCACGTTTCCGACAAAATGCACTTTCGTATCCGGAATATTTTCTATTTTCAGATTGTCAATTCCTGCTTGTTCTGTCACAAAAAGATCGTCTGCGATGCAGTCGGTCATGATCCGGTTGATTTCTTCCGGCATTCCACGATCTCCGCTTCTTAATCCTGCTTCTACGTGAACGACTGGAATATGTTCTTTCACAGCCACCATTGCGCAGGCAATCGTTGAGTTTACATCCCCTACCACCAAGACAACATCCGGTTTTTCAGCCAGCATCACCTGCTCAAATTCGATCATAATCTTGGCCGTCTGCTGCGTATGCGAACCTCCGCCGATACCCAGGAAATAATCAGGTTTTGGCAATTCAAGCTGATTAAAAAATACATCCGACATACGGGCATCGTAATGCTGACCGGTATGAATGATTTTTGAATCGATTTCAGGATGCTGTAAAAAAGCGCGGTGCAACGGAGCCACTTTCATGAAGTTAGGACGGGCACCAACAATACTCAGGATTTTCATTTTTTAATCAACAGAATTTAAACAGATCAGTGCGCCAGAACATAATTGAAAGCAACCATGTATTCTTTCAGCACACTGTGTATATTGATTTCTTCTTTTATTATGCGCAACGAATTCACACCAAAGGTGCTGATTTTTCCGGGATCTTGTAGCAACGTTTTCATTTTAAGGTTCAGACTTTCCTGATTTCCGTTTTCAAAATAATAACCATTGTATCCATCTCTCACCAAACGTCTTTCTGTACCATCGGCAACGGAACAAATAACAGGTTTGGCAAAACACATGGCATCGTTAATCGATAATCCGCCCATGCCGCCTAGTAAATAGATTGACGAAACATGCAGATATTTACCCAATGCAAGTGCGTCATACACGCCTCCGACGAATTTTACATGATCGATCACTTCAAGTTTTTCAGCAAGTTTTTTAAGATTTTCTTCCTCCGGACCGAACCCAACAACGACCAGTTCAATATCGGGGAAAAATCTTTTCAAATCTTTAACCGATTGAATCAACATATCCACACGTTTCCATTTCACCAATCTTCCTACATGAATAACGCGGTGCGGATTAGCAGGCAAAATATCAGGCTGTTTTAAAACTTCCTCATAAGCGGTGAGCAATTCGTCTGTATCAGGAGAATTGGCTGCAATAAATATTTTCTCTTTGGGCACGCCGTAACTTCCAATAATATCCCGGCCTTCATCATAATAATTGATATGCGCATCCGCCAGGGGAAGATATAATTTTCTAAGCCAGGTTATTGCACGGAAATAAAGTGCGCCTTTCCAGTTCTTTTTATTAGCATCAAGATCTTCGGTAATATTTTGTCCGGAATAATAATACTCCTGGCTTTTCCCCCAATAAGCCGTATTAAAAGGAATATCGCGACAAATTAATTTTGCACCGATTTTTTTTAGCTTGAAATAAAACGGAGGATTCAGTACCAGTTGCAGAAAATACGGCCAGGATGACATTACTATTATGTCTGGTTTTATTTCCTGTAAAGTCGGGATAAGATTTTCAAAAAAAGACTTTCCGTACCAGGTTGTAAACTCGGGAAGTTCTATCAACCGAAAGTTTGCGGCTGATTTATCTTCCTTCACACCGGCGCCAAGGGCTTTGCTTTGTTGGGTAGGTTTGACGAGAAGAACTTCGATTCCATAGTCAGAAACCATTTTATTCAATATCAATGCAAAATAATGCGGCAACCCCGCCATAACAAAACAAACACGCATGCGTCAGAAATCTTGTGGTAATTCCTGCAAAAGTACACATTCGCAGACAATTTTAAGAGGGGAAGAAATGTTTCGCTTACTTTAATACAATGATTATAAAAGTAGCGCGGGGAAATTTGAAGTTTTTAAAACTCAAAACAAGCGAAACCAATTTGATATGACCTCGCTTGCTGAGCCAATTTTATAATCGAGAATCAACAGAATCTTTTGGTAGTGTCGATTTCAAGTCGAAAAGAACTGAATTTGTATTCGTAAAATCAGTCAGTTTTAATTCTTTAAAAGTATCATGTGCAACGGCTAATACAACCGCTTCATATTTGCCGTTTGGTTTGTCTGATAAATTGATATCATACTCATGCTTTACCTCTTCTGCCGAAGCCCAGGAATCATACACGTCAACCTGCATACCGAAATCTTTCAATTCTTTATATACATCAACAACACGCGTATTTCGAATATCCGGGCAATTTTCCTTAAAGGTAATACCCAAAATCAATACGCGGCTGCCTTCTATTTTATGTCCTTTTTTGATTAAAAGTTTGACCAGTTTGTTAGCGACAAAAACGCCCATCATATCATTAACGCGACGGCCCGAAAGAATTACCTGCGGATAATAACCAAGCGATTCTGCCTTATAAGCCAGATAATAAGGGTCAACGCCAATGCAATGCCCGCCTACCAAACCTGGTTTATATTTCAGGAAATTCCATTTCGTTCCGGCCGCTTCCAAAACTTCCGTCGTATCAATTCCCATCCTGTCAAAGATCAATGCCAATTCATTAACGAAGGAAATATTGACGTCGCGCTGTGCATTTTCAATCGCTTTGGAAGCTTCAGCAACTTTAATACTTGATGCCAAATGTGTTCCGGCTTCGATGATAGAACCATATAACGTATTGACAAATTCGCCAATTTCCGGCGTGGACCCCGACGTAACTTTTTTAATTTTGGTTAACGTATTCACTTTGTCACCCGGATTAATACGTTCAGGAGAGTAACCGCAGAAGAAATCAACATTAAACTTTAATCCGCTTACTCTTTCCAAAACAGGAACACAATCTTCTTCGGTACAACCCGGATAAACGGTCGATTCGTAAATTACGATATCACCTTTTTTCAACACCTTCCCAACTGTATCGCTGGCTTTCAAAAGTGGACCAAGATCCGGTTTTTTGTAGTTATCAATAGGCGTCGGAACCGTTACAATGAATATATTACAACTTGCCAACGCTGACAATTCGTCTGAAAATTGTAGATCCTGAACACGTTGTAAATCCTCCGAAGAAACTTCCTGCGTTCTGTCATATCCACGTTTCAATTCGGAAACGCGCTCCTTGTTGATATCAAAACCAAGCACTGAATATTTCCGGCTGAATTCTACCGCCAACGGCAGACCAACATAACCAAGACCAATAATTGCAATTTTACTTGCAGCAATTTCTGACAACATTTTTGGTAAAATTTAAAACGAGGACATAAAACTAGCCATATTAATTATGATCAGAAAATTTTGGGAGAATCTGTGATATTGGGATTGTGAAATCATGAGCAGAATATAGATTCTTTAAGATCACAAATTGTGATCTTAAAGAATGGCAATGAAGCCTGATTCAGATACAATTTCCAAGATTCTAAACAGTCCCCAGATGTAGATTTTGTGATAGATTTATATTATAAAATTACAAAACCGTAATACCATTCTCTAAGGTCACAAATTGTGACCTTAGAGAATGGTTAAATAGCTGTGACCTAAAAACAATTTTTCAGTATTCTATACAATTTCAAAAACTGAACTTATGGAACTGATCGCTATACAAAACAAGGTATTCACGCTTCGTGGACAAAAAGTTATGCTGGATTTTGATTTGGCAGAAATGTATGAAGTTGAAACCAAAGTTTTAAAACAATCTGTAAGACGAAATATTGACCGATTCCCCTCAGATTTCATGTTTGAACTCACAAAAATCGAAATGGAAAACTTGAGGTCACAAAATGTGACCTCAAGTTGGGGAGGTCTTCGTTACCTACCATTTGCATTTACAGAACAAGGCGTTGCAATGCTTTCGACAATTCTAAAAAGCCAGAAAGCACTACAAGTAAACATTACTATTATGCGTGCCTTTGTTATGATCAGGCAATATTATTCAGATTCAACGGAATTGAAACAGCGCATTGAAAGCCTGGAAATTGAGATGCAGGTCAAATTTAAAGACATTTATGAAGCGTTGAATTTCCTTTTAAATCCGCCAAATCCTGAACGCAAAGCAATAGGATTTAAAAATAGTCACCAATAACAGTTCCATCAAACACCAATTAAATTTCTTCTCCCACATATTTTTAAAGACATCTTAACGCCGAAATTGTAACTTTGACTTTTCTGCAAAGTTTCGAATAAGCATAATCTGTTTTTTAAATCTATGAATGGCCTGACGGATAAAGAATTTTGGTTGAATTATTGGGAAAGTAAGACCGGACTCGTTTTTAGTATCCCAGATAATTATCCATTCTTGTCTCTTTTAAAAAAACTGGTAACCACGAACCAGGTAAAAAGTCTGCTTGAAATCGGTGGATTTCCGGGTTATTATTCCGTTTGGGCGCACAAAAATTTAAAGATCAAAACTGATTTACTGGATTTCGTAATTCATCCGAAAATTTTACACGATCTCGAAAAGGCGAATCAAATAGCGGAAAGTTCCCTCGGAACAATTGAAGCAGATTTGTTCAATTATACCCCCGTTGGAAAATATGACCTTGTGATGTCTAATGGTTTGATTGAGCATTTTCAAAACACAACGGAAATTATTCAAAAACATACCCAGTTTCTTTCTGAAAACGGTGTCCTTTTTATTTCATTACCAAACTTTCAGGGATTAAACGGTTGGTTTCAAAAGACATTTGACCGCGACAATTACGACAAACATTATATTGAAAGTATGGATCTTGTCTACCTTCGAAACATTTGTCAGAATCTGGGATTGAAAGATATTGAAGTTTATTATGCAGGCCGTTTCATGCTTTGGCTGGAAAATGAAAATAAGCAGCCCGCCCCGGTACGTGTTTTTCGTAAATCAACATGGTTTACATTAAAGGTATTTTCCAAGTTTTTCCCGTTTGAAACAAAGGCATTGTCACCTTACATTGTCATAACGGCCCGTGCATGAAGGTAGTTTTTATCAACACCAGCGATAGTAGCGGAGGGGCGGCCATCGCTTGCTCCCGGCTTCAAAAGGCTTTGGAAAAACATTCCTCTATCCAGGGTGATATTCTGGTTCAGGAAAAAAAAACAGAAAATCCGGCTGTTACAACAATCGCTAATACTTCTTTAAAAAAACAATTTGTCTGGGCGAGATTTATCGCTGAACGGCTTTTGTTTTTACCCTACGAACGATCCAAGGAAATTCGCTTTCTGTTTAATCGTGGAATTGTCGGTGTCGACATAAGCAAACATCCGCTTGTTCAAAATGCCGATATCATTCATTTACATTGGGTTAATTTTGGGTTTTTATCAACAGGGTCAATAAAAAAATTATTGGCGTTGGGAAAACCTGTCGTCTGGACCTTTCACGATATGTGGCCCTTTACAGGAGGTTGTCATCATAGCGGAGCATGTGAAAACTATCAGATTGAATGCGGAAACTGTAAATTTTTGAAAAATCCTGGCGGAAATGACATATCCAGAAAAGACTGGCTCTCAAAAAAGTCTGCCTACCAGCCCAATCAGTTTACAGCTGTCGGTTGCAGTCAGTGGATATCAAAAAGAGCTCGAAACAGCAGTTTGCTAACCAACTTTAAAATTGAATCTATTCCCAATCCGATTGACACAACCGTATTTTCTCCTATATCAAAAACCGAAGCAAGGAAGCAACTAAACTTACCTGTTGACAAACATTTGATTCTTTTTGCAGCTATGCGCGTCAACGCTCCGATGAAGGGTTTTTCATACTTTCAGGAAGCTTTAAATCTTTTGAAAGTCAACCATCCTGAGTTATCAGAAAATATTGAGCTTTTGGTTTTCGGTCAGGCCGAGGACGAGGTGTTAAATCAATTACCATTTAAGACACATAAACTTGGACATTTGTCCGATATAAAACAGATTGTTCTGGCCTATAATGCAGCATCCGTTTTTGTCACACCTTCTCTGGAAGAGAATTTGCCGAATACAATCATGGAATCCTTCGCCTGTGGAACGCCGGCAGTTGGGTTTAATATCGGCGGAATTCCTGAAATGATTGATCATCAGCAAAATGGATATCTTTCAGAATACAAATCTGTGGAATCGCTGGCAACCGGAATTCAGTGGGTTTTAGAAAATAATAAGGAAGGAAAAATCTCAGAGAAAGCGCGGGAAAAGGTATTGGGAAGTTACGCAGAAAATATTGTGGCGTCTCAATATGAAAAACTGTACGAATCATTGTTAAAAAACAAATGACGAGGCAGTTTTCCATATCTTTTACCTATGTCTGAAAACTCACATACCGAATATAAAAGCAGTTTCAGCGATGCTGTAATTGAAACGTTAGTTGCATTTGCAAACACCAAAGGTGGACAAATTTTCACTGGCCAGAATGATGATGGACAGCCTGTCAAGAATTTTATAATCCGCGAAGAGACTGTTCAGCAATGGCTTAATGAAATTAAAAACAAAACGAATGATTACACACTGGAAGATATTTCGCTCGAAAAAGTCAGTTCGTTTATCGATAAATCGAACATACTAAAAGAAAGTCCGTTGCAGGATGACCCCTTAACGGTTTTGTACAAATTTGAACTGATCAAGAATTGAACTGGGAAGATTTTCAGCACCGACCTTAATTAAAGATGGATTAACCTTGAGAAATGATTTATTCTCTCAGGTTGATGATGTGCTGACTTTCATCAAAAAGCACATAAACAAAGAATATATTATTACCGGAAATCCGCAACGCGAAGAACGTTGGGAATATCCTCTGAATGCAATTCGGGAGATTATTGTTAACATGATTGTCCACCGGGATTATATGCATTATGGTGATTCGTCTGTGAAAGTTTTTGATCATCATATTGAATTTTTCAATCTAGGTCCATTACCGCAATCGATCTCTATCCAGCAATTAATCAGCGGAGATTATACATCGCAGGCAAGAAATAAAAAGGTATCTTCGATTTTCAAAGAAGCAGGCGTCATTGAAAAATATGGTTCCGGTATCAAAAGAATTCAAAACGCCTTTCTGAGTTATGGTTTAAAAGTACCCGTTTTTGAAAATTTTCAGCACGGTTTTAAAGTTATCGTTTCTACACAAACTGTGGAGAAAACTGTGGAGGAAACTGTGGAGAAAACTGTGGAGAAAACCGATGAAATCATTCTTAATTTGATTAAATCAGATTCACGTATAACAACCAAAGCGATTCAACAAATAACAGGACTAAGCCGGAGAGGAATTGAATGGCAAATACAAAAGTTAAAAGACCAGAAAATAATTACCCGGATTGGGCCTGATAAAGGCGGTCATTGGGAAATAGTAAATGAAGAATGATTCTGATTCATTCAAAAATCGAAACGAATGCCTTTATTAACAATTATCACAATTACTTACAACGCTGAACGCTACCTGCCCAGAACGCTGAAAAGTGTTGAGAAAGCCTTGGCAAAACTGGTGGATAAAACCGTGGTTGAATACCTGATCATTGATGGAGGATCAAAAGATTCAACTTTAACCATTGCCAGCCAATTTGACTTTATCTCAAAAGTAGTTTCCGAGCCTGACCGTGGTCTTTATGATGCGATGAATAAAGGCTTGAATCTGGCAACAGGGAAGTATTTATGGTTTTTGAATGCTGGTGATGAAGTGCAGGATGAAAATATTTTAAGTCAATTAATGTTTGCTTTTGAAAGTAACGCTGATGTCTATTACAGTGATGCTTTGCTTGTTCGTGAAAATGGCAGCGAAGTTGGATTAAGAAGTAAATTTACTCCACACGATTTACCCAAAAATCTTACCTGGAAAGATTTTGCTCTGGGGATGAAAGTTTGTCACCAATCCTTTATTGCGAAAAAAGAAATTGCTCCGGCTTATGATTATACAAACCTCAGCGCTGATATTGAATGGGAAATTTCCTGCCTCAAAAATTCTAAAAAAACGCAATATCTGGACTTTGTTCTTTGCCGGTACCTCATGGGCGGACTATCAATCCAAAATCATCGACGTTCTCTGTTGGACAGATTTGAAGTACTCAAAAAACATTTTGGGTTGATACCAGCGCTATTCAATCATGGATTAATTTTCTGGCGGGGATTTTGGTTTGCCCGGAAAAACGGAAAATATTGGTAGACTATTTCAACCTATCCAATCTTGCAAACATTTCCATCATCGCCGATTGATCGATCAGGGTTTTAGAATCTTTCGTACCAACCAAACCCTTTTCGTCTTTTTCTTCTTTCCAGATCCGTTCCGCATCTTTGACAAAAAACTGGAATTGCTGTTTGTTTTTATTGACTTTGTAGAGCTCTTCATAGCCTCTCAGCAAAACAACATTAAACCAATAGTTACCGGGCAGTTTGTTATTTTTATAAAAGTATTTTTCCGCAGATACTGCAATTAACTCCGCTTCGTCAAGATACTTTCTCTCTTTTGTAATCGTGAAAAACAAAACATTGGATTGAAGCATCGTTCCGGTGTTGTAAGTATACTTTGCCGAATCGATTTTCAAACCCGGAATTTTGATTGCATCATAAAATATACCGTCGGCTGCACGTAGATTTTTATTGGTCCAATTGTACAATTTAATGGCTGTTGCCAGATATTCTTTGTTTTTGGTAATCTTGTATAACTGCAAAGCCACCAAAATTCCGGGTCCATTTGAACAAGTATTTTTGGTATTCTTTTCATCTTCTTTCCAGTACAATCCCCCACCCGACTTTTCATCATAACCTGTCATCTGGAACCTGTAAATTTCCTCTGCGATGTCCAGATATGATTTCTTTTTTGTTCGGTTGTAAGCGTCCAGGCAAGCAATGGCGATCCACTGGTTGTCGTCATAAAAACGGGAGTCTTTTTCTTCTTTCGTCACATACGCCTGATATCCAGGGGCGGGTGGATTTGTGTTATGATATTGTGCAATTGCTCCCAAAACCGGCTTCATAAATTCTTTTCCAGCCTCCATTTGTTCTGCTTCATTCGCTGCCTGAACAAGTGCACAAAGCGGCCACAGATAGGAATGTAATTTATCATTCTTCCCGTTTGTCTCCTTATATAATCCGGTTTCCGGTTCGTAAAAAACGGAACTAATATTTTTGCTGAGCGCATCAACTCTGGATTTATAGTTAATTTCAGATGGCTGAGAATTAGCTTTTATCGAAAATAACAGGATCAAAAAAAGTTGAAAAGAGATAACCCGAATCATTAAAATATGTTTTAGTTAATACTTAAAAATACAAAGTGACAATCTGTATCTATTATACTCTTTTGCCACAAATTTCATATCCTGTGCTCTTATTTTATCACAAACTTGCAACAACAGCTGCCAAACTTGAAGTATAACGCAATTTAATTTTGATATTCTAATAATATTCAAAATACTATTTTATATAAAATCTCCATTACCTATTTTTGATTCTACGATGTCCATTTTCAACAGAATCACTATTTACTCAGATCACAAACCATACCGATGATTCAATACTCTGGGACAATTTCCGGAATGGAAATGAGGCGGCTTACACCGAATTGGCCACACGTTACTACCGTACTTTACTTCACTATGGTTTAAGGTTTACACCAAACGTTCAAATTGCAGAAGACGCTTTACAGGATTTACTGATCCACCTCTGGCTTCACCGTCAAAATCTGAACGACACTCCTTCTGTCAAATTCTATTTATTAAAATCCTTCCGCCACAGAATTATAAAGACTTTAAAACCTCTTTCAGATGAACTTGAACTAACCGGCCAGTTTGAAAACATTTCACCGGAATACTCTTCCGAGGAAGTTTTTATTCAAAATGAAAATGAACTGCACCTCAAAAATCAGGTAAAAGAAATGATGACCCAACTTCCATCACGTCAAAGGGAAGTGGTTTATCTCAGGTTTTTTCAGGGATTAAAATCAGAAGAAATAGGCATGTTGCTTGCCATAAAACCTCAATCCGTGAGCAATATCTTACAAAGAGCTCTTACCACCCTCCGCAATATCTGGCCCATAAGCCCATCTTTTTCTTTTATATTTTATTCATTTTTCGAAATAATATTATAATTTTCAAAGAATATTAAAAATTTAGTTTGGCAAGTGAGTATCCAGACCAATTAAAAAGATAATAGCAATATACTTGTTGAAATGTATTGCTGTTTATGAATACCAAGCTCGACCTACTTTTTCAGGAATTAATAGAAAACCCGGATTTCATATCCTGGGTACTGGAAGAGAGTTCCGATCTTGATGCATACTGGAAAGACTGGTCGTCGGCAGATGCTATTAAAAAAGAAGCATTGGAACAGGCAAGATTCAGTCTTTTGTCTATACATCATGAAACCCTCCCGATTACCGATGAACATATAGCTTACAAAGTCAGTCAATCCCTGGAAATCGCAAAGCGACGGGAAAATGAAAAAAAAACTTCGAATGGCAGTTTTAATTGGTTTCAATATAGCAGAGCCATCGCTGCATCCGTTTTACTTCTGATCGTGGCAGGACTTTTTGTTTATGTCAAATTTAAAAGTCAGAATGTTTTTATTGAAAATCAAAAGCAACTTTCTCTAAACAAAGCTGTTGAAACGATTATAGAAGTTGTAAATGAAAATAACAAGGTTAAATATGTGCAGTTGCCAGACGGCAGCTCGGTAGTACTAAGAAAAAACAGCCGCATCAGTTACAACAAAAAATTTGATGCAGACAAGCGTGTGGTTGTACTCTCGGGTGAAGCATTTTTCGAAGTAACCAAAGATCCTGCGCGCCCATTTTTCGTATATGTCAATGAATTGGTAACCAAGGTATTAGGCACAAGTTTCAGTATCAAAGCAGATAAAAACGACAAGAATGTGCTGGTAGCCGTCAAAAGCGGAAAAGTTTCGGTTTTTTCCAGTACGGATAAGCATTTAGAAGAGTACCAGAACGGCAATAAATTATCTGCGCTTTTGCTGACCTGCAATCAGCAGGTGACATTCGAAAGAAGTAAATCCCGGTTGGTAAGGTCATCCGTAACGGGCTCGATACTACTGAATATTCCTATTGAAAATCAGAAATTTACTTATAGTGAAACGCCCGTTTCCGAAGTTTTAGCTTCACTGGAAAAAGCTTATGGAATTGATATTGAATACAACGAACAAATTATGTCCCATTGCAGCATTACGGCCACATTGGGCGACGAACCACTGGATAATAAGTTGAAATGGATTTGTGCAATACTTGAAGCGAATTATCAGACCAGTGAAAACAAAATAAGCATTACCGGAAATTCTTGTCAATAATAATTTAATCCTAAACCATAACTATTTGAAAACAAACAAAAAAGGTGAACGATGCGTCAACATCATTCACCCTGACTGAAAATCCCCACCTATGTTGGCACTAAGATGAAGTCCCCGGAAAGGGACAAGGGAATTATTTTGCTGATTTTTTAACAACCATCAAAACATTCAAAAGTATGAAAAAAACCTTACAATGGCCCCAATGCCTTTTTAAAATTATGAGAATCAGCCTCATACAATTATTCATCATTATACAGTTTTCCGGCTTATCGCTTGCTATAGACAGTAACGCACAAGAAGTGCTGAGCCGTCGGTTGACGATCAACATCAAGGAGCAGAAAATTGGCGTCGCTCTCGAAAAACTGGGAAAACTTTCAGGTGTTAACTTTATGTATAGCCCTGAATTAATCCAGTCACAGCGTAAGGTTAACCTCAATGCAAAAGACGAGAAACTGGAAGCTATTCTAGAAAACTTTCTTACACCTTTGAAAGTGACCTACGAAGTTTCCGGCAAACAGATTTTACTAAAAAGAATCCCGGGACCAAAGCAAAACGGCCTTCAAATTGAAGGAACCGGAACATCGGTTCAAACGATAAAACCAGCTTTATTTCCGATCAAAGGAAAAGTCCTGGACGCCACGGGAGCAACCGTTCCAGGTGCTACGATCGTGCTAAAAGGTAGTTCAAGTGTTGGAACAACGACGGATGGCGAAGGAAGTTTTTCGCTGGAATTACCGGATGGAAGTACTACTCTGGTTGTTTCTTCAATTGGTTTTCTAACGCAGGAAATTAATATCGCCAATAAGTCGATGATTGAAATCACACTTCAATCTGATGTAAAATCGCTGAGCGAAGTTGTGGTTACGGGATATTCTTCTCAATCTAAAAGAGATATTACCGGTGCTGTTTCAACGGTTGATACTAAGGAATTGACGAAAGTTTCGGCTCCCAACGTTGCACAGCAATTACAGGGGCGCGTTGCCGGTGTAACCGTTACATCAAATAATTCACCAGGTGGTGAGGCTACCGTTCGTATCCGTGGATTTGGTACGGTCAACAATAATGATCCGTTATATGTCATCGACGGTGTTCCTACAAAAGGCGGATTGAACAGCATCAATCCAAATAATATTGAATCGATGCAGGTTTTGAAAGATGCTTCATCTGCCTCTATTTATGGTTCTCGTGCTGCGAATGGCGTCATCATCATTACAACAAAAAAAGGAAAATCAGGTGCTCCCCAGTTTTCGTTCAACAGTCGTTTTGGTGTACAAACGGGAAAAGTGAATCTGGATCTGATCATTGATCCACAACAATTTGGTGATCTTTTATGGACACAGCGCAAAAATGCAGGTGTACTTACGAACGGAAATCCTTCACATCCGCAATATGGTAATGGCCCTACTGCCATTGTTCCGGATTACATTCTGGCCGGTGCGCAATATGGTTTGTCAGAAGGAAATCCTGCAACCAATCCTTCTCTTTACAACTATAACCGTACCGGGTTTTATTAGATTGTAAAGGCAAACAAACAGGGAACAGATTGGGAAAAGGAAATTCTTCGGAATGCTGCCATACAGGAGTATAACGTTGGTGCTACCGGGGGTAGTGAAACTGGTAGATATGCGCTTTCTTTGAATTATTTCAAACAGGATGGTATTTTGAAAAATACCTCATTCAACCGGTATTCTTTACGTTCAAACACTGAGTTTTTGTTCAAAAAGAAAATCCGTTTTGGAGAAAATCTGGAAGTAAGTTACACTGAAAACAAAGGTTATTACAGCAACAACGGTACGGCAAGTTCAAGCAACAACCAGGATGGAAACCCTATCGGAAATGGATTTCGTATTCCTTCGATTATTCCTGTTTATGATATTATGGGGAACTTCGCCGCTACGCGCGCTGCTGGTTTGGGACCTGCTACAAACCCCGTTGCACAGTTGTACCGTACAAAAGACAACGCAGTCAATACATTCAGAACTTTCGGAAATGCTTATGTTGAAGTTGACATACTGAAAGACCTGGTTGCAAAATCAAGCATCGGTGTCGATTTTACAAATGCTAACAGAACTTCCTACACTTTACTGGATTTGGAAGAAGCAGAAATTGAATCGAATAATTCGTTGACAAATGCATACGCTTACGATGTCAACTGGACCTGGTCCAATACACTGAACTATACCAAAACTTTTGGAACAAGTCATAAATTAAATGTTTTGGCAGGAACAGAAGCCATTAAAGGCTCAGGAAAAGATTTTTCTGCAACACGTACCGCTTTTTACTCCGAAGATCCTAAATACATGTATTTAAGCGCAGGTTCTGCGGGTATCAACAATACAGGTTCAGGTTACCAATGGTCTCTTTTTTCAATATTTGGAAAAGTAAACTACGCTTTGAAAGACCGTTATTTACTTGAAGCTACGGTAAGACGTGACGGTTCTTCACGTTTTGGAGCGAACAATCGTTACGGAACATTTCCCGCATTCAGTGCAGGATGGCGTCTGTCGGAAGAATCATTTATGAAATCATTGACGTGGATTGATGATTTGAAAATCAGAGGAGGATGGGGACAAACAGGTAACCAGGAAATCGGAAATTACAACGGTTTCAGTACTTATCGTTCTACGCTTAATCAGTCGTCTTATGCCATTGATGGCTCAAACAGTTCCGTTCAGGCTGGTTTTGATACGCAGGCTTTTGGAAATCAGGATGCAAAATGGGAAACGACAACGCAAACCAACGTTGGATTGGATGCAACTTTCCTGAAAGGAATGTTTGGTCTTAATCTTGATCTGTATAACCGTACAACGTCCGATATGTTGTATCAGGTAAGTTTGCCTGCTACGCAAGGTGTTGCTACAATTCCTTTTGTCAATGTTGGTGAAATGAATAATAAAGGTGTTGATCTTGCTCTTGATTTTAATAACAAGGCATTGGACGGTCAGCTCACTTACTCGATTGGTGCCAATATTTCAGCTTACAAAAATAATGTGGTGAAATTGAATAACAGTGCGACTGCTGTTCTTCTTGGGCCAACAATCCGAAGTTATACCTGGACACGTTCGGTTGCAGGAATGCCATTGTATTCGTTCTATGGCTTGCAGATTGACGGAATTTACCAAAATCAGGCGGAAGTTGATGCAGGACCAACTTATCCTGGCTACGCAGCTGTTGGTAAATACAAATATCACGATACAGACGGAAATGGTGTAATTACGGATGCAGACAGAAAATTCCTTGGAAATCCACATCCTGATTTTACTTATGGTATCAACCTGAATCTCGGCTACAAAGGATTTGATCTTTCCGCTTTCTTCCAAGGCGTTAAAGGAAACAAAATTATCAACATGGTAAAACGCTGGACTGACTTCAACAACCAGGCTGGAAACAGAAGTTTGCATATGCTAAACGATTCCTGGACACCGGAAAATCCAAATGCATCATTGCCTATTCTTGACGCCAACGACAGCAGAAGTCAGCAGCCTTCCAGCTATTTTGTGGAAGATGGATCTTATTTCAGAATGAAAAACCTGACCATCGGTTATACGTTACCCGCAAAAGCATTGGCAAAAATAAAATTGACAAGTGCGAGAATCTATGTGCAGGGACAAAATTTGTTCACCATTACAAAATATAGTGGTATTGATCCGGAAGTTACGTCGGTTGGTTCTACACCAGGCACCACTGTATTAGGTCTGGATCAGGGCAATTACCCAAGATCTAAAATGTATCAGGTTGGTATCAACTTTGGATTTTAACAAAAACAAACCGACACGGATTTTTTAAATCAAAAAATATGAAAAAGAAAATTTTAATATTTACTGCATTGGTTTGCATGGGAACGATGAATTCCTGTAAAGATAAATTTCTGGAAACTACACCGCTCGGCGTAGGAAATGAAGCCATGCTTTCAAACAAAACCGGTGTTAATTCAGTTTTGATAGGAGCTTACAGCTTATTAGACGGAGTTGGTTCTGGCGGAACCTATTTCTCGGCAGTTAGTAACTGGATTTATGGAACCGTCGCCTCAGACGATGGCTACAAAGGAAGTGACGTTGGTGACCTTGCCCAAATTACAACCATTGAAAAGTATATCCAGCAGGCTGATATTGGTGGTTTCAATGATAAATGGGTTGCATTGTATGACGGCGTTTCACGTTCTAATGACGTGTTGCACCTGATCGCAAAAGCTTCCGATATGACCGAAGCTGAAAAAACGCAGGCAACAGCCGAAGCGAGATTTCTTCGTGGCTGGTATCATTTTGAAGCAAAAAAAATGTGGAATATGGTACCTTATGTTGATGAAACGGTGACGGATTATATCAATCTGCCAAACGACAAAGATATATGGCCAAATATTGAGGCGGATTTCCAGTTTGCGGTGACCAATCTTTCTGCCACCAAAGCACAGGTGGGAAGAGCCAGCAAATGGTCGGCAAAAGCCATGTTAGCAAAAGTTCATATGTACCAAAGTGACTATACTGCTGCAAAACCTTTACTTGTTGACATTATATCCAACGGTCCGTTTTCATTAACTGCCAATTATCGCGACAATTTCAAAATTGCTACGGAAAACAACAGCGAATCCGTTTTTGAAGTACAAATGTCAGTAGCTGACGGTGGCAGCGGCGAAAACGGAAGCTGGGGCGACAACCTGAACTTTCCTTACGGCTCCGGCCCTGGCGGATGCTGCGGATTTTATCAGCCTTCCCAGAATCTTGTAAATGCCTTCAAAACGGATGCAGCAGGTTTACCGCTTTTGGATACTTTCAATGATACGGATGTAAAAAATGATGAAGGTTTAGCTTCCAGTGATGCTTTTACTCCTTATGACGGAACATTGGATCCGAGATTGGACTGGACCGTTGGTCGTCGTGGTTTGCCTTTTCTTAACTGGGGTATCCATCCTGGAAAAAACTGGATACGTGATCAGAGTTTTGCCGGGCCATATACTTTCAAAAAGTTTTTTGCAAGCAGTGGAGAAAACGCAGGTGCAGAATCCCCTCGGGCCAATGCTAACAATTACCGGGCAATTCGTTTTGCCGATCTGCTTTTAATGCGTGCTGAAATTGCAGTCGAAGAAAGTGATCTTCCTACCGCTTTGACAATCGTAAACCAGATCAGGACACGTGCGGCAACCGAAGTTGTGAAAAAAGATGATGGAACCCCTGCGGCAAATTATCTGGTGAAACCTTATTCATCTTTTGCAAGTCAGGATTATGCAAGAAAAGCGGTTCGTTTTGAACGTCGCCTTGAATTGGCTATGGAAGGTCACCGTCATTTTGACCTGGTTCGCTGGGGAAATGCAGACGTGGTACTTAACGCCTATATTGCCAAAGAAAGCAAAAAAAGAACTTACCTGACCGGAGCCGTTTTCAAAAAAGGAAGCAGTGAATATTTCCCTATTCCGCAGGCGCAGATTGATATCATGGGATCCAATGTCCTTAAACAAAATCCTAATTAAAAAACCATTCGCCGGATATGAGGTGTATCCGGCGAATTAATAAAACTATTCCTACCCTTAATTATTCCTTTTCATAACAAGTCCCATAATACAGGATTATGGATTCAACTTCCGGCCTTTGAAGAAAACATTGAGCTGGAAAATCATTAAAGAGTATATCATAATTTTCTTCTGTAATTATGAAAGTGCGTTCTCTCTGAGGGCGCACTTTTTTAATGTTTAATGAAAAAAGAAAGAACATGTAACAATAAAGCTGCCAGATAAAAGCAGCTAATTATTTTGAATAATGAAATTTGCATTGAATGATGATAATAAAATCATCTTCAATTTTATATACTAATCTGTGCTCTTCGTTTATTCTCCGGGACCAGTAACCAGAAAGGTTGTGTCGCAACATCTCTGGATTTCCTTTACCTACCGTGGGCGTTCTCAAACATTCCCTGATCAATTCATTGATTTTTTTGGCAATGTTTTTATCAGTCTTTTGCCACTCAATATAATCCTCCCAAGCCTTCGATTGCCAGGCTAGGGTCATAGATCAATAAGGTGTCGTACTATAATATTTTTTTTTGTTCTTACGTCCTTTATGGCCTCTTCAAGAATTGCTTTATTAGCCGGATTACTCATTAAATAATCCGTTGTATCTACGTTATTCGTTTTTCTCCTGTCAGTCTTTATAAATTTAAAAGATTTTAACAGATTTCCCACTGACGTTTTTCGCTTCGGCATATGAAATGACATTCTTATCATTACTTTCAAATTAAGGTTAGTGTATGTTTAATATATTGATTTACAAAATTATAATAAATAATCTTAACTCAGCCAAACTCTGAATTGATAATCAAACTTCGATTACGCCTCGAAGATCCCCTTACAATCAACTCCGTTTTCAATACCTTTTCATTAGGCAAAATCAGCTCTTCTTCCGATTCAATTAATTGTAAAATCCACTGTGCCGACGTCTTTCCAATTTCGTTCGTTGGTTGTCTTATTGTTGTTAACCCCGGACCAATGTAGGCGGATTCAGGATTATCGCTGAAACCTACAACACCCAGTTCATCCGGAATTCGTATCCCTTTTTCCAAAGCCATCAGCATGATTTCAATCGCAGAAGAATCGTTGACTGCGAAAATGGCATCCGGCCTGTTTTCCAGATCTAACAGATACTTTCCATAAATCCGGGCTTTTTGCTGTGAGAACATCCCCTGGATCACCATATTTTCCTCAATTGTTTTTCCATATTTTTCCATCGCCGCCCGATATCCTCGCAATCTTTCCCTGCTGACCAACAAATTTAACGGCCCGCCCAAATGCGCAATGCGGTCGTAGCCGTTCAGTATCAAATGTTCCACAGCCAAAAACGATCCTTCAAAATCATTTACTACAACTTTTGGTGCAGAAACGTAATCACAAACCCGATTGAATAGTACAAGTGGAATTCCTCTTTTTTCAAAGACTTTCAGGTGATCGTAATTATTTGTTTCCTGTGTAAGGGAAATGAGTAAACCGTCGATCCGGTTAGCAAGCATTGCTTTGGTATTGGAAACTTCAATCGGGTAAGATTCATTGGACTGCATGATCGTAAGATTATATCCCGCCTCGATCAAAAGTTCATGTGCGCCAATAATGATATTGGGGAAAAAGGAATTAGTAAACTCAGGCACAATCATCCCAATCGTATTGGTTCGGCTTTTGACAAGATTGTACGCCAATTGATTTGGCTGATAATCCAGCTGCGCAGCCATTTCCAAAACCGCATTTCTCGTTTCCGGACTAATATCCGCATGTCCGTGCAAAGCCCTTGAAACCGTAGAATTTGAAACTCCGGTCGATCTCGCAATATCAATAATAGTAGTCTGATGTCTGCGACTATTTTTTCTAGGTGTGGTTTGATCAGGATTTGAAAGCGTAAAAAAGTAATTACAGTCCTTGCAAACATAACGTTGCTTATTCCGCACATAACCTGCTTTCATGATAGATCCTACTTCGGAACACTTCGGACAAGAGATCATTGTATTATTTCAATATATCATCAAACATCTATAAAATTCTCTCTCAAAGATATTCAAAATAGTTTTTATAAAATTTTTATATAAAAAATAATCATAACCATATATCGGTAACGTATCCGCAAACGTTACCGATACTTTTTGTGATAATTCGTGATATTTCAGCGTTTTTTTGCCCTTGACAAAACTTTTCTCCTTCCTATATTCAAGTAATAATTCCTGTTTTCAATCAGAAAAGGCATTCTTCACAATCCTTTCCGACTTCGAAAGCATTCGCCAAACAACTAAACAAATTGAACTATTTCAATTTCACGCTACTATCAAAACCCTTTTAACTATGCTCAAAAATTTATGTAAAATCACTTTTCTCATTCTTCTGGTCATAACCGCATCCGGGAAATTCCTGTATGCACAAGATGGGATTGTTAAAGGTAAAATTATTGATGAGGCCGGTCAGCCTATTCCTGGTGCAAGTATTACCGTAAAGGGCTCTCAACAGGGAACACTTTCCAATGTTGATGGAACCTACTCATTAGCCGCTTCTGCTCAGTCGACGCTGGTTTTTTCTTTTGTTGGTTATTTAAAAGAAGAAATTCCGGTGAATAATAAAACAACAATAGATATCACTTTAAAAGTAGATCAAAAAGCACTGGATGAAGTTGTCGTTGTAGGATATGGAACGCAGCGAAAAATTGAAACAACCGGTTCAATCGCTTCTGTAAAGGCATCAGATCTGGTACAAACTCCTGTTGTAAACCTTGCCCAGGGACTTCAATCGCGAATTTCCGGAGTGCAGATTAATCAGAATTCAGGATCTCCAGGCGGAAATATCAGTGTAAGAATTCGCGGAACAAACTCCATCAACGGAACTTCTGAACCGCTATATGTTATTGATGGAATTCAGATTTCAAATAGTGGTAATATTACAGATGTTAGTCCGCTTTCTACTATTAACCCAAATGACATTGAGTCAATTGAAATTCTGAAAGATGCTTCATCATCAGCCATTTATGGTTCAAGAGCGGCAAACGGCGTTGTACTTATTACCACAAAAAGAGGGAAAACAGGCGCAACGCGTGTTACGTATGATGGTTATTATGGCAGTCAGGAAGTTAGAAAAACATTGCCCGTTTTAGACGCAACACAATTTGCGCAACTGGAAAATGAAGTCTTCAAAAATAATTACTACAAAGATCCTGCTTCACTTGGCAAAGGCGTAAACTGGCAGGATATTATTTTTAGAAAAGCACCGATCCAAAATCATCAGCTTTCTATCAATGGCGGTTCAGAAAAAACCCAACTGGCCCTTTCCTTAAATTACTTCAATCAGGACGGTATCATTATCAATTCCAATTTTAAACGATATTCGTATCGTCTGAATGTTGACCATAAGGTAAGCAAACGCGTAAAAATTGGTACAAGTATTCTGGGAAGTTTCAATGTTAATAATGGCATTACAACTGGCTCACAGACCGTTGGAGATGCTGACGTAGTAACTGGTTCCATTCTCGGATCTGCCTTAGGAGCCCCTCCAACCTTACAGCCTTACCACGCAGATGGCAGCGTATTTCCTTTTGGAGAACAAGCCGCAGGACAATACCGGGAAGTAACAAATCCGTTGAATTTCGCTTCCATGCTGAACCGGACAGCGATTAACCGCACGCTGATAAATCTTTATGGTGAAGTTTCATTATATAAAGGATTGTCATACCGTGCCTCTTTTAACGCAGATTTGCAGAGCAGTCTTCAGGATCGATATTCACCCCGGTCAATTATTGCCAAAAATGATTTAAGTGATAATTCTGGCTCCGGTTATAAAAAGAATGCAAATTCGAAATCACTCTTACACGAGAGTATTCTTACCTATGCCACGCAGCTTGCTCCAAATCATACTTTAAAAGCAACTGCACTTTTTGCAACTCAGATTGAATTGTTTAATCAAAATGAAATCAGCGCCACCGGTTTCCCAAATGATGCAACAACCAATGAAGCGCTTCAACTCGCGTTGACCCGCACAGTGACTAGTACCCGCAACAGCCAGCGACTGGATTCCTATATGGGCAGGGTTAATTATGGTTTTAAAGACAGACTTTTTGTCGATTTGACAGCGCGTGTGGATGGTTCAAGTAAATTTGGAGCCAATCACAAATATGGTATTTTCCCTGCCGTGTCCGCTGCTTACCGTTTGATCGAAGAACCGTTTATTAAAAATATCTCCTGGCTCTCTGATCTGAAAATTCGCGGGAGTTATGGTGTTACCGGAAACGCAGGTGGCATCAATCCATATCAATCATTGGCAACAGTTTCTGCTCCAAACCCAGGAAGTGATTATAATTTCAATCATACTTATAATATTGGAATAAACCCATCCGGCATTTCAAATCCTGATTTGCGCTGGGAAAAATCCAAGCAGGCGAACATTGGTATCGATGTGAGTTTGCTGAATAACCGGTTAAGTTTGATTGCCGATGTATACAAAAAGCGGACGGATGATTTGTTGTATGTAAAGGCATTACCGCTTAGTTCGGGTTACGCAAACATTACCGGAAACTTTGCTTCTCTTCAAAATAAAGGACTGGAACTTGCGGCCAATGCCCGAATTCTGGACGGTGCTTTCACCTGGAACGTTTCGGGAAATGTTACGTTCAACCGCAATAAAGTACTGGGCCTTGACGGCGGATTGACCCAGGAAAGGTTTATCACCGCCTATACCGTTTTGAAAGTCGGACAACCGCTTGGATTGATTAAAACCTATGTTTTTGACGGAATAAATCAAACCGGTGATGCTATTCTACCAGGCTACGATGGCAGACTTGGCGGACATAAAGTAAAGGATGTGAATGGTGATGGAAAGATTTCGGCTGATGATCAAGTCGTGAGCGGAAACCCAAATCCTAAATTTATCTACGGTTTTTCAACCAATGCATCTTACAAACATTTTGATCTGAGTGTATTTATTTCTGGTTCTCAGGGAAATGATATCTA
This sequence comes from Dyadobacter sp. 3J3, assembly GCF_009801115.1. GTDB lineage: Bacteria > Bacteroidota > Bacteroidia > Cytophagales > Spirosomataceae > Dyadobacter. The sequence goes on from NZ_VTOL01000001.1 coordinate 672,823, forward strand.
CAATGCCAGCCGTCTTTCTTTCGAAAATCCGGGCGGAGGGCGCAACATGCTCGCAGGTCTGGCCGATCGCTGGACACCAACAAATCCCAATAATGACTACGCAAGTGCATACGTAAGCGGACGTTTGCCGGTGACCAATCATTTTGTTGAAAACGGATCTTACATGCGGGTCAAAAACATTTCTCTGGGTTATACTTTACCAAAAATTAAAGGAATTCAGCAGATCAGGATTTATGCAAGTGTCAACAATTTGCTTACGATTACAAAATACAGCGGCTTTGATCCCGAAGTGAATACCTATGCCGGCTCTAATACGGTCATCGGAGTAGACAACCTTGTCTATCCTCAGGCAAAATCACTTTTAGGTGGTCTGCAAATTACGTTCTAAGCCTCATTTCCCTATTTAAAACTGAATCTGACTATGAAACCGTTGTGTTCATCCAATATAAAACTTTCGTCTGCCGGACTGGTCATTTGCATGTTTTTACTCAATGCATGTCAGCTGGACGAAACCATTTATTCATCCATTTATACCGAAGACTTTTACAAAACAGCTGCCGATGCTGAAAAAGGACTGGTTGCAGCCTATGATCCTCTGGCTGATATGTATTCCGGTCCGGCCGCTACTTTGGTTCCTGATTTCAGCGACGACCAGACTTATCCACGTGGCGTAGTAGGCAGAAATACGCTGACGCTTTTTACGTATGACGTTAATTACACAACACAGAAAACGAATTCCCGCACAAGCGAATCTCCACAACAAATCTGGGCCTCTGGTTATGACGGGATTGAAAAAGCGAACTGGATCATTGCCAAAGTTCCGGACGCAACGATGGATGCTACCCGCCAAAAACAAATTATCGGAGAAGCCTATTATTTACGTGCGTTTTACGAATGGACTTTGACCAAAAACTTTGGTGATGTTCCCATAAAAATAACGCCAAGTTTTACGGCCGAAGATGCAGTTGTAGGCAAAAGTCCAAAAGCCGATGTATACAAGCAAATTTACGCTGACCTTGACCAGGCACTGACGGCAGGGCTTCCATCCTACCCGACTGTTGACAAAGGACGTCCTTCCAACGAAGTAGTAAATGCACTTTATGCCAAAGCTGCTTTGTATAACGAAGACTGGGCAAAGGCGCTGGAAAAGGCAAAAGCGGTAATCAATTCGGGGAAATATTCTTTGATGCCGGACGTGCGCGATACGTATCGTTACGACAAAGAAGATGCTGCACGCGCAGAAAATATGTGGGCTTTTGAAGTGGATCCGCTCACGCAAACCCGCTCGCATCAGCTGACAAGTTTGATGGGCCCAACAGGCAGCGCAGCGCCGGAATATGCGAAAACATCGTACGGTTCCATGTTTGCTTATCAGTCTTTTTACAATTCTTTCAGTCCGTCGGACAAACGAAGATTATTGCTTGACACTACTTACATTGACAAAACTGGTAAAACTGTTGCTCAAAAAAATATCACGCCAATCACAACGGATGCGGTTTTGATCAAAAAATACCAGGATCCGGTTTCAACGGTTGGGATGATTCCTAACATTCCGATTTTGCGCCTTGCCGATATGTACCTGATTGCGGCAGAAGCCGAAGCAAGAGTTAACGGAGCGACTGGCGTAGCTTACGATTTTATTAACGTGATCAGAAAACGTGCAGGTCTTCCGGAATTAACAACCGGCCTTAGCAAAGACGCTTTCATTGACGCCGTGATACAGGAACGCGCCTGGGAATTCTTCGCAGAAGGTGATCGCTGGTATGACTTGACCCGTACCGGGAAATTCATGTCGGTTATTCCAAAAGCGGTAAACAGCGTCTATCCGGTTCGAACGCCAACGGCCAAAAACAAATATTTCCCGATTCCACAGGACGAGATTTATGCTAATCCAAAATTGGTCCAGAATCCGGATTGGCAATAGATTTAGTTGACAGCGATACAGCAATAATGGGGCTATAAAAAATTCTATTCTGTCTGCCAAATTATTTCATTCAACAGAGGCTGGCAGACAGAATAGAAAACAGAGTACAAGAACTTTAATGATCATATGAAATATTATCTGACAATACTTTCCTGCTTCATTTTGATCAATGTTTTTGGTCAAAATCCAAAAACATTATCCCTTGGCAATAAAAATATACAGATTTCCTGGCAGCATACTGCGGAAGGTTATCGTATTGAAAAAATTGCGATAAATAAAAATGGAAAATGGATTTCCGACCTGGCACCTTCGGGTGAGTATACCTTACTTTTTTCAGAAACAAAACCTTCATCAGAATCCGCAGAGACCTTTGACAAAATAACTGGCGGCAAATTCCCTGAGGATGCTTATCATTATCAGAAGCAGCAATGGAAAGAAAGCACAACGGCAGTTTCCTTAAATACAGCAGGAAAAGCATATCATTTTTTCCCAAAAGCAGTAAAAATAATTAACAAAAACCACCTTCAATTTACCGAAGAAACGGAAGTTGCGACTATCATTTCAGACTGGACTCTGGACACAAAATTTACATCTGATATTCTGGTAAGCCAAAAACTAATCCCCAAAAAGAAAGGTTTCTTTTCGCTGGCTACGCCTACTCTGGCTTCTTTGCCAGTCGAAAAAATGTCATGGGTTTCGGTTCCGGGGTATTTTCAGGGAAATTTCATGCAGGAAAATTTCGCGCTGGCCTATGCATATGGGCATGGAATTCCAAGTCGACCTATTGTCTATCGTGAACGTTGTGCAAGTACATTAAGTCCTCTGATGAGTTCAAAAAATGGGATTACGCTATCGATAATCCCTGAACCAGGTTTAGCTCGCGATCCCTGGGCGAAAGACAAAATCACGCAAACGGACTGGTTTATCGGTTTGTCGCACATGAACCGAAAATCACAATTATCACCGACGCTGTATTATCCGGTTTTGGGTGAGGAGAAGTCGGAAAGAGATACCGGACAGGATATCAATTATGCTTTTCGGTACAGTTTGATTTCCGGCGACTGGTTTCAGGCCCTCAACCACGGGATTTATGATGTGTATGATTTCAAACAGGGATTGGCACTTCGCCAGAGCAAACAATCTTTAACCGACCGCATTGAAAAAATGCATCATTACCTCATCAACCCAAAAACTTCGCTTTGGAATATTGAAGAATATAAAGGGAAACAAATTGGCGCACAGTCTTACATGGGAGGTGTTGTCGGCTCAAACAAGGACGCGATGAAAAATTCTGATTATGGTGCGATGTGGATGCTCGCGCACGAAACCCAGGATCCGGAATTGACACAAAAAGTACTTCCTCCCGCGGAAAATTTCAAACTGGTTCAGCAGCAAACTGAAAACGGATTTTTCAAGGGCGCCGTGGAAGGACAATATTACCTGGCTAAAAGTAAAAAGTTCGTGGAAGAATGGGGCGAGGTCATGGAGCCTATCGCACTGACTTATTATGTAATGCTGGATATTGGTAATATGCTACTTTTTGAGCCAAAAAATCAGGAATTAAAAGCACGGTTGATTTTGGGCGCGGAGCGTTTACTTGCCTGGCAAAAGCCGGATGGAAGTTTCGCCGTTGCTTATGACAAAAAAACGGAAGATGAAATTTTTAAAGACATAAAAGACGTTCGGCCAACCTTTTACGGATTATTGGTCGCTTACCGGATTTTAAAAGATGAAAAATACCTGAAAGCAGCGCAAAAAGGGGCAGACTGGTTTATAAACAATGCTGTTGAAACCGGCTCATTTCTGGGCGTATGCGGAGATGCACGGTATGCTCCCGATTTTGCAACCGGGCAATCAGCCCAGGCTTTGCTTGATCTTTATGATTTTACAAATGATGAGCGCTATAAAAAAGCTGCGATTACCACGGCTAAAATCTATATCAGTTCCATTTATACGCATCCTATTCCTTCCAAAAAAATAAAAATTGTTAATGGTGTCGAAAAAGAGGACTGGGAAATCAGCCAGGCCGGAATAAGTTTTGAACATGGCGGAATATTTGGTTCAGCCACACGCCTCGGCCCTATTCTACTAGCCAGTCACGCAGGTATGTTTCTGAGAATATTTCAAATGACCGGAGATCAGATTTTTGCAGATATGGCAAGATCCGCCGCCATTGGACGTGATGCTTTCGTAGATCCGAAAACCAGTGTCGCTTCGTATTACTGGCAGGCTATGAACAAAGGCGCAGGCCCATATCCGCATCATGCCTGGTGGCAAATTGGCTGGATTACAGATTATTTACTATCGGAAGCTGCACTAAGATCGGACGGAAAAGTTAGTTTCCCGAGAGGTTTTGTGACGCCAAAAGTTGGTCCGCATCAGAGTTATGGCTTCGAAACCGGAACTATTTATGGTAACAAAGCCGATCTGGTAATCCGCGAAGGTTTTGTTCAAACTAACCAGCCGGTTATAGATTATATTTTGGCAGAAAACGGTAAAAAAAATGAGGCATTCATTATTCTGCTGAATGATCGTTCGCAGTCCACATCAGGAAAAATCACTTTAAATCCGGAGAATTGGATGTCAGGAAAAAAGATCTCGAAAATCCGTAATATGAAATCAAACCAAACAATGCCAGCAAAAGATAATTCTATTTCCTACAATATTCCAGGTTTTGGCATTGAAGTAATTGCTGTCCAGTTTGATTAAAAATCAAGAATCAGTTAAAAATTTAATTCATCTAACACGCCTTAGCGCTTGAACTCACCCATTGATACCGCCGTCATTTTTATCTTTTCGGCCTTCGTTTTGTTTATAGGAATGCTCTTTGTCCGAACAGGCCGAAACATGAAATCCTTTTTTGCCGGAGGAGAATCCGTGCCGTGGTTTATTGGAGGACTTTCTCTTTTTATGAGTTTTTTCTCAGCCGGAACATTTGTCGCCTGGGGTGCCATAGCTTATAAATATGGCTGGGTTTCTGTCACGATTCAATGGACGATGTGCATCGGAGCACTGATCACGGGAATCTGGCTGGCACCAAAATGGAAAGCAACCGGCGCATTAACCGCCGCAGAATTTGTAAAAGAACGTTTGGGACTGACTGTACAAAAAACGTTCATCTACATTTTCACATTGGTTTCTCTTTTTATCAAAGGGTCGGTTTTATATCCGGTGGCAAAACTTGTCAGCGTTTCGCTCGGATTTCCGCTAATACCAAGCACTATTGTTTTGGGAATTATGATGATCGCTTATACTGCGGTTGGCGGATTATGGGCCGTCATGGTGACTGATATTCTGCAATTTGTCATTTTAACAGCAGCCGTTTTCATCATTTTACCTTTATCCTTAAATGCAGCTGGCGGCTGGGAAACGGTTACCGCAAAAGCACCAGACGGATTTTTCGATCTTCTAAATGGCGAATATACTTTCGGATTCATCATCGCTTTTACACTTTACCACATTTGTTACATCGGCGGCAACTGGACTTTTGTACAGCGTTATACCAGCGTCGACAGCGGAAAATCAGCCAGGAAAGTTTCATTTCTATTTGCAGGATTATACCTGATCAGCCCGATAATCTGGATGTTGCCTCCCATGATTTACCGTACAATTAATCCAGACCTGGTAGGCCTGGATACTGAAAATGCCTATTTAAAAGTTTGTCAGCTGGTTTTACCTCCTGGTTTAATGGGATTGATGTTAACAGGCATGTATTTCTCAACATCCGCCTCTGCCAATACCACCTTGAACGTTGTGTCAGCTGTTTTTACGAATGACATTTACAAAGGCATGATTAATCCGCTAGCGTCAGATAAAAAACTGATGTCCATTGCTCGTTTGTCATCGCTTGTGTTTGGAATTGGAATGATCATAATTGCCTTGCTGGTTCCGGCTGCCGGTGGAATTGTTGAGGTCGTTTTGAGCATTGGAGCCGTTACCGGCGGACCATTACTAGCGCCTGGGTTATGGGCATTGTTTTCAAAAAAATTGACTGGAAAAGCTACACTCTGGATAACTGGTTCTACCCTATCGGTCAATTTACTTTTCAAAATTATTCTGCCCTTAACCGCCGGTTTTAAACTGAACCGCTCCGAAGAAATGCTTCTGGGGATTGGTTTGCCTATCATATTACTGGCAATTAATGAATGGCTTTTATCCCGAAAAACGGCTACAAGTTCAGAATATGAAGTGTATCAGGCTGTAATGACGCAAAGAAAGTTTGATTATCTGGAAAGTTCAGAAGAGGAAAAAACGGAGGCTAGCAGGCAAAATCAGTTTGGCTTGAAAGTCATTGCGGGCGCATTGGCTTTCACCTCTTTTCTATTATTCGTTTTGAGTGCTTTAACAACAATCGGCTCCACATTAACGGCTGCCATTGCATTTGGAATTCTCTTAACAGCAATCATCCCCTGGCGCGCATCCCGAGAGATTAAACTCGTCCCAACGGAAACAACAGAAAAAATCCTCCACTCCTGAAAAACCTAAATCCCTTATTATCATGTCAATAAAGAAATTATTTTTAGTACTGATGTTATTATTTTCACCAAACTTGTATTCTTTTGGTCAGTATAAAATCAGTCAGCCAAACGCTATTCCGCTGCATGGCGAATGGTCTTTCGCGCTGGATCCGGCCGAAATGGGACAGATCGGAAAATGGTATGAAGCCAAGGCCGACAACAACCGTTTTGACAAAGTAACCGTTCCACATTGCTTCTCTGCGGATTTAAGATACCAGTTTTATAACGGAACCGTTTGGTATCGAAAAACTTTTCCCTGGAAAATAACTTCGGGTAAGCGTATCATTCTCCATTTTGATGCTGCTTATTACAAAACAAATATCTGGCTGAACGATCAAAAAGTGGGTGTTCATGAAGGTGGTTATACGCCATTCAGCTTTGATATTACTGACTTTCTAAAAGATGGTGAAAATCTTTTGGCTGTTTCTGTAAACAACGATACCTGGAAAGTGGGCACCATTCCCGGCGCCAAAGACAACAATAAAATTAATGATGCTTTTATGGGCTGGGTTAATTACGGCGGACTTATCCGTCCTATTTATTTGACCGTTGAGCCGGAAGTTTATGCTGATAATATCAAGATCGAAAGTACGCCTGATCTGACAAAAGGAACTGCAAATTTGACTACAAAACTGCGAATCAAAAATGCCTCAAAACAAGCAATTTCCCCGAAAGTAAATTATTTGGTTCAATTTAAAGACAAAACTGTCGCTCTGAATTGGAAAACAAAATCAGCCACGATCCAGTCAGGACAAACGGGAATAATTGAAGCGGAAACAAATCTTTCAGCAGTGCAGGTGAAACTCTGGAATCTGGATGATCCGAATCTTTATCAATTTTCAGCGATCATTGGCTCTGATACCATTACGTCAAATTTTGGGATCCGAAAAGTTGAAATAAAAAATGCACAGTTGCTGCTGAATGGGAAATCACTTCGTTTGGGTGGCGGAAATCGTGTTGTTGATTATCCCGGTTTAGGTTCTATGGAACCGGATTGGCTTGTCGAAAAGGATTTCCGTTTGATGAAGGAAGCGGGAATGGAATTTCAGCGTTTGACACATTATACTCCTTCTGAATATTTCTACGATCTGGCTGATAAATACGGTATGCTGATTATTTCTGAGGCAGGAAACTGGCAGCTCACACCCCGACAAATGGACAACGATAGTATGCGGACAAAGTTCCGCTCACAGTTTCAGGAAATGGCCGAACGTGACTGGAATCACCCGAGCATTATCGCCTACAGTGTTGGGAACGAGTACGAATCAAAATCGCAGCCAGGACTAAAATGGACCAAAGATATGATCCAGAATGCGCGGGAGCTCGATCCAACAAGATTATACACTTTTGCCAGCATGTATTTGAACACGTTTCCTGAAAAACCGGAAGATGAAGCCAGTCAGTATGCGGATTTTATTTGTACAAACACCTATGGAAACCATGCAAAAGTCCTGGATCATATCCACAAATTATATCCCGAAAAGCCCATCCTTATCAGCGAATGGGGTGTTAGAGCAGATAATAATAATGGAGGTGAAGCAGCGCAGGCACAACATATCCGTGACGTAGTAGCCGAAGTCAGAAAAAGGCCATACGTGATCGGGACTTCCTGGTGGACTTACAATGATTATCAAAGTCGGTACCACGGAACAAACGCCAATGGATATCGTCCGTGGGGAATTGTCGGCCCCGACAGATCGCTACGACCTGCTTATAAATCTCATCAGGAAGAAATGTCACCGGTTATAATTGAAAAGGTAAGTTTTAAAACAGGTGAACAAGGGCAACATCAGCTTGTATTGAAACTTACCGCCCGTGCCGATTTCCCTTCTTATGCCGTGAAAGGATTTTCCCTAAAAACAGAAAATGGTATGTATTCGATCCCGGATTTAAACCCAGGTGATAGTAGAGAAGTTACAATAACCGTTTCCGGTTTTGACAAAAAACTCCTTGTAACCATCATGAAACCAACCGGTTATTCTGCCGGCATCAAAGAAATAGAATTGAAATAATCATTGATACTATGCCATAAACGGGAGATAACGGTTGGCCAAAACCTCCTGCCCTAACGCGACTTAACCATGATAAAAGAAGAATTCATCTACAAAAGATCACCAAAAACCATATCTCTTGCAGCAGATTTAGTAATCGTCGGAGGTGGATTGACAGGAACCTGCGCGGCCATTACCGCGGCACGGACAGGAATGAAAGTAATTGTTGTGCAGGACAGGCCCGTTTTAGGCGGGAATGCGTCAAGCGAAGTCCGTTTGTGGGTTTTGGGCGCAACTTCGCATATGGGCAATAACAATCGTTGGGCACGGGAAGGCGGCGTGATCAATGAAATTATGCTGGAAAATATTCATCGGAATCCTGATGGAAATCCACTGATTTTTGATACTGTTTTATTGGAAAAAGTGGTTGAAGAAAAGAATATAACCTTGTTATTAAACACGGCTGTTTTTGATTTAGATAAATCTGCGGAAGATATCATTTCGTCCGTCCATGCTTTTTGCAGCCAGAATAGTACGCAATACAAAATCAGCGCTCCTTTGTTTTGTGATGCCTCCGGCGATGGAATCGTAGCTTTTCTGGCAGGTGCAGCATTTCGTATGGGTGCCGAATCTCAGGAAGAATTTGGCGAGAAATTTGCACCGGACAAAGCGTACGGTGAGTTACTAGGCCACTCAATGTATTTCTATTCAAAAGATGTCGGTCGACCGGTCAAGTTTACGGCGCCGTCTTTTGCTTTGCAGGATATTACGCAGATTCCGCGTTATAAAACTTTTAACCCGAAAGATTTTGGTTGCCGGTTGTGGTGGCTGGAATATGGCGGTCGTATGGATACTGTTCATGACACCGAAACGATCAAATGGGAATTGTGGAAAGTGGTGTACGGTGCCTGGAATTATATCAAAAATTCAGGCCTATTCCCCGAAGCCGAAACCATGACTTTGGAGTGGGTCGGTACTATCCCCGGAAAACGTGAAAGCCGTCGTTTTGAAGGTGATTATATGCTTAAACAGCAGGATATTGTCGAACAAAAACAATTTGAAGATACGGTTGCATTTGGCGGATGGAGTATTGATTTACATCCGGCAGACGGAATTTATAGCGATCAGGCCGGTTGTAATCAGTGGCACGGAAAAGGCGTTTTCAGTATTCCCTACCGTACTTATTACAGTAAAAACATTAATAACCTGTTCATTGCCGGGCGCATTATTAGCACAACACACGTGGCTTTTGCGTCAACCCGCGTGATGGCAACGAGCGCTCATGGCGGACAAACCGTGGCTATTGCGGCTTCGTTGGCAAAAAAATACGGTGTTTCTCCAAGAGAAGTGGGCACGTTGCATTTAGCAGAATTACAGCGTGAGTTGATAAAATCAGGTCAATATATTCCGCACTTGAAATTGTCAGATTCGGAAGATCTTGCTCAAAACGCAATCAGCATTCAGGCAAGTTCCTCTTTAAAATTAAAAGAAATTCCTGCTGCCGATCATTGGGCTCTGATTATACATTCGGTCGGTCAAATGTTACCGGTTACTGTCGGTAAAATGCCATCCGTTACGGTTTGGGTTGATGCGGATGAAGAAATAAATCTGGCCGTTGAGTTACGAAAAAGCAGCAAGTCTTTTAACCATACCCCGGACGTTACACTGCAAACAAAAACAGTTTCTTTGAAAAAAGGGAAACAGGAAATTACGTTGGATTGGCAAACAGAATTTGATGAAGCTTGTTATGCTTTTGTTTGTTTTATAAAAAATGAAAGTGTTAAAATTCAATATAGCGAAAAGCGGATTTCAGGAATTGTTACGGTCTTCAATGCAATAAATCCTGCCGTTTCAAATTATGGGAAACAACAACCTACCGAAGATATTGGTGTGGATACTTTTGAATTCTGGTGTCCCCAGCGAAGACCGGAGGGAAGAAATATTGCGATGAAATTAGATAGCGAAATAAATATTTTTGAGCCGGAAAATTTGAGAAACGGTTTGCAACGACCGATCGCCAGTCCGAATGCCTGGGTTGCAGCGTATGCTGACAGAAACCCCACAATTAATCTCAATTGGGCAGAGCAAACAAAGATTTCAAGCATTGAATTCGTTTTTGACGCAGATTACGATCACCCGATGGAAAATGTCATTTTTGTACATCCCGAAACCGTCATGCCATTTTGCGTTACTGACTTAAAAATTTTTAACGACAAAGGTGAAGTTATAGGCTCAATAGAAAATAATCATCAAAACAGAAGAACAATAACCCTGAGCAACCCTGTTTTTACACAATTTTTCAAAATTGAATTGGCTAATTCAAATGATAATACGCCGGTTTCTTTGTTCGAAATTCGCTGTTATTAATATCGGAGAATTAATATATAATGGTTTAAAAAACGACGGATCTTCGGGTTCGTCTTTTTTATTCTTTGAAAGCTAATATTTTGATACTAAATTTGCACCTCAAATAGCAAACACTAGTTTGCTATTTTATTCATGTTTTACTCTATCATAATAGTATACTAGATAGACTTTGAAGGACGCGTCAGAATCATTGCCCTCATCAGAAGTTAAGGAGCCAGTCAATTGGGAATCCCTGGAAGTCGCTTACATATCAAGTGGTGATCCTGAGGAAGATCGCCGTTTGGCTGTCATCGCGAGGGAACAGGGAAAAGTTGTTTTTCTTCCTGATTTACCTGAAGAATCGGATTCTCGTTTCAATAAGGTTACGCAAAAGACTGAACAGCAAAATGCTGCTTTTGAAGTAACTAAAAATAATACAAAACCGTCACTTTCCTGGGATACGATCCAGAACAAGATTTGGACAGCAACTTTGCGTAAAAGAAGCCGGACAGAAATTGGCATGAACTTGTTCGCAGCAATCGCTCTGATGATTGTTGGACATTTGATTTTCACCTACATTACCTACGACAGACTTTCCATTCTTTGGGATGAACTTGAACTGAATGAAAGCTTTTTCTACTATATTCTGGGTGGATTTATAGCCCAAATGATCGATGGAGCTTTGGGTATGGCTTATGGTGTTACCTCGGCTACTTTTCTGCTTACACTTGGTGTTCCGCCTTCCGCAGTTAGTGCCAGCGTCCATGCTTCAGAGATTTTCACGAGTGGCGTTTCCGGTTACATGCACCTAAAATTTGGGAACGTAAACAGCAAGTTATTCAAGAAAATATTGGTACCGGGTGTCATAGGAGCTATTGCCGGTGCTTATTTGCTTACATCGCTTGAACAATATATTTACATCATCAAGCCTTTGGTGGCAGTTTATACCTTAATTCTGGGAATTCTTATCATCCAGAAAGCGTTAAAGAAGCGGATTGAAAAACGACCAATCCGACAAATCGGATGGTTGGCATTTGCCGGTGGATCGCTGGATTCAATCGGTGGCGGAGGCTGGGGACCCATTGTGACTTCAACATTAATTGCAAGAGGTCGCCACCCAAAATATACGATCGGATCGGTGAATTTGGCTGAGTTTTTTGTGTCATTGGCAAGTTCAGTAACCTTTATAACACTGATCGGATTTTCACACTGGCAGGTTGTTTTAGGACTGATTTTAGGAGGGATGGTAGCCGCACCAATCGCAGCAAACTTGTCCCGAAAATTGCCAATAAAAACAATGATGATCATGGTTGGAACAATCGTCATCATTGTAAGTTTGAGAATAATTTATATGGTGGTTTTTTAGCTAATAGCTGTTAGCAATTAGCCGCGCGGCAGACCGCTGTTAGCTTTAAACCTGGAAATTAGAATTAATAAAAAGAAAGAGTCTTTGTACTCTCACTCAATAAGAAATATTTATTACAAGCTAAACGCTAACAGCTAATAGCCAATACCTAGTGACCTATGAAAAAGCAGACCAAAGCAATACGTACCCAGACGAAGAAAACACAATACCGCGAACATTCTACGCCTTTGTTTTTGACAAGCAGTTTCACCTTTGAAAGTGCTGAACAAGGAAAAGCGTTGTTTGAAGAAACGGAAGAAGGCAATATTTACAGCCGTTTTTCTAACCCTTCTGTACAAGAATTTATAGACAAAGTTTGTGTTCTTGAAGATTGTGAAGATGGTGTAGCGACTGCTACTGGTATGGCTGCGGTGTTCGCAAGTATGGCTGCATTGTTAAAAAGCGGTGATCATATTCTGGCAAGCCGTGCTTTGTTTGGCTCTGCACATCAGATCATTACACAGATCATCAGTAAATGGGGCATTACCTATACGTACCTTGACGCTGACGCAAGTGAGGCAGATTGGGAAGCGGCAGTATTACCCAATACGCGCATGGTTTACCTTGAAACGCCTTCAAATCCAGGTCTGGATCTTGTGGACCTTGAAATGATCGGAAGACTTTGTAAAAAGCATAATCTGATTTATAACGTCGATAACTGTTTCGCATCTCCTGCCTTGCAAAATCCGGTTGATTTCGGAGCGGATCTGGTTGTCCATTCTGCGACAAAATATATGGATGGACAAGGCCGCGTTTTAGGCGGAATTGTAGTTGGAAAAGAAGAATATATCAAACATGTTCGCTTTTTCTGCCGCCACACCGGGCCATCAATGTCTCCATTTAATGCATGGGTTTTGAGCAAAAGCCTTGAAACGCTGGAATTGAGAATGGAAAAACATTGCTCAAACGCTTTGACTTTGGCTACTGCGTTGGAAAAACATCCGGACGTAAAACTGGTTAAATATCCGTTTTTAGCATCTCACCCTCAGCATGAACTTGCCAAAGCGCAAATGAAAGCGGGTGGAGCCATTGTTACAATTGAACTGGAAGGTGGTTTTGAACGTGTTTCAGCGTTTATGGATGCATTGGAAATTGCTTCTCTTTCTTCAAATCTTGGAGACACAAGAACAATTGTTACCAATCCATTTACAACGACTCACGCGAAACTGAAAGCAGATGAAAAACTGGCATTAGGCATCACAGAAGGCTTAATTCGTATTTCCGTTGGCCTGGAAGATATCGAAGACCTGATCGAGGATTTCACAAACGCTGTGGAAGTATCGGTCAAAAGTGATATATTAGAGTAAAAATCAAGAGATTAAAGTCGGTCCTGATATGAAAACACTAACCATCAATTTGCCGGAAGATTTCGAAAAGGAGAAGGTATTGCTTTCGATTGCAGGCCAACTTTATCAACAAGGAGCTTTATCCCCAAGACAGGCTACTGATTTGGCTGGTGTTACGATGAACGAACTGGTTTATAGTACACTTGCGGATGATGACCCTTTGAAAGCTATGATTCGCAATCCAGCCGATAAAAATTTGTAGTTTGAAGACAGAGTTAAAAAACTTAAAATTAAGCAAGAATCTAAAGGCTTAAATAAAGAGAGACTGGAAGCTTTGAGAGATGTAATTGATATTCAGGAGCCCCTTGAACTTCTTCTTTCGCAATAAACAAAATGATATATGTCCTGGATACTAATGTCATCCTGGCATAAAAAAATTAGGTAACACAGAGTTCCACAGAGAAATTAAGAGGGACACAGACATTAAAATAATAACTCTGTGCCCCTCAATTTTTAACTCTAATTTCCTCTGTGAAAAAATACAAGCCGAATCACCATGAACGAAAACATAAACGCATTAACCTCAGCGCTGGAAGGCAAAAGTGAAACAGAATCACTGGCTATTTTGGCGGATTTATTTCCTGGTCAGGTAGTATTTTCTACGAGTCTGGGTTACGAAGATCAGGTTATCACAGATTTTATTTTAAAAAATAATCTGAATATCAGCATTTTCACTCTGGATACCGGAAGAATGTTTAATGAAACGTACATGACGCTTCAAAAAACCAACAACCGGTATGATACCAAAATAAAAGCTTACTATCCGCAAACGGATTCGGCGGAAGCTTTACTAAGTACAAAAGGCCCATTAAGTTTTTACGATTCCGTTGAAAACCGTAAAGAATGCTGTTTCATCCGTAAAGTTGAACCTTTGAACAGAGCTCTGAAAGGAGCAAAAATCTGGGTTACAGGTATCCGGGCAGAACAGTCGGGAAATCGTCAGTCTATGCACAAGCTTGAAGCAGATGAAGCGCATGATCTGATCAAATTCCACCCGATTCTGGATTGGAGTTTTGAGGAAGTAAAGACTTATGTAAAATCAAATGGCATTCCTTACAATCCTTTGCACGATAAAGGTTTTGTGAGTATCGGCTGCGCACCTTGTACCCGCGCCATTCAGGAAGGTGAAGATTTCCGCGCCGGACGTTGGTGGTGGGAAGATGAGTCGAAGAAAGAATGCGGCTTGCACGCCAAGTAATAAAAGCATCCCAATGCTACGTAAATAAAGAAGAAGTATTAAATGTCTAATGAAGTAAGTATGTCAATTTCAGTAAAAGAGGCGTCGGATCTTAGCGACCAAGGAAATATTGACCGTAGAAAACCGGACTACCTGGATCAGCTAGAGGCAGAGGCGATTTACATTATGCGTGAAGTGGCTGGTCAGTTTGAACGTCCGGCGTTACTATTTTCAGGAGGAAAAGATTCAATAACCTTGGTTCGTCTTGCTCAAAAAGCATTTGCTCCGGGTAAAATTCCATTTCCGTTAGTTCATATTGATACGGGCCATAACTTCGTGGAAGCTACGGATTACCGTGATATGCTTGCTGAAAAGACAGGTTCAAAACTGATCGTTCGTTATGTGGAAGATACCATCAAGGCGAAAAATCTGAAAGAACCGACTGGGAAAAACGCGAGCCGCAACTGGTTGCAGACTTTCACTTTACTAGACACAATCGAAGAATTTGGATTTGATGCCTGCATCGGTGGTGCGCGTCGTGATGAAGAAAAAGCACGTGCAAAAGAACGTATTTTCTCATTCCGTGACGAGTTTGGCCAATGGGATCCAAAACGTCAGAGACCAGAACTTTGGAATCTTTTCAACGGACGGATTCATAAAGGCGAAAACGTACGTGTTTTCCCGATTTCAAACTGGACAGAATTAGACGTTTGGGCATATCTTCAAAGAGAAGGCATTACACTTCCTAGCATTTATTTCGCGCACGAACGTGAGTGTATCCTGCGCGACGGACGTTTGTTGTACAATACTCCGGTAATCGAAAAAGATCCGGAAGATCAGATTGTAACCAGACAAGTTCGTTTCCGTACCGTTGGTGATATGACTTGTACTGCTGCTGTTGAGTCAAGCGCTGCAACGTTGGAAGAAGTAATTGCGGAAATCACAGTTTCCAGAATCAGCGAACGCGGCGAGACCCGTATCGATGATCAGCAGACAGAAGCTGCCATGGAAGACCGTAAAAAAGGAGGATATTTCTAAACAATGAGAAATTGACAGAAAGCTCATTACGAGCACATTCAATCATTCTCTCATTCTTAATTCATAATTAGCACAAGGTGGATTTACTAAGATTTATAACAGCAGGTTCCGTAGACGACGGAAAAAGTACGTTGATCGGACGCTTGCTTTTTGATACAAAAAATATTCTGGCAGATCAGATGGAAGCGATCGAGCGTGCCAGCAAAAGCCGTAATGATGGTGAAATTGATTTGGCTCTTTTGACGGACGGACTTCGTTCTGAACGTGAACAAGGGATTACGATTGACGTAGCTTACAAATATTTCCAGACGCCAAACCGTAAGTTTATTTCAATTGATGCACCGGGACATATTCAGTATACCCGCAACATGGTTACTGGTGCTTCGAATGCAGATTTGGCGATTATTTTGGTTGATGCCCGTCATGGTGTTGCCGAACAAACCCGCCGTCACTCGCTGATTGCTTCTATGTTAGGAATTCCTCACGTGGTTGTAGCGATTAACAAAATGGATCTGGTTGGAAATTCTGAGGATGCGTTTTTGGAAATCGCTCAGACTTATAAAGATCTGGCTGACAAATTGAATATTAAAGATCTTACCATTATTCCTGTCAGCGCGCTGAACGGAGATAATATCGTAGAAAGATCCAAAAATATGCCCTGGTATACAGGCGAAACGTTGCTGTCAATTCTTGAAACTGTAAATGTATTAAAAGATAAAAATACTACCGACGGACGTTTTTCAGTACAATATGTAATCCGCCCTCAGACTGAGGAATTACATGACTACCGCGGTTATGCAGGTCGTTTGCAAAGCGGTTCTCTAAGAAAAGGAGAAGCTGTTAAAATATTGCCTTCCGGAACAGAATCAAAAATTGCGAGAATAGAATTCGGTGGACAGGAGATTATCGAAGCTGGTGTTTTTGAATCGGTTACTATTCTTTTGGAAGATGACGTGGATATCAGTCGTGGCGACATGATTGTTTCTGTTGACAATTCGCCAATCGTTAGCCAGGATATTGAAGCACTTGTTTGCTGGATGGATGACCGTAAGACATTAAAAGCTGGCGACAAATATCTTCTTCAGCACGGAACTGCGAGAACGAAATGTTCTGTCAGAAGCATAGAATATCAAATTGATATAAATTCGTACGAAAAACTGGATGAGGTTGAAAGTCTGAAATTAAACGATGTCGCAAGAATTGTTTTGAGAACGGCACAACCTATCGCTTACGATCCGTATCAGCAAAACAGAGCCAACGGTGCTGCTATTCTGATTGACGAAACTTCAAACGTTACCGTAGGCGCTTGTATGGTTGAATAAAAAGGCGCACTTATCCGCACCTTTTTTTCTATTATAAAGTTAATATACTATTCCGATAGGTTATAAGAATATATCACCATGAATAATTTAGTAATTTCAGACAAAGTATCAACCGCTGCAAAACGTGATATTGTTGATTTACAAAACAAGATCAACGCATTTAACACGGGTGAAACGCCGGAAGAAGCTTTTCGCAAGTTTCGTCTGACGCGCGGTGTGTACGGTCAGCGCCAGCCTGGCGTTCAAATGATCCGTATCAAATTGCCGTATGGACGTATCACCGCCGACCAGCTTGTTCGTATCGCTGATACCTCCGACAAATTTGCAACAGGAAACCTTCATGCGACTACGCGCCAGGATATACAATTGCACTTTGTTAAACTTTCAGATTCTCCACAACTTTGGTCCGATCTGGAAGATGCCGGAATTACTTTGAAAGAAGCATGTGGAAACACTATTCGTAACGTTACGGCTTCGTCCGTTGCAGGAATTGATCCGGATGAACCTTTTGATGTTACGCCGATAACACATTCGATTTTCACTTATTTCCTTCGTAATCCGATCAATCAGGATATGGGACGGAAATTCAAAATCGCAGTTTCTTCCTCTGAAAAAGATTCAGCTTTGGCGTTCATCCATGACGTTGGACTTATCGCCAAAATGGGAACAAACGAAGCGGGCGAAGAAGTTAAAGGATTCAAGGTTTTGATCGGTGGCGGATTAGGTGCACAGCCTTTCTCGGCACAAACTGCTTTTGAATTCCTGGAAGAAAAAGATGTTATTCCATTCATAGAAGCTTTGCTTCGTGTTTTTGACCGTCATGGAGAACGAGTTCGTCGCCATAAAGCGCGGATGAAATTCCTTTTGAACGATCTTGGACTGGAAGGTTTGATGGCAAAAGTGGAAGAAGAACGGACTGCTGTTAAAAATAAAATATTCCAGATTCCGGACGATTTATTCGGTACCAACGAAGCAGAATCAATCAACCACGCTCCTCGCCCATCTTTGAGCGAAGAAGAAATTTTGAAGATCGCTTCTGAAAATATTGAAGACCTGACAGAATTCACGAAATGGCTTAAAACCAACACGTTTGAACAAAAACAAAGAGGTTGGTATGCAGTTCAGTTACGTGTTTTGCTCGGAGATATGCATTCTGACACGGCGCGTTCCTTGGCTGATATTGTACGTCAATATGCTGCTGATGATATTCGCGTAACGGTTAATCAGGGATATATTCTTCGATTTATTAAAGGAGAAGACCTTGTAGCGATATACAACGAACTTTCGAAATTGGGATTGGTAAATCCAGGTTTTGATAGTACAATGGACATTACAACCTGCCCTGGAACAGATACTTGTAACCTGGCTATTACAAGCAGTTACGGAATTACGCGCGTTCTGGAAGACGTCATGAAAGATGAATTTCCTGAAATGATTTACAACCAGGATATCAAGATCAAGATTAGCGGGTGTATGAACGGCTGCGGCCAGCATAATGCTTCTAATATTGGTTTCCACGGTAGTTCAATAAAAAATGGAAAACTGGTATTGCCAGCTTTGCAGGTTTTATTAGGCGGTGGTTTTTCCGGTGACGGAATTGGTTTGATTGGTGATAAAGTAATTAAAGTTCCTGCCAAACGCGGACCAGAAGCGCTTCGCACAATCTTCAACGATTACGAATCAAATGCTTACGACGGAGAATATTTCAACCAATATTACGCACGTCAGACTAAAAATTATTTCTTTCAGTTATTGAAACCTATCGCAGATCTTTCAACTATTCAGGAAGATGATTACCGCGACTGGGATCATGATGAAATGTTCAAAACTGAAATTGGTGTTGGTGAATGTGCCAGCGTTTTGGTTGACCTTGTGGCCACGACAATTACAGAAGGACAGGAAAAATTAAATCTTGCAAAAGAAAATTTCGAATCAAAAATCTGGGCTGATGCGATTTATCATGCTTACAACGTTTTGATCACGGGTGCAAAAGGATTGTTGATGACCAAAGATGTGAGCACAAACACACAGTATGGTATCATCAATGATTTCGAAAGTAACTTTGGAAAAGAGTTTAAATATGAAATCCCGGCAGAATATGTTTTGCCCGATTCAGAAGAAACGCCTTTCCGTTCCCTTGCTTTCAGCATTAACAAATTTGAACCAACAGAGGAATTTGCTACTTATTTTGTAAAAACGGCGGAAGACTTTTTGAACTTTGTTCGTAATACACGCGGAGCTCAGCTGATGGAAACAGGAGAACCTGTATTGCAGGAGCTTTCATTTGGAAAGGATAGCTAGGCTGTTGGCTTTTAGGCGTTAGCTTTTAGCTGCGGCTCGAATTAAGATTATATATATTGAAAGAAGTCAACTTTTGAAAGTTGACTTCTTTCATCTCACTTCATTTCTATTTCAGCAGACTGAATTTTTATGCTGAAAATTCTCTTACAGCAACCCACTGACAGCTGATCGCCGAAAGCCGACAGCTATTTCCCTATGAAACTTACATTAATCGGTGCCGGTCCCGGCGATCCTGACCTGATCACTTTGAAAGGTATTAAAGCATTACAAACTGCCAAAGTTGTGCTTTATGACGCCCTTGTGCATCCTGCCATTTTAGATCATTGTCCCGAAGAATGTTTGAAAATTCATGTTGGAAAACGTTTTGGAAAAGTAAGCTGCGGACAGGATGAAATTAACAAACTGATTGTTGCCTCTGCCAGTGAGTATGGAGAAGTAGTACGTTTGAAGGGTGGCGATTCATTTATTTTCGGTCGCGGTTATGAAGAAATTGAATATGCTGCCCAACACGGTATTGAATCCGAAGTTATTCCTGGTATTTCCAGTACTTATGCAGTTCCGGCTTTGGCAGGAATTCCATTGACTTCCCGTGGTGTGAGCGAAAGCTTCTGGGTTGTAACCGGAACTACAAAATCACATGAATTATCGGCCGATCTTCCCTGGGCAGCACGTTCTTCTGCAACGGTTGTGATCCTTATGGGAACACACAAACTCGACGAAATAATTAATATCTACACCGATCTGGATAAATTTGACGAGCCAATTGCAATCATTCAAAACGGTTCACTTCCGGAACAAAAAATTGTTTTGGGAACGATTGGAAATATCTTACTACTGGCAAAAGAAGCAGACATAAAATCTCCCGCAGTCATCGTGATTGGAAAAGTTGCAGCGCTTCCGGGATTGACCTTCCAGAAAATTGAAGAAATGGTTAACAAACAGCTTTAGGGAATATGCTGATAACAGAAATGCTACTTTTAAAGAATAAAAAAGTAAATAATCCCTGCTAGTACAAGATAACTAACGAACAGCCACTTCTTTTTATATTCATAGGCTTCCCGATTGTGAACATAATCAAAAACCATGGAAGCAGAGAAACCTATAACCATCAGCACAACAGAAAATACTCCACAATCCATTCTGTAATGCTTGTAGGTATGAAGTGCAGGCGCACCCAATGCCAAATACATGAGCCACATACCGAATCCCATTCGATACAGATATACGCTGAGGCGACGATCATTCTTTATGTCAAATAAGCTTTCTAACACAGTTTGATACGTATTGATTTGATAGTGAAGCTAACCAAATTTAAAAAGAAATGCTAATTTTTTATACACATACGTTATATGTAATATTGTAAAAAAGTATTTATGAATAAAATCGTTGCCAAAATTTCAATTTTCTTTCTTAATTCTATTGCGCATCTCTCATGGAATAACATATTCAGAGTATCCACTGCGCTGAGCTGGTTGCTATTTGGTATCGTTGGATATCGCAAAAAGGTAATTTTCGAAAATTTACGCAATAGCTTTCCTGAAAAAACGGAGGGAGAAATTAAAGTTATTTCCCGCAATTTTTATATTCATTTCACCGATATTATTCTGGAAACTTTAAAGTTCAGGACCGCTTCTCCGGAAGTTATTCGTGAACGACTTGAAGGTGATCTTACGATTGTAAATAACTTATACAAACAAAATAAAAGTGCTGTTTTCCTCATGGGCCATCGCGGCAACTGGGAGCTGGCCAATTTATTTTCATCTCTTCAATTTTCGCACGACTGCATCGTAGTGTATCGCCCGTTGCAAAATAAAGTTTTTGATAAATGGTTTCTGGATTATAGGACTCGTTTTGGGGCGAAACTTGTCCCGATGGACAAAATATTTAAGGAGTTGCTGACACCAAGAACCAAACCTTTTGTAGTTGTTTTGGCCAATGACCAATCTGCAAATCCGAAGACTGCTTTCTGGACAAAATTCCTACATCAGGACACCGGTGTTTTCCGGGGCGTGGAAGCCATAGCACGAAAATTAAATCTTACTGTACTATACGCAGAATTCAGCAAAGTCGAGAACAAAAGGGGCTTTTATCATGTTGACATTACAACAATAACCGACACGCCTAAGGAAGTTCCGGTCAATGGAATTTTGGAAAAGCAGATTCAGATATTAGAGCAGGATATTCGCCTTCAGCCGCACAACTGGCTTTGGAGCCACCGACGCTGGAAACATGAAAAACCTGAATCTCTAAAACCAGAACAATTGCTGAGTTTAGTGCCACGATAATAGTTTCAGGCCATTTCCATATCCCTTCTGAAAACGGTACGGTTATTTTTCACCAGTACTCCCACTTTTAGAAAGTCTTGTATGGAAAATTTCCTTACCCGTATTGTCATAAAATTATTATCTACGATTTCGCATCTTTCATGGAAAACATTATACCGTTTTTCCGACCTGCTGCGGTTTATTATTTTTGATATTTTCCACTATCGACAGAAAGTAATTCTTACCAATCTTAAAAACAGTTTCCCGAGCCTTCCCAAGGCTACGATCCGAAAAATTGCCCGGAAATATTATCAGAATTTTACAGATATTATTTTTGAAACAATCAAATTAAGAAGCATTTCAAAGTCTGATTTATTAAAACGGTTTGAAGCAGAATCGGATATTCTGGATCTTTATTATGCTCAAAAGAAAAACCTGGTTGTCGTAGCCGGGCATCTTGGAAATTGGGAAATGCTTAATTTGTTTGCTTCGGTCAGATTCCGTTATCAGATGGTCGTAGTATATCACCAGCTCGCGAATCAAACCTTTGACAACTGGTTCAAAGATGTCAGAACCCAGTTCGGGACCGAAATGGTACCTATGCAGAAAGCTTTTCAGAGTGCTGTAAGTCCGCGTGACAAACCTTTTCTCTTTATCCTCATCAACGATCAATCTCCTTCACCCGAACGTGCTTACTGGACAACTTTCCTAAATCAGGATACGGGTGTTTTCAGAGGTGTTGAACTGATCGCCCGGAAGCTAAATGCTCCTGTACTTTATATGGGTGTGTTAAGAAATAATTTTAAGCGGGGATTCTACAAATTTTATTTTAAATTGATCACCGAAACGCCAAAACAAGAGCCGACGAATTATATTCTTCAGAAGCAAATTTCGTTTTTAGAAGAAGATATTATCCGGCAGCCAGACAATTGGTTATGGAGCCATAAACGCTGGAAACATAAACGTCCGCAAGTACTGCACCGGGATCAAACATTGGAAGTAAAAGAAAAATCGTGAACAAACCTGTTAAATTTTTAATCCTACGCTTTTCATCAATTGGTGATATTGTACTGACGACTCCCGTAATACGCTGCCTGAAACAGCAATATCCAGATGCGGAGGTTCATTATTTTACTAAAAGCAAATTTGGCTTCCTTCTTGAAGATAATCCCTACGTCGATAAAATCTGGTTGCTGGATGGAAGTCTGAGTAAAATGATCAAAGAACTGCGTGCGGAAAAGTTTGATTACATAATTGATCTGCATACCAATTTACGAACGCTTCATATCAAACTGGCGCTTTTCACACAGTCGTATAGTTTCCAAAAACTGAACGCCCAAAAATGGCTGCAAACCCAGTTTAAAATAAATTATCTTCCCGACATTCATATCGTTGACCGGTATCTGGAAACCCTGGTTCCCTTAGGTGTAATAAATGACGATTTGGGTCTGGATTATTTTATTCCCTATAAAGATAAAGTTGAACGGAACTGGATTCCGGAAACGCATCAGGATAATTTTGTGGCTTACGCTATTGGCGGACAGCATACTACCAAAAAGCTGCCCGTTCATCGCATGATCGAACTTTGCCGAAAAATAAATTATCCGATTATTCTCCTTGGCGGAAAAGAAGATTTCGAAGCGGGAGAAGAAATTGTAAAAGCACTGGGCGAAAAAATGATTTTCAACGGTTCCGGGAAATATAATTTTAATCAATCTGCTTCTCTCATTGAACAATCGCTGATTGTTTTTTCTCATGACACCGGATTGATGCATGTAGCAGCTGCATTCAAGAAAAAAGTATATTCGATATGGGGAAATACGGTTCCGGCGTTTGGCATGTATCCTTACAAAACGGCTTTTGAAGTCATTGAAAATAATGATCTGGATTGCAGGCCATGTTCTAAAATCGGATACAAGGAATGCCCGAAGAAACATTTCAAATGCATGAATGAAGTATCTTTCAATTTCGAAATTAAAGAACTTCCTCTTAGTAAATAACGTTACAAACTGGTGTTAAAACGCCCACCGAAATTTTAATTTAATTGTTGGATGAATAAGAAAGTAAATATCGGAATCGTTCAGATGAGCTGTTCCGCTGATGTTGATGCTAACTTCGAAAAAGCTAAAACTAAAATAAGAGAAGCCGCTGCCAAAGGTGCTCAGATCGTTTGTCTGCAGGAGCTTTTCAAATCCTTGTATTTCTGTGATGTTGAAGATCATAAAAACTTTGAACTGGCAGAACCAATTCCTGGTCCTTCAACGGAATCTTTAAGCAGTCTGGCAAAAGAATTAGGCGTTGTTATCATAGCTTCCTTGTTCGAAAAACGAGCACAAGGACTGTATCATAATACAACTGCGGTACTGGATGCAGACGGTACCTATTTAGGAAAATATCGTAAAATGCACATTCCGGATGACCCGGGATATTATGAGAAATTCTATTTTACACCTGGAGATGCATCTTTGGAGGAATCAAATTCGCACGGTTACAGGACTTTTGATACAAAATTTGCCAAAATCGGCGTATTAATATGTTGGGATCAGTGGTATCCGGAAGCAGCAAGAATTACCAGCTTAATGGGTGCCGAAATATTGTTTTATCCTACGGCAATTGGCTGGGATACGAATGAGACCGATCCTATCATCAATGATGAACAATACGGTGCGTGGCAAACCATTCAGCGGGGACATGCTGTTGCTAATGGCATTTACGTAGTTTCTGTGAACCGCGTTGGACGCGAGGCGGATCAGCAATTCTGGGGCGGTTCTTTTATAGCAAATCCTCAGGGACGCCTGCTATATCTGGCCCCACATATAGAAGAAATTGTACATGTCGAAGAAATCGATTTGCAAAAACTTGACCATTACAGAACAACCTGGCCGTTCCTGAGAGATAGAAGAGTGGATTCTTACAAACCAATTCTTAGTCGCTACATTGATTAACAACATTATCTTAAAAATATAACTATTCCAATAAAGCCAGAATTTCCATAAATTATGGTCATTCTGGCTTTATTGGAATTATCTATTGTCAAAATAAAATATGAAAGCTACTATAAAGATAAGTCACTGCTATTCAAATATATAAAAACAAAAAAAGTCAAAAAGTTTCTCCCCGGCATTTTTCAGCTTCTCAGGCATTTAAGAAATATCAAAGGAATTGTAAGTCTACATATTTTATAGATTGGATTAAAACTTGATAATTTTAATAAATTATCAATATAGTGCTATAATATTCTACCACTTTCGGGTTAAACCAATTTTTATTGCAAAAAGTAACAAGTATTAGATTTATTCTCTTGCATTTATCCACTTTGTCAGTATATTTGAAATGTCATTAAACGAATGACTAGACTTTCAAACTGCCAGATATATTCCAGCCGCACATGAATATATCTGAATGTAAGAAGTACGAACACGATCCTCTTTGATTGCTTATGCTCAGGCATAGCTACAAAGAAGTTCTGCTTTTTTACAATATAATTTTGTCAATTGTTAACCTGACTACGTGGACAAACATTGTCAGCACCTGAATTTTTTACGTTTATTCGGTGTCCGGCTAAACTGTTTGTCCTCGATTAAGAGGGTATTGCTTTCCGGAAAAGCAGTTTTACAAGATTATGGCTGTTGGAAATGTCTATGTGAACGTGTGTGCGGCGCACAGAAACGTGGACACCACAGCCATAACTTTTTTACTGTTGACCGATATAAATTTCTTACAATCGCTACATCAGCGTAACAGAAGTTTAAAGCTTGCCTGGATCTATATTATAAAAAATTAGTGCATGACCGAATTACTATAAACCTCTGTAACAGCAAAATAGGGAATTATAAAAAGTTTGTTTAAATTTATCTTATCAATCACTCCAATTACTATTACTTAACTTTTACAGGAAAATGAATCAGAAAATCGACCGTCGCAATTTGTTGAAGTCAGGCTTAATGGCCATTGGTGGTATGACGCTAGCCCCTCATTTGAGTTTCGGCGGCGCATTCTCAGATATGCCATTATCCCTTGACCCGGAAAACCGAATCTATCGCAGCCCAATGGTTCGCGAGCATTTTCTTGACAAAAAGCCAGATCTTTCTAAAATGGTACGTCTTGGCGCCAATGAAAACCCATATGGACCACCTAAAACAGCTCAGAAAGCAGTTTGTGACTCCGTAGTAGGAGGAAATCGTTACGCATGGAAAGAAATGTCTGACCTTGTTGAAAAAATCGCGAAAAAAGAAGGCGTTTCCACAGATTATATTATGATGGGACCTGGTTCTTCTGATCTTCTGGAAAAAGTAGCATTGGTACTTTTTATGAACGGCGGAAATATCGTTTCTGCTGATCCTTGCTATATGTCTCTAATTCAGGTTGCTAAATCTGTTGGCGCTACTTGGAAAGCTGTTCCTGTTACGGCAGACCATTCTCACGACTTGAAAGCGATGGAAGCAGCTGTTGACAAAGACACAAAACTTGTCTACATATGCAATCCAAACAATCCTACCGGTGCTATTACATCTGGTAAGGATCTGTTAGATTTCTGTTCACGCGTTTCTGAAAAAGTGCCTATTTTCGTTGATGAAGCTTATATTGAACTAGCTGTTGGCGCTGATACACAAAGTATGGTATCATTGCTTCAAAAAAATAAAAATGTAATCATCGCACGTACATTCTCAAAAATCATGGGAATGGCTGGAATCCGGGTTGGATACATGGCTGCGCAACCTGCATTTATCAAACAAATTGAAAAAATCACTCGTGGTGGAATGGGAATTTCTTACACGTCAATCGCTGCCGCTTCTGCTGCAATGGATGATAGTGAATTCCAGGGCATGACCCGTAAATTGAACCATGAAGCGAAAACATATCTTTACGCGAATCTGGATAAAATGGGTTACAAATACATCCCTTCTTATACCAACTTCGTAATCTTCCCTGTAAATATGTCGGGCAAAGATCTGTTGTCCAAAATGGCTGCCAAAAACATTTCAGTCCGTGCTTTTGACATCCAGAACAAACCATGGTGCCGCGTTAGTCTCGGTACAATGGACGAAATGAAAACTTTCGTTAGCGCACTTGGAACAATCAGCTAATTTGCTGTAATCTGACTGATGGCTGGTTTTTCGGTACATGTATCCAAACCGGATAAGACCCCGAATAACCAGCCTGTCTTTTTTTGATTTTTATTCATTTCACCGGACATATTCTTGTCGGGTAGCTAGTCAATAAAAAAGTATTTATTATGAGTGATGCCTTACAAAAAACCATCACCTTACTTTTATTAATCGGCCTCGGACTTCTATTAAGAGGGAAGTTTAAAAGTAAGGATCAAACCAACGGTATTAAAGAAATAATTCTTTCTGTTGCTTTGCCATCAACGATCTTTATCTCCTTAATGAAAATTGACATTGATTCGTCGATGATCATTATTCCTCTGGTGACTCTGGTTTTCAACTTTTTAATGTTCTTTTCGGCACCTCTTGCTTTTGCGATTTTTGGTATCGAAAAAAATAGTCCGACAGGCCGTACACTGATGATGTTAATTCCATCCTTAGCTCCGGGTTTATCCTGTTTTCCCTTTATTGCCGAATTTCTAGGCGAAAAAAGCTTGGCGATCGCGGCACTCGCAGATGTTGGAAATAAGTTTTTCGTGCTTATTTCGCTTTACATTCTGGCGATGAATATGTTCCTAAAAAACAGTCACGACACCGAAACCAAAATGGGCGGAAAGCTTAAAAGTCTTTTTGGTAATATGTTTCAGGAACCAATCAATGTTTTGATCATTCTGGCATTGGTGCTTCTGGGTTTGGGTATCAATTACAAAACATTACCCTTTTTTCTTACCGAGATTTTTGACAAAACCAGTGCAATGATGACGCCGCTTGTACTTCTTTTTATAGGTCTTGCGGTACAGTTGAAAGAAGGAAAAAAAGCAATTGTAGCAAGTATTCTGCTTTTCAGAGCAGGGAGCACCATGCTTATTAGTGCGGGTATGATCTACGTTTTAAATCTGACGGATCAATCCATGATTTTACTTGCCATTGTTATTCCTTTGAGCGCAGCGAGTTTCTGGCCGCTAGCCCATATTTCTGCGTTCAATTTGCGTGAAGATGCTATGGGACTCGCCAAAGAAAAGAGAACTTTCGATATGGAACTGGCTGTATTACTTCTTGCATTTTCACTACCATTTTCGACAATTCTTATCTTAGGTATTTTGTCAACCGGTGCTTTATTTACACATTTGACAACGCTGATAATCGCTGGTGTCGTCATGATTGCTTTGGGCGGATTACCTAATTTGTTCAGCAAAGTTTTTGTAAGAGTGTCAAAAGCTTGATTCGTCTCTTTTATGCGTAAAAAAATAATTATTCCGTTTCTTTCTTTATTGTCTTTTGCTGCATTAGCACATTCAGAAAAAAATAATAATAAACCCGAAAAAACAGAATTAGCGAACAGAACTGCTTCAAAAGAAAAGAAGCATGACAAATATTTTTGCCCGAATGCGAGTGTAACCATGGCAGACGGAACCCTCAAGCCTATACGTGACGTGAAAGTTGGAGAAAAAGTCAGGACATGCCATAAAGGAAAAAGTATTACAACAAAAGTGAAAGGCGTTGAGGTTTTTTATAATCCCGATGCAGCATTGACAGCCGTTTACCTTCGTCCGGCAAATGAAACACTGGCCCGGAACGAAAATTGGCCACTTGTTCCAGCTCTACTTTTGGAAGCCACGCCACACCATCAGGTACAAACTGACAAAGGAAATAAGGCAATGAAGCAGCTTTCAAAAAATGATATACTTTATCATTTTGAACCCAAAACCGGCGAAGTATCCAGCTGGAAAGTGGGTGTAGTGCAGGTAAACGCCAGAAAACTTGAAATGGCTTACAATCTTACCACTGAAGAAGGCTCCTATTTAATTGAAAATGTAATTGTATCCGACAAATAAAAGTTATTTCTTTACCAACGTTTTGAAGAAAGTCCAAAGCCCGCACCAAAGCGGCGTCTTTGGATTTTTCATTTTATCAACAAGGCTCATATCCTACTTTCTTTACTTCCCCAATCATTTTTCTGGAAAACCTTTCCGACCTTTACAAGGTCAATAAGATTTCTTTTAATTACATATCAATATTACCGTGTCAGAATTTCATTTGTCGTCCACACCCAAAGCATCAGGATTTACTTTTCCAGCCGAATGGCACCCGCATCGCGCTACCTGGTTAACATTTCCC
This sequence comes from Dyadobacter sp. 3J3, assembly GCF_009801115.1. Classification (GTDB taxonomy): domain Bacteria; phylum Bacteroidota; class Bacteroidia; order Cytophagales; family Spirosomataceae; genus Dyadobacter. Next base: position 701,680 of record NZ_VTOL01000001.1, read on the forward strand.
CACAATGACGCTTCCTGGCAAGGCGACAGACTTTCGAAAATGTATCCGCAATATCTGGCTTTTATTAAAGCGATCAGCCAGGGCGAAAATGTTGGTATTATTGCCAATGATGAAAATCTTAAACACTTCATCATTGATGAACTGGAAAAAATCCAGGTTGATTTATCCAAAATTGAATTTGTTGTAAAACCTACCAACGACGCCTGGTGCCGGGATCATGGACCAGCGTTTCTGATCAATCCGGAAACAAAACAAAAAATGATTATTGACTGGGGACATAATGCCTGGGGAGGAAAATATCCGCCTTATGATGACGATAACCGGACGCCGCAAGCGATTGCTGATTATCTAAGTCTTCCATTTCTTACGCCAGGAATTATTATGGAAGGTGGTTCGGTAGAATTTAACGGAGCCGGAAGTTTGCTAACCAGCAAATCCTGTTTATTAAACCAAAACCGAAATTCTCACCTCAATCAAAGTCAGATCGAAGAATTTCTTTCCGATTATTATGGAATTGATCAGGTTTTATGGGTTGAAGCCGGAATTGCCGGAGACGACACAGACGGACATATTGACGATACTACCCGTTTTATCAGTGAGGATACTGTGATCGCTGCTGTCGAAAATGATCCAAACGATGAGAATTACGAGATTCTTCAAACAAACCTTAAAATGATGAAGGATATGCGTTTGCTGAATGGGAAGCAACTGAATATAATTGAAATTCCAATGCCGAAAGCTGTGATCATTGACGATTTCCGCACACCGGGTTCCTATGTAAATTTCCTGATGTGCAATGCAGGTGTTATCGTCCCGGTTTTCAATAATCCAAACGATCAGATTGCGATCGACATTTTAGAAAAAGCGATGCCTGACAGAAAAATTATCCCATTGGAGGCTACTGAAATAATCTGGGGACAAGGGAGTTTTCATTGTTTGAGTCAGCAGGAACCGGCTGTATAAATTTTAAATTAAAACTCCCGTCTTTAAAAGATACTTTAACATAAATAAAAACGGGAGTTTTATTGATTAAGGTTTTTTACGGCTGATGCTTACAGATTCAATTACATATTTCCTGTCGTCATAATTATTTTCATCAAATCGAAAACTAATTTGAGGGTGTGCAGGATTTGCATATGACAACGGGTTACCCAAAAGCAGAGGGTGATCTTTTACTAAAATATTGCCAACTGTTTTAAATATTGTCAGGTTGTAGGAGCTCTTATTCATGTCGAGTGTCAAGATAATCGTGTGAATTGTACCTGGCGGAATATTTCCTATCAATTCTGCTGGTGTTCCCGCCAAGCTCCTATCCAGTTCAACATTTCCGTTGTTCCTGAAATACATCCTGGCAATCAAACCAGCCGATCCGTCCGCAATATCTATCATAAGATCACTACCTGTACCAGATAATGTCCCTATGAAAGAAAACCATAATGGCTCCGTAAAATCCGAGGATACTCCCCGGAAAGACAGAAACTGATTGTGTGCATCAAGTCCTGGTGCAGGAGCCTGCGAAAAAGTCAGAGCTTTTTGTCCGGCACTGTTATTGGAAGTAGTAATACGAAGCCTTGGATTCAGTACCGCTTCATATACAACTTCGTCCCCCACGGGACTTCCCGGAATATTCTTAATGGGCATAGTGCCCATCACATCACTTTCAAAAGTGTCCGTTAAAATGGCACTTGTTTTACAAGAAGTTACCGTCAAGGCCAGCAATAAAAAAGCGTACAGGTGAGTGTTTTTCATTTTTGATTAAGTTTAATTTTAATCAAAGGTATTGTGGTTGCTTTCAGGTTTTAAGCGTAAAATTACCTAGATGAGTGAGCGGTAAGTTTATCTATTTTTGGGATTGAGCCAATCATCCGCTTTGTCATAAATCAGCTGATAAAGACTTCGTCTGGCTATGACAAATGCAGCGTGAAAGCTTAGTCCTTTGCTTAGAGAAACGGCATAGCCATTTTTTAACCTGACCTGTTTTTGTAATAAAACACATTTAACTTTAAATACCGGAAGATCATTTATAACGGTAAAATCATGCGCTATATCCGTGACTTCACCTTTTATCATTCCCCATTCATTATAATTAAACGCATCAATCCTTAACAAAACATTTTGTCCCTTTTTGATCAAACCTATATTTTGTGGTGAAACGTAACATTCGGCGATCAGTAATGAATCATCCGGTGAAATGATACCCAGTGTTTCTCCCGCCTGAATAAAACTTCCAATATATTTGCCAGAAATCTGCTGAACGGTGCCTGTAACCGGAGCTTTAATCGTAAAATTTTTCCGCTGCTCTTCCAGTTGTTTTGCTTCGGCTAATAATTGTTGCAGTGCTGTATGCTGGCTTGTCAAGTCTGATTGCCATTGACCCAATTGCTGACGAAATGTGGATTCATATTGAGCAACCAACTGCGTATGCTCAAACTCTTTTGCATCGAACTCCCGCATAGCAATTGCTTTTTCCTTAAAGAGCTTCCGATCAGCATCCAGCTCCTTTTTTATCTTTTGCTGGTGAAACAAGTTTTCCTGCATTTTGGATTGAAATGAAAAAAACTGCTGCGCGTAAAGCGATGTACCGAAGGTGTGATTGTAGTGTAGAGAAACTTTGTTCAGACGAATCAACTTTTCCAGATCATCAGTAAAAGAAATTCTTTCAGCTTGTTGGTCGGTATTTAACTGAGATTTAGCGGATAATTCCTGTGAGTTAATTTCATACAAAATCTCTCCTTTTTTTACCGACTGATTTTCATTTACAAAGGCATTTTGTATGACACCATTTACAAGAGACCGAAGCTCTGTCTTTTCATTTTTTGTCCTCAAATTACCAGTACTGGGTACAGAAATATCAATATAAAGAAATGGAAGAGAAAATATAGTGAGCACAACTGCCAGGATGGTAATTGTATAAATCCATTGACTTTTTACAGCAACCTGCGGTAAATAACCTTCTACACTATTTTCAAGAACCTCGGTTGGAAAGAGTTGCTGTTTCACAATATAAAAAATCAGACTAAATGATTAGAAGATTGCGGGACTCTTCCGCTTTGCTGTTGCCATAACATTTCGTATTGGCCTTTTTGGGTCAGTAATTCCAAATGTCTTCCACTTTCAATGACCTTTCCTTTGTGTACAACCATGATTTCATCCGCATCCCGAATGGTTGACAAACGATGCGCAATCAGTATAATCGTTTTTCCTTCGGCGCACAAGGTTCTGATTGTCTGCTGGACGTATTGCTCTGAAATAGTATCCAGAGACGAAGTGGCTTCATCAAATATGATGATTTCGGGTTCGCGATACAACGCTCTCAAAATGGCCAGCCGCTGCCGCTGACCGCCGGAAAGGTTATTACCATTTTCTGTCAATTCCGTGGCATACCCGTTGGGCAGTTCTTCTATAAACTCATGAATCCCCAACTGTTTTGCATAATACAGTATTTTCTTAATATCAGGCTCAAATTCACCTAAGGCCACATTTTCCAGAACCGTTGTTGCAAATAAGTGTATTTGCTGTGGTACTACACTGACCAACTGCCTCAAACTAGCATTATCGAGATGCTGAATATCATAATCACCAATTCGTACACGACCGGTTTTTAAAGGATACAGGTTTTGCAAAAGAGAAATTAAGGTAGATTTGCCCGAACCACTCTCTCCTACAATGGCTGTTATTTTTCCTTTTTTAATACTTAGATTTAAGTTCTCAAAAATAACAGCCCGGGTTCCATACCTGAAAGTGACGTTTTCCAAATGGATATCACCGATCATATCCGGCGTAAGTTCAATCTTGTTTTCCGTTTTTTCCCGTTCAAGATCCATAATTTCAAAGAGCCTGTCGGCAGCAATAAGGGCATCCTGAATCGTTCGGTTTGCGCTGATCAATTTCCCGGCAGGTCCGGTAAAATAGCCGATTAAAGCGTAGAAAGAAAATAGTTCTCCGGCAGTAAGCTCATTGGTAATCACAAAGGAAGTACCGACCCAAAGCAGAATAATTGTAAAAAGCTGTGACACCACCCCACTTGCCGTGCCAACGGACAAAGATGCCATGAAAGAACGGGAAACAGTCCGGATCAGCTTTATAAACCGGGTTTCCGTTTTATAATTGGCATAACTTTCCATACCAAAACGCTTGATGGTAGCTGCCGCATTAAGCGATTCAACAAGCTGGGCTTCCAGATCCGCAGAATTTTCCATCAGTTCTCTTTGCAACCGCTTGTTCATGCGATTGGACAGCCAATAGAACATTACATAAAACGGTATAACAGCGAGCATGATCAACGCCAGCTTCCAGTAATACGTAAACATCAGCGCAAAAGAGAAAAGCACGATAAATACATTTACGACCAGGTCGAGCACCGTTTCATTGATAAAAGAGCGGATTTTAACGGCATCATTCACTCTGGAAATAATCTCGCCGACCCGCATCGTATCAAAAAATTGCTGCGGAAGTTTCAGCAAATGTTTGTAATAACCCAGAATTAACTGCGCATCAATTTGCTGTCCGGTTTTGAATACAAACACGGTCTTAATTGTACCGACAACGGTTTGTAACAACAAAATAAACAACATACCGACACTCAATAAACGTAACAGGTTCATATTGCCGGATGGCAGCACATGGTCTGTTATTTTTTGAATATAAATGGAGGTGGATAAACCCAGCAAGGTGGCAACAGCCGCCCCAAAGAGCGCCTGGATCATCACACTTTTGTGTGGATTGACGAGTGCCCAGAAGCGGCGTGTCAAGGATATGCCTTGATCGCCAGCTTTGAATTCTTCGGAAGGAAGTAGAATCATCAGTACGCCTGACCACAATTGTTTGAATTCCTCAATGGTTTTGGAATGAAATTTACCATCTCCAGGATCCATGTAGGTGACTTTATTTTCGCTAATCTGATAAAGAACAACATAGTGCTGAAGGCCTCCTTTTAGAACGACATGAGCAATGGCAGGAATTGGAATTTTTGCAAGGCTTTCAACAGCACCTTTTACACCTTTGGCCTGAAATCCCATTTTTTGAGCCGCTTCAATTAGACCAAGCATGTTGGTACCCTTCTGATCTGTACCGGCATATTGGCGGATACGGGCAATGGGAATCCTTAATTTATAATGGGCTGCAATGGAGGCAAGACAGGCTGCGCCGCAGTCGGTGAAGTCGTGTTGTTTGATATGTGTGTGTGGTCAAGATTATATTACTTATTTTTACAGTCATTTTATACGTGATTATTTTAATTCAAGATACTTAATCATCGATCAGAGTAACCGAATTATAAGCAGCATGAAGTAAAACAGTAGACCAAAATGCGGACATATTTTGTTTATAAAATAACAAGTAAAAAGCGGCATATAAGGCTCCAGCTATAATGGCATTAAAAAGGTAACTGATATTATAATTATGTATTACTCCAAAGCTAGCTGCTGAAAAAATTATAAAAGTCAATATGAATGACATTGTTATATTTTTAAAACAAAAAAGTAAAAAAGTAAATGGCAAGTAGAAAAAAACAAATGTTTCAAATATTGGTGCAAAAAAAACAACTCCCAATACTTTATAGTAAATGTTTAAATCTTCCTGAACATTAGGATTTGTAAAATTTAATTTGACAAACTGCGATATTAAAATAGTTGTACTTTTTCTAAGCCCTATGAATACAAATATTGAAACTATCAATATTATTAATTTTCTTTGTATAAGCATATGAAAAATTAATAATGTTTATAAAAAATTAACTGTCAGATATTTAATTTAAACATTAGAATACTATCTAGCTGTATGACTCATTATTATGTATTAAGAGAACGGAATAATCAAAAAGATTACCCCGTTCTCTGTTTCATTTAACCTTGTGCAGCATGCATCGATTTAGATGCCGCACTTTGTTGATAATTAGGTAGATCATATAAAATCCAATTCATAAAATTGTAACCTACATCTTTAAACCAACTATCTCCCCCAATAATAAACATCGACTCATCGTCAGAAAGTAAACTAAAATCTAATTCGTTAAAGTCAGATAATTGCTTTTTGTTAATATCTTGTTAGTTAAAAATTTAAATTTATCTGGATTTTCTCCATTCGCCATTTTGATAATCTTTATATGCTTCTTGCATACCCGTTGTAAAGTCGTAAAGAGCAGCACCAAGATATCCCACCCCCAATGCAAGCCATAGATTACCTCCATCAATTAACACCATTTCCTCAGAACTCATTTCTACAAGTCCCAAGTTTTCAACTTGCGATTTTTTCATTGTTATCTATTTATTTAGGTGATAAACAAATTATAGCAATCATCAATCCACTACGTTGGCCAACAATATCCAGACGATGACACTGCAATAATAATTCCTCTCACTGAACTATTATTGCAGTGTCATATTTTTTGTAAAATATTTTCAAAAAATATTACTTTTTCATTAAAACCCTTCAAACAGTCGATTTTAAGACTTTTCTTTCTCTGCGCTATAAATTATACGACTGCATTTTCGGCAGGTATAAACGATACTTTCGGCCTAAGTTAGCTAAGTGATGATAGTCATTGTGCACTTACCCAAACCAAGAAATAATATAGTTTTTAATGACGGGATAAGTCTTTGATACAATGGGCCCTATCACCAATCCGAATATGAACCAGATAAGAATTTGAAGCTTTTTTTTTGATCTTATGTTCATGTTTTTGTTTAAAAAAGTGACTGGATTTAAGATATTTTGTCCATTTTTCTTAATTCCCTGCGGAAAGATGACAAATGTATGAACATAAAAATAACTGTGAATTTAAACATGTCATTGTCTTTCAGATACCCTAATGCTTTTTCTATACTGACTTTGCCATGTGTGACAAATAGATTGGAAAGGGAAAAAACAACGACAACGAGCAACGTAGCAAAAAACATCTGAAAAAAACAACGGTATCTTAGTCTTTCGATTTCATCAGTTTCATTTTTCTCCTTAGAAATAGTAACCAGTATCAAACCGCATAGGCCTAACCATTTTATGCCCCCGACCCAAATCTCCGTGAATGGTAGGAAGAAGACATAATTTAACATGATTAATAAAAACATGACCAACGACAGGATAACAATCCAGTATCCGATCTTTTTGAAATAAAATGATAGTATCATTAGTGATGTTTAAAAGTGGTAGTCAAAAATAAAATATCCTCCGATCATAAGGCTGTTGAACAAGGCATGCAACAATACATCATACCAAAAACCATAAATAATTCGGATATAACCCAGCATTAACCCTCCAAAAAGTTGGCCCGTAGTAATGAATGGAATAAAGAGATAATGTGTATCATTAAACTGATAATTAAAAATATGAATAAACCCAAAAAGTAGGGCTGAGATATAATACAACCATTTAAAAAGGTAACAGCGCACACTCAATCCTTTCCTGAAAGTATTTCCATTTATAATTTCTCTCATTAGAATCAACAGTTGACTCTATTAACAAAATTGCACCGCTCCATTTTTGTTCAAATTCGTAAAGTGTATCGTTTTGCCATCCCCTTTGTGTATGGTACCATTCTACGTTATCGCCGGAAACTTTACGAATTGGTGCAAAAAAACCTCCTTCAATACTAAGAAATACTAACGAAGGCAATGTCATAAAGGATAATTTTTCAATTGAGCCTCTGGCAGCAACTGTTTTTATTTTAAAAACAGTAAGTACGTCCTTAATAGAAGCCAGACTAGGAAAATTTGGGTGTTTTTGTAACTCCTCTGTCAAGGTTTTTTTTGTAATTTTTATATTTGCCAACTTAACCAATTGGGTTAATGCTTCTACGGCGTTGTGCTCAAATGGATTCATGCTCGCTTATCAATTCGGTGAGTGTGTGTAGTATGAAATCTGCCGGATATTTATCTGTCAAATCCCGATTGAACCTTTCAATATTATTCTTGAATGTCCTATCTTCAAGAAGCTTCATAATTTTATCCGCAATTGCATTGGGTTTATCCTGATTAAACACGCCCCGCAACCCCAAACCATGGTGTTCGACTTTAAGGCCATTTCCATTTTGATCATAAACAAGGTCCAAAGGGTATATAAGCATTGGTACTTCGTAATAAATGCTCTCCTTTATAGAACCTAAACCTCCATGGGTAATATGCAAATCAGTGTTTTCCAGCACTTGGAGTTGGGGTACTTTTGCAAAAAAGTGAACATTCGAAGCCAACTGTCTCTGATAAAGCAACGTTTGTTTAATCTGCGATTTTATCGAAAATATGAATTCAACAGGAAAGGCAAGGCTTGAAAATGCAATTAGCAAATTGTTCAGAAACTGTAAAACCATTGGGTTTGAGTCTTCATAAAACGTACCAAAACTACAATAGATAATTCTGGCACCTTCTCTCCTTCTATTCAAAATGTATCGGAATTTTTCATCAAAGGTTTTATCAATGCCTATGTCCTCCCGACTCTTATTTAAACAAAGCCCCAAATAATACTGTCCAGGCAATTTGACATCAGGAGACAATTCCAGTTCCTGAGGAGCAAGCAAAATTTCCGGTATGTTATCAAAAAGTATAGTATAGGTTGCGTTTTTAACAATTTTATTTTTTTCTCCTAATTTGGAGCGTCTTAAGAGCGTTTTTAACTGATTTGCATAAACCAATCTAAATAATGCGCCTATCCATGTATTCCATCCCTGAAAGACCTGGCCTCTTTGGTGTATTTTAAAGTCCTTTGTATTAGCAGTTGACCAGGATTTTTCGGAAACAGTTGGAATTCCATCGATCTTATACGTAGAAAGCATAGGATTAAAGCAGATCAGCTTTGTGCTTGGAAATACTTTGTTAAGCACTAGTAACTCAGTACTGTTAAAGATATCAACAATTATAGAAGAGGGTGATAGGCCACTAATTATTGGGCTCAGTTCAATAAGCTTATCGCGATACAATGCGTTACTAAGCATTGCCTTCAAAATATATAATAATGTAAATTCATTCCCCTTATCTCTTAGATAACCCACTTCATGACCAATGGCAACTTTGAAACGGCTAATTATAATAGGACGAAAACCATGGCTTAAGACAATATCAGCCATTTTTTGTTCTACTACCAATACGTAAATCTCGTAATCGTTTTTCAGCTGGCTCGCGAGGTTCATTACTGGGATCACATGGCTTTGAATATTGGCAGGATAAAAAAGTAATATTTTTTTCATTATTTTCTATTAGTGCAATGCGATTCCTTGACCGACAAAAAGACACTTGCTTTTGACAGTCAAAAAATAAACCTAAAAAATGTTACTGAACTATTTCTGCAGTGCGGATAAATCTGTAAAATAATTTGAAAACAAATTCACGTGCCCACCATCCACCCTATTTTTTTCCTCTTCGTTCAATTCCCGAAACCCCATATTAAACTGAACTTCCCTTTCATAGAAATATGTACGCCGGTTATGACAGAAAGAAATGGGTGCGCCCATCTCACGCATGGCCTTTATGTAATCGAATACGGCCCTTTCGGACAAATTCATTATATCCGCCAGTTCCACCGGAGAACCTGTGGCTTTTTTACCAATCAGACGATGCAGCCGCTCAAAGCGTTCGAAGTACTTTGTAAGATTCATGTTATTATAATAGTGGATGTAATCCGCTGCTCAATGTAGAAAATATCTTTGGGAGCAGATGCACTAATTCAACACTATTTTATTCGAATTTTGACTAAAACGAGCTATTATTCCTATGAGGAATATTTAAATAGAAATTGAACAATTTAAATCAAAAATATCCCCATTATCAGGGTCATCATATGCCCTATAATGGGATACGTTTTACACAAACAGCTATTTCTCCTGGTATTCCGTAATCCAAAAATTTGATTTCCCGGAATCGAAATGATCTGAGCGAATCGAAAAAATGGCAAATTGATTTTTCATGAATTGTCTAACAAAATTGTAAAACCAGCCTATAAATTTCCGCTGTGCAATTAATTGACGCATGCAATATAAAGGGCAGTAATATCGAATTATATCTGATAGCCAGATAACTGAATACTACGCCGTAGACAAACTGAGGGAGGACGAAAAATGGATAAAGGTAAATAAACGACCAGTTCAAAGGAGCAAAATTATTGATATGAGCGGCAGCGAAGGCCAACGTCAAAGCATAACACAAGTAGTTATAATTTTGAGAGCCTGTTGAGACTAGAACTTCCTGATTTGAAATACTGTTTGCAAGGATTATTATGACAAAAACAGAAATTAATATGCCATAATACCATATAAGCGGAAGTTCATTATAAAGGAGCCCTGCACTAAAATAGTCAGCAAGGATAACAAAAATTATAAGCCGAAAAAAAGGTGATTTCGTGATTAGTGCTAATCGAAAAAGACATTCTTCTATAAAGGGCCCTAGTATGCCAATTTTAAAAAAACCTACCCACGGCGTATTGGCCTCCCTAAAAGCCTTTCTATTGCCCGTCAAATTTTTTAGTATTGAAATGTCATAAATTTCATTTAACGGCATTTCGATAAAAATAACCAACAGGAATAGAATAGAGAAGCTTGATAACAAGCAGAAAATATAGCTTTTCTTTACTATCAAAAATCTTTCTGCCAGGGTATCCTCCTGGCCGGTATTGAAAAATATGTATGGATTTTTGTAGAAATGAAGTAGGATATTAATCATGAAGGAAGTTTTGAAATATGGCTTTTGACTGAGTAATTCTACTTTCGATCCGGATGTTTACCGAAATCCCAGGCGGAATCCAATTACGGTTGATATCGGCATTAAACCTTTATATAAATCCTCGGGTGTCAGCACAATATCGTTTACCGGATAATCAGTAACCATTGTTTTTTTGAATAAAAAATTTCGCCTTGTTTCAAATAACAGGATGTCCCTTTTACTGATATCTTGTGCATAACGTACCTCTGCAAAATAGGCAAATCGTTTTTTTCTATATTCCAGTCCCAACCCAAGCTGGCTCTTGAATACGCTTTCTCCGAGATATATTTTGGGATCTTTTCCAACATTTTCATCGCTAATTATAAGATCATGTCCTGAGAAAACTTCACCTAATGAAATCCCATTTTTACCCATCAGCAAACCAAGTGAGGCAGTAATAAACAGCGGATTACCTTTTTTCTTTATTAAAAAATAACGGGTAGCACCCACAACATGGTACTTGTATAGATTGCTCTTTGACAATCCGTTGATGAAATCCAATCTTAATTTCCAATAGTGATTTAACGAATAATCCATGCTCAGGCAAATGCCCGGAACGAATGAAGAAATTGAAATATATCTGGGATCCGTATTCGTTTGATCAGGATATTGAAGTAAAAAATAATTTACGTTTCTTGGTTTATAAAACGCGCCTGTGAAGCTATATGATGCCGAGAAATGCCTGGCTAGTTTATAAATTTTATCCAGGTAGCTTTTATTCTGGTTTTTGTTTTCAAACTGGATAGTAATCGCCTTTAAATGCTCTTTTGACAACTCTTTGTTTAAATTTTTCTGCAAAACTGAATCCATTTCAATGGTTGAATTTTCATTCATAAAATCCGTATCCGCGCTATTCTCTATTTCCGAAAACAGATCGCCATATTTTAACCTTTTGGCAAAAGGTATGGGATTGAAGCTTCCTTCCTGATTATACGAAGTCGTGACAAAATCAAGTAAATAACTGATCTCCTTTTTTGTTTTGGTATTGTAATTTTCACCCGTTACAGAAGCATATTTCAGAACAGTCGGGCCGCCCTGCGCTTGATAAAGTACCAAATGATTTCTAACAACCCTTCGCAGTGGAATTAGTGGATTTACACTTTTTGGATCACTGTCTTTCCATTCGATCTTTTTGTAGGTGCATGTCTTTTTATCAATCCAGATTTCGCCTTCTTTGCTTTCCTTTTTATCCTTTGACTTGAATTGAACCACATATACGGAATCCTGATCATACCTGATTACTTTTTCCAGATGATAAATAAACCGCCTATTAAACGAGGCAGGGTTAAGAAAAGACTCCCGCATTTTTACAGGATCATTCCAGTTTGCCATGAACGCTCCGCCATAATATCTTGTATTATCAATACTGTCACGTTCTGGAAGTCTTTGGTTGCGCACCTTAAGCACTTCAACCTGTGCATCCTCATGCGTATGTTGGTAACCTCCCTGCTGAACCCGAAGATTTGCTTCTGTAAAACTTAGATATCTGCCATCTAAAACAGATTTTTGATAGGACCTGTAAAAGCCCGTCAATTCAAGAGCATGCTGCGGGTAATTATTCTTTATACTTTGATAAGCCCTGCTAATCAATAACTTCAACGAGCTATCCGGAAAAATAATCACCTCATCCAATAGTCTTTCATCCGATTGCAATATAATTTTTAATGGCTTTGAATCAAGCAATAATTCCTGGCTGTACGTTTGATAACCAATCCCGGAAACTATCAAAGTCTGGCGAATGGATGCTTTGACTGTAATCTTAAAATTCCCATGCTCATCAGAAATAGTACCATTTTTATTCCCTTTGAGCTGTATAGAAACAAAGGGTACTGCCTGATCTTTTACGTCTAAAATTCTACCCCAGATAAATTTTGTTTGTGCATAAATAACACAATTAAATGAGCGCACCAGTATAAGCAGCGATGTTAAAATCAACTTCCATTTCATCATTAATAAATATAGTGTGAACAAATACTATTAAACTTTTTTCATCTCCTTCAACCGCCTCCTGAACAAAATCAGATGCATAATCAAGCAAATTACAATCAGTTTTGCGGCGTCATTTTCATTTAAATATTAAAATGCTCGTTGCTGCTCACAGGTCATATCCCAAAGCAAAACTCAAAGCAATCGCAGCGCAATTGAACAATGCATGCAGCAGCACACCATACCAAAAACCGTACATGATCCGAATATAACCCAGCATCAGCCCAGAGAAAGTTTGGGTCATCGTTATAAAAGGAAAGAAAAAATAATGCGATTCGTCGAACTGGTAATTGAAGAAATGTATCCAGCCGAAAAGCACAGAGGAAACATAATAAAGCCAGTTGAAATATGTTTTGTGACGGTGAAAACCCAGGAAAAGCCTGAAAATCCCTTCTTCTATTACAGGTGCCATGACAACGGCTGAAAAAACAATCATCGGAACGCTAAAATTCGAATTTATTTCTTCAAGCTTGTTGTAAAACCCCAACTTTTCGGCGATTTCAACCGGATACCAGAGAAGTATTGCACATATTCCAAACTGAATTACTAGATAATAACAGCCGACGTCAATTAACTTTTGTCTAATCGTTAAACTGAAATAATCCGGCTGGTTTGGTTTCTTAAAAAATGCTGTAAAATGCAGCAATAAAAACTTAAAATGAACGACCATATTCAGACTTAAAATTTAAAATTCTTATTGCTTTTTCGCCGATTAAAATCGGCTTTGCAATGTAGAAACTCTAAATAATAAGACATTAAGTAATTCTACGTTATTCTAATCGAATATTGAGTAAAAAATTCGTTTTAAGAATATTCAAGCTTTTCACATAAAATAGGGCCATAAATTTATTGAAATCGATCACCTAACTTCTCCCAATCCTTCCCAATTACCCGGCTCATGCAGGAAAACATTATAATCCACAAAACCATGAATACCGTCTGCCCAGCCCTTCTCGCTATGCTGCCAAAAAAGAACGTGCGCGTCGGAAGCCAGGTCGTCAATGTGATTTCTTGAATAACCGGCGAGCCATAGAGGATAATCATCAAAATTTCCCGCTATATATTTTTTGTAAAAATGTTCGTTCACATAAATGATCGGGCGTACGCCATAATGTTTTTCGATCAGGATGAGCCAGTTTCGGACGCCCTTGACAATGATATCGTTTGGTTTTCTGGCATCCGTTTCGAGATCAAGGACGGGAGGCAGATCTCCGGGAAGCAGTTCAACCTGCCCAATAAAATTATCAACCTGGCGGTCGGACATTACGCGGGGATTGTAGAAGTGATATGCACCTCGTTTCATTCCTACCCGTTTCGCCTCTTTCCAGTTGCGCTGGAATTCCCTATCCAAATGTGTGGCTCCTTCGGTAGCTTTTATGTATACAAAATCAATTCCTACCTCCTCAGTCCGTGAATTTTTTAATTTATCCCAATTGATACGGGCATTGTGATGTGATACATCAATGCCGTGCACAGCATATTTAAGAGGAAGTTTGATCCCGAATTTGGCAATATAAGTCCAGCGATTTTCGTCCTTACTATCGTTCCACCACACCAATCCGCCAATCAGCAATACTACACCGGCTATGATCAGCCAGCCTTTCATCGGCAATGGTTTCAGGTAGTCAGGCTTACCGGCCGGGATATTTCGCACTTTCTTTTTTGTCATACGTCAGCAAAAGTACGAAAAGATAGGAATGGTTGTCATTATTGCAGTTAGTGAAAAGAGATTACAACCACTTCATTACGACAAAACTTTGTAGAAGGTCACCTACTATTTAGCTATTTTTCAATCAAATTTTGAATATTATAATCGTATTCCGGTTACCAGAGCAAAACAGGCTAAAATAACGTCATTTCCTGATTTTCCTAAGTGACGCATTAAAATCAGATTAGTCTAATCAAATGTAGCATACATAATTCTTTATTAAGATGATACAGATGAAACGGGAAATGAAAGAAGAAAATCTGGAAACCATTGGAAGGAGAATTAGAAAACTCCGCCTTTTACACGGTTTCAAACAGGAGATCATTGCCCGTGAAATCGGTCTAAGCCAGACGGCATATAGCAAAATAGAAACTGGAGATACCAGCCTTACAATAGGAAGGGCCTCAGCGATAGCAAGATTTTTTGGCATGTCACTCACAGAATTACTATCCTGGGAAGAAAGCGTCTTAAAATAAATTCGATCTCTTGTGTGACGCTTTTATTCAAGTGACGTCTTAATAAGGAATTTAAGGAAACTGTTTTAAAACACATTATACACACACCATTAAAGTTAAGCATATAGTTTACACACACTTTTTAAACACTTCATCAACAAACTTTATTAACACTACCTACCATTTTACACACACTTAAAATCAATGAGTAAAAGCAACTATTGTTTTTATTCATTGATTTTTTGCATTATCGCCACCATTAATAAGAATTATGGTCCATTTCGCCATTCAATTTGGTATTTCGCCATTCATGTACTTTGTATTGCATAGTACCTAGCATAACCCTTACCTTTATCATGTTCTTTAAGAAAAACACATCATAAATCTTTAAATACTATTAGCCATGAAAACTTCATTCAATTCCGCAATCATCGCGTTTGTACTAACTGCAACTACAATTTTCTCTGCTAACGCAGAAGACAAAGAAGTAAAAAAAGTAACAGGTTTCGATTCCGGCATTTATGCTTCCAGGGATGGAAAACTTAAAATTAATATTGACAAGTATAACAATGAAGCTACTGCGATCCTGCTTCGCGATGCCAATGGTAATGTTATTTATAGAGAAACTGCCGGTAGAAGCGACAAAAAACTCAGACGTGAAATTGATGTAAACCAATTAAAAAGTGGAAATTACATCATTGAAATTTCCAGCAAAGGAGAAAAACAAACAAAAGTTTTACAATTAACCGAAAAAACAACTCAACGTGCTGTTACTGTTAACTAAAAATCTGATTAAACATGAAAGCAGGAATTAACTGACCCGATGGCCATAATTCCTGCTTTCTTATTTTTTACATAACTACATTCACTATACGTTTAGGAACTACGATCACTTTTTTAGGCGTATTTCCGTCCAGCCATTTGATTACAATTTCATTAGCAAGCACTTCTTTTTCAATTTCGGTTGCCGCGGTATCCAGCGCAAATGGCAACGTTACCCGCACTTTCCCGTTGATCTGGATCGGATATTCAAAAATCGCATCCACAACATATTGCTGTTCCCATTTTGGAAAAGCCGCTTTTGAAACAGTTCCTTTTTCATTACCCAATGCATCCCAAAGCTCTTCACTCAAATGCGGCGCATAAGGAGAGATCAAAATCACAAGTTCCTGCAAAATCGCTCTTTTGTTACATTTCAAACTTCCCAGCTCATTCACACACATCATGAATGCACTTACGCCCGTATTGAAAGAGAAATGTTCAATATCTTCTTCAATTTTCTTGATCGTTTTGTGCAAAACACGCAACTCTTCCGGTTTCGCAGGCTCGTCTTTTACCAACCATTGTCCCTGATCGTTGTAAAATAAACGCCAGAATTTGCGGATAAAACGGTAAGTTCCGTCAATTCCGTTTGTGTTCCACGGTTTAGCCTGTTCCAATGGCCCAAGGAACATTTCGTAAAGACGTAAAGTATCTGCTCCGTATTTGGTAACGATATCGTCCGGATTGACAACATTGAACTTGGATTTTGACATTTTCTCAACCTCCACACCGCAATGATACTTCCCGTCTTCCAAAATAAATTCAGCATTTTCACCGGCTATATCAAGTCGTGAGGCTTTGAATTTTTCAATATCCAGAATATCATTTTCAACAATATTTACATCAACATGTAAAGCCGAAACTTCATACTGAGATTTCAATCCGGCGCTTACAAAAACAGGCTTGCTATACTCATCGCTTTTAACACGATAAACAAAACTGCTTCTTCCCTGAATCATTCCCTGATTAATCAGCTTTTTGAACGGCTCTTCCTCCGGCACAAAACCTCTGTCTTTCAAAAATTTATTCCAAAAACGACTATACAACAAATGTCCCGTTGCATGTTCCGTTCCACCGATATACAGATCTACACTTCTCCAATAGTCGATTGCTTCTTTGGATGCAAATTCATTTTCATTTTTCGCATCCATATAGCGGTACCAGTACCAGCTGCTTCCCGCCCATCCCGGCATGGTGCTCAACTCATATCCGTTCCCACTTCCGTGTGCCCAACCCGCTGCACGGCCTAATGGCGGCTCACCCATTTCTGTTGGTAAATATTTATCAACTGCCGGCAAATTCAGCGGCAATTCTTCTTCTTTCAACAAATACGGTAACGGCTCTCCTTTGCTGTCATTTTTATAAAAAACAGGTACAGGTTCTCCCCAATAGCGCTGGCGACTGAAAACCGCATCACGCAAACGGTAATTTATTTTTCCTTTTCCAACACCTTTTTCTTCAAGCCACTGAACCAGGATTTTATTGGCTTCATGGAATGTCAGTCCGTTGATCATACCGGAATTGATATATTTCCCTTCCTTGGTATTATCAGCCTGCACTTCCATATCCTTTTGTGAATCAAGAATTGGAATAATTGGCAGATCAAAATGTTTTGCAAAATTCCAGTCACGCTGATCTCCCGACGGAACCGCCATAACTGCACCCGTTCCATAACCTGCCAAAACGTAATCCGCGATATAAACAGGAATTTTTTCGTCGTTAAAAGGATTGATTGCATACGCACCTGTGAAAGCACCCGAAACCGTTTTTACATCACTGGTCCGATCGCGCTCCGACCGTTTTTTGGTCACATCAATGTAAGCATCAATATCTGCCCTTTGCTCAGGCGTCGTGATCACGTCCACAAGTTCATGCTCCGGCGCGATAACCATAAAGGAAACTCCGTAAATGGTATCAACACGCGTTGTGAAAACTGTGATCGTTTCTTCGCCCGCAAGTCCGTCTTTTGAAGTGGCCACAGGAAACTTAACCAAAGCCCCAACCGAACGGCCTATCCAGTTTCTTTGCTGCTCTTTCAAAGATTCCGTCCAATCCACCTGATCAAGACCATCCAAAAGTCTTTGTGAATACGCTGTGATCCGCATCATCCACTGACGCATCAGTTTCTGGATTACCGGAAATCCTCCACGTTCCGAAACACCGTCTTTTACTTCGTCATTTGACAAAACAGAACCTAAACCCGGGCACCAGTTAACGGTTGCATCCGCAACATAGGTAATTCTGTATTTCAGCGTAATTTTATATTGTTCTTCTTCCGACAAGGAATTCCACTCCTCAGCTGTAAAAGAAGGAATATCTTCATCACAAGCAGCATTTACATTATGATTGCCCTCTTTTTCAAAAATCGCAATAAGGGTTTCAATTCTTTCCGCTTTTTGCGCGTCGTTATTATACCAGCTTTCAAAAAGCTCGGTAAAAATCCATTGTGTCCATTTATAATATGACGGATCAGAAGTACGCACTTCACGACTCCAATCATAGCTAAAACCCAGATTTTTTAATTGTTCAATATATCTGGTAATATTTTGTTCCGTTGTAATCGCAGGATGCTGACCTGTCTGGATAGCATATTGTTCAGCCGGAAGACCAAAACTATCGAACCCCATCGGGTGCAAAACGTTGAATCCTTTCAGGCGTTTGTAGCGGGAATATATATCTGAAGCGATATATCCAAGCGGGTGGCCTACATGCAAACCAGCACCGGAAGGATATGGAAACATATCCAAAACATAATATTTGGGAAGATTTGACGTATTTTGAACGCGATAAACCTCATTAGATTCCCAAAAATTCTGCCATTTCTTTTCGATTTCCCGATGACTATATTCACTCATTCTTTCTCAACAATTTAGTCTAAAATTAACTTTGGTCTTTACAGCCCGCAAAAATAGCGTTTTTGATTGTATTCGTCCCCCTTTTGCCCCAACTGATCTCAATTTTAAGTTTGAAAAACACTGTCGATTTTCATGATTACTAATGATTTACAACTTATTCATCTTGTTTTGATCCTATTTTAAGATGTGACCAAATTCTTATTTCGTTGTATACTAACTGATTTCTAAAAAAACCAAATATTTAAATCTCAAAAAATCTTTGTAGAAACAAATGCACACTTTTAAAGTCGTTTAGGCCGAAAAGGCAAGGGCATAGGTTTTTTAAGCTAAATATTAAAAATCCACTTATTCTTCATTAACAAATTAAAACAGACTATGAAAAAGGTATTATTAATAGCACTCTGCGCGATTGGAATCAACTTTTCAGCTTCGGCACAATATGATCCGGCATTTCGTTTTGGCGTAAAGGCAGGTGCTAATTTATCCAACATTAATGGTAATGACCTGGCTTTGGGTTCAGGTAGTAACGCTTTTGATTTCAAAGATAATTCAGATCGGACACTTGGTTTCACTGGTGGTGTATTCTTCCGTTTTGGACGTAATTTTTACATTCAGCCAGAAGTTTCACTTTCTCAGAAAGGTGCAAAATTCAACTTTGACAATTCAGTAAATGATGGTAAAGTTGATGTAAGATTTTCCAATTTAGATGTACCGGTACTTTTCGGTGTACGTATTGCAAAATTCTTCCGTATCAATGCGGGTCCGATGGCTTCTTACAGATTGTCTAGCAACGGAAAACTTAATGATTCATTCAATGACGCGACCAAATCGGATTCAAAAGCTGATTTTAACAACAAGCTTGCTTTTGGCTATCAGGCTGGTGTAGGTTTTGATTTTGGACGTTTAAGTCTGGATGTTCGTTATGAAGGAAATTTCAACGACATTGTTAAAGTAAATTATAACAACGCAACAACAGCATCTCAGTTTGGTAAAAAAAGCAATTTGTTCCAGGCTACTTTGGGTTTTGCAATTTTCTGATCTGACTCTGAGTTAAATAAAAATAATCAGAAGGGCTATTCAATAGAATGGCCCTTTTTCTTTTGTCTGAAAGGGGGAATTTTGAATTTCATGCTTTATTTATTTTGTTGATTAGGGAATTGATGCAGATAAAGTAATTTTGCCGTTTAATTATATCAGAATTATGCTGAATGACATAATTTGACGATATTGAAATCAACTGATTAAACAAACGTGGCTTTAAATACTGACAACGTACGACTGGTTTTTGGACTAAAATTAAAACAGCTTCGCCTTGACAAAGGGTTGTCGCTGAATGAGCTTTCCCAAAAATCGGGGTTGTCTATTTCTTATATTAACGAAATTGAGAAAGGAAAAAAGTATCCAAAATCTGATAAAATCATTGCCCTTGCCGGTGCTATGGATGTTGATTATGATACGCTTGTTTCTTTGAAACTGAGCAAAAGGCTTGAACCTATTTCTGAATTATTAAGCTCCAATATTCTCACCGAACTTCCCCTCGAACTTTTTGGCATTGACCCGGCCAGCTTACTCGAACTATTGTCAGATGCGCCGACCAAGATCAGCGCATTCGTAGGCACACTCATTGAAATTGCAAGGAATTACAATATGTCGGTTGAGAAATTCTATTTTTCTGCCTTGCGGACTTATCAGGAAATGCACGACAATTGTTTCGAAGACATAGAGTTGGAAGCGGAAAGATTTATGGAAGAAAGGGGAATTCCGGCAGAAAAATTGTTGGATGAAACCTATCTGGCGGAAGTACTTAAAACGGAGTATAATTATAAAATTGAGGATATTAACGAAAAATTAAATCCCGAATTTGCCAGTGTAAGATCGTTGACTATTACGCGTCCGCAAGGAAACCGGCTGCTGGTCAATGTACATCTTTCGTCTGTTCAGCGTGCCTTTATTTATGGACGTGAAATAGGATATGTTTATCTAAAACTAAAAAACAGGCTACATACTACGGCTCTCGTGGAAGCCGAATCCTTTGAACAGTTATTGAACAATTTCAAAGCTTCCTATTTCGCCAGCGCGATCATTATAAAACGCAGTTTACTGATTCCAAAGCTCAAAGATTTTTTCGCATTAACTACCTGGCAACCTGAGAAATTGGTTGCACTAGTCGAAGAATTTAATACTACACCAGAATCTTTCTGTTATAGGTTAAGTAATGTATTACCTACCCATTTTGGAATAAAACAGATTTTCTTTTCCCGCTTCAACAATTTTGCAGGACAGAATCTTTTTGAAATGACAAAGGAAATGCACATTTCCCGGAAGCATAATCCGCATACAGTCAAAGACGAACATTATTGCAGAAGATGGATTGCACTGACGGTTTTGAATGATCTTGCGGAATCGATTAAAAACAAAACGTATTTCAGTACAATTTGTAAAGCTCAGAAATCCAGATATATAGATACGAAGGATAATTATCTGATCATCAGTTTTGCGCAGCCAACAGCCACCACGCCCAATCTGAACGTCAGTGTGTCGATGGGAGTTTATCTGGACGACCAAACAAGTAATACCATAAAGTTCCTGGATGATCCTGCCATTCCTTCCCGGGATGTGAACGAGACATGTGAAAGATGCTCACTTTTTGATTGCAAGGAACGAATCGCCGCGCCTGTCATTTTGCAGAAAAAACACAAAAATGAAGAATTACGTAAAGCATTGCGACGATTGATTAATTAGGCCGGAAAAATAAAATAAATCTGATTTTTACAGTATCAGTTTTTGCAATTATATTTAATTAAATCGTCATAAACGTATTAGAGAACTAAATTCCTAAAATTAAACTTATCATTGTTTGAAAGGATCTGGTAACTGATTAACCGGTAATTTTCTCACCGTCGTAATAAAACGATTTATTAGAATATTCTTAAAAAAGAGTGATTGCCATGTTCCGTCAACCTTCCGTCCTATCTTTGTAAAATATTTGCAGACATTATGCCCGGTACTTACGCATTTGAAGATCTTCTTTTAAAACTCTCTACGCCGTTTTATATTTCCCTGATCTGTCTGGAAATATTCATAACGTACCGTTCACATAGAGTTTCTTACACTTTAAAAGATACTTTCACCAATGCCGCTTTAATGCTGATCAATGGCAGCATAGATCTTCTTTTCCGTGCAGTTTATGTTGGTATTTTGATATGGTTCTACAACGTTCGAATTATAGAACCCATAGCTAATCCATACATTTACTGGTTTGCTTTATTCCTTTTTGAAGATCTCACTTTTTATACATTACATTATGTAGATCATCATAGCCGCCTTTTCTGGGCCGTTCATGTGACGCATCACTCATCTGAACATTTCAATCTGACAACGGGTTTCCGTTCCTCGGTTTTCCAGCCCTTATACCGTTTTGTCTATTTTATTCCGTTGGTACTGATCGGTTTCAGCCCGGCAGATATTGTTATTATGTATTCTCTTACGCAGATTTATGGCATTATTGTCCATACGGAATACGTGGATAAACTGGGCTGTTTGGAATATATTTTTGTTACACCTTCGCACCATCGCGTTCATCACGCGAGTAACATTCAATATCTGGACAAAAATATGGGCATGTGTCTCATTATCTGGGATAGAATGTTTGGTACTTTTCAAGAAGAAATCCCAACTATTCCACCACATTATGGATTAACGAAAAGTACGAAAACAGACGGATTATCTGAAACTGTTTTTCATGAATGGAAAGAAATCAAGAAAGATTTTGATCAGCCAATTGATTTTAAAACCAAATTGAAATATTTGATTAAAGCCCCGGGCTGGTCGCCTGATGGTTCCAGACAAACCAGCAAAGAGCTTCAAAAAGAAATTCTTGATCACGATTCTACCCAGTAAATCATTATTTAAAAGCAGGATTTCCGGTAATTTCCGCACCTAAAATCAGGAGGTGAATATCGTGTGTTCCTTCGTAGGTCATTACAGATTCCAGATTCATCATGTGACGCATAATCGGGAAAGAATCTGTGATTCCTATGGCTCCTAAAATCTGACGAGCGTCTCGTGCAACAGCCAGAGCCATTTCTACATTATTTCTCTTGGCCATTGAAATTTGTGCCGTCGTTGCTCTTCCATCATTCATCAGAATTCCCAGGCGCCAGGCGAGCAATTGTGCTTTTGTAATTTCCGTCAGCATTTCAGCCAGTTTTTTCTGCACTAACTGAAAAGAACTGATCGGTTTATTGAACTGGAATCTTTCTCCTGAATAATGCAAAGCCGTTTCATAACAATCCAACGCAACACCAATCGCACCCCACGCCACGCCAAAACGGGCATGATCAAGACATTGTAAAGCGGCCTTCAACCCTAACGCATTAGGCAAAATATTCTCTTTTGGAATAAGTACCTTATCAAAAACCAATTCTCCGGTAGCACTTGCACGCAATGACCATTTTCCATGAATTGTTGGTGTAGTAAAACCCTCCATTCCTCTTTCCACAATCACGCCTTGTACACGACCATCTTCATTTCTGGCCCAGACGATGGCTATATCCGCAAATGGCGCATTGGAAATCCACATTTTGGAGCCATTTAAATTGTAACCGCCCTGGGTTTTGGAAATATAAGTTTTCAGTCCTCCCGGATCAGAACCATGATCAGGCTCTGTAAGTCCAAAACAACCCAGGATATCTCCTGAACCCAAGCCTGGCAAATATTTTTGTTTTTGTTCTTCCGAACCAAACTGATAAATAGGCCACATCACCAGCGAACTTTGTACAGAAACGGTTGAACGCATAGAAGAATCTCCCCGCTCAATTTCCTGACACATCAATCCATAACTCACATAATCCAGTCCCCCACCACCAAATTCCCTTGGGATTGTTGGACCAAAAACGCCAAGTTCTCCAAACTTTTTTACGAATTGCAAAGGAAACTCTGCCCTCTGCGCATATCCTTCGATGACAGGTTTTATTTCAATA
This sequence comes from Dyadobacter sp. 3J3, assembly GCF_009801115.1. Lineage (GTDB taxonomy): Bacteria > Bacteroidota > Bacteroidia > Cytophagales > Spirosomataceae > Dyadobacter. The sequence continues at coordinate 725,167 of NZ_VTOL01000001.1, forward strand.
TCTGTAAATTCTTTAACAACCTGGGTAATCAAACGCTGTTCCGGCGTGAGTAATTCTTCTATTTGAAAAAAGTCGGTAGTCAGCATAAGCAATTCATTTAGGTAAAGAAGAATTTGAAACTTACTTATTTTCAACTGAAAAAACCTTACCAACGCAGTACAGATTTTGCTATGATTACTTATTATTCATAATTTGATTACAAAAGACTAGCAAACATTTCACTAACCTTCTTTAAATCAACCTTATGCGCTTCACCAGCAGTCATTATTTTCGGTGATGTCTTTTCCAGACATTGCTCTATAACTAAATGCGGTTTCAGGTTCATTTCTTTCAAACGGCTTATCAAAAGTTTATAATCAATATCGCCTTCACCAAAAGTTTCCTGCCAAATTCCTCCCTTGGATTGTCTCAAATGAAGTTCGACAATTCTTTTTCCATACAATTTCACAATATCAAACAATGCAATCTGTGAATCACCAGAACCACGATAAACCCAGTGCACATCCAGACAAAGTGAAACATTTTGCGGGTTGGTAGCTAAAAGCATATGGTGAAATTCCCGGCCAGCGGCTCTTAGTTCGATATCATGGGTATGATAAGCCAAAGTCATCGCGCGTTTTTTCAATTCCTCTCCCAATAAATCCAGATTTTTTGCCTGCTCTGTGAGTTGTGCATCAGACTTATTTTGTTGTCCGCCCCATTGGATTGGGCTGGGATTGGTAACCACAATTTTTGTATCGGCAGTTTTTAGTGCATCAGCAATAGACAATACAGTCTGTATTGATTTTTGTCCTTCATCATGTTCATGTAAAGAACTATTGACATAAACCGATGGCATTAAAAGTTTATGCTTTTGAAGTAAAGGAAGTAGTTTTTTTACGTCTTCAACCGTATTCAAACCGGGTTCATATGCTTTCAATCCGGTTGAAGCAAAATCCGCCAGAGATGCATCCAGATCCGAGAACCAGTCTTTTCCTTCTCTTTGATAAAAAGTTATCCAATCGTATTGATTACAGGAAATAGGAAACGACCTTGTATTTTCCTTTGAAAAACCAACTTCTGAAAGCAGCGAAGAACCCGCAATCATTAAAGCTGAATTGATAAACTGACGGCGGTTTGGCTTCATTCTATTTACGATTTAAAACAGACAAAATGTTTTTAAACATAAAGCCAGATTTAAATCATACTTACCATCTTTTTGTTAGCTAATCGCTTACAGCTAATTACAAATCGCAAATCATTCACCAATCGATATCGCCAGCATATACCATGCTGCGTGTGGCAGCCACTGCTCTGCCCACCGCCAGTCGTTATCCATACCCGTTTTAGCATAAGACAAGTTGAAATCAATATCATCCTCATTATTCAACCCTGATGTAATTCCGTTTGCAATTCCACCCGGCGCGTTGGTATATTCAAAAGTGCCGAAAAAACCATACGCCGGGTTGTTGTGGCCTGAACCTTGCAGCATACTGGCATCATAAGGATTTAGCCCCAAAATCCAGTTTAACTGATCCAGTGCAAAACTTTCAAGACTGGCTTTGAAAATTTTGTCGTCAGCAAAAAGCGGAGCAGCAAGCCTCGCTGCCGCTGCAATGGAAGCCAGTCTCGCATTTTCTCCCTGCCACCAGGGTGAGGCATCACTCCCATGCGGGAAGAAAAATGTGGTGCGTTTATTTCCGATAGTATCCTGCACAAACTGGCGACTATAACCAAACGGATTATTTACCGCTTTGGTAATTTCCAATTCATGAACCAGCGATTTCCTGATTATTTCTTTAATATTTATTTGATCCGAGGTAGGTGCTATCGAATAATAATACGTCAAACTCGCAATAGGAAATCCGGCATCGGATGGATGGAAAAATGGCCTGTCCTTTTCATCCGCACGCCAGTAATTGGTTTCCTTGTTCCACGAGGTCAATCTTGCAGTCAATTGGTTAGCGCGTTTTGCAGCGGCTTTGGCATAAATATCTTTTCCGGTAGCCTTGAATAATTCCGTGGTTGCGGATAATGCACAGTAATCATCCACAATGTTTTCCTTGCCATCATTGGTCATTTCAACATTATGTTTTTCCAAAAATTCAAAGGCTTTTTCCGCTGCCAAAAGATAATCCTTATTTGTAAAATCACCCGAAGAGTCATATGCAGAAGCCATGGCCAAAGCAGCAATGCTTACACCTCCACCAGAACGATAACTTACCTGATATTTTTTCCAGTCATCCGATTTATCGCTCTCGCTAAACGCCTGGCCTTCTGTTTTTTTAATACGATAACTTTGATCTTCTGCACGAATAACCCGGTCTTTTGCAAATTTGCCAGCTCCGGGAGCAGAAACCGAGCGGTAAAAAGATCCATCCTTTGCCTGCATCCGAACCAGATAATCCGCACCATACATGGCTTCATCCAGTAATCGTCTGTTGTATTGACGAAAATCATTTCCTTTTCTCTTTACTGAAAGTGCATGGGTTTTGAACAAAGTCCAGGCCGTCAGTGATATTTGCTGTGGATTAAAATAAGAAGAAAAAGTAAGGTGGGATAAATGTTTTCCATAGTCGCCGGAAGCATCATACCAGCCACCATGCGCGTCAATTGTATCTTTTGGATGACCGGATAATATCAATGTCCGGTCCGCCTTATCCAGCAAACCAGAACTCCGCTGACCTTTAAAATAATAGACGACATTGGAAAGTGTGGATTGTTCAAGTACGTTTTTATCAATAATAAAAGGATAAGAGGCAATCGAATTTCCCGAACCAGCCGCCTTGATCAAATAACTTCCTTTTTTGGAAAAAGCACTAAAATCGATTGTCCAGAAAAGCCAGTTTTTCCATTTATTTACAGTACCACTAAACACAGGTTTTCCCGAAAAAGCAACTTTTCCGGTTTCCGTATCAATGAGTTGAAAGGCTGAAAAATCCAGTTTTTTCTCGCTTATGATAATTGCTTTTTTCGCTTTGGAATCTTCGTAACCAACATGATTGGTGAGGACTTTTGCGGTTTGTGCTTTTAAAAAGTAAGGAATAAAAATGAAGAAAAACAGAATTATCCATTTTTGTCGGGAAAAATTTATCATCAAGGTTCAGGCGTTATATTTTGATACAATATTGCTCTAAATTATAGTAACAGGCGTATAGGTCCTAAAAATCTTCATTTCACAAATTAAATTCCTGAAATCATAACAGCTTTCTAAGTACCTGATTTACAAAATAATTCGACTTTTATTGTGATTACTATTTTTTTAGTTACTTTCATTATACTAAAACACTACTCACGTAAACCTGACAGGCCATGAAAAAATTCTCCATTTTATTTTTCGCTACGTCTCTCTTATTTAGCACATTAAGTTGCAAAGATAAAAATGATGACGACACGCCAACAGTACCAACAGATGTAAATAATCCGTTAAAATCAGGAGAAATATCAGTACCCGTAAAAGCAGATCCTTCGTTTAGCTGGGCGCCCGCCACCGGCTCGGTCAATCTTGGTGATCTCAAAGGAAATTCTTCAACAGAGCCATTAATGATTTCTATTGGTGATGCTGTTGAAGCCGGTTATCGGGATGGTGGTTTGTACCGTCAGGGGCAACTTACATCATATCCAAACCTTGTTGCCCGACAAATGGGTCTTGCTGATTTTGACCAGGCACTATTTGAAAAAGAAAATGGCAATGGCACGGGTTATCTTGTCAAAAGCAATACAGGATATATTCCTGTTTTTGATGAAGTTACCAACAATTTGGCTTATACCGAAAAAGGATCACTGCTCATGAAACCGTATTCGGGCAAAGTTACTGACAACTTTTCTGCGCCTTATGGCGGCCGAAATATTTTTGGTTTAAATCCTTCCGCGCAACTATCGTACTCGATTGATTTCTATCTGAAAAATCCTCAGCCAGCATACTATACCAATACGAATTATTTATGGGTCAATAAAAATGTAAACACCTCGCTGTTTAGCAGGTACGTGAGCAATGGATACAATACTGCATGGGATTATGCCAAAACTATTACACCGGACGTAGCTTTGATTTCAACGGCATCTGATGTCTTTATTTTCAGCTATTTACATGGTGGACATAGAGGATTGTTCGGAGGAAGTGAATTTTACTGGGAACGTCAGGTTCTTGATTATCTAAAAGAAAAGGGAACAAAATCTGTTTTGGCAACGGTTCCTGACGTACTGGACTTCCCCTATTTCAAGTGGTATAACTATGCTAAAATAGCAGGGAAAATGGGTAATACGATTGGTATCCAATCCGGAGATGCATCTACTTTACCAGGCGCAGATGCCGAAACTATTTTTCTTCCAACGCGTGAAGTAGTCAATGTCTACAACGGAATTTTTAAACGCTTTTACCTTACTGATGCAGATGTCATCAGAAAAGAAGAAGTATCAAAACCTGAAATGTATAATGAGATTTTACTCAGATATGCAAAACAATACAATCAGCCGTTGGTTGATTTTAATGCAGTCTATAAAAAAATTATGGCTGGGAATTATGTCACAGATGATGGCTTCAAAATTGATCCATCATACACAAATGGAAATTTTTTCTCAATGGACGGCATATACCCTTCTGCTATCGGACAGGCCGTGTTGGCCAATGAGGTGATCAAGGTTTTGAACAGCAGTTATCGTGCCCAGATACCGCTGATCAATATTAGTATTTATGCAACTGAAATGTCAAAAGTTAAATAGAACTTCAAACCCGGTCAAAAGCTTGCCTGATTTTTGGCCGGGTTTAAATATTAAAATTCTTATATTTGCATGATTAAAGGATAAATCCCTTTCTAAAAATGCAGCACAATCTTACACTTACACTCTTGCCGGAGATCGCTCTGGATGATGATGCTTTTCGTCAGTATATCAATAAAAAACTCAATTTAAGGAGTACTGATCAACCTTTCATTCGAAAGACCCGCCAATCAATTGATGCGCGGAGCCGTCAGGTAAAGGTCAACGTGCAGGCAGAAGTTTATGTCAATGAACAACCGCCTTCACTAATTGAAACGCCTCTGGAATATCCGGATGTGAGCAATCGTCCGCAGGCATTAATTGTAGGTTGTGGCCCCGCCGGGATGTTTGCCGCTTTGCGACTTATAGAACTTGGTATCAAACCTATTCTTTTTGAACGTGGAAAAGATGTGCGTGCCAGAAGGCGGGATTTGGCTGCTATTAACAAAGAACATATCGTAAATCCTGAATCCAATTACTGTTTTGGAGAAGGCGGTGCGGGTACATATTCTGATGGAAAATTATATACCCGCTCCAATAAACGCGGTGATATTCGCCGGGTTTTGGAAATATTTGTAGGCCATGGTGCCAACGAACAAATCCTGATTGATACACATCCACATATTGGAACCAATAAACTTCCGATGGTTGTCGCCGAAATGCGCAAAAGTATTCTGGAAGCCGGTGGAGAAATTCATTTTGATACAAAGGTTACCGACTTTATTTTAGAAGGAAATACGTTAAAAGGCGTCATTACGGACGATAAAACGGAACATACCGGAATTGGCGTAATCCTCGCCACCGGACATTCTGCAAGAGATATTTATGAATTGCTGGATCAGCGAAATATCCTGATTGAAAGTAAATCCTTTGCCATGGGCGTTCGTATTGAACATCCGCAAAGTGTAATTGACCAGATTCAATACCACTGCCAGACTGACCGCGGACCTTATCTGCCGGCCGCTTCATATAGCCTTGTTACACAGACACGATATCAGGGTGTTCAGCGCGGTGTTTTCTCTTTTTGCATGTGTCCCGGCGGATTTATCGTTCCTGCTGCAACTGCGTCTGGAGAAGTCGTCGTGAATGGTATGTCTCCATCTCGACGAGATTCTGCTTATGCCAATTCAGGAATTGTTGTTTCGGTGGAAGATATAGATTTACTTCCTTACAAAGAATTTGGTGCCTTGGCCGGTTTACAATACCAAAAAGAAGTTGAACAAGCGGCCTGCAAGCTTGCGGGAGAAACTCAAACTGCACCTGCACAACTTGTTACCGATTTTATCAACAAAAAAATATCAAGTGAGCTTCGTGAAACTTCTTACCAGCCAGGCATAATTCCTGTTGATTTATATGAAGTTTTACCACCCAATATTGCTTTTCCGCTACGAGATGCTTTTTCTGATTTTGGAAGAAAAATGAAAGGATATTTGTCCGGCGATGCACAGTTAATTGGCGTAGAAAGCCGCACTTCTTCCCCTGTCAGAATTCCAAGAGAACGTGATACCTGCGAACATCCGGTTGTAAAAGGACTTTTTCCTTGCGGCGAAGGAGCAGGTTATGCAGGCGGAATTATGTCTGCTGCAATGGATGGACAACGATGTGCAGAACAACTTGTGGGGCTATATGCTTCGGCATAAGCTGTCATTTGTCTTACATCAAAATATTTAGTATCATTGTTCAAACACCAGAATCTTTCGTGGAACGTTATAATAATGAGTGAAGCGCCATGTTGCTGCTGTTACAAAATACCGACACCAATTAAAATTAATTATATTCGCCTCTATGGCTCAGGGATCTTTCTCGGTTTTCACGAATGAATTATTTCAAAAATTAAAAGATCCGCTTCCCGGTGAATCTGCACATCAGGTTATGCAGTCCTCTTCCAAGCTGAGATTTACTGTTAAGCCGAACGAAAGAACCCGAAAAAGTGCCGTATTGATCTTATTTTATCCTTACGCCAATGAAATTCATTTTCCCCTGATTTTACGTCCGGCTTACGATGGCGTACATTCCGGCCAGGTCGCTTTTCCAGGTGGACGTTATGAAAAAACAGATGAAAATTTGATCAGGACTGCATTGAGAGAGGCTCAGGAAGAAATCGGGTTGAGGCTCAATGATGTGAAAGTGTTGGGTATATTGACCGAGCTTTTTATTCCAGCCAGCAATTTTTATGTTCTGCCCGTAGTCGCTACAATCCCATATCGTCCTGATTTTTATCCGGATCCAAGAGAAGTTGAAGATATTTTCCAGATAAAATTAAAAGAAATCTCTGATGTATCCATAATCGGTACCAGCGAGATCCAGATACGCGGGGTGCAAATTGTTGCACCACATTATGAAGTAAACGGGTATAAGATCTGGGGAGCAACGGCGATGATGATCAGCGAGCTTCTTTCTGTCATTGGCACCGTAGATTTGGAAGTCTGAAACTGGGAAATAATCCCTTTTATTCCTATATTAGCGAGTATTTTCATCCATGCCTCCCGGCGTTCTGCGTACATTTTAATCCTGAAAAAATCGATTATCCATGTGCGGAAATCCGATAAGAGGCTGATCTTACTGAAATTTTTAAAGCATATAAACCCTTAGTTTCCGCCTCAATTTATGGACGAAAACGGAGCTACGCCTAACGTAGAAGATAGCGAATTACACAGTCAGTTACCCGTCTCGGGCCTTTACGAAAGTTGGTTTCTTGATTATGCATCCTATGTAATTCTGGAACGTGCAGTACCTGCCATTGAAGACGGTCTAAAGCCGGTTCAACGAAGGATTTTGCATGCATTGAACGAAATGGACGACGGCCGCTTCAACAAAGTTGCCAACGTGATAGGGTCCACAATGCAGTATCACCCGCACGGTGATGCTTCTATTAATGATGCCATTGTTAACCTTGGGCAAAAAGAACTTCTTTTCGATACACAGGGAAACTGGGGCGATCTGCGCACCGGCGACCGTGCCGCAGCAGCGCGTTATATTGAAGTACGTCTTTCAAGATTTTCCAAAGAAATTGTTTTCAATAGTGATACTACGGAATGGCAGTTGTCCTATGACGGACGGAAACGTGAGCCGGTTACGCTCCCGGTAAAATTCCCTCTTTTGTTATCATTAGGAGTTGAAGGAATTGCAGTTGGACTTTCAACCAAAATATTACCACACAACTTTTGTGAGCTGATAGAAGCTTCTGTAGATATATTACAGGGCAAGGAGGTAGTTATTTACCCTGATTTCCTTACAGGTGGACATATAGATGTTTCCAATTATGGAGATGGACATCGCAGTGGGAAAGTTCGGGTAAGGGCCAAAATTGAAGAGGAAGACAAGAAAATGCTTGTCATCCGTGATATTCCTTTTGGCACTACAACTTCATCATTGATTGATTCTATCATCAAAGCGAATGACGGCGGAAAGATCAAGATTAAAAAAGTTGTCGATAATACCGCAGCCGATGTGGAGATCCAGGTACATCTTGCGCCAGGCGTTTCGCCGGATATTACCATTGATGCGCTTTATGCGTTTACTGAATGCGAAGTTTCCATTTCTCCGAACGCCTGTGTCATTATTGAAGACAAACCTCATTTTGTCGGAGTTACTGATATTTTGCGGTATAATACACAGCAAACGGTTCATCTTTTAAAACGTGAACTGGAAATCCGAAGACTTGCTTTACTGGAAAAAATCCTGTATGGTTCTCTGGAAAAAATATTTATTGAAAACCGTATTTACCGTGACATTGAAGAATGTGAAACGTTTGAGGATGTAATCAGGACCATAGATAAAGGTCTTGAACCATTCAAACCGCAGTTTTACAGGGAAATAACAGACGAGGATATCGTTGAGTTAACAGAAATCCGTATCAAACGTATTTCAAAATACGATGGATATAAGGCGGACGAACTGATGAAAAAATGGCAGGATGAACTTGCGGAAACGGAAGATAACCTGGCCAACATTACCCGTTTTGCAATCGATTTTTTCAAGGATCTTTTAAAGAAATACGGAAAAGGCAGAGAAAGAAGGACAGAAATCAGAGCCTTCAACCAGATTTCTGCCAATGTCGTGGCGGCGAATAACCAGAAACTTTATGTTAACCGGGCCGAAGGTTTTATAGGCTACGGTTTAAAAAAAGATGAGTACGTCATGGACTGCTCTGATATTGATGATGTTATCATTTTCAGAAGTGATGGGAAATGTCTGGTTACCAAAGTTCAGGACAAAGTTTTTGTAGGAAAAGACATTATTTACTGTGCCGTTTTCCTTAAAAACGATGAACGGAAAGTGTATAACCTGACTTACATCGACGGAAAAACCGGCGTTTCATATATTAAAAGATTCCAGGTTACGGCCGTTACTCGTGATCGTGAATATGACCTGACGCAGGGAACTCCAAAATCAAAAATCACTTATTTCACTTCCAATGAAAATGGAGAAGCTGAAATAATTACGGTCAGTCTTACGGCTCAGAGTAAAGCAAAAGTGAAACAATTCGATTTCAATTTTGCGGATCTACTGATCAAAAACCGGAGTGCGATGGGAAATATCCTGACGAAATATACGGTCCGTAAAATTGTAATGAAACAGGCGGGCCGCTCTACTTTGGGCGGTGTTGATATGTGGTTTGATCCGATTATAGGCCGCTTGAACCGTGATGAGCGTGGAGAATATCTGGGTAATTTCGGATCAACGGATAGCATTCTGGTTATTTACAAAGAAGGATCTTACGAGCTGACCAACTTTGACCTTACTAATCATTATGTTTCAAACGAAGTTTTACTGGTCAAAAAATTCGATCCGAAACTTCCAATTACGGCACTCTACTATGATGGTGGACAGAAACATTATTTCATCAAACGTTTTACGATAGAGACTTCATCGCTCGATAAGAAATTCCTGTTTATCAGTGATGCAAAAAACAGTAAATTAATTTTAGCCTCTGCCGACAAACGTCCACGTTTTGAGGTGGTTCATGCTAAAAATGAAAAACGTGATCAGCTGCACGAAGAATTTGTTGTGGAAGATCTCGTTGATGTAAGGGGATGGAAGGCAATGGGTTATAAATTATCCATCGACAAATACAAAGAAATCCGCTGGCTGGAATCTCTGGCTGTTTTGGTAGAAGATGAGTTGGTTATCGACATTCCGGATCTTCATCATGAAACGGAGGAAGGCGATAGCGAAGCAACCGAAAATAAAGAAATACAGGAATCTGAAAGCGGTGAATCCGAAATAAATCAGGAGGAAACTGAACCAGAAAATACGAAGGACAAGGATGCCCAGGATGATTCTAAACCAAAAAAGGAATCAAAAAAAGGCACTGACCCAAAGTCACAACTTGGTCTGTTTGAATAACATGTGTTTTAAACGCACATGTTATTCAAACGATTTTTCGAAAGCCAGCAACAAAATACCAGGTTGCAAGCGTATTGAAAATAAACGACAAAATGTGAAAGATTTGCAATACCCTCATAATGTATACATCAACTTAGAGGTTAACTTTAAGGATGCTAGTGAAAAAATTGATAAAAATAGTTATTGCCTTACTCTTTGCCAGCCTGGTATTTATCCTGCTGTGCAATTTCTGGGTGGTATATTGTACAAAGCAATATAACTATTTTTCAATAAATGATCTTCCCTCCAACGACGTCGCACTGGTGTTGGGAACGAGCAGAAATACCGAAAGAGGAAAAGAAAACCTGTTTTTCAAATACAGGATGGAGGCCACGGCACGACTTTTCAAGGAAGGTAAAATCAAGTATATAATTTTAAGCGGAAACAACGACTCCCCCTATTATAATGAGCCGCTGGATATGCAAAGAGCATTGCTCAATTTGGGAATTCCGGAAAATGTTATGACATTGGATTATGCCGGGTTCCGGACATTTGATTCGGTAGTTCGGTGCAAGGAAGTTTTTAACCAGGATAACTTTACGGTTATTTCACAAAACTTCCATAATGCCAGAGCATTGTACATTGCACATAACGAAGGAATTAATGCAATTTCATTTGCTGCCCAGGATGTTCCGGATGGTTATTCCGTTCGTACGCTGATCAGAGAATACCTTGCGAGACCAAAAGCAGTTCTTGACGTACATTTTTTGAGACCAAATGCAGATGTTACGTCTAATGTTGAGATAAAAAAGAAAAAAGGACCCTGAACAAAGCGAAGATTTTACTCACCGGAGACAAAAAGATATGAAAATAATTAGACTGCTCATCTTTTTTGTAATTATACTATTATCTGTCCGATCCTTCGCACAAACTAAGCATACTATTAAAGGAAGAATAACAGATGCAACTTCCGGAGACCCTGTTCCTTTTGCTAATATCGGCGTTAAAAATACACCGGCAGGAACTACAACAAATTTCGACGGATTTTACACGCTGACCTTCACTCCTCCGGCTGATTCCATTCTGGTAACTTACATTGGTTATTCAACCAAGAGCAAAGCTATTGCTGACACAGCCATTCAAACCATTGATATCCAGCTTACACCCGGTGCCTTGCAGCTTAGGGAAGTTAAAATATTTGCCGGAGAAAATCCCGCGTGGGCAATCATGCGCAAGATTGTTGCCAATCGGAAAAGTAATAATTCCGAAAATCTGGATGCTTATGAGTATGAAAGTTATAACAAGATCCAGATCGATATAGATAACCTTTCGGAGAAATTCCGAAACCGGCGGGCTGTGAAAAAGATGACACACATCGTTGATAAATATGACGAGGTGAAAGGTGATGACGGACAAACGATTATTCCGATTTTCATTTCTGAATCCGTATCCAACGTTTATTTCAGAAGAGATCCTAAAAAGAAAAAGGAGATTATCAACAAAACAAAAGTGTCCGGTGTAGGTTTGACGGATGGAAGTTTCGTTTCCCAGATCGTAGGATCGTCATTTCAGCAATACAATTTTTATAACAACTGGCTGAATGTCCTTGAAAAAGATTTCATTTCACCGATTTCAGATAGCTGGAAATTGTACTACGATTACTATCTGGCAGATAGTATTTCGAACGGAACGAATTATGATTATCAGATCGATTTTGAGCCGCGTCAGGAACAGGATCTGGCTTTTAGCGGATCTTTCTGGATTGATGGAAAAACATATGCACTAACCCAGATGGATGCAAATGTTGGAAAAAAAGCAAATTTAAATTTCATCGAAAGAATAAAAATCCAAACATCTTACGATCTTTTTGAAGATGACAGCACCTGGGTTCCGACCAAAACTAGGGTTCTTATTGATGTAGACGAACCGACAAAACAAACGGCTGGACTGCTTCTCAAATTTTATTCTTCCAATTCAAATTATAAATTGAATGTACCGAAGGGGCCAAAGTTTTTCGATACAGCCATAGAGCTGAAAGAAGATTATATGGTCCATGATTCTACGTTTTGGAATAAAAGTCGCCCGGAAACTCTTTCCAAATCTGAATTACTTAGTTTTCAGCTCGTTGATTCTTTGAAAGTATTACCTGTTGTAAAAACGTACACAGAGATTTTAAATATTTTTGTAAACGGCTACAAAAGAATTGACAAGTGGAACATCGACATTGGTCCATATCTGTTTTTATATGCCAAAAATAATATTGAAGGCAATCGCCTAAGACTAGGTTTTAAAACTGATCCTGGATTCAGTCGAAAATGGATTGTCAGTGGCTATGGTGCTTACGGTTTCAAAGACCAAAAATTCAAATATGGTGGCGGAATCGATCACATTTTCTCTCGAAAACCTTGGACAATGGCTGGAATTTCCTATTCCAAGGATCTGGAAAGGTTAGGACTTTCGGCTGAAACCATCGGAACCAATACGCTTTTTGGTGCATTTTCAAGATTTGGAACATTCCGTCGAGCTTATTATCAGGAAGACCTTTCAATGTATTTCAGGAGAGAGATTGTAAAAGGATTTACCGCAAACATTCAGCTTCGTCACAGGACTTTTGATCCATTATTTGATTTTGCCTTTCGTTCACAACCACAGCTGGGTGCAGATTCTCCCTTAAAAAGTAAATATGAAATTACCGAGCTGAATGTAGAAACCCGACTTGCCGGTAATGAAACATTTCTGCAAAATGATAACGAACGCATCAGTATGGGAACAGGAAATTCTCCTGCTTTCACATTTCGATACACGATGGGAATAAAGAATTTCCTGAGTGGTGATTTCAATTACCAAAAGTTTGCTGTCAATGTAAAACAAACTTTCCGGGCGGGTGTTTTTGGACGTACTTATTACAATCTTACGCTCGGTTATATTCCTTCAACAATTCCCTACACCTTGTTATACACACCTTTGGGAAATGAATCGTTGTTTTATGTGGATAATGCATTTAACCTGATGAAATATTTCGAATTCATCAGCGACCGTTATCTAACACTTCGTGTGGAACATAATGACGAAGGTTTTATATTGAACCGAATTCCTGCCGTAAGAAAACTAAAATGGCGATTATTGGCGACAGGACGGGTTTTTTATGGACAGGTAAGTAAGAAAAACCTGGCGCTTGCTTCGTCGGTGGATGCACAAGGGAATCCAATTCAGACATTTAATGAACTTGGAAATACACCATATCTGGAACTTGGATATGGTATTGACAACATTTTCAAGTTTGGCAGGATTGATGCCATTCACCGGCTTACTTATAAAAACAATCCTAATGTGACACCTTTTGCTTTGAAGATATCGTTCTGGTTCAGCTTGTAGGTTATTATCAAATCCTCCGTAAATCTTTATTTGAATAAGTCAGAAAAACTTCTTCGCCAATTTCTACGTCTTTTTTATTTCTATAAAAAACTAATAAGCCCTGTTCATTGGTACACCGGATTTCCCAGTGATTTCCATGAAAACGAATGGCTTCAACAATTCCTGTCCATTTACTTTTTTCAGGAAATTTAGTACGCTTTATTTTCTCGGGACGGATGAAAGACTTTTTCAGTCCCGGATTTCCCCCGATCCAGTTTATATCACCCGTTAATTCTGCCACATAACCATCAATAGGTTGATTGTAAACTTCTTGCGGCGTACCAACCTGAATTACTTTTCCATCTCTTAAAACCGCAATTTTGTCTGACCATGCCAGTGCATCAGACGCTTCATGCGTAACAAAAATGCAGGCCATTTGCTGCTCCTGTCGCATTTGTTCAATTGCCTCCGCCAAAATGCGACGATTTCTGTTGTCCAAATGAGCAAAAGGTTCGTCCAGCAATAGAACATCAGGCTGCTCGGCAAGCGATTTTGCTATGGCCGTACGTTGTTTCTCTCCACCGGATAGAAGTTTAGCCTTTTGTCCGCGAACATTTGATAAACCTGTAATCTTTAATAATTCCTCTACTTTCTGCTTACGATACTCCGGCTCATAAAACCGAAGTGAATAAGAAATATTTTCCTCAACCGTTTGATTTGGGAAAAGCTCAAATTCCTGGTGGATCAGTTTTATCGAATCATGACCTGGAATTAACTCTCCTTTAACAGAAGTCAGCTTTTCTTCCTGAAAAAATACATTTCCCCGATCAGCATCCATGAATCTGCCCAGGATTCTCAAAAATGTACTTTTCCCCGATCCGCTTTCGCCTAAAATCCCTAACCATTCCCCTGGATTTAATTCCAGTGAAACATCCGATAAAACCGTTTTTGAATTGAAATTTTTTGATACTGAATCAGCACGAAGAACAGACATGGAAGAATTTATTGGAGAGAAGAAATGATGATGTAAAACTGCTATCGGCCGTCGGCAATCGGCTGTCAGATTTTGGATTATTCAATATAGAAACTGATTCTAAAATCTGACAGCCGACGGCCGATTGCCGAAAGCTTGTTAGCTAATCCAGGTAACTTTATTTTCAATCGGTGTCCGACGAGCTGGAATTTCGCCCGAATTATGATATCCCATATAGAAAAATCCGATGCATTTTTGATTTTCCTTTAATTCCAAAAAGGCTTTCAAAGCATCCGTAACAGACGGGCTGCTCCAATAGGCTCCTATGTTATTCGCGGTAGCGGTAAGCCACATATTTTGAACTGCGCAGGCAACCGCCGCCACTTCCTCCCACTCCGGAATTTTTTCGGTATGAGTTTCCATAATAATCGCAATCACTGCTGCTGATTTCAAAGATTTTGATCGGGTTCCTTCATACTTTGCCTGCGAAAATGTTTCCGCTGTTGTATTGGCTTTATAAGCTTCACCCATGTGATCAGCTAATTTTTCAAGCCCTGAACCACTAAAAACCCGAAATCTCCAAGGTTCTGTTAGTTTATGCGTAGGTGCAAAATTGGCGTTTTCCAGAATGGTTTCGATCAACTCCTTTGGAATTTCCTTTTCTATATAACTTGGTGGAAAAATACTGCGTCGGTTTCGAATGACGTGGTTTATTGAATCTATGAGGTTAATCATCAAAATTTCTTTAATTTAATTTATCCATTTAAAATGCCTGAAAGCTACATAAAAGCTCAGTTAACCGTTGAAATAGTAATTATTATATGACTACGTCAAAAAACTGTAAATTGTGCCCGTTATCTGAATAATTTCAAACCTTTAACCAACTGATATCTCCATGCTTGTTACTACCACCCCCAATATTGAAGGTAAAAAAATCATTAAATATATCGGCCTTGTAAACGGCGAAGCCATCATAGGAGCCAATATTCTTAAAGATTTTATGGCAAACGTGCGCGATGTCGTTGGCGGAAGATCCTCTGCTTATGAACAAAGCCTTCGTGAAGCCAAAAGCATCGCTTTACGCGAAATGATGGATCAGGCGCAGCGCCTGGGTGCTCATGCAATCATTGGCGTAGATCTTGATTTTGAAACCATCGGCGGCAGCGGTTCCATGCTTATGGTGAGCTGCAACGGTACCGCCGTTTGTTTGGAATAACGCTTATGGATCAGAAAACTTTTGCTGCGATCTGAGCTACGTTATCCGATTTCCCCATGGTGTAAAAATGCAAAACCGGCACTCCGTATTCGATCAATTCCTTGCATTGCTGAATACCCCATTCAATACCCAGTTGGCGTACTTCTTTATCGGTGGCGCATTTTTCTGCCTCTTTTATAAGTTCCTGAGGGAATTCGAGATGGAAAATATCGGGCAATATGGTCAATTGTCTTTTGGTAGCCAAAGGTTTTAAACCCGGAATGATTGGTACAGTAATTCCTTCTGCGCGGCAACGATCTACAAAACGGAAATATTTCTGGTTATCAAAAAACATTTGTGTTACAATGTAATTTGCACCAAGTTCAATTTTTCTTTTTAAATGTTCAAAATCTGAATCCAGACTTTCCGCATCCAGATGTTTTTCAGGATACCCGGCAATACCGATACAAAAATTGGTGTGAGCGGCTTCTGTTTCTGCATGGAGCAAAACACCTTTATTCATGTTGTCAACCTGAACAACCAATTCCGAAGCGTAACTATGGCCTCCCAATTTGGCTTTAAAAACACCCGCTGATTTTTCAGGATCTCCGCGTAATACAAGGACATTGTCTATACCCAAATAGTGAAGATCAAACAAAACATCCTCCGTCTCATCTTTGGTAAAACCTCCGCAGATAACATGTGGCACGGCATCAACTTTGAATCGCTCCATTAATCTTGCGCAGATACCGACGGTTCCCGGGCGTTTGCGAATAGGAATTCTTTCGATCAGGCCATTTTGACCTTTTACATCTATAAGTTCTTCTCTGTGATAAGTAACGTCAACGAAGGGTGGTTTAAATTCCATAAGTGGTTCTATGGAATTTAACAAATCAGTTATATTCTGACCTTTTACAGGTGGGATGATCTCAATTGAAAATAGTGTTTTGCCCTGGGCCTGGCTGATGTATTCGGTAACTTTGGTCATGTACTGGTTTCTAAGTTTGCATAAGGGTATACAAAAGAACACCATTTATGTAAGCTAACCAACCGATAAAACAAAAAAATGGCCTACCGCATAACAGTAGGCCATTCCACGTAAACCCTCCTCTATCAGTGTTCGTCAAAACTGCAATGTAAAGCTGACAGGCGTCAGATACGAGTTGCAGTTTGCTTGACTGACTTCTATAAGTTAAATATTCGTGCCAACATTTTATAAAAACACCGTTAAATTTAAAAATATGCTTGCATTCACTAATTTCAGCAACTTAACAAAGAATAAGGGCTCAAATGGCGTTTGAATAAATTAAATGTCCTTCCTAAAATTATCAAACAAACCAAAAGGCTGACCTGACCTGACGAATTATTCTACATATTGACCTTAATTATTACCCATTATTCCACAAAATCAATTAATCTCGTCATTTCAATATGATCAATTCCGTCCTCCTCATAGATTTCGCCCGACTGCTCAAATCTAAAAGATTCATAAAACTTTTTCAGGTATAACTGCGCCCCTATTCTGATGGCCGATTTACCATAGATTTCTTCAAGACTGGCAATGGATTTTTCCATTAGTTCAATACCAAACATTTTCCCCCGACCCAGGGGCGAAACCAGCACACGCCCGATGGAAGGAAGTTCATATGCTATTCCCGGCGGAACAATCCTGGTATAAGCCATAAGTACTCCATTTTCTGTACCAAGCAAATGATGACATATCTTGTCCTTTCCATCCAGATCCAGAAATATGCAGTTTTGTTCTACAATAAAAACTTCGTTTCTCAAACGGAGTAATTCGTACAGTTCATGATTCGAAAGCGCATCGAAGGATTTAATATCCCATTGTAATTTTAAATTCATTTAAGTAAAAAGAGATTGAAAGGTTCTTATTTTTGCCTGAGTTTCATAGTCTTTTGTATTTTTGCAAATTATTCGGAGCGGATGCACTCCTG
The DNA here is from genome assembly GCF_009801115.1 of Dyadobacter sp. 3J3. Lineage (GTDB taxonomy): Bacteria > Bacteroidota > Bacteroidia > Cytophagales > Spirosomataceae > Dyadobacter. The sequence goes on from NZ_VTOL01000001.1 coordinate 742,709, forward strand.
GCCAAAAGCCAAATACTATTTTATTTTTTTGTTTATCAAGTTGTTAGTACAAAAAGAACGCGAAATATGAAGTCTTTTTATATTCTTTATTTGACTAGAACTTATATTTTGAAATAGTGAAATTTCATATCAGTTTAAAATTATTAAAACTTAAGTACAATACGCATGGGAAGAGCCTATGAATATAGAAAAGCGCGGATGTTTAAGCGTTGGGACAAAATGGCAAAAACATTTACCCGAATTGGGAAAGACATCGTTCTTGCTGTAAAAAGCGGAACGGCCGACCCCGCCACGAACGCACGTCTGAGAGTTTTGCTTCAAAATGCAAGAGCTGCCAACATGCCTAAGGAAACGGTTGAACGTGCAATTAAACGGGCCACTTCGAAGGATCAGGAAGATTACAAAGAAATCGTTTATGAAGGATACGGACCACATGGCGTTGCTATTCTGGTAGAAAGTACAACCGATAACCCTGTTCGTACGGTTGCAAATGTTCGCAGTTATTTTAATAAACTGGGAGGCAGCCTTGGTACGATGGGGATGCTCGATTTCATATTTGACCGGAAATGCATTTTCAAGGTAAAAAATGATGGAAAGCGCGACATGGAAGAGTTGGAATTCGAACTTATTGATGTCGGTGGAGAAGAAGTTTTCCTGGACGAAGAAACAAACCAGATCAACATTTATGGTGAATTTTCTTCATTTGGTATGCTTCAGCATTACCTTGAAGAAAACGGATTTGAAATTGTGGAAGCAGATTTTGAACGTATCCCAAGCGATACAAAATCATTAAGCGAGGAAGAAATCGCAGACGTTGAAAAATTGATCGAGAAAATCGAAGACGACGATGACGTTCAGCGCGTCTATCACAATATGGCATAAAAGCTATCGGCTTTCGGCAGTCGGCTTTCAGTATTTTAATAATGAAATATTTATTCATTATTCATAAACTGACAACCGATTGCTGACGACCGAAAGCCACTTAGCTTATCGCTATAATCTTATGCTGCTTATTTAAAAACTGGAATTGGGCGCCTGTTTCCTTTCCCAGAAAAGAAAGTCCTACCGGCGAAGATGAAGATACGGCAATTACTGTTTTATTATCAAACTGTACCGTCCCCAGGCTAACGGAGATAAAAAACCATCCTGCGGAAGTTTCCAAAAGCGCACCAACGGCCCCGCGTGATAACGCTTCCGACTCACCGATTCTGTCAAGCACTACCCTTTCCTGCCTTACCTGCTCATATTGTCTTGCATGCATACTCCGGTCAAGCTGACCCATGGAGCGTGAGGTTTCATACTTGTCTCCTGCCGAACTTTTACTTTGGTCATTAGCCGAATCCTGCGCCGCTTCCATTGCTTTCCAGGCCACTTGCAAACGGTCGTCCAAAAGCCCTTTCATATATTCAATTAATTCTGTTTTATTCATCTCGGTGTCTCGCTGCGTATTTAATTTGTCTGCAAGGTCTAAACATCCACTGATTTAATTCCATCCAATAGCCAAATATTTTTGTCGGATGATAAATTTATATGTTATCATTTGCCATTAACTTAATCTGATAACCAGGCCCGAACGTCTTTGATAAGTTGTTCGCTTTAAAGTTTTACAGTCGTTACGTTTTCTCATTGCGGACTTCCTTATTATCTTTGCAAAACTTTCCCAAAAAGACGCAATGACAAAACTTTCAGTTCGGCACCTACTTGGCATTAAAAACCTGAACGAGAATGATATTCATACAATCCTGGATACCGCTACTCAATTTAAGGAAGTAATTAACCGTCCGATCAAGAAAGTACCTTCACTCCGGGATATTACAATTGCCAACGTTTTCTTCGAAAATTCAACCAGAACGAGGCTTTCTTTTGAACTTGCAGAGAAAAGACTTTCCGCTGATGTTGTCAACTTTTCAGCGTCCGGAAGTTCCGTTAAAAAAGGAGAAACTTTGCTGGATACTGTCAACAATATTCTTGCAATGAAGGTGGATATGATCGTGATGCGCCACAGCAGTCCCGGAGCTCCGCAGTATTTGGCAAGCCGGATTCCTGCCAACGTCATCAATGCCGGTGATGGAACACACGAGCACCCGACGCAGGCTTTGCTGGATGCGTTTTCCATGCGTGAGCAACTGGGAGATCTGGCTGGTAAAAAAATTGCGATCATTGGTGATATTCTGCACTCGCGTGTTGCACTATCAAATATTTTCTGTCTTCAAAAATTAGGCGCGGAAGTTATGGTTTGTGGACCGTCCACTTTGATACCAAAGTTCCTGGCAGATCTGGGTGTAAAAATTGGACATAACGTAAAAGAAGCGCTACAATGGTGTGACGTCGCCAATGTACTTCGTATTCAGCTGGAAAGACAACAGATCAAGTATTTCCCGTCGCTAAGAGAATATTCGCTTTATTTTGGTATCAACAAAGCGATGCTCGATGACCTGAATAAAAAGATTGTTCTGATGCACCCGGGACCGATAAACCGTGGTGTAGAACTTTCTTCCGACGCAGCCGATTCGGAACATTCGATTATTTTGAACCAGGTTGAAAACGGTGTGGCCGTAAGAATGGCAGCTTTATATTTGCTGGCTCAGCAATAAAGATTTTTAGTTTCTTTTTCTAAAAATATTAGTAATTCGAATTTTCGACAATTCGGTTGTATGCTTGCATTTACTTTTTACCGGACTCATAGTTCGGGCCACTTAATATCCTCTTTTAAATCACTTTGTTTGTAAATATTTTTTCTTTTAATAACGCAAATTATTGACATTAACGAATATCTTTGCAATAGTATGCATGCATAACAAATTGCTAAATTTTACATTATAATACTTCATCAATAATCCCAAAATGGCATACGAAACGATTTCCTTTACCGTTGAAAATAACATTGCACTCGTCAAATTAAACAGGCCGGAAAAAGCAAATGCGCTTAATGCATTAGCTTGGAAAGAGCTCAAATCCATTTTTGAAGAACTGGATCAAAATGATGAAGTAAGGGTAATTGTTTTAAGCGGCTCAGGAAAACATTTTTGTTCGGGAATTGACGTTTCGCTACTGGCTGATTTGATTAAGCCCGAAGAAAGTGATGTAAGACAACGTGAGAAAATACGAAAGCTTATTATCGAACTGCAATCGTCGGTAACAGCAATTGAGCTTTGCAGCAAACCCGTCATTGCTGCCATCAAAGGTGGTTGTATCGGTGCCGGGGTTGACATCATCTGTGCGTGTGATATGCGTTATGCAACACAGGATGCATTTTTTACCATCAAAGAAATTGATATGGGTATGGTGGCAGACCTGGGAACATTACAAAGATTGCCTAAATTAATTGCCGACGGTTTCGCCCGCGAAATGGCATTTACGGGAAGAGAAGTTTTCGGAGCAGAAGCAGAACGGATTGGGCTGGTCAACAAATGTTACGAAACGGTTGATATGCTTTTTAGCAGCGTAACTGAAATTGCCGCGACGATCGCTTCCAAATCACCTGTTTCTATTCGTGGAACAAAACATATTTTAAATCATAGCAGAGATCATTCCGTGGCCGACGGATTGCAATATATGGCAACCTGGAATGCAGCGATGCTGATTTCCGAAGATTTTAAAGAAGTTTTTAAGGCTAAATCAGAAAAAAGATTTCCTGATTTCCGAAATTAACAGAAGTAAAAAAGACTGGCATAAACTCATTTTCGTTACTTTCAATTTTCCACTCTCAACCGCGCGGCCACCGCTTTCAACTAAACCATGAGCTACAAAGAAGGAATGCTCCGCGACGGAGCTCTTGAAAATAAAACAATTATTGTGACTGGCGGTGGAACCGGGTTGGGGAAATCGATGGCTACTTACTTTTTGAAGCTGGGTGCCAATGTTGTGATTTGCAGTCGGCGGCTGGAAGTTCTTGAAAATACAGCCAAAGAACTTGAAGAACAAACCGGCGGGAAGGTTTTAGCCATCGCTTGTGACGTGCGAAAAACGGAAGAGATTGAAAATGTCATTACCAAAACCATTGAACAATTTGGGCAGGTTAATGGCTTGGTTAACAATTCAGCTGGTAATTTTATCAGTCCTACGGAACGGTTATCGTACAAAGCAGTGGATACGGTTGTTGATATTGTCTTAAGAGGAACCTATTATTTCACACTGGCACTGGGCAAATACTGGATTGAAAATAAAATTAAAGGAACGGTTCTAAATATTTCCACAACCTATGCCTGGACAGGATCCGGCTGGGTAGTACCTTCTGCCATGGCAAAAGCAGGCGTGTTGGCTATGACAAAGTCACTGGCCTTTGAATGGGCGGATCATGGCATTCGTCTGAACGCGATTGCTCCGGGCCCATTTCCTACAAAAGGTGCCTGGGACCGATTATTCCCGGAAGAACTGGCTAAAAAGTTCTCTTTTGAAAACCGGATTCCACTGCAACGTGTTGGTGATCATCAGGAATTGGCAAACCTGGCGGCATACCTGATTTCCGATTTTTCTGCCTATATTACTGGTGAGGTTATAACACTTGATGGCGGTGAAGTACTATCTGCCGGTCAGTTTAATTTCCTCAAAGAAGTCAGCGACGACCAATGGGATGCTATTGAAGATCAAATAAAAAATGCCAATCGGAACAGTAAGAAATCAGAATAATAATTTTCTTCCGTTTTTATTGGGTAAATTTGCTGCTTCGTTCGTTATTTGACAAATGAAGATATCTGGTATATGAAAACAACTTTTAGAATCGGCCTTTTTCTGCTGTCAGCGTTATTTATTGCAGGATGTGCATCCTCCGAAAAAACGGTGAAAAAGATCCCTGAGGCTCAGGTACGCATGTCAAATCCCGAAACAATTTCTGCACCCGAGGAATTGTCTCTTATTGCAATTCAAAGCAAATATTTGTTGAAGGATACAACGCAGGTTCGTGTATTCCTGTATGTGGATGCATTGAAAGGTAAAGTGCCGATGCAAACGGCCGATTTCGTTCGCCTTTATAATCTGAATTACGTAATTTATTCTGATTACGGAACGCGTGACCGGTTGGGTTATGGAAACGTAAAACTGGATTCGGGTAATGTTACAAAGGTAGGCGACAAAATTGTTATCGCTTTTGATATTAAAAGTCCAAATAAGGAAAATGGTGTTTTATTAAGTGAAATCAGCCAGACGGGAACTCTGAAAAAGGTACTGAATGATTTGACGCTTCATTTCAAAAAACAGTCAGCCAGTGAATTGTACGGTATATACACAGCTGCGAGCATAGAACCTTTACAGCGTCATTATATCAACGCTGGTAATCCTTTCACAATTAAAAGGTTAACTCAAGAACCGGGAATATTGCACGTATTTTATTACGGACATAGTTTTGAACCAGCAGGTTCGCCTATGAACACTAATGCTAAAAGTGTTTCCAAATCATTGACGATTGACAGTTCGTTCACAATCAATACCAACGAAACAATCCATTTTGAGAAAGAAGGATTGTACAATATTTTCTCAGATACCACACAATCTGAGGGTTTAGGCCTGTTGGTTGTTAACGAAAGATTTCCCAAAATTACCAAACCTGAATTACTGCTTGAACCGCTGGTTTATATGAGCACGAATACGGAAATTGGAGAAATCAAAAAAGCACAGGAATTCAAAAAAGCGCTTGACAAATACTGGCTGAATTTGATGAACGGAAACGCACCTTTGGCGCAGCAATCCATCCGTTCATTTTACAGTCGTGTAGAAGAAGCTAATCAATTGTTTACCAGCTACAAAGAAGGCTGGAAAACAGATAAAGGAATGATCTTTATTGTCCTTGGCCCACCGGATAAAGTGCAGAGAAGCAAAGACCGGGAAGTATGGACGTACGATCAGCGTGCAAACGCACAGAATGTTAATTTTACTTTTAATCGCAGAACAAATCAATTTGTAGATGACCATTACGAGCTCGTTCGCTACGCCGAATATCAGCCGATCTGGTACCCTATAGTAGAAGCATGGAGAAACGGAACTATACGCTAAGAAAGCCCGCCCCTCGTCCGTCACAAGCCGACATGGTTTTTGGTACACAATCTGTACTTGAAACTTTACGCTCCGGTAAAGAGATCGAACGTTTATTTATTCAGAGAGAATTAGGTCTCAATGAAATTGAAAAGACAGCTAAGGAGCTTGGAATTCCTTATCAGCGCGTTCCGGTAGAAAAACTAAACAGAGTTACCAGAAAAAATCACCAGGGTGTGATCGCATTTGTTTCACCTATTCAGTATATGCCTTTGCATAACGTACTGACGCAGGTATATGAAGAAGGAAAAACACCATTATTATTGCTACTGGATCGGGTAACGGATGTTCGTAATTTTGGAGCGATCGCCCGTACAGCAGAATGCGCTGGCGTTCAGGCGTTGATCGTACCGACAAAAGGTGGAGCACAAATCAATGCAGATGCGATGAAAACTTCATCCGGCGCGTTGAATTTCCTGCCCGTTTGCCGTGAACCGAATCTTTACGAAACTTTATTGTATCTGCGTAACAGCGGATTGCAAATCATAGCAAGTACTGAAAAAACAGATAAATCTTTGTATGATATCGATTTTTCTATTCCAACAGTAATTATCATGGGATCAGAAGAAGACGGGATTTCGAAAGAATTTCTTCTTTTGGCAGATAGTGGTGCAAAAATTCCTTTGAATGGACAGGTTGAATCATTAAATGTTTCTGTTGCCAGTTCTGTAATACTTTATGAAGCGGTGAGACAACGTGTTGTTGGAAAAGTTTCCTAAAAGAATTTTGAATTGAATAAAAAAGAAGTCAGCTATTAAAAAGCTGACTTCTTTTTTATTATAACAGGTGGATTACTAACCTAAAAAAGCTCCTTATCCTGACGGAAATTCTTCATAATCCAGCCACCTCCTACAACGTCATCTCCTTCATAAAAAACAGCAGCTTGGCCCGGCGCAATACCGTTTACGCCATCATGGAAATGCACTTTTATTTTTCCCGGTTCATCAGGAATCAATAAAGCGGGCGTTCCGTCGTGTTTATAACGCACTTTTGTTACCGTTTCCAATGGTTTGGTAATGCCATCATATTTCTGCCAATTCAATTTGCTTACCACCATTCCGTCACGGAACAAATCCGGTAAATCGCCCAGCACAACTTCATTTGTATCTTTTCTTACTTCGGTCACAAAAACCGGTCTGCCTAATGCAATTCCTAATCCTTTGCGTTGACCGACTGTATAAAATGGGTAACCTTCATGTTTTCCAACAACAGTTCCATCTTCATACACAAAATTTCCTCCTGCCACTTGTGCTTCAAGTCCCGGAATTCTGCGTTTCAAAAATCCTCGGTAATCATTATCAGGCACGAAACATATCTCATAGCTTTCCGCTTTATTGACCAGATCAATAAAACCACGTTCCCGAGCCATTTCACGGATTTCGCTTTTATGTAAATAGCCTAACGGAAGTTTGGTCCGGCTAAGACTTTCCTGAGAAACGCCCCAAAGTACATAACTCTGATCTTTCCAGCTGTCAATTCCTTTGGAAACATAATAACGGCCATCATTAAACTGCATGTTGGCATAATGACCTGTTGCAATGGATTCGCAATCCAAACGATCCGCACGTTTTAATAAGGCGTCCCATTTGATATGCGTATTACATAAAACACAAGGATTTGGCGTACGGCCTTCCAGATATTCTCCTGTAAAATGGTCGATGACATAATCACCAAATTCTTCGCGTATATCTAATATATAATGGGGAAAACCAAGTTCGACAGCGATACTTCTTGCGTCATTGATAGAATCGAGAGAGCAACAACCTGTTTCCTTTTTTGAACCACCGCTGCTTGCGTAGTCCCAGGTTTTCATTGTCATACCTATGACCTCATAGCCTTGTTCATGTAACATGACCGCTGCCAGAGAGCTGTCAATGCCGCCGCTCATGGCGACTAAAATTCGTCCGTGTTTACTCATTGCGAGAATCTGCGAAGGTTGAACGCCTTCCGATTTTGATTAGTTTGAAAAAATCAAACAGAGAAAATTATCTGATTGGTTCCGCAAAGATAGTATTTTTAATGGTTAAGGTTTAATTGTTAATGGTTAATGCGTTTGCTTTGAGTGGACACAAACGTAGACTTATGTTTTGTCACACAAAGAACCCCTGGAAAATATTTTCGAACACAAACTTCGAAACGAGCCATCATTAACAATTAACCCTTAACAATTAACCATTATAATGCGTTTGCTTTGAGTGGACACAAACGTAGACTTATGTTTTNTCA
>NZ_VTOL01000001.1:751044-901118 GCF_009801115.1 Dyadobacter sp. 3J3
TTNTCAGACAAAGAACCCCTGGAAAATATTTTCGAACACAAACTTCGAAACGAGCCATCATTAACAATTAACCCTTAACAATTAACCATTATAATGCGTTTGCTTTGAGTGGACACAAACGTAGACTTATGTTTTATCACACAAAGAACCCCTGGAAAATATTTTCGAACACAAACTTCGAATAGGCCATCATTAACAATTAACCCTTAACAATTAATCATTATAGCCTCACTTGCCGGATTACGTTTTTTACGTTTAATTCGATAATATCTGTCATAGTCAAACAACGATAGTAATCCGGATTATTATGAAATTGTGCTAATCCGGAACGTAATTCAAGGATTTTTTCAGACGTTGAAATATTATCTTTTTTGGAAACATCCCGTAAAGCAGCCAACCGGTGCCGCTCACTCCGTACCTGATGCACGATTGAAGATTGTTCTTCCTGTTGGTATTGCAGGACGGTTTTATCTGTCAAATGCTCCATTGCCAATTGGACGTAAGACAAGTTTTCCTTAAAATACTGTGGCATGTAAACCTTCATATTTCCTTCATAAAACTGCTGATCAAAATCGATGGCACGTAAACGGAACTGATAATCGTCAAAATCCGGCGTGATCTGCATGACGAAATTATATGCACGCATATCACCTAAAAGCGTAATCATACAGCGTTCATTAAACTTTACAAATTCCTTAGCAATACGTTTGGGATTATAATCTGAATGTTCCAAACGCGTTTTCAAAAAAACATCTCCCGGAATTCCGGCAATATGCTCCTCAATCAATGAATTGCCATCAACCAGGTAATTGACTTGGTTAGGAGAAAAAATTTCTTCCAGTTCCAAACCGTAAATTCGGGATGCGTCCGCTTTTTTTACATAAAAATAATCATAAATATCGTTCAACCGGTTGACGATTTTGATACGGAAAGGATTAGAATTCCCAAAAGTGCAATACTCAATTTTATCAATATACTTATGTTCAACAATGCGGAGATTTCCCGATGCTTTTAACATAGCATAGGCTTTTTTCAAACCATTATGCAGTCGTTCAATATCGTATGGCGGATAAAGCGGACTTTGCCAAAGCGTATCTTTTCCGTTTTTGTCAATTACCGGAAACGATTCATAAAAGTTAAGTAAATCATTATAACCAACCGGAAGCCGGGCTTCACGCTGATAGGAACGAAGGTATTTTCTTAACTCGGCACTTACCGGATAAATTGGCTTCTTTTTGGAAATTTTAACATCACTATTCTCCATAACAATATTTAATAATAATTTAATCCTGCTAAAATCAATTAGAAATCAGAATCTTATCGGTATGATTGCCTTTAAAAAGATAAAGTTAAGTTTTAAATTGAAAGATAAGCTTTGAGTCAAATCACAATAATTATTTTGTAACGTTATATTGACTTAAAAAAAATTTACACGTTTTGGTTTCACTCCTATTTTAATTCGGGATATTAGATGAGAAAGGAATTGTATGGACTTGTCATTTGCGGCGGACAGAGCACGCGCATGGGCACAGACAAAAGTTTGATCGATTACCATGGAAAACCGCAGCGTTATTATGTATACGAAATGCTGGAATGGGTCTGTGACAAGGTTTTTATTTGTTGCAACAGCGTTCAAAAGGAAAGTATCACGGAACCGTATAAAATGCTTCCTGACCTGCCTCAATACGAAAATATTGGACCGATGGCTGGTTTGTTGACGGCCTTTAATTACTATCCTAATCGCGATTTTCTAGTTGTGGGCTGCGATTATCCATATATTACCACGAAAGATTTAAAAGAATTTGCGAAATCAGTAAACGAGGAAAAAATCGCCTCCGCATTCTATAACCAGGAGCATGATTTGTACGAACCGCTGCTTGCATGGTATTCACAAAAATCCAAAAACGAAATTCTGCGTATGTATGACAAAAGTGAATTTTCAATACAACATTTTTTGAATGAAAATGAAGCTGGAAAATATCATCCGGCACGTTCAAAAAATCTCGTAAGCGTCGATACCCCTGAGGATTGCCAGCTTGCAAAGGAAAATATTATCCGTAAAATTCAATTTTGAATTACATTTTCATGTTAAAAGATTCGGTTAAACATATCAGTATCAAGAAGGTTTCTACCAACGGAATTATCGAGGCCGATGATCAGCTCGCGGTGGAAGAACCGTTGGAAATTCAGATAAAATATGACCTGTCCGACAATCAAACGAAGAAAAGCATTTCAGTCACGATGCGGACGCCTGGTAATGACGAAGAATTAGCCATTGGATTTTTATTTACCGAAGGCATTATTAGTTACAGAAATCAAATTGAACATGCAAAGTCCGATTTGCTTGATGAAAACAAAGTAACCGTGACATTAGCAGAAAACGTCGTTCCAAAACTTCATACATCCGAACGGAATTTTTACACAACATCCAGCTGCGGCGTTTGCGGAAAATCCAGTATTGACGCAATTAAAACGGTTTCTTGTTTCCAACAAGAAAAAGATAATATATCAGTACCCGCAGATTTGTTTTACACTTTGCAGACGACGTTAAGAAAAGAGCAGGAAGTATTTCAAAATACAGGTGGCTTACATGCCTCCGCGCTTTTCGATCTGGCAGGAAATTTTCTTTTGCTTCGGGAAGACGTTGGTCGCCATAATGCGTTAGACAAAGTCATCGGCGCATCCTTTATATCAGAACAGCTGCCTTTGTCAAATACGATTTTATTGCTAAGCGGAAGAGCAAGTTTTGAATTAATTCAAAAGGCGAGTATGGCTGGAATTAAAATCGTAGCCGCGATCGGTGCCCCATCCAGTTTGGCATTACAACTAGCAGAAGATTTTGGTATGACACTGATCGGCTTTTTGGGTCAAGAAAGATTTAACATTTATTCAGGAAGTCAGAGGATAACACTTTGACTTAGAGAAATCAACACTATGAAAATAAGAATTCAGGGCAATTCCATCAGGATTCGGCTATCAAAAACTGAGGTAGATACACTGTCGGCGATTGGCTATATTGAAGAAAAAACCTCTTTTGGAAATAATGCTTTTTATTATTGTTTGCAAAAGAAAAAAGGAATCACAGAACTGACTGCGGCTTATGCCGATGACAAAATTACAATGTCTGTTCCCCAATCCTTACTGGCAAACTGGGCGGAAAATAATATTATTGGTTTTGACGCTAACATGGAGATAAGTAAAGATGAAACTTTGTATCTCCTGCTGGAAAAAGATTTTAAATGTCTGGATAATGTAACCGAAGACCAATCCGACAATTTTGAAAACCCAAATAAAACCTGCTAACCATGGACATGGACAATTCATCAATACCAGACGCTGAAAACCCTGAAAAATTCACAGGATTAAAGCGAGGAAAAATCAAAACCATAGCCGCCGGAATTCCCGCCGTAGTTTCCAGTATGGAAAAAGTGGTTGGCGAAGCAGGTTTTAGCAGGGGAATGAAAGCGCTTTGGAGTTTGAATAAAAAAGGCGGATTTGATTGTCCAAGCTGCGCCTGGCCGGATCCCGACGACGAGCGTTCACCTGTCGCGGAATATTGTGAAAACGGAGCGCGAGCGGTTGCAGAAGAAGCAACAGCAAAAAAACTCACGCCTTCTTTCTTCGCAGAAAATTCAGTTTCAGATCTTGCTAAATTATCAGATTACGAAATTGGCGGTAAAGGACGAGTTGCCCAGCCAATGTTTCTACCAAAAGGTGCGACACATTATCAACCGATTTCCTGGGACGATGCGTTTGGTAAAATCGCAGCTTCCTTAAAAAACCTGGCTTCTCCGGATGAAGCGATTTTCTATACTTCCGGTCGTACGAGCAATGAAGCGGCCTTTTTATACCAGCTTTTTGTAAGAGAATATGGTACCAATAATCTCCCGGATTGCAGCAATATGTGCCATGAAAGTAGTGGCGTAGCGTTAGGAGAATCTCTGGGAATTGGAAAAGGCTCCGTTAAATTATCCGATCTGTACGAAGCGGAAGTGATCATTATTTTGGGACAAAATCCAGGCACGAATCATCCAAGAATGCTTTCTGCACTACAAAAAGGAAAGCGAAATGGTGCGAAAATAATTTCTGCGAACCCACTGCCCGAAACCGGTTTAATGGGTTTTAGTAATCCGCAAACCGTAAAAGGTGTTCTGGATATTGATACTGCATTGACGGATCTTTTTTTACATATCAAGATTAACGGCGACATGGCTTTATTGAAAGCAATTCAGATGCTGTTGATTGAAGAAGACGAAAAAAATCCAGGCTCAGTTCTGGATCTGGATTTTATTAAGAAAAACACGATTGGCGTTGAAGATTTCAAGCAGCATATTAAGGAGCAAAATCTGGATGAGTTAATCAAAACCTGTGGAATTTCGCTCACTCAGATTAAGGAAACAGTTGAGATTTTAAAACATAAAACAAAAATAATCGTCTGCTGGGCCATGGGTTTGACACAGCATAAAAATGCTGTTGACACGATCAAAGAAGTTGTTAATTTGCTTTTGCTAAAAGGCAGCATCGGAAAACCTGGTGCAGGAACTTGCCCGGTTCGCGGCCACAGCAACGTGCAGGGCGACCGGACGATGGGAATCTGGGAAAAGCCAACCGACGATTTATTACAAAAAATCGAAGAGAATTTCGGATTTGTGCCACCAAAAGAGCATGGATTAGATGTAGTCAATAGCATCAAAGCCATGCACGCAGGCAAGGCCAAAATCTTTTTCGGCATGGGTGGAAATTTCGTTTCCGCAACGCCAGATACCATATATACCGCCGAAGCTTTAAGAAAATGCAGCCTTACGGTTCACGTTTCCACAAAATTGAACCGCAGCCATTTGGTTCACGGTGAGGAAGCGATCATTTTACCATGTCTGGGAAGAAGTGATATTGATTCTGTCAACGGTGAAAAACAATTTATTTCCTGTGAGAATTCAATGGGCGTAATTCAATCTTCCAAAGGAATATTAAAGCCAATTTCTGATGATTTGCTGAGTGAGCCGGTTATTGTCTGTCGATTGGCAAAAGCATTATTTGGCAATTCCAGCACGGTAAATTGGGATGATTACGAAAACAATTACGACAAAATCCGGGATGCAATTGAAAAAACAATTCCTGGATTTGAGAAATATAATGAGCGTGTGAGAATACCGGGAGGTTTCTATCTTCCAAATTGTAATAGGGAAGGGACGTTTGATACTCCAACCACAAAAGCCCATTTTAATATTGCCCCGGTAACTACCCTACCGATGGAAAAAGATGATCTGATGATGATGACAATTCGAAGCCACGATCAGTTCAATACTACAATTTATGGATTAAACGACCGCTATCGGGGTATTTATAACGAACGTCGGGTGATTTTGATGAACGAAAACGATATCAGCAGTCGTGGATTGAAAGATGGGGATGTCGTTGACCTCGTCAATAACCACGATGGTATTGAACGTGTTGCCAATAAATTCATTATCGTTAAATACCCGATTCCGGAAGGCTGTACAGCCACTTATTTCCCGGAAACGAATGTACTTGTACCAGTAAGCAGCGTGGCGGACAAAAGTAATACGCCTACTTCCAAACAGGTAATTTTGAAGATTAAGAAGCATCTGGAAATAATGGCGTGATCTGGTTGCGGACTATGGCTAAAGCCCTGGGTTAGTATCTTCGCATCAATCCAAAAACCTAAACAGATTTTCAACCCCGGTACACGAACAAGCTTTGAAAGTTCCCTTGGCTTTGGCCATTACTTTTCAACGCAAAAAAACTAACCCAGGGTTTCAACCTTGGGTGCATGAACAAGCCCAGAACTCCCCGAGCCTTAGCCATTGCTTTATTTAGACTTTCGAAAAAGCCATTTCTTAACACACACCTAACATCCCCATTCTTAAAAAACAGTACTTTCGCGGCTACTTACCAGACTTTGGACTGGTAGAAAACACGGTATTGAGTCTTGTATTAAAAGTTAAATCTATTAAAATGAAAAAAAATATTCTGGCATTTGCCGTTTCGCTATTTTGCCTGATTTCGATTGATGGTATGTCACAAAATAAAACAAGAGTAATCGCGCATCGTGGTGCCTGGAAAAATACTGGTGCGACCGAAAATTCCATTGCAGCACTGGAACATGCTATCAAGTTGGGTTGTTACGGCAGCGAATTTGACGTACATATGTCAACTGACTCAGTTCTTTTTGTTAATCATGATCATATCATTCAGGGAACGGACATTGAAAAGGCAACTTCTCAGGAATTATCTCAAATAAAATTAGCCAACGGAGAAACACTTCCAACGCTTGAAGCTTACCTAAAAACTGGTGGAAAACAGAAAAACACACGTTTGATATTGGAGATCAAAACGTCGTCTATCAACAAAGAACGCTCATTGGCTTTGACTACCAAATGTGTTGAAATGGTAAAAAAATTAAAAGTTGAAAAAATCACGGACTACATCGCCTTCGATTTTGATGTTTGTTTGAAAGTGAAACAACTGGCTCCAAAAGCACATGTTGAATATTTAAACGGAGATAAAACGCCGGCTGAAATTCTTGCAGCGGGGTTATCAGGAATTGATTACCACTATTCTGTTTACAAAAAGAACGAGAACTATATTGAAGAAATGCATAAAAAAAAGCTGACAACCAATGCCTGGACAGTCAACGATAAATCAACCATGCAGTGGTTTATTGACAAGAAGGTAGATTTCATTACCACCAACGAGCCGGAGCAATTGTTTGAGTTATTGAAATAAGATTCTAACAATAAAAAATGAGCAGCAATATCGGAGATTGATACTGCTGCTCATTTTTTATTACTTAAAACGGTAATTACAAATTCATTCCGCCCGATGCTTCAATACGCTGAGCATTAATCCAGCCAGCTTCTTTTGAACACAGGAATGCCACAATTCCACCGATATCTTCAGGCAGACCGACTCTTCCAAGTGCTGTAATAGAATTCATATGGGCTTCCATTCCTTCATGCGAAGCAAAAGCACGTTTTGTAAAATCGGTGTGGATAATACCGGGTGCAACAACGTTGGCTGTGATTCCACGATGGCCCAATTCCTTAGCCAAGTAACGCGTAAACACTTCAATGGCCCCTTTAATTGATCCATAGGCTGCATAACCAGGAGTTGCAAATCTTGCCAGTCCGCTTGATAAATTTACTATTCTTCCGCCATCCGCCAATAGGGGCAATGCTTTTTGAGTAAGGAAATAAACACCTTTGAAATGAACATTGATTAACTCATCAAAATCTTCTTCGGTTGTATCTGCAAAGGCAGACGAACGATCAATTCCTGCATTATTGATAAGAAAATCAAAAGTTTCACGTCCCCATTTTTCTTTCAATAAAGTTGAAATAGCTTCAAAAAATCCTTTAAATGCTTTGGTACTTGCCACATCCAGTTGAACCGCTGCCGCAGCTCTTCCTAATTTCTCAATTTCAGCAACTACTTCATTCGCTTCATTTTCATTCGTACGGTAAACGATAATAACGTCATTCCCTTTTTGCGCCAGTGTTAGCGCCATATTTTTCCCTAATCCACGGCTTCCGCCTGTTACAAGAGCAATTTTATTTGTCGATTCCATCTTTTTTTGTTTTTTCATTTTGATAGAACAAAGGTACAGCACCTTAGCGCAAGCTATCTTGCAGATTTCAAATCAGGAATTACAAAAATCAAATCCAGGACCTAAATGACTTCGGTGTAAGACTGGTATGTTTCTTAAACAGATTATTAAAATGCGCAGGTTCTTCAAAGCCCAGACTATACGCAATCTCGGAAATATTCCAGTCAGTATGTTTGAGCAAGATTTTGGCTTCCTGCACAATTCTTTCCAAAATAAGTCCGGTAGTGGTTTTACCAGTCATTTCCTTCAAAACTTTATTCAGATAGTTGACGTGGATCGAAAGCTGATCGGCATAATCTTTAGCCGATCTTAGTTTTAATTTTTGATGCGGGGGTTCAACCGGAAACTGTCTTTCAAGCAACTCCATAAATAATGAAGATATCCGGCGAAATGCGTTGGTCTCCGTATTCAGAGCAGAAACGGGTTGTAATTTTTGTCCGGTATGGATCAATTCTATGACATAATTGCGGATAAGATCGTATTTATAAGCATAATCAGATTCCAACTCCCGAAGCATTTTACTGAAAATCAGCTTTACTTCATCCATTTGTTCATCTGTAAGAAAAAAGATCGGATTACCACCTGGCTGAAAAACCGGCATATCCGGAATTACAACTCCAGTATTGCTCTGGACAAAAAAATCTTCTGAAAAAATGCAAAAAATCCCTGTCTGATTATCGTCAAGCGAATGATAGTTGTAGGGAATTTGTGGTGTAGCAAATAGCAGCGCATTCTTTTCAATCTCTATAACCTTATCAGCATATTCAGCCCGGTTTCGCCCGATAATCAAACTTATCTTGTAATAAGCTCTTCTATTATAAGGCATTTTGGTTTGCTTGGCACTAAAAACTTCTTCGGTTTTAAAAACGTTAAAGTGCCCGATTTCCTTCTGAATCCTTTCCGGGATTAGCAGGGAAGCCTCTTTATAAAAATCCTGCACTGTGAGTATTTTCGCCATAGTCCAAAATTACGAATTTCAAATCTTTATTGAAAAATAATTGTTATTATAAAAGAAAACAGGCGCCGCTTTATTTACGTTTATGGTACTTTATAATGGTACTTTTCAGATTTTCAATCCTGTTTTCAGGAACCGGATGCCTGTTTAGAAAATCTTCTGCACCAGGAATTTCTGATTTTCCACTAAGTTTTTCCAGAATCTCCGGAAATGCCTTGGGATTATATCCTGCTTCAACCATGTATTTCAGCGCCAGTTCGTCAGCTTCGCTTTCTTCCTCTGAATCAAAAGTAATCTTCAAAAGATCGGTTATGTAGCTGTTGATCTGGTTAGGGCTATAATTGGTTATAACATGTGTTGAATCTTTAAATTTTTCCAGAATATCAAATCCAGACAACTTTTCCGTGGTATGCCGCCCCATCACATGTCCTATTTCATGACTTAATATAATGGCGATTTCATCATCCGTTTTAAGCAATTTCAACAATCCTCTGGTAATAAAAATCTGTCCGCCAGGAAATGAAAAAGTATTAACCATTTGTGAATCAGCAAGTATATGAAAATCAAATTGGTAGGGAGATTTACTTACCTGCCTTACCGCTACGAGTTTTTGACCAATTACTTTCACTTTATTTTTTATATCCGTATTCGAATAAAGGCCGCCGAATCTGGCTGCCATATCCGGAGCACATTCAAGTCCGAGCTCGATTTCCTGTTGATGCGTAAGGTTAATATGCTGCTTTTTACCGGTTACGGGATTGAGCTGCGTTTTTCTGAAAAATAATAAAACAGAGATTAAAACCACGATGACAATCAGGATAATCCCTGTTGTGTATTTCCGGATTTGATTGGATAACATGGTTCTTTAATTTGTCAAATATGGAAAAGTCGGATGAAAATCAATTTATATTCCCGTGGATTAAAATCCGCGGCTACAATGTCGGCCTTGCCTACGGCAATGGGTTTTAAAACGAAAAGTCCTGCGGTTTGCACAGGACTTTTTCATTTATACCAATTTTTTATCAACCAATTTTTGCAGTTTGTAATTGTCCGTTGGTTTCACGCCAGGCGCGGATAACCTGCGTTAATTGTTTGTATTCAATCAAAAATCCGTCGTGACCGTACAGGGAATCGATTTCCTGAAATACAGCATCAGGAATGTGACGGGCTAAGAATTGTTGTTCGGACACCGGAAAAAGTAAATCTGATTTTATACCTAAAACAAGTGTTTTGGCTTTAACCAATCCCAACGCGTGCACGATTCCTCCACGATTTCTTCCTACGTTATGCGAATCCATAATTTTGGAAAGTGTCCAATAGGAATACGCATTAAACCTTTTTACAAACTTATCGCCCTGATATTGCTGATAGGATGACGCCCGAAAATCGTCTATCTGATCAGGATTATCACGGGCCTGGGTGAAATTGTAAGTATCGTAGTTTCGGTAAGAAAGCAAAGCCATGGAACGTGCTGCGCGCATGCCCATTTTCCCGGAATCTTCGTGATCTTCCTGCCAGGTTTGATCCGCCTCAATCGCCATTCGCTGGGATTCGTTGAAAGCGACTCCCCAGGGAGAATGCAGTGCATTTGAGGCAATTAAAATCAGTTCTTCGAAAAGATCCGGGGCCTCAACAGACCATTCCAACGCCTGCTGTCCACCCAAAGACCCGCCTATACAAAGTTTAATTTTTTGTATGTCAAGCTCCTGGCGAAGAATTTCCAGTGTCCCAACCACGTCCTTTACCGTAATCGTCGGAAAATCCCGAAAGTACGGTTTCTGTGTTTTTGGATTGATCGACATAGGCCCTGTTGAACCATAAGCTGACCCGAGGACATTGACACAAATGATAAAGTCCTTTTCTGAATTAATGTATTTGCCATCACCAACCAAACCGTCCCACCATTCGGCAGCATCAGAATTGCCGGTTAAAGCATGACAAATCCAGACAATATTATCATCCTCCGGATTTCGGGTACCGTACGTCGAGTACGACAATTCAAAACCTGGTAGTTCACGTCCCAATTCCAAAGGATAGGCATAGGGATATCTAAAAATCTTGTGTTCCGCTTGCATACGTGCCAAAGCACTAAGTTTAAATACTAAAACTATTTAAAATCAAGGAGTTAAAATTAACTCCCTGACCATGGTATTACCTCACAGCTTCAAAAGCCTGCTGAAGGTCTGCCTTTATATCTTCAATATGTTCAATCCCAACAGACAGCCGCAATAACCCGGGTGCAACGCCTGCATGTTCCTGCTCAGTTTCCGAAAGCTGGGAATGTGTTGTACTGGCCGGGTGGATGATCAGTGTTTTCGAATCACCGACATTGGCCAGATGGCTTGTCAATTTTACAGAATTCACGAAAGTATCCGCGGCTTCTTTT
This sequence comes from Dyadobacter sp. 3J3, assembly GCF_009801115.1. Classification (GTDB taxonomy): domain Bacteria; phylum Bacteroidota; class Bacteroidia; order Cytophagales; family Spirosomataceae; genus Dyadobacter. The sequence continues at coordinate 762,013 of NZ_VTOL01000001.1, forward strand.
CCCGCTTTTAGTTTGAAAGAAAGTACTGATCCGGCACCTCTGCTCAAATATTTTTCAGCCAGTGCTTTGTATTTGTTACTAGCCAAACCAGGATAATTAACAAATTCAACGTCTGGATGTCCTTCCAGCCAGATTGCCAAAGCCAACGCATTTTCACTTGCACGTTCCACGCGAAGTGTGAGCGTCTCTAATCCTTGTAATAATAAAAAGGAATTAAACGGACTTTGAGACGGTCCCCAGTCACGAAGACCTTCGACGCGTGCACGAATGATAAACTGGATATTTCCGAAAGGTCCGTTTTTACCAAAAACGTCGTTAAAAACCAGTCCGTGATAACTTGGCGACGGTTCTGTAAATTGTGGATATTTTCCATTTCCCCAGTCAAAAGTACCGGCGTCAACAATGACCCCGCCCATCGTAGTACCGTGTCCACCAATCCATTTTGTAGCAGATTCAACAATAATATGTGCGCCCCATTTGATTGGCTGACAAATTGCACCACCTGCACCGAAAGTATTATCTACAATAATCGGCAAGTCATATTTTGCTGCCAAAGCAGAAAAAGCTTCAAAATCCGGAATGCTGTAACTTGGGTTACCTATCGTTTCCAGATAAATCGCTTTTGTTTTATCGTCAATCAGTTTTTCAAAACTTGAAATATCGTCGCCATCCGCGAAACGTGCTTCAACGCCGATATTTTTGAAGGAATTTTTAAACTGGTTAAAACTTCCACCATATAAAAAGGAAGTAGAAACAAAATTGTCGCCAACGGTTGTAATATTATTAATAGCCAGAAACTGCGCCGCATGGCCCGAAGCAACACCCAAAGCCGCAACTCCTCCTTCCAGAGCAGCCAGTCTTTTTTCAAAAACATCAGTCGTCGGATTCATGATCCGGGTATAGATGTTTCCAAATTCTTTCAACCCGAACAGATTTGCACCGTGTTCTGAACTGTTGAACGTGTAAGAGGTTGTCTGATAAATTGGCACAGCGCGGGCATTGGTAACCGGATCGGGTTCCTGACCTGCATGTAATTGAAGTGTTTCGAACTGATACGTTGTGTTTGACATACTTTTTTGAAAGGTTTATTTGTGCGGCAAATATTAACTAACTACAAAAAATTCAGGAAAAACGGCAACAAAACCTCATTGGAAAAACCATACGGAAATGCTGTTGAGAAGCTTTGCTTATCAATTGTAGATACGAGGACGAAGCCCTCCGGCTTGCGGAAATTCTAATAATGTTCATGCGCGTTTGATTTTATATCTCCTAAAACAGCTTAGGTAGGAATTAGCACCTTTCTCGACGCATGAGTAGGTTGCCAGAGGTTCGTAGAGCCTATTCTCTCGCCTCTTCTTTATAAATCAACCGCTAAAAGTGAAGCAAATTGACTTGATGATGCAATGATAAGCCCGGAAGGCGGGAAAAACAAATATTGCTATTAAATTTTAGTCGAATCGATACGCGTATGATTAATCTCTTCTATTGTTTTACTGTTTTTTATCATTCTTTTATTTTCTCCTTCCAGCCTTCCCTGCTTTGTCCTATCTTTGTATAAAGTACATTTTTATGGCAATGCATTATCGTTTCGACAAAGAAAAATCTTCCCGAAAACCGGGGATTACTCCGCTTAAAGAGGCGATAGATATGATGATTGACCGCTACAAACTCAGAAGCCGGTTTGATCAGTCGTATGTTGTGGCGCATTGGGATAAAATTATGGGATCAGCCATTGCCTCCCGGACAAAAAGTATTTACATCAAAGACCGAATCCTCTTTCTTCATATTGAATCGGCTCCGTTAAGAAGCGAGCTTGTTCGTGCAAAATCAAAAATTATCGAATTGATCAATCGCGAAATGAAATCTGACCTCGTGGAAGATGTCGTTTTCATATAATCTAAACGGATCAATCTGATATCCATTCTAACAAATCAACCACCAACTGCATATAAGATCTGCGCACTTATTACTATGCCCACTATACAAATTCCGCCTTTTTTACAACCAGGTGATAAAATAGGGATTGTTGCACCCGCCAGCGCTATCCATTATGATGATATACTTCCTGGAATCAGCTTATTTCGCGATAAATGGAAATTAAAAGTTGTTGAAGGAAAAACATTAAAGTCTTCTTACAATCAATTTTCAGCAACGGATGAAGACAGAATAGCCGATTTGCAGGCAATGCTCGATGATCCGTCGATCAAAGCGATTATCGCTGCCCGTGGCGGGTATGGTTGTTCCAGAATCATTGATCGGCTCGATTTTACTGACTTCATCAAATCTCCAAAGTGGATTGTTGGATTCAGCGATCTGACGGCCATTCTTTCACAGTTATACCAGCTCGGTTATGCCAGCGTGCATGCTCCAATGGCTAAATCCATCACCCAGGAAGGTGCGGAAAAAGCAGCGGAATCTTTGCGATCGATTTTATTTGGTGAGCTTCCGGGATATTCGGTTGAACCAAATCCTCTGAACCGAAACGGCAGCGCGGTAGCTGAAATTGTGGGTGGAAATCTCTGTTTGCTGGCACACTTAATCGGTTCAAATACACAGATTGACACCGAAGGAAAAATTCTTTTTATTGAAGATCTCAACGAATATTTGTACAATCTGGACCGGATGATGATCCAGATGAAACGGGCTGGAAAACTTAGTCATTTGGCAGGTTTAATCGTTGGGCAATTTACTGATATGAAGGACAATTCAACGCCTTCTTTTGGAAAAACGGCTTATGAAATCATCCACGAGCATGTTGCAGAATATGATTACCCGGTTTCTTTCAATTTCCCCGTCGGACATGTAGCGGATAACCGCGCCATCGCTGTGGGTATGAATGCTTATCTTGACGTTAACAAAGAAGGTGTGGAACTTCACTTTTTATCCTCCGCTCCTACCATTATATAAAGTTGAATTTTTAGCATGGATACATTTCAAAATAAAGTTGTCTGGATTACCGGTGCCTCTTCCGGCATTGGAGAAGCAATCGCGATGGCATTTGCCAAAGAAGGCGCAAAACTGGTTTTGACAGCAAGAAGAGAAGAAGAACTGGAACGTGTAAAATTAGCAACCGGCTTACCGGATTCCTCGGTTTTGATTCTTCCTTTTGATGTTACTGAATTCGACAAAGCTGAGGGCGCTGCTGCTGAGATTATGGCAAAATTTCAACGGATTGATATTATGGTACACAATGCCGGAATCAGCCAGAGGTCTTATATCAAAGATACCGATCTTGAAATTTATAAGAAATTGATGGATGTCAATTTTTACAGCACTGTGGCTATTACAAAAGCAATTTTGCCTTATATGATCAAACAGCAAAGTGGACATTTTATCGTGATCAGCAGCGTAGCAGGGAAAATCGGAACAATTATGCGATCCGGATATAATGCTTCTAAACACGCATTACAGGGTTTTTACGATTCTTTAAGAGCAGAATCTTATAACGACAACATTAAGGTAACAACGATTTGTCCGGGTTATATCCGTACCAACGTTTCTGTGAATGCAATCAATGAAAAAGGTGAGAAATTTGGTAAAATGGACGCCAATCAGGAAAAAGGAATCGCACCTGAAGAATGTGCAAGACAAATTCTGAATGCAGTCAAAAAGGATAAAAAGGAGATTTATATTGGAGGATTTACCGAAGTAGCGGCTATATATCTGAAGAGGTTTTTACCGAATTTGTTATTTGACCAGGTACGAAAAAATACACCGGAATAATTGTTAATGATTAAGGGTTAATTGTTAATGATGCTCAATCAAACACACTATTTTAAGGGTTACTTATTAAGGGTTAATGCTTCCAGACCAAACACACTATAAAAATGAGGGAAAATATGGTTAAGGACAAAAGCTTTGCTTTTGCGATTCGGATTGTCAGGCTTTATCAGTATTTGTGTAATAGTAAAAAAGAATATGTTCTGTCAAAGCAGTTATTGCGAAGTGGCACGAGTGTAGGCGCTATGGTGCGGGAAGCTGAACATGCTGAAAGTAAGACTGACTTCAAGCACAAAATGTCGGTTGCCCAAAAAGAAAGAAACGAGACCATTTATTGGCTTGAACTTTTGACTGCAACTGAATTTCTAACACAAGAACAGTTTGATAATATTAACGCAGACGCCGTTGAAATCATAAAACTGATCACAACAATTATCAAAACAAGCAAGATTAACAATTAATGGTCAATGGTTAAGGGTTAATGAATGAGACTCAAACATCAAATCCACCATCATTAACCCCTAATAATTAATTGTTAATTGTCAATGGTTAAGGGTTAATGAACGAGACTCAAACATCGAATCCACCATCATTAACCCCTAATAATTAATTGTTAATTGTCAATGGTTAAGGGTTAATGAACGAGACTCAAACATCGAATCCGCCAACATTAACCCCTAATAATTAATTGTTAATTGTCAATGGTTAAGGGTTAATGAACGAGACTCAAACATTGAATCCACCATCATTAACCCCTAATAATTAATTGTTAATTGTCAATGGTTAAGGGTTAATGAACGAGACTCAAACATTGAATCCACCATCATTAACCCTTAACAATTAACCCTTAACCATTATTTACGTGCTTTTTTCTCCATATAGTCAACAGTCAATCGACTCAAAGATCTCACTCCCAATAACATTCCGCTATCATCAATAAAGAAATCAGGCGTATGGTGTGCTGAGGCTGTCAAAGGATCCTTCCCAACGGGCATTCCTCCTAAAAAGAAGAAAAATCCAGGTACCTTTTGCTGGAAAAAGGAGAAATCTTCTGCGCCTGATGCCGCCGGTACAAGTTTTACATTATCCTTTCCCGCAACATCCTTTAAAGTACCGATCATTTCTTCTGTCAAAGGAATATCATTATACGTTACCGGATAAAGTATTCCGATATTTACATCTGCTTTTGCACCTGCACTTTCAGCAATATTAGTGGCAATTTCCGTGATACGTTTGTGCACTTTTATGTGCATATCTTCATCGAAAGTCCGGATGGTACCGATCATTTTCACCTCTTCCGGGATAATATTCTGGCGAATTCCGCCATTGATTGCACCAATTGTTACAACAGCAGGCGCTTTTGTAAGATCAAGATTACGACTGACGATCGTTTGTAAACCCATAACAATTTGGGCAGAGGTAACAATTGGATCCACTCCCGACCATGGATAAGCACCATGCGTTTGTTTTCCTTTTACATCAATACTGAAAAAGTCAACCGCTGCCATGGTTGCCCCTGGCTTGTACCCAATTTTCCCAACTTCCGTTTGAGAGTTAATATGCAGACCGAAAATCGCATCCACTTTTGGATTTTCCAGTACACCTTCTTTGATCATCAATTTTGCACCACCTTCTTCACCTTCCGGAGCGCCTTCTTCTGCCGGTTGGAAAATGAATTTAACCGTTCCTTTCAAATCAGCTTTCACAGAAGACAAAACTTCGGCCACTCCCATCAGAATAGAAATATGTGTATCGTGTCCACAAGCATGCATCACACCCACTTTTTGCCCGTTATAATCTGTTGTAACCGTAGATTTAAACGGAACATCTACTCTTTCCGTTACCGGCAGACCATCCATATCCGCACGTAAAGCGACAACGGGACCCTGTTTTCCACCTTTGAGCAAACCGACAACACCGGTATGTCCAAAGCCCGTCTGCACTTCAATTCCCAGACTTTTTAAATGGGCAGCTATCTTTTCAGCCGTTTTGAATTCCCGATTTCCAAGTTCAGGGTGCTGATGAAAATCCCTGCGCCATTCGATGATTTTGGGCTCAATCGATTTCGATTTCTGGTCAATTTTGGTACTTAACGGGGACTGAGAAAAGGAAGAAAAGCCAGCAAAAGTCAAGCTGGTTAGAAGTAAAAGCCTGCGCATAATAAGAGTGATGTTTATAAATTAGGTAGAAATAATTCTTTACTCAACCAAAGTAGTCAGAAATAATGATTTTTCCATTTGCTTAAAACCTCAGCTTTAAAACCAATGTTATCACCGGTCACAATTAATGGATTTACCTCTGCTATTTATCTCTTGTTTTTCGAGTGAAGCCAATTCCGGGGAACCAAATAAACCAAATCTTAATTGTAGAAAACACTGCTATACGTTGAAATAAATAAACTTATTATTATTTTTATAACAATTATTATATTCATCAAAAACAAATCTTAATCGTTAAAGTATGAGGAAGTTTCTACAATCACTATTGGGTATCTCACTGCTGCTCAGCAATCAGCTTTACGCCCAGGACGTCAATGTAACCGGGAAGGTTATAGCAGACGACGGTTCTACATTACCGGGGGTTAATATTGCTGTAAGATCGACTACAAATGGCACAACAACTGACGTTCAGGGGAGTTATAGCATTCAGGTAAAACAAGGTGCTACATTAGTATTTAGTTTTATTGGGTTTGCATCAAAAGAAATCGTTGTGGGCAGCCAGTCTGTCATTAACGTCACGCTTGCCGCAGGCACTAACCAACTTAGTGAAGTAGTTGTAACTGCTCTTGGTGCAGTCCGTGAAAAACGGTCCCTTGGCTACGCAGTTTCCGATCTGAACGGCGACCAGCTTGCCAAATCCGGAGAATCCAATATCGTACAAAGTCTTGCGGCAAAAACGGCCGGGGTTATTGTAACGGGTTCGTCAGGATTGCCTGGCGCTTCCAGTAAAATCGTTTTGCGTGGCCCGGCAACATTTACCGGAGAGCAGCAGCCGCTTATCGTGGTTGACGGCGTTCCTATCAATAATGAAACCGTGACCTCTTCGGCCGGAGATTATCCGTTCAACGCTAATTTGGGTGGTGTAAATAATTCTAACCGCGCACTTGATATCAATCCGGACGATATTGAATCTGTAACGATTTTGAAAGGACCAGCCGCTTCTGCATTGTATGGGGCACGTGCAGGAAATGGTGCTATTCTTTATACAACCAAAAGAGGAAAAAAGCAGAAAGGAATTGGCGTCACGCTTAATTACCGTCTCGAACTTTCCGAGGTGAATAAATTGCCCGATCTGCAAAAAGAATATGCACAGGGCACCAGTGGAAAATACCAAACGGCAGATCCGGGACCTGATTTGAGACACGGTACCGATGATGATGTTGCACTGGGAACAGCCAGCAGCTGGGGACCAAAAATATCTTCCGATCCGTCTTTGAAATATTATGACAACCCCGGAAATTTCTTTAAAACTGCTGTCTCACACAATACAAACGTTACGCTTTCAGGCGGAAATGATAAATCCTCTTTCCGTTTGTCATTTGGAAATCTTACGCAAAACGGTATTATTCCAAACACGGATTATAAAAGAAATTCAGTTCGTTTAACGGCTGATAGTTATCTGACAGATAATTTCAAAGTAGGTGGAACAGTAAGTTATATCAATTCCGGAGGTATTAAATCCCAGAACGGAAGCAATGTAGCAGGTACGATGCTAAGTCTTTTACGGACACCGGCTTCTTTTGATCTGAGAGAATATAAATATGCAAACGGATATAACCGGACTTATTTTGCTGCTTATGACAACCCCTTATTTTCAGCACATGAAAATCCGTTTAAGGACGAAATCAACCGTGTTCTAGGAAATATTTATCTGAATTATCACATGAATAAATATTTCGATGTTACCTATAAACTCGGTGTGGATTCTTATTCCGACCGTCGCCAGCAGATTTATGCAATCAGCTCGAATGGTGACGACAACTCCGTAGGGTATGGACAGGTCAACTATGATAACGTTACAAGTCGCGATGTTTATGGCGACTTAATTTTCCGCGGGGAATTAAAACCCACGAATAAATTAGGTATTAATTATACCGTAGGCCACAACATTACCTCTGCCAATTTTACAGATAATTTCCAGAGAGGCCGTAACCTGACTGTTCAGAATTTCTATAATCTTGGAAACGCTTCTGAATTATACGCTTCCAATAATACGCAGCGTAAATATACTACGGCAGTATTCGGACAGCTGGATTTCGATTATGCAAGCCAGATTTACGTTTCACTTACCGGAAGAAATGAATGGTCTTCAACTTTTGGGAAAAGTAAAAACAATTTCTTTTATCCATCAGCTAACGTTTCCTGGGTTTTCAGTGAATTATTCAGTTCTGATATCGTCACATTTGGAAAAATCCGCTACGCATATTCCGAAGCAGGGATTTCACCTACCGCTTATCGTAATAAAACATTTTTTGGAAAACCTTCTTTTACAGACGGATTTACCAATGGTTTGAGTTTTCCTTACAACGGTGTGAACGGTTACTCTTACTATAATCAGGTTGTGGGAAACACCAATCTTAAACCGGAACGGGTAATTGGCAATGAAGTTGGGTTGAACCTTAAATTTTTGAAACAACGCTTTGACCTTGACCTTACGGTTTACAACCAAAAAACACAGGATATTTTATTGGACAGACCAACAGCTCCGGCATCCGGATTTACCGCAGAATATACAAATTCCGGCCAGTTACGTAACCGTGGTGTGGAAGTAATGATTTCTGCCAATGCGATCAAAACAAAAAGTTTCAGCTGGGATATCAGTTTGAACTGGTCCAAAAATGTAAGCAAAGTTTTGAAACTCGCAGAAGGTGTACAGGAATTAAGCCTGGAAAGTGCGTTTACAGGTATTGGCGGTTATGCCATTGTGGGCCAGCCGTTGGGTGTGCTTTATGGAACAAAATGGCAGCGTAATGATAAAGGGGATCTGATCATTGGCTCTAATGGGATTCCATTGCAGGAAACAGCCCAGGGAAATATTGGAAATCCATACCCAAAATGGCTGAGCAATTTACGTAACACATTTACTTACAAAGGCATAAGCCTGACTGCACTGATTGACGTACGCCATGGCGGAGCAATCTGGAATGGAACTTATGCGCGTCTGAACCGTATCGGGCGGACTCAGGAATCTGCTGATCGTGAAAGAACTTATGTGATTCCGGGTGTAACGGCTAGTGGCGAAGCGAATACCAAAGAAGTAACTGCACTTAATTATTTCAGCAGCTATGTTGGTGACGGTGGCGCAGCAGCAGAACAATTTGTAGAAAATGTTAACTGGCTCCGTTTGCGGGAAGTTGGTTTGAGCTATCGTTTCAAGTTTAAGAAATATGTCAATTATGTTGATGTTTCTTTCACGAGCCGTAATCTGTACCTGAATACAAATTACAAAGGTGTGGATCCGGAAACCAGTTTAACGGGTGCAGGGTCTAACCTGCAGGGATTTGATTACTTCAATAATCCGGGTAGCAAATCATATATTTTCGGCGTAAACATCGGATTTTAATTTCCACAAAGCATCGTAATCATTATGAAAAAGATATTATTTACATTTCTTGCCCTGACCGTTGTCGCAACATCATGCAAGGATAAATTTGACGAATACGGAGTAAATCCAAACGACCCTGAAACCGTAACAGCGGCTTCACTCCTTACCGGCGCGGAAGTTTCAACTTTTGCAGCTTATGGCGGACAACTAGGCCGTGTAACCAGTATGCTTGTACAGCAAACTGCCGGAACTTCGGAGGGATCACAGACGCAGGCCTTTGCAAACTATACAATCACAGAAGCCGATGTGGTTAACGAATGGGCCAATTTGTATAATGGTTCGTTAAACAACACGCTAACACTGATCAAGGATTACGGCGCAGAGAATCCCTACTATGCCGGGATGGCAAAAGTAATCACTGCCATGAATATTGGTATTGCTACGGATCTTTGGGGTGATATTCCCTATACAGAAGCGATTAAAGCACTTTCAGGAAATTTCAATCCAAAATATGACAAACAGGAAGATGTTATTAAAAGCATCCAGACTTTGCTTGATGAAGCAATTACCGCCCTTAGTACTGCCAAAACAGCCAATAAATTTATCCCAGGTGCCGACGATCTGATTTTTGGCGGCGATACAAAAAGCTGGATAAATGCAGCCTATATCATCAAGGCCCGTTATGCAAACCGTTTGAGCCAAAGTGATCCGACGGGAAGTGCTACCAAAGCGTTGGAATATCTTGCCAAAGTAGACTCATCCGCCAGCGATATGGATGCGAAGTTTTTCAATACAGGAAATACCTATAATCAATGGTACGATTTCTATAACAACCGTACGAATAACCTGAAAATGGGAAAATTCTTTATCGATTTTATGGCTGCAACAAAAGATCCGCGTCTGCCATTTTTTGCTACACTGGATGAAGACGGTAAGTATTCTGGCACGCCAGCTGATGATCAGGACCAAACGACGACTTCTGACCCAGGACCCGGTATTGCCTCGGCAGATTCCCCAATCGGATTGGCTACTTTTACAGAAGCAAAATTTATTGCGGCAGAAGCTCAGTTAAGATTAGGCAAAACGGCAGAGGCCGCCGCAGCATACAATATCGCGGTTGTCTCATCCGTGAAACGTGTAACAGGAAGTTCTATCTCAGCAGATTTCGCAAAAACAACTGCCTCTGAAACTTCGGCATCTTTGACTTTGGAGAAACTGATCACTCAGAAATATGTTGCACTATTTACGCAGATCGAGCCATATAATGATTTCCGCAGAACAGGTTTCCCAAAACTTACAGCAAATCAGAATTCATCAAAAAAGCAGATTCCGGTACGTTTGCCAACCTCACAGGATGAGCGTGTCAACAATCCGAATGCAACCGTAGTGGATGATATTTATACGCCGGTTTGGTGGGACAAATAACTTTCAGCATTCATAGTAAAAGGAAGAGTTGCCCGGATGTTCCTGGCAACTCTTCCTTTTTTATTGGCAAAGTAACCATTTATAATTTAAAGTATATTAAATCAAACAATCGTAAGTAAAATTATTTTAATTACTACAAAAGAATATTTATCCAAATATAATTCTGAAAAACGACGCAGTTCGTATTCTTTTTATACGCTTAACCTATTATAAGAAGAACAAATTGTACCATTAAACGTAGATTATATAAGTTTAATGATTTTATTAAAATAAAATTAAAAATTGGCAATGTTTACGCTCATTTTTTGGACAATTCGCAATGTTGTCTGCTAAATACTGTTTTACGTATCTTCTTTACCGTTCTGAAAAAGAGACTGATTCTTCTTAACATTATAGTAATAATCCTATTTTATTTATATAAAAACCGACTTCAACCATAATTACAATTTTCACATTTAATACTAGATAATTACTGAGAATTATAATATTATATCAGGAAAATAGGTCTACTGCCAAAGTAAATTTTGAATTTTTGTAAAAATACCTTGTAATGGTTAAAACAATAATTACTTTTGCAACATTAAATTTTCTTAATAAAACCTAACTTAATTTTTAAAGTATGAGGAAGATTCTATTATCGTTATTGGGATGTTTGCTGCTTTTGGGCACACAAACGTACGCCCAAGATCGCTCCCTGACTGGAAAGGTCATTGCAGAAGACGGCTCAACATTGCCGGGTGTAAATATTTCCGTAAAAGGAACGAACCGGGGATCAACAACAGACGCTAAGGGAGAATATTCGATTGCAGTTTCACAAGGTGCTACACTGGTTTTCAGTTTCATCGGATTTCAATCTCTGGAAGCAAACGTTGGTACCCAGTCAGTACTCAACATTACATTAAAAAATGATGTGAGCCAACTACAGGAAGTTGTGGTAACGGCTCAGGGAATCGAGAAAAAACGTAATGAGCTTGTTTACGCGGCTCAGGGTGTGACCGCTGAGCAAATCACGCAGTCTCGTAACCCGAACGTCATGAACGCGCTTGCTGGTAAAGTTGCCGGTATGGATATTAAGTCATCAAATGCAATGGGCGGTTCTACCAACGTTGTAATTCGTGGTTTTAAATCAATGACAGGTAATAACCAGGCACTTTGGGTAATTGACGGCGTTCCTGTTTCCAATGCAAACAACAACTCTAGTACACAGCAAGGTGGTGGTGCAGGTGCTGACTACGGTAATGCCGCAGCGGATATTAACCCTGACAACATTGCATCTATGAACGTACTGAAAGGAGCTGCTGCTTCTGCACTTTATGGTTCTCGTGGCGCGAATGGTGTAATCATGATCACCACTAAAAAAGGAAGAAAAAACAGCTTTGACGTGACGGTTAATAGTGGTGTTACCTGGGGTAAAATTGATAAAACAACTTTTGCCAAATATCAGAACGAATATGGTGGAGGTTATGGTGGTGACAAGGCCTCTGATGGCTCTGTAAACCCGGACAGATTTTACTCAGGTAATTTAGGCTCAGGCAATGGACCGATCGCTCGTTTTGACGATGATGCTTCTTTTGGAGCCAAATTTGATCCAAGCCTTATGGTTTACCAGTGGGATGCACTAGATCCATTCTCTCCTAATTATCAAAAAATGAGACCTTGGGTTGCTGCTTCTAACGGTCCATCCAAATTTTTTGAAACGGCTGTTACCTCAAACCAAAGCATCAACATTAGCGGTGGTGGTGATAAAAGCACATTCAAAGTTGGTTTTACAAGAAATGACGAAAAAGGAGTTCTTCCAAACAGTACTTTGAAGAAAAACCTTTTCAACTTTGGAGCTACATATGATCTAACTTCGAAATTAGTGGCATCTGCTGCTGTTAACTTCAGCCAAATTACTGGTATGGGACGTTATGGAACAGGTTATAGTGGTAAAAACCCTAACCAGGCTTTCAGACAGTGGACGCAAACTAACGTTGACCTTCTTGAACAGAAAGAAGCGTATTTCCGTAACTCACAAAACGTAACATGGAACTGGAACGATTACTTAAAACCAACAGGACCAATTTACGCAGATAACGCATATTTTAACCGTTACCAGAACTACAACAATGATGCTCGTACGCACATCCAGGGATATGCTTCTATGACGTACAAACTTGCTGACTGGGTTGATGTAATGGGACGTTATGCGTATGATGGAACTACAGATATGCAGGAAGAACGTACAGCTGTTGGTAGCTCAGGAATTCCTGCTTATTCAAGATACGATCGTACCTTCTACGAAACTAACCTTGACTTTTTGGCTAACTTCCGTAAAGCGATTACAAAAGACCTGAGCTTTGCCGGGGCTTTGGGTACGAATATGAGAAGATCAAAAATGTCTTCTATCCGCGCTGCAACGAATGGAGGTTTGGTAGTTCCAAAACTTTACTCTTTGTCAAACTCTGTGAGTGCAATTCAGGCACCAGAAGAAATCGTTCAGAAAATTGGTGTAGATGGTATTTTTGCTAATGCATCTTTTGATTACAAAGGCTTGATTAATCTTGACCTTGCTGCAAGACAAGACAAATCAACTACGCTTCCAACATCAAATAATACTTATTTCTATCCATCGGTTGGTGCTAACTTTAACTTCTCAAACCTTAGCTTCCTTAAAACAAGCACATGGTTGTCGGCAGGTAAAATTCGTGCTAACTACGCAGAAGTTGGGAACGATGCTCCTCCTTTGTCTATCTACAATACATACGACAAACCAACTGGTATCGGTTCTGTACCATACTTCTCGCTTCCAAACACAAGAAATAACGCTGACCTTAAATCTGAAAGATCTAAAAGTTACGAATTTGGTGTAGAAGCTTCTTTCCTGCAAGACCGCATTGGTTTCGACGTAACATATTACAAAACAAATACGCTTGACCAAATCATTCCTGTAACGATTTCATCTGCGACTGGTTACACAGCAAGATACGTGAATTCAGGAGAGATGCAGAATAAAGGTGTTGAGATCGCTGCCTTCATTACACCGATCCAGACTTCCAACTTCTCATGGAAAATGAATGTGAACTTTACAAGAAACCGTAACGAAGTGCTTAGCCTTTACGGAGATGTAACAAATGTTCAGATCAACTCTTTCCAGGGTGGTGTTACAGTAAATGCTGCACTTAAAGTTGATCCTCTTACAGGAAAAGCATCAGGCGGTGGATATCCATATGGTGTGATCAGAGGAACAAACTTCTCTTACAACGATGCAGGACAAAAAATTGTTGGTACAAACGGTATCTACAAACCAACTGCAAGTTCTGCCGAGATCATCGGTAATCCAAACCCGGATTGGTTAGGTGGTGTTTCCAACACATTGAAATACAAATCACTTGCGCTTAGCTTCCTGGTTGATATACGTAAAGGCGGCGATATCTGGTCACTTGATCAGTGGTACGGAGAAGGAACAGGTCTTTATCCTGTAACAGCTGGTTTGAACGAACTTGGAAATCCTAAAAGAGATCCGGTTTCACAAGGTGGTGGTGTATTATTCCCAGGTGTACAAGCTGACGGAACTCCAAATACAGTTAGAGCTCAAAACATCGACGGTAACGGTGCAACTGCTTATGGTTATGCTGCAAATGGTCCTCGTGCTGCTTACATCTACGATGGTAGCTATGTGAAATTGAGAGAAGTTTCTCTTAACTATTCACTTCCAAATGCAATCGTTTCTAAACTGCGGGCATTCAAAGAAATCAATGTGGCCCTTATTGGTCGTAACCTTTGGATCATCCACAAAAACATGAAGTATTCAGATCCTGAAGATGGATTGAGTTCAGGTGCAGGTAATGGAGCAGGTGGATACCAAAGTGGTGCTTATTCAGCTGTTAGAAGTTATGGTTTCAATGTTAAATTCCGTTTCTAAGAAATAAATATGAAAAAATTATCAATTCTGGTTGCGTCCATCTTTATGTTAACCGCTTGCGTTGACAGCCTGGACGACTACAACGTGGACACAAAGAAAGCGACGGCTGTTCCAGCAGTAACTTTGTTCTCCAATTCATTGAAGGGGCTTATTGACGATGTCACAACGCCAAGCGTAAACACAAACAATTTCCGTTTGTATGTTCAGCAGTGGTCAACAACGACATATCTGGATGAGCCTCGTTACAATTTGACTGCACGTACCATTCCTCAGTCTTTCTGGCAGGCTATCTACCGTGACGTGATCTCTGATATCACGGAGGCAAAGAAAATCCTTAATGCCAATACTTTGGTAGCTGCGGATGCAAAAGCCAATCAGTTGGCTCAGCTGGAAATAACTGAAATTTACGCATGGTCAATCCTTGTGAATACTTTCGGTAACATTCCTTATACTCAGTCGATGGATCCAAACAATCCACTACCTGCTTATGACGACGCAAAAACTGTTTATTATTCTCTTTTAGACAGATTGGATGCTTCTCTTGCATCGATCAATACAACAGGCGCTGCATTTGGATCAGGTGACTTGATCTATAAAGGTGATATGACAAAATGGAAAAAGTTTGGTAACTCGCTAAAATTGAAAATGGCTCTTATCATCGCGGATAGTGACGAAGCAAAAGCAAAAGCACTTGTTGCAGCTGCTGCGCCAAACGTTTTCACTTCCAATGCAGACAAAGCTGCCTTCGCTTACGTAAGCACGCCTCCAAACTATAACCCGGTAGCACAAAATCTTAACGCTTTATTCTCAAGCCGTCAGGATTATGTAATCGCTTCTACTTTTATCAATCCGCTTAACGAATTGAACGATCCAAGAAGACCTATATTCTTTACGCCAACAACGGCGGGAACTTATGTTGGAGGTAACTATGGATTCCTAAACACTTATTCTGCTTTCTCTCATCCAGGTACTAAGATCATAGACCCAACTTTGGAAGGTCTTTATATGGATTACAGCGAAGTTGAATTTGATTTGGCAGAAGCTGTTGAAAGAGGATTTATCACAGGTAGTGCAGAAGATCATTATAACAAAGCCATTACGGCGTCAATCACATACTGGGCAAGCCAGGCATCTTTGACAACAGGCCCAGCAGACGCTGCTACTTATCTTGCCCAGCCAAAAGTGGCTTACAAAACAGCAACGGGTGATTGGAAACAAAAAATCGGTACTCAGAAATGGATCGCTCTTTACAATAGAGGATACGAAGCATGGGTTGAATGGAGAAGATTGGACTATCCAAAATTGTCTCCTCCAACAGGCGGTAACGCTCAGGCAGGTTTAGCTATTCCGGTAAGAATTATCTATCCGATCAACGAACAGACGCTTAACCCAGCTAGCCGTTCCGCTGCTGCAACAGCTATTGGCGGTGACTTGGCATCTACTAAATTGTGGTGGGATAAGTTTTAATCAAGAGAAAATCTTACAATAAATGAAACGGGCAAAATTTAATTTTGCCCGTTTTTTTATATATTTGAACCTTGTACTTTATTATCAAACGCATGGAATTCTTAAAAAGTCAGCGCCTTAACAATCTCAAATATGAAATTCGTGGGGCTACTTATGAAAAAGCATTAGAGCTGGAAAGCCTTGGCTTCAAAATTCATAATCTGAACATTGGGAATCCCGCGCCATTTGGTTTCGATTCTCCTGATGAAATTGTGCACGATATCATTATGAACATCCGTAATGCGCAAGGCTATTCTGATTCACGTGGATTGTTTTCGGCCCGTAAAGCGGTCATGCATTATACGCAGACCATCGGAATTCAGGATGTTGAAATCAATGACATTTTTATAGGAAACGGAGTTAGTGAATTGATCCTTCTATCGATGCAGGCGCTATTGAATCCCGGTGATGAAATCCTTGTTCCTTCTCCCGATTATCCGTTATGGACAGCAGCAATCGCTTTGAGCGGCGGTAAGCCTGTACATTATGTATGCGATGAAGAGTCCGACTGGAATCCGGATCTGGAAGATATGGAAAGCAAGATCACTTCCCGCACCAAGGGAATTGTACTGATCAATCCAAACAATCCTACCGGCGCAGTGTACGAAAAAGATGTGCTGATACGCATCGCAAAAATGGCAGAAGAACATAAGCTCATCATTTTTTCGGATGAGATTTATGACAAAATATTATACGACGGAGCCCTGCATTATCCGATGGGAAGTTTGGTCAATGATACCCTCTGCGTTTCTTATGGCGGACTTTCCAAAAATTACCGTTCGGCAGGTTTTCGTGGTGGCTGGATGATTTTGAGCGGGGCAAAGCACAAAGCCAAATCGTATGTCGAAGGTTTATTGCTTTTGGCGAGCATGCGTCTATGCGCCAATGTTCCCACACAATATGCCATTCAAACGGCACTGGGCGGTTATCAAAGTATTAAGGAACTTGTGGTCCCAACAGGAAGATTGCACAAACAGATGAATCTGATTTATGACAGACTGGTAGCTATTCCGGGTATCACGTGCGTAAAACCCAAAGGTTCTTTATACGTTTTTCCAAAAATCGATCTAAAAAAATTCGGGCTGGAAAATGATGAGAAATTTGTATACGATCTGCTGAGCGAACAAAGAGTTCTCGTAGTAGCCGGTACAGGTTTCAACTATATTTCCGAAGACCATTTCAGGATCGTTTTCCTGCCAACGCTTGACGAATTAAATCAGGCTATGGACAAGCTGGAATATTTCCTTGAAACAAGACGGGTATTGTCAACCAGGACAGTAGAGGACGTTATCGCCTGATTTTTAGCTTTTAGCGATTAGGTTTTAGCTATTAGCTTTTTTCCAGCTAATAGCTATTTTTTTGCCAAATATTCAAAACAAAAATTCTCCTATTAACTAACTCAAACAGAGCCAATGGCTAATGCCCAATCGCAAAAAGCCAACAGCTACCCAAACCTATGATCCAACAAACAGTGGCAGAGCAAAAAAGGCAACGTCTTTTTCTTGTGCTCTGCGGAATCTTCCTGACCAATGCGCTTGTCGCCGAAATTATCGGTACTAAAATTTTTTCTGTTGAAAGTCTTCTCGGAATCAATCCTGCCCAAATCCCGATCGGCGGCACCAAACTTGATTTCAACATGACAGCGGGCGTGGTAAACTGGCCGGTTGTTTTTATAACTTCTGATATTATCAATGAATATTTTGGAACGAAAGGTGTTAAAAGAATTTCTTATCTGACAGCGATTTTTATCATTTATACTTTCCTGACCATATTTGTTGCTACAAAATTACCCCCTGCACAATTCTGGCTGGATGTTAATAATACGGATAGTCATGGAAATCATTTCAATATAAACGACGCCTTCAATAAGATTTTCAATCAGGGATTAGGGATTATGATCGGTTCGATCGTAGCGTTTCTTTTGGGACAAATTCTGGATGTTTTTGTCTTTTCATGGTTACGAAAAAGAACGGGCAGCAAACATATCTGGCTTCGTGCTACGGGTTCAACGATGTTTTCCCAGCTTGTAGACAGTTTCGTCGTTTTAACAATTGCCTTTTACATTTTTGGAAACTGGGACATGAAACAGATTCTGTCTGTGGGAAGTATCAATTACTTATACAAAGGCTCTGTCGCCATTTTACTGACGCCAATTCTGTATATCGCCCACTATTTTATTGATGGGTATTTGGGGAAAGAATATGCGGAAGAGCTTGCGCATCATGCGGCTCATGATGGGGAGGTTTTGTGAAGTATTAGGCCATGAAAATGATTAATCGTATTCAGTTGCACAATAAAACTGTAACAAATCATGAAGATTATTACCTGGAATTGTAACATGGCTTTTAAGAAAAAAGCTCGTTCTATTTTAGAATATAATCCTGATATCCTGGTCATTCAGGAATGTGAGCATCCAGACAAATTGTTTTTCCCAGATGATATTGCCAAACCAATTGACGCTTTATGGTTTGGACAAAACTTCAATAAAGGACTTGCCGTTTTTTCGTATAACGATTTCCACCTTACTGCATTAGAAGTCCAGAATGACACATTCCGGCATGTTATTCCAATTGCGGTAACCAGTCCCGAAATCAATTTTAATTTGTTTGCAATTTGGGCAAATAATCCGTCAGATACGGACGGAGCTTATATTCGGCAGGTTTGGAAAGCAGTTGCTTATTATGATAAACTACTAATCAATACAAAGACAATATTGATAGGCGATTTCAACAGCAACAAGATTTGGGACAGAAAAGGCAGATTAACCAATCATGAAAATCTTGTAAATCTTTTAGAACAAAAAGGAATTTTCAGTACTTATCATGGTCATCATAAACAACTACAAGGATTAGAAGCGCACCCAACGCTTTACATGTATCGCCACGAGAATAAACCGTATCACATCGACTACTGCTTTGCGTCGGAAGACATTATGTCAAACATCGACACTTTGGTCATTGGTGAATTTGATTTCTGGAAAACTTACAGTGATCATATGCCTTTAATGATATCGTTTTCATCGAATTGTTCCTAAAATACATTGTTTGTTACCGGTCCGACGGCGAAAAAGCCGTCCGACGGGTATTAAAAACTTATAAGCACAAATATTTTTTTTATTATAAAGAAAAAACCTCACCCAACAATCCGCCGCATATTATCCAGCATCACCGCCGTCGCAATCCCGACATTCAATGACTCCGCCTCTCCTACTCTTGGAATGGTAATTCTATGCGTGATAAAAGTCTCAACTTCCTGCCCTACACCATTGGATTCATTTCCCATTACCACATAACCTCCCTCTGCGGAAAATTTATGTTCGTAAATGGAATCACCATTTAAAAATGCGCCCAGAATATTTCTTCCTTTTGCGTTTTGTGAAAAAAATTCAGAAAGATTGGTATAGTAGGTTTGAACACGTGTAAATGATCCCTTACTGGCCGCAATAACCTTGGGATTATAAAAATCAGTGGTATCAGGTGAGCAGATTATTTTCTTAATGCCGTACCAGTCTGCAATCCGAATGATGGTTCCCAAATTTCCCGGATCACGAATATCATCTAAAATCAATACATATTCCTGCATATCTGCGCTTAAAAAAACGTTATCTTTCGTCTTTGCCACAGCCAGGCAGGAGTCATTGGTCTGAAAAGAACCCAAACCCTCTAATTCTTTTAATGTTACAGTTTCGACAAGAGTTTTATGGTCAGATAAAATACTTGAGTATTTTTGTTGAAAATCCGGAGTAGCCAATACGAATTCAACTTCAAACTCTGAAGCCAACAATTCAAGTACACTGATAGCACCTTCCACGATAAAAGCCTCGTGAAGCTGACGGTACTTCTTGATTTTCAGAGCATTAATATATTTTACACGATTTTTAGACAACATTGAATATTAGTTGTAGGTTTACATATTTCGGATATTTCTTCCTTTTCTTCCTGGGAGTGACAGGTTGCGCCCGAAAAACAACCACTTCAACAGGCCAGTACTTTTTGGGCACTTCTACTTTTAAAGGCAACAAAGTCATCAGTGATTCCGATCTTGATGCACTTATTCCGCAGAGACCCAACAGCCGTTTTCTTAGTTTGCCAATCTTTCCAAAAGTAGGAATTTACCAGTTTGGACAGCTATTTTACAAAAAAGAAGAAAAGCAGCGCAAGGTTATCGAAGTGACGCAAAATTATCAGAAAGAATCGCGTTTACACGAAAATAATGTCGGACAATTAGAAAAGATTCAAAGAAGATATGCCAAAAAGCTGGCTCGCGCCCAAAAACGGGTCGATGAAGGCAATTTCTGGATGCGTGTTTTGGGAGAAGCGCCGGTTTATTATATTCAAAGTGAAGTAATGAAAAATGCTGAAAAGATGCAGAAGTATCTTTACAACAATGGTTTTTTTCAAAACACAGTCACATTTAAAAACGATACAACCTTCAAACGGATTCAGGTAAAATATTTTATCCATGAAAACCGGCCTACCGTTCTTGACAAAATAAATTATCAGGTAAGAAACCAGATGATTGACAGTCTTTTAAAATCGTCTTCCAAAGATGCTAACCTGATCAGTAAAAAAAGATATGATGGCGATTCTTTTGAAGAAGAAAGAATTAGAATTGAAACACTGCTGCGTAACCAGGGATATTTCGGCTTTTCCCGCCAGAATATTTCTTTCCTGATTAACGATACCATTACCAAACCCAAAACCGACAGTCTTTTCAGGACGGTCGATGTGAACGTAAAGGTAAGTTTGCCGGCAAAAGAAAAAAATCCCGTTCCTTATACCATAGAATCTGTTCGTTTTGAAGTTTTACCACCGGCGGGCCTACCGGATTCCCTTTTCAAAAAAGATACTGTTTATTCACAGGGAATTCAATATATTTTCGCCGACAAAAAGTTTGCTCCTCGAATTCTTGATACAAAAATCGTCGTTCGTCCCGGCCAGCTTTACAGTCAGAAAAACGAAAGAGACACACAACGACAACTTTCTTTGACGGATCAGTTCCGGTTTGTAAATTATAGTTTTGACTCAACGGGGCATAATCTGAAAGTACATTACCAGGCCATTCCACTTGAAAAATACCAGGTTTCAGCAGATGTCGGTTTGAATGTAATCCAGCTCCAGGGTGCTCCCGGGCCTTTTGCTAACCTTTCTTATAAAATCCGAAATGTATTTCATGGACTGGAAAATTTCGAGGCAAACTTGCGTGCCGGTATTGAGCTGGTACCTGG
Source organism: Dyadobacter sp. 3J3 (assembly GCF_009801115.1). Taxonomy (GTDB): domain Bacteria; phylum Bacteroidota; class Bacteroidia; order Cytophagales; family Spirosomataceae; genus Dyadobacter. Next base: position 783,339 of record NZ_VTOL01000001.1, read on the forward strand.
TTTTGTAGAAAATGGCGGGATTTATAAGAGTCAGGAAATCGGTTTGAATACTTCACTGACTTTTCCTCGTTTGCTTATTCCATTTCGTTCTTTCAGAAATACCTCAGCTAAATATAATCCGCGTACGCAAATCGGTTTGGGATATAACTATGTTGAACGACCGGAATATACCCGTACCAATGTAAAAGTTGCTATGAGCTATTCCTGGCAGCCAACCACGAAAACTTTGTGGACGTTATCGTTTATTGATCTTAACATCTTGAACACAACCAAAATACAATCTACTTTCCAAAATTTGCTAGACGAATTGTCCAAGCAGGGCAATAACCTGAAATATAGTTTTACTAAATCTTTTGTTTCGGACGTAAACCTGACGTTCGTTCATAATACAAATTCAATCATCGGCCCACAAAAAAACGCCCACTATTTTCGGACGTCGCTGGAATCAGGTGGCACAACCCTGAATATTCTGCCATCACAAGAAAAATGGATCAATAACACATTCGGAAGTACGGGAGATACATTGCAATTTTACAAATATTTAAGAGCCACAGTGGATTATCGCCATTATTGGCCAACGGGTAGGCGATCATCTTTCATAGCAAGAGTAAATTCCGGCGCCATTTACAGCTATGGAAACAACAAAGTTCCGCCCTATGAAAAATACTTTTTTGCCGGTGGATCCAATAGTTTAAGAGCATGGCTACCCCGCAGATTGGGTCCGGGTTCTGCGGCTCCGCGTATTACTTCCAATAATTTATCCATTGAAGCGCCAGGCGATTTCCTTTTGGAAGGAAATCTGGAATGGCGAGGTCATCTGGCCAAATTCTTCGGGGATATCAATTATGCTTTGTTCATTGATGCCGGAAATGTGTGGAGCTTAAACAGCGCTGCGCCGGACGATCAAAAACTAAAATTGAACACATTCGTAAAAGAAATAGCAGTAGGAACTGGCTTTGGTATCCGATATGACCTTTCCTTTTTTATATTGAGATTCGATTTCGGAACAAAAATTTACGATCCCTACACAAACAAATTTGTACTAGACAAACTCGAATTCAGCAAACTTTTCAACAGAAGACAAGAAAACTTCCTAAACGTCAACCTTGGCGTAGGCTATCCATTTTAAAATTACACTTTCAACTTTCAATCCCGAGGCGACCGCTCTCAACTTTTAACTTACCTTAACACCCAAGTTCTCTGCCAGTTTGTCAGTTTATGCCGTTTTATTTGTAGCTTTGCAGTTCGTACCCGGAACAAATCGTGATGAGAAATCATTATAAGAAGACTTCCGAACATAGAATACACATCGTTCAATTTCACGGACAAATGGAGAATAGAATTGCGCAGACTTTAAAAATATTAACCGAAACGGACAAAGAAGCGTGTGAGACCGTGCGTGTTTCGGAAAATGAGCCAATAACTAATAAAAAACGTTTATTCATAGAAAGTTACGGCTGCCAGATGAATTTCGCAGACAGCGAAATTGTGGCTTCTGTAATGCGGGAAGCAGGTTTTGCAACCACATCCGATGCTGAAAATGCGGATCTTGTATTCCTGAATACCTGTGCAATACGGGATAATGCTGAACAACGTGTAAGAACGCGCCTGAAACAGCTTAATGTATATAAGAAAAAAAGACCGGGTATGCTCATTGGTGTACTGGGTTGCATGGCAGAACGACTAAAAGCCAAACTTCTTGAAGAAGAAAAAATGGTGGATATCGTAACCGGGCCTGATGCTTACCGTGATCTTCCAAGATTGGTTGAAGAAGCCGAAACAGGACAAAAAGGTGTGAATGTTTTTCTTTCAAGAGAAGAAACCTATGCCGATATTTCTCCTGTACGTTTGAATTCCAATGGCATTACTGCATTGATTTCCATCATGCGCGGATGCGATAACATGTGCAGTTTCTGTGTAGTACCCTATACCAGAGGCCGCGAACGCAGCCGTGACCCGGAATCAATTTTAAAGGAAGCTCAGGATCTTTTTGACAATGGCTACAAAGAAGTAACCTTGCTCGGACAAAATGTGGATAGCTACAAATATGCTAACCCGAATGATAAGACCGAGATTTTTTCATTCGCAAAACTTTTGGAACAAGTGGCCTTGATCAGCCCCGAACTTCGTGTACGTTTCAGTACGTCACATCCAAAAGATATTACGGATGAAGTACTTTATACGATCAAAAAATACGATAACATTTGCAAGTATATTCACTTACCGGCACAAAGCGGAAATACACGCGTGCTCGAAATCATGAACCGTACTTACACACGCGAATGGTATCTGGAAAGAATCGACAGCATCCGCAGAATTCTGGGTCATGAATGTGGAATTTCCCATGATATGATCGCCGGATTTTGTACTGAAACAGAAGAAGAACACCAGGATTCACTTTCGTTGCTGGAATATGTGCGGTTTGATTTTGGATATATGTTCTCCTATTCTGAACGTCCCGGGACACCAGCCGCGAAAAAATTCACAGATGATATTCCTGCGGATATCAAACAGAGACGTTTGGCAGAAATCATCGAAGTACAGCAAAGAATTTCAACCGAAAGAAATAAAACATTGATCGGCACTATACAAAAAGTCTTGGTTGAAGGTACTTCAAAACGTTCAGATCAGGATTTTTCCGGCAGAAGTGATCAGAATAAAGTCGTTATTTTTCCGAGGGAAAATTTCAAAAAAGGTGATTATGTTAATGTGTTGATAACGGATACTACCTCTGCAACTCTGCGCGGAAAAGCGGTGGTGGAGGAAGAAATAATACAATTAGCTTAATTTAAGATAGTCCGTTGCATTAACCAAAAAAGGCTGAACGCTAAAAGCTGGAAGCCAATCGCTCTTAATGAATCCAACAGAGATACAAGCAATAAAAAACCGGTTCGGGATTATCGGAACCTCACCAGCGTTGAATCATGCTATCAATGTAGCGGTTCAGGTGGCGGCGACAGATCTTACCGTTTTGATAACAGGAGAAAGCGGAAGTGGAAAGGAATCATTTTCGAAAATTATACATAGCATAAGTTCAAGAAAACATGGCTCTTTTATAGCCATCAACTGCGGCGCAATTCCGGAAGGAACCATCGATTCAGAATTTTTCGGTCATGAAAAAGGTGCCTTTACCGGTGCACTGGATTCCAGAAAAGGTTATTTTGAAACGACCAATGGAGGAACAATTTTCCTCGATGAAGTGGGTGAAATGCCTTTGGGTACGCAATCCAGATTACTTCGGGTTTTGGAAAACGGTGAATATATTCGGGTTGGTTCTTCCAAAGTTTTGAAAACCAATGTGCGTGTTGTAGCTGCTACGAATGTTAATCTACTGGAAGCGGTAAATAATGGGAGATTTCGTGAAGATTTATATTACCGGTTAAATACCGTTCCCATTTACGTGCCGCCTCTGCGTGAACGAGGTGAGGATGTGCTTCTACTTTTCAGAAAATTTACAAACGATTTTTCGGAAAAATATCGTACGAAAGCAGTCAGGCTTGATGTTGACGCACGTGAATTGTTGATGCGGTACGAATTTCCGGGGAATATTCGTCAGCTTAAAAATATTGCAGAGCAGATCACCATTCTTGAAACAGATAAGGATTTGCCGATCAATGGCGCAACTTTAAACAATTACCTGAATCCATTACAGCCTTCGAGCCGAAAAGGACTTGTTCCACTGAGACAAGGAGACGATTCTTCAACTTCTTTTTCGGAAAGAGAATTGTTGTATAAGGTTTTGTTTGATATGCGCCGCGACATGACGGAGCTCAAAAAGCTGGTTCGCAACGTTTTGGAAAATGAAAAGTATGGTGGTGATATTTTGAAAGATCATCAGGAATTATTCAGTTCTATAAACAATCCAGAACCTGTTGTTTCAGCGCCTACAAGTGAGCCAACAAGATTACTTACACCACCGCAGCAAACCAGGACCGTAGATCTGGACCGGTATTCTGACGAACGTGTTGAAATTGAGGATGTTTTACACGTAGCGGCAGAAGAAGAATCTCTTTCTCTGGAAGACAAAGAGAAAGAAATGATCATTAAAGCGCTTCGTAAGAATAATAACAAACGAAAATACGCTGCCAGTGCATTGGGAATTTCCGAACGCACGTTATATCGAAAAATAAAGCAGTACGATATCGAGGAATAGAAGTGTGTTATAAAAATTGAAATGTCAAAAATGAATTTTTCAGGAAAAATAGTATTGAAAAAAATAAGCACATCCTCTCTCGCTACCAAGAGATTGATGTCGCTGTTTTTCATTTTAAACGTTTCCTTTCTGGTTTCCAGCTGTGGGGTTTATTCCTTCACGGGAACCAGTTTATCGCCGGATATTAAGACCTTTACAATTATTAACTTTAATATGGCAACTGCCGGGGGACCGTCGGATCTGCCTCAAAAATTAACGGAACAGGTTAAAGAGTATTTTCAAAAAAATACGAGTTTAACTTTACAGCAAAACGGAGGAGATCTTCTTATTGAAGGAACCATCACCGGTTATGATGTTTTGGCAGCAGCACCAACTGCTAATGACCAGGCTGGACTTAACCGCTTGAATGTGACGGTACAGGTAAGGTTTACAAATGCAAAAGATGAGACCAAAAACTTTGACCAGTCTTTTACCTATTACGCCGATTTCCCTCAGGATCAAACGCTTAACCAGAATGAGTCGAGATTATTACCAACGATCCGGGAAAACCTTGTTCAGCAAATTTTCAATAAATCTGCGGCGGACTGGTAAAAAGTTGCCAGTATTTGTTCTAAATTTATTTTTATTATTTTTCAAAATCAAAACATTACGGTTTAATGGCAATCGTTGATAAGGAAACGTTTAGTCGCCTGGTAAAATATCCCAACGACCTCGACGTGTCGGTAATTCCCAATCTTGAAGCTACGATCAAGGCTTTCCCGTATTGTCAGATCTCCTATTCTCTGCTGGCCAAGGCATCGGTTCAACCGGATTCAGATCAATTGAATGATAAAACGCCACGGGCTGCGGCTTATGCTTTGAGCAGAATTGCACTTCAGCAACTTGTGGAAGGAAAATATAAATCAAAGGATTCCGAAATATCATATGACAATGTTGATGTGTTAACAGAAGAATTACCGGCAACGGTAAGTGAAGATATTCTTGAAGTATTGGAAACCAAAGAAATAAAAGCAAATCCGGTATCAAGTATATCAGAATTACAAAAAAAACAACAACAGATTATTGAAGGTTTTATCAAAAACAATCCCCGAATGGGAGCGATAAAGCAGGATATGAATGCAGAACCGCTGGCTTTGGATCTTACCGGAAGAGTGGCACAATCAAATTCTTCTGAATCTTTCGGGGGAGGAATTGAGACAGAAGCATTTGCTAAAATTCTGGTCCGTCAGGGCAAAACAGATAAGGCAATTGACATATATCAAAAATTGATTTTGAAAAAACCAGAAAAAAAGGATTACTTTGCGAAAAAATTAAGTGAACTGATCCACAGCCGATCTTAATTACTACTTACTTTTTAATTTCGTATTCATTCATTCTATATTATATATAAGGCATGTATTTGGGTTTGATTATTCTGGTTGCGATCGTCGCAGTATTATTGATTCTGGTGGTATTGGTTCAAAATTCAAAAGGAGGAGGTCTTTCCAGCGAATTTAGTGGCGCAGGTACTGCACAAATGTTCGGTGTAAAAAAAACCACTGATTTGCTTGAACAAATCACTTGGGGATTAGCAGCAGGAATCATTGTTATTTCATTGGCATCTTACGTTATCGCAAGCGGCGGCGCTTCGGATGCGGGCGGGATTAACAGTGTAAATATTGATAAAGCACAAAACACAGTAGTGCCTGGCGCAAAATTGCCAACAGCTCCTGCTTCAACAGCTCCTGCGGCAACTACGCCAGCGGCGCCTGTTGATACAACAAAATAATAAAAAAGTAACGTTTTTACGTGCAGCTAATATTGACAGATTGATTTGTCTTTATTAGCTGCATTTTTTTATAATCAGTTCAGAATAAATCTGATGAAAAGGATTACAGTATTTTGCGGATCAAGCTTTGGCACCGATTCTATTTATAAAAAACAGGCGACTGCACTGGGCAGAGCTTTGGCAAAAAATGGAATTGAGCTGGTATATGGCGGTGCAAATGTTGGCCTGATGGGTGCAGTCGCAGATGGCGTTTTGGATGAAGGAGGAAAAGCAATCGGTGTTTTGCCGCATTTCCTTCAATCCAAAGAAATTGCACATGCCGGATTAACGGAATTGATCCTGGTTGAAACCATGCATGAAAGAAAAACCAAAATGAATGAATTGTGTGACGGTGTTATTGCTTTGCCGGGAGGTTTTGGTACACTCGAAGAATTTTTTGAAATGCTAACCTGGGGACAACTTGGTCTTCATAAAAAACCCATCGCAATATTAAATATTGATGGATTTTACGATTCGCTGAAAATCTTAATCCAGGCAATGGTCGATAAAGGTTTTCTTAAACCTGTAAATCAGGAAATGCTTTTGGTAAGTGATAACATTGAGGAGCTGTTAACCAAAATGAGTGAATATACAGCACCGGAAGTTGGAAAATGGATTTCTAAAAAAACGACATAATAATATTTTCAAAGATAAAGTTTGATTGCCGACAGCCGACGGCAATCTTATCAGGCTACATTCATTTGCTTCACGATAAGTCGCTGAACAACGGGCAGCAAAGTTTCTTCCAAAGGATAATCGTATTTTGACTCAATCATATAAGTTGCAGGATTTGGCCAGGCCTGGAATTTCCTAGTCAGGTCAATTTTTATCTGCTCCAAAGTAGTTCCGATACTGGTCCGCACAGAATCCACGTAAACCGTTTTCAGGCTTCTTTCCCGCATTTGATTATAAAGTGCAAGCTCATACCTGAAAATGGTAATCATTCTTTCATAATTATTCAGAAAAAAAAGATAACCTTCCTCGGTACGAAGCGGAACTATACCTACCGGTGAAATTTTTATATTTTCTCCAACTTCCGAAAACCGATCTGAGCCCTCTTCCATCGATTTTGAAAATCTGGGAATAGCGAAATCAAGGATATAGTTTAACTGAGAGAGGTATACATCGTCATGCAACGTATCTTCATACACCAGTTTTGCAGCGGATAAATCCATTCCTTTTAACTTTTTAGGAAAAGAATCCTGAATCGCGCTTTTATTTGCCTGCAAATTCTGGCAGGAATCCAGGTGCAATTTCAGTTCCTGTAAATAGGGATAAAGACGATTGGAGTTAAATTCACCGTCGATATGCTGAAGGTATGCCATCAGCACATATTTTTTGTATTCAAAATCAAAAATACCTTCCGTCAACCAATCATTATGAAGCTTCGTCATTGTATTCGCCGTTTTGATGCCTGCTAAAATTTAGGCATTTCTGACGATATACCAAACGAATGTATTTCCCTGACATATATATTATTATAAAATTCATATTGAAGCAGGTTTACATACAAAATTGTCATACAGCCCCTGAAAAAATGTCAGAGGAAACGGGCTGGCATAGATTGTGCTTTAAGGTTGCAAGTCATATCAATACTGACAACATAAAAATAAACGTTTAATATCTATGTCAACTTTAGCAGAAATACAAGTGAACGTACAACCTCTGGCTGATCGTGTTCTTGTAGAACCAGCCCCAGCCGAAGAAAAAACAGCATTTGGTATCATTATTCCTGATACTGCAAAAGAAAAACCACAACGCGGTACAGTAGTAGCAGTTGGACCAGGCAAAAAAGATGAGCCTATGACTGTTAAAGTAGGAGACACCGTATTATACGGAAAATATTCAGGTACTGAATTGGCATATGAAGGCAAAGATTGTCTTATTATGCGTGAATCAGATATCTATGCTATCATTGGCTAGTCATCTGACACCATCGGTATTTTAAAATCTTAAAAAATAAAATAAAAATTTAAAATGGCTAAGAAAATATTTTTTGACATTGAAGCCCGCGATAAAATAAAAAAGGGTGTTGATACTTTGGCTGACGCCGTAAAGGTAACTTTGGGACCTCGTGGCCGTAACGTAGTTATTGACAAAAAATTCGGTTCACCTAGCATCACAAAAGATGGTGTAACGGTTGCGAAAGAAATCGATTTGAAAGATCCTTTCGAAAACATGGGTGCTCAATTGGTTAAAGAAGTAGCTTCTAAAACTGCTGATTCAGCGGGTGATGGTACTACAACTGCAACAGTATTGGCTCAGGCTATTTACTCTATCGGAGTGAAAAACGTAGCTGCTGGTGCTAACCCAATGGATTTGAAACGCGGTATCGAAAAAGCGGTTTCGGCTGTTGTTAAAAATCTTGAAGCTCAGAAAAAAGATATCTCTACTTCAAAAGAAATCGCTCAGGTTGCTACTATTTCAGCTAATCATGACGAAGAAATCGGTAATATGATTGCCGAAGCGATGGAAAAAGTAGGTAAAGAAGGTGTTATCACTGTTGAAGAAGCGCGTGGTACCGAAACAGAAGTTAAAACTGTTGAAGGTATGCAGTTTGACCGTGGATATCTTTCTCCATATTTCGTTACAAACACTGAGAAAATGGAAGCTGATCTTGAGCGTCCATTCATTCTTATCTCTGAGAAGAAAGTTTCTTCAATGAAAGAACTTCTTCCAGTACTTGAAGCAGTTGCTCAAACAGGTCGTCCTTTGCTTATTTTGGCAGAAGATGTTGACGGAGAAGCGTTGGCTACCTTGGTAGTGAACAAAATCCGTGGCGCTTTGAAAGTTGCTGCTGTTAAAGCTCCTGGTTTTGGTGACCGTCGTAAAGCTATGCTTGAAGACATCGCTATCATCACAGGTGGTACTGTAATTTCAGAAGAACGCGGTTTCAAATTGGAAAGCGTTACTTTGGATTACCTTGGTACTTGCGAAAAAGCAATTATCGACAAAGACAACACAACTTTGGTTAATGGTGCAGGTAACTCTGAAGATATCCAGAGCCGTGTTAACCAGATCAAAGCTCAGATCGAAAATACTACATCTGATTACGATCGTGAAAAACTTCAGGAACGTCTTGCTAAATTGTCAGGTGGTGTTGCCATCTTGTATATTGGTGCAGTGACAGAAGTTGAAATGAAAGAGAAAAAAGACCGTGTTGACGATGCATTGCACGCAACTCGTGCTGCTGTTGAAGAAGGTATAGTAGCTGGTGGTGGTGTTGCTTATATCCGCGCAACTGCTGCTCTTGACGGACTTGTTGGAAACAACGACGACGAAAACACAGGTATCAACATCATCCGTGTAGCGCTTGAAGCTCCATTGAGAACAATCGTTTCTAACTCTGGTCAGGAACCATCTGTTGTTGTTGCAAAAGTGAAAGAAGGAACTGGTGCTTATGGTTACAATGCTAAAGACAATGTTTATACAGACTTGTTAGAAGCTGGTATCATCGATCCTAAGAAAGTTTCCCGTCTTGCTTTGGAAAACGCAGCGTCTATCGCAGGTTTGTTGTTAACAACAGAATGTGTAATTGCTGACGATCCGGAAGAAAGTGCTGCACCAATGGGTGGCGGACACGGCGGTGGAATGGGTGGAATGATGTAATCGTCCCCTAGACATATAAATTAGGCAAAAAAACAGCCGTCCGGAAATTCCTGACGGCTGTTTGCTTTACTCAACGTTATGAAAATCTCCAACCCTAAGGAAATTTAAATATTAGACGCGCTGGTTTTAAGTAAGTCACAATACAATTGAAAATATTTTATATTATTTTTTTATTACCCTATAAATAAAAAAAATGGCCGTCCGGAAAATCCGAACGGCTATTTACTTTACTCAACGTTATGAAAAACTTCGCCATTATGACACGGTCATAGCAGCGAAGTCACATTTAAAACAAAAAAAATTAACAATTTGTTTACTTATCTGTATTTTATACTAACATTTTTCCATCCTGCATAACAATCCTCCTGTCTGCCATTTCTGCTAAATCCTCATTATGAGTGACTATGATAAATGTATGACCAAGTTCATCTCTCAATTTAAAAAACAACTGATGAAGCTCCAATGCATTTTGCGAATCAAGATTTCCGCTCGGTTCGTCTGCCAAGACGATTGCTGGCTTATTCAGCAAAGCACGCGCTACGGCCACTCTTTGTTGTTCTCCACCTGAAAGTTGGGAAGGCAAATGATTCATCCGGTCCGACAAGCCTAACAAGCCCAAAAGCTCCTCTCCTCTTTTCTTTATTTCCTTTTCACTAAGCCCTGCATTAATGTATCCAGGCATGCAGGCATTTTCCAAAGCAGTAAATTCGGCCAGCAGATTATGGAACTGGAAGATAAAACCAATCTCCTCGTTCCTGAATTTAGCCAGATCTTTATCTCCCAAAGAAGAAACGTTGGTATTACCAATAAATACCTGGCCCTCATCCGGCCGGTCCAGCGTTCCCAGTATATGCAGCAATGTACTTTTCCCCGCACCCGATGCACCGACGATTGCAACAACTTCTCCACTATTAACCTCAATATCTATTCCTTTTAGAACCTGCAAGGCGCCATATGTGCGCTTTATTCCTTTTGCCCGAAGTAAATTCATATTATGAAAAGATAATTAGGGAAAAAGCTACCCCCGTTTTGATTAATTCCTTAATTTGCCGTGAAAATACCAATTTACTTTTATACTCATGAATATTCACGAATATCAAGGCAAAAGTATCCTTAAAAAATACGGCGTACGTATTCAGGAAGGACTTGTTGCCGACACCCCCGACAAGGCGGTGGAAGTCGCCCGTGAGATTAGCCAGCAGACAGGTACCAAATGGTATGTGGTTAAATCACAAATTCACGCGGGTGGGCGTGGTAAAGGCAGAATTGTTGGCAGCGAACAACGCGGTGTTGCTTTGGCAAAATCTGTTGAAGATGTCCGTACAATAGCAAATAACATTCTGGGAAAAGTACTTGTTACGCACCAGACTGGCGTTGAAGGCAAACGAGTTAACAAAGTTCTGATTGCTGAGGATGTTTACTATCCGGGAATCAGTGAGCCGAAAGAATACTATCTGTCTATTCTGCTTGACAGAGGTAGAAACTGTAATGTCATCATGGCAAGTACAGAAGGTGGTATGGATATCGAGGAGGTTGCTGATAATTCTCCTGAAAAAATCATGAAAGAATGGATTGATCCAAAAGTTGGATTACAACCTTTCCAGGCGCGTAAAGTTGCTTTTGCTCTTGGTTTGGAAGGCGATGCTTTCAAAGAAATGGTGAAATTTATCGGTTCTCTTTACAAAGCGTACATTGAGAGCGATGCAGCGATGTTTGAAATCAACCCGGTTTTAAAAACATCTGATAATAAAATTCTTGCAGTTGATGCAAAAGTGGATCTGGATGACAACGCTTTGTACCGTCACCCGGAACTTGCTGAAATGCGTGATACCAACGAAGAAGATCCTTTGGAAGTAGAAGCAGGCGCTAACAACCTGAACTATGTAAAACTGGACGGAAACGTAGGTTGTATGGTAAACGGTGCGGGACTTGCAATGGCAACAATGGACCTTATCAAGCTTTCAGGCGGTGAGCCGGCTAACTTTCTGGATGTTGGGGGTGGAGCTAACGCACGTACCGTAGAAGCAGGTTTCCGTATCATTCTTAAAGATCCTAACGTTAAGGCTATCCTTATCAATATCTTTGGTGGTATCGTTCGTTGCGACCGTGTTGCGGCAGGTGTTGTTGAGGCTTACAAAGCAATCGGCGAAATTCCTGTTCCAATCATCGTTCGTCTGCAAGGAACAAATGCTGAAGAAGGAGCACGTATTATTAACGAATCAGGTTTGAAAGTTCAGTCTGCGATTGAATTTAAAGAAGCTGCTGCGAAAGTTTCAGAAGTTTTGGCTCAATTAGGAGTTTAATTCTTTTCGAATACTATTGAAAAAGGACGATCGTGAGGTCGTCCTTTTTTTTGGTTTTATTGAGATGTATTAAATTGTAGTATAAAAATATTACGGTGCTCTGCACCTTTCCGATAGCCAGTCAATTGTGGTCTCTACAAATATTTTGGTGCTCCGCACCTTTTTCGAATGAATTATAATTATTTAAAAGGTGCAGAGCAACAAAATATTTGTAGAAAAACAATCGTAATTCCCGAAAACCAAAGGTGCAGCGCACTGAAATATTTGTAGATAATCAATCGCGATTCCCCAAAAATCAAAGGTGCAGCGCACCGAAATGTTTGTAGATAGACAATCACAATCCTCCGAAAACCAAAGGTGCGGCGCACCGAAATATTTGTAGATAATCAATCGCGATTCCCCAAAAATCAAAGGTGCAGAGCACCAAAATATTTGTAGAAAAACAATCGTAATTCCCGAAAAATCAAGGTGCGGCGCACCGAAATATCACTTCTTCAAAATCCGCTTTTCAAACCAATATCAAATACAAAACCAACGTAGTCAAAAAACTGACAACACCTTGTAATCCTGTTAAAATGGTATGCGTCCGGTAAGTATCTTTCGCCGAGATTCCTGTAAACTGCGAAACTACCCAAAACCAGGCGTCGTTCGTATGCGACACGATCATAGCCCCGCTACCCGTTGCCATTACCAATAATGTAATTTGCAGCGGAGTAACAAATCCAAGTGTGGCTAAAAGAGGTGCAATGATACTGGTCGTCAAAACCATAGCGGAAGTCGTAGAACCTTGTGCAGTTTTGAAAAATGCGGCAATCAAAAAGGTAATGATCAAAAGAAAAATACCTGACATTTCATTTCTTGTCAGCCATTCGCTTACCATTTCTTTCAAGGGCGTTTCTTTTAAAACTGCACCAAAAGCACCTCCGGCACCTACTAAAACGAGCGTAGTCCCACAATGTTCGATTCCACTTTTGAAACAGGAAATCATTTTCTCAGCTGCTTTTTCCGGAAAAAGAGAATAACTGAAAAAGATAGCTAATAAAAATGAAACCAGCGGACTGCCAAAAAAGCTTGTCCAACGCATCACATTTTCGGGGAAATGTAAAATCTTCGCAAAAGATGCCAGTGTGATTAATAATATTGGAAGTAAAATCGGCATGAAGGCTTTCCAGGCGGCTGGCAATTTCCTGTTTTCAATTTCAGTTAGTTTCGGATTTATTGCTTCTATTATTTTTACATTTTTCGCATATTTCGCAGCAAACCAGGTCGACAGGAAAAGACTTGGAATAGATACGATTAAACCAATCAAAATAACCAAACCAACAGAATCTGCAATGCCCAGATTTCCGGCAGCAGAAAGTGGCCCCGGCGTTGGCGGAACTAAGGTATGCGTTGCAAAAAGTCCACCAGAAAGAGAAAGCGAAATAACAGCTAATGGTTTGTTTGTCCTCTTAGCGACAATCTGATTGAGTTTGTGCAAAATGATATAACCGGAATCACAAAAAACGGGTATCCCAACGATAGCACCGATTACAGACATCGCAAACGCCGGACGTTTTTCTCCAAACAATTTTAAAATTACATCGGCTACTTTAATAGCGGCGCCGGACTGATCCAGAATTGCACCAATTACGCAGCCCAAAATAACCATCAGACCGATTTTGGACATCAGCTCACCAAAACCTTTTCCAATGGTTTCGGCCAATTTATCGATCGGTAATCCTGCAAAAATCCCTACACCTAACGCAGCAATAAGTAATCCTGCCAGCGGATGCATTTTTAATACTGTTGAACTTAAAACTATAAAAACAATGGCAAGCAAAACGATAACAATGATCATATTTTTAAAAAGCAGATTCCGTAATTCCGAAGAGATTAATTACAAAAGTTTCAAAACAGCTTCATCACCCATCACAGCATTAGCCGGCCGTGGATGTGCGGCATTAAAAACTTCCAAATCTTTTTGATCCAATACTTTTGACGGATTTTCATCAATATTTCCCTGCGCATCAGAAACCGCCTTAATGTCGAGATTTAAATGTTTTGTCATGAAAATATACATCGCCTTCCGCTTGCTTGGGCCATAATCATGTTTTTCCTCAGCCAAATGAACATTTTCAACTTCACTATTTTTGCCATAAAGCGAATAAATATTCTGAATAAAAGGGAACTCTACTTCCGGCGTATTTTTGGTCCAGTCGCCACCGTCAGAAGTTAACAGCATTGGTCTTGGCGCCGTAAGAGCAGCTATTTCAACATTATTTGTTTGAAAATCTCCTTTTTTGTGGATCGGCATACCACTTTCACAAACGCATCCTCCGAAGAAATGTGCCGAAACCATGACCGTCGGCGCAGAAACTTTTACACGCGGATCCAGAGCTGCTAATAAAAAGGTCTGCGTTCCCCCACCCGACTCACCGGTCACTCCGATACGTTCAGGATCAACACCTGGCTGTGAAATCAAAAAGTCCAGCGCACGAATATTATCAATGGTGTTAAGTTTTAAAGCTTTGGAAAACTTATGTTCTGTTTGTTTCGCATCACCTTGTCCGACCATATCCAGTACAAAAACAACAGCACCCATACGCGCCAAAGTTGCGCAACGTTTCTGAGTTTGTTCACGGAAGCGTCCGTGCGGATTTTCTCCATGCCCATGCGGACAAAGGATTCCGGCGTATGATTTTTGTTTTTTAATCGGCCGATATAGGTTTCCCGTCACGTAAACACCAGGCAGACTTTCAAACGCAACATTTTCGATGGTATAACCATCCATTGTACGCTTACTATGAATAATCGGTGTAGATTTTGGCTTGGCTGGAATCGTTTCCAATTCCATACCTGCACGAATTTGTGCCTTGATTTTTTGAGCTCTTGTTTCCCAGGCCAATTTAGAAGCTGGTACATGACTATCCAAAAATGCTTTTCCTTCTGCCTCAGTGAAATAGGCTCCCTGGCACAGTTCTGCTTTTTGAGCAAAAGAATTTATCGACAAATAAATTGCCGTCGTAAGTAAGATCGATGTTAAGGTTTTCATTTTCAGGAATTACAGATGATGCAATAACCTGAAAAGACACGAAACCAGTTTGGACTACTGCTTAAAATTCAAAAATGAATTTTAAGCTTTCGGCAATCGGGCGACGGCTGTCAAATCCAATAAGGAAGAAACCCTCCAATAAAAATATAAACGTGGTGGATAAATTCTCCATCAACGATTGAAAGCCGAAAGCTGACCGCCAACCGCCATTAAGGAATCGCGATCCGCACAAAACCTTTCAGTATTTCAGCATTTAATTCTCTGACTTCACCTTTGTATTCACCATCAACCTGAAAATAAACTTCTCTGTCAATACATTCAATTTTTGCTTTTTCAACCGAAATAATTTCCATTACATCATGGTTAAATTCTGTATTTCCGGTCAGGAATTTGGCTGTTTCAATGAAATCAATTTTTTTCGCTATAACCAGTTCAAACTTTCCGTCCGACATGTCGCCAAATGGATTTATAGTGATCCCAGTCCCATATTTTTTTGCATTCGCTATGATCACAACAAGTGCCTCAGTTTCAATGATACCCTGGGTCGTAGTAATTCTTACCTGAAAGTTTTCATGTTCATTCAATGTTTTGAACATTTCCAGCGCATAACCCAGTTTTCCTCTTGTGTCTCCGCTTTCATAATTTTTCACCAAAAGTGCGTTTAGGCCTATATCGCTCAGGTGAAGGCTGATATCTTCATTAATTTTTACCGCATCAATGTGGACAGAATTTTCACCAAAAGCCACTTCAATTGATTCATCAATGGAAACCGGAAGTCCAAAATCTGCCGATAGCCCATTAGCCGAACCCGCCGGAATAATACCAAATATTACATCTAACCCCTGAACTGCTTCCGCAACCATCGATATAGTGCCGTCACCTCCGGCTACTAAAATACGGCTGGGGCATAGGTTTTTTACCAGTTCCCTTATCTGAATTAAATCATCCGTGCCGGTTGTTGAAAAAATACTTAAAACATAACCATCCTCCTCCGCTCTGGCGGTAACTTTGGAAAGAATTTCCTGTTTATCCTTATCCCCGGATATTGGGTTGACAACCAACAAAACTTTTCGTTCTGAAAACATATTCTCTAATTTAGGCACTTCAAGTGAATAAGGATCTGGTAATAATATGAAACGATGCGACTTAAAACTATACAGAGGCTATGCAAATAAAAAGGAAATAGTTGTTTTTGGCCATATCGTAGAAAAATATCCCGAAGGCGATCACAAATATACCCGCACCGGTTTTAGGTATGCACGTACAATCATCCAGTTATTTTCATTAAAAACCATACCAAATTTACGTGTAGTTTTGCGCGTGGGTTCGGTAGTAGCAGAAACGCGGGCAGAAGAAGATGGATATTTCCGCTTTCAGGTACCTTTTCATGAACCTATGGAAGGAGGCTGGCATCCTTACGAAGTAAGTGTGGACGATGAGATAGGGAAACATAAGTACCAGGCTACCAGGCATGAAGAGTTTTTTCTTCCCTATGAAAGCTCTTATGGCATTATTTCTGATATTGATGATACGTTTCTGATATCCCATAGCAGGCGGTCTTTCAAAAAATTATTTGTGCTGCTTGCAAAAAATGTCCAGGCCCGCAAACCTTTTGACGACGTGGTGAAACATTATCAGCTTTTGTCCTTCGCGAGCCGTACAAATCCCCAACAGCAAAATAATGTATTCTTTTACGTTTCGAGCAGCGAGTGGAATTTGTACGATATGATCGTCCGGTTTGCCGAGCTTAACGGATTGCCAAAGGCGATCCTTAAACTTAAAAAAATTAAATCGGGACTTGATGATTTTATCATGACCGGCGCAGGCTCACACGGGCATAAATTTCGAAAAATCCAGAATATTATCGAATTTTACCCGGAGTTACAATTTATTTTACTAGGTGATGATTCGCAGAAAGATCCCGAAATATATGCGGAAATATGTGCCATATATGCGCCCAATATCCGGGCTGTTTATATTCGCCAAACGCGTAAAAGAAGTAAATCCGAGGTCACAATACTTTTAAAAAGAATACAGGAAATGAATATTGATACAAGCTATTTTTCGCATAGTAATAAAGCTATCATTCATTCTATTGAAACCGGAATTGTGTTCAGACAACCCACGGAAAATAAATAAATTCAAATAATGGACATCTCTTATATTCTGAATGAACTTGGTGAAGACCGCAGCCAGTATTTTAATGCCGTGGCACCTCCAATCGTCCAGACCAGTAATTTTGTATTCGATACTTTTGAAGAGTTAAGAAATGCCTTTGCCAACGAAGATTCAAATTTTCTTTATTCCCGCGGAAATAATCCTACGATTGATATTCTAAGTAAAAAACTGGCGGCACTGGACGGAGCCGAAGATGCTTTGGTTTTTAACAGCGGTGCATCGGCCATTTATTGTTCTGTGATGGCTAATATCAAGTCGGGCGATCACATTGTTTCTGTTCAAAAACCGTATAGCTGGGCGACAAGATTATTTGATAATATTCTTCCGCGTTTCGGTGTACAAACAACTTATATTGACGGTACGAAAATTGAAAATTTCGAAAACGCACTTCGTCCCGAAACTGCCGTTATTTATCTTGAAACCCCGAATACGCTGACTTTTGAATTACAAGATCTGAGAGCCGTTGCCGCCCTTGCCAAAAGTCGCGGGATCATCACAATTGTCGACAATAGTTACTGCACACCGCTTTATCAAAAACCACATGCTTTGGGAATTGATCTCAGTCTGCAATCCGGCACTAAATATCTCGGCGGCCATAGTGATGTATTAGCCGGTGTGCTTACGGGTTCAAAAGAAATGCTAAAGAGAATTTTCAACGAACAATTGTTAAATACAGGATCCGGAATTTCCCCGTTTAACGCCTGGCTGATTTTACGTGGTTTGAGAACGCTTCCCATGAGACTCGAACATATTTCCAAATCCACACAAAAAGTAATAGCTTACCTCAAAAATCATCCAAAAATTGAACGTATCATCTTTCCCTTTGATGAAGATTTCCCGCAACTTGAACTTGCACACAGACAAATGTCCGGCGCCTGCGGACTTTTTACAATTTTATTGAAAGCGGATTCAATTGCTCGAATCGAGCTCTTTACTTATTCATTGAAACATTTTTTGGTAGCCGTTTCCTGGGGCGGGCATGAGTCGCTTATTATGCCGCAGGCTGCTGCACTGGCGCCTGAACTTTTCGATGCAAACAATGAACATCATCGTTTGGTGAGAATTTATATTGGTTTTGAAGACCCTGACTATCTTATCAAAGACTTTGAACAAGCTTTGGAAGTGCTGTAATTTAAAATCCAAGATTGTTGGAAAATCGATATTACGCGTAACTTACTGCTCAATTATGAAATTACCTGATACTAAATGAAAACCATACTCATTGTCGAAGACGACAGGCGTATTGCCCAAAATATTTACCGCGGATTACATGCTGAAAATTTTGAAGCGGAAATTGCATACGATGGTATTACAGGTAAAAATCTGGCTTTAAGTAAAAAATTTGATCTTATTTTGCTTGATGTTAATCTTCCGGGATTAAAAGGATATGATGTTTGCCAGCAAATCCGTGTTTACAAACCCTCCCTTCCAATCATCATGCTCACAGCTTATGGTGAAATTGAGGATAAAGTGGAAGGATTAAATAGAGGTGCTAATGATTATATCGTAAAACCTTTTGATTTCAGAGAACTTATGGCCCGTATCAACGCCGCTTTACGGGTTTCAGAACTGAATAATCCGGAAACAGAAAACCAGACCTTACGCATAGCGGATCTGGAATTAAACATTGGGACAAAGGAAGTAATCCGCGCAGGAAAATCCATTGAGCTGACTGCAAAAGAGTTTGCATTACTTGAATATTTTCTCTTACACAGGGGGCGTGTTGTTTCAAAAATGGATCTGGCAGAACATGTCTGGCATCTGAATTTTGATCCGGGCACCAATGTTGTCGAAGTTTATATTAACTATTTGCGTAAGAAAATTGACAAAAATTTTGATACAAAACTGATCCATACAAGGCCAGGTTTGGGATATATTATGAAAGAAGAATGAGCGGTTTAACAAAGAATTTCCTTTACCACGCTTTGAAATTATAATCAGTGAAAATAAAAGACCGGATCGCCCTGCAATTTACATTAATGGTAGCCGTAATATTACTGCTTTTTTCAGCAGCAATTTACAGTTTATCAGCACGTTACCGACAGGAAGAATTCTATGACCGGTTAAAGAGCAAAGCACAAACAACCTGCCGGCTTTTGGTAAATGTAAAAGGAATTGACAAGGATCTTCTTAAGATTATTGATAAAAATACACTTACGGAAATGCTTGATGAAAAAGTATTGATTTTCAATTCCAAAGATGAATTGGTGTATTCCAGCGTCGATGACAAACTGATCACTTATCATTCCGAACTACTTAATGAAGTAAGGGCAAACAAGGAAATGGAATTTTTTCAGGAGGATAGCGAAACCATTGGTTTACTTTATCAGGAAGGCGACGAACCCTTGGTGGTATTAGCGTCAGCTTTTGATAAATTCGGACGTAGTAAGCTTGATAATCTTTTACAAATCCTGGCTTGGGGGCTTATCGGTGGCATCGGGTTAACCATTGCGCTCGGGATCTATTTTGCAAGCAATTCTCTGAAACCCATTAGTTTGATTAACGAGCAGGTTTCCCAGATTACCGCGCATAATCTCGCGCAAAAGCTGGATGAAGGAAACCGGAAAGATGAAATTGCACAGCTTGCTATAAATTTCAACACCGTACTTGACCGGCTGAATAAGGCTTTTGAACAACAGAAAAGTTTCGTATCCCACGCTTCCCACGAATTAAGAACACCTTTGGCGGCACTAAAATCAGAGATACAGCTCGGCCAGCGTTTTACAAAAAACAATCCTGAACTGGAAGAGGTTTTTGCAAATTTATTCTCAGATACCGAGCGCCTGATCAGCATTACCAATAATTTGCTTTTTTTAGCCCGTTCCATAGAAAACATGGGCAATATGAAGTCAACTTCGGTCAGAATTGAAGACATTGCTTTTTTGGCTAAAGAGGAAATACTTTCCTCTTTTCCAAATTATAATATTCTTATCGATTATATTTCAATACCCGAAAACGAAAATGATACGATTATCGATGGGAATGAAGAATTATTGAAGCGGGTACTTCTAAACCTGATTGATAATGCATGCAAATATTCGTCCAACCACACAGCGCGGGTCTTGATTGGTACCAATGAAACCGATTGTTTTGTAAAAATCACTGATGAAGGAATTGGAATTAGTCCGGACGACCTACCCTATCTCTTTGACCCATTTTACCGATCATCTCACACGAGCGAAGTTCCGGGTTTTGGTATCGGACTTTCTATTTGTCAGCGCATTATCGATCTTCACCACGGCACCATAAAAGTGACTAGCGAGCTCGGAAAAGGGAGCGAATTCCAGGTCAGTTTAAAGCACGTTTAGCATTCTAATTTTTTTCTAAGGTTATTCTAAGCCTCCTGTAATACCCAGTGACGAATATCGCATCTTTCTAAAATGGAATTATGCGAACTTACGTCACCGTACTCTTACTTTTCTTTACCATCAGTTTACGAGCCCAGGATACTCTCCGGCTTACAATCCGACAAGCGGACAGTATTTTTTTACAAAAAAACCTCGACATCTTAGCAGAAAAATATCAGATCGATATTTCTAAATCTCTGGAAATACAGGACAAGCTCTGGGCTAACCCTACACTTTCATTGGAGTTGAGTGCTTACAACCGTTCGCGTGGCGCATTTGATGTTGGCCGTCAGGGACAAAAGGCGGTAACAATTCAGCAGCTTATTACGCGTGCAGGGAAAAGAAATAAACGTGTCGCGCTAGATGTAGAATCTACCAGAAAAAGCGAATTTCAGTTTTACGATCTTATCCGTACTCTGAAATTCGAGCTTCGGGAGATGTTTTTTGAAACCTATTATCTCAGCCAGACAATTGCACTTTATGATAATCAGATCGCGACATTAAATACAACTGTTACTGCTTTTGAAAAAGAATACAACCGGAAAAATATATCGCTGAAAGAAGTTGTCCGCCTGAAAGCACTTCTGTTTCAGCTTACAAATGACCGCGCTAATATTCTTTTTGAACTTTCAGAAAATCAGCGCGACCTGCGCACTTTATTAAATTCTGAAAATCCGGTAAAACCGGTTGTTGACAGTACTGACATCACCAGATATCAGCTTAAAAATTATAATCTGGCCATTTTGAAAGACAGGGCTTTACAAAGTCGGGCCGACTTAAAAGTGGTGGAATCTTCAACAAAACAAGCTGAATTGAATTACACTTTGCAAAGAGCACTGGCTGTTCCGGACATTCAGGTTGGCGCAGTGTATGACCAGTCGAGCAATTATGTAAGTAATTATTTCGGACTTTCCCTTTCAATGGATTTGCCCTTCTTTAACAGAAACCAGGGAAATATCCGTGCTGCAAAAAGTAATATCAGTTATTTCAAAACTGCGGAAGCTGCCAAGCAAAACGTTATTAATAATGAAGTTGACGCCGCTTTACAAAAAGTTGTCGTAGCTGAAAAAGCTTACAAAGGCGTAGAAAATCATTTTACCGACCAATTTGAATTATTGAGCAAAGGGTTTTATGACAACTTCCAGAAACGGAATATCACGCTTCTGGAATTTATCGACTTCATTGAAACCTATAACGAGAGCATCAAGGAGTTCAACCGCCTGCAAGCTGACCGGATCAAGGTTTATGAAGAGTTAAATTTTGTGGTTGGTGAAGAGCTTTTTAATTAATCAAACGAATTAAATTCTTATAACATACGAATGAAAGCTGAAACAAAGCATTTAGATCAACTATTTTACGGAATGAGACCATCGGCGGGTAAAAGTTTAGTATACCTGTTTTCGCTGGCTTTCGTCAGTTTATGGTTATCATCTTGTACCAAGGAAACAGAAAAACAGGAAGAATCAAAAGCGTTTATGTTGTCGGATACCATGATGAGCCGCATCACATTGGATACTGTTAAAACAGAAACCGTTCGTAATGAATTGACACTGGTTGGGAAAGTAGTTCCTGATGAAAATCAGGTTATTAAAGTTTTCCCTCTGGTGGGTGGAAATGTGGAAGATGTAAATGTTGAATTAGGAGATAATGTACGTAAAGGCCAGAAACTGGCAACAATCCGTTCAGGAGAAGTAGCAGATTTTGAGCGTCAGATGATTCAGGCCCAATCGGATTTATTAATTGCGCAAAAAAATCTTTCCTCAACAGAAGATTTGTACGAAAGCAAACTGGTTCCTGAAAGAGATGCCATCACAGCTAGACAAATGGTTGACAAAGCGCAGGCCGAAGTGAGCCGAATGAAAGAGATTTTTTCAATCTATGGTTTGAGTAAATCGACAAATTATACGGTAAAATCTCCTATCAATGGTTTCATTATTTCCAAAAATGTAAACCGCGGAATGCAGCTGCGTTCTGATAATTCGGAAGCTCTATTTACAGTCGGACAAATTGCAGATGTGTGGGTTTTGGCGAATGTAAATGAAAGCGATATCCCTCGTATCAAGGTTGGCATGACCGCCGACGTACATACGATCAGTTTCCCGGACGAAACTTTCAAAGGCAAGGTTGATAAAATCTATAACGTGCTTGACCCTGAAACAAAGGCAATGCAGATAAGAATTCAGCTGAATAATATTGGTTACAAATTGAAACCGGAAATGCACGCAACGGTGAATTTGAATTTTGAAGAATCCGATAGAATGACCGCCATTCCATCTCAATCCATCATTTTCGACCGTAGTAAAAACTGGGTATTGGTTTTCCATAGCCGCAGCAAAATTGAAGCGCGCGCAGTTGAAGTTTACCGGACTTTAACAAACCGAGCTTACATCAAAAGCGGACTAAAAGACGGCGAACAAGTCATTTCCAAAAACCAGCTGCTTGTGTATAACGCAATTAATGATTAAAAAAAAATGATAGAATGATTGAATGATAGAATGAGTGAATGTTTGCCCATTCTATCATTCATCGCACCGGAGACCCGGCCTATCATTCTATCATTCAATATTCTCTCATTCAAAATTGAATTTTTAATGAATAAATTCATTCGGGGAATCGTAGGTTTCTCTCTCAAAAACCGGTTTTTCATCTTCTTCCTGACGGGCCTTATGATCGTGGCCGGCGTGGTCAGTTACAGAAGTACGCCTTTGGAAGCATTTCCGGATATTACCAATACGCAGATCATTATCGTTTCACAGTGGCATGGCCGGAGTGCAGAAGAAATTGAACGGTTTGTTACACAGCCCATCGAAATTGCCATGAACTCGGTTCAGCGGAAAGCCAATGTCCGAAGTGTAACGATGTTTGGTTTGTCTGTTATCAAAATTATTTTCGATGACGATGTGGAAGATTTTTTCGCCCGTCAACAAGTCAATAATCAGCTAAGAACTGTTTCATTACCAGATGGTGTTGAGCCGGAAGTTCAGCCTCCATACGGACCAACAGGAGAAATTTTCAGATATTCTCTTGAAAGTAAAGACCGCGACAGCCGTGAGTTGTTGACCCTTCAAAACTGGGTAATCGACCGTCAGTTGCGTAGCGTTCCGGGTGTAGCCGATGTGGTTGCTTTCGGTGGCCGTGAAAAGATTTATGAAGTTCAGGTAAATCCTACAAAACTGGTTAAATACAATATTACGCCGTTGGAAGTCTATCAAGCTGTTACAAAAAGTAACGTAAATGTTGGTGGTGATGTAATTGAAAAAAATGGCCAAGCCTATGTTGTACGAGGAATAGGATTACTGGAATCAACACAGGATATTGAAAACATTATTGTAGAATATGTAAAAGATTATCCGATCCTTGTAAAAAACGTAGCTGATGTAAAAGAATCGGATTTGCCCCGTGTTGGGCAGGTCGGTTTGGGCAAAAATGATGACGTTGTTGAAGGTATTGTGGTACAGCGCAAGGGAGAAAACCCAAGTGAAGTATTGGCAAGAATCAAGGAGAAAATCGGTGAGTTGAATACGAAGATATTGCCACCGGATGTTAAAATGGTCACTTTTTATGACCGTGACAATCTGATTGAATTTTGTGCTGATACGGTAAAACATAACCTTGTTGAAGGAATTGTTTTCGTAACAGTTATCGTATTTCTATTCATGGCAGACTGGCGGACGACGATCATCGTTTCCATCATTATTCCGCTGGCGCTTCTATTTGCGTTTACTTGTTTGAAACTGAAAGGGATGTCTGCCAACTTACTATCGATGGGGGCGATTGACTTCGGAATTATCATTGATGGGGCCGTGGTGATGGTCGAGGGAATATTTGTAGCCCTGGATCATCTTGCCCACAAAAACGGAATGGATCGGTATAATAAACTTTCCAAACTCGGACTGATCAAAAAGACGGGTGGTGAAATGGGAAAAGCTATATTTTTCTCAAAACTGATTATCATTACCGCACTGCTACCTATTTTCAGTTTCCAGAAAGTGGAAGGTAAAATGTTTAGCCCTCTGGCATTTACCTTAGGTTTTGCCTTGCTTGGCGCTTTGTTTTATACACTTACGCTGGTTCCGGTTTTGTGTTCTTTCTTGTTGAATAAAAACGTTCGTGAAAAAAATAACCCGATCGTTAACTTCTTTGACAAAATCGTCATGGGAGGTTTCAACTGGTGTTTTGGACATAAAAAGATCAGTTTTATATTCGCTACCGTATTTTTAAGTGTTTCTCTTTTCTCTTCAACATGGCTTGGAACCGAGTTTTTGCCACAGCTGAATGAAGGTGCACTTTGGGTTACTGCCGAATTGCCAATGAGTATGTCGCTGCCTGAAAGTGTGAAAATGGCAAGTGATATCCGGAAAGATCTGGCCACTTTTAAAGAAGTGAAACAGGTACTTTCTCAGGTTGGCCGTTCCAATGACGGTACTGACCCGAACGGATTTTATTTCTGCCAGTTCCAGGTGGATTTGGTGCCAAAGAAAGAATGGAAACGTAAAATCACGAATGAGCAGCTTACTGATGAAATGAACAAATTGCTAAGCGTTTATCCGGGTGTTTTGTACAATTACTCACAGCCGATTGTTGATAACGTAGCAGAAGCTGTGGCTGGATACAAGGCAAGTAACGGTATTAAGATATTTGGTCCAAATCTTGAAGAACTTGAAAAATATGCAAACCTGTCCATGGACGCTGTTCGGGATGTGGATGGTATCAAAGACCTGGGACTTATCCGTAACATTGGTCAGCCGGAGATCAGCGTAATTTTGCAGGATCACAAAATGGCACAATATGGTGTAAGTACAGCTGATGTTCAGGCGGTTATTGAAATGGCAATTGGTGGAAAAACAGCGTCAATCCTGTACGAAGGTGAACGTAAATTTGATATTCGTCTGCGTTATCAACAACAATATCGTCGTGATGAGCAGGATATTCAGCAATTGATGGTACCTACTTTAACAGGTGGCAAAATCCCGTTGAAAGAAATTTCGTCCATTCGGAAAGTTACCGGTCCTGCATTTGTTTATCGTGATAATAATAAACGGTTTATTGGTGTGAAATTCTCAGTTCGTGGCCGTGACCTTGGAGGTACTATTGCAGAAGCGCAGCAACGTGTAAGAGAAAAATTGCCTAACCTGCCAAAAGGTTATTCTATTGAATGGGTTGGAGAATTTGAAAATCAGGTTCGCGCTACTTCCAGATTAGGACAAGTTGTCCCGATCAGTTTGATCGGTATTTTCATTCTTCTTTTCATCATGTTCAGCAATGCAAAGGATGCAGGTCTGGTTTTGGTGAACGTACCTTTTGCATTGATTGGAGGAATTCTTGCACTGCATGCGACACATATGAACTTCGGAATTTCAGCAGGTGTTGGTTTTATCGCACTCTTTGGGTTATGCGTCCAGAACGGGGTAATTCTGATTTCTGTCTTTAATAAAAATCTTGCAGCCCATATGCCTCTTGACGATGCCATTCGAGAGGGTGTCAAGTCAAGAATCCGGCCGGTAGTCATGACCGCACTCATGGCTGCCATTGGGCTGCTCCCAGCTGCTACTTCCACAGGTATCGGATCGGAAACACAAAAACCGCTGGCGATTGTCGTAATCGGAGGATTAATAACAGCAACTGTTTTAACGCTGTTGATTTTCCCGATCATTTACGCATTCTTCAATAAAAAGAAACAGCCGGTACATTCTTGATATTATAATAAACTCTGCTTTCCCCGCTCTGAACATTCGGAGCGGGGATTTTTTGTTGTCAAATTTCTCAGTCACTAATAGGCTGTACGTCGACAAAAAGTAACCATACGTCGACATTACAAATCATCGATTAAACAAATCGGTTATATCGGTGTCATAGAATCACAAAACGCAGAAATTAACTTTATAAACATCAGAAATCATGAAAAAGATAATCGTAGCCATATTCGTTTTTGTTGCAGCTTTCTCAGCTCCAAAAGCAGAAGCACAAATCAGTTTAAGTATTAATATCGGTCAGCAGCCAGCATGGGGCCCTACCGGTTATGATCACGTAGATTTTTATTATCTACCAGACATCAATGTTTATTATGATGTGGTAAGAGCGCAGTATGTTTATCCAAGCGGAAATCAGTGGGTTTATGGACAAAACCTTCCGGCACGCTATCGTAATTTTGATATATACAATAGCTATAAAGTGGTCGTAAATGAAGCAAGACCATATTTGCATAATAATGTATATGTTACAAAATATGCCAGATACAAAGGTCAGCACAACCAGCAGATCATTCGTGACAGCAGAGATCAGAAATATTTCCAAAGTGCTCAGCATCCGCAACACCAACAATGGGAAAAACAACAAACAAAAGTTGTTGTGAAAACAAATAATAATAACAACAACAGAAATAATAACGCAAGAAACAATAATAACGGTCGTGATAACAAAAACGACAAAAAAGGAAATGGCAGAAATTAAGATTCTGAATTTAAGCTATTTCGTTAATTCTTTTATATTGATAAATTAATAAAAACCCTCATCTTGAAACAGGATGAGGGTTTTTATTATATATCAGATCGTTTCGGAAGATTATCGTTTTAAAACTGAAAACATAATAGGAAAAAATTATATGCTGAATGGAGCAAAATTCCGTGTAAAAAACCATATTTTAGACGGACATAACCCAACAAAAAACCTAAGGAAGTTTGTGGAAGCGTAATGATCGGAATTAATAAAAGTGTAGAAAAACGCAAATCAAAATCGGTCATATGATGCAACCCAAAACCAACCACCGACACATAGAAAATTACTTTATAATACTTTTGCCAAAATTCTTCCAACCGATTATTTATGTCCCGATTTTCATACAGAAAACTATAAACCATTGCCATTAAAATAAGACTTAATCCAACAGCCAGGGAAGTATGATTAGGCTCTCCAAAAATACCATAACCCGTGACAAATTTTTGTAATAAATAAAACAACCAAATACCAGAAAACGCTGCGAAGTTTATTTTGGAATATTTAAGACATAGACGAAATTTAAGTTCTTCCACAATGGGCGCATATAAACAAGCTAATCCGATTTTATAAACCCAGGTCTTCTGCCTGACAGAATTCAGAAAAACACTTACAGGTTTTTCTATATTGAAAATTTCAAAAAAAGAGAATACGATTAATCCTGAAACCAAACTCAACAGTAATGCCAACAGAAATACTCGAAGAAATTCTATCTGACTAAAATAAAACTGATTCTTACCAGAAGTAACTTTTCCACCTGATAATAAAATACCTAATTCCGAAATGATCATTTTCATAACAACAGGATTTACTGAGGAGATAACGTTTCTGTTGTTTGACACAAATTTGAACCTCGCGTCACTGTATGAAATGAAAAAATCCCTCGTGAAAGGGATTTTAAATCTTATTAATATGATTGATTGTATCGATTATAATCTGACTTTGGGGAATTATTTAATTTGAAAAACTTACTGTGAAAGTTGTTCCCTCTCCTACTTCTGACTGCACGTCGATACGTCCGTGGTGTGCATGAAGAATGTTTAGCGTTGTCGCTAATCCAAGCCCCATACCATTTTTCTTGCCTGTAAAGTAAGGTTCAAAAACCTTGTCCATATTTTCCTGACTGATACCTGAGCCATTATCCGCAAAAATAACCTGCAAAGAATCTGCCTGAATCCGGGTCGTTATCCTCAATATTCCTTTGTCCTCATCCATGGCTTCAATAGCGTTGGTGATAAGATTTAAAAACGCCATTTGTAAGGAAACGGAATCAAGCGGAATGAAAAAATCCTCGTCTGCATAAGCCTTGACAATCTTGATTCTTTTCAGCTGCACCCGGTCATAAGCAGTTGCAATCGCTTCATCCAGAATGTAATGGATGGATTGTTCAACCAAAACAATATCAGCAGAACTCGAAGGTTGCAGCAATTGCGTGATCAGATCATTGATGCGGGTACAATTTCGCTTGATAATCTGGGTATAAAATTTATGGTCCTCATCAACCAATTCCATTTCCAGCTGTTCCGCAGAAAGATTTACATTGGTAAGCGGATTTCTTACTTCATGCGCCAGCATTCTAACCAGCCGGCTTGTTACAGCTAGTTTTTCAGAAAAAAGCCTTTCTCTTTCCGACTGCTTTCTGGCAGTAATATCATGCAAGCGGCCCTGAACATAAGGGTTATCCTCATCCATTTCCATAGAAGCTGAAAAAACACAATACTTCTTCTCACCATCCGTCGTTGCAATCCGAACTTCAAAATCCTGTATCGCCCTATCCTCGATACCATCCCAAACCAATCCAAAATTTGAGTCATCTACAATTTCAAGAATATTTTTCCCTTTCAATTCTCTTGGCAAGTAACCGGTAAGCGTGCAGGCCGACGTATTAAAATCAGTGATAACCCCTTCAAGATCACTGATAAATAAAAAATCATTGGATTCCTCAAAGACCCTTCGATAACGTCTTTCACTATGGCGCAATGCTTTTAAAACCGAGGTGCGCTCCAAGGCATAACGAATCGTCCGTTCAAGCTTTTCAGGATCCAGCTCATTTTTTATCAGATAATCCACCGCGCCGAGGCGCAATGCTTCTACGGCAATTTTTGTATCGCCTTTTCCTGTAAGAAGAATCATTGGCTCTTCACATTCAAGGGTTGTGGCTTCCTCAATCAGGTCAATTCCATTGCGTTCACCCAACAAATAATCAAAAAAGTAGAGATCAAACTTTTTGTTTTGAATGGCATGAATCGCTTCCTTGTATGTCGCACACCAGGTTATGTCGAATTTCCAGTTTATAAGATCGTTAAAATACTCTCTGGTAAGAAAGTAATCATCTTCATCATCGTCAACCAGGAGTACGGTAATCAATTTGTTGTTCATTAGAAATGAATAGAAAAAGTCCTTTTAATTTTGACTAACCGGAAGAATAATTTCGAATGTTGCACCGTGATCCGGGATTCCAAATGCTTCAATATTTCCATGATGGCTTTCAACCACTTTTTTACATACAGAAAGCCCAATGCCCGCCCCCTCATACTCCGAACGGCCTCTTAAACGCTGAAAAATCGTAAAAATCCTGGACGCGTTGTCATTAGAAAATCCTATACCATTGTCTTTCAAAATAATCTTTATGTAATTTTTCTCTACCGGCATTTTTCTTTTCAACACCTCTGCAACGCTCAGCTCAGTTACATGAAGTGAAATCACAGGAATCGTTTCCGGTCTTGTAAATTTCAAAGCGTTGGAAATAAGATTGATAAAGAGCTGAGACATCTGAGACGGATTCGCATCTATTACAGGAAGTTTATCAAGCGCTATTACAGCTTGTTTTTGCTGAATTGTAACTTCTAAATCACTAACCGTACTTCTCAGGATTTCATTCAAATCTGTCTTCTCAAAAACATTCAAAGTGCCTGTAACTCTTGAAAATTCTAACAGATTATTTATCATTTTCTGCATTCGACCGGTAGCGCTCATAATGCGGCTTAGATAAACCTTCTGCTCCTGATTGAGTATGTCTTTTGTCTTACTTTCCAGACGCTCACCAAAAGAAGTAATTTTCCGCAGAGGCTCCTGCAAATCATGGGAGGCTACATATGCAAACTGTTCCAGGTCCTCATTGGATTTATTCAAATCACTGACTTTCCTTTCCAGTTCACTCTGTATTTCTCTAAGCGTGGTAACGTTGAAAGCGGTTCCGATTGAAATATTATGACCTGTTACTTCATCAATCGAATTATGACCGCGCACATACAAATATTTCTCCTCTCCATCCTCAGCTAAAATCCTGAATTCCAAAATATAAGCATCGGTATAGGAAAGTACATTTTTCAATTTTTCCGAGATAAGTTCAACGTCATCCGGATGAATATTTTTTTTGAAAGTTGCGCTGCTTAATTTTTCCATCGGCAAACTTTCCGGGGTGTAACCCATGAGTTTGTACATACCTTCCGTCCACTTATACCGGGCATCTTGTATGTCCCAGATCCAGCTTCCGAATTCCATGGTTTCCTCAGCCTCAGCTGATAATTTTTGCAGATGTGCCAGCTGAGCTTCTACATTTCTTTCCGCAGAAATATCGGTGAGTGTATATAAATTATGTTTTTCGTCAATTGCCGACTTATCAATTCTGCACCATATACCTGATTTAGTAAATTGAAAATTGAAAAAACCACTTTCCCTTAAAATATTAAAGTCAACATGCGCTCCGCATATCGACTTTAATGTTAATCCTTCAAGATCGGAAATTCCTGTTAGTCTGGATGCAGCATTATTGGCATAAAAACACTCAGAATCTGAAAACGGCATTACCTCTTCATCGCTTCCGCAAACAAGAAATCCGGTTGGCGAGGCATTTAATATTTCATGAAAAGAAAATGGATATAACTGATTTTTCAATCTATTAAATATCAAATTGTTTCATCTTGTTATACAACGTTTTCCGGTCAATATTTAACAAACGTGCCGCTTTGCTTTTGTTAAAATTAACATCCCTCAAAACCTGCATGATCATATCATATTCGGCTTCATTTGCGACTGTTTTAAGGCTTGGCTTTGTATCATCGGTATCGGCAGCTTCAAGTATAATCGGCGCTGAAATGATAGGCGAGGGTACAATTTCATCGTCCAGGTCTTTAAGTTTGTTATGATTGACAATCTCAAAAGGAAGTGACTTTTCTTCAATAAATTCACCATCAGACAATAGTGTTGCACGTTTTATTACGTTTTTAAGCTCACGTAAATTACCAGGCCAGGAGTAATTGACGAAATCCTTCATCACCTCATCTGAAAAGCCTTTTACATTTTTAGACAACTCTGCATTTGTCGTATCCAGAAAAGTGGTAGCAAAAAGTATCAGATCATCCTTACGATTTCTTAGCGCCGGTACCTCAATTGTAAATTCATTGAAGCGATAGTAAAGATCTTCTCTGAATTTACCATTTTTGGCTGCATCCAGCAATCTTTCGTTACTCGCCACAATAATCCTTACGTCCAGTTCAATTTCTTTGGAAGCTCCAATACGACGCATCTTACGCTCCTGCACTACGCGAAGCAAAGCAACCTGAATTTCGTAAGACAAATTGGAAACTTCATCCAGAAATAAAGTACCTCCGTTGGCCATCTCAAAGTGGCCGATTTTGGTTTGTAAGGCTCCTGTAAAAGATCCTTTTTCATGACCAAAGAGCTCACTTCCTGCAAGTTCCTTTGAAATGGCTCCACAATCCATTGCCACAAATGGCATATCTTTTCTGCGAGATCTGTTATGTATTTCCTGCGCAATCGCCTCTTTGCCAGAACCTGACTCTCCGTAAATAATTACACTAAAATTGGTTGGGGCAACAAGATCTACCTGGCGGAAAAGATTGTCCGATACTTCACTTTGTCCCATCACATAACCCGCTTTCATCTTATGAGAGGTTTTACGGGCTGCTTTTGGTGCAGCAGAAGCCGAATTATTGCCAGAAGCTACTGATTCTGTTTCTCCTGTTCTTTCAAAATCGGCATCGGCCAGGGCTTTTTTGACAGTCACTAATATTTCATCCGGAAAAAGAGGCTTTGTGATATAGTCGTAAGCACCCAGTTTCATTACGTTTACTGCAACCTTTATATCAGAATAACCTGTAATAATCAAAACCGGCACATGCGGGCGTTTGGATTTGATCGCATTCAATAGTTCTGTACCGGTAATATCGCCCAAACGGAAGTCCGTCATAACAAGATCCGGTTCGAAGGATTCAATTAACGCAAGTCCGTCTTTTCCAGTCAGAGCTGTTTCAACTATAAAATCATTCTTTGATAAAAATCTCTTTAACAAGAAGCAAATATCCGCTTCGTCATCGACCACTACTATTTTTTTCATGTGGAATAAGTGCTTTCTTAATTAAATGGTGACCCGCAAACGAGCGGTTGGTATATTTAATTGCTCCCTGTATTTAGCAACAGTGCGGCGGGCAACAGAATAACCCTTTTCTGACAACAAGTCGGTAATTTGCTGATCATTATATGGATGGCGTTTATCTTCAGCTGCCGTGATTTCCCGAATCGCTTCCTGAATTTCACGGTTTGAAACTTCCGTACCATCCTCATTTGTAACACCTTCAGTAAATAGATCTTTCAACAGAACAATTCCAAAAGGTGTCTGAACATATTTATTTGTAGTAACGCGTGATACTGTGGAGATATCCATATCAATAATTTCCGCAACGTCTTTAAGGATCATTGGGCGAAGTTTCTTGATATCACCCGTTTGGAAATAATCGTATTGCAGTTTTACAATGGCCCTTAATGTGCTTAGCATCGTATTTTCACGCTGCTTGATGGCATCAATAAACCATTTGGCAGAATTCATTTTATTTTTCAAAAACTGATTCGTTGCCTTATCGATTTTCTGCTCAGCCATTTGTGTAAACAATTTGTTCAAACGTAATGCGGGGCTGTTTCCCCAGGTCAATTGTACCTCAATTTCACTGTCTTCAATATAACGAAGCATAAAATCCGGCTTAATACTTTCATTGACAAGGGTATCATTCCTAAGTCCCGACGCAGGTTTGGGATTAAGTGTTGTGATAAGCTGAATTGCCTTTTTCAGACTTTCTTCATCCAGGCTCAAAACACGCATGATCTTATCATAATTTCGCGAACCCAGTTCATCAAACGTATCCGAAACAATCTTGTATGCCCATCCCCAAACCTCATCCTGATTTTCAATCCTATGAAGCTGGATGATCAGACATTCACGCAAATCCTTGGCGGCAATTCCAGGAGGATCCAGCTGCTGGATTACCCTCAGCATCATTTCAACTTCTTCCGTGTCGATAAACATGCTGTTGGCAAAAGAAATATCATCAGCAATTACCTCACTTTCACGTCTCAGGAATCCGTCTTCATCCAGCGAATCAAGAATAAAATCTGCAACAAGCTGCTGCCGTTCATCAAGTCGTAAAAAGTGAACCTGTTGTTTTAAATCATCCCTGAAACCGATTGATTCCACCATAGGGCGGGTATACAGCTCGTTATCAGCTGATTGATTATTTGCATACGTTTTATAGTCTGGAATATCATCATCTCTGAACTCGTCCCAGTCCTGATAATCCTGAACTGACGGATAATCATCTTCTCCTGAACTGCCAGAATCGTCGGCATCCTGAAATTCATCCGCAGTATCTTCTGAAGCTGTATCTTCCTTACCCTCTTCCAGTATAGGATTTTCCTCTAATTCTTCTTTAATTCTTTGCTCAAGCTCCATGGTTGTCAGGTGCAATAAATTCAGCATCTGAATCTGAAGAGGAGAATATTTAAGGGTTTGTCGTTGCGTCTGCGTTTGTCTTTGCATATAGCAATTAATTGTAATATTAAAAGTTCTCTTTAATGATATCGTTTGAATCGAAACCTGGTATATTACGGATTTTACCCGAAATGTAGGATCAAAAGGATCCCGCTGTTTCTCTTGCTACGTACATCTGATAAATTTACTATTCTTTATCATAACTTACTTAACCCCGATCAGCAAAATGACAATATTGCGTACATATTTCCACAGACTGAGTATATTAATTCGAAATGTAGATTTTTCACACAACGCTTAATTTATGAAACTTGCTACCTTATCTCTCCTCAACCGTACGCTTAGTGAACATTCACTTTCTTTAATCACCAGATTCCTGTTTGGTACTTCGCTGATACTAATCATTGCTTTATCATATAGTTACCATGAAATTAACCAGGAACAAAACAATTATTCTGAAAAGGTAAATCAGACTCAAAGGGTCATCAGCGTACTCCATCAGGTTTCATCTGCAATGTATGAAACGACTTACCATACCAATAGCTATTTATTTCTAAAAGATACCGCTTATGTTAACAAAACTCTTGCCGCGTTACAAACAATATTTCCTCTGACGCTAAAGTTGGATACACTGGTGGCAGAAAACCGTGCACAACAAAAAAGGCTTAGTGCTCTTAGAGATCATTATATTCAATTTGACAAGTATACAAAGCGGTTAATAAAGGGTGGAAGTTCATCCGATCCGGCGCTTGTTTTTGTCCTTTCAAAAAGAAAAAATTCCGAAGTTGATTCGATGATGAAGCTGATTGTCCAAATGGATCATGTAGAAGATCAACTGATGTTTACGCGTTTGAGGAGCCGGGAAAATTACACCGCCCAGGTTTTCCGATATAACTGGATTATTATGGTTGTGGCAATTGTTTTCCTGTCATCCGCTTTTGTCCTTTTGGATCGCGAGCTTAGGCGTAACAAATTTTACAGGGTTGATCTTGAAAATAAGATTGAAAACCTCAATCGTTCCAATAGTGAGCTTGAACAATTCGCCTATGTAGCTTCCCATGATCTGCAGGAACCTCTTAGGAAAATACGCTCATTTTCCGACCGGATTATTACGAAATACCAAAATGAAGTATCGGGAGAAATTTCGACTATGCTGGGCAAGATTGACGGATCTGCGCAGCGAATGCAGCTTTTAATAAATGATTTGCTTTCTTTTTCAAGAATTGTAAAAACCGGAACAGAAGCTAAAACGCTGAATCTCAACATGGCACTGTCCGACGCACGATCTAACCTTGCCCAAATGATTTTGGAAAACAAGGCCATAATACATGCTGAAAATCTACCAACAATCGAAGGGTATGGCTCGCAAATGGTTCAGCTTTTTCAAAACCTACTGTCCAATTCTCTAAAATACCATCAGGAAAACCTGCCACCTGTTATTTACATCACACATCGCGTTGTTGCGGGAGACATTATTCCGGGGATCAAACCTTCTCACAGCGACATCCATTTTCACCAAATAAAAATTAGTGACAACGGTATAGGTTTTAAAGAAGAATTTGCTGAGAAAATTTTTATAATTTTTAAAAGACTACACGGCCAGCACGAATTTGCAGGAACAGGAATCGGCCTGGCAATATGCAAGAGAGTAATATCAAACCATAACGGTTATATATTCGCAGAGAGTACGGAAGGAAACGGCGCAAATTTTTACATATACCTGCCGTCAGAATCCTTACTTAACTGATCGTCAAAGTTTTAATCTAGGTAAACTATAAAAAACTATTTATCAAAAACCGGTTCAAAAGGAATATTTTCATCTGTGGCTTTTTTAATCCATCTCAAACCTTTGAGCAGAACCTCACGGCCTTCTTCTACACCATGTTTCATAATGACTTTTTCCAGTATAATCGGGGCAATAAAATTCAATGGTACAGGAAGCCGTTTTAATACTGTTTTTGCGAGTGCCGCACCAACACCTATCTCAACTCCTTTTCCGGCCAGCCCTCCGGGCGCAGATGCCATAAATAAATCCTTTACATACGCCGATGCAGTGTGAAGTGATTCTTCAACTTTCTCCTTATCAATATTAGTTTTCATGAGATTAAGTGTAATTGTTAAGCAAATCAACCCGGGTGATTTTTGACATCACCCGGACCTGTTTTAGTTATATTTATTTAGCTCATCAGCGGCATCATCTTTAACCTCTTCGGCTTTTTCCTTGAAGTCACTTTTGTACTGCTCTCCTTTTGCTTTTAAATCATCAGCAGTCTTACTTGCTTTTTCTTTACTTTTTTCAAGTGCTTCAATGAGCTCACTTGCCAAACTATTTGTTCTCTTTTTAATTTTCTTACGAATCTGAGTTCCTTCTTCAGGAGCAAAGAGCATTCCTATTACGGCACCGGCAGCGGCAGCGGTTACAATTCCCCAAAACACTTTACTATTTACCATGATATTGTTTTTTAGATAATGATTTTGAAAAATTAATTGATGACATGAATAAAACTGCTAAAATCTTGTACCCGGCCACCGTAAATTTTTTTACAATATTTTTAAAATATTAAAAATCAATCAGTTGACTAAATAATTGTAAAAAATAATAATACCAAAAGCTAAGTGCAATTATATAAACCAAAATTTCTACTATACACAAATGGGACGGGGTTCTACAAGATGGGGAAGAGCTTTCCGAAAACTAAAATTAAATTAATCCATGAAGATTTTCATTCGAATTTCAATGAACAATATGGCAAGGTTATTGTTTAAAACCGATTATTAATTTAATAGAAAGTACTTGCTGGACTTTCTATTAAATATTAAAAATACTATCACAAATTCCAAAATTTTATCGACTACTTATTTTAGATTGGCAACCATGAAAATTGTTATTATTGAGGATGAAAAGGATTTGGGGATATTGATGCGCAATTTTTTGGTTAAACAATTTAATGTAAAAGCTCCTGATGTTGTAAAAATAGCAACAACGCTGCATGAAGGCATTAATTTTATTGATCAACTAAATCCTGAATGGGTTTTTATTGATAATAACTTACCAGACGGAAAAGGAATTAACGAAATTGAAAATATCAAAAACAGTGGAAGATTTTACAATAGGAAGGTTGTGATGATGAGTGCAATGACAAATCTTCGTGAAGAGGCATTGAGGAAAGGAGCAGATTATTTTCTTGATAAGCCTATCAGCTTTGTTGAAGTTAAAAATCTATTTCACGGGGAGCAACAGTAGATGTTGTTTCCATAGATGCACAAATTATAGCATTTCCCGAATTGGGCAACCAATTCACACTCGTGTAGAGATTAATACACACGAAATAAATGTTCATTTTAGACTATTTTTAGATTAAAACAGGACATCGAGTCCCGCTCCTGCCCTTTTTTCCAGGCATTTTTACTTTCTGAGATTTGTATTTAGGCCTTTTACCTTTCACCATATCCTTGTGCTTTGGATAAGGCAAAAATTTAAAATCGTATTCCGGTATAAAGTAATCCTCCTTATACTCAGCCACAGGTAGTGGCATATAATGTCTTCCTTTGAATGCCAGCGTATCGTACTCATAATCGTAAAGATAAATGGTCACGAATCCGTCTCGACTATATTTTATACCAATGTCGGCGAATGGACCATCATCACCCGCAGAAGCTACCAGTTTCATCATTTCTTTTTGTTTCCCTTTTACAAGTACATTCATATTGTACTGAAAAACCCGGTGAAGAGAATCAATCTGTATCGCGACGCCAAGATAGTATTTGGCATCCTTCATTTTCTGCTGCCCGGCATACATAACAGCCGTATTATTCAACGCACTTTTGTCCTGATAGGTCTGATAACTCAGAGACGCTTCGTCATATTTCTGCCAGTATTTATAAACATTCCCTTGATTAACATTATAAAACTTTCTGGCAGGGGCAACGTCCATGGCCGTTTTGAAATCCTGAAAAGAATTTTCATAACGCACATTTGCATCTTCAATCTGGCGACGCTGCTCATGACGATTTCCCAGGTAAGCCTGCACAATCCCACGGTTGTTATACAAATACGGTAGCTCCGGATTTTCCTTAATCAGACTGTCAAATAACACCATCGATTTGTCAAGCTGATCATTTTCGAGCAAGGTTACTCCCCAGCCATTTTGTGCTTTTATATTTTCACGGTTTAGAGAAATGGCTTTTTTAAATACGTTATATCCCTTTTTAAACATGTCAAAATGTAAAAGAAGGTTTCCGTAATTGCTCCACATCCGGTCGTAAGTCTGTTCGTAATTAAGTGCTTTGCTCAAAAATTGGCCTGCTTCCGAATATCTTTTCTGGTCAATCATGATACTGCTCATACCGGCCAAAGCCTCGTAACGCGCACCATCCAAACGAATTGCGGTTGCAAAATCTTCCTGAGCCTCCTTTGATTTTTTCAAGTAATAGTTTGTAAATCCGCGGGTAACAAACAAATCAGCATAAAATTTATTTTCCGGATCCATGATCGATTCGGCTTTTTTGAAATCCGCCAGCGTAAGTTCAAACTGTTTCATTCCATAATGCGCAACCGCCCTTCCCAGATAGGCGGGCAGATAGGCAGTATCCTTTTTTATTGCCCGGTCGAAAGAATTATAGGCTGATGGATAATCGTGGTTGGATAAATGCGTGTTACCAATTCCGGAAAGTAAAGCGGGTGTTTCCCTTTTCAGCGTGGATGCCAACCGATAATATTGCTGTGCTTCTCTGATCTGGTTCAGTCCGTAAAAAGCATGGGCAATTCCCAGATAGGCATCGCCGCGGAACATTTTGTCATCACTTTCAAGATATTTTTCAAAAACGGCTTTTGCGTTTCCAAACTGGTTAATAGAAAGCAAAGCGTTAGCATAACGAATCTGTGCTTTGGCATGTTTTCGTGCCACTTTTTCAAAATCCTTAACTGCTTTTTTCTGATTTCCGGTATGCATCAAAATATCACCGCGCTGCAAACGATACGCCATGATCTCATCTTTCTGACGAATAGCGTTTGAAAATTCATCTGTAGCCTCTGGAAGTAGATCTGTTTTTTTGTACAACAGCCCAACATTATAGCTCCATTTTCCTTCGGAATTCTTTTGCTGGTTTCCCTGGGCAAAACTTAATCCTTCCGAAAATTTTTTCTCTTTTCCATACGCTACGATGGAGTTTACAACACTGTAAGAATGGTTGGAAACATTGGAAAAATCATCCCGGGCTGCCTGAAATTTACGACTAAGAAGATTGAACAAACCTCTGTTGTACTGCAACTGAGCCTCCTGATCTGACACATCAAGAGATTCCAAAATATGCAGTGCCTTTTGATAACTTCCCGATAACGCAAGGACAACAGCCTCGTTGTTCAAACGCTGAACTGAATCGGAAGGCATAAAAGACTGTTTATCGTATTTTAAAAATTCAGTTTGAAGTTCCCGGAGTTGGTACTGATACTCAGGAGTTTTTAGTAAGGCAGGATTATTTTCTTCGAATGACCTATTGAAAATAACCAGCATATCTTTCAGAAGTCGCTGGCAGGCACTAAAATCCTGCGCTGATGCCGGCTGTTTTACACATACCAAAAACATCACCGACATAATGATCAAGAACGACTGAATGACTTTCCTTCTCATGAACCATAGGCTAGCGCAATTACTAACGTACTATAAATGAACTACATTATCAAAAATTACTTAGTGACCGTGTCATTATAGTTCTTTAGTATCATTTTTTCTTACAATAAACTTATTCAGAATATTTTACAACTTTTTCAACTTAATGTTGCGGTACCAAACCGTACTCCCCCAATCCTGCAAACCGATCCTTCCTGTAAAAGATCCTTTTGCAATAGGTGCTGCTTTGAGCCCGCTGCCTGCGATCCGCTGTTTCCAGTCTGCTCCGGCCAGGTCATGTTCCTGAACCATGAATCCGTTCTGGTATACAGTAAGTTTGTTTTGTTTGATAATAAAATGGATCTGATTCCACTCACCTTCCGGATTTCCTTCTCTCAAACGCGCATTGGCAACACTGAAAAAATCGCTGGCGCGATGCGTATTTTCTTTGGCGCCTTCATAAATTTTATCATCAATGACCTGAAGTTCGAGGCCCGTATCGTGCATGTTTTTGTATTGTGGCGCTTCCTTTACAAAAAAGAAAATACCACTATTGGCATATTTACTAACTTTCCATTCCACCTTAAACTCAAAATCTCCGTTTATAGCTTCATCGATAACGATATCACCACCGCCTTTTGCTTTATTTCCGGCACGTTCCGGCACATTCAATTTAATGGCTCCTTGCTCAATAATCCATGCCGGACCAACCTCTTTTGCGCCATAGGAATGCCAGCCTTTATAATCTTTGCCATCGAAAAGCAATTTCCAGCCTTCCTTTTTTTCCTGTGCCGAAAGTGTATTTAAACTTTGAGAATTAACCTGAAAACTAAATAAAAGAAGAAAATAGAAGAGATGAGGAAATTTGCGCATGATAAATCAGTATTTTATTGATCCGGTGAATACAAGTTCGCCGGATCAATAAAATACTGATTTATCTAAAATAAATTATTTTTTCTCTGTTGTATTGGCAGCAACTGTAAGCGGCTCGCCCTTTATCAAAATGGTAACATCATGGTCTGAAATATTTTCAACAGCCACGCATTCCTGAGTCACCTCAATGCGAAGCAAAGCACCCCGGAATCCGATCCTGAAAGAATAGGAATTCCATTGTTCCGGAATGTACGGATTCAGCGTAAGTACTCCATCTTTTATCCGCTGACCTGCAAAGCCTTTTACAACACTCATCCAGGTACCTGCCATGGAAGTGATGTGCAATCCGTCTTCAGTATCGTTATTATAATCGTCCAGATCAAGCCGGGAGGTCCTAACATACATTTCGTATGCCTTTTCTTTCAAACCAATTTTGGCGGCAAGAATAGAATGTACACAAGGCGACAGTGAGGATTCGTGAACCGTCATAGGCTCGTAAAACTCGAAATTCCGTTTGATTTCCTCAACAGAAAAGTCATCTTCAAACAAATACAAACCTTGCAGAACATCCGCCTGTTTGATAAAACAAGACCTCAAAATTCTGTCCCACGACCATTTCTGGTTGATCGGGCGATGCTCTGTGATATCATCTACTGTCAATATTTCCTTATCAAGAAATCCCTGCTGCTGCAAGTGAACCTGTCTTTCCTGATCGTAAGGGAAATGCATGTTGTCAATAATATTTTTCCAATCTGCCATTTCACCATTAAGGTTAAAATGCGTTTGGAAAATAATTTCGTTTAACCGTTCTGAACCCCATATTTTACTGATCACTTCCAGTGTATACCGCAGCGTCCAGCAAGCGATATAATTGGTATACCAGTTGTTATTGACGTTATTTTCATACTCGTTCGGCCCGGTTACACCCAGCATCACGAATTGTTTTTTCTCGGCAGACCAGGTAATCCGCTGTTTCCAAAATCTCGAAATTCCGATTAATACTTCAAGTCCGTATAGCGACAGATACGTTTCATCACCGGTATATCTTGTATAATCATAAATCGCAAAAGCAATGGCACCGTTCCGGTGAATTTCCTCAAACGTGATTTCCCATTCATTATGGCATTCCTCGCCATTCATGGTCACCATCGGGTAAAGTGCCGCACCGCCGCTAAATCCTAGTTTTTCCGCATTTTCAATTGCTTTTTGCAAATGTTTATGACGATAAACCAGCAGATTTCTGGCAACTTTTTCGTCTGCCGTTGAAAGATAGAATGGAATACAGTAAGCCTCGGTATCCCAATAGGTACTGCCGCCATATTTTTCACCAGTAAATCCTTTCGGCCCGATATTCAGGCGCTCATCTTCCCCGGTGTAGGTCTGGTTTAAATGGAAAATATTAAAGCGGATTCCCTGCTGGGCGGCAATATCACCTTCAATGGTAATGTCATTTTTCTCCCATTTGGCAGCCCAGGCCTGCACATGTTCTGCATATAATTGTGCAAACCCTTTTTCCGAGATGCGTTTTATGTATGTCTTAGCCTCAGGAATCAGCTGATCTCTGTCATAATTGGTTGACGATAAATTAACCGCGTATTTATAAATCGTCAGTTCGTCTCCTTCTTTCACTTCCAGATGCACAACACCGGCCACGTACTTTTCACGGCGTGCTGGTAAAGATTGATAATCCGTTTTCAACCCATTGATTTTCAAATCAAAAGCCATCCCGGTCGCTACCTGAAATTGCTCAACACCATATGGATTTTCTTTCGTTTCCAAAACCAGGTAACCTTCGGAAAAACTGGTTTCCTTATGGATCTCATTCCAGAAGGTTTCATCATAATTAGAATCCCGGTTGCTGATATTCCCATCCAGATACGGTGTAATGGTAAAAGTATCGGTAAAATCCAGCGGCGTAACAGCGTACTGAATCGCTCCGGATTCATCGTCTGCCATACTGCAAAACCTTTTTGAATAAATCTTCAACCGTCTGCCACTGGCAAGCTGAACCGTCGTGACACGTTCGAGTGTTCCTTCCTGCATATTGAGCTCGCGACGAAAATCTTCCACCTGACACGTATTCAGATCCAGGGTTTCCTCTCCTATTTTTATATCAATTCCCGTCCAGTTGCAGGCATTCAGTACTTTTGCAAAATAATTTGGATAACCATTTTTCCACCAGCCAACACGTGTTTTATCCGGAAAATAAACACCTGCGACGTAATTTCCCAGCAACGTTTTTCCGGTATATTGTTCTTCAAAATTCCCGCGCTGACCCATCCGGCCGTTGCCGAGGCTCATCAGACTTTCTGTAATTTCATTGTTGGCAGCGTGGAAACCGTCTTCCACAATGCTCCATTCCTCGTGTGTTATGTAGTTCTTCATTGATTCTGGCTATTGGCTTTTAGCTTTTAGCGGTTAATTTTAGCAGTTCGAATTCTGGTTGCTATTATTTTAATTTTTCGAAAAGATCTTTTACAGTGACACCATCAAAACCGGGCATCACATAATCCGCTTCCGTCAAAACTGAGGCCTGCCCAATACCAACCCCGATCATCCCACCCGCTTTTGCAGCCTGTATGCCAGCCACGGCATCTTCAAACACAATGCAATGTTCCGGTAAAACTGACAAATCTTCGGCACCCATTAAAAAAACCTGAGGATCAGGTTTTCCTTTTGTGGCGCGGTTTCCGTCTACTATGGTATCAAAATAGGCAAGCATGTCCAGATTTGTGAGAATGGTTTTTGCATTCTTACTGGCCGATCCCAAACCTGTTTTTATCGAATCTGCTTTTAATTCATCCAAAAAATCACGCACCCCCGGAAGTGCATCATCTGGCGTAATTTGTTTGCAAAATTCCAGATACTTAACATTTTTCTCAGCAGCATATTTCAATTTCTCCTCTTCGCTTAATTTTACCTTGCCAATTCCAAGCACGATTTCCAGCGATTCCATACGGCTGATCCCCTTTAATAATTCATTTTGTTCCAGTGTTAAATCAAATCCAAGCTGGTTAGCAAGCTGGCGCCAGGCCAGGTAATGGTATTTGGCAGTATCTACGATCACTCCATCCAGATCAAAAAGGCAAGCTTGAACAGTCGGCATATCATTTCAAAATTTAATATCTTGCAAAATAGTAAAAAGAGCATTTTCGCTCACGTAGTCAAACGTTATTTAAAAAAAGTAATTCTATAATCCGTAATAAACCTGAAATTAGCCTAACTAATTTTATCAATTAAATAAAGATTTCTTTTTATTTCAAACAAATAACACGCCCGGTGCCTGTTATTTGTATTTTTGTTCTAATACACCGAAACCTGCTATGCCTGCGATCAACCAAGATAAACATATCTTTTATCAGATTTTTACACGATTATTTGATAATCAAAATACAACAAACAAAATATATGGGACAATCTCGGAAAATGGGTCCGGGAAATTTAATGATATCACGGCAACTGCGCTTGAATCGATTAAAAAATTCGGGATAACGCATGTCTGGTATACCGGAATAATCGAACACGCAACGCTGACTGATTATTCCGAATTTGGAATAAAAACAGATCATCCGCTGATTGTTAAAGGAATGGCGGGTTCACCTT
Organism: Dyadobacter sp. 3J3; assembly: GCF_009801115.1. Lineage (GTDB taxonomy): Bacteria > Bacteroidota > Bacteroidia > Cytophagales > Spirosomataceae > Dyadobacter. The sequence continues at coordinate 827,131 of NZ_VTOL01000001.1, forward strand.
ATGCCGTAAAAGATTATTATGATGTGGATCCGGACCTTGCAGTTGACGTAAAAAACCGGATGCAGGAATTTGAAGATCTGGTAAAAAGAACGCATCATTCCGACTTAAAAGTCATTATTGATTTTGTCCCCAACCACGTTTCCCGTCAATACCATTCAGACACGGCCCGGTCATCAGGAATCAAAGATTTTGGAGAAGATGATGATACTTCGGTAAGCTTTAATCCAAATAATAATTTTTATTACATTCCAAACCAGGATTTCATTGTTCCGGAAGGCCACAAACCGCAGGTTAATGTGACCTCTCCCTATTCGGAAAGACCAGCAAAAGCGACAGGAAACGATGTTTTCCAGGCACAACCAAGCCAGTACGACTGGTATGAAACAATAAAATTGAATTATGGTGTAGATTACCTGGACGGGCACAGAACCTATTTTGATCCGATCCCGTCGACCTGGTTGAAAATGCGGGATATTCTTATTTTCTGGGCTGCAAAAGGGGTTGATGGATTTCGTTGCGATATGGCAGAAATGGTACCTGTTGAGTTCTGGGGCTGGGTGATTCCGGAAATCAAAAAGATCAATCCTGAGATTATTTTCATCGCCGAAATTTATAATCCAGCCCAATATCACAGTTACCTGAAAACCGGCCAGTTCACGTATTTGTATGATAAAGTTGGCTTATATAATTCCCTTCGCAGATTAATGGAAGGCGGCGGAACTGTGGAAGATATCACAAAATTGTGGCAGCAAGAGTCAGGCGATATTTCTGAAAATATGCTCCGATTTTTGGAAAACCATGATGAACAACGTATTGCATCGAAATATTTTGCCAACGATCCATGGATAGCGGTACCTGCCATGACGCTCAGCGCTACCTTGCACACAGGCCCTTTGATGCTTTATTTCGGACAGGAATTGGGCGTGAACCCAACTGAATCCGAAGGTTTTCAGGGAGAGGATGGACGTACGACTATTTTTGACTATTGGAGTATTCCCGAAATTCAGGAATTTGCAAACGGGGGAAAATTTGACGGCGCATTATTGGGAAATGATCAGAAAAGACTGCGTGCTTTTTATGAAAATCTGAATAAGTTCGTCACCAAAAATGAAGCGGTTTATGCAGGAAGTTTTTATGATCTTCAATACGTAAATATTGACGGACAAAGCCCGGATTATGACAAAACACGTATTTACAGCTATTTACGTTACACCGACAAGCAGAAACTGTTGTTTATTTACAATTTTGATAAAGAAAAAACCTATCATACTAACGTCCGTATCCCTCAGGATGCGTGGACGGATACTTTGAAATTAAAATCTACAGGATCTTATATTTTGAAACAGGTTTTCCCATTGCTGATCTTAACTCCAAATATTAAACCATCCGAAATAACTTCTACCGGAATTGCCATCACACTTCCGCCAGTTTCGGTTTATGTTTACGAAATTGTTGAAAATTAGTATGCTTAACAATACTGGAAATTGGCCTTTATTCTTTCTTCTAAACACAAAAGAAAGAATAAAATTACCAAGCCAATTTTCCTGTATTATAAAAAAAATAAACTTTAAATATCCCAACACATCCTTGCACTATTGGGGCAAAAGTCCTATTTGGGTCAAAAAGAAGTATTAGATTTACGTTAATGGCATAGCATTTATTGATTCGTGCCGGTAACGAAACTGATATTTATTGAAAATCAGATCATTTTATTTTTTATCAATATCCCGAATATACGGATCGGACGAAATATTTTTTATCCGGTATAAACGCTTAAATTCTTCTACCTTATGAGCAGCGTTTTAGATCCAAGCCGTATTAATTATCTGGGGAAATTTATTGAACTCATCCGAAGTTCATACAACGCGAAGACCAACAAGGATAAACCCTCTTCGGAAATCCTTACTGCTGTCCTGATGGATCGTCGTGAAAAAGACCTGTTAGCAGACCAGATTAATTCCATTCTTAAATCAACCAAATTCGTTTCACTGCTTACAGAATCTGAGATTGGTGCGAACCGCGGTTTTTTTTCGGATGCATTTGCAAGATTAGGTTATAAATTTCTCCCGCCGGTTCATGAAGAAACCGAACTTCGTACACAGTTTGATAATTTGTTTAATCACAAAAAAGATTATTTCTGGGTACAGGCCATTCCGGATGAAAACTGGTGTAATTTCTTTGTAGACATATTCAGGAAAAACAGCCCGGCTTTAACTCAATACATTGAACGAGAACTTTTAAACTCCATTTTGGTGCTCGCACAACGCGCTGCCAATTTGGGAATTGAACCGGAAGTCGTCTCCAAAATTCCACGTGTGGATGATCTTGATTCTCCTTTTTTAGGATTGAATCGTGAAGTGATGCTGTATGTTGAAAAAACGATAAACCAGTTTGACTACAAAAACGAAGACCGGGATAATGATTACAAACATATTCTGGTGATGATTAATCAATGCAAAAGCCAGGTTTCATATATCTATAAACACAAAGATCTTTTTGGAATAAGTTTGCAACTTACAGCGCTGATCCGGCAACTGGAACAATATTTAAAACGACTTACCCAATTACTTGATTTGCTGCAAACGAATGAAAAAGACAGGCAGTGGCTCATTATAACACATTTGTTGAAAGAATTCGTTTATGCAGAAAATACAAAATACAGTCTTCGAAAACACTTTTCTATAAACCTGCAATTACTGACTTTCAAAGTCATTGAAAATACTTCCAAAACAGGGCAACATTATATTTCTTCAGACAGGGCCGGTTACTGGAAGTTATTTCGAAGAGCTTTGGGAGGAGGAGTCGTGGTGGGTTTGCTTTGCTGCAACAAAACAAGATTGTATTTTCAGCATCTGCCTATTTTCTGGGAAGCCTTTTTTTACAGTATGAATTATTCGTTTGGCTTCATGCTGATCCACATACTTGGTTTTACAATCGCGACCAAACAACCAGCCATGACGGCCTCCACTATTGCTGCCAATCTTAGCAACAACGGCGAAAACCCAAACTGGCTTGAAACAACTACGCAGCTTCTGATCAGACTTATCCGAAGCCAGTTTATTTCGTTGGTGGGAAATGCTGCCATTGCTTTCCCCGTTGCTTATGGTTTTGACAGACTTTATTATTACGCCTACGGTTATCACATTGCCGATGCTGCGAAAGCAATAAAACTGATTGGAGAACTGAATGCGTGGGAAAGTCTGGCTATTCCCCATGCAGCTATTGCCGGCGCTTATCTAATGATATCAGGCTTAATTTCAGGATATTATGAAAACAAATGGATTTATGACAAGTATACTTTAAGGATCAAAAGTCACCCCGGACTTATCCGGTTTTTTGGACAGGACAAACTGAACCGGATTGCGATTTACCTTGAACATAATTTCGGCGCTCTGGCCGGAAATTTTGCATTGGGTATTTTTCTTGGAGCAACAAGCGCGGTTGGTTTTACGCTCGGGATACCGCTGGATATCCGTCACATTACATTTGCTTCTGGCAATTTCGGATTGGCATTTGCCGGATTGCACAGCCACATTTCAACTGATTTGTGGATTAATTCCATTATTGGTATTTCTTGTATTGGCATAATGAACGTGCTCGTAAGTTTCGGGCTTTCTATCGCGTTTGCTCTTAAATCCAGAAATGCAAAATTTAGTGAGGTGAAAAGCCTGTTGGGGAATTTGTCATGGCAATTCTTTCATCACGGGTCTGCATTCTTTTTCCCGGTGAAGGAAACTGTTGCAGTCAATGACGAGCTTCCTGAGGTAATTGTTAACCGATAGGTGCGCAATTGATATGGAAAGTGGTTTGAACGAAGACCATTATATTTCCAAATTATCATAAATTTGTTTTAAATAGCAGTTTTAGTGAAGTGAGTGATGTAGATACTCTTCAAAATTCACTTTATTGTTAAAAATAATTTCTCCTTAAAGATTATCACGTTATGAACAGCGGTAAATTATTACCTGCAATGAAAATAAGAATTAAGATTTTACAATTATTCACATTTTCATTACTAATATTTTTCTCATCAGCATCACAGGCGCAATTAGCCACACAGAAAGTTTTTACCCAAAAAATGGAGCTTCCCGGTAACGGTGATTTGGGAACACAGGTTTTACGCATGGCAGAATCTTTTCTGGGTACGCCGTACGTCGCAAGCACATTGGAAGGAAATCCGACTGAAAAGCTTGTCTGCAAATTCGATGGACTGGATTGTACCACGCTTGTTGAGAGTTCAATAGCACTGGCTATTGCGAAAAGTGAAAACCTGAGTTATGATGGCTATAAAACTGAACTTACAAAAATCAGGTACCGGGATGGCGTTATAGACGGCTATCCTTCAAGATTACATTACGTTTTGGACTGGATGTATGAAAATGAAAAACGCGGCCGACTGGAAGATATAACATCCAAAGTGGGTGGTATACCTTATAAAAAGGAAATTAATTTTATGTCAACCCACGCTAATTTTTATCCGGCACTGGATAATACGGAGGTTTGGGAGAAAATTAAGGAACAGGAAAATATTATTAACAGCAGAGAGTATTCTTACATTCCAAAAGCGCATCTTCAAAAAACAGAACCTATGCTGCGCGATGGAGATATTGTTGCTTTCACCTCCTCTGTGGAAGGACTTGATTGTAACCACATGGGTATTATTACAAAAATCGGAAACCGCGCATACTTAATGCATGCATCGCTGGCAGGAAAAAAAGTAATGTTATCCAGTCTTCCCTTAGCAGAATACGTGGCATCCGTTCCTAAACATACAGGGATGATCGTGGCGCGGCTCACAGAACAATAAACAATGAATAACTTTCTGGCATTACTTGATTACAAAAATTCTCCCTGGCTAATTATTTTACTGGCCATGATCATTGGCCTGGTCATTAGTTTGATTGTCATCAAAACAATTGCGATTACCGCAAGAAAAAAGGAATGGCCAGTCATTCGGGCAATTCATCAGAATCAAACCAGCGTTCTGTATTTTTTCATTCCGTTACTGATCATCACATTAATAACAAAAACCTACTCAGAATCACATCCTCCCTATGAATTTACGCATGGAATCAGCAAAATAGCACTGATTGCGGTAAGTACCTGGTTGATGACGCGTATTGTTATTATCGTTGAAAAAATCCTGATTGATAAACTTGATTTTGACACTCCGAATAATAACGATGCAAGAAAGCTTTACACTAAAATCAAATTTGTAAAGCGGATGATAATCATTCTGACAATTATTTTTGGTGTTTCAATCTTATTGTTGAGTTTTGACAGCGTTCGTCAATATGGTGTCGGGATACTAACATCAGCAGGTATTGTCAGTGTGATCATCGGTTTTGCAGCGCAAAAATCGCTTGGTAATCTGTTAGCGGGTATTCAAATCGCCTTTACCCAGCCTATCAAAATTGATGATGTTGTGATTGTCGAAGGCGAATGGGGACGAATTGAAGAAATAAATCTGACTTATGTCGTTGTTAATATCTGGGATCTGCGCCGGATGGTTTTACCGATAACTTATTTCATCGAAAAACCTTTTCAAAATTGGACAAGAAATGACAGCACCTTAATTGGTACAGCATTTTTCAATTTAAATTATCACACGCCCGTTGAAAAGTTACGCGAAAAATTGGAACAAATTCTGTTAAATACGCCTCTTTGGGATGGGAAATCCTGGGCTTTACAGGTGACAGATACACAGGCACAATTCATGGTTGTTCGTGCTATTATGTCTGCCCGAAATTCTTCACAGGCTTTCGATCTGCGTTGTCTGGTTCGTGAAAAAATAATTGAATTTATTCGTGATGAATATCCGGAATCTTTGCCAGGACTGATGATTGAAGAACAGAAATAACTATCCCACGGGATAAATCCCACGGCGATCAAATCGGTCATACCTATGTTATTTTTCCTAAATAAATTTTAGATTGATATAACCAATGCCGTAGGCATGGCCGACATTGTAGCCGTGGGTTTCAACCCACGGAACCACGGAACCACGGAACCACCGACGCACGGAACCGAAACCTACGGAAAACACGAAAAAAACCAATTTATATTTTCAAACAAAACGTAAAAAAATGGCCATCGAAACCCGATGGCCATTTTTTGTCTTACTACTCACCTCTCAATTTAACTTATTACAGTTAAGCGTTGAATCTTACATGCTGCCAATAACTCATTGAACAGCGTCGATAGTTATTTCTATCAATTTCATTTTTCCATTTCCAAGTCAATATGGAACGGGTTATATTTTCATTGCTCCGGATCAATTAAGACACTTTAAAATCTCAATTACTTCCTTTTGGCAATTTTATTATTTACTTATTTATCAAACAATTAATATCACCAACACCCATTTCACTTTTGACAATAAACCCTGCGGCCGGACCATTTATTGCCAAGTAAATACCTTCCTAAAAACGGCGATATGAAAACTTATACAATTGAAAACCAGTCCTATCATAAAATCTTCGACCGCGATTTTATGATACAAATGACCTCAGACCTTGTTAAAGTCAGATTAATGCAAAATTAAAAACGAATTAAAAAGAAAGAGATTTTTCAGAAAGGCGGGAATTTCAATGTAAAGGTACTTCCAAGGCCAACTTTGGACTCCACATCGATACTTGCGCCCTGCATTGTGATAATGCGTTTTGTAAGCGCTAATCCAATACCATAACCGGCCTTGCTCATCGTAGTGGCACTGCGGTAAAAAGTATCAAATACATAAGGTAATTCAGAAGCTGCAATACCCATGCCGACATCCTTGAAGGAGATTTTAATAAGGTCTTTATCTATTTCAAGAAATACATTAACGCTATGATTATCAGAATATTTACATGCATTATCCATCAGATTCATAAATGCAGTTCTCAAAAGGCTTTCATCGCCATATCTTAATAATTCCTCTTCATTTTCCGGAATCTGGTCATAATTGATATGAACCTTATAGCCCGAATTTTTTTGCTGGATAGAAGCTTGCGCCTGCCACAAAACTTCATCAATCCTGATTTTCGAAAAAGTAACCCGAAATGCATGTTCCTCCGTCCTTGCCAGTTCAAGCAATCTGCTAACGAGTTCATTCATTTCCTTTACCTCTTCCAGAATTCCTTTTAAAGCTTCCTCATAATAATCCCCGTTCCGGGCCTTCATGAGGGCGACTTCCACTTCGCTCATAATTAACGCAAGCGGTGTGCGCAATTCATGGGAAGCATGTGAAACGAAATTCTTCTGGGCTACAAATGCGATTTCCAGCCGGTTCAGCATAAGATTGAACGTTTGTGCGAGCAATGCCAGCTCGTCCTTTTCGCGGCCAACTGTAACTTTATCATGGAGGTTTCCTGCGGAAATATTATTTACCTGAGCGATAATATCGGATACAGGTTTTATCGCATCCGTAGCAAATTGCCAACCAGCCACAGCTACCAAAATGAGCGAAAGTAGCCATCCAATAACCAAAATCTCGCGCAAGCGCTGTAATTGACTTGAACCAAGATGGTCATTTGCAATAGCCACCACCACCCAGGGCTTGCGGTGGTCCTGCAAAATATGCCTGATAACTATTACTTCTTTTTTAGCATGTTTGGTGTGAATCTCCTTGCCGCTCCGGGCATCCGTCAGCATTTGATGTGTAAGAACAAACTCAAAAGAACCACTATTAAAAATCACAGAATCCCCACCGTCATAAATCGTTATTTCTTCATCGAGCAATACGGTGTTATTTTCTTTCTCAATTTTGTCAATGTCCGCCTTACTTATTCCTTTACTAGCCTCCACCAACTGCGCAATTGTTTGTCCACGTTCATTCAGGAATGAATAAAACTGTTTTTCCCGGTACTGATCATAAAAAAAGTAAATCGACAAACAGAAAAGCGCCATGATGGAACCAACCAACATGGTAAATAGTAAAGTAAGCCGGGTTTTTATGTTCATTCTTCCTTAAAAATATAACCCATCCCAACCACCGTATGAATCAGTTTTGTCGTGTAATCTTTATCTACCTTTTTGCGTAAAAAATTGATATAAACGTCAATTACATTCGTACCTGTATCAAAACGAATATCCCATACCTGTTCTGCAATATCAACCCTTGATACTACCCTTCCCCGGTTTCGCATCAGATATTCCAGCAAGGCAAATTCTTTGGCTGTCAGATCGATCCGGTTACCGGCTCTTCTGGCCACTTTTTCGTCAAGATTCAATTCCAGATCAGCAAGTTTCAATATCTGGCTGGATTGCTCACGGTTGCTGTTTCTTTGTGATAAAACTTTGATACGGGCAATCAGTTCCCGGAATTCAAAAGGTTTTACCAGATAATCATCACCACCTGCTTCAAAACCATCCAGTTTGTCATCAATCGTGCCAAGTGCCGTTAGAAACAAAATTGGCGTGGTCAATCCGTCATTCCTAAGTTGTTTAGCCAAATCGTAGCCATTGAGCAATGGCAGGTTAACGTCCAGAATAATGACATCAAATCTGTAATTGGAAGCCATTTTCTTTCCGACCTGACCATCATAGGCGAGTTCTACTTCCCAAGACTGTTCTTCAAGACCGCGTTTTAAAAATCCAGCCAGTTTCGGCTCATCTTCTACAACTAATATTTTCATACGCTTAGGGTTATTCTGAAAAATCTATCAAATGTGGCACAGATTTCAGACATTTCATAAAAAAAGCCACTCGATGAACCGAATGGCTTTTTGACATATATCCACACCATTAAAGAGATTGTATTCATAGAATACTTCCTTCAATTATTATGCAAAATATAACATTTTCTTAGTATTTATCGCAAAGTTTATAAGAAATGCAAAATTTTATATAAGTCAGATCAATAATAATCGTCACTGCCACCAAAATTCGCTTTGTCATCAAATGCTCCGAAATCATCTTCTTCTTCCAGTTGCATTCCCTTCAAAGCCTTCTTGATCAGACCTATCTGGCCGGCATGATACACATCATGCTGGATTACGCCGTGTATCATTGTGTAGTAAGAATAATCTCTTCCAGGCACAAAATCTTCTAGAAAACTATCATTTTCTAATTTTTCAAGCTCTGAAATAAGCTCTTCCTGTGACAAGCTTAATTCCATTTGAATAGCTTCCCATTCAAATTCGTCTACAACAGGAAACTTTTTCCAGTCCTTGTCCAGCGTTTTTATATCAAATTCTTCATCACCCTGAATTTTGCGGACGGCAAATATTCTCCAGGTAGTCATGTGATATACAATTTCTGCAATGGAATGTGTATTTGAGCTTAGTCGTAACTCAGCCATTTTTGGCGTCACATCCCGTAATGCCTCAACTACGGACGGGCCGTACCAGGCTTCCTCACTTTCATAAGTATCGTTGAGTACATCTATGATCCTTAAAATCTCTTCTTTTGTTTCCATATATAATTGGTTCGAATCTCGAAATTACATTTCAGCTTGCGTGACAAATTTTTATTAATACTAAAATAAAACAACGAACGGGACAAAATCAAATAAAGTTCGGCGGCACTAATTTCAATGTTCCAAACTACACAATTCCACCGAAATAAATTTATTCAACATTGTTATTTTATTGAAATCATTACAACCAAAATCTATTCCGCATGGTCATAATAAAACGTATCGCATAAATAAAAAGAAAAAATAAATGTGTTAAATACGGAAAAGTAAAATGATCATTTTTAAAATTCGTTATTAAAAAGTAAAAACAGAAAATATCATCATGCTAAAAAAAGCTTCATTTTTAATCATTTTTGCCGCAATCTGGCTGACATCCTGCACCAAGGATCCGATCAACGATTTAACTGATCTGGATTCTCAGGTTTTTATTACAAATCATGATAAAAGTATAGATTTTAAACAATTCAAAACTTTTAGTATTGCCGATTCTGTCATCGTTGTCCAAGACGAAAGATCTGGTACCGCGCTGACTGATCTTGACAAACAAATGTTATCCAGCATTATATCAAAAATGCAAAGCCAGGGCTACACCTATGTAGCTGCCAGCAGCAAACCTGATGTTGACCTTACCGTTGCCCGAATTACAAATACGTATCTTAATGTAACTTCTACTCCCTATTCATCCTATTACGGTGGGTATTATGGAGGTTATGGCTACGGCTATCCAAGTTATTATTCTTATTACGAAACCAGCGAAAGCTATTGGTCCGTTTCCATGCTTGACCTAAAAAATGCAAATGCCACAACCAAGACTTTAAATGTGGTATGGAATGCGCAAATTCGCGGTTCCGGTTTAGCTAATACGGATTATTTCAGCCAGATGATGGATTCCATTTTCGGCCAGTCAACCTATCTGAAAATCAACTAGACCAGTTTTATTGCTTTCTGATTTTATTGATCGGGAAATAAATAATTTAAAAACATTATTTCAAAATGAAAAAATTAGTCATTGCTGCGTTTCTTTTAGCTGGTTTTGTACCTGCTTTGGCTCAGGAACAGGCACCGAAATTATATACATTAGCCTCTCCTTATGAGCGTTACACCACTTATCTCGTAACTGCACGTTTAACGAGTGCTATACCGATTGGATCTTTCAAAAATGATTACATTGATAAAACATCCTTTGAAAATTATTCGATTTCACTGGAATGGGTTTTACAAAATTCTTTTTCTGTCGGCGGTGAGATTGGATATTCTTATTTCAAACAAAGATTACCAAGAGCACTTTACATGTCAGGAGACCAGACAATTTCTGCTGTTCAAACCCGAACTGTATCTCAATATCCAATCCAGGCATTTGTGAACTATCACTTGTTGCCAAAAAATTCATCCATCCAGCCTTACGTCCAGCTAAGCGCCGGAGGCAGTATTCTTGATTATACCGTTTATTACGGAAGCCTGGCCGATCAGAAACAGAAAATCCGTCCGACTTATGGCGTTGGCGTTGGTTCCAAATTTCTGTTTAAAAAAGACGGCTCTTTTGGCGCGGATGTGCGGGTCAAATACGCGGCAACATCTTTTAAATACGACTATCTTACCACCGGAATTTCATCTCTCAATACTTCCATTGGTTTGTTTTACCGTTGGTGGTAGCCTATATTTAGCCGTTCACAGTTAATTTTCAGCTTTGCATAAAAAAAATATTTTGTCAAAATCAGTAATTATTTGGATCAGTACACTACTCCTGGTTTTTTCGGGAGCGGGTATCTGGGCCTGGCAAAGGTATGGGCCATCAGAAGGAAAAGTTTTTGTAGAAATCCCAAACGAGCTGCCTGTCGCCATCACGATCGATTCTGCTTCTAATGCCTGTGATCTAACCGTGCGTCGCTACCGGCAAATTGGAAAAGAAATGCAGTTTGAACTTGCCGCCAACGCGGGAGGACTTGCGCCATACAATGTTGAAATTGTCCAGAATGGAAAAGTACAACGTTTTGAAAAAGTACCGCATCGTCTGGGTCTGTGGCTTACGTTGACCAATCTTACTTTGAATGGTGGAAAAACTTCAATAAAGGTAAGCAGTCTTGGACAGCCTGGATGTGAGACAACGGCAGAATTTGATTACAACGCTTCTTTAATAACCCAGATTCTTGACGAGTCAAAATGGGTACGACAAGGCAGTAAGGACACCTGGCTTGATGTCCGTCCGGTTGTCAAAAATAACCGCATTTACCTCAAAGATTTTGCCAATTTTCAGGATGGCCGCACGCATGTTGTCATGATTGATAATATTGTGGTAAGCGGACTCGAAAACGGCGTGGAAGTTAAACCCGGATATCTTTACAATGTTACTGCCAAATGGATTGATGCACCCTATAACGATTGGTGGAACAGTCTGAAAAACCGCAGCGTACGTCAGCAAAATATCTGGATCAGTCCAAATGGTGTTGCAACAAAAGAAGAGTCCACGCTCACGCGCATAGATATTCCTGCATGGTACGCACCAAAAAAGGATATTAACGTGCACTTTGACACCGATTTTCCTGAATTCAAACCCATTGAAGGAAAGCTGGTAATGCAATACAGGCTCAACAACTGGGTACCTGCGCAAAATTATTTCAACCGGGGTATCACACATTTACCCGCGTGGGAAAAAAATATCCCTACGGATAAAATGCACTGGACTGCGTCTCCTGGTCTTTTTCAGGATAAAAATCAGGATTGGTTTGCAAGTTTATCAAGGGAAGAAGTAGAGAAATCAGGAAATAATATTACAGGTTTCGGAGCTTATGCTTTCGATTTTGAATTCTGGAACCAGGTCTATAATCCGGAAGTAAAACAGCGCCTAATCTGGTTTGCGGAACGGATCAGAAAAAATAACCCAAACATAAATCTGTTCGATTATTGGGGAGGAAGTGCTTACACCAATCCGCATTTCAATACACTGAATGATAAAAAGCCGGGTGCGTTTTTGAAAGATTATGACAATCCTGCTCCCAATCATACCAACTATGATGCTTTGCCAAATGGCGACAGTTTTCAAAATGTATTCAATGTTTCGCCCACGGATGTGTACCCACGGCCTTCTTTTGGGGTAGATGAGCAGGGAAATACACCTAACAATTTCGCTTTACTTTCTGCCATTCACGCCCTGCGTATCAATGAACTGATTCCGTTTCAAAAGAAAAATAAATCGATATTTTACGCCTGGAACCGTTATATGCCACTCTATAAAGATCCGGTTGTGCCCTGGCATTTAGAAACTTCCAATCCAAAAGGAGAACTTGTTTTTGGTCAGCTCGAAATGATGCCTGCGAGCCAGGCATTGAGTATGTCGCTTTTTTCACTTATTCTTTTCGATGGTTATTACATTTGGCATGATAGCCAGCCGGCAGGCAGAGGCGCAAATTCCTACCGAATTACGCCGGAATCATCGGATTGGGGAAAGGAATGGTATCCGGCTGATGCGAAAACCAATATTTCCGTTTTCAACAGAACAGTTCCTGATGGAGAAGCTCCCCGCTATTGGGATTATCCCACAGAATTCTACGTCCTGGGAAACTGGATGGCAAAACAGGTTGAAGATGTTCTCGTTGGCGGGACAAATCAAGATTTGGCCTATGAAATAAATGGAATCTGGCACGAGCCAAAAAAAGGCCAGGCAGCGTTGGTAGCAGATAAAAAAGAACCTTTTATTTCTGCAATTGTAAAAGGAAATAAAATTGTAGTACTGGGTGTAGATAGCTTCCAGCCTCCTACCGCTACTAAAAAACTTACAGTAAAATTACCTGACGGAGAAAAAACCACGATTTCACTTTACGGAAATTGGCCTGCGCTATACCGCGGTACTTTGAAAAAATAAAATGATTGAGCCGGAATTTCTTACAAATTCCGGCTCAATCATTTCAATATTATAAATCTGAAACTCTTACATAACTTCCAAGCCATTTCAGATGCGTTCCATATTTGTGCATGATTTCCTGAACGCCCGGATCATTGACGTGACCTAAAAATTCTACAAGAAACCAATTACGGAAAACAGATTCTCCCCGAAGCGGACGACTTTCTATTTTTGTAAGGTTGATTCCTCTGTCATTAAAATCTTTCAAAAATTCGTACAAAACACCCGGACGGTTTGTATTTGGAAGATTTGCAATAATCGTAGTTTTATCATCTCCACTTTTATCGTTCAATACATCTTTTGACAGAATCAAAAAGCGTGTGCGGTTTTGATCGCTGTCTTCTATGTTGTCAAAGAAAATCGGCACGCCGAAAATATGTGCTGAAATTGATGAGCAAATAGCGGCCGAATCAGGCTCGTTTGCAGCTAACCTTGCCGCTTTTGAGGTTGACTCAACCGGGATCAGTTCAACGCCAAGTCCTTCAAGATATTCACCAATAAATTTCCCGCATTGACGGAACGCGATATCTTTTGAATAGATACGTTTGATATCTTTTAAAGAATCCGACTGCGTGGCAAAAGTAAAATGGACCTGCAATAAAACTTCGGCAACAATTGTAAGTGCTTTTTCTCTTAAAAAATCAGCAGTTTCAACAACAATTCCTTCCTGGTTATTTTCAATAGGCACTACACCAAATTTGGCCCGGCCTGTTTCTACACTTTCAAAAACTGAATGAATCGTAGGCAACACAAGATATTCACTCATTCCGCCAAAACGGCTTTCGGCTGCCTGGTGTGTAAAACTTCCCTCTGGCCCCAGATAAGAAATCCTTTCCGGCAATTCAAGATTTCTGGATACAGCAAAAATTTCGAAAAAGATTGCGTCAATTGCCGAACGTGTCAGAAGTCCTGTATTTCTCATCTCAAGACGGTCCAAAATCTGTTTTTCACGCTCCGGACGGTAAATCATTGATTTTGAAGAGCGTTTTAAATCTCCGACACTTTTCACCAGTTCCATTCGTTCGTTAAGAATGTTCAGCAGCTGGTCGTCCAGTGTATCAATCCGCTCTCTTAATTGTTGTAAATCCACAAATAATCTAATTTATTAAACAGTATCAGTATCGTAATCGGAACAGGTTAACTCACAATGGCCAACTCTTCAATATTATTTTCGATTTTCAGATTATCAATAATAAATCGTTGGCGTTCCGGTGTGTTTTTACCCATATAGTAGGTTAGCAACTTTTGGATCGAAGTTTCCTTTTGAAGAATAATAGGTTCCAGATGCATATCTTCACCGATAAACTTACCAAACTCTTCAGGTGAAATTTCTCCTAAACCTTTAAAACGCGTGATCTCTGGTTTGCTACCCAATTTGGCAATAGCCGCCTTTTTTTCGTCGTCATTATAGCAATAAAATGTTTCCTTCTTATTCCGAACACGGAACAACGGCGTTTCCAACACGTAAAGGTGTCCATTTCGAACCAGATCAGGAAAAAATTGCAGGAAAAAAGTCATTAACAGTAAGCGGATGTGCATCCCGTCAACGTCAGCGTCCGTAGCAATGACAATACGTGCAAACCGCAAATTTTCGACACCGTTTTCAATATCCAGCGCGTGTTGAAGAAGGTTGAACTCTTCATTTTCATACACGATTTTTTTATTCAGACCAAAACAATTCAAAGGTTTTCCCCGCAAACTAAAAACAGCCTGTGTCTGGATATTTCTGGATTTTGTAATCGATCCACTTGCTGAATCTCCTTCTGTAATAAATAAGGTACTTTCCTGACGCAGATCACTTTTAAGATCCGTCAAATGAACTCTGCAATCACGAAGTTTCTTGTTATGCAAATTTGCTTTTTTCGCACGGTCATTAGCAAGTTTTTTAATTCCCGCCAATTCTTTACGTTCCCTTTCCGACTGCTCAATACGTTTTTTCAGAGCATCCCTCGATTCGGGATTCATGTGCAGATAATTGTCAAGCCTTTCCTTAACAAAATCGTTGACAAATGTCCTGATCGTAGTACTGTTCGGATCCGGTGTAATGGTATTTGATCCAAGTTTTGTTTTTGTCTGAGATTCAAAAACCGGCTCCTGAACCCTTATCGCAACGGCTGCAATAATCGAAGAACGAATATCTTCCGGCGCATAATCCTTACCAAAATGTTCACGAACTGCTTTTACCACTGCTTCCCGGAAAGCCGCCAAATGCGTACCTCCCTGGGTTGTATACTGGCCATTTACAAATGAATAGTATTCTTCACCATATTGATTTCCATGCGTCATCGCAAAATCAATATCCTCACCTTTCAAATGGATAATCGGATAACGGATTGCTTCTGCATCGGATTTACTAACCAGAAGGTCCAGCAAACCATTGTGTGAAATATATTTTTGCCCATTAAAACTCACCGTAAGCCCGGCGTTCAGATAACAATAATTCCAGATCATATTGTCCAGATATTGCGGAATATATCTGAAATTTTTAAATATCAGCCCGTCTGGTTCAAACGCAATGTGAGTTCCGTTACGCTGATTTGTGGTTTCCTCTTTGGATTCTTTTAACAAAACCCCTTGCTGAAATTCGGCAATTTTGGATTTCCCCTCACGGAAAGACTGTACTTTGAAATAATTGGAAAGTGCGTTTACCGCTTTGGTACCTACTCCATTCAATCCCACAGATTTTTGAAAGGCACCGGAATCATATTTTCCACCCGTGTTAATTTTTGAAACGCAGTCCACCACTTTTCCCAAAGGGATACCTCTCCCGTAATCCCGCACCTCCACTCGGTGCTCCGAAATTTTGATCTCGATGGTTTTTCCATTTCCCATCATGTGTTCATCAATGGAATTATCTACGATTTCTTTTACAAGAACATATATACCATCATCAATCGAGGAACCATCACCCAACTTCCCGATATACATCCCCGGCCGCAGGCGGATATGCTCTTTCCAATCCAGTGACTTAATGCTATCCTCGTCGTATTGTATGCTGACAGTATTTTCCATAATCTACGAATACTCTAGTTTGGATATTTATGATTTTAATATTGTATTTTAATAATTTGGGTCATTTATCGTTACCCTATTGTACCTTTGCTAGTGTGCTAGTTTCAAACCGAATACTAGAAATTCTTTAAAAATAAGAAAAATCTAATTTACTTTGTCTTAATAATAGAAATCCGAAATCTAATTTAGGTCTAATTTAGGCGCAAAAATAACAGTACAATTATATATTATTAATGAACCGGTTGCATTTCATAGTACAATAAACTTCATATGAACACATTCAAGTTGGCTAAAAATTGTAAATTTCTATTACCATATCTATTAAGCCTGATCATCTCATTACCTGCTTTAGCACAAGTTGTAGCGCCATCTGCGCCGACGACTGCGCCAACATCAACCGGAGCAGGAAACACACAAAGTGGCCAGCCATCAGGTAATGCTCCCCAAGGATCTCAACAGGGAAATCAGCCGGGAAATTCAAATCAGCAACCGAATACGCCAAAAGCGACTGATCCACAATCTACTGAAAAAGGGAAAGCGGCAGCGAATACAGATCCCAATGCTCCAAAAGATGCAGCCACGGATCAAAGTAAAATCAATACATCAACTTCCGGAACTTTGACTCCGGCAGAACAGGAAAAATTGGCTCTACGGGAAAAAATTTACGGTTATTCTATTTTCGCCGATAAAAAATTTGATCCGATTCCCGATTTGCAAATTGCAACGCCAACCAATTATGTAGTTGGCCCAGGAGACAATCTTAATATTTACCTTTACAACTACGCGGAAGCTACTTATAAGACCATTGTAAGCAGAGATGGTTTCATTACCATTGTACGTCTGGGAAATATTTATGTAAACGGAAGAACAATTGAAGAAGTCAGAAAAATATTAATTGATAAATTTTCCAAATTTACACCCGGCCTGATTGGTGAAAACGGAGAGACCGCCAAAACCAAATTAATGGTAACGCTTGGAGAGATACGAAATGTAAAAGTATTTGTGACAGGTGAAGTTATCAATCCTGGAACTTACACCATTACTTCTCTGGCTTCTGCATTTAATGCGCTTTATCAGGCTGGTGGGCCAAACGAAATTGGTTCTTTCCGTGATGTTCGCGTAGTTCGTGCAGGGAAAGTCATTTCTCATATGGATATTTACGATTACCTCGTAAATGGAAAAATTGATGGGGATATTCGTGTTCAGGACAATGATAATATAGTTGTTGGTTTTTATAAAAAGAGAGTGGAAGTTACAGGCGAAATGAAAAGACCTGGTATTTATGAATTGAAGCCGGAAGAAAAACTGGCCGATGTAATTAAATATGCAGGTGGTTTTACAGACCAGGCTTACCAGTCACGTGTCAAAATTGAGCGTATTACTGCCAAAGAAAGAAAAATCGTAGATGTTCCTCAGGATCAGTTTGCAACGGCCGACGTTGTTACCGGTGATTTAATAGATGTAGAAACGGTTCTTGACCGTGTTGAAAATATTGTCACCATTGAAGGTGCTGTGATGCGTGCCGGAAATTTCTCTCTTGATACAAGTCCTACATTAAAGACTTTAATTGAAAGTGCACAAGGTTTGAGAGAAGATGCCTTTACAGGAAGAATATCAGTATTAAGAACAAGACCGGATCTGACTATCGAAAGTATACAGCTGAACCTTGGCGATGTCTTGAATGGAACTGTGCCTGATCTGGTACTGACCCGTCTAGACCAGATTGTAATTCCTTCCAAATTTGATATGGCACAGTCAGCTATCGTAACGGTTGAGGGAGAAGTTAATAATCCAAAATTTGGTGACAACGATGGAAAATATCCTTATGTTGCCAACATGACACTTGAAGATGTACTTGTAAAAGCCGGTGGTTTCAAAGAATCTGCTTTCACTACGGAAGTAGAAGTGATCAGAAGAAAAAGAAACAGCATTCCCGGAGCAGCCAATGCTCAAATTGCAGAGACATTTAAATTCAATGTGAACCGCGATCTTTCTATAGGCAACAAAGAAACTAACTTTGTCCTTCTTCCTTTCGACCAGGTTATTGTAAGAAAATCACCTAACTATGTAGAGCAGCAGTCTGTTTTCCTTGAAGGTGAAGTTCTTGTACCAGGCTCTTATACTATTGTCAATAAAAACGATAAAATAAGTGATATCATCAAAAGATCAGGCGGGTTAACCGAACTTGCATTCCCTGAAGGCGCTACTTTATTGAGAAGAACTTTTGTACAAAATGTAAGTCAGGCTACGGATTACGAGCAGGAAGAGGCAAGTCAGCTTAGTATTAAAAAAGGTAAAGCAGCAACAGCTCTTCCAGGTGTTAAAGAAGAATCTATCGGAATTAAATTGAGTATTATCATGAAAAATCCTGGTTCATTTGAGGATCTGGTTGTTCAGGAAGGCGATATTATACGTATACCTAAAAGACTGGAAACGGTACAGGTTACAGGAGAAGTTCTTTATCCTACCACAGTAAAATACGGAAAAGGCTTATCATTTGCGGATTACATTTCACATTCAGGAGGATTTACCACAAGATCTTTACGTAAAAGCTCTTACATCAAATATCCAAACGGATCGGTAGACAGAACAAGAAAATTCATGTTCTTCAATGTATATCCAAAAGTTCAGCCAGGATCTGAAATTTTTGTTCCATCGCGCGGAGCTCCTTCACTAACTCCGCAACAGGCGATTCAAACAACTATTGGTGTATTGAGTTCTGTAATGACATTAATTGTAACTATTCTTGCCTTCCGTACTTTAAAGTAATCACAATAGAATGTCGAATATGACTAATCAAGTTTCTGAGGAACAAATTACACCGAGGGAAGTTATATTAAAGGTTGTTGCAGCAAAGAATGCTCTTCTTAAAAGCTGGAAAGCATTTTTGCTACTGATATTGCTGGGGTTTGGAATTGGATATGCTATGGATGTATATCTTATAAAACCAAATTCCTACGAAGCGACCATCGTGTTTAACATGGGAGGTAGCTCCCCAGGCAGCGATATGGGAAACCTTGGCGCGCTTTTTGGCATGAGTTCAGCAACGGATGCCAATATTTTTACAGGAGAAAACTTTTTCTATTTTGTTGAATCCCGTCCTGTTATCGAAAGAGCACTCTTGAAAAATGTTGTTGTAAGTGGCAAACCCATGATTCTGGCAAACTTTGTAATTGATTCCAGTGGAATTAAGGATGAAGAATGGAAGGATTTACCAACATTTCATAATTTCAGGTTTAGTAAAACAAATCCAGATTCTTTAAGTATGGATGAACGGGTTGTGTTAAATCAGCTTGTTATAAAGTTAAAATCACTTACTGATATCGCAACATTAGAGCGCAAATCGTCATTTATTGCACTGACAGCAACCATTCAGAATGAGACTTTAGCAGCTTTATGGGCAAAGACCCTTCTAAAAACAGTTGAGGAGGTTTACACAGAAAAACAGACAAAAAAATCCCGTAATACATTAACATTGCTACAAAGAAGGGCGGATTCACTAGCTATTATGCTGGGCAAAACCGAACATAAGCTGGCAAAAGAAATGGATTACAGCACACAGCTGATCGTTCCGGAAGCCAAAATTTCGGTAAATAAACTGGAAAGAAACACCAGTTTCTTACAACAGCTTTATTACGAAGCAATGGGTAATGCAGAAAAAATGCGTGTATCTCTTGTTAGAGAAGCACCACTTTTCACCATGATTGAAGATGTTAAAGTTCCCTTGGATCTTAAATCAGAAAGTAAAAAAAGAGCAAAAATCGGAGCATTGGTTGGCCTGATGCTTGCTTTGATTTATGTATATGTTAAAAGCATTTACAGCGCCATTGTTGAGGATACCACACCATTGCCTAAAGCATAAATAATGCAGCATACGACTACTATTAAAGCCGGAGGATCGGAAAAGGATTACTGGAAAGATTTATGGAGAAATAAACAATTGCTACTAATCCTCTCCAAAAGAGATATATCAGTTCGCTATAAACAAACACTTTTAGGAGTGGCATGGAGTGTTTTACGCCCCATTATGACAATGACCGTTATGGTCTTTGTTTTTAGTTATGTAGCAAAATTAAAAGGTGATGAAGGAATACCATATCCTTTAATGGTTTTGTGCGGTATCACAATCTGGACTTTTTTCGCCAACACATTTTCCCAGATTAGTAACAGCATACTTATTAATTCCAATCTGGTTTCCAAAGTATATTTCCCAAGGCTGCTGATGCCCCTTAGTTCGGTGGCTGTCGGATTTGTTGATTTTCTGATAACACTCGGAATTTTCCTGATTCTGACGGTATTTTTCCATCACCCACTTAGCTGGAATATTATTTATCTGCCAGCATTTTTGTTACTGGCCTTTATTACATCAATGGGTTTCGGCCTGTTCTTTGCGGTTTTAAATGTGCGTTTCAGAGATATCGGACAATTAATTCCATTCATCGTTCAGGTTGGATTCTATGTTTGTCCTATTGCTTACAGCAGCAGGCTTGCACAAGGTACATGGTATGAGAAATACTATAATTTAAACCCGATGGTTGGGATTATTGATGGTTTCAAATGGTGCCTTTTAGGTAACAAAGCTTATTTTAATCCTAATAGCGTGTACTCCACTGCAATAATTTCGGTTGTTATTCTGATATTATCCTTAATTTACTTCCGTAAAAAGGAAAATACTTTCGTAGATCATATTTAGAACCTGTTACTTTTGGCCATGTCTGTAATCACAGCTGAAAATATCAGCAAAAAATATATTATCGACCACAAGCAAAAAAGCAGTGGTCCATCAACCTTTCGTGACATTTTCAGCGAATCGTTTGATAAAATGTTTTCATCAAAAAAGAAAAGTCAGTCTCACTTTGATGAAAAAGAAGAATTCTGGGCACTCAAAGATGTAAATTTCACAATCGATCAGGGCGACCGGATTGGGATTGTTGGTCATAACGGAGCAGGGAAATCTACATTGCTCAAAATTCTTAGCCGTATCACAGAACCTAGTACCGGTCAAATCACGATTGATGGCCGCGTTGCAAGTTTACTGGAAGTAGGTACAGGCTTTCACCCTGAACTTACCGGCCGCGAAAATATCTATCTGAACGGTGCTATTCTTGGCATGGCAAAAAGTGAGATCAAACAATCTTTTGATGCGATTGTTGATTTTGCGGGTGTTGAAAAATTCCTGGATACTCCGGTAAAACGATATTCTTCAGGCATGTACGTGCGTTTGGGATTTGCCATTGCTGCACATTTAAATCCCGAAATTTTGATCGTAGATGAAGTACTAGCCGTTGGTGATACTGAATTCCAGAAAAAATGTCTTGGTAAAATGCGTGACGTTTCTGAAAGTGGCAGAACACTTTTATTCGTTAGTCACAACCTTACGGCAATTCAGGCGCTTTGTAATAAGTCTTTTTACTTTGAAAAAGGAAAACTGATTGACCAAGGCGAAACAACACATATTGTAACCAATTATCTGAGTAAAGTTTCCCACAAAACATTAGAACGCCATTGGGATGATGTAAACAACGCTCCTGGGAATGATCAGGTGCGTATAAAAAGTTTCAGGCTGCTGGCGGAATACCAGGACAACCTGATGCACATCGATGTGCGCACGCCGATGAATTTCCAATTTGAATTTTGGAATATGGAAGAAGGTGCTAATCTGAATTTAAGTATGCACCTTTACACCTTCACCGGTGAATGTATATTTAACGTGGGAACAGCATCACAACAATTTGGTAAAGGATTAGTAACAGGTACCTGCGAAATTCCTGGTCACTTTTTGAATGATGGTTCCTACGTAGTTTCCATGATGATAGTAAAAGATACAAGTACCGTACTTTACAACATGGAAGAAGCGCTGATTTTTGACATAGAAGATTACCGTGAAAACGTAACCTGGTATGGCAAATGGCCTGGGTACATTCGCCCGAATCTTAATTTTTCTATTCGTCAAACTGAACATATAGTGAATGATTAACGTCACTAAGGCATATTTACCAGATCAGGAGCAGTACATTAAATACGTTCGTGGGATTTGGGACCGCGGATACCTGACCAACAACGGTCCGTTGGTTCAGGAACTTGAAGCCAAACTGAAAGAATATCTCAACGTAGATTATCTCTATTTTTGTGGCAATGGCACAGTTGTGCTTCAAATTGCCATGAAAGCCTTGGGAATAAAGGGAGAAGTGATTACCACACCTTTTTCCTATGTTGCCACTTCCAATGTTATTCTTTGGGAAAACTGTTCACCTGTTTTTGTGGACATCGATCCGGAAACTTTCAATATCAATCCGGATTTAATTGAAGCTGCGATCACACCAGAAACTTCTGCTATACTGGCAACGCACGTATATGGAAATCCATGTGATGTAGAAAAAATTGAAGCCATTGCCAAAAAGCATAACCTTAAAGTAATTTACGACGGAGCGCATGCCTTTGGTGTAACCTACAAAGATCGTTCTCTTTTTTCTTATGGTGATTTGAGTACATGCAGTTTCCATGCTACAAAAGTTTTTCATACGATTGAAGGCGGCGCATTAATTTCAAATCATCCTGAACTTGATAAGGAATTACATCTACTTCGGGCTTTTGGACATAAAGGTGACGAGGAATATTATTTCGCTGGAATAAACGGTAAAAATTCAGAATTCCATGCCGCCATGGGTTTGTGTAATTTGCCCAATGTGCCGGATATTATTGCAGCCAGAAAAGAAATTTTTGACTGGTACGACAGTTTTATAAACTGGGATGTTTTGTCAAAACCGAAAATAAGTAAGGATATTGAATACAACTATGCTTACTATCCTGTTGTTTTTCCATCGGAACAAGTACTAAGAAAAGTACAGGCGGCATTAGCTGCTGAGGACATAATACCAAGAAGATACTTTTACCCATCGTTGAATACTTTGGCCTTTATGCCAAAATATATACCTTGCCCGGTTTCGGAGGATATGTCCGAAAGAGTGCTAAGTTTGCCGCTTTATGTCGGCCTCCCTCTTCCGGACGTAGAGCGAATCAGTAAAATTATCAATGATCACATATCTCCATAGTCTCATGGCTATTCTTTATCTGCTTTCTTTTTTTCTGTTTATATATAGTGTTGGTTATACTTCAAAGAAAATAGCACAACCATCACTGACCGAATGGCTCATCACATCATTTATCCTTTTTGTCGGAAGCATAATCCCAACCGGGTTTGTGCTTTCAGCATTGGATCTTACAGCAAATGTTCCTGCCTGGATAGCAGGTAATTTCATTGCCATCGGCCTGCATTTTGCGCTTTGGTCAAAGCTTCTTCCCGGCAAACCCATATTTTCCGTACGTGCTATTATCAGCAACCGGTTCAGCACTTTTAAATTGTGGGCCAGAGAATTGTCTCCGTATCTGAAATTTATTTTCGTGATGATGTTCGGTACGCTAACCATCATTGGGATCACAAATCTGATATTGGTACTTTTTACGGTTCCAAACGAATGGGATAGTATGACCGGACACCTTAACCGGGCCGTTCGCTATATTCAACGCGGAACCATGGAACATTTCGGTGGTACAAACTGGAATATGGATACCTATCCAAAAAGTGTCACCACAATTCAGATTTATTCTTACCTGATTACCGGGAAAGTTGAAAACGCTTTCAAGCTCATTCACCATCTTGCATTCTGGGTCACGCTTATTTCTGTTTTCGGGATAGCACAAAGAATTGGCAGAAATCTTTCGGCAAGTTTTTTCTGCGCGCTGGCTTACAGCATGTTCCTGAATTTCCTGATGCAGGCGGTTACTACCGAAACGGATATCGTTTTAACGGCCTATTTGAGCTGTCTGATGTATTTCATTTTTACATTTTACAGTACGCGCGACAACCGTTATCTATATCTGGCGGGTATGGCATTCGGTATCGTATTCGGGCATAAAATCACGTTTGCCTTCCTGTTGCCGTCTGTTTTTGTGTTAATGATCTATGCGGTTTTCATTTCCCCAAACCTAAAAATATTCTTTGACAGGTTTATAAAACTGGCGATTGCTATATTTCTGGCTGTCCTGATTTATACTTTGCCAACCGGATATATAAAAAATATGCAGGTTTTCGGACATCCGATCGGGCCGCCAACGGCATTGAAACATCAGTCCGTTGAACGCTTTGGAACAGTAAGAAATCTTTTAAAACAAGGTACAAGAAATGTTTTCCGTTACAGTTATGAATTTTTTAACCTGGATGGAATACGGAATGCGCAGTGGGGATATGATTTGAATACTCAAATCCGTAAACCGATTGTGGTGCTGGAGGATAAAATGCATTTACGTTTGGATGAAGAAACGACTTATGCCATTGTTCCTTTTTCATTCCAGCGACATTTTGATAATTACAATGCCAATCCTTACTGGGGCGTTTTTGGTTTCGCTCTAATTTTGCCTTTGTTGGTTCTGGTATTTTTAAGAATATTTTCATCCAGAGTTCACTGGTTTCTGGCGCTGGCATTTATTCTTGATTTTATCGCGATTTCCTATTCCGCAGTTTATGATCCGTTTAAAGGAAGATATTTTATAGAACCCGGTTTGTTCGGCGTATTATTTCTGCTTCTTCTTTTTTCAAATCATCGCCTATCCATTATAAAACCACGACGCAGAATCTGGAAAGGTTATGTGTTGATCGTTGTTGTTCTAGCTTGTACTTCTGCGATTATGGCCGTATTTCTTAATATTCGGAGTCTGCCATTTCCTGCTTACGGAGCTGAATCTGCATTGAAAATGGATCGTATCAAATACCAGACATTTGCCCGTCCTGATATTACGAAAGCTTATGAAACGTATGATTCTATTGTCCCTCAGGATGCAGTAGTGGCATTGGCTACGATCAATGATGATTTTGAATATCCATTATACGGGGCAAAATTAAGCCGCAGGTTAATTTCAATTAATCCTTTTGAAAAAGGTTTACAACCTATTCCAAAGGATGCGGACTACTTATTTTATGACAGAAGTGTCGTAAATGATACCAGCAAAATTAAGGCATTACCAACCGATTTTAGATTAGGAAGTGATACCATCTCAGCAAAATACCGTGGCCTCGCTGTTAAAGGAGAGGATTATTACCTCAGAAAGCTGAAATAATTCGCACCGTTAAATATGTTTTTCCGCTAACCCGGAAGATCATTTTTTTGATATAAAAGCATAATACAGCACACTTTTTAGTATTCATTAAAAAATTCTTCCATGACCATTGCCATCATGCAGCCTTATATATTCCCTTATATCGGGTATTTTCAGCTGATTAATGCTGTTGATAAGTTTGTGATATATGACGATGTGAATTTCATAAATAAGGGCTGGATCAACAGAAACAACATTCTCGTTTCTGGGCAGGAACATCTTTTTACTATTCCCCTAAAAGATGCAAGTCAAAATAAACTGATCAACGAAGTTGAGCTGGGGATAAATGATCCGTGGAAGAAAAAATTTATTAAGACCGTTCAGCAATCTTATCTGAAAGCACCCAATTATCAAAAGGTTTTTCTTCTGGTTGAAGAAATTGTAAATTTCGGTGCGGAAACGATATCAGAATTTACTTTGAATGCTTTGCAGCAAGTTTGTGCTTACATGGAAATTACGACAGAAATTGTTCCGTCTTCTTCCTTATACAAAAACACTGATCTGAAAGCGCAGGAGCGAATACTGGATATTTGTAAACAGGAACAAGCCAATCATTACATCAATCCGATTGGTGGAATGGAATTGTATGATAAAAATAAATTTGAAAAAGAGGGTATTAAACTGAATTTTATCAAAAGTACAGCGAGTGCTTATCCTCAATTTAAAAATGCTTTCGTACCTTGGCTATCTATTATTGACATACTAATGTTTAACGATGCAGAAAGTATCGGCAAACTTCTTAAAGAATACGAACTTATATAAGCATGGCAAAGGTTATTATTTTTGGAGTTCTGGATACAGCGGAATTGGCGCACTATTATCTTGAACACGACTCGGAACATGAAGTAGTAGCTTTTTCAGTAAATCGGGAATATATACAGGAAGAATCATTTCGCGGCCTCCCATTGGTGGCTTTTGAAGATGTGGAAACGATTTTTCCACCGTCTGAATTTTCATTTTTCGCGCCAATGACTGGACGAAATATGAACAGAAATCGCGAAGCGATTTACAATGAAGTAAAAGCCAAAGGATACAAGTTTATATCATACATCAGCTCGCACGCCACAATTCTGGACAGAAAAAATGTAGTTGGCGATAATTGCTTTATTCTGGAAGACAATACGATTCAGCCTTTTACAACGGTTGGAAATAACGTGGTCATGTGGAGTGGAAATCATATCGGGCACCACGGAAAAATCAAGGATCATGTTTTCTTTACCTCGCACGTAGTTATGTCGGGCCATTGTGTGATAGAATCGTATTCTTTTTTTGGTGTAAATAGTACAATCAGAGATTATATGACCATCGCTCAGGGAACTCTTGTCGGAATGGCGTCTGCTATTACAAAAGATACGGAGGAATGGGGAATTTACATTGGAAATCCGGCAAAGAAAGTGCCTGGAAAAAAGAGTTTTGAAGCATACTAAGCGACCCTCCCATACGACTTTGAGATCTGAAATTTGAGATATCAACTTATTACCGAATGACCCAAAAGAAAATACTATTTATAAGCCACGATGCAAACCGCGCAGGGAGCCAGTTATTGCTGCTTCAGCTGTTGCGTTTGCTGAAAGAGCGACGAGTTCCAATGCACTTGCTCCTATGTAACGGCGGCGAGCTGGAAAAGGAATTTGCAGAAGTAGTAACCATTACGCGGTTATTTAGTCAGGACAGTATTATATCAAAACCTTTGTCAGGAAAAATACTGAGAAAGATAAGATTGCATAGGTTATACGAACAGCACAGTGAACAAAAAGATCGGGAACGTGTTGTGGCAGAACTTGAAAGCCAGAATATCGGACTTGTTTTCGTCAATTCTATTGCTAACGCAGAAGTGTACTGCGAATCCCTGAAATTTTTGCACAATCTGCCGGTTGTCCTTTTCGTACACGAATTAGGCATGTCGGTGAAAATATATACTTTCGAAAGTCACCTTAAATTTTTACTTAAAAAGGCCGACCATCTTATTGCAGTTTCACACGCAGTTGCCAACCATTATGTTCGGGATTATGGATTTCCAGCTGAGCAGGTCAGTACATTTACATTAATCGATCATGATCATATTGATGAAATACTGAAAAAAGCACAGCGTAATCTTTTAGAAAAAACGTATAATATTCCAAAAGACGCCGTTATTATTGGCGGCTGCGGAAATGCGGAATGGAGAAAAGGAAACGATATTTTTAACTGGATCGCCCGTCGGGTTATCCAGAAAACGAGTCCTTTGCCCGTTTATTTTGTCTGGGTTGGAGCTGGTTCCCAGCATGAAATTTATGAGCTGATAAAAAGCGACATTCACCGGATGGGACTTGAAGAGCGTATTATTTTGATACCTCCAACTTCTCAGGCCCTGGATTATATCAGTCGTTTTGATGTACTGATGTTAAGTTCGCGTGAAGATCCATACCCGCTTGTGGTATTAGAAGCTGCATTGAATGAAACACCTGTGGTATGTTTTGATGGTGCAGGCGGAGCACCGGAATTAATAGAGGCAGATGCCGGATTTGTAGTTCCTTACATGGACATTTCTGCTGCTTCGGAAGCGATTATAAAACTGGTCCTGGATCCGTCAATGCGGGAAACTATGGGCCAAAAAGGACGTGAAAAGGTATTGGAACGCCATAATACGGACAAGAGCGTTTCAAAAATTGAAACCATTATTCAAAAGTACTTACCTTTGCAGGTCTCTGAAAAACACAATCAATGACCATTGCTTTTACAATTTGTTCAATAAATTACCTTGCACAGGCCCGCACACTCGGAGATTCCCTTGCCAGCACCAATCCTGAAATTCTTTTTGTGATTGGTCTGGTTGACAGTCAGGAGGGCGTAGCTTTTGAAGAATCTTATCAGCCAAAATACCCGATGGTTGAGATCGATAAAATAGGCATTGAGGGATTTGAGGAAATGGCTGCACGCTATAATATTACCGAGCTCAACACGGCTGTTAAACCTTTTTATTTTACCTATTTTTTCAGGCAATATCCAAAGGCTCAGAATGTGATTTATTTTGATCCTGATATTATTGTTTACCAGCCATTAACCGAATTATTAACTTCGTTAAAAAATCATGAAGCGGTTCTAACGCCACATATCAATACACCCATTGAAGACCGGCTGACACCTAATGAACTACATCATTTAAATACAGGTATTTGCAATCTGGGTTTCGTCGCATTCCGGCGGAGTGAAGTGAATACAGAATTTATCAAATGGTGGGAAGAAAAGCTTCGTTATGAGTGCCTGATCGATCTTTGTAACGGGTTATTCGTAGATCAGAACTGGATGAATTTCCTTCCTGTTTTTGTTCCTGATACGCATATTGAAAGAAATCCGGGTTATAACGCGGCCTATTGGAATTTGCATGAACGTACATTTTCACAAAAGGAAAATGTGTTTTATGTCAATGAAAATAATCCGCTTATCTTTTTGCATTATAGCGGATACGACCCGGAGAAACCAGCTGTTTTATCAAAATATCAGGATCGTTTCCAACTTTCGGAGCGTCCCGATGCTATGCCGTTGTTTGATATTTATAGGGAAAGTCTGATTAAAAACGGAAACGCATATTACCGAAAATTCGCTTGCGCTTACATAAAGCCGCCAAAAGTTTTTAGATATCAACGCGTCCGCAAGCTACTGAAACGGCCATTTAATTATTTAAAAGATCAGCTTGATACGATGTAATGAAAGAACTTGTATCCATACTGATCCCGATATTAAACCCGGAACTAACCGTTCTGGAAGAACTAATTTTAAGACATAGTCTCGAAGCGCTGAAAAGATATCCGGTCATTTTATTTTCTTATGATGGAGCCGATTTATCTGGTATAGAAAAGAATCATCCAAATCTGGAAATCTTAACTTTCAGGCCAAAATATTTTGAAAACAGACAAGCGTTAGCGAACCTCTTCCTGATGGAAGATTTTTATAACCGGTTTACATGGAGTGATTTTGTTCTAATTCATGAGCTAAACAGTTGGATTGTCAAGGACGAAATTCATTACTGGTGCAAGCAGGGCTATGATTATCTGCATGCAAATCCGGTTCTTGATAATTCAGTTTTCAAGAATGGGCAGCTGAATGACTTTTCAAAAGTTTTAGGTCTTAATGAAGGACAGAAAAAAGCGCTTGGCAAGAGCTTTGACCATGACGGATTAAAACTTTGTCATGTACAACGGATGATCAGCACTTTATCTGCCAAGAAAAAAGAAGCATATAAATACAGGGAAGAAAATAATTTTGAGAATAAGGATTCTCTTTTTTGGGAACTGGAAGCCAACAAGCTGTGGCCCTATCTAAGGAAACCGACATCGATTGTTCAAACTCGTTTTTCTCAAAATATTGAAAAAAATTCAAAGTTATTTCCGGATAACCGGGATGCATGGCCAACCGGAATAACCGGCGTCACTACCCAAAATATTGATCATCTTCCTTTTTATAAATAGAAGAAACACACCATAATGAATATAGTTTTTACCGTTTGCAACAGAACTCAGTTACCCAATGCTCTGGCCTTGGGCGTATCGGTGTTGCGCCACCATCCTGATTATTTATTTTACATTGGCTGGGCGGATACAACACCGCTATCCAACCTACCCAAAAACATAAAAACGATTTCGGCAGAAAAACTTGAAATTCAGGAATGGGGAGAAATGTGTGCGCGGTATTACGATTTTGAACTGGTCGCAGCTTCGCGTCCCTGGTTTGCAAAAGGCATTTTAAAAGCAAATCCTGCTTGCAGTTCGCTGACTTTTTTGTCCCCGACAACCCTACTTTATGACTCGATGCAGGAAATCAATGATCCTGCCGCCGATCTGTTTTTAACACCCAACATTACCAAACCACTAGCCGCCTCAAAATATCTGGATGACAAAAGAATTTTGAATATTGGTATGTTTCATTCCGGAAGCTGGACTATAAAACCTAATCCGGTTACGATCAAAATGCTCGACTGGTGGGCTCATCGCACGATTGACAGAGCAAAATTTGACCTTTGCAATGGTATGTGTATGGATCAGCTCTGGCTAAATTTTGCACCGGTTTGGGTAGCAAAAAACACAAAAATCAGCCATCCCGGTTGGCACTACGGATTGCATAGCATTTTGAATAAAGCTTTAACAGAGAAAAACGGAAACTATTCCGTTGACAACGAAAAGCTCATTTCGGCAGATTTTGCTGGACTTATGCACTTTGATCCGGTTTGGTCGGATCATGTAATGCTTGTAGATCAAAGTCCGGTATTTAAAAAGTTATTTAAACAATATTCAGAAACCGTTAAGACTTTTGACAAAGTATTCACGGAAAAAGAGCCTGGTTACGGAATGATTCCTGAAATAAGCGATCAAAGATTGCTTCGGAAAAATTTGACCGGCAAATTAAAAGCTATCACAAAATTCATTGATCAGTTTTAAGATCAATAAACAGGAATAAAAAGCATGAAGCCTCTTCAGGAAAGTACAACCGAACTTCGCAATTTTGTAGACTCACTAAAAGTGAAAACTTTCAGTGCTGAAGAAAAGTCGCGTTTTCCAAAACTTACCATCATTACCCCGTCATACAACCAGGCAGATTTCCTGGAACGCACCATTTTGAGCGTTTTAAATCAAAATTATCCAAATCTGGAATATATCATTATCGACGGCGGCTCAACCGACAAAAGCGTTGAGGTTATAAAAAAATACGAATCTTACCTGACTTACTGGGTTTCTGAAAAAGACCGGGGACAAGTTCACGCCATTAACAAAGCACTGGAAAAAGCCACAGGTGAATGGATAAGTTTCCAAAATTCGGATGATGTATATTTTGCCGGAACCTTTGCGCGTTTTGGTAAAGCAGCATCGGAACAACCGGCAGATATTTTGTATGGCGATTTATTTATGATCACCACGGATGACGAAGTGACGGAAATATTAAAAACAACGTCTTACAGTTTAACCTGTCAGATCCTGGAAGGAATGCAGATTCATAACCAGTCATTATTTTTCAAAAAATCACTGGTCGAAAAGTTTGGGAAATTTGATGAATCGTATCGTTTTGCATTTGATTATGAATTTATCACCCGTTACACGATGCATGATACCACACGGATCAGGAAAGTGGAAGGATTGGGCGGAGCACTTCGCGTACATGCAGATGCGAAGTCATCTACCATTGCATCCGTTGGCTCGGAAGAACATTTGAAGATACAACAATTGTACAATTCTGCGTTAACATTCCCGGCTCTGAACAAAATCAGGTATCTTTGGTGCAAGGTTAGAAAAATAGCCTATTTTACTTTTCGATTTGATTTCAAATACATACGTTTCAGGCTATCAAGATGAATTTGAGTCTAGGCAATTTATTGAAAAACTTTAACTATCTGAGGTATTCCGTGGGTATAGCTATGCTATTCAATGGATTTCCTCTAATATTCTTTTTCCGTGATACTTTGGGAATTGGCCCTGCAAGCAGCACTTTCACAGCTGTTTTCTTTGCGCTTGCGCTTCTTTTGATGGTTCCGACAAATCTCTTTCTCAGATTTTACCATCCCAATCCGGTTTTGTTCAATCTGGGAGTTGGTTTTTTACTGTTATCGGTATACTATTTTCTTTTTTTCAACAACATGGGAATGGGCGTTACCGATATTGGTAACTATGCCTATATTTTTGCTTTTTTAATATTACTACTGAGTATTCCCAGCGATGTAAAAGATACGCTTGTACCCGTTCTTTTCTTCTTTTCCTTGTTTTCAAATCTAACGCTTGTGTATTCGCTAATGACGGATCCGAGTTGGTCACTTGGTATGCGGGCCGCGGTAAGTTTCTCCAATGAAGGTGCCCAGGCGGGTGGAAACCCCCATATTACCGCTAGGAATGGTGTAATTTGTCTGCTAACTGCTATGGTTCTGATACCTAAATACAAAAGCATCTTTGCCAAGCTATTCCTATATTTTTCCGTACTGTTTAGTTTGGCAGTAATTGTACTTTCTCTTGCGAAATCCAGTTATCTGGGTGTTGGTATGATGTTGGGTTTATACATCTTTTATAATTTCAAAGTCACCAAAATATTCTCAGCCGTTGGAAGCTTCTTCACCTTTAAAAATATATTGCTGGTTTGTCTTGTCATGCTTGGTATAAGTTATTTCCTTAGCCAGTATGGTGGAGTTCTGGATAACCTCCTCAATTATTGGGATATATTTGAAGGACGGATAATGGATGTAATATTTACATCCTTCGGTGTAAAATTATCTGATACCGCTGATATTGACGCATCAGCTATGGGTCGTGTAAGTGGTTTTGGAACATTTCTTGATACTATTTATTCATGGGATGTGTTTTTAGGACGTGGCTATAAAAGCGGTTTTCTTGACGTTCCTATACTTGAAGCTTGGGTAAATCACGGGATTTTAGGATTTCTTTTTTTCAACGGATTCAACTTTTTTCTTTTCATTTATTCCATTCAGGAAATCAGAAGAAATACTACTCCACTCTCAACCTTTCTGGCGTATTTCTTCATTTCACTTATTGTGCTTTTGATTTCCGGCGGACGGCCTTATGATATTTCATACTGGTTTCCATATGCTGTGATGATCCGCTTTCTGGGTATTGATTATTTTTACAAGTTATCGCGACAACCAGCCAACGGCACATTAGCCGCTGCCAGTTCCTAATATCATCCAATTATCAATTTCGAAATGGCCTCGATCCAGTACAAATTGAGGTTAATGACATTGTATTCATAAATGAGAAACAGAGTAAAACAGTTGGATGGATTAAGAGGGATTTTTTCCATTCTGGTCATTGCCCATCATCATAATGCATTCAGAGATTCCATTTTTTACAACAATTTTTTCGTAATCAATTCCAGCCTTTTCGTTGATTTCTTTTTTGTATTAAGTGGATTTGTTATCGCGATGAATTACATCGAAAAAATCCAAACTGGCGAAGATTTCATTACGTTTCTTAAGAAAAGGTTTGTCCGCCTTTATCCGCTTTTATTTTATACAGAGGTCATTTTTATCATTGCCAATCTTATCGGAGATCAAAGTGCCTTGAAAAATATGACTGATATGAGGCTGTCTTATTATTTAAGGTCAGGGCTGGATACACTTACTTTTATGGGCTCTACTCCTATTCTCGGTGACTGGATGGGAATTAATTATCCGGCCTGGTCGATATCGTCAGAGATGATTTCTTACGTCGTTTTTGGTTTGATACTCTTATTCATTCCACACAAAAAATATTTAATTTTCCTGCTTGTAAGCTTAATTTGCGTTGGATTTATCGTTTCAAAAAATGATTATATGCTCGTATATGATTACGGGTTTGTTCGCGGCCTGTTATGTTTCTGTATGGGAATATTCACTTTTGAATTTTTAAGAAATAGGACTTTTGAACTGACCTATTTTGAAATTCCATTCCTCTTGTTGCTGGTTTCTGCGATGTATTTAACGCATCATTATGAATGGAATCTGATCAGACTCATTTTCCCTGTTTTGTTCTCCCTTGGCATTATCATTTTTGCCAGCTCGACTGGTATAGTTACTCAGCTGCTTTCCAGTGCACCGTTTCAATATCTTGGCAAGATTTCCTACTCGATTTATCTGAATCACGCGATTGTTCTCATCTTTGTCAACATCTGTATTTTCAGGATTTTAAAATCGGAGCCGACAGAACCTATGATTGCATTTTCATTAATTACTTCGATCGCGCTTACCATCATTTATTCGCATTTCACATACGAACTGATAGAAAAACGATTTGGGAAATTCTTAAAATCAAAATTTGATTTATAAATACATACAACGGATCATTATTTAAAAATCAATATAAAGTTCAGGTTAACAAGTAAACCATTCGGCTCGGAGATTGGTTATGGTGATGTACTTATCCAATGTAAATCATGTCAGCATTTTCGGATTTAATTAACAGCAACAAACCGGTTCTTGTCGACTTTTCAGCCGAATGGTGTGGACCTTGTAAAATGATGAAACCTATTCTGGAAGAATTAAAAGCAGATTTGGGTGATAAAGCGACGATTGTGAAAGTGGATGTGGACAAAAATCCATCCGCTGCAAAAGCATATAAAATTCAAGGCGTACCTACCCTGATTGTTTTCAAACACGGCAAAGTCATGTGGCGTCAGTCTGGCGTTGTACAGGCCAGTCAGTTGCAAAGTATTATCAGTAAATATTTATAGCAATCCTATTTTTTAATTTAATGTTTAATAAAAGAAACGTCGAGTCAATCAGTAATATAGATTTCACAATTCAGGATCTTCCGCTGCAAAGCTTTGAACAGTACGAATTTACAAATTGCACATTTTCAAATATTTCGGGTACTGATTTCACCGACTGTTCTTTTATTGAATGTAATATGAGTAACGCGGTCATTACAAACTGTAAATTGTTTGATGTTGAATTTGTTGACTGTAAACTGATCGGCGTTAACTTTTCTGATACAAAAGACTTTGGATTTTCGGTTCGTTTTGAAAAATGCCTGTTGGATTACACCAATTTTGACAATAAAAAACTGAATAAAAGTACCTTCGTAAATTGTAAAATTAACGGTGCCGATTTTACCCAGGCCGATCTTTCCAAATCAAAATTTGTGAATTGTGATTTAATGGCTTCCGTTTTTTCTTATACCAATCTGAGTGGTATGGATTTCACAACGAGCCAAAATTTCACTATTGATCCTGCTACCAATAATGTTAAAAAAGCAAAATTCCTATCTTCCGATCTAGCGGGTCTTTTGACTAAATTTGACATTATAATAAAATGACGATCATCTGGTTTTCGTCATCAGTCCTAAACCTCATAAAAACGCCTTTACCCTATGTCTTCTTACCAGATATTTGCAGAGAAAGTTTATACCGGTAATTCCATTTTAACCGGACAGCTGATTTCTGTTGAAAATCGTGTGATATCATCCATAACTTCTTCCGGATTTGTCGAAGGAGCACGGAGCGTTCAAAATATTTGCGCAGGTCTTTTTGATGCGCATATCAATGGCGGTGAACGTTTTCATTTTACTGAGAAAGCAGATGAAGAAACGATCGATGATATATACCAGGCCAGCAAAGCCCTAGGAACTGCCTACGTTTTGCCAACACTGATCACTTCTTCTCTTGAAAATATTCTGAAAGGAATTGAAGCCACCAGAAATTATATCCGGAATAATCCGCGATCAGGTGTTCTCGGAATGCATCTTGAAGGTCCATTTTTAAACCCTATAAAACGGGGTGCCCATCTTACCGAATATGTGAGAAAGCCTTCTGACACGGAACTTGAAGCCATTATAACGCATGGAAAAGATGTGATCAAACTGATTACGATTGCTCCCGAGATGTTTACGCGTGAGCAAATTGATATGCTTTTAGCGTCTGGAATCGCGGTTTCGGCAGGACATTCCAATGCAACGTATCAGGAAGCCAGCCAAGCTTTTGATCAGGGAATAAAACTGGTAACGCATTTATATAATGCGATGTCGGCCTTTGGTCACCGTCAACCCGGACTTGTTGGCGCAACTTTTGACAATAATTCCGTTTATGCACCAATCATTATTGATGGTGTTCACTGCGATTATGCAGCCGCAAGAATTGCGTATAAAGCCAAAAAAGAAAAACTGTTCCTTATCTCGGATGCACTTTTTGTTGGAGAAAAGGTAACAGAATTCAAGTGGGGCGAATTTGACGCTTATCTGCAAAATGGTCAATATAATAATTCAGAAGGAAATCTTGCAGGTGCTACCATTTCTTTGGCTGATGCCGTTAGAAATTCTGTTCGTGAAGTTGGAATTCCGTTACAGGAAGCTATTGAAATGGCAACCATTCGCCCGGCAATTGCCGTTGGATTAAACGAAAAAATCGGAAGTCTGGAGTTAGGTTATCCTGCCGTTTTTACTTCTTTTGATGATTCGTTAGAGAAATTTGAGGTTATAAACTAAGTTATTCTTAACCGCTCCGGTAGCCCGGATCGGTTGAATTTACACGACCAGTAATCCTCCGCTTTTCAATTCCTCCCAGACTTTTGAACGCATAAAAGTTTCGAATTCACCTAAACCTTGTGATTCAAAAGTGTTTTTCAATTTGTCCAATGGGTAAGGATCATGTCTTCCGATAAGCAGTTCCGGCATTAACTCTGTCAGCCATTCGCCCACTGGCACGCTGGTTTCCAAAGCCCATTCCTGTTTTTTGTTATAAAAAACCAACTCGGCAACTTCCACAATATTTTTTCCTTTTTTCTCTTCAAAAACAGAAAGTGAAGGCAAACTTCCCATCCAGACAACCATCGCATTGGTTCGCGGAATGGCATCAGGAAACTGGCTTATGCTTTTTTCAATATATTTTGGCGAAATGGACGGTGATGGAATCTTGAAATTAAACCATTTTGACAAAGGAAAATCGAAACAAACGCCGTGCATATAATTGAACAACGATTTCCGTAAACCTTCCCCAAACAAGTCATGATTTGCTCCGGAAGGATCATCATGTTCCAGATCATTATTTGCAAATCCTCCAATCTCGGGTCCAATGCGCATCACATCAAATTCTTCTGGATGAAGCCCAACCGGACTATGGGCCGTCATGGCAAAACGATGCCAAAAACCCGATTGAACAATTCCCTGATGAAATAATTGACGTACCATTTCCAGAGAATCAATAGTTTCCTGAGCCGTTTGGGTTGGAAAACCATACATCAAATAGGCATGAACCATAATACCAGCTTGTGTAAAAGCATCCGCTACCCTTGCAACCTGAGCTACGGTTACACCTTTTTTCATTCGTTCCAAAAGCCGATCTGAGGCAACTTCCAGTCCACCGGAAATGGCAATACATCCGGAAGCTTTTAACAGCAGGCAAAGATCATGGGTGAAATTCTTTTCAAAACGAATGTTTGTCCACCAAACCACGGTTAACTTACGGCGAATTATTTCCAAAGCGAGATCCCGCAATAAAGCTGGCGGTGCCGCTTCATCGACAAAATGGAAACCGTTTTGCTGGGTTTGTTCGATAATTTCCTCAATCCGGTCACAAAGAAGTGCGGCCGTCATGGGTTCATATCGTTTGATATAATCCAGAGAAATATCACAAAATGAGCATTTTCCCCAATAACAGCCATGTGCCAAAGTCAGCTTATTCCAGCGACCATCACTCCATAACCGGTGCATTGGATTGACTATTTCAATAACCGACAAATAATCATGTAAAGGCAGATCGCTGTAATCTGGCGTTCCGGTATCTCGTTGCGGCACATCGCGTTCCTTTGCACCGTTGTAATAAATTACTTTGCCGTCAGTCCTGGCGTAAACACGTTTTAATTTTTCTCTTTCACGATGCCCGTCCAGATATTCCAGTAATGACAAAAGCGGTGCTTCACCATCATCCAGACAAATAAAATCGATGTAATCAAAAACGCGGGGTTCTTTTAATGAGCGTAATTCTGTATTGGCAAAACCACCACCCATCACCACAGAAATTTGCGGATAATGTTTTTTGATAAATTGTCCGCACTTCATCCCTCCATAAAGATTACCCGGAAAAGGAACAGTAATACAAACAATATCAGGCTTATAACTCTGAATTTTTTCATCCAGAATATTCACCAGTAAATTAGTCAGTAAGGTATTTGGCATTTCCAGAGCCTCACACATTTCATCAAAATGGGAAGCTGAACGGCCAAGGCGTTCCGCGTAACGGCTAAAACCAAAATGCGGATCGATGGCTTCCTGGATCAAATCGCCAAGATCTTCAAGATATAAAGTGGCCAAATGCCGCGCTTTATCGTGAATTCCCATAGTCCCGAAGGCCCAGTCCATATCTTCCAGCTGTTGAAAACGATTTGCTTCCGGCAGATAACTTCGGTCACAAATACTATGAGCTAATGTGGGATTTCTATTTTTAAGAAAACGGATTACAGGATCAATCGTACTGATATATTCATCCCGGAGCGAATAAATCCGGAAGCTGTTGTCGGTTAATTCCGTATCAGAATCTTCCAGCAAATTAAATAACTGACGCAGCCCTTTCGAAGAAAAAAGTGCCAGAATTACGTCAATTCCTAAATCCGCCTGATGTGATTCCCGTCCTAATGTATTTAAAAACCCTTTCAGGTAAGCTGTGGCCGGATACGGAGTATTTAGCTGCGTAAACGGCGGGGTTATAAATAAGGTTTTCTTTTTCAAAGCACTACGTATCTCAATTTTCACAGTACAAAGGTACGGTAAGTTTTGGAGGGATTTAAGCAAAAAAATGAGGGATCGACATCCAAATAAACTGATTATTCACATTATCATAACATTGCTTTATAGCCTGATATTAAACATAAAAAGTACTATTACAGCTTCTACTATTTTACTAAATGCAAATTGCCCATGTTATTTTCTTCAAAAAATAATCCTCTCATCTTATTCATAACGGTAAGCCTTGCACTTTTGCCGGCTTTTGCTTTCTCTCAGGAAAATAAATCCTACCCCGCTTCCAAATTTCCTGACCGTATTATTCTTGGTTGGAAAGGCGATGCCGCTCATTCCCAGGCTGTAAACTGGCGTACGGATTCTACAATCACAAGAGCAATCGCAATGATTCACGAGGCAGATCCTTCGCCTGATTTTCAAACCAGCGCAAAAAGTGTTGATGCAAAAACAACAGCAGTTGTTCTGGAAGGCAAACAGGTAAAGTACCATGAGGTAGATTTTACCGGACTTAAACCTGCGACGCAATACATGTACCGTGTTGGCGAAGGAAAACACTGGAGTGAATGGTTTCATTTTACAACGGCATCAGATAAACATGATCCTGTATCTTTTCTTTATTTCGGAGATGCACAAAATGATATCCGGTCTTTATGGTCGAGAGCCATTCGCGGGGCTTACTCTACTTTGCCAAAAGCTGATTTTATGATTCATGCAGGCGATCTAATCAATAGCTCCAATGTTGATTATCAATGGGGTGAATGGTTCGAAGCCGGTGGCTGGGTCAATGGAATGGTGCCAAGTTTGTCAACACCTGGCAACCATGAATACTATATGGATAAGAATAAAAAACCTCATGTTTCCATGCATTGGAGACCACAGTTTGCACTGCCGGAAAATGGACCGGAAGGTTTAACTGAAACTGCATATTATTTTGATTATCAGGGAATAAGATTTATTTCTCTCAATTCACAGGAAGCAATTCTGGATTCAACAGTTTTGGACAGACAAGCTGCCTGGTTCGAAAAAGTTGCGACAGGACATGCTATGCGCTGGACAATTGTGATGCATCATCATCCTATTTATTCGACTAAAAACGGACGCGATAACGACGAATGGAGGGCAAAAATGGAACCTCTTT
The DNA here is from genome assembly GCF_009801115.1 of Dyadobacter sp. 3J3. Lineage (GTDB taxonomy): Bacteria > Bacteroidota > Bacteroidia > Cytophagales > Spirosomataceae > Dyadobacter. Next base: position 866,907 of record NZ_VTOL01000001.1, read on the forward strand.
ACAAAAAACACAAAGTCGATCTGGTATTACAGGGACATGACCATACCTATGGCCGGGGTATTAATATGCCTCTGGGACAAAGTAGAAAAAAACCGGATGGACCGATCTATGTCGTTTCTGTAAGCGGGCCAAAAATGTACGATATCGGTCTGCAAAACTGGATGGACAGAGCGGCATCTAATACTCAACTTTATCAGGTTATTACGGTAAACGACGCCTTGCTTTCATTCAAAGCCTTTACCGTTAGCGGAGATTTATATGATTCCTTTAACCTTGAAAAAGATAAAAAAGGACAAAATACACTGGTAGAATTATCTACAACCCTAAAAATGCAGGAACGTCTGGAACTGCCCGACAATTTGAAAAAGAGTTTTAAAGCTGAACAATTAGAGGAGTATAACAAAAGATTTAAGGAGTATAAGGCAAGGAAAAATTTGAAATAAAAATTGATTATAGTACCAGAAAGAGCACTTTGAGGAAATATCAAAGTGCCCTTTTTGCTTTTAACGAAGGTTTAAATTTTCCCAATATTATACATTATAGAGACATTTTAAATATTTCACGTCTTATTGATCGCATTCATTAACATCAATAGGCTATGGCAAACACTTATTATCAACTCTACGTGCACAGCGTCTTCGCTATAAAATTTAGAAATGCAGTCATTGGGAAAGTATGGAAAAATGATTTCAACGGTATTATCGGAAATTTAATTAATGAAACTGGTTGTAAAACCTATATCGTCAATGGCGTCGAGGATCACGTACATTGCTTTTTCGGTTTAAATCCCGCAGTTTCCATATCAGATGTTATGAGAAGTGTTAAAGCAAAGTCGTCAAAGTGGGTCAATGAAAGTGGGATTTTGCAAGACAGGTTTGAATGGCAAAAGGGATTTGGTGCATTTTCTTACAGCCACTCACACGTAGACAGTGTTTTTAGATATATCCAAAATCAGGAGGAACATCATAAAAAAAGAAGTTTCAGTGAGGAGTATTTGGAGTTACTTACAAAATTTGAGACTGAACATAACAAAAAATATTTGTTTGAAGATTTGATATAAATCTGGTTTAATTAATCATATCGGTCATGCCTCACGGCATTTGTAACCCGATAAATCACTCTCAAACCACGGAATAAATTCCGTGGCTATTATGTCGGTCATGCCTCACGGCATTTGTAACCCTATAAATCAACCTCAAACCACGGAATAAATTCCGCGGCTATTATGTCGGCCATTCCTCACGGCATTGTAACCCAATAAATTAACTTCAAACCACGGAATAAATTCCGCGGCTATTATGTCGGCCATGCCTCACCGCATTTGTAACCCGATAAATCAACCTCAAACCACGGAATAAACGAAACAATTTCAAGATACCACGGAAATTCAAAATTATCCACAGTGCCAGAAGCACGACCGATATGATAGCCGCGGAATTTATTCCGTGGAAAATAAACGAAACAATTTCAAGATACCACGGAAATTCAAAATTATCCACAGTGCCAGAGGCACGACCGACATGATAGCCGCGGAATTTATTCCGTGGAAAATAAACGAAACGATTTCAACATACCACGGGAATTCAAAATTATCCACAGTGCCAGAGGCACGACCGATATGATAGCCGCGGAATTTATTCCGTGGAAAATAAACGAAACGATTTCAACATACCACGGGAATTCAAAATTATCCACAGTGCCAGAGGCACGACCGATATGATAGCCGCGGAATTTATTCCGTGGAAAATAAACGAAACGATTACAACATACCTCGGAAATTCAAAATTATCCACAGTGCCAGATGCACGACCGATATGATAGCCGCGGAATTTATTCCGTGGAAAATAAACGAAACGATTATAACATACCACGGGAATACAGAATTATCCATAGTGACAGAGCCACGACCGACATGATAGCCGCGGAATTTATTCCGTGGAAAATGAACGAAACAATTTCAATATACCACAGGAATTCAAAATTATCCATAGTGCCAGAGGCACGACCCATATGACAACTGCGGAATTTATTCCGTGGGAAATGAACAATTATCTCAGCATACGACTGGAAAATAGTATGTCTAATGTTAGATCGAATTACATAAAATCTAAACCCCAAATTGAGTCAAATGGTGATCCAGATGTTTGTAAAACATATTATTCCATTCCTGGATAGTTAGTTTTCCAAATGAGTGAGATTCTTTTCCATCAAAAAAATTAGCTCCCAAGTCCTGTGTTTTTCTGACGTAATCGGTTAATCTAACTTTCTCCTTTTCAAAATTCCTATCACCTTTGATAATAAAATCTGGTGCAGTAGCGCTATTTCTTTTGTATGGAATTTCAGTAGTTACCTTATCTTTTACAAACATTTTCAGAATAAACTTCATGAGCTTCCCGGGAGGCTTGTGCGTGTTATCATAGACATATTCATAAGAAACGCAGCAATGAGCAAGCATTTGTGCACCAGACATTTTCCCCCATAATGGCTGACTTTCGCCTGTAAGCATATCAATCCGCTCTATAAGTTTATCTGTTACCGCTTTTGTAAAAATATCAGGAAGGGCCATATTTATATTATTAGTGATGTGATTGATTTAAAATTATCATAAGTTAAATGAATAATTTCACTACACCAAATTAATACAATTCTCTGATATTTAGTGCCTAGCCAACTGGTAACGATGTAAATCCGGTGTAGTATTCATTAGCAAATTTCGGAATTCATTTTCACTTTTAAATTCAAGTTGTGAAATAGTCTTCGATTCATAGTGTATCTCAAAAATTTCGGATTCGAATGGCCACGGATCTACCGTAAGTTCACTTTCTCTTAACGCTTGTAACATATAACATTGGCTATCCGGGCCGGTAGCAACTTCAATTTTCCGATTTTCCGGCTGAATCAATTGCTGACAAATAAGTAAAGAAAGGGCATCACACCATTGCAGAATAGCATAAGCATAGATTACTTCTTCTTCGCTGCAAGCCGCAACTTTAATCCATTTTTTGTCTGTTTTTTTCAAATCCTGACAATATTTTTTAGCAATCTTATCCTCCGAATTTGCGTACAAAAACTGAATGTGGCGGGAAATCAGCAATCCGATATAGCTACTTTTCGAAAGTGCCATTAGAAGCAATTGTTGACACCTCTTTTCCTCAAATTTCCTCATTTTGAAATTTAACGGCCCACCATTATCATTAAGCAGATTTTCATCCGACGCAAACTCGTTAAATGCATCATCATGCTCAATGGTGGCTACCACTGTTTCCATCCAGATTTCAGGGCGAAGCTTATCTCGCCAGTTATAACAAATTTGTCCGGCCAAAAGCCCGTGTGCTCGCTGGGTGATAATATTCCAGCCGTTTTCCTGATATTTAACAATCATACAACAGACAATAAATTCGGGATTTACAATCAAAAAGTATGCCGAAAGATAATCCAGCCATCCGGCCAATCTTCCCACTTTTTTTCAGAATCAGCGGAAAAAGAGGAAAAATATTTTGGCATAGTTTTTACAAATACTTGTCAAAATTATGCCATACGGTTATAATTTTCATGAGCAGATATCTCTCAATTTAATTTTTTAACTAATTTATGGTACAAACTTTTTCTGAGGAAACAGCAGAATATGAGCCTGTTATGGCATCATCTTTATTTTATACCATACCACCTTCTCAGCATCTTAAATTATCCGTTATTTTACCGGTAAGAAATGAGCAGGACAATTTATTTAAGACACTGGAAGCACTTCGTCATCAAAAAGATAACGAAGGATTCCAACTCCCATATTCAGAATACGAAGTGTTGCTTTTAGCAAACAACTGTACGGATGATTCGGCAGAATCTGCAAGAACTTATCAGAAAACATTCCCGGAATTCAGCCTTCATATTGAAGAAATCCAGCTTGCACAGGACGTCGCCCATATAGGCACCGTTCGCAGACTTTTGATGGATGCTGCCTATAACCGCTTCACGTTATTGAACAGGCCGCAAGGAATTATTGCAAGCACCGATAGTGATAGCGAAGTGGATAAAAACTGGGTTTTTAACACCATTGAAGAAATAAAAAAAGGAAATGACGTCGTGGGCGGAAGAATTCTTACCCGTCCGGAAAACAGTCTTTCACGGATTTATTATCTTCGGGATGTAACCTACAAACATCTGGTTTCCAAAGCAGAAGCACTATTAGATCCTGTCGCAAATGATCCGTGGCCAAGGCATTATCAGTGTTTTGGAGCCAGTTTCGCCGTTACTTGTAGCATTTATGACTTATCTGGAAGGCTCCCTGTAGTGCCATTTCTGGAAGATATGGCATTTCATAGAGCACTGACCAGAATTGATGCTAAAATCAGATTAAGCCCGTTGGTTAAGGTTATTACTTCTACCCGCATCAAGGGCCGGGTTGATTTTGGATTTTCAATCCAGTTAAAACAATGGGGAGAAATGAATGAAGCGAATGATCCCGTTTTAGTAGAACAAGCAGGTGCTTTATTTAAAAAATTAATGGCTAAAAGACTTCTTCGCCAATACTGGAATAGTGATTGCTGTCAAAAACAGGCTCATTTACATATGCTCAATGTTGTTGCCGAAATTCTCAAACTGGATGTATCATGGCTGATATCTCAGGTTTCGAGAGAGATTTATTTTGGGGTGTTCTGGGAAAAAATTGAGGAAGAATTGGAAAAGGGGGAATGGATCAAAACCTGGCCTAAAATGGACGTTGTAGATGTGATCACAGAACTTAAAATAAAAATCAAAAACTTACGGATACAATAAAAGAAAACGAAACTCAAAGTTCCGTTTTCTTTTCAAACAAATCCAACCTATACTGATCCTCACGTCTTCCGTATAAATGTAACAAAGGTGCAGATTCATTTCCCGCGGATTTAATAAAAAGCTCATGTACTTCATCACCCGTTAGAGGAAATTCCTCGACCACTGGCGTCCAATGCACCATCAGCAAATGACCTTTTGGTAAAAGCGCATGGATAATTTTGTCCTTTGCAATGCCGAGATCTTCCTCGCTTAAAAAATACCCAACCTCAGAAAATAAGATCAAATCAAAACTTTCGTCGGGAAAGTCTTTTGGGATAATCATTTCACGGACTTTAACAAAAGGATAATGCAAAAGCCTTTTTCTTGCATTTTCGGTTGCAATTTCACTGGCATCCACAGCCAGTAAATGTGTACAACGTCTGGCTAATTTTTCACTTAATATACCGTTTGAGCATCCGATCTCAAACGCATTTTCATAAACAGGATTTGGAATGGCACGTAGCGTGGCTTCGTATTTTTCCCTTTCGTAAGGACTATTTTCAAAATCCCAGGGATCTTCATTTCTCTGATACATTTTATTAAAAAACTCAGCATCAAGAGATCTAGTCGATTTTTCCATAATTTTATTTGATAGCAGTTTCAAAGAATAATTCCCGCGGAATATCAAAATGACCAATAACTTTCGGCGTCAGCATAAAGCCTTCCGGGTCATCGTCAATCATATGCGTAACCTGCGAAATATGCGCTGCCAATGCTTTATTTTTCGTTTCCAAAGTATCTTCAATATTGACAGTAAATTTTTTCATGCGGTCTAGTAATTCTAAATCTTCCGGATTTCCCAGCTCCCAAAGCCAAATTGGATATTCAATAAACCTTGGTTTTATTCTTGCCCGGTTTACTGCTTCTGACATGATTTTCCATGTTGCCTGATGGTCCGGATGCGGATCTTTTTGCCAGGGAACAAATACGCTTTGGGGTTCTATTTCGTCAATAATTTTTACAATTTTCTCTACCGTTTCCTCAAACCGATTATCGTTTTCGTGCGGAACTTTGGTATCTTTTAATCGTAAAAACTCCATATGATCAACTTCTCCGCCAAGTGTCAAGACAGCCACTTTTGCTTCTTCTTCCCGTACTTTTGTTAACCTTTTGGCAGGGTATTTTTTAGAATTCGGATGTGACATACTTCCGTCACTAACAAATAAAAAATGAACCGGAATTCCGTTTTTTCTCATTAGAGCTACTGTTCCACCACAACCAAGCGTTTCATCATCCGGATGTGGTGCCACGATTAAACTGCATCCAAATTCTTCAACTTTTACACTTTTCATTTTGCCAATGCGGCTATGCAATTCTGATATTTGGTCCATAATGTGTGACATTAAACATGACTATCAACATAGATCAGGTTATTTATTTCTCAAAGCATAACCATTTCTTCAACCCTAATACTGAAATGCTGCTGATTGACGGCTTCATTTAATTCTACCGACAAAGTATCCTGAGCATCCTGTAATGCTTTTGCAGAAGGCTGATGCAAAATCCTACTTTTAATACTGATCGCCGGATTCATATCCCACAATCCGGAATTATGCCAGTCGTCCAGATGATCCCAATTCGGACGGTCAATGATTGGATAAATACAAATACCCCAAAAGGGAATTTTCTGCCGGATTGTTTTAGAAATTTGTGCAGCAATATAGTTGATCCAAAGTGGGCGATCCTTTCCCGGATGGCTTGTTTCAGCTAAAACAATTGGGCGATCATAACGCAAATGCGCTTCGTACAACAAATCCGAAAGCTGTCGTAAATACGGATGAGGCACAGAATCGTTCCAACCCAAAATTTGATGCGGATTTAGAACCCATTGATTATTGTAATAATAATTGAATCCCAGAATATCCAGATATTCTGGTTTCCCACCCAACTCCGGGCACATTTTACCGCTTAATATATCCAGCGATTGATACTGTAATTCGTGATGGTTTTTGGCATCCTCAATCTCCCGGGACGTTGCATTGAGATTTGGAACAACATTAACTAAGGGTTCTGTGGTAAGAATCCTTATAGTCGGGTCAACTTCTTTAAGCGCCTTTACACCAGCAATATATGCCTTCATGTATGAGTACTTTACTTCCCACCCATTGTTATGGCAATAGGGAGAAGTTCCGGCTACGTCACCACCAAGCCAGGACATAAAACTTACCTCATTAATCGGGGTTACGATAAGCGGCTCGCTATAACCTAATGACTTATAGAATTGCGCAAAAGCAGTGCAAAGAGCAGCAAATCGCCCGGTAAAATGCGGATGTACAGGACTTAAATCATCAGGAAATCCAAAATGACAAATATCCCATATTTGCTGAATACCATTTTCCTGGCCTGTTTCCAGCATTTTTTGAAAAATACTGAAATCGTAAATACCAGGTATTTTTTCAACCTGGCTCCACCGTAAACCTTCACGAACTGTTTTTATATTAAATGCCCCCAGATTTTCATAATCCTGCTTCAAAAGTTCCAAATGTGAAGTTACATGAAGAAAATCGACACGGTTTCCGAAAGCATTTAATTGATCTGTACATTCAAATCCAGCCATCCAGAACGATTTAAAAGGATTTTCGATCTTTTGATCAGACATGATTTATTCTTAAAATTTATTGTGAGCATTTCTACTATTCACCTGCTACTAAAACTTGCGCTGTTTTGCTTTCATAAGTACTGGCCATAATGCCCATCATCAATCGGAAAGTATTATCCCAGCAATTATCAGCCAAAAATTCATCCACTTCGGTAAGCCAGGCCTCATTTTCCGGACTGGCCAGCAATGCTTCAATGGCAAGTATAAAATCATCAGCATCCACACCTATGGAAACAAGTTTATTTTTGGCATAAGGCGTTACAACATCCCGGATCGCAGTAGATACTACCGGTTTACCACCAGCCAGATATTCCGGTGTTTTGGTAGGACTTATAAACCTTGTGGATTCGTTCAATAAAAATGGCACCAAAGCGATGTCCCATCCTGACAAATAAAGCGGAAGTTCATCATACTTTTTGGAACCCAGATAGTGAATGTTTTTATTTTTTGGCAGTCCGGCAGGATCAATTTTCACGACAGGCCCGATAAGCATAAACTGCCAATCAGGGCGTGCATCGGCAATATTTTTGATCAGATCTGTATCAAAACGTTCATCTATTACGCCATAAAACCCTAATTTAGGCCCATTAATGGAAGCCTGATCGGCAGGTTCTGAATCTTTGGATCTTGCTTTTGAAAAGTGCTTTTTATCAATGCTGCTTTGAAAAGGGTGAATATTGTAATGCTGATGTTTCTTAGCTTCATAAAGTGATTGTCCTCCTGTAAAAACTACGTCAGCTTTGTTGAAAAGTCTTCTTTCCAAGTCCTTTAAGTCGTCAGGAGCAAATTTAAAAGCCGACAATTCATCCATACAATCATACACAGTCAGCCCGGGAACAAACTTGTACGAAAATTCAAGAGCCATTGGTGTATAATACCAAAAAATAAAATCCTTGAGGTCCCGATTGACAAAAAATATATTTAACAAAAATTTAAGCTCCTTGTTGATTTCCACCTTATCCAGTCCATGAGGCAAATGTGGTACACAAACCCAAAGATTTGGCATTCTTTCAGAGAAGCTGATAAATGCTTTGTCATAGGATCCAAATATTGGTTCTTCAAGATAGTAGACCGCAGAAAACTCAGAAAAACGTGTCATGAGATGTTGTGGACGCTGATATACAAAATCCCAACGTAAGTGCGAAAAACATAGTAAGTTTTTAGGTAATTGATTCATAGTTGTCATGAAGTAAATAATCAGTAGTCAGTTGTTGTGAAATGATGCACAAGTAATAATTTCGAAAAAAAAGCACGCATTTTTACGGGAAGTAAAATATAATACTTCCAAATAATTTAGATTTAAATCAAACCATATCGCGAAGTAGGCCTGACTAAAAATCCACCATTAAAAATTTAGAGAAAAAGGGAATACGAATTGTTAATCCACATTTGCAATTGCCTTCGATGGGATTTGCTTGCATCAATTATAACAATTATGCCAGCATGAATGATTGTAAACCTCCTAAAAAGCAGTATACAAAAAAAATCATTGTGGGGAATTCTTGTGTACAGACTTACTCAGCATAAATGAGTTACAGTGAGTAAAATATGATGCAAAATATCCTGAAAGCGCAATAATTATGCCATTCCGGATCTACGACCTCATTTCAAAAAAATCCGACATGGTATAACCCAAATTGATCAAAAACCAGTTTTTAATTTTTTCAAATCAAAGAATTCTCCATTTTTATATACACCATTGATGTTTAGCATATCCTTAATATTTGTCAAAGGATCACCATCAATTATCAGTATATCAGCCAATTTACCCGGCTCAATTGTTCCCAGATCTTTTTCCACACCTATTTCTTGCGCAGACCATAAAGTGGCGGCCCGTAAAGTTTCAAATGGCGAAAGGCCGGCTTTAACCCACGATTGTAATTCAGCATGATAGCTTAATCCCGAAGGAATAATCGGCGAATCTGTTCCCAGAGTAACCTTTGCCCCTGATTTGACAAGATTATAGAGCGTTTTTTCAACATTGGAATAAGTACTTTCACTCATTCTGGAAGCCGATCCCAGAAGATCCGTTTTTAACTTTTCAGTATAGAAATTCCCGTACTGCCAATGACTAAAAAAAGTGGTATCATTTTTGGCCAAAGCAAAAAAACCGCCATGAAGTGAAACAGTAGGTGTGATATACATTCCCGATTTGATAAGAAGTTGCTGCACATCCTGATAAGTGTTATTCATCGCCGTAAGTTTTGGTGAATAACCTCTTCTGCTCGTTGCACCGATATGTTCCACGCCATCCACACCATTTCCCACTGCGGGATAAATCTCGTGTGACGTCACCGGCAAACCGTTTTCGTGAGCAAATTCGGTCACTCGTTTCTGAAGATTATCCGGTAAGCCCACATAGGTTTTTATCAGGTCATAACCCAGTTTTACTGCCCGATTTAATTCCAGATCCAGCTGTCCGCCACCTACATTACTCGTACTACGGTTGTAGTACACCCGGCTTCCTTCCATATGCCCGCCCGTAAAAAATGTACGTGGCCCCATTCTTTTTCCACTGTTCCAGGATTCCTTTCGTTCCAGCGCATCATAGGGATCGGTACCCGGTTCACGGATAGAAGTAATTCCATAAGCCAACCAAAGTCTGCCGCCACTTTCACCCAACTGTGCATTCTGGTGCGTGTGCATTTCAAAGAGTCCTGGAATTAATACTTGTTTTGAAGCATCAATAATTTGCAAATTTCCATAAGCTCCTCTGCGGTGAGGTGTAATTTTACTAATTCGGTTACCTTCAATCAAAACATCAACGTTTTCGAGATATTTGTCTGACCGACCGTTAAAAACTTTCCCGGCATGAATAACAAACTTTCCTTCCGGCTGTTTTTTCTGCCAGGTAAAATTCATATCTATTGTTTTAATTTCGCCGTCAGCAACAGATACTTCTTTCAAAATATCCGTTGCCAGAAAAACGATTTTTTGAGAATCGCCTGACCAGCTTGGCGCTTCGGCCAATTCATTTGTCAATCTTTTGGGTGGACCAACGATATTTAATTGAGGATCAACCGGTACAATCCATAAAATATTATCAAGAATATAGGCAATTTTAGAACCGTCAGGAGAAACAACCGGTCCATTTTTCCCTCTTGTTGCCAGGGTGCGCTCGGGCACAGGAGAAACAAAGCGGGACGGAGATTTGTCCAGCGGAATGATTAGTATTTTATTAAGTCCTTCTCTAAACCTCGTCGAATAAGCTTCAAGAGAAGAAATAATGATGGATTTTCCATCCGGTGTCCAGCCAGGCTGCGAACATTCGAAAAGGGAACCGTAAATCACAGCATTTTTATTGGTTGCCAGCTCCATGATGTTAAGTGCACTTTTGCCAGGTGATTTCAGATCTGCCTGATAAAAAGCAATTTTCGAACCGTCAGGCGACCAGGAAGGAAACTTTAAATTATCAGGTGCATCAAGCATGCAGGTATCTTTTCCCGTTAAAAGATCTCTCACATACAGATCCATATTCCCCTTCTTATCGCTTGTATACGCAATTTTTTTTCCATCTGGCGACCATACAGGATCAATATCAATAAAGATATCGTTGGTGATCCGGGTGGGTTTTTCTGCTCCTTTTTTGTAAATCCACAAATCACCTAAGGCTGTAAAAACGATACTTTTTCCATCTGGAGAAACAATCGGGCTTCTTATTCCCTGAACAGTTTGCGGTTTTTTCGAATCAAAATCCCGGATCTTCGCAGCATACTTTTTACGGTTTAAAATGACTTCGGCCTGAAAAGGAATTTTTGTGGTTTTCCTTTCCCCCAAACGAGCCCGAAGAATCTGGCCATTAGCGGTGTATAAATATTCCGTATCCGAAATCCAGCTTACTTTAAAAGGAAATACATCTTCAGTCTTATCCGATAAAGTTTGCCAGTCGCCACCGCCAATCGCAACATATTCCAACTGACTTCCCTGCGGTAAAAGACTATTAAAAATCACCTGTTTCCCGCCAGGATGCCATACCGGAGAAAACAACTTTTCTTTGCTGTGCACAAGCAATTTCGGCTCTCCGCCCGATTCAAGAATATACAATCCGGAAGCCGAACTTCGCTCCGAAACATAAGCTACCTTTGATCCGTCAGAAGAAAAAGAAGGGTAATAATCATTTCCAGGCTCTTTTGTAAGCTGTGTAAGATTTCCTTTATCCAAGTCAATTTTCCAGATATCGTAATTTCCACTTCGATCGGAAGAGAAAACAATTTCATTTTTTGCCTGAGACCAATGCGGCTCGCGGTCATGATATATGCCGAATGTCAGCTGTGTTAGTGAGCTGCCATCTTTAGTCACTTTCCATATATGGAAATTCCCATCCCGGTAAGATTGAAACACTATTTGATTGCCATCCGCCGACCAGCTTGGCTGGCGGCAATCACCCAATGCATCCGTCAATGCTGTCGCTTTCCCACCATCAACAGGCAGGAGCCAGATTGTCCCCTGAACATCCATTGCTATACTTTTTTTATCTGGTGAAAGCGCAATGGCCATGTTGGTTCCTTCTGTCAGCGTAACACGAATCGAATCCGGTGAAGTAGCTTTTAAATCAGTGAAAATCAATAAAAAAAGGAAAATACTTAAGAAGTTTAGTTTTACGCTCATTATTAAATAATTATTGAATTTGGGATTATTCTTCTGAATCTGATTTGGCTTAAAATTCTTCCTGGCATTAAAAACCAAAGTGAGCCATTGATCATATTTAAACGCCAGATACAATCTCATTATTCACATTTTAACAAGTTTTATAAATTTGGTTATATTATCAATTGATAATATAAATCATAGTAAATAATTCATTAATATATAAATTAATTCTCTTAAATAGAATATTATCAAAATTAAATATATAACCAACTTCACTCCATACAATAAATTCCGTTTCAAAAAATCCTTGCTAATGCTCAAAAATTTTATTCCTTTACCTTTCAAAAATGAATACATTTGCATGAAATATCAACGTTGTGCTATACACGTTACTGATAAATTTTGCAATTCTAAAAACCAGCGACCTGGACTTTTACAAACTTTGGCTGTTACAGCATATTTCAAAATATTATATAGTATTCTGAAATATGCAACGCATTTATGAAGCTTAAAATGATTGACGTTGATTTAAAGTTCATAGAAAATAAATTCAGCAGATTATCCAGATAAAAATTACGAAAATATTTACTACCAAATTACCACAAAGTGGATACCTTTTGTAGATATGTTTCGATATCTAAACCCATATATAATAATTAGATTTGTACTTAAACTATACCTGCACTATTCTATGAATATTTTAATTATTGAGGATCATCCTTTAATCCGAATGGGTCTTGGGCATTTGATTTCAGAAACAGATCCCAAAGCAAATGTGACGCAATCCGATAGTTTTCCGGTAGGATTGACATTACTGGATAAAGAAAAATTTGATTTATTGATCCTCGATATTGACATTCCGGGTGGAGAAAACATCAGAATGATGGAAATGGTACGCGAAAGGCAGCCTGATATCGTAATCCTGATACATTCAGGGTATGACGAACAGGTTTATGCTTTACCGTATATGCAGGCAGGTGCAGATGGATTTCTCTCCAAACAGGCATCGCAAGATGAATTTCAGGCTGCTTACAAAGCCCTGATGAACAAAGGAAAATATGTAAGTTATCGTATTCAGCAAACCTTGTTGAATAATCTGGGAGACAGTAACTCCAAAAAACTCAAAAATCCAATCATGACTTTATCACCACGTGAAATGTTGGTCATGCAGCTTTTAACGGAAGGTAAATGGACAAAAGAAATTGCATCGATTTTAAAGGTCAAAGAAAATACCATCAGCACATACAAGCGCAGAATATTTGATAAACTTGAAGTGTCTGACGAAATTGAATTGTCTAAGAAGGTTTCTCTATTGAAAAATTTCTGATTAAAGTTAAAAAATTCTATATGCCGTGTTTCATGACATGGCTTTTTTTATTTGCCCCCACTTGATATTCCTCTGTGCCTTCTATCTCAAATACAGGCCATTAAAACAGATCTCTATGTTTTAATATAAAATTTCTATTTCTTATTTAGCAGATTCAGCGACAAAAACAATAGAAATGACATAGAGATATTTCTACAAAATGAAAATTTGATCTCGACAAATACATCTAAAAATCTCCCTTAGATTTGGTTTAGTAATAAGCACTATCACAAACAATTTAACACACACATCTATGAGAAAAAATAAATACTCACATCCGGCTGCGCTGCACACACACTAATGCCAGAAACAAGAGCTATTTGAACCACATTCATTTGTGATTCAAATAGCCCCTGGCAAAATGAAATTTACCTTACCCTCATCAAGGAATCCTGTCATTGATCTAAGCTGCCTTCAACCACAGTCATCTTTTTGTAAATAACGGTGTCCCGAACTTTAATAAAAAATTAGACCGTTATGAAACGACTTCTTGCTTATGACCTGCAAAGCAACACGCACACCAAACTGGTTGATATGTTACAGGTATATAAAGAAGAAGTATGCATAGAAGAAGCCGTAGGCATTAGCGATGTTTTCAGGAAACTGGCATTTGGAAAAAAAACACCTTTGACAGAAGATGTTAATAATTTGCTAATTGTCCGCCTCAATGTTCCGGATATGGAGGTTCTTGATTTCCTGGGTTATCTCCAAAAAAGCAAACCGGCATTAAGAATCATCCTCTACACTTCTGAAAGTGGTGAATGGCTGGAAAAACTTAATCTGATAACGGGAAAACCAATAATTCCCGGAAGTATCATTGTTACAACTAAAATTAACGAAGTCGTCCGCAATCTGCTACTATCCAATTGAACCCACAATAATGGTTAACAGCAGTAATGATTGACAGCAAAAATTACGAAAAGAGTTATTCAATTTCCAAACACTTATAATCAGCACTAAAATGACACGCATATTAATTTTAATTAAAAATGACTTTTTCAGACTGGGTATCGCCGCTTCCATTAAAGAATATGTGAGCAACGTATATATTGAAGAAGCAGATAGCTGGGAAAGTATCCCCACTGTTTTGAGAAAATCCTATTTTGATGTACTTATCGTTGACATTCGCCTGTCTAATCTAACGAATTTAAATAGTTTTGAAGGAATCAGACGGATTCAGCCTTCCGTGAAGATTCTTGTCCTGGGAGAGGAAAATGAAAAAGTATGGGCTCTTCCTTATCTAAAAAAGGGAGTTGACGGAATTTGTCTTAAAACGATGTCAAAACATGAATTCCAGTCTGCATTTAATACGATTATCAAAGGCAGGAAATATATGGACGACGGGCTTACAGATTTTTTATTGAAAGGAATCGTTGAGAACGATCTTGTAAATTTACTTTCTGTTCGTGAATCGGAAATTATGCAATTGCTTTTAAAAGGATTCCGAACTGCCGAAATTGCCCGCGAATTAAAACTAGCACCTTCCACGATCAGTACGGTAAAATTTAAAATTTACCGTAAAATGCAGGTAACCAATGTAGTAGACCTTATGAATAAGGTTGAAGCATTTCAATCTATTGCATAAGTACGATAAAATAAAGGCTGTGAAAATATTATAAGCTAAGTTCCTTTGCACAAGCATTTGGAACTTAGCCTTATTATATTAATGAAGGAAAAAAGTAATAATACCGACCAGAATCAGAATAACTCCGGTGATCCGCTTTTCATTGTGTTCAATAAAATGAGTGTCTACCAGATGAATTCCCTTAAAAGCAAGCATCACCAGACTTATAATTCCTACAATGCTGGTAATCGCATAAGCAGCAGCGAGGAGTAAAACGCCTTTTACTCCGAAAGCCCCCGCAGAAAGAAATAGGCTTTCTACTTCCAGACAAGGTGATAAAAACATGATTCCGACTAAAATAAGAATCCACCGTGTCCGTGATTTCTCATACTGTTTTACGTCTTCCTGCGCGCCGTGATGATGATGAGGAAGGTTGACGGAAAAGTAGATCAAACCAAAAATAATCAGCAGAACCGGTGCGATGATATCTACGAATTCATTGTATTTCCCAGCCAGCCTTGTTCCGATAATTCCCAGAATTATACCCAATGCTACGGTGCCGGCAACATGAGCTAATGCTATAATAAAAGCAACACTTAACAGCTCAGGACGCTCCCATTTTTCAGATTTCGCCACTGCTACCAATGGAAGCCAGTGGTTTGGAATGAGCGCGTGCACCAAACCTAATAATACTGCTGCTGTAATAATACTGTACATAATTTCCTCCTTTACATCTTATCAACATGTTAACAAAACTTAATGTTCATGCCCACCACCTCCATCACTTTTAAGGAGATGACTTTGAATATAATAAGCTCCTTTTAGAACAATTTTAGCATTTTTTTCCAAAACCTGTAAGGGAGTCACCTGAACATATCCCAGTTGGGTTGTCCCCGATTTTACTTCTATTCGCTGGAAATGATATAACTTTTCAACGCTCTCGTTTTTCTCCGGTTCCGCCTTTTCATCTTCCAAAACAAAAATAAATTCCCGGCCATCCGCTTTGATTACGGCATCGACGGGTAAGGCATTTACTTTGTTTTTACCAATATCAATAAGTGCATTTACATACATTCCAGGAATCAGTATCTGCTTGTCGTTCAGTATGTCAGCATGAACGGCGACGGATTTCGTCTCATTCTCGAAGGCCTTTCCTACACTAAAAATCTTACCATGAATTTCTGCATTATCCTGATTTGTCAGGACAAAACGAACCGTTTGATCCGGTTTTACCTTTTGCAAATCCTTTTCATAAACGAGTAAATCTACATGCATTTTCGTATTATCAACAATACTGAAAAGCGAATTTCCCGGCTGGACATTACTTCCGATCTTGATATTAACCTCCGTGATATAACCAGAAATTGGAGCCGTCACAGCAACCGTTGATACAATATTCCCCGACCCGGATACATTGATATGCAGTATATTTAATTGTTTTTGAAGAGAATTGTAACGCGCCTTTTCGGTTTCAAAATCTGCCTTCGTTTTTTGAAAAGCCTTTTTCGCATTTACATTTTCGTCCGACAATGTTTTTTGTCTTTCAAATTCAGCAGCTAAAAACTCGGTATTGCTTTTTGAAATAAGAAAAGATTCCTGAAGTCTGGTAAATTCCGGACTTTCCAAGATAGCAATGGTTTGTCCGGCTTTAACGAACTCTCCTTCAATCACTCTGATCGACTTAACAATACCCGCCATAAAAACAGAAACGTCTGCCTGATTTTGTGGAGGTAATTTGGTATACCCATTGGCATTGATTACTTCGCTCAAATTTTTACTTTCAAATGTTCCCAGTACAATATCGGAAGCGTCATATTGTGCCTGTGTAAGTGCTACTTCCTTATTTTCCGGTTCCTGGGTCTTTTCTTCAGTTTTAGGTTTTTCCCGTTCCTCCGTTTTTTCGTCAGAGGTATTTTTACAGGAAAACAGAAACTGCACTGCCAAAAATGCCAGCAAAATATTAAAATATATAATGGTTTTCCTTTTCATGATTTTCAACTATTGATTTAATAAATATTGCAGGCTCACAAAAGCCTGGTTGAAATCTGCAATCGCTTTCAGATAATTTATATCAATATCAAGCGCTGTCTGAATGCCCTGAAGGTATTCTACATAGGATATTTCACCACTCTGATAACTTTTGGAAGCATTGATAGAAATCGTCCGTGCGTTCGGAATAGCCGAAGTTTGGTAATATTCGATCAGCGATTGATAGGTATAAAGCTGAGTAAGCTGCTGCTGATATTGATTTTGAAGCTGCGACTGAAGATAGTCCAGATTTTTTTGTTGAAGCTGAATATTGGTTTCCGCAGCCCGGACTTTTGATCGGTAACTCTTTGAAAAAACCGGAATTGCAATACCAGCCTTAAAACCCTGAAAACGCGGGACGCCATTATAATTAATATTCCGCCCGCTAATATCCTGGTTCCCGGTAAGCGACTGAATAAAGTATCCGGCTGTAAAATCTGGCATTAGCAACGCCTTTTCCAGGTTTTTGTTCGCTTTCGCAATCTCCACTTGCTGTAATGCATGAAGGAAAACGGGATTTTGATTGATGGTTAATGTATCAAATAAAGAACCAATCGGTATGGCCGAAAACGCAGTATCACTTATGACAAAATCAGTTTTAAGATTACTAAGCAATCTGATTTTTGATTTTTCTACTGATATCAAACTTTCATTTTGTTTAACCCGCTGCTGGATTTCCTGTTGTTTGGTAATCGCCGTTGTCTTTTCCAGCAAATTAGTTTCACCGGTTTGAAATCTCAGAGAGGCTGCTTTTACAAATTGGCCAAGAATACTATCCTGCTTTGTCAACGAATTATTCAGCTTTGTCAAATACAAAAGCGTCGACCAGTTTTGCCGGATTGAGAAGGTAATTTCCTTTTTAGATTGTTCCAGTTTGATCTGACTGCCTTTCAGATTACTGGTTAAAACTTCTTTCCGCGCTCCATATTGAAATGGGCTAAAAGTCTGGGAAATTTCATAATTCTGGTCAAAAGCTTTGGTATTATACTGCCCGAGCATACCACCAATATTCGTTTTTGGAATATCAAAAGCAGTTCCTCTTAACTCAGATTGCATTTTTATTTCCAGTTCTCCCGCAGAAATAAGCTGATTGTTTCTCGATCCTAATTCAATTGCCTGTTGTAAAGTCAATTTAGGAACTGACTGCGCTTTGGTGTCAAATCCGATCAAAAACAAAATAATCACAGCGGCTATACCGGATTTCTTAATTTTTAAATTACTTTCGAGATACCAGTAAAGAATTGGTAAAACAATCAACGTCAGCAGAGTAGCACTGATTAAACCGCCAATCACTACTGTTGCCAACGGTTTTTGCACTTCAGCACCGGCGCTTGTGCTTAACGCCATCGGGAGAAAACCGAGCGAGGCTACGGCCGCAGTCATCAATACAGGACGCAGACGCACACTTGTTCCTTCCTTAATCCGCTGCATGATATCTGATAATCCTTCGGATTTCAGCTGATTGAAATAACCAATTAAAACAATTCCATTTAACACCGCAACACCAAACAACGCAATAAAACCAACACCAGCCGAAATACTGAAAGGCATATTCCGAATCCACAAAGCAAATATGCCGCCGATCGCAGAAAAGGGAATAGCAGAAAAAATAAGCAGCGACTGGCTGACCGAGCGAAAAGTGAAAAACAGCAATACAAAAATCAGAAGCAAAGCCACGGGAACCGCAACGGCCAAACGTTCATTCGCCTGGATCAGGTTTTGAAATTGTCCGCCATACGTTACATAATAACCAGCAGGAAGACTTAATTTTTGATCCAGTTTTTGTTGAATTTCTTCAATCACACTTTTTACATCACGGTCACGAACATTAAATCCGACCACAATTCTTCTCTTTCCATCTTCCCGGCTGATCTGCATCGGGCCGGGTTCATATGCAATATCGGCAACCTGTTCCAGCGGAATTTGACTGCCGGATGGAAGTGATACAAAAAGTGTTTTCAAATTAGAAATATCCTGCCGTTTTTCCTGGGCCAGTCGAACAACCATATCAAAACGTTTTTCACCTTCATAGACCACACCAGCCACTTCCCCGGCAAAACCGGTCCGGATCACCTTGTTAAGATCACCAACATTTAGTCCATATAAAGCCAGCTTATCCTTATTGTAACGAACCGTTATTTGCGGCAATCCGGCAACTCTTTCCGCTTTGGCTTCGGTAACACCTTTTACGTCCTGAATTATTTTCAAAACTTCATCGCCCTTGCTAACCAGCATTTCAAGATCTTCCCCAAAAATCTTCACGGCCACATCACTCCTCACACCTGTCATTAACTCGTTGAAACGCATTTGAATAGGCTGAGAAAACTCGGTAGTAGCGCCAGGAATTGCTTCCAGTGCTTCTGACATTTTGTCCATTAATTCTTCCTTCGTTTTCGCCGAAGTCCAGTCTTTTTTATCTTTCAAAATGATAATCATATCGCCTACTTCCATCGGCATCGGATCGGTCGGAATTTCGGAACTGCCAATTTTGGTCACGATCATTTTTACTTCCGGAAATTTGGCTTTCAGAATTTGTTCTGCTTTTGTAGTTGCTTCAATTTCCTGGGACAGTGAACTTCCGGGTGCAATGACCAGATTTGTAGCGATATCACCTTCGTCGAGCGTTGGAATAAATTCACCTCCCAGAGAGTTGAAAATGAAAGCCGAAATTGCCAGAAGAATCACAGCAACTGACAATACTAATCCTTTAAATCGTAATGATTGGGCTAGTAGCGGTTGATAAATTTGCTGAATAAAATGAATGATCTTGTCACTGATATTGATTTTATGGCCCGTTTGTTTTTTCAAAACCAGCGCAGTCATCATGGGAATATAGGTAAGAGAAAGAATGAACGCACCCAGGATTGCAAATGAAACCGTTTGTGCCATCGGACCAAACATTTTGCCTTCAATACCCACAAGTGCCAAAATCGGCAGGTATACAATCAGGATAATAATTTCTCCAAAAGCAGCGCTGCTACGAATTTTCGCAGAAGCTTCGTAAATCTCCGCATCCATTTCCTGCGATGTTAATTTCCCTTTGACACTAATCTGCAACCTGTGAATAATCGATTCAACGATGATCACAGCGCCGTCAACAATCAGCCCAAAATCAATAGCACCAAGCGACATCAGATTTCCGGAAACACCAAATAAATGCATCATACTGACTGCAAACAATAACGAAAGAGGAATAACCGAAGCCACAATTAAACCCGCCCGAAGATTTCCGATCAGTAGAATCAAGACAAAAACGACAATTAAAGCACCTTCCAGAAGGTTTCTTTCAACCGTTCCAATGGCGCGGTTAACCAGTTTTGTCCGGTCAACAAAAGCTTCAATGGAAACACCTTTTGGCAAAGATTTCTTAATCTGTTCCATTTTTTCCTTGACCCACGAAACTACTTCGGCGCTGTTTTCGCCTTTCAGCATCATCACCATTCCGCTTACTTCTTCCCCTTTTCCATCTTTTGTTACGGCCCCATATCGAATACTACTGCCGATTTGAACGGTGGCAACATCACGGATTAAAATCGGGATTTCATTTTTTGTTTTGATTACGATTTTATTGATCGCATCAATCCCGTTGACCATTCCAATTCCACGGATAAAATAAGCGTATGGTTTTTTGTCAATGTAAGCGCCGCCGGTATTTTCATTATTCAATTCCAGCGCATCCAGAATTTCGGCGATGGTAGTATTCATCGCTTTCAATTTATCCGGTTCTATCGCGATTTCGTATTGTTTCAGACTTCCGCCAAGGGTATTAACTTCTGCCACGCCTGGCGTTCCGATCAACTGCGGACGAATGATCCAATCCTGAATTGTTCTTAATTCCGTAGCTGAATATTGCTTTTCAAAACCTTTTTGAGGAAAAACTACATATTGATAAATCTCGCCGAGCCCGGTACTTATCGGCGCCAGTTCCGGGTTTCCCAAGCCTTTCGGAATTTTACTTTCTGCCTCTTTCAGACGTTCCGAAATCTGTGCGCGGGCCCAATATATATCCGCATTTTCTTCAAAAACAATCGTAACAACACTAAGTCCAAAGCGGCTTACCGATCTTAATTCTACAATTTTGGGAATTGATTTTACAGCCAGTTCGATCGGATAGGTAATAAATTGTTCAACTTCCTGCGTTGCCAGCGTGGGGGAAGTTGTAATGATCTGTACCTGATTATTGGTAATATCAGGCAGTGCATCAATGGGCAAATTGGTAAGTGAATAACTGCCAACAGCGATTAGTGCCAGCATAAATAGCCCTATAATAAATTTATTATAGATACTGAAATGAATGATTTTATCTAACATGAAAATTTAAATTGCCAAATAACAAACAGGCGAAATTTCTACATGAAACCCAATGGCTCAATAGCACAAAATTTTACCAAAAAATAAGATGTTATCAGGCAATCTTCGGCGGCTGCCAAATGGAATAGGAAAGTTCCGGGCGGAAACAATCAGCGTAAACAGGAAAACTTACCGCAGCAAAAACAACTTTTGGAATCTTAATTGTTGCCACTGAATATTGAAAAAAAGTGGACGCTGCACAACAGCTGCACGTACAAAAAGGCGTACAGGATTCCGTTTCATGCGAATGGTCCTTATGTTCCGCAGAAGCAGAAATTTTCAGCTCATCTTTCCCAATACATTCTAGCCCATCCCCGCACGGAAAGCACGATAATAGTAAAATGTAAAGACTTAATATGAGCTTGAATATTTTCATTGGGCGCAAAGATAGGGAATGGGGGTTGATAAATCGAATTCAAATTTGGAATACTTATTTGAAATGTAACAATAAGTTTCTAAATTTAGAAACTTATTACTTTTTGCTAATAACAATTTGCAATACTTTCACACACGATTCCTTGAAGAAGCAGATCATTTTCTGGCCAGCCTTAATAGAAAGGCAGTTCGAAAAATATTTTACAATATTGACCTTGCTCAACAAACCAATGACCCCAGACTTTTTAAAAAGTTACAAGGTGATATTTGGGAATTCCGGACACGATTCGAAGGCCAACAGATCCGGCTTTTAGCATTTTGGGATAAAACAAATGAAGCGACAACATTAGTTTTTGCCACGCACGGTTTGATCAAAAAAGTGGATAAAATGCCTACAGGCGAAATTCAAAGAGCAATTAAAATCAGAACAAAATACTTTGAAAGTAAACTTAAAAAATAACGTTATGGCAGACAATGAAATGAAATCGTATTCGCTTGCCGAGATGAAGGATAAATACATCGGTAAAGCAGGAACATCAGAAAGAGAAGACTATGAATACGAACTAAGAATGGATGTTTTGGGACAAATGATTAAAGTTGCCCGCAAGGAACGAAATTTAACACAAGAGCAACTTGGGCAACTTGTTGGGGTTCAAAAAGCTCAGATTTCAAAGTTGGAAAGTAGTGTCAATAGTGCCACTATTGATACTATTTTAAAAGTTTTCAAAGCATTAAATGCGAATATATATTTTAGTATAACATTGGAAAATCAGCATTTAAAATTGGTTTGATAAGATTCCAAACTACACATTTCACTCGACGACCATCGTAACCACCGACCGCGCGGGCAAAATTACCTCATCTTTTATTTTTTGAACAGGATAAGATTTAAGATTATCGCCTTCCAGAGCACTGGTAATATATTTTGTCAAATTTGAGGATTTAATCGCATTGACAAGGTCAAGCTTTATGTGTTTTTCTGATGTTGAATAATTAATTGCAACAGCGACAACTTTACCTTTGTCACCCACGTAAGCTGAAAACATTACATTTTGTGCAGCTTCCAAATCGGTTATTTTATCACTTCGGTCAACAATTAATCTTTGCATCCCGGGACGAATAAAGAGACTAAAATTGCCAAATGACCACAAACCTTTGGTTTGAAAATAGTCTCCGTCTGTGTGTTTTTCATTTGGTTTTAAAGCAATCAGAAAATAACGCGTGTCAAAATCCGGGCTTCCTGGTTCGTAAGAATTCCATAATTGCCAGGCAGAAGCATTTCCTACAACCAGATCATTGTGAATAACTTTGGCAAGAAACAGTGCACAATCGATCGCTGAACGTTTTCCTTTTGTTCCTTCCCGAAATCCATCGGCTAACATGGAATATTCAGTTTGCCAAAATTTTACATCATATTTCCTTGCAGTATCCGCGACATTTTTTCTGATTTGCACCAAACTGCTATCTCCATTTTCCGTAAAATAGCTATGCCCGCCAATGAAATCAGACATATTTTTCAGATTTCTCACTTTCAGCTTGCTATCTTTTCCAAAAAAATTCTGAATCTGACGGTTGGCATTTCCTGAACCTGCGTATAAATAATTTAACATTCCGGCTTCCACAAGCATGATTTTGGAAGAAAGTTTTTGTGCAGTTAAAGCACTGTCCAAAGCAATAGTCACTTTATAGATTTCTTCATTCTGCCACGAAGTTCCTTCCTGACTTGCCTGTCCGGGTTTATTCGACCAATCCCATTGCGGCTCGTTGACAGGACTGATGTAATTAAAATGTAAATTTTCTGTATCAAAATGTTTGATCACGTCCGCCAGAAAACCGGCATATGCACCGTATTGATCCGGTTTTAGATTTGATTTATAGTCTTTTTCTGTTTTGAAACCGCGGCCATTTTGAGTGAATTGTACCGGAGGCGTGTTTGAAAATGCGATCAGGTTTTCGACTCCATACTGTTTTGCTTTTTTGACAAACCATACATAGCCAGCTTGTTTATTCCAGTCATAGCTGCCATCCGGATTTTGAAATGATTCCACCCTTTTCCGAAAATCCTTGATTCCGCTACTATCGCCTTGCTCCGCTGTTCCTCCGCCTACGTTAAACCGCCATGCAGAAAGTCCTATACCTTTGGGATTACCCTTGTCGTCAAAAGATTTGCTAAAAAGCCATTCGGCAATTTGTTCCTTTTTCTGTTCCGGCCAATATTTTCCAATTCCTTCTGAAAACCAGCAACCGGCAGCTCCAAAATTTTCAATAACCTGCGCCCTATTTCCTGTATCAATTTTAAAAATAATGGGCTGTTCTTTTTCCTGTGCAGAAGATTTTAAGTCAAAAGCAAGAACCAGCGAAAACACGGATAAAACAGAAAAAGCAATCTTCATAATAAAATCAGAGCCAGTTACTCAACGATATGTCCTACAAACTGAGCGGTATTATCAAGTATTTTTCCGCCGCGCCGAAAACCTAAGGCGCAAGGCTCTCCCGCATAAAACACGCCTGCCTGATAAGAAAACCCCTCTTCATCCTTCGGGAACTCTACATATTCCTGATAAATCCTTTTCTGTCCATCATAGTCTCCATCCACTTTTTCAAGCACTTCCCCTCCCCTTTCAATGATCGAAACATTGGCTCCTTCTCTTCCAAAAAGAACTTTACTAACCGATTTTTTATGTGGAATAACATATCGCTCCGTTTGCAGCAAAAGCGGATGATATGGAAATAAATCCCACAAAATTTTAAGAATATATTTTGATTGAAACAGTAAGGTATAAGCTGGATTAAGAATTACAGCCAACCGATTTTTAGCAATTTCTGTCAATAAAACCGTCAGTTCTGGTTCATCTCCTCCTATATATTCCCAGGGAACAAGTTTAAACCAAAAATCATAACGAACGAAATTTCCCGAGCCCGAGCTATCCTGTTTAAAAACACCTTCTTTCGAAAATTCAACTTCTTCGATGTATGCAAAGTCAACATCAAAACCGGCCTCTTTGGCTGCTTCCGACAAAATATTCACATTCGTATCGTCTTCCGGAAAACCACGCATGGTTGAGAAAAGTATAGACGCGGTCAGGTCAGAATTGACTAGTTTTATGTACTGGAACTGTTTGACAAGTGTTTCATACAAAGTATTGAACTGATGAGAATCGTCCTCATTATTTGTCCGCAAATGCGCCCATTGCACCACTGCACTTTCTGGCAGACAAGTAGCAGTATCAGCATTAAACTCTATCAATTTTACGGGTTGCCCGTCAAAACCTCCTGCAAGATCAAAACGACCGTAAAGATGTACATTCCGGTCTTCTTCCCATGAAAGTTTTACAAGCTCAACCAGATTAGGAGAAATCCCCATTTCATCAAAAAGCTGATTATCAATAGCATACTGACCTGCTTCAACAAACATATCATAAAGTGTTGCGGCGGCTTCGTAGTATTGGGTAGCGATATCTTCATTAACTACGACAACATCTTTTACCAGATAAGGCGTTGTATCCGTACCCAGCATCCAGTTCCAGCCTAATTTTTGAAGCGCACTTTCAGGAGTTTTTGGGAGAGACTTTAATTTTATCATATTATTAGCAAGATTAGGTTTTCAGATTTTTTTCAAAAACTGAAATCAACCTCCGCTTCTTCCTGATGAACGGCCAAAAAATCCACTTCTTCCACCGGAAGGACGCGTAGTAACCACTCTTGTAGATCGCGATGCGGTAACATCATTTACTGCACTTTGCGATTTACTAAAAACGCCCGGACTGCTGTAAACACTTCCTCTGGAATTGTTTTGGTCCCGGTACGTATTCATATAACTGTTACTATTATTTCTTCCCAGCATATATCCCATTCCTCCATAAAGAAGCATACTGGAAAGTCCGCTGTGATGGCCGACATAGGACTGGTTGTTTTGTATATCTTTATCGATCAACGCTTTGGCGGCTGTTGTGCTTAGAGAATCGGTATGTCCGTCCAGGTAAGTTACAATGGCAAGGGATTTATCCGCACCAACACTTTCCTCGTCTGTAATTTTAAATTCGCCTGGTTTTATTTCTTTAATATGCGAACGGATTCCCTTGGAATAAGTAGTTTCTTCATAACTGTAATCCGATTCATCGTCATTTGACGAACAGCTGCTTAGCATGGAAGTTCCTGACAAAATCGCCAGAGTCAATGCGCTACTCAGTGTTATATCTTTGGCTCTTTTGATGAAAGAACCTTTACGTAGTTTGGTCATAGTCGATTTGGTTTTTTAACTAAGGCTTATTCCCAAATGTAGCCCTTTATCAAATCGAAGTAAAGAAGTATTGGTTTAATGGTTAAATGATCTTATCAGAAATACGAAAATGAGATGAATGGTTTTTCATTTTTCAATAAATAACGTGTAAATATGAAAAGTTTGAATATCAACATTTTATCACGGCTAGGTATTTTAAAATAATATAACTTGCTATTAGTTCTATCCGTTTTTATTGATGACAAATCCTCTTGAAATAAGAAACCTAGCAAAGCAACGCCTGAAAGAGGCTAAAATTCTTTATTACAACGGCATGTGTGATGGAGCATTTTATCTTGCCGGGTATTCCGTAGAGTTAATGTTAAAAGCGAAGATTTGCGAAAAACTTGGCATCCCCAATCTATTTGACGAAACCAATAAAGACGTCAATCAAATAAAAGGAATTGGAGAAATTAGGAAAACGCTGAAAACGCATAATCTTTTCATGCTATTAATTTTTAGCGGATTGAAATTAAAGTTTGATAATGACAAAGCAAGCAACTACGACTTAGCAAAAGCTAATTCTTTATTATTTAACGCATGGGACGAAACTGCGAGATATAAGCCGTGTGGCTATATGCTTGATAATGATGTGGAAAAGTTGTTAAATTTACTATCTGGAAATAACGGTATACTGACATGGATAGAAGAGAATTAAAAGAACTGCTGAAACCATTTATCGCGAAATGTGCCGATTATGGTAAGCCGTTATCTGATTTATCTATTGAGGAGGCATATCCTGGCGATAATTCTACTTCTTACATCATTAAGGTTATGGCTCCGTGGATTAATGACATGAGTTGTTTTAGTGCGATAGACATTCTTTTTGATATACTTTGGGAAACTACGGATGAGGAGATCAGAAAAAAAGTATTCTCAATTCAAGTGGTAAATGATAAAGAGGAATTACAGCTTAATCCCGAATTGATGTATTAGATCTCAATCTTTAACAAAATCATAAGTAAAATGCCGGTGATCTGAGATCAACCGGCATTTTTGATTATTTTAAAATATTTTAATGATTTACGCTTTCTTCGAAATCTTCTCCAAAGCCCCAACCAACCTATCCAAATCACTAATCTTGGTATAAACATGTGGCGTTACTCGTACACAGTTTACATATTCATAACTAATTGGCGTTGTGTGGATTTTGAAATCCGTGAACAGTTTACTTTCCAATTCACCAGGCTTAATTCCGTCAACACTGACTCCGGCAATGGCGCAGGAATATTCAGGTTTTAAAGAAGTATGAATTTTCACACCTGGAATTTGCTGTGCTTTTTCTGCCCAATATTTTTTAAGATAATGAATACGCTCTTGTTTACGTTTCGTACCAATTGCTTCCTGGAAATTAATGGCTTCCCCGATCGCTTGTTCAATACAAAAACTTCTGGTTCCCAATGTTTCAAATTTTCGGATATCGGCACTCGTAGGCTCATGATTACAAACAAGCGGCCATATTTTCGCGATTTTATCTTTTTTCACCCACATCATTCCGCTTCCCACGGGCGCACTCAAAAATTTGTGCAGACTGGTACCAAAATAATCGCATTCAAGATCTGCAATTTTGAAATCAAGTAAACCAAAAGAATGCGCACCATCAACAATCACCTCAACGCCTTTTTTGTGCGCCATCTGACAAATTTTCTTAACGGGCATAATTTGTCCAACCCAGTTAACGACATGTGTAAGATGGATTATTTTTGTATTTGGTGTGATGGCATCCTCATAAGCTTTGACAATCATCGCATCATTTTCAATGGGGAATTCAAAAGACAATTGTTTGTAAACAATTCCATCCCGAAGCTGGCGCTGACGCCATGCATTCATCATGTTTGGATAATCAAATTTCATCCCGATTACCTCGTCTCCTTTTTGCAAAGGCAAACCAAAAATCACGGTATTCAAAGCCTCTGTGGCATTTCGGTTGATCGCAACTTCCTCCGGATCACAACCGCCTAGTGCAGCCAGGCGCTGACGTAAAGGCTCGCGCCCTTTATCCATAATCCGCCACATGTAATACGAAGGGCCTTGTGCAGCTTGTCTGTTATATTTCTCCAACGCTTCCTGAACCACCAACGGAGAAGGGGAAACGCCGCCATTGTTCAGGATAATAATATCACTTTTGCTTGCTGAATACGCTTCCTGAATAACCGCCCAATAATCTTCATTATTGCCTATATCATCTTTCCAAAATTTATCAGCAGACTGAAAATCAGCAGCATGCAATTCGTTAAAAAGACTATTAGCTC
The DNA here is from genome assembly GCF_009801115.1 of Dyadobacter sp. 3J3. Classification (GTDB taxonomy): domain Bacteria; phylum Bacteroidota; class Bacteroidia; order Cytophagales; family Spirosomataceae; genus Dyadobacter. Next base: position 895,122 of record NZ_VTOL01000001.1, read on the forward strand.
CAAAGGCACCCAGGCTCAGGGCAGCACTTTTTTTGATAAAAGATCGGCGGTTGTTCATAGTTATGAAAAATTAGGAATAGTTAAGGGAGTGATTTATAAAATATTACAAATATTTTTCAATTTACAAAACCTGGCCCTTCTTTTCCTAACATTCCATACACAGGGCTATTTTTTTACTATCGAACTCATTAACCAGTCGTAAGTATCACCTGGATAAGGTAAGGCTTCACTATTTAATTTCAAGAACATTAAGTGTAAATGTGTGGGCGAGCGTCTTTTGAATGCATTAAAACCGCTTCTCCCCATTTCAGAAATTTTATCTCCGGCATTTACCCATTGTCCGGGTTCTACAAATAAAACGTTATTATGAGCATAGTAAAATAATCCGTCGAGGCATGGATCATAAATCCAAATCCAGTTTCCGCCGCGCAAATCACTGTCGTACTTCCAGTTATTTTCCACTGCCACAACTACACCGGAAGTAAATGCCAAAACCTCAACCGGTTTCCAGGTTCTGTCATCCAGATTGTCCTGATTTTTATCGTAAACAAAAAGATCATGCGCCGGGTGACTTCCTTTTACATCCATGTCAAAAAGATCAAAACCATCCGCCCGGTAACCCATTCCTCTGCCTCCAATTGATTTCTCAGGTGTATAACCTTTGATTGGAAAGACGAAATAGGTCGAATCACCCATGCGGCACGTGTCCCCGTTATGAAAAGTGGCCCTTATATTTCTAATATTTTCCTGCCATGCCCGTGCTGCCGAATCCGGTGTAATGGCGCAATCTCTTATGTCTTCCTGTATTTGCCGAAACGCACTGCAATAGGATAACATATTCTCTTTGGGCAACGTTTGTGTATTCCACCCTGCCATTCCCAAAATCAATAATAAGCCAACCAATCGTTTCATGGTACCCTCCAACAATGCTCTCCCGCTAAATAACATTTCTTTTAATAACAAACGCAGTATCTTCTAAATGTAATAAATTAAAACAAATGTATTTCAATAGCATTAAAATTGTACTATAAATTCCTTTAAACAAAAAACAACTAAACTTTAACGAAAATGCAATACCGCCGTTTTGGACGTAGTGACTGGAAGATCAGCGAGATAGGTTATGGAATGTGGGGACTTGCCGGCTGGACTGGCTCCGATGTTAAGGAAATTCAGGATTCACTGGATCTTGCAGTGGAATCCGGATGTAACTTTTTTGATACAGCCTGGGGTTATGCCGAAGGCAAAAGTGAGATGATTCTGGGAGATCTGATCCGCCGCAATCCTGATAAAAAATTATATGCAGCAACAAAAATTCCGCCTAAAAATCGTCAGTGGCCTTCAAAACCTTCATTTCTTTTGAAGGACGTTTTTCCGGCCGATTATATCGTTGAATATGCTGAGAAAAGTTTAAAAAATCTTGGTGTTGAATCGATCGATCTATTGCAATTCCATGTCTGGGAAGATGCCTGGGCACATGAAGATGAATGGAAAGAAGCAATTCAGAAACTTACAAAAGAAGGAAAAGTGGAGCGTTGGGGAATCAGTGTAAATCGCTGGGAACCTAATAATGCATTACAAACATTAGAGACAGGTTTGATTGATGCGGTGCAGGTTATCTATAATATTTTTGATCAGGCGCCGGAGGATAAACTTTTCCCACTTTGTAAAAAACTGGATATTGGCGTTATTTCACGTGTTCCGTTAGACGAAGGCACGTTGTCAGGACATTTTACAAAAGAAACCACTTTCCCGGCAGACGACTGGCGCTCTACGTATTTTGTGCCTGAAAACCTGAATACCAGCGTTGATCACGCCGAAGCACTTCGCCCGGATCTGCCTGAAAATATGTCTATGCCGGAAGCTGCTTTACGATTTATTCTTGAAAACGAAGATGTTCATACGACCATCCCGGGAATGAGAAAACTATCTCATGTAAAATCCAATATTGCTACTAGTGATGGACAAAGACTATCGGAAAATGAGCTTGAAAAAATAAAAAAACACCGTTGGGATCGTGAACCTACGGAATGGTCACAGTAGATTGTTTTTATTAATTTGATTCAAAGAAATGCTACGTGACACTAAACTGTTATGTAGCATTTTTCGTGACAATAAAGTCAAGTCTTCTAAGAATAATCCTACATTCAAATAAGTTTTCCGAAAAAAAATGAACTTAATAATAAGATTTAAATTTTAGTAAAAAGCCGCTAAAAATTGCACTGAAAGCCCTTTTTCAAATAAAATCATATAACTATTCAAAGAAAGAAAAAATTTATTATGCTGACAGTCATTTATTTGTATAATTTTTGATTGTATATTTGTCCCATCAACCAAAAAAACACTACCGATTATGGCATTAACGAAACAGTATTTGAAAAGCAAGCCCGTTGTGAAAGTAACGTTTACCTTGCCTGCTGAAGCCGTTGAAAAATCTGAAACAGTTGCACTTGTAGGCGAGTTTAACGGATGGAATCCGGAAGAAGCTATTGCATTGAAAAAACAGAAAGATGGTTCGTTCAAGGCTAGCCTTGACTTGATTCCTGGTAAAGAATACCAATTCCGTTACCTTTTAGATAACGAAATCTGGGAAAATGACTGGGAAGCTGATAAATATGTTTCTGCGGGTGTAAATGCAGAAGAAAATTCAGTTGTAGTTCTTTAATAGCTGTTAGCTGTTAGCTGTTAGCTGTTAGCTGTTAGCTGTTAGCTGTTAGCTGTTAGCTGTTAGCAAAAAAATGGCCAATAGAATCAATCTACTGGCCATTTTTATACTTTATTGGAGCTAAAAGCTAGGCCTACCTTGAAAATTCGATCAATAGCGACATTTCATCAGAAAGAACCTCGAATTTAGATGCTAAATTTTCTTCATAGCCGACGAAAACTTGGAATAATTCAACTTTTCGTCGGCTATTCTTGCGTTTATTGAAAAAGAGTCTTTAATCGAACTTAGCCTTCCCTTCTCTTGCAAATTTGAAGAGTGTGAAGGTTTGGATTTGTAAGATAAAGCTAGGCTGCTCTTTTGAGTTCTTGTTGCCTTCGTCGGCGTTTCGCTATTAATACACAGTTGGCTGTCAGTACTCCAAAAAATAGCCAAACCATTTCTGTTTCAGGCTTTCGAGCCTTAATTTTTCGAAGCAAGTATTGTTCCTTTTCATTTCCAAAGCTGCCTTCTAGACGCGTGGATCGTTCTTTATTGAGCAGTGCCTTGATTTGCTTAGTGGGTTTATCATCTTTTCCTCTACCTTTCCTTACAAAATTTGTAGTGATTTCCTCCTTGGTCGTAAATTTTCGATTTTCGTTCGTGGCGTAGATGGCATCCCCCGCCAAATGAGAGCATGAACCAAATAGATTTTTATGCTTCAATGTGCTTATTTTAAGCCTTTTGCATTCGTTAAAAGCTTTGTAGCTAACATGTTCCAGAATACTGATCCCACCTACTTGTATTTTATGGACTTTAACTCCAAACTCAACAGACTTGTTCTCTTTACCCCGAACAATAGGTCGAATATAAGGCTTATATATACTGACAATTCTCTCTTTTATTTTAACTTTTGGATAACGAAAATGATGATACTGCTGCTGATAAACCATTTTAATAGTCTTGAAAGTGGCGGCATCCTTGCCTGTTAATCCACTCGCTTTTACTTGATTAAGTAGTTTTTGATATGCATCAATGCCTTTCAATAGCAATTTTAATAAAGCACTCCTTCTGCTCTTTGTTTTCCTGTAAGACTTCTTCCTTTGCTTGCTATATACATTTGTTTTCTTCTTTTGCTCCTTGTATTTGGAACGTGGTTGACGAATGCCATGAAGTTGGCAAAGAGCTGGAATTTGCTTTTCCCAGATCCATTGACAGGCTTCCCACAAGATCTTGGTATCGGTAGGAAAACGCATGTGTACTTCATAGCAGGTAGCATCCATCAGAAGCACATTTTTATCAGGAATTTCTTTTTTCCAGGCAGAGATTAACACGTTTTGCACCGCCTGCATATCGACATGATGGCCAAGATAGCTTCTTATCTTCGACACAAAGGAATTGTCTTTAATTGATTCATTTTCAGCCAACAAAACGCCACAAAATAACTGCATCGCCCAATCCGTATTAAATCGATCCAGAAGTTTTTGATCACTCAAGCCTGTGTAATGCTTCAAAAACATCATTCCAAAGAACCCCTTGGAAGGCAACCAGGATGGTGCTCCTCTCAATGTCTTCTTTTTTGGGAGCAGCTCAACCAAACTATTCCAATCGATACAGTCATGGACGCGGCCAAGTTCAATATTCTTGAAAATATACCATTTAGACGAGTAATAAGAATCCGAGGAAAATAGAGTATTTTGCATCCGTTTATATTAAAGCTTCGTAACCTTAAGATAAACAAAACCCCGAATAATGTCAAATTTTGACCTATTCGGGGTTAATTATTTCTGCAATTGACTGACTAATAGGGACTTGTAGCTATAAAGGTCGCCCAAAGCTAATTTCCTAATCGCTAAAAGCTGCTCAGATTGTAAAGTTATCGCTGTCTACGTAAGCTTTTATTAACGTTGCTTCTCCCTCTTTTCCTTTTTGAGAATTTCCGTGCTCCATACCCAGGATGAAATTTCTTCCTTCTTTTTTGCTGCGGGTATAAATGTATTTGAAAATATTTTTATAGTTAATTTCTCCTGTAGTTGGTTCGTTTCTACCTGGTTCGTCGCCTATCTGGAAATAATCAATTTCATTCCACGTTGCTTCAATATTGTGGATTACACGCCCTTCGTTTTTCTGCATGTGGTAAATATCATACAGGATTTTACAAGACTTGCTGTTTACACCACGACAGATTTCATACGTCTGATCGGAAGTACGTAAAAACAAATTTGGCGTATCACTCAGTGGCTCCAAAACCATTACCAAACCGTTTGGTTCCAGAATTTCAGCACCTCTGCGCAACGCGTCAATGACATTTCCAGTTTGTACACCAATTGGAATACTGCGGTCGAAATCTCCCGGCACAACCGTCATCCATTTTGCATTCACACGTTTTGCTGTTTCCACTGCTTTTTTACACCCGGCAAGGAAAATATCAATATGTTCTTTTTTGTTTGATGCTAATGTATTTGCCCCGTTTCCACCTTTATCTACAACAAAAACACCCATTTCCATACCCAAACGAGTCATTTCCTTGGCTATTTTTTCCTGTTCTTCAACCGGACGGCCCATCATGCCGTTATCCTCCAAAGCCATAAAACCCTGATCAGCCATAAATTTAAGCTGATCAATCACGTCTTTTCCAGCACTGTTTTGAAACATGCCAAAGTGTGATGCGTATTTAAGTTTGAAGGTATTTTTTGCCATATTCGAAGTTGGAGTTGCAAAAGCGTCATTCGCTGCAATGGCAGCACCGGCTATTCCAAGAGATGATTTAACAAAGTTTCTGCGGAGCATGATTTATTGATATTGTTATGGTTTTAGGGGATAAAGAAAAGTTTTCTTGATTTATACCGATTTTGAAGTTCAATTTTAAGATTTCCCGCAAAGTTACCCAATAAGGATTTTTGTTTCGTGATTAATAACTTTATGAAAGCTCTCTGCAGCAAAACCGTTACTGTAATGAATTTGAATTCATCGCAAAGTTTGGTTCGGATTATTTTTTGAGTTTCAAATTGAACGTAGGAGTTCTTATAGTAGAGTAATCTCATCGAAGTAATCTGGCAGAGAGCTTTTCACATTTAAAGTTACAAACAAAATGGAAAAAGTCAATCTTGCGGGCACTTCAAAATTTATTGAAATGGCCTTAATTAATCCTAATGCCGCCGGGATAGATATAGGCGACACGATCCATGCAGTAGCAGTTCCACCGGGCCGGGACATGGAAAGTGTGCGTACCTTCGGTGCCTTCACTTGTGATCTGATGGAAATTGTTTTGTGGTTAAAAAAATGCTCTATCGAAACAGTAGCGATGGAAAGTACAGGTGTATATTGGAAAAACCTGTTCAACATGCTGGTTCAAAATG
>NZ_VTOL01000010.1 GCF_009801115.1 Dyadobacter sp. 3J3
GGTAAGTGCTCTAAATTTGTCGCAGGTCGCCCGGGCTTTTTCGTTTATTTGTTTCACAGCTACAAACTTAAAAACATGGGCGGCTTTTTTTTATGCCCTTACAAATCTATTCGTGATATTGTCTAATAAAAAAATTTAAAATATATTGTAATTGGTCGTATCTTGCGCGGTTACAGTACTAATACCTGAACCTTATAAAATTTTCCTTAAGCCTTCTTATGGATAGACGAAATTTTCTTCAAAAAGCAACATTAGCCGGTTCAGCTACCGGAATTTTACCATCCATACTTCTTAACAAAGAAACAGAGCAGGCAAGGGATAAAGTTAGAATTGGCTTTATTGGTGTTGGACTTCGCGGTCGCAATCATTTGCAGCAGGCATTGTTCCGCCCTGATGTGGAGGTAAATGCAATTTGTGACATTGATTCCAATTCGGTTAAAGCTGCATTGGACCTCGTAAAAAAATCAGGCAAAAAAGAACCTGTCGTTTATTCCAAAGGAGATGAGGATTTCCTCAATATGGTAAAAAGGGACGACCTGGACGCTATATTAATTGCTACGCCCTGGCAGTGGCACGTTCCAATGGCCATTGCCGCCATGAAAGCGGGCAAATATGCTGCTGTTGAAGTTTCGGCCACAGTTACCTTACAGGAATCCTGGGATCTTGTCGATACTTTTGAAAAAACAGGTTCGCACTGTATGATTCTGGAAAACGTTTGTTACCGCCGTGATGTGATGGCCATCCTGAAAATGATTCGGGAAGGAATGTTTGGAGAAATGACTTATGCCCATTGTGGTTATCAACATGATTTACGCGGAATTAAATTTAACAACGGAACAAGCAATGAAGGTACTGGTGTAGAATTCGGAGAAAAAGGATTCTCCGAAGCAAAATGGCGTACACAGCATTCCGTTGACCGCAATGGTGATATTTACCCGACGCACGGATTAGGTCCGGTAGCACATTGGATGAATATTAACCGGGGCAATAAATTTAACTATCTTACGTCTACGGCGACAAAACCACTTGGTTTGCATAAATATGTTGTAGATCATGGCGGAAAAGATCACCCGAATGCGAAAGTAAATTTCAAACTGGGCGACGTCGTAACCACAGTAATCCAGTGTCATAACGGAGAAAACATTGTGATCATTCACGATACAAATTCTCCCCGTCCCTATTCCTTAGGATTCAGAGCACAGGGAACGGAAGGAATCTGGATGAATGACGGTCACACGATATACCTGGAAGATGTTTCTCCGAAAAAACACGAAGCGGAACCAGATGCGCCTTATTTGAAAAAATATGACCATCCGCTTTGGACAAAATATGAAAAAGAAGCTGAAAATGCTGGTCATGGCGGAATTGACTATTTCGTTTTCCGTGGCTTTATAGAAGCTGTAAAAAGAAAAGTTGCGCCACCAATTGATGTTTACGACGCAGCCGTTTGGAGCGCAATCAGTCCGCTTTCTGAATTATCCATCGCCCGGGGAAGTTCACCTGTTGAAATTCCTGACTTCACAAGAGGGAAATGGAAAACCAACAAGCCAATTTTTGGCCTTAATGACGAATACTAATCTTGTAAATAACAGTTCAATTATAACCCGGAAATTTTTAAATACTCAAACTAAATGACTAAGAATAAGAACAATTACCTTGGCCCTCTTGTAATTATCGGTGTAATTTTCTTTGTGATGGGTTTCATCACATGGGTTAACGGAACTCTGATTACTTTCTTCAAAAAAGCGTTTTCTCTGGATAACACCAGCTCTTACCTTGTAACTTTTGCATTTTTTATTTCCTACGTGATCATGGCGATCCCATGTTCGATGGTCGTTAAAAAAACCGGTTTTAAAAATGGTATGTCCCTGGCACTTCTCGTGATGGCCGTTGGAACGCTTATTTTTATTCCTGCTGCTGAAATGGCCTCTTATCCATTATTTCTGGTTGGACTTTTCACGATAGGTATTGGACTTACAGTACTTCAAACTGCCTCCAATCCATATGCAACGATTTTAGGGCCGCGTGAAAGTGCTGCACAAAGAATCAGTGTCATGGGGATTGCCAACAAAGGTGCTGGTATCATCAGTCAGATCGTGATTGGTAAATTGCTTCTTGCAGGAGCAGAATCGGCTGATCCGAAAGATGAGCTTGACAAAGTTGTTGTGCCTTATCTGATCCTTACAGCAATTCTGGTTGCTCTGGCACTAGTAATCCGGATGAGCAAAGGTCTTGTAGAAGTTAGTGAAGAAGAAGATGAAGATGAAGATCAAACATCCACTCAGAATATTGTGCAAAAAACCAGCGTTTTTCAATATCCAAATCTTGTCTTGGGTGTTATCGCTTTGTTCTGTTACGTTGGTGCGGAAGTTATCGCAGCAGATACAATTATCAGTTATGGTGTTTCATTAGGAATTCCTGAAAGCGAAGCAAGAGTGTTTGGTGCATACACATTGGGCGGAATGATGTTTGGTTATGTACTTGGGATAATACTTATTCCAAAATTCGTTTCACAGCAAGCTTATATGATTTTCTCTGCTATCGTTGGACTTGTGGTCACTATCGCAGCATTCGTCACAACTGGCTTCACATCTGTTATGTGCATTGCAATTCTTGGTTTTGCCAACGCGGTTATCTGGCCGGCTTTATGGCCACTTGCACTTAGCGGATTGGGGAAATTTACAAAAATTGCTTCTGCGCTTTTAGTAATGGGTATTTCCGGCGGTGCAATTATGCCATTGATTTATGGAGGTCTTTCGGATTCAATTGGCAGCACGCAAAAAGCGTACCTTGTAGTACTTCCGCTTTATGCATTTATTTTATATTTCGGCCTGGTTGGCCACAAAAAGAAAAGCTGGTAGTACATGAGAATCTCAACGCCCGGCCGTATTTGTTTTTTCGGGGAACACCAGGATTATCTGGGTCTTCCCGTGATTGCAGCGGCTATTTCAAGAAGAATTAGTATTGACGGTGAATATAGGAATGATGATCAGATCATCCTTCATTTACCTGATCTCAATGAAAAAATAGAATTCTCTTTGAAGGATACATTTCCGTACATTATTCAGAGAGATTATTTCAGAAGTACAATCAATGTTTTAAAAAGAAAAGGTCTCGTTTTTTCAAAAGGCTTTGAGTGCAGGATTCACGGAAATATCCCGATCAACTCGGGAACCTCCAGCTCTTCGGCACTGATTGTTTCCTGGGCGCATTTTCTTGATAAAATGAGTGATAATCCTGCTAATTTCGATCAAAAAGAATTGGGAGAAATTGCCAACGCAGCCGAAGTTCTTGAATTTGGTGAACCGGGCGGTATGATGGATCATTATTCAACAGCAATCGGCAATGTGATTTACCTTGAATCAACACCCCGAATTTACGTTGAAACGCTGACTCCAAAACTAGGCACTTTTGTACTTGGTGATTCGCTCGAACCAAAAGATACGCTTGGAATTCTGTCGCGCTGTCGGTATGGTATGGAAGATGTGATAAGAAAAGTAACGCAATACGATCCTTATTTTTCGATCTTTAAAGCACAAATGGTGCAATCTTCCGATTATAAAAAGTTATTATCCCAGGATGAATTAAGCCTTCTTCAGGCCAATATTGACGACAGGGATATACTTTTAAAAGGAAAAGTGCTGTTGTCACAAAATGTGGAAGAAGACGGAACTGATGCCTTTGATAAGGAATTGGGTTCTTTGCTTTACCAGCATTACAAAAATCTTCGTGATCATAAGCGTACTTCAACTCCGAAAATAGAAAGAATGATGGATGCTGCACTTTCTGCGGGTGCTTTGGGTGGCAAAATAAATGGCTCAGGCGGTGGTGGTTGCATGTTTGTTTATGCACCAAACAATGCTGAGCAAGTCGCCGACGCAATTGATAACGCAGGAGGAAAAAGCTACATTATTAACGTCGATTCCGGAACAAGAATAGAGGCATAACCGTTTTTTTGCGTTAAAAATATAAAATCGGCCCGGGATTTAATTTCCGGGCCGATTTTATATTATATGAATAAATTATACTTATAATATAAATGCACCTTTGTAATTCCATTTGTGTTTTACTTTTGTGTAATTTGTAACCTGGTTTCCGCCGGAAACACTAATGCTCTGATGCTCTATTTTCTGTTAGGATTAAAATAGTGTGATAGCACTCAAATTTTTTACGAGTAGACTAATGATCTGCTTAAAAACAAAAACAAGATGTCCATTTTGACAGCTCCTGAGAATAAATTGAATATATACTGCCCTTCCCTTACCGAGTATAAGCGGAGGAAAACCATTACTATTAACATTGGTGACATTCCTATGGGGTCTGATTATCCGATCCGGATTCAGTCCATGACAACTGTTGATACCATGGATACGCAGGGATCCATTGACGAAGTTATTCGGATGGTAGAATCCGGCTGCGAGTATGTGCGTATCACGGCTCCTAGTGTTAAAGAAGCTCAAAATCTTGAAAATATACGGAAAGGATTGCATCAAAGAGGAATTTTCATTCCTCTGATTGCTGATATACATTTTACACCAAATGCAGCCGAACTGGCAGCAAGAATTGTTGAAAAAGTACGTATTAATCCTGGAAACTACGCAGATAGAAAACGTTTCGAAGTGATTGATTACACCGATTCTTCTTACGCCGCAGAGTTGGAACGAATCCGGGAAAAGTTTATTCCGCTGATTAAAATCTGTAAGGAGTACGGTACTGCGATGCGCATTGGTACAAATCATGGATCACTTTCCGATCGTATTTTAAGTCGTTACGGTGATACGCCACTCGGAATGGTTGAATCTGCACTGGAATTTCTAAGAATTTGCGAGGAATTCAATTACTTCAATATTGCTCTTTCCATGAAATCCAGCAATACGCAGGTGATGGTAGAAGCATATCGATTACTTGTTCAACGACTTGATCAAGAAGGTTTGAAACCTTATCCCTTGCATTTGGGAGTGACAGAAGCTGGTGAAGCAGAAGACGGAAGAATAAAATCCGCGGTTGGAATTGGCACATTACTGGAAGATGGTTTGGGTGATACCGTTCGTGTTTCGCTGACTGAAGCACCTGAAAAAGAAGCACCTGTGGCTCGTGCATTGGTCGAAAGATATAATCACCGCTCATCTCATGAGCATATAGAAGTCATTGAGTCATGTCCCATCAATCCTTTTCAATATACAAAAAGAGAAACACAAGAAGTATTTAATATAGGCGGACTGAACGTTCCACGGGTGATCGCTGATTATTCAGATCTTGGCGTTGAACAATATGATGATTTAAAAAGCATCGGCCATTTCTTTTTGCCAGTGCCTGATAAATGGGCCATGAACGATCAGGGAGCTGATTTTATTTATTCAGGAAGTAAAGCCATTCCGTTTATGTTACCAAATGGTTTGAAAGAAATTCTTGATCATCCGCAATGGATTCAACATAAAGACCGTACAAATAAATTTCCGGCACTAACCGTCCACGAATATTATTCAGCCACTGAAACTTCCTCTCAATTAAATTTCATTAAAGGTAATATTCATCAGTTTAATATCTCTTTTCTTGAAAGAATCCGTGATGATAAAAACATTGTGCTTCTGCTGCATTCTGAAAACGATCATGCGATGCCAGAAATGCGAAGGTTTTTCTATCGGCTCGTAGAAATGAAAATAAAAACGCCGGTTATCATCCAGCGTACCTACGAAACCGATCTAGGTGACAGCTTAACCCTATATTCAGCGACGGATATTGGTGGTTTGCTTGTAGATGGATTTGGAGACGGTACACTATTATCACCTGATTTTCAATATCCGATTTCGCAGAAAGAAAAGATAAAATTAGCCGCTTCGTACAATAGCATTGCTTTTGGCATTTTGCAGGCCGCCAGAACGCGGATGTCGAAAACTGAATATATCTCCTGCCCTTCCTGTGGCCGGACTTTGTTTGATTTACAGGAAACAACGGCCATGATCCGGAAATATACCGAGCATTTGAAAGGTTTAAAAATCGGGATTATGGGTTGTATCGTGAACGGACCGGGAGAAATGGCAGATGCAGATTATGGATATGTGGGTATGGGCAAAGATAAAATTGCTTTATACCGTGGACAGGAAGTTGTAAAACGTTCTGTAACAGCTGCAAAGGCGGTTGATGAATTAATTGAACTAATCAAGGAAGATGGCCGATGGATTGATCCGGGTAAGGACGAAACTTTCAAACTTTCTTAATTTCGAATTTTAAACTTGTTTGATATGAAAAAGTATTTTCAGCTTGGAGACGTATTTTATTATTTCGTCAGGGTATTCAAAAAACGCGACCCAAATGATCCGACTTCATTCAATCTCAGGATGATGCATGGTATTAACCGGATTTCAATAATTATGTTTTTATTTTGTCTGATCGTAATGATCGTACGCGCCTTTACAAGATGAATTTAGAATCAATCCGGGATTTTTGTCTGGACCTGCCGGGAGTAATCGAAGAGCTTCCGTTCGGTCCAGATACGCTTGTATTTAAGGTAATGGGAAAAGTGTTTTTATTGACACCTATGGATTCGGCCAAACCTCAATTTAACGCAAAATGTAATCCCGAAAAAGCCGAAGAACTACGCGAAAAATATTCAGATATCCAGCCAGGATATCATATGAATAAAAAACACTGGAACACCGTGCTCATTACCGGAAGTATTCCAAGTGAGCTTTTGTATGGCTTGATTAAAGATTCTTACGAGTTGGTTGTGGATAGTTTGCCTAAGAAAGATAAGGCTGCTTTGAAATAAAAGAGTTGTTTAAGTACGATTTATAACATTGATCAAATGGATAAAAATACATCTATATCAATAGGGCAGCATTTTGATTCTTTTATTCAAAATCAAATTGACTCCGGGCGTTACACTTCGACGACCGATGTTGTACTTGCAGGCTTACGTTTGCTGGAACAGGAAGAGAAAAAGCAAGTTATGCTTAGAAAAGCATTGATCGAAGGCGAAGAAAGCGGATGGGTAGAAAATTTCAATCCGTCTGATTTTAAGGCCAAGCTTAAGAAAAATAATACGATATAGTGACCAATTATAAACTCACAAACCTGGCTGTATATGATCTAGAGAAAATCTGGGAATATACGGTTGAGGAATGGTCACTATCGCAAGCTGAAAAATATATTAACGGATTGTTGATAAGCTTTGACTTGATTGGTACAGGAAGAATCAAAGGGAAATCAATTGATCAAGTCCGAGAAGGCTACAAGAAAGCACTCTATCGGAAGCATTACATATTCTTCCGATTATCCTCGAATCAGGTAGTGGAAATTATTCGTATTTTACATATCACTATGGATGTAAATACCCATTTGTAAATTTAGGTTCATGATGTTGATTTATTAATAAGTCAGATGTAAAGCAAAAAGCGGCCTTCAAGCCGCTTTTTATGATTTAAAATGAAATTATAAAAGTACAAAAACCTATTTCGCAGCTTTCATTTCTTCATCCAGTTTCTTGCTTAGTGTTTCGCAAACGCCTTCAATTGCGTCAGACATCACTGTATCGTTTGTAGCAGTTAGCAAAGTATCTGCTATTCCACTCATTATTTCAATGTAAAAACGTTTCATTTCAAAAACTTCCATGTCTTTCGTCCAAAGGTCAATTTTCAAAGTACCTCTGTGATAATGATCCCAAACTGCAATAGCAATGGCGCGGGTATCATTAATTCCTTCGTTTGGATTGTCGGTCGCAGACCAGTGAATTTTATCAGGTACGTTTTGATTATCTAGTTCAACAGTGAAATGAATCTCGGAATTTTTCATAAAAGGATTAAATATTTTTCGCAAAAGTAAGACAAAGTAACAACACCTGACACTTTCAGGTTCGCTACTTTCCTGATTGGCCGAAAACTGTTTTCAAAATATCACTTACTCTGGCTACCGGATCCTTCCTGATTTTCTTTTCTTCCTGTGCGATCAACGTGTATAGTCCATCAATTGTCTTCTGCGTTGCATATCCTTTCAAATCCGGATTTACCTTTTTCACTAACGGAATTTCGTTGTACGTTTTTACAAGATCAGCGTAATATTGTGTCGCCTTATTTAGACTTAAAGTACTGTCAACAACCGGAAAAAAAGTATTATAGAGATCCTGGTTTGTCGTTTTTTGAAGATACTTCGTTGCCGCGTCATCCTGTCCTTTTAAAATACTAAGCGCATCCGTTATGGTCATGGAAGTAATCGCTTTAACAAAAATCGGTTTGGACTTTTTGGCTGCATCCTCAGCAGCCCGGTTTAGCGAAAGTGTGAATTTGTCAACTTCTTTTCCCAATCCAAGTTTACGAAGCGTTGCAGTTACTTTCTGAGCCTCTGGCGGTACAACAATTTTGATCAGTTCATTCTTAAAGAATCCGTCTGTTTTTGAAGCTTCGGCAGATCCGTTACTAATCCCAACAGTTAATGCTTCTTTCAAACCTTTTACAATATCGGCGTTAGATAATGAAGATGATCCTTCCGGTTTTTTGAATGAGTCCAAAACCTTTCCGAGATTAAACTGAGCCATTGAAGCACAGCTACATGAAATCCACAAAAAGACAATTAATAGTATTTTACGATTCATTGGGGTTACTCTGTTTAATGCACACTAAGTTTCAAACGTAATCAATAACAATTAATTTTACTTAATTTTGGAAAAATAAACGGTTCAATTCATTCAAATTCGCATTTATGAATCCCATTATCAGGGCGGAAATAATTACCATAGGTGATGAAATTCTTTTTGGACAAATCACAGATACAAATACTCAATGGATTGGTGCTGAGCTTACTGGCATAGGAATTAGAACGGTTCGGAAAACTTCGGTCGGCGATTTGCAGGAAGATATCATCGCAGCCCTGACAGAAGCAAGCAAAAGAGTCAATGTTATTATTGTAACTGGTGGCCTCGGCCCGACGAAAGATGACATTACAAAACATACATTTTGTAAATATTTTAATACCGAATTAAAAATAAATGAAGATGCTTTGGCGCTTGTCACTGAGTTTTTTGCCAAAAGGGGTAGAGAAATGACAGAGCTAAACAGACAGCAAGCGGCACTTCCTGAAAACTGTACTTACATTCCAAATCTTTGGGGTACGGCACCGGGCATGTGGTTCGAAAAAGACGGGGTAATTTACGTTTCCCTTCCAGGCGTTCCTTATGAAATGAAAAGTCTGATGACACATGCTATTCTGCCCAAGTTAAAAGAGCGGTTCATTTTTAATATTATAACGCACAAAATAATTCGCACAATTGGTATCGGGGAATCTTTTTTAGCAGAAAAAATAGCTGACTGGGAAGATGCTTTACCATCTCATATCAAACTGGCTTATCTCCCCCATTTCGGACAGGTAAAATTAAGATTGACAGCAACAGGAGATAATCAGGCTACTTTGGACTCGGAATTAAAAGAGCAGGTTGATCAGCTTGTTCCTATGATTGAGGAATTTATTTTTGGATATGATGCAGACGAACTGGAAAATGTCATTGGAAAATTGCTTCTGGCAAATGATGCCACCGTTTCCACAGCCGAAAGTTGCACAGGCGGGTTTGTAGCAAATCAGATCACGAATGTTCCCGGTTCCTCAGGATATTACGAAGGTTCCGTTATCAGTTATAGCAATGCAATAAAAATGCATATATTGGGTGTATCCAGGCAAACGCTGGAAGATTTTGGAGCAGTAAGCGAACAAACTGCACGGGAAATGGCCGAAGGTGCACGCCGGAAATTAAATACAACCTATGCAATTTCCACCACCGGAATTGCTGGTCCGGACGGTGGAACGCTTGAAAAACCTGTTGGAACCGTGTGGATTGCATGTGCTACACCGAAAGAAACAGTTACGCAGCTTTTAACGTTAAGAAACGATAGAAAAGTAAATATTGAGCTGACATCGAGTTACGTTTTAAATTTGTTAAGAAAAACAATTATTAAAACGGAAGCCGACAAAATAAAAAAGTAACGATTTATAAATTTACATCATTCATTATATTGTGGGGTTGGGTTGCGGAGATGAAATATAGAAAAATATGAAAATAGTTGAAATGTTGATGCCCGCTTTGGGAGAGAGTATTATGGAATGTACGGTGTTGACGCTCCTCAATAAAGCGGGAGATTCAATCACTGCTGACGATTCTGTCCTGGAAGTAGCCACTGATAAAGTGGATACGGAAGTTCCCTCACCCTACTCCGGCGTGTTGATTGAATGGCTTGTAAAAGAAGGCGATGTTGTTGCGATCGGTAGTGCGGTGGCTCATATTCAGGTGGAAGAAGGTGAAGAAATTCAGGATAATTCTCCGAAAACAAGTTTCGATGATCCTGCTTTTGATGCGGTTGCATTTTTAGAAAAAGACATCCATAATGCGGTTCGCAAAACTTCCGAAACGGTTGAAGCAGAACTTTTACTAAAAAGTGGTTCTGAATCCAGCACATTTTATTCTCCTCTGGTATTAAGTATTGCCCGGGAAGAAAATTTAAATGCGCAGGAACTGGCCAACATCCAGGGTACCGGTTCAGAAAATCGTGTCACCAAAAACGATATCATTTCCTATCTAAAAGACAGGACAAATCCTAAAAAAGAACCCGCTCAACCTCTTCCAGCAAAAGCTACTTCGCTGAACGGTTCTTCCGAAATTATTGAAATGGATCGTATGCGGAAGATGATTTCCTCGCGCATGAGTGAATCCAAGCGCATTTCCGCGCATGTTACTTCCTTTATTGAAACTGACATGACAACAGTGGTAAAATGGAGAGATGCGATAAAAAATGATTTCAGGAAAAAATCGGGTGACAGCATCACATTTACGCCCATTCTGATTGAAGCTGTTGTAAAAGCAATAAAAGATTATCCATTGATCAATATTTCAGTCGAAGGAGATAATATTATCAAAAAGAAGGACATCAATATTGGTATGGCGGTAGCTTTGCCTGATGGAAACCTGATTGTTCCGGTCATTCATCATGCGGACCAATACGATCTGGCGGGATTGGCAAGAAAGGTAAATGAACTGGCAAAAAGAGCGCGCGAAAATAAATTAAAAGCGGACGATCTTGCAGGAGGAACCTATACAGTTTCCAATATTGGTGCTTTCGGGAATTTAATGGGAACGCCAATTATCGTTCAGCCACAAGTGGCTATCATGGCCTTTGGAGCAATAAAAAAGAAACCGGCCGTTATAGAAACTTTACAAGGCGATTTGTTAGGGATAAGAAGTCTGATGTTTATTTCTCATTCATACGATCACCGTGTGGTTGACGGTTCTCTTGGCGGTATGTTTGTTAAAAGGGTTTCTGATTATCTTGAAAATTTTGATGCCCACAGAACGCTCGTATAAATGCTGAGACTTACTTTGGATATGGATGATGTAATGGCCGATACTTATGAAAAACTATCGGATATAATTCTAAAAGATTTTGACACAACTTTGACAATAAAAGATTTTGACACAAAGTCGTTGAAAGAATTACTTCATCCCAAACAATTGACGCGGTTAAAAAAAATCATGAATGAGCCGGGTTTCTTTGCCGATATACCAGTAAAAAAAGATGCCCGGGAAACGATATTGAAGCTTTCCAGCTTCTATGAGATTTATGTAGCCACGGCCGCTATGGAATTCCCGAATTCATTTAAAGATAAATTTGACTGGCTGCAAAAACATTTCAGTTTTATCCCTTGGTCCAATATTGTTTTTTGTGGTCATAAAAGTATCATTCATTCAGATTATCTGATTGATGATCATGTGCGAAATCTGAATGCCTTCAAAGGTGAAGGAATTTTGTTTACAGCAACACACAATCTTTCTGACAAAACATTTCGCCGGGTGTCGAACTGGCAGGAAGTTTCCGAATTATTTTTACCCAATAAATGAAATTACTACTGATAGAAGATGAACCGAAAACCGTTCAATCCCTCAAACAGGGACTTGAAGAAAATGGGTATGAGGTTGATATTGCATACGACGGTCTGATTGGGAAACAACTGGCTAAAAAAGGCGGCTATCAGTTAATTATAAGTGATATTATTATTCCAGGCATCAATGGAATAGAACTTTGCAGGGAGCTTCGCCATTCCGGTGATGAAACCCCAATTTTAATGCTGACTGCGCTAGGTTCTACGGATGATAAAGTGACAGGACTGGACGCCGGAGCAGACGATTATCTTGTCAAGCCGTTTGAGTTTAAAGAACTTCTGGCACGTGTTCGTGCGCTGACAAAACGTGGTTCAACGATTTCTCAGACTGCGCAGATTTTACGTTTTGCGGATATTGAAGTTTCGATGGATGCAAAAACGGTTCATAGGTCTGGAAATAAAATTAATTTAACAGCAAGAGAGTTTAATTTGCTTGTTTACCTGATCAGAAATCAGGGCCGCGTGGTTTCAAAAGTTGAGATTGCGGAGCAGGTATGGGATATTGGGTTTGATACAGGGACCAATGTAATTGAAGTTTATGTCAATTATCTTCGTAAAAAAATCGATAAAGATTATCCGGTCAAACTGATTCATACCCAGTTTGGAATGGGCTACGTGCTTAAAATCGAGTAAATATGCAAATCCGTACCCGACTTACGATCCAGTTCTCCTTGCTTGTAAGCGGCATTTTATTGGTTACATTTTTCGCCATTTATTATTTTACCTACAATAATGTTACCGAGGATTTTTACGACAGATTAAGGTCTAAAGCCAAATCCACAGCGGAGCTTTTACTCAAAGTCCCTCAGGTAAATACAGAAGTTTTGCGGGCATTGGAAGGTTCAAACCGCGACTTGATCTACAACGAAAACATCCTCATTTTTGATGAAAAAAACAGGCTTATTTACACAAACACAAATGCCGTTACCAAATCAATTCACGTATCAAATTACTGGCTGGATGAAATCAGAAAATCGGGAGAAATTCGCTATACCGACGGAGATTACAAAGTTGTAGGACTTTATTATAAATACCCTTTCAACCGCGCTGTGGTGATGTTGGGAGCACAGGATTTGTACGGTCAAGCCAATTTGTCCAATTTAAATACGCTCCTTACTGTTTTATATCTTATTGTAACAGCCATTGTCGGGCTTGCAGGGTGGATTTTTGCTAAACGTGCACTTCGTCCCATTTCAAAAGTAATGAACGCTGTGGAAGGAATTCTACCACAGAAACTTGATACCCGGCTGGAAATCCCAAACCAGAAAGATGAAATTGGCCGTTTATCAACAACGTTCAATAAACTGTTGGACCGGATTGAAACTGCCTTTCAGATGCAGAAAATTTTTGTAGCCAACGTATCCCATGAACTCAAAAATCCGTTAACTAAAATAAGGTCGCAGCTCGAAGTAAGTATGCTAAAAGAGCGAAGCAGCAAAGATTATCAGGTTACTATTCAATCGGTTCTGGAAGATGTCCAGGAACTTGCTCAGCTGTCTAATACGCTGCTGGAACTTGCCAAAGTAAGCGAAGATCAGCGGGATCTATTAACGGAAATAGTACGAATTGATGATTTACTTTGGGATTGCAGACAAAGCCTGAGCCAGGCCAATCCGTCATATAATATTCAGCTCAATCTGGACGAGCTTCCTGATGATGATACCTGGTTGGAAATTGCAGGAAATTCAACATTGTTGAAAACTGCATTTCTGAATCTCATGGATAACGCCTGCAAGTTTTCAGAAAATCAAATGGTTAAGATAACTTTAAACGCTTCTTCAAAAAAATTAAATCTGCGTTTTTCTGACACCGGCAAGGGGATTCCGGTACAAGATCAGAATCTTATTTTCCAACCCTTTTACCGTGGCGATAATACGGCCAATGTAAAAGGATACGGCATTGGACTTTCCTTGGTTGAAAGAATTGTTAAACTTCACAATGGATACGTCTCCATTCAAACCAATCAGCCCAAGGGTACAACCTTTGTGATAAATTTTATTCGCCTCTAAGCAAATTCTAATTTATCCTTAAGTCCATCTTAAGCATTATATGTTTTATTTGTATTGTTCTTTTAAGCGTCAGACTATTTGATCGAACGCGTAAAATTAGATTTCATTTTTTGTGGTGTTAATAAGCAAACTTGGCAGGTGTCACTCACACCTGCCAAAGTTTTTTTGTGACCAATTATAATTTAATTTCATGGAGTAAAATCTACTGCTACAATGTCGGCCATGTCTAGGGTATTTTTTATACTTAACAAAAAAAGCAGTAAACCATTAATTGGTCACTGCTTTTGTATAGATCATATATTACTCAGCTTTTCTTACGAATCTCAATAATTTTTAACTTGTTCAGCATTTTTATTACAGGATAAGTTGGATCTACCTCAAACCATTTTGAACCGAAATTAATCGAATTAGGGCGTTTGTGGTGATTGTTCTGGAACAACTCTCCCATCATAAGAAAATCAAAAATCAAAGAATTTTTAGATTTGTCATCATTGTCGAAATTCTGGTAACCATATTTGTGACCACTCCAGTTAACAATGGCTCCATGAATTGGACCCATTAAAAAATGTATTGGCAAAAGGAAGAAAAATGCCCAATGCATATCCAGATAGATATAAGCAAGAACATAAAAAGCAGAATACAAAATCGCCCAGACTGCTCTTGAAGCCCAGGAATCTCCAAGTTTTTCAATGAAATTCCATTCCGGGTAATTGCGTTCAAACTGCGTTTCAATTGCTCTTTTACGATTTAAAACAGCATTATAGATATCTTTTGTTTCCCACATCATCGTAAACACGTTCTTGGTGTGATGCGGTGAATGCGGATCCCTTTCTGTATCACTGAAAGCATGGTGCATCCGGTGAAGTATAGCGTAAGCACGTGGGCTCAAATATGAAGAACCTTGTGATAAATAAGTTAACAGATAAAAAAACCGCTCCCAAGGCTTGCTCATGATAAACATTTTATGAGCTGAATAACGGTGCAAAAAGAATGTTTGACAAAAAAGAGACAAGTACCAGTGTACAACAAAAACGGCAAGAACTATATACATGAAAAGATATAATGGTTAAAAACGGAATTATAACACAAATTTAATGGTAAGAAGGCAGAATTCCACCATCATTAACAGTTAATTTGAATACTTATTTATATTCATTCTATAATATCACTAAAATACTATCGGGAGCTTGGGATATTACAAAATCGTAAAAGCGTAATCAAGCAAGTTAGCTCCCATTTGCAAAGCTTTACGTCGCAACTCTTCGGGATCTTTGTAAACGCTCTGATCCTCCCAGCCGTTACCCAGATCACACTCATAGGAATAAAAGCATAATAAACGTCCCTGATAAATTAAACCAAAACCCTGGGGCTGTTTTCCATCGTGCTCATGCACTTTTGGCAAACCATTGGGAAAATCATATTTCAGGTGATAAATCTGGTGATCAAAAGGAAGTTCTACAAAAGATAATTCAGGAAATACTTTTTTCATTTCACGACGAATAAAAGGATCCAGTCCATAATTATCATCGATATGCAAAAACCCTCCTGCCAGCAGATAATTCCTCAAATTCCTTGCTTCCGCATCGGTAAAAACCACATTGCCGTGACCCGTCATGTGCACAAAAGGATAGGTAAATAGGTCCGGACTTCCCACCTCCACTACATCTTCAACAGGATTAATATTCATTTTAAGCTCGGAATTGCCAAACCGGATCAAATTTGGAAGCGATGTTTTATTGGCATACCAGTCGCCTCCGCCGCCATATTTCAGTTTAGCGATTTTTAAAGCAGATTGTGCCTGGCCCGTTATTACCGTTGCCAAAAAACTAAGTACCAAAAAAGATTTCTTCCAAAAGATGCTTTTTACAATCATATAATCATGAAATAACTAATTCAGGAACGGAGGATTTATATTTCCGTTCAAAGTAATTCTGCCAGATTAATTGCGTGGCATCCTGCAACAGCTGCCGTTTCCGTTCTTAATCTTGTAGCTCCTAATGAAACCGCCTCAAATCCATTGTTAATTGCTAATATAACTTCTTCCGGCGAAAAATCGCCCTCCGGCCCTATCAATAATATCGTGTTCGAATGCTTTTTGACCTTTTTTATAACATGGTCGGTCAAATGATTATCCGGCACATAAGCGATCAGCCGCGTTTCATGCGCACATTCCTTTATAAACGAATGAAATTCAGTAACCAATCTGATTTCCGGCATATAATATTGCTGCGACTGTTTCATAGCCGATGCAGCAATACGATTTAGGCGACTGAGATTCACTACTCGGGACACCGTTTCGCGATGTGTGTGTTCGGTCACGATAAAATCGATTCGATCCACTCCCATTTCGGTCATTTTTTCTACCATCCATTCATTCCGTTCCGCCTTTCTCGTTGGAGCCACCGCTATGTGCACGTTATATGGCCTTTTGGGTACAAAACTAGATTCGACTGCTTCATAAGTAACATTTCTCCGACCAATGTTAAGCCTGCACTTTTGCAAAAGCCCTTTACCGTCAGTCACATAAATGATATCTCCTGAAGTTAATCGAAGCACCTTGGTACAGTGCCGTGACTCCTCTTCATCCAATTCAAAAACCTTTGGATCAGGCTGAAAAAATAAATGCATAATGTAATTTAATTTCGAAAGCGACAGCTTCAATATATTTTTCAAAAATAGCTAATAATAACTAATCAATTCAGAGTCAAAAAGTGAATAATCCAAGATTGGGTCAAAAGTCTACGAAAACCTGTTTTTTGTATTTTTTCAATTTTCCCAAAAATACTTATCAATATAAACCCTAATTATGATATATATGCACAATTGCGTTTTGAAAGGTTTATTTTTAAATCTTAGCTTATTTTATCGAAAAAGTACATTATTTACTGAAAATACTACCATACTCGCAATTTTATTCTGTATTAGATTAAAATATGTTAGATTTTATTTTTTAGAAATACAATTTAGCATTAATATTGTGTCGTAATATTAATTCGTCACCACTTTATCTAGTATTATTATGTCAAAATCTAAGCTGGAATACATTTGGCTGGACGGCTATAAGCCAACCCAAAGTTTACGCAGCAAAACCAAAATTGAAAGCGACTTTAGTGGTAAATTAGAAGATCTAAGCAATTGGTCGTTTGATGGTTCATCTACTGAGCAAGCAGCTGGAGGTTCTTCTGACTGTCTATTGAAACCTGTTTATCTTATCCCGGATCCACAACGTAAAGACGGATACCTTGTTATGTGCGAGGTACTTAACGCTGACGGAACTCCCCACGTTTCAAATGGCAGAGCTACGATTGAAGATGATGACAACGATTTCTGGTTCGGTTTTGAACAGGAATATTTCCTTTGGGATATCGAAACGAATAAGCCATTAGGATTTCCTTCAAATGGCTACCCTGCACCACAAGGACCTTACTATTGTTCAGTTGGTGCTCAAAATGCATACGGACGTGAAATTATCGAGGAACATCTTGACGCTTGTATAGAAGCAGGTCTTAACATTGAAGGTATCAATGCAGAGGTTGCGGCTGGTCAGTGGGAATTCCAAATGTTCGCAAAAGGAGCAAAACAAGCTGGAGATGAAATCTGGTTGGGACGTTATCTTTTGGAACGTATCGGTGAAAAATATGGTGTTTCTATCAACTGGCATCCAAAACCACTTGGGGCTCTTGACTGGAACGGAAGCGGAATGCACGCCAATTTCTCAAACGGTGTATTGAGAACTGCGGGCAGCAAAGAAACTTTCGACAAAGTTTGCGAAGCTTTCCGCCCTGTTGTTAAAGAACATATCGAAGTCTACGGTGCTGATAACCATCTTCGTTTGACTGGAAAACATGAAACTGCTAGTATTCATGATTTCAGCTACGGTGTTTCTGACCGTGGCGCATCTATCCGTATCCCAGTTCTTGTTCCTCAAAAAGGATGGAGCGGATACCTTGAAGATCGTCGCCCAAATTCAGCTGCTGATCCTTATAAAGTAGCTGCTCGTATTATCAAGACTGTTAAAGGAGCTGTTTAGAAAATAGTTATTTAAGAATAACAACAAAAAAACCACCATAAGGTGGTTTTTTTGTTGTTATTGCATTCAGAAAAAATTATTCTTCATCCTCAGTTGAAAAAGAATACACATTTGGATCAAGCTGAAGGCGTCCTGAGTTGTAACGGATAATGAAATCGTTGATGACTTTTTCATTAATTTCTGTTTTGTTCAAACCAACTTCCAGGCCTATTCCATATTCAAATTTATCGTCAACTTCAACATGTTCACGAACCGAAATTTCCTCATTTTCTTCAATTTCTTCAATAAATTCAGTAAGCAAAATTTCAGCTTCTTCATCTTTATCGAAATCCACAACATCATTCTCTCCTCTTTCATCAGGAGAAATATAATCAGGCATTTGAACTTTTAATCTTTCCAAAGCCTCGTCATACACCAATGTTGAATGATGAAGTCTTAAAGTATAAATTAACAAATCATAAACCACTTCTTTATCTTTGTAAAAACCTACAAATTGAACGTGGGCATGTTCATTATTTTCTTCTTCTTCGTCTTCGAACTCGTCTGTCACATATACAAAGTTCAATCGTTCAGCTTTACATTCCCGTTTAAGCTGTGCAATTTCTTCTGGATCGAATCCCGGATTCATAGTTTTATTTTGATTATTATTTTAAAGCAATGATAAAGATAATTATTCTAAAAATAGCATTTCCCTGTATTTGGCAAGCGGCCAGTCTTCATCGTCGATAAGCAACTCCAATTTATCAACATGATATCTGATTTCATCAAAATATCCTTTAACTGTCGACCCATAAAAGCGAGCCCTATCAAACAAATCCTCCATATTATTGGCCGTCTTCCTGCTATCCGTCATTTCGTGAACCAATCTTTTGATAACCACCACATGTGAAGAAATATCCTTGATAATTTCCTTGATTGGTTCTGCTTCGTCCAACATGTCCAGATCTGTCAGGGCTCTCGCAGTTTGTGCCAGTTTAAACTGATATTTAACGACTGTTGATACGACGTGATTCAGTGCCAGGTCACTTATAACCCTTGATTCTATCTGTAATTTTTTAACATAATTTTCAAGTTCAATTTCATAACGGGCATGTAACTCTCTTGAAGAAAGGACACCCATTTTTTCAAATGCTTTAATCGTACTTTCCGTTACATAGGCATAGAGTGCATCATAAGTGGCACTAATATTACTCAATCCTCTTCTCTTAGCCTCTTCAACCCATTCCTCTGAATAACCGTTTCCTTCAAAAAGGATTTTTTTCGATTCTTTAAAATATCTTTTCAAAATTGTCACGGTAGCCACTTTCTTTTCTTCTCCCGCATTAAGCCTTTCGTCCATTTCTCTCTTGAACTCAGTCAGCTGATTAGCGACAATCGTATTCAAAACGATCATTGGCGACGCACTGTTTAACGCGCTTCCAACGGCCCGATACTCAAATTTATTTCCTGTAAAACAGAAAGGTGATGTTCTGTTCCGGTCTGTATTATCGCGTTGCAAATTAGGTATTCTGGTAATACCCAGCTTGTAATAAAAATTTTCACCTTTTTCCAACGTAATTTCTCCCTTATTGACAAGCTCTTCCAGCATATTGGTCAATTCCCCACCCAAAAATACAGAAACTATTGATGGCGGAGCTTCATTTGCCCCCAAACGATGTTCATTTCCTGCGGATGAAATAGAAGCACGCAACAAATCCGCATGATCATGTACCGCTTTTACCACATTAAGCAAAAAGGTTAGAAACCGAAGATTTTCCTTTGGTTTCGTCGTTGGGGCCAGAAGATTAATTCCTGTGTCCGTCGACAGCGACCAGTTATTATGTTTCCCACTACCGTTTATTCCTGCAAAAGGTTTTTCATGAAACAAAACCTGGAAGTTGTGCTTCTCACCAATTTTCTGCATCAGATCCATCAGCAAAGCATTATGATCAATGGCAAGGTTAACTTCTTCAAAAGTTGGGGCACATTCAAATTGCCCCGGTGCTACTTCATTATGTCGGGTGCGAACAGGAATTCCAAGTTTTAATGCTTCAAATTCGAAATCAACCATAAAGGCATTAACCCGCGGCGAAATCGATCCAAAATAGTGATCGTCCAATTGCTGGCCACGTGCAGGACTATGTCCAAATACCGTTCTTCCGGTCATCAACAAATCCGGACGGGCGTAATATAATGCTTTATCTACCAGAAAATATTCCTGTTCAATACCAAGGGTTGGCGTAACCTTATCAACATCCCGGTTAAAAAACTGACACACCGAAGTCGCAGCTTTATCCAGCATTACCAGCGACCTGAGCAACGGCGCTTTGTAATCCAGCGCTTCACCGGTGTAAGAAATAAAGACGGACGGAATACATAAAGTTTTTCCTCCTGCCCCATTATCCATTAAAAAAGCGGGAGAACTTGGATCCCAGCCGGTATATCCCCGTGCTTCAAAAGTAGCGCGTAGCCCGCCGCTTGGAAACGACGAAGCGTCAGGTTCCTGCTGTACTAATGCACTTCCCTTGAATTTCTCAACGGCTTTTCCGTCAATAGTTAGATCGAAAAAAGAATCGTGCTTTTCAGCTGTACTGCCCGTTAATGGCTGAAACCAGTGTGTATAATGCGTTGCTCCTTTGGAAATCGCCCATGATTTCATCGCCGCGGAAACTTCCTCCGCAACTTCTCTGTCAATGGTCGATCCTGAACGGATTGCGTTTGAAATTTTGATATAAGCTTCATTGGAGAGTAATGTTCTCATCACATCATCGCTGAACGTGTTACTTCCATATAGGTCAGCAACCTTCTCGGTAGGGGGCGTTAATATAGGTGCAACACGGCCTAAGGCAATCTCAAACGCTTTGGAACGAAAGGTCATAAGTATGGTGAATTAATAGAATTTCTTGCCAAAATTATTTATTTCGGAATACTAAGCACCAAAACTGCATGAATTTTTCTGATTTTTCATTTTATAAGTTACAACAAGAGTCAAATTCAAGATATTTTTTAGATTTTTGCATTTTATTCCCCTAACATGCTGAAAAGAATTCAATTTCTTGCCCTTTACGGGTTGAGCTGGATATTATTCTTTCAACTCTTCCGTATCATTTTTTTTGTTTATCATTTCAAAAAGTCGGTTGATCTCGGCGGCGCCTTGCTTGTCCAAAGTGCTTTGCACGGATTGAGAATGGACATTTCTTTTTCAGGTTATATTCTGATGATACCTACACTTCTCTTAGCAGCAAGCAGCATAAAATGGAAATGGTATCAAAATTTCCTGCAATGGTATAGCGCAATCGTCGCGGTTTTAATGGTTTTGCTTACCGTTTTTGACCTGGAATTGTTTCGTGCCTGGGGTTTTCGGATTGATGCCACCTCATTGATCTATTTAAAAACACCAAAAGAGGCTTTTGCTTCCATGGGTGCTGCTCCCGTTTTTCCGCTTTTGGTACTACTGATTTTGCTCCTTTTTCTGGTAATCAAAATTTTATTAACCGTTCAAAAAAGGACGATTCCATATTTCTCCCGATCATCGCCAATTTTCACCGCTTTACTTTTCATTTTTCTGGCTGCTGCATTGATTGTTCCAATTCGGGGTGGTTTCCAGCTTGCACCTATGAACGAAAGTGCAGTGTATTTTTCCAACCGGAGTTTTGCCAATTATGCGGCGGTAAATGTTCCCTGGAATTTTAGCCGCTCGTTACTTAATGAAGGATTTAACAAAAAAAATCCTTTCAACTATTTCCCAGAGGATAAAGCAAAGGCAATCGTGAAGTCCTTGTATCATAATGAAAAAGAGCATGAACAATTAATTGATACCACGCATGCGCCCGTGAACGTCATCATTATTATCTGGGAAAGTTTCACGGCCAAAATCGTTGAAAAACTGAATGGAGTTCCTGGCATCACGCCACAATTTGATGCACTTACAAAAGACGGAATTCTTTTTACTAATATGTATGCTAGTGGAAACCGAAGTGACAAAGGTATGGTGGCCGTTCTCAGCGGATATCCCGCACAACCGACTACATCTATTATAAAAATACCAAACAAAACAGTTTCGCTCCCTTCGCTTCCCAGAGAATTTAGAGATTTCGGTTATAATACATCCTTTTATTATGGTGGTGAAACTGAGTTTGCCAATATGAAAACATATTTTATACAACAGGGATTTAATACGATTGTTGACAAAAATGCATTCGACGAAGAGGATATGAATTCGAAATGGGGCGCTCACGATCACGTGGTTCTAAACAAATTCTTGTCTGATCTTGATCAAAAAAAGCAGCCATTTTTCTCAACACTTTTTACGCTGAGCAGTCATGAACCTTTTGAAGTTCCGGTAAAAACAGTAATTCCGGGAAGCGACCAGGAACATTTATTTCTAAATGCACATCATTATTCGGATGCGTCCATTGGTGAATTTATCAGAAAAGCCAAAACTAAACCCTGGTGGAATAACACGCTAATAGTCATTTTGGCAGATCATGGACATCCTTTGCCGGAAAAACCAGCGACCAAACCAAATGAGTTTCACATTCCCATGTTATGGCTTGGCGGTGTTTTGAAAAAAAAGAATATCACCGTTGACTCATTGTGCTCACAGACAGATTTGGCTGCCACTTTACTTAATCAGCTAAATTTCCCGTCAAAAACTTTCCACTGGAGCAATGATATTTTCATGAAAAACCGTACTCCATTTGCTTATTTCGCCTTTATGAATGGTTTTGGCTGGATGCGACCTAACGGATTTATTGTGAGAGATAATATTGGAGGAAACATTACCGAGAAATCAGGAAATCTTAAACCTGCCGAAGTTGACTACGGAAAATCCTATTTACAAGCTTCTTTTGGCGATTATTTGAAGCGTTAAGCGGAAAAAGTGTAATTTTGCACTCTTATTGTCATTACTATGAAAAAAGTCGCTTTTTATACGCTGGGTTGTAAACTGAATTACTCTGAAAGTTCTTCGATCGCGAGAATGTTTGAAGACAAGGGTTACTACAAAGTTGAGTTCAACGATAAGCCGGATATATTTATCATCAATACATGTTCTGTGACTGAAAATGCGGATAAGAAATGCCGTAAAATCGTTCGCGAAGCACAAAAAATAAATGCAGATGGGTATGTCGCCATCATTGGCTGTTATGCGCAATTAAAACCTGCCGAAATTGCTGAAATTCCAGGTGTTGATGCGGTTTTAGGTGCAGCCGAAAAATTTCGCCTAGTTGAATTACTGGATACTTTTGAAAAGGAACCAGTTAATCAAACTGCCAAAATTCTTGCTTCTCCTATTGAAGATGCAGTGGAATATCACACATCTTATTCACTTAATGACCGTACCCGTACTTTCCTGAAAGTGCAGGATGGCTGTGACTACCCTTGCGCCTATTGCACCATTCCACTTGCCCGTGGCAAAAGTCGTTCAGATACAATAGCGAATATTGTTAAAGCTGCCAACGATATTGCAGCAAGAGACGTCAAGGAAATTGTGCTTACTGGTGTGAATATCGGAGATTTTGGTATTCAGAATGGTGAGAAAAAAGAAACTTTTCTGGATCTGATCAAAGCGCTGGATGAAGTGGAGGGAATAGCAAGATTCAGGATTTCTTCCATCGAACCTAATTTACTGACAGACGAAGTGATTGAATTTGTAGCTCAGTCGAAACGTTTTGTCCCTCATTTCCATATTCCTTTGCAATCCGGTTCAAACAAGGTTTTGTCGCTTATGCGCCGTAGATATCGCAGAGAATTGTATGTTGAAAGAGTAGCGAAAATAAAATCATTAATGCCCGACTGCTGTATCGGTGTTGATGTGATTGTGGGGCATCCTGGTGAAACACATGAATTGTTTCTGGAAAGCTATCAGTTCCTGAATGAACTGGATATTTCTTACCTACACGTTTTCACCTATTCGGAAAGAGAAAATACTTTGGCGCTTACAATTAAACCCGTAGTTCCAAAATCTGAAAGAGCTGAACGATCTAAAATGCTTCATATACTTTCCGAAAAGAAAAAGAGACATTTTTATGAATCCCAGATTGGCAAAACCGGCACCGTTTTGTTTGAAGATGAAATACAAAACGGACAAATGCTGGGCTTTACCGAAAACTACATTCGTGTAGCGGTGAAATATGATCCCCTTCTAATCAATGAAACCAAGGAAATTCAGTACGTTAATGTTAACGAATCGGGACTTATGGAGGTAATGGAATCCGAGAACTACGAACCTGCGCATTAGCAGTTAGCTGTTAGCTATTAGCTGTTAGCTGTTAACAAGTTCCATATTTAGATCCGGTTCCAGGTTACTGCTTTTAATTTTAGATTATTTCACAAAACGTTATATAACAAAAGCGACCGGCAGAATATTCTGCCGGTCGCTTTTGTTATATTTTGAATTCTTATGCTTCTACAAGGAACTCATCATGCTGACTGATATCCAAACCAACTTTTTCGTCAGTTTCAGATACACGTAGCGGCAAGATAAGATCTGTGATTTTCAAAAGAAGGAATGATCCTCCGAAAGCAAATACAGA
Source organism: Dyadobacter sp. 3J3 (assembly GCF_009801115.1). Classification (GTDB taxonomy): domain Bacteria; phylum Bacteroidota; class Bacteroidia; order Cytophagales; family Spirosomataceae; genus Dyadobacter. Next base: position 24,471 of record NZ_VTOL01000010.1, read on the forward strand.
TACACCTACCAAAGCAATTACGTGATTGATGAAAAGTGTAGTTTCTCCAAAAGCAAGACCTTGATCAGTTACCAATGGGTTCACTGCGCTTGTTGCGAAAATACCGGTCATCAACATACCAACCATTCCACCTACACCATGGCAAGGGAATACGTCAAGTGTATCATCCAAAGTCGAGCGTGTACGAAGGTGAGCAACGTAGTTACTGATACATGCAGCAACGGAACCGATGAAGATAGACGAAGGAACTGTTACGAAACCAGCAGCAGGTGTGATAGCTACGAGACCTACTACCGCACCAATACAGAATCCAAGAGCAGAAACTTTTTTACCTCTTGCAACATCAAACAATACCCAGGCCAAACCAGCAGCACCGGCAGCCGTATTAGTAGCAGCGAAAGCGGAAACAGCCAAAGGAGAAGCAGTCAGAGCAGAACCGGCGTTGAAACCGAACCATCCAAACCAAAGCAAACCAGTTCCCAAAAGAACGTAAGGAATATTTGCAGGAGGCAATACGTGTGATTCAAGTACAGATTTACGTCTTTTCAGGTACATCGCACCAGCCAAAGCAGCCCAGCCAGCGGACATGTGAACTACTGTTCCACCTGCAAAGTCAAGAACACCCATTTTGAACAGGATACCATCTGCATGCCATGTCATGTGGCAAAGCGGAGCGTAAACGAACACACAGAACAAGATCATGAAAAGTACATACGAGCGAAAATTAACACGCTCAGCCATAGAACCTGTGATAAGAGCAGGTGTAATGACAGCGAATTTCATTTGGAACATCGCAAACAAAGCGAAAGGAATTGTTCCGAAAGCAGGACCATCCAACACGCCTTTAAACATAAAGTGAGTGGTTGGGTTACCGATAAATCCTCCAATGTCATCTCCAAAAGCAAGACTGAAACCAACTACAACCCAAAGAACGCTAATAACACCCATGGCGATGAAGCTTTGAAGCATGGTAGAAATAACATTTTTGTTATTAACCATTCCTCCATAGAAGTAAGCTAAACCGGGAGTCATTAACAGTACCAGTGCGGATGATACCAACATCCAGGCGATATCGCCCGAATTTAAGCCCTCAGTGACAATTTTGGTAGGCACACTAGGAACAAAGGCCCCCAGCAGCGCAATTACCAGTAAAATAATCAGTGGTAAATAATTACGTTTTTCCATTGTTTTGTAGAGATTTCGATTGTTTTTGATTTAAGAAGGTGAATTAAAATTTATATATAAAAGCGATTCCAAATGTTGTCTGGCTGCTTTTTGTGTAATTTCCATCAGAGTCTTCAAATTGTTCCTTTTTGGTACCGCCCGCTTTTGGATAAGCATCAAGACGGAATTCAGGTTTGATAAGAATGTGTCCGTCTGCCAGACCGATGTTACCTGTTAAAGTTACAGAATTTACATGAGTTCCAATACCTGATATTGGACTTTCAACTGTTCCTTTTCCATTTGGGAATGCAAGTAAAGCTCTTACACCGTTATCGTTATCAAAATATTCATAACGCGCACCAATTGCGAAGTTATCAGTAATGGCTACATTAGAATAAATTGCTGCACCACCCCATGATTTTGAATCTACTGGTCCGCCTGTTCCTTGATAATCACCTTTTTGAGAGCCAAGCGCGGCATTAACCCCAACCAGGAATTTTGGGGTAATCTGGTAACTGGAAGTTACGTCAAATACACGATAATGTGCTTTTGGAGAATCTCCGTCAGCACCCGGATTTGCTTCGTTACTATTGATTGCGTTCAGATAAACGTTCCAGCCCGTAACAGGAGAAATGAATAACTGAGCTATAATACCTTTTTTGCGGTTGTTGTCTCCCAGACCATCTACGTTGTTAACTACACCAGCCATTAAAGAGACTTTGTCAGTAAAAGCATAAGTTGCCTTAACACCCGTATGATAAAATGGCCCGTTGTTGAATAAGTTTGAAAGTGAGTAGTTAAAGTTTGCAGGCGCATCAATTACTTCATATCCGATATGTGTCCCGAATTGCCCCGCTGTCATAGAGAACTTATCCGTAAACTTGTATGTAAAGTAAGCTTGTTTAATAGCAAGTGCGGTACTGAACGGAAAGTTGCCATAGTTACCAAGGTTTGCATTAGGACCAAAAGTCAAGTCAACAACTGCCTCAGATTTTGAATTTGTATAAACTGCTTTTGCCTGAACCAAACCTAATTGAAACTCACCCGATTTAATATCGAATACACGGGCATTTGCCTGACCAAGATTTGAACGTGAAGCTGGCTTGTTGAAATTAGCCATGTAATAGGAATCCAAATAACCAGAAAACGCAAAAGATCCTTTACCTTCTTCACCTTCTTCTTTTACCTCTTCAATTTTGGTAGTTTCTGTTGTTTTGGTTTTTTTTTCTTCTCCCAACCCTGACTTACTAAAACCCAAAAAAGGGATCATTAAAGATAATACTGTGCAATAGACCTTTTTCATAATTTTCTTCTGTTTACGTATTTAATAGTTTCACTGATTATTTACGTACCAAATATTGTACTAAAATTATATTTATCAAATATTATAGTCATTTTTTATCATGAAAATACAAATTTTCATCTTTTTGTACTCTTTTTTATTAATATTAAACCATATTTAACCTAAAACATATTTTTTAATAAATTTTAATTTATTCTGTATTTGCATAGTATTACAAAATTTTATTAAATAACACACCGCTCATTAATTAAGAAATTTTATTATTATTTTACCATTAAAGAAAACGAGGCACAAAAAAAGACCCACTGATCAGTGGGTCTTTTAAAGCGTTAAGATTTGATTATGGATTATTCACCATGCATCCAAGCTTTTTTAGCCAGTAAAGTTTCTTGTTCTTCTTCATTTTCAGGATCTGGCACGCAACAATCTACCGGACAAACGGCAGCGCATTGCGGTTCTTCATGAAAGCCTACGCACTCGGTACATTTATCTGTTACTATATAATAGAATTCGCCAGAAACAGGTGATTGTTTTTCTTTACCGCTTATAACGGTGCCGTCTCCAAAATCTACCTCGTCCAAACTCGTACCATCTCCCCAAGTCCATTCTACACCTCCTTCATAAATAGCCGTGTTGGGGCACTCTGGCTCGCACGCCCCACAATTTATGCATTCATCGGTTATCATTATAGCCATAGTCGCCGGATTGTTTATATTTGTTCCTATTTTTCGCCCTAATAGACTAACAAATATAACTATTTAAAGTTTCCCGGCAATCAGAAAAATAAAAACAGATTTACAAATTTAATTATTTTTAGTTTACCTGGAATGATATCAAGAATTCAACGCATAAATGCCTTTATTCAATTAGGAAATTTTTTGAGAGACCCTCAAAACGGAGATTATCTTCAGGAATTGGCCATTGGTGCCAATAGAAAAAATAACTGGTTTACGCCAGTTAACGTACTTGGATCTTTAAATGCAATCGCTACGCATTTCTTATCTGAAGAGAATCTTGCAGCCTGGGTTGGCCAGTATCCTGAACCTGTCACTTCTCAGAAAATTGGGGTGATCATGGCCGGCAATATCCCGGCTGTTGGCTTTCATGATATTTTGTGCGTATTGATAAGCGGTCATAAATTATTGGCAAAACCCAGTTCAGATGACCCTATCCTGATTCCTGCGCTGCTGGAAAAACTGATCGAGATTGAGCCTGCCTTTGCCGACTACATATTTTTTGTAGAAAGACTAAATGATTCCGATGCCTACATTGCCACGGGAAGCGATAATACAGCAAGGTATTTCCATTATTATTTTTCAAAAAAACCGAATATAATCAGGAAGAACAGGACTTCCATTGCTGTGATTAGTGGCAACGAAAGTGAAGAGGAGCTGCATGCGCTGGGTAAGGATATTTTACAATATTTCGGGCTTGGATGCAGGAATGTTTCGAAATTATATGTTCCCGAAGGATATGATTTTACCAAGTTTTTCGAATCGATCCAATCTTTTGATCAACTGTGTCTTAATCATCACAAATACTTTAATAACTATGAATACAACAAATCAATTTTACTCGTAAACCGAACTCTGCATTACGATAATGGATTTTTAATGCTGACTGAAAGTCCGGCTATGGTATCTCCTATTAGTGTTGTTCATTATGAAACCTATGACAATTTGGAATCTATGAAAGGGTATCTTGAAGAGAATTCGGATAAAATCCAATGTATTGTAGGTGACAAAAATAACATCTTTAACGCCGTTCCATTTGGACATACACAGGAACCGGAACTTTCGGATTATGCAGATTCTGTTGATACGATGGCTTTTTTAACTTCTTTGTAAAATAGCATCCATGAGAAGCAAAGAACATCAATCCTGCTTTTCATGGATATTTTTACCAAATGCCCAAATAAGAAAATCCGGCATGGCGTGAGCCCAGGTTTCAGGATTATGTTCTCCTCCCAGGGTTTCACAATAAGCAATATCTTTTCCCCAAACAAATCCTTTTCGTTCAAGCTCAGCAATGCATTCCAGCGTATCCTGGATCGAATCAATAATTCCATCATCGTCTCGGTCATCTGTCTCATCATTGGTACCGGTCTGAAACCAGAATTTCAAATCAGATTTTGTTGTAGAATTTCTGATTTGTTGGTGCATGATTCTATCTGAATCTCTGTATCCAGCACCCAAAGCCTTTTGCCTCCACCATAAAGCTCCCGAAAATACCCCGGTTTTTGAAAAAATATCAGGATGGTTCAAAACCATGTCCAACGCCATTAATCCACCAAGCGAAAATCCGGCATAACATATATTTTCTCCTTCAATCTGATAATATTTATTTAAAAACGGCAATAATTCTTTAAGTACAAAATTAGTAGTTGCGCCCGCCTTGCTTCCCCGATGTGCATAGTCGGGCATACAAACTGTGCCATATTCATGCAGACGGTCCGTTCCGGCATGGATACCTACCACAATTATGGACTCGATTAATCCATTAATTTGCAAGTCAGTAAGAATAGGATTCATCCTTAGTGCGTCAAAATCCTGTCCGTCGTTAATCAATAGTAGCGGATATCGTTCAGCTTCATTGTAATGTACAGGAAGTATTACGGAAATGAGAACTTCACGATGAAGAAACAAAGAAAAGATGCTTTGCTCCATACTAAAAAGCCGGGAATCTGATGAAATCAAAATAAACTGGAAAAACGGTAAAACGGCAAGGTAACAGATACAGACTTTTAATAAAAGAAAGATCAAAATTATTCTGACTTTGGATAATAATCATAAGGAAGCATGTCTCCCACTTTATCCCAACTCCAATAGCCCTGAAACGTGATACCTAGTGGTTTGTCAAAACTTCCGTTTTCTTGTAAAAAAACGCTGGAATCTCTCAACGAGATTAGCGAAGTCTGATAAGAAGCTTTTCTTATATCGGTAGAGGTTGTGGAATAAACATACTCAAGATCTTCCATTTCACGCAAATATGTGATGTGTAAATTTCCCTTGAATTCCAGTTTTGCCTTGTTGTCCGGAAAAGAAAGATATTCACTGTTTGAAACATCTTCATATTGCGTCGACTGAGTAAATTTTGGCTTTCCATCTGCCGAAACTCCCGCAGCAGAAACACTAAAACCTTCCACCGGCCTGGTAACACGGAATCCTTCCTGCTGCAACTTTTGATCCCGCAACGAACGTACGAAATGCATGGTGGATCCCCGAAATGTCTCCAGACGTTTTTCCGCCCATTCCTTCCTTTTCGCTTCATTACCATGCATGCTTCAAAATGCGGATAACCCAGATAACTTGAATACCTGGCCTCTTTATTCATTACAAAAGCAATGAGCAAAAATTTAATTTTGTACCCCAGCTCGGGATTTTCAATCAACAGGGGCTCTTTAGCGGTAACCGTCAGTGTTTGTTTTTCAATATCAAATACTGTGATCAGCGCATCAGGATTAAGCAGCTTACATTTTTGCGCCATCGAACTTTTCCCAAGAAAATATTCTTTAAACGATCGCAAGTTGGAATACCATGACGCATCACGTTTGGCCAGAACAGAAACGGTATCCAGCACATATGATTTCTGCGCAATTTTGAATAATGTAGGAGCCATTGCAGATTCCTGGCTTTTAATTTCTATCGGATGTACAATAGGCCCATAACCCACCATTGATACAACCACCTCATAATTCCCGGGGTCCAGCATCAGGGAAAAACCACCTTTTTCATTAGTTATCGTGCCAATCGTTGTATTTGTAATATAAACCGACACAAATTCCAGCGGCTCATTAGTTTTTTCGTCAATTACACGGCCATTATAAGCCTTCTTCTGTGCGAGAGCAACGGAAGAAAAAAAAATGAAAAGTAGCATGGCATACAAACAGAAAATTTTCATGGCCAACATATTCGTGTGTAACAACTGAAACCAAAATTATTTTTACTTTACAAAATACGCTATTACTTTTATTTTTAAAATTATAATGAAAGATTCTCAATTCCTTAAGTGCGTCTCGCAGCTTTTTCTATTCAAAATAAATCACTTTTACGCTTTACCAGTTCATCTTGCAATTAGTGAAATCTAGCTTTTAAAATCAAAACCCTTAATTTTTTTCAACTTTCACTTATTTGCTTCTTATTATATGTTTTGTATATTTCAAAATCAACAATAAATCTGTTCACATTGGAGGAAAAGCACATTAAATATTACTCGCACCATCTCGGACGTGATATCGAGATGCTGGTGTACGGAAGTTGGGGCTATCCGATCTTAGTTTTTCCTACAACGCTCGGACGTTATTATCAGGCAAAAGATATGGGACTTATTGAGTCTGTCCGTGGCCTCGTTGATTCCGGAAAATATAAAATTTATTGTATTGACTCCGTGGATGCAGATTCGTGGTATGCCAAACATCTAAATCCGGAAGCACGTGTTTTAAATCACATTCAGTATGATAAATTTCTTACAAATGAGCTTGTTCCTTACATTAGGAATGAATGCCATGTAGAAAAAATTGGTGTGGCAGGTTGTAGTTTCGGTGGTTTTCACGCGGCTAATTTTGCATTTCGCCACCCTGATTCGGTAGCATATATGGTCAGTATGAGCGGAGCTTTTGACATACGAAATTTTATGGACGGCTTTTATGACGACAACGTTTATTTCAGCAATCCAGTAGATTTTATGCCAAATGAACAAAGCTGGCGTTATAATCACATGAAAATCGTGCTGGGTACTTCCGACTGGGATATTTGCCTGAATAGCAATATAAAAATGTCGAACATCCTCAGCTCAATGGGAATTGACCATTGGCTTGATATCCGGGGGTGGGAAAAACATGACTGGCCACTTTGGAACCAAATGTTTCCGGATTATTTAAACAGAATCATGTGACTTAATTTGTCTCTTTGGCACCATTTTGGTATTCGAAAAAAAGGGGGCAAAATTTTCAAAAAATAGACCCTATTTAATAATCAAACTCATTATCAACAATTATTATGAAAAAAATTGGGATACTCTTTGGAATGGAAAACACCTTTCCACAGGCATTTATAGATCGTGTCAACAGTAAACATGAAAAAGGTATTATCGCGGAAGCAGTGACGATCGAAAAAGTTGTACAGGCTGATCCTACGGAATATGCTGTAATTATTGACCGGATTTCTCAGGATGTTCCTTTTTACAGAGCTTATCTTAAAAATGCTGCTTTAAGCGGAACCGCTGTAATAAATAATCCTTTTTGGTGGAGTGCGGATGAAAAGTTCTTCAACAATGCATTGGCCGAAAAGATTGGTGTTCCTGTTCCAAAAACAGTTTTGATTCCTTCAAAGGAGAGACCAACGGATACGTCCGAAACCTCCTTCCGGAATTTGAAATTTCCATTGGCCTGGGAAGAAATGTTTCAATACATAGGATTCCCCGCTTATATGAAACCACACGATGGCGGTGGCTGGAAAAGCGTTTATCAGGTAAATGACCCGCATGATATGTGGAGAAAACATGAGGAAACGGGACAACTAATCATGATGTTGCAGGAAGAAATTCAGTTTGAGGATTATTTCCGCTGCTATTGTATTGGTCAAAAAGATGTGCTGATCATGCCATACGAGCCAAGAAATCCGCATCACCTGCGCTATGCTTCCGAAATGAAAGCGAAAGGTGAAGAAGCTGAAAAACTTCTCGCAACAATTAAAGAATATACATTGAAATTGAATATTGCATTAGGATATGATTTCAATACGGTAGAATTTGCGGTACGTGACGGAATTCCTATTGCTATTGATTTCTGTAACCCTGCACCGGATGCGGATATTTACTCTGTTGGAAACGACAACTTTGAATGGGTTGTGGAAGCCGCAGCGAATATGGCGATTGAAAGAGCGAAAAATCATAAAACCGGTCAGACAAATTTGACCTGGGGAACATTTATCAAAGATTCTATTGGTGCTGCCCTGCCAGCCCCGGACCCTGCGCCGAAAGATGCAGAAGTGGTTGTTGCAAAAGCAGTGAAATTAAAAAAGGAATCCTCTCCTAAAAATGAAACTTCCGAAACTCCGGCACCAGCTGCGGTTGTGAAAGAAAAAGCACCTGCACCCGTAGCTTTCGAAGAAATTCCAAAAAGGAAAATTGTGCCTAAACCTTCTGAAAAAGCGGAGGTTAAAGAAACCACCCCTGCTAAACCAGCAGCCAAAACTGCTCCAAAAAAAGCTGCGGCTCCAAAAGCGGAAACAGCAGAAGTTCCCAAGAAAGCAGGCACCAAAACGACAAAAAAGAAATAGCGGCCAATATAATATTAACCTCAGCATCAAAATATGGCAACTTTCACACTCGGAATTGAAGAAGAATTTCAAACGATTGACCCTGTTACCAGAAATCTGCGTTCCCACATGTCCAAACTTGTTGAGGATGGAAAAATAACGCTTCAGGAACGTGTTAAGGCTGAAATGCACCAGGCGGTGGTGGAAGTAGGTACCAATATTTGTCATAATATCCAGGAGGCGAGAGAAGAAGTTACTTATCTGCGAAAAATGATCCTGGATTTGGCTGCCAAGCAGAATTTGCAAGTTGGAGCAGCCGGAACACATCCTTTTGCGGACTGGGTGGAACAACTGATTACGCCCGATCCTCGCTATGACGAGATTATTGACGAGATGCGGGATGTCGCCCGGGGGAATTTGATTTTTGGTTTACATGTTCATGTGGGAATTGAGAACCGCAACGAGGGAATTGAAATCATGAATGCGGTAAGGTATTTCTTGCCCCATATTTATGCATTATCCACGAACTCGCCATTTTGGTGTGGCCGGAATACTGGGTTCAAATCATATCGATCAAAGGTTTTTGATAAATTCCCAAGAACGGGTATCCCTGATTATTTTTCAAGCGCAGCAGAATATGATGAATATATCAACCTGTTGGTCAAGACGAAATGTATAGACAACGGAAAGAAAATCTGGTGGGACATCAGGCTTCATCCTTTTTTCAATACAATCGAATTCCGAATGTGCGATGTACCGATGCGGACGGATGAAACCATTTGTCTGGCTGCAATAATGCAGGCGCTTGTGGCCAAAATACACAAACTTCACCGCCAAAATCTAAGTTTCCGGCCTTACCACCGCATGCTGATCAACGAAAATAAATGGCGTGCAGCGCGATACGGGATCAGCGGAAAACTGATTGATTTTGGCAAACAGGAAGAAGTCGAATATAAATTGCTTGTCGTAGAATTACTGGAATTTATTGACGATGTCATTGACGAGCTGGGAAGCAGAAAAGAGATCGAATACATTCACCAAATTCTGGAAATGGGTACAGGAGCAGACAGGCAACTTGCTGTTTTTGAAAAAACAAATGATATGAATGCTGTGGTCGATTATATTGTTTCCGAAACCAAAATTGGAATTTATTAACAGGTTACATTCCGGGTAATAATTGTTTGAGAGAAGAATTCTTTTTAGTACTTACTAAGGGAATTCTTCTTTTTGTTGAATCAAATGAGGAAATTTACGTTTTGAAATAAGACAATAACAAAACGGAGTACCAAAATTATCTATCAGCTTTGGGCCCTATCTAAAAAATGAACAACGATAAGAGACAGTTCAGAATTGCAATTCTGGATATGAATAACGGCTTTGTAAATGAGGGGATGCGTTGTATTAAAAAAATCGTCACCGAGTTTGGAGAAAAAGAATCATTGAATCTGAGCTATGAAATTTTTGATGTGCGTCAGAAACTGGAAATACCCGGAATGGATTTTGACGCCTACATTTCATCAGGCGGACCAGGAAATCCGGCACCTTCCGGCGAAGCCTGGGAGCGTAAATTTTTCCGCTTTCTTGATCAGTTGACTGCATTCAATGCCAGTCGCCACAACCGTATCAAAAAACATCTTTTCCTGATTTGTCACTCCTTCCAGGTGGCAAGTATTCACTGGCAAATTGGGACGGTTGGTAAAAGAAGAAAAACTTCCTTTGGAACATTTCCTGTCCATAAAACTTCCTGGGGGAGGAAAGACCCCTTACTAAATCCGCTTAATGACCCTTTCTGGATTGTTGATTCCAGAGATTTTCAGGTTATTCAGCCAGACCAGCAGGTGATAGATAATATGGGAGCAAAGATAATTTGTCTTGAAAAAATCCGTCCTCACGTAACTTTGGAGCGTGCGATTATGGCGATACGTTTTTCAAAAGAAATCGTAGGTACTCAATTTCATCCGGAAGCAGATTCGGAAGGAATGCTGAGATATTTTTTACGAGAAGACAAGAAAAAAAGTATTATTGAAAATCACGGAGAAGCGAAATATAATGATATGATCGAGCATTTGAACGATCCTGATAAAATCAGAATGACGGAAGCTACCATTATTCCAACGTTTTTAAAAATAGCATTTGACAAAATTCAGGAGCCAGAAAGTTTGGCTGTTATTGTCAAATAATGGAGTAATTCAATCAACAAAGTAAATTCAGGAAAATATGCATCAGGAAGCACGGAAACAATTTAACCAGTCATTTTCTGAGGAAAAATACCAGCAGCTTACAAATAAAATTCAAACAGATTATCCGGATCAACTTGATTTTCGTGTGGCTGAAACGCCCGTTTTCATTCCAAAAGATTTAAAAAATAAATTGATTGAAGCTTGTGACGAAATCATTGAAACAATTGTTTCTGATGATTTTAAATCAAAAACGGATCGCGCTATTCCTGCTGACCAAAATGTCCCAAATGAAAATGGACATACCTCGTTCATCGCTATCGACTTTGCTGTTTGTAAAGACGAAAATGGCACATTGGTACCAAAATTAATTGAGCTACAAGGATTTGCTTCACTTTATACTTACCAGGGTTATCTGTCAGAAACATTCAAAAAATATTTTCCAATCCCGGAGAATTTTCAATATTCTTTCGGCTCTGAAAACTTTGAAAGCTATATCGAAGATTTAAAAAAACTGATGGTTGGTGAAGAAAATCCAGAGAATGTAATTCTGCTCGAAATATTTCCCGAAAAACAAAAAACAAGAGTTGATTTTGCTTTGACAGAAAAACTATTGGGTGTGAAAGCAGTTTGTTATACGAAATTGATCAAAGAAGGACGGAATCTTTTCTATGATAAAGACGGACAAAAGATCCAGATTAAAAGGGTTTACAACCGATTGATTTTTGATGACCTGAAAAACTATCCAGATCTGGAAACGAGCTACCACTTTACCGATGATGTGGATGTGGATTGGGTCGGTCACCCGAACTGGTTTTTCAGAATCAGCAAATTTACAATGCCTTTTCTAAAAGGCGAGTATATCCCGGAAACCCGGTTTCTGGCTGACTATGAAAATAATTTCCCTGCTGATCTTGAAAATTATGTCTTGAAACCGCTCTTTTCTTTTGCAGGAACCGGGGTTAAGCTTCATGTAAATAAGGAAATGTTAAATGAGATCAATGATCCTGAAAATTACATTTTGCAAAGAAAAGTTGTTTACGAACCCGTTGTACAGGCACCCGACGGACTTGTGAAATGTGAGGTAAGAATGATGTACGGCTGGCCGGATAATGAAGCCAAACCACAATTGTTAACGAGCCTTAGCCGACTAAGTCGTGGAGAAATGATTGGCGTCCGGTTCAACAAAGATTTCACCTGGGTGGGCGGGACAGCTTGTTTTTTTGAAAAATAAGTAATCTTATTTTTCAAAAAATATAATAAGCTAAGTATTTAAAATTAATACAGATAATAAAAAAAGTATAATAAGTATTAAATGCACATTTCACATCGTCAACATTTTTTTGATCATATTGCCCAAACATCCGACTTTCCGCTTGCCCTCGAAATTGAAAAAGCAGATGGCGTGTATATGTATGGAACAGATGGAAAACGTTATTTAGACCTTATTTCGGGTATTGGAGTAAGTAATGTTGGCCACAGACATCCGGAAGTTTTATCTGCTTTGCACGAGCAGCTGGACAAGCATATGCATTTGCTGGTTTACGGTGAGTTTGTACAAAGCACACAAGTTCAGCTTGCAAAAGCATTGACAGACACTTTAAATATTGAATCAGAAAACCCCTCTCCTTTTGGCAAAATAGATAATGTATATTTTACCAATTCCGGAACAGAAGCGGTGGAAGGTGCGATGAAACTCGCAAAGCGTTATACCGGACGGGTTGAATTTATTTCATGCTACAACGCATATCACGGTTCTACCCAGGGGGCATTAAGCCTTTCGGGAGCAGAATCTTTCAAACGGAATTTCCGTCCCTTATTACCCGGAATCAGAAATATTGAACATGGTGTTATTGAGGATTTGCAATTTATCACAACCAAAACGGCTGCGGTTATAATTGAAATAATCGGAGGAGAATCCGGCGTTCGTGTACCGTCTTTGGAGTATATCAAAGCGCTACGCAAAAGATGTACGGATACTGGTGCTTTGCTAATTCTTGACGAAGTGCAAACAGGTTTTGGGCGCACAGGTTCTTTCTGGGCATTTGAGCAATATAACATTTATCCTGATGTACTTTTAAGTGCAAAAGGTATGGGAGGCGGAATGCCTATCGGTGCTTTTATGGCTTCTCAAGAAATTATGAGCGTTTTTAAAAATAATCCGGTTCTGGGACATATTACAACTTTTGGCGGGCATCCGGTAAGTTCTGCCGCATCTCTTGCAGCGCTTCAGGTAACTTTAAAAGAAAATCTTGCTGAAAAATCTAAAGCAAAAGGAGAGCTTTTCAAATCCTTGCTAATTCATCCAAAAATTAAAGAAGTCAGAGGAAGAGGCTTAATGCTGGCGGCTGAAATGGATTCCTTTGAAATTTTAAAGAAAACCATTGACGCTTGTATCTCAAAAGGCGTAATTACCGACTGGTTTCTTTTTTGTGATAATTCCATGCGCCTTGCGCCTCCGCTGATTATCACAGAAGAGCAAATCCGAGAAGGATGCGCAGTGATAATAGAGGTATTGGAAGAATAAATTAGACATTACCAACCAAATTTATTTTACTGATTAATAAACTTTAAATTAGATCATGGCTAAGATAGAAAACGATATTCTTAGAATTGGCGTCAATGAACTTGGTGCAGAGCTTTGTGAAATCCATTCCAAAATTTCAGGAAAGGAATATATGTGGGATGCAAATCCGGACATTTGGAGCAGTTATGCACCCGTACTTTTTCCGGTTATTGGCGCCATTAAAGATGGTTATGTTTTGATTAAGGGACAGCAATATAAAGTACCCAGACACGGTTTTGTTAGAAATAACCCAAACGTCAAACTCGTTGAGCAAACTGAAAACAGCCTTACCTATGGTTTAAAATACAGCGAAAAAACATTGCTTATCTATCCATACGAATTTGAGTTTCTGATCACTTTTTCGCTTGACGGCAATAGGGTTACCGTAAGTCACAAGATCATAAATCATGGAGACGATACTATGCTTTTTTCTCTCGGCGGACATCCTGCTTTTAAATGTCCAGTCAATGAAGGTGAAGAATATGAAGATTATTACCTTGAATTTGAGAAAACGGAAAATGCAGCAACCTGGCTTTTGGAAAAGGACGGTCTGGTTGGAAAAACTACAAAACCGGTCATTGAGAATTCAAATATCCTGCCGTTAAAATCAGATATGTTTGATAACGACGCGCTGATATTCAAGGATCTGAATTCGACAAGCGTAAGTTTAAAAAGCAGGAAATCACCGCAATCCGTCCATGTGGATTATACAGGATTCCCTTATCTGGGAATTTGGGCAAAACCAAATGCAAAGTTTGTTTGTATTGAGCCCTGGCTCGGAATCGCCGATAATGCTGCCAGTGACCACAATTTTGAAACCAAGGAAGGCATACTCAATCTGGCTGCCAAAGGAACTTTTAATGCATCATATTCCATCGAAATTCAAGAATAATCTATGAAACAAGTATGCTTTACTATCGCTTTATTTTGTTTGTCAATTTTCTCTGTTTTCGGGCAGTCGAAATTAAAAATGGAAGATTTAAAGCAGAAAATTTCAGAAGAATTAGCAAAACATAAAGGATCTTATGCTATTGCTTTTAAGGATCTTAAAACTGGCGAAGAGTTTGGAATCAACGAGCACGAAACTTTTCATGCGGCAAGTACAATGAAAATGCCAGTCATGATCGAAGTTTTCAAGCAGGCTTCCCAGGGCAAGTTTAAACTAACGGATTCGATTACGATCAAAAATGAATTCAAAAGTATTGTGGATGGAAGTTTGTACAGTCAGGATTCCATTCAGGATAGTGATCATATTCTTTACAGGCATATCGGAGAGAAACGAGCCATCAAAGATCTGGTTTACGAGATGATTATCGTCAGCAGCAATTTTGCTACGAATATGGTAATTGATCTTGTTGGTGCTAAAAATGTAACGCAAACCATGCGTGATCTTGGTGCCAAAGATATTTTGATTCTTCGTGGCGTTGAAGATGCAAAAGCTTTTCAGAAAGGATTGAATAACACGACGAATGCTTACGATTTGCGATTACTTTTTGAAAAAATGGCCCTTGGCAAGATTGTAAATCAGAAAGCTTGCGACGCCATGATCAAGATTTTACTGGATCAAAAATTCAATGACGTTATACCCGGAAATCTTCCAAAAGATGTGAAAGTAGCTCACAAAACAGGTGGGCTTCCAAATATCCAACACGATAGCGGAATTGTTTTCCTTCCGGACGGGAGAAAATATATACTGGTAATTTTGTCCAGAGACTGGGAAAGTGAAGCGGCTAACAGGAAAATGCTGGCAGGAATTTCCGAGATGATTTATTTGAATTTGAAATAAGTGCTTCCGCTATGGCAGCAGAGCCTCCCGCTTATAGAAGAGAGAGGTTAAGTATAAACATTGGCTCCATAGAGGCCTCCTTCTGCTGAGATAATAGGAGGAGACTGCGATGCAGTTAATTTGGTTAATCGAGACCTATTTCTTTAAACATCTAATCCCTAAGAAATGTGGATCAGGTACACTCAAAATAATTTATATGTTCAATAAAAAAGGCCCCTGATGGAGCCTTTTTTATATAAATCCTGAAACTGTTAATATTAAACAGTTGCTGTAATTTGAGCATTTAATTTATCTTCCAAAGTAGTTTTAGGTACTACACCTACAACTTTATCTACCAACTGACCATTTTTGAAGATCATTAAAGTAGGGATGCTGCGGATACCGAATTTAGCAGGAATTGCAGAATTCATATCTACATCCATTTTACCAATAACAGCTTTTCCTTCATATTCGCCTGCCAATTGCTCAACAACCGGTCCGATCATTTTACAAGGACCACACCACTCTGCCCAGAAATCAACAAGTACAGGCTGATCGCCCTGAATAAGTTCTTCAAAAGTGCTATCGGTAATTTCAAGTGCTTTTCCCATGTCAATAAGTGTCTATTTTTTGTTATTAATTAGTTGACATAATAATGAAATTAGTGGTATAAAAGTTCCGGAATTCTTGAATTTCCGTTCTAATTAAGAAAAAATTTGACACCCAAAGAACCTTCAAGCGTTTTGAATAATTCGTTGGTTGGAGACACGCGATAACCACGCGAAACCATCTCAACTTCCAGTTGAGAATCAGGGTCTTTAACTGTGACATTCACAGGACATGGCCCTTGATTATTATTGAATGTTTCGTTTAACAACATGATAAACTGAGCATCAATCTGATCTAGGGTTAAATTAACTCTTATCTTTTTACACATCTTATCACGGATTTCAGTTAGCAATTGTATTGAAGAAATTTTAAACTCAAACTGATCTTCCTGTTTCCAGCGATTTTGTATTTTTCCTTTGATATACAGAAAGCGCCCAACTTCCAGATAGTTTTTAAACTTAACGCAATCTTCTCCGCCAAGGAGCATTTCAATCGACCCTCTGTAATCTTCCAGTTTAAAGATCATAAACGGATTTCCATTTTTAGACATCCGCTCAATTACACTTGTCACAATTCCACCTACACTAATATCTTTCCCGAAATTTCTTGGCGAACGTTCTCCCTCATGAATGGTGAGCAATTCATCCAGCGTACCGTTACAGAAATTATCAAGTTCAAGCCGGAAAGTATCCAGTGGATGTCCTGAAATATAAAAACCAACCACCTCCTGCTCATAACGTAATTTTGCAAGATCATCCCAGGGCTGCACATCAGCAGGTTTTGGCTTCACCATCAATGCTTCATTTCCACCAAATGCTCCAAATAAGGACGCCTGCGCAGAAGATTTTTCAGCATGATAATTATTGGCATATCGAATAAGACGCTCAATAAAAGTACCTACATCACCACCTGGTTCAGAGGTGAAATATTGTGCACGGTGATATTCTTCAAAACAGTCAAACCCGCCCGCGTAAGCCAGACTTTCAAGCGTTTTCTTATTAACAGTCCGGAGATTGACCCTTGTTATAAAATCAAAAATATCTTTAAACTCTCCATTCGCGTCTCTTTCTTCTATTATCGATTCAACAGCCGCATCACCACTTCCTTTAACTCCTGCAAGTCCAAATCTTATTTCTCCTCTGCTTGTTGCATTAAACTGGCGGTCCGATTCATTAATATCCGGGCCCAAAACTGTAATTCCCTGACTCTTACACTCTTCCATGAAGAATGTAATTTTTTCAATATTACCTAGCGAGCTTGTCAAAACCGCTGACATATATTCCGCTGTATAATGTGCTTTTAAGTATGCTGTTTGATAAGCAACAAAAGCGTAACAGGTCGAGTGGGATTTGTTAAAGGCATATGATGCAAAAGCTTCCCAGTCGGTCCAGATCTTTTCAAGTTTCTTCAAGTCCAGACCTTTTTCTTCCCCGCCTTTCATGAAATACCCTTTCATTTTATTCAGGGTTTCAATCTGTTTTTTACCCATTGCCTTACGCAAAGTATCCGCTTGGCCTTTGGTAAATCCACCCAGTTTTTGGGACAAAAGCATTACCTGTTCCTGGTAGACCGTAATCCCGTAAGTATCAGCCAGATACTCTTCCAGTTCAGGTAAATCATAAGTAATTTCCTCATGTCCGTTTTTCCTACGGATAAAATTTGGAATGTAGGCAATTGGCCCCGGACGGTATAACGCGTTCATCGCGATAAGGTGTTCAAAACGGTCAGGAATAAGATCCCGCATGTGTTTTTTCATACCATCGGATTCAAACTGGAAAATCGCGTTCGTCTCTCCTCTTTGGAAAAGCTCAAAAACTTTTGGATCGTCCAGTGGAATATCGTCGATTACGATTGAGATACTGTGATTTCGTTTGATCAGACGAAGTGCTTCTTTAATAATGGTCAGGTTTCGAAGACCCAAAAAGTCCATTTTAATAACACCCGCATCTTCAATAATTTTACCCTGATACTGGGTAATCAGAAAATTCGAATCCTTTGAAGTACTAACCGGAATAATCTCTGTCAGATCACTTGGCGCAATGATAATTCCGGCAGCGTGTATACCCGTATTCCGAACTGTACCTTCCAGCCTCCGTGCTTCCTGCAATACACTTGCCTGCAAGTCATTACCTGCAATAATCGCCCGGAGTTTTTTAACATTATCAAGTTCTTCCGGAGCAATTCCTTCTTTCTTCGACAAACTTCCCTCTCCTTCCAGCGGTGCAGAAAAAATCCTGGCCAACGTCATGTTATAGGCTGGCTTATCAGGAACCAATTTTACAAGCATGTTGGCGTCGGATAAATGCAAATCCATTACACGGGCAACATCTTTAATCGCTGATTTGGCAGCCATGGTACCATAGGTTACAATCTGGGCGACCTGGTTATAACCATATTTTTTTACAACATAATCGATTACTTTCTGGCGACCTTCATCATCAAAATCCGTATCAATATCAGGAAGTGAGATACGGTCAGGATTTAAGAAACGCTCAAAAAGCAGATCGTATTTAATAGGGTCAATATTGGTAATTCCTGTACAATACGCCACTACGGATCCGGCAGCAGACCCACGACCCGGACCAATGAATACGCCCATTTTCCGACCGGCATCAATAAAGTCAGCAACGATCAGGAAGTAACCTGGGAAACCCATATTACGGATTGTATTCAGCTCAAAGTTTAATCGATCTTCAATTTCAGCTGTAATCGTGCCATATTTGAACTTGGCTCCTTCAAAAGTTATATGCCGCAGGTATTCCCATTGGTTTAGCACATCCGCTGTCAGCTCTTTATTCCCAACCATTTCAGACAACCGGTGCGTCTTGAATTCTTCGGGAATCGGGAAGTTTGGCAGCAGGATGTCTTTATTAAGATTCAGCGTTTTGATCTTATCAACGATCTCATTTGTATTGTCTATCGACTCAGGTAAGTCGTTAAACAACTGCATCATTTCACTTGTTTTTTTGAAATAAAACTGATCATTAAAAAATGCAAAACGTGAGCCTTTCGGAATACCTTTGTCGTCATCAAAATCCTTTGCAGAAGGCGTACTCTGCTTATCTCCTGTGTTGATACAAAGCAAAATATCGTGGGCATTCCAATCTTCCTGATCTACATAATGCGAGTCATTGGAAGCAATAATTTTAACATTATATTTTCTTGCGAAACGAATAAGTACTTCGTTTACAATATATTGATCACGAATTTCATGACGCTGCAATTCAACATAAAAATCATCACCAAAAAGATCCAGCCACCATTTAAATTCCTTCTCAGCTTCGGCCTCACTTTTTCGGATAATTGTCTTAGGAATAATTGCTCCGATACAGCATGTAGTGGCGATAAGTCCTTTATGATATCTAACAATCAGCTCTTTATCAATACGCGGATATTTGCCATACATTCCCTCAATAAAGCCAAGAGAACACATTTTGACAAGATTTTTATACCCTATCTCATCTTTTGCCAAAAGCAGCTGATGATGGCGAACATCCTTTTTTTCTTTTGTAAACTGACGAATATGGCGGTCTTCCACCACATAAAATTCACAGCCAACAATGGGTTTTATACCTTGTTTATTACCCTCGGCCACAAACTCAAAAACACCAAACATGTTTCCATGATCGGTAATAGCAACGGCCGGCATGTTATCTTCTTTGGCTTTTTTGAAAAGCTTTTTGATATCAGCAGCACCATCTAGTAAAGAAAACTGAGTGTGGCAGTGTAAGTGGGAAAATTGCATATTTTTTATTTGAAGATTCGCTCAATTCTATCATTCACAAATTCTATCATTCAATCATTACAACTGAATATCTTCCGCTTCCGGATTAGCATCGTACAATATATAATTCATAAAATCAGTATAAGGTTTCAGCAACTTCATACCTTTTATAATGGAATCCGCGAAATCCTTTGAAGTCACATCTTTATCTGTGAACCGATGAATAAAGAAAAGTTGTTTTCTTCTCAACAATTCAATTTCCGGATGATCTTTCGGGTAACCTTTTGGTGCAGTTTTTAATGATTCACCGGAAATTTCAGGAAAGAATTCGCGAAAAGTTTTATCATGAATAATGCTTTTCAATTCATCTGCATTATAGTCAACTTCCTGACGATATTTTGCCAATTGTTCTGCCGTTGCGTCCCACATTCCTCCACCCAAAAACGATTGTCCATCCGGTTGGATATGCAGATAATAATCAACTTTGCCCGAACTTCTACCTCCCGGACCTATTCCCGCGCTTAAATCACTTTTATAAGGATCTTTATTTTTTGAAAACCGAACGTCACGATTGATCCTGAAAATACAATCTTTGACCTGCAAATTTCCTAAATCATGAAATTTACCAAGATCTGTTATTAAAGTACCAACCAGTTTTTCCAGATCTGCTTTGGAGTCGTCATATCGTTTTCTGTTTTCCAGAAACCATTCTCTATTGTTATTTTGAACTAAGTCAGTAAGAAATTTCAGTGTTGATGATTGAAGCATAAAATATATTCTGAGATAATAATCCGTTTTTCACGTTTTGTAAACCTTAGACAATTTACAAATATCAAATTTACCACGTTTTTCTGAATCAATTTAACGAATTTTACAATTCGAAAGAACGAAGTTTCTTTAAAACTCATAATCAACTGAAAATTATGAACGTTCAATTTTTGTCAAATGAAAAGGGTGAGAAGACTGCCGCTGTAATACCGATTGAATATTGGAACAAGATAAAAAAACAGCTTAAAATTGAAGAGCCTGATTTTTGGAACGGTCTTCCTGATCATGTCAAGGATGGAATAGAAAAGGCACAAAAGCAATTCTTCGCCGGTGAAACCAAGACAGACGATGAGGTAATGGATAGCTTTAAAAAGTATTTATGACATTTACCGTTCGTTGGACAACAGAAGCTGAAGAGAGCTTCCGTCTTATCATACACTATTTAGAAGAAAATCGATCAGAAAAGCAAACGCAAAAATTTGTAAGGATCGTAAGAAATAAAATTCGCAAAATTGCAGATTTCCCTCATATGTTCGAAGCTTCTGCTTCCAATTCTACTATTCGGAAGGGTGTTATTACTAAGCAATGTTTGCTCTTTTATCAAGTCGAAAATGATGTTGTAGTGCTACTTTATTTTTGGGACAATCGTCGAAAACCACGTTATTAAAATCGTGATGTATAATTATTATAATAAGTAATTTGTTATTAATTAAATGGCCAGAATTCTTACCGGGATACAAAGTAGCGGACTTCCACATTTGGGAAATCTTTTAGGCGCAATACAGCCTGCTATCGAATTATCCAAAAATCCACAAAACGAATCTTTCCTTTTCATAGCGGATCTTCATTCGCTGACTACCCTTAAAAACGGAACCGAACGTGAATTGTACGTTCGGTCGATTGCATCCACCTGGCTGGCATTTGGGTTTGATACCGACAAAAATGTTTTCTGGAGACAATCCCGGGTTCAGGAGCACGCAGAACTTTCATGGTATCTTAGCTGCTTCACTCCTTTTCCGATGCTTGCAAATGCGACTTCTTTCAAAGATAAATCTGAGAAACTTGCGGATGTAAATGCAGGATTATTTACTTATCCGGTTTTGATGGCAGCTGATATTTTACTTTACAACGCCAATATTATTCCTGTTGGAAAAGATCAAAAACAGCATCTGGAGATGGCAAAAGATATTGCTTCGCGCTTTAATAACCTTGCCGGAGAAGATATTCTGGTTTTGCCCGAACCGCTGATTGACGAACGAATGATGACCATTCCGGGTATAGACGGACAAAAGATGAGTAAGTCTTACAACAACTATATCAACATTTTTCTACCAGAAAAGGAATTGAAAAATGTTCTTAAAAAGATTGTTTCAGATTCTACTCCGCTTGAAGAACCAAAAGATCCTGACACGGATATAACGTTCAAAATCTATTCTTTGCTTGCCTCGGAAACGGAAACTGAAACCATGCGCCAGAATTATTTGAACGGAGGATATGGTTATGGCCACGCTAAACAAGCTCTTTTAGAAATAATTCTTGAAAAATATGCCGAACCGCGCCGTCTCTACAATTATTATATGGAGAACAATGATGAACTCGAAGGCATCTTGAAAACAGGTGAAGAAAAAGCCCGGATTATTGCCAGAGGAACAATCGAAAAAGTCCGCCGTGTACTCGGTTTTGGTGCATGACCCCGGCAATTCATGACCTTATTCACGAAGATCAACAGCTGTTTCTGTGGTTTAATGGCGAACATTTACCTTGGATAGATTCGCTTATGTACTGGGTGACTTATAAATTTACCTGGATTCCGATGTATTTGGTTTTGCTTTTTTTTACGATTAAAACAGAAAAGAAAAAGGCCATTGCAATAATAGTCACCGTTTTAGTGGCAGTAATTTTATCAGACAAGGTTGTATCAGGTGTGATGAAACCTTATTTTGAACGCTTTCGGCCTTGTCATGAACCTTTGTTGGCAGGTCTTGTACATAATGTTGGCGATTGCGGCGGTTTATATGGGTTTGCATCTGCACATGCTGCAACGAGTTTTTCATTGGCAATTGTGTGGTTTCAACTCACAAAAAAGAAGATGCGTCATGTAGGCTGGTTGTTTGCCTGGGCGGCTTTGTATTCTTACAGCCGGGTATATGTTGGCGTCCATTATCCTGGTGATATTTTCGTCGGGGCACTGGTTGGCCTCATCGTCGGCTGGATATGTATTCAACTTTATTTAATATTTTTTAAGAAATACTATCTTAATTAATTGATTTTTATTAATTTTGCGCAAATTTTAGTTTGGCCATGGGCTCTTTTAACACAGTAAAAATATTTTCAGGAAGTCAGTCGGAATACCTCGCAAAAGACATCGCAAGGTATTTTGGTAAAGAGCTGGGAGGCTACACATTGCGTAAGTTCAGCGATGGAGAATTGTCCCCAAGCTTTGAAGAATCAGTGCGCGGCTGTGACGTGTTTTTGATTCAGTCAACCTTTCCACCGGCGGATAATTTGCTTGAACTACTTCTCATGGTAGATGCAGCACGCAGGGCTTCCGCACATTATGTGACTGTGGTCATTCCTTATTTTGGGTATGCACGTCAGGACAGAAAGGACAAACCCCGTGTGGCAATAGCTGCAAAAGTGGTTGCCAATTTGTTAACAGCTGTTGGAGTGGATCGCTTAATGACGGTTGATCTTCACGCAGGACAAATTCAGGGATTTTTCGATTTACCTGTCGATCACCTGGAAGGGACGTCGATTTTTGTTCCATATATCAAATCACTGGGACTTAAAAATCTTTTGATCGCTTCACCGGATATGGGTGGCGCGGCAAGAGCCCGTAATTTCGCCAAGTTTCTGAACGTGGACATGATCCTTTGTGATAAACACAGAAAAAGAGCAAATGAAATTGCCAGTATGCAGGTGATTGGTGAGGTTGAGGGAATGGATGTGGTTTTGGTTGATGACCTTATAGATACTGGTGGAACCTTGTGTAAGGCAGCTGAAATCATCATGGGTAAAGGCGCCAATTCAGTAAGAGCAATCAGTACGCACCCGATCATGTCGGGTAAGGCGCACGAAAATATTGCAAATTCTGTTCTAGAGGAATTAATTGTTACAGATACGATCCCTCTTAAGCAACAGAATGACAAAATACGCGTATTGTCAGTTGCAGAGTTATTTGCAAAAGCGATCGGTCGTATTAGAGATCATGAATCTATTAGTTCTTTGTTTATAAATTATCAGTAAATTTTATTTTTTTTAACTTTAATAATTATTCTTATGAAAACGCATGAGATTGTAGGGTTTAGAAGAGCGAATCTCGGCAAGGTGGAAGCTCAGGAGTTACGTGCTCAGGGTTATGTTCCATCTGTGCTGTATGGTGGTACCGAACAAGTGCATTTTTACGCACCTGCTATGTTGTTCCGCACATTGCTTTTCACACCGGATGTTTTTAACGTTACCTTGAATATCGAGGGAACTATATATAATGCCATTTTACAGGAAAAACAATTCCACCCTGTAAACGATATGTTGTTACATGCGGATTTCCTTCAGATCATTGATGGCAAGGAAATTAAAGTTGATGTACCTGTGAAATTGACAGGAGCATCTTCTGGTGTAATGAAAGGTGGTAAAATGAACCAAAAATTGCGTAAATTGCGCGTACAAGGTTTAGCAGACAATATCCCTGATTACGTTGAAGTTGATGTAACTGAACTTGATCTTGGAAAATCTGTTAAAGTTGGAGCTATCAAGCCTGAAGGATTTGTTATCCTTACATCGATCAGCAATCCAATTGCCTCAGTTGAAATCCCTCGTGCACTTCGTGGTACGATCGGTAAATAATAAGTATTTTATTTTTCATGGCTAATAGATGCAAACGTGCCGACCTTTGGTCGGCATATTTGTTATATAGGGTTTTAGTTTTTCACTACATAACATCCGACTCCAGACAACCTGAACATTTTTATGGATAAACTTTTTAATGTAGACTGGCACGCCATGTTTATCCCCAGCTTATCGCTGCTGGAAATATTTTTGCGAGGGACCCTCACTTACTGGGTTATCTATCTTTGTATGCGATTATTTCGCAGAGGCACGGGACAGTTGAGTATAAGTGATTTGCTTCTGATTACAATGATTTCCGATGCCGCTCAAAATGCAATGGCAGGCACTTACAATTCAGTGGTAGAAGGTGCAGCGTTGATTCTGACATTGCTGTTCTGGGATTTTGCGATTGACTGGATGGGCTATAACAAAGTTATTTTTGGAAAATTTGCAAAGCCGGACCCAGTGCTATTAATCCGCAATGGCAGACTTTTACATAAAAACATGGAAAAGGAATTGATCGATGAAGACGAATTACTTGCGCTTTTACGTGAAAAAGATGTGGATGACTTCACAAAAGTGAAAACCTGTTATCTTGAAGCAACAGGAAATATCAGTGTTATTTTGAAAGAATGATCTCAGGTTTCTAACAGCCCTTCTTTAATTTGACGAAGCAAAACCTCATTAATCCTTATGTAACTTTCATGCGTCCAGCCACCAATATGAGGAGTAAGCACTACGCGATTGGAATTAATTAAATAATCAAAAACGGATTGCTGTTCTTCTGTAAGCGTTTTTAATTTTTCATTTTCTAAAACATCCAGGCAAGCTCCGATTATTTTTCCGGATTTCAAACCTTCTACAACCGCAGTCAGATTCGCAACTTTCCCTCTTGACAAATTCATCAGGTAAAAAGGCTTGGAAAAACGGTCAATGAAATTTTGATCAACCAGATATTTTGTTTCGTCGGTAAGCGGAACGTGTAAACTCAATATGTCAGCTTCCTGCATAATTTTTTCCAGAGAAGCTTCTTCTGCAAAGGCATCGCCATAATTATCGCGGTATTTGTCATAAGCTAAAACCTTGCATCCAAAACCACTCAACCGCTTCGCAGTGGCTCCTCCATTATTTCCATAACCAATAAGCCCAACGGTTTTATTCATCAACTCCACTCCCCTGTTTCCTTCCCTGTCCCAAATACCGTTGCGAACTTCCTTATCCGCTTTTACAATATTAGCAAGCAATCCCAGAAGCATTCCTAGCATATGCTCGGCAACAGCATCCCGGTTTCCTTCACCCGCATGAAAAACTTCAATGCCTTTTTCTTTTGCTATATCAAGATCAATCAAATCAAGACCAGCTCCTGCACGGGCAATAAAGCGAAGTTTTTTTGCCGGTTGCATTACTTCCAGATCAACAAAAGTTTTACTTCGGATAAATAATCCCTCAAATTCAGGTAACGCACGGATAATATCTTCCCTTTTGTATTCGGGATGATAGGCATATTCCCAACCTTCCGCTTTTAACATAGTAAAAAGTGACGGATGCATGGAGTCTGCTATCAGGATTTTCATAGGAGCACGGGAATTTTTGTAACTTGCCAATTGATTAGTTTTACAAAAGTAATCAGAAATACATACAGTGGATGATATAAAAGCATATTCGATAGGAAGTTCTATGTTTAAAATCCTTCATTATGAATACAAAATTATTAATATCAGTACCTTGCAAAGTAATTTCAACAAAACAGAAATAACAATCAATACTATATCAAATAAATGAGTGAACTACCAAGTGATAAACCATTAATAGGGATTACGTTAGGAGATTATAACGGGATTGGCCCGGAAGTAATCCTTAAAGCATTGGAAGGAAATCAGTTAGCCAAGTTATGCACGCCGGTTATATACGGTTCTTTGCGCGTACTGAATCAATATCGCAATCTTTTTGAGATGAAAGACTGGACATTGCATGGCATACAGCGCCCTGAACAGGCTAACCCTAAATTGACGAACGTTATCACCTGCTGGCATGACCATCAGACAGAAATTCAACCGGGAAAAGTTACTCCTGAGGCAGGACAAGGTTCTTTATCTTCTTTGAAACGTGCTGTCGAAGATCTTAAAACCGGCAAATTACATGCCGTCGTTACTGGTCCTATCAACAAAGACAATATTCAAAGTGCGGAATTTAAATTTCCCGGACATACAGAATTCCTGGCAGAATCTTTTGAAGTTCAGGAAGCTTTAATGTTTATGGTTTCAGGCGATCTTCGCGTGGGTGTACTTTCTGGTCATATTCCTGTGAAAGATGTTCCGGCATGGGTAACTACGGAAAAACTGACGGCCAAAATTGAACAAATGTTATATTCATTGAAAAATGATTTTGGCATAAAAAAACCAAGATTGGCTGTTTTGGGGTTAAATCCTCACGCAGGTGAAAACGGTTTGCTGGGCAGTGAAGAAATTGATACGATTATTCCTGTTCTCAAAAACTTCCGTGAAAAGGGGAATCTTGTCGTGGGACCTTTCCCGGCAGATGGCTTTTTCGCCGCCGGAACTTACAAACAATATGATGCCGTACTAGCCATGTACCATGACCAGGGTTTGATACCATTCAAAACTCTGGCATTCAATGAAGGTGTAAATTTCACTGCGGGATTGTCTGCTGTAAGAACTTCACCTGACCACGGAACTGCGTATAACATTGCCGGGAAAAATCAGGCAGAACCTGGTTCATTATTACAAGCTATTTATCTGGCCTGTGATGTGGCAAAATACAGAACATCCAGTCAGGAGATCGATAAAAATGCACTGATTACAAAACCACAGCAGTCTGAAAGCCAGCATCCGGCAAAATCAGGAAAACAAAGACAAAACTGATGTAAGTAAAACAGCCCGGTTTTCCGTGGTCGCTTTCATCATTTAACTTTTAATTTAATTAAAGACCCCTACATGTTAAGATCCATGACCGGCTACGGTGTAGCAAACATCGAATCCGAATCGATCAACGTAACTGTTGAGATTAAAACACTGAATTCCAAATTCCTGGATATATATTGCCGCGTTCCCAGAAATTATTCAGAACGCGAAATAGAAATTCGTAACCTGGTTACACAATCTTTGGAACGCGGAAAAGTAGAAGTAAGCCTGACTGTACAGCCTGTTGGAAAGGCCATTGCTACTACTGCAGTAAACCGTCCGTTGGTGAAAGCTTACTTTAACGATTTAACAGAAACTGCTAATGATCTTGGCTTTTCTGGTGAATCAACAGATTTGCTTCGTATGGCGCTTCAAATGCCAAACGCGTACAATACCGAATCTGTAAGTGAATCAAATCGGGATAATGACTGGGCGCAGATTAAAGAAGCCGTTCATGAAGCGTTAAAAAAATGTACCGTTTTTCGTGAGCAGGAAGGAAAAATGACTGCGGATAAATTTGCAGATTATATCGGTACCATTTCCACACTTTTGGAAGAAGTAAAAGAACAGGATAAATTACGGATTCCAGCCGTACGTGAACGTTTGGAAAAACAAGTACGTGATTTGTTATCTGACGAAAATTTTGACCCGAACCGCTTTGAGCAGGAATTGATCTATTACATAGAAAAATTTGATATCTCAGAGGAAAAAATTCGTCTTGCCAATCATTTGCTGTATTTCAACGAAACGTTGCAATCGCCGGAAAGCAATGGCAAAAAGCTGAACTTTATTGCCCAGGAAATCGGACGGGAAATCAATACGATTGGTTCCAAAGCAAACGACTTCGGTATTCAGCGTTTTGTCGTTCAGATGAAAGACGAGCTGGAAAAAATCAAAGAACAAACAATGAATATTATATAAATGATTCCTGGCGCAAATCGCTTGCCACTGTCCTTTTATGAAGCTTTTGATACACGAACGCTAGCCCGGGAATTGCTTGGCTGCGAACTTGTTCACGATAGTCCCGATGGTATTACCACCGGGATTATTGTTGAAACAGAAGCCTATTTACAAGACGATCCGGCTTGTCACGCTTATCAGAAAAGAACACCACGGACCGAACCCATGTATGGCCCGGCTGGTACTATTTATGTTTATCTCATTTATGGAATGTATCAGTGTGTCAATGTTGTAAGCAATAAAACAGGCCATGGCGAAGCAGTACTAATTCGAGCATTGCAACCTACGAGAGGGATAGGGCTGATGGAAATGCGAAGGGAATTGTCCCGCAAAAAAGCTATGGGTGCTTTAACAAAATCAATTTCTTTAAAGGAATTATGCCGCGGACCGGGAAAACTTGTTCAGGCAATGGGAATAGACAGATCCGTTCACAATGGAAAATCTTTGGCTGACAGTTCATTATACATTACCCCGCGCCTACCAGAAAATCTGTTTGAAATAGAAATCTCTAAAAGAATTGGTATTACGCAGGGAACTGATTTTCTGTATCGTTATTCAATCAAAAACAATCCTTTTGTTAGCAAATAGATCAACAGCGGGCTACAAAACCAAAATTTATACTACAAACCAATAAAAGAAATACCTACATGTCGACTTTTTGTTTTATGATTTTCTATATTTGGCCTTTGTTTAAAATACTCAGCGTTATATAACTTCTTTTAAAAATTTATTTGGTTTAATACGCGCCCTGCCATACATGCCTGATCTTTTTGTGGCTAAACTTTACTCGTTAGCTTTTGTTTTACTGGTATACGTAAACCTTCTCGAAGGGAACTACTGTTTTGCCCAAACTTCAAGAGGTAATGAGCGCTCAGTGCAATCTAAAATTTTAAAAAATTTTCCGCAGGACACTTTACTGATATACAAATACCGTAAACTTGCAATGCAAAATTTATATTTTGATGCAGATAAAGCGGTACTATATTCTCAACAGATTCTTCGTTTAGCACAAAAACATCAATGGTCAAAAGGTAAGATTATGGCCTATGATCTTTTGTGTACATACTATATCATCGATGGCAGCTATGATATACTGAGAGAAATATCCAATGAAATACTCATTCTGTCTCAAAAAGAAAACCTTCCGTTATATACCGCTAATGCAAAAAGATTTCAAGGCGAATCCAGTGCGGAGTATAAGCAATTTGATCTCTCCCTGGCCAATTTCCAGAGTGCTTTCAAAATATACAGCGATATGAAACAAGACAGCTCCAAAGCAGTCTGTCTGGAAAATATTGGTAATTTTTATCGGGAGAAACTTGATTATACCCAAGCCATCCGGTATTACGATTTGGCATTTGACTCCTTTAAAAAGATCGGTTCGCAATGGGGAATGGCCTCTGTGCTCCAAGATCGGGGCTATCTTTATGTACGGAAAAATGAACCGGATAAGGCAGAAAAATATGTTACTCAGGCCTTGATGATTTTCCAAAAACTGAATAATCGTTTTGGAATTCTTAACGCATTAAACGACCTTGGAAATGTTTATTATGAACAAAAAAAATATGACCAGGCTATCGCAACAGAGAGTGAAGCATTAAAACTCAGCAAACTTTATCATTCCTCCCGCCAGACCAACTGGGCCCTTATATGTCTTTACAAGGCGTACAAAGCACAGAATAATGTCAAACAATCACTATATTATCTTGAACAAGTCGATTACATTCGCCGAACACGGCATATCGAACGCATTGCGAGAGAGTATAATATGTACAAGCTGATTTACGAAAATCAGCAAATGGAATCAGAAATTCAGCGTAAAATCATCAATGAACAAAATACGATCCAGAGTGTTCTGATTGGTTTTTTAATAATGATCGTTGCTTTTTCGGCGTTCCTCTGGTTTAATAATAAAAAGCTGAGAAGAAAAAATGCTGCGATAAAAGAAGCATTAGTCCAGGGACAAACCATTGAAAGAAAACGCGTTGCAGCCGAACTACATGACCATTTAGGCGGTACGCTGGCGTCGCTGAACTGGTATTTATATGGTATGGACAAAAAACTATTGTCCGAAGAAGAACAAAAAATATATAAAAGTGTCCATCAAATGGTTGGCGCAGCGTATCGGGAAGTCAGAAGTTTGTCGCATAATTTAATGCCGATTGAGCTTGAAGAACATGGGCTTATCGTAGCTTTACAACGCTTGGTCGGGAAATTGAACGAGAATAATTCCATCCAGTTTAATTTTGAAGTGGAGGGCCTGGACAAGCGACTCGACAAAAAGGTTGAATTTGAGTTGTACAGCATCCTGCTTGAGCTTACCAATAATATCCTCAAACATTCCAAAGCCGACAAAGCAGAAATCTCTTTAAAGGAATCCATTCGCAGCATTCATCTGACGATTAGCGACAATGGTAATGGGATCAAAAATAATTCTTTACATGGCGTTGGTCTGGGAAATGTGAAAAACAGGGTGCAAAGCCTAAAAGGAAAAATCATGATTTCTAATGAGGAAAACCCAGGAGCGAACATTGGAATTGAGATTCCTAAATAAACTTATTCTTCTTTAACCAAACTGTATTAACGTTCGTGGTGTTAGTCTATTTTGAGAAAACAAAACACGTCTAATGATTATTTCTGAAAAAGTTAGAGAATTTATACAAGCAATTTCGCAATCCATCACCGATCAAACTTTCATCAGCCTGTCTCTGGGCAATTATAAAGGCAAAGAAGAAAATCTTAAAAATCTTTATGTCAAAAGGATTCTGATCAAAAAAGAAGAAAAACTAAGCTTTACTTACCGCTATAAAACACGGGATATTGTTAAAAATTTTTCCAAAGAGGAAGCCATTGGCCTTATAGAAAATTTTCTTCTTGTAGGATTCAGGGTATCTACACTTTTTTCTACGGAATCGGATCTCCAATTTGAAATTCTGCATACGGATAAGGTTACTTTGAAGAAAAAAACTTCCTCAAAAAGTACAGCCTCTCTGGATCACGATAAAAATAAAAAAAGACTTATTCCGGCACAAAACAAATCTTACCTGACTGATTTAAAGATCACAGATCAGGAAGGAAATGTCTTTAAAAATGCGCAGGATAAATATAAACAGATCAATCATTATGTAGAAATACTGAGTTCGCTTATTAAGGAAATCCCTACCGATGGAGCCTTAAAAGTGGTGGACATGGGCTCAGGAAAAGGATATCTGACTTTTGCCTTATATGATTATCTTCAAAATGTATTAAATCTTCAACCGGAAATTACTGGCGTTGAATTCCGTGCAGACATGGTTACACTTTGTAATACTATTGCCGAAAATGCCTCTTTCAAACAGCTGAATTTTGTGGAAGGAACGATTGAAGATTATGAAAGCAAAGAAATCGATATTCTTATTGCACTTCATGCCTGCGATACGGCCACTGACGATGCCATTTTCAAAGGCATAAAGGCAAATGCGGAATTAATTGTAGTGGCGCCTTGCTGTCATAAACAAATCCGAAGAGAAATTGAAAAGCATAAAGCAAGCAACGACGTCGATTTCTTGACTAAATACGGAATTTTTCTGGAACGTCAGGCCGAAATGGTTACAGACGGAATCCGGGCAATGATTTTGGAATACTTCGGCTACAAAACAAAAGTTTTTGAATTCATTTCAGACGCTCATACGCCAAAAAACGTTATGATTGTCGGCATTAAAAATCATAAGTCAAATCCTGATCAAAGGCAGCTGCTGAAAAAAATTAAAGATGCCAAATCTTATTTTGGTATTGAATACCATCATTTAGAAAAAATGTTGGGAATTTAAGCTATGGCATGAGAATTTACATAGTTATTTTTTCAGAATGACAAAAAAGGTCAAAAAAGACCGTTTCCTAAACATGCTGTGTATATTTGCAGCTTTTTGCAAAAAACCTAATTACTATATATGTGGAATAAATTAGCAACTTACATAATCCGCTACCGGCTTTGGTGGGTTGCATTGGTGTTAGTCTCAACCGTTTTCATGGCGTACGAGGCAAAAAAAATCGAACTTTCATATCAGTTTGCCAGAATTCTTCCCGCAAACGATCCGGTTGAAAAAGAGTATCAGGATTTCCGTAAATTATTTGGCGAAGATGGCAGCGTAATGGTCATTGGATGGCAGGATCCAGGACTTTTTCAGGTTAACAAATTTCAGGACTGGTGCAAACTTTCCCAGCGCATTAAAGAAACCACAGGTATAAAAAATGTTTTGTCCCTGGCCAACCTGCAAAAAGTTGTCAGAAACGACAGTCTGAGCCAGTTCGATTTCGCTCCCATAATCAGGACAATTCCAACAACCCAATCAGAAGTTGATAGCCTGAAAAAGGAAATTCTTAATCTTCCGTTTTACGAAGGTCTGGTGCTCAACTCCAAAACAAATGCTACACTAATCGTTATCACTTTTAATGATAAGGCACTGAAT
Organism: Dyadobacter sp. 3J3; assembly: GCF_009801115.1. Taxonomy (GTDB): domain Bacteria; phylum Bacteroidota; class Bacteroidia; order Cytophagales; family Spirosomataceae; genus Dyadobacter. The sequence goes on from NZ_VTOL01000010.1 coordinate 56,961, forward strand.
TCAGCACGCAGACTTAGTATCGTAGGTGATATTGAAGCGATGGCTGAGGAATTTGCAGTTAAATATAAAACGGATTTACACTACTCGGGGATGCCATATATCCGGACTGTGAACATGAAGAAAATTTCCGGTGAAATGGAATTGTTCATGGGACTGGCCGTTCTGGTGACGCTATTTATCCTTTGGGCATTTTTCCGATCTTTCCGCCTTACTTTACTTTCTATCATCGTTGTGTTGATTGGAGTAATATTCTCGGTGGGTTTTCTGCAATTATTCGGCTATAAGATTACTGCACTTACAGGGCTCATTCCTCCCCTGCTCATTGTAATAGGCGTTCCAAACTGTGTATTTTTTATTAATAAATACCAGACAGAACTTAAAGCCGGTAGGTCAAAAGATGACGCTTTGCTTGAAATGGTGCGCCAGATAGGGCTCTCAACTTTCCTTGCCAATATTACTACCGCCATCGGTTTCGGCGTTTTCTATTTTACCAACAGTACTTTGCTGGTCGAGTTTGGCATTGTTGCTGCGATCAGTGTTATGGTAACTTATGTTATTTGTTTGTTACTGCTCCCAATCACACTTCATTATATGGATGTGCCAAAAGCACGTCACTTAAAACATTTGGATGGAAAATGGGCACATGGATTTCTATCAAAAATTAATTATCTGGTACATAACCGCCGCAAGGAAATTTATATCGCAATGTTCGTTATGATTATCGTTTCCGGATATGGGATGACCAAGATCAAAGCGATTGGGTTCGTTGTGGATGATTTGCCAAAAAACGACCCGGTTTACACAGACCTTAGATTCCTGGAAAAAAACTTTAACGGGGTTCTACCTTTTGAAGTGATGATCAATACCAAAGAAAAAAATGGCGTGTTTGGTGATAATGCCGCAGTACTTTACAAAATAAAATCGCTGCAAAACGAACTTGGAAAATATAAAGAGTTTTCAAAACCGGTTTCGGTTGTAGAAGCTTCCCGTTTTCTTTATCAGGCTTACCGGGGTGGTGACGCCAAATATTATGCTTTACCGGGCGCATTGGAATTAGCAAAACTGACCAATTATGTTCAGGGAAAACAAGGTGCTTCCAAACAAATAAATTCATTTTTGAATGAAGATAAAAGCGTAACGCGTGTAAGTTTCCAGATGGCTGATGTGGGATCAGAACGTATCAAAGTTTTGATGAAAGAAATCCGCCCCAAAGTGGATTCTATTTTCAATCCGGCTAAATACAAAGTGAGTTTGACGGGACATAGTCTTGTGTTTTTGAAAAGCAATGACTACCTGCTGGGGAATTTATATGAAAGTTTGCTGATTGCAATTTTGCTGATTGCAGTGGTTGGAATGGTACTTTTCCGTTCAATCCCTATCATTCTTTTGTCAAAATTACCTTGTCTTATTCCTTTGGCACTTACAGCGGGAATTATGGGGTATTTCGGGATTTATTTCAAGCCAACAACCATTCTTATTTTCAGTATCACTTTTGGTATCGCGTCGGATGGAACCGTTTATTTCCTTACCCGATATCGTCAGGAAATTTATGACAAAGGACTTAATGCTTCACAAGCCGTTACCAATTCGATTTTTGGAACCGGACTTAGTATGATTTATACAGCGATAATTCTTTTCTGCGGATTCTCAATTTTCTCTGCTTCAAGCTTCGGCGGAACAGCGGCAATGGGTGTCATGGTTTCAATAACGTTGCTGGTCGCGATGTGTACCAATTTGATCTTATTACCCGCCTTGTTACTTTCCATTTCGAAATGGCAGGGAAAAGGCGAAAAACCATCCTGACAAGCATTACCATTGCCTAGTAAACACTCCTATAAAAAACACAAAATGAAACACAAATTGCTCTCTGCGGCGCTGTTGGCGTTATGCTCAACAACGGCGACTTTTGCCCAGGCGGACTACCAGGCCGACTCGATTTTTATCCGTAAAATTTTTAACACAGCCTTATCCGAAGGTCATTCTTATGAATATCTGAGAGATCTTACGCAGAAAGTTGGAGCCAGATTAAGCGGATCAGCCGGAGCTGCGAAGGCCGTTGAATACACGAGAGATGTCATGGTAAAGGAAAACTTTGACAATGTGTTTTTGCAAAACGTAATGGTTCCGCATTGGGTACGTGGTGCAAAAGAGAAAGCGTATATTCTTTCTGGAAAACAAAAAATTGTTATTCCTATCGCTGCTTTGGGAGGCTCCGTAGCAACGCCAAAAGGCGGAACAAAAGCAAAAGTGATTGAAGTACAAAATTTCCAGGAATTAAGAGCGCTTGGAGCGGATAAGGTGAAAGGGAAAATTGTTTTCTTCAACCGTCCGATGGATCCTACCAGATTAAATACTTTTGAAGCTTATGGTGGTGCCGTTGAACAACGTGGTTACGGCCCGAGTGAAGCTGCGAAACTTGGTGCTATTGGCGCAATCGTTCGTTCAATGACCACAAGACTTGATGATTTTCCTCATACAGGCAGCCTACGTTATGCAAGCGGAGCCGGTATGATTCCGGCCGCAGCCATTTCTACAAACGGCGCTGAATTGCTAAGCAAGCTGATCAAAGAAAATGTAGATACAGAAATTTATTTTGAACAATTCAGCGAAACGCTTCCTGATGTACCTTCGCATAATGTGATTGGGGAACTGAAAGGATCTGAAAATCCTGCAAAATATATCGTTGTTGGCGGTCATCTTGACTCATGGGATTTTGCACAGGGCGCACACGATGACGGATCTGGCTGTGTTCAGTCGATAGAAGCGGTGCGTTTGCTTAAAGTTTTGGGTTACAAACCAAAAAATACGCTGAGAGCTGTCATGTTTATGAATGAAGAAAACGGTTTGAAAGGTGGTATCGCTTATGCGGATTCAGCTAAAAACAAAAATGAGAAACATATAGCAGCTATCGAATCAGATCGCGGTGGATTTATTCCTTTGGGATTTGGTGTTGTTGGAACTCCGGCTCAGAAAGCAAAAATAGTTTCCTGGACAAAATTATTTACACCTTACGGTTTATATGAATTAGGACCAGGCGGCGGCGGTGCAGATATTGGTCCGTTGGCTCCACAAGGAACTGTTCTTATGGAATTGATTCCAGATTCGCAAAGATATTTCGACTATCACCATGCTGCGAATGATACTTTTGACAAAGTCAGCAAGCGTGAACTTGAATTAGGCGGAGCCTCCATGGCAGCTATGTTATATCTGATTGACAAATACGGAGTAGAATAATTTAATACGAAACATAAAAAACCGGGGCCTGAATAATTTATTTATTCAGGCCCCGGTTTTTTTATCAGGATGATTAATCCTGCTTCACTTGAATCTTGTCAAATGAGATGTCCATCCAATCTTCAGGAATTTCGTCCAGATCTTCTTTCAGCTTTTCAGCCCAAAGTTCTGAAACTTTTTCAAGGTCTTTCTTTTCATAGCGATGCTCAACAATGGAGAAACTATCCTTTTTGTAAAGGACCACGTCAATAGGAAATTCAACGTCATTGTTACTTACACGTGTCGAATCAAAGGAAAGAAAACCTGCTTTTAAAGCTTGTTTCATCGTAGATTCATCATCCAGAACACGATTCAGAATCGCTTTTCCCTGACCAGAATTTCCAATAATTACATATGGAGACCCTTCATCAAGCTCCACCCAGTTTCCCTCTGAATACAAAAGAAAAAGTTTATGTTCAGCGTCATCTTTAAGCTGTCCACCAACAATTGTGTTTAGATTGAACTTCAAACCGGCACGTTCAAGAGCCTCTTTATCTTCAACAGCCACCCTTTTCACCTGCTCTCCAAACGCATTGACCGCCTTATACAATTTGTTATAAACTACTCCTTCTTCGATCAGTTCTTCAAAATAATGTACCGCCTTATCCCTTACCGAACGCAGGCCGCTTGTCATGATAAAAAGTGAATAATTATCCTTTTGAGCGATGTACATTTTCTTTTTTGTAGTCGTATTGGTACCGGCAGTTATCCTCGTATCCGCAATGGCCACCAATCCTTCTTTCACTTTAATTCCCAGGCAATAAGTCATAATTCCAATTTACTTTAAATAATGGAAGGATTCCCGTGTGAAATAAATCCCTCCTGTCGTGCAATTAAATCAATTCTGCACAAAAATACCAAATCCAAAAGGTTAGTTTAAGCTTTATCTAATAATTTATATAAGCTCATACCCTATTGTTTCTGTCAGGCTTTTGTACATTTATAGCATCCCGCATATAAAAGCATATTTTCTGCATTTAATTTTCTTCCTACAAATCAACCTTTATGGCGTCTAACGGACAATTGATCACAGCATTTTATACAAGTTTTCGCAACAAAGATTACAAAGGTATGCAGGACTGTTATTCCGAAAATGCCGTTTTCAATGACGAAGTATTTAAAGATCTCAACAGCGGCGAAGTGAAAGCAATGTGGGAAATGCTTTGTAAATCAGGAAAGGAACTGAGCCTTACTTTCGGCAATATTACAGAAAATGAAACAGGCGGAACGGCGGAATGGACTGCATCATATCTTTTTTCAAAAACTGGAAAACGGGTAGTCAATAATGTTCAGGCGAAGTTCATTGTAGAAAATAATAAAATTGTAAAACATACCGACGCATTTGACTTTTATATCTGGGCCCAACAAGCCTTTGGCGTAACAGGACTATTACTTGGCTGGACGTCTTATTTCAGAAATAAAGTTCAAACTACGGCCAGGGAAAATCTGGATAACTTTATGAAAAAGAACTAAATTATCATTCAATTACTATTCCCAATAATTCTTTCAAAAAATGAAAAAAGCAATTTTACTTTCATCTATGCTTTTCATAGGTGTAATTTCTGCCAATGCACAGGCATTCAGAGGTCTTGATGCAAGTCCAATGGATAAGGCTTTTTATCCTGACAATTTTTCACACGACCGTAAAGGCGATGACAAAGCACTTGTTCGTGTGACGTACAGCCGACCGGCTAAAAAGAACCGTGAAGTCATTGGAAAACTTGTTCCATTTGGAAAAGTATGGAGAGTTGGCGCCGATGAGTCAACCGAAATCAAATTTTACCAGGATGCAACAATTCAGGGACAAAAAGTTAAAGCAGGTACCTATGCTTTATTCGCAATTCCGGGCGAAACGGAATGGACGATTATCCTGAACAAGGATCTGGATTACTGGGGAGCTTACAGCTACAAAGAAGCTGACGACGTGCTAAGAGTAAAAGTGCCAGCAAAAAAGACAGCAGACAATATTGAAAATTTCACAATACAGTTTACAAAAGCAGATGCAGGTGCCGTGATGAAATTTGGATGGGAAAATACAGTGGTTGAAACGCCGATTACTTTCTAGTTTTACAAAATAAAAGGCTGTATCAGATAAAAATTTGATACAGCCTTTTATTTTTTGTATGAAAAATTACTCCATAGAAGACTTCATCTCCCAGATATTCAGGTCTCTGAAAGTCGTTGCTACTTCGGTTGAAAACAATTCGTAACTGACTTTTTCAGAAAGCGGAAAAACAAGATCCGTCATCACCTGATCGCCTCCATTTGCAAAAACTTCAATATTATTTCTGTCAACCAGAATTCGGATGTAAATATCATCATTAGTATCTGGCAGCGGTACAGATTCAATGCTTGGAAATTTTGGGCTAAAATCCACATTTCCGCTTTTTGTCCGGTCAATTTTCAGTGTATTATCAATTTTATTGTAGTAAACCAGCGTCTGGTTTTCCCCGTGTTTCAACAGTTTAATCCCCGCTTGTTCAGCTGAACTTCTTTTGATTACAAACTCGATATCCAGCTTACTGCCAGAAATAGAATTCAAAAGTTTACTACCCGTCACGGCTACTGAATTTTGTGTTGCCAGAAGCTGTCCGCGATAGGATGTCACTTCTTTTGTTGGAAACGATTTTATCCGGTATTCGCTGTTTTCATTTTTATAAATTGAAAGCTCTCTTGGTACCGACATCTGTCCTCTAACACCTTTTGACGGTGTAACCGCTGCATATTCCCAGCTATTTTGCCATCCGATCATTATTTTTCGTTTGTCACTATCTGGCAGATTGTTGAAAATAATTCCAGCGTAAAAATCTTTTCCATAATCCAGATACAACGGATACTTCAAGGCATCGGGAGTAAACGTTTTTCCATCAAAGTTTCCGATAAAATATTGCATCCCGAGATTTCCATTTTGCTGCGGATGTCCACCTGAAACTGTAATGACCCATTTTGTAACGCCCGGTTCATTTTCAACCGGTAATTCAAAAAGATCAGGACATTCCCAGATTTTACTTTTATCTCCAAATTTGTCCCCGAATTCGCTCAACAAACTCCACGATTTTAGATCCTGTGAAGCATAAAGCTGCACTTTGAAATCCAGCGGTTTCGCAACAATCATAATCCATTGTTTGGATTGTTCCTGCCAGAAAACTTTTGGGTCGCGAAAATCTTTCGTGTGTAAATCCAGCAATGGGTTTTTATCATAACGGGTAAATTGTATTCCGTCAAGACTATACGCCATGCTTTGGTTTTGAGAAATTCCCGTACCGCTACTGTCAATATGCGCCGTATAAATGGCTACCAGAGGAATTTCTCCATCCTTTTTACCCAAACCGGATGTGTTGTTTTTATCAACAACGGCAGTGCCGCTAAAAAACATAGTACTCGTTCCGTTTCCGTTGGGATAATCCTGCAAAGCAACCGGCTGATGTTCCCATTTCATCATATCCTTACTTGTTGCGTGCCCCCACGACATGTGGCCCCAGGTATCTCCTTCCGGGTTATATTGGTAGAAAATGTGATATAAATCATTGTAAAAAACCAGTCCGTTGGGATCATTTGTCCAGTTTTGAGGTGGTGTAAAATGAAATGCAGGCCGGTAATTCATTGTCTTGGTGGAATCCAATGACTGTGCATTCACCAAAGTAATAGTATGTAACTGACTTATAATAAAGGAAATTGTAATAGTTCGAATGGTTTTGAGCATCCTCATAGGTTTAAATGTATTAAGCAGGGTCGATTTCTCTGTTAGTTTAAGCAATTTTTCTTTATTTCTAATATACTTAAATAACAGTGCCAAATGGAAGAATTTAAATAATAAGTTAAATCGGGTTCATTTTGATCTAAACCTGCCAAAATACGGTATATAAGACCAACAGATTAGTTAAAAGCTGTTTAAAGATATATTAAACACAGAATCTAATAATGTACAAATTAATTCTTTCTTCATTTCTTTTTTGCATTGCCTGTATAAATGAACCCGAAGTCTCCGTAGTTCATTCAGGAAATAGCACTGAAACAACAGGCGGCCTTCGGTATCTGGCTCTTGGAGATTCTTACACCATTGGGCAAAGTGTGCCGGAAACAGATCGTTGGCCGGTGCTTTTGACAAAAAGCCTGAAAGAAAACAGAACTCCTGTGGCCACAACTGATATTCTGGCAAAAACCGGTTGGACGACAGCCAATTTATTAAGTGCCGTTTATGGCTATAAACCGACTGAAAATTATGATCTGGTTTCCTTGCTAATTGGCGTTAATAATCAGTTTCAGGGACTGAGCATTGATCAGTTCCGGATTGATTTTTATGAATTGCTTTTACAAAGCATAATCTATGCGGGCGGGCACAATAATCGTGTTTTCGTTTTATCAATTCCTGATTGGGGCTCCACATTACTTGGCTCAGGAAGCCGTGAAGAAATCGGAAAAAGTATTGATAAATTCAATCTTGTTGTAAAAGAAGAATGCGCCAAAGAGAAAATATTGTTTATTGATATTACGCCAATTTCCCGAAAGGCGCTAAATGATCCTACAATGGTCGCGAATGATAATTTACATTATTCTGCCAAAATGCACCAATTGTGGGTAGATGAAGCTTTAACAAAAGTTAAATCTTTATTGTAATTTTTTCAAAAATCATTCTCTCGACGCTCGTGCATTTCAATAAAATAAACAAAATATTGCTGCCCTAAGTTAAGATCAGATTGCTAAATCGTGAAGTATTGAAAAAAACACCTTCGTAAATGCAATAAGCATTTAACTTTGAGGTGTTTTAAAAAACGTTATAGCGATTAGATTACTATGGAAGGTGCATTTTTGTTGGAAGTAAGCCGTAGAATTAAGGAAAAAAGAATTGATAAAAAACTTACATTACAGGAACTGGCGGATAAATCCAACGTCAGCAAAGGTTTGATTTCTCAAATTGAAAATGGCCGCAGCATCCCCTCCCTGCCGGTAATGTTCAGTATCATTCAATCGCTGGAAATGGAAGTGGGTGATTTTTTTAAAGATCTGAATTTTGTAGAACCAACGGTGATCATTCAGAAAAAAGATCATTACGAAACTTTTGAAAAGGAGAATACCAAAGGATTCAGTTACCAGCGGATTTTTACAAAAAGTCTTCAGGCCACAACGATAGATTTTGTTTTGCTGGAATTATCGCCAAACTCGCATCGGGAAGAAGTTTATACAGAAGCTTTCGAATTCAAATATATTTTAAGCGGAAAAGTTGATTACCTCATCAATGGCGATGTTTACAGCCTCGAAGCGGGAGATTCACTTTTCTTTGACGGGAGATTACCCCACGTGCCAAAAAACAAACACTCGGAAAGTTGTCTGATGCTGATTGTCTATTTCTTTAATCAGAAATAAGGGATACCTGGAAAAATCAATAATTATCAGTTTGTTTCTTACCGGTAGGACGAAAAAAAACCGTCCGACCGGAGTCCAGGCCCAAAATCATGAATTACAAAAAACTTTGGAACGGGCCACTCGTCGGACGGCTTTTTCCGCCGTCCGACGGGTAAGAAAAGCACGAAGCCAGCACAATAAAACAGACACCTCGAAACTTCAATTTTCCGGATCACTCACTAAAAACTCCAGCAACCCCGGACGAACCTGAATATTTACCTCAACAGGTTTATCAATCTTAATCGTTTGATCATCCGCGTGAAGATCCTTTCCATCCCAAAAAACCTGAACATTTTTTGCTTTCAAGGTCGTGAAAGAATAATGATCTTCCTTTCCATTAATAAGATTCAGAAGATATTCTTCAAACTTTTTGTGATGATTTTCCGGAATTAAAACGACTTCAAATTCTCCGTCTCCCGGGTCAGATTGTGGGGACAATTCCAGATTTGGACCCATAGAACGCGTATTCATGATTTCCACCATGATATACTTTCCGGTATGATCCTCACCATCGGCGATAATCTTACAAGTACGCGGTCTATACGAAAGAACAACATCATACAAAACAGCCCTTGCCATTTTAATTTTATCCTCCCGGCTTTCCTGTTCGTCTTCCTCCATCTTATCCATTACTTTCATAAGTTTTGGAAAAATTCCAAAACCGAAAGCTTCCAGAAAAAACATATTATCCGGCAACCCTCCTATTTTCCCAACATCGAATTTCTTGATGATGGATTTGTGCCAGGTAGGAATTATTTCATCCACTGTCCCTGAAATGTTGAGAGTGCCAGCTACATTATTGGCAGTGCCGTGAGGAAGCAGGGCAAGGGGAAATTGTTTATCGAGTACTTTTCTTTTCAATAACGCTTTCGCCGTCCTACGCACGGTCCCATCTCCTCCGGCTATTACAATAAAATCTATTTCGTCTTCAAATTTGTCCCAATTCTCCTTTTTAACAGAAGAATATGTACAGTCAAAACCAGCTTTTCCAATCAGTTCCATCAACTCATTTTTCGAAAAATCCTTCTCTCCTGCACCCGGGTTATGTAAAAGGTGAGCTCTTTTCATAGTATTGGTTTAAGTTGAAATTGTTCTAATAAAAATATACCAGGCACAATTTTATTACCACTTTTGAAAAAAATTAAACGCTTATGAGAATCCTTGTAACAAATGACGACGGAATTTATAGTCCCGGAATTGCAGCACTTGCCAAGATAGCATCCCGTTTTGGAGAGGTCAGAATTGTAGCTCCGGATGTGGAACAATCCTCTATGGGTCATGCTATTACGGCTTCAAGACCTTTGTCATACAAAAAATCACCAATCGTTTTTGAAGGTATAGATGCTTACCGGGTAAATGGTACACCGGCCGATTGCGTGGCATTGGGCCAGCATCTTTGGGAGAAAACAGACGTTGTCCTGTCCGGCATCAATATGGGACCAAACCTGGGCAATGCCATGTGGCATTCGGGTACACTTGCGGCTGCGAAACAAGCTGTTTTGTTTGGTATGAAAGGAATTGCTTTGAGCACTCCGGCTGGAGAAGACGGCCCCGATTTTGAACTTCTGGATCCTTTTGTGGAAAAAGCACTAAAAATCCTGCTTGAAAATCCTGACCTGAATCTGATTAACGTCAACTTCCCCAAAAACCCGAAAGGTGTAAGATGGACCCGCCAATCGGTTCGATTATATGATAACAAGATTGTTCCGGCGCTTGACCCGATGGGAAGAAAAAGCTACTGGTTCACCGTAATTCCACTGGAAGCAGCCGAAGAAGGATCTGACAGGTGGGCGATTGAAAATGATTTTGTTTCCATTACGCCTTTGCGTCTTGATCTTACAAACGAGGCTGAATTGGTAAAAGCACAACTGAAATATCCGATTTCCTAAAAAAATCAACTTCATAAGTAGCAGAAAGAATGAAATAAATCATCCTTTTATTCAAAACCTGCGCTCCCGGATTCAACATTCGAAAGCGCAGGTTTTTTAATTTCAATATTAATTCATCAAAGACTTAAACGCCATTTAAGGGGTAGAAATCACATTTCGCCGTCTTACTCCCAAGAAGATAAACATTCCAACACCCTTAAATTCCTGAAAATCCATTATTTCAAACCATGGAAAAAACCAAAATTGGTAATTACCGCTGGGTAATTTGCGCGTTACTTTTCTTTGCCACCACAATCAATTACGTTGACAGACAAATACTTGGTTATTTAAAACCTACCCTTGAAATTGAATTTAACTGGACCGAAACGGACTATGCGAATATCGTTATGATTTTCGCGGCGTGTTATGCTTTTGGCTATGTTATTTTCGGAAATTTTATTGACAAAATAGGTTCTAAACTTGGCTACGTTGTTTCAATCATCATTTGGAGTGTGGCGGCAATTGCACATGCTTTTGTAAAAAGCACCTTTGGTTTTGGAGCTGCCCGCGCGATTTTAGGTCTCGGGGAAGCTGGAAATTTTCCTGCTGCCGTAAAAGCAGTCGCCGAATGGTTCCCTAAGAAAGAACGTGCGCTGGCCACTGGAATATTTAACTCAGGCACGAGCATCGGAGCCGTCGCAGCACCTATTTTAGTTCCTTGGTTACTTGGCACTTATGGCTGGCAACAGGCCTTTATTATCACAGGGGCATTAGGTTTTATCTGGCTTATATTCTGGTGGTTATTTTACGAAATCCCATCAAAACAAAAGAGATTAGCGCTTCCGGAATATGAATTTATTCATAGCGACAATGAAGTAACTACGGAAGCAACTTCAAAGCCAATTAAATGGGCTGCGTTGCTCCGAATCAAACAAACCTGGGTATTTATTATTGGTAAATTTCTTACCGATCCGATCTGGTGGTTTTTCCTTTTCTGGCTTCCGTCCTATTTTTCAACAACATTTGCTCTCGATTTAAAAAAGCCGAGCATTCATTTGGTCGTCATTTACACGGCAACAACATTCGGGAGTATTGGTGGCGGCTATCTATCATCTTATTTGATAAAAAAAGGCTGGACACCTTTTAAAGCCAGAAAAATCTCTCTTTTGATAGCAGCAATCGTTGTTACACCGATTATGCTTGCCCAATTTGCAACAGATATCTGGTTTGCAGTTGGCATTATCAGCATTGCAGCTGCGGCGCATCAGGCATGGAGCTCCAATATTTTTACCGTAGTATCGGATTTATTTCCTAAACGCGCTGTTAGCTCTGTTGTAGGGATGGGTGGATTTGTTGGTTCAATGGGTTCTACACTTTTCCCGCTGCTTGTTGGCTCGCTTTTGGATTACTATAAAGCTGCCGGAAATATTGGCGCAGGATATAATATCCTGTTTACAATTTGCGGCTGTACCTATTTGGTGGCCTGGACCATCATTCATTTTTTGACAAGAGAAATGAAGCCGGTAGAAGAATCATTACGGGAGCTGTAATATACTAATCCCACTAAATAAACGTAATAATATCTGCCGGAAACAGAATGGTTTCGACAGTCATTCACCTGAATAAATATAAAAATGAAAAAGTTTCGTTACCCCATTCTGTTGCTAACCTTAGCGGGTACTTTATTCTATTGTAAATCGAATAAACAGGCTGGATCACAAATCGTTGCAACAAATGTCCAGGAAACTTCAAAAGAAGATCCTGCCAAAATAGATTTCAGTAAATCGCCATTTCTAACTGCCCAGGAATCCATGAAAAAGATTCAGGTAGAAGATGGATTTGAAGTAAAACTGGTTGCCTCGGAACCTTTGATAAGCACTCCCGTCGCTTTTTCTTTTGATCAAAAAGGACGGATGTGGGTTATTGAAATGACCGGTTATATGCCAGATACCGTTGGAACCGGCGAGGATATCCCTAATGGAAAAATTGTCATTCTGGAAGATAAAAATAAAGATGGCGTCATGGACGACAGGAAAGTTTTCCTGGATTCTCTGGTTTTGCCTCGTGCTATTTGTTTGATTGACAACGGAATACTTGTAGGTGAGCCGACGAATTTGTGGTTTTTTGAGATAAAAAATGATAAACCAGTCAATAAAACACTGGTGGATCCTTTGTATACCGAAGGCGGAAACGTTGAACATCAGCCAAACGGATTGATGCGTGCGATGGATAATTGGATCTATAATGCAAAATCAAGCAAACGCTACCGCAGACAAGGAAGTAAATGGCTGATCGAACAAACACATTTCCGTGGACAATGGGGAATTTCCCAGGATAATTATGGTCGCTTATATTACAACAACAATTCACAAAATGTATTGAGTGATTTCTTCTCTCCCGGCTTTGGTGCTAACAATAAGAACCAAAGAAACGTAGCCGGATACAACGAAAAATCTGTTGCCAATAATCATGTTTACCCGATCCGCCCTACTCCGGGTGTGAATCGTGCCTACATGAAGGGCGTAATAAACGACAGTTTGAAACTTGTTGATTTTACAGCTGCCTGTTCTCCAATGGTTTATCGCGGAAACTTGTTTGGAAAAGCATATGAATCAAATGTTTTTGTGGCAGAGCCATCCGCGAATTTGATTAAAAGAAATATTCTAAATGATAAAGGATATATCGTAAAAGGCGAGCAAGCTTACAAAGGAAAAGAATTTCTGGCAAGTACAGATGAGCGTTTTCGCCCGGTAAGTTTGTACAATGCTCCTGATGGTGCTATGTATATTGTGGATATGTACCGCGGAATAATCCAGCACAAAACCTATTTGACTCCATATTTGAAAGGACAAATTGGAAAAAGAGATTTGACGCAGCCACTTTCAGCTGGCAGGATATATAAAGTTGTTCCTAAAAACAGCAATACAAAAATTACAGCACTTCCAACTGATGCCGAAAGTCTGGTTAAATTATTGGGGGATAACAACGGCTGGATTAGAGATTATGCTCAGCAAACGTTGGTTGACGGAAAGATGAGCCAGGCAATTCCTGCTTTGGAATCTGCTTCAAAACAAACAGCCAATACGTTTCTTGCCATCCATGCACTTTGGACACTCGAAGGTTTGAGTGCTTTAAAAACGGATGAGGTTTTGGCTTTATTGAATCAGTCGTCGTGGCCCGTTCGGATGGAAGCGCTTAGCGTTTTGCCATCTGTTATAAATGGACAAACCTGTAAAACATATACCGCTGCATTAAATAAACTGGTTGATCAGAATGATACGCTATCGGCTCCTTATGTCGCTTTTTTAACCCATAATATTAGTGAATTTGACAAAAGCGCTGCGAATGATCTGTTACTGAAAGTGGCTAAAAAATATCCATCTAACCGCTATGTAAGTGATGCCGTTATCAGCAATTTGCAGGATCATGAAGATGCATTTAAAAATGAGCTGGTTGCTTCCGTTTCTGATACTACGCTAATTATTCAAACACAATTACGGAAGGCAATTGCACAGGCTGCCAACACCAAAGGGAACCGTGATCCACAAATGCTGCTTAAAGAATTCCCAAAAGGTGTCGCCTTGTTTACCTCAATTTGCCAGACTTGTCATGGGCCGGATGGAAATGGTGTAAAATCTCTTGGACCACCTTTAAATCAGTCTGAATGGGTAACCGGCGATAAAGGGAAACTTATTTCAATTGTCCTTTTTGGATTGACAGGACCTGTGAAAGTAAACGGACATGTGTACAAAACGCCGGAAGTGAGCGGAGATATGCCGGGAATCGGTTATGATAAAGATATGCCAAGTGAAGATGTAGCGCAGCTTCTGAGTTTCATACGGAAATCATGGAGAAATAATGGGGAGAAAATTACAACCGATGAAGTAGTCTCAACGCGTAAAAAATTAAATGCCCGTCAAAAAGCATTTACTGTGGAAGAGCTGAACGGAATGTAAATTTCAATTATTTTATTAATAAAAATGCCTGAGCCGATTTCCGGGTCAGGCATTTTTATTATGATTTCTAAACTTTTACAGCGATCACAATTCCAGTCGCCCAAACCTGCTTGGTAAGCACCAGATCTTTTCTTGCTTCAAGATCCTTGATCAAATTAATTGCTTTTCGGTCATGTCCTTCGGGCCAGTTTGGCTGAGGAAGCATATCGTCAATAATATATATTCCGCCTTTGTTCAACATTTCCAACACCTCGTCCAGAAGCAAATATTTTCCATGCCAGGTATCAGCAAAAATATAATCAAATTTCATCTCAAGGTTACTTTCCACCCAGTCTTCGCCATCCGCCAATACCAATGCCAAACGAGTATCCTGGGACAAATGATTTTCGGCGATGTCCAGAAATTTTTCATCATTATCGATGGATATCAAAGTTGAATTTCTATCCATTCCTGCGAGGATCCAGGAAGTTGACAATCCGGTACCGGTTCCGAGTTCAAGAAATTTCCCACCCGGTTTTGAAGCCGCAAGCGTTTTTAAGAGTGAACAAGTCTGAATATCAGACGCCATGGTAAAGCCGGAAGCTTTGGTAGCCAGGTCAATAGCGACAAAAGCACCAGGTAAAGGATTGTTAATTTCCTGTGTCATCAGAAGAATGTTTCGTTAAGTTGGAAAAATAGAGAAAAATTAACTGAAATCATACAATCAAATGATTCAAAACTAAAACAATATTTTAATTTCAGAAAACTATAAATGAAATTTTAAATCAAACATTTCCCTCAACATATCAAAACTCCACCCTGAAACGTTACCTTTGCCACTTTTCCGCTTGAATTGCAAATCACAGTCATGTCATTATATACAACCGAAGCTCCGATCATTATTACCTGCAACAAGCGCCTTGCGCCTTATCTTGAACAGGAAGTACTGGATCTGGGCTATAAAATTGAAGAAGCTTTTGTTACTGGTGTCCGCATAAAAGGTACCATCAATGACTGCATCAAACTTAATCTGAATTTGTATTGTGCAAGTCAGGTTTTGTATAGTCTTGAACAGTTTGAAGCACAAAGTCCCGATCACGTTTACAACCATCTGGTAAAAATGGCCTGGGAAGATATTCTTCCTGATCCGGGTTATTTTTCGGTTACCAGCAATGTACAGCATCCAACGATTAACAACGGAATGTTTGCTAACCTTCGTGTGAAAGATGCCATTGTTGACAGGTTACGGGATAAAAGAGGGAATCGTCCATCCACAGGTTCTGAGCTTGTCGGTGCTGTGATCCACCTTTTCTGGAAACATGATCATGCCGAAATTTTTGTAGATACTTCCGGCGACTCGCTTGCGCGTCACGGGTATAGAAAAATTCCTGGAAAAGCTCCTATGCTGGAAGCGCTTGCCTCCGCTACAATTCTGGCAAGCAAATGGGACAAAACTTCGCCGTTTATCAATCCGATGTGCGGTTCAGGAACGTTGGCGATTGAGGCGGCTTTGATCGCAAGTAAAACGCGTCCGGGTTTGTTCCGTGATAATTTTGCATTTATGCATTTACAAGGATACGACAAAGAAGTGTATTACAACGAAATGTATGTGCTCGAAGACCAGATCATTCAAGTTCCCGGCCTCAGAATTCTCGCTACGGATATCAGTGAAATGGCTGTAAACAATGCGCGAAAAAATGCAATTGCAGCCGGAGTTGCCGATATGATTGAATTCAGCGTTTGTGATTTTGCCGATACAGAAGTTCCGGAAGGCGGAAACGGAGTATTTTTTGTTAACCCGGAATATGGAGATCGTTTGGGAGAAATTGACGAGCTGGAAGAAACTTATGCCCGTATCGGTGATTTTATGAAACAAAAATGCAAGGGATATTTTGGTTACGTGTTTACAGGAAATCTTGATCTTGCAAAAAAAATTGGTTTGAAAGCAAAACGCCGAATCGAATTTTATACCAGTACAATCGATTGCCGCCTGCTTGAATATGAACTATACGCTGGTACAAGGGATGTTAAAATTATTGTCCCTCAGGAAAACTGATACACAATATGTAATTCAATATTAATACAAACGTTACTAAGTCGTTTAATACACGTCCACTAGTAACGTTTCTTTTTTTTACCCGATGAAGATCAGTTTTTCAATTGTCATTTTGATGTTTTGTTGTTCCTGCCAATGGTTGGGAAATCAGCCCAGCTTTGGGGATGATTACATTACCTACCAAATCAGCAAAGGGAATCATGAAATTGACGATAATTCCAACGCGCTTTTTACGGCGGGGGAATTAAAATTTCAGGCTATTTTTGATAGTACATGCATTTATCAAACTTCGGATGCTGGTAATCAGTATGACATTAATAAGTTATTGGGATTTTCGGATTGCAATTCTCAGCATCATGAAAATAGCGCGAGGTTTGGATGGAACTGGAGGGACAATGCACTAAATATCTTCGCTTATATTTATGTGGCCGGGCAAAGGCAGGAAAAGCAATTGGGAACACTGGCTCTTGGTAAAATGGGAAGTTTCGGGTTGTCTACTTTAAACAATACATACATTTTTACTTTTAACGGCCAGCAAACTATCATGCCGAGACATTGCTCAGGTGGTCTTGGAATTTCTTACAAATTACTACCCTATTTTGGTGGTGATGAGGTGGCGCCCCATGATATTAAAATTAAAATCCGGAACGTAGATTAGTATTTCATTTTTCAAAACAAAAACCAGCAAAATTTTCATTTTGCTGGTTTTTGTTTTCAGGCAATAAACTATTCATCTGCCAAACTTATACTAGACCTTACAAGACTTCTTTTTTTCTCTCTTACCGTCAGCCTTGCTTTTGTTGGCGGCTCTTCTCTTAATCTTCTTTCTTTACCGGCTTTTACTGCCGCACTTTTTTCTGCCAACTTATCCTGCGCTTCTGTATGACGTTGAACCGGAATTACATTTTTAATTCCCTGAATGTCCTCAAAAGGTCTGTTGGCTACCCTTCGCCTCATTTTGTTATCAAGGCTTTGAAGTTCTAACTCTCTAGCCATATTGTAAATATTTAATAAATTATTTTAATTATACCAAAATCAGATTTTGATGGAAATAATAAAAATAATCGTTCCAATAGGAATATGAAAGGCATGATTTTTACTTTAAAATTGTGTTTTCTAATAGCTAACAAGATAATTGTCACAGAAATTGATTTTACAACATGTGGGAATAATTCCCCACCAAACTAAACAATGCTTATTTTATGCCGCAACTACCAAGTATCAATAAATCCCGGCTTCAGGAAATCAAAGTCTTTTTAAATAAAATTGGCGAGACTAATGAAAGTACCGAATACTCCACGGATAAGGAATACATTGTAAAATCAATTATTGAACTGGTTAAAATTAAAGGAAGGCAAGATCTTGTGGACGAGTTTGAAAAGGCGTATATCCATCATCTCATTACCATTCAGAAATGGGTTATTGACTTAAAACATATTGCAGATGAAGCACTAAACGAATTAAATAATAGTAATAGGCAATAGCATTTTGACGAAAAATCTTAGGATAGAGGGTTTAGGCGGTGGTAAAATTTGATTGAACATTAAAATCATGACAATTGATAAAATAATGGCAAGCCCGTAATGTCCTTTCATCTTCTTTGCATCCTTAATATTATTATGACTGCCAGAAAAATCCTGAAAGATGAATTGGTATGATATTTAAATATCGGTTTTCGTGTATTCCAAAACCCTCTATTGATGAAATTATATTCTGCCAACCTGTTAAAAAAACATAAGAATAAATTAAAGGCTGGTCCATTAATAAATTCACTTTCTGAATTATGATTCTTATAGTTGACGATAGATCCGAAAATATCCTTCCTCTGAAAAAAATTCTTGAACTGAATAACTTCAAAACTGACAGTGCAGAATCCGGAGAAGAGGCTTTAAAAAAAATCCTGAACAACAGTTATTCGCTCATTATTCTGGATGTTCAAATGCCCGGCATGGACGGATTTGAGGTTGCCGAGGCAATATCCGGCTTTAACAAAGCAAAGGACACACCAATCCTTTTTTTGTCTGCAGTTAATAAAGAGAAAAAATTTATCACCAAAGGTTACACTTCCGGCGGTATCGACTATATTACAAAACCGGTAGATCCTGATATATTACTACTGAAAGTCAAAACATTTAATAAGCTTTACGAACAGCAGCAAGAACTTAAAGCTATTCAGCTATCTCTACAAAACGAAATTGAAGTTAGAAAAGAGGCTCAAGAAAAGCTTGCTTCCAATATGCAGGAATTACAGTTTGTGCTCGAATCATTGCCACAAATTGCATTCACCATGTCTGCTAATCGCAAAATTGAATATGTAAATCAACATTGGTTTCAATATTCCCAAGATGCACATACACTCCCGCAGATACATCCGGATGATACGACATGGGAAATCTGGCAACAATCCGTATCAGAGGGTTTGGAATTTTCTTCCGATGTGCGTTTAAAAAATTTATCCACCGAAGACTACCGTTATTTTCTGCTGAAAACTATTCCGGTTTTGCAGCAAGGTACTATTATTCGCTGGGTCGGAACATTTACCGACATTCATCAGCAAAAAATGGCCAATGAATTGCTGGAACATAAAGTCCTTCAGAGAACAAAAGAACTGCTTGCAAAAAACTCGGAGCTTGAAACCATCAATCATGAATTGCAGCAATTTGCCTGGGTAGTTTCTCATGACTTGAAAGAGCCGCTTCGAAAGATCCAGACGTTTAACCATCTTATCAAAGATAAATTTTTAAACGGAAATCAGGAGGCCGCTTCCTACCTCGACCGCTCCATAAGCTCTTCCGCCAGGATGACGCGTTTAATTAGTGATTTGCTGGATTATTCCCGCCTATCAATTTCTGCCAATTTCCAGCCTACGGATTTGAATCTTTTGATTAATGACATTCTAAGTGATTTTGATGATCAGATAAAAGAGAAGAACGCAATCATTCAGGTTGATAAATTACCACTGATCGAAACAATTTCCAGCCAGATCCGTCAGGTTTTTCAGAATCTGATCAGCAATGCGTTAAAATTTGCGAAGAAAGATAAAATTCCTGTTATCAGTATTTCCTCCGAAACAATAGAAGAAAAGGAATTGGACAGTCCTCAATCAGAATCCGGAAACTTTTGCCGTATAACGCTCAGCGATAACGGAATAGGATTTGACGAAAAATTCCTGGACAGAATTTTTGTTATTTTCCAGCGTCTCAACAATCAGAGTAGTTACGAAGGAACGGGTATCGGACTTGCCATTGCAAAGAAGATAATGGATAAACATAATGGTCTTATTTCCGCAAAAAGTCATGAAAATGAAGGTGCCAGTTTCATCATTATTCTTCCAATAAAACAAGTTAACGAATCCATACAACCAGCCAATACAGAAAATATTTACCAATCATAATATGCCTGCGACTTCCTCTAATTCAATAATCCGGCAACTGCAAATTGTATTTTCCATTTCTGTTGTTCTTCTGGTTCTGAGTCTTTTTGCCTCTTTTTACAGTACGCAAAAATTAATCCTGAATTCGCAGCTTGTTAATCATACCAATCAGGTTTTGATAGAGGCAGAAAACATCATTTCTTACATGAAAGATGCGGAAACGGCTCAGCGTGGCTTCCTTGTAACACTGGATCCTCAGTTTTTGCAGCCTTATAATGGTTCTTACGAAAAAACATCAGCGAGCTACAATACGCTACTTCTACTGACAAGCAATAATCCTGCACAGCAAAAAAATCTGGAAGAAGCAAAAACTTTGTATGAAGCCAAATTCATACAAATGCAGAAAATCATTGACAGGACCAAAAGAAACGCACAAACTGTATTTGATACTGACGCCCGACAAAAAGAAATGGTGAAAGGCAAATTAGTGATGGATCAGTTGCGACTGGTGGCTGAAAGGATAAAAACACAAGAGAACAAAATGCTCAAAGAGCTGACGGAAGCCCAGCAGGCATACATTAATTACACGCCCATTTTGCTCGTATTTGCAGCGTTGATATCAATCTTAATTACTGGTTTTGCTTATTTCCGTATTAAAAAAGATCTGGATGACCGCCTTCTCAAACAAAAAGAGGCTGAGGCAAAATACATTGAAACTGCACAACGAATTACTTTTATTGAAGGTATGACCAAACTGGTATCAGAAGGTGATTATTCAGTACGAAGTTCTGATACTATGGACGACGAGTTGGGACGGATTTCTACGGCATTGAATACGATGACCGGCTCGCTGGAACAAACCTTTAATGATTTGTCGAACAAAAACTGGTTGCAAACTGGTACAGTTAAATTAAGTGATGCGATTCGTGGAGAAAGGATTTTAAAGAATCTCGCAGAAAATCTGATCAATACAATTACCGGTTATATCAACGCACCGCTGGGTACTATTTACATTCTGGATAAGGATTGGAATTATAAACTCTTCGGTAATGTTGCTGCAAGCCTTGCACCAGAAACTATAAAAGCCGGAGAAGGTCTTACTGATCAGGCAATCAGAAATAAAAAATCACTTATCATCCGCGATTTACCAGAAAATTACATCACTGTAAATTCGTCGCTTGGAAATACGCCACCAACTTGTCTGGTTATTTTACCGTTGGTTTACGCCAATGAGTGCATTGGGATAATTGAAATCGGGCTGTTAAGAGAACCTGGATTTTTGGAAATGCAGTTTTTGAATGACAACCTTGAAATGCTTTCCATCGGTGTAAATGCTGCGCTGGATTATGTAAAATTGCAGGAATTCCTTGAAGAAACGCAGGCACAATCCGAAGAATTGCAAACGCAGCATAATGAGCTTGAAAACCTTAATGCTGAGCTTGAAGCACAATCCCAAAAACTCCAGGCATCCGAAGAAGAACTTCGGGTACAACAGGAGGAGTTACAACAAACCAATGGTGAACTGGAAGAACGCAGCGGTTTACTGGAAGAAAAAAATCTGGAAATTGAGAAAAAAGCGGAAGAATTAGAACTGACAACCCGCTATAAATCTGAGTTTCTGGCCAATATGTCGCATGAACTTCGCACACCACTTAATTCCATATTATTACTTAGCCGGTTACTTGCTGAAAATGACGAGAAAAATTTGAGTAGCGATCAGATTGAATATGCCACGGTCATACAGTCGTCGGGAAATGGATTATTGGGACTGATTGATGAAATTCTGGATCTTTCCAAAATTGAAGCAGGAAAAATGGATTTAGATTATGCCAGGATTTCGGTACGGGACATTACGGACGACATCAAAGCACTTTTTAATCAGGTCGCAAAAGAAAAAAATCTGGAATTTAAGGTTTCGGTAGCAGACGACGTGCCTTCAACCATTGAAACGGACAGAATGCGCCTGGAACAAATATTGAAGAACCTGATTTCTAACGCGCTTAAATTTACATCAATTGGTACGGTTGAACTTATTGTAAAATCGGATCCAACCGACGTGAAAATGCTTTCCTTTTCGGTGAAAGATACCGGC
Organism: Dyadobacter sp. 3J3; assembly: GCF_009801115.1. Classification (GTDB taxonomy): domain Bacteria; phylum Bacteroidota; class Bacteroidia; order Cytophagales; family Spirosomataceae; genus Dyadobacter. The sequence continues at coordinate 78,961 of NZ_VTOL01000010.1, forward strand.
ATTGGAATTCCTGCTGAAAAACAGCAACTTATATTCGAAGCATTTCAACAGGCAGACGGCTCAACAAAAAGGAAATATGGCGGTACAGGACTTGGTTTATCCATCAGTCGGGAATTAATAAAATTGTTGAAAGGAGAGATTTCGTTAATTAGCGAATCGGGTAAAGGCAGTGAATTTATTCTGCAAATTCCTGTTTCTCAAAGCCACAATCCGGAAATTCAGGAAAATAAGAATTTATTTGGCATGGTAAAAGCTGACTCTTTTATCAAAAAGGAAGAAATCATTGACAATCGTTTTATCAGTACCATAATTCCTGAAAGCATTCCGGACGACAGAGCAGTCATTACAGAAAAAGATAAGTCCATACTGATCATTGAAGATGATACTAATTTTGCAAAATCGCTTCTCGATTATACCAGAAAAAAAGGTTATAAAGGGATCGTAGCTGTGCGTGGCGATGAAGGACTGGAACTTGCAGAAAATTTCAAACCACAAGGCATTTTACTGGATATTCAGCTTCCCGTAATGAGCGGCTGGGATGTGATGGACAGGCTGAAATCGAACCTTAAAACCAGACATATTCCTGTGCATATGATGTCTTCTCATAAAATGAAAAACGAAAGCCTATTGAAAGGCGCGGTTGATTTTATTGATAAACCGATGGCGCTTGAAAAGATGCAGGAGATCTTTAAAAAGATAGAATACGTACTGAGCAGGAAATCAAAAAAAGTATTGATCATTGAAGATAATCCAAAGCACGCCAAAGCATTAGCCTATTTTCTGGAAACTTTTAATATTAATTCAGAACTTAGAAGTAATATTTCAGAAGGAATTGAAGCTTTGAAAGACAAAGAAGTTGACTGCGTAATTCTGGATATGGGAATTCCTGATAAACAGGCTTATGAAATACTGGAAGAAGCCAAAAAGAATCCCGGTTTCGAGCACCTTCCCATCATAATTTTTACCGGAAAAAGTCTTTCCATGACGGATGAACTGCGTATAAAACATTATGCGGATTCTATTATTGTGAAAACTGCGCATTCATATCAACGTATGCTGGATGAAGTCTCGCTATTTCTTCATGTCGTTGAAGAAAATAAAAAACCTCTCGTACGCGACGGGGACTTTAAAAAACTGGGAGCGTTAGAGCAAATCCTGAATGGCAAAACGGTTTTAATAGCCGATGACGATGTCCGGAACATTTTCTCACTTACCAAATCCCTTGAAAACTATAAAATGAATGTCATAACGGCTCTTGACGGCCAGGAAGCACTACAAAAACTTCGTGAAAATCCATTAATAGATGTAGTTTTGCTTGATATGATGATGCCGCAAATGGACGGCTACGAAACGGCGCGAAGGATCCGTGAAAATTATCAATGGAAAAATTTGCCGGTAATAGCTGTAACTGCCAAAGCCATGACGGGTGACCGGGAAAAATGCATAAATGCCGGTGCATCCGATTACATTACGAAACCTGTTGATATCGATCAACTTATGTCGCTCTTGCGTGTTTGGCTTTATGAGAAATCCTGATTAACATTATTGGTAAAATAGTATTTGACTTATTGTATTTAAATTTATGCACAAAAAAAGGGTGCTGATCATTGACGATGATGCCAGAAATATTTTTGCACTTTCCGCGACCCTGCGCTCAAAGTCATATGAAAGTATTTCCCGTACCGGCGCGCGGGAAGCGCTGGAATTATTGAAAACAGAGGAAATTATCGATGCCATTCTGATTGACATGATGATGCCGGATATGGATGGATATGAAGCCATTCCGCTCATCAAAAATATTGAATCCAGAAGGAACACACCTGTTTTTGCTGTTACCGCTCAGGCGATGGTCGGTGATAAAGAAAAATGTCTCCGGGCGGGTGCTGATGACTATATTTCCAAACCTATTAATGTTGACCATTTATTGCAATTGTTAGGTAGCATTTAAAATTTATCATGATCGAGGACGAGGAAATAGATCTTCTTTTGAATGACGTATTTGAAATTTACGGTTATGATTTTGCCAATTATTCCAGGGCATCATTGAAAAGACGTATCATAAGATTATTTGCGCTCGATAAGTTTCCAAGCTTCGCGGAGCTGCGTTATCGGGTGCGTACAGAAGAAGATTATTTGAAGCGGTTTATTGAAGAAATTACAGTGAATGTGACAGAAATGTTTCGGGATCCGTCTTTTTACAAAGTATTACGAACGGAAATTCTTCCGGTTTTAGGCACAAAACCGTTTATCCGGATCTGGCATGCAGGCTGTTCAACGGGTGAAGAAGTTTTCTCCATGGCTATATTATTGCAAGAAGCTAACTTGCTTAAAAAATCATTACTATATGCAACAGACCTCAATCCCAGCGTTTTAGAAAAAGTCAGAAAAGGAATTTTTCCTCTAAACCAAATGAAGCAATATTCCGAAAGTTATATAGCTTCGGGGGGAACAAAGGATTTTTCCACCTATTATACCGCCAATTACGGACAGGCGAAATTGAATGAAGATTTATCTGAAAAAATTATTATTTCAACACACAACCTTGTTTCTGATAGTTCTTTTAATGAATTTGACCTGATTCTTTGTCGAAATGTCCTCATCTATTTTGATAAGGATTTACAGGAAAGAGCTTTGAAATTATTTGATGAAAGTTTGGGAGTACTTGGATATCTCGCGTTGGGATCAAAAGAAACTTTGAAATTTTCAACAATCCAGGCACGGTATAAGCAATTGGATAAGGAAAAAATATGGAAGAAAACGATGTAAAAAATAGGTTCAAAGCCGTTGTCATTGGTGGTTCAGCCGGCAGTTTGTCCGTTTTGTTTGAAGTTTTTCCTGCCTTAAATCCTAGGTTGAATGTTGCGATAATTTTGGTTTTGCACCGTAAATACTCCGGAGACTCGTCCTTATCTGATCTGCTTTCGACCAAAACATCATTGCCTACAAAAGAAATTGACGATAAAGATCCCATTCTTCCCGGTCACATCTATCTCGCTCCTGCGGACTACCATTCGTTGATCGAAAAAAATTATTCCTTTTCACTGGATGTTTCGGAGAAAATAAATTTTAGTCGGCCTAGTCTGGATGTTACTTTTGAATCAGCTGCGGATACCTTTGGCCCTTCACTTGTTGCCATTCTTTTATCAGGCTCAAATGATGATGGAACGGCCGGGTTAAAAACAGTAAAAGAGGCCGGCGGGTTTATAATCGCGCAAAAGCCCGAAACTGCACAAATGCCATATATGCCCCAAAACGCCATTAATAATCTTGAAATAGATTTGATACTGGATTCAAAAGAAATTAGTGACTTTATTAATATGCTGAATCAATAAAGTCACCGGGTGCACCTTTATTTTCTTTCCATCGCAATTTCCGAATAGACCTATTTTTGAGCTTACATCAAATAATAAGAAAACTCTAATCAGTTTTTCTTAGAGCGTAGTGTGCTGTTGATTTTTTCATTTAAAATACGGATCTGTTTTAAATTTTTCCGGATTGTTTTTTGTAAAAAAAATCAGCATCCGAATGGATTTATACCCAAATACCAATGAACCAGACATGGCAAATTAGCATCACAAAAAATAGTTTTGTATCCATAGTATATTCCCATAAATTATGGTCTTAAATTGATCGAAATATTATTTTTGATTTAAATATTGTCACCATAACAATTCAGGCATTCATTCATCGTGTACCTTTTTAACAATTAAAAATGGATTTCAAAACCACATTAGAAAACATCTTTGTCGAGGCAAAGGATGTTCCTGCCGAATTTTCCCTGCCTTCGGAAATTCACCAGCGGGAATATCTTAGTAATGGAGAAATGAAACAGTGGAACGGACAGGTTCATGAAGTATATTCACCTATTTGTATCAAAACGGAAAATGGTCTGGAAAGAAAACTGATAGGAAGTTATCCGATTTGTACCGAAAACGAAGCTCAGGCTTCTTTGGAAGCGGCAGTTGAGGCTTACGACAATGGCCGCGGTGAATGGCCGATCATGAGCGTTGAAGAGCGTATCAACCACGTGGAGAAATTCACAGGCAAAATGATTGAGCAAAAAGACATTATCGTGAAGCTCATTATGTGGGAAATCGGAAAATCCTTTGCGGATTCTACAAAAGAATTTGACCGTACCGTTGAATATATTTACGCTACCATTGATTCTCTGAAACATCTGGACAGAGATTCGTCCGGTTTTGAAATTGTTGATGGCATTGCCGCGCAGATTCGCAGGTCGCCTTTGGGTGTTGTTTTGTGTATGGGGCCGTTTAATTATCCTTTGAACGAAACCTTTACAACGCTGATTCCGGCATTGATTATGGGCAATACAATTTTGTTCAAACCTCCAAAATTCGGCACTTTGTTGCACTATCCTTTGCAGGAAGCTTTCCGGGATTGTTTTCCAAAAGGTGTCGTAAACGTAATTTATGGCCGTGGAAATGCAATTGTTCCTGGTTTGATGCAATCCGGAAAAATCAACGTATTAACCCTTATTGGATCTAGTAAAGTTGCGAATGAATTAAAAAAACAGCATCCAAAAGTAAACCGCCTTCGTGCCGTTTTGGGTCTGGATGCCAAAAACGCTGCCATTGTTACGGCTCATGCCGATATTCCTTTGGCTGTGAAGGAGATAATTACCGGCTCACTTTCTTTTAACGGGCAGCGCTGTACTGCTTTAAAAATTGTATTGGTACACCGAAGTATTGCTGATGAATTTATCAAACAGTTTAATGTTGCCGTCGGGCAGTTGAAATTTGGTATGCCTTGGGAGAAAGGCGTTTCGCTTACACCGTTACCCGAACCTAATAAAATTGATTATCTAAACGAATGTATCGCGGACGCGGAAAAATTTGGAGCCCGTATCATGAATGAAAACGGCGGTACTTCCGTTGCTTCATTCTTTTATCCGGCAGTTGTTTATCCTGTAAATGATCAGATGAAATTATATCATGAAGAACAATTCGGGCCAATAATTCCTGTTGTTCCTTTTGATGATCTGGAAGAAACGATCGATTTCCTGATTGCTTCTACTCACGGTCAGCAGGTTAGCATATTCAGCAACAATGCTAAGGAAGTTTCCTGGCTTATTGATCCGCTTGTAAATCTGGTGAGCCGTGTCAACATTAATACACAATCACAGCGAGGCCCTGATGCTTTTCCGTTTACGGGACGCAAAGACAGCGCAGAAGGTACATTGTCTATTCCTGATGCAATTCGTTCTTTTTCAATACGTTCGCTTGTTGCATTTAAAATGAATGACAGTAATAACCAGCTGATCAATGAAATAGTAAGAGAAAACAGTTCTAATTTTTTAAGTACGAAGTTTATTTTTTAAAATTCAGTAGTTATTCAGTTTTATTGATCTAGCCTCCGGAATCTTACTTTTACATTCATTTGAAAAAGGATTTCCGGAGGTTTTTATCAAATTTAGATAATTTAGATTTAATCAAAACGACTGTCAATTTTGCCAGTTGGTGCCATCAGGATATTTGTAAAGTGTTGAAATAAAATATTTTACAAAATGCTTTTTTTCTTCCAATTCTTTAATATCTTATCAAATAGAACCAATATCTAATTTTTTTTTACATTTTACCACTAAAAACACTAATTATAATGATAGTTTGTGTTATAGATATAAGGGCATTCCTATATTTGCAAATATTCACAAAATTGAAAGTCAGACTTTTGGCTTAAATGGAATGTCAGGATTACCAGTAAGTCTAAATCACTGAAATCAGTGATAAGATTATTAAAAATGAAATGTTTAACAAAGCCGTTACTACCATGGACCAGGATACGAAGTTAAGTGCAGATTATATTGATTCTCAAATAGGAAATGTGATAGAATACTACGATCGCTGGGAATTCGGGGAAGAGCCCTTTTTCGGTAAAGCGCGTATTAAAGGTCTGGCAGATGATGAGTTTGGGAAATTGAGAATTATCTGTGAAGTTTTGGAAGGAAGTGACCTTGAATTGGCTTACGAAGAAGAAGACAATTTTGTCCATTCAGATAACCGTCCGATTTATGCCGGCGCACCTCCTTTTGAAATTTACTCTGCCAACTGGGTTACCACAGATGGGAAAAAGAAAAAACAAACGTTTATCTCCCTGCCAAATGAAAATGCACGGGCTTATGCAGCTCAGTTGACCAATAGTAAAGTTGTTGTGAAACGCATCTACTAACAAAAAAACGCCAACTTCTTTCAATATGAAAGAAGTTGGCTACCTTAAAATTTCCTTTTTCAGGCAGGTATCAACATAAGCTGATTAAATTCATTTTCTGCCAATTGTACTTGCTTACGGCTTATGCCGCTGTATAATAAAATAAGCTCCCTCCCCTGTTCTTTTGTAACTGTCTGTAATTTCCAATATTTTGGATGACTAATACCAATGGGAGCCCGAAACGATTTTTCTCCCGGTTCCCTTATCAGAATTTCGTAATCAGTTTTTAATTTTTGCGTGGTAGGAAGATAAGTCGCCCCGAAGATTACTTTAACCTCCCGGCGATTTTTCAGAGTGAAAAGTTTTTCATGTGTCATGACTATTCTTTCTTTTTTTATAACAATATAAAGTTACCCTATTAACGTTCTATACTTGAAAATTGTTTCGATTTTTTATTAAAAAGTTATTAAACGTAAGGCCATAGTTAAAAACGGCAACAGAATTGAGACGGTAATGCTTGTCAAACGTCACACAAATTATTAATTCCAATAAAAATTAATCTATCCTTACTAAATTTTATTCAATGAAAATCCTGCTTACTGGTGCCACAGGTTATATAGGCAAAAGATTGTTGCCCGTTTTGATAGAAAACGGCCACCAGGTAATTTGCTGTGTACGTGATAAAGGCAGATTTACGATACCAGAAAATTCAGGAAATCAGGTCACCGTTATTGAAGCCGATTTTCTTAATCCGGATACACTTACTGAAATCCCGGAAGATTTGGACGGAGCCTATTACTTAATTCATTCCATGTCATCCAATTCTAAGGATTTTGCCAAACTAGAAGATGAGTCTGCCGAAAATTTCCGGAATCGTATGGATCAAACCCAGGTAAAACACATCGTTTATCTGAGCGGGATTATTAACGATCATAATTTGTCAAAACACCTGGCTTCCAGGAAAAATGTAGAAGATATTCTTGCAGCCGGAAAATATCATTTTACAACGTTAAGGGCAGGAATCATCATCGGATCTGGCAGTGCCTCATTCGAGATTATAAGAGATCTGATTGAAAAACTGCCCGTAATGATTACACCAAAATGGCTTCAGACAAAGTCGCAGCCCATTGGAATCCGGGATGTGATCACCATGCTTGAAAAAGTGCTCTTTAATGGTGAAACTTTTGGAGAAAGTTTTGACATTGGCGGACCTGATATTCTAACTTACAAACAGATGCTGCTGGAATTTGCAGAAATCAGAAATTTGAAACGTTTCATTATAACGTTACCAGTACTTACACCGAAATTATCTTCATACTGGCTGTATTTTGTGACTTCCACTACGTTTTCATTAGCAAAAAAACTGGTAGACAGTATGACCGTTGAAGTGATCTGCAGGGACAATAGGCTATCAGAATTACTTCATATCAAACCCATGAGTTATCACGAGGCTATTGCTGCGGCTTTTACAAAAATTGAACAAAATGCAATTATTTCAAGCTGGAAAGATTCCCTGATTAGTGGAAGGATCAATACACGACTCACGCAATATGTACAGGTTCCGGTTGATGGCTGCTTCAAGGATATTAAGAAATTCCCAATCCGGGATATTAAAACTGTTGAATCAAGAATATGGCAAATAGGCGGACAAACGGGCTGGTACTATGCAACCTGGCTTTGGCAACTTCGCGGGTATTTTGATAAACTGGCAGGAGGTGTTGGCATGCGCCGGGGAAGAACGTCGGCTATTGATGTTCATTCCGGAGACACGCTTGATTTCTGGCGCGTTTTACTGGCCGACAAAAAACAGGGGCGATTATTATTATTTGCAGAAATGAAACTTCCCGGGGAAGCATGGCTGGAATTCTGCATCAACGGAAATGAATTAACACAAACAGCAACATTCCGTCCGAAAGGCCTTTACGGAAGACTTTACTGGTATTCTTCTATGCCTTTTCACTTTTTTATATTCAAAGGAATGATCACGGCGATCACAAAATAAAAGCTTCGGGTAACAAAACCCAAAGCCTTTATTCCTCATTACAAACACCCAATCTCAAATTATTTTTTCAGTTCTTTAATTTCAAACTGAACTTCCTGTAACATTTTAAGCAACTGCTGCATATCCGTCTGTGGTTCAGGAAGTTGTTTACTATGGAAACTATAATACTCCCATAATTCCAGAACTTCGGATACCGGAACTGTATAAGCAAAATATTGTTTGTTGAAAGATTGCAAAAGCATCGTCCCGTCTTCATTAATTGTAACTTGCTTGAAAACAAAATCCTGCTCTCCTTTCAAAATGACAATACATGGCGTTTCATTTTTTAGCATCCGCCAATCCTGAACATACCGCGTGATGATATCGCTGCCTTCCGGTACCGGAAGCATAGAATCTCCGATGGTAGGAAACATTCTGAAAGTACCGTTTTTCGGCAAATTCGGAAGATTAAAGCGAGGCAATCCAGCCAGGAATTCAGGATCGCTATATCCTGAACGATATCCGGCTTTTGCTTTTACCGGAACATATTCTACATTTTCTTTCTCATCTTTATCCACGGTAATAGCCAGCACCCGGATCTTACTTCCGGACATATAAGCCTGGCTTCCTTCCTCCAGGTCTTTCAGTTTTTGCTCGCTGAGTTTTGACAGATCCATCTTCAAAAGACAATCTATACTCATCTTGAATAACCCTGAGGTATTCACAAGATCTTCTACCGTTGGGTTGACGGTTCTTCCACTTTCATGCGCATTAAGCTTCACACGCGAAATCCCAAGCTTTTCGGCTAGCACCTCCTGGCTCATTTTTCCTCGCAGCCGTAAATGCTTAATGTTTCCTGACCAAAATATTTGTTGCGTCTCCATAACGGTATGATACTTTTGAAATCAATCAGTAGATATTTTCAATATCAAATGTAATGACTTTTTGAATAAAACATACAAAACCTGATATTTTTTTTTCTGTATTTTATTTCAAACCAATAAGTTAATGTCCGGCTACAAAATTTACGGCAACAATAGCCCGTATTTGAACACGATTAACTTTTATTTAAAGAATTTCCACAAAACATTACAAAAATCATTTTGTTTAACTATTTTTGAAAAACATTAAACAAAATGGCTTTATACTCTATCAAGGATCTTGAACGGATCAGCAACCAAAAGGCGCATACCATTCGTATCTGGGAGCAGCGTTACGGTTTACTTGAACCAGAGAGAACAGAAACCAATATTCGGTTTTATGACGACAATCAGTTAAAAAAGCTACTGAATGTTTGTACCTTGATGAGCAGGGGTATGAAAATTTCGCATATCAGTAAACTTAGTAAGCCAGAAATGGATATTGAGATGGATAAGATTATTGCGGAATCATTTCATAGTGAAAAAGACATAGAAGTTATTATTAATCAGGTGATTATTTCTCAGTCTACTTACGATGAAATACTTTTTGAAGATATTTTCTCAAACGCCATAACCCATTTTGGTTTGGCTAAAACTTATACCAAGATCATTTACCCCCTACTTGTAAGGACAGGATTAATGTGGATTAAGGATGACCTTTTGCCAGCTCAGGAACACTTTTTGTCTAATCTTATTAAGCAAAAAATTTTCAGCGCTATCGATTCGCTTCCTTTGCCAAAAGATGCAGACCAAAGCTGGATTCTATTCCTGAACGAGTCTGAAGATCACGAAATCGGGCTTCTTTTCGCAAATTATCTGATTCGCCAACATGGAAAAAAAGTGATTTATCTTGGGCAGCGAGTTCCATATAATGACTTAGCCGACGTGGTGGAACAATGCAAACCAACACACATTTATTCCTTTTTTGTAAGAAATCAATATGAAAACGAACTTTCAGAATTGATCATAAAATTATCAGGTGATTTCAAATCCACCGTGATCTGTATTTCGGGAGGCGATAACAACATCCAGAAAATTGCAGCGGATAACAACATCGTGCAGATTAATACAATTGACAGTCTTATTGAAATTTTAACAAAACCTAATGCTTAACCCTACTGGTAAAATAATAAACAAGGATGTTGCTGTGATCGGTTCAGGATTTGCCGGGATGGCAGCCGCTGCCTTGCTGGCAGGGAACGGAACAAGCGTCACAGTGTTTGAAAAAAATGCGAATATTGGTGGGCGCGCAAGATCCTTTGAAAGTAATGGATTTGTTTTTGACATGGGGCCAAGCTGGTACTGGATGCCTGACGTTTTCGAAAATTATTTCAATTTATTTGGTAAAACTACATCCGATTTCTACGAATTAAATAAACTGGATCCGGGATTTGCAGTCGTTTTCGGGAATAGTGAGGTCATGGATATTCCGGCTGATTTCGACGAAATCAGTGAATTATTTGAAAGTATTGAAACCGGAAGTGGTCCGAAACTGAGAAAATTCATTGAAGAAGGTGAATTCAAATACCGGGTTGGAATGGGTGAAATGGTATTTAAGCCAGGTCACTCCATATCTGAATTTTTTAGTTTGAAATTGTTTAAAGATGCATTGCAAATCCAGTTATTTTCATCTTTTAGCGATCATGTAAGAAAATATTTCAAGGATCCCAGATTGCTTGCAATTATAGAATTTCCTGTTCTTTTTCTGGGTGCAATGCCGAAAGATACGCCAGCCCTGTATAGTTTGATGAATTTTGCGGGTTTAAAGCAAGGTACGTTTTATCCGATGGGAGGTTTTGGAAAAGTTGCTGATGCCTTTAAAATTATTGCTGAAAATGAGGGAGTTAATTTCAAAACTTCTCATATTGTTGAATCATTAGAAATGAATGCAAACGCGATAAGTCATTTGCACGCTAACGGTAACAGCCATAAGGTAGATGCCATTATTGGCAGTGCCGATTACCACCATATCGAAAACGATCTACTTCCGGAATATCTTCGGTCTTATGATGATTCTTATTGGTCCAAAAGAACATTCGCTCCATCTTGTCTGCTTTTTTATCTTGGTGTAGATAAAAAAATAAGCAAGCTGAGACATCATAATTTATTTTTTGATGAAGATTTTGAACAGCATGCGGTTGAAATTTATAAAGAAAAAAAATGGCCGGCGAACCCTCTTTTTTACGTCTGTTGTCCCTCCAAAACAGACCCATCCGTAGCCCCGGCAGGAAGCGAGAATATTTTTATTTTAATGCCAATTGCAATAGGACTTAATGATTCCGAAGAAATCAGAGAAGAATATTATAACGTGCTGATGAAACGGCTTGAAAAGTTTGCTGGCGAAGATATCCACAGCCATGTCGTCTATAAGAGAAGTTATTGCGTTTCGAATTTCATTAATGACTACAACGCTTATAAAGGAAACGCCTACGGGCTTGCCAACACTTTAATGCAAACAGCAATTTTCAAACCAAAAATGAAAAGTAAGAAAGTAAAAAACCTTTACTATGCCGGACAGTTGACGGTACCGGGGCCCGGTGTTCCACCTTCCATTATTTCGGGACAAATTGCTGCAAAAGAACTTTTGAAATTCCTTAACAAATAATATATGAAAGTGATTTTTGATACCCTATCTGCTGAGTGCAGTAAGACCACCACCCGATTATATAGTACATCTTTTTCCCTTGGAATTCAGTTTCTTGATAAAAAATATCATGAGCCTATTTACGGAATTTATGGATTTGTGAGGCTGGCAGATGAAATCGTTGACAGCTTTCATGAATACGACAAGGAATTTCTGATGCAAAAAATCAGAAGTGAGACCATGGAAGCTATCGCAATGAAAATCAGCATTAATCCTATCCTGAACAGTTTTCAAAATGTTGTGCATACATACAAAATTGAGTGGGCGCTTATAGACACTTTTCTCAAAAGTATGGAGATGGATCTTTACCAAAAAGAACACACAGAAGACTCTTACAATCAGTATGTTATGGGATCAGCCGAGGTAGTAGGACTTATGTGTCTTCGTGTGTTTACCAAAGGAGATCTGGTTGTTTATGACGAATTGAAACCTTATGCGATGAAACTTGGAGCAGCTTTTCAAAAGGTCAATTTCCTGAGAGATTTAATGGCTGATTACCAATTGCTAGGGAGAAATTATTTCCCGGAAGTAAATTTTCAGCATTTTTCTTTCAACGATAAAATGAACATTCAGAATGAAATCGATGCAGATTTTGAGGAAGCCTTAATTGGTATAAAACAATTACCTGCCGGTGCCAGACGAGGTGTTTATCTTGCTTATTTTTATTACAAAAAGTTGTTTTTGAGAATTAAAGAATTGCCACCGGAAAAAGTGATGACAGCCAGGGTCAGAATTCCTGACTATAACAAAATCGGATTAATGGTTCAGTCATTATTTAGGCATCAATTTGATCTTTTATGACAATAATTTGTTACAGAAAGTAGTAGTATAAACAGACATCTCAACATTATACTGCTTCTTCCAAATCCTAAATCTATTAACTAATGAATGACCACGTTGTCCTCGTCAATGAAAATGATGTTGAAATTGGTTTAATGCCAAAGCTGGAGGCGCATCAGAAAGGTGTTTTGCACCGGGCATTTTCAATTTTTATTTTCAATACAAACGGGGAATTGCTTCTGCAGCAACGCGCTTATGGAAAATACCACTCAGAAGGATTGTGGTCCAATACATGTTGCAGCCATCCTTTCCCGGATGAAAGTACATCAAATGCGGCCATAAGGCGCCTGAATGAAGAAATGGGCATTGATGCATCTTTAAATTTTCTGTATTCATTCCGGTATGAGGCTGGTCTTGATAACGGACTGACTGAGCATGAACTCGACCACGTTTTCTGGGGAATTACAGATAAAATTCCGGAAATAAATCCTGATGAGGTTTTAAATTATAAGTACATTTCGGAAGAAGACCTACGCACGGATATGCAAAAAAATCCTGCGCATTATACCGAATGGTTTAAGATCTGCCTCAATGAAGTTTTAGAAAGAATAAGAATTTAATTATTATATGAATCCTGTTATTATAAATATCCTGACAGTAGCTGTAACTTTTGTGGTAATGGAATGTGTGGCCTGGCTGGCGCATAAATATCTGATGCACGGTCTTTTCTGGTTTCTTCATCATGACCATCACCAAAGAGATGATAAGGATTTTTTTGAAAAAAACGACTACTTTTTTCTAATTTTCGCAACACCGGGAATACTACTTTTATTTTTCGGGCTTCAACAGAATTTCAGTATGTTGTTCTGGATCGGGACTGGAATTAGTTTATATGGAATGGCGTACTTTCTGGTACATGACATCTTCATTCACCAGCGTTTCAAAATTTTCAGAAATACGGATTCCTTTTATTTAAAAGCAATCCGGAAGGCGCATAAAGTCCATCATAAACATCTGGGAAAAGAAGAAGGAGAATGTTTTGGTATGTTATGGGTTTCATTCAAGTACTTTAAGGAAGCGAAGCAGTCAATGGCCAAGCAAAATAAGCTACAACGGCCTGTATAAGCACATTAAAATTTTTCCCCGTGGGTAAGGGTGATAAGCTTACGCATCAATCCGGGCGTTTTGCTCAATAATTTGAGAGCAAAGTGGGTAGTATTTTTCTTGCCAAATACATTCTGCAAATAATAACCGGCAATGATTCTGCTGTTGAAGGCGGTGTTCCAGGATTTTCTATATGCCGAGGAGACTTCTTCAATTGAACATTTATTGTCAAAATATTTAAGCAATTCTTTGGAAAGCAACTTTGAAGCTCTCATCCCCATGCTCATACCGTTTCCGCAAAGGGGCGTAATTGTGCCAGCTGCATCACCCAATAGAAAAAAAGAATCCCCTAGGTCAGTTTGCTTTTTTCGAAATTGAATGTTACTGATTACTAATGGATTAGAACTGACGAATTCTGATTTGGTAAAGTAGTTTTTTAAAAATGGATTTTTGTAAAGTACATTTTCTTCCATTGTTTTGATTTCCTTTCCGTTGTTCTGAAGATTTTCAGCGGTTGTCAGATAACACAGGCAATGCCAATCCTTATCAACTTTTGAAATACCGCAATAGCCATTTTTAAAGTTATGAAGCTCAATACGATTCTCCGCTAAATCGCTCTTAATATGATATTTGACACCAATATAATTTGTGCCTTTTCTATCATCATGACCATGATATTTTTCATTTTTTTGAATAAAAGAAGGAATATACTTTCCATAGCTTCCGCAAATAATTGACGCCTGGAATTTCCCAATCGTTGTGTCAATTTCCTGAAATTGATTGTCAGACTTATGAACAGAATTAACTCTACAATTTTGATAAATTGATACCTTTTTGTCGATTGCCAGTTGATACAAATAATGATCAAGACTATATCTGCTAATACCGAAACCGCCCATTTCAAGACTTTGGTTGAGCATAAAACCGCGTTCAGAACTTATGCCCAGACTGTCAATGATGGGCAAATTGAAGGAACCAAGCGGCAGACCAAGTCCTGTAATAAAATCCCAGCTTTCCATGGAAATATATTCTCCGCAAACTTTATGAAAGGGATATTCATTTTTCTCTAACAAAACGACACTAATGCCTTGATCCGCAAGCTGAATGGCCAGGCATAATCCTGCCAAACCTCCACCAATTATAGCACAATCGTATATTTTATTCTCTGGTTCCATCAACAATAATTAAGTGCCGGAAAGCCCATTTATTTTTGACTGAATAATGAACGGCCACAGATTTTTCCAAAATTGAAATCCATTCTTTCTTTTTAAAACCTCTTAATACCGAAAGCGGAGCGTCATTTTTCACAAGGTAAGATTTTGAAAAAAAATAAGTTAGCACCTTGATCGAATAATAAGCAAGCCGATTTCTTTCCAGATCATTTATAACCAGAATTGATTTATTTTGAACTGCAAATCTTATCAGGGTCAAAATTTCATTTTCGGTAAGGTGGTGACAAAATAAGCAGGCATGGATAATGTCAATTTTTTTGATATGATTGTACATGTTTCTGTAATCATCACAAATGAATCGGATTCCGGTATTTTCAGGATTACTTTCTGCATATTTAATGCAAATTGGCTTCAAGTCAACACCATGTAAATCAATAGAATAACCCTGTTTCGTTCTCCACTTTTTGATTCGCTTTAACGTATCTCCTGCCCCACAACCTATATCTGTAAACGAGTAATGCATGGTTGGCTGTATTATGGATCTTAAAGCTGAAAAAGAAATTTGGTAGCCTCCAAGCCATTGATTAATAAAATCCAGTTCACGAAGATTTTGGAATAAATCATGTTCCGGAATTTCCTCCTGATCCAAAAGCTCTTTTCTGGTACTTCTCAACTTAAACATATTGCAGCTGCATGGTTTCAATGCTCAGCCCAGGACCAAAGGCAGCTGCGAAAAGTCTTTCACCGACCTTCGCACTTTCCGCTTTTTCCAATACCTTTTTCAGTACAAACAAAACAGTTGGAGAGGACATATTTCCATAATTTTTCAGGACATCATAGGTTTCCGTCAGCAAAGATTTATTAAGGCTCAATGCGGCAGCAAAGTCATCTACAATCTTCTTTCCACCGGGATGAATTGCCCAATGCTCTATTTGAGAAGGGATTAACCCAATCTTATCTAACATCGGTAGAATATTTTCCTTTATTAACCCAGGTACATAGGAAGTCAGGTTCATGATAAAACCTGTTTCCGATAACTGCCAGGCCATATCCCTGTATCCGTTATGGAGGATCATCGAATTGAACCTGTTAACCTGTACTCTTTTGAGATTATGCGTTTGCTTTGGTTGTGAAGTCATCATGACAGCAGCAGCGCCATCTCCAAAAATAAGATTGGAAAGGATATAATCGTCGTTGAATTTTTTCTGGAAGTGAATGGTGCATAATTCGGTACAAACGATCAGGACATTTGCATTTGGCAGACTTCTACATATTGAATCTGCACTTTTTAAAGCAATAATTGCCGCATTACATCCCATAAAATTAATGCTGCTACGCTCCGTTTCGGGATTCAGGTCAAGTTCTCTGATAAGCTCAATATCAAGGCCGGGAGCGAATAACCCTGTGCAGGTCACAGTAATTATATGCGTTATTTCCTTTTTTAGAGTTTCAATGTTATCAATTTTTTGAATGGCAGCAAGAGACAGCTGCGTAGCATTTTTTTTATAAAGCTTCATTCTTTCTGTGAGACCTGGCTCGACCGATGAAGTTTTTGAAAATAGTTCAAAATCAGCTGATTCTCCGTCAAAATCTTTCAGTACAGAATACCTTTTACTTATGCCGGTTTTCCCGGCAACGATTTTAATTTTACGCTTAAATATTTCGTCGTTTGTTGAATTCATATAAAAAGAACTCAACATTTCTTGCGAAAAACAATTTTCCGGAACTGCAGTCCCGATAGCGGTGATATAACTCAAAGGAAAAAATTGATAATAATGAGTACAAAGAAACAACTGTTCATACAAAGTGCCGCAATCCAGTTCATACGCATGGTATTTCTGAAATTTGCATTTTCCGTATTTTTATAAACCAGATAAAACCAGTAAAAAAAATACAAAACGATCGGTATGAAGAACAGCTGGATTATAAAAAAAATCATTCCAGAATCCTGGCTTTGAAAATATAAATAGTAAAAAAGATTACATAAGGCAAACATCAAGGCTGTAAAAATGAATGTCCCTTTATATCCAAGTTTGTAGCTCAATGTAATAATACCGTCACGGAGGTCTTGTTTGTGCTGGTATATTTGCGTAAGCGGGTAAGCACCAGCGATTTGAAAAGAACATCCTAAAAGAATGAAAATCGTATCACGGTTCAAAGGCATAGCATTTCCCGTGATACCGACAATCGACATATAGTAGGTAAAAGCCCCCTGAAAGATTGTTACAACCAGAAAGCCAACAACTGCATACTTTTTCAAACGGATTTGTTTCGAGCTGTAAGCCCGCGAAGCAACAATGTATAAAATTAAGCAAACTGAAAATAACTTACTTACAAAAAAATAAGCCAGCGAAACCGCCAGTGCGTCCAAAAATACGGTTAGATAAAAAAGGCTTTCCGTGGGCATGGGAGGCTTTTCAATTCCGCCAATACTGTCTTCGTCCTTGTCAATATAACTATTATACCCATTACTGGCCGGATATATCAAAAAATGGATAATGAAAAAGGAAAGAGAGGCCTGCAAATAAGATATGTTTCTTGCCTGACTAAATGCAAACAAAAACAGGGGCATGAGGAAAAAAGAGAATGGAATCCTCAGAAGTTTTATCGTATTTTTATCAATTTGCATGGAGGAATTTATACATCAATATAAATCAATATACGCACAAAATACGTGCTGGATTACTTTTTTGAAAAAACTATTTGAACAGGTTGGCGAATTGAATAAAATCGTCAGTTAAGATCAAAAATATAACCAGGAAAAGATTGTAAAAAGTGGTTATGGAACCGTAATTAAGAAAAGTATTTTTCAAAGGTGATACTAACAAGGCTTAAATCTGAGGAAATGCATTAAAATCTCTTCTTTTTCTGAAAAGAATTTTAAAGCCCAGAGCACAACCAAAACTCATTAAAACCAATGCGAGCCATAAACTGTTATAACCCCAGTTCGCGGCGATAAAACCGCCACCAGCCGGTCCAATAATCTGTGCGACGGCCCAGGACATGGAGTATGCAGCGGAGTATTTCCCACGATTCGATTCCGTAGCCCTGCTCATGATCATTGTGCTGATATATGGTAAAGTGAGCATTTCCCCCATTGTAAAAAATAAAACAGCAGCCGCCGCTATAATTACAGGCGCCACACCTGGAACGATAAGAAACAGGAAGGCAAAAGCAGTTAATATTATGCCAGAAATAATATAAAACGCATCAGTTTTCCGGCTACCCAGATTCTGGATCAGTACCATTTCAAAAAGTGCTATAATCACACCATTCATCCCTAACAAAATACCGATCGTAGATTCACCGATTTTCCACTGCTCTTTCCAGTAAACCGGAACAAGACGAAAAATCAGAACAAATGCAATCATGTAAATCGTTACCAAAACAATAAATCGCACGAAAAACATGTCCTGCCAAGGAGATTGGCCGATTAAAGATTCTTTTTCTTCTAAGGTCTTTTCCTTGATTTTTTCTCCTTTTGGTAACAAAACCAATATGAGAATTCCCGCCAAAGTATAAACGACGCCATCAACCCAAAACAATAAATGATAGTCTATGGCTGCAAGCAAACCACCCACAGATGTCCCAAAGCCAAACCCGACGTTGGTAGCCAGCCGGTTTAAGGCGTAAGATCTTGTCAGGTTTTCGGGTGATGAATAGGATGCAACGGCCGTATTATTGGCGGGCCTGAATCCTTCAACAAAAAAACTTAAAATAACGGTTAAAGCACAGAGCACATTGAAATCATCAATGTGCCCAAAGATCGCAAACATGGTTCCGCTTAAAACCAAACTTATTACCTGAACCGGACGAAAACCGATTTTATCCGTAAAATAACCGCCCGCCAAAGCGCCCAGCACAGAGCCAACGCCGAAAAGTGTTATAATTAAACCCGCATCCGCAATGCTCCTATGCATACTTTGGGTGATGTACATACTCATAAAAGGCACGGCCATATAACCGCAGCGATTAATGAGAATCACCAGACTCAATAGCCAGGTTTCTCTGCTCAGTCCACTAAATGAAACTTTATAATTTTGTATAATTTTTTGAACCATAAACCGAAAATTTCTGAAACCGGAAACTACAAAAACGGATACATTCACCAACAGTTATGCAATCGGCTGCGTTCCTTACTTTAACACAATATTACAGGAGGTTGATTATTAATAGCAATCCTACATTTTCCTCAGCTTATTTTGCCGTTCGTAAAAATAAATGATGATCCGCATTCAAGCCGTGCAACCTTTGTTTTATTGCATGCATCTGTTGTTCAGGCAAAAGAAACACTCCAATAAAATATTAGCCATGAAAGGAAAACAATTATTTGATCATTATCAGTCTGTTGCTCAGATCAATGGTTTCGGTTCCGAAGAATTTCTATACGGAAATCTGTTGTACCAGGCACTGAAAATTGAAGGAGAAGAGAAAATTTTCCAACTTTTGGAAGTAGCCGAAGAAACTGGAAAAAGAATTGGACTGGAATACCCTATGGAATCAATTCATAGCTATCCGCAACCAGACAAAGTTGTTCTGGTTTAACAAGCCGATTGAAAGAGCAAAAAAATACCGGCATCTGAAATTTTCAGATGCCGGTATTTTTTCATTTCCATCATTATTTTATTGATACAGGAACTTCTGTATTTTCCCAACGCAGAACAAATCCTTTTGGCGTTACTTCATAAACCAGTTTTTCAGTCATTGAAGCACTTTTAGCAGGTTTTGCCTTTACGCTCAAAACATCCTTTGCAGTATCTTTTGTGGTATCCCCGGTACGTTTAATCCCCCATTGTCCAACTTCTGAATTAAAGAAAAATGTCCATTCGCTTTCACCAGGTTGAGCATATAAGCTATACTTTCCTGCCGGAAGTGATTTACCATCGATTTTGATCGCTTTATCAGTCTCGAAAATCGTAGCTTCGTTGGCACCCGCTCTCCATACTTTGTCGAAAGGAACAAGATCACCAAATATCTTCCGTCCCTTTACCGAAGGGCTTGAATAATTAATCGTAATGGTTGCCCCGTCAACTTTTCCCGTTGCCGTCTGAGGCTGACTTGGCCGACTCGCTTTGTCTTGCTGCGCCCAAACAAGTGACGAAATAAGCATGGCTGTCATTGTCAGAACAATTCCTTTTGTGATGAATCCAGATTTCATTTTTGCTAAATTTTCGTTTAAATAAATTTTCAACAATTTAAGTCTGAGTACTTTCCAGACAATTTCCCGACTAAAATAAACAAAATTTAATCAGGTTAAAGCTACATTTTAAATTATAATGAAAGAATAAAAGGTTTAGGAAAATGCCCAACGCTTTTTTATTAAATACTGCCTACTTAGCTTCGCAGAAATACGCCCCATTACTATTAATCCCATGTTTTCAAATTTTCTTTCCGACTACAACACCTGGACTTTACTTGCACTTGGTGCTCTTGCATTTATTGCCGGTTTTATAGATTCTGTCGTTGGCGGCGGTGGGTTGATTCAGATTCCTGCCTTATTGATCAGCTTTCCAAATGCTCCTATTGCCACGCTTTTCGGTACCAATAAAATCGCTGCGCTGGCTGGCACTTCTGTTGCTGCTTTTCATTATGCCAAAAGGATAACTTTTGACTTCAAACTGCTTTTCGTTATCTCATTCAGCTGTTTCATTTCATCTTTTACCGGCGCAAGAATTGTAAGTCTGATAAATGTTGAAGTATTGAAACCCCTCATACTTTTCATTCTGATAGGCATCGCAGTTTATACTTTTTTCAAAAAAGACCTTGGATCAGTAAAAACAAAAGAGCTGGCTTATCGCCAACAAATCATTTACGGTGCCATGATAGGATTGATCATTGGATTCTATGACGGCTTCTTTGGTCCGGGCACGGGAAGTTTTTTTGTACTCGCTTTTGTCGTTGTCCTGGGTTTCGAATTTGTTCAGGCTTCCGCTTATGCCAAAATTGTAAACTGCGTCACCAACATTTCCGCTTTGATTGTCTTTGTCAAACAGGGAAATTACATGTTAGAAATTGCATTGGTTATGGCTGTTATGAACATCACCGGAAATATCATTGGCAGCAAACTAGCTATTCGAAAAGGAAATGACTTCGTCCGTATTATTTTTCTGGTTGTTGTAACTATTATGATATTCAAATATGGCTGGGAGGTATTGGGGGCGTAAGGTGTTTGAGATATACTTTTTGAAGCGCTGGCGGAATCAGGCTGGCCAGATGATTTTTAGTACCTGCTTTTTTTGCCAGAACAAGTGAATCAATAAATACTTTTTCAATCAGAAACTGAACCATAATATCACCTTCCAGATAAATCTTTTCTGCGAGGTAAAAACATTTTCTGGCAGTCTGGAAGTGTTTTAATTCAAGATTGATTCTTGTAAAATCCGATAAGGAATAAATTGCGGCGTGAATGGATGAAAAAGCTCTCGGAATTTCCTCAAAATTTGCCTGTCCGGTAATTCTCGGTAACTCTTCTTTCAATAAGCCAATAACCTGAAATTGCGTTATCATAGTACAGAAATTTAAATCATAATGTTGAGTACTTAAAAAGGTATTCCAAAATATTTTTAAATTTACAGTAAATTGAATATCAATTGCTTACAAATTAAAATTCAGTTTTTCGGTAAGATATCTATTTATCAAAATGGAAGTCAATTATCAAAATGAAATAAACAAATTGATAACACTGGTTACAATTTAACGATTTTTATCGTTAATACCGACAAACTATAACCAGACATAGTGGCCTGGTTTTTGATAAATTATTTCAAAAGATTAAATATTACAATTATGCAAGACCAAAAAGATAAGGAAATAAAGGAGCTGCAAGAAAAAATAATGGCTAAAAGACAACAGATCGAGTTTGATAAAACAGACATGGATCTGACGACCGGATATTCCTCTGAAAACAACGAAAATCCGGATGTAAGTGAAGATTTTAAAAATGTTTACGATCCGGCAGGCAACGTAATCGATAAGGGCGAATTGAAGGAATTAAGCAGTGCTGAAAGTGAGCTAATTCACCTGATTGACAGACTTAATAAATTAAGAAACGAATAAAAAGAAGAACACCGAAAAAATGTCTGGACATAAAAAATCCGCAAAAAGAGAAAGTCTTTTGCGGATTTTTTTTAGTCTATGTCCCGAATATTATTCCATTACGCGTACACCGACATACGATGCGTTTGTACCCGACGTATAAATTCTATGTTTTGCTGACTGGAAATCAGCTTCCGTAGCTTTGTAAATATTGACAAATTTCTGAGGATTAAGGTCAACCAGCGGGAACCATGAACTTTGAACCTGAATCATGATTTTATGCCCTTTTTTAAAGCTATGCGCTGCATCCTGCATATCAAATTTGACGTGCTCCACTTTGTTAGGAACCATGGCTTCCGGTTTGGAAAAACTGTTCCTGAATTTTGCACGCATTACTTCTCCGCGGATAAGCAACTGAAAACCACCCATTTTCATTGATGGATTTACTGGACTATTATTGGGCGCGTCGCCTGGATACACGTCAATTAATTTCACAACAAAATCCGCATCAGTCCCTG
Source organism: Dyadobacter sp. 3J3 (assembly GCF_009801115.1). Classification (GTDB taxonomy): domain Bacteria; phylum Bacteroidota; class Bacteroidia; order Cytophagales; family Spirosomataceae; genus Dyadobacter. The sequence goes on from NZ_VTOL01000010.1 coordinate 101,280, forward strand.
TTGTGGATACAAAAAGATTGGCAAACACATTTCCGGAAATTGTAACATCTTCTTTCAAAACATCAGATTCGTAAACCAGAACATCCGGACGACTTGCAGCAAAACGCTGATCCTCATACATATAATCACTGCCACGAATGATCCTGATCTCCGAAGTATAAGGTACCGGTTTCGCGGGGTCACTTACATATTCATCGAAAGAAGCTGTTTTAGCATTTGGCGATTCGAAGGAAAGTTTTCCATTTGCTTGTAGATATAACTTCTTTTCAACCGTATTTTTCGGCGGCCATTGATCATACTTTTTCCATTCATTAGAGCCGGTTTCAAAAATGTAGGCTTTCGGTAAAGACGGATCCTGCTTGTCTTTCAGGTAATGATTGAAAAATGGAAGTTCAATCGAAGTTTGATAAAAAGAACTTGTCTTTGATCCAAAACGAATATTACCAAGCGATTCACCCGTACCTCGAGACCAGCCACCATGAATCCAGGGACCCATAACCAGAAGATTCGGAGATTTCGGTTTGTTGTTTTCAATGCCACCATATGTTTTAAGCGGACCGTACAAATCTTCCTGATCAAACCATCCGCCAACGACCAGCATGGCGGGTTTTATATTTTTCAGGTAAGGAACCGGAGTCCTGGCCTGCCAGAAATCATCGTAGTTGTCGTGCTCCATCAACTGGTTCCAGATCCGGTTTTCATTTTTGAAGATCTTCTCATTCACATTTTTCAACGGCCCCAGTTTTTTATAAAACTCATAAGAATCAGGCGTACCATAAGCGGAAAATGGAGGTGTACCTTTTGGAGTCGGAACAGGTCGCGGTGCTCCGTAGGAAGATATAAATGAGAAAGTACCCATCAGGAAAAACGCACCGTTGTGATGCCGGTCGTCACCCATATACCAATCCGTAACCGGTGCTTGCGGGGACACTACTTTTAGGGCAGGATGCGCATCAACAGCTGTCATCGTTGCATAATAACCAGGTGCAGAAATGCCCCAGGAGCCCACACGGCCATTATTATCAGGAATATTTTTCAGTAGCCATTCGATGGTATCAAAAGTATCCGAGCTTTCGTCAATGTCTTTCGGGCTTTTTTTATTGGCAATAAAAGGACGATACGCTTCAAAATCCCCCTCAGACATATACTTTCCACGCACATCCTGATAGGCGACAATGTAGCCATCTTTTGCAAAACTCATGGACGGACCAAGCGAAGTTTTGAAAAGCGTTTCTCCGTATGGCGCACTATTATAAGGTGTGCGATTGAGCAAAATCGGATATTTTTGACTCGCTGAAATATCCTTTGGGATGTAAATTGCAGTAAATAATTTAATCCCGTCACGCATCGGGATCATCCGCTCTATCTTGGAATAATGATCTCTGATGTAAACCGAATCTTCATTGACTTTTGCCTTTTGCGCATGCAACATCGGGCTTATCGAAAGAAGAAATAAGAGCAGAAAAACAGATTTAATCAACTTGTAATTTTTTGCCGGGCCATAACCTGGCCCATTTGATGAGAAGGTAGAAGTTTTCAAAATTAACGGGCTTTGAGTAGAGATAAGCCAATTTAGCAATAATCATTGTTTAGAAAAAACTAAGAGTGTTTTTTCTAAACAATCAGCCTTTTAAAATTGATAATTTCATAGATTTCAGTTTTTCCACGGCTATCTTTTTGATAGCTGGGCGCAAAATTCTCTGGATTGACGCTAATTCCAGACCCATCCCAATAAATACAAGTTCAGAAATAGGAACTTCATTTTCATTCCAGCTCCCGTAACTTTCTAGTGTAAGCCTTTTACCGGTCGACTGCACTAGAATTTTTTCGTTACTGCCTTCCAGTTTTACAAATCCTTTAATACGATAGATCTGTTTGTAATGTAACATCAGTGATACATTCAACGTATGGATCAGGTAATCTTTATAGAACTCGTTCTCCGTTTTGAAGGTTACCGTTTTTATTTTATGGCCACTTGTGTGGGTGAAAATCACATCCGGCTTTTCGCTTATTTCAAAGTAATCATCTCTTTGATTTTCCAGTTTCTCCAAAGGGATCTGCCCTTCTGCGGATAGAAAAATTTCGGCAAAAGGATTCAGCGAAGTCATAAGACTTTTCAGTTTTACCAGATAATCGGCAGATACAAAATTGGTCTTATTAATGATGATCAAATCAGAAACAACAATCTGCCGAATGGTTTCTTCTGTTTCATTAAGATAATCCTCAACCGTTTCTGCATCCGTAACGCAGATAACTTTTTTCAGTTTGAAAATTTTACCCACATCCTCTCTTTTGAAAATTTCGGCTACCGTTCCTGCATCCGCTATACCCGTAGTTTCAATAAAAAGATTTTCCGGACGCTCGTCGCTATGAGCCAGCATATTCAGGACATCATATAATTCCTCATCGAGCGAGCAGCAGATACAACCATTGTTTAATTCAAACAACTGACTATACTGTTCGGCAATCAGCGTTCCGTCAATCGATGCTTTTCCAAATTCATTTTCAATAACCACATTTCTGCTTCCTTCCAGACTTTTCAGCAGGTTATTAAGCAAAGTGGTTTTACCTGCTCCCAAAAATCCTGTGATCAGATATACATTTATTTGTGTTTGATTTTCCATTATTGAAAAAAACTTTACATTTGCATCTTCGTTGCAAATGTAAAGTTTTTGATTGATATTCTTGAATTATAAATCAGTAATTCGCCGTGTTTTAACGGTAAATATTTTTCAAATCCTTTTCAAATAAAGTGTAAGGATCATTGTAAAAAGTCATAAAATCAGGAACGCTCACTTGCCCGGGAAAAGGTGCGTAAAAATGAGTTGGACTTTTAGCATCATTCCGCCATACCAACACATAAGCAAGGTTCACTTTTTCTGCTTTCAGGGATTTCAAAAGTGATTCTGTCCACCAGTTTTTATCAGGAATTGATTCCAGCCCGGACTCTGTGAAAGCTGCAAGTTTATTTGCCTTTTTCGCATAATCAGAAACGATTTTAAGTTTTTTTACACCCGCATTCAGATTGTATTTTCCGTCACGTCCAAAATCTGCATAATCGTCAAATCCTACCATATCGACATATTTATCGCCAGGGTATCGTTCCAGATATTCCTGTTCTGTGCTAAACTTGCAATCTGGTGAAAAGGCATAAATAAAATTATGAACACCCAGTTCGTCACGCAGATAAGAAACAGTGAATTGCCACACTTCGATCAAATCTTCACGCGAACAATGTCCTTTTCCCCACCAAAACCAGTCGCCATCCAATTCGTGATATGGGCGAAAAATCATCGGTGCCAGTGTTCCGTCTTTTCCTTTCACAGAATGTGCAAAATCGGCAATGGTTTTAAGGATTTCCTTATATTTTTCATGATGAGATCCGCCCGGCTTGATGAGCGCAATGGATTTTGCCGACACCGAATCCTTCCAATAAAACCCACCCTCAGAAGCCGGATTATTGAAATGCCAGGCAATAGTCGTCACGCCTCCCCTGTTGTAAGTATCAACTACATTTTTCCGAAGAGATATTATATTTTTTTCAATTTGATCTTTTGGATGTCCGGACAATCCGCTAAAATCTGCACCTATTATAGCAGGATGCGAACCCGTGACCGATTTTACATCCGAGCGGTTTTCATCTCCTGACCATCCATGGCCGTATTCCGTGGCTGCCTGATGGCCAAACAAAATTGATTTTTTTGATAATTCACCAAGATTACGGTACAATGCTTTGGTTTCCTTGGTGGCTTTGCTGTCAATCTGTGCGAATCCGGAGTGACTTATCAATAAAGTAAATCCGGCAATTAGTAATGGTTTTAACATAAGTAAAAAAAAGGTAAAAGAACTAAAATGTATGATTAAGAGTCCGGAAAAATCTAGTCATTTACGTAGAAGATTAAGATTTTTATCAATAATTGTAATAAGTGTTTCTACTGATGCTGCCGAACGAAATCCGTCTGCCGGTGTGTTGGTGACATAGTCCAGGAGCTTTTCCAGTGAAGAAGTGGCCACATGTAAACGTGTGTCCGAAGAAGCATAGTAAATGAAAATCCTTCCATCATCGTCCAGAATCCAGCCGTTTGAAAAAACTACATTAGATACATCGCCGATCCTTTCGTTACCCTCTGCGGCGATAAAATAGCCCCCTGGTTTGTAAGTAATTTTGGTCAGATCGTAGAGATCAGTCATGAACATATAAAGTACGTAACGCAAACCAGCGGCCGTATTCCTAACGCCGTGTGCCAGATGCAACCATCCTTTGTCGGTTTTGATCGGTGCTGGTCCCTGCCCATTTTTCACTTCATAAACCGTGTGATATTGTTTGTGGTCAACGACCTGTTCTTTCTCAATAACGGCATTGTCAATCGTTTCAGAATAGCCAAAACCAATCCCCCCGCCGGAACCTGCTTCAATAAATCCATCCTGAGGACGGGTGTAAAAAGCATATTTGCCATCAACGAACTCAGGATGCAAAACCACATTTCGCTGCTGCCGTGAAGGTGTCACGAGGTCAGCCAGACGTATCCATGTTTTCAAATCCGTTGTGCGGGCAATTCCGCACTGTGCAATAGCCGAGGTTTCATCACCAGGTTTTGCCTTGGGATCTTTTCGTTCTGTGCAAAAAAGTCCATAGATAAATCCGTCCTCATGTTTCGTCAGGCGCATATCGTACACATTGACATCCAGCTCGTCCGTTTCAGGCATTAACACAGGATGGTCCCAAAATTTGAAATGACTGATACCGTCAGGACTTTCTGCAACAGCGAAAAATGATTTCCTATCTGAACCCTCAATACGTGCTACAATCAGATATTTTCCTTCGTGTTTTATAGCACCCGCGTTAAAAGCTGCATTGATTTCAAAACGTTTCATCAGAAACGGGTTTGTATCCGGATTCAAATCATATTCCCAGAAAATGGGCACATGGGCAGCTGTCAGAACCGGATGCGTATAACGATCACAAATTCCGTTTCCCGGCCAAATTGCCTGATTTTCAAGATCATGCAATTGCCGGTGCTCTTCCTGTAATTGTTTAAGACGTGAATTAAAAACAGACATAAATTTATTTATAAATCAATTCATAAAATTATATACAATTCCAATCTTAAACATAGTACTATTTTATCTATCACTTCATAAATAAAAACATTTCATACATGGCTATTTTAATTATTTATAGCAAATTAAAAATATAATAAATTTAAAAAGTATACATAATGACAGTAATAAGCTAAAATATATTTGTATTAAAATAAAATTAAAAGAATTTTAACATGGTACAAATAATCACTTTTAATATTTACATTTGATCTTATCTGACATCAAAATAAATTGAAATGATTGAAGTTTACCGTGAAATAACGCCATTAACCCAATACGATTGTTTTACAATTTTCACCAGAAAAAAGAAGTTTTTCGACTTTCCTCTTCACAATCATGATGAATTTGAGCTCAACCTGATTATGGGCGGAAAGGGGGTGAAACGTATTGTTGGCGATCACACAGAAACTATTGATGATGCGGAACTGGTATTGGTAGGGAATAATCTGCCGCATGGCTGGTTTACCAATCAATATAAATGGGAAGAAGGAATGCCGGAAGTTCAGGAAATCACCTTGCAATTTCATAGGGATCTGTTTGATGAAAAATTGCTCCGTAGAAATCAGCTTTTCTTTATCAAATCGCTTTTGGACAAGTCAGTCAGGGGAATTTCTTTTTCAAAAGAAACAATAGACCGAATCATGCCACGGCTGATAGCGCTTACCCAAAAAAGCGGTTTTGATTCTATGTTGGAACTGATGTCGATTTTGCATGATTTATCAGTTTCAAGAAATATGAAGGTACTTTCCAACAGTACTTTTACAGATGAGAATATTAATTTCAACAGCCGCAGAATTGAAAAAGTATTTGCTTACATGCGGGATAACTACGACAAGGAAGTCTCGTTGGAAGGTGTAGCTAAACTTGCAGGAATGACGGAGGTATCTTTCAGCAGATTTATCAAAAAAAGGACCGGAAAAACATTTATTGAAAGCCTGAACGAAATCAGGCTGGGACATACTTCGCGCTCGTTGATCGATACCACAAATACAATTTCCGAGATTGCCTATAAATGCGGATTTAATAATTTGTCTTATTTCAATCGGATTTTTAAGAATAAAAATGGCTGTACACCAAAAGAATTCCGGGAAAATTATGCTGGAACAAGGACATTCGTATAATTACGAATGTCCTTGTTGTTACTTCAACCATTGATTCAGAACGCTTTCCAACGTGTCTTTAAGGATTGGTTTTGTTAGATAATCGTCCATTCCGGCTTCAACACAGCGCTCTTTTTCTCCTTTCAGAGTTCCGGCAGTTAAAGCAAGGATCGGTGTCCTTTTTCCTTTTTCAAGTTTTCTTATTTCCGATGCCGCCTCATACCCATTCATCTCCGGCATTTGTATATCCATGAGAACCAGATCCGGCTTTTCGGATTCAAAAAGTTTTACAGCCTCTCTCCCGTTAGCAGCTTCTACTAAAATGGTATTCGTCAAAATTTTATTTAAAAAGGTTTTGACCAAAATCATGTTTATTTTATTATCCTCAGCAATGAGAATCGTTATTTTTCCTGGATCAATCTCTCTGTTTTCCAATTCCTTTATATCTGTTTCATACACGGATGGCTCTTCGTCGCGGCCGTCGATTTTTAATAATATGTTAAAGAGCTTTTGAATTTTAACAGGTTTGTTCAACTGAACAATATTCAGGCCTTCCGATAGTGCGCTTATTTCCTTATCATCCGAGCGGTGCATAAGTAAAATTACCTGCTCAGATTCTTCCTGTCCATAAATTTCTCTTATTGTCCTGCTCACTGATATCCCGTCAAGATCTGGCAAATGGTAGTCTATTAAAATAACATCGTACCGGTTTCCAGCCTTAACTTTTTCAATCACACTATAACCCGTTTGCACTATTTCTGATTCAATCTGCCGGTTTGCCAACATGTTTTTCAAAATCAGACTATTTGAAGTGTTGTTTTCAGCAATCAGAATTTTATGTACCGATTCAATATTGGACCAATCCTGAGATGAATTGTGGAATGACTTGAACGTTACGTCAAAATAAAAAGTACTTCCTTCGCCAAAAATGCTTTTGAGCTGTAACTCACTATTCATCAGTGCAAGAAGTTTATTGGAGATCGGCAGTCCTAAGCCCGTACCGCCAAATCTTTTGGTTGTGGAAGCATCTTCCTGAGCAAAGGCCTCAAAAATCTTTCGCAGGTTCTTCGAATTTATTCCAATACCGGTATCTCGCACCGAAAACCTGAAAGTAGTATCCTCGCCGGATTCTTTCAAAACATTTACTTTTAGTTCAATTTCTCCCTTTTCCGTAAACTTGACAGCATTTCCCAATAAATTAATCAAAATCTGGCGGAGACGCACAGGGTCAACACAAATATATCTGGGTACGTTGGAAGCAATGTCTAACAAAATTTCCAGATTATTCTGATGTGCCTGATAGGTAATCATGTCCGTAACCTGCCCACATATTTCGAGCAGATCTATTTTTTCCACGGCCAGCTCCAACTTGCCTGCCTCTATTTTTGAAAAATCAAGGATATCATTAATAATGTCCAGCAAAGAATTTGCAGACTGAAAAACCATGGACAGATATTGGTGCTGAGTTGGATCAAGATCTGTTTTCATGAGCAGATCAGTAAAACCGATTACACCATTCAGAGGTGTACGGATCTCATGGCTCATATTGGTAAGAAACTCCGATTTTGATTTACTGGCAGCTTCTGCCTGTTCCCTCGCATCACGAATTTCCTGTTCTGCAATTTTACGTTCGGTAATATCACGAACAACGGACTGAATAATTTGAGCACCGTTTAAGTCAATGGCATTTAGTAAAATCTCTACCGAAAATATCTCTCCGGATTTCATGCGCTTTTGCTCCCACTCAAAACGGGTACTTCCATTTTGCATGGCCAAAACACTATAATCGAGAATTGTTTTTGCAGAATCTCTCCCGTCGGATTGGTACGGATAAGAAAGATCCGTAGGGTTCAAAGCGTAAAATTCCTCAAAGGAATCAATTTCGTACATTTTCAATGCAGACGTGTTACAGTCAAAAAAGCCGTCTGCATTGAGCAGCATTACAGCATCGCTCGTGGAATTGTACAAAGTCCGGTATTTTATTTCGGACTGTAAAATCTCCTGTTCTCCCTGTTTCCGGAACGTGATATCCTGCAAATATCCATGCCATAAAACGCTGTCATCAAGCCTTTCCGGAATTGATTCTCCACGAAGCCATCGCTCGCCTGCGGTAGGACTAATGATTCTGTAATCCAAATCCCAATTTTGAAGCGTTTCTTTGGACAAGTTTATAGAATTAATAAATTTTTCCTTATCATCCGGATGAATAATTTTTACCAATGCCTCCGGCACTAAGTATTCGCCATCTTCCAGGAATTCTATCGTATGCATTGCCTCCTTTGAAACATAAGGAAATTTAATCCTGCCGTCATCAAAAATCTGGAATTGATATAATATTCCAGGAACCTGTTCAGACATTTTCCTTAGCATTTCAGCATTTTTATGGCTTAATTCCTCAGCCTTTTTGAGCTCATCAATATCCTGAATCGTTCCGAAAATTCTTGTACAGGCTCCGTCCTTAAATTCAGATTTACCAATCACCCTAACCCAAAGTTCTTTACCGGCATATGTTGTAATATGAATTTCCTCAGCAATTGGCATACCGGATTCCATACAATCGCCGAATGCAAATTCAAGTTTCTTTTTATCGACCGAACTGTAAAATTGAATTACGTTTTCAACGTCTGGCACAAAATCAATCGGAACTCCGAGAATTTCTTTAATGACATCGGACCATGTCAGGATCTTATTTTCCAGATAGTATTCCCAGCCACCAATTCTGGCAACTTCGCTGGTTTGTTCAAGTAATTCTTTGGTCCGTCTCAATTCCTCGTGAGCTTGCTTGAAAACGGAAATATCACGCATTACAGCAATAAAATGTGTGCAATTTCCATGCTCATCAATAATCGGGTTTATATTGAGATCTATCCAGTACTGCTCTCCTGATTTGGTATAATTCAGGATAACTTCACTCATGGAAATATTGTCATCCAACCCCTTGCGCAATCGCAATCGTGTTTCAGCATTTGTTTCCGGGCCCTGCACAAGGTCCGAGGGCCTTTTGCCTATAACCTCGTCAACGGTATACCCCGAACGTTTAGTAAAAGCATCATTCGTCCAGGTTATTATCCCCTCCGAATCAGTTGTAATAATCATATCAGTAGTATTTGCCGCTACCAGGGCAAGTTCTCTTAACTTTTCCTCATCAATTTTTCTTTTGGTAATATCATGGCTGGTCAAAACCATTTCTCCGTTTACCGGATCTATACTTGCCCTTGTGCTGCTCCAAAACCACGAACCGTCTTTGTGTTTTATCCTATGCTCCACAGACGGCAGGGAAATCCCCGATTCATAGGTTGCAGAAAGAGCCTGAAAGCAACGTTCAACATCATCCGGATGAACAAATTCGGTGAAAACATGACCGATGGTTTCGATGGCTTCATAGCCATATATTTTTGTCCAGCTGGGTGTTACATAAGCAAAAACTCCTTCCGGATTAATGATGAAAAGGACGTCCGTCATATTGGAAACCAAGGCGGAATAATCTCTTTCTATTTTGATTTTGCCTGTAACGTCGTAGCCCACACAAAGAATTTCACTAAAACTCCCATCTTCATTTCTTATCCCGGTGAACTCCCATTCACTCGCTTTGACATTTTGTTCCTTGTCTCTTTTATGCAGAACTATTTTAAAAGGTACATCCGGTTGTTCGAAACATTTTCGTCCGATTTCAAAACATTTTATATGATCTTCTTTAACAATTGTCAAAAATGAACTTTGACCAACTATTTCCTCTCTTTCGTAGCCAAAAGTTTTACAGAAATAATCATTGACAAAGGTGTAGGTTCCCTTCCAGTCAATACGTGTGATAAATATCGATTGACTGTTTAAAACAGATTCGTAAAATTTCGATTCTTTTCGGCTTTTCTCACCTTCTGTCTCATTTTTAACTACACCACACAAAAACCGGAATGGCTTTCCGTTTGTATCACGAATACATTTAACATGACAATTCATCAAAACCGTTTGCTGGTTTTTTTCGATAAAGCGTGCTGTTATCTTAAAAATTGTATCCGAAAATTGAAAATGACTTAGTGCACCTTTTACTAATTCTTCAATATCTTCATTAAAGGAAACACTTTGTACACTATGATAAAAATTAGAAATTTCCTTTGTAAAGTACCCCAATCCATTCCAGAATTTTGGATTTATCCACTGATTTTCAAATTTATCAACGTCACAATACCAAAACCCATCCAGTCCAAAGTCCTGAATAAAATCAAATATATCTTCCTGACTGCTGATTAAATTATAAAGTTCCTTTTTTAAAAAGTCCATCGTTGAGTTTACCTTATAGTTCCTTATCCATTTTACGTGGCACTTTCTTTACTACTCGATCAGGTTTCTAAAATGGATATTGATGATATTCATTTCTATTGTTCGGTAACAAAAAATATAGCTTAACCGATCCATTATTTTGGTTTCCGCAAGTTTTGAACATGCAGACAATTTTCGAAATAACATAAAATAAATAATATTATTTCTTCCGCTTTCGATGATATGTTTAAATTCAGGAATAAAATTTGTTCTATTTCTATATCACAACTTATGAGAATAATTTAAAACAAAAAAGCAATCCAATTAAATGGATTGCTTTTTTGTTTTAAATTATTCTCGAACAGGCGTATAAATTAATTTTCTCAACAAGAATTCTGAAAATTCCCCATTATATTTATGGTATACATTAAATATTTAACCTTTCCTTCCAATTCAATTTTAATTAGTCAGGTTGAAACATTTTAAAAAAATACATACCATTTTAGAAATCATTCTTCTTTTTTCCATTGTCGACAGCGCTTTAACCATTCCTCTCTGATTTTCTGCTTGTCTTCGCTCCCCATCCTATTCATCCACTTTTCCCTCAAATGCATTCCGGCCCCTCCCTGGTTCCTTGAAAATCCAAAGCCGCCGAAAAGTATTTTACACAATAGCAATAAACCTGCGGATTGCCAGAAAGTGATATGCTTCACCCCCAACAGATCAGGTAAAATCGTGTTCCACAACAACATAACAACCGTACTGACCAGCGCAATAATAAGCGGAACAAATAGAAAAAATTTGGCCTTGTTTCTTCTAAAATCCTTTGGTTCCATATTCATATCAATAGGTTTCTTAATTAAAAAATTCGTCATACACAGTTTTCATCCGCTTGCGCAAGTGTTTCACAGCGTAGCCTTTTCTGGAAATAATCGTTTTCAGGTTTTCATTTGTATTCGTGGCAATATCCTGTAAAGTAACATCCTCCAATTCATTCCAAACAAAAACCTGTCGCTGATTTTCAGGTAATTCTTCCAAAGCAGTAAATAATTCTTTCCAGAAAACTTCGCGAATATATTCTGTTTCCGGCGTGTAGTTATCTGCCAGCAGTATATCGCTTATATTGAAACTTTCTTCATCGTTTTCATAAGCGAAGTCATCCAGTAATTCCGGAGTCTTTTTTCTGTATTTATCAATAATTTTATTGCGCGCCACCTGATGCAGCCAGCCGCTCATCTGATCAATTTCTTCTATATTGATGACATTGCTCAACTGATACCATACGTCTTGTATGATATCCTCAGCATCCTGCTCAGACCGCACCTTATTGCGAATAAAACCAAAGAGACGTTTCCCGTATTCTTTGATCGTATTAGCAATAGCATTTCCGGTATCTGTAGTCATTCCCTGGCTTAACATTTCCTCATTTTTTAAGGAAGACGCACAACTTTGAAGATTACTTTAATATTTTTAAATTATTTCAACCCAAGTGGAATATTTGAAATTCCGACACGATAATCGCTATACGAAATTGCTAATATTCTGATTTCATTTGAAACATTATTTTAAAATAACAAAGTATCAACCCGGTGCGACTGTACAATATTATCGCATGGAGACCATGAAAATATGGTAAACCGGCCGTCTTGAGACGCCACCAGCGCAAGGCTGTCACGCTGATCAAAAACAAACTGCGCTGCTGATAAATGCCGGGTTCCTCCATTTTGCACAGGCGGAACAACAGAGGCCACGTTTCCTACAATAGGCTCAGTAACCATGATTTTATCAACACGAGACGAAAAGGCAGAACGTCCTATTTTCACTCCAAAAGCAAGCAGTTCAAAACGATCATTAATAATGGTAGCTCCATCCACAGCCGTTAATCCGGCGATATGGTTTACGGCATTTGTGATTTTATTGATCCAGATCGGATGTTCAGATTCTTCCTCATGCTGCTCATACAGTTCCGCCAGTTCCGAAAATATCGGTGTAATTGAATAGGAAATTGGGTGAATAATAGAATCCCGCCAGGTTTCTCTTCCGGATGGAACAACAAGCAGAATCCCTCCCCTTTTATGATCCCGCATCGAAACCGCAAGCTGCACCATCACATTCAGAGAGTCATTCCAAAGCGATGAAGAATTAAAACCAATCAGTGAGGTTACCAGATTTGGACAATCAGGAATCTTTCCGCTGATATCGTCCACAATTTTGATCTGATCGCCTTTCAGAACCGCCACATTTACAAATTTTCCAAATCCATCAATCCTGCGATGTTTGATAACCAGCATTCCCGGTTCAATCACTTCTAGTACAAAGCAAAGATTTGGAATTACACGTGTTGTTCCCCAGATATAAAGCTGATCGCCATCTATCCAGATGCCTAAATGAATTCCTGACCGTTCCACCGCTGGTGCAAGCTTTGTTAAAATGGCAGGCGTGAAAGTCAGTCTGTTTTCAAAAATCAAAGGTTGTCCGGCAAGCTCAGGAGGCAAAAACGCAAGCGAAATAGAGGGCGAATGACCTTCCTCCCTGCGCAAACTGGCCCAGAAAGTGGTATCGATAATTGACTCAATAACCTGGGCATCAGGCTTCGGAGCAAAATCATCCTTATTATGTCTTTTAGCATTCTCATGATGGAAAATAAAATGCTCCTCCACCGTTTTTGCTACCGATTGTGCTGCCTGATATGTGGTCGTGGAAATCGTACTATTCATTTTCACCGCTTCATTATAATTACGAGCCATGGAATTTAGGACAAACTTGTAAATGGAATCTATCAACTACTTCCAAAACGAAGCTTGTCGAAAGAAAATTCCAGCCTTTTAAAATTAACGAATACGCTTAAAAATAACCAAATCGAATATTACTAAATTAAATTGTCAATATTTTGAATATAATTCTGAATTTCAATAACTTTACAGAATAATGAACGGAAACGATATTATATTAGACAAAGTGGATTTAAGCATCCTGAGACTGATGCAGGAAAACGCACGTATATCCAATGCAGATTTGGCAAGAGAGCTGGAAATGGCTCCGTCGGCAGTATTAGAACGGGTTAAAAAGCTGGAACAGAAAAATGTAATTCTGCAATATACAACGCGGTTGAATCCCGTTCCCCTGCAACAAAAATTGCTTGCCTTTATTTCGATGAAAGCTGCGGATGGACTTGGGAGTAACAACGTTGGTCAGGAACTCGCCAAAATTCCGGAAGTCCAGGAAGTGCACCACGTTGCCGGGGAAGATTGTTACCTGATAAAAGTCAGGACAACAGACTCCTCCTCTTTAATGGATCTGATGCGGAATTCTTTCAGTAAGATTCCTAATATACTGTCCACCCGAACAACCATCGTTTTGGAAACTGTGAAAGAACAACAACAATTGGTAATACCCGAAAAACAGTAATCATGGAATCTGCCCAAAACAAAAGTGCTTCCACCCTGATCGTGGTTTTGGCCTACGCCACGGTGTATATCGTGTGGGGATCTACGTATTTCTTTATTCAAAAAGCACTTGCAGGCTTTCATCCGTTTCTTTTGGGAGCGCTGCGTTTTATAGCGGCAGGTATACTGATGATGATCTGGTGTGTGATAAAGGGCGAGAATATATTCCATATTCCAACGATTAAGGTGGCAGCTGTAAGTGGTTTACTCTTGCTATTTTTCAGTAATGGCATTGTGATCTGGGTCGAACAATTTCTGCCAAGTGCAATGGTTGCGATCATGGTTTCTACCGCACCCATGTGGTTTATATTATTGGACAAACCAAAATGGAAAGAAAACCTTGGCAGCCGATCCACTATTGTAGGGCTATTGATTGGCTTTACAGGAGTCATTGTCCTTTTCAGCGAAAGAGTGATCGGTGCATTTTCCACGATCCAGAATAAATCAGAATTGGCAGGCCTGGCTATGTTGGTAATAGGTTCTATGTGCTGGGCGGGCGGTTCATTATATTCCAAATATAAAACCACCAGCGGATCCATCATGGTAAAAACATCCTGGCAAATGCTTGTAGCAGGGATTGCGTTTGTACCTTGTGGTTTTGCAAGTGGTGAATTTATTGATATTCAATGGGGCGCTATTCCATTTGACGCATGGTTCTCCGTGTTGTATCTTATTGTTTTCGGCTCAATTGTTGGTTTCAGTGCCTATGTATGGCTTTTGAAAGTTCAGCCTACAACCAAAGTGAGCACACACGCCTATGTTAATCCTGTGGTTGCGGTTTTGTTAGGAATTTTCTTCGCAAACGAAAGTATAACCTCGATCCAAATTTTAGGATTAGTTATTATTCTGGGGAGTGTTCTTCTTATTAATCTTGACAAATACAGAAAAGAGTCAAAAGCTATGCAGACTGCAAAGGTTTAGTTGTCAAAATGTTATTTTGAGCTCTTTTTTTGCCCTTCGGAGCCTCCTGTTCGAAAATTGATTTAGTCGAATTAATTATAACCAAACGAATTCAAATAACCCAAATGATAAAATTTTAAACCAATTCTTCAACCTCAACCAATACTTTTTTCTTGTAAGAAAATGAATGAATATCCTCCAAGAATACTTCCAGCTGTTATAGCTCCGTAAATAATCATTTATTCCAGACTTGGTTTTTTCAAATCCAGGTTAAATGTTGAGGCAAAATCAGTTTCAGTCCACTGAAATTCACTTTCCAAAAGTGGTTTCAGTAAACCAATTATCTGCCGGTCAAGGTAGTTGATTGTTGTAGCGGTGAACAAAAGAACGACAACAATCCAGCGATAATTTTTGGTTTTTGACTGAGACATAAAAAAAAACCAGAATGAAATAGTATTTTTATCTAATTAAAAATCAGAACACTAGCTATTATGGAGCTTCTCAACAAATTTTAAAAAATGTTGTTTTAGCCCGACCCAGTCTTTTTCTTTTATTAATTTCTTATCAAACAATTGCCCGCCGATACCCAGCCCATCCGCACCGGCTTTTAGAAATTCACTCATATTTTCCAGATTGATACCACCCGTTGGCAAAACTTTCATTTTGTCCAGTGGTGCTTTTAAATCTTTGATATATTCGTGGCCAAGAGAAGTAGCCGGGTAAATTTTTACCATCGTCGCGCCGTAAGACCAGGCGTTATAAAGTTCAGTTGGTGTAAAACCACCCGGAAAAACAGGTATTCCTTTTTTCACGCAAGATTTTATCACTTTTTTACTAATCACAGGTGTAACAATAAATTGTGCCCCGGCTTCCAACGCATTTTCAAGATCCTCTTTCGTGCAAACCGTTCCCGCACCAATATTCAGACCTTCACTTTCATTTTCCCGGGCATACCGAATGATCTCTTCTGCACCAGGAGTATTCATGGTAATTTCAATGGTAGTCAATCCTGATTCCCGGAAAATCGGAATAATCTGTTTCACTTCTTCCAGCGACAGATTTCTTATGATACCCACAATGGGCGCTTTATCAAATAGTTCTTTTGAAAATGAATCCTTATTCATGCGCTATATTATTCAGTATTAATATCTGGTTGGTATATTTTCATTTGTCCGGCTATGGTTGCTTTGTCAGTCAATCAGCCAAAATTGTGATAGTTCTGTCCGAAAAACCTAGTTTTTCTACGGCCAGTTTTTAAAATTCATAAAATTATTTCCGCTACATAAAAAGGTTATCTATCGAAGAAGAATCATTCCCGAAATCACTATTGAATTTCCGTCCATATCAAAAGACGTCCGCAACGATAATATATCCATCTGTGATTTTAAATATTTCCTAAAAAACTGATCTCGGGCAATCGTAAGTTGGCCAATACAGATTATCCAATTCGTTGTAAAAAAATTCGTTTTCCGTCCATACACTTCCGCATAACACAAAAAAACTAGATTGGACAGGTAGATATTCGAATGAAAAATATTTCATTTACTATTTTTTGGGCACAACAAAAACAAGTTCACTTTTACAGTGAACTGATAAATGACACAAGAAATCTGTTTTTTAATTTAGGCCGGACACTTTACATCCGGCCTTATTATTAATTCTTCGCGGTAGTGAAAAATTCGTAATTAATCTTCCATTTCACTTCTTTTCCTGGCCCTACATTCAATTGGATATACGGTTCAGGACAGGCTGTTGTCGGGCACGACCAGTAAACCAGTTTTTCAATCGGCTGGTCGCTGGTGATTTTCACACCGGCTCCTGTTTTTACATTTTCAATTTTCAGGTCATAATCTTTTGGCGAAGAGGTTAACCCTTTCAATCCGGCGCTGAAAACGTTTTCTTTATTTGCCAGCGGTCGGGTATAAATGATAGACTTACCTTCAACATTGGCAATCGTCCCGAAACCTTTGCCTTCCGCTACTACGTCAAACGGAAAAGTAATTTTTATACCCGGTCCGGTTGGTTCGTTATCAATCATGAAAAAGTTGTGATCATAAACACTGGTTGAAATGGTTTTCTTACCTGTGTTTTTTAGACTATGCTCTAAAACCAGTTCCGGCTTTCCTTTGACTAGTTTTACAATTTTGGTATAAACATAACCATAGCCCGTTTTATCAGAAAGCTCGTGTGTAAATTCTACAATATCATTTTTTCTTTTTACCGAGCGTTTTCCATGATCTACTACTTCATAATTCGTAGCAAAAGAATATGGTTTATCATCTGGTTTTTTCAAAACCCCTACCCCTATTTTTACAAAATCAGAGCCGGCTTTTGTATCCGCATAATCCAGAGCTACAAATTCTTCCACCGGTCCGCTGATGGCGTCATGAATTTTCGGATCGTACTTGTCAAACCATTTCCCGAAATAGGTATGTCCCTGATATTCCAAGCTTGGCATAACACCCGACCAATCAAATCGTGTTCCCTGATAATAGCCTTTATTAACGTCAGGCAAGTATAATTTTGCTTTTACAATACCATTGGTAATATCCGCTTCCGGGAAATCGGTTGCCGTGAAAACACCGCTGCAAAGACTGATTATCAATCCAATGCTTAAAAAAATCTTTTTCATCATTGTATTTCTTGGTTCAATGATAAAAGTGTACAAGATGGGGTTTTACTTATGTTGTAGATCAACCATTTTTCAGTTCGTAGTAAAGAGTTATTGATCCGCATCGGTGACTTTACCTGAATTTTGATACCCTGAGCATAAGCATAGCCAAGATCCCTCATAATATCTTCTACAAAATAGGGTTCAAAATATTCAATTTCATTACAGATTTTCAGCCCGTCAGTGATCAAAGCGGGTATGCAGATCAGTCGCCCATTTTCCCCGCCCAACTGCGCAGCAGCGTACTTCTTTGACTAATTCTATCGTTTTTTAACGTTATCATAAAAACACTCCGTTTGCACCGGTAGGCCATATACGATAATGCTCCGGGTAACTCCTCCAAGTAAGTGGTTGACCGGAATGCCAAGTGCTTTCTCTTTGATATCCCAAAGTCCAATCTCCAGCGCACTGAGTGCATGCAGCTTTTTGGAGATTTTCATTTTTGGATGAAGCATTTGCTTTAAACGGAGGGAAATTCGATAAGTATGGAAGCGGAGCACATGACAGCAGATTTGATAAAATTTCTCCCTACAATCCGTTTCTGGCTGATGTTACACACCTACTTTGTCCAACATGCGTGTATTAAAATTATCGTGTCGAACAATCAATCATGGAAGTTTGTGAAAGTATTTATAGCAACTATTTTCAAAAGAAAAAGTTATGGATAGTGACTATGATTAGCCAAAAAGATTGAAATTTTCAAGAGGTCGGGTTACTTCTACTTGCAGGTTCAGTGCATCTAAGAATTGATCAGAAAATGAATTTAATCGTTTCAACAAAAAAATATTTAGTCAGTATAAATCAATGTCTTGATTGAGGAATATTTTTTTTCCTTGTGGAACGTTTGTTTAATCATGTCAAAAACCTCAAATTCGATATAATATTTATTCACCGATAGCTAGTAACCTATTGAAATTCCCCATATATCTGGACAACGCCGCTACTACGCCCATGGACCTAAAAGTTCTGGACGAAATGCTGCCCTATTTTCTGGAAAATTTCGGAAACGCGTCGAGTAATTCGCATGTATATGGGTGGACTGCTGCGGAGGCAGTTGATATCGCGCGACAGCAGGTGGCGGAATTAATCGGTGCGCATCCTTCTGAAATCATATTTACTTCCGGGGCGACAGAATCTATTAATCTGGCAATAAAAGGAGTTTTTGAAAATTATAAAGAAAAAGGAAATCATATTATTACCTGTGTGACGGAGCATAGGGCGGCACTTGACACCTGTGAGTGGATTGAAAATACAGGAGGAGAAGTAACGTATTTGCCAGTAGATTCGGAAGGTTTGATTAATCTGGCCGAGCTTGAAAATGCTATTACCAGTAAGACGGTACTCATTTCCATCATGTATGCAAACAATGAAACGGGGACAATTCAGCCTGTTCAGGAAATAAGTGAACTAGCCAGGAAACACGGTATTTTGTTTTTCACGGACGCTACGCAGGCAGTTGGAAAGATCCTGATTGATGTCAATGAAGATGGTATCGATATGCTTTCCCTAAGTGCTCATAAATTGTACGGGCCAAAAGGAATCGGTGCATTATATGTAAGGAGAAAAAATCCCAAAGTGAATATTTCCTCACAAATCCATGGCGGCGGACATGAGAAAAATATGCGCAGCGGAACACTTAATGTGCCGGGAATTGTTGGACTGGGGAAGGCTTGTGAAATCTGTATGATGGAATTGGGAAGTGAGCCGGGCGCCATAGCGGTTTTACGAAACGTACTGGAACGGGAATTGCTTGCGATAAATGGTACAAGACTAAACGGAAACTTGGAAAACCGTTTGCCTAACATTACCAATATCTCCTTTGAAAATGTAAACGGAGAGGCCTTACTTTTAGACATCTGTCGCGAAATAGCTGTTTCAAGAGGTTCCGCCTGTTCGTCGGTTACGACAAAACCAAGTCACGTTTTGAAGGCACTGGGATTAAACGATAACCTTGCTTTAAGTTCATTCCGATTCAGCCTTGGAAGATTTACAACGCTTTCTCAAATTGAACATGCAGCCAACACGATAAGGACTATTGTAGAAAATCACCGTAACAGCACACGTTGATCTTTTCTTTTGAAACGAAAAATGAAAGAAATTACAGATATCATTGAAGCTTATTATAAAGCAATTGCCGAAGGTAAACGTATGGCACTGGCGACGGTCGTTCATGTTGAAGGCTCGTCCTATCGGAGACCAGGAGCCCGAATGCTGGTAACGGAGGATGGACAATTGACAGGTGCTATCAGCGGAGGTTGCCTGGAAGGAGATGCGCTGCGAAAAGCACTTCTGGCCATTTCTCAGCAAACCAATAAACTGGTAACATATGACACCATGGACGATGATGACGATGCAAAATTCGGCGTTCAGCTGGGTTGTAATGGTATTGTACATATCCTGTTTGAGCCAATAAATATTGAAAAGGAAATTCACCCGATCATCTTACTGGAGCGAGCTACGAGAGACAGAATTAACGCTATACTTGTTACAATTTTTTCTATGACCAACCGGGGAAACCAGCCCGGAACAGGAATGCTTTTAATTGATAACGATGAATATTTAGTTGTAGAAAATCAGTTCGAAAAATACCTCGATACTATTATTCAGGATAGTGAAACTGCCCTGAATTCCGAACAATCTTTGTTCAAGACCTATACTTTTGAAGGAAATAAGCTTACTGCTTTCATTGAATTTTTAAAACCTCCTGTTTCACTTGTGATCGTTGGAGCAGGAAATGATGCGATTCCGCTGGTGGGTATGGCTTCACTTTTGGGTTGGACAATTACGGTTGCTGACGGTCGTATTAATCAGGCAACTGCCCAACGGTTTCCATTAGCCCATCAAGTACTTGTTGCCAAATCAAACGAGGTGATCTCACAAATCCCTTGTGATGCGCAAACTGTTTTTGTATTGATGACCCATAATTACAATTACGATCTTGGCGTCCTTCGTGAATTTATGAATAGTAAAAACTCTATTTACATCGGCAGTCTGGGACCAAAAAAGAAATTGGAAAGAATGTTGGCTGACTTAAAAGATGACGGCTTTGAAGTGACTGAAGAACAAATTTCAAGAATTTATGGTCCGGTGGGACTGGACATTGGTGCAGAGACTTCTGAGGAAATCGCGCTATCGGTTTTGGCCGAAATAAAAGCCGTTCTGAACAAAACGCCCGGAACATTCTTACGTGACAAAACGGATGTAATTCATAGTCGTCCTATTTTAAATATACCGGCTTTGGAAAAAAGGAAAGTGCAGAATCTTTTGAGTTCGTCTGACGAGGACGTTTCGGGTTCTTGTGGGATTGGACCGATGTAATAGGTTTATAATTAGCTTTTATATGCCACCCTTTCAGGGTTTGGCTTATCTGGGTTTCTATTAATTTTCTAATATAGTGTCATCCCTTCGGGATTCAATTTAGATAATTATAAATTACCATGTTTTTGTTTTCAGTTTACAACAAATCCTTTTGCATCAGCAGCTTTTTATAGTCATCAGCAGTATCCATATCTACATTTCCAAGAGGAAAATCCACAGTAGACATTCGGTCTTTACTTTTGATAATAATCTTTCTGGCACCAACGTCACCTGTTAATTCCATCAATTCCGGAAAGATACTTTTGTCGAAAATTACTGGCGTTCCGGCTATTTCTGAATAATAACTTGCCACTATACTCCTTGTAGAAATTTCTTTTTCCCTAATCAGCTTACGTAAAAGATCAGAAGTCACAAAGGGCTGATCACAAACCATAAAAATAACTTCGTTTATACCGGGATTCTTTACCGTAACATAAGTCAGACCAGTACGAATCGAAGAGGCCATACCTTCTTCCCATTCTGAATTATGAGCAATTTCAACACTACTATTTTTTAATTCTGATTCGATACGTTTTCTCTCGGCTCCGGTAACTACGATTACATTTTCAACTACTTCTCGGGCTATTTCTACGCAATGGCTTATCAAACTTTTCCCTTTAAAGGGAAGAAGCTGTTTAGGCTGACCCAACCGGGCCGATTTTCCGGCGGCCAGAATTACGATAGCGATGTTAGTTTCCATTTAAAATTATTTTGTGAAATTACTGATATGACACTGATTATGTAACTGCAAATATTGAGCCAAACATGTTACGTAAAATATAAATTATCAGCCTTAACAAAACAAAAAAAACAGCTCAGCCCAATATAAAATATACTGGACTAAACTGCTTGTGATCTCACTTAATTTTAGGAAATATTCTTAAACGCCTCCTCTTCAATAAAGGGTTGGTTCCGCAATCTTTTCTTTGTTGCCTTGTAAAAAGCATTCGCCGCTGCGGCTCCTGCGGGCGGTAATGCGGGCTCACCTAATCCAGTTGGTGCGATACCATTATCAACAAAATGCACATCCACTTCCGGAATTTCATTCATACGAATCAAGCGGAAAGCATTGAAATTCTTCTGATCGGGAGCTCCGTCTTTAAAAGTCAGATTTCCATACATCGCATGTCCAATACCATCCACAATCCCACCACGAACCTGTTGAAGAGAACCGCTTTTATTGATCACAATACCGCAATCAACCGCTGCAATCATGTTTTTCAGAACAGGTTTACCTTTCTCAACAATAACCTCTCCCACCTGTGCTACATACGAACGGTGAGAAAAATAGACGCTAAAACCCTGATGAACTCCTTTTTTCTTACCCCAGTTGCTTTTTTCAGCGGCGAGTTTTATCACGGCAATCATCCTGTCAATGTCATATTTGACTTCACCTGCCGGAGCTTTTTTTGCTTTTTCCAATAATTCCAAACGAAACTGAATCGGATCTTTTCCGGCTGCTTCGGCTACTTCATCCAAAAAAGATTGTTCAGCATAAGCAAGGAAATTAGTAATCGGGGCACGCCACGGACCGGTAGTAATCGGAG
The DNA here is from genome assembly GCF_009801115.1 of Dyadobacter sp. 3J3. Taxonomy (GTDB): domain Bacteria; phylum Bacteroidota; class Bacteroidia; order Cytophagales; family Spirosomataceae; genus Dyadobacter. The sequence continues at coordinate 123,661 of NZ_VTOL01000010.1, forward strand.
ATTTATGATCTACCGAATCGATCAACAAATTGTCGACGGCTCCGGAAGGAAAATTATCTTCACGTGTCGGGTTCCCGGCATTCATGCCCACACCGCGTAATTTGTAACCAATCAGCTGTCCGGTTTTATCCAAAGCAGCTTCAAAACGATAACGAACTGCGGGACGGTATGTTCCACCTGTCATATCATCTTCCCTGGTCCAAACCACTTTCACCGGCGCTTTCATCAATTTGGAAACATGGGTCGCTTCGATCGAATAATCGGCTGCCAGCCTTCTACCAAAACCTCCGCCTTGTCTGGTAATTTCAACCGTGACTTTTTCAGGTGGAAAACCGGTTATTTTCGCAGCTTCCGTCCGTGCACGATCCGGTGTTTGTGTTGGCCCGACAAGTTCAACACCATCTTCACGAACGTGCGCGAAAAAGTTCATGGGTTCCAAAGGACTGTGCGGTAAAAACGGACATTGATATTCAGCCGTTACAATTTTAGCCGCGTTTTTAAATGCAGTTTCAACATCACCATTTTTCCTTCTTACTGCCGCTTCTCCACCGTCTAATAATTGTTTGAAAATACGATTATGATCAGCCGAACTTTCAAGATCGAATTCTTTTTCATATTCAATTTTCAAAAGTTCTCGTGCTTTTTTAACCTGCCAGGTTGATTTCCCAACCACGGCCACACTGTTTCCAAAAGTCACAACATCTACAATACCGGGCATTTTTTTCGTCTCAGCGGAATCAACCGATTTCAATTTCAGACCAAATGCTTTTGGACGCTGAATTAGAGCAAACAACATTCCTTCCCGGTAAAAATCCAGTCCGAATAATGGCTTACCCGTTATGATGTTATGATTGTCAACATTACGGATACTTTGCCCGATCAGCTTGAAATCTTTCTCATCTTTTAACTTAATTTCCTTGGGTACCGTAATTTTGGAAGCATCCTCAGCAAGCTCTCCATAGGTTGCTGATTTGCCGGAAGCTTTATGAAAAACCTTTCCAGTCTCCGTCGTTATTTCTGTGGAAGGAACATTCCATCTTTTCGCTGCCGCCTCCACTAACAGATACCTCGCCGTTGCACCTGCTTTCCGTAAACGTTCCCAAGAATGCGGAACCGCCCCGCTTCCACCGGTTACCTGGCGCTCATATTTGCTTGTGTCCAGATTTGCCTGAACTGTTTTTACCAGTTTCCAGTCAGCATCCAGTTCTTCAGCAACAATCATCGGAAAAGCCGTTTTAATTCCTTGTCCGATTTCCGGATTTGGAGAAAATATGGTGATGATATTGTCAGCGCCTATGGTGAGAAAACTATTGAAATTGACGGCACCCACCGCCGCAGATTCAGGAGTAACCACGCCTGGCAATGCAGCAGCACCCGACCAGCTGAAACCTAAAAATAAGCCCCCACCAGCTGTTGCCGCAATTTTCAGGAAATTACGTCTTGAAGTTTCTTCTAATGTCTTCATGATTATTTGGTTTTGGACGCTGCCGATTTAACCGCTTCACGTATCCGGTGATATGTTCCGCAACGACAAATATTACCACTCATCGTTTCCACAATCTGGGCGTCGGTTGGTTTAGGATTTTTCTTCAAAAAAGCGGCAGCGGTCATGATTTGTCCGGCCTGACAGTATCCGCACTGCGGAACATCTATTTCTTCCCAGGCCTTTTGGACAGGATGATCACCTTTTTCTGACAAACCTTCAATGGTTGTTACTTTTCTCTTTCCTACCGCCGAAACCGGCAAAACGCAGGAACGAACCGCCTCTCCGTCCAGATGCACTGTACAGGCTCCGCACTGGGCAATTCCGCAGCCGAATTTGGTGCCGGTAAGGCCAAGATTATCGCGCAGCACCCACAAAAGCGGAGTTTCCTCTGCCACATCTGTTTCGTAGCTGTGGTTGTTGATTTGTAATTTTAATAACGCCATGGTGAAAATTGTATAGGTTATATCAATTCAAATATTATCCAGAAAAAAAGTACTTTGTGGCTAAATAAATCACAACTTTCCCTGCATAAATATTGACATGACAAGTTAAACAATATTCCATTAAAATATATTTATACGATTGGATATAAGCGATATACCTATTCAGCTATATCGAATTTTTTGTTTTAATATGCCGGCCGCTTTGGTGTACCCACCCTCCGCTCCGTCAACAAAATGGATATGTATATTTTCTTCATTGGGTACATAACAAGACATAATTGATTCCTGGCTTACAAAAAGTCCGTATCTTATTTTGCCCTCGTATTCCAGTTTATTGAGCGCTTCTTCCAGCAATAAACGTTGTTTTGTATTTCCTGAAATAACCGTGTTGATCCGCCCATCGATGACCAAAGTATCGGCCAGCTCTACAATTTCATTAAGAAACGTTTTACCTTTTTTCGTACTAAAATAGTAAGGCCCGAACAGCATCATGAAACGGTTGTAAATCCTGTAAAAAAATCGAAGCTGTCCAAATTTGACGTTCATTTCAAGATTAATTTTAGCCAGTGTCGATTTCAATCTCAATTTTGAAACAGAAATTGGCTGGCGTTTTTGGGATGTTCCATAGATAGCGTCAAGGAAATCCACAACTTCCCGGAACACAACTCCCTGCTCCGACTCCTCTCTCGCAATGACAAGCAAACTGATCACTTCATCCAGATTTTCCGGTGGCGCAATTCTGTCCCAACGGCACTGCATTCCCTCGAGATCCAGTAATTGATTTCCAGATTCCAGCAGATCAAGTTTATGATCTTCGCCTTTGATCAATTTCTCAGCATAACTTAACCCATCACCCAGCACAACCGGAATTGAAAATATGCTTGAATTTTTAAATTTACTGATGTTCAGTGAAAATCCATTTTGATAAATGTGATGGATAGGAACACTGCCAACGCGCAAATCAATATCAAAATTTCGAAAAGTATTATACTTGTGAATTTGTAAAGAACGCATAACATCTTCCAGGATCATAGGCGGAACAATGCAAGTCGCACCATCACCACCAAAGAAAAAAGGAACACTCAGATTATTTTTTCGGGCAATATTCAAAACGGCTACTATGCAACCCGTTGCAATAAGGTTAACCGCTTCGTGCAATCCGTTTTGAACAGCAAGTGTTGAATTTTTGACGTCCGTCACCACAATGTGCCAGTCGTCCGGAAGTTTGTGAAAAAGTTGTTTTTCGGTAAGCAGATCGCTTAAAGAAATTTCATTGACCGGCAGAGCTGAATAGAATAAATCATTTATGGACAAAGTCGGCATTAGTGTAAGCGCTGGTTTCTTTCAAATTTAAATCTTTTGATCGATAAGATTTCTTTTTTGGTAATCTTATATCGGGAAAGTATTTCAAACAAAAGACGCAATGTTTTCACACCGCGTCTTTTGTCGATTTTATCAAAAAAATAAATTCAATTTATCGATTACTTCTTTCCAGCATCCAGCCCGGATATTCCACCGGCAATTTACTTACTTCATCCAAAACTTTCAATTCTTCTGCTGTAAATACGATATCTACCGATTGCAGATTATCTTCTAATTGTTCAATTTTATTGGCGCCGATAATTACGCTTGTGACCGTTGATTGATGTAAAAGCCACGACAAAGACAACTGGGCAACGGTGGCTCCTTTTGCTTCGGCCATTGGCTGTAAAATATCCAGAATATTAAAAGCACGTGCTTTGTCGACCGGGAAAGATGCAAAATTTTTCAGCCTTCCGCCGGATTCAGATTCTCCGTTGCGGTTATATTTTCCACTTAACAATCCGGCAGCCAAAGGACTCCAAACCATCAATCCGATTTTCTGATCATCCAAAAGCGGAATAAGTTCTCGCTCAATATCCCTTCCAGCCAACGAATAATAGGATTGCATGGAGACAAACTTCGCTTTGTCATGATATTGGGAATATCCAACTGCCTTCATTAATTGCCAGGCTGACAAGTTGCTGGCGCCTATATAACGTACTTTTCCACTTCGAACAAGATCATCGAGTGTATTCAACGTTTCTTCAAAAGGTGTTATGGAATCAAAACTATGGATCTGATATAAATCAATATAATCCGTATTTAATCTTTTCAAACTCGCCTCAACCTGTTGCAAAATATGCTTTCTGGTCAGGCCTTGATCATTTGGTCCCGTTCCCATTGCACCGCGAACTTTGGTAGCCACGATCAGATCATCACGATTTAATCCAAGATTGCGGATAGCTTGTCCGGTGAGCTCTTCTGACAAACCTTCTGAGTATACATTGGCCGTATCAATAAAATTAATTCCGGAGTCAACCGCTTTTTTCACCAATTGATCGACTGAATCCTGTCCCAGATTTCCCATAACTTTGAAAAACCCCTTTCCGCCAAAAGTCATTGTTCCAAGACATAATTCAGAAACCTTCAAACCTGTGTTTCCTAATACTTTATATTTCATTTTGCTGCTATTAAGTAATACAGCAAAGGTATTTGGGAAAAGACTGACAAAATTTACGTTTTCAAAGTGAAAACTATAAAAATCAAAGCATCATTTACGGAGCGACAAGGGCGTAACGCCTACGTTTTTCTTAAAGAAATTATTAAAGTAGCTCGAATATTCAAACCCCAGACAAGAGCCAATATCGCCGATACTCCAATCTGTATGTCTTAAAAGTGCCTTTGCCTCGTTCACAACACGGTCCGTAATATGTGCAGTAGTGGTTTTTCCGGTAGTGTCCCGGACGGCGTTATTCAAATGGTTTACATGAACGGACAAATACTCTGCAAAGTCACTGGCTTTTTTCAATTTCAAAACAAAATGCGGCGAATCGATTGGAAATTGTCTTTCCAATAATTCAAGAAATAAACTGGTGATCCGGGAAGCCGCATTATTATGCTGCACATCCGACAGAGCCGGCTGCATTTTCATCCCTTCATGAATCATCAGATTTACATAATTCCTGATCACATCATACTTATAAAGATAGGTTGAATCCATCTCCGTAACCATTTTTTCATAAAGCGTGTAAATAAAAGAGAGCTGCGCCGAATCCGGAAAAAACACCTGATCACTACCAATTTTAAACAACGGCGACTCCTGGATACTATCGAGTCTTTCTTTTGTTTTCAGAAAATCTTCGGTAAAAACACACATCCGCCCGGATCGGTCATCCGAAAATACTTCAAGTGAATATGGAACGAGTGGATTAGAAAAAATTAGTGCAGGTCTATTTATATCAACCGTTCTATCCGCATAATGAATTTTTGCCGGCCCGTTAATACTCCATATTTTATAATAATCTCTCCGGTTATAGGGAACCAAAGGCGTTTTGCCACTTCCCTCAAAAATCTGGGCTTTAAATGGAATAACATCTAGTTGGTAATGTGCAGGTGGAGGAACGAGTTCGGCAATTTTCATATTTGTCATAGTTCAAAGTTAATAAAATCAAAGAAGAGTTTGATTCTATTCCGACAAATAAGATAAATCGCATCCGATTAAGATCGATCAATCAAATCTCTACCCCATTTCCTAACGAAGAGATAATTCCCTGATTTTGTCAAATTCTGTATGAGCCGCCATTGCTCTGACTATTCCTCTTTTATCAATCAATATAAAAAAAGGTGTTTCTGTTACTTTATAGCGATGATTGAAACCGTAAGAATCCGGAACAGGAATAAAACCACAATTCCGTTTTGGGATTGCTTTTCTACATTCTTCATCGGTATTAATTGTTGTTCCGAGAGAAACAATTTCAATACCTTTTTCCCGGTTTTCTTCTATAAAATCGGATATAATTTTAGTGCTCTCGATCGTATACAGTGGCTTTTCGTACTTAATCCAAAAGCCAAGAAGAACATATTTTCCTTTCAATTTTTCAGAATCATATGTCTTTCCATCCAGTCCGTTCATCACAAAGGCTGGAATTGGCTTTCCAATTTCTGGCATTCCATCTTCGTCGAGTGTTAAGGTTATTCCTGTTTCAACTTCGAATTTTGTTTTAGGGATCAGGGCAAAAGACGAGGCTTTTCCATACTTATCAAAAACCGGCTGTGTACGGTACCGGCCTGGATTTTTCTTTAACAATTCGTCATAAGCATGGTAACTGATCCGCTGCCCTGTTGCCTGATTCATAATTACAGTTTCATCATTCATCACAAACTGCTGATTCATTTTCCCCTTGCTACGCAAAACCTGAGCCGAAGTTATTTGGCTGTTTTCTACACCAAAAATGATCAGGATAAACCCGATAAATCTGAAATTCATAAACGCTATGTTGATTTTAGTCCAATAAAAAGAAGTGTATTCCGGTTTTAAATTTGAATATATAACTGATTTGTCCCGGTAAATATTTTAAGTCAGCTTCTATTTTCAAGGCAATTACAAATTTTGGTATTGCTCAAATGAAAAATGCCCGAATCGTAAACTTTGATTCAGGCATTTTCTTTTACAAAATAATTTTTTACCAGCCAATAGTTTCATCCAAATGGAAGTAGCCACCCGTTGGTCCGTCAGCCGGAAGTGTAGCCAGTAATACGCTTGTGCTCGCTCCATCCTCTGGTGTCATCGGTGCCGCGGATCCGCCAAGCTCTGTTTGAATCCAGCCCGGGTGAACTGAATTTACTTTGATAGCGGTATCCTTTAATTCTTTCGCCAAATGAACCGTAAACGAGTTTAACGCTGTTTTCGAAGTACTGTAAGCAAACATTTTAATTCCATAAACTGATGAAGATGGATCAGAAAGTAAATTCAGAGACCCAAGAGCACTGGAAACGTTAACGATGCGTCCCGCATCTGATTTCCTGATCAATGGCAAAAGCACCTGAGTACTAAGTACCACAGCGAAAAAATTGGCTTCCATGGTACCTCGCAAGGCTTCCTCTGAAATGCTGCTTACAGGAAATTCATTCCCGAAGGATGATACAGGATCGCCTTCAAAACTTACTCCGGCATTGTTTACCAATATATCCAGTTTGCCAAATTTCTTGTCGAAATAATCGTAAGCACTGGTGTAATCCTTCTTATCGGATACATCGAATTTTATAAAATCAGAATCAATCCCTTCGGCTTTCAACTTTTCAACCGCTGCTTTTCCCGATTCTTCATTTCTCGATCCGATCACTGGAAATATGCCCAGTTTGCCAAGTTTTTTTGCTGTTTCAAATCCAATTCCGCGATTTCCGCCAGTAATAAATGCAATTTTTTGTTCAGACATGATTTTGGTTGTTTATAATTAAAGATTAATTTATAGATTACTTACTAATAAGTAAGTAAATTTGGCAAATTTTTTTATACTTGTAATTCAAGCTTTATTTGGGTGATAACCGAATCATAATGCTCATTACCATTAAGCCGCGCATGCAGTAAACCGCCAGCCATGGCGGAGGAAATCAATGATGCTTTGTTCACAGCTTCTCCTTTAAAATAAAAAACCTTTTCACTCCTGCCCAATTCAAGAAGATCAGTAAACCAGTTTTTTACAATTTTGAAATATTCGGCTGCAATGAATTGCATCTGTTCCGGAATTTCATTGTAGTTCGATGCACTCGAACCGATCATGCAAATCCTGTTCTCATGTTCCAAATATCTCCGGTAATTCAACATAAAAGCATCCAGCTTTCCCCAGTGACTTTTCCCGTCAACTGCTGCAACAAAATCTTCAAATCGTTCTATTTCTCTACGCAAAACCTCAGCTCCAAGGGCTTCTTTACTAGTATAATGATAATGAATTGCGGCATTTTTTATACCCAACTGCGAAGAAATCTGCTGATAACTCAGTGAGGGGTATCCGCCAGCCAGAATTAAATCTGTCGCCAATTCAACTATCTTTTCTTTAGTGTCCGTTCTCGCTTTCATAATATCCAAATTCCACAAGACAAATGTACTTACTTATATGTAAGTAAAACAAATAATTCGAAATAAATTTTTAAATATTTTTTCAATTCCGGGATACGACTCAAAGTATTGACACTAATGCTGCCCGTTACTTTAAGTGGTTTTACCGTCTCAATAATCATAAAATTTTCTCCTATCCTCCAACATGATTTAAAATTTGACGAATGAAAATTTCTCTTTTTGCACATTTGCTATTATTATTTCTATTTCAAACAAAAAACGTAGTCCTTTCTCAAAAGTTATCACACAAACAATTTCCAGAAAAACAGATGCTGCAAGCCGGTGTCTGGAAAGATACCGATGGAAATTTCATTAATGCACATGGTGGAGGTATACTTTACCATCAGGGAGTTTATTATTGGTTTGGCGAAATAAAGAAAGGAAATACGTGGCTCGTTCCTGATCGGAAACGGGAATGTTATCGCGTTGCGGCGTCAGGTATTTCCTGTTATTCTTCGAAGGATTTGAAAAACTGGAAATTCGAAAAAACAGCACTTGCCTCCACCACTTCTGACAGACAAAGCGATCTGGATACAGGACGTGTCATGGAAAGGCCAAAAGTAATTTACAATCAGAAAACCAAACAATTTGTCATGTGGATGCACATGGATTCAAAGGATTATACTTATGCACGCACTGGTGTTGCAGTGAGTAGTACTCCTGCGGGCCCGTATCAGTACCTGGGAAGCCAAAAACCTGATGAGCAAAATTCGGGAGATTTAACGCTTTTCAAAGATGACGATGGAAGCGCATATCTAATCTTTGCATCAGAAAATGACAATTCGATTTATATCAATCGTTTATCAAATGATTATTGTTCCCTGACAAATCAGTCTTTGAACATTTTTGAAGGATTGAGGCGTACTGCACCCGTGATGTTCAAGTTAGGCAAAAGGTATTATCTTATAACTTCGACTGGAACGGAATGGAGCCCGAATGCCACTTCTTATGCAGTATCAGATTCTCTTTTGGGTGATTGGAGGCCTTTAGGAAATCCATGTGTAGGTCCGTTTTCTGAAACTACTTTTTCTTCTCAGGGATCCTTCGTTTTGCCTATTGATCCTAAAAAAGGAAAGTTTCTTTTTATGGCTGACCGGTGGAATAAAACAGATCTTGAAAATTCGAGATATTTGTGGTTGCCGATGGAGGTAAAAGGAGATGTTATCAATGTTACCTGGTCAGCAAAAGTGCCTGATTAGTAGTTTATTGAACAGAAAAACAAAGCGCCATGAATTTCAGCGCTTTGTTTTTGTTATTAAAATCAATAAAATTTCGGATTTGGATTTAACTTCTGGTTTCCCCTCTGATGCCAGTAAGGATAAATTGGCGGTACTTCACTCGCTGCATCAAGTTTTTTCACTTGTTCAGAAGTAAGATTCCAGCCAGCTGCGGCAAGATTTTGTCTTAATTGTTCTTCATTTCTGGCTCCAATGACAATATTTACAACACTTGGACGCTGTAATAGCCAGTTTAAAGAAACCTGAGCAACCGACTTTCCGGTTTCTTCTGCCACTTCCTCCAACACATCCACGATATTATAAAGCAATTCAAAATTGGTTTCCGGCCCTTGCGAACCACCCTGACTCAAACGGCTGCTTTCCGGTTTGGGTTGATTTCTTTTGAATTTACCACTCAATAACCCTGCTGACAAAGGGCTCCAAACGATAGTTCCAACATTCTGGTCGAGTGCCAGCGGCATTAGTTCCCATTCAAATTCTCTGTTGAGAAGTGAATAATATGCCTGGTGGCCAACATATCTGCACCAGCCATGTTTTTCAGAAGCCGAAAGCGATTTCATCAAATGCCAGCCAGAAAAATTGGAACAAGCAATGTAACGCACTTTTCCACTGGTCACCAGATCGTCCAGCGCACGCAAAGTTTCTTCGACCGGCGTATTGCCATCGAAACCATGCATATGATAAATATCAATATGATCTGTATTCAAACGCCGTAAACTATCCTCACAAGCCTGGGTCAGATGAAAACGGGAAGAGCCAAAATCATTTGGTCCGTCAGCCATCGGGAATGTGGCTTTTGTTGAAATCAAAACCTGGTTTCGCAAACCTCCCAAAGCCTTACCTAAAATTTCTTCTGATAAACCTTTCGAATAAACGTTAGCCGTATCGAACAAATTAACACCCTCTTCAAGGCAAATGTTAATCAATGTTTTAGCTTCTTCAACCCCGGTCTCTCCCCAGGCTTTAAAAAATTCATTTCCGCCACCGAAAGTAGCAGTACCAAAACTTAAAACGGGCACTTTAATCCCGGAAGCTCCTAATTGCCTGTATTCCATAAATCCTGAAATTAATTTTAATACGAATTGAATTTCAAACTATTACCTGCTTTTAGCTAAACTAATTTAACGAAGTCGAAATTTGTTTTCCCCTGTTAAAATTCAACAAAAAATACTACTGTAAGATTTTTTTGTTACTTATTTATTCAATATTCGAATGATTTAAAGAAATGAAAAGTTTTAATCATCAAACTTTTCATTTCAACAACTTATCAGTGTTAGAAAAATTTACCTTATTAAATATCCATCAAATTTCAATGAAACCAGTATTTCTGGATTATAAGAAATCAATTTCTAGTACTTGTCATCAAACGGAAGTTTGTAAGTAGGATCTTCCATTACGTTAACTTCTATCACGGAATCCGCATTTTTTAGAAGCAAGCGGCAGTCATCACTCAAATGACGCAGAAGCAGTTTTTTATCTGCTATTTTATACCGCTCTGTCAATTTGTTTAGCGCTTCAATTCCGCTCATGTCTGCAATTCTGCTTTCCTTGAAATCGATAATAACTTCCCGTGGATCGTTAGTCACGTCAAACTTTTCAGTAAAAGCCATCACGGATCCGAAAAATAGCGGCCCGTATATTTCGTAATGTTTAATACCTTTTTCATCAATATATTTCTTTGCCCTGATTCGTTTGGCGCTTTCCCAGGCAAAAACCAATGCCGAAATGATCACTCCAATTAAAACAGCCAGTGCAAGATTATGCAGCCATATCGTAATCACTGCCACAAGTATTCCAACGAAAATATCCTTTTGAGGCATTTTGTTGATAATCCTGAAACTTCCCCACTCAAAAGTCCCGATGGCAACCATGATCATTACACCCGTGAGCGCTGCCATAGGGATTTTTTCAATTACAGGCGCACCAAACAAGATTACGATCAGAATTGTGCAGGCAGCAATAATTCCTGACAACCGTGCCCTTGCTCCGGCTGAAATATTTACAAAGGTCTGAGCGATCATTGCGCATCCACCCATTCCAAAGAAAAATCCATTCAAAATATTGGCACTTCCCTGTGCAACGCATTCCCTGTTCCCATTTCCACGATTACCGATTATCTCATCCACCAGATTCAGCGTCAGCAAACTTTCTGTCAAACCAACTCCAGCCATAATTAATGCGTATGGAAAAATGACCTGTAACATCTCCAGATTGAAAGGAATAGAAGGAATATGGAACGGTGGAAATCCACCGCTCACGGATGCGATATCTTTTACAGTTTTTGTATCAATTCCAAAACCTAGTACCAAAGCAAAAACAACAACAATAGCCACCAGCGAAGCCGGAATTGCTTTGGTCAATTTTGGAAGGATTAGTACAATTGCAATAGTCAAACCAACCAAACCTGTCATAATCCAAAATGGATTTCCGGAAAGCCATACCTTTTGTCCGTCCGCGATAGTCTTAAATTGCTCAAATTGTGAAGTGAAAATAATGACCGCGAGACCGTTAACAAACCCATACATAACAGGCTGAGGTACCAGACGGATAAATTTCCCAAATTTGAAAATACCGACTAAAATCTGAAAAATACCTGCCAGGATTACGGCTCCAAAAACATATTCCAAACCATGCGATTGCATCAACGCGATCAAAACAATGACCGTAGCTCCTGCCCCGCCCGAAACCATTCCCGGCCGTCCTCCAAAAACGGCGGTAACCAAGCCCATGATAAAGGCTGCGTATAAGCCGGCCAATGGCGGAAATCCCGCCAAAATTGCAAAGGAAAGGGATTCCGGCATCATCGTCATCGCGACGGTCAATCCGGCTAAAATTTCGTTTTTGTAGTCTACTTTTTGTTTAAAATCAAATAAATTTAAATATCCTGTCATCTTGTCAAGTAAAAATAGATTGCAAAAATAAGGCTTTACGCCGATTTAACGCGTAATTATGTACGTTGAGGAGTTTTTCAAATTGTCCGATAACGAACAGTTCAAGTACGCATACGAACAAAACCGACACCAACAAAATGATAACTATTTGAATATCAGTACGCTTGTTTTATTGGCATAAAAATAGAGCAAGAAGCAGTAAGGCTTACTATCATTATATCATGCTGCAAAACTATTTTAAAATCGCCTGGCGGAGTCTTTCACGGAATCGTTCTTTTTCTGCCATCAATATTACCGGGCTCGCTATTGGTCTCGCATCCTGTATGCTTATCAGCCTGTATGTGCTTGATGAACTGAGCTTTGACCGTTACAATGAAAAGGCAAGTCAGATCTTCCGGGTAGTTTTAAAGGGTACCATGCAGGGCGGTAAGTTAAATGAAGCTCATGTGATGCCTCCCACTGCTCAGGCACTTAAAGCGGATTATCCGGAAGTACTGGCTGCAACACGTTTACGCCAGGGAGGTTTTCCAAAAGTCGTGTTGGGTGACAAACAATATACCGGAGATAATCTAGCTTTTGCTGATTCAAATTTCTTCCAGGTTTTTACACTTCCACTCTTGAAAGGTGACGCCAAAACGGCTTTATTACAGCCTAATTCTCTCGTTATTACACAAAAACTGGCCGATAAATATTTCGGAAATGCAGATCCGATTGGCCAGGTTATTAATTTCAAAGGAGAAAATACAGCGTACAAAGTGACCGGGGTAATTGAAAAAGTACCTGAAAATTCGCATTTCCATTTTGAGATATTTGCTTCTATGGCAGGTTTCCCGGATTCTAAATCACCTTCCTGGATGATTTCAGAATACTTTACTTATCTGGTTCTGCCAAAAGGATACGATTATAAAAAACTGGAAGCAAAATTGCCGCAAACGGTTGAAAAATACATGGCGCCTCAATTGAAAATAGCCATGGGTGTAACCATGGATGAATTCAGAAAAAGCGGCAATAATCTTGGTCTATATCTTCAACCATTGACAGACATACATCTGCATTCTGACTTTGGCTATGACCTTGGCAACAATGGCGACATTAAATACGTCTATATTTTCGGTGCTGTTGCTATCATTATGCTGGTCATTGCCTGTATTAATTTCATGAATCTCTCTACGGCGGGTGCTTCAAAACGTGCCAGAGAAGTTGGAGTGCGGAAAGTGATGGGATCAGAAAGAAAAGAACTTGTATATCAGTTTTTGCTTGAATCCATTTTGCTGACCTCGATTGCCATGATCCTGGCCGTTATTTTCGGTTATTTTGCTTTACCTCTTTTCAACACCTTGTCGGGTAAGAATCTGACTTTGCAATTCACTGCTATTCCCTCTCTATTGCCGGGTCTTATTCTTTTTGGTCTTGCTGTCGGAATTCTGGCGGGAAGTTATCCAGCATTTTTCCTTTCCTCTTTCAAACCTATTTTGGTATTAAAAGGAAGGCTGGTTAGTGATAGAAAAAGTATCAGTCTAAGAAGTGGATTAGTAGTTGTTCAGTTTTTCATTTCCATTACGCTGATCATTGGGACGACGGTTGTTTACCAGCAATTACGTTTTATTCAAAATAAGAAACTGGGATACAGCAAAGATCAGGTGCTTGTCATTGATACCTGGTCGCTGGGACAAAACAAGGAAAGTTTTAAAGAAGAATTGCTTCGTGACCCTCGCGTGCTTCATGTGAGTTCGTCTAGTTATATTCCTGCCGGCCCATCTAACAATAATAATTATATGGTATATCCGGACGACAAAAATATGCAGCTCGTGAAAACCCTTCGGTATGATGTGGATGCGGATTACATCTCAACACTAGGTATGGAAATGGCGGCTGGTCGTAATTTTTCAAAGGAATTCGGAAATGATTCTTCGGGGGTGATACTAAATGAAACAGCGGCTTCCATGCTTGGATTTAAAAATGACGCACTGGACCGGAAGATCACCAACACCAATAACGAAGGTGGAAAAGGCACGTATCGCGTCATTGGTGTCGTTAAGGATTTCCATTTCAGATCTTTACATGAGAAAATCACTCCACTGGTTATGATTTTGGGTAAAGATTCAGGCAATTTTCTTGTCAAAATAAAGACAAAAGAAGTTAAAGGACTGCTGGCAGACATGGAAAATAAGTACAAAGGTTATAAATCCGAACAGCCATTCACTTATTCTTTCCTTGACGAAAGATTCAACAGTACCTATCAGGCTGAACAAAAAACAGGTTCAATTCTTGGCATATTCGCCGGTCTGACCATTTTCGTAGCCTCACTTGGACTTTTCGGATTAGCCACTTTCACCGCACAGCAGCGTACCAAAGAAATCGGTGTCCGCAAGGTTTTGGGCGCGTCAATAGGAAGCATTGTCACGCTGTTATCGGGCGAGTTTATAAAACTCGTTCTTGTAGCATTGGTACTTGCTACTCCTGTTGCCTGGTATATGATGACGCAATGGTTGCAGGATTTTGAATATAGAATTTCAATTGAATGGTGGGTTTTCGCAATTTCCGGTCTGTTTGCAATCGCTATTGCGCTGATTACTGTAAGTTATCAAAGTATAAAAACAGCTCTTATTAATCCGGTTACATCTATTCGGATGGAATAAACACTTTGTAAAATAAAAAGCCAGCAATTGTCTAACCACTTGGTTATATCATTGCTGGCTTTTTATTTTCATGATCAGGCATGTTATTTGCAGTTCGGTTTTCATTCCATCATTTAAAAAACTGAAATGATAAAATTCGTTGCAGCCAGTTCATTTTATTTCAATATGCGTTTTATAATCCCATTTCTGATATTCGTTTTGAGTTCAGAGATATCCGTTGTTGCTCAAAATAAAAACACTTCAACAGATTCCAGTGCAGTAATTCCCGATACGCTTTTATTCAGACTGGAAAAATATCAGGCAGCGATCAACGATATGAACGCGGCCAACAAGAAAGGTTATGACGGTGACAAAATCAGACTTTTACTTCAAAATATAAAGACCAATGTATTGCAGATAGACTCTGCAATGCAAGTTGACAAAACAATTCCTGACTCAAAAAATCTGCTGAATTATCGTTTGATGTTAACCGACGCCCAGCTCAAAACCGGATCGTGGCGAAAATCATTATCAAAATATAATTCTGAATTGCAACGTATGTCGGAGCAGGTTATCCAGTTTGGACGCGATTCTTTGTTGACCGTTGATACTAAGGATACTACTTCACGTCAGTATTATTCATCACAAATTTCAGATTTAAGAATTCGGCTGCAGGAAACCGGAAAAGTAACGGTCGCAAATCTGGATACAGTAAGTCGCTTGCTGGCAGAAGTTTCCACTGTTTATTTCAAAACAACGGATCTCCAATCTGTCGTGGACGATTATCTCAAAGAATCGGGAAGAAATCTTTTAAGTAAGGAATACAGTTATTTATGGAATGCGACCAAGCTTGATAGTACTGATAAAATTGGAAGATTGATCAAAGTTTCTTATTTCGGTCAGGATAAAATTTTGCGCTATTTTTTCAATTCCACCTGGGACAACCGCATTTTTCTATTGCTGATCTGCGCTGCATTTTTCTGGTGGGTTTATATCAATTTCAGGTTAGCAGGAAAACCGGATTTGTCTAAAACCATTGGAGAATTAAAATTCAACTATGTAAGCAAAATACCAATATTGGCAACATTGGTAGTATTATTCAACGTTACCCCACTTTTCGAACCTGATTCTCCTGCCATTTATATTGAGCTTAACCAGTTTTTCCTTCTGATAACGCTCACACTATTTTTATATAAGCGCCTTCCAAAAAATCAACTTCGTGTCTGGTTTGAGATTATTGGTTTGTATGCGCTGGTTATTTTCAGTAATGCTTTTGTTAATGAAAGTTTTGTACTTCGAGCCCTGATTATTGGCGTTAATGCCCTTTCCATTTATTTTGGAATATGGCTTTATCGAAAAATGAAAGAGGCAAATTTTGAGAAAAAATTCATCAAGCCAGTTGTTGTCATTTATGTTATTTTGAACATTTTATCGGTTTTGTTAAACATTTTTGGCCGTATCAGTTTGTCCAAATCTTTTAACCTTACTGCTATAAACGGATTGATACAGGTTATAAGTCTCGCAGTATTTATACAGGTAGTTCTGGAAGCGATGGAACTTCAAATCAAAGTAAGTTCGTGCTCGGGAGGATTATTTTCCAGACTTAATATTAAAAAAGTAAGATTCACTTTTAACAGCATGCTGGCATTTTTATCCATAGTCCTCTGGCTGCTGGTTTTTGCTATTAACCTCAATATAATTGACACTTTTGTTGACCTGTCGCAACAACTTTTAATAAAACCACGAACGTTTGGAAGCATCACTTTCACCTTTGGAAATATCCTGTTTTTCATTGTCATAATATTCGTTTCCAATCAATTACAAAAACATATCGGAATTCTATTTGGTGAAACAGACACCAGTTTTGGCAGCAGCGCCATTGAAAAAAATTCCAAACTTGCCTTGATAAGATTGATTATCATCATCATTGGCTTTCTTTTCGCGATTACCGTTTCGGGTGTTCCGCTTGATAAAATTACAGTTTTAATCGGCGCGCTGGGCGTTGGAATCGGGCTTGGACTCCAAAATGTAATCAACAATTTTGTTTCGGGCATTATTCTGATTTTTGAAAAACCCTTTAATATTGGTGATTATATTGAATTGGCTGACAAAAAGGGGAAAGTGCTGGATATTGGGATCCGTTCCAGTAAATTGCTGACGCCGCAGGGATCGCGGGTTATTATTCCAAATGGTGATTTATTATCCGGCCGGTTGGTAAATTATACACAGAAAAATTCCAGCCTTAAAAGTGAGCTGATCTTTAAGGTCAATATAGAAACGGATCTTGAACTGGTAAAAAAGCTGATTAATGGTGTCGTAGATCAGGCGGAGGAAATGATTAAAAATGCTCCAAGACAAATTTTATTCAACGCCATCACGGCTGACAGCGTTGAACTAAAAGTATTGGTTTGGGTAAGCAGCGTTTATGTTGAAGCCACATTCAAAAGTTTTGTCTTTGAACAGCTTCTCAAAAAATTCAAGGAGAATAATATCAAAGTAATGTAAAGTCTGAGGTGCGTCAATTACCTAACATCATCCGACGTCATACCTAATTTCAGAGATGCCAGTAAGCCATACATGGCCTGATTAATCTGATCGTTATCGATTTTTGCCTGGTTGAGCGCTTCCTCCGCTATCGATTTTTTCTTACGTCCGGATTCTGTTTTCAGTAGAATTTCTTTTTCAAGAATTTCATCATTTTGCTTTTTCCCTAACGCTGTTACCGTTTGACTTTTTGAAATTCCTTCCAAGTCAGTAATTGTGACCCGGTATTTATTGTCCTCACAATCAATTGTCATCGAATAACGCAGATATTCAAAGGATGGCGAGCCGATCGGAGTATAACTTTTCAATACCAATTTCCCGGCTTGTTTGTTTTCAGAAGTTACAGCATTTTCATAATTTCCGAATGTTTTCACAACCCACTTTTGCGCATTTAAAAATAAAACATCCTTCGATTTTTCTGGCGTCGCCACATCCGTGTAAACGATTTTTTTCTGATTATCAAGTGGTAAATAACCATCCTGGCCGAAGCCGTAAAAGCTGACCAGGAATAGTATTACAAATAAAAATTGTATTTTTTTCACAAAGAGGATTTAGGATTTAATAATAAGGAACCGGCAAAATTAATTGCTTAACTCCTTATCAAGACTTTTTATCTTGCTCACGATATCTCTCAACACGATGGATTCATGGGATGTATCAAAAATGGATTTGCCATCTTTGACAATCAAAACTTGCGGTGATTCATGTCTGATATTGAATGTTTCAGCTACCAAACGGGAAATATCCCGGTTTTGAATCACATCCACAATATAAAACGGAATAGAATAATCGGCTTCTGATCCCGATTTCATATTCCTGAATGCCATCAGGCTGGTCATGCAACGGGGACTATGCTTGTAAATCAAGGATAATTCTCCCGAGTTTGCAAGTTCTTGTACTTCTTTTTCTGATGTTAATGTTTTCCAATTCATACTTATAAAATCCAGTATTCAATGATCTGATTTGTAATAAACAAAGAACTTGGCGAAGCAGTTTAAAAATGAGTAAAATAAATTAAAAATTAGTCTTTGTTACTAACGAGAATTCTACACAAATGTCTTTTTGACATTTGTTTTTTTGCTTAACAAGTATTTATTCTGTCCAATTTTCTTTTACTTTAATACTGTTTTTAGATTTGATTCTTGTCTGCTATCAGATTATTTCATTTGTATATTTCAACATCATGATGAATAGAAGAAATGCCATTAAAAGTGTTGCGCTTCTGCTGGGTGGAACACTTTCCGCCCCCACACTCCTAGCAATGAATCGTTGGGAAAAAAATCCGATTTCAACCGCCTATCCGGCTGATCTGGTTCTATCTGAAAGCCAGAAGCTGATGGTAGCGGAAGTTGCTGAAATGATTATTCCAAAAACAAATACGCCGGGCGCACAAGATGCCGGAGTACCTGCCTTTATTGTGATGATGATCCAGGATTGTTATAAGCAGCCTGAGCATATCAGCTTTATGGATGGCCTGAAAAATCTGGAACAAAAGAATTTTATGTCTCTAAATCAGTCCCGGAAAACGGAAATACTCAAACAGGTAGAAAGTGATACTGTTGATCAAATGAAGGTATATCAGGTTCAGCAAACGAAGATGGGAGACAATGATGACAGAGAGCAAATGAAGGAACAGGTCAAAGGTCTTCCGTTCTGGAGGCTGATGAAAGAATTGACTCTGCTGGGATATTATACCTCGGAACAAGGTCTGAAATCTTCTTTCGATTATGTGCCTATTCCGGGAAAACTTGAAATGATAAAATTAAAACCTGGTCAAAAATCTTTCGCTTATTAAGCTGTACAACCACCATGAACTTAAACTTAAAAGTAGATAAAACCCACCGCTACGACGCCATTGTAGTGGGCTCCGGAATGACCGGCGGGATGGCTGCGAAAGAACTTACAGAAAGAGGTTTGCAGGTTTTGATGTTAGAACGTGGCCGTGAAGTGAAACATATCGAAGATTACGACACTGCGATGAAAGGTCCCTGGGAATTTCAGCATCGTGGAAAAGTTTCTATTCATTCGGCAGAGGAATATTGGGCAAACAGCCGTTTTGGGAATCTAGCTAATGAAGAAACCGGTGAGTTTTTCACAGACGATCTAAAAAATCCATATATCGAAAAGAGACCTTTTGACTGGATAAGAGCATATCATACCGGTGGAAAGTCGATGCATTGGGGACGTCAGTCTTATCGTTTCAATAAAAATGATTTTGAAGCAAACGCCAAAGAAGGCATTGCCATCGACTGGCCGATTCGCTACGAAGACCTGGAACCCTGGTATACACACGTAGAAAAATTTGTTGGTATAAGCGGACAAAAAGAAAACCTGGAAGTTTTACCTGACGGGCATTTCCTTCCCGCTATGCCAATGAGCGCGCCTGAGCTTTATTTCAAAGAGCAGATGATGAAAAAACTTAACCGGCCAATTACCATCGGTCGGGTTGCAAATCTTACAAAACCGCAGCCCTGGCATACAGAACTTGGAAGGGCGTCGTGTCAGTATCGCAGCAAATGCAGCCGTGGCTGTCCTTATGGCGCTTATTACAGCTCCCTTTCCGGATCAATTCCTGCTGCCAGGAAAACCGATAAACTGACTATTTTACATGATACGATTGCCAGTGAGATTATTTATGACGAAAAAACACAAAGGGCAACGGGCGTTCGTGTTTTGAACCAGAAAACACTGGCTGTTGAAGAATATTTCGCCAAAATTATTTTCCTGAATGCTGGCTCGATGAACTCGGCTGCGCTTCTTTTAAATTCAAAATCACATCGTTTCCCAACAGGATTTGGGAATGACAGCGATCAGGTTGGCCGGAATATTATGGACCATCATCTTGGTGTTGGCGCAAATGCGACGGTAGAAGGTTTTGAAGATGATTACATTTTCGGGCAAAGACCAAACGCGCTTTACATTCCAAAATTCAGAAACTGGGGAACAGATAAACGTGATTATTTACGCGGATTTGGGTATCAGGGAGGCGCTAGCCGAAGTGACTGGAAACGAGGAGTTACGGCGGACGGATTTGGCGCCACGTTTAAGGAGGATATGACCAAACCTGGAAACTGGGTAATGGGATTCGGTGGTTTTGGTGAAGTTTTGCCAAATCCGGAAAACCGCATGTATCTGGACAAAGACAAAAAAGATCCATATGGAATTCCGATGATCGTTTTCGACGCGGCTTTTGGTCCAAATGAAATTGCAATGCGGAAAGATATGATGACCGCTGCTGTGGAAATGCTGGAAGTTGCCGGATTCAAAAACGTCGCCGGATTCAATCGCCAGGATACGCATTTGGGATTGGGAATCCATGATATGGGAACAGCACGTATGGGTAAAGATCCGAAAACGTCGGTTTTGAACAAATTTAACCAGGTTCATGCAGCCAAAAATGTTTTCGTAACAGATGGAGCTGCCATGGCTTCTTCTTCTTGCGTGAATCCTTCAATTACCTATATGGCGTTGACGGCAAGGGCTGCTAATCATGCTGTTGAAGAACTTAAAAAACAGAATTTGTAGCCAAAACTGAAAAAGGGAAGTGAGAAAAATGAATACATCTTCTTCACTTCCCTTTACATTATTCATGACTAATAATTAAGAAACTTCAAGCCGGTAACCTACACCATGCACCGCACTAATTTTTATATGTAAATCTTCTGCAAGCATTTTTCTCAATCTGGAAACGAAAACATCTACACTTCTTCCAACAACAATTCCTTCATCTTCCCAAACTGATTTCAGTATAAAATCTCTTTCCAAAACCTTGTTTTTATTGTTTGTGAAAAGATTGAGCAACTTCGCTTCCCGGTAAGTCAGATTGTAGATTTTTTGTTCCGAAACCAGAATTAAATTCGTCATATCAAGGGAGGAATTACCAAAATTTATTTTGTCATTAACATCATTTTTTGGATTATTATCATCCGCTATTTCCTCTTTTTTACTTCTTTTCCAAACAATAAAACCTAGCCCTGCCAGTAAACTTCCCACCGGCAAAATCCACCAGTTACCCGTTGCAGATGCAGTGTTTGTTTCAGGATAAAAACGTACTTTAAGGGTATAAAAACCTGCTTCCAGCTTGCGGCCACTACATGGAATACCTTCTTTTTGATTTAAATCTTTATAATTATAGCCGAGGGTAATCATACTGCTTTCACAACCAAGCACCGAAACATCATAACCCCGATCTATTCCATGAATCTTCAATGATTTTTGTAACAAATCGGGGAGTTTGTCATAATCAAAAAGTTTATCGATTTGAACCACAAATGTGTTTGCATCCTGTTGCTGAACCGGGGTTATTCTGGATGTGGAATCTCCATTTTCTACCAGTAAAAGATGGGCAGTACGTCTCAAAGCAAGATTTACTTTTTCAGAAAACCTGACAGAATCATTATTCCCAGCCACTTTTTCAAATACCGAAAACACCAGCAAAATCATCATTAATAATGTGACTGCTCTATTTGTATTCAATTTCATTTCTCTGAAATTCATGCTTTCGAAATTTTATTATAAACTTACCAAAACGACGTGAATTAACATCCTCCCTTGTTTTTATTCAAAAATGGAAACCAGTTAAATATCGGGAACAACATAGAATACCTGACATATATTATTTTCCTACCCGAAATATCCTTTTTGTTGGCAGGTTCTATAATGATGTCATCCCCCACTTGCGCCGTTTTCAAAATCTCGGTCAACTCAATACTACGAACTGAAAAATTACGCCCGTAAGCATTAACATCAACGATTTTCCCCTCTCGTCTAAGATAAGCGAAAAATGGCAATTCGGTTTTAGGGCTAGGTTTCGCGTTGATGTCAACCATAGTCAAACGACCATTTGTTACATAAACAAATTTTTCCGGTGTAGCCAATTTTCCATTTAAAAGTAACGTAACACCGTTGGCGACGTTATTTTTAGGTAAAGCCTCAGAAATTGATATGGTAAAAGTGTAAAGCAGAATCACGGAGATTCTCATTATTTGATTTTTCATGAAACCAGATATTTAGTTATAGAACAAGAATTTCATTGTATGGTAAAGCATATTGATTGTCCGTGGTCAGCAAAACAATCAAATCACCGCTTTTACATCTTTTCAAAATGTTCTCAATTGCGATTTGCTTAAATTTTGCATCAGAAAACATGACCAGTGTTTTGGAGTTTTTATCACGAATTGCTATCCGGAACGTGATTTTTTCAATGGCCTTAGTACTCTTCTCACCAATTTCTGCTGTGCAAACGGTCAGCTTTCCAACGGTATTTTCTGCCACAGTGCTTTTACCTTTTTTGCTGTATTCCGTTACAATCATCTTATTGTTTAAGAAAGCAGCCGAGCAATTGCTGAATTTGTTTTGGGCCAGTGAAGGAGGCACTACGAAGGATAAAAAACCGGCAATCAAATAAAATACATTTTTCATGATCCTGTTATTAAAGTGAAATAAAACCCGAAAAGGGCACGGATCAAATGTATTTATGAAAATCAAGTTGAAAGTGAATCCTTTGTAAAAGATTGTCAATGAAATGTAAAAGTTTAATTTCTATTTATTTCATTAATAGTTCGCCTTCAAAAATTCGTCCCTATTAAAAAGAATGATATCTTGCAGTCTTGATAAAACTAAAATTCTGATGTATAAAAAAATAATTCCCCTACTCCTGTTTGTCCTGATTGCAGGTACCGCTTTTTCTCAGTCTGCAATTGGATTAAAAAAAATAGCTCCGTTTCAAATCACGCTTGCGAATGGAAAACCATTTAATTCTTCCCAGCTCGGTCCGGGACCAGTTGTCCTGATGTATTTTTCACCCGACTGCGATCACTGCCAGAATTTCACGAAGGCGCTGCTTAAAAATTACACCGTTATGACCAACAAGCAGTTGGTTATGATTACTTTTCAATCGATGGAAATGATTAAAAAGTTTGAAAAAGATTATAATCTGGCTGCATATCCAAACATTAAACTTGGTACAGAAGGCACAAGTTATCTGGTTCAGAAATATTACCAGATCAGATCTTTTCCTTACCTGGCGATGTATGACAAAGGCGGGAAGCTGGTTAAAATCTATGAAGGAGAACAACCATACACTGAAATTTTTAAAACTTTGAAAGAGTTTTAAGGGTAAGTATCAACTCGACTCTTAACAAAAAAGCTTCGTTCGGATTCTCCGGGCGAAGCTTTTTTATGATAATCCGGCTAACAAAAGTAAGATAACTTACTGTTAACGAAATTTTTAATAGTACCAATTTCTACAAAACCATTTCATTAAAAAGTCGATCCAATGTTAAACCGGCATCTTTACAAAAACCGGGATGCACTTTTGATGTTTGGACAACGGTACTTCTGGTGGCGGTTAACCAGCGAAAACGAGAAGCAATCGGTAATTTCCCGATTGGACCCGCGGTTTTCCCTCCAATGCAAATGCGGCTTAAGGCTGCCAGATAATCTTCCATTTCTGAAATATCCAGCTTTCCCGAAAAAGCACTTAGGCGTTCAGTATCCACATTAATTTTACTTTGTAAAAAACCCTGTTTCGGGCAGTAGAGAATTACCCCTACATTTAAAAACTCTTCGCGCTCGACTCTGGGTACGACACGAATGACGGCGTACTCAAATAAGTGATATTCTTGCATTCTGCGCTTCTTTTACAAATACTTCTGAAACTGAAATTCTCGAAATTAAAAATTTGGCATAAGCCTGACGATGCTCGCCTGCTGTTTCAAACGGAGCATCACGGAGCAGCCAGTCGTCCGGGATAATCGAAACAATGGAATTAATTAAATCATCGGTCAATATTGCCCGAAAAGATTCATCGACCGAATCCAGCTCTGAGGCTTGTGGCAAGAGAACATGATCTTTGATCTGAACAAAAGGACGTTTTGCCTGCTCCTCCCAATTCGTCCAGGAATGATGAAAATATAGGGCTGCGCCATGATCGATTAACCATAATTCCTTATGCCAGATCAGCATATTGGTATTTCTTGCCGTGCGGTCAACATTCGTCAGAAGGCAATCCAGCCAGACAATCTGTGAGGCAAGTTTTGGATCGACAGTCGTTACTTGTGAGTCAAACGTGATCGCTCCGGACAGATAATGCATCGCTAAATTTAACCCCGTGCTGGCTTTTAACAAATCCTGGATTTCTTCATCCGGCTCGGTCATACCAAACATTTCATCCAGATTGGCAAAAACAATTTCAGGCATTCGAAATCCTAATAACCTCGCAATTTCGCCACCAATCAGTTCAGAAATAAGTGCTTTCACACCCTGACCAGCGCCTCGGAATTTCAATACATATAAAAAGTCATCATCCGCTTCTGCGATAGCTGGTAACGATCCGCCTTCGCGTAAAGGCGTCACGTAACGTATCACATTAACGGTTCTGAGCTGAAGTCCGTTTTTATTCATATAAATTGTTTTGTAACAGTATGGTTTTGCATTTGAGCAACCAGATTAATAAATCAGATTTCATTGGGATGTAAAAGTAGTTGATTTGGGGATAATCATTAATAGCGTTTGGCGCAATTACAAATAATGAGCATTGATCGGATTTAATTATTTCGGTGCGCCGCACCTTTGGAAATGAGAAAATAGACGGCGTTTCTACAAATATTCAGGTGCTCCGCACCATTGATAATTGAATGTTTTCAGGAAGTGACATATTGCAATAATTGTAGCGCGCCAGATATCCGAATTACAGAAAAAGTTCAACCACCGAAATATTTGTAGCCAGACAGATAGTCGAGTTCAGTAAAAGGTGCGGCGAACCGAAATATTTGTAGCTAACCAGATAAGCGAATTACAGAAAAAGGTGCACCGCACCGAAATAAGTATAGCAAGCCAAATAGTCGAAATTATAAAAAGGTGCAGCGCACCAAAATATTTGTAGCCAATCAGATAGTCGAATTCAAAAAAAGGTGCAGAGCACCGAAATAAGTATAGCAAGCCAAACAGTTGTATTATAAAAAGGTGCAGAGCACAAAAATATTTGTAGCCAACCAGATAGTCGAATTCAAAAAAAGGTGCAGAGCACCGAAATAATTGTAACAAAACCAGATATTCGAATTCCGAAAAAAGGTGCGGCGTACCGAAATAATTGTAGCCAACCAGATATTCGAATTCAAAAAAAGGTGAGGCGAACCGAAATAAGTATAGCAAGCCAAACAGTTGTATTATAAAAAGGTGCAGAGCACAAAAATATTTGTAGTCAACCAGATATTCGAATTCAAAAAAAGGTGCGGCGAACCGAAATAAGTATAGCAAGCCAAAAAGTCGAAATTATAAAAAGGTGCGGCGAACCGAAATATTTGTAACTAACCAGATAAGCGAATTACAGAAAAAGGTGCACCGCACCGAAATAAGCATAGCAAGCCAAATAGTCGAAATTATAAAAAGGTGCAGCACACCAAAATATTTGTAGCCAACCAGATAGTCGAATTCAAAAAAAGGTGCAGCACACCAAAATATTTGTAGCCAACCAGATAGTCGAATTCAAAAAAAAGTGCAGCGCGCCGAAATAATTGTAGCCAACCAGAAATAGGAACTTCAAAAAAGGGTACGACGGACCGAAATAATTGTAGCTAAACCAGATATTCGAATTCCGAAAAAAGGTATACCGCATGGAAATAATCGATCGATAAACTAACTAAATTTGGGCTCCAACCAAAGTGCAGTAAAACACAAAACGAACGTCAAAAACCAGATCCAATCCGGAATTCTGCTTTCATTTAAATGTTGCGACATTTGATCAGAAACTTTAATCACATCACTTAATTCCGATTGTAAAGTCAATCTGGTTTTCACAAACTGATCAACTATTTTATTTTTGTAATTATCATTGAAATCCAGACTGTCGGTTACATTAATTTCTGAATCGTCGGAAAGTTTTAACCAGGAAGATTCAGAAGGAATGTAGCCGGCATCAGCACTTTGTTTATTAATGGCAGAATAATTAAGATGCACAGTATCAACACCCAGAATCATCGAAACAGGGTTATTTATTAGATTATTAAATTTCAAATCGGTTTTAAAACCCCTGTAAAGAGGAGAAGTTACTTCTACATTTGACTCATAAGCAGGATGAATAGCCGCGATAACAGATGTCCAGATATTGCCGTAAGAAATACTATCGCCGTTAAGTAAAGTTGGAAAGGTTTCATTCAGTAAGCTGATTGCCACTTTTCCTGTCGTTTTTTCAATAGCAACAGGATATTTAGGAACTGTCAAATATGCGTTTGAACTAGCAAAATCAAACGGCAGCTTTGTCAGCTCACCAATAACAGGCAATCCTTCTTCGTTAGATATTTTATTTATTTGAAACCTAGTCCCCAATGCCTTATTGATCGTCGCAACATCGGTCGAACCGTTGGTGAGATTGATAAACAATATACTTTTCCCACCTGCCAATGCTTTTTTTACTTGAATGTTGGAAGCATTTTGAGGACTGGTGATGATCACATCGGCAATTCCCGCTTTATTAAGCGTAAGCTTACTCCGAATATCTTTTGATAAATTGGTAGAAAGCTCGACCGCATTTCCCCGGTTTCCTAACCAGGTCGCGAGACTCCGGTTTTCGAAATCCGGATTGTCCAATATGAATTGAAAAGTCAAAGGTGGTAATGGGCGGGCGAAAAATTGAATAGTCTCATGTTGATGCTCACCTAAAAACATCTCAACTTTTGTTCTTTTTTCAGTAAAAACAGGAAATGATAAATTGAAAGATTGTATGCCCTTTTCGAGTCTACTACTATCCAGTGTCTGATTGCCAAACTTAACTTTCACCCATTGAGAATCCGCTGAATTGACCGATCCGGTTATACGCTGAACTTGTCCTTTTCTAATAATTCCATTCCAGGAAATGGCTTGAATCTGGTCATCAGCAAAATACGGAATACGATTAATAATAACAGAAGCAGTAATTTTCTGGCTCAAATCAGCAAAAAATGAAGGGCTAAAATCCTGACCAATCAGTGTTAAGGTATCAAAAGATTTTCCTTTTAAATTACTTTCGGAGAAAACTTCACGGATTTGCAAGCTGTCCTGGATTTTTTTTATTTCTGCTGACGGAACATCTTTTCCGGCAACAATAACTTTACCCGATAAAATACTACTCCTGAAAACGGGTTGAAGAACGAATCCAGCGACGATCAACCAAAGTAAAAGATTTAAAAAGATTCTGATTCCAATTTTTTGATGGGAAAGATCCGGACCGGAACTTCGCATCAAAAGCCATATTTGTGCACTACCAAGAAGAATAAGAAATAAAATCAAAACCAGATTTAGTGGCTCCGACCAGTTGAAATCAAATGCAATCATACACTATTCCCGGATATTTTCTTCCGGTTTCATTTTAGTTTTTTCCAAAAAATATTTTCCAGTTTTTTCTCACTGACATACGAACGGCCACTTTGTGCGTTTGCACCTGAACGTTTGTACAACTCTGTTTTTAGTTGTTCTTTTTCAGTAGCAGAAATCGGTTTGCCACTTATAAGTTTTTGAAGTGATCCAAGTACCGACCAGTTTTGAAGTCCTCCATTAAAAGGTCCGCTGTTCATCAGACGATCCGATAATTGGGTTCCGGCAACCTGGAATTTAGCGCGCTGGGAAGTGTTTAGTTTATCATATTCCAGATAACCCAAAACCTCGGCGGCTAACTGTTCAGTCCGTGTCATATTGATAATCTTTTCCTGATTAAAATTTTTGCTGACATCGGTCAATTCACCGGTTAACCGTTTTTCTTTTTCCTTGATCGGAGGCGGATCATAACTGCTTTTCTTGACAAACGCGCGTGCTTTGTGCTGAGCTTGTTTCAAATATTCAAGTGCCTTGGTTTCAAAAGGAATGGCTTTTTCAGGCTCGTACATACGTAAATGTAATTCTGACTGCCACATTTGCTCCAAAGCCATTTTCAACAAACTCTTGGTAGATTGTTCGTGGAAAGTATTGATATCGGCGTCATCATGTGCGTGACCATATTGCTCAATTAATTCTGCCATCGCATCTTTTGAACCACTTTCCTGATTCCCCCCACCGTGGTCATGATGTGATTCTTCCGGCTGGGATTTCCGGTTTTCAGCCGCTTCACCTTCCGAGTCAGACTTATGGGTAAAAGCATCCAGGATATTTCCGCTACCACTTTCTTCATGCGGTGCTCCGCCTCCACCGCCAATATTCTGCTCAAATTCTTCCCCTAAAAACTGGCCGTAGCGCAAGCGAAGTACTTTTTGATCAAAACCGATTTCGTTGGAAGTACTATTAAATTCTTCCTTTTTGATTTTTTTTCTCTTGGCAATCAACTTTTCAGTGTCGATAATAATCTGACGTTGACTCCGGAAATATTCAGGAACTGTATTAACCGACATTGTCGAAAGTTCTGATTCCTCGACTTTCGCCGTGTCTTTGTATACGACAAAATACGTATCTGATTTGGTAAAATTAGCTTCCGGTTCTTTGTTATCAATCGCTGCCCAATAGTAGTAAAGTTCGTCGCCTGGAGTAAAATTAAGTGCCTTCAAATCGATTGACTGGCTTAATTTTGCTTCCTTGAAATTGGCTGGTGAAAGTGGAAATTTCATTTCTCTGAATTTCACATTCTCACCGGAACCACGCGCCAGCGTCGCTACTATAAACGCTTGTTTCACTTTAAAATCATCCGACATTTTTGCCGAAACCTGAATCGTTTTGTTGTCTTTCAGATAGTGATATTGATACAATTCTTTTGACTCAGGTTCAATCTTTGGTGCAAGATCGGGTTGGGCTTCCAGTTTGTAAAAATCAGACTGATACACCAGTGAATCTTTCCAATATGCCTTAATCGAATAAAGTCCGGAGCCTGTCAGCTTGTCTTTGTATTGAAAAATACCGTTTGTCTTTTTAAATAAAAGTTCATCACCACGATTGTTCGCAAGGCGGACCGACAAATTATCCTGATGACTAAAAGTAACGTCCCAATTCAGGGCTGAGCCAATCATTGCACTTACATTTAAGTCAGTCGATTTTTTAGTTGGAAAGCTCGTATAACCTGGTGGATTAATCGTAACATTTGCCGTTTCAAAGCTCGGTGCAACAAGAATATTGGCTTTTTGTACATTTTTAGTAGTATTCAAAATCGCAGACGGGCTTCCCGTAGCGAAATTCATGTGTGGGTATAAATTGTAAAAAACCAACGAAAAAAGAAAAATAAGGCCATACATCATCGTTCCGTCATACAGATTACGGAAATGAAAATGACCGGCAGAAACATTTTGATTCAGTCTGTCCAATTGCAATTGCTCAGCAATATTCAGTTCATCTTTTTCCAGTAAATGCAAACTATATTCCGATTCACCAACAGTTTGGTGGATCAAGCTGATAGCCTGCGGCTTTTTATTTTGATATAACTTTGTGATGTACGCGCCAATTCCTAATCCAATAACCGCAGCCAAAACCGGAGCCGTCAGTGAAGATTGCTTGAATACGGACGTAAGGACAAAAGCAGAAAGTGCCAGCAGCAAACACCTAATAAAAGCATTGGCGTAAAGCTGTGTGGTGACAGAATTGATTAATTTTTTTAGCTCATACATAACTTTTCTGTATCGTTTTCTTTAAAGCCATCCAGCGTTCAAGAATGAGTAATGCTATAAAAAGAATAAGAAGCCATGGCCGTAAACTGCCTTCCTGATTCATTTCCAAAGGTTTGGTCTGCAAAAACTGTGCTTTTAATTGTTTTTGACTTATCAATTTCTGAGGCTCGTCCAGTTTAAAATGTGAGATAAGAGCATCGCCAAGAAATTCCGGCAGTTGCCCGGAATTAACCATTTCTGATGTCTGGATCCGAAGTGAATCCTGTAATTGAATAACGTTTGAAATAAGACTTTGGTTACCCGAATTCAACTTTCCAGATAAAACATACATTGTTTCCGGATTCGTTTTGCCAACTTTTTGATCGGTAATAACAAGATCATATTTCTTTTCACTGACACTTTTGAAATCGATCTGCATTGGCAAAGAATATACCGTCGACAGAGAACCAAGTGCCGCTTCCACGGTTTGCTGTTCCGCTTTGTTTTTGTATTCAACCAAAACATTTAATTTCCCTGAATGAACCGGCGTTGATTCCAGCTTCGGCAAATCACTGGATTTTTCCGGATTTGAAACTGTTAATTGGCCCTTGTTGACAAACAACTTTTTACCATCACCCAAGTCAAGGTATTTATGAAGATAATTTTGGGACGAATCGGTTAAAGTATGTAAAGTGTAAGCTTCCGGAATATAAATTTTTGGCAAATCAAGTAGTTTCTGGTCACTGACAAGATATAGATCAAGCTTTGCTCCCGTTTTACTTACTTTGTTAATGACTTCCTGAAGATAAAAAGTGCCTTTATTTTTCTGATTTGAAAACGAAGACAAATCTCTAACTTCTTTGTTTTCAGGACCTATCCAAAATACTTTCTCTCCTTTTTTTATAGCTGTTTCAATTTCAAAACGATAATTGTTAACCAGATTTGCGGATGGTTCAACCAGATGAATACGCTCAGAATTCTCAATTTGTTTGAACCATTTTATTACGGGTTGACTTAACAAAAATGTCAATAGCAAAATAAGCAAACTGCGCACAACAAGGAGCGGCAGATCATCGAGTCGAAAGCCTCGACTCTGCTGCTGACTTTTATCAATAAGCCACTGCATAGCAGCCCAGTCCAGTTCTTTACCTTTTTTCTGATGCCAGAAATGGATAAAAATAGGTATGGCTATTGCCAGTGCACCCCAAAACATGAAAGGTTGTAAGAAATTCATTAGCCTTTCCTTCTTGTTAAAAATTCTTTTAAAACCATTCCCAGCGGATCACTCAACCTGGCTTGAACCAGATTTACGTATGGAATCCGCAATTCTTCTTCGAGCATATCAAAATATGCTTTTGATGATTCCTTAAACTTATCCCTCACTACTTCCGCCTGTAATTCAATTTCTTTTCCGGTTTCCAAATCTTTAAAACGATAAAAACCTGTCAGATTAAAATCCACTTCATTATCTCCCAAAATCTGAAAAATAACTATTTCCCGCCGGGGACTTGCAATGGATTTTATCAATGTAAGCCACTCTTCTCCTACCTGAAGAAAATCCGTCACAAAAATCAGTTGCTCCTGACTTTTCGTTGCAAATTCAGGAAACTGCAACTTTCCATTTGCTGCGAAATCTGACGTCCAGGCTCCTGAGGCTGTCGTTTTTTGTAGTCCAAATAATATTTTATTGAAAGCCTGTTTTCCCGAACTTGATGCACCGCTTGCAATGCTGTTAACTTTTCCTCCCTGCAAAGAATAAAGGCTCATCTGATCATTCTGAATATAACCGAGATATGCAAGGGAAGCGATCAGTAATTTCGAATATTCAAGCCGGCTCATGCCATTTTCAGCGTAATTCATCGAACCGGAAAGATCCAGCAAAAAGCGAATTTGTCTGTTACTTTCGGCGGAAGATTCCTTAACAAGATGTTTATCGGTCCTGGCATATAATTTCCAGTCAATGCGTTTCGGGTCATCGCCGGGTTCATAGTGACGATATTGCTCAAACTCAGTCCCCATGCCCGAACGTTTACTGGCGTGAACACCCAGCATAAGTTCTTCACTCACCAGTTTTCCAACCAGCTGAAGGTTTCCAAGTTTAATCAAATCCGCAGCAAGAAGCCCGGTACGTTTTTGTGACATAGGTTTTTGGCTTTCGGCAATCGGCCTTCGGCTTTCAATCCTGGCACTTAACACGCCGATTGCTGATAGCCGATGGCCGAAAACCTATTTCAATGTTTTGATTAAATCTGCGATGACGTTATCCGATGTGATATTTTCCGCTTCCGCCCTGAAATTCATTGAAATCCGGTGGCGCAGAATTGGAAAAGCCAGCGTGTGAATATCTTCCGGAATTACGGCAAATCGCTCATTCAAAACTGCTCTTGCTTTTGCACAAAGTACGAGCGCTTGCCCGGCTCTTGGTCCCGCGCCCCAGTCACACCACTGTTTTACAAATTCAGAAGGACTTCCATCAGGCCTGGTTGCACGAACCAACCGGTTGATAAAAGAAATCTGATCTTCACTGATATGAACTTGTCTGGTTAACTT
This sequence comes from Dyadobacter sp. 3J3, assembly GCF_009801115.1. Classification (GTDB taxonomy): domain Bacteria; phylum Bacteroidota; class Bacteroidia; order Cytophagales; family Spirosomataceae; genus Dyadobacter. The sequence continues at coordinate 155,884 of NZ_VTOL01000010.1, forward strand.
TTGAAGTTCAATAATATCCATATCACTAAGCACACGGTTGATTACCACACCTTTTGAACCAGTCGTATTTTTCAATACGTCCAGCTCTTCCTGTTCGCTTGGATAGCTTAGTTTGATATACAAAAGAAAACGGTCGAGCTGGGCTTCGGGCAATGGGTAGGTACCCGATTGTTCAATCGGATTTTGCGTGGCGATTATCAGAAACGGATTTGGTAATGCATAATTTGTCCCTGCATAGGTTACACTTTTCTCCTGCATCGCTTCCAGAAGCGCGGCCTGTGTTTTTGGCGGCGTCCGGTTTATTTCATCCGCAAGAACCACATTGGCAAAAATAGGTCCCTGATTGAATTTGAAAAATTTCTTTCCGGTATCGTGATCCTCTTCCAGAATTTCAGTACCTACAATATCACCCGGCATCAAATCGGGCGTGAACTGCACGCGTTTGAAACTCATATGCAAAGCTTCGGACATGGTTTTTACCATCAACGTTTTTGCCAGTCCGGGTACCCCTTCCAGCAAACAATGGCCACCGGCGAGAAGAGAAATAAGGATTTCATTTATCGCATCTTCCTGTCCAACAATGACTTTACCAATCTCTTTTTTAAGAAGCGGCAGCTTCGCTACCAAGGCTTTATAATGGGTTAGTTCCTGAGTTTCCAATCGTTAAGCAGTTAAAGCATACATGACAATATTGACCCCGAATCTCGTGTTGTCGACGGCCAAAAAACGTTTATTTCTAAAATCATAATCCCACTCACAGCCATAATCCTTGTTACTGTAAAGCACACCGATCCGCCCATTGATCGTTACCGCTTTCAGATAATCATGCACCAGATCATCTCCCCAGCCATTCAGCTCAAAAGCGGTTGTAGGCGGACCATCTTCAAAATGGAAAAAACTGTTATAAAGCGGATGATTGTTTGGAATCTTTTGTAAAGCCTTGGGACCGAATGTTCTGGACATTTCCTGCTCAAAGGATTTAGCAAATAACCCGTCTATATCATGGTTGCAATCGTCCACAAACACGAATCCTCCATTTTGTACATAACGTTTAAAATGATCTCTTTCCTGGGTTGAAAACTCGACCAGTTTGTGACCGCTCAAATAACAAAACGGACTTTTGAAAATATCATTACTGCTCAGCAGCACCACCTTTTCCTTCTCATCAATGGGAATGGTGGTATACTCCACCAGCGAATGCAGCAAATTTGAAGGCATGCGCTGATCGGTATCCCAGTTTCCTGAGGTATACTGAAGACGGGTGAAGAAAAAAGGTTTCATAGGTTAGGTAAAAGGTATTTTCTGCGGAAAAATTTTCCGCAGAAAATAAAATTTATACTGCGTCAGACAGTGACGAAAATGTAAATTCACGGATTTTCATCGGCGGCATCATGTAATTCTGGTTTGATTCCGTGCTGACAACCCGCTCAGGTTTCCCAAGTGTTTCCAGGTTATTGAGCATGATCACAGGACTTTCGTTGAAACGAAAGTTTTTGACCGGATGCTTGATTTTGCCGTTTTCTATGTAAAAAGTACCGTCACGCGTTAGTCCTGTCAGCAATAATGTCTGCGGATCTACTTCGCGGATGTACCATAATTTTGTAACCAGAATTCCCTGTTTTGTAGAAGCAATCATTTCTTCCAAAGTTGCGGTACCGCCGGCCACGATCATATTATTTGGAAAAGGAACAGCTTTAACACCTTTCTTTTGTGCCCAATAACGCGAGTAAGCCATGTTTTTGACCACACCTTTTTCAATCCAGTTCACCTTTTCCATTGGCTGACCGTCACCAGCCCAGGGAGCTGATGGCAATTCAGGATGAGCAGGATCGGAATAAATGTTGACTCTCTCATCCACGATCTTTTCGCCAAGTTTGGTTTTACCACCTTGCTTACTCAAAAAAGAACGACCTTCGTCAGCGCTTCGGGCATCCATATTGAAAAATATGTTTTCCAATAAAACTGCTGCCGCCGTCGCTTCAAGAATAACGGTATACTTTCCAGGCTCCAAAGCCTTCGCTCCTACTGAACCTGTCGATTTTTGAATGGCAATTCTTGTCGCAGATTCAATATCCAGTTTGGAAACGTCACTATAACCTTTTGCCACATAACCCGAACCTGTGCCATCCGGTGTTCTGACAGTCAAAGAAAAGTTAACATCCGTACTTGGGTAATAAGCGAAAAGCTTTTTGGAATTAAGCATGGCCGAATAGCCATGCGTGTCTTCCCAGAATCCTGCCGCTGCCAGATTTTGCACTCTTGACAATTCAAGACTTTTAGCCACAGCATCTGCTCGAAAATCCGGCGTAATGTTAGCCGTGGAATCAAAAAAACCGGATGATTTTTTATATTGTTGAGGCGTTAACACACCAACATATTCAGGATTTTCCGGTGCTAATTGAGCAAGTTCTTCGGACTGACGGACTACTTTTTCAAATGCTTCATCGCTGAATTCATTCGTTGTAGCAACCCCAACTTTTTTTCCAAAAGAAGACTGAACGATTAGATTCTGCGTCGTCTGTGCGCCGCTCGTAGAAACTTCGTTTCGGGCGTAACGTATATTCCCCTTCTTTTCTCCTGATATATTAATTTCGCATTCATCCGCTTTTGAATACTTCAAAACCTTCTGTAACAATGCTTTTGCTTCTGCTTCCGTTAATATCACTGACATATTTCAGTATTAAATTTTTCTGGCTGTATTGATAACGTTAACACCTGCAAACCGAGCTGTTGAACTTCCATGAGAAACCGCACTCGATTGTGATGGCTGACCTTTTCCGTCAAAGAATGAACCGCCCAAACGATAATCACGATCGTCACAAACCTGAACACATGAGTTCCAGAATTCCTGCGTGTTGGATTGGTAAGCCACATCTTTCAGCATACCAACGATTTTCCCATCTTTGATTTCGTAAAATAATTGTCCGCCAAACTGGAAATTATAACGCTGCTGATCAATTGAAAAAGATCCGTCACCGATAATATAAATTCCCTTTTTAACATCCTTAATCATATCCTCAACCGAAAGCGGTGTTTTGCCGGAAGCAAGAGAAACGTTGGCCATACGCTGAAACTGAACCGAACTCCAGCTATCTGCATAACAGCAGCCATGTGATTCTTTTTCACCGATGATTTTGGCCTGGTCACGGATTGCCTGATAATTCACCAGAACACCATCCTTCACCAAATCCCATTTCTTGGTATTCACTCCTTCATCATCCCAACCCACAGCACCTAATGAACCAACCTGCGTTTTGTCCGCAATAAGCGTAACCTTATCGCTTCCGTATTTAAAATTTTTCGATTGCCATTTATCCAAAGTAGCGAAAGACGTACCGGCAAAGTTTGCTTCATAACCTAGTACGCGATCCAGTTCAAGCGGATGACCTACGGATTCGTGAATCGTTAACCAAAGGTGAGAAGGATCCAGGATCAGATCATATTTCCCAGCCTCGACAGATTTTGCAGACAATTTCATTTTTGCCTGCTGGGCTCCTGCCGTGATATCTTCCAGCATATCATATCCCATATTATAACGGGTTGTTACGCCGGTCACCTTATCTTTTGGATTTACCTGCAAATAATCATAACCCATTCCCATTGGAGAACTTAACGCATTACGGGTCTGGAATTTTCCTGATGCCGGATCAATTGCTGTAACCGTGAAGTTAGGCCACATGCGGTGAATATCCTGATCGATATAAGAGCCATCTGTTGAAGCAAAATATTTCTGCTCATTCACCATGAAAAGAATCGAATTGACATAATTCGCTCCGTTTTTCATAGCGGCATCATTGACACCCAACAACAATTCCACTTTTTCTTTAACAGGAACTTCGAATGCGTTTTTCTTGATAGGTGCTTTCCAGCTTACTTCACCAAAACCTTTTTGCGGAGCCAGCTCAACCGGCTGTTTCATCAATTTTGAATTTGCTTTGGCAATCGCAACGGCATCTTCCGCCGCTTTGGCAATTTGCACATCACTTTTTGCATCGGCAACAGCGGCAAAACCCCAGCAGCCATTGGCGATCACACGGATACCTACACCGTAAGATTCCGTATTGACTATATTTTGAACTTTATCTTCTCTTGTAATTACAAACTGGTTCAGATAACGCCCAATACGCACATCGGCGTAGGTCGCACCTTTCGATTTCGCTGCGTTGAGCGCTGCGTCTGCCAGTCTTTTTTTAACGGCAACGTCAAGTCCCGGTTCTAAAAGTGCTTCGGGAGAAACAGTTCTTCCGTTGGCAAAACCTGGTAACATAAATGCACCGGTGCTAAGTCCGGCTATCTGAATAAAATCGCGTCGGTTCAAGTTAAGTCCCTCCTTTTTAGGTCAATAAATGATTGTATAAATAAACTTAGAATCCCTTCGTCTTTTTAAACGGCGTCGGATAAGCTTGTAAAAGTAAAGTCACGGATTTTCAATGGCGGTACCAGATTTCCACCCTGACGCATCGGCTTGCCTGCTGCTTCAAGATTGTTCAACATAATGACCGGACTTTCGTTGAAACGGAAGTTTTTCACAGGATATTTAATCACACCGTTTTCAATATAAAAAGTACCGTCGCGGGTTAGTCCGGTATAAAGTAAAGTTTGCGGATCCACGGCGCGGATGTACCAAAGACGCGTTACCAAAATTCCCTTCTCTGTTCCTTTGATCATTTCTGCAAGAGATTCATTGCCACCTGCAAAAATAAATCCTGATGGAGGTGGAATCGCTTTCACCCCTTTTTTCTCAGCCCAATAACGGGAGTAATACATATTTTTGACAACCCCGTTTTCAACCCAAACCACTTTTTCCTGCGCCCGTCCATCACTTCCGCCACCTCCTCCGCCGCCGCCAAAGCGTCCACCGCCTCCACCAAACGGGGATCCCGGAATTTCAAGGTTTTGCGGATCAGAATAAATGTTTACACGTTCGTCAAATAGTTTTTCGCCAAGACGGGTTCCCCCTCCTTTTTTACCAAGAAAACTTCTTCCTTCATCTGCATTCCGGCCATCCATACTTCCCATCATGTTCCGAAGAAGATCAACAGCAGCGGTTGGTTCTAAAATAACCGTATATTTTCCAGGCTCCAAAGCTCGTGCTTTTGAAGAAGCCTGTGCCTTCTGAATCGCTACTTCTGTTGCCAGGGCGACATCCAGTTTTGAAACATCATTAACATCACGCACCGCATAACCGGAACCCAGGCCATCATTAGTTCTGACGGTAATCGAAAAATCTACTGATGTTGCGGCATTATACCCAAACAACCCTTTTGTATTTCCAATGGCAGTAAAACCAGTACTGTCTTCCCAATAACCAGCTGCTGTCAGATCTTTTTTACTACATGGGTCAATACTTTTAAACGCCGCTTCCGCCCGGAAATCAGGATTAATTGCATCTGTACTGGCAGCGAAAGATTTGATATCCAGATAGTTTTGCTGACCGAGCATTCCTACATATTCCGGATTTTCCGGTGCGAGCTTAGCAATTTCTTCTGCTCTTCTCACCGTTTTTTCCAACGATTTGTCGTCAAATTCATTAATCGTTGCGGTTCCTGATTTTTTACCAAAAACCGATGTAACAGAAAGTGAAAGATTAGTTGTTTCACCGCTCGTTGATACCGAATTCCTGGCGTAACGAATATTTCCAGTCCGACTCCCATCCAAATTGGCACTCGTTTCGTCGGCCTTCGAAAAAGCCAATACTTTGTCAATTATTTGCTTTGCTTCTTCTTTTGATAAGACAGCCATGTTAGAAAAAATTTAATTTATAAACAGTCAGTTAGGTAGGAATTTCATTGGCTATCAGCTTTCGGCGGTCGGCAATCAACCTCGAACTCTGAATAAAAAGTACTATATGTCACGGTCTGACAGCCGAAAGCCGACTGCCGAAAGCCACTATTCATATTTTCCTTCCCGTATTAATCACATTCACGCCATCAAATCTCGTAGTCGCACTTCCATGTGCAACGGCACTAATTTGAGACGGTTGCCCCTTTCCATCGAAAAAAGAACCGAATGTGCGGTAATCATCTTTGTCACAAATCTGCGTACAGGAATTCCAGAATTCCTGGGTATTTGATTGATAAGCAACGTCATCTAACATGCCCACGATCTCTCCTTTTTTGATCTCATAGAAAACCTGTCCGCCAAACTGGAAGTTATATCGCTGCTGATCAATCGAATAAGATCCAGCTCCAATGATATATATTCCCTTTTCAACGCCTTTGATCATATCAAGAACACTGCGTTTTTCTGTTCCTGGACGAAGTGAAATATTCGGCATTCTCTGGAATTGCACTGAATCCCAGTTATCGGCATAACAGCAACCATTGGATTCCTTGCCACCAATTATCTTAACCTGATCACGAATTGCCTGATAGTTCACAAGAATTCCGTCCTTGATAATATCCCATTCTTTTGCTGGAACTCCTTCGTCATCAAAACCAACAGCACCCAACGTATGTGGTTGAAGTCTGTCTGCAACGATGTTTACAAGCTTGCTTCCGTAATTAAATTTTTTCGATTCCCATTTGTCCAAAGTTGCGAAACTTGTACCAGCATAATTAGCTTCATAACCCAGCACACGATCAAGTTCTGTCGGGTGACCAACGGATTCATGAATGGTCAAACCCAAATGATTAGGATCCAGAACAAGATCATATTTCCCTGGCAAAACCGATTTAGTTGTAAGTTTTTCTTTCGCCTGTTTAGCCGCCAGAATTGCATCTTCAACCATATCATAAGAACTGCGATAGCCCACAGTGCCATTTGGACCAGCTATTTTTTCAGAGGCAAGGCCATCCAGATATTCGTAACCCATACCCATTGGAGAACTGAGCGCACCACGGGTTTTGAATTTTCCGGCAGCCTTATCAATAGCTGTCACTGTGAAGGTTGGCCAGATCCGGTGAATATCCTGATCGATATAGGAACCATCAGAAGAAGCGAAATATTTCTGCTCGTTGACAGAAAAAATATTGGAAGTGACAAAGCCTGCTCCATTTTCCATGGCTTTGCCGTTCACGTTCATCAGTAACTCTATTTTTTCCGATGTTGGGATTTCGAAAGTATTTTTCTTAATCGGTGTTTTCCAGCTTACTTCCCCGACTCCCTTTTGAGGAGCTAATACTACCGGATCCTTTTGAAATTTTGAGTTTGCCTTGGCTATGGCTACCGCGGTTTCGGCACATTTGGCAATACCTTCCGGTGTCACATCACTGGTTGCAGAAAATCCCCAGGTTCCGTTTGCAATAACACGGATACCGACGCCAAAAGATTCTGCATTAACAATGTTTTGAACCTGCTTTTCTCTTGTAAAAACAAATTGCTGTAAATATCTTCCGATCCGCACATCCGTATAAGTAGCACCTTTACTTTTTGTAGCGTTCAGGGCAATGTCCGCATATCTTTTTTTCAAGGCAACGTCTATACCTGGTTCAAGTAAATATTCACTTGATACACTGTTTCCAAATATAGGAACTGACGGCAACATTAATGCGCCCATTCCCATACCCGTCATTTGCATAAAATCTCTTCTTTTCATTCGTCGTCTTTAATCTTTATAAATATATGATGAAGAAAAATGATATTTTTTAGTCAATTTGATAAAACAAGAATATTCTGCTCTTACACCGTCAAGTTAGATAAAAACCTTAGAAAGGACAATTTTACCAAATTATTTTTTGCTTAATTATAAATTTACATCAACACAAAAAGATACAATTCAATATTTCCCATATAATCTATAATAGTAGAGGCTTGTTTGCGATTAATGACGTGAGTTAACAGATAATGAATTTCAAAACAGGTGAAAATTTTATCAAAAGTCAGATAGTGTGATATTACCTTTTGATAAGTTTTTTATACTGAACTGAAATTAGTCAGTTGTTTCTCTATCTTCAAGGTTACTTCCAATTCAAAATATTATATTGCGAACGAACAATTATCGGCCGTTTTCATGATACCTAAGAAATTTTCTATATTATATCTTTCCGATTTATATTTTGAAGCAAAAGGCAGAAAATACTATGAAGAGGATTTATACCTGACATCAAGATTACGTGCGTACTTTGATGTACTGTTATGTCACCCTTGTGACTCTGAAAAGTTTGAAGAGATTGTTGATCTTATTGTATTCAGAAACACTGGACCTGTGATGCATTATAAAAATTACTTTAATTCATTTATTACAAGGATTAATACAAAAAATTTAGCGTGTTACAATACCATGTCAGGCAGGGCTGATATGAAGGGAAAATCCTATTTGGCAGAACTTACAAAAGATGGCTATCCGGTAATACCGACCATTGAACATTTGCAAGATTTGCCATTGCTGGCAATAAGTAACAAGTATATAGTAAAGTTGAAAAATGGAGCGGATTCCATAGGCATGCAGGTTGTTGATAAGGAAGGATTGGCAGAAATTAATCTTGAAGGAAATATTGTGCAACCCTTTGTAGACTTTGTTTATGAAGTATCGTTCTATTTTATCGATAAAGATTTTCAATACGCGCTTTATGCACCGGACAAAGATAAAAGATGGAATCTTGAAATATACGAGGCAACTGCGGACGATTTATTATTTGCGGAGCGGTTTATGGCATGGAATACCGTCAATCATGGAATTCAACGCGTAGATGCGTGCAGAACTTCGACTGGTGACTTATTGTTAGTGGAGTTGGAAGATCTAAATCCGTATTTATCCCTGGATCTTTTAAGTAACGACACCAGAGATAAATTCGTGATGAATTTTATTGAATCGATCATGAAAATGCTTGCTGTAAAACAGTCCGGATTATAATTTAATTAGATAATTAGCCTTTGGATCAACTTGTCCCTGGCTTTCCTTTTAATTATATACTTTTACCCAGGATTACTATTTTAAGTTCGGGTAGTACTAAACAGCGAAAAATTAGATTTTTTACTGATTAATGGAAGAACGACACCAATTACTTTATATAAGACATCATTTTTGAATATGATTTCCAATATTTGGAAAGAAACATGGCAAAAGAAATCATACAAAACGACAGTGATTTCCGGCTTTTTGATACTTTGTGTCATTTCTTTTTTTTTGAATCATTTTTTCCTGGCCATCGAAGTCCGGGATGGAATTGCTATAAATGACATTTTGCTTTCCATACTGCCTGCAAAAGATTGCTCAGAAATAATATTTATCCTCATCTGGTCCTGTGTAGGATTGGCGACCATTCGTTTTCTATATAATCCGATGATTTTTCTCGGATTTCTGTGGTCTTATGTCGCCTTATGCCTTACCAGAATTATTACGATTACACTTGTTCCACTCAGTGCACCGGAAGGCCTGATACCATTGAGAGATCCCTTAAGCAATTATTTCTACGGACAGATTTTCATCACCAAGGATCTCTTTTATTCCGGCCATACAGCAACGTTATTCCTGATATATCTTTGTCTGGAAAAGAAAAATGATAAGCTGTTCGTTTTGTTTTCCACAGGTATTGTCGGCCTGCTTTTGTTGATTCAGCATGTTCACTATAGTATGGATGTATTGGCTGCACCATTTTTTGCTTATTTCAACTATTACTGCGCAAAAAGATTCTTAGCCACCAAACCTCTTTATGAAAACCAAAAGGAAATTGTTGCGGACAAAGAGGTTATGGAAGAGAATTAATATTATTGCTCTCCATCTGCATTTCCTTTTCAAAAGCTTTCACAAATTTTCCAACATGTACGCCGTCACATAGGGCGTGATGGACATGTATTGAAATTGGTAAAAACATACCGTTTTCGTTTTTATAATATTTTCCAAAAACGATTTTTGGAACTGAATGTTCAGTATCCGTTTTTTGCGCGTGTTGAAAACTTGAAAATCTTACAAGCGGAATTACTGAATAATGAATAAGGCTGTTCAGACTAAAATCTGGTTTTAAGCCTAGATTTTGTTTTTCAGTTAAAATCTGGCTTTCCAAAGCTTCTCTGAATAATTCAAAGTTTTTTTCAAACTTAAAATTGGCAAATCCAAAAGTCTCATTTTCTCTTAAAACGGTAACGGAGCCTGAAATTTTTCCGTACTCAAAAACGTCTCCATTCTCTATTCGTTGCCTAAATTCCGGTATCTGATTCGCAACAAGAAGTGATTTATAAAGGTAAAAAGTAGAAAACGGAATTTTATTTTCTTTGCAATACTGATATGACCGAGTGCAATCAACTTCCGTAGTAATACCCCAGAATGGCTGCTCGAAGCTTCGAAAGAAATCAAAATGCTCCTTTCTCTTCCAGTTTTCAATGTCTATTTTTGTCTTGCTTATTGTATCTTTCATTCGTGCAAATTGCAAGTTAAAGTCAAAAGCGACTTTGCTCAAACGGATAAATAATTGACCGAAACGGATTATGTTTACGCTAAAAGGAAATGAATTTTCAAGTCTGATCAACCGGGAATTTGTAAAAGAATTTTCCGTTCATGAAGCGTCCGGGTTTTTAAATAAAAAATTTGATTGCAAAAGCAGAAATTTCAGAGATGAAAACTTTGACATTTTATTTCTGTCGTCAGATTTTCATGAAGATGTAAAAGTGGAGCAATTGCAGGATACCACGCATGTAAGCTTACATTTCCAGATTAATGGCACTTCGGATGCCGACATTTCAGGATTTAAACCTGGAATGAAAATGGGAGCCGGACAGTTTAATCTGATTAATTGTGTGGATCCCGTCAGCACTTTCCTATTCCCAAAACAAAATAATTACCAATACATCTGCGTAGGTCTCAAACCTGATTTTTTCAACTCGGTCCTTCTCGAATGCGGGCCCGAATATGATGCTATTTTAAATTTGAGTGAAAATGAAAACTCATTTTCACTTTATAAAAGCAATCGGTGTACAAATTATTTACAGCTAAACACCTTACGCCAAATCCAAACGCCCGAAATTGCTGATTCTTTAAAAATTCAATATTTAAGATCGAAAGTTAAAGAACTTATTCTTCTGACGATGAGTGGTTATCAGGATAATATATGTTTTAAGAAAGTTGTTATAAATAAGAATGATCAGGAACGTTTATATGCTTTAAGAGAATATCTTTCCGCGGATTATCTGATTTCTCAAAGCCTGGAAGGATTATCAAAAAAATTCCTTCTTAATGAATTCAAGCTTAAAGCTGGATTTAAAGAACTTTTTGGTACAACAGTTTTTAAATATATTCAACTGCTCAGACTGGAATTCGCCCATGATTTAATTTTAAACAAAGAATTTACAATTGGTGAAGTTGCTACTATTATCGGTTATGACAGCGACGCAGCTTTCGTCAGAGCTTTCAAAGGTAAATTTGGATATACTCCGGGAGAGATTAAAAGAAACTGGAACTAGCTAAGTTTTTTTATGGCGATGTATTTTGTAACTGCAAGACGAGTAAATTTCATTACCTTTTATCTTAATACGTTATTTCCATATAATATTAAAATAGATCAAACTTACCTGTCCTTATTAACTTATTATTAGCCATGAAATGTTTCTTACTATTGCTGAGCGCGGCCTTTATTCTGAGTTCCTGTTCCAAGTCAAAAGATGCGGAACCTGAAATTACAATGACTGATCCCAAAACACTGGAATTAAAATATGACCAGGAACATCAATTTGTAATGAAAAAAGGAAATGAAATTACAGCCGGAAATTTATTTGGCTGGTCTTCCAGTGACCAAAATGTAGGGACGGTAGCTTATGACGGGAAATTTAAAGGACGAAAAATTGGTACAACAGTTGTGAAGGCAACTGCTGGCGGAAAGGAATTCATGTCCACAGTAACAATTACCCCTTACAGCCAGATCATTAAAGAACCCTCATTTGATTTTGGCTCCGACAAGGCAGCTATTAAGGCAAAAACAACGCAATTATTGACGGAGGAGTTCGACAACTATTTAGTTTATGCAGGAAACAACAGTGCGATTAATCGGATCATCTATTTTTTTCAGGACGGCTTACTTGCCAGTGTTGCCATTGACTTTGCGGATACAGATGAAATAGAAAAAGAGGTCACCACCTTCTATAAAGAAAGATATCCCATACCCGTACTTACACAAACAGGAGGTAATGTTTATATCAACGACGAAAAAACTCAGGGTATATTTCTGGATAGAAATGATTCTATCGGATTTTATGCTTCTTATGGAAGAGTGATACTAACAAACGGACGTTTATCCGCAGATATTAAAAAAATCGATCAAAGCATATTGAAAAGGTAAAAAGTGCCATTAAATCATATGATTCATTAATCCCTCCACACAAGAGGGATTTTTTATTTTTAGTCTATGCATTACATCGCTAAAACACTGTTAAATATTACAGAATAACCAACCCAAAACAATCATTACATGAATTCAAAGCTATGTGATTCCCTATAATAATTGTAATTCGGAAGACACTTTGAGTAGACATTAAGAATATTAAAATGAAAAAGAAATAACCTACACTTGCATTCTCCTTCTTTTAACAGCGATTCCAACCAATTGAAAACAACTTGTGTCGGTTTTAAAAAGACAAACACATGAGGAAATTAGCCATATCATTTTTAGTACTTGTACTATTCTCCTGTAAAAAGGATGAGGAGTCCATTGCTCCCGAAAATTATTTATTTTCAGCTGAACGAAATGATGAAAAATGGAGTGGAGCTACCGAAATATCCTTACAAACACCTGATTCTGACACATTAACATTACTTTTTAAGGCCAATTATTCCAGTGAAATTTTATGGATAAAAATCAAGTTTAATGATACCGGATATTATCCCTTAAAAGCTAATCAGGCCGGATATTATTCAACGGTTGGCGGGGATGTTCTCGTCAGCAGATATGTAATGACCTCTAATGATACCGGACAGCTCACCGTAACAAATTACAATCCGACAAAAAAATTAATAGAGGGTACTTTTGACCTATCGCTTACAAAGCAATATGCCAATCCAGAAAATAATAACGATATCCTGAAATTTAGTAATGGTTGTTTCAAGTGGAAATTGCTCAAATAGAATAGAAAATATTCTATTTGACATTTTCCCACCAGGCTGGAAAAACTTTATCCTCATTCAAATTTACAATCTCTCCTATCATAGGTGTTACCAGCGGCAGATTTTTCAATTTACTCGCTTTGGTGACACGGATGATCGGCTCATCCCAATCGTGCTGTCCCAATGCAAATTTGGCCCAGTGAACCGGCATTAGCTTTTTGGCTTTCAAATCTTCCGCTGCCTGCGCAACTTCTTCCGGCATCATATGGATATATTTCCAGTTGTAATTGTATTGACCGCATTCTAAAAGCACCAGATCAAAAGGCCCGAACTTATCTCCTATTTTTTTGAAATGTGTATCATAACCAGAATCTCCTCCTAAAAATATTTTTTTTGTCGGCGTTTGAAGCACAAAAGAAACCCACATAGCACGGTTCCTGGACAAACCTCTGCCTGAAAAATGTCTTCCAGGTGTCAAATTTACCACAAAACCTTCACCCAAATTTATCTGCTCATTCCAGTCCCTTTCTTCGATTTTTGAAAGATCATACCCCCATGTCTCAAAATGTTCGCCGGTACCCAATCCGGTAATCACTTTTTTAACTTTGGATTTTAATTTTAAAACAGTTTCATAATCCAGGTGATCCCAGTGATCATGAGATATAAAAAGATAATCGATTGCAGGAAAATCTTCTACTGAATAGACGTCACTTCCGGCAAAACTTGGCGTTGTAAAACTTACCGGAGATGCAGCACCGCTAAAAACCGGATCCATTAGCATCGTTTTGCCATCAATCTGCATGAAGTATGACGAATGCCCAAACCATACCAAAAGGTCCTCATTTGGGTCCAGATGAAGAAGATCTGATTTAACAGAAGGGAGAACAGATTCTGGCTTGATCCTCTTACTTTTATCAAAAATAAATTCTTTTAAAACTGTGAAATAACTTACTCCTTCGGCGAGATCGGGGGTTATACTTAAATTTTGAAACTGTCCATCACGATAATTGGGAGATTTTTGAATTCTTGCAAGTCTGACTCCGGAAGGTGTTTTACCAAACTGATCTTGTTGTAAAAACAAATATATTGCAGCCGTCAGCACGACTGTTAAAATTAAAATTCCTGCCAGCATTTTTATGAGTATTTTTTTCATTTGAATTATTTATTCTTTTCAATCTGCCCGGAAGCAAAATCAACTACCCTTTTGCCTCCCTTTAAATTTCGACTGATTGATCAATCAACAAATTTAAATGATTATTTATTATCAAGAAACCGAATTAGGTATAATAATAATTTTTTTATGCAGATGGTACGTCTGTTTTGTAATGATAGAATTTACCCACAAAAAAAGCTCCCGTTTCCAGGAGCTTTTTCATATTCAAATCTATCAATCGAAAACTATGCAGCTACCGATTTACGGATAATGTTCAAGGCAGAGCCTTCCTTAAACCATTCTATTTGTTGTTCATTATATGTATGGTTAACCGGGAACTCCTCTGTTGTACCATCTGAATGATGCAAAACAATAGTCAATTGAACGCCAGGAGCAAATGACTGCAATCCTTTGATATCAATTGTATCGTCTTCCAGAATTTTATCGTAATCAGCAGTGTTAGCGAAAGTCAATGCCAGCATGCCTTGTTTTTTCAAATTAGTTTCGTGAATACGAGCGAAAGATTTTACAAGTATAGCACGGGCTCCCAGGAAACGAGGCTCCATAGCCGCGTGCTCACGTGACGATCCTTCTCCATAGTTTTCATCACCGACAACGATTGTACCGATACCGTTTGCTTTGTAATCCCGTTGCACAGCGGGAACTTCACCGTAAACACCAGTCAACTGATTTTTAACCGTGTTTGTTTTTTCGTTGTAAAAATTTACCGCACCGATCAACATATTATTAGAAATGTTGTCAAGGTGACCACGGTATTTCAACCATGGACCGGCCATAGAAATATGGTCGGTTGTACATTTTCCTTTTGCTTTAATCAAAAGTTTCAATCCGTTAAGATCTGTACCTTCCCAGGCTTTGAACGGTTCGAGCAATTGCAAACGATCAGATGTTGGGCTTACAATAACCTGAACTTGCGACCCGTCTTCTGCCGGTGACTGATATCCTGCATCTTCCACTGCAAATCCCTTAGAAGGGAGCTCCATTCCGGATGGCTCGTCAAGCATAACAGAAACTCCTTCTGAATTGATGATCGTATCTGTAAGCGGGTTGAAAGTCAAACGACCAGCTATTGCCAAAGCAGTTACGATTTCAGGAGATGCAACAAAAGAGTGCGTGTTTGGGTTACCATCAGCACGTTTTGAGAAGTTGCGGTTGAAAGAAGTAATGATAGAATTTTTCTCACCTTTTTCAGCACCATGACGCGCCCACTGACCAATACAAGGTCCACAGGCATTTGCCAATACCACACCACCAATTTGCGCAAACGTATCAAGGAAACCGTCACGATCTACTGTGAAACGAACCTGCTCAGAACCAGGAGTGATTGTATATTCAGATGTTACAACCAGTTTTTTATCAACCGCCTGTTGTGCAATAGAAGCCGCACGGCTGATATCTTCATAAGAAGAGTTGGTACAAGAACCGATCAAACCTACTGAAAGAACTTCCGGCCAGCCATTTTCTTTAACCGCGGTAGCGAATTTTGAAATAGGCCAGGCCAAATCTGGCGTAAACGGACCATTTACATGTGGTTCAAGCGTCGAAAGATCAAGTTCAATTAATTGATCATAATATGCGGCAGGATTAGCGTACACTTCATCATCTGCACGAAGGTAACCGGCAACTGCATTTGCAGCATCCGCTACATCAGCACGGTCAGTTGAGCGAAGGTAAGCAGCCATTTTCTGATCATATGCGAAAATAGAGGTTGTTGCTCCGATCTCTGCACCCATGTTACAGATCGTTCCTTTTCCTGTACAAGAAAGACTTTCAGCACCTTCACCAAAATATTCAACGATGCAGCCAGTTCCACCTTTCACAGTCAATTGACCTGCAACCCAAAGAATAACGTCTTTCGCAGCGGCCCATCCGCTAAGTTTCCCTGTCAGTTTAACACCAATCAGCTTAGGCATTTTAAGCTCCCAGGCCAATCCTGACATTACATCACTTGCATCAGCACCACCCACACCGATTGCTACCATACCCAAGCCACCCGCATTGGGCGTGTGTGAATCAGTACCGATCATCATACCGCCCGGAAACGCGTAGTTTTCCAAAACAACCTGGTGAATAATACCTGCACCTGGATTCCAGAATCCGATACCATATTTATCAGATACCGAAGCAAGGAAATCGTAAACTTCTTTATTTTTATCTTTTGCAGTCTGTAAATCCGCAACAGCGCCAACCTCAGCCTGAATAAGGTGATCACAGTGAACCGTAGACGGAACCGCAACTTGTGGCCTTCCCGCCTGCATAAATTGTAAAAGAGCCATCTGCGCAGTAGCATCCTGCATCGCAACGCGATCAGGAGCAAAATCTACGTAAGATTTTCCTCTTTCATAAACCTGTGATGGTGTACCTTCCCAAAGATGAGAATACAATATTTTTTCTGCCAAAGTCAACGGCCGCCCTTCAATTTTACGAGCAGCTTCAACTCTTTCTTGCATCCGGGCGTAAACACCCTTAATCATATTTAAGTCAAAAGCCATAGTAATTAAATTAATGTCTAAAAACATTCACTCTTATCAAAAACCGAACCACCGAAGACTTAATTAGCCGATTTTATCTGCTTAATTGCTTAACAGGAGGTGCGAACTTGGTCAGGTCAATGCCTACCACCGCAGCTTTGTATTCTTGCATGTTAGGAATTCTTCCAAGAATTGCAGACAATACAACAACGGGAGTAGATGCCAGTAGAGATTCTCCTTTTTTAAGTCCCGAATCTTCTACAACTCTTCCCTGGAAAAGACGGGTTGAAGTTGCCATAACGGTATCTCCTTTGGCTGCTTTTTCCTGATTTCCCATACAAAGATTACAGCCGGGACGTTCCAGATACATCATATTTTCGTATTCAGTACGAGCCGCAACTTTCGGAGCTTTATCGTCAAATTCGAAACCAGAATATTTCTGCAATACATCCCAGTCACCTTCCTTTTTAAGCTCTTCAATAATATTATAGGTAGGCGCTGCTACCACGAGCGGTGCATGAAATTCAACCTTACCTTGTTGCTCTTCCAGGTTCTTAAGCATTTGAGAAACAATTTTCAAATCACCTTTGTGAACCATACAGGAACCAACAAAACCAAGATCGACTTTTTTATCACCTCCATAAAATGAAAGCGCACGAATTGTATCGTGGGTGTAACGTCTTGAAACATCCTTATTGTTGACATCAGGATCAGCAATCATCGGCTCAACGATCACATCAAGATCAATAACAACCTCAGCATAATACTTGGCGTTCGCATCCGGAATAAGACCAGGTTTCTCACCTGATTTAATCTCTGAAATTCTCTTATCAGCTTTATTGATCAAACCCTGAAGAACCTGTCTGTGGTTGTCCATGCCCTTATCGATCATGATCTGGATTCTGCCCTTTGCAATTTCCAGTGATTCAATCAGCGTGTCATCCTCAGAGATACAGATGGAAGCTTTCGCCTTCATCTCTGCCGTCCAGTCTGTAAAAGTAAATGCCTGGTCAGCAGGAAGTGTTCCAAGATGAACCTCAATAATTCTTCCCTGGAATACATTTTCTCCACCAAACTTCTGAAGCATCTGGGCTTGTGTAGCATGAACCACATCACGGAAATCCATGTGATCTTTCATGTCGCCCTTGAAGGTAACCTTCACGGACTCCGGAATTGGCATGGAGGCTTCACCAGTAGCCAATGCAAGAGCAACTGTTCCTGAATCTGCACCAAAAGCAACACCTTTGGACATTCTTGTATGTGAATCTCCACCGATAATGATCGCCCACTCGTCCACAACGATATCGTTAAGAACTTTGTGAATTACATCCGTCATGGAAAGATATTCACCCTTCGGGTCACGTGCCGTGATAAGACCGAAGTCGTTCATAAACTTCATCAACTTTGGAATGTTAGCCTGCGCTTTTTTATCCCATACTGATGCAGTGTGACAGCCTGACTGGTATGCTCCATCAACGATTGGCGAAATAACCGTAGCCGCCATAGATTCCAGTTCCTGAGAAGTCATAAGACCCGTAGTATCCTGAGATCCTACGATGTTAACCTCAACCCGAACATCTGAACCCGCGTGTAAAACTTTACCCGGAGCCAGGCCGACAGCGTTTTTATTAAATATCTTTTCAACTGCTGTAAGACCTTGTCCCTCGTAAGAAATCTCCTTTGACGGAGCGTATACAAGAGGAATTTCGATTTCCAAAATCTTCGATGCGATTGTCTGGATTTTTTTACCAAAAACAATTGCGTATGAACCACCAGCTTTTATAAATTCCATTTTCTGAGGCGTCAGCGCCTTAGAAATGTCAATCAGTTCCTGATCACCGTTATATAGTTTCTTCGTTCTGGTATTGATCGTAAGAACAGTACCGGTAGCAACAGAGTACACTTCCTCCAAGATAGGATCACCACTTTCATTGCGGACAATCTTACCATCCGCATCAAGTTTTTTAACCCAGTTTTTAAGATCGATACCAATACCACCTGTAACGTCAACTGTGGTAAGGAAAATTGGAGAAATACCGTTTGTACCTCCAACAATCGGAGCTATATTAACGAATGGTATATACGGACTTGCTTTTTTACCAGTCCACAGCGCTACGTTATTCACTCCTGACATTCTTGATGAACCTACACCCATGGTGCCACGTTCAGCAATCAGCATAACGCTCTTATCCGGATGTAATTCCTGCAAGGACTTGATTTCGTCCTGTGCCTGAGGAGTAATCATACATTTTCCGTGAAGTTCACGGTCAGAACGGGAATGAGCCTGGTTTCCTGGAGAAAGCAAATCTGTTGATATGTCGCCTTCACCAGCAATAAACGTAACGATCTTTATTTCTTCCGGTACCTCAGGCAGTTTTGTAAAAAACTCAGCCTGAGCGTAACTTTTTATAATCTCGATAGCGGTTTCATTACCACTTTTGAATGCTACCCTTAAACGGTCTACATCCGCGTCATAAAGGAAAACCTGCGTTTTAAGAACCGTTGCAGCATCTTTTGCAATAGAAACGTCATCTCCAAGAGCCAGGTCCAGTAGCACCTCAATTGAAGGACCACCTTTCATGTGAGACAATAGCTCAAAAGCAAAAGCAGGCGATATTTCTGGTAATACCGATTCTCCAAGAATAATTTCTTTTAAGAATCTGGCTTTCGCAGTAGCAGCACTCGTTGTACCCGGTAATGTATTGTAAATAAAAAATTTAAGAGAGTCTTCCCGATGCTCATTGGCTAAATCTTTAATTTGTGCAATGATTTCACCTAGCAATTCGGCACCATCAATTGGCTTCGGATTAAGCCCCTGAGCTTTTCTTTCTTCAATTTCTTTGATGTAATCCTTATAAATATTCATTAATCAAAATTGGGATTATCTGTTGTCATTAAATCGTGCGAAAATACAAAATTTACATAATATCAAACCGGGTGCCTAACGTATTTTGACACTATTTAGCATCATTATGAACTACTGTATCATTTATATAACCATGCAGTCGTGGATTTTGTTCTTAAACAGCAGGTTTAATTGGTCATTTACCTGACTTGACAAACGCCTCAGACGACTTAAAAATCAAATTTATAACATACGTTTTGACAAGTACTTTGATTTTTTGCTGCTTTCTGCCCTATATTTGAGCTCCAAAGAGCCACCTAGTATCTTAATTTAAAAATTATGTCAAAAAATCTGGTGATCGTAGAGTCACCGGCGAAGGCCAAAACCATAGAAAGTTATTTAGGGACAGACTTTATCGTTAAATCCAGTTTTGGGCATGTACGTGACCTTCCTGAACATGATATGGGTGTCGATGTAGACAATGGTTTTCAGCCGTCTTACGAAGTCTCAGGTGACAAGGTGAAAGTCATTAATGAGTTAAAAAAATTAGCAAAGGGCGCCGAAGTGTGGCTCGCAACTGACTCCGACCGTGAAGGGGAAGCCATATCGTGGCACCTCAAAGAGGCCTTAGGGTTGCCGGATGACACCAAACGGATCGTTTTTCGTGAAATTACCAAAACAGCTTTACAAAATGCCATTGCCACGCCCCGTGTTATAGATGTAGATCTCGTAAACGCACAGCAGGCACGCCGCATTCTGGATCGTCTGGTGGGTTATGAACTTTCTCCTATATTATGGAAGAAGATACGGATTGGTAAAACAAATCTTTCGGCAGGACGTGTGCAGTCGGTGGCAGTGCGTATCATCGTAGAACGTGAACGTGAAATAGATGCTTTCCGGACTAAGGGAAGTTTCAAGATCACGGCTCATTTTAATTTGGGAAATGGTAAAGTTTTAAATGCAGAATTGCCAAAAAACTTTGCGGAAGAAACGGATGCGCTGACATTTTTAGAGAAATGTATAAAGGCAACTTTTTCAATCAAGAATCTTGAAGTAAAACCTGCTAAAAAAACACCCGCACCGCCATTCACAACTTCTACTTTACAACAGGAGGCCTCTCGTAAACTTAGCTTTTCAGTGCTGCAAACCATGACGGTTGCACAAAGATTATACGAGGCTGGTAAGATATCCTATATGCGTACCGATTCGACGAATTTGTCGGAAGAGGCGATGGAAAAAGCCCGTGTTCAGATTACAACTGAATATGGTGACAATTTCTATAATAAAAGAGTTTTCAAAACCAAAAATGAATCGGCTCAGGAAGCTCACGAAGCCATTCGTCCAACGGACTTTTCTACCTTACAAGGCAGTGGAGACCGGAATGAACAACGCCTTTATGAACTGATATGGAAACGCGCCATTGCATCTCAAATGGCTGATGCTCAACTAGAAAGAACAACGGCAACGATTGGCATTTCTACAACAAATGAAGAGCTGGTCGCACAAGGTGAAGTTATCAAGTTTGAAGGATTTTTGAAGGTATACCTTGAATCGAATGATGATGAAGATGAGGAGCAAAAAGGAATGCTTCCTCCTTTGAATATCAATCAGATTCTTAACCTTTCGGATATGAAAGCGACGGAACGTTTTACACGTAACCCGCCACGTTATACGGAAGCGAGTTTGGTTAAGAAACTGGAAGAAATGGGAATTGGTCGCCCGTCCACATACGCGCCGACAATTTCTACCATCATAAGGAGAGAATATGTCATCAAGGAAGATCGTGATGGCACGGAGCGCGCGTTTAAGGAAATGACGCTTTCTAATGACGAAATAAAAAGTGTTGTTAATAAGGAAGTTTATGGGACTGAAAAGTCAAAATTATTCCCTACGAGTACGGGGATGGTCGTAAATGATTTCCTTGTCAACCACTTTAAAGATATCATCGATTACTCTTTTACCGCAAGTGTTGAAAAAGACTTTGACCATATCGCCGACGGACAACTCGCCTGGCAGAAAATGATCACGGACTTTTACACGCCTTTCCATAAAAAAGTAGACGAAGCAAAAGAAGAAGCGATTGACCGCAGCCTTACTTCAAGAGAATTGGGTGAAGACCCTGCAACGGGTAAGAAAATCACCGTACGTATCGGGAAATATGGACCTTACGTCCAGATCGGTGATGCGGAAGATGAAGACAAACCCAAATTTGCCAGCCTCAAAAAAGGTCAGCTGATGGAAAACATAACGTTGGAAGAAGCTTTCGAACTTTTCAAACTTCCTCGTACTGTTGGTCTTTTTGAGGATACTGAAATGATCGTGGCTGTGGGTAAATTCGGCCCGTATGTAAAACATGGCGGCAAATATTATTCGCTTGCCAAAACGGATGATCCCATGTCGGTTACGGAAGATCGTCTTGTTGAAATTATTGAAGTAAAGCGGGTTTCAGATAGTAACAAAACAATCAAGGAATTTGCAGAAAATCCTGATGTGAAAGTACTTAACGGACGTTACGGCCCTTATGTAGCTTTTGAAAAACGCAACCTGAAAATCCCCAAAGGAACAGAGCCAGCTGATTTGACCTACGAAGCGATTTTGCAGATAGCAGCTGATACGCCGGATAAACCAGCAGGAAGAGGTGGTTTCAAAAAAGCAGCACCAAAAGCAGCCGCAGTGGAAAAAACTCCGGCGGTGAAAAAGCCAGCTGCAAAGAAACCTGCGGCTAAAAAACCAGCCGCGAAAAAGGTGACTAAAAAAGACTAGTTGGATTGTTTGATATCTAAAGCTAAAAGCTAATCGCCAACAGCTAAAAACTATGAAAAAGCTCGTTGTTCTTTCAGGTGCCGGAATTAGTGCTGAAAGCGGAATTAATACGTTTCGTGACAGTGGCGGTTTGTGGGAAAATCACCGGATTGAAGACGTAGCGACACCGGAAGCCTGGCATAGAAACCAGGAATTGGTGTTAAATTTTTATAACGAAAGAAGAAAACAGGCGCTTTCTGTAAAACCAAATGCGGCACATTATGCCTTGGTTGAACTTGAAAAAACATATGACGTGCAGATTATCACACAAAACGTTGATAATCTGCATGAAATAGCCGGCTCCAAAAACGTCATTCATTTACATGGCGAACTCTTTAAGTCGGAAAGCACAAAAAATCCGGCCCTGGTTTATGACATGGATTCCTGGGAATTGAAAACAGGTGATTTGTGCGAACTGGGAAGCCAGCTCCGCCCACACATTGTATGGTTTGGAGAAGCGGTTCCAAAGATGGACATTGCTATTGATATCACAGAACAAGCTGATATTTTTGTGGTTATCGGAACCTCTATGGCTGTTTATCCAGCTGCTGGTCTTGTCCATTATGTTGGTTACAACATACCGATTTACATCATAGACCCAGCAAAGCCTGATATTAGCTTTAAGAAAAACATGACTTTTATTCAGGAAAAAGCGTCTGTCGGAATGGAAAAACTGAAAGAGCTTTTAGCTTTTAGCTTTTAGCTTTTAGCTTTTAGAAGAGTAGTAAGTAATCTCATTATACTCTTCATTAATGATTTAAAATTGAACCTTATACTTGTTAAATAAAAATGCAACTACTTGACGGAAAGGCTATTTCAGCCCAAATTAAGTCAGAGATAAAAATTGAGGTAGAAAACTGGATTGCTGCGGGTGGTAAAAAACCTCATTTGGCAGCTATTCTTGTGGGCCAGGATGGAGCGAGCGAAACCTATGTAGCTTCCAAAATCCGCAGCTGCGAGGAAATTGGGTTCACTTCTACCCTATTGCGTTTTGGACCGGAAACGACCGAAGCCGAACTTTTGGAAGCTGTCGAATCCTTGAACAAAAATCCTGATGTGGATGGATTTATTGTTCAGTTACCTTTGCCAAAACACATTTCGGAAAATACCATTATGGAAGCCGTTGATCCATCGAAAGATGTGGATGGTTTTCACCCGATTAATGTGGGAAGAATGTGTAAAGGACTTCCTGCATACATTTCGGCCACACCTTTCGGGATTCTGGAAATGCTTATTCGTGCTGGAATTCAAACTTCAGGAAAACATTGTGTGGTCATCGGTCGTAGCCAGATTGTAGGTTTGCCGATGAGTATTTTGATGCAACGCAATGAATATCCGGGAAACTGTACGGTAACGATCACCCACAGCAAAACACAAAATCTGAAAGAAATCTGCCAGACCGCCGATATTCTGATCGTGGCACTAGGGCGTCCTGAATTTGTTACAGCAGATTATATCAAAGAAGGTGCAGTCGTTATAGATGTTGGTATCACACGTGTTGAAGACGCTACCAAGAAAAGTGGCTTTGCGATTAAGGGTGATGTAAACTTTGCCGATGTTGCTCCAAAAAGCAGTTTCATTACACCCGTTCCTGGTGGAGTTGGTTTGATGACGATTTGTGGGTTACTTACCAATACTTTGAAGGCGGCGAGGAAAGAGATTTATAAGTAAAATATCTGACTATTCAGATCATTAAACATTTTAAAAGCCGAAAATTGAAGTCACCTTTCAATTTCCGGCTTTTTGTTTTTAAATTATTTTATTCAAATTTTGCATAATCGAACCCATTGATTTTTTAAACTTATTTTGTTTTATTACGTTTGAGTATAATAAACGCAAAGATTATGAATAAGTTGATTGTGGTCGAAACAAAAGAGGTTAACAAAATAAAAAGAGCTAAGTCCGAAATGTTTCAAAAAATGCTCGACGATAACAAAACGATACACCTGTATCTGGATGGAGAAATTTCTAAGGAGGAACTAGAATCTAAAGACATCAAATTTGTCAAACCCTTATAGTTATTCCTCGTCGGATAACCCAGACTCGACCGATACCCTATTTGTTACCGAATACGGAATAACGTATCTCATTTATCTAACCGATGCCTTTGGTTATTTTCCAGATTATCCCGAATTCAATTTTAAAATATTCATGTTTGGTTTTAAACCTGATCAAACACCGAATAAAAGTGATCCAAGAGTTAAGGATACTATTCTTGACTTTCTATCAAAATACTTCAATACCAAGCCAGATAACGCATTAATTTTTGTGTGTGATACATCGGATAACAGACAAGATGCTCGTTTTAAGATGTTTAATTCATGGTTTGATAAAAATACTAAAATATCTGTCTACAATTCTAGTATACTAAAAACTAACATCAGTTTTTGCGATGAAAATGATAGCAATTGTGCTCATGCTTCCTTAATTATCTCAGCGATTAATCCTTTATTAAGTGAAATTACAAGTGCTTTTCGGGAATTAGACGAGAGCTTTAAAGCAAAATATCAAGACGACTAAATGATTTATTTTTGTTATATCAAACAAAAAATAAACCATTTCGACTTGCTCAAATTAAATTTTGCTAAAAATTTTGTCATTTCTTTGTAACTTTCTCGCAAAGGTTATTTCATGAGCATCGTCAGCAATAATATAAAATATCTCCGTAGGCTTAATGGCCTTACACAAGAGCAATTTGCACGTAAAATTGCTATTAAAAGGTCTCTTTTGGGAGCCTATGAAGAAGCGCGCGCAAATCCAAATCTGACCAATCTCAAAAATATGGCAACCGCTTTTGGGATTACGGTAGATAATTTGCTAAAAAATGATTTGAGACGAATCCGCGAAACTCCTGATTTATCTTTGCCATTGAACGGTACCAGGCCTATGACGGTTTCGCATTCCGGATCTTCGGTGACGCCTCCGCGTATGCCCACGTACGCAGAACCGCAGCCGCTTTCCAAAATTATGGATAATTATCAGCAACCAGAGCCTTCAATCCGGGTTGTGGCCAGGCAGGTGACGCTTAAACCCGTTAATGGAAATTCATATCAGCCACCAATATCTCAGCCATCATACGCTCCTACTAATACGCCTCCCCCTCTTTTGAACTCGATCGATTCCAGAATGCCGGTTTTCAATAATCAATATGCGATAAATCAGGAACCTGCACCGAGCTATCGGGAAGAAAGAGCAACAAATTATCCTACAATTCAGTGGGTTAGTAAAAATCAATGGCTGGAATATATTGCTAATTATCAAAATCCGGCATTTCTTACACATTTACCTTCTTTTCAACTACCAAATTTACCGTCAGGTTATTACCGGGCTTTTGAAAGTGGGACGGATTTTGAATATCCAGGTTCTTTACTTGTTGGAACTTTTATTAGAAACTGGTATGAAATAAAGGATGGTTCAAATTATCTTTTCGTTCTTAAAAACCAGGGTTTTCTTTATCGAAAAGCATTTAATCAGGTCAAAACGAAAGGTACTTTGCTGTTAAGTTCTGATGTTTCTGGTATCCAGGAGCTGGAAGCTGCCTTACACGATGTTCTTGAAGTTTGGGAAGTTAAGGCTTTTATAAGCCTGCAATTGCCCAATCCTTCCCCAGCTATGGATCGGATCGGGCAATTGGTCGATGAGCTTCAAATTGAATTAAGTCGTACTAAACCGTTCGGCGGATTACCTTACTAATTTAGAAAACAAAGATTCAATCATTGGAAGATCTTTGCTTTTTGCTGTTGTCTCTACAACAGCCACACCTAGTTGATACCAAAGCTGGTCACCGGTGTAAATATATTTGCCACCTTTTTTAGGCTTGGTTTCCGAAGCATTTTCATAAACAAATTCGGCACGATAAACCGTGTCCATTACTTTTTGTAAAAATCCCCAATCCAGTAATTTATTAGTACCGCCGTTTTCACTCATCGTGAAAACCTTTGTAGCAAAAGAAGCTTTTAAAGCCACTTCACTCGTCGGCTCCGCATCAAGATCAAGATACGTTAATTCAAAAGGAAGTTCCCTGCCTGAAGTTTCCAGAATCGCCTGCATAAACTCTTGTAAGAAATATACCCAACGTTCCTTATCCACCGGATAAACGGTTACGCGTTTGTCATTTTCTTCAATTTCTATTTCAACAAAATCTTCAAATTCCTTCTCTTCGCGCTGACGGATAATTTTTGAAGATGTATATATCTTTTCGAATTCTTTGATCCAGTTGGCAGGAACTGCACCTTTCCAGCTAAAATCATCATCCATAGTAAATCCTTCATCCAGGATTTCGTCTTCTTCAAGATCCTCGCGATCCGTATATTTGATTGAAAAATCAACACTTAAATCATCCTCGGAAACCAACTGTAATTTCATTGTCTGAAAGTTAGCAAAAGGTGCAGGAACGACAGGCGCAGTTTGATAGCGAATGATGTAGAAACCGGGAATTTGAATATTTTTATCCATGTAAATAATATGTCAGGTATTAATTGAAAACGAACAAGTTGATAGATCCGCAGTTTACAGTTTTTGATCAAAAATTGTAAAAGCTGTACGACGTTTATCAATCTTGTCAGTCGGTGTTTTTATAAATTCGTCTACAAAGTAAACATGTTTTGGCGTTTCATAGGTTGAAATACCTTTTCTTATTTCGCTAATAAGTATTTGTTCCGATAAATTTTCTTCGGATTTCTGAATAATCAATATCAATTTCTGCCCCAGTAATTCATCCGTTTCAAACCAGGAAAAGAAATTATTTCCATAACCCAAATCGTAAAATATTCCGGCAACTATATCATCTACTTTATCCAAAATAATTTTGACACCTCCTGAATTAATCACATTATCAATTCTTCCAAGCCAGTTAAAAGTATTTTCAGATGTTATTTCGGCCAAATCATTTGTCTGGATCTTTTCTCCCTTTGTTACCGCCCCTGCAACAAACAGACATCCACGTTCATCCACTCCAAATTCAATTCCCGGCAAAACTTTATAATCCTTTTCAGTTTCATGACAATTAAGTTTTCTAAGCGCTACGTGCGAAACGGTTTCGGTCATACCGTAACTTTGATATACAGGAATCTGCAACAAATCAATTTGTCTTTGTAATTGAATACTAACCGGAGCGCCTCCCAACAGAATTTTCCCAAGATTCTGGATATGCTTATTCGTATTTTCATCCGCCAGAATCGTTGAAAGCTGCAAAGGAACCATAGCCACAAAATCGAAAACCGGATCTGCAAATTCAGATATTGGATTTGACGACGGTTCTACAATACTTAGCTCCCATTCCAGTTCCATGCCCCGAACCAGCATCATGATTCCTGCGATATAAGATACATTTAAACAGACCAAAGCCCGTGTTCCTTTTCCCAGATCAAGCGTCTGGCCAGTCATAAGCGCGCTGCTTATTAGCTGGTCTCGGTTTACTAAAATATCTTTTGGTGTACCCGTCGAGCCGGAAGTATGCAGTGTAAATTCAGATTTTCCATGCTGCCAGGCTATCATAAAATCGTATGCCTTACGGAAATACGGTTCTTCAGGAGGAGCTTGTGATTGTATTAAAGTTGCGTTTGTATTCCAAATCATTTTATTGCCAAATGGACCGATGTCCGAAAGTTATCATTTTGTTTTTGACGGAAAGATAAACAATCCGTAATTTCGCCAATTAGTTCGAATGATTGCTTCAAAACGACAGCGATCATTTATTTTCACTCATTCACAGATTGCTCATATGTCTAGTTCAATAAAATGGGAAACCATTAAAGAGTACAAAGAAATTCTCTTTACGCTGCACGAAGGAATTGCGAAAATAAGCATTAATCGCCCACAAGTTCATAACGCTTTCACCCCGCAGACTGTCACAGAAATGATTGACGCGATGCATATTTGTCGTGATGATACACGTATTGATGTGATCATTTTAACGGGAGAAGGTGGAAAAGCATTCTGTTCGGGTGGTGATCAATCGGTTCGCGGACATGGCGGATACATCGGCGAAGATCATGTTCCTCGTTTAAATGTGCTTGACCTCCAAAGAATGATACGCTCAATTCCTAAGGCTGTCATTGCGATGGTTGCAGGCTGGGCTATCGGTGGCGGACACGTTCTGCATGTTATTTGTGATTTATCAATCGCTGCCGAAAACGCTCGTTTCGGACAAACGGGCCCAAAAGTTGGAAGTTTTGACGGTGGTTTTGGGGCATCATATCTTGCCCGTGTAGTGGGACAGAAAAAAGCGCGTGAAATCTGGTTCCTTTGTGATCAGTATGACGCGCAGGAAGCTTTACAAATGGGATTGGTCAATAAAGTTGTTCCGTTGGAAGACCTTGAAACAACAACGGTTGAATGGTGTAAAAAAATCCAGCAAAAAAGTCCATTATCAATCCGTATGCTGAAAAGCTCTTTCAACGCAGAACTTGACGGCCAGGCCGGAATCCAGGAACTCGCCGGAAACGCAACGTTGCTATATTATCTAAGCGAAGAAGCCAAAGAAGGCCAAAGGTCTTTCCTTGAAAAACGCGAACCTGATTTCAGTAAATACCCAAAATTCCCATGATTTAGTTGAAAGTGGAGAGTTGAAGTTTGAAAGTGCGGTCTGATAATTGAAAAGATCTTGCCCCAACTGGAAATTATCAACTCTCCAAAATAAAGTTACTCAATAACCGGGCGGTATCCGCTTTCAACGCTCAACTATCCACTTTTAATAAAAAAAATGAACTACTGGCTTATCAAATCTGAACCTTTCAAATATTCATGGGACCACTTCGTTGAAGAGGGCAAATCGATGTGGGACGGGGTTCGCAGTTACGAAGCACGTAATAATATGATGGCGATGAAAGCCGGCGATCTTGCTCTTTTTTATCATAGCAATGAAGGAAAAGAAGTAGTAGGCCTGGCAAAGGTTTCGAAGGAACATTGGCCCGATCCTACCACAGAGGATGACCGCTGGGTGGTGGTGGAATTTGTTCCCGTCGAACGTTTCCCAAAAACCGTTACATTAGCACAAATAAAAGCAGACGAAAGTTTAAAGGATATGGCATTGATCCGTCAGTCCAGATTATCAGTAATTCCGGTTAAAGCAGAAGAATTTGATCATATTGTTGGATTAGCACATGCTTAAAAATCAACGTTTCCTTTACCTGGCAATACAGGTATTGTTTTGTTTTCTGATTATTTCTTACCGTGCATCCGCGCAGGTTGTAAAACGGATAGAACTCCCTTTACAAAACGCAAACGCAGCATTTCAAACAATGCCGTTGGGTGACAAAGGCGTTTTATTGATTTCAAAGCCAGATAAAGGAACGTACAATGTTCAAAAATTTGATACTAATCTTGACCGTGTCTGGTCAATAGACGGGCCAGTTGAATCCAATCTGGATTATGTCGCTTCCTGTTACGACGGGCAATCCGTTTTCCTTTTATTCAGTAAATACCGCAGCTCACTTTACCAGATCGTTAAGGTTAATATTGGCCCTGGTTTCGTGGAAACTTTCACAATCAATACGATTGACCGGTTTGAAATAACTGATTTTAAAACCTTAGGTTATGCCGTTTTTATGGCTGGAATGGTTCGGAATGAGCCGGTTTTAATCCATACAAATCTGACGACTTCTCAGACCCGTGTTTTGCCTACTGCAATTAAAGGTTCCAACGCCATCCAGACAGTTGAAGTAGACACGACGCATCATTTGGTCAATGTTTGTTTTGCAGTAAAAAAAGGCCGTCAAACAAAAATTGTAGCCCGCTCGTATGAAGAAACTGGCGAACTTTATGTGCAGGCATCCATTGACCCGGAAGACGATTATTCCTTATTAAGCGGCCGTTTGCAGATTCTGAATGATTCTGTACGAATGGTCATTGGAACTTATGGTTATCGTAATATGCAAAGTACGAGCAACGCTGCCTCGCAGGGACTTTACATTTCCAAAATCGTAAACGACGAAGTTGTTTTCACCCGTTATCACAGTTTTACGGATTTCAAAAATTTCTTCAATTATATGAATGAGCGCCAGCAGGAAAAAATAGAGCGTAAAATTCGTAAAAAGAAGGAAAATGGTGATGATCTAAAACTAAATTACCGACTTCTGGTACATGATATTGTTCCAAAAAACAATCAGTTTTTGTTGGTTGCAGAAGTTTTCTATCCTGAATATCGCTATCAGAATAATATGATGGGTGGCGGATTTGGTTATGGCTCAATGATGATGGGAGGTTATCCTTTTGGTGCCGGTTTATACAATCCATATTTATGGAATCCTATGTATGGTGGAATGCGCGGGTACAATAATCAGCAAGTTTTTGATGGATTCACGTATACACATGCAATCCTTGCAGATGTTGATCAAAATGGCAAATTGATCTGGGATAACAGTATCAGTTTTGACAACGTCAGAAGCATGGAGCTGCGTGAGAAAATAAAAGTTCAAGATGAGACAAATGGAACCACTCAATTAGTGTATAGCCACAATGGCGGAATACGCAGTAAAGTAATTAAAGGAAACCAGGTACTTGACAACAACCGCATCGTGGATAACAGTACCACGGTTGAAGGCGATAAAGTAAGAAAGACCAGCACGGATGATATTGATTACTGGTTTGATAATTTCTATATTGCCTGGGGCGAACAACGCATCAGTAACGCTCAGGGTGACGTCCAAACCCGTGGCCGACGAAACGTTTATTATTTAAATAAAATATCCTTTTAAGTTGTTGACAGTTAGCTTAAAGCAACGACATAATAGGTCGTTACAAAAGCCATTAACAATTTACCATTAATAATTAACCATTAAAAAGTGATACTTCTTTCACCAGAACAACATACAGAATATCAATTAATTGATACCGGAGGATTTGAGAAACTGGAACGTTTCGGGCCTTATATTCTTTCGCGTCCGGAACCACAGGCAATCTGGGATAAAACTTTGAGCGAGAAAGAATGGGCCGATAAATCCAACGCCGTTTTTAAACGTGATAAAAATTCGCAGGAAAAAGGACAATGGGTTTCCCAACCGGATATGCCGGATCGTTGGGTGATGCAATACCGGTCTGGTCCGCTGCATTTGCGTGCGAAACTGGCATTATCTTCTTTCAAACATGTGGGCGTGTTTCCCGAACAGGCTACTAACTGGGATTATATTGCCAGGAAAGTAAAACAAATTCCAGAGGATAAACCTAATGTTTTAAACCTATTTGCTTACACCGGCCTTGCTTCCCTGGCCGCAAAAGCATCAGGAGCAGACGTAACGCACGTTGATTCTGTAAAGCAGGTTATAAACTGGTCCAGAGAAAACATGGAACTGAGTGGATTGGATAATATTCGCTGGGTTGTGGAAGATGCGTTGAAATTTGTGAACCGGGAAGTTCGCCGTGGTAATCAATACAATGGGATTATTCTTGATCCTCCTGCCTATGGCCGTGGACCGGATGGAGAAAAATGGCTTTTGGAAGAAAACCTGAATGAGATACTTCGTCTTTGTGCTTTGTTATTAAAAAAGGAAAACTTCTTTTTTATTATCAATTTGTACTCATTAGGATTCTCGGCGCTGATTCTTGAAAACCTGATTAAAGCTCATTTTGGTGATCAGATTAATCATGAATTTGGTGAATTATTCATTCCTGATTCTTTTGGAAAAAAATTACCCTTAGGCGTATTTTCACGTTTTTCCGATCAAAAAATATAAAGTTCGAATAGTTTGCTGAAATTTGCTGTTGAATACTTTCAGGGTAATTCAACTGTTTGGTTGAAAGGAATTCTTTTTAAATGAAAAAATGCCGTTTCTTATTTTGTGTTCTAATACTTCTGGCAACCTTGTCGGGAAGTATATTACAATCATGTCAAAGTGATGCAAGAAACGCTACGCGCATACCTCCTACTGTCAAAAAAGCAAAAAAACAATGGCAGGAAGATGCATTGTTATCGTTGACCGACCTTATCAACCGCAATACAGATACCGATCTAAATTACTTTAAAAGAGCGAGGATTTATTTTGATCGAGAGCAATATTCTCTTGCGCTTGAAGATATTAACGAAGCAATTAATGAAAAGGATAATGTGGGGGAATATTTCCTCTTAAGAGGAAAAGTCAACCGGGAAATTGGAGAAATTGATAATGCTTTGGAAGATGCCGAGCGTGCAGAAGCTTTGCAGCAAAGCAGTCCGGATCTGTATATTCTGCTTGCAGACATTTTCCAGGTTAAGAATAAATTCCGGGAAGCTAATAAATATCTGGTGCAGGCAATGAAAATGGCTCCTTATGATGGTTCGGCTTATTATGTAAAAGGGATGTTGCTGGCCCGTCAGGGAGATTCACTGGCCAGTCTGGCTAATTTGAATAGCGCTATTTCCATGAATCCCCGTTTGATCCGTGCGTATCAGCAAAGCACTATTATTTACAGAAAATTGTTAAACTTTAATCAGGCACTTGCTTTTAATAACAAGGCCATAAAACGGTTTCCAAATAATGCCGAATTGTATTTTGAGCGAGGCGATATTTATAAAAATCTCTCAATAATTGATACAGCTCTGGTTTATTATCAAAAAGCCACCTCAATAAATCCAAAATTTGGGGAAGCATTCTTTCAAATCGGAGCTTTGGAAATAAAACAGAGAGGGTATTATGGCGCATTACTGGCTTTTCAAAAGTTAATACTGATTGATCCGAATCATCCTCAGATTAATTATCTTATAGCCTACTGTTATGAAAAATTAGGAAATGATGTTAAGGCAAAAGAGTATTTTACCTACGAAACTGCTAAAAATCCAGCCGACCAAATGGCCCTGAATGGCCTGTGGAGAGTAAAACAACGTGAAAACGGGCGATTGTTTCCTTCCTACTATCCGGAAGATGATGTTGAAATTGATTACAAGACATTGGATAGTTCGAGAGTGAAGATTGATATGATAAAACCGCGTGGAACCACAAATATGCGAATTGATTCCTCTCGAAATGCTAAAATTCAATAAATTTGTAAGAATTAAGAGTAATAGAATTATTTTTTGAATGAAAGACGAGTCTCTAATTAAAATAACCCTGCCCGATGGTAGCGTGCGCGAATACGAAAAAGGCATCACTGCCCACGGTATCGCGTTGAGTATCAGTGAAGGTCTGGCGCGTAATGTCATTGCGGCCAAAGTAAACGGCGAAGTGTGGGATCCTACGCGCGCCATTGAAAAAGATTCACTTGTAGTATTGCTCACATGGAATGATGAAGATGGAAAATCAACATTCTGGCATTCTTCCGCCCACTTATTGGCGGAAGCTTTGGAAGCACTATATCCAGGCGTTAAATTAGGTACGGGTCCCTCAATCGAAAAAGGATTTTATTACGATGTGGATCTTGGTGAAAACACAATCTCTTCTGATGATTTTCCAAAGATCGAAGCGAAAATGCTTGAACTGGCACGTCAGAAAAATGAATACAAACGTATTCCAATCAGCAAACAGGATGCTATTGATTTCTTTACCAAAAAAGGTGACGAATATAAGCTAGAATTGATTGACGGCCTGGAAGACGGATCCATCACGCTTTACGAACAAGGTGCATTTACAGATCTTTGCCGCGGACCACATATTCCAAATACAGGAATTATCAAAGCTGTGAAGCTGACCAATATAGCTGGCGCATACTGGCGCAACAAGCAGGAAAACAAAATGCTGACCCGTATTTACGGGATTACTTTTCCAAAACAAAAAGAACTGGAAGAGTATGTAGTTTTGATGGAAGAAGCAAAAAAACGTGAT
This sequence comes from Dyadobacter sp. 3J3, assembly GCF_009801115.1. Lineage (GTDB taxonomy): Bacteria > Bacteroidota > Bacteroidia > Cytophagales > Spirosomataceae > Dyadobacter. The sequence continues at coordinate 189,878 of NZ_VTOL01000010.1, forward strand.
CACCGTAAACTGGGAAAAGAGCTAGAATTGTTCGCTTTCTCGGAAAAAGTAGGTCAGGGTTTGCCTTTGTGGCTTCCAAAAGGTGCCATGCTTCGTGAGCGTTTGCAGGCATTTTTGAGCAAAGCACAATCCCGTGCAGGCTATTTGCCGGTTGTTACTCCGCATATTGGTAGCAAAGAATTATACGTAACTTCTGGTCACTGGGATAAATATGGCAAGGATTCTTTCCAGCCAATTAAAACGCCAAATCCAGGAGAAGAATATTTGTTGAAACCAATGAACTGCCCGCATCACTGCGAGATTTATAAAACTTCACCGCGTTCTTACAAGGATCTGCCGTTGCGTTTCTCAGAATTCGGAACCGTTTATCGTTACGAACAAAGCGGAGAATTACACGGTTTAACACGTGTTCGTGGATTTACCCAGGATGATGCACACATTTTCTGTCGTCCGGATCAGGTGAAGGAAGAATTTATTCGTGTAATTGATCTTGTGTTGTATGTTTTCAAATCCTTGGGTTTTGAAGATTACAGCGCACAGATTTCACTTCGTGATCCTAACGACAAGCAAAAATATATTGGGAAAGATGAAGATTGGGAACGTGCTGAAAGTGCGATTATCGAAGCTTCTGCGGAACGTGGCTTAAACACGGTTACAGAACTTGGTGAAGCAGCATTTTACGGGCCGAAACTGGATTTCATGGTGCGTGATGCTTTGGGAAGAAAATGGCAGCTTGGAACAATCCAGGTTGATTACCAGCTTCCGCAACGCTTCGAACTTGAATATACAGGTTCTGACAACCAGAAACATCGCCCGGTAATGATTCACCGCGCGCCGTTCGGATCGATGGAACGTTTCATTGCGATTTTGATTGAAAGCACAGCGGGACAATTCCCATTGTGGCTATCGCCCGATCAGATTGCGATTCTGCCAATTTCAGAAAAGTACGCGGAGTATGCCGAATCAGTATTTGCGCAACTACAAGAATTTGATATCCGTGGTTTCATTGATCATCGTGACGAAAAAATTGGTCGCAAAATCCGTGATGCGGAAGTTACCAAAGTTCCTTTTATGTTAATCGTTGGAGAAAAAGAAGCTGCCGAAGGCAAATTATCGGTCAGAAGAAAAGGTGAAGGTGACTTGGGAAGCATGACAATTGAAGAATTTGCCACGTATTTTCAAAAAGAAGCAAAAATAATTGGATGATTTTACAATTTTTCTTATTATTCCCGTATTAACGCACTATTTTTGTCACAGCATTGTTAATTTTCTGATTTCCATCTAAAAAAACAAAAATCACCAAACCAAGTAATATGGCATTAAGACCCCCGAGTGGACGTTTCAGAGTAGTAGAAGAACCTTACAAAATCAATGAGCGTATCACAGCAAAAGAAGTTCGTCTGGTAGGCGAAAACATTGAAGCTGGCGTTGTAGATATAAATACCGCGAGAGCAATCGCAAAAACACAGAATCTTGATTTAGTTGAAATCGCACCTACCGCTGTTCCACCGGTGTGTAAAGTAGTTGACTATTCAAAATTTAAGTACGAGCAAAAGAAGAAACAGAAAGAAATTAAAGCAAAAGCTCAAAAAGTTGTCATCAAGGAGATCCGTTTCGGCCCTAACACTGATGATCATGATTTTGATTTTAAGCTTAAACATGCTATCAATTTCCTTAAAGAAGGTTCAAAAGTAAAAGCATACGTTCACTTTGTAGGTCGTACGATCGTTTTCAAAGAACGTGGTGTTAATTTGCTTAACAAGTTTTCAGAAGCACTAACCGAATATGGTAAAGTGGAAATGGAACCGAAACTTGAAGGAAAAAGAATGACAATTATTCTGGCTCCGTTGCCTCCGAAAAAATAGATTTTATTTAGCTGCTGGCTTTTAGCGATTGGCGTTTAGCTAATGTAAAACGTTCGAAGGTCACTGCTTGATTTAATAGATATATTTTTCTTTTTCAAGGAATAAAAAATCGTGTTAAAGACAATTGTCTTTAACACGATTTTTGTTTTACACTGAAATTCACTAATTTTGCGCGCTGTTTTATATTTTTTCAACTATTACTTTTTTGTATCATGCCTAAAATGAAAACCAATTCTGGTGCTAAAAAGCGTTTTGCGCTTACTGGTACTGGTAAAATTAAACGCAAACACGCGTTTCACAGTCACATTCTGACCAAAAAATCAAACAAGCGTAAGCGTGGATTGGTTAAAACAGGTCTTATTGATGTGTCTAACCACAAACAAGTATTGGCATTGCTTGCGAAGTAATTCGAAAAGCCAATAAAAATTCAAATACCATTTCGGTTTTTTGTTCAACCCGATAGCCGGCCTTTAAGTCCCACAATGGGCGCCGTCAATCAAAAACAGTTACTATTATGCCACGTTCGGTAAATCATGTTGCGTCACGCGCAAGACGTAAAAAAGTGTTAAAGTTAGCGAAAGGCTATTTCGGCCGTCGTAAAAATGTTTGGACCGTAGCGAAAAACGCCGTTGAGCGTGGATTGCAATACGCGTACAAAGGCCGTAAACAAAAGAAACGTAACTTCCGCGCATTGTGGATCCAACGTATTAACGCTGGAGCACGTTTACACGGATTATCATATTCTGCTCTTATGGGTAAAATTAATGCAAAAGGCATTGAGCTAAACCGTAAGGTACTTGCCGATTTGGCAATGAATCACCCGGATGCATTTAAAGCAGTCGTTGATCAGGTTAAATAAAACAGCAACCCGCTTCGGCGGGTTTTTTTATGTTTAGTTGTATCGTTACTTTTAGCACAATTATTGTCTAAGCTATATACAACTAATCGAATTAATCATGCTCGACCAACTTCTAAGCCTTGTTCAGGAACATTCGCAACAAGCAGTAGTACAAAACCCGGAAATCCCGAATAGTCAGAATGCAGAGGTGATGCAGACTATAACGCAATCAATTACCGGAGGCCTTCAGGATCACGCACAATCAGGAAATATTCAGGGAATTATGGGACTTCTTTCCGGAAAAGATACCGGAGGAGGCATCATGAACAACCCAATCGTAGCTTCAATCGCAGGAAATGCTGTTTCTGCAATCATGCAAAAATTTGGTCTTAGCAACAGTTCCGCGGGAGGAATTGTTTCATCAGTACTTCCAGGCGTTTTAGGAAGCCTAATTAATAAAACAAGCAATCCCTCAGACAATAGTTTTGATTTCAATAGTGTTATTGGAGGTTTGCTTGGTGGTGGAGGAGCCACAGCAGCATCTGCGGCAGGTGCAGCGAGTTCAGGATTCGATTTCAATCAGATCGGTTATGCCCTGGCTGACGGAAAACTGGATATGAATGATGTGATGTCTATTGGAAAAAGCTTTATGGGTGGAGGAAATAACAACGCTGCCACTCAAAATCAACCAAAAGAAGAAGGTTTTGATTTGGGTGGAATGCTTGGCGGTCTGTTTGGAGGCAAATAATATTACGAAAAGATAAATGAAAAGCGGTGTGTCAGGAATTATTCCCGACACACCGCTTTTTTGGCTTAAAAAAACATCTAATATTTCTTCTTCCAGCAAAAGATAACCTAAATTTAACAAGCCGAAAATCAGAAGCGTGGTACTTTAGCAAAAATTTCAGGTACTACTGAGAGTGATTTCCCAAACCCGTTAAATTTTACCCATGGACTCAAGAAGAGAATTTATCAAAAAGGCCGCAATGCTATCTGGTGGAGCTGGTCTTTTCAGTGTACTACCTACTTCTATTCAAAAAGCATTAGCCATAGACCCCAAAGCAGGAACGACTTACCTGGACGCGGAACATGTGGTGATCCTGATGCAGGAAAACCGTTCTTTTGACCACTGTTATGGCTCCCTTCGGGGCGTCAGAGGATTTAATGATCCGAGGGCAATAACCTTACCAAACAAAAATCTTGTGTGGCTGCAAACTAATGCGGCTGGTGAAACCTATACTCCATTTCGCCTAAATATGAGAGAATCCAATGCCACGTGGATGGGCTCCCTACCCCACTCATGGCCAAATCAGGTGGATGCAAGAAACGGAGGAAAGTATGACAAATGGCTGATCGCTAAACAGGCGGGGCACAAGGATTATACAAAAATGCCGCTGACTCAGGGTTTTTACAACCGTGAAGATATACCGTTTTACTACGCACTTGCTGACGCATTTACGGTTTGCGACCAAAATTATTGCTCTTCACTAACCGGAACTACACCCAACAGACTTTTCTTATGGACCGGAACTGTGCGTGAAAAACAAAATCCAGAGGCCTATGCAAATATTCGCAACGAGAATGTTGATTATGACAAAGAGGCCAGCTGGACTACATTTCCGGAAAGATTGGAAGATAATGGTGTATCATGGAGAATATATCAGAATGAGATCAGTTTGACATCCGGTTTTGAAGGCGAAGAGGATTCGTGGCTGTCAAACTTCACCGATAATCCGATCGAGTGGTTTAGCCAGTATCACGTGCGCTATGCGACAGGATTTCAAAAATATCTTAAAGAACAATCAGGAAAGTTACCTAAGGAAATTACAGAACTCGAAACGAAAATTAAAACATTAACTGTTTCGGGAAAAGAGATTGACGCTGCAAAAAAGTCCCTGACAGAAAAACTTGAATTACAAAAAATCGTAACGAAAGAAATGGCAGAGTGGACTCCGGAAAACTTTGCAAAATTGTCCCAAAGAGAAAAAAATATTCACCAAAAAGCATTTACTACCAATATAAACGACCCGGATTACCGTGAGATTTCCAGCTTAAAATATCACGATGGACAAACTGAAAGAGAAACAAAACTTCCAAAAGGAGATGTTTTACATCAGTTTAGAGATGATGTAAAAACCGGAAAACTTCCAACGGTATCCTGGCTTATAGCTCCTGAGAATTTTTCAGACCACCCAACATCTCCCTGGTATGGCGCCTGGTATGTATCCGAGGTTATGGATATTTTGACAAAAGATCCCGAGGTTTGGAAAAAAACCATCTTCATTCTGTGTTATGATGAAAATGATGGATATTTCGATCACGTTCCACCTTATGTCGTTCCAAATCCATATAAAGAAGATACCGGAAAAACATCGGAAGGGATTGATACCAAAGTTGAATTTGTGACTTTGGAACAGGATATGAAGAAAAAATCAAAAAGGGAATCGCGTGAAAGTCCGATAGGATTAGGTTTCCGTGTTCCACTTTTGGTTGCTTCGCCATGGAATCGTGGAGGAAGTGTTTGTTCTGAAATTTTTGATCATACTTCGGTGATCCAGTTTTTGGAAAAATTCACCAGCCATAAATCCGGCAAAAAAATTGAAGAAACAAATATTAGTACATGGCGGCGGACTATTTGTGGTGATTTAACTTCGACTTTCAAACCTTACGACGGCAAAAAAATACCACTGCCAACTTTCATCGAGCGCGATACTTTTATCGAAGGAATCCATAATGCAAAGTTTAAAGCACTTCCAAATGGATACAAATCACTTTCAGCTGAGGAAGTTGCAAAAATAAACCAGGATCCCGCTTCTTCCCCCCATATGCCACAACAGGAAAAAGGGACAAGACCAGCCTGCGCCCTTCCGTATGAACTTTATGTAGATGGGAATTTAAGCTTTGACAAAAAATCGTTTAATCTCAGCTTGAAATCGGGTAACCAATTTTTTGGAAAAAATTCGGATGGCGCACCCTTTATGGTTTACGCGCCTGGAAAATATCAGGATGAGCATGTAAAAGTCTGGAATTACGCTGTAAAGGCAGGTGATACTCTTCGGGACTCTTATCCAGTTGAAAACTTCGAAAATGGCAATTATCATCTGCGCGTTTATGGCCCGAATGGCTTTTTTCGTGAATATCTTGGAAATGCAAACGATCCGCTTATTGAAGTCAACTGTGCATATCAGATAGATAAAAATAATAAACCTACTGGAAATCTTGAAGTAAGAATCAAGAACCTGGATACAAAAAACAAGCATTCTGTCGAGATTATTGACAATGCGTATAAAGCGGCTATGCAAACCAAAGTGCTGGATATAGCCACTTCAAAAGGTTCTGCATCTGTCATTATTATCAATCTTGAAAAGAGTTCCAATTGGTATGATGTCAGCTTGAAAATTGCCGGATTTAAATCAATGGAAAAGAGATTTGCAGGACATGTTGAAACTGGTAAAGAAAGTGCAAGTGACCCGCTCATGGCCAGAATAATAGCCTAAATTTTAGTGGTAACCGGAATGTCACAGCCGGTTACCACTAAATAATTAAATTTCTAATTGGCATGGTTTAATCTTATTTTTGGATGAAATAGAATATTTCAAATTTAATCCAGACATCAATGAAAAAACTTTTAGCCATCACAATCCCGCTTTTGATTCTGCTTATTTTACCTAAGACGACAATTGCAAAAGAAGTTCTTTTAATTAATGAAATCGTTGCATCAAACAATAACGGTCTTACGGATGCAACCGGTGCTCACGAAGACTGGTTTGAAATCTACAATCCAACGGACCATTTAATTGATATTGCCGGGTATTTTTTAAGCGATAAGGCAGCTACTCCCAACAAATACCAAATGCCCACAGGAAGTAGTCTCACGAAAATTCCCTCAAAAGGTTTTATCATCATCTGGGCAAGCAGCGCACCGGCAAGGGGCGCACTTCATGTATCCTTCAGTTTGTCCGCCTCAGGTGAAGACGTGGTAATTTCCTCTCCTGAATTAGAAACAATTGACGCAGTCACATTCGGTGCTCAGCAAACTGATGTTTCTTACGGTCGCAGTCCGGATGGAAGTACCAACTTTGTGAATTATTCAACCTCATCTCCAGGCAAAAGTAATGCAACAGGTACTACGCAGCTACCCACGCTGGAACCGCCCGTATTTTCTGCTTCATCAGGTTTTAAGAGTTCAGGTTTTGCTTTAACAATTACCCATCCAATGGATGGTGTTACCATACGGTATTCATTGGATGGATCAGATCCGCAAAACAACAACAATCTAAATTTCTGGGCATATAAAAACAAGTACAACGAAAACGGTACTCCTGACCAGGAGTCACAGGCTATGGGCGTTGGTCAAGGACTTTCTACCGACGGCTTTTCTTCCACGGTATACCAGAATCCAATATCTATCACAGACCGATCTACCGCAGATAACAAAGTTTCCCTCAAAAATTCAACATTCACAGTCAATCCACAAGTACCATCCGGGAAAATATATAAAGGTACTGTGGTTCGGGTCAAGGTATTTAAAAGTGGATATAACCCCAGCGAAACGGTTACCAAAACTTATTTTATAAATAACGGAGGAGCTTCAAAATATCCGGTTCCTGTCCTTTCACTGGCTACTACCGAAACTTCCCTTTTTGAATATAATACAGGTATCTACACTCCCGGTATTACTTTTGACAAGTTTAGAGCCTCCAACCCTACGACACCTGCAAGTGTTTGTACTTTTGCCAACTTCTCATGGGCCGGTGATGATTGGCAGCGTGATGGAAATATTGAATATTTTGACAATAACAACCCGGTTCTAAATCAACAAATTGGTTTTCGTTTACATGGTGGATGTACCAGATCATTGAGACAAAAAACACTGCGTCTTTACAGCGATACAGAATTTAACTATTCAATTTTCCCTGAAAACCCTACCTTATATCCTAAAAGAATATTGCTAAGAAACTCAGGAAATGACACTCCCCTTACCATGCTCCGGGATTCTTATTTCCAGAATCTGGTAAGACATCTCCCTTTTGACACACAGCTATCCAGGCCTTCTATTCTGTTTATTAATTCGGAATATTGGGGAATTCATAATATTACCGAGCGTTACGACAAATTTTATCTCAAGAAAAAATATGATATTAATGAAGATAAGGTTGATATTATATCGGTTGAAGGATCAGAAGTCGAAGAGGGAGACATTACAAAATACAACGAGTTCCTGAATTTCGTCAACAACAATTCTCTTACTGTTGAAGCAAATTACAATACATTAAAAACGATCATTGATCTGGAAAATTATACCGATTACCAGATCTCGGAAATTTACAGCGGCAATGGGGACTGGCCGTTCAAAAACATGCGTTTGTGGAGATATAAAACGGCAAGCTATGATCCAAACGCATCTTTTTATGAAGACGGCAGATGGAGATGGATGTTGTTTGATACGGATCTGAGTATGTCTGTCCCCAGCGGCAATTCAATTCCCGGAGCCATGAATGCACCTGCGGCAGGTCCTATGGCGATTGTACTGAAAAAGCTTTTGGAAAATTCTGATTATAAAATCTATTTTACCAATCGTCTGGCTGATCTTTTGAATACAACATTTTTGCCATCACGTGCTTCTGCCCTACTGGATCAGATAAAGGCACAATATACGCCATTAATGCCTGATCATATTGCGCGTTGGGGTGCGCCGGGTGATATGAACAACTGGAACCAGAATGTTGATGTGGTTAAAAATTTCGTTCTTCAACGCCCCCCTTTTTACAGGGACCATGTCCGCACGTTATACGGAACTGCTCTGGCCAACTTTAATCTTACCGTTGATGTATCTGATGCGGGGCAAGGTTATGTAAAAATTAATACCATCGACATACTACCAACAACCATAGGTATTCCGGGCACAGCCTATCCCTGGACAGGCATATATTTCCAGACAATTCCAATAAAACTAACTGCGGTTGCAAAAACTGGTTTTCACTTCCTTCGCTGGGAAGACAAAAATGGTGTTAGCACCACGGATCCCGTACTTACTGTAACGTCTGCGACAGATGCATTAAATTACAAAGCCTTTTTTTCTTCCGGTGCGTTGCCGGTAGCACTTAAATTCTTTGATGCAAAAAAAGATGAGAATAAAGTCAAGGTAAGATGGGAAACAACGTCAGAAACAAATAATGACTATTTTGAAATTGAACGTTCAGCAGATGTAAAGAGCTGGTCATCGATTGGCCTGGTTAAAGGATTTTCTAATTCAAAAGTCCATCAGATCTATCAGCTGACTGACGAACAACCTTTTCCTAATCTTAATTATTACCGTTTGAAGCAGGTTGATCTGGACGGTAGCTTAACTTATTCCAGAGCAGTTGCCGTTGATATGGGAATTTTTAACCTGACCAACTTATGGCCAAATCCGGTTTCTGAAACTTTGAATATATCGCTGGATCAGTTGCTTCCCTGGACTAAATATTCAATTACTGACATAAATGGCACAATTGTAAGCTCAGACAAAAAAGTAATGACATCTAACGTAATCCAAATTCCGGTTTCAAAACTGAGAACAGGAATGTATATTATCCAGCTAACCAATAGTGAAGGCCGAACCGAAAGTGTCAGATTTGTTAAGCAGTAACCACATTACGATCAACTTACAAGGCTTCCTGGTACGACCAAATGAAAATAATTAACGCATTGTTATTCAGCAAATTAATATAATATAATTTTTAGTGCCATGCAGAGATATAATGAATTTATATTTTTCGCATGGCACTAAAAGTTTAATCCTTCTCTTCAAAAAATCAATAAATAATGCCGTTTGCAGACAAATATTAAGGCTGTCAAAACTGACACTTTGTCACTGCAATTATTAATTTGTATCGTCTGGTACGGGCTTTTTAAAGAGTAATGAAACACGACATGAAATTGAGAAAGCTCATAGTCGAAAATCTGAATCAAATATTTAACTTTAATATATAACAATGGGAAAAATTATTGGCATAGACTTAGGAACCACGAACTCCTGCGTAGCTGTCATGGAAGGTAATGAGCCTGTCGTAATCGCAAATAGCGAAGGTGCTCGTACGACTCCTTCCGTGGTTGCATTTATGGATAATGGCGAACGTAAAGTAGGTGCGCCTGCCAAACGTCAGGCAATCACCAATCCCAAGCATACGATTAGCTCCATCAAGCGTTTCATGGGTAAAAAATATGACGAGGTTTCCAGTGAAATGAAAACCATCGCATACAGTGTTGAAAAAGGTCCAAACAACACACCACGAATTCCAATTGGAGATCGCTTATACACTCCGCAAGAAGTTTCTGCATTCATTTTGCAAAAAATGAAACAAACTGCTGAAGATTATTTAGGGGTAGAAGTAACAGAAGCAGTCATTACTGTTCCGGCTTATTTCAATGATGCTGAACGTCAGGCTACCAAAGAAGCAGGTCAAATTGCTGGTTTGGATGTAAAACGTATCATAAACGAACCAACTGCTGCTGCCTTGGCTTACGGTCTTGACAAACAGCATATCGATATGAAAATTGCTGTTTTCGATTTAGGTGGTGGTACGTTTGACGTATCGGTACTTGAATTGGGAGACGGAGTTTTCGAAGTAAAATCAACTGACGGTGATACGCACCTTGGTGGTGATGACTTTGACCAGGTAATTATCAACTGGCTTGCTGCCGAATTTAAAACGGATGAAGGTGTAGATCTTACAAAAGATCCTATGGCTTTGCAGCGTTTGAAAGAAGCTGCTGAAAAAGCAAAAGTTGAATTGTCAAGCTCAACACAAACGGAAATCAATTTACCTTACATTTTCCCGGTAGATGGTATTCCTAAACACCTTGTTCGTTCATTGACTCGTGCCAAATTTGAACAATTGGCAGACAGCTTGTTCCAACGCATGATGGAACCTTGCAAGAGAGCGATGAAAAACGCAAATTATTCAAACAGTGATATCAGCGAAGTTATTCTTGTAGGTGGATCAACCCGTATTCCTCGTGTTCAGGAAGAAGTTGAGAAATTCTTTGGAAGAAAACCTTCGAAAGGTGTTAATCCTGATGAAGCTGTTGCCGTTGGAGCTGCAATTCAAGGTGGTGTATTAACAGGTGAAGTGAAAGATGTTCTTTTGTTAGACGTTATTCCTTTGTCTCTTGGTATCGAAACTTTGGGTGGTGTTTCTACAAAATTGATTGAAGCTAACACGACTATCCCTTCCAAGAAAACGGAGGTATTCTCAACGGCTGCTGATAACCAGCCTTCTGTTGAGATCCACATCTTGCAAGGAGAACGTCCTTTGGCGAATCAAAACCGTACTTTGGGCCGCTTCCATTTATCTGATATTCCACCAGCACAACGCGGTACTCCTCAAATTGAAGTAACGTTTGACGTTGATGCAAATGGTATCCTGCATGTTTCTGCAAAAGATAAAGGAACCGGAAAAGAACAAAAAATCCGTATTGAAGCTTCAAGTGGATTAACAGACGCTGAAATCAACCGTATGCGTGAAGAAGCGAAAGCGAACGAAACAGCGGATAAAGCGGAACGTGAAAAAATTGAAAAGATTAATAGTGCAGACAGTCTGATTTTCTCAACGGATAAACAGTTGAAAGAATTCGGAGATAAATTGTCTGAACCAAATAAAACTGCAATTGAAGGTGCTCTTGCTGAATTGCGTACAGCACACCAGACTCAGGATTTGGCTGCTATTGATTCTTCAATGGAAAAACTTAACGCTGCTTGGCAGGCTGCGTCCCAAGAGATGTATGCTCAGGGAGGCGAAGGTCAGCAAGGCGCTCCTAACCCACAGGGAAATGGAGAGGCCAGCGAAAGTACTGGTGCGGAAGACGTAACAGACGTGAATTTCGAAGAAGTAAAATAAGGAATATGAATTAAAAAAATCCCCTTCGAAAGTTGGGGATTTTTTTTCAGCTAAAATTTTAAAAAGTGCGTAATTAATCTTCATGGGTACGTCATTAAGCTGGATAAAATCCTGGCATAAATTTTTAACACTAAGAGCAGCTCATTCATCAATTAATCAGATCAAACCGACTTTTATGGACGCAATGATGACATTACCTGAATTGAAATATTTGTCTCCTACGACACGTGAAAAAGCAATGACCATTGCCCAGGAATTAATTAAAACCTCCAACATTTCTCCAAAAGATGCGATTTCAAAAGCCATTTTGATCGCAAAAAACTGGGCAGTTAAAAATGTGAACAGAAGTGTTTGGAAAAAATTAAAATCAATCGATAACGAAGCAATATGACTAATCCTGATCAGCGGTTTAAAGATAAGGTTGTTATTGTTACAGGTTCAAGCTCTGGAATTGGTAAGGCCTGTGCAGTTTATTTTGGTCAGTTAGGCGCCAAAGTTGTGGTAAACTATACTTCAAATGCAGATGCGGGAAACGAAGTTTTAGAAGAAATTTCTAAAAACGGCGGAACTGCTATTCTTGTAAAAGCGGATGTAAGTAAGGAGGAAGAAGTGAAGGCAATGTTTAATGAAACCATTGCGACTTACGGAAGACTTGACATTCTGGTAAGCAACGCTGGACTTCAACAAGATTCTTCTTTTCTTGAAATGACTTTGCAGCAATGGCAGAAAGTAATTGACGTGAATCTTACGGGTCAATTTTTATGCTGTCGTGAAGCGGCACGCCAATTTGTTGCCCAACAGAAAGTTGCTATGCAGGATCAGCCTGATCATAGTGAGTTGGCAATTGGGAAAATCATATTGATGAGTTCTGTTCATGACATTATTCCCTGGGCCGGCCATGTTAACTATGCGGCTTCAAAAGGTGGTATAATGATGTTTATGAAATCAATTTCCCAGGAACTTGCCCCTCATAAAATTCGTGTAAATTCAGTAAGTCCGGGTGCTATTAAAACTCCTATCAACAAAGATGTCTGGTCGGATCCGGTAAAAAGTAAAAGCTTGCTCCAACTGATTCCTTACAAAAGAATCGGAACACCTCAGGATGTGGCAAAAGCCGTTGGCTGGCTTGCATCCGATGATTCTGACTATGTGAATGGTGAAACACTTTACATTGACGGAGGTATGACGTTATATCCGGAATTTGCAGATAATGGCTGATACCATTATTTTTTAGGCTAAATATAAAAAAGCACCAGACGTTATGTCTGATGCTTTGATAAACCGGGGACTTAAATAGTCCCTTATTTTTTAACAAATTCTCCTTTCTCAACCGACCAGTCGTTTCCAAAAAAGCCTGCCATTTTTATCCCATCAGCACCTGATTTCAACATTTCTGCTGAGAATATCATGAGATCTGCAAAGCCACTTCCACCGCTGAAATACTGATTTGCATTGGCTGCTTTAAATCCTTTGATGCCTGTTCCTGAAATTACAGAAATTGATTCTGTCTTACTATCTTTTCTCGGCCAGATAAAATATGTTGCCAAATCACTGCCTGAAAACTGTGTATCCCCTACTAAAATCTTCCCTTTGGAAACTTTCACAGGACAATCGGCAAGAAGCTTATTCCAGGCCAAATTATTTTCGGAGTTTCCATAAAGTACAATTCCTCGCTCGGCGTATTTCGTTGGATCAAAATCTACATCTGCAACAATATCAATCGCACCATTTCCTCGGAAATACCACGTTTCTGAATCAAATCTTGCTTTTTCAATTGCCCAGGTATTTTCTTCCGCTGACCCCTTCGTGCCGTAAACATAAACCATCTTACTCTTGAAACCATCTTTGAAAGTTCCATAACGCGCAGGCACTTTCTGAGAAGCATCCGGTTGTGAAGAAATTTCCCAGTTACTATTCTTTTTCAAGTAAATGATTTCATCTATCTTCTTAACTGTATAAGGAACAACGTCTAAACTATCCAGTGAGATATTGATCGTTTGTCCAACATCAAAACCTGCAAGGTCTAAGGAAATCAGAGCGGTATTTTCCGTTTTGCCTGTTATACTATTTTTAATTTTATTACGGTCAAGTTGAATTCTGCTGTAATTCAGTGGAGAAATCTGCTGATAAATTCCTGCCCAACGCATTTTGTAAGATATACCAGGATTAGCAGTTTTAAAGTCAACATGAGTATCCGCAGTATCTTTCTTTATTACATGCCAACTAAAAAAATTGAAAATCGGAGCCCAGTCTACACTTTCATCACCATACCAATGCTCACCACCCGGATATTCATAATAACTAAAATCATTATGAAAAGTCCCTAGTAACTTCCTCATCTGCCGTGCATATTCCACTGAAACCGTTTTATCAGCATCACCATGGGCAATATAAACACCCAGACCTTTATAGTTTGTAGCCAATGCTAAAACGTTACTCGGATTACTGGCCCGAAGTAAAATCGCTTCCATTGGGATTGCTGAATTTTCAGGAATTTGTCCGTCATGTGAACCATAAGAAGAAAGATTCGGATAACCGGCAGAAGGAGCAATGGCTGCCCAATTTTCCGGATAAGTAGCACCCAGGAACCAGGTTCCATGTCCGCCCATCGAATGACCTGTGAGATATATGCGGGACGGATCAGGCTTATACTGTTTTTTTGCGATCTCCAAAACTTCCAAAGCATCCATCCTGCCCCAGTCTTCCCAGTTAAATCCACGCGGACGTCTGTTTGTCGGGGCTACAACTACGCCCCAATCTTTTGGCTTATAAGCACGCGCCTGATTAATCGCCTGAACTTCCGCTCCATGTACGGAAAGGAATAGAGCCGGCGCTTTTCCATCAGATTTACTGTGTGGAGCAACGCTGTAATACTGTACACTTCCATCTATATTACTTACAAATGTGCGGCTATAATGTTTGCCTTCCGCAATAGATTCGAGTTCTACATTTGATTCGTCAATTACTTTCCTATTTTGTTCCAACTTGATACTGACCTTATGTTTTCCAGTTGCGAATGAACTGCTTGCATCAACCAAAACTCCAACTTTTCTGCTACTCATGGGTGGTATTTCAGGAAGTTTTGTCATGATCGTTTTACCCGAAAGTTCCGTTGTCACCTGCAAACCTAAAAGCTTTTTTGAAGTTGTATTCAAAACTACAATACCCAGCCATAACGAATCATTTTTTAAGGAAGCAACAATGTGCGGAAGCGTAAGATCATCAGTATTAATGGCTATGGCTTTTGCCGGAAATGTCAATTTTGCCGTTATTCCTCCAAATCGGCCGAAACGGGCTACCCTAATATAAAATTCGTTATTCCCTTTTTTTAATTGAACTGGTAAATGCATCCAGCCATAACGATAAGCGTCTCCACCCCTTGGAACGCCATTCACAAAAACCATATCGTGACCGGTAATGTTCAGCAGAACAGATTGTTCTTTCGAAGATTGATAGGTCAGATAGATATAGCCGTTTGTAAAACTTTCACCTCTAAAACGACCGGAAGTATCTGATTTTACTGGTTTCCATTTTAATTCTTCCCCTTTATCATTTTTGATAAAAACACTTCCATCCTGAGGTTTAGCAATCAAACCGGAATAAAGCTGGTATGCAAGCTCGTCTTTATATATCGCCTCACGGCCATATTGATGGCATGGGCCAACCGCCAGTCCATCCGTGAATTTATATACGTTTTGCGACCGTGCAGTATTTACAATACAACTAAGAATAAAAAAGACGCTTATGATAATTTTTCTCATAAAGGTTTTAACTTAAATAAAAGATTGCATAAAGGGTTTTAGATAATTGAATATTTTTTGTTTCCATATAAATATGAAATCAGACAAAAATAAGTATTACAATTTTGTTAGAATAATCGTTATTACTTCCAAAGCAACTAATAACGTATCATTTCCGAAAATCGACTAATGCAAATATCTAATAATCAAAACCTTATACTTAATAAAAAAATTTAATATATTTTGGTTTTGCTAACCTTTACTCCCAAAAAAAGTAGAATTCCCTTCCAACATTTTTCGACCTTCCTGCATCTTATCATTATAAAAAACATTAGCCATGAAGAAAATAATTATTATCGGTTGCCTGTGGTTTATATGTCTTGCATGCAGTAGTGAAAACGATAGAACACCGCAGGCACAAGAGCAATATACCGGTGTGGCGTATCGTAAACTTACCACGGTATCCGTTTCAGGAATTCCCTTGAATGTCACTTTATTGGAAGTAAATGACAGCCGGTGCCCGATCAACGCCGTTTGTATCTCGGCAGGAAGTGTAAATGTCAAATTCAATATAACAGATGGCACCAACAGTACGGATGCTGTCATCGCACTGGTTAATGATAATAAAGACACAAGCACTCAGATTTTTAAATTGGGAGGCCAAAAGTATTCAATCAAAATGCAAAAAGTTTCGCCGTATCCGGAGCTTCCGCAAACAACAAAATTAGAGGAATACCAAGTCAGCATTACCATTGAGAAAATATAAGTCGTAACCTCTTTTTATTAGTGCATTTTGTTTAAAAGCTGCATCAACAAAACCTGGTGCAGCTTTTTTTGAATTATATAGGTATCGATTATTAACAAATAAGGATGAAGCGTCAGTCAGCTAAGAATTACCAAAAAGTCAGTTTACATTTGTCAAAAAAATTCAAACTGAGCTATGCGCCCTGCCAATTCTTTTCAAGCCTTTTTAAGTTTTCTTTCTAAAAAAAACTGGATTGCAATATGTTGGACCTTACTGATCCTGGTAGCTTGCAGCTGGCCTGGAAAGGATATTCCGGATGCTCCGGTCACTGGTTTTGACAAACTTGTACATGCCGGATTGTTTGGAGGCTTCACCGTTTTATGGCTCTTGGTATATCCTCAAAAATCGGTTATGGTGATTTTAGCAGGGATTGCCTATGGAGTTGGCATTGAATTCTATCAAGAAATAATGCCACTAGACCGAACATTTGATTTGTTCGATATAGTGGCAGATACTATTGGTGTTTTTCTGGGATTTGGTTTTAAAGCAATCGTGCTCGACCGTTATCTCCAGCGTTTATATTGATTGATCAAACCGTTAGTCGAACTGTCATGATTCGTAACCGGCCAGTCATTTTGAAGTTCCGGATAAATTTTGTTGGCAAGTTGTTTACCAAGCTCAACACCCCATTGGTCAAAGCTGAAAATATTCCAGATAATTCCCTGAACAAAAATCTTGTGCTCATACATCGCAAGCATGCTTCCCAATACCTTCGGTGTGATCTTTTTCACAAGAAATGAGTTGGTAGGTTTATTACCTTGAAACACTTTGAACGGTGTTAGAAAATCTATCTCCTCTTTACTTTTGCCAGCAGCCCTTAATTCTTCACTTGCTTCTTCATATGTTTTACCATTCATAAGTGCCTCTGTCTGTGCAAAGAAGTTTGATAAAAGCATTTTATGATGTTCTCCGATTGGATTATGGCTTACAGCTGGTGCAATGAAATCGCAGGGAATAACTTTTGTTCCCTGGTGAATAAGCTGGTAAAAAGCATGTTGCCCGTTTGTACCAGGTTCGCCCCAGATAACCGGTCCGGTTTGGTAGTTAACTGCTTCGCCATTACGTCCTACATATTTACCATTACTTTCCATATCCCCTTGTTGGAAATAAGCTGCAAAACGGTGCATATATTGATCGTAAGGTAAAATGGCATGTGTTTGGGCGTCGAAGAAATTGTTATACCAAACACCCAACAGCCCCAGGATCACAGGAATATTTCTTTCTAGTTTCGTAGTTCTGAAATGGTTGTCCATATCATGCGCACCAGCCAGCAATTGCTCAAAATTATTGAAACCAATGAAACAGGCAATTGATAATCCGATTGCGGACCATAATGAATAACGGCCGCCAACCCAGTCCCAGAAACCAAACATATTTTCAGGATCGATACCAAATTTTTCTACTTCGGCACGGTTGGTTGAAATGGCCACAAAGTGTTTTTTAACATGCTCGTCATCTCCTGCCTTTTCCAAAAACCAGCCACGTGCCGTAAGCGCGTTTGTCATGGTTTCCTGGGTAGTAAAAGTTTTTGAAGCGATCATGAACAATGTCGTTTCGGGATCCAGTGATTTTACAGTTTCCGCTATGTGCGTACCATCCACATTAGAAACGAAGTGCACGTTCAAACCTTTTTTCCCATATGATTTAAGTGCTTCGGTCACCATTACAGGTCCCAAATCACTTCCACCAATACCGATATTAACGATATCTGTAATTTCTTTTCCTGTATATCCCTTCCATGAACCGGAACGTACCTTGTTAGAGAAATCCTTCATTTTCGCCAGTACTTCATTTATTTCCGGCATTACATCCTTTCCATCAACCATTACAGGTGTATTGGAACGGTTACGAAGGGCAGTATGTAAAACCGCACGATCTTCGGTTGCATTGATTTTTTCGCCGCTGAACATTTGTTCAATGGCATCCGACAAACCGCACTCCTCTGCAAGTTGAACCAGGTAAGCTCTGGTACGGGTAGTAATTCTGTTTTTGGAATAATCCAGAACAATATCGCCAAAACGTAAAGAAAATTTACGGGCACGATCCGGATCTTCAAGAAAAAGGTCTTTTAAGTGTTTTTGTGAGATTGTTTTATGGTGGGTTTTCAGCTTTTTATATGCTGCCGTCTGATCAAAAGGTGTCGATTGAAGCATGAGTTTAACGAATTTATGTTTAAAAATCAGTTGAAAATTATGGCCGCTATTAAAAATACAGCTATTACTTTAACACAAAAGTAGCGTTTTAAGACTCTTATGAGTACCAGAAAAAAATGAAATTAAATTACAAAAACTTAATCAGTTCTTTATCAACGCATTCTAATTAACAAATGAGTCAAAAAACCTGTTTTAGCTTATTTGAAAGCAATTATTATTTTCAAATTGCACTACAAACTCCTTTATATCAGCCTAGCTAACCCGCAAATCCGTAAGCTAATTTTTCATATCTTTCTCATATTCAAGGCTGAATATTTGATTTCAAAAATTATATCCCGTCATGAATTCATCCTTATTTTTTGTTTTGCGACCAGATTTTAAATTATAAAGTCAAATACCTGAAAATATACCAACCCGTGGCTGATATTTGTGCACCTCAGTTGCTTAATTATTTTATCTCAATAATTAAATTTTAAGCTTTATACCAATCTTATTGATCAAACCTGTAAACAAAACAATGATGAGGGAAAAAAGTAATGACTTGAAAATTCCGATCATTCCCGTTCTTAGAAATATTGGAAGACTGATTCCGGTTAAGGCAACCACAGCGTACCAAATATAAGGAATCAGGTAACAGGTCAGCGTAGAAGTTCCGGCAGGTTTCAGAATTTCCGCCCAGTTTTTCTTTCCTTTCAGATCTGTTAACCAGTATAGTAAAGCAAAAGCCATAAAGCTGATACCGCTGCAAATTCCAACCCAGGCCGGAGTTGCCTGTATTTTTGAAATTCCCCAAAAAGGCCTTGTTCCAAAACCGTAAGCGAATGATAGTATACCCAAACCCATTAGAATCAGGAGAAATGTTGAAGGTAAAATCTGCTTGGAATACTTTCTGTAAATAACTGAAGCTACAATACCACCCATAGCAAAACCAGGCATGGATCCGCTGCCGACGATCCAGACATGTGGTCTTATTTGATGAAGAAAACCTAGGGCGCCTGAAAATTCAGCCATGTTAAAGACTGCAAAAAACACCCAGGCAATCAGGATTAAAGCAACGTTATCTCCAAGTAGCAGATAAATCATTGCACATATCAAATAGGACCAGCCAATAAGCCCCAGAATGCCATACCAATGTGTCTGCATCCAGACAATATTATCCGCTTCTCCGCCTTTGTAAATTATTGCAAGTCCGATCAGGACAAGAACTCCAATAAATTTCAACAGCCTGTAAACTGATTTATTTTCCGGCTTGTCGGGATAAACATTCCAGATCAGAAAGAAGGCAATGACCATGAAAATTTCCCAAACGTATTTACTGATAATCATCCCATCGTAGGCGCTTTCCAGATTGACAGTAAAAATTCCCATCAAAAGCAATGCAAATGTTCTTTCGACTATATGCCTGACAATAGTCAGGTCGCTGTCACCTTTTGATTTTCTATTGGCAATAGCAAAAGGAATTGACAGACCAACGATGAATAGAAAACATGGAAAAATAATATCCGAAAAACCCATGGCGTCATCTTTTGCTGCACTATGCTCCAACCAATGTGGAACACCTTCCAGCGTCCAGAGATCGTTTACAAATATCATTAGGAACATGGTCAGAGCCCTGAAAATATCTATGGAGTCCAGACGGATTATTGAAGATTTGGAATTCATATTTTAGTAATTATCATGTGGTGAGAAAATTTTAAATTTATTCTATTCCAAGACCAGCCAGGTGTAACCACGGGCAGGAATCTGAACGGTTATCGGTGCATCGAATTCCCGGTCGACCTGATACACTTTTGCTGCACCTTCCCTTTCCCGGATCTTCAAACTCGTATGTTTTGAAGTATAATAAACGGGAAGTTTAATATCCCGGGTAATGATTTCGTTCAGCGGATTATAAAGCATTACTAATCCCTTCTCCTTCAAAGCAGGATTAACGTGCATAATACCATCCCAATCCCGGCCATCGGCACGACGCAGGTGAATAACGTCGGAATTTAAAATATCACGGTATTTTTTATACCAATCAATAACCTCAATTACTGTCTTTTTTGTAACATCCGTGTCATATAATCTTGGGCCCCGATAGCAGGCTTGAATTCCGGATCCATAATACTGCATCATCAATTGTTTGTAAGCGTCAAGATGTTCTGAAAGTGGCTCCAGAATAGCTTCCGGTCCACCGCCCTGGTATTTCGTTAAGGGAACAAAACCCCAGACCATCGACGGGATTTCATTCCACATGGCATCGAAAATATTCTGCCTGTTCAGGATCATTTGCTGCTCACGTGACAGCGAGAAATTAACTTCGCGGTAACCCAGAGCAATTTTATTTGTCCCATCCAAAAAGTACCAGTCAGGTGCGTTGACATAAATTCCATTTTCATTACACCAGCGGTACAATCCTTTTTGAAGTTCCATTTGTTTCCATTGCGAATCTTCCAGTCCAACATGTCCCGGATGCGTTGTTGAGGCACAAACATCACCCGGGTAAGGACCGTCATTTTCAAAAATATTGAAGCCGGTTGCAGTCATGAAACGCTTTAAGGTTTCTATATACCTCAGCCCCCATTTACTCCCCATACACGGCGCATTACCAAAAAACGCACCACCCGGTTTTCCGGTTTTCGGATCAATTACATCATCTTCGGGACTTATTTTTCTCGAACTGAAAAGGGAATAACTTCCAATAAAAATGTTTTTTCCATGTGCATAATCCGCCAGTTCTTTCCATTTTTTAATGTTAGACGCTGTTGTATCCTCCATGTTGCAATGGCTGCCAAAACTTAAAATCAGCGCTTCATAACCCGTTGCTGCACACTGATCAATAGCAGTGCGTACTTCCTCATCGTTTTTACTGACAAGGTGCATAAAGATTGGATTACTCGTTGTCCACGGCGTTATGGTCCTGTACATTTTTCGTACTGCCAATCCGTTTCTCTCCCTGTCATATTTGTCATTCAATAACTCATAAGATCGGACGGATTCGAAAAATTCATCTTTTTTCAGCACGATACCAATGTCTTTTCCTGGATGAATTTCCAATAAACAAGGTGTAGTAAGATCATAATTTACCTGTGAGGTATAAAGCGGATCGACTTTCCAATGTGTGGCCTGATCGCTTAAAGGATAACGCATTGCATTATTGAAGGCGAAGTTATTTTCAATATAAATTCCATTGGGTTTTGCCATTTTCTCAGGCGTACCTACCACGGCACTTTCTTCTTCAACAACAGCGAGGATTTCATTAACGACCTGGTTAATAGTAACCGAAGAGCCCGTATTATTTTGTATTGTAACCCATTTGCTGATAAGTGGAATTCCATCATAAAGTGAATAATGAACAGCCACTTCCAGGCCTTTAAGTGATGCAAACGAGGAAGTAAAATAAAAGGAAATGGTTTTGCCGGAAGCATTTTTTTTGTTGCCAGTCCACATGGAAGTTTTCCAATTCAGGTAAGGCTGTGTTTCCTCGATTGTGTATTTGGTATAATGAAAAGCGCTATCAGAAGTTTTAAACTTGTCAACCCATTCCGGCAATAAATAGGCATTTTCTTTTTGACCGTACAAACCACCGACATTGTAATTTTTCCCATTTATTGCAATTCTGGCTTCCGCTTTTACAGCCCGTAGTAATTGCTGGCCATTCGACAGGTTTTTAAAATCCACACAGGCGAGGTCCGGTGTGATTCGAAATGTCCTTTTCAACAAACCATTGTACAGGATAATATCTTTCCCGTCCTGACTTTTAAAGATTTCGGCTTTTTCAGTTACTGGCTGAACGAGCCAGTCCTGCGGTTTTTTGTTTTCAAGACTGGCTTTCCAAACCTGAAGATTTTGGGCGTTTGTCCGGAATAAAATACAACAAAAAAGGAAGGTTAGGGTTTTAAGGTTAACACTCATTTTATCAAAGAATTAATGTTTAGGAATTTTACCCTAAACATAAGATTCCCTGCGCTGGAATTGGCAGAAAAATGGGTTTATTTTTTGGATGGAGTTAATTCTCATACTTTGATTAATACGGATTTTCAACGGCTAAAGCCTTATGGCTCGAAGGGATTTACTGCCCAGGGTTAATTTTAAGAAAAATTAAAACCAAATAATTACTCAGAAGTCAAACTCTTTACAGGATTCATTAACGCCGCAATAACCACTTTATAACCAACAGTTATCAATGTAATCAGGAGAATAATTATTCCGCCGGAAACTACAATCCACCAATCCAGATCAATCCTGTAAGCAAAATGATTCAGCCAGTTTGTCATTGCGTACCAGGATATCGGTGCTGCAATAAAAAAAGCAAAGGTTACCAGAATCAAAAATTCTTTTCCAAACAAGGAAACTATATTGCTGACACTGGCGCCTAAGACTTTTCTGACTCCGATTTCCTTTGTCTTCTGTGTCACCATAAACGAAACCATTCCGTACAAACCCAGGCAGCAAATCAGGATTGCAACCATGGCAAAGGACCTGATCAGTGAAGTTAGCTGCTCTTCTTTTTCATAAAATTTCGCTATTTTTTCACTAACAAACTCATACGAAAAAACTTCATCAGGATAGTTTTTCTGCCAGGCCTGATTGATGTGCTGAATCGATTGAGACAGATTTTTTGTATCAATTTTAACAGCAACTTCTTTATACAATTTGGGATTTGCAAAAATGACACAAGGCTCAACAGCCTCTTGTAAAGATTTTAAATGAAAACTTTTCACTACGCCTACAATCTGTCCCTTAAAACCGGAGGCGCCGTCTTCCAATTGTTTTCCAAGAATTAATTGTGGATCCCGAACGCCTAGCCTTTTCATCAATTCTTCATTAATCACAAACTCAACCACAGAATCGCGTTTCATGATACTACGCCCGGCGAGTAGCGGCATTCTATAAGTTTGTAAATAATTTTCATCTCCAAAACGATCCCGAATCACAAATTTTTCCCATTCTGCACGGTTGTCAAAACGGACAGAACCACCAAAACCCATACTTGATGTGGGCGCTTCGTATTGATATGAAACCGACTTGATATCAGGATATTCCAACATATCATTTCTTATTGCATCCTTAGTTTTTTGTATCGTATCCGACTTCGGCAAAGGAATGGTTATCACTGCATTCTGGTCAAAACCGAGATCTGCATTTTTGAAAAATTTCAATTGTAAAACTAAAACCAGCGTACCAATAACCAATATCTGGGCAATGATCAACTGCACGGTTATCAGCGAACGCCTCAGCCCGATTCCACCAATTTGTTGGGTCCCCAATTTACTTTTAAGGGCAGCGATAGGATTGAAACCGGATATGATGACGGCCGGATAAAAACCTGCAAATCCGATCACAGCTATGACTGTGCAAAGCCAGAACGAAATCACTTCAAACTGAAAAAAGACACCAAAGTGAAATGCTTTTGTATGTGTCCAATTATTGAGCGAGGGAAGTAATATGAATACAAGGATCAAAGCGAAAACGGAAGCAAAAATGGTAACCAAGGCAGTTTCCGCCATAAATTGCCAAAACAACTGACTCTTCGTACTTCCCAAAACTTTCCGTATCCCGATTTCCTTTGCGCGTTTCAACGCCTGCGCCGTAGCCAGATTTATGAAATTGATACTTGCGATGATCAGCAGGAAAAATCCGACACCGGCCAAAACCCATAAAATTGATCTGCGAATCTGGCCGCCATATCGTTCATCAAAATGAACCTCGGACAATGGTTGCAGTTTGTGCTCATAGTATTTTGCAGTTTCCCCGTAATACTTTAATCCATTTGCTTTGAGCGATTTTTCAATAGTCGCGCTGCTGCTACCTCCTGCTTTTTTGACAAACGTGGCATTCTTACTGCTTATCCAACCGAACTCACCAGTCCAGTTGGTACGATCCAGTTGTTTAAGTGTGGGAAGAGATATGTAAATATTGAAATCCAGGTCCGTTGGTTTATTCTGGTCTTTCAGTACTCCAACAATCCTTAAATCATTAGCATTGTTGAGACGTAATGTTTTACCCATAACATCGGGCGTACCGAAATATTTGAGAGCCATTTTTTCACTAAGCACTACCGTAAATGGCTCACTCAGCAAAACGGATCCATTATTTTGAATCCAGTCAAATGAAAAGAGATTTATGTAACCCTCATCTGCATAGGCGACATTTTCCTTTTCAATAAAACGTTTGACCTCACCTCCGGAATTTGAGGATAAGGTTACGTTTGGTAATTTGCTAATGAATCCAACTTTTTCGATTTGGGAATAATCGTGAGAAAGTGCAGTTGCCAGGGCATAGGCCGAACCTTGCTCATGCTCTATGCCCTCGTCCAGATGCATATCCAGAACAACCTTATATATTCTGTCAAAATCAGGCTGGTGCCTGTCGGTGCTCAAATGATATTGTAGAAACAAAAAAATCATAACAGCACCTGCCATCCCAAGTCCCAATCCGAAGACATTGAGAAGGGCATAGGAACGGTTTATTTTCAGATTTCTTGCAGCAATTTGGATGTAGTTTTTTAACATATCGATTCAATAAAAGTCAGCATTTGGCTGACAATTTAGGAATCTTAAAACTCTGTTAATCAACCAAGATTTATTTTTAACATGATTTAACAAAGTGGTTGTTCACAAAACAATCGAGTGATCCAGCACAGGGCCCGGCCCTCCGATCAGTCCGGATGCATTTACCTGCTCGAAGTAATTGTACCACCCAGCGTCCACTACCATTTTCTGAAAACTTGTTACCAGATCCAGAGTTGGAAATTTCCAGATTGCAAAGTATTGGAAACCGTTAAAATTGTCAATTGTGTTATCGTTAAATGACCAGGTTATAATCTCCACACCGGAGGCCAGCACACTTTCCACAGCTCCTCCGACAGCAGCAACATAAGCAGTGCGTTCAGAAGTTGGCAGGTCAAGCCAGGCTTGTTTTGGATTCCACATTTCAACGAAAATATACATGGATTTTGCGTTTAAGAATGAAATCAAATTTACCGAATATATAAGAATGAAAAACAAATTCTTAGCCAACGGCAAACTATAACTTAATAAACATGAGTTACTTATAAAATATAATTGAGCGTGAGCAAATTTAACTATTCTTATTTTTCCTTTTTCAGAATTCCATTTTCAGCACTTTCATTAATAAGGTTTTCAGCATAATTCCAGATGGAAACTGATCCGTGCTGCATCACTTTTTTCTTGTCATATACCTTTTGATAATCTACATTGTATTCTTTCCAGGTGCCGCCGTTATTGGATACATTTTGAAGTAAAGGTTCCAGTCGGTCCATGGTTTTGGCAAATTTGGCTTCCGCAGTTTCTCCTGTTTCAAATTCTTCCCAAACAGCGATTAGTTCGTCACGCTGTTCATCCGGCAGTAGTCCGAAAATTCGTTTTGCAGCCAGTGATTCTTCGTCTGTATTGGTGTGATTTTTGGTCGTATCGTATAGGAAAGTATCACCTGCATCAATCTCAACTATGTCATGTATCAATACCATTTTCACTACTTTCAACACATCAATTTCAACATTGGAATGTTTTGACAAAATGATAGCCATCATAGCCAAATGCCAGCTATGTTCTGCATCATTCTCATTTCTGTCGCTGTTGAACAATTTGGTGCGGCGCTGGATGTATTTTAGTTTATCAATTTCTTTGATGAATTCGATTTGTTTTAGAAGGTCTTCGGTTTGCATATTCACGCTTTTATAATGAAGCTTTAAAGGTAAAAATGAAAACTTTTTCTTCAAAAAACAAAAACCGTCAGATCACTATAAATGAATCTGACGGTTTTTAATAACAATTAACTTCCTAAGCCTTCAAAGCCTTCCGTGCATACTCAACGCATTTAGCCGTTTCCTTCACCGCATCTGAACCAGCAGGAATATCATATTCCAGTTCAATCGTGGCAGGGAATTTATATTTGTTTTTCTGTATCATTTCAAGTGCTGCCACGATTGGCGTGTCACCTTCACCCCATGCAACATTCTGCCCGCCGTTTGCTTTATTTTTTCTGTCTTTTGTGTGCATGCTGACGATATGCTCATGTTTGGCAGGAATAAATACCAGCGGATCGAAACCTGCGGCTACATAATGTCCCATATCAAAATTCATTGCATTGTATTTTGATTGACCAAGCGCAACATCCCAGGCATCAAAAGTCTGTTGCAAATGTCCGTGATAGCCTACGTAAGTTTTATTTTTCGCAGCAATATCACCCAAACGTTTTGTCTGCGCGGGATCAGTCGGTAATTCTACCGTAGCCTGATTAGCGCCCAACGCTTTTGCTGCCCGAAACGCATAATCCACTTCCATATCTGTATTATTTACACCCAACGCCGAAGGTTTGAAAGCATAAATACTTACACCTGCATCGTTGTACATTTTGCGAAGCTGAACGAATTTATCCATTGAAACTTTCGACCTCCATTCGGCCATTTTTTTTGCATATTCTTCTTGCGCCGCTTTTTGTTCAGGAGTCATTTCAGGACGTTGTCCGTTTGGTCCGGGTGCCATGGATGGTCTTGGGGGAGCCGTCGGAGCGCCTGCGAAAGATTCCCCTGTTGGGCCCATTAATTCGATTGCGCTGATATTGCAGTCGATACAA
This sequence comes from Dyadobacter sp. 3J3, assembly GCF_009801115.1. Lineage (GTDB taxonomy): Bacteria > Bacteroidota > Bacteroidia > Cytophagales > Spirosomataceae > Dyadobacter. The sequence goes on from NZ_VTOL01000010.1 coordinate 216,744, forward strand.
TATTGCAAAATCTGCTCTGCGCTGCCCGGCATACTACGCCAGGAATAGGTGATAGCGCCAATTTGCACACCATTAAAAAGCGAGTTTGGCTTGCCGAGATTTTTGATATAAGCGGGTGCACCAAAAGCCGATCCCGAAAGAAGTGCAAACCCTGCCGCTGCCAGTGACGAATTGACTAGAAATTCCCGTCTTGAAATATCCTGATTTTGCATGTGATCTATTTTTAAGTTCTTATCATTTTAAAGCCATTGTCCCGAAAATCTACTTTTGAACCACGACCTGTTTCGTTGTCCGCATATATCCGATCAGATCTGTAATTTCCTTTTCGGACAATGTTTCCAAAAGTCCGGAAGGCATCATGGAAACCGGTGTCACTTCCCGGGTTTGAATGTCCGATTTATTAATCGCAACCGCATCCTGACCAACAATCCGCAAAGTTATTTGTCGGTCAGTTTCCTTGGCAATATTTCCCACATAGGTACGACCGTCCCGCGTCGTCACAACCACCATTTTGTAATCATCCTGAATTTCTCCGCTCGGATCCAGAAGATTTCCTAACAGATAATCAAGATTTGCACGATTAGAGCCGGTAAGTTCAGGACCAATAATACCTCCCTCTCCGTACATTTTATGACAAGGCGCACAGGTCTTCTGAAAAACCAGACGTCCATTTCCCGCACTTCCTCCTGAGACCGTTTTATCCGTCAGCAACGTTTTATATTTTTTGTAGGCTTTTTCATCGAAGGCGACATGGTCGATCGGCCCCCAAACTTCAACAAAACCACTACCCACTACCCTTCTGAGTTGTCTCGCTACATAGGTTGGGATTTCCTTTTTTGATATAACATTTTTAGAAATCGCCTGTGTCAGCAACCATCCTGATTTCGGCCGGGACGCCAGTGTCTGGATCGTTTCAGATTTTTCATCAGTGATAAATTTCGGATAACGTTCAATCAGCAATTTAGCCAAAGGTTCACTATCATAACCTGCCATGGCACGAATGGCATCGAGACGAAGATTTGGATCATCCAACAATCCGGGAAGTTCTTTTACCAGCTCCGGCCTTTGTCTCAAACTTAACAATGCTAACGATTTCCGTCTTTCTTCAACCGTCGCTTTTTTATTTTTCAAAGAAAAAAGCGCATTTTTTGCTGCTTCTGTATCGCCAAAATTCCGGGATAAATCCAGAGCCAATTGTGCCACCGGTTTTTCTTTTAATTTTAGTTTTGCATAAACAGCGGCCCAATTTGCCGGTGCCTTTAAATCCGTTCTTCCTTCCAAACCGTCCCGCATCCCTTCCAGTAATGCTTTCTGATTTCTGGTTGGTTTTCCTATAGCAGTTACCAGTATTTCAACCGCATCAGCATCCACAGCCCGTCTTGCAATGAACTGGGTCAACATCGGAATTTTGCTTTGATTTGCCAATTCCATCGCGTTCGCCGGATTTTCCTTTACCAATGGTTCAATACCGTACCATATCATTTTAGGAAGGTTATGATCTTCACTATCCTCCCCATGCGCGACCAAAGCGTTGGCCAGTTTCCATCTGGAATTCAGATCTATTCTTTGTAATGCCGAAGCCAGATACAAACGAACAACGGCAGATTTATCAGCCTTACCCATTTCTTCAAACTTTGTGATCATCTCAGGCACCGCATCTTTATCCTCATTCAAAAACTGAATAGCCCAGGCCCGGATATATTCATCTTTATCATTTAGCGCATCAAAAAGTGCGCGTGGAGTAAAACCGCCGGTAATTTGCAGCGTCCACATGGCGCGAAGACGCCAATCCGGATTTGAATTATTTTGGTATAAATCAAACAAATGATCGTAAGCCGCTTTTTCCATTTTCCCTTTTGACGCCCGGTTTTGTAAAATAATCCGTGCTCTTCTCGCATGCCATTCACTGGGACTTTCCTGCAATGCAGCCAGTTGCAAATCTGAAAATTTACCAAGATCTGCATAGCGGTCTTTCCAGTTTTCAGCTTTTGAAACCTTTGGCATAATTCTGAAAATCCGTCCTGTTTCTGAATTCAAAACATCGGATCCACAAATATCCGCATCATGCCAATCCAACACATACATGCCCCCTTCCGGCCCGATTTCCATGCTAAAACCTACCCATTGGGCATTATTCGCCATCATAAATTCATCACCATGTTTTCCAACAAAACCGGAACCTTTGGGCACCAGAATATCGGACAAAATACCGTGTTCATGAATATTAGCCATAAATATCTTACCTCTTTCCTCCTTTGGAAAAGCATCGGAAAGGTAGACTCGCGCGCCCCCATGAGCGGAACGATGGCTGTGATCAGCTATTGTTTTGATGTCGTTATAAACGTATGGATTGAAATGCTGTCCACCTTGCCGGTGATAAATTCCGCCCGGAATAACATGCCAGAGATGCGGAATTACGCAAGCTGTCATTAACAATTGTCCTTTTGCATCATAATCAATGCCCCAGGGATTACTAAATCCGTGGGCGACTACTTCAAATTTGTCTTTTGTAGGATGATAGCGCCAGACGCCACCATTAATGTCCGTTCCTTCCCCTTCAAGAATATCCTCAGGAAAAGCATCTTTGTGTTTATAAATTTTCCCTTTTCCCTTTGGCTTACCTACTTTTGACGGCGTAGCAAAACCCTGCAAACCATATAACCAGCCATCCGGTCCCCAGTGAAAACTATTCAGCGTTTCATGCCGGTCGCGAATTCCCCAACCTGTAAGCCGCACTTCAATATCATCCATATCCGCTTTGTCATCACCGTTTTTATCGGGGACAAAAAGCAGATTTGGTGGCGCTCCAATAAATACGCCGTCAAAACCCACGGCCAGCGCCGAAGGAAATGCAATTCCTTCCATGAAAACTTTCCGTTTATCGGCAACACCATCACCGTCCGTATCTTCTAAAATCAGTATCCGGCTATCACCAGCATTGGAGAAACCTTTTCCACGAGATTCGTAATCCTTATTTTCAGCAATCCACATACGTCCGCGGTCATCCCAGCAAAAAGCCATGGGTTGGGTCATCATGGGTTCTGATGCGTAGGCGTTTACAATAAAACCATCTTTAATTGTCATTGCAGCAACAGCTTCCTGAGCACTAAGGAATTTTGCTTCCCGACCTTCTTTTTGTGCAATAGCCCACAGCGCAGCGGTATTGTAAGTACCATTGTTTCCGATAAAATCACCGAATGTTTTTGTCAATCCTACATCGTTGAGTTCTCCGGTATACACAACCAGTTCATGCTTAATTGTTTCGGTTTCGCCCTTTTTGATATGCCAGTCTTCCTTACGCGCTCGTGCGGGACCGGCACCCAGCTGGCCATCAACGCGCCAGGTTTGCGGGTATCCTTTATTTTCAGGATGATCAAATATGGCAATGTGCGCCAGGTCATTTCTTCCCTCCACCTGCATGGCGATATCCACCCACATGGCGGGTTGTCCTTCTGCTTTTTCATTTCGCTGACGGGCTGCATTGATTACTTCCCCTTTGATTCCCTCTTTCCAGGGCATCCGAACGAATAACCCGCCATAATCATATTTTCCGATTGTCACGTCGGTCTGCGCTTCACCATTCCATTCCAGATCCAGTAAATATTTCCCATCTTTTTCCCGCATCGACCAGTTTTGTGTTTCCGTCAAAACCGCCGTTCCGGTAGAATCCAGCAAATCATATACCGTCTGCCATTTCACTTCCAAACCTTTGGCTTCTATCACTTTTGCAGAAACCTTGCGCCAATAACCTGCATCGGGATGGTGGAAATAATCTCTTACATTTACCCGAGTATAACCCCAATAAATGCCAGTCTGATGTTTATGATGGCCGGGGCTATATTCCGTCAAAACTCCTTTGCCGTCAGGAGCAACCAAAGGATGCAGATATGGCCGAAAATTGGCCTTTGCATTTTGTGTTAAAATAGGCTTCGTTTCATTTCCCCTGAAAATACTGATGGTTTCAGCAGATTGATTCTGAACGATTCGTAGTTGGGAATCTTTTGCAAGATTTCCGTTGCTGTCTTTTATTTTGTCCTGAAAAGGATAACCGAAATTTAAAACCAGAAAAAGCAAAAAGAGGGGGACAGATCTTAGAACACTCATATTCGGAATGGATTGGTTTAATTCGGGATCACGGCTTTGCCGCTTCATTATATCAATTCAAAAGAAAAACACTACAAATAAATACTCTGAATAATTACATTAAACCAACATTTTTTTATATAATCAAAATTATTCCCTAAACTTGATCAGGATAGACTTTTGCAAAATTCTCTTGTTACCAGAAAACATAAAATCCGTCCAAGGAATATATTATATAAACTGGAAAATCATGAAAAAATCGCTTCCCATTATTCTGACATTTTTATCTCTTCTCATCTCTGCTTGTAGTAATAACCATGACGACGTTGCAGAAACAGATACGGCGGTCCCCGCCATTTATTCCAAAATTTACGGTGCCAGCAGCATCACATCCGATGGTACTTATATTACCATCAAAACAACCGGTCTTCCTGATCATAAAAGCGTTTATTATGCAACGGGAAACAGCTTGTATGAGAATTTCAGCGGGACTACTTTCGCAGGAAATACTTTCAACAAAAATCCAAATTCTATTTCAGCTCAGTCCTATACTTTCAAAATACCTGTTGACCCAAAAGTTGCAACTACACATGCAGCTACTCCATTGGGCCCAATTGGTGTCTCCCTAAACGGCGTTCCGTTTTTTAACCAATATGCTGGCCCCAACCAACCCCTCACTTCCGAAGCAACGAGTTTTGATCAATATTGGGGACATCCCCAGCAAACCGGACAGTATCATTATCATGTTGAGCCATTATATCTAACGACTGTTAAAACATCCAAATCGGCACTACTGGGTTTTCTGCTGGACGGATTTCCTGTTTACGGCCCGGAAGAAAACGGAACCCTTGTAAATATTGCGTCACTGGATGTATACCATGGACATACGTTAGCAACCACGGATTATCCGGGTGGAATATATCATTACCACATCACAAGTTCTGACCCTTACATCAATGGAAGCGGATTTTATGGCACGGCGGGCACTGTTTCTCAATAGTTTGAATTTCTTATTACTTCTTGTTTTCAGCAGTTGTACCAGCAACACAAAAATCCAAAAAGTCCTGATCAATAAGGAAAAAGGCAATTTCATTTTTAGTAAAGATCGGACCTATCTTGGTAAAGAGCTTTTTACCGGGTATATCTATGCGTTATATCCTTCGGGCGATACGTCCGAAATCTCAGGATTTTTAGATGGTAAAGAGCATGGTGTACGTAAGAAATTCTATCCCGGAGGGAAACTTCGGGAGCAAAGAGAATTTAGTCAGGGAGAAAAAACAGGTATATATTGTGCCTGGTGGGACAATGGGAACAAGATGCTTTTCTACCATTTCAAAAACGACGAATATGATGGAATATGTCAGGAGTGGAACCCTTCCGGAAGATTGGTCAGACAGATGACTTACGTCAATGGACATGAGGAAGGTAGGCAGAAACTGTTTTATGACAATGGAAAGGTGAGAGCAAATTACATCATAGTAAATGGAAGAAGATATGGATTACTTGGGACAAAAAATTGCACCAACGTTTCTGACAGTGTTTTTAAAAATTAGCATACTAATAATGGCGGCAAGTCTGATCACTTGTTCCGGAAGTACCGAAGTGAAACAACTGCCCTATTATAACACATCTGATTTTTCACCCTTATTTCTGTCATCATCAAAAGAAATTAAGCAAAAAGTACAGCATACTATACCGGCCTTTTCTTTTACAGATCAAAATGGAAAGCAAATTACGGATCATCAAATTGATGGTAAAATTCACATTGCCAATTTTATTTTTACAAGCTGCGTCAGTATTTGTCCCGTGATGACCAAGCATTTGCAGCTTATTCAAAAGGAGTTTTATAACAATCCGGAAGTGGCTTTATTATCTTTTAGTGTTACACCCTGGATTGATAATGTATCCAGATTACATCAGTTCGCAGTTCAAAATAAGATTACTGCTTCAAACTGGCATTTATTAACGGGAAATATGAGTCAGATCTACACACTCGCCCGTAAATCCTATTTCGCGGAGGAAGATCTTGGATTCACAAAAGACAGCACTCAGTTTCTTCATACCGAGCATATAATTCTTGTTGATAAACAAAGACGTATCCGTGGGATTTATAATGGTACATTAGAATTGGAGGTGCAGCAGCTTTCGGCAGATATAAGGCAGCTTTTGAAAGAAAATAATTACTAATCGTTATTAAAATGAAAGCGCTGAAAGAAACAATTTCCTTTCAACGCTTTCTACTTCAAATTTCAGTTCTGACAATCCCTAATTCCAGTTGTTAACTATATCTTTTGAAACATTTGGATTGTAATTTTTTTCTACATCCGGGATTGGGAACAGTACGTTTTTATCCTGGAATGGTGATTTTCCGTCACCTGGTTCCGATGCTCTTGTAACATTGATAACTTGCTTGGCAATTCCCCACCGGATCAGGTCAAAATAGCGGGTTTGTTCACCGGTAAATTCCAGCTGTCTCTCCCGCATCAAAATGGCCATCGCATCAGTCTGGCTGGCACCCAAGGATGTATATTGAAATGCATTAACCCTTTTTCTGACCTGGTTGATCAATGCCAACGGTTCAGCTCCCGTTTTTCCTTGTTTGATGTAAGATTCCGCAAGCATAAGTAAAACATCGGCGAATCTGATCACCTGGCCGTTAATGCTGCTTGCTGGCCCACCATAGGTTGCTACTTCATTATAGTATTCATATTTTCTCCAAACATAATATCCCTGCGGATCAGATGCTTTAAAAGGAAATGAAATTTTTCCGGATGCACATTTTTCACAATAAACAGTGTCGCCGCCACTTTCTGCACTTCCATAAAAAGTTGAATATGCCCGTGGATCAGTATAGGTCGAACCTGTTACAGGATTAGTATATTTGAATGCTTTAACCGCCGCAGTGCTAACATACACGTTAAACCAGTCGTTAAATCCATATTCCTGGGCACGATCAGAATGGGTTGCTTTTCCACCCCAGGTTTCCTGTCCACCGAAAACATAATACTGATTACCAATTCCCCAATCGGTCCACGCAGCATTCATAACCTGGAAAATATTTTCAGGACTGCTTTGATTCGATGTACTGAAAAGATTGTCATAGGAAGCATCCAAAGTATAAGCAAAAGGAGCCGTTGTAAGTTGAGTAAATGTGGCCTGCGCCTGAGCAAATTTGCCCTGATAAAGATATGTTTTACCCAACAATGCAAGCGCAGCACCTTTTGTAGCTCTGCCTAAACCAGTGGCTGCCGGATACGTTAAAGGAAGATCCGCAGCGGCAAGCGTCAGATCATTTTCAATAAAACTCCACATCGCTCCTGTTGTCGCACGAGGAAAATAATTGTTGGCGACCGTACTATCGTAGGTCGTGATCAACGGCGCTCTTCCCCACAAATTTACAATATTGAAGTACGCATAAGACCGCAAAAAACGCGCTTCGGCGATAAATTGTTTCGCATCTGCCTGATCCGAAGCAACGGTTGGTGCCCATACATTTGCACGGTCAATCACTACATTGGAGCGCAGAACCAAACGATAAAGGCTATTCCAAAGCTGCCCGATCTGGGTTTGACTTGTACCGAATGAATAATCGGCCAATTGAGCCATATCACCCTGAAGGTTTGTTGTCTTTTTGGCGTCATAACCTAAAAGGTCGAAGATAAAATAATATTCTCTCGACCATAATCCATTGTGTAACAGCGTAGCATAAGTCGCAACAACGGCCTGATTCAGCCCTTCACTTGTGGTAAAATAAGTACTGTAATCATAACTGCTCTGACTTGTAAGTTCCAGTTTTGATTCGTCGCAACCGGCTATGTTCACTACGGCCAGCAAACCCAAAATATATAATGATATTTTTTTCATTTCGATTCTCTTTTAGTAATTCCCAATGATTAAAATCCAAGTTGTATACCGCCCAGGAATGTTCTTGGCTGCGGCAGATTGGCCCTGTCGTCAATACCTCGTGAGAAGATGTAACTTCCTCCACTTTGCGTACTTACCTCAGGATCGTAACCGGTATACTTGGTGATAGTCAGAAGATTCTGCGCTGCTACATAAAAACGGATGCTACTGAAAACGTGTCCGTTACCAATACTGCTGACAAAAGATTTTGGAATGGTGTAACCCAACGTGACATTTCTAAGTCGCATGTAAGCACCGTTTTCCAGCCACCAGTCGGATGGTCTAAGGTTGCCGTCACCAGTTGCGCTTTGTCCAGCTCTTGGAAGAGCAGCGACATCACCCGGTTTTTCCCATCTGTCCAAAATTCCGGTTGTTGCGTTATGTCCGGTAGATTCGTTAAGTGTCACGAATTTAAAGGCATTCAGCAATTTCAATCCCGAAACTCCCGACACTACCATATTGAAATCAAAGTTTTTGAAATTAACTCCGGCATTAAAACCATAAACGATTTTCGGAATCGGGTTACCCAGGATTTTCTGATCTGTTGCATCCACTTTTCCATCGCCGTTGATATCTTTAAAGATAAAATCGCCGGGTAATAAACCTGCCTGATATACCGTCGAAGCATCACCCGATTTCGCTTTTGCTGCTGCATTCAGGGCATCGATTTCCGCCTGATCTTTCGCTACATGATCTTTGTTATATCCATAAAAAGATCCGATTGGAGAACCTGCCGCCGTGTATGTAAAAGTTGGCAAATTACTGAAAGAACCCGCCTGGATTGGTGCAGCGAATTCACTTCCCAAAGAATTTACAATGTTTTTATTGTGTGCGATATTACCATTGATAGTATAAGTCAAACCGTTGCCGGTTGAGCCTCTGTAACCTGCCGAAAACTCGATCCCTTTATTCTGAGCACTAGCGGCATTGGCATATTTACTTGGCTGTGTAGCGCTCTGAGATGCACCGGTACTACCAGGAACCGGAACGCTTACAAGCAAACCTGTACTTTTTCTGTTGTAATAATCAACGGTTACCGTCAATTTATTATGCAAGAAACCAAGATCTAATCCTACGTCAGTCTGATCCGTAGTTTCCCATCGGATGTTTGGATTTGATAAAGTAGTAATCGTAGTACCCGGATTAAATCCTTCATTGGTACCCAAAGAATAAACTAAATTGCCATTAGGATTTCCACTGAAAGTCAGCACATTGGTGATACCAGTCGTAGGTATTGTATTATTTCCGGTGCGTCCCTGGCCTACTCTCAACTTACCATCGGAAAGGAATGACAGATTGTTTTTAACAAAATCTTCATCAATAAATCTCCACGCTAAACCAACACCGTAAAAATTACCAAACCGGTTATTCGCTCCAAAGTTGGACGCACCATCCCGACGAAAACTTCCCGTTAAAACATATTTGTCGTTAAACGAATACATACCACGGGCAAAATAAGAAATCACCGAAGCCCGCGCATAACCATAACTTGACCCCGAAACGGTTTGCGACTGCGCTACGCTAATATTCTGGATTGAATTATTCGGAATATTAGTTCCCTTGGCATCCACACTGGACGAATGTCCCGGATCAAGATAACTATTACCCAAAGTGGCAGAAATCGAATGTTTTCCAAACGATTTGTTATAGGAGAAATAATTTTCAAGTGTGTAAAATGAATAATTATTATATCCCAAGGTGGCCTGCTGCGGTTGTGTCAAATTATTACCGGCAGTGTATCCATATTGATAACCACTATTTTTCCCGCCACCGATTTCAGCTGAAAGCTGCGTTCTGAAACGCAAACCTTTGATCAGATCAACCTCCGCAAACACTTGTGGGAAAAACACAAATCCCTGTGTAACCGGATGGTTCAGATTAATTGCTGCAAGGGGATTGTTACCACCGTTGAAGTCATCAACGTTGGTCGTGTTAGAATAACCACCCGGAACTTTTGGATCCAGAATGTCTTTATAAGGAGAATATGAAACCGCTTCCGTAATATTGGCCAGCTGACCAACGTCCTTTACATAACGTACATTCAAAGTTTGTCCCAAATGAAAACGACCAAGTGACTCATCAAGACTGAATCTACCGTTTACTCTTTTATCCGTATAATTTTTCACAATGGCCTGCTGGTTCATATATCCAAGCGAGAAGTTGTACGTAACTTTTTCGCTGCCTCCGCTGATACTAAGATTATTTTGAGAAACCAAAGCAGATTGAAAAATCTGTTTCTGCCAATCGTTTCTGTCAACCCGAACGTCAGCGCTACCAAATTTTTCTGGTAAAACAGCATTCGTAGTAGACGCGAAATCTTTCAACAGATCAACATATTGTGATGCATTAAGCAAATCCAGCTGCTTCCATGCTTTTGCTACGCCCCATTGTGAAGTGAAATTTATTTTTGGCGCACCTGTAAGTCCTTTTTTTGTTGTGATAATAACCACACCGTTAGCCGCAGCGGAACCATAAATTGCCGTTGAAGATGCGTCTTTCAAAATCGTAATGTTTTCAATATCCTGAGGGCCTAATGTATTAAACATCGTTTTGCTTCCCTGGATACCGTCAATTACGTACAAAGGATCAACACCTGTGAAAGAACCCGTACCGCGAATAAGTATCTGGGAATCCGAACCCGGCGTACCATTGGATTGTAAAACCTGCACCCCGGCGGATTTTCCGATCAATAATTGAGAAGCATTGGTCGCCGTTGTGGAACCCGCATCTTTCGCAGAAACGATATCCACAGCACCTACAACGTCCTTTTTCCGTGAAGTACCATAACCGATAACAACCACTTCATTCAAAGATTTATCATCCGGAGCAAGACTTACGTCAAAAATGGACCTGTCTCCAATGGGTAATTCCAATGTTTTATATCCTACAAAACTGAACACCAATACGGCAGATTTGTCAGCAACCTCAACACTATAACCACCATTAACATCTGAAACTGTACCCGACTGCGTACCCTTCACGCGCACACTAACGCCGGGCAAACCCTCTCCTTTTTCATCTGTAATTTTCCCGGATACCTTAATATCTGCAAACGTTTGCATATCGGCAGAAACCGAAGATTCCTCCTTGGAGGTAACAGGTTTTTCAGCAGTAAGCAAAATCCTTCCCGATTTTGTCAGCTCGTAGGAAATTCCCAATGGCACCAAAAGTGAATTTAAAACGGAAGATAACTTTTGATTTGTCACATGAAAAACCACTTCCCGGTTTGCACTAATTGCCTTGTTACTGTATACAAATTTAACATCAGCTCTACTTTCGATCTGGCTTAAAACTTGCTTCAATTCCGTTTTTTCAACATTAACCGTGACCGTCCGTTCCAAAACTTCCTGTGCTCTTCCTATATGTCCGGCATAAGTGAGTCCTGCGAAGGATATACAAAAAATAATTTGTGTCAACGAAATTTTCATGAGCAGATAGAGACAGGCACGACCTTTTCTTTGTCGATTTTTTTTCATAGTTTCGATTGTTTTTTGTAAAAAAAATAAGTCAGATATTTTCTCCTTCCTGTATCTTGCCGGATACTTGTTAGAAAGAAGGTATTACCAAGCCGGTAGCGTTCAAGCGTTATCGGCTTTTTTTCATCCCGTCCAATTCAGGAAAGGATAAATCTTTGGAGAGTTTATATTCTCATATATGCAGATTGATTTGTTGTTAATTTCTTTAAATTGATCAGTCGCAGCCGTTTCCGGTTATAAGTATTCTGGTACCTTTTATTTCATAACGGGCCGTATTTGCCTTACATATTAAATCCAGTTTGTCATAAAGCGGAATTTCGGATATGTCGCCGGTGAAGGTGCATTTTTCAAGCAGCTCGTTCGCAAATACGATTTCAATACCATATTCTTTTTGAAGCGTTGCGGTGATATCAAGTAAGGAATGATTATTAAAAACAAGGTTGGCTCCTGTAAGATTTTCCGGAATCAGTATGGGTTGTTCTACAATCCCTGTCAGCAAATGGCCGCTTTCGTCATCATAAGAAACTCTTTGATTTGGAGTTAATAAAACTCCCTGGGAGCTTTTTTCAGTTTTTTCGAGGTGGTTATTATGCAAAAAACGATTTTCAAATACAGATACTTTTCCGGTCAGCACTTCCACTTCCGTTGTGAAGGATTCCTTATTTGTTTTAACCCAAAAACTGGTACCCAGAACTTTGGTAACAAGTTTTCCACTATACACAAAAAATGGTTTTGACGGATTTTTCGATATTTCAAAAAAGGCGTCCCCTTCAAGCTGCACCTCACGTTTATCTACCGAAAATACATTGGGATATGATATTCTGCTGCCGGGTGCTAACGTTATCAAACTATTGTCATTCAAACGAATACGCTGAATTGACGATGAATTATTAACCGAGGATTTCAAATTCCCCTTTCGTGAATGCACGACAAGAGATTCGCTCTTCATAGCCACCTGTTCCTGGCTTTTCTTAAACAGGAAAGAAAAACCAAGCAAAAGGATGACCGCCGCTGCAACGCCATATCTGAGGAGGGAAGATTTCCACCAAACGCTATGAATAACCGGTTCGACATCATATATACGTAAGGTAGGCTGATCTATATCCTGACTAATTTTTGCCAAAATTTTCTCTTCCAAAAAAGATTTCTCATCCGTATCTATCGACATGGAGAAATCTTTATTCAGGCTTTCATACCACAAATGAATCTTCGTCATCTCATCTGCCGTACAATTTCCCTGACGGTATCGCAAAAGGAGTTCCTGAATTTCTCGATCTGACATTTTACAACAACTTTACTTTAAAAAAAAATCAATTAGGCTGGGTTATCCACTCACCATACTAACAAGCCGCACAACTGAGCAATCACCCTAAATGATTTTATTTATTCTTCGAAAGTTTATACGATATAGCTATAAATAACTAAATAAACTTCAAATAATACTATCAAATTTTACCTGAAATAATTTAACATGAAGAATTAATGCAGAAAAGCTACGGCCAATGCGAGAATGGATATCAGAATTTCTTTTAAATAAATTCTGATGGATTTAGTGGCTTTGGTAAGATGATATTCAACTGCTTTCTCAGACAAATCCACTTGAACTGCAATTTGTGCGACAGTCAGATGTTGAAAGCGGTTTAATCTGAATATTTCACGGGATTTTGGCGGCAAGACTTCTAATCCCTTATCGATCATTTGTACGAGGTCATTAAAGACAACTGTATTTTCAGTATTAAAATCTTCAAATGAAGAAAATGCTTTATAATATTCAACATAGGTATTCTGGCGACCAGCTGCCCGAATCTGGTCAATTACTTCATAACGAACTGCCGAAAAAAGGTAAAAATCCAGTTGCGAAATCCGAATTGTTTCCCGTTCCTTCCAAAGTCTAGTAAAAATATCCTGAATGATTTCTTCCGAAAGCGCACGGTTTTGCAATTTACGATTTGCTACCGTAAACATTCTGAACCAGTATTCTTTATATATGACAGTAAAGGCATCCCGGTCTCCATTTTTCAACCCTTCAATCAAATCCGTTTCGGATGGTTTTTTATAATCTAACACTGTCAATTTGTTCACAATCAGGCTCTTAGGCAATGCTTAAATGGATAAACGATATTGCAACAAAATTATATTTTTTATTGTAATTATTCTACTTAAATTTTTACACAAAGATTTTCTATTTTAGTTTATTACGCAAAGTAAATTACTATTTGATGCAAAATGTTATTAATTATAGCAATTAAAATTATTTTAATCTGGAAATTGAAAGGTTTTTGTCTGTACTTCTCACCAATACCAGTGGCTGCGAATTTCTATTTTGATATTAATGGACATGATCTTGAATGCCTATTTTAGCTTTCCGTTGTCTGCTTTCAGCGTTGTGCAATTTGAACATTTATAGAGGTTTTAACAAACCAAAGCCGACTGCCGATAGCACAAATTCTCTTACATTTCAATTCGTGATCAGGTTTAATTAATTTAAGGAATCGTTTTTAAAAATCATTTGTTCATGGAAAGAGATATGATTCATAAATGACTGCTTTATGAAAACTGCTAAAAGAAAAACATTATTGATTCTGTCACTTGCAATTGTCCTATTTACCGGACTCCAGTTTGCAGGATCCGACATTAAAAAGACTCCGGTTAGCACTACATTACCGTTTCCACATGATGTCGGGATTATCCTGAAAAAAGCTTGCTACGATTGTCACTCCAACGAATCTCAACTTCTATGGTTCGACAAAATTGCACCTGCTTCCTGGATTGTTTCAAGAGATATTTCAGATGCCAGAAAAGTGCTCAACTTTTCAGTTTGGGACAGTCTGTCTCCTGCTGACCAAAAAGGGAAATTATTTGAAGCATTTAACCAAATTTCTTTGGGTGCCATGCCTCTGAAACAATATTCCGCTCTTCACCCCGAAGCGAAATTAACTGCTAGTGATATTACAATCTTGAAGACTTATATAACCAGTCTGGTTTCTGTCAAAACTTCGGATACTTCGAGAATAAACGCTGCAAATAAACAATACGATGGGTGGATAACTACCAAAACGAACACTCCTAAAGTAAAGCCTGCACCCAATGGCATTGAATATATTCCGGATTTTAAAAACTGGAAGGCGATAAGTACGTCTGATCGTTTCGATAACGGGACGATGCGGGTGATCGTAGCCAATGATATTGCTGTAAAAGCGATTAAGGAAAATCATATAAATCCATGGCCAAACGGAGCAACTTTTGCAAAAATTGCCTGGGAGGAATTGATAGATTCAGCCGGAAATGTACAAATCGGCGAATTCAAGCAGGTTGAGTTTATGATCAAGGACGATAAAAATTATGAAAAAACGGCTGGATGGGGATGGGCCAGATGGAAAGGAATGCAACTGGCACCTTATGGCAAGACCGAAACATTTACCCAGGAATGTATTAATTGCCACAAACCTGTAAAGGATAATGATTTTGTATTCACTCTTCCACTTCATCTTAAATCCAAATGATTATGAAAACTCTTGTGGGGTTGAGCTTTCTCAGCATATTTCTTTTAATAAGTTGTTCAAAAGAAAACTTATATAATGAAAGTGCTTCTTTTGCCGATAGTACCAAAATTACCAGGGTTTTGGAGGAAAAGGTAATTACCGCAATGGCTGATAGAAAGAAAAAAACTATTTCTACTTTATACGGAAACGATATTGCGAGCGAACATGCAAGAAATTCTGCTGATCACCAATATCCGTCCGGTTCAGAATTGTCACTTGTTACCTGGTCACAGAAAGAAGACATTCAATGGTACGGCGCGAACATACCAGGAGAAATAAAATCCATTGAAATTGTAAAATACCAAACTCCTGATTCGGCTACTTTGGAACATTATGAAGGCAAAACATTGCAATTAAGAAAAACAAATTTTGAAATTTCGATGAGTAGAATTGGCTATATTTCAGGTCTTCGAGGTGCCGTTTTACCTTGAAAAGGGCTAATTTTTAAAACTATTACAGTAAAATGTTACTTGATAACTAGGCAAGTGATACCAATCTTTTACCTTCTTCTTTCTTCAAATTTCTTCGATGTTTTTCGAGATATAAATTTCCTAATATCAGCAAAGTAAGGCCAACAGCCGCTTGCAGGTAAGTAAATTGTATCAGAACTTTCGACCAGCTCAACTGCTTCATAAACAATTCCTTAAACAACAAAAGTCCAGCGCTGCCCAGATATCCGATGCTTTCGCACATGTATACAAAAAATCCTGCATTTGCCCTGATCCGGAACAAAGCGATCATCCGATCAAACAGCGCAGACTGGATTACAGTAAAGGCCAAAAACATTCCCGTGCCAATTGTCAGCATCCAGTAAAAACCGCTGATCAGATGCATTTCAAACAGAAAACTGGAAATGCCGCTCATCACGACTCCCGTAAATATGACAAGATTTGTCATTCGGAAACCAATAAGATTGTTTTTGATCAAGGCAAGACTTGCCACGACAATAAGTACCACAAATCCCGTAATCATTTCTGTTTTTGACAAGACAGAACTTACCCATCCGCTGGCTATTTCATTCCAGATTTCTATTGTAAAATTATCCCTGAAATCCCGCCCTACGATCAAAAAAGCATAACAAATGAGTATACATAATAAAGGAAACCCATATTCCTTCAATGCACTTTTTTTATCATGATCCGTCATCGGTTCTCTTTCAGTACGAAGGATTTTATCTTCCGCTGTCGGTGCAGGCATCACATGCAGCATCCAGACAAAAAACAGGAAAAACGGAAGGAATAATAATCCCATCAAAAATGGCATCCAGAATTCTGTAACGTAAGGTAACCAGTGATGCACTTCCAGATACGTTGTTTTCAGCATTCCGGAAGCGGCAATGATGCTGATATTCAGACCCATAGCAATCATCTCGGTAAACCTCCGACCTTCAAGAAAACTAAAAACAACGCCGTAGACCATGCCCAAAGGCAAACCATTTATGAAAAGAAAAACAAAATTATAAGGGTAAGGAACTATACCAAAAAATAACAAGGCAACCTCCGCAACCAGAATCAGCAGAATTATCAGCTTAACTCGATCAGCCGCTTTTAATTCTGAAATGACTTTGATTCCTGCGAATTTTGATAAAGTATAACCAGCAACCTGTGCTAATATCAATATTGATTTATACCCAATCCCCCACAGTTCCAATCCTTGATACAGACCTGAATTAAATGGTTTCCTAAAAGCATACATACAAAAATAGGCACCAAAAGATGCTACAATTGACCAGATAACGAATAAGGTATTTGAGCTTAACAACGCTTTCTTCACGCGCATAATCCGGTATTTTCAATTAATATTTCTCAACCAATGAGGCTACTTCCAAAGCATTTTCCAGAATTAGTAACGCTGCTTTCAACTCCTCGCGCGTAATTGTCAAAGGAGGTGAAAGTTGCAAAACGTTACCTTGAGAAACTTTGAAACTCATGCCGTTTTTCAAACATTCATACATGACAATTTCTGCTTCGTGAACTGCTTTTTCTTTGGTTTCTTTATCTTTAACCAATTCAATTCCCCATAGCAAACCTATTCCACGGATATCACCGATAAGCGGGATTTTTTCAGCAAGTTTGCCAATTTCTTCCTGCATGAATAAAGCGTCGTTCTGCACTTTTTGCAGGATATCGTTTTGTTCAATGAATTCGAGCATCGCCAGTGCTGCCACACTTCCCAACGGACTTTTTTCATGTGTAAAATGTCCCAATGAAATGCTTCCGGCAACATTATAACTTTCACGCGCAACGATTGCAGCCATCGGCATTACGCCTGCGCCAAGTCCCTTACCAAGACAAATGATATCAGGCTGAAAACCGTAATGTTCAAAGGCAAACATTTTACCCGTACGTCCAAACGCAATCGGAATTTCATCTAAAATCAGCAAAACTTTATGTCGAGTACATATTTCCCTCACCCTGTCCCAATAAGCTTGTGAGGGAATTTGAACGTCAGTATTTCTAATTGTTTCAATAACAAACGCACCAATATCTCCTTCTTTTTCAATTACATATTCCAGATAATCAGCGTAAGCTAAATCACTGTCGCCGGAAGAAAGAAATGGTCCGCGGTATGTCATAGGCGGCGGAATTCTTTCTACACCTGGCATCAACGGCCCCATATCCTTACGAAAATCCAGTTCTCCGCCAGCTGAAATTGCGTCCAGTGAGGCACCATGAAATGAATCCCAAAGTGAAATTATTTTATGTTTTCCGGTTACAATCCGCGCCAGTTTAAGTGCCATACTGATTGATGACGTTCCGCCAGGCGCAAACAAAACGCGTTTTAAATCTCCCGGTAATAAAGAACCCAGTTTTTTGGCAAGTTCAATGGCCGGAATATTGGTATAGCGTCTTGGTGAAAAAGGAAGAATATCAAGCTGCGCCTTTATTTTGTCAAGAACATAAGGATTCCGGTATCCAACCTGATGCACATTGTTACCATGGAAGTCCATGTATTTTTTGCCTTGAATATCGGTCAGATAAATGCCTTCGCAAGAAGCCAGAACATCCAGACAAGGCGTTGATAAAGCCTGGTGTAAAAAATATTCCGCGTCCTCTTCCAGATAAGAAAGCGTATCTGCATCTTCAATGACAGCATACCAATTGCTTCTTTCTGAGGTTAAATTAATGTCGCCTTCGGTTCTGTTGTGTTGTTTTTCACTCATTATCTTAAAAATTTCACCAGGTCAGAATTCTTATTCAAGATATTAAAATAACCCGGAACTTTCGCCCCGGGCGGTTTAGGAATAACCGGGTTATTATTTGGTAAAAAGTTTATCGGCAGGAATCAATTGCTTGGTTATGCCTGGACCTTTGTAAAAAGCATCCAGCCAAAAACCACCGCCGTTATTATAGTAATCTACCCGGACCGCATGTTTTCCTGCTGTCAATTCGGCAGAACCCGTTTGTTCCTGAACGCCATGATTTCCATCATTATTGACAATTTCTTTTTCATCAATATAAAGTTTACTTCCATCATCCGACTGTGTAGAAAAAGTATATTTTCCCGGCGTGTCAATCTGAATAAATCCTGAAAACCGGATTGCAAAACTGAAATTTTCTTTTTCAACCATTCCATTGATCTGATCGCGGCTGATATTAAATTCAGGACTAATCCAGCTTGTACCTTTTTTCAAAGTTGTGAAAACAGGAACCTTCGTCAGATCTTTTCCCTGATAGAAAGTCGTATTCAAACCATTGCCCAAACCCGGTTTGACAAGACGAAAATACGCAGTTGAAAGTGGACTTCCATTACCTTTTTCATCAAAGGTTTTTGCTTTTACAACGGTTGTTTTGTTAACGGTAAATGGTGCTTTGTAAATCGCAGACGAAACTTTTGGATCCGTTCCGTCGGTCGTATAGTATGTCACACCTTTTTCTGCTTTTGTATCAATTTTTACCATCGCCGTTTCCGTAGTATACAATCCACCAGCTTGCTGATACAGTTTTCTTTCCGGATAAATAACCGGCTGATCGACAGTTTTTTCTCCCAGATATAAATTCTCAGGTTCAGAAAATCCTTCAAAAACAGGTTTCACCGGGCGGCCGATCCAGGCATATGGCTGTTTTATATTCAAGGCAAAAGCGATGGTAGCAGCCAGGTCATATGTATAAACCTGTTGTTCAATTTGATAACCTTTTTTAACATCCTTACCATAAAAAATACCGGCAATTTCGGCTTCCTGAGGCGTAGCACCGCCATGACCATACCCAATTCCACCGTGATCCGCCCAAATAATAACCAGCGTATTTTCTTCCATTCCCGCATCTTTAATTCCTTTCAAAATCTGGCCGACAATAGAATCTGTTTTTGCTACCGACTGATAATATTCAGGAGAACCGTGGCCTCCATGGTGCCCTGCGTGATCCACATGATCAAAATGGACAAAACCAAGCGTTGGCTTTTTTTCTTTGATATATTTAATAAAATCCGTAGCAGTAGAATCTTCTGTGGAAAAGCGTTTGTCATAATTCACTGCACTTTTTTGAAATAATCTCCCAAAACCATCCCAATGATAAACAGTGCCGATTTCTACCTCCGGTTTTTCGCGGTGAAGTACGCTGAAAATCGTTGGAAAACGACCATCCGCTTCCTGTACAATCGGAGGCAAACTATGATCATCAAGCTCCCAGTCGTTATTGATCACGCCATGCTGCTCCGGGCCAGCACCAGAAATCATGGATGCCCAGTTCTGGCTGCTGCTTGATGTCAGTACTGTTCGTACATTCCATTTTACGCTGCCGTTGGCTATCATATCTTGAATGACCGGTGATTTGGATTTTTGAATTCCATCCGGACTCAATCCGTCCACACCGATGACAATCACGTGTTCAATGCCATCAGGAAATTTTTCACTTTCTTTTTTACAGGAAATAAACAATCCGGCAAAGGCAAGAAAAGTAAGAGTTTTGGAAGTTTTAAATTTCATTACATTAAATATTTACTACCTGAAAATCGGTTAAGCGTTATTGTTTATCCCACCAAACACGCGTTTTTAAATCATCCGCACCACCAAGTAAAGTGACACCCTTTGCATAATTTGCTTCATTGATACGCAGCTCGTCTGCCGGGTAAAACATTCTCCTCGGCACATAACCAGGTCCAACAGGACCAACAGGAATCACCGGAATACCCGTTCTTCTCCATTCCGACCAGGCCTCATATCCAACAAGATACAGTGAAATCCACTTTTGAATCGCAATTTTTTCAAGCTTTTTAGCTGATGTTCCCGTGTAAGCAACAGCGTCTTGTTTGAAATAAGCGTCGTCGGCTGTAATGCTTGATGGTGTAAGTTTTAGATAAGATGTTGCGTAATTGGCAGGAATCCGGGAAGCCAGGTAAGTGAACTGATCTTTTATTCCTTTCACATAATAACTTTCAGCCGCTGTACTTCCGCCCGAAATGTATCCCTTTTCAGCAGCCTCGGCTAGAATAAATTGTACTTCCGAATAACTCATCAAAATCCCCTCTCCTGCTTTTGCATTGGCAAGATCCGGACTGTATTGGATCGACATCCACAGCATACCGGTTGGTGACGTAATATTGGCATTAGGCAGTGATCCAATTCCATTTAAGTCCCCCGCATAAACAAATTTCGAAGGATCCGGGCGGTTTCCATTTGCGTCAATGGCACTGCTGGCAGGTGTAGGAAGTGCGTAAACATACATTCTTTTGTCGTTCATCTGTGCAAGATAATCAACCAGTTGTTTCGTCACTTTCGTACTTGTTCCTCCATTTCCTGAACGGTAAACCGGAGATTCATTAGCAGGAATATCAGCAATATATTCCAGTGCTGCCTGATCTGCATTTGAAGTAAAAATCGGGTAGGTCGCAACATCTTCAACGATTTTTTTCATTGCTGCTGTCGGGTCAACTCTTTTCGATTGACGCATTAACAAACGCAGTTTTAAACTATTTGCAAATTTTCTCCAGTTTGACGTACTTCCACCAAACAGAATATCACCCGTTACCGATTCTGTTCCGGTACTTAGCAAAGTATTCGCTTCATCAAGATCTGACAATAATCCTGCATAAACTGCTTCCTGAGATTCGTATGTAGGATTACTGATTCCTGTAAGTTTTGCACTTGCCGCATCACGGAAAGGAATCGGGCCATAAATATCGGTTAGGTTTTGAAACATCCAGGACCGAAGGACCATAGCAATTCCTTTGTAATTTTTCAGACCCTTCTCTTCTGAAAGCATAATGACTTCGTTCAGATCGCGGATATAATCGTAATTACTCCATAAAAAATAACCGCTGGCATCAGCTCTGGCCCAGTTGCTAAAATTACTTGCATAATCAGAAGCCAGTAAATTCGCCGCTATACTTCCACGATCATACGAACTTGCATAGTTATTATTGACAGCGGAACGGATCGCATTTGGTAAAAGCAGCCCAACGTTAGTCACCTCATCCGGTGAATTCGGATTTGTATTTATTTCTTCAAAGTCGTTGGTACAGCTCAAACTCAGCAGCAGTAACAAGAATGGTATAAAGCTTAACTTTTTCATAATTTCTGGTTTTGCCGTTTAAAAAATCAAATTCAAACTAACACCCATTTCCCTTGTGGAAGGAGTACTCATGTTTTCAAATCCCGGTATCAAACCGCTGCCATCTGTCGCCGTTGTAACTTCCGGATCAAAATGTCTGTTGCTTTTTGGCGTGATCAGGAACAGGTTTCTGCCGGTAACCGAAATTTTTGCAGTTTTGATAAATTTGCCGTTAGCCAACCATTTTGCAGGCAAAGCATATCCAATTGAAAGTTCACGCAATTTGAAATAAGTAGAGCTAAAAAGCTGAGCTTCCGAAATATGATCAAGCGGTTTTTTGATAAAATATCTGGCGTTTGTTCCGTAAACACCCGCGCTATATGTTCCGTCCGTACTTGTGTTATTTGGCTGGTATGATCCGTCCGCCATAAGTGCCGCTCCAGGAATATAGTACTTGTCATTGTATTCTGTACCTGGCGTACGTGCTCCGCGCCCCACTGCACTTTCTTCCAACTGACCAGCACCTGTTGCTTTGTTGTAAAAACGAGAAACAAATTTCCCGCCGTATTGTCCACCAAACATAAAGTTCAGACTCAGCCCTTTGTATGTCAATTGGTTATAAATACCGCCAGTCCAGTCCGGGTGATAATTTCCAAGATAAATATCTTCGCTGGTTCCTCTTGGATAGGAATCATTGAAGATGATCACATTTCCTTTCATCGGTCCATCCGGAACGCGTTGGTAACCAGGTCCCCAGATCGATCCCATTTTTTTCCCAACCCGAGCCTGAATAGAAGCATCTTCACCCGGAGCTGCCTGAACAATTTTATCAACATCAGGAGTCAAAGAAAGTAACTTACCAACGTTATGCGCCCAGTTTACTGTGATATTCCATTTAAAATCAGCTGTCTTAATTGGTGTAAAATTCAAGACGACTTCTACACCTGTATTTCTGATCTCACCTGCATTCATCTGTCTGATTGTAGCGCCTGAGCTTTGTACAGAAGGAAGACTGATGATCTGATTCCTGGACAGCGCATTGTAATACGTCACGTCAAAGCCTAGACGGTTCTGGAAAAAGCTTACTGCAGTTCCAATTTCATACGTTGTGATAATTTCCGGTTTCAATTTTGGGTTCAAAAGAGATCCCGTTCCAACCAATGCATAATTACTTCCCCACGGCGAAGCGTAGTTATAAGTATTTTTCAAAGCATAAGGTCCGGTGTCATTACCCACTTTCGCCCAGCTTCCTCTCAACTGCACCTGACTGAAAACTTCCGGAAGGTTGAAGATACTTTTCAGGTTTCCATTGACACTAACCGACGGATAGAAATAAGAATTGTTTCCGGCAGGCAAAGTACTCGACCAGTCATTCCGCGCCGTAACATCCAGATATACATAATCTTTATAATTCAAATTGGCAGTACCGTAAAGACTGTTGATACGTTTTTTGAACTTACTTGAAGAACCCGTTAAAGCTGTTCCTGTATTTCCAATACTGTAAACACCCGGAATCAGCAATTGTGGAGCAGCCACATCTTCGCTATGTCCGTTGTTGTCAAACCGGTTTCCACCAGCCGAAACATTGATACCGAAATCACCGTTTCTGGTGGTGTTATTGTAAGTAAGCAAAAAATCTGCGTTACGTTCTTCATTTTTAATCTGAACAATTTCGTAACGGCCACTTTCATAATCAACCGTACTTACAGCCCATTGCATCGGTCTGAAATCGTTGTAAAAATCGTCGGCAACGCGTGCTTTTAATTTCAAATGATCTGTGAAAGCATATTCCAGAGCTACGTTTCCATAAACACGATCCTTATTCTGCCCTTTGGTATCCTGGTATTGCAGGAAGAACGGGTTGTTATGATTCTCGCCATAGTTATATTGATACTGACGAATTCCTTCCAAACCTGGCTGCCAATACTTTTTAAGACTGTTCATATTTGCATTTCTCCCCATCCAGGTAAAGAAATACATAAACGTGCTGCGACCGTAGCCGTTATCCGGGCGGTTATCACTCGTTTGTCTTACGTAATTAATATTGATCGAAGAAGTTAATTTTTTCGACAGTTTGTATGAACTGTTTAAATTAACCTGATACCGATCCAGATTGTTATTTGGTATAACACCCTTTTCATTTAACGAAGTAAGCGAAAGACGATAATCTCCATGCTCGTTTCCACCGGAAAATGCGATGTTATTATAATATTTTCTACCATTTGTAAAGAAATCCTTGATGTTGTTTGGCTGAGAAACCCAGGGAGTCTGAAGAACATCTCCTCTGTTATTTATCGCAACATCACCACCGCGGTAACCATTTGTAGTTGGGGAATCAAACTGGGCTCTTGTTGTACCAATATCCATTCTTGGGCCCCAGCTTTCATCATAATCGTCATTATTTCCATTTGGATAGGCAGACCAGCTTGCTCCAAAATTCGATCCATCATATTGTCCGTTATTTCCCTGACCGAATTTATTCTGAAATTTGGGTAAACGACCAACTTTGGTAACGAATAAATATGAGTTGAAACTTACCCCAACACCTTTTCTGTTACTCCCTTTTTTTGTGGTGATCACAATTGCACCTCTCGCCGCACGTGAACCGTATAAGGCTGCTGCGGCAGGGCCCTTTAAAACGTTAACCGACTCAATATCAGCCGGATTTATTTCGGAAGCACTATTCCCATAATCAGCTGATCCACTGTTATTTGTATTATCATTACCAACCGGTACACCATCAATAATAAAAAGCGGCTGGCTTTGCATTGATAAAGAAGATTCTCCTCTGATCACAATTCTGGCAGAGGATCCAACGCCACCTGCACCACTGATATTAACACCGGCAATTTTACCGGAAAGGTTATTTACAAAGTTGGAAGCCGGAGATTCATTAAGTATCTCTCCCTTAACCTGCTGTGTCGAATATCCCAGTGATTTTTTCTCTCTACTTATACCAAGTGCCGTTACAACAACCTCATCCAGAACATTGTTATCTTCCTGCATGGTTACGTCTAAAGAGGTTTTTCCACCTACTATTATCTGTTGTGTTTTATAACCGATAAAAGAAAATACAAGTATATCCGCCGAAGAGCTTACTACAATCTGAAAGTTTCCATCAGCATCACTGGCAGTACCTTTTTGTGAATCTTTGATGACAACATTAACACCTGGCAGTGCCTGACCTTTCGAATCTGTGATCTTTCCTTTGATGTTAATGTCAGCATTAACAGCGCCAGATAATGAACGATTGATATTATACGCTAGAATATTTTCTATCGATTTATTTCTTCCAGTCAAGGTGCTTGTCCCGGCTTTGCTGATTTCCGGATCCGGAAATCGGGTTTTGACTGCGGCGTGTAGCGGGACGAAATTCCCGTTGGCAATCAGCATCCCAAACGCAAACAATCCGGCTCTTTTCAGCTGGAAACGTTTTGTAGAGAGAGGTTTCATACTAGTATCAAGTTTATGGGTATATGCTTTGATTTGTTCAATCCTTGTCTGGTGACCACAGGCAAAAGGTGCCACATGTTCAATACAATGCCATTACCATTTCGCTAACTGCAAATTGGCTCAATTACCTGATCTGATATTTGTGTTCGTTTTTGATATTCTGTGAGGATTACAACTCCTCACAGAATATTAATTATTTCTATTGATAAGTTCCGCCGATCACCTGATCGCAGAGGCCGAAGGAAAGTGTCATCCCTGCTCCGCCCAATCCATTAATGATGGTCACCCCATCTTCCGGTTTTAAAACAATTTCAGTATTTCCGTTTGTCATTTTCGGGTAAATCCCATGCCATGTCTGGAAAACTTTCGGAGATTTAAACTGCGCAAAAGTAGCCAGGTAATCAAGGATCATGGTATTGATAAATTCACGGTCAAAAGGATCAAATGTGAGTGCATACTCATGCGAATCACCCACTGTAATTTCCCCAAGACCATTTTGTGAAGCCATCACGTGGATTCCCCATTTCAGATATTCTGCATATTCTTCTTTGTATCTTGCTTTCAGAGTTTCAAGAGACGGCGCTGCTTTGAAACCATCATAATGAATAAGAGAAAGCCCTCCACACAACGACGGACCGATTTTCCAGTCGTCAGGCTGTGCTTCAAGACGTAACATTTGCAGCTTACATTTGGTCAAAGGTGACGACGAAAATAATTCAGGATATAGTGTTTCAAAATCCGCTCCGCTGCATACAAAAATTTCGTCAGCTGCCCATTGTTTCGCTCCTGATCTCACAGTTGGGTGATCAACCTCAGAAATAGCCGTATCCCAGATAAAATTCACACCGTATTTTTCAGTCAGGTAAGCTGGAATTCCTGCAATCGCCTGTCTTGGATCGACAATCATTTCGTCTTCACAGAACAAAGATCCCAGCAATCCGTTTGCATTCACAGCCGGCGACATGTCCAATGTTTCCCGAGCAGAAAGCACCCTAACCGGCCGCTTATCGCTCACTTCCACAATCTCTTTCACCACATTCAGCTCATCCTGATGGTAAGCCATATGCAAACTTCCGCCTTCATGAAACCAGAGTTTCCCGCCTGTCAAAACCTCTTTCCAGATACTTTTGGCTTTTAATGCTCTTTCGTACATTTTTCCTTCCGGCTGGCCAATCGGCCAAACCATCCCAAAGTTCCGGATCGATGCTCCAACGGCCTTGCTTGATCTTTCGATAACCGTGACATGATAGCCTCTTGCACCTAATGCGCGCGCTGTTGCCAGCCCAACAATCCCTGCACCGATCACAATTGCTGATTTGCTCATTTTGCTATTTAATCTTGTTGAGAAGTAACTGTCTGAGGCATAATGATATTGATGACATCCGAAATATCATCTATGATATGCGTTGGATTGTATGGAATTAATTCGTCCCTTGTAAAGGCTCCGGTTGTAATTCCAATCACATATTTACAGCCGCTATTAATCCCTTCATTAATATCTACTTCGGTATCGCCCACTTTGGCTACTACTTCTGAAGATTTAATTTCCAGGGCGGTCTTAATTTTTTCTATCATATCAGGAAAAGGACGGCCATGTTCCACCTCGTCGCTTGCCACAAGAAAGTCAACTTTATCTGCCCAGCCCAAACGACCCATGATCACATCCGCAATGTTTCTTGAAAAGCCGGTATCCAAAGCAATTTTTATTCCTGCTTCACGCAGCTTAAAAAATGTTTCCTCCACATTGGGAAGTGGAACAATATCATCCGAAGTTTCATAGAATTTTATCATACTGTCTACAAATTCAGTATGGATGCTGCTTATAAGCTCCTCGGTTATTTTTTGCTTTTCAGGCTCGTGTTTTTCGAGCATCATTTTAATTGCAACCGGTTTTTCATAACCCATAATCGGATTGATATTTTCAATCGCAATTGGATATCCGTAATTATCCATCGCATTCTGAAAAGCTACGCCCACGTAATTTTTATCTTTTACTGTGGTGCCAGCCATATCAAACACAACAAGCTCAATTGACATTTTATATTTGTTTAATTGGTGAACTAATACTAAACTTTAAATAAATTCAAAAAATAGTTAAGCAGCAAATTACACAAACATGTGAACACTGAAAGTATACTATTACTTAACTTTTTATTTTATAAATATTTGCTAACTATTACATTTACAGCATAAAAATACTTTAAAAATAAAATAACACCAAATAAAAGTTAATAAATATTTAACAATCTACAAAAACAACCTTATTGATATTGTAAAACTAAGTTGTTTAAATTTAACATATATTAAGCAAATGTTAATTAATACTAAACAATCAGTAAACTTACTTACAGGATTTTTCAATTTACAAATGACCGAATCTGTCATCCGATTTTCAAATCAGTAATAAAAAGAAAGAACTAAAACGATTTTTCATATCAATTCCCTACTCATTCCATTAAATTGCCAGACAAGTCTGACGGCTTTTATATTCATGATTATCAGTTCAAATTAATAAAGAAGGAATGAAATTCGAGTTATACCAAATCGATGCTTTTACGGAGAAAGTTTTCGGAGGAAATCCGGCCTGCGTGGTACCGCTGGAAAGTTGGCTGCCGGATGAAATTCTTTTAAAAATAACAAAAGAAAATGCTGTGGCGGAAACTGCGTTTCTTGTATTAACCGGCGACCGGATTGACCTCAGATGGTTTACGCCTGAAGTAGAAATGGATCTGTGCGGACATGCCACATTAGCAACGGCACATGCACTTAAAACAATTTTAAATTACCCAAAAGAAGAAATCATTTTCGATACATTAAGTGGAGAACTTGTCGTGACTACAAGTGATGATATGTATTTCCTGAATTTTCCATCAAGAAAAGCGACACCTGCCGACTTACCGGAAATCATCAAAGGTTCATTCAACATACAGCCAAAAGCAATTCTCAAAGCAAGAGATTATGTTTTGGTTTATGACACTGAAAGTGAAATCAGAGATATTAAAATCGACAGACATTTATTTGACCAGATCAATCTTGATCCCGGCGGCGTGATTGTAACTGCAAAAGGTGATACCTGCGATTTTGTTTCCAGATATTTCACACCACAATCCTCTATCCTCGAAGATCCGGTTACCGGTTCAGCGCATTGTACGCTAATACCTTATTGGAGTAAAAAGCTCGGTAAAAAGGAAATGAAAGCCGAACAAATTTCGGAAAGATCAGGCAAGTTGATTTGTATCGATAACGGCGACCGCGTGTTGATTGGCGGAAAAGCAAAAACATATTCCGCAGGGCATTTTTGGATTGAATAAAAGAAGAATATTATATCAAAAGCAACAGTTTGGAAACCATCGCCTTTAATATTGAAATAATTATCTCCCAAAAAAACTACCGATTGAAATCATCAACAAAAGCGACTCTTCTTTCGACGTACCTGCGCTGATATTAAATGCAAATTGTTCCCTGAAAGGTGTGACGTAAAAACCGCCACCATATCCCTGATGCCAGTATTCGCCAGCGGCAGGTTCGCCATCTGCCCAAACTCTGCCGACGTCGTAAAATCCTCTGATTCCAATTTTCAATGGAATAAATGTATTTCTCGTTTGCGTAAGCTGATACCTCAGTTCAGTGTTCAAAAAAGCCCTGGATTCGCCGGTAAACCTGTTTCTTCTAAAACCTGCCAAATCATTTAATTGTCCGAGTGATAAAAGTTTATAAAATGGCAGCTGACCTTTTGTTATACCTCCGCCAAGCCGCAGACCAAAAGTGAGGGGATTTTTATGATGCGTTGACAAATATTGCTCCATTTCAAATTCTGTAATGGATGCAACTTTGTCGTCCGATTTGGAAACGTGGCCGACTTGCTGAATAAGCTGTACACGAAACCCTCTTTCCGGCAAGGCAATCCGGTCACGAAAATCCAGATTAAAAATTCCCTTTGCAAAAAGCAGATTCAGTTTTTCAACACCAAATGCATCCGGATGATCGGATAAATAACTATTATTTCGCTGAATTCCTTCATCACGTTCATATTTCGCTGTCAGTTCAATTTTACTTAATTTCCAGAACTGACGCGTTAATCCGGCAGTCAACGAAACGGAATTGTATTGTGTACGGTAATAATTGTTCGCCTTTTCGGTATCTTTCTTCGTGTCATTTCCTACGCCAAAGAAAAAATTGTAATTCAACGGGCGCGATACGATCACTTCTGAAATCCCGTCCCATTTTCCAAAAAGCTCCCTAAACTGATTGGCATAACTAAATTCATAATTCCCCTTGGTACTGACCGAAACTTTGAAAATATGTTTGGCACTGAAATCCGGTTTCGAAAAATTATGTCTCGTAAAAGTAACACCGCCCGACAGCGCCACACCGGTAAAGGAGTTGAAAGTAATAAGTCCAAGCGGAAAATAGGTGTTATAAGCAAAAGCATTGCGGTCATACTCATACAGCTTTTCACTGGCCGGTTTCACATCTTTGCCCTCAGATCCTAAATCCAGTTTTCCATTCGTATCCTTTTCGTAAATCAGCGTTTTTTTACTTCCACCTGTAACAACCGAATGATCAGAAACTGTATCATTCCCTCCTCCACTAATTACCCGGACCAAAATCGAATGTGCCGCTTCTCCTTTGATATCAAAAACATCATTTTCCAGCAAGCCAAACAGTCTTATTTCTTTTGTTTCATTATAATTGAAAATTCTGCGGTAATAAACTTTTGAGCGAATTGGCTGTTTTGTATTTTTATCAAGATCAAAAACGGTGATTTCAACCGATCCATTTGTGTTTCTGATGACTTCAAAATATTCTGCTTTATTGGAACCAACAACATCCACTTCCTTTGCCAGCAGCAGATAATATTCCTGCGCATAACGGGTAAGGTCCTTAATTCGAATTTTAAGTTTCCGCTCAATTTCTTGACCATCTTTTGCATAAATTTCCGAAGGCATATTTCTCACAGCCGCTTCAATATCAGCATCCGTAATAGCGTTCTGGATTTCTTTCGCAGCCTTGATCCAGTCTTCCCGACTTAATTCACTAGCCACAAATCTATCCAGATGCCTTGCCTGCCACATCAGACTTCTCAACCCCACAATATGTTCACCAAAATTTTCACCGTTCGGAATTCCCCATTCCCTGTCAGCGATCCAGGGAATAATACCATCCCACCTTGAAAATGCATGATCTCGATCACGAGGGACCGGGCGAAAAATTTCACCATTTTTGTCTTTAAAACCGGCCCATTTCCAATTGTCTTCATGTTTGCTCCAATCACCAATCCAGAGATCAAACATCCTCGCACGCCCAAATTCCTTTTTGTCAATCCGGTTATCATGGTCATGATAGAGTTTATCAAACATCTTGAAACTCTTTTCAATATCATCGGCACCGGCAAATATTTTTCCTTTTTCAATCTTATCGGTTGGGCGTTCTTCCAGCATACCAAACAGATTTCCGTAATCGTTTTTGAAAGAACCCAGTTTGTTATCTTTTGGCAAAACATACAGTTTTGGCGTGGCATGAAGTATCCCGATTTTATCCAGAAGTCCGGAAACTGCCATGGCGCCATACGGCTGCTGCGTGGTAGTCTGATCTTTAAGAACCTGCGAAACGACAGTTCCTCTCAATTCAAAATCCAGTGCTCTGAACGGATCTTTATCAACCGACCTGAACACATACTCACGACCGTCACCTCCCACAAGTTTAAGCGAGGTAGTCTGTCTGCCGCCACCTTTTCCATTGATGATCAATCCGTTCTTTGTGGTATCCATATTAAGATAAGGAACCTCAACGGGCACAGTCCAGGAATCACGGTAATGTTTTCCGAACCATTTTTCCTTGAATTTCCCGCTTGCATACTCTCCACCAGCGGCTATTTTCACAAAACCTCTGTCGCTTACCTCCATTTTATCGGTTGGTTTAACTGGATCTTTACAAGGCTGATACAATGTATTTTTCACTTCTGCATCGGGTTCATCACAAGCCGAATGCATAAGAGCTCCTGTCTTTTCTTTGGTCAGCTTATTGTCTGATAATATATAATTTTGATATTTAACAGCACCATTTGCGGCGTAGGTTATTTCAACAAAACCTATTTTGGAAGAAGTCAATGTTGCTTTTTTATCGCTGGCGATATAATCCGCCGTTCCAATTGCTCCGCTGTTAACATAAAAGTTGTTCTTAATTTTCTGTATCGATTCATTTTTTTCATGGCCGGAAGCAAAAATCAGCGAAGAATAATCCCGAAGAATATGGCCCAGTTTGTAGCGAAAAAGATCAAATTTTGAATTAACGATATCTTCACTGGTTCCAATATTTTGCCGGAACGCCACTTTTGCACTACCAATAACGGGAGGAAATAAATAAGAAGAAACGGGAAATCTCCCGCCATAATTCCCCAGCGATTGTAAAGGAAAATGCGACAGGATCATCACATTTTTATTCGTGATTTCATCCAGAATCCCTTCAAATTCTTCAATAAAATTATCCGTGTCCGCTATGGTACAAACGTCCGACGATGGTACCGGTTTTTCATGCGGATGATTCCACCATTGGGAGTTGATAATAACCACTTCCAGCGAAGGCAAAGAAAAGGTCCAAGGGCCCGGACAGCCGCGTTCGAGAAAAACATGAAATCTAGGATGTTTTGATTTTTGTAATCCTTTTTCAAGCTGCTGTACCTTTTTCCATCCTTTTTTTCCCGAGTTATCCCAATCACGATCTCCCTGGTTCATCAGAATTTGTAGTTTTGGGAAACGGTTTAAAACTTCATTGGCTTTGTTTTTCCAGCTACCTATTTGTTCCTCAGTATAGTTTTCAGGAAAAATATCCCCGTTCAAAACCCACAAAACATCCGTCGAAACATTTGTATTGTATTGGTCAATAATGTCAAATAATTGGTCAGGACTTTTCAGATCAGCCGTGTTTCCAGTTAGCACGACTTTCAAATCGGCCGCTTTTATTTGAAAACCGGCGGTCAGAAAGATTGTCAAGGTCAACAACAACCGAGAAACGGTATACTTAAAAATGCTGGGAGGTAAAGTTTTTGTCAAAGTATACGTTGATTTGTCTGTGAGCGAAAAAATTTTATTGTGAGCACTACAAATTAACATTTTCCTGGCATTCCTTCAAATGTTTATTTGATGGATAATGTTGTATAAATTACCTCAAATGCCACCACCATGAGCTTTAAATTCATCACCAATCTTACTTTTCAGCAATTACAATCCTGAATTTATTATGATAAACAACATGTCCGTTTTCTTTTTCATAAGGATCGACGGCTTTTGAAACCGCATCATATACTTTTTCAAATCCACTGTTCTGAATTGCTTTTGCAATGGGTCCGGCAGAAATTAATCCTTTAAGTGCCGTATCTTTATCGGGATAATCCCAAACAGAATTGATATCCGTACTATGTAAAATCTTGAATCCTGATTCTTCCAGTGTATTTTCCAGCAAATGATTCTCCGAAAGTGCAAAAGGACCAGGAGCACCTGGAGGCGGTGGCGGCAACAAACTTCCCACTGCTTTGAGATAGGAAGCCGCTTCACAATCTTCTTTATTTCCCCAAATCATGACCACGATTTTTCCTTGTTTTTTCAAAACTCTTCCGGCCTCTTCCAATGCATTTTTCACATTTGCGGCATATTGAAATGAATTAAAACCGCAGACAAAATCAAAAGTTCCGTGATCAAAAGGGAGTTCTTCCATTTCTCCGATTAAAAAATCGACTGTATTTGTTCGCCTTTTTGCCTCGTCAATTAATCTTTCACTGGCGTCGATGGCTGTAACTTCTGCTCCCGCAGCACTGGCAAGGCTACTAAATAATCCCGATCCGCAACCAACATCAAGCAACTTGTTGCCAGTTTCTATATTTAGAAAGTCCAGTACATAGTCATACCCTGCCCTGCCGGTTTGTTCCTGAATTCCTGCCCAGTTTTTTGGTTGCTGCCCCCAAAGTTCTCCCTGAATTGCTTTTGAACCCATGATTGATAAGTTGATAATAATTTTATAAGTTAATAAACTAGTCGTCAACAACTTATACTCAAAATTATTCAAACATTTCAAATTGAACAATCCAGTTATCTGTTTTGACTAATTCTTTCCCTCATCCTTCTGTTTTATTCTAAATTGTTGCGTACTATTTTTACATTTAAAAACGATTCTTTGACATGCGATTCCTGAATAGTAGAAAATCAAAATCCGTTTAACTAATTGCTCTCAATGAAAACTTTACTCCTACCATTCGTTATTTTTGCTTGTATTTCAGGTGTTTTTGTCATTAAATATCAACAGGAAAAATCTGTTCAAACCGAATCCTACAAACAGGAAACAATTCCTTTTTGCGGACAAACACCATCCGGGAATCCAATTTTAAATGAAGCCGGTAAATTTGTTATGCCCTTACCCGGTTCAGGACACCATTCCTACAAAATTACAAGCACGAACGATAGTGCCCAATTCTATTTCAATCAAGGATTGACGATGTATTATAGTTTTCATATGAAAGAAGCGTTGGCATCTTTCATGGAATCTTCCAGGTTTGATCCGGGTCATCCGATGCCGTATTGGGGACAGGCACTTGCTATGGGGCCATACTACAATTCCGCTTATTCTTATCAGATGCCTGCGGCTGTTCCAGCGGTTTTAGTTAAAATGATAAAGGCAGCGGCACGAGGAAATGAAAGTGAAAACATGCTGGTCAAAGCTATGGATATTCGTTACTCCGACGATATTTCTGATGCAAACAGGAAAAATTTAAATATTGCTTATGCGGAAGCGATGAAAAAACTCGCGACTTCCAAGACGAGCAACGTTGATACGAAAGCTTTATATGTCGATGCTGTGATGCTCATCCATGCCTGGGATTTTTGGAATGCGGACGGTTCAGCCAAGCCATGGACACCGGAACTGATATCTTTGTGCGAGAATATTTTAAAGAAAAACCCAAATCATCCTGCGGCGCTGCACTATCACATTCATCTTACCGAAGCTTCCAGACATCCTGAAACAGCCCTTCCAAATGCTGATAAACTAAAAAATATTTTACCGGGAGTAGCTCATATGGTGCACATGTCAAGCCATGAATATCAGCGAAACGGATTATATTTCAAGGGCGTAAAAGTGAATGACCTGGCAGATAAAAACCTGCTGCGTTATGATTCTCTGGCGCCGCACTTGCAATTGAACAAACACAGCACGCATTATTATGCCGTGCAAACTTATTGCGCCATGAGCGGCGGAATGTACAAAATAGGAATGCATGATGCGCTGCGATGCAGGAAAAGTGTTGCCCCCACGCCTCAGCAAACGTATGACCAATATATGTTTATGATGCCCGTCCTTACTTTGGTCAGGCTTGGAAAATGGGAGGAAATTTTGAAAGACAGTATTACGCCGGATCCAACATGGAGTTACGCCTCACTCCTTTCAAATTTTGCAAAAGGGCTTGCATATGTTAATACGGGGGATGCAATTTCAGCTAAAAAACAGCTTGAATTGCTTTATCAAAATAGCAAAGATCCAGTGCTCACCAAAGTCCGGATCCCATTTAATGCACCAATTTCCATGGCTACTATTGCTGGAGAAATTTTGAATGCTTCCATTTTATTTTCTGAAAAGAAATATGATGACGCTTTCAGCAGTTTAAATAAAGCAATTAAAGTTGAAGATAATCTTATTTATACCGAGCCAAACGACTGGCCGATCCCGGCCCGACAGTTTTTAGGCGCTTTTCTTTTGAAAACAGGAAAATATACAATGGCAGAAAAAGTATACCGGCAAGATCTGATATTAAATCCCGGTAATGGCTGGTCATTAATTGGATTGTCAAAAAGTCTGAAAGCACAAAAGAAAAACGATCAACTGGCATATTATAAGACAAAATACATGCGCGCATTTTCCGGTTCAGAAATTATGCCTTTGTCCTCAATTTATATTAAATAGAAAAAAAAATTATTAATTTGTTCCCGTTATTCTTATAATATTGGTTTAATAAAGCACGCATCAGTCAAATTTCTTTATTAAATTAAAAAAATGAATATTTAGACGATTTTGAACTTGAATTACTCAACGCACAATGAAAAACCTTCCCATTCCTCATAACGAAAATGAAAGGTTAAAAGCACTCCAGGGTTATCAGATTCTGGATACATATAGTGAAAAGGAATTTGACCGGCTTACAGAACTCGCTTCTGTCATTTGTGCTACTCCGATTTCTCTTGTATCTCTTATTGATGAAAAACGGCAGTGGTTCAAATCAAACATTGGACTTGATATTCCTGAAACGTCAAGAGATCTTGCATTTTGCCAGTATGCAATTATGGAAAATGTAATTTTTGAAGTTGAAGATACTACCCGTGATGAACGGTTTAAGGATAATGAGCTCGTAACGGGCAACCCTCATATTCGCTTTTATGCAGGCTATCCCCTGATTGACCCGAAAGGATTTGCTTTGGGAACAATCTGTGTTATTGATAACAAGGCCAGAAAACTGAATGATCAGCAGAAAAGTGCCTTGAAACTGATTGCCGAACAGGTCATGTCGCTGATCGTGGATCAGCGAAAACGGCAGGAATTAAAATATTTTGAGCGCCTTTTTCAATTATCCAACGACCTCATCTGCATTGCAGGCACTGATGGCTATTTCCGTCAGATCAACCCGGCTTTTGAACAACTGCTTGGCTGGGATGAACAATTTCTTCTCAAAACATCGTTTTTTGAACTTACTCATCCGGACGATCTTGAAAAAACCTATGAACAGATCTCAAAGCTTTCTTCCGGCGTTCCCAGCATCAATTTCACACAACGATTCCGGCGAAAAAATGGCGACTATTTATACCTTCAATGGGTAGCCACACCAGAACCATCAACTGGAAATTTGTTTGCGATTGCCAGGAATATTACGGAAGAAAAGATTCAGGAGCAAAAATTACAGATCAGCGAAGATAATTTCCGGTCGTTTTTTGAAAATTCGCAAGGATTAATGTGTACACATGATCTCAATGGAAATTTTATAACCGTTAATGCGGCTGGTGCTGAATTACTTGGTTATTCTACAACTGAGATTTTGACAATGGGACTGGCAGATCTTATTCCTGTCAAACATCATTACGCCCTGAAATTTTATTTACAAGAAATCAGGGAAACAGGAAAGTCGAACGGCTTGATGACCACCCAGCACAAAAACGGAGATTACCTGATATGGAGCTATCATAACATTCTTGTCCGCAATCCATATGGAGAAGATTATATTGTAGGCAACTCTATTGATGTAACGGAAAGTCAGCAAATTGCCAAACGCCTTCAAAGAACACAGGAAATGCTTATGCAAACCAACCAGACGGCACGTGTTGGCGGCTGGGAAGTAAATATAGGCTCTGGTAAAATAAGCTGGTCGGAAGTTACCAAAGAAATCCATGAAGTAGATGCTGATTATGAACCTGATGTAAAAAATGCATTTCAGTTTTACCATAACGAAGACAGCAGACAAAGGCTAATAAAAGCATTTGAGCAGGCCGCTTTGGAGGGGAAAAGTTATAATCTTGAACTCGAACTAATGACGGCAAAAGGCAATTCTGTCTGGGTTAGAAGTATCGGTAATTCGGAAATGCAAAACGGAATTTGCAAAAGAATTTACGGAACATTTCAGGATATTGACGAGAAAAAAAGAGCCGAACTGGAAACAGCCAAATCCAGAAAATTGCTAGATGATGTATTGAATGCAGCCTCGGCCGTGAGCATTATTGCTACTGATGTTAATGGTCTTATCACTGTATTTAACAAGGGTGCTGAAAATCTTCTGGGCTACGCCTGCGAAGAGGTAATTGGACATTTCACGCCCGAAATGATTCACATTAGTGAAGAGATAAAAAGCCGCTCGGAAGAACTAAGTAAAGAATACGGCATACCAATTAATGAACTTCAAACAATTGTTCACAAGGCTGAAAAGAACGGTTTTGAAATACGGGAATGGACTTACAAAACAAAAACAGGTACACTTTTTCCGGTTTCTCTGGCAGTAACCACGATTAGGGATCTTGACAATGTTATTATCGGATACCTGGGTGTGGCAACAGATTTGTCGGCCAGTAAAAAAGCCGAGCAGGAAGTAATCTCTGAAAGAGCCCGGTTACTTGCCTTTGTTGAACACGCACCGGCTGCGGTCGCTATGTTTGACAAAGACATCAGATATCTGGCAATCAGCAGAAAATGGCTTGAAGAATATCAATTGACCAACCAAAACATTATTGGATTAACCCATTATGAGGTCTTCACCAATATTAGTAATGATTGGAAAGAGATTCATCAAAGAGCGTTGCAAGGAGCAATTATCACAAAAGAGGAAGAAAAATGGACTCCCCCGGGCTGGGACCACGAGCAATACCTAAAATGGGAAGTTAGGCCATGGTATCAGTTTGATGGTTCGATCGGTGGCATCATGATGTTCACACAGGATATTACTGAAATTGCTTTGAGCAAAGAAGAATTAAAGCACGCCAAAATTCTCGCAGAACAGGCTAATATTGCAAAATCTGAATTTCTGGCCAATATGAGCCATGAAATCAGAACTCCGCTTAACGGTATAATCGGATTTACTGACCTGGTTTTAAAAACACAGCTAAATGATACTCAAAAACAATATTTAGGAATTGTAAACCAATCAGGTACGGCATTGCTTAATATTATCAACGACATCCTGGACTTCTCAAAAATTGAAGCCGGAAAACTGGAACTTGATATTGATCAGTGTGATATTTTTGAAATCGCCTCCCAGTCAGCCGATATTATTTCCTTTCAAATTCAAAATAAAGGATTGGAAATGCTACTCAATATTCCAGCCGA
The DNA here is from genome assembly GCF_009801115.1 of Dyadobacter sp. 3J3. GTDB lineage: Bacteria > Bacteroidota > Bacteroidia > Cytophagales > Spirosomataceae > Dyadobacter. The sequence goes on from NZ_VTOL01000010.1 coordinate 254,538, forward strand.
TTTGCCGCGATTTGTATGGGCAGATGAAATCAGGCTGAAACAGGTTTTGATCAACCTGCTGAGTAACGCGGCCAAATTTACAGAAAGCGGGGAAATTGAATTGAAAATTGAAATTCTCGAATACAAACCGGAAGAAAACAATCAAGTAACCTGCCGGTATTCAGTGCGGGACACCGGTATCGGGATCAGGGAGGAAAAACAGGCAAAAATATTCGAGGCTTTTTTACAGGAAGATGGTTCTACAACAAAAAAATATGGTGGTACGGGACTTGGATTGACAATTTCCAACAAACTTTTAGGTATGATGGGAAGTCATCTGCAACTAAAAAGTATTCCTGGAATCGGCAGCACGTTCTTTTTTGACCTTACCCTGGCATCAGAACCTGGAGAGCCTATTGTGTGGGAACAGGTCGATTCCATTAAGCATGTTTTGATCGTAGATGACAACGACAATAATCGCATCATTCTTGAAAAAATGCTTGAAATGTTGAAAATTGAATCGTCTCAGGCAAAAACCGGCACGGAGGCTTTGGACATGATCCTGAACGGGAAAACCATTTTTGACGCTGTTTTGATGGATTATCACATGCCGGAAATGGATGGATTGGAAACGATAAGGGAATTGCGAATAACATATGGAATAAATGCCGACCGCCTTCCTATTGTGCTGCTGAACAGCTCTGCGGACGATGCCGTTGTTTTAAAAGGCTGTGAAGATCTAAATGTGAATTACCGTTTGATGAAACCGATCAAACTGAATGATATTTTCCTTTCACTTTCCCGATTATCTCAAAAAGAAAGGTTCGAAGAGTACAATCTTTTGCCTGGAAATAATGAGATCAACACCGGCAGACTTGTGATTCTGATAGCAGAAGATAATCCTGTTAATATGTTTCTGGCTAAAACGGTGATACGGAAAATCGTACCAAATGCTGAGATTATCGAAGCTGAAAACGGATTGAAAGCAGTGCAGTCATGTAAAAAACAATTGCCGGCGATCATTTTTATGGATGTACAAATGCCTGAAATGAATGGCTACGAAGCGACGATTGCTATCAGAGATCTTGAAGGAGAAAACCATGTGCCCATCATTGCACTAACGGCCGGAAATGTAAAAGGTGAAAAGGAAAAATGCCTCGAAGCGGGTATGGATGACTTTGTTACCAAGCCGTTTGTTGAAGATGTAATCTGGCAGGTACTTAACAAATTTGTTGGTCTGGATAGTCCTGAGAACAAACAGAAAAAAATGGTAAATTCTTCTATATATGACAGCGGTCGTTTCGACATTGAGAAACTGAACAATATGTACATGCACGACAGTGAATTTATTCGTGACCTATTGGAATTGACCAAAGACGGACTTAACAATAGTCTGTCAGATTTAAAGGTGTATTACCAAAAAGAAGATCTGACTGCTATCAACGCTTCCGGACATAAACTAAAAGGCTCCTCATCAGCCGTTTACCTAAATCATATTGCTGAACTCGCAGGTCTGCTGGAACATATGATTGTTTTTGACAAAACCATTATTGAAAAACTATTAACTGAGTTGGAAAACGAGATTGATTATTTGTTACCTATCCTGGCAGCCCAATAAGTTTGACAAACCCTAACGTTTGCTAATAGCGTTCATAGAAACGGAACGCTGCATTTTTGATTTGAATCGGTCTATACCGGCAACTCTTTTGAGCAGATGTTTCTGACTGACGCCGCTGTTCACTCTTTTTCTCCATAAATTAAAACTGCTTCGTTTCAGTTGGCCACGCATCAGTTGGATCACTTTGCTTTCTGATATTCCAAATTGGGCCTCTATGGCTTCAAATGGCGTTCTGTCTTCCCAGGCCATTTCTATAATTCTGTCTATTTCTTCTGAGGTCATAATTTTTGTTTTATGGATAGGTACAAAAACCGTGCAAACTTAGACAATGTTTTTATCCTGAACACAATATTGATTTGTATTCAGGATAATATTGATCAACAAATTATTCCGACTTCAAACTCTTAACCGGGTTCATTAATGCGGCTTTAATACTTTGAAAGCTGACCGTCAAAAAAGCCACACCAGTTGTCAGGATTCCAGCTACTGCAAAAACCCAGATTTCAATGTCGATTTTGTATGTATAATCTAAGAGAAATGCTTTCATTACATACCAGGCCAGCGGAGAGGCGATAACAAATGCAACTGACACCATAGTCAGGAAATCTTTTGATAAAAGTGTAACAATACTACCGACCGTAGCTCCAAGTACTTTACGAACGCCGATTTCCTTCGTTCGCTGTGTTACCACAAAAGATACCAACCCGAAAAGCCCCAGACTTCCTATCACAATACCTACGCCAGCGAAAAGTGTAAGAAAATTTGAAAGCTTTTTTTCGTTATCATAAAAACTCTTGATGTCGTCTTCCAGAAATTTGGGATCGTAATAATTATTTGGGAAAAGAGTTTTCCAATCTTTACCAATATGTTCAAGTGCTTCTGCTTTGTGGGCCGGATCAATTCGGATACTTGCAAGTTGAAAATTCCAGGGACGGTATAAAAAAACATGCGGCATGAGATTACCTTTCAGAGTTTCTGAGTAATAATTTTTCACCACACCAACAACCGTCGCTCTGTCTCCCCAAATTTCCAGTCTCTGTCCTAACACCTTTTCCGAATCTTTAAATCCCATATCAAATGCAGCCTTTTCATTAATAACTACATCCGTATTTCCTAAACCAGTGTTCGTTGTGGTATCGGAGGAAGTAAGTCCGCGGCCGGCAAGTAAGGAAATATGAAAAAAACTGAAATAATTTGTATCAACATGCTGGATACGAAACGATTTTTCACTTCCCTGAAAATTCGGATTTGATACAGAGCCCCACCAATGATTTCGTTTACTGGCCGGTGTAGTAAGTCCAAAAGCGACGTCCTTTATTTCTGAATGACGTGACAGATCCTGCCTGAAACGTTCTCTCAAATTATTATTTCCACGTTCCGGCATAGGTACCGTTATAATCTCGCTCTTTTCAAAACCCAAGTCCTTTTCGTAAAAATACCGGATCTGTTTTATACCAAGAATCGTGCAGATAATAAGTACCTGGGCAATAACAAATTGAAAAACTACGAGCGTTGAACGCAATGAAATTCCTTTTCCGGTCGATACAAAAACTTTATTTTGCAAAGCTTTGATCGGCTGAAATCCTGTGAGAACCATGGCAGGATATATACCGGCGAGCAATGTTACAACCAAACCCAGAATAAGAAGAAAAACCAAGGTACTGAACTCCCAGACGGCCGAGTCGGCCACTTTTGTATTGATCAGCTCAGATGAATATTGTATCAGATTTGTCGCCAGTAAACTTCCAAGAAGTAAAGCTATGAAAACAAGCACAAAAGTTTCTCCGAAAAATTGTGCGATTAATTGTCCCTTTCCGCTACCAAGTATTTTCCGCATCGCAATTTCACGGCTCCGCTGAATAGCCTGAACCGTTGCAAGGTTTACAAAATTGATACAGGCAATAAAAATTAAAAACAGGCCTATACTAATGAGCGTGTAAATCAGCCATTGCGGCATAGAATAATTATAGCTGTCTTTATCCGTATCGAAATGCATTTCGGAAAGTGGTTGCAATCGATAGGTGCTGATAATACTTACATCTTTATGTTTTTCGGCCAAAGATGTAAGTAGTCTATTGACCAGATCAGGAGAACTGTTTTTCTTCACCAAAACAAATCCCTGGTTCATAGAATCGCCACCGCCCCAGTATTCCTCATTTTGAAATTCTGGCTGCATGTGTTTCCACGTTTCTCTCGAAATAACCATTTGAAAAGGAAATTCGGAATTGGACGGTACCTTTTTAATAACACCGGAAACGGTCAGATCTATCTGATTATCAAATCGAAATGTTTTATTTATTGCGTCACCATGAAACAATTTTTGAGCCGTTTCCTCGTCCAGAACAACGTTTCCGACAGCACTTAAAGAATTTTTAGGTGAGCCCTCAATCCATTTAACATCAAGCATTTCCAAGATCTGAGGAGGCGAATAGAAAACATTTTTCTGTTCAAATATTTCCGTCCCCACCTTAATACTAGCAGAACCAGCCGCTTGCAGGTTTGCCGCCATTTCGATACCGGGCACCTGCGTGTTAAGTGCCTTAATGACACCCTGCGGGACATGAGATTGCTCCATCCCAAATTTATCCGTAGACGAAACCCTGTAAATCCGGTCAGCTTTTGCATGATAGTTATCAAAACTATATTCAAACCTGACGATCCAGAACAAAGTGATTGCAACGGCCAGACCCAAAGTCAGCCCTGTCAGATTAATGAAGGAATACAACTTGTTCTTTTGCAGATTTCGGAAAGCGATCTTAAAATAATTTTGTATCATATCCGGATGAAAAATTATAGGTTTTGAATAATCGTGTTTAGGTTTTCGACGACGAACAAACGGCGGCATAACAGAAAATACATTAAAAATATAGCGGAAGAGAGCGTAAAATCTTCCTCTTTCTGCAAACCAATAAGCATACAATTCTTCCAGATCTCCCAGTACTTCTTCCCTGGTTTCCTCAGGATGAAACCAGGTCAACAATCGCTCAATCCACCGTGGTGGATAGTTCCGGTCCGATGATTTCATAAACTGCTCAATTGAATTACATTCGGAGGTACCAATTCCCATAACTCCTTGCGCAATTGCTGGATATCCAGAAGTGCATGACTTCCCAATGCAGTCACGGTAAAAATCCTTTTTCGACGCCCTCCCCTTTCTGTGGTAGCGCCGCCAAGTCGGGAAGTCAAAAATCCCTTTTCTTCCAATCGGATCAACGTATTATGAACCGTTCCAAAAGTAACTTTTCGGCCCGTTCTTTCTTCGATTTCCTGATTGATTGTTGCTCCGTAAGCCTGTTCATCCAAAATGACCGCTATGAGCAATACAATTTCTTCAAATTCACCCAAATAAGTTCGTTTCATCCGCCTGAATGATTAGTTTCTATTTTGTCGTACAAATAACCTGCCAGAAATTTAAATTTACATAAACTGCTCAAAACCAATATTTTAAACAAATCCTAAAAATCAGTCATTGTTCATTTATGAACAATTCAGTTCAAGAGCGTACAGTAATTCAAAGCGAATTATTTAAGGTTAGTAAACCATTAATAAGACGTACCTTACATAAAGGGCATTTTGCCAAATTCATTCTTCTCCACATCTGCTTGGAAGATATCTTTAATACCCTCATCGACAGTTTCATAGACAACAAGGTGGGCATTGCAGAAAATTTTTTAAGTCCGTCGCTGGCGGCACATTTGAAGGATAATCTGAACGAATTATATTCTGGAAAACAACTCTTGTCGGCAGGTACCGGGAATGATAAAACTACTTCCCACAACAAACTGGTAAGAAGTGATAAAATTTACTGGCTCGACCGCAAACATAATGATCCTTTTGAAAATAATTTTTTTGAACTCATGGATGGTTTTATCAGTCACCTGAACAGCACCTGCTACACGGGAATCACCGGCTACGAATTCCATTATACGATGTACGAAACCGGTAGCTTTTACACAAAACATGTGGATCAGTTTAAAAACAACAGCAGCCGTCAATACTCGATGATCATGTACCTGAACGCCGACTGGAAAGAAAGTGATGGCGGGGAGCTATGCATTCATCACGCAGATCATTTACAAAATATTTCTCCCGTTAATGGTAAAAGTGTTTTTTTCAAAAGCAGTGAGCTGGAACATGAAGTTTTGCTGACAAACAAACCCAGGATGAGCATCACCGGCTGGCTAAAAATTAATTGAGCCAAATACAAAAAAAATGTCCTTGCAGATTCAGCAAGGACATTTTTTGTTATAAATATTAATTTTAACTATACTTCTCCAACCATCTGCTTTTTATTTCTGCTCTTGCATTAATAAATTCAATATCCGTTCCTTCCGCTATCGCATCCAGTGGCATACGTAAGGGCCGGGTTCCCTTTTCCATGTTTACAAGTTTCAACACGCCATCAGCAATTACTTGCGGATTCATATCAAAAGCTGACATTTTCCCAAATAAACCCGCTCCTAAAGCATTGAATTTTTGTGCTGCTGCATCGCCGTATTCCTCAATAATTTCCTGCTTGTCTGCGTTAATGCCGGATTTACTTCCGTTATTCATTTCAGTTGGATACACACCTGGCTGAATGCTCACATTTTCAATTCCGTAATCGCGCAATTCTTCCTGCATACCCTCGGTGATACTTTCAACGCCAAATTTTGAAGATAGGTAAGGAATCATAAAAGGCAATGTGTGCCCACTGGCTCCAGATGTAATGTTGATGATCAAACCATTCTTATTTTGACGCATCGAAGGCAAAACCGCCTGGTAAGTTCTCAGTACACTAAGGAAATTGACATCAAACATATTTTTAACCTGCTCGATGGAATAAGCTTCAAGCAAGCCGTAACCTGTAACCGCAGCATTGTTGATCAACACATCGATTTTGCCATATTTTTCCAAGGTCTGGTCCACTGCCTTTTGAATCGATTCTTCGCTCGTTATTTCAAGTTCTACCACTTCAACGTGAGGCAAAGCAGACAATTCTTTTGCAACCTCTGCATTTTTCCCAGTTATGCCACGCATACCTGCAATCACGGTATGGCCCGCTCCGGATAACGTGATCGTCATTAATTTCCCAAAACCTGTACTTGTTCCTGTTATTAAGATAATACTTGACATTTTGTATCGCTGTTTAAATTTATTGATACAAAATTAACAGACAAACAGGCGCGCTCCATTGACAAATGATACATTCGGTCTTGACAAATATCAAGAAAATGACCTGCCATATTGTTAAATAAATTATAGTTACTTGATTAATGAAAACAGAAAATTTAGACGTATATTGATATCATAAATCATGATATATGAAGCACGTTTCACTCTTCATCTTCTTTATTTTTATTTCTGGTAGTATTTTGGCACAAACCGGAAAAATTTCTGGCCGCGTAATTGATGCTAAAACATTGGAACCGCTGCCTTTTACCAATGTGTATATCAACAACACAACCATTGGTGTCACAACTGATACTTCTGGTAAATTTATTCTGCCAAATCTGCCGCTCGGCTCTACTGAAATCGTTTTCTCGTTTATCGGATATCTTCCTCAGCAATTAAAAATAGTGGTGAAAGAAACTGGAAATACCCCGTTAGCGATCTCGCTTGTCGCCGATTCCCAGCAATTATCAGAGGTTGCTATAAAATCCGGAAGGGATAAAAACTGGGAAAAGCAGTTAAAAAAATTCGAGAAAGTTTTCTTTGGGAATACCGCCAATTGCAAAATTCTAAATGCCTGGGCCCTTGATTTCACAGAGGAAAACAATACCATGACGGCCAAAGCTCCGATTCCTTTGGAAATTGAAAACGATGTACTCGGTTACAAGCTTTTCTTTCAATTAAAAAAATTCGGGTTTTCAGCAACAGAATTTTCAATCGTAGGTAATATCCGCTTCACAGAAATGGAAACAACCGACAAGTCCGTGGCTGCAAACTGGATGAAAAACAGGGAAAGTGCATACCGTGCTTCGGCGAAATTTTTGATGAAATCCATACTGGATGGAAATATGAGCAAACACGGATTTGTTTTGTATAAAGATAAATTAAAAGGAAGCCCTCGCAGCGATAATTTCAGTCTTGAAATAAAGCATAATCTTTTGCCTTATGATACCACAGGAATGGTCGCCCGCCTGTCGGGAATCAATGAATTCCGTATAAGTGCGAAGGAAAAAATGGAGGTTCACAACAAACTGGATAATACTAAAAACCGCTTTTATGTGGACGTAAGTAATCCCGTCAGCTGGCTGGAAACAAGAAATGGCTATATCCTGATCAACAAAGAAGGTACGATATTGAATCCTACCGACGTCGCCATTTCCGGCGCTATGGCCGATGGGCGTGTTTCAGGAATGTTACCGTTCGATTATAAACCCGGAAGTATCATTACCGTCCAATCTCCTGAAAGTTTGCTGGCAAAAAGTCTACAGGAAAAAGTGTATCTGCAAACGGACCGGCCTTATTACTATCCCGGAGAAAATATCTGGTTCAGCGGTTTTATGAATTATAGTACGCCCGGGCTTATGGATACGTTGAGCAAGGTTTTATATGTTGATCTGATAGCTGCCGACAAAAAAATCCGCAAAACACTAGTCATTCCAATTGATAGCGGAAGAGCCGCAGGAGCAATTCAAATTCCTTCGAAGATAGCACCTGGAAACTATGTTTTAAGGGCATATACGCAGTGGATGAGAAATTACGGAATCGATCAGTTTTTCTATAAACCTGTTGCAATTTTAAGTCCGACCGAGGGAATTGACGGTATCGCGGCTGGTTCCTTGACCGATAGTTTGCTGAAAATAAAGTTTGATAAAACGGACTACAAAACAATGAGCAAAGTCAAAATGACTGTTTCGCTCGACAGTGTACTTTTAAATAATTTGATAAAGGGCACTTTTTCCGTTACCGTTCTGGATGAAAAATTGACTGTTCCGACAACAGAATTAACCAGTATTAAAGATGATTTTGAGCTGTCGGCAATACCCAAAGAAATACCATCAAATTTTAGATATCCGATACAATCCGGCATTTCAATGGATGGTATTTATCAGGACAAAAAGGGAAAACCAAAGAAAGCAAAACTTACCTTGATTCCCGAAAATATGGGTGGAATTTACCAGACATCCACATCAAATACCGGCGAATTTGCTATCAAAAATCTGATGTTTTATGATAGCACAAAATTCGTTTTTCAGCCTGCCGAAGGAAAAGTTATTGTCGTAAATCAGGACTCGCCCTATCTTCCTGAAAAACTACCGGTATCAAATTTGAAGCATAAATCACTATCGACTCCTCGTTTGTACAATTCAAATGATACACTTCGGGCAACTTTGCTTAAAGAATTTAAGGTCACAGGCGCCAAAATAGTTAAAGAGGAGAATATATATGCCAAACCGGATTTCTATATTAAAGGCCCAAGTATGGGAAATTTTGGAAGTGCTGCCGAAGCAATTGCAGCCAAAGTTCCTGGCTTTAAATTGATTTCGGAGGATAATAACTGGTATCTAATCTGGAATCGGTTCACCATTAATGGAAGAGACGGACATCCGCAAGAGCCCAATTTATATATCGACAATGTGATGGTAACTGGTGAAACCGCCGGAAACAGGTTATTTCAACTAAATCCTGCCATGATTGATCACATTGAAGTCAACGGTATGATCACAGCAAACCAGGGAGCAAATGGCGCCAATGGTTTGGTGAGTGTTTTTACCAAAAAGACAAACGAAGTTGATACCAAGGCATTATCGTATTTTACTGCGCACGGATTTGACAGGACATTACCTTTCCCAAACCCAGATTATGACGTTTTCAAACCAACTGCCAGTGGTAAGGATAATCGTTCTACATTGTACTGGAATCCTCGTTTTGAAATAATTTCGCCTCGAATTCCTGTTACCCTTTCGTTTTTTACGTCAGGGCAAACCGGGAATTTCCGGGTGATTATTGAGGGAATTACCAATAGAGGAAATACGATTCATTCCGAAGCCGTCATTCAGGTTGTTAACTAGAATAATTTCTATCTTAAATCCCGATCATTAAACGCAAACAAATCATTTTCTCATGATTTGTTTTTTAATTCTGCTAAGCGTTTCGGGTGTAATACCCAGATAAGAAGCAATCATATGACGGGGAACCCTGTTTGCTAACCCGGGCCGTGAAGTTAGAAAATTGAGATATTTCTGCTCTGCCGTCATGCTGATTATGGTGTTAATTCTTTCTTGTGAGGCGTTGAATCCTCCTTGTAGTATTCTGTTAATAAGCTCATTGAAGACCGGTAAAGTTGTGGTGAGCATATCAAAATCTTCTTTTCTTATCATCACCACTACCGAATTCTCAATGGCATCAATGTTATATTTTGAAGGTGTTTCGTTCAATAAACTTTGTCGGTCGCCTGCCCACCAGTTCTCGGTACTGAACTGAATTACATGTTCGATTCCCTTATCATCAATACTATACCTTCTCAAACATCCTTCAATTACAAATATATTATATCGCCAAAATTCACCCTGTTGCAACAAAAATTGCTGTTTCCTTAATTTTTTGACAATACACACAGATGCAATAATCTCCCACTCATTTTCGGAAATGGCTGCTTTTTCTGTAATATATTTTTTAAAAACTGATAACATGAAATGCGGATTGTTTTTAGAGAAAACTGGTGGATAGGTTACTTATTTATATTACATTTTCAGCTCGGCGAATGTTCCTGATTTCATCGAAACCTAATAATTTATGTGTTCAGTTACATAAAATTAGTGTTCAAAACTGAACATTCAAAAAAATAGATTCTATTATCAATAATCTGATTATCAATATATTAAATAATAATTTTTTTTTGGTATATAATTTGTGTAACACTAGCAGTCCTTGCATGAAAATCAACTTTTACATAAAGTCCTAAACTTTGCAGCCATGTTCAAAAATTACTTCAAAATCGCGATCCGCAGTTTATTGAAAAATAAGCTTTTCTCGTTTATCAATATTTTTGGCCTGGCACTGGGTATGTCTTGCAGTATGCTGATATGGCTTTGGGTTAGGGACGAAATTTCCTACAATAATTTCTATCCTGATCTCGAACAAATCTATCTAGTCAGGTCTGGCTCTGACTGGAAAGGCGACAAAATTGTTGGCGAAGCAACACCAGGTCCCTGGTCAGAAGCTATTGAAAAAGAAGTACCGGAAGTTGCAGCACTTACCAAAATAACCTGGAACAGGGAACTGCTGATAAAAGTTGGAGAAAATTCCACCAAGGAAAATGGCCTTTATGCGACCACAGATTTCTTCAAAGTATTTCAAACTCCCTTTTTAGAAGGTAACGCAAAATCTGCGATTGAGCAGCCTAATTCTATTGCTATTTCGAGGAAACTCGCAGAAAAATATTTTGGTGGCTCTAACGCTGTCGGAAAAACGTTAAAACTGGATAATGCAAAGGATTTCACGGTAAGTGCAGTTTTTGAAAATATACCAAAAAATGCCTCAGTTCAGCTCGACTGGATCATCAATTTTAAGGTTCAGGAACAGGACTGGATGAAAACCTGGGGGAATTATAGTTTTAAAACCTTTGTTCGCCTCAACCCGCAGGCCAACCCTGCACACGCAGATGCAATCATCAAAAAGGTCATTAAGAAAAATTCGCCTCCACAATTTGTAAGTTTCCCGATGCTTCAAGCTTTAATGGACCTATACCTTTATGGCGAATATGAAAAAAAGAAACCTGCCGGTGGCCGCATAGAATATGTTCGGGTGTTTTCTATCGTCGCCATTTTTATTTTGCTGATCGCCTGTGTCAATTTTATGAATTTGTCTACTGCGCGTTCTGTCAAAAGGGCAAAAGAAGTGGGCGTCAGGAAAGTTGTGGGCGCAGAAAGAAAATTTTTAGTGATGCAATTTTTGGGAGAATCGCTGATCGTAAGTGCACTGGCAGCACTTTTGGCTATGGTTTTCGTAATCGGCTTATTACCTGCATTTAATGAAGTGGTTCAAAAACAGATTAGTCTTAAAGCACTGGATCCGGTTTTATGGCTTTCAATTATTTCTCTTGTGTTGATTACCGGAATGGTTGCCGGTAGTTATCCAGCCTTATATCTTTCTTCATTACAGCCAATTCGAATTCTGAAAGGAAGACTGACCTTTACCAACAAAGGTGCATTTCTCAGAAAAGGATTGGTAGTTTTCCAGTTTGGACTGTCCATATTCCTGATCATTGGCATGTTGGTCATTGGCCGCCAGATGAACTATATTCAAACAAAGCGCCTGGGACTCAATAAGGAAAATGTACTTTACATTTCTCTTGAAGGCAATTTGTACAACAAGCTCGAAGTTTTTCGTCAGGAAATTCTTAATTCTCCATTCATTGCGTCAGCAACCACAACGGGTTCTATGCCAACCAATATTCAGGGAAGTTCCGGAGATCTGGATTGGGACGGTCGTGATAAGGACTTGGTCAATACCGTGAGCGCGACTTTTGTCGGATACGATTTTGCCAAAACCATGAATATTGAAATGCTTGATGGCCGGGATTTCTCCAAAGATTTTGCTGCGGATACCGCCAATTATATTGTCAACGAAGCGGCTGTTAAAATGATGAAAATGAAGGATCCTGTTGGGAAACAAGTTAAATTCTGGATGGGAAGAGGAACCATTGTTGGCGTAATGAAAGATTTCCATTTAAGTACCTTTCATCAGGCTATACAGCCTTTAATTTTAGTCAATTATAAGGGGCTGAATACGGAATTTATGATGATTAAAACTAAACCTGGAAAAACAAAAGAGGCGATAGCTTATATTGAAAAAACAACCCGATCATTTAATCCTGATTACCCTTTTTCTTATCATTTCCTCGACGAGGACTATGAAAAAATGTATCGTTCAGAAATGATCGTCAACACGCTGATCAAATATTTCGGAATATTGGCCATTGTTATTTCCTGTCTGGGATTGTTGGGACTCGCTGCATTTACGGCTGAACAGCGTACTAAGGAAATTGGAATAAGAAAAGTAATGGGCGCCAATGTTGCAAGCGTAATTGCTTTACTTTCAAAAGATTTCATGAAACTGATACTGGTTTCTATTTTAATTGCTTCGCCGCTTGCCTGGTATGCAATGGACAAATGGTTGCAGGATTTTGCCTATCATATCGATTTATCCTGGGGCATATTTATGCTTGCGGGTTGCATTGCAGTTTGTGTAGCCATGTTCACAGTGAGTTTTCAAAGTGTAAAAGCGGCTTTGATGAATCCGGTTAAGTCGCTGAAATCGGAATAAGTCCTGTACTTTTTTTAGCCACGGATACACGAATGTTCACCAATAAATATTTGTGAACATTCGTGTATCCGTGGCTTTTTATTATTTCATAATGACAAATCCACTTAAAAATTATGTCAAGTTTACTGCTTATCAAATTTGATTAAATAGCTTTACATAAAAACATAGTCTTGCCAATGGGATCGATAGAAAAGGCGATGCAGCTTAAAGAGCAACTGGATTCTTTAAGACCAATCAGCTTAGCACAGGAGTTAAAAATAATGCAAAAATTTCGGTTGGACTGGAATTACCATTCAAATAACCTGGAAGGTAATTCGCTAACCTATGGAGAAACCAAAGCATTGATTCTTTTTGGTCTGACTGCGCAGGGAAAACCTTTGAAAGATCACATTGAAATAGAAGGACATAATGAAGCGATCGAATGGATTCTCGATATTATAAAAGGAGAATATCCAATCACCGAATCGTTCATCCGGGAAATACATTCTCTACTATTAAAGGAATCCTACACGGTTAATGCGATTACAGCAGAAGGTTTGCCTACAACCAAACGTGTCGAAATTGGGAAATATAAAAGTCAGCCCAATCATGTTTTAACAAGTACAGGCGAAATTTTTCGTTTCGCCACACCGGAAGAAACGCCTGCCATGATGGGCGAATTGATAGACTGGTACCGCGGAAAAATTGTCAGTGCCGACAAAAATCCCATTCTTATTGCAGCAGAATTCCATTATCGCTTTATCCGCATTCACCCTTTTGACGATGGAAATGGAAGAACAGCCAGAATTCTAATGAATTTTATACTGATGCAATTTCAGTTCCCGCCCGTCATCATTAAAACAGAAGAAAAGAATAAATACTTTTTTGCTCTAAGACAAGCAGATAGTGGTTTGATTGAAGCCTTTGTCAATTACATAGCAGACAATCTTGTCAACTCTCTTGAAATAATGATCCGGGGAGCGAAAGGTGAAAGTATTGAGGAGTCAGATGATTTGGATAAAGAATTGGCGATTTTGGAAATGCGGTTGAATAGAGGAGATCAGGAAGTAGAGAAGACGGTTCAGTTAATTCATGAGTTATTTGATAAATCAGTAATACCATTGATTCATCAATTTTTGGAGGGAACAGAGAAATTCAATAAGTTTTATATTCAAAATTCAGTTTTCGTTGGGACAGATACTGTTGGCTACACTGACAAAATAAAAGGCATAGCGGAAATTCAGCAAAGAATAAATATAAATACGACATCTTTTAGAGTAGCGAATAATTACGGAGTATTCAAACACTCTGTGGTTGGAAATTTTGATTTTCAATCCAATATACAAGTATTACTAAATGACAAAACTTATATCGTTCGAAACGAAAGACTGGCTATTCGAATTGAAAAAAGTTACAACACCCAACTAACCGAAGAAGAAATCAACTTAATCGTCAACGAAGAATTAAAACGTCACAAAGACTTTATAGAACAAAAAATGAAGAATGCATAACCGCATTCTTCATTTATATATTTTGTTATTTTAAAACAATTTCTATTCTACTTCAACTTTCTCCTCAACCATTACAACCGAATTTTTCTTAGCGAGATAAGGTAAGTGATACTGCTGTTCAAATTGCTTTTTCGAGTCTGTATAAGAACTTACCGCTCCTACCATATTCATGAATTTGATATAATAAAATGCCATGTCAATCTGGTGCGATTTAAAACCGCTTCTGGCGCTTTTTGGGTAAAGATGGTGATTGTTGTGCCATTCACCTGCAACAAAACCTGGCCATAACTGATTGATTGACTTATCATTATTATTATAATCTACACCTTCCTGCTGCTTATCTTCACCCTTGGCGTGACCTTCATAATTGAAAGTACGAACGCCAACCGCCCAAAAACCGGCTGCACCAAAAAGCGTACAAGCCAGCGCATGTCCGCCTAAAAGATAAAAAGCAGTATACCAAAATGCCCAGTTGAGCACCCATGAAAGAGTAGCCCGGGCCGGATTTACATAAGAACCCCATTTCAAATATTGGGCGTAGGTATTGGCAGTTACACCTGTATGTTTCATCAATGATTTTACGCGGTTATAATCTGCTTCACTTAAATCTTTCGCAATGGGCTGGTGATTTACATCGGCTAAAAAACAGTATAAAAAACCTGCTTGTGCATTGTAAGGATCGCCAGGCTGATCTGATTTCGCGTGGTGAACATGATGAGAAACTACGTAAATTTCTTCTGGTATTACGTTGATTGTCAAGTTCTGTGTAAAAAACCGCCAAAAGTTATTCTTAAACTTGTAGGCGCCATGCGTACAATATCTGTGATGCCAGATTGTACCATGCGTTCCCATGATGATCATGCTGTACAAAAAAGCAGCGGCCAACATTGCAAAGCTGAAAAACTTAAAGACAAACAGAAAAAAGAAAGGAATCAGACATAAAACTTTAAGCCAGCTAAAAAACGGCAGCCAGTTTTTTACATCTCCGAAAACATTGAGTCTTGCAAAAAATTCTTTAAAAATCTGACTTGCATCGGGTTTAATTAAATTGCCTTCATCATCCTTCCAGCCATAAGAGGGGGTTTGTAATACGTAATCCAAAAATGCCATTGAGTATTATATTTAAAATTATTATGAGTCTCTTGTTTGCTGAAAGTCTAGAAATATTACAGAAAATTGGTCACTTGGTGTAAATCATATTTTCGAAACGGATTATTTCAACATAATTATTTGCGGATCCCTAGCTTCATCAAATTCTTCGACAAAACTTTATTCCTGAGTATCCGTTACTGCTTCACACCTACAAGTTGTACAATTCAAAGTTGTTATACTAACCAAACTCGAATAAAAGATTTTTATTGCTTATTCTACTCTTAATTAGTCAGAAGTTGAAAGATATACTTTTACTTTCTGTTTTTCGCCCGTGATTTTAAATTTCTCAAATTAACAAGGAATTATTCTTTCTATAACATTAAAGTTTGATAATATAAGCAGTAACTTTTTGTGTACCTGACATTCATTAAAGTAGTACAAAAACAATAATCCTGCGACTAGAAAACCGCAGGATTATTATTTTGTGACAGGGAAATGGATAACTATATTTCTTTAAAATAAAAAACTTCTGCGTCCAAGACACCCTCACCAAGATTAAAGCGAAAACAATTGCGTGTGCGATTAATTTTTGGAAGAACTGGATATCATTGAAAATGAAATTTCTAAAACGCTAATGAGGCTATTTAAAGACAAAGCAGCTCAGTAAAACTTTCTGAGCCATAGGAATCCAAACCCTTTAATAAGAAAAAATAAATAATCTAACTACTAAAAATCTATCCAGTCTATCACAGCGTAAGTTATTCTAAAAGGTACATTATTAACGAAAACGATTGGGAATGACAAACGAGGAATATTTTAGTCTATTATCAGAAGCAATGAAAAAGAAAAAAGTAATACGCTACGAAAATAGCAGCAGCAGAGACGATTACTACACCTATGCCATTAGAGAAACATCGGAAGGATATGTCTTCTTTTGCTTAATGGAAACCTTTTTTAAAGCAGGAGATAATAAAGAAGGCTGGAAAACAGGTTCGCTTTCGTCTTATCACGAGTTTAAGGTCATCAGAGGTGCTACACTTTCATCATTAATTCTGACAAACGAAATTTTCATACCAAGAAACAATTATAAGGAAAAACTTCCCTTATTAGCTCAACAAGAATCGACCTGGTTTACAGTAGACTAAAACAATAACTTAAAATAAATACAAGAAAGGGTTTTCGAAATTCGGCACCTTTTTTTTTAGTTTTGCGGCAGTTCTACCCGAAAAACAGCTCCCTCTCCCGGATCCGATGTGATACTCAGATTTCCTTTAAGACTCTCGATAAGGTGTTTTACCAAAGCCAGTCCAAAGCCATATCCGTGCTCTCCATCAGTACCGTCCGTTGTGCCCGATGTACCTTGCAAAATCGAATTAATTCCATTTTGGTTAAGTCCTATGCCGCTATCTTTTACTTTGATAATCAGAATTTTAGATAAATCATTGATTACCAGATCCAGGTTCACCGTTACATCTCCGCCAATCGGTGTGAACTTCATTGAATTGGAGATAAGATTTCCGGCGATTTGCAGCAACTTATTTTTTGAAAATGGAACTGATTCTGTTTCCAAAGTAGTAATGACCTGGAAACGAATATCCTTATTGATGGCCTGCGGTTTATAAAGTTTTTCCAGCTTATCCTTGAATATTAATAAATTGAAATCATTCGGGGAAGGTGAAGTACCGGCCAGTTTTTTTTGCGGCTTGTGTGCATTTAAAATTTCCTCTGCAAGATCCAAAATCGAGTTTCCGCTTTTGTGGATAAGATTTATAAATTCCAACACCTCTTCCATCTGGTTATCTTCCCCCTGATCACGAATGATCGAGGCAAGTCCAATAATCCCACCCAGCGGCCCTCGGATATCATGCGCCACTTTTTGCTGGGTATGGTGCGCTTCAATAAGTTTGGATTTCAAACCTTCCAGAACCTTCTGTGTTTTTAACCTGCTAACGATCTCATCAGCAATGATTTTCAACAGTTCTATTTTTTCAGGATCTAATACTCTTTTTTGTTGATCAAGCACACACAAAACCCCGATATTCAGTCCGTCAGAAACTTTTAAAGGAATGCCGTAATAATAACTGACATTTGGCTCACCCGTTACATAAAATTTATCCTTAAAACGATTATCCCCTTTCAGATCAATTACTTCAAAATGATCATCCGTCATAATCGTATATTGACAAACCGAATCCTGCCTCAGCATCTGATCCAAATCAAGTCCATAATTAGAAATGGTCCATTGCGTTAGCGAATCAATCATATTCACCAAAGAAATACTAGTTCCGGCAACTTTGGCTGCAAGTTTTGCAAGATCCTTAAATTGAGAATGCTGATCGGAAAAATCTAAATCCAGTTCGGATAGACTCATTATCCTCTCCATTTCATTTCCAGGAATTGGAGGATTCGCATTTGATAATTTTTCGTTAACGTTGAGTTCCATCGATTTTTTTTACTGAAATTCAATAATCAGGGACTAATTAATACCTAAATCTGGTTAATCACAAACAATTTGAGGCAATTTTTTGTAAAAAGAATGCAGTTAAAAAAATCTAGGTTTCACTACCCTCTTAGTTAGAACTTTAACCAGATTACTTTCTCTTTTTATTCTTTAAATGCAATTTTATTTTTATTGAAATTACTTCACTAAAACCGACACGCATGCATAATCCTAAGTTTCAGAACTGCTAAATTTTTATATGTATTATACTTTTAAATAATATAGTTAGTAACAAAAGTATCCAAACTATCCAGATTCCTGATTGCGTCACCGGCTGTATTATTGAAATAACAATACACATTTTTCCCCTCATTTTTCCACTTATTAATAATTTCAGCATAGTCATGAAGCAGATCGTCTTCGTAATGACCTCTATAATCGCCATCTGGGCCGTGGAAACGCAGGTACTTGAAATTCTCAGAAATTGGACTTAGAGGTGTTGCAGACTTTGGTTTGTCATGTATTACAACGGATGCGCCATATGCATGCGCGAGTTCATAAACATCTTCATTATACCATGAAGAGTCCCTGAATTCAAGCGCTGTCTTCCATTCCTTCTCAGGATCAGCGGTTTGAATATGTGCTAAAAGTTTTTCCAAACCTGAAAACATATTGACTTTCAGACTTGGAGGAAACTGCACCAACAAACATGCTTTTTTATTTTTCACATGATTAATGGTTTCGATAAAACGAAAAACATGTTCCTGCTCAAAAGTAAGTCCCTTATTATGTGTTATTTCCCGCCACAACTTGAATGTAAATATAAAATTTTCGGGGACATTCTCAGCCCACTTTCTAACTGTGGATGCCATCGGGATTTTATAAAATGAACTGTTAATTTCAATACTACTGAACAAGGATGCATAATATTCCAGTTGACTTTTTTCCCTGAATTCGGCAGGATAATATTCTTTATTAGGCACTGGAAGAACCAAGCCAGTTGTTCCAGAATAAAATGCTCCTTTGCTGTTTCCGCTCATATGATTAAATCCGGTACTAATTTTTCAGTCTAAATCAAATTTTGTACCAACGGCAAATGTTCTTTTAAATGCTTTGGATTAACAACGGCCCCGGAATTTCTTATTTTATGATTAATTCCATTTGAATATTACATCGTTCATAAGGCGTTATTCTGCCCGCAACTTTCTGGAATCCAAGTTTGTGATAGAGATTAATTGCGGGTTTAAGAATTGTGTTGCTTTCGAGATAAATCTTTTCTGCACCAAGTTCTTTTGCTTTTAAAATAATAGCTTTTCCTAAAAGCCAGCCCATACTTTTTCCTTGTACTCTGGGAGAAACAGCCATTTTAGCAAGTTCAAAATCATAATCAGGATCCTCCATTTTGATTAAAGCGCATACCCCAAGAGGTTCGTCATTGTAAAGAGCGACCAGAATTTTGCCGCCCTTTTTCAAAATATACCCTTCCGGGTTATCCAGCGCTTTGAAATCCGAGTCCTCCATTTTGAAATAAGCAGAAATCCATTCCTGATTTAAATTCCGGAAAGCTTTTTGGTATTCAGGACTATACTCAACAATTTGAACGTTACCACTCTCCCGCAATTTTTTCTGCTCCTGTACTCTTCTCAGAAGCGTTTTTTGTTCAAGTACAAATTCCCATTCTTCTATCGCTTTCCAGAGATCATTTCGCGTTTGTGCTGAAATTTCATCAATAGCGCTTGCTACATCAATATATTGATCTTCAATCTGGTGCGTAACTTGAATACCTTTTTCTGATAAGCAAACCACATTTCTACGGCCGTCGGTTTCATCTTTTTTTTCAATTACAAAACCTTTTTTTGACATTTCACTAATAATCTTACTTACAGAAGGATGAGAATGTCCGATTTCCTTTGCAATGGCCGTGATCGTTTTTTCTTCCCCTTTTGATAAAACATAAAATACCGGAAACCATTTTGGCTGCATATCAATGTCGTATAACTGGTAAACCTGCGCAGCATCTTCGGTTATTTTTTCAGTGAGCATTCTGAGTCTGCTGCCCAATGCCATCTTTCCAATTTGATTGAAAAATTTCATATAAAATCAATTACGTAATCAATTACATAAATGTATGCATAATTATAATGACTGGTATTTTATTTTTTAATGTTATAATATCTCATTAATGATCTTTTAAATTTAGTATTGAAATTGAAAACTGTTAGTAATCACAACAACCTGATTATCATTAAGTTATGCTGACTATTTCAAATAAAAAAATTCACAATTAATGAAAACACCTATTACTTTTGTATTATTTCTACTGTCAATATTAGCATATGCTTTTATTTCAATAATAGATATTCCAAACGAAGACTGGAAGGAATACAATGGAAATGGCGACAGAAATCACTACTCTGCCTTAAAACAGATAAATAAAGAAAATGTAACGCAACTTAAAGTAGCCTGGACCTATCACTCCGGAGGTGCTGATACAGCCGGAAACAGGACACAAATGCAATGTAACCCCATCATTATCAGTGGAATTCTATACGGCGTTTCTGCCGAAACACAGGCATTTGCGGTGGATGCGGCTACGGGAAAAGAGCTTTGGAAAACAAACCTATCCGATAATGGCGGCACGACCAGCCGCGGTGTAACTTTCTGGTCCGCCAAAGAGGATAAGAGGATTTTCTTTGGAGCTGGAAAATGGCTTTATGCTTTGAATGCCCATACCGGAAAACCTATTGAAAATTTTGGACAGCATGGAAGGATAAATCTGAAAGAAGGAATTGAACGGCCAGGTGCGGATGATTATGTACTTTCCAATACGCCGAATACGATTTTCAAAAATCTGATCATTACCGGAACCAGGGTCAGTGAATCAGAAACTGCGTTGCTCGGCGATATCCGTGCATTTGATGTAAAAACCGGAACGAAGATCTGGACATTTCATACCATTCCGGAACAGGGAGAACCCGGCTATGAAACCTGGCTTAAACAACCTGCAAGAAAAAATATTGGCGGGGCAAATTCCTGGGCTGGTATGGCTATAGACAGAAAACGTGGAATTGTTTATATACCAACGGGTTCGGCGGCCTACGATTTTTATGGTGGCAACAGACCGGGGAAAAATCTTTATGCAAATTGTCTTCTAGCCCTGAATGCCGAAACAGGAAAAATGATCTGGCACTATCAATTGGTACATCACGATATTTGGGACCGTGATCCACCTTGTCCGCCAAATCTGGTAACGGTTGTTCATCATGGGAAAAAAGTGGACGCCGTGGTACAAATCACCAAACAGGGTTATGTGTTTGTTTTTGACAGAGAAAATTGAAAACCATTATTTCCGATCAGAGAAACGGCATTTCCTTTGGACGTTGTTCCGGGTGAAAAACCAAATCCTACGCAGCCGATACCAACACTTCCTGTACCTTTCACCCGGCAAAGTTTTACAGAAAAAGACCTCAATACTTTTGCGGCGGATGGAGATTCGCTTGCCGGACTTATCAGAAAAGCACGCACAGGAAGTGCTTATATCCCGATTGGATTTGACATGACGATTTTCTATCCCGGTACCGACGGCGGTGCACAATGGGGAGGCGCGGCAGCAGACAAAGCAGGAATTTTATATGTGCCAGCCAAAGAAATTCCTGTTTATACTTCTCTCATTAAAAAACCATCAACAGAAGAAAATAAAGCGGGTACTTCCCGACTTTATCAGCTCAATTGTGCAGCCTGCCACGGCGTGGACCGCAATGGGAATCATGATGGCTCCTACCCTTCCCTAGTCAACATTCATAAAAGATTAAATCCAAAACAGGTTCATCAGCTTTTGCTGAAAGGCCGTGGAATGATGCCCTCCTTTTCGCACATTCCAGAAAATGAAAGAGCAGCAATCGTTGATTTTATTTTTGACAAAAAACCGGAAAAAGAAATTGCATCAACACAAAAAAGTGATGTCCCTTACCAGCATACCGGCTATAATCGCTGGTATGATAGAAATGGATATCCGATCAGCATGCCGCCGTGGGGAACGCTTACTGCGATAGATTTAAATTCGGGACAACGGAAATGGCAGGTTCCTCTTGGTGAATATAAAGAACTGACAGACAAAGGAATAAAACCGACCGGAACTGATAACTACGGCGGCCCGCTGGTAACGGAAAGTGGATTGCTGTTTATTGCCGCATCCAAAGATGAATATATACGGGCTTTCGACAAGGAAACCGGTAAAATTCTGTGGAGTGCCAAACTGCCATTTGCCGGTTACGCCTCACCAAGCACATATTCAGTAAATGGCAAGCAATATATTGCTATTGCCTGCGGCGGCGGAAAACTAAATACAAAATCAGGAGATCAGTATATAGCTTTTGCTTTACCCTAATAACGGATTTGGACCGGCAATAAAACCCGCCAAGCCGCTGATTGTACATTTGTTTCCATTGTCAATCCTTAATGATCCGAATCCATCGACAAAAAAGGCTGCAACAGCTGCTATGTATTCGTTTTTTTAGTTCAATTTTGAAACCAAAACGGAAAACCTACTTATCATTACGCCTAACGCCAGAAGCAAAATAAGCCATACCGCATAATTTGTTACCCGTTGCGTCAATACGGTAACAAAATTCGAATTTGGTGTTATTCTTTCCAATATCCACCACGATACCACAAGCGCGGAAAATGCTGCTCCTGCAATTCGGATAAAGGAATAATAATAACTTTTACTAAAAACAATAAGCCAGGGAAATATCCGCACGATTACAAAAAGCTGCATCAATTCCCGGCGTTCCTTATGCCAGTTTGACAAATAAAATTGTTACATTTCTTCTATGATTCTGCACATTAAAAAAATAAAAATGGAAGAGAAACACCCAACCTTCGCAAACGGAAAAATATGTTATATAGAAATTCCGTCGGATGACATTCATGTCTCATCCGCATTTTATGAAACTGTTTTTGGATGGATAATCCGTCGCCGTGATGACGGGAGCGTATCTTTTGATGACGGAGCTGGTGAAGTAAGCGGCACGTGGATTACCGGCAAAAAAGCAGGTACGGGAATAGGAATGATGATATCAATTATGATTAATGATATTCATGCCATCATGGAATTGATAACTCAGAATGGAGGAAAAATAACAGAGCCTGTTGGAAAATACGACCCTGAAATTACTGCACAATTCAGTGATCCTTTCGGGAACTTGTGGGGACTGTATCAACATAGAAAGGATTAATTTACACGCACATACAACAGTTATGACATTGTTGAGCTTTATTCAGCCTTATTACCATAGCAAATCCGCTAGAGGAAAACTTTCCGTAAAATAAGTATCTGTAACATTTTACGAGCTTGTAACTTTAAAACTGACTTTTAGTAATAAATTTGCCAGTAAGAAAATACTAAAAAACACTACCCTCCAACGTTTGATTTTTATAACTTTAAATAATGACTAATTCAGAAACCGTTAAGGAATTTTATGACCGTGTGCCAGCAGCTAACAGATTTGGCTTGCCTTTGAACAACGCCGGCGCCGGACATTTCAATGTTTTTTCAAGAGAATCCTGTGCTGTTATCACTCCATATAGCCGTCGCGATTTTTACAAAGTTTCTCTGATTATTGGCACAGGAAAACTGCATTATGCAGATAAATGGATAGCTATTGACAGCCCTGCCCTTCTTTTTTCAAATCCGGTAGTCCCCTATTCCTGGGAAGCAGAATCTCCTATACAACAAGGTTGGTTCTGCCTCTTTACGGAGACATTTCTACAACCGGATGAGCGCAATCAAAGCTTACAAGAATCACCGTTGTTTAAAATTGGAGGAAATCCAATCTTTTTTATTGATGAGTTGCAACTGGAAGAAGTCTCAGGAATTTTCAAAAAAATGATGCGGGAACTAGCGTCAGAATATACGCATAAGTATGGTCTGCTACGAAATTACCTTCATTTAATTATTCATGAAGCAATGAAAATACATCCTGCCGAAAATTTCGAAAAACATGTAAATGCGTCTTCCAGGATCACTTCTCTTTTTATCGAACTTCTTGAAAGGCAATTCCCTATTGATACACCGGAAGATGCCTTGAAAATGAAAACGGCCAACGATTATGCCCTTAATCTTTCGGTGCATGTGAATCATTTGAACAGGTCGGTTAAGGAAACTACCGGAAAAACTACTACAGAACATATCGCCGCCAGAATAACCCGCGAAGCACATGCACTACTGCTGCATACCGACTGGGACATTTCAGACATTGCTTACAGTCTGGGTTTTGAGTATCCTGCCTATTTTACTAATTTTTTCAAAAAACACATTGGTGTTCCCCCAGGGGAAATAAGAAATCCGGTTGTTTGAATTTTGTAAATATTTGTTTGAATATATTAAGCCAGGTTCCGGTATCTTCTGCTAGTTTTGTTCCAACAAAAATCAGGAATTATGAAATATAGAAATCTTGGAACAACACCAGAAAAACTTTCAGCTCTGGGCTTGGGATGCATGGGAATGAGCTTTGCTTACGGCCCCACTGACGATGAAGAAAGTATTGCCACGCTGCACAAAGCACTGGATTTGGGTATTAATTTTTGGGATACAGCCGATATGTATGCAAACGGCCTGAATGAAGAACTTGTATCAAAAGTGCTGGTTTCAAACAGGGAGAAAATTTTTATAGCTACTAAATTCGGATTTCGTTTTAAGGACGATGTTGCAGGCCCGAGCAATGCAGCCGGAACCTACTTTGACGGATCTCCGGAATGGATAAAAGTGGCAGTCGAAAAAAGTTTAAAGAGATTAAAAATCGATACTATTGATCTTTATTATGCCCATCGGGTTGATAAAAATGTACCCATTGAGGAGACGGTCGGTGCTATGGCTGAATTGGTAAAAGAAGGGAAAGTTCGTTATCTGGGATTGAGCGAAGCTTCGGCGGAATCTATTCGTAAGGCTCATGCAATTCATCCGATCGCAGCACTGCAAAGTGAATATTCGTTACTGACCAGAGATGTGGAAGGTAAAATTTTATCGACGGTACGAGAGCTTGGTATCTCGCTCGTTCCTTATTCCCCACTTGCAAGGGGACTTGTGACAAACAAACTGGATCTGGGCACTTTGGCAGACGATGACTTTCGTAAATCATTACCCCGCTATCAGCAGGAAAATGCTGATAATAACGCAAAACTCGTAAGTGGCTTTGCTGAAATTGCAGCTGATAAAAATTGTACACCGGCTCAACTGGCGCTGGCCTGGGTACTGGCGCAGGGAGAGGATATTATTCCAATTCCGGGTACAAAAAAACGGAAATATCTGGAAGAAAATGCGGGAGCTATTGACGTCAATTTATCTGCTGAGGATCTAAAAAAGGTTGATGAATTAATAGCGAGGTATCCTCATACCGGCGAACGTTACAATGAAGGATCTATGAAGCTGGTGAACAATTAATGCACTGAATTTGAATTTTTATAAGCGCAGGCAGATTTAATTCTGTCTGCGCTTTTTTCATCATAATACTCTTAAAAGTCAATGCTTTACATTTTCATTAAAACCATAATTAATACATCAGAATGCACGGTTTAACCATTCCATTTCAAACCATTATCATGCAATTTTGTTGCGGGAACGAAATATAAAAAGTAAAATATCACTGCGGTAATCCTTACTGAAAATATTGAGAATTAGGTTTTGGAATATAGAAAGTGGTGCTAACGAATATCGCTTCGGGCTCCGGAGCGATATTTTCAAATTTTAAGAGAAACTTAATGTCGTAGGGTCATGGCAAAATCTTCAAGAACACTTACCATACTTTTGCTCGGCGCCACCATTTTGATGGTATTTACAATATTGTGCAAGCTTTATGCTGCAATTTGTTAATCTGTGCTTTTTCCGATTAATGATCATAGCTCAAATGGCATATAGGATTATTTTTTTCAATAAAAAAGCGTATCTGAAATTCAGATACGCTCAAAAATGGTTACAAACAGAATTATCTGACTATAAATATTTTGTTGGTTTGTATAGTCCCATCCACTTTTTTGATCTTAACAAGATACATTCCGGAAATAAGATGGCTGATTGAAATTCCCTCTTCGGAAATCTTTGCATTTTGAAGAAGGATCTTACCCTCAACATTGAGAATTTCAACTGACTTAATTTTTGGTAATTCAGATTTTGTAAAGAAGATTTTATCTGACACCGGGTTGGGAAAAACCGAAATCCCTAAGCCATCAAAAGACAAATTGCGGATTGTGCTATAAGCAAATGCTGCATCCCGATCAACCATTTTAAGACGATAGAGATTTTCTCCTCCGTATGGCTTGTTATCAATAAAAGTATATGTTTTAAATTTTTCACTTTCCTCAGCGGCGGCAATAGTACCAATTCCTTCCCACGAAATCCCGTCTGAGCTTTTTTGTATTTCAAAATAATCAGAGTTCGTTTCCGATATCGTTGTCCAATTCAAAATGGCCTGACTTTCTACTTTCTTTGCTTCAAAAGAAGATATTGTTACCGGAAGTGGTGTGTTATCCATGAAGATATAAGCAGCACCGGCCTTGAATATTAAGTTCTGCTCAGAGGCATCCGCAGCATTATGAGTAGCACTTACAAAAATGTATTTTCCATTAATTGCAACATACATTCCGAAAAGATCGCCAGCAGAATGGAGGCTCGATTGAATTCTTTGTATCGGAATCCAGTTATTAATTCCTCCATCATTTTTCAAAATATAAGCCGCCCCAGACTGACTTTGAGGGCTGGTACTTGGTAAATCTGATTCACCATAAGAACCAATGACAGCATAATTGCCGCTGATTCCTACTGAGATACCAAAGTTGGCATTGTTAGAACGAACCGGTGCTGTAATTTTTTTGACCTGCAACCAGTCTCCTGCCACATTGGTAGTTCTTTTAAAAATATAAACTGAACCGGAGTTTTCCACGACAGTGCCACCTCCATTTGCATCTCTGTTATCATAAGGAGCTCCAACAAAAACGTAACCAGCATTTAAATAAACGCTTGTACCAAAAGAATCTCCTGCTATACGGTCAGACGCAACAATTCTTTTTACTTGTTGCCAGGTTCCTTCAGTATTCCTGGCAAAAATATAGGCAGCTCCTGATCTTCTGTTATCACCAGACGAGAGAATTTCTTCATTTGGTGCTCCAATAATGAGCGTATCCCTTGAAATACCGACCGAACTTCCAAAATAGGCTTGTGGGTTCGGAAGAGGTGGCAAAATTTTCTGAAAATATCCCCAATTATCATTTCCGCCAAAATTTTTGGTGTAAATATGAGCAGATCCAGCGCTCGTAGTAAGATCTATGTCAGTACCTATCAGAATATTTTCCCCTGATATTGACACTCTCTGACCAAAAAAGCGTATTCCTTCCGGAGCTGTAATTTTCCTTAGTAACCCCCAATTATTACTTCCCCCCTGGTCTTTCTTAAAGATATACACAACACCGACAAAACTATTAGTACCATAGGCACCTACAACAGCGTAATCTCCTGAAATTGCCAGGCTGGTACCGAAATAACCGTTTTCTTGCTGAACATCCGGTACTAATTTCTTTATCTGTGTCCATTTTCCAGAAATATTCTGTAATACATATGCCGCACCCACACTTTTTTCACCGTCAAAATGTGCACCCACCAGCGCGTATTGACCATCCACTGAAAAAGGTCCCCCATAACTACTACCATACGTACCCGTGGTAGCCGCTAATTGTTGTTGTTCGGACCAATTTGAAGTAGATATTTGAGCATTGTAAAATACATGAGCTGAGCCACTAGCTGTCACAAAACCACCTACACCGTCCCAAACCTCGTTCATTGCTCCCGCAAGTATATAGTTTCCATGAACTGAAACCGCATTACCAAAAGACGTATTCTCCGTACGAAAGTAAGGATTGATCTTTTTTGTAAAACCCCATTGGTCCGCACCATCCTTATCTTTTACGAAAATATAGGCAGAACCTGCATATGTGCGGTTGTTATTATTATCTTTACCCTCGCTCCTAGCACCCGCTACGGCACAATTACCGCTAATTGAAACAGAATAGCCAAAAAGATCTCCTTCTTCCCGGTCAAAAGAAATCATCTTTTTCACTTGTCCCCAATTTCCTATGCCTCCATAATTTTTACTAAAAATATAAGCTGCTCCTGAGGTATATGTAGCATTGGTTGATGACCGGTCATCATCGCCGATTGCTCCAACGATTACGTTGTCTCCACTGATTGCAACAGAATATCCAAACTGATCCAGAGCTGAACGTATTGATGCGGTTATTTTTTTCGTCAAAGTCCAATGTTCACTACCTACGTCTTTTATAAAAATATAGCCCGAACCTGAATTATCTAATGGATTATTTTCAATCAGATCGTCGTCATCCTGATAACTGCCAACTACTGCCATATCCCCGTCAATGGCAACCGAAAAACCAAAATAATCATATGGCGCACGTAAGGCTGCTGTTATTTTTTGAGTTAAGCCCCAGTTTTCCGTTCCTCCAAAATCTTTTTTGAAAATATAAGCAGATCCGGAATCGTCCACTGTAACTGATTCCTGTGAATCCTGATCTTCCTTATATGCACCAACAATCACATAGTCATTGCTAATTGAGACAGAGGATCCAAACAAATCATTTTCACTGCGATTCGCAGCCGTGATCTTTTTCACCTCCCCCCAATTATCCGTTCCTCCCTGGTCCTTCTTAAAAATATAAGCAGATCCCATATGCATAAATGGCCCATACGAGTCATCAGGTGCTCCAATGACAATATAATCTCCATTGATGGCAACAGAAGATCCAAATTTACCCAAGTCAAAACGATTACTCGCGACAAGTTTTTTGACCTTTTTCCAGGTTCCCGCATTGTTGTAAAACAAATAGGCAGCACCCGAATTCTCCATGAAATTTGCACCAACTTCGTCCTCATCTTCATTTGGCGTTCCTACAATAGCGTAAGTACCTGAGATAGCGACGGAATAGCCAAAATTGTCAGCATACGATCTTCCGGCGTTCGTTTTATCCTGACGATCACCAGCGACAGATTTCAAAATCTGGTTCCAGTTTTGTGCATAAACGGACTGAATACTGCATAACAGAACAATAAAAACAGCAAGTGTTCTTTTAAAAGAAGGTAAAGAATTTTCCATTATAGGTGAGTAAAGAAATAATTATTATAAAAGATAAGTTTACGACATTTGCTGCCACGAAATTAGTAAATGTTAGAATCGTTCAACATGTAACTATTGATTTATTTGTTACTACACCCTCATATTTTGTCAATAAATAAAACAGCCTTTCCCAAAGAATCAGGAAAGGCTGTTTTTGAGCTAACTTTTAATTATCCTTACTATCCTTTTATTTGTTTAATCACAGAAATAATGTCCTCCTCCCCAAAAGCTAATTCAGCCTTCTGAAAAGTTTGGTAAACGGAATCTCCCAAGGGCGTATCCAGTCCTTCTGCTTTTGCCAGGCGCAGATCTTTGGCGATATGTTTTAATGCAAAAGCTGCCTGATAATTCTCTTTGATAATTGCCTCCCCTTTAATTTTCCCGAATACATTCCCCAACGCGCTGTTGTTGATAATCGTCATTAAATCTTCGGTTGCTATTCCATTTTTATTAGCAAAAACGATAGCCTCGGCAAGTCCTTGTGCATGAATTGCCAGTAATGTATTGACGGCCAGTTTAGCGGTATTTCCGGCACTGCTCTCTCCTACACGCAAAGCGAGTTTCCCCATTTTATCCAAAATGGGTTTTACTTTTTCAAATATTTGATTGTTGCCGCCCGCCATGATAACAAGCTGCCCTCCCTCCGCCTGTTTTACACTTCCTGATACCGGGGCATCCAGATAACTATTTCCTTGTTTGGCGCATAGATCAGCCATTCTTCGACTGATTCCAGGCGACACCGTGCTCATGTTGATGATGATTTTATCACTAGAGCTAGTACTTAACAAACCATTTTCACCCTTAAAAATAGCATCGATTGCTATGTCATCCGAGACCATAATGATGATTACCTCCACTTGCTGAATTAGTTCTGCGGGCGTGGAAGCTATCTCCGATCCCATTTCTTTAAGCTCCCGCTCCTTCTCTTTGCTACGATTAAAAACGGTAACCGCAAAACCTGCTTTAATGAGTTGAACGGACATGGGAATGCCCATTTTGCCAAGACCGATCCACCCTATCTTAGTATTGTTCATGATCTATTTTAATATTATCGCCAAAATGATTTTACAAAAGTCTTCAAATATCAATTAGCTTACACTGTTTTCCAAGACCTAAAATATAAAAGAAGAAAATAGCAAAGCAACCTTCTTAACTCGTTAACCTCCGCCGTATATTTTCCAGATTTTCTTCTGACTGGACTGTATGGATAGAAACTTCCCCAATAACTACACGCTTCTTTATAAGAAAATTAATAGATAATATAGACACTTAACAAGAAAAAGACCATCCTTTCGAGATGGTCTTTTTCTTATTTTGTAATAGTATTGTGGCGGCTACCTACGCGCGGCCCGACCTACTTTACCAGGTTTGATCGGGAGCGGCTAGTTCAAGCCTGCGCAGCGCGGTATCATCGGCGGTTCTGGTCGGAGTCACGCTGACCTGGGCGCACTAGGCGTGCCCCTTAACTTC
>NZ_VTOL01000011.1 GCF_009801115.1 Dyadobacter sp. 3J3
GGTAAGTGCTCTAAATTTGTCGCAGGTCGCCCGGGCTTTTTCGTTTATTTGTTTCACAGCTACAAACTTAAAAACATGGGCGGCTTTTTTTTATGCCCTTACAAATCTATTCGTGATATTGTCTATTATTAATCTCTTTAATCTTTGTACCGTGTCCGGAGATATTTCGTGAAGCTTTGCCACTTTTCTAATACTAAGACCAAGTTCTATGTCTTTGACTGCTTTTGAATATTTTCTCAATAGTTGAGCATCCGTATATAGGCGGCCGTGTCTTCTACCGAATTTCTGACCATTTCTTTTGGCCAGCTCCATTCCGCTAATTATTCTCTCAATGTGAGTTTCTCTTTCTTGTCTGGCCAGATCGGCAGTGATTGAGAAAATCATGGAAGCTGCCGGATTCAACTTCCCATTAGGTAATAATGTTTCGATATTGAACTGATGTATGTATAATGAGATTTTTAGATTAGTTAGCTCTTCAAGAACTTGATGTGTTTGGGATGGTCTACGTCCTAAACGGGATACTTCGGAGACCAGGACCTTTTGTATTTCTCCTTTCTTTGCTGCTGCCAGAAGCTCACCAATTCCTTCACGGTCATCATTGCTTTTACTTCCGGAAATTTTTTCTGCAATGATCCTCGATATTGTCCAACCTTGTTTTTCAGCATATGCTTTTAGGTCATCAATTTGACGCTGGTAGTTTTGCACATTTTTTGATACACGTGAAAAAATAACTGCGGAAGTTGATTGTTGGAGATCCAATTTCTGTTTGTTGTTAATTAGCATATAAAGTAAAGTTAATCAGGTGTACTGAAATAAACTAATGTTTAAATCAGTACGCTTTCTGCTCCTTGCTCTACATGCTGGTTTGCTAGAAACATACATTTTACTACAACAACTTTAAATCGGCACAGTTTGCTGTTAATTATGAGATTGCCAAGCAATCAATTTATAACAAATGGGAAGAAAACTTCTATATTAACCTTTCTTGTATATTAATAGCGTAGTATCGTTTTGTTTACTACATTTGTATAGATCAAATCACCAACAGTAGTATGACTCTAGGGTTAGATTAAAAGAAAGTACAAAAAGCGCCACGGGTTGTATATACCAAAATAATCTGTTCGACACTCCGTCTACCTGATTCTCACCCTTATCTGTGAGGATATTTCGAGAATAGTTTGGTAAGGTGAATAAGGATTATCTTCTATCTTTTGATTTTGGACGAATATATTGTTTCCCAAGGTGATCAATTCCGTTATAACGTAGGTATAATGCCTTAGGATTGAATATACCGGTCTAGTGGAGAAGAGAAATGTTACATTAAAGTCGTGACGGTTTTTCTCCTTTCTTTTAGTTTAACCTATTTTCCGTCTTTTAATCTAAATGACTTTATGCCTGATGTTGGTATCAGGAAAGTGAAAATAATTATAACGGCACGATAGGGGAATCACTTCAATCCTATTCTAAAATTTTTGTTAGAGATTGGAGTAATATAAATAAGGCCGTCTCACAATTTTATGAGGCGGCCTCTTTATTTACTGTACTTGTCTGCTTTACGGTATTAAGTTTTCAAACCGCAACTTCTCAAACAGATTGAAAAAAGAGTCACGTGTATCCTGATATCCGGTGAAACCAAGCTTGCGGCTTTTGGACATATCGGTCATTACTTCCATGGGCCGGCCCAGATCAAGATCGGTATGCCAGGCAGAAGCCAAACGGTTAATATGCGTTTCTTTTAATTTGTATTTGACAGCTATTTCTTTCCAGGTCGTAGCGTCATCAGCCATTTCTTTTTCTAATGAATGTATATCACCATCAAAACCCGCAGGCTCAACTTCAAACCATCCTGCTATTTGTTTCCATAACCAGTTCCAACGGAAAACGTCTCCATTGGCAACATTGAAAGCCTCATTATAGGCCGCTGGCGTTGTAGAAGCCCATATCATGTGCTCAGCCAGCAGTTTTGCATCGGTCACATCTGACAAGCCATTCCACTGCGGGCCAGAACCCGGAAAGCGAAATGGTCTTCCTGTTTCTTTACAAATGGCTGCATAAACCGCCAACGTAGTGCCCACATTCATTAAATTCCCAACCGCTTTTCCAATAACCGAATGCGGCCTGTGGATACTCCATGTAAAACCATCCCGGTCTGCGCCGGCGTACACCTCATCTTCCTGAGCATAATAGAAATTTTCCAGATCCAGTCTTGGATGCTCTTCGCGGACAGGCGTTTCAGGTAAAGTACCCGCCTGTGCATATGCCTCGAAAGGCCCAAGATAATGTTTCAGTCCCGTTACGAGCGTAACATGCTGTACCGATTTTTTGGCAGACAGGCTGTTTAATATATTACGGACCATGGCGCTGTTAACACGGATATTTTCAGCCTCTGTATCATTGCGCATCCATGTTGTAATAAAAACGTGGGTTGGTGCAATGCCGGCAAGCTTGGTTTTAAGGTCTTCTTCATTCAGTAAATCCGCTGAAATGGGTTTCAAGCCTGCAATTTCTGTATTAGGATTTCGTGCAAGACCATAAGTTGTCCAGCCTTTTTCAATCAGTTTTTCTGCGAGGTTGCTTCCAGTCATGCCGGTTGCTCCCACCACCAATGCTATTTTTTCCATGTTTGTACTTTATATTAATTTACTGTCAGGATAAAATGAGATTGGCAAAATATGTAATCAATCTGCCATGTTATCTTTAAATACTTATCCTGCGTCTGATACAAAGGTACCTGCACTAAAATGGCTGGGAAATGACCTGGAGCAAGAAGTTGGCTTGATGTGGATCAATCGGTTTTGCCTTGGGTGGCAATATTCTTTTTGATTCGGCTAATGGTTTCAGGGGCAAGGCCAAGGTAAGAGGCAATCATGTTTTGCGGAATGCGTTCAATGATCTGCGGATTTGATTCAGCCAGCTGAAGGTACCGTTCTTCGGCAGTATGGGTTATGGTACTCATCAACCGGCGGTCTTTTGTAACAATATTGTTTTGGTAAAGAATACGGAAATACCGGTCCATAATTGGAACAGCCAGGGTTAGTGTTTCGTAATTTGCCCGTGAAATCATCAATAGCTCCGAATCTTCAATCGCATCGATATTAAATACAGCAGGTACAGCCGATAAAAAGCTATTGAAATCAGATAACCACCATCCTTCCCAGCCAAAAGCGCTCATGTGTTCACCGCCTTTGTCATCCACATTGTAAATACGAAGCAGACCTTTGGCAACAAAGGCCATATTTTTGCAAACATCCCCTTCCTGTAACAAATACTGCCGTTTTCTTAACCTCTTCGAAATAAAGAAGGTTTTAATTTTTTCTTTATCAATATCCGTAAGCGAAACTTTTTCCTGAATGTGGTTGAAAAGGACATCAATCATGGTAATTTTCGATTACAAAAGCCTTTAATTCTGCCATCTTACCATTACGGAACCGCCACACGTCGCAGTAGGAATAATGAATCATTTTCCCGTCTTTGTCCATCATACTGATTTTACCAATTGCAGTAACAAACTTTCCTTCCGCGATCAGGTTTTCCACCATAAATTTTGGCGGCTCCTGGTACGCCAATGCCATATACTGTCTGACAGCTACCTTGCCTCCCAATATCTGATCACCTACAAATGTCCATTTCAAATCATCGGTGCAGAAGGACAGAAATCCCTCATAATCGCCTTCTGTGACAGCTGCATTTGCTTTTTCCAGTATTGCTTTATTATTTGATTCCATGTGATATTTCTGCTTATATCGTTACAAGGGTATAATTTTGAATTTAGTTTAGAGAAGATCCCCCTATTTACAATCACAAGTTTTTAACGGGAGATTTATGCTAATCTCCCGTTTTTTCTAATGACCTTCATTATCTGGAAAATGAATTTAAGCTTTGATAACGTACACCTGCAATCTTTGTTAGGTTTGATTCATTCTGAACGTTTTGGCTAATAGCCGATCATCTTTTGAATTAGTTTGCCCAAGCGAAGTTTATGTCAGGCAATTTAGCTTTTCTTCCAAATCACCCAGAGACATTCTACCACGAGCAAATTCAATCTCAAATAATGCACCCTGTTCTTTTTTCGTTAAAGGCCTGTCCTGAATGATCCCGATTAATTCATTCTCGAAGTCAAGTGGCGCCAAAATATTTTTCCTGGTGAAGTATGATTCGAAATACCGGATTCCAAACCTGCGCTGAGATACCGCGTCAAAATGCAGTCCGTCTTCGTTAGCCGTTAATCCATTTGCCGTTACAAAATAGCAGTTAGGCTTTGTTTCAGAGAATTTCAAAAGGGCATCATTAACTTGGTTATATTCATTAAAGTACTTACCATACCTGCCAGCGCCTAAAAAATTGCCAAGACCACCTGTAATAAATGGAATATCCAGTACTTTCAACGCACTCCGAAATGCATCAACGATAATACTCAGCTTATCGCAATACAGTGCAGAAAGGCCACCAAAACTGTCATTTTCTCCCTGGTGCCATAATATGCCATCCAACCTGCTGGTCCGCAGGGCAAGCTTTGCCTGGAACACTGCATTTTCAAAGAGTACTCCGTCAACCGCCCAGTTATCCAGGCTGGTACCACCGTCAGCACATGGGATCAAGCCGATCTCTTCCTGCTCATTTTTTAATCTCCACGCACCTGCGAAGGATGCTGCAAGTCCTATACCGGATGTAGGCCTGTCAAAATTAATGGGTTCTGTCATTGCCTGCCAGCGGCCGTTTACCAGCATTTTGATCTTATCGTCATAGATCTGCTTAACATCACTCAGGTATCCACGACCAGCCATATTTGACTGGCCCACCATCAAAAAGGAACTTACCATGATATAAATGGGTCAAATTAAAAGATTGTGCGGCAGCGGTCTGGTCGACTCTGCCACCGAAATGCCGGCTCAGTGCCAAAAGTACCCTATTATGCTGATACGGAAAAAATTGCATTGTTTATGAGTCTGAATCAGGTTAAGAAACTATACAACCAGCATAATCTTCAATATTCATTGTATTCATTTCGCACGTTATCGGCTGAGCTAGAACGGAGGCTGAGCGCTGGCAGCGGTGCTAATCAGACATCCAACTATTACGCTGCGTTTATACCGTTCCTTGAGCGTATAGCCCAACTGATTTTTAAAAGCACAAGAAAAATGTAACAGATTCTCAACCTTCGACGGAAGGACTCTTTTTTCTCTTTTCCATGGCTTAAATCTACGAAAAGGAAGTAACCAACCAAAGTCAATTGTTATGCTAATTTTAGTTTTTGCCTTTTGTAAGGTCCCCAATCTGAAAAGCTTCATAGAGTTTTTTGTTAGCCTTTGCCAATTGTTTGTTCAATGGTGCCAAGAGATCCCGCATAAACGTCTGGTCCACTTCTGTCCGCATCGGGCACTTGCCGTGTAGCATTTTTATGAGCTCAATAACAGTTTTGTAGACCAGGTCCAGACTTTGATCAGGATAGGTCTTGAATACACTTTCTATTGATGATAGTAATTCTCCTGGCAGATCTTTGATGGGCCCATAATCCGACGAGCGCTGCTTTTCGCTTGGCTGGAGCAAATAACCTATAAGTTGGGTAGGAAATG
The DNA here is from genome assembly GCF_009801115.1 of Dyadobacter sp. 3J3. Classification (GTDB taxonomy): domain Bacteria; phylum Bacteroidota; class Bacteroidia; order Cytophagales; family Spirosomataceae; genus Dyadobacter. The sequence continues at coordinate 5,574 of NZ_VTOL01000011.1, forward strand.
CACCAGGCTCAACAATACAACTTTCAATTGTTTATTATTTATTAAGATCAGGATACAAAAATAGATGACCTGTGTTTGTTAATCATTGTTTAAACGTCCTAATTTACTTTGTTTTAACAGCTACTTAATAAGGTTTTTGCAGCAAATGAGGCTGCCTATTTTAGACAACCTCGTTTGCTTAATTTTATATTTTCAATCAAAAAATGGCAAGTCCCAATGTTGCCTGAAAGAGGTTGCTCTTTTTGCCAAATTGTGACGCAGTTGTAGCATTAGCAAACTGAATTTTCGAGATATCTGTGAAATTGCCTTCATAACGCACATCCAGACTCAATCTTCCAAAGTCAACGCCAACACCCGCCTGATAGCCGAATGCCAACCGGTTTTTAAATTCAGCTCCTGAATTCTCGCCCGTTACTGCTTCAAATGAATCACCAATCTTACCATTATTAGACAATCTGAGAGATGCCATCGGGCCAACATTCACGCGAAAAAACTTAGCAATGCGCACTCCGAAAAGCACAGGCACATCAAAGTTGGAAAACCGTACGTCCACTTTTCCATCATTCAACACACCGTCCTCATATACATTGAACTTTCCTCCTTTTTGAGACAACAAAAGCTCTGGCTGGATATACAACGTTTTACCAAAGCGGAAGAAAACACCACCGGCAAAGCCAAGTGAACGGTTATCGTTGTCCCTGAAATCGAACGCGTTACCGCCTGGTGATAGGCTTAGATCCTTGCTGCCATTGATATTGGATAAGTTAGCACCTGCTTTAATCCCGAATCGGAAAGCTGGGTCGTACTGGGCATTTGCTGCGTAGCTAATTGTGAGCATACATAGGGCAATCATCATGTTTTTCATGTGGATATTGGTTTTAAGTAAATTGTAATTAATAAAAACTTTAAGGAACGGTGCGCTGAGGCTACTTTTTGATAATATCATTTAAGACGGCATCAAACAGGCTCGCAAATTCCCGGCTGCCGATAATATGGTCTTTATTGTCGGCGTTTCTGGCCAGGTTGTATCCCCACTCGGTGGCTGCCTTTCTTTGTGTAGGTGTACCGTGGTGCCCGTCAATAGTGAACTCGCAGTCACCTGTATTAAAAAACACTTCTGCGACTTGTTGCAACTCATTTAACTGCATCGCGGCTCCCCTTGTGTGCGCCAAAAAGTAGGCTGCGTATGCATCGGCCATTAATTCGAAGCGGCGGGAGGTTTTTGGTGTCAGTTTCATACCCGGTTTTAAAATACCTAAATCATATTGAATTAGATGCCCAACCTCATGGGCCAGAATAGACTGCGGAGCTGTCTTTCCATAACCAAGTGTGTCGAAACCCTGCAAGCTGCCATCACCAATGATAATTTTAGCCGGAACTTGACCGACATTGGCAAAAAGTGTGTCCGGTATGGCAAGTTGATTAAAAGTAAAAGCGGGATGGTCTCCGTTGCTATACTGCGGATAGATTTTGAATAAAGTGGCTAACGAGTCGGCATATTTATTAGCCTTTTCATTACTGTATCCATATATTTTTGTATACATTTTGATGACCTTACCCCTGTCTTGCAGCATGGAACCATGCGCTGCAACCGTCACGATGTTTTTCGCCTCGATATCCCAAAAGTTTTTCAGATCCTTTAAGCTCTTATTAATCTGGTCGGTATATTCACCTTTAACACCATAGTATTGGTTTTCAGAACTGTTTTCAAAGTATAAAGCGTGAAAGATAGCCAGGTTTGACAGTTGCAGCTCCTCACTCGCGTAGATGAGCGTCGGCCCTTGGCCCCAGATAGCAAATTGCGCAAAAAGCCAGGAACGTATGGGAGGATTGGTACAAGAAGTTGGTACCACTTCTGCTAAATCCGGATTGACCGGATTGACCGGATGATCAACTACGTCTTTACAGCCCGCAAACAGCATTAAGGACAAGGCAGTGAATGCCATAAAAAAACGGAGACTTTTCATAAGACCTATTATTGTTGGATAAAATTTATTATTGATAAAGTGTTTATTGGTGAGACGGCATTATTCTCCCCGGACAAAAGGATGGATGTTTATCCTCAGGATTTCATTCAACGGCGAATAGTTACGAAGAGAGCAGCCTATTTTATCGGTTCTTGGACCCGAAAGGAGTGCGCTTGATGAGGTAATCCAATGTACTTACGTATGAATCGATCTGGCTACCAAAAGAACTTCTGGATTTATTATAATAGGTGCTGCCCTGGTCCGTATAAATATCGAGTGTGACCTTCGTCGCGTAATTGGTGGTCGTGATCGCGTTATTACTCGTTATGGCCGTTCCGGACGCTTTTGTGTTTTTGCTGTTTTTGTCCTTGTCTTGTTTTTCCTTGTCCTTGTAAGTGGTTACGTTACTGCCCGTGCTGGTGGCCCCTTTGTTTACTACGTCTATGGCACCAAATACCAGATACTCCACACCGAGCATCACGGCAAGTTCCTGAGGGTCAACTGCCGCTGCGTCATTGACATCAATTTTGTTTTTTGCCAATAACCGGTTCGTAGTCATCGGGTCTTGAATGAGAACGTTGGACGTATTCTTGCGTAAGGAGCTGGCGCAATTAGCCTGCATCCGTTTGCTCATTTGACCTGGCTCATAGCCAGGATCATTGCTTAGAAATTGGAAAGGCATCACGGCAATCTTGTTCTTACGATCTGCCGGGGCTGCTTCTTTTCTTTCTCCGTCCGGCGTAATGACCTCGTCAGTTTTGCCTTGCGCAAAACAATTGGTCATTAGGCCACTAAATAGTATTGACATCAGCGTTAAAGCTGATATAAGGCAAGTACGTTTCATGATTTAAACTAAATGGTAAGGTAAAATTGGCTTTATCAGTGGTTGGATATTTACTATAAAACATCCATGAAGAGATAAATGATTATTCGTTTGAACTTGTTGGATTATTCGGAGGCATAGAAAGCAATTTGGCATTGATCATTTCAAAAAACTCTTTGCGATAAGCTTCACCTATGGTGATGGGTTGTGCTTCGTCCACGATCCGGACCATATTGCCTTCTACTGCGGTTAAGTGGCTCAGCGAAATAATAAACGACTTGTGTATGCGCACAAAACCCATTGAGGAAAGATGTTCGGCCAGTTCTTTTAATTTTAAATAGGCGGTAATTTTACGCTGATCATTCATGTGGATTGTCGCATAATTGCCTTGCCCTTCAATATAAGTTATTCTGCGGGAATCAATTTTTAAAAGCTTTCCCTTTTGTTCTGTTTTTACAAAAACATAATGATCCTGGTCATTAATCGGGCGAACATTATTCTGAATGGTCCATAACCGATTGACGGCTTTTAAGAACCTTAAAAAAGGGATCGGTTTCAATAGATAATCTACTACTGCATGCTCAAATCCGTCAAGGGCATATTCCTTGTAAGCCGTAGTCATAATCACATGGCAATCATTGCTGATAAGCTTCAAAATTTCTATTCCGGTCAGATTAGGCATTTGAACATCCAGGAACACAAGCCCTGGTTTGAGATCACCGATCATTGCCAAACCTTTTATAGGATTTGTCTCTGAACCTACTAGTCTCAAAAAATGCACATGGCTTATATGTTCTTTCAATAAATCGATGGCATGCTGCTCATCGTCAATTATAACGCAATCAATCATACCGTAAATGTTATCTTTAATGATACACTAAAATGGGTTTCACTTTCATCTATAAAGAACTCAGACCGGTTACCGTAAGTTAAATTCAGCTGCTGCCTGATATTTTGAAGGCCAATTCCATTGGAGAGTTCTTTCAATCCTTTTCCCTTTTTATTACTGATATCAAAGGTTAGTTCATCCACGCATGTATTAATTCTGATCCGCAAGGGATAGGCAGGATCATGCAGGTCACCGTGCTTGAAAGCATTCTCAACCAGCGTAATCAATACCAGTGGGACAATGCTGGTAGATTGATCATCAATCTGTTCGTCATAACCTATATTTAACTGATGATTATGACGACGCTGGTTAATCTCAACTACATTTTTCATGTGCTCCAATTCGTCCATAATATTGACTGTCCCGTCGACGCGGGTGTTCTTTCCCAAAGCATACCGCATGATGTTGGCCAGCATCAGGATAGAATCCGCAGTTTCTTTATCAACTTTGATCACCTTTCCATAAATAAAGCTCAATGAGTTAAACAGGAAATGAGGGTTAATCTGGTGCTTTAAGGCTTTCAGTTCCGCTTCCGTCTTATCCTTTTCAAGCATAATGCGCTCTCTGCCTTTGTGGACCCATTCAATCAATAATGCTACTGAAAAACTTGCAATCAGGATAAATACATAAGACATAATCAACACCCACTTCATCTTGTCTTCCGGCAAAGCAGCCGGGGTAGAATCAGCCATTTCCCGCGCCTGCGCTGCTCTTTCCATTAAGAAAAAAGTGTGATCATATGCAAACTTGACTATAAAGAACAGTAGCCCGATAATTACAGCGCTGCGAAAACTACGTTGCTTACGCATCACCGGGAGTATCAAAACAAAAATCAGAATGTAATGCGTAATGACAGACTCAACAACGAATATCAGGGTGTTGAATAAAAAGCCCGTCCGGCCAGCAAAAATGCGAGCAGTCTGCGCCGGATTTGTCACGTACGAAAGCAAAAGAAACGAACCATAAATCACCAAAGAGAATAAGGCTAATAGCGCTAATCGCTTGTAATTTGCTCTAAAAAAGTTTAAAGTCGCTTTTAGCATTGTACTGTCTTTGTGAGCTTATTTAATTATCCCGAAAAACGTTTTACTTTCCTCTTTCCTACATTGTGATATAAAAGTAGGTCAGCAGTCAACGGTGAAAAAATAAATTATGCAAACAGGTGTTTTGTAGATGCAAATAGCGCAAACATCTGTCAACTTTCGATGACGAATGCTTTTAGCTCGGCCATCTTGTCATCTTGAAAACGCCAGACGTCGCAGTAGGAATAATGGATCATTTTTCCGCTTTTCGGGTTAAATTTAAAGATTATACAAAAAAGCGCCACGACTGATTTTGTCTATGGAGATACCTTTGGGGATCAGCTTAATTTCGGAAACAACTATCCATTTTTTTAAGTTTAGTATCAGCTCTTTGGAGTCTGAGCGAGCGGGCAAGTCCTGTTTATGTTGTTAAAACCGGAATTTATAAAGATTATTGGTCATTAATTTTCGATAATCCATCATGAACAAAATTTTTGTCTGTTTAGTCGCAGTTTTTTTTGACAAGTTGTAAAACAGAAATAGAGGAGAGCTTATATCATAAACTCTGGACCGGAACCATGAGTGCTTCTGGCCAGGACGTTACCTTAAATTTTGGATTCGAAAAGCCTTTCATTGGAAATTAAAATGTAACGTTTCAATACCACAACAGCAAGTTTTTGAATTATCAGCATCTGAGTTCCAGATTATTGATGATAGCTTTTATCTGGAATTTTCCAACGGGATGGCCCCAAAGTATAAAGCAAAAATCGGTAATGGACAGATTTTGGGTAAGTGGATTCAAGGCAATTATATATTTCCGTTATTTCTGAAAAAATCTGAAAGAACGTTATTACAGCTTTATGCAGAGAATGCGGTAGATACTGCAGAGAAAAATGCACTGAATAGTAAGGACGTGGATTTTGTAAAGCTCAAAAAAATGGCTCTATTGATGAGTGATGCAGTTACAAGTGTAGACCAACTTATTCCAACTTTACAACTTGTTCTTCGAAATTTAAGGGATAAACATGGATTTGTATTTTCAACAGCAAAAGCATTTGTTATGAAACTGATGACTTTAAAAATGTAAGTCAAGCATTAGGACAGGCCGCTTATGGGAATGACAAGAATGTTGTATCCAGGCAGCTACTGTACCATTTTCATATTTTCTCTTTTGTTCTGCTCGACGGCCTGGCTGCGCTTTTTGGCTTGTTTCTCCTTGTAGCTCCGGTCGGCCCCAACATATCGGCGCGCTTCATCGCTGTTCCGTTGAGCATCACCCTTCGGTATTGGAAGGTTTCAGTTAGCTCACGTTCATATCCAAATGTTTGCTCAAAAGCTTTTTCTCAGCACGCTGTGAATCCAAGCCGATCCCGCGCCTCAATTTCTGGCTATGGCCAGCACTGTTTCCTAACCGGCCTGACAAAGGCGCGCAGGCATTATTTCAGGCACAATTTCAAAAGAAAAAAATATCTCGCTATTAAGAAGTTTCAGTTATTGGAAAAGGCGGGCTTCAATGCAGAGATCACATTTAAGCCAGCAAGTGACATTATTGTGGTAAAATGAAGGCGAACTACTATTTTAAAACCTGGATGCCAAGTTTTTCATTTTTAAACTCTTCTCCCGCGAACGAACGACAGGTATGGAGAATTCGGAACTATTGATCATCCTAATTCGGAAATTAAGCACAGGTCGTTTCGGTTGAAATTGACCAATTTAAGTACATGATTGATAATTATTTAGCATGTGCAAGGAAATAGCCTGTTACTGGTCAATCGGCCACGGAATCACATGGTCAATGAGTCCGAATTCTCCATTGCAAGCTTTGTTAAATCTTCATAAAAGTGGTTCGGGATTTGTACCTTATGGGCCACTTTATGACACCTCCATTCGGGAAGTTTGTACTTTTTGGGTAAGTCATAATTTGATCCAATTGTAGAAAGGCTTTATTTTTGAAAGCGATTTAAATTTTTGTATTTTTACAAAGTCGATGACTTGCTAACGCATTGCAAATCTGTCTATTAGTTTATTTGATTTTAATGATTTAGATATATCGCGTCATTCGTGGCGTTCAGCAAATGGGTGAGATTTAAGTGCTTGATTATATGTTAGTTATATATTAAGTTCGAATCCCTCTCTCTCTGCAACATGCCCTTCCTGCTTGCAGGAGGGGCTTTTTTGTTATTCGGGACAATTACCGGGACAAACACACACAAAAAAAATGATAAAAGACCATAATGCGACAATCCTTTCAATCGCGTTATACTGCTTGATCAGAAAGGTGACTTAACCAAAGAGTGGTATGTTGAATACTACACCTGGCACGAAGTTCTCGATGGACTGGTCAGAAAGAGAATAAAAATTCCAATGTCTTTCCAGACAAAAAAGACGCAGTAACTATGTTAGCGGAAACCTTCCAAGTGGGATTGGATCCCTAGAAATGGAAGGATTGCCGCTGGACGCGGGAATGGGATTAAATAGGACGTTAGAATCCTTAATGCTAACTTCGATAAGCTTCAGTCTAAGATTTATGAATTACATCGTAGGCTGGTGGAGGTCGATGAAGAGATAACAACCAAGATTATTCGTAACCATATAAACGGAACGGCAGCCAAATTAATACTTTTTATAGCGCTTTTTCGTGAAATTACCGTGTAGCAAAACTTGCTAATAAGGACGACCAGGCAAAAGTATAATTGAAGTTTGGGCCAGGGTGAGAATTTACTGTTGGTTCCGTTCAAAGCAATCAAGAAACCTGGTACAAGAATTATACTTGCCACCTTTAGTAATAAGGGCGAAAACTCTTTCTCAATTTCCTTACCAGGAAGCCCATAGATTGCTTCCAGTTGTTTTTCATCCCAACCCTGATCCAGAGTGTATTTTTTGAATTGCTTGTATTGCCATTCAAAAATTAAGCAGCTTTTCACCCTTCTTTTCGGCTGAAATTGTTCAGGAAAATACTGTTTTACGAATTTGCTTCTGATTTTATCTATGATGTATAATCCAGTAAGAAAGAAGATTATTGCAGCGAATAAGTAAAAGAGTACATTAAATGATTCGCTATGAAGTTAGGATTGTCTGCAACAGAAGAAAATTGACTATCCGGTTATGGCAACTATCGTAATTCCTGTCTGCAATAGTGAATATTTTTCGCCAAGGAGATTATTTAAATTTATTTTTCTTGATAAAAAAGTAAAAGCTCGCGTTTCATAAGTAAAAGCAGTAGTTTATTTTGTGAAGACTGAGTAGCATATGTGCTTTTGATTCAGAAAAGGACTTATTGAAATAAATTGCCAGTTATGGAATGTGCAGAGTGTCTTAGTCTGGAATTGACATAAGTTTAACCAAGTCTCCTTTACATGGGTCGATTATAGGTCTGCCTTCAGCACCCCTGAACAAAACAACCGGTCACGATAGGTTGGAATTCAATTTCTGTGCAACCTCCCTGGTGTAGGTGCTTCCGATAGGGATAGCGTCTTTCCCGATATAAATTTCAGTGGCTGAAAACGAATCAATATGTAACATCGCAACAATAAAGGACCTATGTACCCTCATGAACAGATCAGCAGGCAGATTTTCGGTGAAATAAGTCAGAGTTTTAAGTGTGACCACAGGACCATTTAAGGTATATATTTTTATATAATCTTTGAGGCCTTCCATGTATAAAATATCCTTGAGCAGTATTTTAATCATTTTCTTTTCTGCTTTTACATAAATAAAAGGATCGATTCGGTGCACACTTCCGTGGGTTGCCCCATGGTGGTAGTTACTACTGCCTGGATTCAACCATGTTTCGTATTTGTCCACAGCTTTTAGAAACCGCTCGAAAGAAATTGGTTTTAATAGATAATCTATCACATTCAGTTCATACCCTTCCAGCGCAAACTCAGGAAAGGCCGTCGTTATGATGGTTGCCGGAGGATTTTTTATTGTTCGCAGCAGGTCTGTACCTGTTAACTGGGGCATTTGTATATCCAGGAAAACCAAGTCAGGCCGGGTGTTTTTTATCGCCGTGAACACTTCAAGTCCATTTGTACATACAGCAACGATTTCCAGTCGGTCCAGCTGTTTGATGTGCATTTTAATGACATCCCGGGCAAGGGCTTCATCATCCGCAATAATACAAGTGATTTTTTTCAAAACTGTAATTTTAAATCTACCGAATAAATATTGGCTTTTTGTGTGATGCTTAACTCATACTGTCCAGGATAGGCCAGCTCAATACGTTTCTTCACATTTGCCAGTCCCAGTCCCGTCTCTTTTTCTTTGACCGGTAGGCTATAACTATTTTCAACTTTCAGGGTCAGAAAATTACTATCAAGCCTAAGGTCGATGGTAATCCAGCCCGAGCTTTCTTGAATGCCGTGTTTAAAAGCATTTTCAATAAAGGGAAGCAACAATAACGGTGATATTGATTTACCTGATGTATCACCTGAATATTGAAACGAAAGGTCTAACCTGTCTGCGAACCGCATTTGTTCAATACTGATATAATTTTCCAAATATGCTATTTCATCGGTTAACGAAACTGTATTTGCGCTCGCCTCATAAAGCATATAACGCATCAGGTCCGATAAACGGAGCACCATTTCTGCTGATTTTTCAGATCGCGCCAAAGTGAGGGAATATAAACTGTTCAAAGTATTGAATAAAAAGTGCGGGTTGATTTGCGCTTTGAGCAGGCTCATTTCTGCAATAAACTTTTCCTTTTCGGTTTCCCGTAGTTTTTTTTCTCGTGCATTGGCATCGACCATCATTTTTATCAGTACGGTAACAGCCAATACGGGGAAATAGCTGGAGGCGTCACTGATAATCCGGACCCAAATCCAGTAATGGGTCCCGTCGCCGCTATGACGATACGTTATAGGCCCCATTGGTAGCCAAATATGCCACCATAAAAACCGGCTAATAAGTCCTCCTGCTATTAATACCAGTAAAAGGGCAGTGAAATACAAAAAGTGTTTTTGTTTGGCATAAAAGAACGGAATGAGGATATAAAGGTTAACGTACACCACAAACATGGCAATGAGAATATCACAAATATCATCAGGATCCAGACCGAACGACCAGTTGTCATGGTGATAATATCCGTCGTCCAGGCCAGAATAAAATATAAAGACCAGCCAAAATGCGACATGAACCGCAGCAGTTTTAGAGTAATTATTTCTCAGAAAATCCATGTACCAATAAAAGCACTTATCATTAACGATTATACCTATTTATTCGCCAAATCGCACCTTTGGCCTAGATGCAAGTTTTATTTATTTGTCAAAGCTTTAACTTTTTGGCGGCCCGCTCACATCGTCATTCTTAATTTTCTTTCGCTCTCGCTGACTAAACATACTTCCAAATTCCCAGTTCAAGGTCAGCTTAACTGCCAGCGAGTAATATCGATTCGACTCGGACGATTCGAATGATCTGGAATTTAAAACCACCTTTTGTGAAATATAGGTAGAGAAGGGATTTATAAACGCCAGGGTAATGTTGATTTTTTTGTCAGGTATTTCTTTTTTCACTGCAAGACTATGAAAGTACTGACCGGATTTGTATCCCTGCAATGTAACTTTTCGACCATTATATTGACCAAATACTTGTAGAGAATAATGGGACGGCAACTTCATTGTGGTATTCAAATTAATGTCCGCAGCCCAGCCAGTGTTTACAATCTGCAATGCATCGCTATTGAAATTCAGGTAACTGACATTTAAATTTCCATTGACAGTCCAGTTCTTTGTAATTGATCCGGAAGAAGAAAGGTTTAATCCTGCCATCTTATTAGATGCCAGGTTCCTCTCCTGTGTTATAGAGATCCCGTTAGCATCTGTTTGGGTGAAACTCATGATGGCATTATTTGTCTGCTTCACGTAAAGCGAAGTGTTCAGAAAAAATCCAGATACTCTATTAAGTCCGTAAACCAATTCGGCCTGCTGTGCTATTTCCGGTTTAAGCCGCGGATTGCCGGTAGTAATATTCTTGGGATCACTCGCGTTGGCGTTGGGATTCAGATCCCAGATACTGGGTCTTGTCAGGCGCTGGGTATAGCTTAAAGTAATGGTGTGCGCATCGTTGATTTTACGGGATACCGTCGCAGTAGGAATCAAATTGATGAAATGATTACTGAACTTTGTTCCGGATTGTAAAAGATCACCTTGAATTTGCGTTTCCTCTGCACGAACTCCCGCTTCCGCATACCAATTGTTTGGGAGATTCGCCTTACCCATCATATAAGCCGACCAGACATTCTGCTTATAGCTAAACCTGTCCGAGCGAGCTGCATCGATTTGTGCTATTCCTTCCAGGTCGGGGTCAGCGACAGATACCTGATAATTATTGTCAGCGTTGCGAAGGATAGCTTTAAGCCCTGATTCGATAGAATACTTTCCTGTGCTGGAAAAAGGATGAATGTAATCAGCCTGGAAAGTCCATTCCCGGTTTTTTATCTCATTCGTGTTGTATTCCTGGTACTGTGGTTGACTGGTCATGTATGAAATGAGCGTGTAATAGGGAGCTTCGCTTTTTCTGGGGGCCATCTGTGCGAGTATGTTGAGTTGTTGTCCCGACTTTTTAAATTTTCTGAAGTAGCCTATATTAAAGTCGCCACTCAGATACCTTTCGCTCGCATCAATATGCTGTGAATATTGTTCTAAAATACCGCCGGTAGCAGAACGGGTAATTGTTTTTATGTCTTTATCACCTGGCCAGTTGCCTATACTGCTATTTATGGCGAGATTAAATTCACTGGAAGAGTCGGGGGAGAATGTAACTTGAAAATCACCTGAGCCGTGGGGCGCTGTATTATCCTGTTCCACTTGCTGTTCCAGTTGCGCCACATCAGACCCATTCCCGGGTTGTGTTCTCAAATAGGTTGAGCCTTCTTTACTTCGAAGCTGATGAAGATGACCATGAAAGGAAAAATTCCATTTGCCTATTGTGAAGGCAACGCGCGGGTTAAAAGCTTGTTCCAAATTACTAGCCGTCAGTTCCAAGGCACCATCCAGGTTCTTTCTGCCCTTCCTGGTTATGATATTAATCACACCGGCAGCACCTTCGGCGTCATACTTAGCGGATGGCGTTGTGATGACTTCAACAGATTTAATTGCATCGGCAGGCATCATATTCAGTGCATCAGCAGCATTGCGTGCCATTTGACCTGAATATTTACCATCGATTAAGATCTTTAAATTGGTACTTCCGCGCATACTTACATTACCTTGGGGGTCCACATTAAGTATGGGGGCCTTACGTAGTACATCGGCCGCAGTACCTCCTTTATTTGTCAGATCATTTGCCGCGTTATAGACAAGCATGCCAGGATGTACTTCTATGATATTCTTTTGAGCAGACACGGTAACTTCTTTGAGATTGGTTGCTACCGGGTTTAATAAAATAATCGGGATTGACAGATTAAGCGTGTTTGATAGAACCCTGACTGGCAATATCCTGGTAGCGTATCCGATGAACGATATCTGGATAGAATAATCTCCTGGTTTATCAGCCATAAGATTAAAGGTTCCGTTTTCGTCGGAAAGCGTGGAAGTTATGACATTATTCTGATTATCAATAAGTCCTATTGTAGCATAAGAAACGGGCTGCGCCGACGATGAATCCCTGACAATTCCCCCGATCATATATTTTGTCTGGGCGTGAAGAGAGGCACTCAAAAATGCAAATACCGTGATGAGCGCTGCAAGTTTAATTTTACTTATAATATACACTTGTCGCAGGTTAAAAATTCGAAAGTCCACTTTCCTTGAGTTCATACAATTTTATATGTCCAAAGGAATAAAGGATTTTATTGACGTTTTTGAATTTTAGACGACTGAGGCTAATCGTAATGTGAAGAGCACTATGTGCGGGATGAAGGTGGTTCAGCGAAGATTTACCTGCTTTTAGGCCCTTAAAATGACTGTTGATCGAAAATATCCAAAGATTAAGATAGTTGGCGGCTTTTTAGGGTTGAGACAGTGGGGATTCAATTTGCGGGAACGCTCTTCATGTAGGTAGTTCCATTAGGGCTAGCGTATTTTCCAATATTAATTTTAGTAGGGTTGAGCAACTTAATAGTTTGAGGTAAACGATTTATAGCAGATGTTGGTCGGGTAGGAGCGACGCCTGGTGGAAACCATACAATCTTCGGCAGAAAGTTCTTGTCTGTGTTCCAATGGTCCTGACTATATGCTTGTAACCTTCAACACGATCTGATAGTTTAAATTCAACCGTTGAGGTAATGCCTGCCATAATAAATTATACAATTCAAGAGTAGCAAGAACCTGTTTACGGATTTATTGACAAGGCGCAAAGCTCATCAGTAGCAAAACCAGATCTCATAGGCCCTTCAAAACAAACCTGGAATTAGGATAAAAGCTTTTTTGCTAAAAAACCGTTAGAACTCATTCTGGCTATCAGAATCATTTAAATTCAGTTTTAAGTAATGAAAAAACCATCGAATCTTCTGCCCGATTATTTTTCACATAATGTTGCCTTAATTGGCCTTCTGCCCTAAAATTCATTTTTTTTATAAGATTTAATGAAGGGAAATTGTCAGGGCCAATAAATGCTTCTATTCTGTTTAGGTTCATTTGCTCAAAACCATATTCAATTATTGGAGTAATAGCCTCCGACATGATTCCCATTCCTTTGTAATCATCATCGCTCAAAGCATATCCTATTTCAGCCCTATGATGGTCAACATACCAAGTATGAAAACCACACCAACCGATAATCTTTCCCGTAGTTTTATCAATCAATTGAAAATACAGGAACTTCCGATTGTGTGTTGAAAGTCCATTTTGGTATTTTTCTTTTTCTAGTATAAATTCTTGATTAGAATTCAGTCCTAAAAACTCAATTATCTGATGATCAGAAAACGTTTCAAATATATAATCATAGGTTTCCTGAGTGATTTTTCTTAAGATTAGCCTATCAGTTCTCAATTCTTCAAATATCATTTCTTGGGGTTTCTTTTTAAATTACTGTATTATGCAGTTGGATATGAATTTTATATTTATTTTAAAACATAAATGACCAGCCTGGTAAAATTCATGCAGGTCATTTGTAGAATTAACAAACTAATCAACCAAAAGATGGTGCAATAGTTATTTCCTTTTCTGATTATTCAATGCAATTTACAGTTCAATTTTGTCAATTGGCCTGTCATTTCCAAAATTAAAAGATAAGTTTTAACCTCTTTACTGAGTTAACTGTACATCAACTCCCCGTTATGTCCTAAAATATCTTCTACCGGCTGATAACACCAAATGAGTACTTAATTGTCAGATTTTATCTATTTGGCAAAGCTTAACAATCGATAGGGGCAGGATATTTCTTCTTACAAATTGGGTTAAATGAAGTGCTTGTTTAAATTTTATTCATATATGTTTCATGGCTTATTATTTGATCATTTTTTCGGCGGTTTTCGCGAAATTGTCCATCAGCCGGAAAAAATTTAATTCCATATATTTTTCTTTGACAATCTGCATAAGTAATGGTGCCGTTTCACCATTTATAAATGCTGGTCTGGCATTACCTGGAAAGCCCTAAAAAAGACTCAAACGAATCCAAATATCACCCAACAAAATAAACCTGCCCGGTCTGTCCGCCCATTACGCTCTTGTAATAAGCCTGTGCAACCCTATGCATTTCCACAGGAATATCGCCCGGGAAATAAGGGAAATAGGCCGGTGATTCTTCAACAACACCCGGAGCGATTGCATTAATACGAACCCCGTTTTCAAGTTCAAGCGCAGCTCCTTTGACGAAGCCGTTCAATGCGCCGTTTATGGCGCTTACCGCGGCACCATAAACGATCGGATCTTCAGCAAGACTTCCCGATGTGAGGGTGAAAGAACCTTTGGGATTGATATACTTCTGGCCAATCAGCACCAGATTGACCTGTCCCATAAGTTTGCTGTCAATACCTTTTCTGAAATCTACATCCGTCATTTGCGGAAGCGGACCAAAATGTGCGTCGCCTGCTGCGGAGATCAATGCGTCAAATGGACCCACTTGTGTGAACAGGAATTCAATAGATTCGAGGCTTGAAATTTCGACCTGAAAGTCGCCGCTTTTTGAGCCCACTTTAATAATTTCATGCGCAGATTCCAGCGCTTTTACAACGTGTTTTCCAATGGTACCTGTGGCACCGACAATGATGATTTTCATTTGATATAGTTGTTTTTGTCAAAGCTGATTCAATACCAATCTTTTAAGAGGCAGTTGCCTTTTTGTTAATTAATCTTCTGATTTAATAAACTCTCTAAAAGCTGCCTAAGGTAGTAATAAGGTTGTGTCATGGCAACTGAAAGAACTTGAAGCTGACGGAATTGTATTTCAAAAGGCTAATAATGCAGTTCAACTGAAAGTAGAATAAACATGACTAAAAAGGAATGGCTGGCAGATATTATGTTTCTGCTTTTGAATTAAATCTGGAAAATCTAATTTACTTTGAATCGTTAAAACATAAAAAACCGTCCCGAATATTTTCGGAACGGCCTTTTTATTTATTATCCGGTTAACTTTTACAAATCAAATCTGCCCAGATTCGTTACTTTGGTCCAGGCCGCAACAAAATCTTTTACAAATTTGTCTTGGGCATCAAAGCTTCCGTATACTTCTGCAATCGCTCTTAGTTCTGCATTAGAACCGAATACAAGATCGGCGCGTGAGGCCGTCCATTTTGGCTGACCAGTTGTGCGGTCGCTTCCTAAATACACATCCTTATCTTCCGAAATCGCTTTCCACGCTGTACGCATATCAAGCAGATTTACAAAGAAATCATTGGTTAGATGACCAGGGCGTGCAGTGAAAACACCATTTTTTGAGCCGTCGAAATTGATGTCCAAGACGCGCAAACCACCTACTAATACGGCTAATTCAGGCCCGGTTAGTGTTAATAATTGTGCTTTGTCAATCAGTAATTCTTCTGTTGAAGCAGAGAACTTTGCTTTCTGATAGTTACGGAAACCATCAGCAATCGGTTCAAGATAACCTACCGACTCAATGTCAGTCTGCTCCTGAGATGCATCCATGCGGCCGGGAATGAATGGAACAGTAAGGGTATTTCCTGCTGCCTTTTCAACACCGGCATTACCTGCCAGAATGATCAAATCGGCCAGGGATATTTTTTTGCCCGCTGACTGGTTGCTATTAAATTCCTCCTGAATACTTTCAAGCGTACTTAATACTTTTTTTAGTTGAGACGGATTGTTTACTTTCCAGTCTTTCTGAGGAGCCAGACGAACACGTGCGCCATTGGCACCACCACGCTTGTCTGAACCACGGTAGGTACTCGCAGAAGCCCATGCGGTAGAAACCAGTTCTGAGATGCTCAATCCGGATGCAAGTATATTTGCTTTCAATGCCGAAATGTCGCTTTCATCAACCAGTGCATGGTTAACGACAGGAATAGGATCCTGCCAGATCAGGTCCTCCTGAGGTACATCCGGACCCAGATATCTTTCACGTGGACCCATATCGCGGTGCGTCAACTTGAACCACGCACGGGCAAAAACATCTGCAAATTCATCCGGGTTCTCTAAAAAGCGTCTTGATATCTTTTCATATGCAGGATCAAGTCTTAGCGCAAGATCGCTTGTAAGCATGGTTGGTGCATGTTTTTTGCTGCTATCAAATGCATCTGGAATAATTGCCTCGGCATTTTTGGCAACCCATTGATGCGCACCTCCAGGACTTTTGGTCAATTCCCAGTCAAATGCAAACAGGTTTTCGAAAAAATTGTTGCTCCATTGCGTCGGTGTTTTCGTCCAAATGACTTCAAGTCCGCTGGTAATAGCGTCAGCACCACTGCCAGAGCCATAGCTGTTGCTCCAGCCAAATCCTTGTGATTCCAAACCAGCCGCTTCGGGTTCTTTTCCAACATGGTCAGACGTAGCTGCTCCATGGGTTTTTCCAAAACTATGTCCGCCTGCTATCAGCGCAACCGTTTCTTCGTCGTTCATTGCCATACGGGCAAATGTTTCACGAATATCTCTCGCAGAACCGATCGGATCAGGATTTCCATCAGGGCCTTCCGGATTCACATAAATAAGCCCCATGTGAGCGGCACCAAGCGGATTTTCCAGATCGCGTGAATGGATATTGCGTCCCGGATCTTCATCTGATGATACCACACCGTGCCCTGCAACACCTGCCGAACCTTGACCATAACGGTGGTCATTACCCAGCCAGGTAGATTCAGAACCCCAGTATATATCTTCATCCGGCTCCCATACGTCTGCACGACCGCCTGCAAAACCGAATGTTTTGAAGCCCATTGATTCCAGGGCAACATTACCCGTAAGAATCAGCAAATCGGCCCATGATATTTTACGACCATATTTTTGTTTGATTGGCCAAAGCAATCTGCGCGCTTTATCAAGACTTACGTTATCCGGCCAGCTATTCAGCGGAGCGAAACGCTGTTGTCCTGCACCTGCGCCGCCACGGCCATCACCCACGCGGTAGGTTCCAGCACTGTGCCAGGCCATCCGTATGAACAAAGGACCGTAATGGCCAAAATCTGCTGGCCACCAATCCTGAGAGTCGGTCATGAGCGCATGAAGATCTTGTTTAACGGCTTCGAGATCCAGACTTTTAAACGCTTCAGCATAGTTGAAATCTTCCTGCATCGGGTTTGACAAGGAAGAATGCTGCCGCAGAATACTCAATTTTAACTGATTTGGCCACCAGTCACGATTTCTGGTTCCGGCACCGCCAACCTTTTGCACGTCGTCTTTTAGGTTCAGAGTGCCATTATGAAAAGGGCATTTACTGATGTCGTCTGATTCTTTTTCCATTTTAATTAGTTCATGTATTAAGTCAACACTTACGAGCACCTTGTATTTGTGCAGAACAATAAAGTTATAATATCATAAGTAATAATCACAATCGATTAATTCTATGATTCAATAGTTAAAATCTATTAACTTGCTGTAAGGTCATAATTGAACGGATACCGAATAAAATTAGTGAAGGCAAGATACGCCTTCACCATTCTCTACTGGGCCAAGTTAAAGTCCATACATCTTTCCAGTTTGTATTAGAATTGTAACTTTTTAAGCCAAATAAGAAATCTTAGCACACAGAAACTAATGAAAATTCGTACAATCTTTAATTATTTAGTCTTGGTACTAACCGGGTAAAGCATTCTCAGCGCATTAAAAATTGCCTGATGTGTGATTGTTCCATGATCTTCCTGAGGTAAATAATCAAAGTGAACCGTCACATTTTTACTTTTGGTTTTAACTAATTTCTCAGTTAATAAATTTGCATCGACTTCCATAACGCGGGGAGTCTCACCAGGAGTCAATCCCTCTTTTCCAACGCCGATGTAAATATCCGTTTTTTGAGAAAAATCATCCTGTAAAATAGCGGAAGATTGATTTAACAATGAACCATTATCCCACCAAAGGCTGGGGCTGATGATTATGTATTTTGAAAACAATGTTGGTTTTTTAAGTAAAATTTCAGTGGCGAAAAGTCCGGCCAGTGATTGTCCTATCAGCATTTTGGATGCATTCGTTTTATACTTTTTTTCAATAAAAGGCAGTAATTCTTTTTCCAAAAAGTTTGTGAATTTGTCGGAATGACCAGCGGTTGGATATCTTTTTTTATCTGAGTCAAGGGTGGTAGGGTAGGTGAAATCTCTTTTTCGGTCAACATTGGCAATTCCGACAATAATTGATTTTGGAACACGGTCGATCCAGGAGAAATTATTGAATTGGAAAAGCCCGCTTACATGGATAAAATCTTCATCCGCTGAGCCGTCAAGAAGATAT
The DNA here is from genome assembly GCF_009801115.1 of Dyadobacter sp. 3J3. Classification (GTDB taxonomy): domain Bacteria; phylum Bacteroidota; class Bacteroidia; order Cytophagales; family Spirosomataceae; genus Dyadobacter. The sequence continues at coordinate 24,047 of NZ_VTOL01000011.1, forward strand.
ACCACTGCATATTTGGTAGTATCATTTTTATTGTAACCTTCCGGAAGATAAATATTTAATATTCGCTTTTCGGATAATATCGTTGACTGGATTTCATCAATAACACCCAAAACAAAAGGTTTACTGTCATCTTTTTGTGAAGGTTTATTTAGTTGGGCAAAAGTCAGCGTAGTTGAAATTGTAAATAAGAAAATGGTGGTTAGAAGTTTCATGAAATTATTTTAAGGTTCGTTAGCCGTTTTTGGAAGGATGAAAAATGCTTAGTTTTTAATTCGTCTAAATTACGATTTTATTATACATCGATAATCAACCGTCCATTAACAAAACTGCCGCTATTCTAACGAACAGAGGCAGTTTTGTTAATTGATGTAAGTCCAATTTGGATAAAGAACCTCTACTTGATTCCTTTCCCCGTCGCAGCCCAATAAATCCCACCATATAAGTGATCCAGAAATGACTGGTCGGAATATACAAGTCCTATGTGGCCAAGACCGGTATAAAATGCGCGGCCACCATCATATTTGTGATACCATGACATCGGATGAAAATCGCCCATTCCTTTGCCTTCATTATCACCCCATTTTGTTTTTGGGTCGTAGGTTTTTTCGTCAAGTCCGATCAGGAATTTTAGATCGTTTGATTTGTATGGTTTTTGATATTCATACCATTCGTCAGTCCAAAGCATTCTTTTTGGAAAGCGTTCAAGTCCCGGAAAATTACTATCCACAACATCCAGATAAGCAGTCTGTTGTGAAGGGTGGATTTTGAACATCATACCCACCATTTTGGTATACCAAGGCCATTCATACTCTGTATCAGCAGCAGCGTGGATGCCCACCCAGCCTTTACCCGACTGAATGAATTTTTCAAAAGCAACCTGCTGCTCTTCATTCAGAATGTCGCCGGTAGTGTTGAGGAAAATAACGGCAGCGTAATCTTTTAGTTGCTTTTCGTTGAAAACGGAAGCATTTTCCTGCCAGTCCACAGTGAAATTATGTCTTGCCGCAATTTTTCTTACGCCATCAACACCTTCATGAATGGACTCGTGATGGAATCCTGCTGTTTTCGTAAATAGCAATACTTTGAACTGCTGAGCCTGGGCGGAAACTGCACCTGCGATGACAAGCAGAAGTACCAGTGATTTTTTTAGCATTGTGAATAAAAATTAGTATGGTTTAATATGTCCCGGAATCTGAATTTTTTAACCTGACCGTTTACACGTAACATAAAGACAGAATCTAGGCTGAATATACTTTTGTGTTCAGCCGTTTATATTTTCAATCTTCTGATTTGTTATATTTAAACGGACAAATTTTCCGGAACCAACAAATTAATACCAAATCGGAATGCTAAAAATCTGCCCTATTTTTTTAATAAAGACAGATTTATCGTTTTTGCTAATTTAGATGAAGCGTTTGCGGGCCAAATTCTTCAAAATGAATGGATTGCGCCTGAATTCCTTTGGCAATAAGTTCTGTATAATGTTTTGTAATAAAAGGTCCGGGGCCGCAGATATAGTATTCTGTATTTGGTGTTAACAATTCATCTCCTAAAATATTAAGGTCTACCCAGCCTTTATATTGATTTTCTGATTCGGATTCCTGATCGGTCTCGTTATAGAAAATATGCTTTTTTACTGCCTTTTTTTCACCAGACCAGTATTCAATTGTTTCCTTAAAAGCATGTGCTTTTTTATTCCGGCAGCCATGAATCCATGTAGCAGGTTTTTTGCTTCCGCTTTTGATCAGTTCTTCCAGCATACTGATCAATGGTGTCTGGCCAACCCCGCCGCTAATGAAAACCACAGGGTGATCATTGTCGGCGGTTAGTGTAAAACTTCCAGCCGGTGCAGTAACTTCCAGTATGTCGCCGATATTTACAAAATCATGCAAACGGTTGCTGATCAGCCCGTCAGGGTTCAGGTTAAGAGCGGTTTCCTTTTTTACTGAAATCCGGTAGTATAAACCATTGGGAGCACTTGAAATACTATATTGTCTTGGCTGAAGCAAATTTAATTCAGGGATAAAAAGACGGATGCTCAGATACTGACCCGGCGCAAAACCAGCCACCGGCCCCTGATCTGAGGGGTATAAATGGAAAGATGTAATTTCGGAGGATTCGATTACTTTTTCTTTGACAACAAAAGGTTTCCAACCACTCCAACCTCCTTTTATTTTGACTTTTTCACTATACAATCTATTTTCATGACCAGACATGATCTGCGCCAACTGGTTGTAAGCGACTTCCCATGCATCCAGAATTTCTGGTGTGGCGGCTTCTCCCAAAACTTCGCTGATGGATGCGATGAGATGTTTTCCAACGATAATATAATGCTCCGGCCGAATATCCAGGCTCACATGTTTTTGTCCGATCCCATGGACCGCCGGCATCAAAACAGCAGGATTTTCAATGTTCTCTGCATAAGCAAGAATCGCCATTGCGAGGGCAGTTTGCTGTCTGTTATTTTGCTGATTGCTCAGGTTAAATACGTTTTTCAGTTCAGGATTGTGAACAAACATCCGTTTGTAAAAATGGTCAGTTAGTAAAACACCATTTTCTTTTAAAACAGGCACAGTTGCCTTAATAATGTTTTTTTGATCTGTGGTAATCATATAAGTTAATTTAAAATTAAGTATCGAAATCGGCTTTTAAATATATTAACACCTTTTTATCTTTTATATATTTAATTCCATTTCTGATTTACGATGTAAAGGTAATGCATAAATTAAATAATAAAAGATGTTTTACTCTTTTATTATTTAATTTATTTTTCATAATCAAGCACACAATATTTAAAAAAAGAGTTTTATATCTTTTACTTGTTCGATATTAAGTATCTTTGTTCTATAAATAATGGAAAAATGGTTTTTTCAAAAACATGTGAGTATGCGATAAGGGCGGTGATTTTTATTGCTCAGAAATCCGAAAACGGTGATAAGGTTGGCATCAGGGAAATTGCTGCCGGGATAGATTCTCCTGTACATTTTATTGCCAAGATATTACAGGATCTCAGCAAACGAGGACTTGTACAATCTAATAAAGGCCCTAACGGTGGTTTCTATATTGATCAGAATTCCAAGAAAAAAACCTTGGCGGATATTGTCAGGGCGGTGGATGGAGATAATATTTTTGTAGGATGCGGACTGGGTCTTAAAAATTGTTCAGAAACCAAACCGTGCCCATTGCATAACGAATTTAAAATTATTCGCAATAAAATCCAGGCCACGTTGGAATCCGCTACGATTGTTGATTTTAATAAAAGTCTTAACCTTGGTTTGAGTTTTATCAAAGAGAGGTGAGGATTCAAAATAAAAACGATGGTCTTGTGAGCCTAACACAGCCTATTTTTTATTTGTATAAAATTTAATCAACTATCGCCAACTTTGCGGCTAGCCAGCTTGAAATCCGTACTAATTTCCCTGGTAGAAGAAGAAAGAATAACCGGGTCGGTCAGAAGTTTTTTCACTTCCTGGTGAATATCCTGCCAGCACGAAACTTTTTTGATATATCTTCCCAGATTTTGTCTGCAATTAATTCCCTGTTTTAGAAGCCAGTCATTGGTTTCATAGGAAAAAACAAGAATCGGTAATTCAGGTTTATTACGGATCACATATTGAATAAATGAAATTACGTCATCCTCTTGTTTATTTACTGAAACAATGAATAAATCATAGCCGTCTTTTTGTTCACTAGCCATGAAAAGCGACTTTTGGAAGACTTTACTAATGCTTTCAGCGGTCTCAATAGTGATGTGTTTGTTTTCTTTTTCTAACCGGTGTGCTATTCCAATCTTAAAAATGGAATCACTTTCAAAAATCAAAAGATTGTACATAACAAGCTTATGTTTGAGGGGTTTTTACAGGGTTTTCGCTTGTAACAAATATAAGGTTGCAAAAGTTAATTATGCCTATAAAGACTAAAATTAATTCTATGTTTTTAAATAAAAATCGGCTTTTTTAGACGATAGGGCGCCTTCTCATGAAAATTTATTCTACTTTATCATTGATCAGTTTTGCTTTGTGCCTTTATGTCAAAGCAAAGATGTTAAGCCATCATCGATCAAAATGGAAGCGATTTCGCCACTTACCGATTCTAGTTTTGACTTTCAGTATCTGGACCTGGTTTGTGTGGGTGAGTAACCTTAATTGATCAATAATTCTTTTGTTTCTTTTTACCCCAATTTTTTTTCATCCCGGAGTAGGCTTTTTTGCTTACCGTTTTCTTTGTTTTAGGTTTTGAAATTCCCTTTTTCTTCCGCGCGTTGATGTTATTGACAAGTGAATTTTTTACACCCAGTTTATTCCTTTTGGTGTTTCTACCCTTTTCTTTTGAAATCTTTTTCATGGTAATGAAATTTGGTTTTGTACCACAGTCAATTTTCATGCCTGAAAAAAACTTATACAAGGTGTGTAAGGCCTAAATCATATTTTTGTGAAATAGGGAAGCGAAATTCATTTTCTGATAAATGTATTTCGAGCCGCCCGTCCGACGGCTTTTTCCGCCGTCGACGGGTATTAAAAAGCGATGATTACAACCAAAATATAAATAACTAAAATACCAAACCATGAAAATAGACTGACTTGACTATTTGGCTTTAACGGCAACAGATTTTTATAGCCATTGAATAAACCATTCAGAAGCCAGTTTTAAATGCTGAGGAAGAAAACGGTGCGGCTCATCAGGAGACACGTTGATTTTTAATTTTTCAGTTGCATTTTTTAATTGATAAGAATCCCGTGCAGATTTGAAAGCAATTTCAGCACCTGGCAAAGGACAATTCTGATCTTCTGCATTACTTAACAAAAGCAGTGGCCGTGGTGCAAAAAGACGGATCATGGAAGGGCAATCAAATTCATCCAGAATGCCTGGCAGTATTTTATGCCAGAGTTCTGCCACATTTTTAGCATTCACAACCGTATCTCCGAGATCTTTTGCTGCTTTTTCATGCGCAGCCCAAATGGTTCCGGCGCGTCCCTGCCAGCGATTATTTTCCAACGACCATTTGAAACTTTGTGCGGCAATTATAGGCACGGCTACTTTTATTCTCTTATCAACAGAAGCAGCCATCCAGGTCTGGATACCGCCCATGGAAATTCCTGTCATTCCAATTCTTGTGGAGTCAACGTCACTTCTGGTGATCAGATAATCTGTGAGTTTCCAGAGATCATAAACGGTATCATAGAAAAATGGATAAGTCTGCTTTTTTGGATCATTATTTTCCCAGGCTGCCATAATAGCATCCGTATAACGCTGGTTATTTTTGTTATTAATTCCTGCTCTTTCGCCATGAAAACGGGCGTCAATAGCCATTGCCATAAAACCCAGTTTTGAGAAGTGGTATAATAAATCTTTTATATCCTTATCATCCTTACTTCCGCCAGTACCATGCAGGATGATAATAACGGGCAGTTTTTTGAGCTTAGAAGAAACAGGTTTATTAATCAGAAATGGCACTTTTTCTGTTTTCTCAGAATAGAAGTATCCGTTTTCTATCAATACAGAATCAGTAATTGAAGTGACTGAATAATGGCTAATTGTTGTGGCTGGCCTTGCCAACAAAGTCCTGAAATCCAGCTCGACTTTACATTCCGGAACATATACCGGCGCCTGCCCGTATAAAAGGTTTAACTGAAATACCAGAAGCAGGCTTATAAACAAAAGAACCTGTTTCGTATGAAAGCCGGATTTTACAAACATGATTTTTAGCCAATTTTTGTAGCACTCGCATATAGAGTACCGGAGGTAAGTATAATCTAATTTGGAATAAATATTACGTAGAAGTATATCTACGAAATCTTAAATTTAATGCTACAAACAATTTTCTGGACTGATATTACATTTGGCAATAGGATGAATCAAAAACATTTTAGAATGAGCTTTGAATTTTTCCACGTATTACACACACACTTGTTCAATTATCATTAAATATGCCACCCTCTTCACATTTCAAACATACACTATTACGTAGTTAATAAAGGTATTACTTTCTGCTTTGTTATCAGTTTTTGACCTGGCAGATTTTTTTAATCATTATCTCATGTTTATTATAAACGGTTAAGGAAACATTTTTAAAATAGTAAACAGCTGTATTACAACATTTTTCTGAAATTAGGGACCCGAATCTTATAAATGCCCTCCTGACTTAGGAGGGCATAATCTGAAATAAGAAGGGTAAACAGTTATTTTAAAAACCTTACCATACGCTGACAAATCTTTTAATTATAAAGCGTAGTCACATTTTTTGCTGTGCGTTGCAAGTCAGTTTTTGTCAAGAAATAGCGTTGGCGGCTACATATTTTTATTGAGAGGGATATTAGATATGTGCATAGAGCCATGAAGCTGCGGAAACAGGTACTTTATATTGTGTTTCAAAAGTAAGCTGGAAAAACAAATTATACCGTAGCAATACTTTGATTTTTTTGTAGTAAAAATTTTGTAATTGCTTAAACTGTTAAGTTAAAAAGAATAGCGCTCTAAAACAACGGATGATCCGGTAAATAAAAATGCCCTCGGTTTTTTATGAGGCACTTAAATGTATTTAAGTTTGAGGATTAACAAAACGAGCAGGATACCTCGGGTATCCTGCTCGTTTTGTTAATTTTTTGGTAAATTCAAAAGATTAATATTGTCGGCTACTTTTTCAATGATATAAAAATCTTTCCGGCAGCCTTTTCGATAATATGTATTTTGTTGATATTCTATTTCTTACCGTACAAATTAAAAAGCCTCAATATCTTTTCATAAATCTCTGTATTTTCATATACCCCTCTAAAATCCATAGAATGCGGGCCATAGGCAAAAACCGGGACCATGACAGAAGTATGATCATTGGTGCTAAAATGTCCGTCCACATATCCTTTTTTCAAATCGCCGTCGAGTAAAGTCATACCGCCCGTTTCGTGATCTGCTGTAACGATAACAAGGGTTTCACCGTTACTATCCGCAAAACGCATCGCTTCTCCGATCAATTGATCAAAATCCAGCATTTCGGTTACTACATATGGCACTTTATTGGCGTGTCCGCCGTAATCGATCTGGGCTCCTTCAGCCATAATGAAAAATCCTTTTTTATTTTTTACAAGCGATTCCTGCGTTTTTTTAAAAGCCTCTGCCAGGAAATTACCACGCCCATTTAGTATTGAAACGGTTTTAGCGTCATTTAAAAGTACAAACGGAGTTTTTAACGTATTTAAATCCTGCCACTGATTTGAATATTGAATCCCTTTTAACTGGAGTGAATCGGAAATCTTTTCTTTATTGAAAAGTGCTGATCCGCCTCCGATCAAAATATCGACGGGTGATTTCAGGTAATCGTGAGCAATCAAAGCTTCCATGCTTCTGTCGGACCGATGTGCAAAAAAGGCAGCAGGAGTTGCATCAACAATATTCCCGGCAGATATCAGGCCTGTTTTGATACCAAGAGGTTTAATTTTGTCCGGTAAGTTAAGAAGCGGAATATTGTTTGTGTCTACCCCAATAGCTCTGTTTCTGGCTTTTTTTCCGGTAGCCATCGCCGTAGCTCCGGCGGCAGAATCAGTAATGTAACTATCTGCGGCATTGGTTTTGGAAAAGCCGATATTCAAAAACCTGGTAAGGTTTAGTTCCCCTCGATTGGCCGTTACGCCAGAATAAATCTGCGCCAATCCCATGCCGTCACCTATCAATAAAATTATATTTCTGACTTTTGATTCTTTGTCATTATTACGATACGTAGGCTGGTAAACTGGCTGAATGTTTTGGGCGGTATATTCTGCATCGGGACGGTTTCTCAGATAAGGGCCCAGTTCTTCTACCTTATCAGTATTAAGATAATCAAGCCCCATGTTCATAAGCATTTTCCAGGCGTTGACATTATCCGGAGTGGCCCAAAAACGCACTTTTTTACCTTTTTCATGTACCTTCTTGATTACAGCTTCAATGGCATTTTTATCACTTTTAACCAAAATTCCTTTTCCATTCCAGTGCGTATATTTTGTAAAATCCTGACTGATTAAACCTATTTTTTCAAGCTGTCCTTTGGTATACTGAATGTCCGGTCTGCCGTCGAAAAACAGGTAATCAGGGTATTGTTCAAATTCCTCAGGAGAAGGTACTTCACCGCTCAAAACAATTTTAACAGTTCCTTTTGGATAAAAAATATTGGTATGTGGTTTCAATTCTTTTATCAGGGCCGCGATGGTTTCCTTGCCTGGTGTTTTTAAATCGATTAGTAACTGCAAACTAAGATTCTTGTCAGGATATATACTTCCTTTATTCTTTTCAATCTGATCAAGGATCGGTTTTAAATAGAGCGCGTTGAAAGTATTTTTCGAGGTAATATATTTTTGATCGTGCGCTACAAAAATACTGTCGTTTTTCAGGAAGATATCGGCCTCAATAGAACCGAATTGCTGATAGTAAGCACGCAGGAAAGGAATGTTCTGTGCGTAGTCGTTGTGTGAATGTGCCTGTGCAGCGGTGTATTTAACCGGACTTTGTGCATCAACCGTATTAACAAAAAGAAAAGCGGAAAGGAAAGCAGGGATGATAAACTTCATAAATGGCAAGGACGTTCTGTATGAACGAAAATTAAATAAATATTAGTTTGGAATAAAAGTAGTGTGCGAAGTAAATTACCCTTATTGTAATTATAAAAATAATTGAAAAAAAATAATCAGGTAGGTTAAATGTTCCTTCAAATGTTGTCTCAAAATCCGGAGCGCCTTTGTAATATGTTGTTCGACAGTTTTTTCAGAAATAATTAATTCGGCGGCAATTTCACGGTTGGACAGTCCCTGACGGCTTCTGATGAAGACTTCCCGGCATTTGGTAGGTAACATTTCCAGTGCCCGTTCATATTTATTTTGCAAATCAGCAGTAAGAATTGTCTGGTCTGTCAGGTCGGAAATGGCGGATGCCTGGATTTCCCATTGATTGTAATGGTGTTTTCGGGTAAATTCTTTTCTGTAAAAATTGATAACAGATTTTTTTGCTACTGCAAACAAAAATGGACGGCACGCCTGTATCTGATTTTTCTGACGCTGCTGCCAGATATTTACAAATAATTCCTGGACAATTTCCTGTGCAGAAAACTGATCCCCAACTTTGGAAAAGACATAATTGAACAAAACTTTGAAATACCGTTCATAAAGCTCTTCAAACGCAAGTTCGTCGTCCTGACCAATCAGCTCGAGAATATTTTCATCAGAATAGGTAATGTACAGCTGGCTCATAAGTTTCAACGCCTCAATCTTTTCAGATTAAAGTAAGAAATTTTTAACAAAAATCAGTCTAAATTTGCTCATTCCCTTTACTTGAAAGTTAAGTAATCCGGTTGTCTTTTATTTTTTGATAATAATAAGTTAATAAACTTTAAAATGTCGTAGAGTTTAGTACTAAGCTTGTGAGAATTTGTATTTTGCCCACCTAATCTGTCAGAAGTAATACGCTTAAATTTTTATGTATAGGTACCCCGTCACTTCGCGCATTTTGCTTGCTATTGATTGTATCGTTTTCGGTTTTGACGGAAAAGATATAAAATTACTTCTTGTGAAACGAAATCTTGAACCGGAAAAGGGGAAATGGTCGCTGATGGGTGGATTTCTAAGAGAAGAAGAAGATCTGGAAGTAGGGGCGGCAAGAATTATATTTGATCTTACGGGATTGAACAATATATATGTCGAACAGCTTGAAACATTTGGTAAAGTAAACCGTGATCCGGCGGAGAGAACTGTTTCAGTCGTTTTTTTTGCTTTAATACAAATTGAAGAGCATGATTCCGAAGCCGTAAAAAATCATAATGCTTCATGGATAAGTCTTGATCAACGTCCAGGGCTAATTTTTGACCATGACGAAATGGTTAGCCAGGCTATTGAACATCTACGTTATAAGGCTGCATTGCACCCGATCGGATTTGAACTCTTACCCGAACTTTTTACAATTCCTCAATTACAGAAATTGTACGAAGCCATTTATAATACACCACTGGACAGACGAAATTTTAGTAGAAAATTGCTATCAACGGGCTTACTTATTGATACTGGGAGTAAAAACAACAATTCTGCTACAAAAAAGGCAACATTGTATAAACTGGATACGATCCGGTACAAGGAGAAATTTCATGCATTTTGGAATTTTATGCCGGATTCGATGAAGCCAGTTAAGCTATAACATTGCTTTAAAATCCTGATTAAACAATAATATTTTTTTCACTATTTCAATTGTGTCATATATACACTAAAAATAAATTTTATTATATTTACAAGCTGATTAATCACAATTGCAAAATGGATTATGATATTGTTGGTATGCGGACCCTGTATGATCGTCAGCTTTTGTAATCATTTATTTCCCGAATTTGTCCGGAATTTATAAGTATACGGTCTTATACCCTATGAAAAACAAGTACGTAATAGGCATTGATTATGGTACCGATTCGGTTCGGGCGCTGATCGTAAATGCGAATACAGGAGAAACAGCTGGGACTGCTGTGCATGAATATAAAAGATGGAAAGAAGGGAAATATTGTGATCCATCCATTTCGCGTTTCAGGCAACATCCATTGGATTATCTTGAAGGTCTGGAATCCTGCGTGACCGGCGCCTTAAAAAATGCGGGTGCTGATGTTCGTGAAAATATTACGGGAATTTCTATTGACACAACCGGGTCCACTCCTGTGGCTGTGGATAGAAACGGAACTCCGCTGGCACTTCTGCCCGAATTTGCGGACAATCCGAACGGAATGTTTATCCTTTGGAAAGATCATACCGCGAACGCAGAAGCAGAGGAGATAAATCAGCTTGCGCATCATTGGGATACAGATTATACAAAATACGTTGGCGGAATTTATTCATCCGAATGGTTCTGGGCAAAAATATTAAAAACGCTTCGGATTGATGAAAAGGTAAGGGAATCCGCATTTTCATGGGTAGAACATTGTGACTGGATTTCAGCGGAACTGACTGGTATTACCAATCCATTGACCATGCTCAGATCTCGTTGTGCAGCAGGTCACAAAGCGTTATGGCATAATGAATTTGACGGGCTCCCTTCTGAGGAATTTTTTGTCGCGCTGGATCCGCTTTTAGCCGGAATACGTGATCGTCTTTTTTCAAAAACAGACACTTCTGACAAACCTATGGGAACTATTTCGGCTCAATGGGCTGAGAAACTGGGTATCCCCTCAGATGTAATCATAGGAGTCGGGGCATTTGATTGTCACATGGGTGCTGTGGGAGCATTAATAGAGCCTTATGCGCTTTGCAAAGTGATCGGAACATCAACCTGTGATATGCTGGTCGCTCCAAATGAAGAAATCGGCCATTTGTTGATACAGGGGATTTGCGGTCAGGTTGATGGCTCAATAGTGCCTGGTATGTTGGGTATGGAAGCCGGTCAGTCGGGTTTTGGAGATATTTATGCATGGTTTGCCAAACTGATTGTTACACCGGTCTCTGAGATTTTGGGAGAAAATGCCGCCAAAGAACTTTCTGAAAAACTGCTGCCGCATTTATCGGCACAAGCCGCACTTTTGCCTGTCACTGAAAATGATGTTGTTGCCATAGATTGGCTCAACGGGCGGCGCACTCCTGATGCAAATCACACTTTGAAAGGAGCCATTTTCGGGCTTAACCTTGCCAGTGACGGGGCGAGGATCTTTAAAGCACTTGTTGAATCAACAGCGTTTGGTTCCAAGAGTATAGCCGATCGTTTTATCAGAGAAGGAGTACCGATCCGAGAAGTTATCGCTATTGGCGGCGTGGCAAAAAAATCAGGTTTTGTGATGCAAACGCTTGCTGATGTCATGAATATGCCTATTAAAGTTGCATCGTCGGATCAGGCCTGCGCGCTTGGAGCGGCAATGTTCGCTGCGGTCGCATCCGGAATTCATCAAACACTTCCAGAGGCTCAGCAGGCTATGAACTCAGGATTTGATAAAGAATATCATCCAAGGCCTGAAATGGTGCAGATTTATGAAAAACTGTACCAACGCTATCTAAAAGCAGGGGAATTCGTAGAATTTGGTACAAGGGAGAATAAGTTTGAAGATTTGAAAGTAGTTTAATACAGCAATAATTATCCAAAATATTTTAGACAGTCAGCCACAATGTTGGATTTAAAGCAATTTGAAATATGGTTTGTTACCGGTAGCCAGGATTTATATGGGGACGAAACGCTTCGCAAGGTGGATGAACATTCCCAAATAATAAGCAATTTTTTTGATAAAAATTCTGAAATACCAGTTCGTGTTGTTTTTAAGCCTGTTGTAAAATCTCCGGAAGAAATATACCGTATTTGTCAGGATGCCAATATTTCAGAAAGTTGCGTTGGTATTGTAGCCTGGATGCATACTTTCTCTCCTGCTAAAATGTGGATTCGTGGTTTGCAGATTTTACAAAAACCGTTGCTCCATCTTCATACGCAGTTTAACCGCGATATTCCATGGAAAGATATTGATATGGATTTTATGAACCTGAACCAGTCAGCTCATGGTGATCGTGAATTTGGTTATATTATGACACGGATGCGGATAAACCGAAAGGTAATCGTTGGGCATTGGCAGCAAAAGGATGTGATTGATGGTCTTGCATCATGGGCAAGGGTTGCTGCTGCCAAAAATGACTTGAACGGGGCTAGATTTGCGCGCTTTGGGGATAATATGCGCCAGGTAGCCGTAACGGATGGTGATAAAGTTGCCGCTGAGATGACATTTGGATTCTCGGTGAATACCTATGCCGTCGGTGATCTGGTAAAAGTAATTAACCAGGTTTCTGACGAGGCGGTTGATAAATTAATTACCGAGTATCTGGAACAATACCAACTGGCTACATCTCTGCATAAAGGGAAAGAAAAATATACGGCCTTACAAGATGCTGCCAGAATAGAGCTGGGATTGAAATATTTTCTAAAAGATGGGAATTTTAAAGGATATACCAATACTTTCGAAGATCTATACGGAATGAAGCAGTTGCCGGGCATTGGTTCACAACGTATGATGGCGGCTGGTTACGGTTATGCGGGTGAGGGCGACTGGAAAACTTCGGCGATGGTTCGTGCGCTCAAAGTCATGGGAAGTGGTTTACCGGGAGGGAATTCATTTATGGAAGATTATACCTATCATTTCAATCCGGATAGAAATCTGGTTTTGGGCTCCCACATGCTTGAAATTTGTCCTACCATTGCAGCTGGCAAGCCTTCCTGTGAAATCCATCCTCTGGGAATAGGAGGCAAAGAAGATCCGGTTCGGTTGGTTTTCAATGCTCCTGCCGGTCCTGCAATCAATGTATCACTTATTGATATGGGCAACAGGTTTCGATTGCTTGTGAATGAAGTAGAAGCCGTTGCAGTTGAAGAGGATTTACCAAAACTTCCCGTAGCGCGTGCGCTCTGGAAACCGGCTCCTGATATGAAAACCGGTTGCGCAGCCTGGATTTATGCCGGTGGTGCGCATCACACGGTTTTTAGTCAAAATATTGGCACGGAACAAATCGAAATGTTTGCAGAAATGGTAGGCGTTGAACTGGTCGTTATTGATAAAAATACAACACTACGTCAGTTGAAAAATGAATTGAGATGGAGCGAAGCTTACTATAAGTGACACGGCATAATACAATTTTTTCCGTATGTTAATATTGAAATCAACTGGTAAAGTACTCGGTTTTTTCCGTGTTTTAGATTAATAAAATGGTATATAAATATTTAAAAGAAGAGGTTTACGAAGCCAACATGGAAATTCCGAAGGAAGAGCTGGCTATTGTTACTTTTGGAAATGTAAGCGGAATTGACCGTGCAGCGGGTGTTATTGCCATCAAACCAAGCGGTGTACCTTATCGTAAGTTAAAGATTGATGACATAGTAATCGTTGATCTTGATAATGTTCTGGTGGAAGGAAATATGCGTCCATCGTCTGATACTAAAACGCATACTTTGCTGTACAGGAATTTCCCATCCATTGGTGGTGTTTGTCATACGCACTCAACCTATGCAGTAGCCTGGGCGCAGGCGGGAATGTCTATACCGAATCTTGGCACCACCCATGCTGATCATTTAGTCGCACCGGTTCCAGTTACCGAAGTAATGACAGATCTTATGATTCAAGGAGATTATGAACATGAAACTGGCAACCAAATTCTTGATCTGTTTAATCAGTTGGGCCTAAGTCCGGAAGAAGTTGAAATGGTATTGGTTGCTTGCCATGGACCTTTTACATGGGGTAAGGATCCTGGAAAAGCGGTTTATAACGCAGTAGTTTTAGAAGAAATTGCAAAAATGGCCTATTTAACTTTGCAAATTAACCCAAATGTAGCATCAATAAAACAAAGCCTGATCGATAAACACTTTTTCAGAAAACACGGGAAAGATGCTTATTACGGGCAAAGTAATTATTAATGGTTAAGGGTTAATTGTTAATGTGTGGAAAGCGGAGCCTGTTTATAGACAAGAATTAACAGATAATGGATGGCTAGGTGGGAATACCAAAAGATGATACCCCAAAGCTGATTTCGAAGAAATAGAGTTCTAATGACTTGTAATTAACCATTAACCATTAATAACTATTTTTTGCCTGATTTCTTAGCCAGTTCTCTCATTTGCTGAAATGCTTCCTGGCGTGTCATACGTTTCTCGCTTGACTTAGCTGCCTCAATTGAATCTTTATCAAAACGACCTTTAAAAAAATTAAGCAGTGCAATAATCATAATCTTGTTGTTAAATAATACTTTTACGCAAAACCAGAGAATGAAGAACCTCGTCTCAAAGCTAAATAAAGAAATCGATTTATTCTACTGGCAGCAGAAGCTTATCCAGAGATCTTTCAGGAAAAATGAATGTATTATATCTATACCGTTTGATTGTGTTCTTTAAGTAAATTGTCTTCGAGAATTTTTTTTAATTTTCCGCCTGGAACAAAATCTCCGTCAATCCACCTAACAAAGTTTTTGGAATGAGATTTGTATATTTCTATAGACAAAGGTTTAATTCCGCTAAATTCCACTTCTTTTACATATTCGTCGTGTAGTCTTTTAATTTCACGCAGGGTGTTACTGTCTGTTTTCATTTCCTGGGGTAGGCTGTTTAGGTCTGAGTTAAATAATTATTAACTTTAATAAAAACATACCTAAAATGTAACCAAATTTGGTAATATAAAAACAATTATATAGAAACTGTATATTGTTAAAAAAAAATCAACATTAGAAAACCTTTGATCCGTTTTTTTCTGTCAGCAGACTGATACTTAATTTGTTGCAGACCTTTTTATTTTCTGAGTAGCGATATCCTTTATCGAAGCTGACATCTTAAAATAACAAAAGGAATATAATTCTTCAATCAGGATGTCAGAATAGTTTTTAGCACACCAATTTCTAAGGGTTTTGATAACAAATCAATAATAGAAATGCTGGCTTTGGCTTTGTCGATATCCCGCGTATCGATGGTAGACGATAACATGTATATACGGATTTTATCCTTAATCTGTTCGGGAAGCAGATCAAACTCGTCAATAAATTCAAATCCATTCATGCCCGGCATTTGCAAATCCAGTAAAATGACGGTTTGGGGAATTGTTTCACCCTCTTTTGACAAATATTCAAGAGCATCCTGCGCGGAATTGAATGGTAGTACCGAATTGCCGATACCACTTTTAATTATTAGTTTTTCATAAATAAATAAATCAAAGGCGCTATCATCAATTAAGATAAAATCAAATTGAGCAGTCATAATTTCTATTTATTTATTGAAGGAATTTCTATTTCAAAAATACTCCCTTCGCCCAAAGTTGATGTTACCTTGATTTTTCCTTCCAGCTTAGTAATCGCCTCATGCACAATATAAAGACCTATTCCAGAGCCACTATTGCTTGCCCCGGCACGATAAAACATTTTAAATATTTTTTCAAGGTCATCTTCTTTTATTCCCAGACCATTGTCTTCAAAAGTAATTAAAGTACCGGCCGGTGTAGCGCGAATACTCAGTTTTATAAACGATTTCTCCTTTTTAGGATCCTGGAATTTTACAGCGTTGGTAATAAGGTTATTAAATATGATTCTCATCTTCATTACATCCGACTCAAAAACACCGGTTTGTGTAATGTTTGTGATCATTTCGATATTTTCAAATTCAGGCAGGTATTTAATAGCTTCGGTAACATCATAAACAAGTTCTTCGAAATTAATCGGAGCCATGGTGGCAACACCTCGGGCATTCTTGTAATAATCTATGATGTTGATAATAAAGGTGTCCAGTTTTTTTATGGATTGCTTGATCAGATCCAGATATTCATTTTGAGACTCGACATTCTCCTCCATCAATGCCAGATTAACAATGCCCAAAACAGACATCAATGGGGCACGCAGATCATGAGAAGCACTATAAACAAATTTATCGAGCTCTTCGTAAGCTTTTTCCAGATCAAGATTTCTCTGTTTTAATTCAGCCCGGGTATTAAAAATCTCAAATGCATGGGCTATTGCATTTTCTACATACGTATAATCCCATGGTTTATCAATAAACCTGAAAACTTCTCCTTTGTTAATAGCATCAATTGCCGCGCTGATATCCGTATGTCCGGTGATTAAAATCCTGATCGGCTCGGGAAACCGTACTCTTATTTTTTCAAAAAACTGTGTTCCGGTCATGCCCGGCATTCTTTGATCGGCCAGTACTACATGGAAATTATTCTGTTCCATAAACTCCTCAGCCTCAACTGCTGATGTAGTTGTGGTGATGTTGTACTGTTTACGGAATGAGGCCTTAAACGACTGCAGATTATGTTCTTCATCGTCTATATATAGTATGCGTATCAGTTTGTCATTCATTGATTCAGGTTAGGCTAATTTTTTAGTTATTGGGAGCGTAATCACAAATTCTGTTCCTTGGTCGACTTCTGAAATTACTTCAATTGTGCCGTAATGTACTTCAATAATTTTAAAAACGATAGATAAACCTAAACCAGTACCTTCACCTACATCTTTGGTAGTGAAAAAAGGGTTATAAATTTTTGATTTTACTTCGGGACTCATGCCGGAGCCGTTATCTTTTATGGAAATTGTTACATGCTCACTGTCTTTCATAAAAGTTGTAACCCATATGGTAGGCTTCCTGTTTGTCAGGTTACCTTTTTGAACGGCATAAATTGAATTGGTAAGTATATTCATAAATACCTGATTCATTTTTCCGCCATAACACTCCACGTTTGGAATACTTCCCAGATTTTTGTTGAGTTCAAGATTTGTTCCCATCTGATAATTAAGAATTACCAGTGTAGATTCAATTCCTTCGTTTAAATTAACAAAGTTCAGGTCTGACTCATCTACTCTTGAGAATATTTTCAGGCCCTTAACAATTTCTACGGTTCGTCTTGCGCCATCTTCCATACCGGTGAGCAGCATCCCGATTTCCGTTTTAATATAGTCCAGATCAAGTTCTTGTTTCAGCTTTTCAATTTGATTTAATTTGGTATGAACGCCTTCCAATGAATCAATTTGTTGCATCTCATCAAATTCTGTAAGTATTTCCAATACATCATCAATATCTCTTCTTAATGGACGAATATTAGAACTTACAAAATTAATAGGGTTGTTGATCTCATGAGCAATCCCCGCCGTGAGCTGTCCGAGAGATGCCATTTTTTCAGACTCGATCAATTGTGATTGGGCATCTTTGAGTTTGTTAAGCGTATCTTCTAGATCCTTATTCGTCAGTGTTAACTCTATCGTTCTTTCCGCAACTTTCTTTTCAAGTGATATATTTTGTTCCCGGATAATTTTTTCATTTTCCAGAGAGATCCTGAGAGCCTGCTCTTGTGAAAGCTCCTGTTCTTTTTTCAATATATTAATTTTGTCAGCGAGGGCAAATGAAAGCAGGATAACTTCTATAACGGTTCCGACCTGCATGCTATAATTCGTAAAATCATTATACGGCAACATATTGAGATTGCGCACAATGTATAGTATAAGTCCGACCAGGAATACCAGCCACGCAGTCAGGAAAAATTTAGCTGGTCGGTAATTTTCAAAGAAGGAAAGTCTCGCTGCCGTGATCAGCGTAACGATGGCACCAGAAAGGGCCATAATGTCAATAATCCGGAAACTTATCAGGTCAAATCCAAGAACCCGGGTAATCAGTGCTAGCAAATAACCGAAACTTACAATGGTAAGCATATGATGCAAAATCGGAGACTTGACACTGGTATGCAGGAATTTTTTAATAAATAAAATCGTAAAGATTCCGGCAAGGGCGGGAAACATCACATAAGCAAGATTGTTAAATGCTGGCGTATCCGGCCAAAGATATTTGTAGGTATAACCTGTTAATGTAAGTTGTGTTAACCCAATAAAAAGAATGTAAAGTACATAATACAAGTAACTTTCTTCTTTTACTGAAAAGTAAATAAACAGATTATACAGGATCATCACCAACAGAATGCCAATTTGAATACCGGCAAGTATCTCTTCATTCAAAGAATCCTGATAGAACTCTTTTGGTGAATTGATAATAAGGGGTAGTATAAGCTGCTCAGAAGCCAGAATTTTAAGGTAAAATGTTTTTGTTTGTCCTTGTGGTACTCTTAACTCAAAAACTAGATTAGGATCATTTATTTTTCTCTGTCTGAATGGAAGATTTTCGGAATTACTTTGCAATAACTTTCTGGTTTCACCGGAATATAAATCGCAAAGATCGATCATCGGAGATGCCAGTTCTAGCAGGATATTTTCTTCGCTTGTATAATTCCTGATTTTCAACTTTATCCAGAATGCAGATTTACTTAAACCTAAGTTTGGAATTTCTACATCGCTTTTTACAAACAGAGAGGTATCAAGTTCGGATAAAGTTTTTTTGTTTCTTTCATCTTCATAGATATCAATGAATTTTCCGATCACTATTTTTTTTCCATAAAAGTCTATAGCCTCTCCATAGCTCCTGGCAAACGGAAATAGTATAGTAAAGAAAAGTAGTAATTTTAACGATTTCATCGCAGATAATTATTTTTTGACAAAGGACTGAAAATGATCACTTCTGTTTTCTAAATATTAAGGTAAAGCGGATTTATTTTTGTCTCGTAAAAAATATTCATCTCGCCTTTTGGACCTGTTTCAAGGGTATGTTGAAGAGGGTTTAAGCGCAAATCATTAATTCTTTCCCGTTCCTCATCATTTGCAAAAGGCAGATTATCAATATCCTTAATTAACAAAGCTGTTGCTATGAGGCCTTCTTTGGGATAATAAAAAGTACCATTTTTACCAAGATCCCGTACAATCTCAAAACCGACCCGTGTACAATTCCTGAGCGTTGCCGGTGAGCATAGAGCCATGAGATATTTTACTCCGATCTGAGAGGAAATTGCTACTCCTATCCGACCAAGAAATATACTGCCGATGCCGTAACCTGCCACTTCCTTTGAATTGAACAAGCCACAAAATTCTGCAATTTTGATTTCTCCTAACTTGTCTACATAGGAGTATATTGAATCATCAATTTTTGCAATCGCGTCCTCCATAGGCATTTTTAAATTTACCGACCGGACCTGTATTCTTCCCCCACCATATATTTTTGTGCCATCTTCCGATTCCACAATGATCATATAAGTATTGGGATCATGCAACCAGATATGGTTCGCAGACGTTACTTGTTTTACTCCGTAGGATTCGAGTACTTTTCTATGTCCGTCTATGTATCGAAGGTTATTTTCAATATCTTCCGGTGCACTGTATGCTCTGATTCTCGCTATCATTTGTTGGTCTTGTCACCTGCAAAAAATGTATCGTGTAAGTGTAATCTCAATGATTTGACGGTAGGCGCTTCAGCTTTTGCAATCTTAAACATAAATACTTCCGCCATATCATCTTTCAGGGGCACCAGTTTTAAAAACTTCTGGCGAAGTTCATGCAGCTTTTCACTTTCCTTCTGATCAACTCCGGCGTTTTGGCCATGTACAATCCTTGGGAAAAGATAAAAAGGAGATATGAGCGGATGAATAGCATAACCAAGAAGTTCAGCTTTCAACCACAGGCGTTCCAGTGAAATACCACCGTTGAAGAAGTTTTCAGCATTGTATTCAGGAAGTGTGATAATCCCAAGAGCAGATGCAGATTCAATCAATTTGCGGCTAACGTCTATCAGTGCATGCCCGCCATCGATTTGTTTCAACACGCGGGCAATTTTGTGATCTTTAATCAGCGACATAGCCGCTAGTTGCGCAGGGCTCATTCCAAGTGTCTGAACGTCTATTCCATCGGCCGATTTCTCTGCTTCTTCTTTTGTCCATTTCATTTCCCTGAACACAAAATCTTTATGTCCCTCTTCATTTAGCAGTCGGATCCGGTCGCATCCTCCGATGATTTCGGCGATCTGGCGCATTTGCTCTTTGTCCCGGATTATCAATAATTCGGCTCCATCAACACTTTCTGCTGCCTCGGTGAGTAATTTAAGTTCTGTCTCTGGAATTTCAACAGGCTGAGAAGGATTCCGATTAGTAGTACGGTCATATATTACGTGGACAGATTCAGGAGAAAAAACTTTTTCAAATCCATCTTCTTTAGTCTGACTGAATTCAATAACCGCAACAAGCTGAGAAGAACTGCCGATGGGATATAGATTTTTCTTTATAAAAAGGCCGGCTTCGTTACTTTTAAGAATCAGATTTTCAAATGCTGCCCCAAAGGAAAGATTGGAGGCTATATTGTCAAAGTTTCCGAATGAATAAGCTCTATGCTCATCATGGAATAGAAATAGTTTTCCGTTTTGATAAAGCCATTTCCATGGCTGGTCATTTCCTGTAGAAGGTGCTTGGCAGGCGGCCTTTACAAGCTTTTCAATTGTCTTTAAATCAGGTATATACTTGGCGGGTTGATCGTCGAACCGGGAAGCCATCTCTTTGGAAGTAGTTATGTCAAATGGCGGAAACGGGTTACTAAACGTAGGATTGTCGTTAACATTTTTATTGCTGATCAATCCTTCTGAATCCACATAATAACGGCCGGAATCGTGAAATTGATTTAAAAGAATCCGGCGAACAACATCCGTTGTTACGCCCGCCCCAAGAGTAACGGCGCTCGCAAGCTGAGGCCAAGTTCCGATGGATTGTCCAACCTCAAGCAAAGAAACTCTTCCCCGAAGCGAGCTATTTTTTGCATCAACAATCCGGATAATTAGCGGTACTTTTTCTTCGTTGGTAAGATTTTTTAGTTTGGAAGGGTCAATATTTCCAATCAGTCCATGGAAAATTGGACGATCGGGTTCAAGATCGAACCTCTCAACATCCAGCATTCCTTTGTCGCTGGTTTCCATGACAACGGGAATTCCATGTTTTTTTGCTTCGTTCCTACATAATACCTTGATATCAAGCTCATCACATTCCTCCAATAGAAGATTTAGATTTCCGTTATCGGTAAGAAATCCTGAGATATTTTCTTCAGTAATTCCATCAAGATAACATTCTACTTTAATGAAAGGATCGATTTCAGCAATTTCACGAGCTGTGATAATCGCTTTATTTATGCCAATATTATGCAAACCGGTTTTGATCCGGTTCATATTACTCAGTTCGAGCGTATCAAAATCAGCAAGTTTTATATGTCCGCAAATACGTTCAGTAGCTAGGGTTAACGCAACGGCATTACCAACCGATAGCCCAACAATACCAATTTTTTTATTAAAAAGGGCATTTTGTTCACCTGTGGTAATTTTGTGTTTATTTCTGCTTGTCCGTACTTCAATAAACTCGTCTTCTTCAAGAATGTGTAGAATTCTTTTTGCCCAGGGATAATATACCCAAACTCCTTCTTCATCAGGGACTTTATTCTTTATCCAGTCTTCAAATAAATATTGGCAATCAGCAGCGTTTACCCTTTTTTGAGGACTTCTTATTTTGTAAAGCTCTCCTTTTTGAGATCGAAATAAATCAAGAATTGTAATGTTTGTATCAGAAATAATCTCGTTAAATTTTTCTTTGTCGGCACTCTGGGTAAGTTTAAAAATGACTGGCAAAAAAATTTGAGCGAACTCTATTTTATCCATTGTCCTGGCGTTGAGTTGTTAGTATAATCAGGATTCATCCAAATTTTGTTTCAATTTTACAATCTATTTATAATTCACTAAGAAAGATAATAATTGATAACTTATCTCACTTAATTATCTTCAGCATATTAGTTAAATGAGATTGGTCTGATAAAATTAAGAAAATGAAGTCCAAATATTTTTCAAATTGTTAATTTCGATCTAAACTACCTTATTGTTTTCAGAATATGTTAAATTATGTTCAAACATATATATTTGTAAGCACAGAATAAAATTGGAGTTATATATTATTACCTTTTTTGAAATAATTCTAGTATTTTTAGAAACATGAATTTATAAGATTAGTTCAGAGTTTACAATCAATGAAATGGAAAGCCCCGAGAAAATAAGTATCCTCTATGTGGATGATGAATTAAATAATTTAAATTCTTTTAAAGCAGCCTTCAGAAGAGATTTTAATGTGCTAACAGTTACCTCAGGAAAAGAGGGATTGGAAGTGCTGAAATCCAATAGGGTACATGTGATTATTACCGATCAAAGAATGCCGGAAATGACTGGTGTTGATTTTCTAATTGAAGTTTTAAAAGAGTATACAGATCCAATCCGTATACTATTGACCGGATATTCTGATATTAACGCGGTGATTGATGCCGTTAATAAGGGTCACATATATTATTATTTGAATAAACCCTGGGATGAGCAGCAGTTGCGGATTATTATCAAAAATGCGTACGAAATTTTTAGTTTGAGAGAAAAAAACAGAGAGTTACTCGAGAAGCTGATTGATGCAAATAACCAACTAGAATTTTTACTGAGGCAAAAACTGATATCCTGATTAATAGGATTTTCTTCTGAAACCAGCACCCTTTCTTATAAATGGTGTTAGTTTTATTTCTTTTAACATATAGCCCAAAACATAATAGAATGTTGTAAAAATCAAGGCTGAAAGAATTACTGCGGCAAGAAATAGATTCCCAAGCACCTGAATGAATGTGATTAATTCGGTCATATCCTTTATTGATGAAATATAATTATTTTGTTTTTCCAGAATAAGGCAAAAAATTATACCTATACTTTTCGGGCAGAGTATTCCCCATTAATCTAGTCCTCAGTAGCTTGCATGGCTGGTATCTTTTTTGTGAATGGTTAATAAATCTACAATCAAAGTAGACATTCATCAACTTAACGGATACGACCATGAAAAAGATAATCGCAGTTTTTTTGATCAATTCGCTCCTGGCAGTGACTTTATTAACTTCATGCAGCCATCAGATGGAACAAAAAAACAAGAAAGTAAAAACAACAGAAAACAAGACAGAAGGATATCTCTATTATCAGAATGACCAAAGCTCCAAAGGTGATTCAACGATTAAGAAGAATGTAAATAATTGATTAAATCCTGTCCGTTCTCGCGGACAGGATTTCTATTTTAAGGTTTCGCACGCTCGTATTGTACCGGCCAAATCGTTTGGTCGTGTACTTCTCCGGCTGCAAGTAAAGGAAAATATGGATTACGCAATATTTCTCTCGCCATTATAATCATGTCGGCATCGCCATTGACGAGTATCGTTTCAGCCTGGACTGAATCCGTTATCATCCCAACAGTTCCCGTCAAAATACCGGTTTGTTTTTTGATTGCAGAGGCAAAAGGAAGCTGATAACCTGGGCCAACAGGTATTTTAACAGGCGCGACCAGTCCACCAGTAGAAACATCAATCAGATCAATTCCTTTTTCTTGTAATATTGCTGCAAGTTTTATAGACTCTTCCAGATCCCATCCGCCTTCTGCCCAATCGGTTGCTGAAATCCTGGTGAACAGCGGTAAATGGTCTGGCCATTCCGATTTTATTCCTTCAATGATTAACAACAATAATCGGATACGGTTTTCAAGACTTCCGCCATATTCATCTGTACGCTTATTGCTTAATGGCGATAAAAACTGATGCACAAGATAACCGTGCGCGGCGTGAATTTCTATAACCTCAAATCCTGCGGTTAACGCCCGTTTTGCCGCAGCTTTAAAATCAGCAATTACTTTGTCAATTCCCTGCTGATCGAGCTCCTCAGGCATTGGATAATTGTCAGCAAATGCAATGGGTGAAGCAGAGAAAGTTGTCCAGCCACCATCTTCAATATTCACTTTATCTTTTCCTTCCCACGGCACTGAAGTGCTGGCTTTTCTGCCCGCATGTGCCAACTGTACACCCGCTACACAGTGTTGGGCTTTGATAAAAGTAGTAATCTGTTGAAGCTTTTCTATATGCTCGTCCTTCCAGATTCCAAGATCACCAGGAGAAATTCTCCCTTCCGGTGATACGGCTGTTGCTTCTGAAATTACCAGAGAAGCTCCGCCAACGGCTCTACTTCCCAGGTGTACCAGGTGCCAGTCAGTCGCAAATCCATCCACAGACGAGTACTGGCACATCGGTGAAACAATGATTCTGTTTTTAAATTTTACGCTCTTAATTTCAAGAGGAGAAAAAAGCTTTGACATATATTTTTTTTAGAAAAGTTATTAATTGAAGTCTGTTACTGGTTTTATGATTATACGAATCATAAATTTTCAGGCCAGTCGAAAGAATAAAGTATTTAAAGTTGCAGAAACGGTTCAGTAAGTTGAATTTTACATCGCCAGGTATAAATTTCCTAACACCGTTTCATGACAAAAAAGTCAGTTTATGCAAAGAAGTTTCAGTAGGTTCATCAATAAAATCGCATTTGTTTTTTTTCTGGTTTTGACTTTTTCTTTTTGTGAGGGAGCCGATAACTTTTTTGTCTCTTTGGAAGGAAATGATACTTATCCGGGGACCAAAGAAAAACCGTTTGGTACCATAGCAAAAGCTAGGGATGCTGCCAGGAAGTTGTCAGGTAAATCTGAGCCAACGATTATTTATCTGAGAGGCGGAACTTATGTTTTTAAAAATACGCTCGAATTCGGCGTTGGTGATAAAAATATTGTGCTAATTCCTTTTCAAAATGAGCCGGTAATTTTTTCGGGCGGGATATCCATTAATCCCAGTAAAGTAAAACGGTTGGATCAAACAGCATATGCCACTGAATTTGTCGAGAATGCCAGAAAAAAAATTGGTGTCCTCAACCTTCGTGAACTGAATATTACCGATTATGGGCAATTGCATAGCGTTGGATTTTCGAGGCCATACCTACCATCCTGGATGGAGTTGTTTATCAATGACAAACCCGGACAATTGGCCAGGTGGCCAAATGATTCGACCGTTGCAATGGGTCAGGTTATTGACAAAGGCTCGGTTCCGAGAGACGGTGACAATAGCAACCGCGGAGGCAAATTTGTTTACGGTACGGACCGTCCGGCGGGCTGGAAAAAATCAAAAGATATCTGGATATCTGGTTATTTCAATTATGGATATGCCGAAGATGCCGTTCAACTGGCTGTAATGGATACTGCCGCTAAAACTTTTACAACCGTTCAGCCTCATATTTATGGATTTAATTCAGGGAAAAACTGGAACCGCTGGTATGCGTACAATATCCCGGAGGAAATAGACCGTGACGGCGAATATTATCTTGACCGTGAAAGAGGACTATTGTTTTTTTATCTGCCAACTATTGTTACAAAGCTGGATTTGTCCATGCTGCAAGATCCGTTAATTGCGCTTGAAGGGTCACAAAATATATCTATCAAAAACATTTCTTTCGAAGTTTCCCGGGGAATGGCCGTTTATCTGGAACGGTCTGAATCCTGTATAATTTCAAACTGCGTTTTCCGGAACCTGGGATCTTTGGCGATAAGTATTGGCAAGGGGATAATGCCTTTTAAAACCCAAAAACATGAAGGAAGCGGCGAGGAATCTTCCCGTGTTTTAGGCAGTCTGGATCAGCACCAATATGAAAATACTACTTTTAACCGACAGGGAGGGAGAAATAACAGGGTCGTAAATTGTCATATTTACAACACCGGGGCAGGGGGAATTAGTCTGGGCGGAGGAGACAGGTTAACATTGACACCGGCGGGAAACAGTGTTGAAAATTGCCGTATCCATGATTTTAACCGAATTGAAAAATCATATCGCCCGGCGATTAATATCGATGGGGTCGGGAATAAAATTGCTAATTGTGAAATCTACAATGCGCCAAGCATGGCCATTTTATTACACGGGAATGACCACATTTTGGAATATTCTACCATTTATGATGTTTGCCGGGAAGTGGATGACCAAGGCGCATTTTACTATGGAAGAGATGCTTCTGAAAGAGGCCACAAAGTAAGATTTAATTATTTCCACCACCTTGGAAATTCAAATAGAACAACGGCTATCTATCATGATGACGGAGCCTGCGGAATGGAAGTTTTTGGAAATATATTTTTTAAAGCTGGTACCATTCCAGTTCTGATCGGCGGCGGACAGGATATTTCTTATAAGAATAATTTGTTCATAGACAGCCCCTTGGGGATTCATGTTGACAACCGTTTTCAAAACTGGTCTAAAAATTCTCTTGACAAAGATGGTGTGATTGATAAACGCCTTAAAGCAGTTAAATTCGATCAGCAGCCTTACTCAGTGAGATATCCGGAACTGGTGAATTACTGGAAAGACAACCCGGCTATTCCAAAAAGGCTGGTTTTTGACAACAACATTTTTGTCAGAATTACAACAACAAGAAAGGGTGAGGATAGCTGGTTTATCTGGTCGGAAAATAATAAGGTAAGTGATGTGTATCCTTACAACTGGAAAATGATGGACAGCCGGCATTTTATTCCTGATGATACACAGCTCGCCGTTCCGGAAGGCTGGCAGGTTTTACCCGTTGAGAAAATCGGAATCCTTAAAAATTATCAATAAAAAAATCCTGTTTGAAATTCCTTTCAAACAGGATTTTTCATTTAATACTGCTTTCCTCAGGCGATTTTTTCTTTGAATATTTTCATCGTTCTTTCCCAGGCAAGTTTTGCGGCTTCGGGATTGTAGCGCGTCGGGGCTGTGTCGTTCAGGAAAGCATGTTGCGCGCCTTCGTAAACGTACAACTCATATTTCACTCCGGCTGCTTTCAGGGCTTCTTCATAAGCCGGAATTCCTGCATTCACTCTTTCATCCAAACCTCCGTAATGTAATTGAACAAAAGATTTGATTTTAGGAACATCCGCCGCTTCAGGCTGGCGTCCATAATAGGCAACGGCAACTTTCAAA
Organism: Dyadobacter sp. 3J3; assembly: GCF_009801115.1. Classification (GTDB taxonomy): domain Bacteria; phylum Bacteroidota; class Bacteroidia; order Cytophagales; family Spirosomataceae; genus Dyadobacter. The sequence continues at coordinate 51,202 of NZ_VTOL01000011.1, forward strand.
GTGGGTGAATTTACAGCCAGCTGATTTGCCAATCCGCCGCCCCAGCAAAATCCCACACAGCCTGTTTTGCCATTACTGTCCGGTCTGCCTTTGAGATAATCCAGTCCTTTTAGGAAATTATTGAGATTCTTTGCTGCATCAATTTTGGCAAAAGCGGCCCTCGCTTCGTCTTCATTATCCGGCGTTCCTCCAAAAGGTGCCAGCGCATCAGCCGCCAATGCTACATATCCTGCTTTGGCAATACGTCGCGCAATATCTTTGGTATGTGGATTCAGTCCCCGGTTTTCATGAATGACCAAAACTGACCCATATTTTCCTGCTTTTTTCGGTCTTGCCAAATAGCCGCCCATCGTGGATCCGTCGCCATCGTAATGAATGTCTTCGGTAATAATATCGTCATCATTTTCAGCAACCGTCGCCGCATTGGCGTAATTCACTTCCAGTAGCGGAAGCAGAGCAAGTGCAGCGGAGGTGCTTCCGGCCAGTTGAGCCAGTCTTTTTAAGAAATTATCCCGTGTTAGCGGTTTATGCGTGTACTCGTCAAAAAGATTAATAATGCGCTGATCCATTGATTTTTCGGGATTAGTTTGAAAAGTAAATTTAGGGAAACATTACACCTTTTAGCAATAATTTTGCCCGGAATAGTGAAAATAATTCGGGGTTTCTCAATAAGTGAAAATCATTTTACGAACGGATCATCAGAACACTCGGAGAATTTGAAAGCCACAGACTATGCGTTTCCACTGCTTTTTTCCAACTATCCAGACTGATCAGCATAAGATCCTGTTTTTCCAGAAATTCCTTTTCAATTTTTTTATCATGATATAAAGCGATGTGATTCAGGGTGATCTGTTCAATTGCTGAAATGGTTTCCTTTAATTCGGGATTTTGTCGAATAACACCGCTGACATCCAGAATAATTATATGGACATCGCTGTGATGAATCAGTTTTTGAGCAAAAACCAAAAGGAAACTGTCAATCAAAGAAAATATCGGAATGAAAACATTTTCAATTTTGGTCAGATTTTTTTCAACCAAAACCCCAACCGGACCTTTGACAGCTTTAATAATATGTTTGGTACGGTCATCAAAAATGCTGTCATCGAAAATTTTTTCTTTTCCGGTAATGGTATCATAAAGTCTCTCGGGGCTGATAATTTTGGTAGTAAACCCTAAAACTTTTCCCAGAATTGTCCCCTCAAAAACTGAACGACCAATACCAATTAACAATAAATCAAAGTTTCCGAGATTTGCCGTTTCGATGATATCTCGGTCAATATTTTGAGAAGGTTTGAATAAAGTAACAACAGGAAGATTTAGTTTTTTCGCTTCCTGATGGATCGGCGCAAAACTTTCCTGTTCATATTCTTCCGAATTAAACTGGTTCAAATCGTTACTTGGAGATAAATGAAGGGCAGTTATAACTGAATTTGAAGTAGCTTTTTTTACGAAACTATTTGCAAGGCGGAGCATCGTTTGTCCTCGCTCTGGACTTCTGAACGAAAGCAGGATCGTATATTTTCCGGTTTCTATTGCTGATTTAGTCAAGTCCACATTTTTTTCGGGAAAATGGCGGTTGATCATATCCAATGCGGGGCCAGTCATACAGGTCGTTACTAATGCCATGATCACCATCATCGCAAATATTTCAGGTGTCAGTATGCCCAGATCGTAGCCAATATTGAGCACCACCAGTTCCATCAGTCCCCGTGTGTTCATCAAAGCGCCGATAATAAGACTGTCACGCCAGTTTTGCCCTACAAATTTTGCGGCGAGCGAACTTCCTGCAAACTTTCCGATGACGGCCACAGCGATAATCAATCCCGTAATTTGCCATAAATACAGATCATTCAGCAGACCAATCTGGGTTCTTAAACCGGTAAAAACAAAAAACAGCGGAAGTAACAAAACGAGTGCTACGTCTTCGACTTTTTCAATAAAAATATTCCTGAAATTAAGGTTGGCCGGCATGATCACGCCAGCCATAAACGCACCGAAAAGTGCATGAATTCCGATAATTTCAGTGGCATAGGAAGATATCAAAAGAATGATAAAAAAAACCGCCACAACCGGTTTTGTCAATCCTTCTTTGGTGGAATAAATATCACCTAGTTTTTTAAGAAATGGCCTTACCAGTTTAAGCATGACAAGCACATAGGCTGCCGCCAGCAGCATGGTGTATATGGAACTGACAAACGAACCTGCTTTTACCATGGCAATCACCGCGGCTAAAATACACCAGGCCGTAATATCGTCCGTTGCGGCACAGGTAATGGCCATGGCTCCAAGCCTGGTTTTTGACAAACCTCTTTCCTGAACAATACGCGCCAGAACGGGAAATGCGGTGATACTTAATGCAATACCTGTGAAAAGTGAGAAAGATAAAAAACTGACTTCCGCAGGAGCAAAACGCTCATATATAAAAAACGCAAGTCCTATCCCAAGCGAAAAAGGAAAAATAATACTGGCGTGGCTCACAACGACAGCTTCCTGCGCTTTGTTTTTCAATACTTTAAGATCCAGTTCCATTCCAATCACAAACATGAATAATATCAGCCCGATCTGACTTAGAAATTGAAGATTTGGTAACGACTTGACAGGAAAAATAAAGTTGGAAAACTCGGGGTAATACATACCGACGAACGACGGCCCGAGGAAAATTCCCGCAGCAATTTCGCCGATTACAGTAGGTTGTTTGATTTTTTTACAAAGATAACCGAAAGCTCTGGCTACCAGGATAATCGTAATGATCTGCAAAAGCAGGATGGCCAGGGGGCTAGTTATATTTTGTTTATAAGTGTCAATAAACTGAAACCATGAAGAAGTAGTTACAGGCTCTTTTGTGATCGTCACCTTATTAATTTCTAGTAAATGACCTTTCAGGATCAGAAAATACATCAGGCCGGAAAAAATACAAATTGTAAGGGCATAGAAAATAAGATTTCGTATATTCTTCATTCGGTAGCGTTTTATTTTAATGGTTTAGGAGTGTAGTCTTGTATTTTATTTCCGACAATGAAGGCAAATTTAGCGGTTCCAGCTGCCAATATGCAACTGTGGAAACTAAGAGGCAACTAATATCTAACCAATGTGAATTACCTTTATGAAACGTTTATATAAATTCATTTCCTGAAAAAGGAAAGGGAATATATTTGAATGCAATAATTAAATCAGCATACTGATTTTTTAATATGTAACTTCAAGAAAATAGTATAGGATTAATTTATTTTACTTTTCAAAAAATAGTAAAATACACTTCTTGATGAGCGCTTTGAAAGTTTATCCTTTTACAATTAGATTGGAATAATCTCATCTGCCTTCCGTATTTCTTTCAAGCGCATGGAACAGTTTTTATTAAAAAAATAAATCACGATAAGCAGGCATGAATGAATCAGTTGTTTCCAGAGAGAAACAAGAATTATTTTTAAAAGATCTTCGTCAGAAAACGAGTGAAAGTCATGTTAATCTGGAAGAAAATCGGTTTTCCAAAGCTATTTTAGGTCCAGAGGTTAAGCTTTCTGATTATCAGCTATATATTGCTAAATTGTATGGTGTCATCAAAGCTTGCGAAAATGACATTTTTCCAGTTATTGCTTCGATTCTGACGGATATGGGTGAAAGGTTCAAGTCGCGTTTGATGCTGGATGATTTACTGAAAACCGGGTTTTCTATAGATCAAGTCACGTCTATACCCGTTTTTAAGTTCAATAAATTAAGTGTTTCAGATGCCTTAGGCGCAATGTATGTTATTGAAGGGTCTACCTTGGGTGGGAAAATTCTTTACAAACATATGAATCAGGTTCTTGGACTTAATGAACAAAATGGTGCATCCTATTTTTATGGTTATGGGCAGCAAACTGGTTTGTTATGGAAAAGTTTTATTACCACACTTGCTCAGTATGCTGTAGAGGAAAATTGTGAAGAGGAAATTATTTTCAGTGCGGTTTCTACATTTAATTTAATCGCTCACTGGCTCAATGAAACGGAAATAAACTGTTGGAATGAATATTAAAGATATTGTTAACCGGGACGTTGTAAACCTGACAAATTGTGAAAGTGAACCGATTCATATTCCCGGGAGCATTCAACCGCACGGGTTTTTGTTAGGGTTAAGAAATGAAGACCAGGTAATTGATTTTTGCAGTGCCAATTGTGTTGATTATATCAATTTAACGCCTGAACAGGTTCTGGGGAAAACTTTGGAAGATATTTTTCAGAAAGAACAGTCTGACAGGTTTTGTATTTACCGGGATTATAATAAAGATAGCCAGACTACGCCTTTTGTTTTTGTCTACAATGAGATGCAGTATAATACTTCTGTACATCTGAGTGGAAAAACCTTAGTGCTTGAATTTGAACCTTTTTTTGATGGAACCCTGAGCTTGCCGGATCTTTACAATCAGACCAGAAGTTTTGTTTCGCTGATGGAAAAACACAGTTATCTGCCTGAACTTTCACAGGATATAGCGAATGAAACCAGAGCCATTACAGGTTACGACCGGGTGATGATCTACCGTTTTGATGAGGATTATAATGGTGAAGTAATTGCGGAAAGTAAAATTGAAAATCTTGATTCTTTGGCAGGACAAAAATACCCGCATACCGATATTCCGGTACAAGCGCGAGAGCTGTATATCCGCAATCCGCTTAGGGTGATAACGGATATAAGTTACACGCCGGTTCCACTGTTTACGTTAAACGATTCGGCCGAAAAGAGCAACAAATCGCTCGATTTGAGCCTTTCGATATTAAGAAGTGTTTCACCGATCCATGTGGAATATTTAAAAAACATGGGCGTGGGAGCAACGTTGACCGTCTCACTTTTGAAAAACAATAAGTTGTGGGGCCTAATCGCCTGCCATCATTATTCATCAAAACTATTACCGCATTATACCAGATTGTCTGCTTTGTTACAAGGTCACTTTCTTACTTCTCAAATTGCTGTGAGAGAAGTAGCCGAAGAGTTTGAAATCGCACAGGCGGCAGACAAAGCACTTTTGGAATCTTTAACGATTCTTCATAAAAACGAGGATTTTATTGAAGAATTTTACAAATCCCCGTGTTTGTTAAAGTTGGCGAATGCAACGGGATTTGTGATTTATAACAAAGGGAAAATTTATAAAAACGGGAATGTACCGGAGGATGGCGATCTGATTCCGTTATTTAAAAAGCTAGCACGGCATTATCCCAATGCAGGCATGCATACTGAACAATTGATAACCATATTTTCCGAAGATGAAAATCTATCGAAACATGCGGCAGGAATTATTTATCATTCGCTAGCTGGCGGAACTCCGGATGGTGTGCTCTGGATGCGTGAGGAGCGCCGTGAAACAATCAACTGGGCAGGAAATCCGCATAAAGCAGTGGTCCACAATGAAGCCGGAGCTGTCACGCTTTCGCCTCGTAAATCATTTGAACTCTGGCTTGAAGAAGTTAGAAATAAAAGTTTGAAATGGAGAATTTCTGAAGTAAATTCCTCGTCTAGCTTTGCTTATGCGCTTCAAAAGCACATTAACCTACGATACGTTAAAAGCCAGGAAAATAAACACCGGTTGCTGAACGAAGAACTTAAAGCGGCCAATAAGGAGCTGGCCAATCTGAACTGGATCAGTACGCACGACCTACAAGAACCATTACGGAAAATACAGATATTTGCTTCAAAAGTGCTTGACAAAGAAAATCCTGATTTATCTGCACAGGTTAAGGACTCCGTTGAAAGAATGCGTTTTGCAGCCGAAAAAATGCAGGTTTTGATTGAGGATATTCTGGCTTATTCAAGGACCGGAAATACGGAAAAAGTCTACGAAAGGGTAGATTTGAATAACGTTCTCAATAACGTTGTACAAGAATTATCGGAAATTGTTAGGGAAAAAAATGGTATTATTACCTTTGGCGACTTACCTGTTTTAAATATCATTCCATTCCAAATCCATCAGTTATTCATCAATCTGCTTAGTAACGCAATTAAATTCTCGCAGGATCAGCTTGATCCGATTATTAATATTGAGGTGAAAACGGAGATCCCGGAGAGAATTTCCGGACAGCATGATAAAGAAGAATATCATGCCATTTCTGTTCAGGATAACGGAATAGGTTTTGAAAAAGAATATGAAAACCGGATTTTTGATGTTTTTCAGCGGCTTCACCCAAATCATAAATATCCAGGAACCGGAATTGGACTTGCTATTTGTAAGAAAATCATGGAAAATCATTCCGGTTTTATCAAAGCTGATTCGGAATTAGGAAAAGGTGCCAGATTCACAATTTTTTTTCCAAAAGAAGAAGTAATTTGATTTTTTGTCATAAAATTCCGCTTCCACAATTGTTTGTAAATTTTCCTTTTTTCTAAGCGTTTTGAAGCTTTGATAACGTCCCTTTCCAGTCGGTCTTTCTGAACTGGTTTATGGATTATTCTATTAAAAATTTTTCTTTCAGCCAAAGAACTGAACGTTAATAGATTGATTTCAACAAAATATAAGGCAAAATCTTTTTACTAAAACAAGCAAGACTCCAAGTTAGCTCCAAATAATTAATCTAATTGCCTTGCGTAATTTGTTTAGAACTATTATAATAAACTAACTTAGCCAGCTATAACCTCAGACTCTGATTATGGACGCAAAAACGAATACCAAACTTTATTATGATACCAACGAAGTAGCTGAAATAGTGGGCTGTGAAGCTTCTGCTTTACGTTTTTGGGAAACCAAATTTCCCCAGCTCAATCCCAAACGCGATGCACGGAATCGAAGGCGATATACAGAAACGGATATTGAAATAGTAAAAAAAATAATGCACCAGACCGGAAAGCAGGGCAGGACGATAAAAGGTGCGAGGGAACAATTGAGACGAAAAGAAGACGCGCAGATGATGATTTACAAACTTAGCCGGGTAAGACAATTTCTGGCAGAATTGCGGGATAATCTTTAAATTTTACTAATGGTCTTTTATATTGAGATGAAAAAAATATTTGTTTTACTGATACTTTTTATCGCTTCGCGTGAAAGGAGTGTTGCACAGACTTTTAGTGCATTTGATATTAAAAAGCATGTTGACCTTTTGGCATCCGATGCTTTTGAAGGAAGAGGAACGGCGACTTTGGGAGAAATAAAAGCGGCCAATTATCTGGCTGAAATATTTAAAAATGCAGGATTGAAAGCTGCCGGAACGAACGGTACTTATTTTCAACCGTTTCAGGTAACCATTGGTATCGATGGTTTTCCACACCAAATGACTGCCCGGAATGTGGTTGGTTTTCTGGATAATGGCGCAGAAAAAACCATCGTGGTTGGCGGGCATTATGACCATTTGGGGAAAGGGTATCAAAGCGGATCACTATCTCCGGATAGTAAAAATTTGATCCACAATGGGGCTGATGATAATGCATCGGGAACAGCGGGCGTTATTGAACTGGCGAAATATTTTGCAGGAAATGCGGTAAAAGAAAAACATAACTTTCTTTTTATCGGTTTTTCGGGTGAAGAACTCGGACTTTTAGGTTCTAAATATTACACGGAATCGCCGACCATTCCACTTAAATCGATATCGGCGATGATCAATATGGATATGATCGGGCGTTATAATGCGGACAAAGGTTTGATCATTTCGGGTTGGGGAACGAGTCCAGCGTGGGGGGAGATCATTCCGGATCTTGCCAAAAAACAAAATATGAAATACACGATCGATTCGTCAGGCGTGGGTGCTTCTGATCACACTTCCTTTTATTTGAAAGATATTCCGGTACTTCAATTTTTTACCGGCACACACAGCGATTATCACAAAACGAGCGATGATTCTGATAAAATTAACGCAGAAGGAGAAGCCAATATCCTGAAACTGATTGCCGGTGTTTTGGAAAAACTGGATAATGAAAAACAGGATCCGGGATTTTTAACAGCAGGAAATCCGCATGCAGGAGCTACAACTTCCAATTTTAAAGTAACCTTAGGTGTGATGCCGGATTACAGTTTTTCCGGAAAAGGATTGAAAATTGATGCCGTTTCAAAAGCACGTCCGGCAGAAATTGCGGGAATCCAGGCTGGTGATGTCATCACCAAATTGGCCGGCAAAACGATTAATACCATTTATGATTATATGGATGTGCTCGGAGAGCATGAAAAAGGCCAGCAGGTAGAAGCGGAATTTTTGCGTGGAAAGGAAACGAAGGTGGTCAAAGTCACATTTTGATCCTGATTTTGGGATTTTCTTGATTTGTGGGATTAAGTGAGAGGAATTAACAGTATATCTCTGTTGACTCCTCTCATTTTTTTATACTTACTAGACTCAGAATTTAGGCTTCAATCGCACCCCGTTTCCCCAACTCAATCACCTCCATCTGGCTTATCAAACCTTCGTGAAGATTGAAACGAAGTAACGTTCTGATCTTGTGGAAACCTTCTCTTCCGGCGGCACCGGGATTGATGTAAAGCATATTTTTCAACTCCTTATCCCGGATAACCCGGAGAATATGCGAATGTCCGCAGATAAAGATATCCGGTGTTTCAGTTCTTAAAGTGGATAAAACCACAGGGTTATATCGCGGTGGCGCCCCGCCAATGTGCGTCATCCAGACTCGGAAACCTTCCAGCTCAAAATGTAAATTTTCCTGACAACGCACCTGGATGGCCTTATTATCAATATTGCCATACACAATCCTGACTGGTTTGAAAGCTTCCAGCTGATCTATAATTTCCACGGAACCGATATCCCCTGCATGCCAAATTTCATCGCAATTGGCAAAATATTCCATGATGCGCGGATCCAGATATCCATGTGTGTCAGAAAGCAAACCTATACTTTTCATTTGGTATTAATTGTAAACGGAACGCGTCTTTTATTGATAATGTAAAATGGCACTAGCTTGTTTTCCTGACCTCGCTTTGAGAAATTCCTGTTGAAATGAAAGTTCCCGGCTGACAGAAAAAGTCTGCAAATTAAGGAATTATTATTTTAATAATTTTTATGTAACCGGTATGGTATATTTTGTATAATTAAAAATGCGTGTTTTTCTTAATAAAGGTTAAAAAGTAAAATATCGGTAACAAATTGTGTTAAAAACTAATCTATTAGTTGTAAAATATATCTTGATTTTATAATATTGCACAACCCAATCTTTATAAAGCTTTCCTTTACATACTCACATTAATTTAAATTACTTAGCCTTGAAAAAAATCTTACTACTGCTATGTTGCAGTCTTATTACTTACGCCTCGTTTGCGCAAAGTACAGGCCGCTTCTCAATGAAAGGAATTGTCACGGATACGTCCGGCAACGGATTGCCGGAAGCCACGGTCATGTTGCTGATGCCTAAAGATTCTTCCCTTGTCAACTTTGGAAGAGCTGCCAAAGACGGTTCTTTTGAATTTAAAAATCTTAAACGAATTTCTTACCTCTTAAAAGTTTCTTACGTTGGTTATTTGCCTTATCAACAGCACGTTATTCCGAACGATGGCGAGGTTATTAATCTTGGTAAGCTTGGAATGAAATTCCTGAATCAGGATCTGTATGAGGTAGTTATCAAAACGGCCAGAGCTCCATTGAGTATTCGCGGCGATACCGTTGAATATGACCCGAGGGCGTTCAAAGTGCCGCCGGGAGCGACGGTTGAAGATCTGCTACGGAAGCTGCCGGGTATGCAGGTGGATGGAGATGGAAATATCAAAGCACAAGGCGAAACCGTGAAACGTGTAACGGTAGATGGTAAGCGTTTTTTTGGTGATGACCCAAAAATGGCAACCAAAAACCTTCCTGCTGAGGCGATCAATAAAGTCCAGGTATTTAATGGAAAAACGGAGCAGTCGAAAGCCACCGGCGTGGATGATGGAAAGCGAGAAAAAACAGTCAATCTGGAATTGAAAGACAGTCACAAAAAAGGTGGTTTTGGAAAGGCGATTGCCGGGGTAGGGACGGATTCCAGGCTTGAAGGGAAAGTCAGCTACAACCGCTTTGATGACAAGCAACAATTCTCGGTTTTAGGTTTTGGAAACAATACCAATCAATCCGGAATTGCCCGAAATGATTATCAGGATTTCAAAGGCAGCCAATCATTTAACTGGGGTGATGATGGTGATTTTGGATTTGGTGGCGGTAACCGTTTTAGTTCGGACGGAGAGTCCATCACAATTCAGCCTAATTGGGGTGGTAGTAATTCTCAGGGTTTTACAAAAAACTGGGCTGGCGGCGGAAACTATAACTTCGATACAAAGAAGACAAAAGTAAGTGCGAGTTATTTTTATAATTCAACGGACGCTTTGACGGATGTGATGTCGAGCCGGGATAATTTTTTAAATAATACAACGTATAAATCCACAGATGTCAACAAAACAAATGCATTCAGTGGAAATCACAGACCAAGTTTGCGAATTGAAAAAGTGCTGGATTCGTTAAACACGATAACACTGATCAGTAATTCCAGGATCAATAATGGTGATAGCGACTATGACAGTTTTCAGCAATACTACAATAGTGGTGATACAACAAACCGCTCTACAATAAACAACAGCAGTGTCTATAACTCGTTTGCCATGTCAAACCTGCTTTTGTACCGGCATAAATTCAAGAAAAAAGGAAGGAATTTTGCTGCGAGTGTTGGTTACAATATCAACAATTCAGATGGAAGTTCGAACCAGAATTCGGTCAATGAATTTTTTCTTGACCCAAGTCAAAACAGCGCTATAAATCAGCAAAATAAAACAAAGAGCGATCGTAATCAGCTAAAAGGAAGCTTGTCTTTTATAGAGCCATTTGCAAAGAAATTTTCATGGGAAACGTTTTATAATTTCAGTCTTAGAAAAGATAAGGTGGATAGAAATGTGTTTGATGTAAAAGACAGTGGTCTGGAAATAAATCAATTATTGACCCGATATTATACCAATGACATTAATTACAACCGAATCGGGACGAGTATGAGATATTCCAATAATGGACTGAATGTGTCTATTGGAGGAGCCGCACAACAATTTGATCTGAAAGGGGAATTTGCTCAGGACCAGACCTCGACAGATTTTACGAAAGTGAACCGGACATATTTCAAAATTGTACCGAGTGTTTCGCTGAATTATGATTTAAAAAGAAACCGGTATTTGTATATGGAATATATGCAAGGTATTCAGGAACCTTCCATAAAGGATTTGCAGCCTGTTGTTGACAATAGTAATCCTTTGAATATAGTTGTTGGGAATCCAAATCTGACACCAGAGTTAAGGCACAACATTTATGGTGGTTATCAATTTTTCAATCCGGCAAATTTTACATATCTCTTCGTGAATGCGCAGTACAATTATTATGTAGACCAGATTGTTTATAATAAAACGATTGATGCCAATCTGGTTACAACAACCAAACCGATGAATGTGACTGGTGGGGTTAGCTATGGCAGTAGTATTGGTGTTTCATATCCGCTCATAAAGACAAAATTGACAATGGGACTGAACACCGGTTTTAATTTTAGTCAAAACCCGATTTATATAAATAATGTAATCAACAAGACAAAAACGGACTCATATAATTTCGGTACCCGTCTTGATTTTACTCCAAGCGACATTTTTACATTTTACACGAATGCCTACTGGAACATTGCCAATACAAGTTATTCCATCAATTCCAGTCAGAACCAAAAAGTACTCAGCGCAAATTATAGCGGCGATATGAACGTCAAGTTTCCCAAAGAAATTTATTTCAATGCTAAGCTGAACTTCAATACCTATGCAAACAATCAGTTTGGTTTTAGCCAGAAACAACCGATTCTTAATCTTTCGGTTGCCAGAATTGTGTTGAAAAACAAAAGAGGAGAAATTCGTTTTACAGCCAATGATGTGTTTAAGAGAAATCTTGGAATAACACAAAACGCCACGTCAAATTATTATTCGGAGTCGAGAGTTCGTACATTATCACGATATTACATGCTGAGTTTTACCTACAATATGCGGGGAATGTCAGCATCGGTAAAACGTAGTAACGGATTCTAAAAAAAACAATTTCGCATCATCCGCTTATTTGGTGGATGATGCTGAGTTTTATCAAGCCACAGCCATAAAAACTGATATTATATGAGACTGATCACGATCTTATTTCTACTAATCTCTTCTATTTCTTTTACCTCCAAAGCGCAAAAAATGGAGGGTGAAATATCTTACGAGCGCGTACAGCACTGGTCCAAAATTTACGCCCGCTTAACTTATCTAAGCATTGAGGAAAAGGACCGCGTTGCAATGACCATTAAAAATTATGAGGAGGATAAACAGGACATGAAGCTTTATTTTAAGGATGACAAAAGCTTCTATACCAAAGCAAAGCAAAAAGAGAATGATGGAGGTTGGTCGTCGAGTGAACAAGAATATAAAGTATATAGAGATCTGATAGGTGAAAAGAGAACCGATATACTGGAAATGTTTGGAAAGGTTTATATTGTAGAAGATTCAATACGGGCTCCTAATTGGAAGATAATGAATAAGATAAAAGAAATAAACGGCTACATGTGCATGATGGCGGTTACAGAGGATACTATAAAAGATCAAAAAATAACGGCGTGGTTTGCAGATAATATTCCGGTATCGGTTGGTCCGGATTTGTATGGAGGATTGCCCGGTATGATTCTTGAACTGGATGTAAATGACGGAGCTCTTGTTGTTACTGCTACTAAGATAGAGATGAAAGCTATCACGGAAGATTTAAATGTTCCCAAAAAAGTCAAAGGAAAAAAAATTAACGGAACTCAGTATAACACACTGGTGTCAACCCATATTAAGGATAGCATTAAATCGCATCGAAATCCGTTTTGGTCGATGCCATACTAGCGGTTTTGTTAACGTTTCTTAATTACCAGAATAAAAAATAATTATTAGGCAGGAATTAATTTTTTGTTTTTATACCTTTGCGGTCTGAAAGGACAGGTAAAGTACTGAAATACTCAGCATTATCTCTTCTAAAACAGAGATAATGCTTTTTTTATGTTGTAGATGGCCTTTTTTGAAAATCCAAAGTAATCTATGTGCCGGAAAGAATTGAATGAGCCGTGGCATGGTTTTCTTAACTCACTTCTTTAAACTAAGTTGAACTTAACAAATTTTAAATTTTTGTATAACCCTTGATAATTATGAAAAAGACACTTCTAGCTGTTGCTATGCTGTTTGTACTGGGCTCATGCGCCAGTAAGAAAAAAATGATGGCCGTTCAAAACAAAGCAAATGAAATTCAGATTCAATTAGATAAAGCAAGAGCTGATCTTAACGATTGTGATAGCAGAACTGCAAGTTTGAATAACGATTTGAAACTGAAAAACGACGATCTTACTGCTAAAAATAGTAAATTAAAAGAGTTGCAGGATCAGCTTGATTTCCTTAAAAAGAACAACAATAGTCTTCTTGACCGTATGTCTGATCTTTCGGTAATCAGCAAAGAAGGTTCTGAAAGTATCAAAAAATCTTTGGAAATGATGAACGCTCAGGGTGGTCAGATCCGCGATTTGAATGCTAGTATCCAACGCAAAGATTCGCTCAACATGGCGCTTGTTTTGAACCTGAAAAGGTCATTACAGGATGTCAGCGATGAAGATGTTCAGATTGAAGTGAAAAAAGGAGTGGTTTACGTATCACTTTCTGATAAAATGCTTTTCAAATCGGGAAGTTCTCAAATCAACACACAAGCTGAAACAGTGCTTGCCAAAGTTGCCAAGATTCTTAACGATTACAAGGAAATTGAAATCCTTATCGAAGGTCACACGGATAATGTGCCTATCGCAACAGACAAATTCTCTGATAACTGGGATTTGAGCGTTTTGCGTGCAACTTCAGTCGCTCGTACGCTTCAAAAGAAATATGGTGTTGAGCCGGTTCGTTTGATCGCTGGTGGCCGTGGAGAATATCTTCCAAAGGTTTCTAACGATTCTCCTGCAAACCGCAGCCTGAACCGTCGTACTGAAATTATCATTACGCCTAAATTGGATCAATTCTTTAACCTTTATACGCCAAACGCGGGTAAATAAGAAGATATTAGAACGAGAGACTTTAAGCCCGTCAGTTTTTGACGGGCTTATTTTTTTTGTCCTTACTATGAATTTTTTGTGCTATTTTGCTATTCAATTTAACCAACGATTCTTACTTATATGTCCCGGATTTTTTCTTTGACCTCGTGGAAAGCTACTATTTTTCTTCTTCTTATCACTGCACGGCTGGTTTTGGCCCAGCAGCTTGTCGAAGCTTCTGCCGAAAGTGTAGGCGTAAGTAGTGAACGGCTTAAAAGAATTGACAAAGTATTGCAGGAATATGTTGATAAACAACAGGTTGCGGGTTCTGTTGCAATAATTGTTAAGAATGGTAAAATTGTTTATTACAAAGGGTTTGGTTCTGATGACTGGGATACTAAAACGCCATTGAAAAAAGATGCTATTTTCCGGATTGCCTCTCAGACAAAAGCGATTACAAGCACAGCGGCTATGATATTGTTTGAAGAAGGGAAATTTTTGCTTGACGATCCGATCTCGAAATATATTCCTTCTTTTAAAAATCCTCAGATACTTGATAAATTCAATGAAAAGGATTCTACCTATACTACCAAACCGGCAAAAAGTGAAATTACTGTTCGCCAGTTGTTAACGCATACTTCGGGGATCAGTTATCCAAGCATTGGTTCGAAGGAAGCGATTGCTATATATGCCAAAAATGATATACCAAGCGGCATTGGAACGCCTCATTATAAACTTGCCGATGTCATTCCGAAACTTGGAAAATTGCCTCTTGTTCATGAACCCGGTGAGCGGTGGACATACGGACTGAATTCGGATGTGCTTGGTTATCTTGTAGAAATCTGGTCGGGGAAGTCTTTAAATGATTTTTTTAAGGAAAGAATTTTTGAGCCTTTGGGCATGAAAGACACTTATTTTTATCTACCTGAAAATAAGAAAAACCGTTTGACAAAACTGTACACGCAGGACAAAGAAGGAAAAACGATCAAAGCCGAAAACAGACCTGGTTTCAATAACGATTATCCAAATGAAAACGGGACGTTTTACGCGGGTGGCGCCGGTTTGACTTCTACGGCTTTTGACTATGCCATTTTCCTGCAAAGTTTTTTAAACGGCGGTCAGTACAATGGAAAACGGATTTTAAGTCCGGCTACGGTTCATTTAATGACTCAGAACCAGATAGGAGATGTTAATGCAGGCAGAAATAAATTTGGTCTTGGATTTTCCATAACAACTGAAAAAGAGGCGGCCCGTATTCCTGTTCCGGTAGGAACTTTTGACTGGGGCGGCATTTTCGGTACTACTTATTGGGCGGATCCAAAAAATAAGGTTGCCGCCTTACTCATGACTCAAAAATATCCAAGTTCGGTTTGGGGTGAAATGCAGGATAAATTTAAGGTGCTGGTTTATCAGGCGATTATTGAATAGGTCGGGAGGTAGTCAAGGGATTGTCCTTTATTGTCAGGAAGTGGTCATTTTATTGTCAGGTGTGGTCAGTAGATGGTCATTTATTGTCAGGTGTTGAAATCAGGATTTTGTTGGAATGGGAATTTCTACAAAATCCTGATTTCTTTTTTCTATGCACTCAATTCCTTTCGGATCTTTTTCTTGTCAATTTTCCCAACACTTGTTTTAGGAATTTCGGTAACAAAAATAATCTGGTCCGGGACGTACCATTTTTTGATCTTTCCGGATTCTACGTCTTTTTGCATTTTATTTATAATTATTTCGGGTGTCAGAATAGTCTGGAAACCGGACTTTGGGACGATAAGAGCATGAGGACGTTCTCCCCAGCGGACATCCGGCAAGCCTACCACCGCAACTTCGCCTACACCTTCGATTTGCGATAGTAAATTTTCAATATCGAGTGAAGAGACCCACTCGCCACCTGTTTTAATTACATCCTTTACACGGTCTGAAATAGTCAGATAATATGCTGAGTCAATGGATCCGACGTCTCCCGTATGTAACCAACCGTTACCCCAAAGTTTCTCCGAATTTTCAGGATCTTTAAAATAACCTTGCGTCATCCACGGTCCGCGTCCAACAATTTCACCAACGGATTTTCCATCATGTGGAAGGAAATTACCTTTATCGTCCATAATCCTTAACTCAACAAAAGGCGTAATTCTCCCTGCTTTTATCCGGTATTGCAATTCTTCCTCTTCCGAGAGATTTTGTTGCTCTTCATTTAAATGCGCAACGGATAATACCGGCGCGGTTTCAGACATTCCATAACCGGCCGAAACCGTAATTCCCATCGCTCTTGCCGCTTTTGCCAAACCGGTTGTCAGCGCAGAACCTCCGATTAAAACTTTCCATTTTGAAAGATCCGTCACTTTCGCAACATCGCAATTAATGACCATATTCAGGATTGTCGGCACGCAATGCGACAGCGTTACCTGATGTTCTGAAAGTAATGTCGCCAGCATATCCGGTTCATACCGACCGGGATACACCTGTTTATTATTCAGCATGGTAGCTACAAATGGAAAGCCCCAGGCGTGTACATGAAAAAGCGGCGTCAGCGGCATATACACATCCTGGTCAGAAAAAGGAAGCGCCCGATAACCACAGAAATAAGAAATTAATCCCATCGTGTGCAAGAACAATTGCCGGTGGGAAAAATAAACGCCTTTGGGTTCTCCCGTTGTGCCGGTTGTATAAAAGGTAGTAGCCCAGGTGTTTTCGTCAAAGTCTGGAAATTCGTAAAATTCACTTTGGCCAGAGATCAGTTTTTCATATTCACCTTCGTTTTGAAAGCCTGTTTTTATGATCTCCGCATTCTTATCTTGATAAACTTTATCACTCAGTATGACAAACCTGGTAGCGACCGTGATCTTGTCCTTAATCGCTTCCAGTATCGGGGCGAAATCTTCATGGACAAGAATAATTTTATCCTCGGCGTGATTGATCGTGTATAAAATCTGGGCGGGAGATAGCCGGACATTAATGGTATGCAAAATCGCTCCATAAGCCGGAACTGCGAAAAAGCATTCAAGATACCGGTGCGAATCCCAATCCATCACACCCACCATATCTCCGGGTTCAATACCAAGATTTGAAAATAGATTGGCAAGCCGGCGGACACGACGGTTAAACTCAAAATAATTCATCCGGAAAATGTTCCTGTATATAATTTCCCGCTGGGGATTATATTTTAAAGTTTGGGCAAGCAAAGTTTTTATCAGCAATGGAGAATCATATGCAGAGGAAGTACGCGGTATTAATCGGGTTTGAATCATAATTTTGGTACTTTTAAGGCTGTGTCCGTAAATATTGGTTAAGCGTTATCGTCGGGTACAAACCAGAATCGATATTGTTTCAAATTCTGAATTTAGCTTTATTGATTATTGTAAAAATAAAAGAAAAAACGTAACATAAATCATATCATGAGCGAAAGTATTCCGGGAAAAGAAGTTATTGAAAAGGCTCATACACTGATTACCCCCTATATTCACAGAACGCCGATTCTGACATCGCAATTTTTGAATCAATTGTCGGGAGCGGAGCTTTATTTTAAATGCGAAAACTTTCAGAAAATTGGTGCTTTTAAAGCTCGCGGTGGACTTAACGCAATTTTGTCACTTTCAGCGGAACAATTGAAAAACGGTGTTACTACGCATTCGTCCGGAAATCATGCACAGGCAATAGCCTTTGCGGCGGCAAAAGTTGGAGCGAAAGCTTACATCGTTATGCCGGAAAATTCGCCGTCGGTGAAGATTAATGCCGTAAAAGCATATGGAGCAGAAATTACTTTTTGTAAAAATACACCGGAAGAACGACAAGACGCTGTGGACAAAATTGTTGAAAATACAGGTGCGACTTTCATCCACCCGTTCAACAATTACGAGGTGATAGCGGGACAGGCAACTTCTTCCAAAGAACTTATTGAGGATCTGGGCTTCAAACTGGATGCGATTATTGCACCGGTTGGCGGTGGCGGTTTGTTAAGTGGAACATCTTTATCAACCCATTATTTTTCTCCGGAAACCGAAATTTTTGCTGGCGAACCGGAAGGCGCGGCTGATGCTGTTCTTTCTTTTAAAAGCGGAAAAATAGAAAAAGCACCTTTTGTAAAAACGATCGCGGATGGTTTGATGACGCCTTTGGGTGATAAAACGCTGGAAATTATCCGGAAATATGTGAAAGATATTTTTACCGTTTCAGATGAAGAAATTATTGCAGCTATGCAACTCATGTGGGAACGGATGAAGATCGTTGTTGAACCTTCGGGAGCTGTTGTGTTGGCGGCGATATTGAAAAATGGGGCCGTTTTTAAAGGTAAAAAGGTGGGAATCATCATTTCAGGGGGAAATGTGGATTTGGGTAAATTGCCGTTTTAATCCTGATATTTAAATTTGGAATAATAAAATTGTTTTAATGCTTATGCATATTTGATAATATTACCGTTATATGTGGAATGTAACAACGGTGTATCTACATTTGCATCATAAACTATACTTAAATTTTGAGCATGAAAAAATTACTTGTTTTATGTCTGATGGTATTTTTTGTTTCCTGTAAGGATAAGGACAAGGACGCTGTTGTGGATCCGGATTTTGCCCAGGAATTTGTCGGAAGTTATTCGACCACGACGGTTGATGGGAATGTAACAACCGTTCAGGATTGGGATATTACTTCAACCGAAAAGAACGTTCTGGCAATTAATTATACAAAAAACGTAAAAGTGACTGCGTCAGGAACTTCAGTAAGTTTTGTCCAGATTTTCCCCTTGATAGATATAAAAGCCACAGCTGCGGATAGCTTTACCATTGATGAAGTTGTTGACGTTCAGCAAACTACGCCTGGTACTTTAAGACAGCGCCTCCAAGGCGTTGCCACCAAAGTAACAAATGCAGCTGGAAAGGCTCAGCTAAATATCACCATTGATTATACAAATTCAGCAACCGGTGCGAAGGAAGAGTCCTATTTAGAATTTAAGAAGAAATAGAAATTGATTGAAGATATTATGTTTGAAGCCTGGCAGATTTACTGCCGGGCTTTTTTGTGGGTGATTTTAGTTCCTAAATAAATATGTTTAAAATGAAATTGTCTTTTATAAGGAGAATTTGGTTGTATAATGTTTCTGTTAATTACAACTAACACTCCTCGTTTATGATACCCAATATTTTTGACATTGCTACCAAGGAATTACATCAGGATGCTTTTATTGTTTGGCTTATTAAGTGGGCTGATCCTGAAAATGAAAAATATGATCCCTTACTTCACGCCTGTGGACAGGATTTTGTTAAACAACTTATTTCAAAGCAATATAATGATTCGATTTCTTCAATTATAATAGTTGAAGCTGGAAGACAATTTAAAAATATCGATGTTTGGGCTAAAATTTATACTTTAAATGGGAATTATTATTTAATTATTGAAGACAAAATATTTACGACTGAGCACAGCGATCAATTACTCAAATACAAAAAGTTAGGAGAAGAATATGCAGAAAATAATAATTTTATACCTGTTTTTATTTACTTGAAAACTGGAAGCGAATCTGCTGTGTCGATGGACTTAATTATTTTAAAGGAATTTAATCTTTTTAAAAGACAAGATTTTTTTGATTTGTTGGAGAAGCACAAAAACATAACTAACAATATTTTCACGGATTACAGAAATCGATTATCTACTCTTCACAGTAGCTATCAAGCCTTTCAAATCGAACAAATTGGTAGTTGGGACAAGAATCCGAATTGTTGGATAGGATTTTATCAGTTTTTAGAAACTCAATTTTCAGATTTAAATTGGAGCTTTGTGAATCGTCGAGATGGATCAGGTTTTTGGAACGCCTATTTCATTCCTGCTATTAACGACAGATGGTATGGCCATTCGGTTTATTTGCAAATCGAACAGGGAAAACTTTGCTTTAAAATTAATACCTCTGGCAGTGAGAAAGATAGAGTTAAGTTAAGATATTTAAGAAATGAGTTAGGTAAGATAATTATTGAAAAAGCAGCGATGCTCGAAATAAGCGAAATTCAAAAACCAAAGTATCCAGGAACTGGTGAAGCAATGACGGTTGCTGTTATTGAAATTGATGGATGGCTTGGTGAAAATGATTCTATCATTGACAAAGAGGCTGTGGTTATTGGATTAGAAAAATACAAAGCCTTTCTCCGCTATGTTTTAAACAATTAGACTGGTAGTGAGTTTTTATCGTTGGAATGATATTTTCTATTTAAAAGAAAAACCACATCCGAAACATGCTATTTCTATTCCAACTAATTTTCCTATTGATGATTCAGGATCAGCCAAGACAAGTATTACTTTTCTACAAAAATGATGGCGAAGTCCTTCTTAAAAAACAGTTGGCGGAATTTGAGAAAAATGATGCCGGGATGAAGGATCGTGATATCAAGGTTATGTCTTTCAAACCGTCATCAGAAAATAACGATCAATTTAAAAAGTGGAAAATTAAAGAAACTGATTCTTTTACTTTTATATTGATAGGGCGAGATGGAGGCGAGAAATACCGTTCAGGAAATTTCGTTTTGCATCAGGATTTGTTTGGAAAAATCGACGCCATGCCGATGAGAAGAAGCGAGATTGGGAAGCACTGAAATCAGTCAAATCCTAAGAAAATTCAATTCTTAAAATGGTTTCAGATCAATTTACCGTACCTTTAAATTCTGAATTTGCCTTATAAATACCATACCTGGGAGATTGTAAATGGAATTTGAAGAATATCTGAAAGTAAAAAAGATTGATAGTGCTGCTTTCAAAAAAGCGGATCAGGTGAGGTTTTTAGAATGGGAAACCATTTTTTCGACCATGCACCCTGACAGTTTTACAGCCCAGAAAAAATTCCTTATCAACGATATTCGCAGACGCTATCTTCTTGGTAACGAACCTGAAACGTTGAAATCCTGAAATTACTATCTTCCGCAGATTCCTACAAAATCACAATATGTACAGACATTCAAATCCTCCGTTTTTTTGAAAGGAATTGTCGGGTCAAGCAGATTGTTCAGAATTTCTGTTAATATCCGCTCTGATTTTTGGATAAAATGAACGGGGTCCAAACCTTCCGTCAATTCCAGCGGATTGGATATCAGGTTTGTCGGATCACGGAAGGAATAAAATCCGGATTTGATCAGATATTGTCCAAATTCATACGTTTTTCCGCCGATATTTAGACCTTTTTCATCCTGCATTTTCCGGTACATCAGGTATTCATACATCCAAAGTTGTCGGACATAACCAGCTTTCCGGTCAGGATCGGTCAGGATGATTTCCTCCTTACGTAGCGGATCAGCCACTTTTTGTTTTCCGGTAAGTTCTACACTTCCCGTTTTGTAATCCATCACATAAAGTGTCCATTCATTTTCATCAAGCTCGATCCGGTCAATTTTTCCCCCGATCTTAACCAGCGTATTTTCGTTTTGTAAAACAAGATGAAGTTCGGTTCGCAAGGGTTGTTCCGCTGCCAGTATTTTCTTTCTTGGCGTTTGTTTTATTTGATGATTTAGAAAGGTAAGAATCTGCTGTTCACCCACTTCATAATAGATTTTGTTCAATCCAAGATCCGTGATATAACCTTTAAATAACCGGTCAAATTCTTCTCTCAAAACCACTTTAATCTCATCGTTCGACGGATCTTTTTCTTTCAGGAAAAATGCCTGATCAATGTTTTCCAGACTAGCATGCAGCCATGTCCCGATTTTGTCCATTCCCAACTCTTCTTCCACGTCCTCAGCTTCCTGCACGCCAACAATATGTTTCAGATAAAACTGCATGGAACAGCGGATCAGCTCATTTAAATGGGTAGGATAGAGGCCTTTCCCGGAGAGATAATTTCGAATCGCCTGTAACATGGCAGCATCCTTCGGAACATCTTCGTTAAGATTTTCACTTGCAACCGTTTGGAAAGAAACCGTTTTATTTTCAATTGTGATAGCCGGATTGTACTGAGCAAGTTCAAATTCTACCTGCTGGATAAACCGACTTTTTTCGCCTCCACCCGGTGCATCATTTGTGCTGGTGTAAAGCATATGAACTTCGGAAGCACGCTGCAATAATCGGTAAAAGTGATACGACATAACGGCCTCCTGATGTTGGTGTGTAGGCAAACCAACCGCTTGTGCAGCATCAAAAGGTATCAGCGAATTCTGGCGTTTGGCTTGCGGAATTATGCCCTCATTTACGGAAAGGATAATAATTCTTTCAAAATCCAGTGCACGGGTTTCCAGCATTCCCAGAATTTGCAGAGAACTGATGGGCTCGCCGCTAAAAGGAATCCGGGTTTGACGTATCAGTTCAAACATAAAAGAACGCAGCGTTTTCAGTGTAATCACTTCCGGCCGGTCTTCCAGAGTTTGTTCAAATTGTTTTAATAATGTATAAAAAAGATACAAATATTCCGTTTCCAGAGCATTTTTATATTCCTTATAAACTTCCCGCAAAATATCGATCAGACCATAAAATGTCTGGATCACTAACTTGGAATTATTTTTGGGCCAATGCGTGAAAAGTATTTTGAACAAAGCATTTCCCTGTCCCAATTCCATCAGCTCATCGGAACTCAGATAAACTCTGTTTCCATCCGTAATCTGCCAGAGTGTTTCCTGAATGATTGTATTTGTTTTCTCCGTCAGCAACGGCCGCAAAACTGCGTGTTCGTAATGACGGATAAAAGGATGATTCAGTACTTTATTTATGGATTTATGATTGAATTTTGGAATGCGAATATTTCGTCCGCTCTTGTTCCGGAATTCAACGACGTTTTGCTGTAACTCAAAAACGCTGTCGATCAGCGTATAAAGCATGGAATTGCGCAGTGACAAACCCATGGTGATGTTGAGGTCCGTAACGCCCTCATCCAATGAATATAACATCGGAAGCAAAAGGTTTTCATCCGCCAATACAATGGCAGTAGTTACCGGTTCAGAAGGGTTGTCGCCCTTTTTCATAGCCGCATAAAGCTGACCGGCTACTTTTGTCTGAAGTGTTGCATTGGGAACACCGTAAACGGTAATGTCTTTTTTTGTTGATAGCAGATTGTCTTCCGTCCAGTTCCAGTCTCCGAAGATTTTGAGTTTCTGGTATTCCCGCAAACTTTTTCCAGCTTCCACGCCGGTATTTTCCGACATGTAGTATTGGTCCGTATCCCACAATACTTCTGCCCGGCCTGCTTTTACGAGGGCCGTCACAACCTTTTTTTCAGACTCAGTAAAAGCATTAAATCCGGCAAAATAGATCTTGTCATAATCCGTTCGTTGGAGCAAAAGGTTGTCAACGTCTTCGGCCAGCTGTCGGTACGCCATACCGCGGTATGCTTTTCCGTTTTTCAAAAGCCGGGTACGGAACGTGCTGTAAACCGTTTTTATATTTTCAAAAAGAGAAAAGTATTGTTTGCTTCCATTGCTGTTTTTTAAGGTTTTACCATCAGGCAGGTTTTCCTGCCAGCGGGTTAGCGCTTTTGCTTCGGAAAGATAATCGAACAGATAATTTGTGTTGACCAGATACTGGTCAATTTTATCAAGATCACTTAGTAAAACTGATGCCCAACCCATAAATCTGTCAAACTGGACATCAGGATCTATGGTTTTAAAAGTCTCGTATAATTCAAAAAACAAGTGAACCGGATCTTCAATTTCCAGGGTACAGATACTTTCAACAAAGTCATCAACGGCCTCCACTTTCGGGCTCATAATGGCCCTGGTTGTTTCATTTGCCAATTCCTGCATTACGAAAAACGCCGCGCGCCTTGTCGGAACAACAATGGTGATCCGGTCGAGAGACGTACCGTTTTCTTCTAAAATATGACAGGCAACTTTGTTAAGAAATGAAGGCATTTTTTGGAGCTATTTGCTTTTAGCGATTGGCTTTTAGCTTTTCGATACTAAGCCCTTTGTAAGTTTAATAATTAATTCTAAGGATTTGAATTTTTCCAAAACCGGATGAACTCTTTTTCGTAATGAAGCTCTATAAAAGCTAAAAGCTAATCAAACAACGGCCAGTTGATCCCAAAAGAAAATGCACGGCGCAAACCCAGATATCCGGGCGTTTGATAATATCCTTTTGGGCCGCCAATTCCCTGATTTACATGAGCCATTTTAAAGGCAAGGCGTATGCGTTTAATCCGGATATTGGCAAAAATATCAGCAACCACATATTGCCTAACTTCAAAGGAGTCTTGCAAGTGAAATTGCTGGGTGATCGGCATGTATGCATCAGCAAAATAAGAAGAACGGTACATTGCTGAAAGCCCTAGTTGAATGAATAATACTTTTGCATAAGTAAAATCAAAGGTCAGTTGACCACTTGCAAAATATTTTGGGATTCTAATGATATCTTCGTTCGAATTAATTGTATAATAAGCCATGCCGGAAAGAGTCCAACGATTCATATGAATGTTGGTGGTGGTGCCTATTTTTAGCAAATTAAAAACACTACCGAGCTGACGGGGAATAGAAGCCGTATCATAGTAAACATAATTGTTTACTAGATTATATTGCACTTCGGGCGTAAGTTGAATATTTCTGGTTTTCAGCGGGAGCGAGCCGTAAATGGTGTTTGTTCCTGTTAGTTTAAAGTTGTTCTGCCAGGCAAAGTTATTGCCAATATAGTTTTGTGCGATCAGGTCGGGAGAGGTGAAAATGCTCTGATAGCCTGCTTTGATCCATTTGGTATCCAGTTCTCCTTTTACTTTAAAATCCCGTCCCAGTAAATGTTCCGCCTCAGCGGTGATATGTTGCGTTGAATCTTTAAGATAATAACTCAGCCATAGGCCCACAATGTTATCAAACTTAAGACCGGTCCGGTATGCAATTGTTAAATGCCCATCTGTATTTGGTTCCTGCCCGGTCACATTCATTCCATACAAACGCTGTCTTACGTAAGCACGATAATTAAAGCCCGAAAATGTACCTTTGATACCAATTTTGTTATCGAATAATTTGTAGAAAATATCCTGGCGGATGTTAGCGGTATCATAGCGTGAAACGGGGTACACACCATTATTAAAGCCACGTTCCGCGACCTTATCGGTATAGCGGTTGATTGTACTTTTATAATCTGTTTGCGTAAAAACCTGAAAACCGTTTGCCAGTTTATACTGCTGGTAGATATGGAAAACGTGTCGCCTTTCCCAGGAATTGGCATCGTCACTTATTCTGGCCAGACCATCATAGGTGTAAATTCCGTCTCCCGTCGCGCTGTTGTCGGGTATTACACCACCTTGTTCACGCACTTTTTGGTTCAAATGGCTGTAATGAGCCAGGATCAGGTATTTACTGTCTTTGGAAAAATAATGTCCCTGCAACAGGAAAGTCCAGTTTTGTCCCAGCAAGGCCGCAGAATTGACCCCGTAAATTCCATATTGCTTATTGGAAGTAAGGCGCTGGCCTTGCATACCAAAATTAAAGCGCGGATTAACATTCTGGGAGTAGCCAAATTTCCCCAGCGTTGTTTTTCTTCCACCAGACCGGTACGTCAGATCCGTGTATTGAGAGTGCGTATCAATATATTGAATCTCATCTTCCTGAATCGCATAGGGATCATAGGCGCGCATACCAAGCTGTGCGCCAATATCCTGACGCGGCTGAAAAAATAAATTCCGTGTAGCAGTTCCGGTATTTCCCAGGTCCACAAGTTTTCCATAAGAACGGTCCACGGGAGTCCAGCGATTAAAATCCGGTAACAGCGTATCTACACGGTAACGCACTGAATCACGGTTGTTTATAATATCATTTTCATAAAAATGCAGCGTAGTTTTTGGGCCATAAATTGTTTTCGTGCTGTCATCCAGAAGTGGGCCTTTTCCTCCCTTTGAGCCTCCACCACCTCCGCCTGGCATATTGATACCACCGGGAAGTTTGACCTGGGCGGTTGCTATAATTGGCAAAAGCAAAAAGCCTGATAAAACAAGAAAAACAACAGATAATAAAATTCTCATAAACGATTCTATAATTCCACCGATTTTAGGGATAGGGTTACAAGGTGTGATTCGTAATCCAGTGATCAAATGGATCGGTATCGGCTCCGAAATTTATCTCCATTGGCAAATAAGCAAAACGATCCAAAACACCTGATTGGGCTGCAAGTGGTTTTAACTTCACCATATCCTTTTCAGTAGTTACTACAAAAGTATCGTTTTTTATGTACTTAATAAGATGTTCCAAATCCGTTGGCGTGTAATTGTGATGATCAGGAAAAATAATTTCCTCTACAACGTTATACTTGCTTCGAAGATATATAGTAAAGGGCTGTGGATTGGCAATACCGGCTGCGATTATAACATTTTTTAACAGAACAGGGGTCAAAGTATAAGAAAGCGGCTCAGAATATCGGATGGAAGCAAAAAAAATTGATACTTCCGGGCGACTGTATTTTTGTATTGAAAGTTTGATTTTTTCTTTTTCAGTATCTGGCAACTCAGCAGGACTTTTGGTGACTACAATGACATCTGCTCTTTTTGCACCGCTTCTTGTTTCACGTAATCTGCCAGCGGGAAAGGGAAAATCTTGGTAAAACGGACGGGTGAAATCACTTAATAAAATGTTGATATCACGCTGAATGGCCCGGTGCTGATAGGCGTCGTCGAGCAGGAGCAGGTTACGTTCAGGAAACTTCTCGTGTATGGCAAAGGCACCTTTTACCCGATTTTCACAAACGGAAACAATAATGTTTTTGCCAAATTTTGAAAAATATTGTAAAGGCTCGTCTCCTATATCGGATGCCGTAGAATTATCGTCAGCAAACAGCAAACCTTTGGTTTTTCTTCCGTATCCTCTGCTTAATACAGCAATCTGGTATTTTGCTGCAAGAATTTTTGTAAGATACTCTACCATAGGTGTTTTTCCTGTTCCTCCTACGGTGATATTACCAATGGAAATTGTGTATTGAGGAGCCTTTTGAGATGAGAAAATATTGACGTTATAGAGGAAATTCCGTAGCAAGGTTATCCAACCATATACCCGTGAAAAAGGTGTCAATATTATTTTTATCCAATTATGTTCTGCCATCTTATCTGCATAATTACATATTTTTTGGTTAATATTGTTCCCCGAAAAAAAACTGACACCATAAAATATGCCTTTAAGAATTGTGTTTCAACCCTATACACTTCATTTTCGAATGGAGGCCGGTACGTCTCGCGGGGTGCTGAAACAAAAAACTTCCTGGCTTTTGAAGGTGACAGACATAGAACAACCTGGCATTGAGGGATATGGCGAATGCGGTCCGCTGCCCGGGCTAAGTTTTGATGATCTTCCGGATTTCAGGGAACAGCTGATCGAGGTTTGCGAACTTTTCAATCAGCTGGATCTGGATGTTTTTCCCTTCAATCTTGCTATTATTTTACAGCAGGTTATTCCTGATCATTTACCGTCTATCAGGTGCGGAATTGAAATGGCTTTGCTGGATTTTATGAATGGCGGGCAGCGTATTCAATATAAAAATGCGTTTTCCAAAGGAGAGAAAGGAATTCCGATGAACGGACTTATCTGGATGGGATCTTTTGATCACATGACAGAACAGATTGAAGAAAAACTTGCTCAGGGTTATACCACGCTGAAAATGAAAGTGGGTGCCATCGATTTTGAACAGGAATGTCGTGTGCTGGAATCGGTGCGTTCGCGGTTTTCGGCTGAGCAGATAACCTTGCGTGTGGATGCTAATGGAGCATTCAAGCCTGAGGAGGTTTATTCAAAATTACAATGTCTTTCTGAATTTCAACTGCATTCTATTGAGCAGCCGATCAAAGCTGGTCAACTGGATTTATTAACCGAAGTTTGTGCCAATTCTCCCATTCCGGTTGCCTTGGATGAAGAACTGATCGGGATATTTGATTACAGGAAAAAGTTTGCGCTTTTGAAAAAAACGCAGCCACCCTTTATCATTTTGAAACCAACGCTTCTCGGTGGTTTTCAACATTGTAAGGATTGGATCGAAATTGCTAACAGACTTTCAATTGGCTGGTGGATGACCTCCGCACTGGAATCTAATATAGGTTTGAATGCCATTGCTCAATTTACTGCTTCCTTCGATAATCAGCTTCCACAAGGACTTGGGACAGGCCAGCTTTATCACAATAATATCGAATCTCCGCTTAAAACGGATCACGGATATTTGTTTTTTGATCAATTGAAATCCTGGGAGATTGATCTGGATGAAGAAGCGTGGTGTTGATAATTATTAAGTTCCAAGGAAGTTTAACTTTTGATATTTAGTAATTCTATTACTTCACATTCGGCAATGTTTCTTGCGCCTTCCTTGAAAAATCCTTTCGTTCCAATAATTATTTTTCCTTTGTGGTAATCAATGAAATCAGGGCTAATGATCCACATTTTTGCGGTGCCGTCTAATGGTACAGGAATATTATTTTCCATAATAATATCACCTTTCTCATTCTCGAATTCTGGCCATATCATAAATTGCAGACCTTTGTGATTGTCTTCGTGGAAGTACCAAAAGTTAGGTTTGTATCCCTGATAGACTGGCGACCATCTTCCTCCTTCCTGTAAAGTGTAAAATCGATAAGTCACCCGAAAATCGGGCTCCCGATGCATAAATTCCTGATAGGATTTGTGGAAGTCCATTTTTGTAACTTAAAGCTATGGATTACAAAATCAATTAACCCAATCAACCCCTTTTCT
Organism: Dyadobacter sp. 3J3; assembly: GCF_009801115.1. Classification (GTDB taxonomy): domain Bacteria; phylum Bacteroidota; class Bacteroidia; order Cytophagales; family Spirosomataceae; genus Dyadobacter. The sequence continues at coordinate 79,771 of NZ_VTOL01000011.1, forward strand.
TAGCAATTTTAAAGTAATATCCTCTTCTGAACCTTCCTCAGGTATAAAATTATATTCCCAATTTGCCTGCGGCGGCAAACTCATCAAAATCGATTCTGTGCGACCATTCGTTTCCAGTCCGAATTTTGTTCCACGATCCCAGACCAGATTAAATTCCACATAACGTCCGCGACGAAGGTATTGCCATTGTTTTTGCTGCTCCGTGAAAGAAGCGTCGCGATGTTTCTTCATGAAGGACGTATAAACAGGGGCAAAGCTTTCTCCGATTTCTTTTACAAAAGCAAAAAGTTCTTTTTTCGATAAATTTCTTCCGTAACCTGCTTCATCCGGTTTGAGATAATCGAAAAAGATACCGCCGATTCCCCGGGTTTCATTTCTATGCTGAATAAAAAAATAATCGTCAGCCCAGGTTTTAAATTTTGGATAAAAGTCGTGGTGATGTTTGTCGCAGGCAGTTTTTAAATGCGTATGGAAAATTTTTGCATCTTCTTCAATCACATAATGTGGTGTTAGGTCAATTCCGCCGCCAAACCAGCAGGTACCATTGCTCAGTTCAAAATACCGCACATTCATGTGAATAATAGGAACCAGAGGGTTTTTAGGATGCATAACGATCGATACGCCTGTGGCTGTAAAATGAAAATCGTCGGTCTCATTGAGCTGCATTTGCTGGCGAAGGCGCGGATGAACTTCACCCTTCACACTGGAAAAATTCACTCCTCCTTTTTCAATAATATTCCCGTTCTGGATTAATCGGGTTCGTCCGCCCCCTCCGGAATGATGCTCCCAAAGGTCTTCTTTGAATTTTCCTGCGCCGTCCTCCTTTTCGATTGCCGCGCAAATGTTATCTTGTAATTGTTTGAAAAACCCTTCTATATCTTCAACTGTCATTATAAATCTGAAATTGTGCGGGGCGAAATTACGATAAATTTGAAAGCAGAATTACCTCATTTCAAATTTAAGGATTTGTATCAAACGAACTTTTAAAGTTCAGGGATTATTTTCAAGGTAGGCTGGATGTTTCGCAATAGATTGGATTCCCGTAGTTCCTACATTTCCAAGATAACGGCGTGCCGCGACCACCGTACGGGTTTCGAAATCGTCATAATTTAAGGCATCCGGTTTCATACTGCTAATCCTGACATTCCCTGATGCATGAATAAATTCCCCATTTCCCAGATACAGGGCGACATGCGTGACACGGGCATCAGGCGTTTTATTTTTTCCGCTTGCAAAAAATATCAGATCACCGGATTTTAAGTTTTTCAAAGCTTCTTCCAGATTTAACCGGCCATTTTGTAATACAGAAACCGTCTCACCTACCATCACTTGTTGCGAAGCGTCGCGCGGAATTACTATTCCATTCATAAAAAATGCAGTTTTGGTAAATCCGCTGCAATCCACACCTTTCACAGAAGTACCACCCCACAAATACGGGACACCGATCATCGTTTTGGCAATCTCAATAATCTGCTCGGGGTTTGGAGAAGGCTTTTTTAGCCATTTTGAATAATCTATCATTTGCTCATGCGGGACAAACGCAGTTCGGCCATCAGGATAAATAACTTTATAGAACCCTTTCTGCTTACTATCACTAACCAGAATATCTCCCATAACCAAATCTGAAACTCTTTGGGATTTTCGGTCAGGATTAGCAAATGCGTGGCCATAATCATCGATAAAGACAAGCTTGTCTTTTTGCTTCCAACTTTCCATTTCAGCGGCTGTCTTTAACGAAATCGCTCCTGCATCCAGCCAGGAAATATATCCATCCGGAGTGCGGACGAGATAGTAATAACCATCCTTTTTCAAAATATCAAGTGGCGTTCCAAGCAAAGCTTGAGTGGCAAGTTCGGCCGCGTTTTTAGGGTTCGAGCGGATATTTACGACGGAAAGATTAACAAGAGCGAAGATTTTTTCTCCCAAACTTTTTGCTGGAAGCGTCTGAACCGGGGTTTTAATTTTAATTCCCGCCTTTACAAGAGAATCAGAAAACTTTTGAGCTGCTTTAAGTTCTGTTGTTTCAAAATAGTTGTTACCTGTACTATCTGCCAGAAGTTGGAAAATAGCCGTTCTTTTATCAGGTGCATATTGTTTTGTGATAGCTCCTGCTATATCGGATATTTTTTTATTTTGAATTGAATCTGTGGAAATTGTTTGATTTTGCCCATTTGAAATAAATGGTAAAAGAAACAAAAAGAAAAGAGAGAATTTATTGCTTTTCATATAGATAATTAAAAGGTAAGCTAATACATAAGGGTAAATAATACAAGCTTTAAAGCTGTTTGTGGACATGGAAGAGAGCAAAACGTACTTTCAATTTTAATATTTTGATGAAATTTTTGAAATAATTAACATTTTGTTAAAGTATTAATGGTGTTGATAACGAGTGATTTATGTTTTGAATTAGAAAAGTATCAGAGATTCGGGCTTAACGTAGTTAAAATATCAGGAACCATACACAGGGGATTTTTGTCTAATACCAGCAGCCAAACGTGTGATTTATCACAGTTTATTTTCTGCGTCTTTTTGGGGGCGACTGGAATTGACAGCGGGTTGGGATTCTGTGTGTAAGCATGTCGGGAGCTGGGGGTACCTCCCGTAAATAATACCTTTCAAACAATAACTGGCGAAAATACTTACGCCATGGCTGCCTAATCCGGAGGATTTAGCAAATGCCATCATCCCTCCAACCTACGCACTGATGGTTGGGCTCCGGGGTGTCGCAAATCAGTGCTGGTTGGAATAGTGGTACGGAAATCCAACGAGACCCAAGGACCTAAGGCCAAGACGCGGGTCCGCCGTGAACCTTGTCTGGCTCGAAAATTTAATCGCGGATAAGCATGTAGAAGGCGCAGGGTTTCCCTGTTCTGGACGAGGGTTCGAATCCCTCCGTCTCCACGAAATACACTTCCAAATTATTTAAAACCCTGTTTAAATCATTTAAACAGGGTTTTTTGTTGCATCTACGGTATCAAAACTTATAAAAATTCACATAATTCAAGTGCTATTCGTGTAGTATGTTTGAGCTCAAAAAAGTGCCCGCTGTAATTGATTTAAGTATTTGTTGTTCAGTGTGTTAGATTGGATTAATCTTGTTTTTTTTGGGTAGAATCCGAACTTTGTTTCGTGCTGAATATTAAGAAGTGATGGAAAAAAACATGGGTAATTATTTTAACTAAACCAGCAAAAAACGAAAGTGGGGGAGAGCGGTTCATCTATCTTAGAATTACCATCGATGGTGGGTCAAACGAGATTTCCACAAAAAGAAAATGGGCTGTGATCTGTTGAAATTCAGGTTCTGGCCGTCCGCCAGGTATAAAAGAGTATGCCAAAATACTTAATGCCTTTCTTGACACCCCAACACAACATGTACATCAAGCTCGTCTAAAATTAATGGATTCTGGAAAAGAGTGAAATATCTCTCAAATTTCAAAAAATAGTGCTGAGCTGCGTTAAAAGAGGTTGGTTACACCGTGAGCCCTTTTCTGGTTTAGCACGGCGTGAAAGAAGTTAAGAGTTTTTGACAAAGGCAGAACTGGAAATACTTGTTGGCATAAACATTAAGATCGAAGGGGGCGCGCAAGTACGTGATATTTTTGTCTTATTCTGCTACACCGGGCTTGCTTACGTAGCTATAAAGCAACTTAGTCGTTCCGAACTTTTGAAGGACGTTGATGAGAAAGAACGGCTCATGACACAACAGCAAAAAAAGGAATCACTAACACGTCTTTCAATGCTTTGTAAGGCACTTGAAATAGTTCAGAAATATAATATGTATCCGGAATGTGTAAAGTTAGATTTAGTGCTTCCTGTTTTGAGTAACCACAAAACTAATTCTTATTTGAAAGAGTGTGCTGACATTTGTGGTATTACAAAGAATCTTACCTTACCTATCGCCAGACATACTTTAGCAACTACTGTAACTTTGAGTAATGGAGTGAACATATAGTCGCTTCTAAGATGCATTTGTAGTATTGTTTGATATTTTGAGGTATTATTCCTAAATATACAACGTAGAAAATCGGTTACTTAAAATACTAGGATACTGGAAAAATTATATCAGTTACCAAAAGATAATTTTTTTATTACCATTTGATAATTGAAATATACCTGATTGCAATTTATGTTTATGGTATAATGCCTGTTCAGGGCGCAGAATCAATATTATGTTTGCTAATATTTTGTACCGTGATGACATTATTATGCAAAAGATGTGTCCAAAACTAGTTGTACTCGTCTTTTGTGCAATCTAATTTACCACAATGTACAAAACATGCAAAGTTTTTTTGAGAACCAGAATTTCAATATTCCAATACAATCACATGTAATCGATGATTTAAGATCAGTATCCACATTGTTGACAGTAAAGGATAAATACAATATCATTATGCCGGATTCTAAGCAGAATTATATCTATCTTGTATTAAATGGTGTTGTAAGATGTTATTCTTTACATGAAGGGAAAGAATGGACAAGGTAGTTTTTTTGCAAAGGGGATCTGGCATTGTCTATTGATGGATTTCTTACCGGAGAGAAATCGAATGAATTTTTCGAAACCAGCACCTTTACGGAGCTGATCGCTGTGAAGAAGCAGGATTATTTCTGTCTTTTAGAAAAACATCAGTCATTGAAGATAGCCACTAATTACCTTCTAGATGGTTATCTAGTCCGAAGAAGACAGTATGATTACAGTATGCGATTTTTATCTGCTGACGAACGTTACAGTTGGTTTGTGAAACAGTATCCGTATATAGCTAACCGTATTCAGTTAAGGCATTTGGCTGATTTTTTAGGTCATACGGCGCAATCCCTTTCGCGTAGCAGAAGCAAATATCAGCGAAGAGGATCACAATAAAATTATATTACTTGCCAATTGGTAATTTATTTGTTGTCATTTGGCAATTGCTATCTACATTCTCCGGGTTGTAAGTTTGTCCTCTTGTTTATTAAGTGAGTCTGCCTCTTTACAATTCGTTTCCATTAAAACTCAACGGTATGAAAATTTATTTATTTAAAGATCAGAAGACCAACTACGCCAAAATACTGAAATCAAGATGTCTTTTTAATAAAGTACCATTTAAATTTACTTTTTAAATGTCATAGCTTTTGCCAGACAGACAGTATTATCCTTCTCAATTCTATTATTATAATGCCTCATCAACAATTGCCCTTCTCTGAACAACAAAAACTGACTGATAGTATCGACGCCGATTTAAACCCTATTTACTGGGCGAGCGATGCAAATGGTGACCTTAACTTTCTTAGTCCTGGATGGATTGATTTTACCGGCAGGGATATTGCTTTCGGCGAAATTCTGAAAATCAATCAATTTATGCATGTGGATGACTTAGCGGAGTATGAAGAAAATTTAGTTAGCAGTTTGACCAAAAAGGAATCTTTTAGTTTTCAGTTTCGAATGCTGACAAGAAGCGAGGAGTACCGCAGTGTTCTGGGTAGATTTGTGCCGCTTTATACCAGTGAGGGGAAATTTAATGGCTATGTAGGAATTTGTAAGGAAATAGCATAACGTGGCGATTTTTTGGATCAGCTAAGCAGAGTGGTTATGGATTTTTCTCAATTCGACCAAACTATGGAAGAGCGGTATGTCGCTAACCATAAGCTGAACAAAATAATTGGTCAGTTGCAAATGTTTTAAAGTATTGCCCGGTCGCAATGGTGTTGTTAGATGTTACCGCGTTTAAAGAGAATGGCAAAGGAATTGATTTTATATTTTCGGGATATTCACCAAAGGTGCTGGATATTTTGGGTCTATCGGGAAACGATATTACCCATAAATGTTTTTATGAATGCATGCCTATTACAAAAGATTCAGCTCCCTTAACTTTATGTGTAAAAGTGGTTGGTAGTGGTGAGACGGGGAACAATATTCATAAAAAATCCAGGGCAGGATGAATCCTTGTTAAATGTAATTGTCTCATACCAGGTAGATAATCAAAATGGTATCGTTATGATTATTACTGAAAATTAGTTTCCGAATCTAGGAGAAATATTAGGTTTTAAACCTTGCATGTAGAATTAAGAACCATTATTCATCCTAATTCTGAAAATTAATGAAATGTTTTTCGGCTGGGGTTTGCGAGTTTAATAATGGATTACCAAGTAGTTGAACTCAAAATATAATAGTTTGTTAGAGGTCAATTTGCCACAGAATCATATCGTCAAAGATCTACTTAGATTCTGTGTTGATAACCAGCTAACTATTTCAAATTATCAAAGTGACATCTCGATACCTTAAAAACCAAGAAATAAATGACTTTTCCTCACGAAGGAAAAGATATTAAAAAAAAACCGCCTAGATGCCCGGTAGATTCTAATGAAATAAAAGTACTGGTAACCGTCTTAAATAAAGCCTCGTTAGCAGGTCATAGCTTTTAAGTCATTATGGCTGCTGCGAGAAAGCTTTCGGTCGTAATTTGGAACGTGATTATCAAGGCCGAACCATATAGAAAGACTTATGTTGAAAAGAACATTTAAAAAGCAAAAGATGATAAATTTGAAACACATCGATAAAAAACCACATGCTCTTCAATTGAGAAAAGAGGAACTGGAGAAATTAATTATAAAGCAATCATTTTTAGTAATTTCAAGTCCGGTTGTAAAGAAAAAGGCTATGCCGGTCAATATTCTATTAGGTCACAGGTATGGTAATAAAAGGAGTATTGGCAAATTTTTATAAAAGAAACGATCAAGTAAAACATGTTCTACTTGATCGTTTTTAAATGATGAAAATTACTTGTTGATCATGACTTTATTCACACTGGCAGAACCATCTTTCCGACTTATACGTAAAACGTATAAACCTGCCGGGAATTCTTTAACATTGATCTCCCGCACAAGATTTCCTGTTGATTTGTATACCAAAATACCTGTTAAATTAGTCAGTTCAATATGATCCACCTTATTCCATTCTCCGGGATTGATACTGAGAGTTGTAGATACGGGGTTAGGATACAATGTGGTACTCACATTTTGTCCTGCATCAATACTACGAATTTTGCTGAATGCATAAGTATCATCCAAATCGACCATTTTTAACCGATAATAGTTTGTTCCGGAAAATGGTTCATGGTCGTAACCTGAATATTTAATAATACTTTTGCTATCGGATGCTGCTTGCACAGTTTGCAAGGTTGTCCAGGTGGCTGCGTCAGCACTTCTTTCAATCCTAAATTCTTTACTGTTTTCCTCGGAAGAAGTAGCCCATTCCAGCAAGATGTCTTTATTTTCTACTTTGGTTGCGGTAAAGCTGATCAATTTTACGGGCAGAGCGCAATCAGATACGGTTACAGAAATTGTATCATTGCAAGTTCCTCCATTGGTCCAGATAAAATGATAAATGCCCGGAGCGCTGAATCCCGTAATATCAGTTGTTGCGTTGGCTGGGTCAGCGATTACGGCTGATCCAGGGTTATCTGACTGAGCGAGCCATGCTATTCCTGAAACTTGTGAAGCTGCCATTTTTGCAATATCAGTCATACATATTTTTGGTATGTCAGGACCTGCATCTGGTTTAATACAAGCATTGTAACAAATCGCACCGTCATTGCCGCTGGATGGCTGGCCCTGGGAGCGGAGTACGGCTGTTGTATTTCCGGTTATATTTTGCACTGTGCTTATTTTGTAAATGCCACCGGTCTGGTTATCGCCTGCATATAAATTCCCCTGGGCGTCAAAATATGCGGCGCCGATTGAACCGGTACCAAAGGATGAACCACCTGACACATTTCCTATGGTGGTTACAGCACCAGTATTAGGGTTGATTTTATATAGCTGATGTGGAGCCGAGTTTGCAACAGCATACAAAAATCCATCAACAGGATTATAGGCAAAGTCAGATATGTTCACGGAGGCAGTATTTGACTTTGATAAAAGGGTTAGATACGTAGGAGAGGCAGGATTTACATCTACTCTGAACAGGTCACCGCCATTGTTATATAAGTACAAAATTCCGTTTCCATCAATTGTTCCTGAGTTATATCCGGCATTATACAATCCGGGAATCCTGAAATAATGAGGCTCTCCATCAGCCCCAATCCTGAAAATTGTTCCGGTTCCTACAACATTGTCTGTAAAATTATTGTCCTGCACACTTCCCCAAAGTTCATCATCCGTTGGATTATATCCCATAGCATTCAGGTTGGTGGCCCGGTTCGGGTTTGTTATATCTGTATAAATTGTCGTCTGTATTCCGGTATTAATATCGACAGAAATTAAATCAACTGGTCCCGCAAAAGAAGTCGTTTGCTGAATCAGGAAAGCTGTATTTACACAACCAATAGGACTGTCGCAATTGGTTACAGTAACAGTTAATTTATCATTACAAGTGCCAGTACCCCAAGTGAAATTGTAAATTCCAGCCATGGTAAAACCCTTGATCACGGTTGTCGGATCCGAGGCATTGGTAATGGTAGTAGCCGAGGGATTGCCCGGATCTGCCATCCATCCGGCTCCGCTGGCAGCAGTAGCGGCAGTCGTAATAGTTTGATTCTGGCAAATAGATTGAGCTGGTCCGGCAACGAATACTGGCTTAGTAATAATCCTGTTGGTAACGGAAGAAATACAGCCTGTTGAAATCAGTTTGGCAACGGTAGGGTAGGTTCCGGCATCAAGTCCGGAAAACAATGTTACGCCTGGTGCTCCAAAAGTGACACCGCCGTCAATACTGAACTGATAATTGGCTAGAGGTGTGAGACCTGTAAAGGTAATGCTTCCATTTGGGTTGGTACAATTGGTACTATTCACTCGATTGGCACCGGGAGCCGCCGGAGATGCTGGATCGGTTATTGTCACTTTGGTAACGGGTGAAATACAACCCGTCGATTCATTTTTTGAAACAGTGGAATAAACTCCGCCGGAAAGAGACGTAAAACTTGTTTGTCCTGATGTCCCGAAAGTTGTACCGCCATCTATGCTGAATAGAAAACCTGCGGGGCCAGGTGCTGTAAATGTAATACTACCGGCCGGCGTGGAACAACTTGAATTATTAACCTTTGTCGAAATAGGTGCCGTACATTGCCCCATGGCCATGTAAAAGGATGAGAAAGTCAATACTGAAATCAGTATCAAGCTTGTAAAGGCGTTTAGTTTCATTGGTTTGTCTCAGTTTTGAAGTGGTTATTTTCATTTTTCGCTTTTCATTTGCTGAGTACTTTGGACTGTTCTAATCGAAATTCAGGTAAAAATTGTTAAGAAATAAAGATATTTTATATCGGTACATTCGTAATACGGACTATGGAGTTATTCGTCACACGATATGCAAACTTCTCATATTTTAATCGGGTAATATGCCAAAAAGGCTTAGCCAATGAATGAGGGTTAGAAATACGGCTAATTCAAAATGTTTTTATGATAGATTTTTTGGCGGATAGCAGATAACCTTACGAGGCTATCTCGTAATTGTATTTTGTAGAAAGCATGCAAAGAAATAGAACGAAGGGAAAAGGCACTCTTTAAAATGAGAAACCAGTGAAGGACGAAAAATTACATGAGACTGCTCCGATTTAACCAGTTCTCAGTTATAATTTTTATAAGGATTGTTGCTGAATAGCAAAGTAATTGCAGATTTTTAGAAATTGGCCAGTTTGCGACAATAGACCAGGAAACTTTCTATATGAGTAAATTTTTATAGTAAAATGGTAGGCTGTGAGACAATAGTCAGAAGCTGTTTTGGTGAAATAAGTTGCAGTATTATGGATTAATCAGCCGGCAATTCCCGAATGTTCTGACCAGTTTTGTGCCATTACAAATTCAATCTCTTTACGCAATTTTTGATACTCGGATGGTTTGGTCAGATAATACGCCGCTCCCAGCAATTTAGTTTCGTCGATATCTTTCTTTGCTGTCGAAGTGGTAAGGATAATAACTGGAATATTTTTCAGATTTATATCTTTTTTTAATTCCATAAGGCATTTTCTTCCGTCCATCCGCTGCATATTTAAATCAAGAAATATAAAATCAGGCACAGGCTGTATACGGCCACGCAATTTTATGAGAGCATCTTCGCCATTGCTGGCAATCAGGCATTTAAATAATGGATTGATTTCATTGACTGCTTCACAGAAAAATTCGCAGTCATCGGCATCATCATCCACAATCATAAATGTTAAGGCGTGGGTCATTTTTATTCGTATTTGGAGCAAGGTAAGCAACTTAATCTCAATTATTTGGAAATAGTAGCTTTTTGTTTATTAGAGTTAATGACTCCGCGTGTTTTGCGTGACGGATATTGAACAAAAATTGTCCTTAATAACATCCATTTTCTACAAAACAAAATCATGGAGACGAGGTTACAGAAACCGGACGGAAAACAAAACGGTTTTTTCGACATAACATTTTCTATCTTTATGTTTCCCACAGCCATGGTATCTACGAAAAAAAGTAAAATCCAACCATCAGCCACAATACAGAATTTTCCGGTAATAGGTATAGGCGCATCCGCAGGAGGGCTTGATGCTTTCAAGAAGTTCCTGAAAGCCGTTCCTGAAAAATCCGGAATGGCCTATGTATTGGTTCAGCATCTTGACCCGTCGCACGATAGCATCCTTCCCGAAATCCTGGAAAAAGTAACGAATATACCGGTAAATGAGATTACGGATGACATTCACCTGGCACCGGATCATATTTATGTTATCCCGGCCAATAAAATTCTTACGACCTACGACGGTGTGCTTAAACTTGAACCCCGTGAAAAAATAAAGAAAAATCAGGCAATAGATGTTTTCTTCACATCACTGGCTTCGGTTCATAAAGAGCTTGCCGTCGGCATTGTGTTGTCGGGAACGGGCTCAGATGGAAGTTTGGGCCTTGAAGCGATAAAAGAACATGGCGGAATGACCTTTGCCCAGGATCAGAAATCCTCAGCTTATGGCGAAATGCCCGGAAATGCTGTTAATGCTGGCGTTGTTGATTTTGTACTGACACCCGCAGAAATGCCTGCCAAGCTTATGCAGATTGCCATTGTAGGAGAAGAAGAAGCAGATACTGATCAAGAATCCTGGAAAAACGATACCGTTTACAGGCAGGTTTTGGCATTGCTCCAGCAGCAAAGCAATGTAGACTTTACCTATTATAAGCAGACAACGATTAGACGGCGAATTGCCAGAAGAATGTCCAATGCTAAAACCGCAAGCCTGTCAGAATATTTGCAGGTTTTGCTTGGAGATAAAACGGAACAGCAGTCATTATTCCAGGATTTACTAATTCCGGTTACCTCCTTCTTTCGGGACCCGCTTACTTTTGATGCGTTATCAGAAAAAGTCTTACCGGTTTTATTTAAAAACAAGGCAGAAGAGGATCCAATTCGGATATGGGTAGCGGGCTGTTCCACAGGGCAGGAGGCATTTACAATGGCCATTTGCCTTTATGAATTCCTGGGGGACAAAATTAAGGACCAGCGTATACAGATATTTGCTTCTGATATTTCTGAAAGTGCCATACGCAGAGCCAGAGAGGGAAAATATAGCAAAACCGATGTTCAAATGCTTTCAAAAGAAAGATTGGATAAATATTTTAAAGAAAGCAACGGAGAATATCTGATTAATAAAAACATACGGGATATGTGCGTTTTTGCGATTCAGAATTTTTTAAAAGATCCTCCTTTTGCTAAAATAGATTTGATAAGCTGCCGGAATGTACTGATATACATGAATTCCTTTTTGCAGAAAAAAGCGCTCAATACTTTTCACTATGCGCTTCGGAAAAATGGATTTTTGATGCTTGGTAAATCAGAAACACCGAGTGTCGTTTCTGAATCGTTCAGCGTTTTTATCCGAAACCTTAAAATTTACACGAGGAAGTCTGTACCAGGCCGTTTTATGCACGTAGCAACCGAACGAAAAGAGGAACAGGCTGTAAAAAAAGGGATAAAAGAGGCAAAAGCAGATATGCCGCACACAGGATTCAGGAAAACTGCCGAAGCTATTTTACTTTCGAAATATACTCCGGCAAGTGTCATCGTAAATGACCAGATGGACATCGTGCATATTCATGGAATTATTACCCCATTTCTTGAACCTTCACCGGGAAAGCCTACCTATAATGTTTTTAAAATGGCGCGTGAAGGATTAGGCTTTGAGCTTAGAAATGCCTTATACAAAGCCAAATTAAACACTGCGCAGGTTATTAAAGAAGGAATACCAATAAAAATTAACGGACGGCAACAGTTGGTCAATATTGAAATCATTCCACTGGTCAATACCGTTGAACCCCATTTTCTGATCGTTTTTGAGAAAACGCCGTTGCCTGAATCGTTTCCTTTGGGCCAAGGTTCTGAAAGTACAGCTTCTCAGTTAAGGATTGACCAACTGGAAAATGAATTGGCCCAGACCAGGGAAGACATGCGCAGCATTACCGAAGAGCAGGAAGCTGCCAATGAGGAACTCCAGACGGCAAGTGAGGAATTGCAAAGCAGCAGTGAGGAAATGCAAAGCCTGAACGAGGAGCTCGAAACATCCAGGGAGGAATTGCAGTCGAGCAACGAAGAGCTGGTGATTTTGAATCAGGAATTGCTCGATAAGCAGGAGCAGCTGAATACGGCGCGTTTGTATTCCGAAGCCATTGTCACCACGATTCGGGAGCCACTGGTTATTTTGGACAAAAGTCTGCGTGTTAAAACAGCGAATACGTCTTTTTATAAGAAATTCAATTTTAACGAAAAAGATACGGAGGACAAGCTTTTCTATGAATTGCAGGACAACCAATGGGATGATCATGTGTTGCGGTCATTGCTTGAAAACATTCTTCCTCAGAAAACCAGACTTGAAGATTTTGAAATAATACTCAACTTTCCTTCACTGGGAGAGCGGACCATGTTACTGAACGCGAGGCAGATCGTAAATGAAGTAACTGCCGAAAAATTAATTTTGCTTGCCATTGAAGATATTACAGAAAGGAAAACGACCGAAATTAATCTCAAAAACTTTTCGGATGAACTTGAAACAAAAGTAAAAGAACGAACAGCCGATCTTGTACAAACCAACATGCAGCTGGAACAATTTGCCCACGCAGCCAGCCATGATTTGCAGGAGCCATTACGTAAAATCGTAACTTTTTCCAACCGTTTGCAGGCCAAACATAAAAACGAATTATCCGAAGAGGTAAGTTCTTATCTTGAAAAAATTGAAGGCGCATCCACACGCATGAGCAAGCTTATTCAGGATTTGTTAAATTATTCTTACCTGATCAACCATGATATTCTTTTTGCACCAACGGATCTGGATGAAATTTTAAAAGATATTCTTAACGACTTTGAGTTGTTGATTGATCAGAAAAAGGCAAAGATAACCAGTGATACGTTACCCATTATTGAAGCTATTCCATTGCAGATGAATCAATTGTTTTATAATCTGATCAGTAATGCACTAAAATTTTCTCTGGACGACGTTCCGCCTGTTATTCACATTTCTATCCATTCACTTTCTGAAAAAGAAACCGGAAAACGCCCGGGCCTTAATAGTAAAGTTAAATATTGTGAAATTATTTTCAAAGATAATGGTATTGGTTTTGACCAGAAATACAGTCAACAGATTTTTACAATTTTCCAGCGCCTCAACCATCCTGGCAAATATCAGGGAACGGGAATTGGCCTGGCACTTACTAAAAAGATTATCGAAAATCATCATGGTGAAATTTATGTGGAAGCAAAAGAAAATGCCGGCGCTGCATTTCATGTTATTTTACCGATACAACAATTAGAAACTAAGTAGCTTTTTGAATCCGCACTAAATAATTCATGAAAACCTGGAATATGTCTGGAATCTTATTTTCTAAATACCGATAGATTATTCCGTACTATTATTTGTTCGAAAAAGAGGAAAAGGAATGGGAATTTGACTAAATTTTAAATAAAAAAGTCTTTACTTGTAGTTTGGAAAAATGAATGGTTTTTACAGTAATTCCCAATGTACAGATTTTAAAAACGACCATGGAAAGTTTTGTAAATGAAAAAAAACTGGCAGCAAAAGAAGCCGTAAAGCTTCTTTCTGACAATCAGATTGTAGGTTTGGGATCGGGCTCATCGGCTACTCTTGCCATTATTGAAATTGGAGAAAGAGTCAAAAACGGGTTGAAAATAAAAGGTGTCCCTACTTCGGATAAATCAAAAGAACTTGCCATATCGCTGAATATTCCTTTGCTCGAAATCGGCGATGTGGATTTTATCGACATTACTATTGATGGCGCTGATGAATTCACAACCGGTCTTGATCTGATAAAAGGCGGAGGAAGTTTCTTGTTAAAGGAAAAGGTGGTTGCTTCTTTGACAAAACAGGAAATTATTATTGCCGATTCCTCCAAAAAGGTTGAACTACTGGGAAAATTCACAATTCCGGTTGAAGTAATTCCCTATGCTTCCCGCTACGTGACCGGACAATTGGAAAAGCTGAATGGTATTGGTAAAATCCGATTTACTGACAATAAACCGCTGGTTACCGAAGAAGGAAATTATATCATTGATACCGATTTTGGCCTTATTACGGATCCCGCTACACTTTCCGACAAACTTCATGCGATAACCGGCGTTGTTGAACACGGTTTATTTATAAATCTGGCCAGCATGGTAATTATGGGAAATGGAGACTCGACAGTTACTTTTTCCTGAACCAACAGAGATAGTTTTATAAAACCCTAATTGTCAAAAAAATATTTGTCAGCTGTTATGGTTTATAATTTTCAATAAAATAAATAATTTCAGCTGTTTGGCTAATTGATTAATTATAGATTTTCATTAAATTGTAAAAAAAAACAATATACGGCGAATCTTTTGAAGTTATGGGAAAAGGTAAAGATCTATTCGGTAAGTACAATGACCTGGCCAAAGAAAATGGTGTAGGCAGTGAAGATTGTCAATACGCCAATGTACTTTTTCAGGCACTTTTAATGGTAGGAGAACGAAAAGTTTTTGAATTATTGGAAGAAGCAGATGAATCAGGCAAAAAACTTGTACTGGAATATTCTAATGATCACGGCGGTGAGGAAGCTATTCCAAGCAACATCGTTTTGGTCTAATCGTTGCGCCAATATGCCGCTAAAAGCCTCCTTATTAAAGTTTCTCTAGCCATTGGTTTTTGAGTTTTTATGTAAATCGATTACTATTTGCAATTCAGGAATACGATTGGAATACAAACATTTGAAATTTTGAGTATCTTGTATTATATAATAATTTCCGGAAATCCTGGTGACAAGGTTTCCGGAAAATTTTTTGCGTACTAACCAAATAAAGAGTGTTGAGAAATTACCAAAGGTTTTTTTTGCTGTTCGGTATTGTGCTGATCGCAAGTTCATTTAAAAATGATCCGGCAACTTCCTGGATTCGTATTAATCAGCTTGGATACCTGCCAGCCGGAAGTAAGGTAGCTGTTTGGGCTACAAAAACTGAAATATTGCCAGCTAAATTTCAACTTATTAATTCACGAACCTCAAAAGTTGTTGTTTTAGGTAATGTTGGAAAAAGCTACGGAAAGTATGGGCCTTTCAAACAAACATTACGTCTCAGTTTCAGCAGTGTAAAAACACCAGGAAGCTATTATTTAAAATGCGGACAGGCAATTTCTCCGGTTTTTGAAATCGGCAATGATGTATATGCCGGGGCTGCTGATTTTGGCATACGTTATATGCGCCAGCAAAGAAGTGGTTTCAACCCTTTTCTTAAAGACTCCTGCCACACCACGGATGGTTACACCATGTACGGGCCCATGCCTGACACAACAAGAATTGATGTATCAGGAGGTTGGCATGACGCTACTGATTATCTTCAATACGCAACTACTTCTGCCAATGCAACTTACCATCTGCTTGCAGCTTGTCGTGACTTCCCGGAAGCATTTTCTGATCAGCATCTGGCAAATGGATTAGCGGGGAAAAATGGAACTTTGGATGTGTTGGATGAAGCGCGCTGGGGACTGGAATGGTTATTAAAGATGCATCCTCAAAATGACTGGCTTTTCAACCAGTTGGCAGACGACAGAGACCATGTGGGTTTCAGATTACCAACAAAAGATTCGGCAAATTATGGGGTTGGCCCCGGGAAAGGAAGGCCTGTTTATTTCGCCACTGGACTACCGCAGGGCCTGGGTAAATATAAGAATAAATCAACAGGCGTTGCCTCCATTGCCGGCAAATTTGCCAGTGCTTTTGCACTAGGTTCGTCCGTTTATCAAAAAACAGATCCGTCCCTGGCGCATACTTTGCTGTGCAAGTCATTATCTGCCTATCAACTTGGTTTGGACAAGCCGGGCGTAGCGCAGACAGCACCAAACCGCAGTCCTTATTTTTACGAAGAAGATAACTGGACCGATGATATGGAATTAGGTTCGGCAGCTTTGTACCAGCTGACGGGCGAGAAGAAATATCTCGATCAATCGCTGACATATAGCGTCAAGGAAAAAGTTACACCCTGGATGGGTGCAGATACGGCCAGACATTACCAATGGTATCCTTTTCATAATTTTGGTCACTACGAACTGGCAAAAAAGACGACGGGAAAAAGCAAAACGGAATTAATTGCCTACTACAAAGAGGGCATAGAAAAAGTCTGGAAAAAAGCTTCTCAAAATGGATTTTTTCGGGGAATTCCGTTTATCTGGTGTTCTAATAATCTGACAACTTCTTTTGCAATTCAGTGTTATTTATACCGTGAAATAAGTGGTGATAAAAAGTATGAAGAGCTTGAACAGGCCTGTTTTGACTGGCTTTTTGGCTGCAATCCCTGGGGTAAAAGTATGGTTTATGGTCTGCCTGCCTATGGTGATACCCCCAAATTTCCACATTCCTCCCTTGCTTTGCTAAATCAATATCCGCTGGATGGAGGTTTGGTAGACGGTCCGGTTTATGGAAGTATTTTTAGAAATCTGAAAGGATTAAAATTAGACAGAGAAGATCAATATGCTGATTTTCAATCGGATTATGTGGTATATCATGATGATTTTGGAGATTATAGTACCAATGAACCTACCATGGATGGAACTGCTTCCTTGATTTATTTGCTCGCAGCAAAACAGCACGAATCGAAATCAGGACATTCCTTAAAATTACCTGAAAAATCGCATGGAGCAATTATTCGCGGAGATCAGACAACGAAGAAAATAGCTTTGGTTTTTACTGGTGATGAATACGGTGACGGAGGTGAATTTATCTCTGAAAATTTAAAGAAGCAGAATATCAAAGGATCGTTTTTTCTGACAGGCAATTTTTATCGTAATAAAGAATTTCAGCCCATTATTGCAAAGCTTCAAAAAAACGGAAATTATCTGGGATCACACTCGGACAAACATTTGCTTTACTGCGACTGGCAAAAACGAGATAGTCTTTTGGTAACGAAGAAAGAATTTCAAACCGATCTGGCAAATTCATTTAAGGAATTGAAAAAACTCAATATCAATAAATCACAAGCGGGATATTTTTTACCGCCTTATGAATGGTACAATGATTCTATCGCGAAATGGAGTCGGGAATTTGGTTTGAAACTTGTTAATTATTCATCCGGCACCAGGAGTACTGCGGACTATACTTTCCCTGAAATGGGAGAGCGTTATATGGATAGTGAAGCCATTTATAAATCCATTTTTGATTTTGAAAAACAATCACAAACGGGTCTTAATGGATTTACATTACTCATTCATATCGGTACAGATCCAAGGCGCAAAGACAAATTTTACAATTATTTACCCAAGCTCATAGCTGATTTGAAAAAGAAGGGATATCAGTTTGTGAGGATTGATGAAATGCTCTAAAAATAATTAGCAGTCCATTTTCTTTATTTAAATTTAGAAAACGGACTGCCAATATTGAATTTGAATAAAAGGATTACAACGCTTTGCTACGAAATTTATATAAATTATCGACGGCTGTTTTTTTCGACTTTTTGTCTCTTGAATTGAAGAAATCCCCAATTTTCCGGGACGTGCATGTTTATGATGCCTTGCGAAGACCAGACCCAATTGTATTCAGGCATTATCTTTCCGGTATCAGGATTTGTCTTACGTACATAATTTCCGTTCTGGGCAATCTGGTGCTGCCAGTTGACGCGGGAAAAATTGATGCGCCATACTTTTTTGGGATCAGGTTTCACAAAGGCAACGTTGTCAGTGCCTAAAGATTCAAAAGGGATAGCAATTTCCAAAGTCCAGCGTTTATCCTTATCCGTTATATCATTGATAGTTCCTTCAATAGATACTGCAGATCTCAAATTTTTAATATCCCAGTTGAGCACAGGTTTTCCTCCTTTTTTGTATGGTTTTGGGAGAAAAAGATCAAATGAATTATTCAGTGCATTTATTTCCAGTTCGTAATAATTGTCGGTATCGTTATCCGGATCAATAAATACTTCAAAATCGTTTTCGAGGTAAACAATCTGATCCTTTTTATTCTGGTAAGCCCAGATATGCTCCTCATCCATTACGGCCGATATGTAAAGGTATTTCTTGTCCCAAAGCATTTTTACCCGCGTATTTTGCAAAGGCAACGGTTTCTTTTCTCCCTCAATATCTACAAACAATGAAGTCCATTCAGCACATGCCCATGACTTTTCATCCATTTTACCATCTATGATAATCTCCTGACTGGTTTGGTAGCAAACATAAGTTTTTGGAGGATAGGCTGCCTGGGAAAACAAGGAGCCAGAAATAAATAAGCCTCTCGTAAATGCAAGAATGGATACAATTTCAAATTTAAGAAGTTTCGTAATTTGAAACTTGTTTTTTACAGCGCGTAAATAAGAGTTTTTCAAAATCGGCAATAAAGAGTGATAAAAGTGGAGCAATAAACCACAATCAATCCAGAATCACGAATGAAATCAGGTGCGTAAATTAAATTTATATTAAGTTGTATAAAAATAGTGAATTTAGATTTATTTTTACCCAGATTTAGGTATTTGAAGGTTTTCAAGTAACTTTACATATACAATTACCCTCACGTTATTAATAATGGATAAGTCAAATATCTTCGTGCATATCGAGCTTTCGAAACTCGTGGCCGGTCTGACAACAAGTGCGGATCATTTGAAGCAATCTTTAAAATCGCAGGCCGGTTATTTCAACATTATTCCACCAAAATATTTTTCTGACGCCTTAGGAGCGGAATGGGTAAATATTACGGAACAGATCAAGGAAAAGGGTCCGAAATTGGATCAGGATGGTAAAGTCGTTGTCAACGCAGTGACGAATACCATTGACCAAATGTCGCCTCAGGAATGTGCTGCACTGGCAACGCGAATTGTAAAATTGAATGAAAAAGTAAAACTGGAATTTGAATAGTTTTTAAGTATTCAAATTATATTTTGTGGATAGTAGTGTCCTAAATATCCCTGACGCCTGCCGGGGATATTTATTTGAATTTATCTAATCGGATAAGTTCGGAATTTGATTTTATAGACAGCTTGTGAATTGGCAAGTATCCAGGCAAATAATTTTCGCCTGGATAGTAAACAGATTTACAGTTTTATTATCTTCTTATACATACTCCCTGGTAATTTAATCTTTGCCAAGCTATCCACACTGACCTCAAAGGAATTGAAAATGTCCTTCTCCGAACTCAACTCGCTGCTGTCTTTTACCAGGATATTTGACTTCCCGATTTTATTTTTTCCATTAATCAACAGATATCCTCCGGAATTAAGTCTGGCAGATAAATTACTTATGGAATTCTCGGTCAGTAACGTGGATTTTCCTTTTTGAATTAATGTGAAATCCGTTGTTTTCCAGCCTTTTATAATGTTAACTGTATTAGCTGCATCAACTCCTGATAACTTCGGTGCGCTAATGTAGAAGACAGGTTTCGAGTCGAAATCCAAATGGCGATCCGAAGCTTCATCGGATATTGACTTATGCGTCAGTTCCAGAGTATCACCCTTTATTTTCCAATCCAGCATTTTTCTGTCAGTGACATAATAGATTTGAAAAGTAGCGCCCGGCTGAATTTGCGTTAAACCAACTTGTTTGCCATTAATTTTTACATAACTAAATGGTTTGAGTATTTCCCTTTTATATCCGGAAAATGGATCTTTCTGATCAATTTTGTCAAATTCAGCTTTCAGTACCAGGTTTGAACCTACTACAAAAAGAAGTATTAGCGCAAGTAAACCGATAATTAAAAAATTACTTTGTTTCATGATTTTTCGAGTTAATTCGTGACAGGATAGGTTTCCGAAATGAATTTGGTGTAACGACGGGATACTTCTTCCATACTGATATTGAGCATGTAAAGTGTCCGGAAAAAATCGGGAAGTTCACTTTCCATAAATCGCTCCTTCCGGTAAGCAAGTATCCGCTCGTTTGCCTGTTCTTCTACTGAATAACCGATGCCTCTTTTTGTAAATATGATCTCTTTGTTTTGCAAAAATTCATAGGCCCGCATGACCGTATTCGGATTTACTTCCATCATACCGGCAAGATCCCTCACCGATGCAATACGTTGCCCGGCCGGCCATTTTCCAAGTAATATCTGCTCACAGATATAGTCGGCGATCTGGAGGTAAATGGATTGTTTATCTTTAAATTCCATGTGTCGAATTATTAAATTTCTTTCTCTTTCAGGCGCAGATAGGTAATGAACCAAAGGCTTAAAAGAACAAGTGCCGGAAAAATGTATAAGTAAGGCTGGAAAGTGTCAGGATAGCTTACCTGGAAATATTTGAAGTCTTTGCCAAAATTCCAGAGTTGCCACCCTGTAAGAGGAAAGGTTACCACTTTGTCAAAATTGCCTGTCATCATGTTTGCTAACGTTATTTGTAGAATCCCGACAACGACATAAACACCAATAGCAGAGGCCGCTGATTTGATGTAAGACGCTTTTGTAAAATAAATAGAACCAAGAAAAATAGAACCTTGAATCAGGGCATAGGAATAACAGATATATTGAATCAAATCATTCTGTAATGGGTGGTATTTATAACTGCCGGCTGGTAATTTACTATTGGCGTAATTTAAGGTTGAATAATGCAGTTCCAGATACAAGAGTAAGAGAGGAATGATAAAAAGCAAATTCAGGAGCAAGGCGCTTAGAAATTTTTCTATTGTAGAGGCGGGTATCATTAGGGCTGCCATTCCTGTTGCCGGCGATGCGTAGGATGTGAAAACGCTACTGGTGTAAAGGCTGCTTCCGAGAAACAAGATCATGAAAAGTGCAATGTAATGAAGCCCTTCAAAAAGACCCTTATAAGTGTTGGAAGTTGTGACTGGAAGCATGAGGAATAAAAGTACTCCAACAAGTAAAGCAGCTGTGCCCAGATTATTTTTTCCTTTTTCGGCCAGATCCAGTTTGAGCATTAAGCCAAAACGGTGAAAGTTAAATGTCTGATTCATAGGGTAAAGTTGGATAATAAGTGAACCGGAAGAAATGCCGGAAATGTGTATCGGATCAGGAAAAGCAAAAATGTCATAAGGAAGATGAATATAATTTTCATGGCCTTTAATTAAAAATAGATTTGATACGGGCAGGGTTTTCCATGACGGCATTGAACAATTGTTCCAGGTCAACGCGGCTTTCCATTTGTTCTGAATTTTCGAAAACAGCGTTGTATCCTCTTAGGGAAGGTTCTGAATAAAGTACTCTTTGATCGTATTCAACGTTTGCAAGTGTTCCAAAATAAAGTCTTTCGGCAACTATATCCAGGCTATGCTGTATCAAAATTTTACTATCTTCAAGAATGATGATTGAATCGATAAGATTGTCGAGATCTCTTACCTGATGTGTCGATATTAAGATAAGCCGCTCGGGATTCAGAACGTTTGATACTACTTTTCTGAACTGGCTTTTGGAAGGAATATCCAGTCCGTTGGTTGGCTCATCCATGATCAGCACTTTTGTATTGGTAGCAAGTGCAAAAGCGATCAGTACTTTTTTCTTCTGTCCGTACGACATACCCGTCAGTTTATTATTTTCCGGAATATCAAATTCAGCGATGTAACCCAGAAACTGATTTTTGTCGAAATTTGGATAAAACGGAGAAAGCATTTCCAGATATTTAGTCATCGTAACAGACGGAAGATAGATCTCTTCCGGAAGGAAAAAGATGTCCTGTAAAAAGGCCGGTTCACGTTTCCTTGGTTCGCGTCCTGATACATCAATCGTCCCTTCCAGTGGAAAAAGCAGACCAGCAATATTGCGCAGTAAACTTGATTTTCCTGCACCATTTTTTCCGAGCAATCCATAGATATGTCCCGGATCAAGTTTCAAGGATAAATCGGTAAATAACTTTTTCTGTTTACTGTATCCAAAAGAAACGTTGTTAAGATGAATCATAGTTTAGTAATTTAGTGTTATAGGTAAGTAATACACTAGCGAAGGTATCGTATAGAATTTTCAAAAGGAATATGCGCCGCGTTATTTTTTGTTAAAAAAATTAATTGTTCAACAAATTTTTATTTCAATCAAGAATAAAATTGATTTGGATGAGTTATTAAGCCATGTACTTTTGTGAAAAAAGTAACCATGCTGTGATTTCTGCCACTTTTTAGATTAAACATTGTCAATTTTAGCTTTCCCGGTTATCCTTTCAAAATGAATTATTTGTCCGCGTTATTTTTAATTTTCAGTAAACGAAGTAGTATCATTATCATCCTATTATACCTGTTATCAGTAAGTTATAATACAACGCAGGCTCAGGCTCCGTATGATTTCAGCAAACTTGTTGATTTGTCAAACGGCCTGAATACTGCAAGATTAAAAGTTGAAAAGGACACAAGCTGGCATAAAATGGAAGTGGGAGCCAACTTTAATCAGGGAAATTTCAGTCCGCAATGGACGGGTGGCGGCGTAAGTTCCGTAGGAATAGGTGTTTTGTTCAACGCCCTTTTTGAAAACAAAAAAGGCAAAAATTCATGGCGTAACGATCTTCAGACCCAGTACGGTTTTGCCAAAAATGAAGGGCAGGGTAGCCGTAAAAATATGGACCGAATCTTTTTTGATACAAAATACAATAGAGATCTAAGTTCAAAATGCGCGTTTTTTGCCAATATGAATTTCCAGTCTCAGTTTGCCGGCGGATTTGATTATTCCCTGAATTCAGATTCGGTGATGACTAAAAGAAAAGTTTCCAGATTTGCAGCACCCGCTTATTTTACGCAGTCAATCGGGATGGAATACAAACCAACAGACTATTTTTTCCTGGATTTCGCACCAGGTGCATTTCGTCAGACTATCGTTTGGGACAAAAATTTATATATCAACACGCCAGACCAGAATAACTATGGTGTAGCCATTGGAAAACGTATTCATTATGAGCTGGCACTGATGCAGATCGTTGCCAATTTCAATAAGGATATCACCAAACAGATGAATTTGAAGTTTCGTTATCAGCTCTATTCCAGCCTTATTGATCCATCAAAAATTGACAGTCGGTTAGACGCGTCTATGACTGCGAAACTCAATAAATATATGAATGTTAATTTTAGTGCAATTGCGGTTTACAATGAAGACCAAAGCGCCAACATTCAGTTGGCGCAAGGATTGAATATCGGCTTTTTATATTCATTCTGAGAAAAAAATCATTCACGAAATTCTGAGATTTGTCAGTATTTAAAACTTGTAATATTTTAAATACTGATAATAAAAACCTATTCCTTTTTTGTAATCCTCGGCATTGATCCGCTCATTCACTCCGTGAAAACCTTCGGGATCTGTGAATGGAATAAACCTGAAAATCTGTTGCGTCAGCTCACTGAATGATTTGCTATCCGTAGCTCCCAAAACCAGATAAGGCGTTACAATCAGTTTGCTATCCCAGCCATTTATGGTATTCTGCATGTGCGTGAAACTCGCATGATTGACGTCTGCGACCTGTTTTGGATTTGTCCCAACAGACCTTGCCGTGATTTCTACTTTATCATTTCCAATCACTTTTTTGACATAAGCAACTACGTCCTCACGGGTTGTACCAGGTTGTGTCCGGAAATTAACGGTTGCATTTGCCTGCCCGGGAACAACATTGTCCTTAATCCCGGCTTTGAAAATGGTGGTTGCCGTAGTGGTTCTGATCATGGCATTCCCCGCCGCAGAACCTTTGTAGGCGTCGAATATTAAAGGCCTGAAAATGGATCTGTTCGCCATAGCCATTTTGTTGACAAAGGACATTTCCGGGCCGACATAATCAAGAAAAGAATTGAGGACATAACCCATTTCCTCAGGGAATGGATTTTCTTTCAGTTTAACAACCGCTTTCGCCATTTCATCAATAGCAGTCTCTTTTTCAGGCATGGAAGAATGTCCTCCCGGAATATTAATCTGTAAATCAAGCGTCACATACCCTTTTTCAGCAATACCGACGATAGCGACAGGCTTTGTCAATCCGGGAATTTTATTTTTCGTGATTATTCCACCTTCATCCACCACGACGCCTGGCTTAATATTTCTTGCTTTAAAAAGATCAGCAATGGATTTGGCTCCTTTTCCGCCAACTTCTTCGTCGTGTCCCATCGCAATATAAATGTCATTTTCCGGAACAAATCCTTCTCTCATCAGTGCTTCCACACCTTCCAAAAGAGCCATTAGACTTCCTTTATCATCGATTGTACCTCTTCCATAAACAAAACCATTTTTAAGTTCACCCGCAAAAGGTCCGGCATCCCATTTTTTTATTGTTGCCTCTTCAATCGGAACCACGTCCTGATGTGCCATCATAACCAGCGGACTTCCTGCCGACGATTTCCCTTTCCAATGTAACAAAAGACTATATTTATGTACTTTTTCAACGGTTACCGTTTTAAAAATAGTTGGAAAAGATTTCATCAGAAATGAATGAAAACCAAGAAAGGCAGCGCTATCAAGTTTACTCGAATCTTCAAAGGAAACTGTTTGATAGGTAATGGCTTGCTGCAACCTGGACACGGAAGAATCGGAAGCTGCAAAAGCTGGCTTTTCAGGTGCGGAAAGTTGTTTGGATTTGAAGGTAAAAGTGTTGAAAAGAATGATGACCATGAATAACAAAACTGCAATACCAAGGAATAGGAGGACTTTCTTCATGATGACGACCAGAAAAATAGTTGATTTAGCCTTAAGTTGATATATTTATTTGAAACCACCTAATGCTTTTTGGATGAAACTGGGTGAAATGCTATTGAGTATAAGTATTTTCCCTTTATTTGCTTATTTTCAGTTGTTTATCAGTTATTTTTTTCTGCACAAAAAATCAGCACCTCGTTTTTTGAATTTTGCTTGAACAAAAAAGACATGTGCTAATAAAATTGCTGGGATGTGAAACTTACTTTTGAGAAAGAAAAGAAATGTAATTTTTTAAACTTTATACGTTATACGCAGACAAAATAGAATCTGGATTTGAAAAATACCGGATCTCTTCTAATGCTAAATTACATTTTTCGAAAGCAAACTTGCCGATGCCTTATCGAGATAAAAAGTACAATCAGGATGGCTTTGTAAAATGCTGGCCGGGAACATATTACTGATCTCGTTTTCCAGGCTGTTTTTTACTGCAAGGGCTTTTCTTTCATCCGGAACGGAGCAAATGATATGTTTTGATTTCATGATTTGTTTGACAGACATACTGATGGCCTGTTTTGGAACCTCTTCCAGCGTGGCAAACCAGCCTTCGTTCATTTGTTGTATACGGCATTGCTCATCTAGATTTACAATCAGATAAGGTTTTTTAGTATCAAAATCGGCAGGTGGATCGTTGAATGCAAGATGCCCGTTTTCCCCTACGCCTACGAGCGCTACATCAACGGGATGTCCGGTGATCAAGTCATCAAGCCGAACCGTTTCTATTTCCGCATCTTCATCTCCATTAATTAAAAAAACATTTTTCAAGACAGGCACAATGGACAGAAAACGTTCCTTGAGATATTTTCTGAAACTTGCCGGATGTGTGATTTTCATACCAATATATTCATCCAGATGAAACATCGTAACCTTTGCCCAGTCAATTCCGTCTTCTTTGATCAGTTGACTCAAAGTCTCAAACTGACTTGTACCGGTCGCCAGGATGACATTGGCATATCCTTTTTCACCAATAGCCAGGCGGATGAGCTCGGCAGTATGTTTTCCGGCCTTATGACCAAGCGCAGTATTCGTTTCAGAGATGACGATTTTCATAAATAGTTTTATACTGATTCAGGATGCCAAAGATGTTAAAATTATATCAGGATTTTACTTTTGTATCACCGCCTGTAACCAGAGAAATATCAACCGGTTTGTTTGTTTTCCACGACCCCGAGGTAAAATCCGGGATATCAATGGGCGCGGAACGGTTGGCCACCGACCACTCCGTAAGTGGCGAAATGACACTCCATGAAGCCGCATCATACACATCCTGATCCAGCGCAAGGCCATTTCTCAAACAATCGATCAGCCGCCAGTCCATCAGAAAATCCATACCTCCATGGCCACCGACTTTTTGTGCAAGTTCGCCGATTCTTTTTACGATTTCAGGCTCATATTTTTTCTCAAGCACCTTGTATTCTTCTTCGGTAAACCATTCATGGCCTTGTGATATCCGGCCCGGAAGCGGATATTTCTGCGCAGCGCCTTTTGTTCCGCTGATAAGATGTATGCGAGAATAAGGCCTCGGAGAACTTACATCGTGCTGGATCATGATCGTTTTTCCTTTTTGGGTGCGTATGGTGGTGGTGTTCATGTTTCCACGGAAAGATTTTCCGGCAAATTCTTTGAAATCGGGATCTTCAACGGCCATTTTATGTGCCCGGTCTGCAAGCATAAAATCGTTGCTGGCCATAGAAACCAGATAATCCATTTTATCACCGCGGTTTATATCCAAAACCTGCGCTACCGGCCCAAGTCCGTGTGTCGGGTACAGGTTACCGTTTCGCTCATTTTCTCTCAATCGCCATAAGTTATAACGTGTGTTTTTGTCAAAAAACGAATTGTAAATATCATGAATATATGCGCCTTCTACATGCACAATTTCTCCAAAAAATCCCTGACGTGCCATGTTTAAAGTCAGTAATTCAAAAAAATCATAACAACAGTTTTCAAGCATCATACAATGCTTTTTGGTATGCTCAGAAGTCTCAACAAGTTTCCAGCAGTCATCTACGGTGATGGCAATCGGGATTTCACAGGCCACATGTTTTCCGTGTTCCATAGCATAGGTTGCCATTTTTGCATGGAGATTCCACGGTGTACAAATATAGATCAGGTCGATATCATCCCGCTCGCACACCTTTTTCCATGCATCTTCACTTCCTGAATAAACGGTAGGATTGTGACTGGTTCCTTCAAATTTCTTTTTGGCATTAACTGCTTTTTCTGGACGAATATCACAAAGTGCCTTAACTTCCACATTTTCCAAAAAAACAATACGCTGGATGGCGCCGCCACCTCTGTTGCCAAGTCCTATATAACCAATCCGGACAGTATCGATTTTTGGTGCTGCATAACCGCTCATGTTGAATTTTTGCTTGTGAGGTTTTGAAGCGGTTTGCCGCATTTTAAAGTCATCATACTCTTTTTGATCCAAAGCATAACTTGGCTCTAAACCAGTGCCAATCAACCCAAAACTTCCTAATCCTGTCAGTTTTAAAAATTTCCGTTTGTCCATTTTTTAAGTTGTTAGGCGTTGGTCAAGTTGTTTATACAAGAATACTAAAAAACGCTGTTTAAGTACCAGCGTAAAGGATCAAATTTTCCGGAATTTTGCTTGGGGCAATCCGTCCGACGGCTTTTTTTTGATGTCTTACTGGTTAAAATAGGTCAGAAAAATATTTCTCAACCGGCACATAGCTTATAATATCGTATTCAGTTCCAATTTCACTAGTTCTTGGAAAATGTTAGTCCGGTTTACAAGGAAGAATGCGTCAATATTTCTGTAATCAGGATGTATCTTTTATTCTAAATTCTGAGGTTACATCAGATGATAAGTGATTGAGGTATAGTAAAAACCACCGATCGAAGGTCCGCCCAGAAAAGAATTGTAGTAATGATTGGTAAGATTACTGGCACCGATTTTCAGATTAAGCCTTGACCTGGTAAAATCATAATGCACATGTGCATCCAGTGTTCCGTAAGCGGCCACATTTCCATTGACGAGAAAAGATTGCCAGTAATATTTATTTTGCCATTTGTAAGTTGCATTAAATCCAAAATTACCGACCACCTGGTTTCCACCAAAAGATACGTTGGTAATCCATTTCGGAGTATTAAAGCCATCTTCCAAAGCATCATCATGAGATTTTCGGTGAAGTTTGGCATACGAAGCATTGGCTGAAAAAGTATACTTATGAAAAAATTTGTAAGATAATCCAATACTTCCCCCAAAATTATATACGGTACTTTCAGAATTGGTCCACATCCGGTAACGGTTTTGTTTCGCTTTATCATTCAGATAATAAGGAATTGAATCCTGCTTCGTGGTATTGGGCACATTAGCCTCAACCTGCGCGATAAAATGATCATATTTATTATAATAGAAATCAAGATCCACGCCCAGCTGACCTTTCAAAAAAAGTGATTTGTAGCCGGTTTCGAAGGAATTTATATGCTCCGGCTGAAGATAAGTATATTGGTTTTTGATCAGCAGACCTTTTTCTTTTTCAACGGCAACGTTTGTTGGAATTCCCTGATTAAAATCGTTTTTGACTGCCGCTTGAAATGCATCAATTGAAGTACGCAGATAGGCGTTTTCAAAAATCCCGTTGGACATCACGCGCAAACCTCCGATACGTTTTACACCACCGCTATTTACATTGGAAAATGCTTCGAAAATACTTGGGAAACGGTATCCGCTTTGGAAAGAAAACCGGAAATTCTGCTCAGCCGCCGGAGAAAAAACCATCGTAAAACGAGGATTTAATTTTAGTGTAAAATGATCGTTTTTGTCGGAACGCAGCGTCGTTGAAAGTTTGACCTTGTCATTGAAAAGCATTTTACTTGCCTGGATAAATGCACCCGTTTTACTGTAAGTGAAATTTTCAAACTCATGATCTTTAACGTAATTGACAAAATAATTTCCATCCGGATGGATCAGATAGGTTCGGTGATCAAAACCCGCCAAAAAGTCAATTCCGGTTTTTTGTTTAAAACCGGATGAGATTAAATTGGAAATATCGGCCTGTGCTTCAATGTGGAAAAGATCATCTTTTACCCGCAAAGCTGAGCCTTTGTCCCAGTTATTAATATCAGCTAATTCTTTTAATTTACTTTGAAAAGCAGGTGTTCCCGGTTCGTATCGCCCTGCATCCGCTGCTTGCCTGGCTTCCTGCAAAGCCTGAATTACGGTGGACCCTTTGCTGGTCGCAGCATTAAAACCCTGTGAAAAATCACTATACCAGAGGTCGTCACTTTTAAAATTCCGGTCCTGGTTTTCCGCAGCAGAACGCAGATTATAGGAATGTCCGGTATTTTCTCTTGTCCAGTAAGTACGAACCTGAAAATTTGAATTTCTGAATTCCAGCGCGTGCTGCTGTAACACGTAATCTTTCAGTCTGAAACGATTGGCGCGCTGGTAAATATTATCCAGATCCGCAAAGCGAAACGTGTAAGTTAACCGGTTGTCTTCATTGATTTTATATATAATTCCAACGTCTGCTTTTATATTTTGAAGATGGTAACTTGTCACATCCTTTTCTGTATATCCCGTTCTGGCAACGGAATACTGTTTTGACTGTAAAGTAATCGTTTTTCTGTCAGAAGACTCATTTCCATAACCATTTACAGGATCAAAACCCGGATTTTCGGTTCCGCCCGGAATCCCCAGTTTAGCATTAGCGGAAGCATTCAGATCGGTTTGATTGCCTGCGATCCAGTCGTAACCTTTTGTAAATGTAGTATTGACTTTAAAGGCAAGTTTGGGTGTCAGAACGTGCGCGATCCGTAGACTGGTTTCTGAAAATAATTTCGCCGAAGTTTGAGAATCGTTCAGATGGTTGACACCCAATTTTTGTTGAAAACTCACACCCGGACTCATAAAAGGATCTTTAGTGATAAAATTGGCAAGTCCGTTCAGTGCGTTGAGGCCATATAAAGCAGAGGCAGTTCCAGGAACAATTTCCACACTTTCAATATCAAGATCACCTGGCCCCATAGCATTTCCTATGGGTGCTCCCAGGTGTGGCGCCATGTTATCGACCCCGTCAACCAACTGGGTAAAACGAACATTTGTTGTATTGGCAAAACCGCGCGTATTAATGATGCGGAAACCCAGGCTGGGTGTTATAAGCTGAACACCTTTTACATTTTCAAGGGCATCAAAAAACGACGGGGCGGAGGAGAGCCGGAAAGCGGTACTACCAATTTTTTCTATACTAACCGGTGAGCGCAAAATACTTTCGCTGGTTTTGGAAGCTGTGACAACAACTTCGTCTAAATTTTTTTCCTTCGCAAAGGTTGTATCAGATTTTGCTGCCGGTAAGACATTTTTTTGAACCCCGGATTTAACTTGTGCGTATATACCTGATGATGAAGTCAGGAAAAGACTGCATAGTATAAGTTTTAACATCTTACTGTCGTTATGTTTTCAAATACATATCGAAGATGGTAAATTCCAGGCAATAATCAGAATTGCAAAATATTAATAGTGCTTATGTCTGATTCAGCACAATCATATCGTTTGATCAAATAGTGTAATTTATTGTTTATTTTGTAAAATTAATTCTACTTTTAATTAGGTATTGTATCAGAAAAGTGAAATATTGCTACAACGACATCAAATAGGAAAATTAATCCAGATCTATAATAACGGCTGTATTTGTTTTCACGAATTCTTGTAGAATAATCCGGAGGAATAAACCTTCTTAATTGCAAATGATTTAATTTTCAATTAAGGTATCACGGCTCAACGTTATAATTAGTGACTATTTGATTACTAAATGAAAAAACTTCTCCTTCTGGTGATTATTGGGCTCTGTATTAGTAGCAGACTCTGTTTTTCCCAATCTCTTGTACCCAAATTTCGACGGTTAACAACAAATCAGGGACTTTCGCAAAGCCATATCAGTACTATTCTTAAAGACAAAAAAGGATTTATGTGGCTGGGTAGTGAAGATGGCCTCAATAAATTTGACGGCTTTAAATTTACCCATTATAAACATGATGCAAATAATAAAAACAGTATAATCGATAGTTATATCCAGGATCTGCTGGAAGATAAATCCGGCAATTTGTGGGTTGCAACCTCAGGCGGCCTCGATCGCTACGACCGGGAAAAAAATATTTTTGTCCACTACGAAAATGGGAATTACGATATAAATGATATTTTTCAGGATAGCAAGGGAAGGATCTGGCTTGGGACAAGTCAGGGGCTTCTTTTGTTTAATGCTGCCACCGGTGTTTTTAAAACCTGGCACTTGGGTCAGCAGTTAAAAAGCGGTGGAAGCGCATTTGTAACCCAGGTTATTGAAGATCATGACGGAAGCCTTTGGCTGGGAACAGAGCACGGACTTTTCCGGTTTAATCCTGAAACCGGAATTTTCAAAGGATACTTTAAAAACGCTGAACAAAAGAATGGTCTGGTTTCTGACTGGATTACCGTACTCTGTAAAGATTTAAAAGGTGATATCTGGGTAGGTACACATGCCGGAGGCTTATCCTTCTACAATGCTGGCAACGATACTTTCAGGACATTTTTGCATGACAAAACAAAAAACAGTATTGCCCACAATGATATTCTTTCACTCATGGAGGCGAGTGATGGGAAAATGTGGATTGGTACTGAAAATGGCGGTATCAGTGTGTATGATATTCTCAGGAATACATTTGTCACTTATGAAAATGAGGCAGCCGATAATACGACCCTGAGTAACAATTCCGTCTATTGTATTTATCGTGATAATACTGAAAACATATGGATCGGTACTTATGCCGGCGGAGTGAATTTTATTTCCAAATATGAAGATAAATTTTTTAGTTACAGGCAAATCGTAACAAATAAAAACAGCCTTAGCAACAACAATGTATTGGCCATTTGTGTAGACAGCAGCGGCAATAAAATCTGGTTGGGTACAGATGGCGGCGGTCTGGACTTACTGGATCGGCGGACCAATTTATTTACGCATTTTATACAGACCAAGGGTAAAAATTCCATTAGTACCAATTATGTGATATCCGTCATCCAGGTTTCCAAAGACTTACTGGGGTTAGGATATCACAATGGAGGCTTTGATTTATTTAATACCAAAACCAGCGTTTTTACGCATCATATGCCTATTCCGGGCAATCCAAACAGCTTGTCGATTTCAGATGTAAACAATCTCCTGCGGGATGGAAATGGGAATCTTTGGATTGGTACATGGAAAGGTGGACTTGACTTCTATGATGTTGCCCAAAAGAAATTTACCCACTACCGAAACGATCCGGCCGATCAAACTACTTTGAGCGGTGATATTGTCACTACGGTTTTTCAGGATAGAAAAGGAGGTATTTGGGTTGGCTCGCATACAGGTTTGAATTATCTGGATAAGGACAGAAAGCATTTTAAGAGATTTCAGAACAAGGTAAATGATACGTCGAGCTTATCAAATAATAAAGTTCAGACAATCTTTGAAGTTGCAAACGGTGATCTCTGGATCGGTACAAGAGGAGGTGGGTTAAATTATTTCGATAGGCAGAAGCAAACTTTCAAGTCATATACCGAAAAGGATGGACTGGCAAGTAATGTAGTATTTGCTATTTTGAAAGACCGGAAAAATAATCTGTGGCTAAGTACTAATAAAGGGATATCATGTTTCAGTCTGCAAACCAGAAAATTCCGGAATTATGATATTTCAGACGGTCTTCAGGGAAATGAATTCCGGAATAATTCCCGTTTTCAAACTTCTGACGGACAAATGTTTTTTGGTGGTGTCAATGGTTTTAGTAGTTTTTATCCTGAGCAGTTGAAGGATAATAAGTTTGTTCCTCCTGTATATATCACTGACTTGCAGGTTTTTAACAAGGAAGTGATTCCGGGTGACAGCAGTGGTGTACTTCCAAAACACATTAGTGAAACAAAGGTAATTACCCTGTCTCACAAGCAATCTGTTTTTACGCTGGAATTCGCAGCGCTCAATTATACTTTGTCGAGAAAAAATCAATATGCTTATAAACTTGAAGGTTTTGACAATGATTGGAATAATGTGGGTACAAAACGAGCAGCTACATATACAAATCTGGATCCGGGGACCTATATTTTCAGATTACGGGCATCCAATAACGACGGTATCTGGAACAACACCGGGACATCTTTAAAAATTATCATAGAACCTCCTTTTTGGCTTACGTGGTGGTTTAAGGCTTCAAGTATTTTAGTATTTATAGGATTGTCCGTCGCGTTTTACCGGTTTCGGGTCTATCAGATTTTAAAACGCCAAAAAGACCTGGAAAGCGACGTGAAAGAACGTACCATCCAGCTTGAACACGCTATTGAGGAAGAGAAAAAAGCGGTGCAAAAGGCAGAGCTTGCCAGTCGGGCGAAAAGTTCTTTTCTGGCAACGATGAGTCATGAGATCAGAACGCCCATGAATGGTGTAATTGGCCTGGCATCTTTACTAGCGGAAACCTCTTTGAACGAAGAGCAGCAAAATTTTACAAAATCTATACAAGTCTGTGGAGAAAATCTGCTTACCGTAATCAATGATATTCTTGATTTTTCAAAGATTGAGTCAGGCAATATGGAGCTGGAAGAAGAAGATTTTAGCCTAAGGACTTGTATTGAAGGGGTGATGGATTTATTTTCAGCAAAGGCCGCCGAGTTGCACCTCGACCTTATTTACCAAATTGATCCCGAAGTACCTTCACAAATAATTGGAGACAGTCTGAGGCTAAGGCAAATTTTGATCAACCTGATAAACAACGCAATAAAGTTTACGAAAGAAGGCGAAATTTCTCTAAGGGTTAAGCAGATGAATGTATATGAAGATGATTCTCTGGAACTTGGTTTTGATATAAAGGATACAGGCATTGGTATCGCAGAAGATAAAATGGACCGGCTCTTTAAATCTTTTTCCCAGGTTGACTCTTCAACAACCCGGCGCTACGGAGGAACGGGGCTGGGTCTTGTGATCTGCGAAAAGCTGGTTGCCCTTATGGGCGGTTCCATCTCCGTGAAAAGTGCGGTGGGTAAAGGAAGTACTTTTCATTTTTCGATAAAGACCAAAAGAAGCACGCAGTCCATCCAAACCTATGTTACTTATAATATGGAGGGCCTGGAAAATAGTAACATCCTGATCGTAGACGATAATGAAACCAACTGGGGGATTTTAAAAAGCCAGCTTGAAGACTGGAAACTGGTACCTTATGTAGCAAGCTCGGGCAGGGAGGCGTTGGAAATATTGGTTCAGAACATAAATTTTAGTCTGGTTATTACAGACATGGAAATGCCTATGATGAATGGAATACAGCTTGCTTCACTTATCCGTGAACGGTATCCTACTTTGCCGATCATGCTTTTAAGCTCAAAAGGAAATGAAATACAGAAGCACAACCCGGGTCTTTTTTGTTCTATTCTGACAAAACCTGTTAAACAGCATATACTGTCCAAATATATTTTTACGGAATTGAGCAGGTACAAAAAGACTGTCATCAATCATATTGTGGACCCGGAAGTTCCTCAGAAAAAGTTAAGATCTGATTTTTCAATAAAATACCCTTTGAATATACTTGTTGCCGAGGATAATAACATTAACCAGATTGTGATTATAAATATTCTCAAAAAACTAGGTTATACGCCTGACCTGGCAATGGATGGATTTGAAGCTTTGAAAATGACAACACAGAAAAATTATGATGTCATTCTAATGGATGTTCAAATGCCGCTGATGGATGGCCTTGAAGCAACGCAACTTATAAAAAAACGCTTTCCGGATCAGCCTTTTATTATTGCAATGACGGCAAATGCTTTGCAGGAAGACAAAGAAATGTGCTTTCAATCCGGTATGGATGATTACATCAGCAAACCTATAAATGTGAATGAGCTCATGCAGATAATCGAAAAATGGGCAGTCCACTTGCAAACTATCACGCCTTGCTGATACATTCGTTAAGCCTTCGCGATTCCTGAAAAGTATGATATAATCTGTGTAAATCGCAAACATTATGTTGCGGTCTGTTTCCCGTTTTGAGATTGTGAAAATGTATTTCGGATTACTGTTATTCGTGGTATGATTATTTATATTATTATTGAGACTGGACTTATCACGAGTAATCATTTTTAATTACAAATTTATTATGAAAAAGATATTGATTTTTATGGCAATTGTTGCCGCATCAACAATGGCATATGCACAGGATTCAACTAAAACGAAAGTTGGCAGAGCTGCGGATAAAACTAAAATGGAAGTTAAGAAAGATGCAAAAGCCGTTGGCAAAGGCGTCAAAAAAGGCGCTGATGCAGTAGGTGAAACAGCTGAAAAAGGTTACGATGCTACAAAAAAAGGTGTCAAAAAAGGCGCGAATGCGGTAGGTGAAACAGCTGAAAAAGGTTATGATGCCACTAAAAAAGGTGTTAAGAAGGGCGCAGAAGTAGTAGGAGAAACAGCTGAAAAAGGCTATGATGCAACCAAAAAAGGTGTTAAAAAAGCCGAAAAGAAAATGAAAAAAGATGATAAGTAATTCATAGTTGCCCGAAACAAGTCTGCTCTAAAAGCAGGCTTGTTTTATATAAAATGAAAATGGAAAATGTATTTTTGTTGATATAAGACTTTGAAATTATAATTCACTGCAATACCGAACCGCTTTTTTTAAATCTTCCTCGTTGTTAAAGTCAATTTTTTGCCCGTCAAGATATTCTTCAATACCATTTTTATTCTTCGAAAATATTTTCAAAAGGCTGGTTTTACTTGCCTTGCTAAAACGACGATTGATATCCATAAAAAGATAAGTTGTCATAGTTTTAAGTAATACCGTATTACTTGCCGGAAGCATTGTTGTTCTGCCTGTGATATCCGTAAAAGTCGACGCATTATAAATAGAGCCTATTTCATTGCTGTTTTGATAAGCACCTTTTTTTTCAATTCCATGCTTTTGGTATTGCGTTTTTTTTGTCAGCAACACTGTACCAAAGTCTTCAATGACTTCTACAAAACCGTTTTCCGGAACAGGATAAAATCGGGCATTCCCAATGTCGGCAAACTTAATCTTGTTGTTGTCGGCAATGGCCAGCGTGTCTCCCTGTGCATTTATAAACATAATTTCTCCCAAAAGGTAACAATAATTGAGCTTGCTCACCGCATATTTTCCGTTGATGTAACTAAGGCGTCCAAACTCAAAATCAGGATACTGGTATCTGTCTTTTGCTGAAATATATTTAGTAGCATCCTGTCCGTTTTTTACCCGTAGTACTTTGGATGGTTGACCGTAAATTAGCGAAATGGGGATAAAAATGAAAGCTGCAAGCCAGCATGCTTTAATCCGTTTCTTTGTCAGGTTCATATTTTTTTTGTTAGGCAAGGTTAAAGAGAACTGCAAAAATCAAGGAGTTCAATCAGGTCTGATTGCTTCGAAAAATCAATGTTTTTTATTTTAATATAACCGATAATTTCTTTGTTATTATCTCGAAATAATTTTAAAAGACTGGCCTTTGATGGAATGTAAAACCGATTATTCTTGTCGATAAAGAAATTATCGGTTTTTCTTTTAAAAAGGATTTTATCAGTAGGCTTCATCCATTGGTATCCGTTTTGATTACTGAAATTTTTGTAATTGGATATCGCCGAAGTGGCAGAATAGTGATTAAAGGCGGATTCTCGTTCATTGTCCAGCACAGCAAGGACCTGTTTTTCACCAAGTTTCACTTTGCCATAATTTTTGATCTCCCGCACATGTCCCTGCTTTGGCATATAATAAAAAATTTCTAAGCCAATGGCTATGCTATCCATGAATTCTTTGTCATTGAGTAAAAGCGTATCTTTTTTAGGATCAATGAACTCGATCTCACCATAAAACAGGTTGTAGTTAAGAAGCGCGTTAACAATGCGCCCGTTTCGGAAGAAAACTTTTCCAGGTCTGAATTCTGCAAACCGATATTGTTCCTGATAGGGGATGCTTTTCGAAATATTGGAACTGTTTTTCGTCCGGTACACGCTAGGCGTACTTTGTGCAAAAATAGTTGCATAAGTAAGCAGGAATAATACGGCTAGTAACCAGCTTTTCATTGCAATTTCTTTGGGTATACTTTTTCATATAATTAACGAAAAATTGGTGATAATTGCAATTATTTAAGATGTTAATAATATTTGTTTGTATTAAACCAAGTGTAAATTTCTGCGAATCTTTTTACAAACATCTGATTTTAATTGGATTTATGTCATTATTTTCTTGTAGATTTTTCGGGAAATTTGAGGTAATTTATTGTATTTCAGTACTTAATTTTTTTTAAAAAAGCTTTTTCATTTCAATGTTCGATAAAACAGCCGGGTGGGAATTTTGTAAAACCTTGCCTGCGTAATCCAGATACCGCTTCCTGGATTATTTATTTATTATTTTGGAAATTTCAGGCATTTTATCCTCCTAAATGGAATGAATGGAATGTCTTTTGTACAATGATTTTACAATGATTTATACAAACTAAAAGCCGACAAATATGAAAATGATAAAACTGGCATTTGCAGGTATGCTTACACTGGCTACCGCCGTAAGTTATGCGCAAAATCCATCGCGGCAAGCGATTCCTTTGCAGGATTCATCAAGAATGGATCAGGGCAAAAAGTTGAATTCAGCGCCTATTCCCCAAACCGGCAGTCCGTCAGATGATTCACTGATCCGGGACCAGAGAACTTCAAATATGAAAATGGACTCCACTAAAATGAAGACTAAAAAAATGGATGGAATGAAAAAAGGCAGAAGAAAAGGCGGGTCGGGAGAACTGGATACTACCGGAACAAAGAGAAGAAACAATTAGAGTTTTTCACATTATATTTATAAAAATAACCTCCGGTACAATTGCGCCGAAGGTTATTTTTTAAACTAATTTCTTTCACCAAGATATGCCTTATTTTTCAAAATCCGCATGGCCAGTGAGCCTAATTTGATCTTTTGAGTTAGCAATGAAAATAGATTTTCCCCAACTTTTAGGGCGTTGATATTTTCACCGTTATAGTTTTGCTGTACTTTTTCACCCGTCCTCATATTCACCAGTTCATCTCTCAGATATAGCTGTTTTGTTACCATATTGGAAAGCATCGGTGTGTAGTAATAACAATCTTTAAAAAAGTAATGTGTCACTTGTGACCACCGGGTTGAACCTTCTTTGGTAACTGGTGATCCTCCATGTATAATATTTGACGACCATATCAATAAATCTCCTTTTTTTGCCAGGAATTTTTTCTTTTCAAACTGTTGCGTCTCAACAATTTTTTCTATGAAATCTTCATACTGAATATAGTCTTTATAAGATGGCGTTTGTGCATCGGTACGGATGTATGAAAAGTCATATTCCAAAAGTTTTTGAGATCCCGGATAGTAAAATACAGGCCCGTTTTCTTCGGTGATATCTTCCAGCGCCACCCAAACGCCGCACATAAATTTGGAAGGCAAAGAACTGAAGTGTATTGTATCGGAATGTGCTCTTTGCTGTGAACCGAATTTGAAATTCAGCGTTTGAAAGGGAATTGGCTCACGTCCATAAAATATTTCAAGAATTTCCAGTAAAGCAGGATAACAGGCCAGTTCTTTTGACGCTTCCGAGACCTGCCACAAATCCTGTATTCTTCGGCTGTCACGCTGGGTTTTAATCGGAAAATCGAGATTGAAACCTTTATTCTCTGCATCATCCTTCGTTTTGTCGATCAAGTCATGAGGCAATAGTCCGGGAATCACTACAAAACCGTTTTTCTGATAATCCAGAACATATTTTAACTGTTGTTCACTTAGTTTTTTAGTTTTTAAAATCTCTTCAAAAAAGGGTGATTCTATCCAGGGTAAATTTGCGTTAAGCATATATGTTTTTTTACTAAATGATCAGATTTTGACTACTTATTGAGGTATTAGTTTTACTAAATTGATGACTCCTGCTTTACCTCAATAGTTGGAATGCATCACTGCAAAAAGCAAAAGCATGGATACATAATCCGCAAACTGCTTGAATAAGTTATGAAAAATAAATGTAACCATAATAATATAAAGTCGCATGGCTCATTTTATTGCTTTACACATTAAAGTTTTAAGACCTTTAAAAATCAATTGTTTAAAACCGGCTATTGATTCAGACGATGCCCGGTATTAGGGTGTTTGATAACAACTTAAAATTTTCAACGGGTAGAATGTATTGCATATTTCATATACAGGCCAACGGGAGAACTATTATCGGAAATTATACGGTTTTTTCGGTTTAAATTTCTTTGGAGTAATTATGTAGTTTATCCAACTTTTGTAGTGGTTAGAGAGATAAGCCTGTCAAGTTGTTATTTGAGCAAATAAGAAAACTGCGATATGGAAAATATTTATACGGGTTTATTACAAAAAAGGAATGGGATACCTGAAGATTATAAAAGAAATATTTTGTCACGGTCACTTTTGCTGGTATTGATATCTATGAGCGTTTTCACGATGCTCACGATCGAAACAAAAGCACAAAAATCGAAGAATACTGCCAATATTTTCGCACTCGATAATCTTACAGCCTGGTGTATCGTACCTTTTGATTCGAAAAACCGTGGACCCGTGGAGCGTGCGAAAATGCTTAATACATTGGGTATTAATAAACTGGCTTATGATTGGCGGGCAAAACATATTCCCACTTTCGATAGTGAAATTGAGGCCTTGAAAACACATCACGTTACTTTACAGGCTTTTTGGCTCCACTCCGGGCCCGATCCGGAAAATGACAAAGATCTGGAGACGATTTTGGAAGTATTGAAAAGAAATAAGGTGAAAACCCAACTTTGGCTGATGGTTACCGGAATCAATGATCTTGATGGTATGACGCAGGAAGAAAAAGTAAAAGCGCATGCGAAACCTATCGCTTACATTGCAGAAAGAGCGGCTGAAATTGGCTGTACGGTTGGGCTTTACAACCATGGAGGCTGGTATGGGGAACCAGAAAACCAGCTGGAAATTATTAATTATTTAAAGAAGCCAAACATTGGAATCGTTTACAATTTTCATCACGCGGAAGAACAATTTGATCGTTTTCCGAAATTTTTCCCGGAAATGCTTCCTTATTTGCTGTCGATAAATTTGTCAGGGTTAAGAAAAGGTAATCCCGTAAAAGTGGTTCCAATAGGGCAGGGGGATGTTAAAACAGAAATGATACGGGTTGTAAAAAATAGCACATACAACGGCCCCATTGGTATTATTAATGAAGAAACTGCGCCGGATGCGGAAGTAGGATTAAAAATGAATATGGATGGTTTAAAAAAGATATTGAAACAACTTGGGGATTCGGCTGCGCTTAAAACCTATCATTAAAAACGTACGCCGTGATCCAGCAAATCCTGAACAGCGATTTTTTCATGTTGGATTAAAGGATTTAAAATTTGTGGATCAACAGTTCCGGAAGATGCGAGTACAAACGAGAAATCAGAAAAAGGTGCGTAAACAGCATCAAATATTATTTTAGCCCTTTCAAAATGATACTCAGAGGTGACAATAATAATTTCCTCCGGCTCGTATTTTGCTATAATCCATTTGGAAAGTGTGGCGTCTTCCACGGAATGACTTGATGTAATTAACGCAATAATATCGTCATATCTGATCGTATTTAATAGTAAGTTTTGCATTAGATAATACGCATGCGGCTTATCAGTTGTATTGAAATGTGGGCCAAATCCGCCGGTTAATACAATTTTATAATTTCCTGTCTCATACAGTTTTTGGCAAACGGCCAGCCTGGTTTTTGCCATTTCACTAAGTGTTCCGTCAGGTTCGTTGGGCGATCCTAAAACAAGGATGATTTTCATTTAAATTGATGAAAGCAGTGTTGCGTTTCTTATGTGATGATATATTGAGAAAAATTAAAAAAGGCTTAGGCTTTTTCGACTAAAATACAAACCTGAGTGACCCATTTCTCAGGATCAGCTTCTGCTATCGGATCAGAAAAGTAAAACTCAACCCTGCATCCAACAAGTTGGCCGTCCTCCAAAACGCTGCATTCTCTATAGCCGTTTTGTATGATCCAGTCATCGAGCGAAATATGTACCTGAGGCAGATTTTTATAATCTCCTGTGAAAGTTAGAGCAGCATAATCTCCTTTGGGGAATGCTTTGGAAATGATTCTGCCGTCGCCGGTCACTTTTGTCTTTATGGCAACGCCTACATCTACAATCAAGATTTTGTGCTCATCCATTGACAGATACCGGAAAAATGGTGCCCCATTTGCTTCGATATTTTCCTTTTTTAGCCAATTAAATACCTCAGAAATCAATGGTGGCAGCAGGGTCGGGATTTCAGCCATACTCACTTTTTGCCTGATCGCAACATAAGGCTCATTTTCCAGGAATTCTATTTTTGGCTCCGTTGTCATAGTCGTAAAGTTTTGGTGAGACTTATTAAGGACTTTCTCAAAAGCTAAATTACCTGGTTCTTTCAATCTATACACAGGTGCAATATGACAATT
The DNA here is from genome assembly GCF_009801115.1 of Dyadobacter sp. 3J3. Classification (GTDB taxonomy): domain Bacteria; phylum Bacteroidota; class Bacteroidia; order Cytophagales; family Spirosomataceae; genus Dyadobacter. The sequence continues at coordinate 121,220 of NZ_VTOL01000011.1, forward strand.
TCAGGGGGTATCTGCGACAGATTTTCCTGAATTCGGATATTTATTTTTGCAGAATTTCTCTGCTTATCTATTTAAAATAATCTTCCTGATTTCTAAATATCCCATGGTAACAGATAATCTCCGGGATTTTTCGTTTAAAAGAACGAATTTGTATCATTGTAAAGTAAATCAGTAGGAAGTATGTTCGAAAACCTGGTCCGGCATATACAAAAATTTGTTGCTTTAAATGAAGAGGAACAAATTATTCTGAGATCTTATGTCAAATTTGAAAAGATAAAAAAGAAACAATATCTGTTGCAGGAAGGACAGTTTTGTCATGCCAACTGGTTTATTGTCAAAGGCTGCCTCAGAAGTTATACGCTTAAAGAAAACGGCAATAAACAGATGGTCCAGTTTGCCATTGAAAATTGGTGGCTTACTGATTATTTTAGTTTTGAGCAGAAAAAACCGTCAAAACTTTTTATACAGACTGTTGAAGATTGTGAGCTGATCAGTATTGACGACCGCACATCGGAAGACTTGTTTGCCAAAATTCCACAGTTGGAACGTTACTTTCGGCTTATCCTTCAAAAATCCTATGCCGCTTCCCTGATGCGTTTGCAGTATATGTTCAATCTTTCTCCGGAGGAGCGTTTTCATCACTTCAATGAAAATTTCCCCTCTTTTATACAGCGGGTGCCGCAATATATGCTGGCTTCTTATCTTGGTTTTACACCTGAATTTTTAAGTAAAATCAGAGCGAAAATGGCAGATTCCTGATTTTCTTAATCATGATTAAGTTTTTTTAGAAGCGGAAGCCGGAAATTTGTGACATCATAAATCTAAAGAAAGTAATCATGGAAAAGAGAATCAACATCCCAAACGCAGATCCGGCAGCTTATAAAGCCATGTTGGGTCTTGAAAAATACATTGAAAACACCAGCCTGACTCCCATTCATAAAAATCTCATCAAAATCCGTGCTTCACAGATCAACGGATGTGCTTATTGTATTGACATGCATACCAAAGAAGCCCGCGCGATTGGGGAAACCGAACAGCGTATATATGCATTAAACGCATGGCGTGAAACTCCATTTTTTACGGAAGAAGAACGGGTGGTGCTGGCAATTTCAGAGGAAGTTACCTTGATTCAAAATCACGTTTCGGATAAGACATATAACAATGCGATTTCTCTTTTGGGCGACCAATACGTGGCTCAGGTGATCATGGCTGCTATAACCATCAACGCCTGGAACAGAATAGGCATTGCGACAAACCTGATGCCTGCTTTGAATTAGAAAAGAAGAGTTTCTTTTATCGTCAAAGGGTTTCTGCGGAATGACATTTTTCTTATCTGTCCGATTTGCGGGGGTAGGAGGGTTATCACGATCCGTTCGACGGGAGAAATCGCCGTCGGAAGGATCGGTCCGCAGGATCCAGGTCGGTTAAAGTTTGTTGAAAGATTTACATATTTGTGTTTTAACCAATCATCGAAGTCAGAGGCGCTGCCTTTGATATACTGATTCTTCCATTAAACAATCACAGTTCGCCAGAAAATAATTGGGATTTTTATTTAAAAAATTCCCATAAATCATTAGCAGTCCTTTCCAGGAAAACAGAAAAAAGATACGGGAATAGTTTTTTATGAATGAGCGTAAATTGTATTTACACTTCATTATAAATTTTACAACATAAGAAATCCAATCCGATATTATTCTGCCTATGAGAAATAAAATCATTGAACGAGAGCAAGTGCAGGAAACAATGCCGTGGATGCCTGGTTCAACGGATGTAAATCTGCGTATAAATGGCAATGCGCATGCATTGAAATTACAGCCGTGGGTAAGTCTTTTGGATGCTTTGCGGGAATATGCGGATTTGACCGGAACCAAAAAAGGCTGTGACCATGGACAATGTGGCGCATGTACCGTATTGTGTGATGGCGACCGGATTTTGAGTTGTCTGACACTTGCGGTAATGAAAGAGGGTGCTGATATTACGACAATTGAAGGTATTGCGAAGGAGGGAGAATTGCATCCGCTACAAAAAGCGTTTATCGAGCACGATGCATTTCAGTGTGGCTATTGTACCCCGGGACAAATTTGCAGCGCTATCGGTATGCTAAATGAAAATAAAGCCAGTTCAAGAGCCGAGGTGAAAGAACTGATGAGCGGAAATCTTTGCAGATGCGGTGCGAATACCAATATTATTGACGCGATCATGGAAGTTAAGGAAGGAGGGAATTATGAATAATTTCAGCTACGCCCGGGCAAAAAGTATTCAGGAAGCCATTCAAAAAGTGAGTGCAGATAAGGATACAAAATTTGTCGCGGGCGGTACGAACCTTATCGATTTGTGGAAATACGACCTCACGACTTTCAATGCGCTGATTGATATAAATTCCATTGAAGAATGTCACGCGATTGAAGAAAAAAGCGACGGCGGAGTTCGGTTGGGTGCTTTTGTCAAAAATGCACAAACGGCTTACCATCCCCTTATAGAGGCAAGATATCCATTGTTGTCGAAGGCAATTCTTGCCGGGGCCTCCGGGCAAATCAGGAATATGGCGACAAACGGTGGTAACCTTTTACAGAGAACACGGTGTTATTATTTTTACGATCCGGCAGTTCCCTGCAATAAGCGTGAACCAGGCAGCGGCTGCTCTGCCATTCAAGGTTATAACCGTATTATGGCCATTTTTGGAACCAGTGAAAATTGTATTGCCGTTTTTCCGTCCGATATGTGTATCGCTTTGGCGGCGTTGGATGCGGTTGTAAATGTAAGCGGCCCGGGAGGCGAGCGTAGTTTACCTTTTGCCGATTTTCATCGTTTGCCAGGTGATACACCACATTTGGATAACAATCTGGCTTTTGATGAAATAATCACCAGTATTGATCTTCCACAGAACGGCTTTGCCAAAAACTATTCTTACTTAAAACTACGGGACCGGAATTCCTATGCTTTTGCGCTGGTTTCTGTGGCAACTGGCTTTGAACTTGATGGCGATATCATTAAGGAGGCCCGTATTGCACTGGGTGGTGTGGCGCATAAACCTTGGCGCGTGCGACAGGCCGAAGAATTTTTACGAGACAATACTGCCTCCAGGGAAAATTTTGAAACTGCTGCGGAAATTATAATAAAGGATGCGGTCACCTATGAGTTCAATAGCTTTAAAGTAGAGTTGACAAAAAGAGCAATTATTCGGAATTGTATCATGGCACTTCACCCTGAAACACAACTGCCGGGAGCTCAGCCATCAGCCTAATTAACCAGGAAATTTTATGTCAAAAATACCATTGATAGGACAACCCGTCAGCAGGTTGGAAGGCCAGATGAAAGTAACCGGTTCGGCCAAATATTCAGGTGAATATAATATGCCCGGTTTGTTATACGGCTACGTTGTAAACAGCACAATTGTAAGGGGTGAAATCATTAGTATCAACACAGCAGATGTCAAAAAAATATCAGGGGTAGTTGAAATATTCACGCATGAAAACCGTCCTTCTCTGGCCTGGTTTAATATGCAGTATGCCGATATGGATGCCCCGGCGGGATCTCCGTTTCGTCCGCTGCACGACAATGAAATAAAATATTATGGCCAACCAATTGTGCTGGTGGTGGCCGAGACTTTTGAACTTGCCCGTTATGCTGCCTCACTCATTGAGGTCAGGTATAAAGAGGAGAAATTTTCAACCGATATTCAGGCCAGTCTAGCCAAGGCGCGCGCCCCAAAAGTTGGGATGGCTGCAGCTTTAAAACCTTTACCACCAAAGCCGAAAGGTGATTTTGAAAAAGCTTATGCCAGTTCTGCGGCTCAGGCTTCGGGAGAATTTTTTCATGGTACTGAGCATCACAATCCGTTGGAATTATTTACGACGACAACGATTTATGAAGGAGAAGGAAAGCTGACGATATACGACAAAACACAGGGAACTGTTAATTGCCAACTATATGTAGGAAATGTTTTTGGACTTCATTTTAAAGATATAAGGGTAATTTCGCCTTATGTTGGAGGTGCTTTTGGTGCAGGTTTACGGCCTCAATACCAATTGTTTATGTCAGTTATGGCATCTTTGGAGTTGAAAAAAAATGTGCGGGTAACGCTTGACCGAGACCAGATGTTTACTTTCGGATATCGCCCGCCAACAATACAAACAACACGTTTTGGTGCAAATGCTGACGGAACTGTTACTGCACTAAATCACGAAGCAATTGGCCAGACTTCTCAGTTCGAAGATTATACAGAAGTTGTGGTTAACTGGGCGAATATGCTGTATCCCGCTCAGAATACACTTTTCAAATATAAAATGGTTCCATTGGATGTTTTTAGTCCTTTGGATATGCGCGCCCCGGGCGGAAGTACAGGAATTCACGCCATTGAAAGTACGATGGACGAACTGGCTTACAAGCTCAATATAGATCCTTTGGAGCTTCGTCTTATCAATTATACGTTGCATGATGAAAGTACGGATCGTCCGTTTTCCAGTAAGGAATTACGCGAATGTTATTTGCAGGGAGCCGAGAAATTTGGCTGGAAAAATCGAAATCCTGAACCACGCAGTATGCGCCATGGCAATAAACTTGTCGGCTACGGTATGGCTACGGGAATCTGGGAAGCTATGACTGTTCCGGCTCGGGCGGAAGCAATTATTACAGAAGATGGTAAACTATTGGTTAACAGTGCTGTGACCGATATTGGTACCGGAACATTGACTGTTATGACGCAAATTGCTGCCGATGAATTAGGTTTGCCAATGGAAGACGTAACCTTTTCCTATGGCGACAGCAAAATGCCTTTTGCACCCATTCAGGGTGGATCTTTTACGGTTTCAACAGTGGGGTCAGCAATAAAAGCGGCTGGAAAAGCATTGAAGAAAAAGTTGTTAAAAAAGGCAGCTGGAATTGATAAATCACCTTTCAAAAATGTTCCTATTGAAGAGGTGATATTTGAAAACGGAAAAATCGTTTTGACAGAGAACCCAACCCTTTTTATGTCCTTTCAGGATATTATAACAGCCAATAAAGGAAAGGAAATCAGGACAATTAACTTCTCGGTTCCTAATGTTCTCAAACTTAAAAAATATTCCCGGGCTGCCCATAGTGCTGCTTTTGTTGAGGTAGAGGTGGATGAAGAATTGGGCATTATTAATGTAACAAGAGCCATCACCGCAGTAGCTGCCGGAAATATAATTAATCCCAAAACAGCCAGAAGTCAGATTTTAGGTGGAATGGTATGGGGAATTAGCAAGGCATTGCGGGAGGAAACCATCAGCGATCATCATTTAGGCAAATATATGAATACGAATCTGGGAGAATACCACATTCCTGTGCACGCTGATATCCATGAACTGGACGTGATTTTTGTGGCTGAAAAAGATGAAATTGTCAATGAGCTTGGTAGTAAAGGTATTGGAGAAATTGGTCTGGCAGCCATGCCGCCAGCCATTGCCAACGCTGTTTTTCATGCAACAGGAAAGAGAATCAACCGGTTTCCAATTCATTTTGATTCTTTGCTTTAATTGATTGGAATTCAGAACTATATAATTACTTTTTTAATCCTGACAGTCGGCATATTTGCCGGCTGTTTTTTGTTTTAATAAATATCGTTTTTCCGATGAAAATTGAGATTTGGCAAATTTATTATAAATACAAGAAACAATATAAAGCCAGGCGGGAACGTAACCGGAATTTGAAACTTCATTTGGTTAAGAAAGCATTAAGTGTTAAACTCGTCCCGTCATTTGTACTAAATGCAAAATAATGACCTGTATAAAATTTATATACAAAATATTATACTTTATTTTTGTTGTAAATTTCCGGTTTAATTTTACTGCCCGAATTTTTAAGCTCAAAACACCTATAAATTAATTTAGTAATTCGCCAAAATTCCTAAAACTCTTATTTATTTCAAATGAATCGCAGAGACGCAATTAAAGATCTATCCATGATTCCGCTGGCCGGAAGTATCATGCTCCCCAAAACTTCTGCTCCTGAAAAAGCAGTAAGCCCGGCTCAGGTTGCAGCCAGCAAAGAAATCTATCAGGCAATTGGTGTGGAACCGATTATCAATTGCCGCGGGACGTTCACCATTATTGGAGGTTCCATAGAAAGGCCCGAAGTAAGAACTGCAATGGATGCCGCAGCTCAGGTTTTTGTACAATATGATGAACTTGCCTTCGGGGCAGGAAAACGTTTGGCTGAGTTGACAGGCGCAGAATGGGGAATGGTATCCGCTGGTTGTGCAGCGGGTATGAAACATGTTACAGTGGCCTGTGTTACAGGAGGTAATCCCGAAAAACTGATTCGGGTTCCAAATCTTGCCGGATTTGATAAAACGGAAGTAATTATTCCAAGATATTCGCGTAACGTCTATGACCACGCGTTGAGAAATGTAGGGGTGACTCTGATCACAGTGGATTCTATTGAAGAATTAACAAATGCAATGAGCTCTCGTACTGCACTGATTTATCTGATGGCTGGCGATGAATCCATGAAAGGGCCTTTGTCTTTGGAAGCCATTTCAAAAATTGCGAAGCCGAAAAATATCCCGGTTATGGTGGATGCAGCAGCAGAGGACCTGACTATTCCTAACGTCCATTTGAAAATGGGTGCTTCCGTTGTGATTTACAGTGGCGGAAAAGCACTTTGCGGACCTCAGTGCGCAGGACTTGTTTTAGGGCAAAAAGATTTGCTGATGTCTGCATGGCAGGCAAGCGCGCCGCACCACGGTCCGGGGCGGGATAACAAGGTTGGGCGTGAAGAAACCATGGGCATGATTGCCGCCGTAGAAGCGTGGACAAAGCGTGATCATGCAGGAGAATGGAAAAGATGGCTTTCATGGCTTGATAATATTTCGAAAACGGTAACAGCAATTGACGGAGTTAAAACAACTGTTATTGAGCCAAAAGAGGAGCTCTCTAACCGAACGCCACAGTTAAGGATTTCATGGGATGCTGCTAAATTCAATATCACCGGTGAAGAAATTGCCGAACTTTTTGGCAGAACAAAACCACGTATTGCATTGGGTGGCGGAAGCAGAGACGGATCAACCTTTATTTCTATAACAACCGGACAAATGCAGCCGGGCGACGATAAGGTAGTAGCCGAACGTTTTGTTGCCGTTTTATCTGAAAAGCGTACGCCGCAAAAAACAGATATGAAACCTGCAACCGTTGCATTAAAAGGACATTGGGATCTGGACGTAAAGTTCTTTTCGTCGGTTAGCAAACAATCATTGATCATTGAACAAGACGGAAACTGGCTTGAAGGTTCCCATAAAGGTGAATTCTCGGTAAGGGAATTGCAGGGAACGGTTGAAGGAAATGAAGTAAAAATGAGGAGTTCGGATCGCCAGATTGCGGATAATATTACATTTTCATTTTCGGGTACAGCAAAGGACGATGCCATGAGCGGTTCCATATACATGGGCGAGTACATGACTGCTACTTTCACTGCCAAACGCCATAAGTTTAAAGCAAAACGTGAAAAGATTTTCATTCCTTCGGGGCCACCTTTGGCAACTTAGTATTTGAAAAACAAGCGGTAATGAAAAATGAGATACTTCGGGGTCTCATTTTTTTTGTGTCAAAAATTTAAATTTTAGAATTAAAAAATAAGTAATAACTGGTTGAATAACAGACTTTTTAATACCGGGTATGTGAATTGTGCTGTACCATGTTTTTGTGGTACGGAAATTTAGAAGCGTGATTTTTTAAGCAAACATAATCACTTAAAGGGCTAAATGAATTTACATCATGGAAGAGTTAAAAGTTGTCAATATTTTCAGGTTTAAGTCTAGCGAGGAAGGAAGTAATTCTGCTGTAAAAGCAAAAGATAATGAGATTAAAGAATCCATCATACAGATGGAAAAACTGGCTTCTACCTATAATTTTTACCAGAAACCGGTTGTTGTTCATTTCTTTGGAGATACAAAATCAGACCTTCGTTTCAGGGTTGAATGCAATGATTCCGATACTCGGATACGCATAGAGAACGCGCTGAAACTATATCAGAAAAATCAGTAGTTTTTTCTGCTCATATAGAATCAGTCTCCATTGTGTAAAAAAATCATCAAAATGTGTGATTAATTTTATACAATCATTTGTTCTTCCGTGTGTTTTAAAAGTGCTTCTGTCAGACTTTTCCATTGGATCCGCGAAAAGCTGATAATGCCGCTCATGCCTACGATCGTATTTCTTAGCTGATCCAGGAGTTGATCGCTGTCTTTATTGGTTTTGGTATTCCGGTCGTAAACGGCTGCTGTAACTTTTGTCATTTCTCGTGTCACGGTGAAAGTACTGGTCGCCTCGAAAGAATAAAAATGAGCAATGTCTTTGTTTGTCGATAATGGGTTTGGTGCAGGTCTCACTCTTATGCCTATACTTTGAAAATCCGGGGAATTGAAAACTTCGATTTTTTCCACTTTTACCCAGTCAAAACCATCGCCTGCTTTGGAGCCCGGGCCTGGAATATCTATTTTGAAATACATACCTTCCTGAACAGTTGAGTTTACTGGATTTCCTTTTTGGTCTGTTAAGTGAAAATTGGCCAGGAAATTTCCGGTTAGCTTTTGCCAGTTATTTACGTCTATCAAACGGTTTTTTGAAATTTCAAAGCGTGATTTAGCCAGTTCAGTATTTTTTGTGTCAATGCTGCTTTCAACATTGATTTTTTTTCCTTCTTCCTGAGAAGGAACGATTCCGGAATAGTCTTTTTCTTCCATTTGTCAAGATGATAAAAGAATGAAATTCAATGATTCATTTTTCATTTTCGAGCACTTTATTATAGTCAGCATCGAATGATTCCCGTCCAAACTCGCTTGCGTAAATTTTAATAAGCAGTAAAAAATAGCTGATTAATAAAGGTCCAAAGATGAATCCAAGAAAACCAAAAAGTTTCAGTCCGACGATTAATCCTAAAATAGTAATAACAGGATGAACGTTGCCAACTTTTTTCAGGAACGAAATACGCGCCAGATAGTCTATATTGCCGGTCACAATTGCGCTGTATATTAGCAGTCCAATTGCCTTGCCGTTTTCACCAGAAGAAAAAAGAAAAATAACCGCAGGTATCCATATTGCAGCTGTGCCAACAACCGGAAAAAAGGCAAAAATTCCTGTCAAAAATCCAAGCAATACAAAATCTTTTATGCCGAAAATCCAGTATCCAACCATAGCGACAAGTCCCTGAACGATCGAAATAATTGGAATACCTAACGCGTTTGCCCTTACCATCATTTTTGTTTCCTTGGTCAGGATATCAATGTTTTTGTTTCTCAAAGGAAGAAATTTTGAAACGGCCCTTTCCAGTTGAGGTCCATTGGTAAACATGAAAAAGGCAAGGAAAAGAATCATTAGCAGATTTCCGATGAGTGTAGCCGAACTGTTTAACAACATTGGGATAAATCCAACGACCCGCTTTGGAAGTTCTATTATAAAATCACTTTGAGAAATATCCTGTCCTGTCCAATCTTTTATTTGATTGGAGACCGCATGGAGTGCTGAATAAACCTGATCAGGATTTTTTAAAATTTGCTCTGTTTTTGAATATAACAATTGTACTGAAAAATATATGGGTACTACAATGCAAGCCATGAAGGCAAACATGAAAAGTAATGCGGTGGCACTTTTATTCCATTTTTTGCTAAATGTTAGTTTAAAATACCAATGACGGCTAAGAATGTAAAGCGTGAGCGCTCCCAAAAAACCTGGAAAAAAAGTATAGAGCTGTGAGAAAATCAGCGCTCCCAGTGCCAGAATGAGCAGGAAGAAAAATACCTGCCTTATTTTATTATTAAATCCGGACATAGCAGCGAAAATAAATTTAGTTTAGTTCTTATGCATTCCTTTACTTCTGAATGTGCCCGTTGTACTCCTTTTAGCTCTAAAACTTAAACGGCTAAAATCATGCCTGTGGGATCAACTGACGATTTAAATGACTAGAAAATAGAAGATCATATTTAATCGCAGAATTTTTGATCGCAAACCGGTGGTATAATTTTTATATATTATATGTTACAATCAATTTAAGAATATCATGAAACAATCGCAAAATTCCAATGGTATGCAGCAAAGCCAGAGCAAGACGCATGCGGAAAATAAAGATAACCTTGATAGCAGACATAAAGAAGAGGAAACCGTAAAGGGTAACAACCTTACGAATAACCAAAAACAACATGCCAGCCTGGGTAAGAAGAATGACTAATTATGTAAGAGATGCCTGGATTCCCGAAGGGAAATTCGGGCATTTTTTTATCCCCGAAAATAAAAATCAATAAAATGACTCAATCCGAAATACCTGAAAACGGAGCCTTGGTACGATTTCTCAGAACAGACGAAGAAGACTGGAGAGACGGTGAATTCGATGCTGAAAATCATTTGTTTATTGAAATATATGCATTGGAGCTTTCTACACATGCTATGGAAGATATCCAGGAATGGGAATATCTTCCCAAAGTAGGGTATTGAAAAATATAAATTTCAAAAATTTTATGGAAGTTAGGACACTGGTAGTAGGTGATATTCATGGAGGTTATAAGGCTTTGGTACAAGTTCTGGAGAAGGTAGAACTACGGGAAAACGACAGGCTAATTTTTCTTGGTGATTACGTAGATGGCTGGCCAGAATCTGCTTTGGTTATCGAGTATTTGATCTCGTTATCCAAGAAGTATTTCTGTATTTTTATTAAAGGGAATCATGACGTCTGGTGCGGAGCATGGCTTTCCGGGAGCGATCCAGACATAGGCTGGCTTGAAAACAGAGGTTTAACAACGATTTTAAGTTATCAGGATTTTGATCAAAAGACAAAACTGATCCACCGGGATTTCTTTACCAGTCTTACCGATTATTATATCGACGAAAATAATCGTCTTTTTGTTCACGCTGGTTTTACTTCCCAAAAAGGTGTGCTTGAAGAAAAATTTTCATACAATTTTAATAACGACCGTACACTTCTGGAGACGGCACTGGCCATGGATAAAAATTTAACTACCGATTCTGTTTTCTATCCCAAAAGACTGGCGCTCTTTACCGAGATTTTTATTGGGCACACACCTACGACAAAATATAATGTAGATGTTCCCCTGCAAGGTGGCAACCTTTGGGATATTGACACAGGAGCTGCAACAGAAGGTAAAATATCTGTGATGGATATTGGCACAAAAGAATTCTGGCAAAGTGATATTGTGAAAGATTTTTATCCCATTTGATAAAATGAATAATGGTATATGAAAGATAACATAGCATGTAAGCCAACTGGCATAGTATTTATTGTCATGGCTACTGGCTGGTAAACACTCAAATTCCGGTTTGTAGATATGAATGAAGTAAATACAAGAAAAAGAACGCTTGGTGTAAATTTTAATATCAATGGGTTGGCAAATGCGGTGCTCTGGGCTCCTGATGCAGAGCACGTGGAAATTCTTCTCATTTTCCAAAATATAAAAATACCGCTGGTTCGTGAAGAATATGGCTATTGGATACTGGAAACGGATTTATTGTCACCGGAAGATCAGTATTGGTTTGTACTGAACGGAGTAAAATCGCTTGCGGATCCGGCGTCTTTATCCCAGCCGGAAGGGGTGCATGGCCCTTCAAAAGCCATTGATCTCAATGCTTATAAATGGACAGATACGAACTGGAAAAATATTCCTTTAAAAGAATTTATTACCTACGAGCTTCATACAGGAACATTCACACCAAACGGAACATTCGCTTCTATGGAAGCAAAACTGGATTATCTGGTCGATCTGGGCATTACGGCTGTGGAGCTCATGCCTGTTTCACAATTTTCCGGTGAAAGAAACTGGGGCTATGATGGCGTTTTTCCATTTTGTGTGCAGCATTCTTATGGTGGAGCGCAGGCTTTGCAGCATTTGGTGAATGTTTGTCACCAGAAAGGGTTGGCTGTGATTTTGGATGTGGTTTATAACCATATCGGTCCGGAAGGGAATTGTCTCGGAGAATTTGCTCCCTATTTTACAGATAAATACAGTACACCCTGGGGCAAAGCGATTAATTTCGACGATGCCTGGTGCGACGGTGTGCGACTTTTTTTTATTGAAAATGCATTAATGTGGTTCCGCGATTTTCATATTGACGCACTTAGAATGGATGCCGTTCATGCCATAAAAGATTTCAGTCCGGTCCATATTTTACAGGAAATCAAACAACAGGTAGATTTCTTGGAGCAAGAAAGCGGCCGTTGTCATTACCTTATTGTTGAGCTGGATTTGAACGATACTCGTTTTATAAATACTGTTGATAAGGGAGGATATGGGATGAATGCCCAGTGGGTTGATGAGTTTCACCACGCCCTGCGCGTAAGTTCCGGACAAGAAAAATCCGGTTATTATTCAGATTTTAATGGTATCCAATCCCTTGCAAAAGCGTATAGGGATGCTTACGTATATGATGGAGCGTATTCAGATCACCGGAAGAAAAAATTCGGAATAAAAGCCAAGGAAAATACAGGAGAGCAATTTGTTGTTTTTTCTCAAAATCACGACCATGTCGGAAATCGTATGTTGGGTGAACGGACGAGTGAGCTTGTAAGTTTTGACATGCAAAAGCTCATGGCAGGAGCTGTCTTGGCTAGTCCTTATCTTCCAATGCTGTTTATGGGAGAAGAATACAGCGAGACCGGAAGGTTTCAATATTTCGTAAGTCACACAGATACGGAACTGGCGGAAGCCGTCAGGAAAGGCAGGAAAAAAGAATTTCAGGCTTTTCATATGGCCGGAGAGGCGCCTGACCCCATGGGCGTGGAAGCATTTGAAAAATCTAAGCTTCATTGGGATCTTATCGAAAAACCTCCGCATAATACCATGCTGGCTTATTATAAAAAGCTGATCGAAATCCGTAAAAATCAATCTGCATTAAGTGTTTTAAACCGAAAAGATTTAGATGTAGAATGTTTTGAAAATAAGGAAGTTATCATACTGCGACGTCAGCATAGGATCCAGGAGGTGATTGGTCTGATGAATTTTTCAAATAAGCCGCAGGATGTTCATGTAGCCGTGTATTCGCCTGTCTGGCACAAATTAATTGCCTCTTCGGATGTATTATGGAATGGATCAGAAGATTTGCCAGAAACACTTTCAGGAGAAATAACGCTGGTTTTACCAGCACAATCCTTCACCCTTTACACCAATCAGTATGAATAATCCGATCGCTACCTATCGATTTCAATTCCAGAAAGAATTCAATTTAGAAGATTTTGAAGAGATCATTCCTTACCTTCAAAAACTTGGTGTGAGTACCATTTACGCCTCACCGATATTCAAATCAACGTCTGGAAGTACACACGGATATGATGGGGTCAATCCCAATGAAATTGACCCTGAAATAGGCAGTGAAGAGCATTTGAAACGTATCAGTACAAGATTAAAGGAAACTGAAATATCCTGGCTGCAAGACATTGTTCCGAATCACATGGCTTTTCATCCGGAAAATCCCTGGCTGATGGATGTGCTTGAAAAGGGAAAGCAATCAGTTTATGCAACTTTTTTTGATATCGCCTGGAACAGCCGGCTTTTTCAGGGAAAACTGATGGTCCCTTTTCTTGAATCAGATCTTAATGAAGTTTTGGAAGATGGAAAGGTCACAATCGAATTTGTTTCCGGCCGTTTTGTATTACAATATTCAGACAATATTTATCCGCTGAATCCGGCGTCGTATTTAACGATTCTGATAAGTGAAGAAAATGCACAGAATCAATCTTTACAACAGCTTTTGTCCCAAATTAAGGAAATAACGGATGTTGAAGAGCCCAGGGTTTTTTCTGAAAGATGGAATGAACTGGTCTTGCAGCTTACTTCTTTGTCGGAAAATGAACTGGTGAAAAATGTTATTGAGAAATCGTTGAAAGCGGTTAATAAGGATAAGGAAAGGCTTAAAAGTATTGTAGGTAGCCAGACTTACGCGTTATGTAATTGGCAAAAAACGGATGAACAAATCAATTTCAGACGGTTTTTTACTGTCAACGGGTTGATTTGCCTGAACATCCAGGACGAAAATGTCTTTAATGAATACCACAAACTGATAAAAACGCTTATTGCTGATGGCGTTTTTCAGGGTATCAGAATCGATCATATTGACGGACTTTACAACCCGGCCGGATATCTTGACCAGCTTCGTGAACTGGCAGGTGAGGATACCTATGTGGTTGTGGAAAAAATTCTTGAAAGTGGCGAAAATATGCCGAAATCCTGGCCGGTTGAAGGAACAACAGGGTATGAGTTTTTGTCATTTGTCAATAATCTGCTGACGAATAAATCAGGGGAAAAGGCTTTTACAGATTTCTATCGGGAAATGACAAAAAGTAATGTGAATCCATTGGATCAGCTTCGACAAAAAAAATCAAATATTCTTTACGATTCCATGGCTGGGGAACTTGAAAACCTTTTCCAGCTATTTGTCGAACTGAACCTTGCCGATCCTGAAAAAGTAGATGAAATTGGTAAAGACAAACTAAAAAATACAATTGGCGAATTTCTGATTCACTGTCCGGTCTATCGTTATTATGGTAACACTTTACCGCTTGATGAAAAGGAATCGGGGGCTGTGAAAAACATTTTGGAGGAGGTGAAATCAATTCATCCGCAGTTTGAAGATGCTGTTTCTTTATTGGAAGAAATTCTTTTGGAGAAACCTGCAAAAGCGGACGAAGATTACAAAATCCGGATACTGGAATTTTACCAGCGTTGTATGCAATTCACGGGTCCATTGATGGCAAAAGGCGGGGAAGATACTTTAATGTATACTTACAATCGTTTTATTGGCCATAATGACGTTGGTGATTCCCCGGAGAATTTCGGATTGTCGGTAGATGATTTTCATCAAAAAATGAAACAACGTAAAAATGAATGGCCGCTTTCTTTAAATACAACATCAACACATGATACAAAAAGGGGAGAAGATGTTCGTGCGCGTCTGAATGTTTTGACAGATCTTCCCCAGCCCTGGTTTGAACATGTCCGGGAATGGCAGAAATTAAATGCGCCTTTGCGTGAAAAATTTTCTGCGCCTGATCTTAACGACGAATATTTAATTTACCAAACCTTGCTTGGCGCGTTTCCTATGCCTGGCGAAGATGAGGACGATTTTCCTGAGCGCCTTGGAGAATATCTGCAAAAAGCATTGCGGGAGGCAAAAACGCATACAACGTATGCAGAGCCTAATGAAGCGTATGAAGAAGGTACCAAAAAATTCGCTTTGGAATTATTAAAAAAGGAAAGTACTTTTTGGGAGCAATTTACTTTGTTTCATCATAAAACCGCCAACGCGGGTATCGTAAATTCCCTTGCTCAGGTATTGTTAAAATTTACTTGTCCGGGTATTCCTGATGTGTATCAGGGATGTGAATTGTGGGATTTCAGTCTGGTTGATCCTGATAACAGAAGGCCGGTCGATTTCAATAAAAGGCAGCAATTCTTGGCTGACTTTGAAAATTACGAAGATCAGCCGCGACTTTTGGAAAAGTTATGGGAAAACCGTCATAATGCCCAGATAAAACTTTGGCTTACAAATCAGTTATATCAAATAAGAAAAGAAAATCCGGCGCTTTTTTCGGAAGGAAATTATGTAAGTCTGGATGTGGAAGGCGCTTACAAAAATCATGTTCTGGCCTTTGCACGGATTTATAAACAAACGGTTTTGATCACAATTGTGCCCTTGCATACCGCGATTATCTGTGAGGAGCAAAAGCAGGAATTGTTGGACATTGACTGGAAGGATACCATCGTCACACTTCCGGCGGATGTGAATTCCGGATTTTGTAATTTGTTTACCAAGATAAAAACAGAATATCAGGATCAGATACCGGTTTCGGAATTGTTCAAAAGTTTTCCAGTAGCCATTTTAAAAGGGGCGAAAATACAAAATGAAAGAAGCGCTGGTGTTTTGATGCATGTCACCTCCCTGGCTTCGCCATTTGGAATTGGGGATCTGGGCAAGGAAGCTTTTGCTTTCGCTGATTTTTTAAACCGCAGCAATCAGCGGTTCTGGCAATTTCTGCCCTTAAATCCTACCGAAGCTGCCCAGGGAAATTCGCCTTATAGTGCGCTTTCAAGCCGTGCAGGAAATCCTACCCTGATCAGTCCGGAACTTTTAAAGGCAGAAGGTCTTTTGGAAGATGTTGACCTTTCAGAATATGAGCTTCCACAGGAAGGGAAAACGGATTATGAGAAGTCAGAAAAGCTCAAACTCGAAATTCTGGAAAAAGCATACGCCGGTTTTGATATCAGGAAAGGAGTATTTCCAACGGAGGCATTTGATGCGTTTTGTGAAGAAAACAGCGAATGGCTAAACGATTTCGCCTTGTATATGGTATTAAGGAAGCAGCACGGGGGGCAGCCATGGATTGCATGGGAGGAATCATACAAACTACGTGATCCTGAAAAACTGCAAAATTTACAAGAATCGGAAGCGGACCAGATCCAGTTTGTTAAATGGGTACAATATGTTTTTGATAAACAATGGAAAGCACTTCGATTGTATTGCAATGAGCGCGACATAAGTTTAATGGGCGATTTGCCATTTTATGTAAGCTACAATTCTGCGGACGTATGGGCACACCGTGACCTTTTTCTTTTGAATAGTGAGGGGGAAATTACCGGGATCGCGGGCGTTCCTCCTGATTCTTTTTCAAATGACGGTCAACTTTGGGGGATGCCGGTATTCAATTGGGAAGCTTTAAAAGAACAGAAATATCAATGGTGGGTCGACCGTTTGAGGAAAAATACTGAGCTTTATGATATCGTCCGACTCGATCATTTCCGCGCTTTTGCAGATTATTGGGAGGTGCTGGGAGGTGAAAAAACTGCTGTGAATGGAACCTGGAAACTCGGACCGGATGCTGAATTTTTCAAAACAATCAAGACTGCACTGGGTAGTCTGCCTTTTGTGGCAGAAGATCTGGGGAAAAGTAGTCCCGCCGTTTTTCGATTGAGAGATCAGTTTGAACTTCCGGGAATGAAAGTGTTACAATTTGCATTTGAAGAAAACATGCCGGGATCAGACTTTATTCCTCATAATTATTCCAAAAACTTCATTGTGTACACGGGTACCCACGATAATAACACAACGCTTGGCTGGTTCAGAAAAGATACCGACGAAGGAACACGTTCCCGACTGGAAGAATATCTGGGATATCCAATAACAGAAAATAATATCAACGAAGCGATGGCCAGACTTGCCTTTGGATCCGTAGCTAAAACAGCCATTCTCCCGGTTCAGGATGTTTTAAATCTGAATGAAAATTCTAAAATGAATAGTCCCGGATCCAGTGAGAATAACTGGGCATGGCGACTCTTACCCGGACAATTGACAAGACAGGCGGAAAGAAAATTAAAACACTGGACAGCTTTGTATAACCGCAGTTAACAAATTTAAAATAACACCTGAGGAAAATAATATCAGGGAACAGTTTTTTTGTGTTAGCCGGAGTTGAAAGATGATTCAGCATCGGCAATTTTCTAAGAAACTTTACTAAATATTTCTCACAATTTTTTATTTTAAACGTATATATCAGCATATTGAAATATGCCTGATATATACGGTATCTGGTGTTTAATCTTGAAAAAATTAAAGGATTACGGCCCAAAGGGCATTTTATTTACTGTCCGGTGTAATGGTACGGTTTTTGGAGATGGCTTTCAATGTTAAAGTTTTAACCTTTTGTTTAACCTTTCTGTCATCAAAAAATGGAAGTTAAAAGTTCGCACCGAAGAAAGAAAAAAGCAGCATGGATTTTTGGAGGTTTTATTATGCTGATTATTATCATAAGACTGATTCTTCCTTATGTCGTTCTTCATTTGGTCAATAAAAACCTTGCTACGATGAAGGGGTATTATGGACATGTTCAGGATATTGATCTTTCGATTATCCGTGGTGCCTACAAGATTGACAGTATTTACCTTGACAAAAAGGATACCATTACTTTAAAACAAACTCCGTTTTTTGGTGCTTCCGTTATAAATCTTTCCGTTGAATGGAAATCTCTTTTTCACGGCTCTATTGTTGGTGAAGTGGTTCTAAATAAACCGATGGTGCGTTTTACGAAGGATAAAGTTGAGCCGAAAGATGTAGCTCGCGACTCCTCCGCTTTAAAGAAATTACTTGATTCCTTCATGCCTTTGCAGATCAACCGGTGTGAAGTAAATCAGGGCAGGATTGTTTACATCGATCCGGGTTCAAAACCCGCTGTTGATCTTCAGATGACGAATGTGCACATACTGGCTGAAAATTTGCGAAACAGTTACGATTCGACGGTTGTATTACCCGCATCGGTTGTTGCAGACGCCACGATTTATGATGGAAAACTAACGTTTAACGCCAAGGCAAACCCACTGGCGGACGATCCGACTTTTGACATGAGCGCAGAATTGAAAAATACAAATCTTGTAAAATTAAATGATTTTTTTCAGGCCTATGCTAAGATTGACGTGAACAAAGGCTCCTTCGGGTTATATACTGAAGTGGCGGCAAAGGATAAAAAATTTGCAGGTTACGTAAAGCCTTTTTTGAAAGATCTTGATGTTTTGGGAAAGGAGGACCGTAAGGATAATCTGTTGCAAAAAATGTGGGAAGGTCTTGTTGGAACAGTGGGAGTGATTTTGAAAAACCAGCGTAAAGATCAGATTGCCACAAAGATACCTTTTCAGGGTGATCTGGATAGTCCGAGAACCAATGTGTGGTATGCACTAGCCAATATTTTACAAAATGCTTTTATTCATGCCTTACAACCCTCGATTGATAATGATATCAGTATAGGTTCAGTCCAATCAAAGTCGGATGATAAGAAGACTTTTTTGCAGAAAATTTTCTCAAAAGACGATAAGGATAAAGAAGAAAAAAATAAAGATAAAGAGAAGAAAAAAGAGGCTAAGAAAATAGAAAAGAATAAAAAAGACAAAGAGAAAAAAGAAGATAAAAAGAAATAAAATCTAGAAATTATGAGCAAGCAAAAATTTAATGAGGGTGCGTGGGTAAAGGAGCAAACCGGTACCAAAGGTATGACTGTCGTTCGCTATGTTTCAGAGCAGGATTCTGAATCAGCAACTGTGGTTTGTAGATATGCTGATGAAGACGGTCACGATGTGGAAGGAGAATTTTTGGAAGCTGATCTGGTTTCCCTTTAAATTTATTTTGGCAAACAAGTTATTTGGGAAGATTTTTAAATGTAATTTTAATTTCTTTGTGTCAGATAATTTTCTGGCATCCATTCAGAAATATGGGTCGTTATATGATTCATTTTGAAAAATTAGAATAACCGATAATATTGGCAGGAATGCCTTACTATCTTTATTGATTGGTACGTAAGTCATTGAAAATTTGTTAGTTGCTCTTTTGTTAGGTATGATTTTTTGATGTATGTTTTTGCAAATAATTCGCATAACTTAAATCACATAAAATGAAAACGATCCTTAAAACAATTTCAATGGCTGGCTTATGTCTGCTGTTGAGCGTGACTGCTTGTAACAGTAAGAAAAATGAAACAACCAGCAGCGACACTGCAACCATGGGAACATCGGCGGATGGCAATATGGGAGGTGTTCCGTCAGATTCTACAATGATGATGGATTCTACAAAAATGGATTCTACTAAAATGTAATTTGATAAACCGGAAACTGTACAATGACTGAATTCCAAAAGGAAAATCAGAATTTTCGATAAACTTATAATTATTTCAATGATTAATTCTGGTATCTCTTACAATTTGCCGGGTACAGTTTCCGGTGTTTTTTTTTCAAAAAAGGATGCGGATATGGCTTATCATTCGCTTCTGAAACTTGGTCATACGCATGATGATATTTCGGTGTTGATGTCGGACGAAACTTTAAATAAGTACGAAAGGCCGCATCCCGAAAACGAAGAAGAATTTGTAACTTCCGAAGAAGTAATAGAGAATGAACTTCCTGAGCAAAAAACCAGGGGCGTTATTGTAAGTGCCATCATTTCAATAACATCCATGATATCCATTCCCGGTTTGGGTATTGCAATTTCTAATACATTTTTAAAGAAAATTTATAACCTGACTACGGAAGACTCTTCCGAAAAAACAGTTGAAGGAATTTTGAGTTCCAGCGTTCCCGAAGAACATACCGGTTCATATGGTGATAGCATGAAAGAGGGCGGAATTATAATAAGCGTTGATCCGAAAAATTCTCAGGAGAAAAAAGCCATTGTCAAAAATTTCAGGGAGAACAACGGACAGGATATTTTAGGAGATGACGGTTATACTGAATTTTAATATGAACCAGAGGTTGCGAAACCTCCGGTTATGACCCCAGGTCGGGAACTATAAAACTGTATTATGGTCATTGGAAAAAATTCTCTGACCATTATTTTTTTCAAAGGCTTCCATAATTTCTACTTTATCCAGGGCATTTTTTGGGCTTACGCTTATCATAACGCCACCCTCCTGAATAGAATTTTCGTAATATTCTTTGTGCTCATCGGGATAGCCTGTTGTCCCGATAATTGCTCCGATTGTACCTCCTGCAATACTGCCTGCCGCTGCTCCGGTCAATCCTGCCAATAATGGGCCCATTAATACAAGACCAAAACCAGGTAGTGCCAAATTGGAGCCGATGGCGGCAATGGCACTTACAATAGCTCCGGCCGTGCCACCCAGCAAAGCACCGCGGCCAGCATCTTCCAGGGTATGCGATGTTTCTACACTTTCATCTTCTATCTTAAGAAAATGTCCCTTATGGGTAACCTCGGACATAACAACGGAAATATTTTCGCGGGTGTAACCTTTATCCAGCAAAGCCTCATAGGCTCCATCGGCGTCGGCGATAGTAAGAAAAATGCCGGTTACTCTGCTATTTATTATTGTATTCGAGTCCATAATTTCAGTTTTATATCAAATAATATAATGAATAACACAACTACCATGCCATCAGTATTTGCCGGGAATGGTAATTTAATTGCCGGGCACTTGCAATAGGTACCTAGCTAAGGAATAGCATTCATAAAATCCTGAAATTAGCTAGATAAGCATTCAGGATTTTACATTGAAATGGCTGGCATGATAATTGCAAATGCATCAATTGTAATTCTCTTTAATAAAAAATAAGAATATGAAAATGCAATGGATTGTTAACACGCTGGGTATAATGCTAATATCCCTAACGTTGTCCGCACAGGTGGTTTCAAAGGATTCCTTAAATACTTTAAAACAGGAAAAGGAATCGCTTGAAATAAGCAAAAAGCTGAACGAAAGAAAGATTGAGTTGGCAAAACTTGAAAATCAGTTGGCTGAAAAAACAGCAGAGGTTTCTAAAACGGCTGAACAAGCTCAGAAATCTGCTGATGAAAATGGTAAACAAGCTGCAAATCTTGCTAATGATGCGCAGGACAGAAAACTTGCAAAGAGAGCACGTCAAAGTGCAAACTCGGCAGAAAAGGATGCCAAACGCGCGCGTAGAGCATCCGATGATCTTGAAAGCCTGAAAAAGGATATTGAATCATTGAGAAGCAAAATTTCTGATGATGAATCCAAATTGGCACCGAAGAATTAGTAAAATCAGAAGTAAATAATCAACGATTTGAAATATTGAAATGGTCCGGAGAAATCCGGACTTTTTTGTAAATTTTGGTTTGAAAAACGACTACGGATATGAAGCCTTATCATGAACGAATAACGGACAGTAAATTTCGTGTGGCTGTTGATTTGATTGATGAGGGAGAGATCGAAAATCTTGAAAAGTATCTTGTACAAAATCCGGAAGTTGTTCATCAGCGTGTGCTGTTTGACGAGAAGGGATATTTTAGCAATCCCGGACTTTTAGAATTTATAGCAGAAAATCCTGTTCGTCATGGAAAACTACCTCAGAATATTGTTGAAATTGCACGTGTAATTCTTGAAGCCGGGGCGAAAAAAAATCAGCAGCAAATTGATTATACGCTTGGCCTGGTAAGTTCAGGAAAGGTAGTGAGAGAATGTAACCTACAAATTCCGCTCATTAATCTGCTTTGCAACTATGGAGCAGACCCTGATCAGGCAACATTGCCAGCCCTGGCGCATGGCGAGTTTGAGGCAACAGAAGCTTTGGTTAAGAACGGCGCAAAAATTAATCTGCCACTCGCAGCAGCAACGGGAAGGTTAGCTGATTTTGAAAATCTGTTTATTTTGTCCAACCCAACAGAACGTCATCTTGCAGTTGCATTTGCAGCGCAACATGGAAGAGCAGAAATTTTAAAAATTCTGCTTCAAAACGGCCTAAGGTCAGACAGGTATAATCCAAAGGGTGCGCATGACCATTCGACACCTTTACATCAGGCCGTTATTAGTGGAAATCTTGAAATTGTGAAACTACTTGTAGCCTCGGGAATGCGACTTGATTTGAAAGATAAAATCTACCACGGAACTGCGCTTGACTGGGCGGTTTATGGGAAGTTTACAGAAATTGAAAATTATCTGCGTACAGTTGAAAATATTTGATGTGCCTATCCGGGTATAAACTTAACAGGGGGATCTTACCATAATAGAAACCGAAAATTCCCGGTTTTACGAAAATATATCCAAATAAACCATCAGCCTAAAAATATGAAAATCGTAAATTTTACATTTCTGTTTTTGTTACTCTGTACCCTGACTTTCGCACAATCAGGAAAAGTTTTTGATAATTTATCGCTGCCGAGCAAGCTTTTAAAGTCGGAAAGAAAATATGCCATTTATCTTCCTCCGGATTATGCCACTTCCGAACGAAGTTATCCGGTTCTGTATTTGCTTCATGGCGCTGGTGATAATCATACGGGTTGGGTACAATTTGGCGAGGTTTTGAATATTACCGACAAGGCAATCCGTGATGGTTTGGCAACGCCGATGATCATCGTCATGCCGGATGCAGATACCGGTAGGAGGGGATATTTCAATGATGTAAAAGGAGATTGGGCCTATGAAGATTTTTTCTTTCAGGAGCTGATGCCTGCGGTTGAAAAGAAATACAGAATTAAAACCGAAAAACGTTTCCGTGCTGTGGCCGGTTTGTCCATGGGAGGCGGTGGGAGTTTTATGTATGCCTTGCATCATCCCGAGCTTTTTTCATCAGCTTGCCCATTGAGTGCTTACACGGGTCCGATCACGCTGGAAGATGCGCGCAAAAATATGTTAAAAGCGAACCCGGAAATCCAGGATTCTACGATACAAAATTATTTCAACCGTCATAATGCGCTGGCTCTGATTGATAAAATGCCGGACGCACAAAAGAAAGCCGTTCGCTGGTATATCGATTGCGGCGACGATGATTTTTTGTTTGAAGGAAATAGTCTTGCACATATTGCTATGAGAAAAAAAGAAATTCCTCACGAATTCCGCATACGTGACGGCGCACATAACTGGACATACTGGCGTGACGCCCTTCCGACTGTGCTGCAATTTGTTTCGCAGGGTTTTCACCAATACTAAACAGACAACCGTTCTGAAATAAATATTCCATGAGTCATGAAATTCTGCCTGGGATCAAACAATTTGATCTGACTGGTAAAAGTGCAATTATTACCGGAGGTTCGCGTGGATTGGGTTACGCCATGGCAGCAGGACTTGCTTCCGCCGGGGCTGATCTAATGCTTGTAAACAGAAATGGCGATGAAGGGAAAATTGCAGCTCAGCGGCTGGAATCGGACTATGGAACCAAAGTAATTTCGTACATAGCGGACATTACAATCGAGTCCGAAGCAGAAGCAATGGCGGAAGCTGCATTTAAAACTTTTGGGAAAATTGATATTCTAATCAATAGCGCCGGGATCAATATCCGCGGCGCTATTGATGAATTGTCCTATGAAGATTTTACCAAAGTAATGAATGTAAATGTCAATGGAACCTGGCTCAGTTCCCGTGCTGTGACACCTTTCATGAAAAAAAATGGAAGCGGCCGGATCATAAATCTGGCCAGTACTTTGGGCCTTATCGGTCTGGCAAACCGTACGCCTTATACTGCCAGCAAGGGAGCCGTTGTCAATATGACAAGAGCGCTGGCAATTGAGCTTGCACCTTTTAATATTATGGTCAACGCTATTTGTCCAGGCCCATTTTTGACAGCCATGAACATTCCGATTAAAGACAGCGAAGATGCGCGGAAAATTGTTTTGGGTGCCACGGCATTAGGCCGTTGGGCCGAATTGCGGGAAATCCAGGGTGCTGCTATTTTCCTGGCCAGTGAAGCTGCAAGTTATATGGTAGGTTCAATTTTAACGGTTGATGGCGGTTGGACTGCAAAATGATTCGAAGCCAGAACAAAAATATTATAAACTCCTTTCTACCTCAAACGGTATTTTTTTATTTGTTAAAACTTACCTGTTCCACAAATGGGTAATTTCAAATCATTTTATTTAGATTTTTTCCTTCTCCATGCCACAACTATTTCAAATGTGGCGTATTCTTTTTTGTAAAGCGCTCAACACGATTATTTGATTTTTTCTTAATCAGGCATAATTATTTTATTCTATCAAATTCTAACAAGGGATCATAATGAATATTTTATGGATATGGTATTCGTTTTATTCTTATTTTATTTGGCACAAGGTTGATTTTGCCAAATTTTGAGGTTTTCATTTGTCAGTGAAGGTTTAAAAGATTTGTGTGAATAGTATAGTAAATTGACATGCTTGCTTAAGAGTTTATTGTGCTTTTTATTAATAAATAGTACCCCATTTGTTGTTGCATATTTAATAATCGTTATGGAAAATTTGGAAAGAGACAATGTCTTTCGGGAAGAGATTTCCGAAGCTTCCGACTTTAAGTTTGGGAGTAAAGTGGTGAAAGTTTTTGATGATATGGTGAACCGATCGGTGCCACATTATGGAGAAATTCAAAGAATGGTCGCCGAATTGGCTGCGGATCATGCGCAAAAAGGAAGTTTAGTTTATGATCTGGGCTGTTCTACCGGTACCACCATGATTGGATTGAATGCGCTGGTTCCTGAGGATATTTCTTTCGTAGGTATTGATGAGTCTGATGAAATGCTGGTAAAATGTGATGCCAAATTGCGCGAATCAGAATTTTCCCGTTCGTACGAATTACGTGCTGCTGATCTTCACGGCGATCTTAACATTGATAATGCTTCCGTAGTTATACTTTGTCTCACGTTACAATTCCTCCGTCCGATACATCGGAAAAAATGTCTGGAAAATATTTATAACGGTTTAAATCCCGGCGGAACTTTAATTCTGGTAGAAAAAATTTTAGCAGAGGACAGTCTATTTAATCGTGATTTTATCAAGTACTATTATGATTATAAACGGCGCAACAGTTACAGCGACCTTGAAATTTCACAAAAAAGAGAAGCGCTGGAAAATGTTTTAATTCCCTATAAACTTTCAGAAAATACGTTTTTGCTTGAAGAAGTGGGGTTTGCGCACTGCGAAACTTTTTTTAAATGGTACAATTTTGCCGGAATCATAGCTCATAAAAAATGATCACAATAGGAAATTTCTTTTTCAGGTTTAGAAACGTTTTGTTTATTTTCCTTTATCTGCTGCTGTTTTTACCTTCGCCGGATATTTTTACCAAAGCGCGGTTTGGAGAGAATTATCATATCTGGCCAATAGCGATTGGTTTACTGGTAACAATTTTGGGAGAAGCAATCCGTGGTGCAACTATCGGGTTGGCCTACATTATTCGTGGAGGCAAGGATAAAAAAGTACATGCTGAGAATTTGGTTACTGAGGGGATTTTCAAACATTGCCGGAATCCGCTTTATGTCGGAAATATCCTGATGTTGCTTGGCGTAGGCATTCTTTCCAATTCATGGATTTATCTGGGTATCGTATTTCCTATTTTCCTTTTTATTTATCAATCTATTGTCATGGCGGAGGAAAATTTTCTCCAAAATAAATTTGGCTTTGAATTTGTAAATTATTGCCGTCGTGTAAACCGTTGGGTTATTAATCTCGATGGCATTGAATCCACATTTTCTGAAATGAAATTCAATTACAAAAGATGGATTTTAAAGGAATATAATACCTTATTCATCTGGCTTGCAGGTATTGCGGCTATCATATTGTTTGAATATGAACATCTGGTTCCTGATCCGGATATTCGAATAGGTATTTTTCTGTCGATTTTTGTTGCGCTTGGGATTGTCTATTGTTATGTACGATATTTGAAAAAATCCGGCAAAATGACGGATAGAATTGGTTAGAAAACGGAAGTCGTTAAAAAGATATTCCGGTAGGACTTAAAAGTCTCGTAGCCAAATCCAACGGCAGAGCCGTTTCCTGTTTATAGAAAGATCGCTTTTGGGTATAAATCCCAGCTCCATCGGAGCTTCCTGAAATTATCCAGGAAGCTCCGATGGAGCTGGGAGAATTGCATTTCAGATTGTTTTGCTGTAAACAGGAAGCTCCGATGGAGCTTTGGAAATCATCAATTTTTATTTAAATAGACTTTAAGAGGCAATTCTCAGGTCATTTTTAGCTACTCAATTCATCAAATAAATCATTTATTCCAAAAACGGGTTATTTTTGCCATAATCACCTAACAAAAAGCAAAACACATATGAAGCTTTTGCTCATAGAAGATGAACCCAGCGTAATATCACTCATTCAAAGAAGTTTATCTGCGGCAGGTCATGAAATTACGGTTGCAATGGATGGGAAGTCGGGGTTGGAAATGGCTCATAAACACCAGTTCGATCTGATAATTCTGGATTTGATGTTGCCTGTAATGAATGGGATGGAAGTTTGCAGAAATATCAGAAATTCAAATTCTTCAACGCCCGTCCTGATGTTGACAGCACTGGGCACTACGGAGAATATAGTTTCAGGACTGGACGCCGGTGCAGACGATTACATGACAAAACCCTTCAAACTGGCAGAACTTGAAGCACGGATCCGTACCTTAACCAGACGCACAAAAGAGCCTGAAAAGGAATCGAGCACCGATTTGCTGAGAATGGGCGATTTGATTTTGGATAAAATTACCAAAACAGTAACCCGCAATAATCAACCCATTACAGTGACGGCAACAGAATTCCGTTTGCTGGAATTTCTTCTTTCCAATCCAAACAAGGTTCTCAACCGTATGGAAATTCTGGAAAATGTGTGGGACATTAATTTTAACCTCGGTACAAATGTTGTAGATGTTTACATCAACTATCTGCGCAAAAAGATAGATAAAAATAGTTCCGTTAAATTGATTCATACTGTTTTCGGAATGGGATATGTGATGCGACAGACTTATGAAGATCCAAAATAAAATTGTACTTATTTTTACAATACTGACGGCCGGAATCATTTTTTCGCTCAGTATTTTCCTGTACATTTTTACGTCGGACAGTATAGCGGCAAGTTTCTATCACCGGCTTGAAGTGCGGGCAAAACTCGTAGGACATGCAGCGCTTCAAAAAGATAAATCGCAGACATCCATTTATTACGATATCAAAGAAAAACACCTTGGCGATCTCCCTTATGAACAACATCACATTATTTGGAAAAATGATTTAAAAAAGGCAGATAGTTTAAAGAAGAAACTACCCATGCCGCAGACGTTTTATGATGAAATAATAAGGAAACAACCTGCGCGATTTTTTGAAAATGATACTTCCTACGTTGGGATGAATATTACGCAGTCGGGAGAAAATATCATAGTCCTTTCTTCTGCTGTTGATCTTTATGGCTTGGAGGAAATGGAAAACCTTAAAAATCTTCTCACCACAGGTTTTCTGATTTCACTTTTATTTGTCTTCACGTTTGGGAAATTATTTTCCGTTCAGATTTTTAGTCCAATCCGGCGAATCATTCGGAATGTCAAGGGGATAAGTGCACATAATCTTAACCAGCGTTTGGCAGTGGATTCCAATAAAGACGAGATTTCAGATCTTGCTGCCACATTCAATGACATGCTGGACAGACTGGAAATTACTTTTGATATCCAGAATAATTTTGTGAGCAATGCCTCTCATGAATTTAGAACGCCACTAACAATTATCAGCGGCGAATCCCAACTTAATCTTTCTGATTCAGCTATTTCTGAAACTGTTAAAGAATCGTTTCGAACAATTTTTCGTGAATCCGAAAAGATGGAACATCTGACAAACAGTATGTTAAGTTTGGCTCAGACAGGTTTTGATGGTAAAAAGGAAAAATGGGAAGCGATCCGTATTGACGAACTAATGTTTTCTGTAAAAGAAACTTCGGACAAAATTATGCCGGGGAACAGTGTGGAAATTAATTTCGACGAGCTTCCTGAAAATGAACAAAAGCTCATTATTAATGGTAACGAAACGTTACTAAAAGCTGCGTTTTCTAATATTGTACTAAACAGCTGCAAATATTCAGACAACAAACCAGTACTGATCAAGATCAGAGCGGATGAAAAATACGTCATTGTTGAAATAACAGATCAGGGAATTGGGATACCTGACAGAGAAATGAGCCAGATTTTTGTTCCCTTTTTCCGCGCCTCTAATACTGGAAAATACAAGGGTTACGGCATAGGGCTGCCTTTGGCAAATAATATTATCAAACTGCATCAGGGTAACATTGTAGTAGAAAGTGAGGTGGGTGTTGGTACACGTTTTAGTATTTATCTGCCCACCGAAGTTTAGATCTTCTTATCCCATTTTAATATTCTTATAAGATTTTAATAATTCCCTCATCGGATTATAATCTCGTTTTTAACTGGTGCTAAT
Source organism: Dyadobacter sp. 3J3 (assembly GCF_009801115.1). Classification (GTDB taxonomy): domain Bacteria; phylum Bacteroidota; class Bacteroidia; order Cytophagales; family Spirosomataceae; genus Dyadobacter. Next base: position 149,838 of record NZ_VTOL01000011.1, read on the forward strand.
CCGCCGGCTGTAACATTGTAACATCAAATTATTGATCAAATACATTGTGTTACAAAACGATAGGATTATGAAAACGATAATAATAGTGAGTGATTTCAGTGTGGAATCTTTTCAGGTTGCAGAAAAAATTGTAAGCAATTCCGCAGAACCCATAAGAATTCTTTTTACCCACTTGTTTCATGTTGCCGACGATATTCAGGATCTGCTTTTTTCAAATTATCGTAAAAAAGAGCATGAATTTGTTTCTCAGTCTTTTCAGCAGGATTGCGAAACGCTGAAATGTAATTTTCCGGATATTCTTAAAAGTATTAGGGTAGAATTTTTTTACGGCAGCAGGCTGGCCCTTTTTAAGAATTTCCTTGATTACAACCAGGCGGATTTTATCGCATTCTCTGAAAGTTATGGCATTCCAAAATTAGGAAAAAGCAGTATCGACGCTATGCCAGTAATTCGTAAATCCGGTATTCCACTTATCAATACGGACGAAATTAATATACAGATTTTTTCTGACATTGAAAATGCCCGATAATCAATTGGTTAGCACATTGTAAAATATTAATTCCAAAAATATGCTGCTTAAAAGAAACATTCCGATTCACTACATATTCGGGAAAATAAAATATGAAATCCTGTTTGTGACTCTTTATGGTCTTACCATTGAAGTCATTTATCAAAATTTCCATATTACGAACATTAGTATTCCCATGACAGTGCCGTCGGTTTTGGGTACAATTATTTCGCTCTTGCTGGCCTTTCGTTCCAATCAGGCTTATGATAGATGGTGGGAGGCCCGTATAATCTGGGGGGCCATAGTGAACGACTCCCGGACACTTGCACGCCAGGTACTTTCCCTGATCAACGATCCCTATCAGCCAGAAAATATTGATGCTTTCAAACATCGTTTTATTGAAAGACAAATAGCTTGGTGTTATGCGCTTGGAAACGGATTACGTAAAGATGATCCAATGCCTATTGTCCGGGAATTTGTTTCAATGGAAGAGGCAGAATATCTGGATGGATATGACAACAAACACGTAGGATTGATGCAATTACATGCCCGGGATCTGAATAATGCGTTGAATCAGGGATGGGTGAATCCATATCAGCAAATTCAGATTGACAGCACAATTACACGATTGTGTGATGCGATGGGTAAATGTGAACGTATTAAAAACACCGTTTTTCCGGCTACATATAGTTTGTACATACACATTGCATTGCATTTTTTCATTATCCTGCTCCCTTTCGGAATGGTTGATTTATTCGGATTTTTGATGGTACCAGTATTGATCGTTGTAACTGCTTGTTTCTTTTTGATTGAAAAAATGGCGATTCATTTACAGGATCCTTTTGAAAATAAACCAACGGATACGCCAATGCTGACAATTTCAAGAAATATTGAGCGAGACCTGAAACAAATGATGCACGACAAGCACGTTCCACTTGCTTATGCACCTGAAAAATTTTATATTTTGTAGTGATGTAAAGTGGTTTTGTAATTAAAAAGTGAGCTTTTAGCTCACTTTTTTTATGTTTTACAGAATCATGAATTTTTTGGTAACCGTCCTGTTTCCTATGACGGCTTTAAGAAAATAAACACCTTTGGAAATACCTTTTGACAGAAAATGGCTGAGATCTTTTGTTAGGACAACTGTTTTGCTCAGCATAATTTGGCCCGAAATGTCAATGACTGAAATGAGCGCAGAAGCTTTTTCCTGTCCGGTCAATCGGATCTGGATATCTTCCTGAACTGATGGATTGGGAACGATTTCAATATCAAACGGCACATTTGGTTCTGTTCCCAAAATGATCTCATTCAGTTTAATTCCAATAATTCTGGAATATTCAAATTTGGCTGAAAGGTCTACCATTTTGAGTCGGTAATAGATGGAATCTGCTGAAAAATTATTTTTCCCCGTAGGATCCGAAAATGAATAAGATTGGGTTTTGGTAGAATTTGCATTTCCCTTCACATGTCCTATATCCAGATAATCCTTCGCATTTACCGATCTTTCCACTTGAAAGTAGTCAAACTGATTTTCGAATTCGGTGGACCATTTCAACAAAACGATATTGGTTGCATCTGTGGTAGCCGCAAAGGATATCAATTTGACAGGCAGTGGATTAGCAACCTTTATTTTGAAAATATCGTTAACGCAATTTTCGGCGTCTTTTACACTATACTCTGTATCGACAGTTGGCGAAACGGTAATGGACCGGGAAGTTTGACCATTATTCCAGACGTATTTTCCAATAAAGGAAGCATCAAGTGTTACACTTTTTCCAGCATCCAGATTGATCGTTTTTACCAGATTTACATCTTTTTCCATCGTAAACTGATCACGTATAACTCCGTCAATTCCGATCCATTTTGCGTCCAGCCTGTTTCCTTCCACTTCCAGAATCATTGATCCGCCGTGATCTGCGTTGGAATAATACATGGCTTTGTGCGGGAAACCGGCAGCGGGCGATCCAAGTTGCCCTGCCGAGCCGGAAACCACATAAACTGTTCCTTTATTTTCAGACGATTTTTTGATATAAGGACATGAATTATCAGAAAGATCGTACTTTCCTGACGACTGACTTACATTGTGAACCGCGTTGTCAAACTTCCCTGAATAATCGTAAAACCCATTAATTAATCTTGTTCTTTCATACACATGGCTATGGCCGCAAAGTATGAGATCAACACCGTTTCTTTCCAGTATCCGGATAAAATTTTCACGGATTTTAATCATATCAAGTTCTGTTTCAGAATTTCTGGAACCCTGCGAATATGGCGGATGATGCCAGTATGCCACTACCCAGCCCTTATTTTTATTGGCAGCCAAATCCGCTTTTATCCATTGAACTTGCTTTCCCAATGTATCGTATAACCGGGTTTCCTGGTCTTCGCGCCCATAAGAATCCAGGGAAAGAAAATGAACATTTCCGTAATCGTAAGAATAATATGCTTTTGTACCAGAAGGAAACCCACCCGCTTCTCCGTTCGTAGGAGGGGAGAAAATATCGTAATAAGGCACTTTGTGGTCTTTTTGTCTGTCGGGATTATCGTTGTTGTAATCATGATTTCCAGGCGTGGGGAAAACAGGAAATTTTTTCAGAAATGTATCTTTGTAATGATTGAAAAAGTTGGATTGATATTCGGGCTCTGTTCCCAGGGAATACGCGTTATCGCCTAGCAGGATCAACGCGTTCATATAATTATTTCCCAGATAGGAGGAAAGCTGCGCCTGCACATTGTCCTGAAAGGCAGAATTGGTACCGCAGTCGCCTAACACACCAAAACGATATTTGCTGATTGTTCCCGGTACCGATGCAGTTTGAAAGAACGTACTTTCATCACCGAGATAGACCGTGGACATGGACCCGATAGAGTAAAAATATTTACTGGCAGGGTTCAAACCCATGATTTTAATTTCATGATCGCTGACCAATTTTTCGTCTTCAACTTTTTGGCTTAATGTGGAAGATGAACCACCAAACTGAACACGCGAAGTAGTCGCGACATCCGTTCTCCAACGAATTACCACGCTTGTAGAAGCCATTGCTTGCAGATAAGGGCCACGGATTACCTGAGAATAAGCGGGGGAAATCAGGAATAAAAGAAGTATAAAAAGTATATTTTTTTTCATAAATTATTTAATGTCAGGGGAATGTGATTTTTTTTTCACTAAAATTTAAATATCATTTAAATCGTCAGTCAGCGCGTTTAAAAAAGCAATAATATCGTTTTTCTCCTTTTCGTTCAGGTTCAATTTTGCCGATGAGAGCGTTTGTGAAGGAACCGATAATCCCATGCCTGCTCCTCCGCCCTGGTTATAAAATTCCATTAGAGTTTCCAGTGACTGAAAAGCGCCATTGTGCATATAAGGAGCCGTTTTTGCTGAATTTCGTACTGTTGGAGTTTTGAAAGCGCCTTTGTAAAATTTGATAGGACGAAACTGAAAACGGCCATCATCCGGATCATTTTCAGGTTTTTCAAGATCATCAGTTTTCGTTGTTCCCAGGACTTCAAATTCTGTAAGCTTGTAAAGCGGAGGAATAAGTCCGTTAAAAAGAGGAGCAAAATGGCAGGTCGCACATTGTGCTTTACCCATAAAAAGATTAAATCCTGAAATCTGGTTTTCCGTTAATGAATTCCTGTTTCCCCGCATATATTGGTCAAAAGGAGAATTGAAAGGATTTAGCGTTTCGACATACGAAGCTATGGCGCGATAAATTTCTTTGTCAGTAATTTTTTCATTCTGTTTTTTTGAAAATACTTTTTGAAAAGATTTTTGATACCGTTTTTGAATGTTCAGTTTTGATAAAATTTCTTTGATATCTCCCCTCATTTCCAAAGAATCCTGAACCACATTTTCAATCTGATTTTCCAGGCTTTTCGCTCGTCCATCCCAAAATTGACTATGCTGATATTTTGAATAAAGCAGGGAAGGAGCATTTCTTTTCACAAACTTTTTTTGATCAAATCCGATACTTCTGGGCAAACCGTCCATGAAATAATTGTCCGGGTTATGACAGGAAGCACAGCTTTTCTCCCCATTCCCGGAAAGTAATGTTTCAGAAAAAAGTTTTTCCCCAAGTGCGATTTCAGCCTGGGAAGCATTTTGTTTTTGGTTCGAAAATGCCTTAGCGTTCAATGCATTTTTACTGAAAATATTGTTGGCATCGTAATTTAAAACGCCTTTTTTGTCAGGTTTTAGTTCGGCTGATTGAATCCATTTTTCAAAATGATTTTGCAATGGAAACATGCAGGTTGTTAGAAATTCGAGCCGGTCAAATGTGTCAAAATCTGGATTTTGTTTAAGATATAATATAGATTGATCTAAATAAAAAACCAGATTCGCTGCGTCCGATTTATTTTTTTTAAGATATGGTTTTAAAACTTCCTGTGAAGCTTCCAGAGCTATTAAAGATTCTTCTATTCCGGATTTCAGTAATGGCGCATCAAAACCGGTAATTCCCAGCGCAATGATTCGTACAAATTCTATCCTGACAGCTTCCAGAATATGTTTATCAGTCCCTCCAAATTTATATAACAAAGCGTTCAGATCATTGGCTGATAAACTAAGCAGCTTGGTTTGTTCCTGAAAGACAGCATGATGTGTTTCAGGAATGCTGTCAAAAAGCATTGTTTCAATATATTGAAGTCCCGCCAGTTCCTGATATTCCAGATAAGGCTCCTCAATCTCATTTTTTGGTGCCCCGTTATAAATCCGGGAGGAAGTGTAGAAAAAATATTCTAGAAAATATTCTATTCGTTTGTAAGCAAGGCGGCTGCTGATAAGAACCTTTTTTGCGTTCGTAATTGTTTGAGGTTTTGCAGAATTTATTTGTTGTAAAGCGGAATCCAAAGTTGAAATACTGGCGGCAAATGCTTTTGAATCGGTACGAAATTGCTTTAAAATTTGTGGAATACAGGTATCATTTTTCTCACGAAAAGAAGCAGTCATGCAGATACAGGCCAGGGAGGCAAAGACTAAAAATATTTTAAATACCTTGCCATACATCAGCCTTCCAAAAAAAATGGGGTTATCAACTACAAAGTAAACAGGAAAATCAGAAGAACCGGCAATTAATTAGCGATTGGTAATGAAATCATTACAATTTTAAAAAAGGCTTGCTGGTCAATAATTAGAAGTCTCCTATTTTATCTTTAATATTAAGAAAGACAGGAAATTTGGATGATTTTTTTCGAAACAGGAACTGTCGCAATTACCCCCGTAGAATGTCTTCTATCACCTCTTTTGCAGATTAATAAATAATTAACTTTGAATAAATAATCTGTATAGGTCTGGTTATTGCGTTTGATAAATCAGGTTTTTCATAATGGACTGAAAGCAATAGTATTCATTAACAAAATATAAATTTCATGTTCAAAGACACAAAAGCATTTGGTGGATTTTCGGTGGATAATCTGGAAAAAGCGAAAGAATTTTATAGCGATATTTTGAAATTGGAAATAACGGAAATGAGTGAGATGCGGATTTTACATCTGCATATTTCTGGCGGAAATGATATCGTAGTTTATGAAAAGGAGAATCATGAGCCGGCTACCTTTACGATTCTTAACTTTCCGGTGCAAAACGTTACCAAAACTGTGGAAGAATTGAAAGCATTGGGAATTACGTTTGAAAGTTATGATATGCCAGATTTTAAAACGGATCCGGATAATGTTTTCCGTAGCGGAGGTCCTGAAATTGCATGGTTTAAAGATCCGGCCGGGAATATTTTATCTGTAATCGCTGAAAATGGGTAAAATATCTTTTAGCAGGCTTTAAAAAAGTTGAGGCAAAGTTACATGTCTAAGTAGTTTTTTACAGAAGAATCGCTTTTCACAATAAAAAACCACTTAAAAAAGTAGCTTCACAATGCTCAGAAATCTTTTTATCGCTGTCATTTTATTACAATGCTCGCTTGTCAGAGCTCAGCTTATTTCTGATTCTCTGTTGATTGACAATCATTACCGCGTTTTTTATTACAACAAACCGCAATCTTCACAAACAGGTTCGAGCCTTATTTTTGCTATGCACGGTTCTGGCGGAAAGCCGCAGGATATCGTGGAAAAGGCGTTGAAACTGGAAACAAAAGCGATCACTGACAATTTTATTGTAGCTTATCCAGCTGGTTACAAACATTACTGGAATGAATGCCGGAAAGCATCTACGGCTGATGCAAACGTTCAAAACATTAATGAAGTTGCTTTCTTTTCCGGCATGATCCAGTACTTCGAGGAGAAATTTAAAATCAATGAAAAACATGTTTTCGCGACTGGCTTTTCTGGCGGAGGTCATATGTCCTACGCTTTGGGAATTTCAATGCCCGGGAAAATAAAGGCGATTTCAGCAATTGTGGCCAATCTGCCAACGGCAGAAAATATGGATTGTGTAGAGTCAAAAAAGCCGCTTGCAGTCATGATCACAAATGGAACTGCGGATCAGACTAATCCTTATAATGGTGGAGAGGTAAAAATTCCGGGAGTTTCTTTGGGGATGGTAAGAGCATCAGAAGAATCTTTTCAGTACTGGGCGAAACTGGATGGGTACAAAGGGAATCCAGTAAAATCCATTGTTCCGGATGCAGATACGAGCAATGATATTACGATTGAAAAATACACTTACAAAAAGAAAGGGCAGCCAGAAGTTACTTTGCTGAAAGTGATCAACGGAAAACACCAATGGCTTACCGATATTGACGTTTTGGAAGAGTCATGGGGATTTTTCAAAAGACAGATTGAGTAAATTATAAAGCCCGGCACCAAAGAAATGCGGCCGGGCTTTATTATTCTTATCCTAAAAAAATTCTATTCAAATTTCTTCCCTTCGGTAATTCCAGGCCAAGTGTCGGTGCGGAACGGATTCGCCGGAAAACCTTCCGAATTGTACAAATTAGCCTCCACCGGTGCATCAGACCAGGCATAACGAACGGAAACCGGTTTCACTCCTTTTGGATGATAAACGATAACCGTATTTCCCAATATTTCGGCCTTCGCGTAATAGAAAACTTTGTCTTCGCCTGCAATTTCAAATCCTTTCAGATAACCATATTTATCTTTCAGCATCAGTCCGCTGCCAACAAATTTAAAACTTACCGTAGCCTTTCCCTCACTAAAAGTGACGATATCAAACATCGGCGAACTGTATTCTATATTTTGTCCATAATCCAGCTTTAAAGCGTTGGTTGCCAGCCGGTGTGCCACGTCCTGCTTATTGGTCGGGTGAATATCCTTTGCATTTCCGACGTCGATCGTTACAGCCATTGCTGTTTTGGGCAACTTCAAGGTCATCGTTTGTGCTTCACGAAGTTCGGCCCAATTGCTTCCCTTATTGCTGCTTTGGTCACTTCCAAAGCTGGAAAGTTGAACAAAATAAAATGACTCGTTGCCTGGTTTACCATTAATAGACCATTTTTTACGCCAGTCATTAATCAACAAAGGGAAACTTTCGCGATATTGATAAGCTCTGCCCGCATTCGATTCTCCCTGATACCACAAGGTTCCGCGTGTTGCAAATGGGAGTAACGGAGCGATCATTCCGTTGTAAATGGTTGTGCCTACATTGTTACTGGAATGCATGTAGCTGTGTTTATCAGCGAAAGAAGCCATCAGAAACCAGTCTTTTGCTATACTGATTTTTTGCTTTTCGGTACCAACATAGAGGTCGTCCGCAGAACCTTGCAGGCCCAGTCCATACCACGGCGATGCAATCAGGTTTCCAAATTTGATCACCAGACTATTATCTCCTGCTTTCCAGGTATTTTCCGGAATTTCGATTTTTCTGACACCTTTTATAATGCCGCTGCTAACTTGTTTCCCGTTGATATAAATAGCATTCTGGCTATCATTTTCTGCCAGAGCAAGAATTGTTTTTTGTGAAATGATATCCGCAGGAATAGAAATAATTCGAGCCATAAAGCCATTTCCTCGAAATGCCCAGATCCCTTTCCAGTCCCATTGGCCGATTGGATTATCCGTTTTATGCCATTTTGAAAAGTCGTAACCAGCCTCTGTATATTTTGCCTCATCAGCAGCCGACGGATTAATCTGCGGATCTTTGAATAATTGCATTCTCAACTTCGCATCGATCTGTTTGTCCGCTTCTTCCCAGGTTGTCGGCATGTGTTGTGCATAATCTTTGAGCACTTCGCTATCCAGCATTCCTTCTTTGCTAATCCATCCTTCCACCTGCGAACCGCCCCATGAAGAATGTAAAAGGCCGATTGGAATGTTAAGTTTTTGATATAATTCCCGGGCAAAGAAAAAGCCGACTGCCGTGAAATTTCCCACGGTTTCAGAAGAAGCAATTTCCCAGGAACCGTTTTTCAAATCTTTTTGAGGAATCATAGTAACTTCCCGATCAACAGTGAAATGTCGGATTTTTGGAAAATCAGCGTTCTTTTTTTCTTCTGCGTAATTATCTGCCTGCTGGACTTTAAATTCCATATTGGACTGACCGGAGCACAACCATACTTCTCCAATCAGAATATCCTGCACTGTAACTTTTCCCGATTTTGCTGTTGCAGTCATTTGAAACGGACCGCCAGCTTCCAGCGGTGCAAAGCTGACCATCCATTTTCCGGAAGTATCTGCTTTGGCTTTCACCGTTTGTCCGGCCAGTGTGACCGTTACACTTTCCTTTGCTTTTGCCCAGCCCCAAACCGGAATCGGTTTTTGCCGTTGCAGTACCACGTGGTCCGAAAACAGACGAGCCATTTTTATTTGGGCAAAACTGCCCGTTCCTGATAGTAGAAAGAGGAATAAGAGTATTCTTTTCATTAATTTATAAAATCTGATTTTAATGTAAAGCAAAACCGGTGCGTAACTTACCTAAGTTTCAAATGCCTGAAATTAAAAATCAGATTAAATTTTGTTTAAACCTATCGTTGATCACGCATCAGTTTTTCATATTCGATCTCGGTTGATCGGCGTTCATCCGAATTTCCGTAAGCAGAAAAATAGTGGGATAACAAACCAATCCCCCAGCCAAACATCGGCCAAATTGGCCATGGATACAGTTGGTGATGACCCCAGGGCTGAATGAACATCATTGCATAGATTATCCAAAGTCCGGCATTTACGATCAAATAATTTTGAAGATGTCTTTTAAATCCCGCTCTTTTTTTAGCTTTTCTCCAAAGAAATTCGTTGCGTGCAGTTTCCATTTTTATGAGGTTTTGATGTTTTAAACTTATTAATCTGATCTCTTTTTCTTTGATTGATATAAATGTAAGTGTCAGTTTTAACTATGTTCTTACGATTCTGATGAAGTTGATAATTTTCATGATTAACTGTCAAAAAGTATGAATGAAGTGTTTCAAACCTTAGCGGAATATTATTTCCAATCAAAATTCAGATTAAAAAATGTCACATATTTGAGAAAAAAGTCATAATATTGTAAAAAAAATAGAGATATGAAAAACACGCGCCAGAAAATTACGGATGCCGCTATTGAGATTTTCAACGAAGATCTGTCGGCACCTCTGGAAATTGTTGCGGAGAAGGCAGAGGTTACCAGACGGACATTACACCGTTATTTCACCGACCGCCAGGATCTCGTTCTGGCCTGTCAATTTGCTATGCAGGAAAGCTGTAAAAAGGCGATTGACGCTGTTTATACAAGTTATACAGACCCCTTGGAGCGGTTTGAAAATATGCTTTATGCAGCAATAGATTGTGGTGTAAAATTCAGTTTTCTGCACAGAATGCACAACAACGATCGTCATCAACATACCGTGAAAGATGAAAATTGTAAAAAATATGATGTGACGTTCAATAAGTTTAAAAGCACTATCGAAGAGCTGCAAAGAAAAGATCTGATCACCAAAGAACTCTCGGCGGAATGGATTGAAATGCTTTCGACAGGAATTGTTACGGCCGCAATTAATTCTGAAAAATCGGGCAATGTGGCGAAGATTAATATCAAAAAATTCGCCTGGTATTCTTTAAGCAAAGGAATTTTGGTTTAAAAAAATTTGAATATTGATGTCTCAAAAAAGGGACAAAATGTGATATTTATTGACAAATAAAATAACTATAAAATGAAAGACAGAGACTTTGATGTGATCATTATTGGCGGAAGTTACGCGGGATTGTCGGCGGCAATGGCTTTGGGACGCGCTATCAGAAATGTGTTGATTATTGATGCAGGCCAGCCTTGCAACCGGCAAACGCCTCATTCTCATAATTTCCTGACGCAGGATGGTGCTACACCGGTTGCCATTTCTTCGCTTGCAAAAAGTCAGGTTCTTGCTTATCCGACGGTGCAGTTTGTAAACGATACCGTCTTCGATGTTTTGGGATTCGATAATAATTTTTTGATAAAAACAGCTGCGGGTAAAATTCATACAACCCGGAAAATCCTTTTCTCGACAGGTATTAAAGATATCATACCGGCAATTCCGGGTTTTGCAGAAAGCTGGGGGATTTCGGTAATTCATTGTCCATATTGTCACGGCTACGAATATAAAGGACAAAATACCGGGATTTTGGCAAATGATGATATGGCTATTGATTTTGTAAAACTGATTGGTAACTGGACTCAAAAACTCACATTATTTACAAACGGGAAAGCTGTTTTTGATAAAGGCAAATTTGACAAAATTTCAATTCCCGGGTTTGAAATTGTTGAAAAAGAGATAGCTGAATTGATCCATGAAAACGGTCATTTGAAAGAAATTGTATTTAAAGACGGATCTGTTCAGGAAATTGATGCTTTATATGCAAGGGTTCCTTTTGTACAACATACTGATATTCCTGCCAAACTTGGCTGTGAATTAAATCAAATGGGGCATATCAAGGTTGATGAATTTGGCAAAACCGCCATAGCAGGAATTTATGCGGCGGGCGATAATACCTCGCGGTTAAGATCTGTGTCGTCGGCCGTGGCGGCAGGCACGACAGCGGGTGCCTTTTTAAATCACGAGCTGATTGCCGAATGATACTGTTTTAAAAGCATTAATTTTCAATAAGTCATACGTTATTTCAACAAAAAATAAATGCTGAGATTCAGATTTAGGCTTTGAATTTGGCGATTTTACTATTAAATAAATTATGTAAGTGATTTTAAAAAAATAATTAGGCACTGCTATCAAACCTCTGACTATTAAACGTTTGAGATTCTATTATCAAGCCAGGCTTAACCCGGTTTTTAAATACTACAAGAAATAATCTATCTCAAACAAATAGTTTTCATATCAGTAGGGAAATAATTTGTTTGAAGTTCTAAATCCGTCTGAGCAGGTTAGTACAGGATAGTACGATCAAATATTTTAGGAATTTTTGGATATTAATTTCCTCTTTTTAAAGAGTATGATCCATAAAATATGTCTTGATAGAAAAGAGTTGTAAGGTATTTAATCATTCAAAAGTCTAAAAACGTACAAAATGCTGTCCAAAATGAGATCCAAATTTAAATTCGCCGCCGTAGGGGTAACCCTAGTGGTTACCCAATTCCTAACCATCCCAAACCAGGCAATGGCCCAAAAAAAGGAAAAAGGATTTGTACAGATTTTTGATGGCAAAAGTTTAAAAGGCTGGGAAGGGGATACGAAGTACTGGCGCGTTGAAAATGGAAATCTGGTTGGTGAAATTACACCGGAAACACTTTTGAAAACGAATTCCTTCATTATCTGGAAAAAAGGGGAACCGGGCGATTTTGAATTAAAAGGATCATTTAAAATTACTGAAAAAGGTAATTCCGGAATCAACTACCGCAGCGATATGGTTGCAGACGTACCTAACGCATTACGAGGATATCAGGCTGATATTGACGGAGCTAACCGTTATACAGGACAAAATTACGAAGAAAGAAAACGAACGACATTAGCTTACAGAGGAGAAATTGTTACGGTTACAGAACCAACTGATAAATCAGCGGAAGCTTTTAAAGCTAATCTGAAAAATAACGCATGGCTTGGAAGAACCGTAACAGGTTCACTGGGAACATCGGATGAATTGAAGACCAAAATTAAAGGTGAAGAATGGAATGAATTTCACCTGGTTGTGAAAGGAAACCGTTTACAGCATTACATCAATGGTGTATTAATGAGTGATGTTACGGATAATGACACAGTAAACGGGAAATCAAAAGGCCTTTTAGGTGTACAGGTTCATGTTGGACCGCCGATGAAAGTTGAATACAAAGATATCCGTATTAAACAATAACGGTTTTGATCTAAAACGGCGTAGCATAGCATTGCTAACCGCTAATTGCCAATAGCTATTTGATTATGAATAAAATAGGATTTAATGTGCTTGCCTGGACGGCGGCTGTGTCTGACGATTTATTTCCCATCATTGACAGGTTAAAAGATATCGGTTATGATGGTGTGGAGTTTTATCTGGGCTCGCAGGATACTGCTGCTTACAAAAGAATGGGCGATTACACCCTGGATCTTGGCCTGGAAACCACCGCGGTAATGACTATGGGCAAGGATGATAATCCTATCAGCGATTCGGTTGAAATTCGTCAAAAAGCTTTGGATAAAATTAAATGGGGCGTTGATCGTGCACATGACTTAAATGCGAAAATAATTTGTGGACCTTTTCATTCGGCCCATACTGTTTTTGTAAATCGTCCTGCACTTGATCAGGAGTATGCCCTGGCGGGAGAAGTATTGAATGCCGCAGCTGAATATGCTGCTCAGGCTAACATTGTTTTTGCTCTGGAAGCACTGAACCGTTTCGAATGTTACTTGTGTAATACCATGGAGCAGTTGTTGAAACTGGTAAAGGCAGCCGATCATCCCAATGTGAGAGCGATGTTTGATACGCATCACTCCAACATTGAAGAGAAAAGTTATGCTTCGGCACTGGACACGATCGCTCCGGTTCTGGCCCATGTCCACATCAGTGAAAATGATCGTGGAACGCCGGGTGAAGGGCAGGTTTTATGGGATAATGCATTTTCTTCATTAGCCAAAATAAAATATCAGGGCTGGCTTACCATTGAGGCTTTTTCAAGAAATGATCCTGATTTTGCTAATGCAATCGGGGTATGGAGAGAATTTTCTGACCCCTGGGATATCGCTGAAAAAGGATATAGTTTCATCAGAGAAATGAGTCTGAAATATAGTTTATAGTTTTTGAATTTGAAGTCTGAAAGACTTACATATCTTAACCCGGGGCATCGCCCCGGGATTTCGTGAATTATCCCGGGCCGGTTACCAATTGATGAAAATTAATCGCTAACGGCCAATAACTAACTACTAAAATAGATGTCGCAAAAACTTCCATTTCGTTTCGGTTCCGAAGTTTATACATGGTTTATGAGTAACAATGGCCAAACGCACCAGGGCCGTTTGGGACATATGATTGAGGTAATTTCAAAGGCAGGTTTTAGTGGGATTCAACCGATTTTTACCTGGATGGGGGATTTGATAGATCCCGCACTATTGGAAGCGAAATTGAAAGAACAGGGAATTGAATTAGCTGCTCTTGCGCTGGCTCTTGACTGGAACGAGGCCGAAGAAACGGAAAGAGAAAGGGAGGTTGCGGATCATGCGATCAGCGTTTTGCAAAAATTTCCGGGTGCCATTTTGAATACAGTGCAGATACCGACAGGCCGTCATAATCTGGCAGAGAGGCAAAAAAATCTGGTGAATATTGTAAACCGGGTTTCTGCGAGAGCTGCTGAAAAAGGTGTTCCGTGCAGCTATCACCCAAATTCTCCTCACTCGTCCATTATTCGTACGGAAGAAGATTATAAAATTGTTCTGGAATCGCTGGATTCAACGGTTACAGGTTGGACGCCGGATGTTGGGCATATCATCAACGGTGATATGGATCCACTGGCGAAAATGAAAGAATATCAGTCATTGATCAACCACGTCCATTACAAAGACTGGGACGGAAATCCTGAATTTGCATTAATGGGCAAAGGGAAAGTTGATCTTTTGAGTGTAACACAATGGCTTAAAGATATCAATTATAAAGGCTGGATTATCTGTGAAGACGAAGGTAAAGAAGCACTGGAAGATCCTGATTTCGTGACATTACATGACGGGAGATGGATTCAGGAAGATTTAATTCCGAAACTTATTTAGGCATTGGCATTTAGCAATAAGCATATAGCTATCGCCAGAAAATATATTTGAAAAAAACTCAAAAAAGTTCGAATTGAAAATGCTAATCGCCAAATGCTAAAAGCTAACGTATGCCTTTAATAAAAACCAACGGAATACAACTTTATTATGAAGAGCGTGGGTCGGGAGCTTCTCCGGATGACACGCCTTTGTTGCTTATCATGGGCATTACCGCTCCCGGATTGGTATGGAATGTTCATTTGGCTGATTGGCAATATCATTTCAGATGTATTATTGGGGATAACCGAGGTGTTGGTTTGTCGGATAAACCGTCGGGACCTTATTCTTCGGAGCAGATGGCGGATGATTATGCCGGTTTGCTTGATGCCATTCAGGTTGAAAAAGTCAGAGTTGTAGGTTGTTCGATGGGAAGTACAATCGCGCAGCAATTAGCCATTCGTCATCCGGATAAAGTACAATCATTGGTATTGATGTGTCCGTGGGCGCGTTGCGATAATTACGCAAAATCGCTGTTTCAGCATATCATGAATTCCAAGGCACGTTTCCGGCCGGAAGAATTTAGTTTGTATATCCAGTTGCTTATTTTTTCAAAATCCACATGGGATAATACTGAAAAACATGAAGAACTTGAAACAGGGCGCAAACAGGATGGTAACAATCCATTTCCTCAGCCACTCCACGGACTGGAAGGACAGGCCGCAGCTTGTATAAACCACAATGCCCTGGCTGATTTAGTCAAAATTGATATACCAACCCTGGTAATAGGCGGTCGTCAAGACATTTTTACGCCGGTATGGATGGCGGAGGAAGTTGCAAACGGGATTCCGGAAGCAGAACTTTTTCTATATGAAAACCTGGGTCACGCGTTTCATTTTGAGAATACTGCCGACTTCAACCCAAGAGTAAGAAATTGGTTACTGGATAATTAAGTTCATACAAATAGCAAAAGACCGGGTTAAATAAGGCATTATACGGTCTTTTTCGATTAGGATAATATTTTTAATTAATAAAAGTAAATGAAGGATACCGTTGAAGTAAACCAGGACTGGAAAGATAAGATATCCAATCATGCGCAGATAGGCGGGATTGAAACTTCAGTGTTGGATAATGGTGCGGGAAGAGGAACGAGAATCGCCTGGATTAATACCGGAACGGGTTTGCGTTTTAAAGTTGTGATAGATCGTGCGATGGATATTGCCGATGCTTTTTATAATGAACACAGTCTTGCCTGGTTAAGTCATGGAGGAATTACTTCTCCGCAACCGTTTTCTGATCAGGGTATTAATTGGCTGAAAACTTTTGGTGGCGGCCTTATGACAACTTGTGGTTTGACTCATTTCGGCGGCCCGGAAAGTGACGAATTTGGTGAAAGAGGTTTGCATGGTCAAATCAGTAATACACCAGCTGAAATCATTTCAATCATTCAGCCTGATCCAAGATCCGGAAATCTGGAAATGAGCATAACCGGAATAATCAGGGAAACAAAACCTTTTGGGCCGAGTCTGGAATTGAAAAGAACAATTTCTGCAACCCTGGGAAAAGCTGTAATACGGATTCATGATGAGGTAATTAATAAAGCAAATAAGCCTTCGCCGCATATGCTGCTTTATCATTTTAATTTCGGCTGGCCGCTTGCTGATGAAGGAACTGATATTTTATGGAAAGGGAAATGGTATGCGAACAGTGGAGAAAATGCTAAAATTTTCAAAGAAGGAAACGATTTTAGGAAATGCCCTGAACCGTTGGATGATCATTTGGGCGGCGGCGAAGAGGTAGTGACGGTAGATATCGAAGCCGATGAGCAGGGACAAAGTATTTGCGGATTATCTAATTCCAAACTTGGAATTGCTGCTTTATTGAAATTTAAAAAAGAACAATTACCCTGGTTTGCAAACTGGCAGCATTGGGGAAAAGGTGAATATGTTACGGGTTTGGAACCAGCTACGAATCAATTAATCGGGCAGGCAAAAGCAAGAGAAAACGGGTCACTTATTTTTATTAAACCAGGTGAAAGCAAGTACTATGACCTCGAACTGGAAGTATTAAATAGTGCAGTAACGATATAGAAATTTTTTACAGATTATAACTAAACCAAATTTTCAATTTCAAACAATGGGACTTTCAAGTATAGCTGAAAAGGCATTAGAACAGGGAAAAGGAATATTGCGTCTGGCTCCGACATGGGTGCCAAGATCTTTTTGTGTGCCTGGCAGAAGAATAAAATTACATCCGGACGATTATTATGTGCTTGGTGGTGAGCGTGGTGGTATTGACGAACGTTGGCTGTCGTCAACTACACCGGCGGAGAACGGTCCGCTTACCGGCGAAAACGAAGGTTTGAGCCAGATCGTTTTTGAAGATGAGTCAGGTGTTCAAAAAGTGACATTGAAGGATGCGGTAAATGAGATGAAAGGCGAAATTATAGGTGATCGTCTTTGGGATGAATACCAAAGCTGGCCAATGTATTCCAAGTTTTTTGATAACATGGGTCCATTGCCTCACCATATTCACCACAGAGATGAGCACGCTGCTATGGTAGGTCAGAACGGAAAGCCGGAAGCATATTATTTCCCTCCACAACTCAATAACCATGGCGGCGATTTTCCATACACATTCATTGGTATTGCTCCTGGAACCTCAAAAGAACAGATAAAGGAATGTCTTATGAACTTCACCAAAGGTGATAATAAGATTACCAACTACTCGCAGGCGTATCGTCTGGAGCCTGGAACAGGATGGGATGTTCCTCCCGGAATGTTGCATGCTCCCGGCAGTTTGTGTACATATGAACCACAAAAAGCATCTGATATTTTTGCTATGTACCAATCGCTTGTTAATGAAGCGATTATTCCGGAGGAATTGCTTTGGAAAGGGACTCCGAAAGACAGAATTGGTGATTATGACCTGTTAATGGAAGTGATCGACTGGGATTTGAATGTGAATCCCAATTTGATGGAAAAGCATTTCATGCGTCCAAAACCGGTAAAAGATGTCGCTGAGATGGCAGCAGAAGGATACAGTGAAAACTGGATTTGTTATAAAAACGAGGCTTATAGCGCCAAGGAACTTACCGTTTTTCCAGGACAGACAGTTACCATTACTGATGCCGCTGCTTACGGATTGATCGTCATGCAGGGACATGGTAAATTAGGTGTTTGGGATATTGAAACGCCTGCACTTATCCGTTACGGTCAACTTACGAATGATGAGTTTTTTGTGAGCGAAAAAGCTGCACAGCAAGGTGTTGTGATTAGCAATCCTTCGGCAACAGATCCGATTGTGATGTTGAAACACTTCGGTCCGTTAAATCCTGATCTGGTTATTGAGTAAGCTGTTGGCTATTTAGGAAATAGCTTTTAGTTTGATGTACCAGACCAAGTTGCTCATTGTCAGGCGTGAAGTCTGAAATATTTATTATGTGTTTTTTGAATAAACTGTGAGTTAATAGCTAATCGCTAAAATCTACTAAACCATGCCAGAAAATAATTATCCCAAGCTCCACAATGCCACATGGCCTGGTATTGTAGGAAAAGGTTCAGATTCAGAGCCTGTCATTTCTTTTGATACGATGCTTGAAAAAACTGCCGCAGCTGAGGTGAACGGTGTGAAATTCGATGGTATTGATATCGGTCTTTTTGATCCTCATATTGATCTGGATATGAGCGATGATGGTATTAAAAAACTGGTTGATAAAGTTGGAGGACTTAACCTTGAAATTGGTAGTCTGGTTGCTCCGATATGGAGTGGTTCTGCCATGGGTAGCAAAGAAGCCCGTGACGAATTTGTAACGCAGGTTAAAAAAGCTTCCATTTTTGGTCAAAAACTTAGAAAACTGGGAATTCGCCCGAATGGTATTGTTCGAATTGATTCGTCCAGCAAACCGGAAGACTGGGCTTTGGATCCTGTAAATAATACGAAATTAATCGCTGAAACTTTCAGGACTGCTTGTGATATAGCGGCTGAATATGGCGAAAAACTTGCTGCCGAAGGAGAAATATGCTGGGGCGGTATGCAAAGCTGGAAAACGATGATCGATACAATGGAACAAGTTGATCGTCCAAACATGGGTTTTCAGGCCGATATGTCACATACGTTTCTTTATCTTTTAGGGTACAATCGTCCGGAAGATCGTATTCTTCCTGTGGATTTTGAATGGAGCGACCGTGCCTCATTGGAAGAAGGTTTGAAAAAAATGACTGCCGCTTTGCGACCATGGACGCTTGATTTTCACGTTGCACAAAACGATGGAACTGCTCACGGTACTGGTTCTCATGATAAAACCGGACGTCACTGTTTGGCCACGGACCCGAATGGGAAATTAGATATTACGCACGATGCGGGATACTGGCTGCGTGATGAAAATGGTGAATTAACGAAGGCGTTCCGTCACATTTGCTGGGATGGATGTATGTTCCCGAATGAGGTAATGACCAATCAGAAAACCTGGAATGATATACTTGCAGCGATGATTATGGTTCGTCAGGCACATGGCTGGTATGAGGCTTAATGAGATAAGATTTCAGAATAATTCATTTTTTACATTATGTCAAAAAAGAAAGAACTCAGAATTGGATTGATCGGTACGGGCTTGATGGGCCGTACGCATTCCAATGGATATAACAGAATCGATAACTTTTTCCCTGAACTGGAATATACTCCTGTTTTAAAGGTGGCTTGTTCACGTAACGCGGAGAAAGCGAAAGCTTTTGCAGAACAGTGGGGTTACGAATCATTTGAAACCGACTGGAAAAAAGTAATCGCAAGAAAAGATATTGACGCGATAGATATTTGCACTGCAAACGACACGCATGCGGAAATTGCAATTGCGGCGGCGGCGGCTGGAAAAATGATTTTGTGCGAAAAGCCTCTGGCAAGAACTCTGGCAGAAGCGCAAACCATGGTTGACGCTATTGAAAAAGCGGGTGTTAAAAACACAGTTTGGTATAACTATCGCCGTGTACCTGCTGTGACTTTGGCAAAACAAATTGTTGATTCAGGCAAACTGGGACGGATTTTTCATTACCGTGCCAATTTTCTTCAGGACTGGACAATTAATCCGGACGTTCCCCAGGGCGGTACTGCAACCTGGCGCCTGGATGCTGAAGCAGCGGGTTCTGGTGTGACGGGTGACTTGCTGGCGCATTGTATTGATACGGCCATGTGGATTAATGGCGGAATTAAAGACGTTTCTGCGGTTACTGAGACTTTTATCAAGGAACGTGTGCATCAGGAAAGTGGCCAGGTTCAAAAAGTTAGTATTGATGATGCCTGTATTTTTCATTGTCATTTTGATAATGGATCACTAGGTCTTTTTGAATCAACACGTTATGCCCGTGGGCATAAAGCGCTATATACTTTTGAAATTAATGGTGAACATGCTTCTATACGCTGGGATCTGCATGATTTGAACCGTCTTGAATATTTTGATCATTCAGATGATTCTATCGTTCGCGGATGGAGATCTGTCCTGGTGACGGACAGCGATCAGCCGTATATGAAAAGATGGTGGATTCCGGGAACCAGCATTGGTTATGAACATTCATTTATCCATCAGGCAGCTGATTTCTTTGAAAGTTTACAAACTGGAAAAGAATGTGCTCCAACGTTCAAAGATGCTCTGGAAACCCAGAAGGTTTGTGAAGCAGTACTGGATTCCGCGGCTTCGAAGAGCTGGAAGGATACCGGGGTTGAATGGGAGGGGTGATTTTGACGAATACATTTGACGAAAACACATTAACGAATATATACGAATGCGTGGCCCATAGGGCGGTGCCCTATGCTAAAATAGTAACCCTTTCAGGGTTTTTGCAATTTGCGACGACCTGAAAGGGCATAATATCTTAGGATGGGGCAACTTATTTGTGTGCAAACATCAGGGTTTTCGCGATTTGCGACGCCCTGAAAGGGCATAATATCTTAGGATAGGGCACCGCCCTATTTGCGGGGATAATGTTATGAATTATCCGAATTGAAAAAAAATACAAGTATCAGGGTTTTCGCAATTTGCGACGCCCTGAAAGGGCATAATATCTTAGGATGGGGCAACGCCCTATTTGCCGGCGATAATGACAAGAGTTATCCGAATTGAAATGACAATTACAAGTATCAGGGTTTTCGCAATTTGCGACGCCCTGAAAGGGCATAATATCTTAGGATAGGGCAACGCCCTATTTGCGAGCGACGATGTCATAGATTATCCCAAATGAAAAAAATGCAATACACACACACAAGCCCAAAGGGCACACACACAAATGTCACAATCGTTAGCAAAAGTCTGCACACATATTGTGTTCAGCACCAAATACCGTCAGCCATTAATTGATGACAAAATTGAAAATGAGCTCCACAGATATCTGGGAGGGATTTGTAATAAGTTTGAATGTATACCAATCAAGGTTGGAGGTTATGTGGACCACATTCATATTTTATGTGTAATGTCAAGAAAAATCTCAATCATGAAACTTTTGGAAGAAATAAAAAAGAATTCTTCCAGATGGATCAAGACCAAAGGGAAGGAATATGAAGGTTTTTACTGGCAGGATGGCTATGGAATATTTTCTGTTAATCCTTCGGAATTAGACGTTGTTGTAAGATATATTTCTAATCAAAAATCACATCATGAAAATAAAAATTTCCAGGATGAGTACAGAGGTTTTTTGAGGAAGTATAATGTTGAATATGATGAAAGATATGTGTGGGAATAATAGGGCGGTGCCCCACCTTAACATATGACCCCCTTTCAGGGCTAAATAATTTTGTAGCCCTGAAAGGGCGCCATACCTCAGCCCGGGGCATCGCCCTGGGATTTGGAATTATCAGATTATTGAGATTATTATAGATTTACCCATGACCGAAACCATCCTCCAAATCAAAAACCTGACCAAATCCTTTTCCGGGATTAAGGCATTGGATGATGTGCAGTTGACAATAAAAAAGGGAGAAGTGCATGCGTTGATGGGAGAAAACGGCGCAGGTAAATCAACCTTTATGAAAATCCTGATCGGGTTGCTTAATCCTGATTCCGGCGAAATAATTTATGATGGAAATATTATAAAAGACAACTCAGTAAGCGAAATTTCGAAACGCGGAATTTCTATGATTCATCAGGAAATATTGATAATTCCTGAATTAACAGTCGCACAAAATATCTTTCTGGGCCGGGAAAGAGAAATTTCAGGAAATAAAAACGGATGGCTTAATGACAAAAATATTGCGGTAAAAGCTACGGAGTTTTTGAGAGAACTAGGAGTAGATATCGATGCAAATATAAAAATGAAATACCTGAGCGTCGCACAGATGCAAATGGTAGAAATCGCAAAAGCAGTTTCGAACAATGCGCGGGTTATTATCATGGATGAGCCGACATCGGCTATTTCAGACAAAGAAGTTTCAACACTTTTTAGGATAATAAAAGATTTGAAAAGCAAGGGCGTCGCCATTATTTACATCTCACACAAAATGGATGAGATATTTGAAATATCGGATACAATTACCGTGTTGCGGGATGGAAAATATATCGCAACAAAAAACGCTTCTGAACTTGACAAAAATAGTCTGATTGCAATGATGGTGGGAAGGGAAATTAACAACATGTTTCCTGAACCTGTTGCCGAAAAAGGGAAAATCATTCTTTCTGTTAAAAGCTTAAATAAAAAAGGAAAGTTTGCAGGCATCAGTTTTGAAGTTCATGCGGGAGAAATACTGGGAATATCGGGACTTATGGGTGCTGGCAGGACTGAAATTGCAGAGGCCATTTATGGATTGTCGCCAGCGGATGGTGGCGTAATATTTATAAATGGACAAGAAATTAAAATAAAATCTCCCCGGGACGCGGTGTCGTATGGGATTGGATATGTCAGTGAAGACCGGAAAAGATTAGGTTTTATTCCACAATTATCGGTCAGTAAAAACCTAACACTTGCCAGCTTATCAAAACATTGCCGGGGAATATTTATTGATAACCAAAAAGAGAATAAAGCAGTGGATCAAATGATTTCGGATCTGAAGATAAAAACTTCGGGGCGAAATCAGAAAGTTACACATCTCAGCGGTGGAAACCAGCAAAAAGTAGTAATAGGAAAAGTACTCGCCACCTTACCAAAAGTTTTGATTCTGGATGAACCTACTCGTGGTGTTGATGTTGGAGCAAAATTTGAAATATATAAACTTATAAATAATCTGGCGGTGCAGGGAATAGCCATCATTATGATTTCTTCCGAACTGCCGGAAATTTTGGGAATTAGTGATCGGATTCTGGTTTTATCAAAAGGAGTTCAGACAGCCATTTTGTCAAGATCAGAAGCGACGCAGGAATTGATCATGAAATACTCAATTCAATGAATTTATAACTTTCACCAGCATGATAGCTATCGTGAACCACAATCAGGAAAAGAAGATTTAAATAATATAACTTGGAGAATAAATTTACATCAAGATTCCGTGGTATTGGCCAATATGGCATTTTTCTGGCATTTGTAATTATTTGCCTTACGTTGGCTTTAAGTACACCAAAATTTTTCACAGTATCCAATTTAATGAATATCGGAACGCAGGTTTCGATCAATGCGTTGTTGGCTTTCGGGGTCACTTTTGTGATTATTACCGGCGGTATTGATCTTTCACTGGGATCCATGGTGGCCGTTACGGGCGTTTTGGCGGCATCTTTTGCACATCCTGACACCTATCCTATAATTGTTCCTGTTTTCATTGGTCTTGTCGGAGGGCTAGCCATTGGTGCTTTTAACGGATTGGTTATTACAAAAAGTAAGGTGCCGCCATTTATTGTAACACTAGGAACAATGACGATCGGAAGAGGTTTGGCCTTGATTCTTAGCAATGGAAGGCCAATTTCCAACCTGTCCGATTCCTTTAATTTTATTGGCGGCGGAAATTTATTTGGAATACCATTTCCAATAATCATTCTTATTCTGGCCTTTTTTATTTGCTCCGCGATTTTAAACAAAACAATTCTGGGACGCTACATGTATGCCGTAGGAGGAAACGAACCTGCGGCGCGGGCTTCCGGAATTCGTGTTAATCATGTTAAAATGTGGGTTTACACCATTTGCGGATTACTTTCTGCTGTCGGGGGAATTTTACTGACGTCCAGAATTACCACCGGACAACCCAATGCCGGAGCCGGATTTGAACTGGATGCTATTGCAGCAGCCATTATTGGCGGCACAAGCACTTCTGGTGGTACCGGTACCATGACGGGCACGCTAATCGGTGCATTGTTGATTGGCGTTATTAGTAATAGTCTTGATTTACTGAATGTTACATCCTATTACCAACAAGTTGTCATGGGTGCTATCATCATTGGAGCAGTGGTTCTGGATAGTATGGGGAAAGATAAAAACTAGGATTTACAGGGTTTGAATGATACTAAAAAAGTGTCTTTTTTGATTGTATTAAAATGAATAAAACATTTATGAAACTGAATTTCTTTTACTCATTTGTATTTCTTGCTTCCGTTCTTGTGGGATGTAATCAGTCCAATAAATCAGAATCTGAAACAAAGGACGGCGCGAAAAAGCTTGTCATCGGAAGTACGATGTTGAGTATGCAAAACGAATTTGTTGTCAACGTGAGTGACGAAATGGAAGCGAAGGCAAAGGAACTTGGCGTAGAGCTCATCACGGTTGACGCCGAACGTTCCGCTTTGAAGCAGGTTGAACAGGTTGAAAGTTTTATTGCGCAAGGCGTGGATGCCATCGTTATGAATCCTTGTGAAGTGGAAGCCAGCTCGCCGGCAGTAAAACTTGCTCTGGATGCCAAAATCCCGATCATCAATGTCAACTCGGAAACTACGGCAAAACCGACATCTTTTGTTGGTTCTGATGATGTTGAATCCGCCAGAATTGCAATGAATTATATTGTCAAAAAGCTGGGTGGAAAAGGGAATGTGATCATGATGCATGGTTACATGGGACAAGCGGCTCAAATTAAAAGAGATAAAGGAGCGAAGGAAATCCTGAAAGCGAATCCGGGTTTGAAACTTCTAGCTGAACAAT
This sequence comes from Dyadobacter sp. 3J3, assembly GCF_009801115.1. Classification (GTDB taxonomy): domain Bacteria; phylum Bacteroidota; class Bacteroidia; order Cytophagales; family Spirosomataceae; genus Dyadobacter. The sequence goes on from NZ_VTOL01000011.1 coordinate 174,395, forward strand.
CAGGAGAATGGGACCGCGCCAAAGCCATGTCTTTGACCGAAAACTGGATTCAGTCGTATGGTACTAAAATCAACGCCATTTTTGCTCAAAATGACGAAATGGGACTCGGTGTTGTGAAAGCCCTGGAAGCCGCCGGACTGAAAGATAAAATAATCGTGGTAAGTATTGATGCAATTCCGGATGCATTGCAGGCTGTCAAAAAAGGAACGCTTGATGCCACCGTTTATCAAAATGCAAAACAACAAGGCAGCAAAGCTATCGAGAATGCGGTAAAAGCTGCCAAAGGTGAGGCATTTGAAAAGGAAGTTTTAATCCCGTTTCAGCTCGTAACAAAAGAAAATTTGAATGAATTTTTGAAATAAATCAAAGTCGATTTTGACATAATCTCATTTGGAAAATATAAGAAATCAATCCTGAACCATGAATAGAAGAATCGGAAAAATAAAATTAGCATTAGCAGGAATCCTTGTGGGAATCTGTTTTCTTACATCGGCACAAGCGCAGCAAACTGAAAAAAAAGCGACGCCTGTCCGGTTTGAAAAAAAGCAGATTGCGTCAGAAAGTAATGAATCGGTAGCGGTTTTTGATGTAAATAACGACGGGAAACCGGATCTTGTCTCGGGTGAATTCTGGTATAAAGGTCCTGAGTTTTTTGATCGCTTTTATATTGGAGAAGTGAAGCGGCATGGTGAGTATTGGGATGATTTTGCAACCATACCCATGGATGTCAACGGTGATGGAAATATGGATTTTATCACAGGTGGATGGTTTAATAAAAGTCTGATCTGGCGCGAAAACCCAGGAAATAACGGGCCCTGGAAAGATCATCTCATTGATGAGACCGGGAATGTTGAAACCGCAAGAGCCTGGGATATTGATAATGACGGCTTTCCTGAAATTGTTCCTAATAACCCAAATCTGCCTCTCAAATTTTACAAACTGGAACGCGACAAAGCCGGGAACGCAACCGGAACTTTTACCAAAATACAGGTTGCTGATAAACAGGACCACGGTATCGGATTCGGTGATGTAAACGCGGATGGACGTGGCGATTTTATTATCAGCACAGGCTGGCTGGAAGCTCCAAAAGATGTATTAAAAGACAAATGGATCGCACATAATGATTTTAAGCTTGGAACAGCCAGCGTGCCGATTCTGGTAGTCGATGTGAATGGTGATAAGAAAAATGATATCATTGTAGGCCAGGCACACAGCTATGGACTTGACTGGTACGAGCAGACCACCAAATTAGGAAAAATTGATTGGATCAAGCATGTTATCGATCCGTTTAACTCGCAATTTCATTCCATGGAATGGGTGGATCTGGATAACGATGGAAAGAATGAATTGCTTACGGGAAAACGATACCGCGCTCATAACGGGAACGATCCCGGAGAAAAGGACCTGGTTGGTATTTATTATTTCCAGTGGAATGGAGAATCTTTTGTGAAACAGGTAATTTCTCACGGTCCGTATGGTGTAGGGAAAGGAATTGGTGTTTACTTTTCAACAGCAGACTTGCACGGAAGTGGCCGTAAGGATATCATAGTGGCCGGAAAAGATGGTTTGTTTGTCTTTTTCAATCAGGGTAATAACTAATTTTGATTTATTCGTTCAGTGGCGGCGCTGGTTAGTAAAATATCCTCGTTGTAATATATTTTTGACATCATTACCTAAACCCCAAATGCATGAGAAAGGTATCGGTCACATTTGGCCATATTTTACTATTGTTACTTACAATTTTTTATAAGCCCGAAGAGGTTCTGGCACAATCAAAAACTTCCGGTTTGGATTTGAAGGACGGGGACCGTGTTGTTTTTCTTGGAAATTCGCTTTTTGAAAATGATTTTCAGTACGGCTATCTGGAACTGGCGCTTACCACCCGTTTTCCTGACAAAAACGTGACTTTCCGTAATCTGGGATGGTCGGGCGATAATGTCTGGGGAGATGGACGCAGCACCTTTACGAATCCGCCAACTGCATATCAGCATCTAATGCAAAACATTATCAAAACGCAGCCAACCGTCGTTTTTCTTGGATATGGTGGTGTGGAAGCACAGGAAGGTGCCGCAGGTTTGGCACATTTTAAAGATGGGTTAAACAATCTGCTGAATAAAATTGATTCCCTGGGTGCAAAAACCATTTTATTGTCAACCATTCCGGTTGCTTCAAGCGATACTTCGATTAATCTTTCCAAACGTAACGCAGATCTGGAACTATACTCGTCGGCGATCGCGAAAATAGCGGCGGATCGCGGGAAGCAGTTTATTGACATTTATAAGCCGATTCTGGATGCCAGCAAACAGATTACCATTATTGAAAATGGTGTTCATTTGAACGAAACAGGATATTACTATCTGGCTAATGTTTTGGAAAATGGTTTAGGTTTGAAAACTGAAAAACCGGTAACGACTATTTCAATTTCCAAAACAGGCGCAGAAGCTTCTGCCAATGCGAAAATTCTGGATTCAGGAAAGGATTTGACCAGTCTGCAATTTGTAATACCTGAAAAATTCCTGCCTCTTCCGGTTTCTCCGGAAGGTGAAAAATTGGCAGATACGGCTCCCGTACTTAAAATAACAGGTTTGAAAAAAGGATTTTATACGCTTACGGCAAATGATGATCAGATTGTAAGCGCTTCTGCCAAAGACTGGGAAAAGGGCGTTGAAATAAAACAAGGTCCGTCTTACTTTCAATCGGCAGAAATAAAAGATATGATATTGAAAAAAAATGAACTTCATTTTTTCCAATACAGACCTATCAACGAAACATACATTATCGGCTTCCGGGCTTATGAGCAAGGCAAACATGTAAAGGATTTGGAGGACCAGGATATTCTGATCAAATGGCTGGAAGGACAAATTGCCTTACAAAGAATGCCGAAAGAAATAGTGTATAGGTTGTCAGCTATTGGCAATTAGCGTTTAGCTAAATCACGACATAAAATCAGAGTTAAATTAAGAAAAGAATTCAGGCGAAACAGGGCTAAAAGCTAAAAGCTAATAGCCAACAGCTAAATAAATATGAAAGCAATAAAACTACTTATCGGGATCATGCTACTGCCGCTGGTCTTGCTTATGACCTCATCGGTAAATCAAAAAAATGTATATGAAGATCCCGATCCAAAAAAAGAATTGGCGTCATTCAAAGTTGCAGATGGTTTTGAGGTAACACTCTGGGCGGCAGAACCGCTTGTGGCAAAACCTATTCAAATGAATTGGGATGCTGACGGCCGGTTATGGGTTGTGAGCAGCACAGCTTATCCACATTTGAAAACAGGGGAAGTTGCCAATGATAAAATCTTCGTAATTGAAGATACGGATGGTGACGGCAAAGCGGACAAGACTACCATTTTTGCAGAAGGTTTGACAACACCAACAGGAATTTTGCCGGGTGACGGTGGCGTTTACGTAGCCAATTCAACGGAAATATTACATTTTTCTGATACCGATGGTGACGGAAAAGCAGATAAAAAACGCAGAATTCTCAATGGTTTTGGAACAGGAGATGCGCATCATTTAATTCATACTTTTCGCTGGGGACCAGAAGGGAAATTGTACTTCAACCAGTCCATTTACATTTTCAGCCACGTTGAAACGCCTTTTGGTACCAAAAGACTTGAAGCCGGTGGTGTGTGGCAGTTGAATCCAAAAACGTTGGAAATTGATGTTTATGCCCGAGGCGGTATTAACTTTTGGGGATTGCAGTTCGATCGTTGGGGGCAGTCATTCCTGACGGATGGTGCGGGTGGTGAAGGAATTAATTATGCTTTTCCGGGTGCTGCGTTTGTTGCTGCCCAGGGTGCTGAAAGAACTATCCGGGGACTAAACCCTGGTCAGCCAAAACATAGCGGATTGGATGTAATATCAGGAAGACATCTGCCGGATGCATGGCAGGGTAGAATGATTGCTAACGATTTCCGGGCAAACCGCATTAATAGTTTCAAGCTGGAAGAACAGGGTAGCGGGTATGCTTCAAAACAAATGGAGGACCTGATGTGGACGGATGATATCGCTTTTCGTCCGGTTGATATTAATGTTGGGCCGGATGGAGCAATTTATGTTGCCGACTGGTATAATCCAATTATTCAGCACGGTGAAGTTGATTTCTTTGACCCGCGTCGTGATCAGGAACATGGTCGTATCTGGAAAATTACGGCTAAAAACCGTCCGTTGGTAAAAGTACCGAAACTGAATAAAGCGCCTGTTGCTGAGCTTTTGGAAGCTCTGAAAGTACCGGAAGAACTTACCCGTACCAATGCAAAACAAGTATTAAAAGAACGCGGAGCTAAAGAAGTTATACCGGCTTTGCGCGCCTGGGTAAGTGCCCTGGATAAAAAAGATAAGGATTACGAACACAATTTACTGGAAGCGTTATGGGTTTTCCAGGCGCTTGATACTGTAAATGAACCTCTTTTGCTAAGTTTAATTGGTGCGGAAAGTCACAATGCACGTGCTGCCGGATTGCGCGCCTTGACATTCTGGTATACCAAAATCAATAATGTGCCGGGTATTCTTGCCAAAGCGGTGACCGACAAACATGCCCAGGTTCGCTTGGAAGCGGTGATTGCGCTTCGTAAAACGAAAACGCCGGAAGCTGCCCGTGCAGCACTTTCTGTCCTTGATTTGCAGATGGATGAGTTTATTGATTATGCACTTTGGCAAACAATTCGTGAATTGGAACCGGTTTGGATGGCAAAATTGAAAACGGATCCAAATTATCTGGGTGATTCCAAAAAGACGGTTTATGCCTTGAAATCTTTGAGTTCACAAGAAGCCGTTGCACAATTGATCAGTTTATATGGAAAAGGCCAGGTGCCGCAGGAATATCAAAAAGATGTGCTCAATGCAATCGCTAAATCCGGACAAACGGCGGATCTGAATATGCTGCTTGATTTGACGGTTCAAAATAAAGATAAAAACATAACACCGCAGCTGGCAACTCTGGAAGATGCAGCGCGCCAGCGGAAAGCAAAACCGGATAAAGATCCTGAACGCGTTGCTGATTTTATTGGCAATGAGGATGAGGCTGTGAGTCTGAGCGCAATCCGTCTTGCCGGATTATGGAAGATGGAAACACTGAACGATCGCCTTACCGGCCTGATCAAAACCGGAACGCCTGCAACCAAAAAAGCTGCATTGGGTGCTTTGGCATCTATTGACAAGGAAAAAGCGATGAAGTTAATGGTCGAAATGACGGGTCCAAAATATACTCCCGAAGTTCGAATCATTTCTGCGGCTCAGCTTGCGGCTTTAAATCCTGCGGAGGGAGCAAAAATTGCTTCGGAGCTTATGCGCACTTTGCCTGCTGACACGGATGTAACTGATCTTTTTATGGCATTTATTCCAGATAATGCAGGAGCAGCTGCATTGGCAGATGCAATAGCGACAAAAAGAATTCCGGCAGAAGCAGCGAAAACAGGACGGCAACTTGTGCAAACACGGGCCGGTTGGAATCGCCAGCGAATTGATGAAATCACCGCATTGAATAAGGCATTGGAAGCTTCTGGCGGAACCTTGCCGGTTCAAAATATGAAACAGGATTTGAATGACAAAGAAATTGCAAGTCTGGCGAAGGTGGTTACGGATCAGGCTGATCCTGCAAAAGGGGAAATTATTTTCAGAAGAGCTGCCACAAGCTGCACAACTTGTCATGCAATTGGTGGCGCGGGTGGCCGTATTGGTCCTGATTTAAGTAGTTTGGGGACTAGCTCTCCGGTTGAAACCATTATTCGTTCTGTACTATATCCAAGTGTATCCATTAAAGAAGGTTATGATCTGAAGCGGGTTGTTAAGAAAGATGGTTCTGAGCTTATGGGGTATCTGGCGAGTGACGGCGCTTCTGAAATTGTGATACGCGATGTAACGGGTAAAGAAGTTTCAATAGCCAAAAGTCAGGTTCAATTGATGGAAAAAGTACCGGGTTCTCTGATGCCACCGGGATTAACGGCTAGTCTGGATAAAAAAGAATTTGTTGATCTGATTGGATTTCTTTCAAAAATGGGTGAATCGGGCAAATTCCGTGTGCCAACCACGCGGTTTGTTCGTAGATGGACCGCTGTTGAAGAAAGTAAAGAAACAGCGAAAAGGATCCTAACCGAAGGCCCGGGATATGTTGTAAAGGATAAATCGAAAATCAGTTTTCAGCCCGTTTATAGTAAAGTTGCAGGAGATCTGCCTCTGGAAGATCTGCCGGTTATTGAAGGTAGTGCTGGTAAAAAATACAGTTTTGTACGGTTTGAAATTGAAGTACTGACCAAAGGAAATGTTGATCTGGCGTTTAGTTCAATTGCCGGAATTACAGCTTGGTCAGATGGGAAACCACTTAAACTTGCTGAAAGTGGAGCCTTGGCAGATTTTTCTCAGGGTATTCATACGATTACATTGGCTGTTGACAGAAGTTTGTTTAAAGACAGCTCATTAAATGTTCAATTGCAGGATGCACCAAACGGAGGCGCGCAGACTCGTTTGGTTATGGGGAAATAATTTTTTTAAGTTAAACAGGAAGAAGAGGTTAGCTCAAAAAGCTGACCTCTTTTTTTGTATCAAAAACAGAAAAATAGAGGTCATATCAAAAAATAGTAAAATCATTCAATCTCTTTCTTTTTAGCCTGAGTGTAAAACAATGTACATCAGCCAATAATATTTCTCGCAACGTTCACTTTCATTTACTTATGGTTCAAACAGACAATCTTTTGGGCAGGATTAATAACAAGAATTTCGTTCCGCTGTTGCTTGTTTTAGCATTTGCCGGTTTGGTAGCCTACCAAACCAAAACCGAAGATGACCGCACATGGAGCATTTATAAAGCTGATAATGAAAGTACCAGTTATTCAAAACTAGATCAGATCAACACCAAAAATGTGACTCAGCTGCAACCTGCCTGGACTTTTGCTTTGAAAGATATGAAAGAAGGTGCGCGATCCGGAAGTAGTGAGTGTAACCCGATTATTGTCGATGGCGTCATGTATCCAACTTCTGCCAAACATTGGGTATATGCCATTAACGCAGAAACCGGCGAACAAATCTGGTCGTTTGATCCGTTTGACGGAGCCGAAGGTGGTGGTGTTAGTCGTGGCGTGACGTATTATGAAGAAGGGAATGACAAAAGAATTCTGGTAACAGGCGGGGATAAACTTTTTGCACTGAATGCTAAAACCGGTAAACCGATTTCTTCTTTTGGAGAAAGAGGATATGTGAATTTGAATGTAGGATTGAGAGATAATCCTGAAACCATTTATGTAATTCCTACTTCGCCCGGGATTGTATTCAAAAATCTGCTGATCATGGGAGCGGAGGTTTCTGAATTGTATGGCGCTCAGCCGGGTTATATCCGCGCTTATAATTGTATTACCGGAAAACTTGAATGGACTTTTCATACGATCCCGCTTCCGGGTGAGCCAGGTTATGAAACCTGGCCGAAAGGTGCCTACAAATATGCCGGAGGTGTAAATGACTGGTCGGGGATGAGCCTGGATATTAAACGCGGGATCGTTTTTCTTGCTTTGGGATCACCTTCCTATGATTATTACGGAGCCGACAGAACCGGCAAAAATCTGTATGGAAATAGTGTGGTTGCCCTGGATGCAGCAACCGGAAAATACATCTGGCATTTCCAGACCATTCATCATGATCTGTGGGATTATGATCTGCCCGCTCCGCCAAATCTGGTGACGGTAAAAAGGGATGGGAAAGATCTGGATGCCGTAGCGCAAATTACCAAACATGGATTTGTGTTTGTTTTTAACCGTGAAACCGGCGAGCCATTATTCCCGATTGAAGAACGAAAAGTACCGGTTTCACATATTCCGGGAGAACAATCCTGGCCGACGCAGCCCTTTCCGCTAAAACCGAAACCTTTTGCAAGACAGTTGTTCAGAGAGCAGGATCTAACATGTTATTCGGAAGCTGGTTATGATTCATTATTAAAAAAATACCGGTCTATGCGTTATGAAGGACTTTTCACACCGCCCGATTTGAAAGGTACTTTAATGCTGCCCGGATCACGTGGCGGAGCAGAGTGGGGCGGAGCAGCTTATGACCCTTCCAGTAGTGTACTTTTTGTCAAATCAAATGATTCCCCTGAAATCGAATCCATGCAAAAAATGGATGAAGAAAAAGAGGCAAAAAATCAGACTGTTTTTGAGCAGGGGAAATCCGTTTACATGACTTATTGCGCTACTTGCCATGGCAAAGATAAAAATGGAGATGAGCCAAATTATCCTTCTTTGGTTTCTTTGAAATCCAGAATTACAAAGGAAGCAGCTTTGGATAAAATCAAAAAAGGCGGTGGAAAGATGCCTGCTTTTGCCAGCATTATCAAAGGAAAAGAAAAAGGAATTATTGCTTTTTTGTATGAAAAAGAACAAAATTCATTGAAAGCTACAAAACTGGAAACCATGCAAACCAAAGCCGGCGCAGATAAATATTTGAACTTAACCGCCTATGGACATTTTCGGGACATCAATGGAAATCCTGCTTTAACACCACCATGGGGAACATTGAGCGCAATCAATTTAACAACTGGTGATTACGAATGGCAGATTCCATTAGGAAATAATGAAAAATTACAAGAAAAGGATGGGCCAGAAACCGGACAGGAAGGTTCTGCTGGTCCGATTGTCACAGCCGGAGGTTTGATTTTTATTAGTGGAACCAACGATAAAACGCTTCGTGCTTTTGAAAAATCAACCGGAAAATTACTTTGGCAAACTGCCCTTCCCGGTGTGGCCAATGCAACGGCTTGTACATATATGGCCGGGGGAAAACAATTTGTGGCACTTTCTGTCGGCGGGAATAATGAAAATCCGTCGGGTTTTATTATGGCTTTTAAATTGCCTTGATTAAAAAAATAAGTTTTTTATCTTAGGTAGGGCCAGGTCAAACCGTTCAGGCCAATTTATTTTTGCCTCTGATGTTTTTTCCTTTTCATTAAAATATAATTATCAAATCCAAGTATTCTGTTATCTTTTTGCAGTATCGGTTATTATCCCTTTTTTAACTGAAATCCTCGCGGATCAGTATTGAACACCCAAAAATTAGCGAAATTTAACCAAATCTCCTTTTGTATAAAATCTGAAAGCCGACTGCCGAAAACCGACAGCAAAAGTATTTTTCCTCTCCATACAACCATTCCGTCCTTAACTTGCCTCTTTAATATAAATACACGTAAACCCTTTCTATGACGACGGAGGCAGAATTGATTTCGGGATGCCTATTACATGACAGAACAGCGCAGCGGCTTTTGTATGACCGTTACAAAAATGCTATGTACACGCTTGCTTATCGGATCACCGGTGATTATGATGATGCAAACGATGTGTTGCAGGACTCGTTTATGGAGGTTTTTCTTCATCTCGACCAGTTTCGCGGTGAAGCAAAACTGGGTGCCTGGATTAAGCAAATCGTTGTCAGGAAATCCACAAAAAAGAAGCGGATCGTAATCTGGCAAAATGTGGAAGAGGAAACGGGTGAAAGTATTAACTGGGGAGAAATAGATATCAATGTGGCGCATTTGCAAACAGCGATTCTGGCTTTGCCCGATGGTTTCAGAACCATATTTGTACTGGCCGAAATTGAAGGATATACACACCGGGAAATAGCGGAGATGCTGAATATTTCGGAGGGTACCTCCAAATCGCAGTTATTTCATGCGAAGAGGAAATTACGCAGCATGTTAACCCAGAGATGATCTTGAAGAATATGGAACATCATAGAAATAGTTTAAAGGACGCATTAGCAAAACTACCCTCTTTTCAGCCAGCCGATTTTATCTGGACTGAAATTAACCGGAGCCTCAATGAGGAGCCGTTACAGAATGCTCTGAAAAGTCTACCGACGCAGGAACCGGATGATTTTATTTGGGAGAATATTGAAAATAAAATCGATGGAACAAAAAGGAAAAGCAAAATGTGGTGGTACGCCGCTGCTATGATTTTTACGATTGGTTTTACCGGCTTTTTGTACAATACCAATAAGAGTGATTCCAGCATTTCGTACTCTCAGGAAGTAATTGATAGCCGTTTACAAACGAAAAAAGATCCGGTAACGGATCAGGAATATGCAAAACTGGTATCCTATTGTGAAGCTGAAACAGTTGTGTGTAACGACAAGAATTTCAAACGATTAAAACAAGAGTACGAGACCCTTCGCTCGGCGACTCAGGAATTGCAAAGGGCGATGGGAAATTATAACACCGAGCCGGAATTAACCCGTCAGTTTAGTATTGTGGAGCAGGAAAAGGCAGAGGTTTTGAATAAAATGGCTAAGATGATCTAGGACAAAATTATGAGAACTACATATAAAAATATTTTCGGACGGATACCGCTTTTCACAATCCTCCTTTATTGGGTTGTTTCTAATGGTTTTCAAATGGCTGAGGCGCAAAATGTATTACAAGTTGCCACCAAAGCTATTGAGAAAACTGTGGCAGCCCCTGCTATACGCACACTTCACATTAATGCAGAAAAGGCTGATATTGAGCTTATTGCCTGGGATAAGCCCGAAATTACGATCAGTATGCAACTCTCGGCCAGGCACCCGGACAGGGCAACTGCAACGACGGATCTGGCTAAGATTCAGTACGTTGCGGATCGGAGCGGCAAGGATTATTTCCTGAGGAATTACATTTTGCTCAAAGAAGGAGAGGCTAAGCCATTGTCAAACTTAAAAGCAAAATACACCATTCACTTGCCCGCATCCTGTGCCATTGATCTGAAAAATACTTTTGGTACGATTCAGATGAAAGGACTTACAAATAATCTGAAACTGAACGCGGATTTCTGTACCACAACGCTGCTGAATATCAAAGGAAAAGGGCTGTTGGAAACCACTTTTGGGGAATTGAAAGGAATTGAAATAACGGGAGATTTTTCGTTCACGAGTGATCATACTAATCTGCGACTGGAAAATATTGGTGGGGCGATTAAAATGAACACCTTATATGGAAATGTGGAGATTCAACCGTCTTCTGGCCTTACCAGTCTGGCGATACAATCCAAAAAGGCAATTGTCACGATGTTTTCAAAAAACTGGCAGCAATTCGACTACGATATCAACAGCGCATACACAACCATGAAGCTCCCAAACGGATTCAAATGGAAGCGGAATACGAGCGATTTTAAGGACGCTTTTTATTCTAAAAACCAGATCGCCAGTGTGCAGATTAATGCAGAATTCGGAAATCTGACGATAAAATAATACTACTTGCCCCTAACTATTAGCCATGAAAAAATTTATACTTTCTTTGAGCATATTGTTTTTCTTTCAATACTCCTATGCTCAGGATGATGTGAAAGTTACGCTTACAGAAGAAACGGACACGCTTGTAAAACAACGTTTTATCGATCGCTACGAAAACGTTTTTATGACCAAAGTGCAAACGCGTCATATGTTTAAAATCGGTTTGTCGCAATATTATCAGTCAAGATGGTTTTCTTTGAAAGAAGGAAATGTGCTGACAAACACTTCTTTGCAATTGGGGTATGAGTTTAAGTTCCTGCCGGCATTTTCAATCGCTATTTCTGGTCACATGCCTTTTTATGGTTTTGATATTCCAATTAAAGATGCCTGGCAAAATACAGTTATTGATACGCAGTTACGCTGGTATGTCAACATGCGTAAAAGAATTAAATCCGGTAAAAGTGCTAATAATTTCAGTGGTAATTATTTGGCGCTCAACTATACACTTCCCGGGACTTTATACGAAGATCCAACGATCGGTTTAAAGTTGGGCTTTCAACGGCGTTTTCTAAACTCCGGATTTATGGATTTTGCAATTGCACTGCAACAGGGTACACCCTGGTTTCATTACGGAGTTTTATATAATTGGTCAATTTCCTCACAAGCCAGTTTCGGGCTCGCATTCGGTGACTGGAAGAAAAGTTCTAAGTTTCCACTTTGTGATCTATTGCTATGCAATGAGCTGATTGGGCAGCAATGGAAAATTCGTTTGCCAGAATTAACAATTGGTCGGTATTTATATCGATTGAATTTAAGTTTTGCATATGAGCGAAAGTTTAACGAATCGCCATTTTCAATTAACTACCAAACTGATATTGGGTTGAATAAGGGATACAATTATATGTTAACACAGATTCCCAAACCAACTAATTTCTTTTCAAAATATCAGGATACACATTCGACAGAAGCTTCAATAACCTTTTCAATTCAACCTAGATATTATTTTTTGCAGGAAAGACAAAAGGTTCGATCGGGAGGTGGAAATGGCATGTCAGGGGTATATGCTGGAATTAATACGGAATATAATTTTTACACGGGTCGTAACAATCCCCTTAGAGGACCTGATACGAAAATAATCACTCAAAATAACATAAGGACCGGCCCGTTACTTGGCTTCCAGCAGCGACTTTTCAGTCATGGTTATATAGATTTTAATACCTCTTATAATTTTCAAAAAGATCTGAATATCCCATCAAGCCATTCCTTTGGATTTAGAGGTAATCTTGGAATTGGATTTGCCTTTTAATTTATTGATAGTTGCATAATTATCACGTTATGAAAAAAAGTTTTCTCCTTCTTTTATTAGTATTACTGACTAAAATTTCCTTCGGTCAGGATACATTAAAAATTATTTATTTTCAGGAAACGGAAACACTTGTAAAACAACGTTTTATCGACCGTTATGAAGATGTTTTTATGACTTATGTTCAACCGCGGCATATCAAATATTTTTTCGGCCTCGGATTTCTTGATTTTAATGTATTACATAATTTCAAAAGAGTGTATTTCGGTACATAATTTCCTGGAAATCAAGAAAAATTTCGGTAAGATTTGCATTTCAAAAGCTAAAAAGCAATCCCGAAAAATTACTTTTTGCTCAATTTAGACACATATAACACGCCATTTTCTCCTTTACAAAAGGAAAAACTATTTCCACCTCCGCAAAAAGCAGCGGAAGCTGATACATAAAGTCGATCCTTTTTGTCAAAATACAGACTATTAATCTGATGATTTTGAGGTAAATTTATTTTCTCTCCTTTTGAAGTTACAATGCCGGACGGTTCAAGACTTCCGCCAATTTCAACCTGATCAATTTTGTATTCTGTGCCTGCCGCTGTAACTGCTTTGTTCAATAATACCCTTGGGTCTTTTTCAGTAAAAGTTACGTTTTCGTAAGGAAACCAACTTATTCCTTTATCCATACTGTAAAAAGAAGGGCGTGTTGCATAAATTAACTGCTCCTTTGCTTTGTTGGATATGTAAGACTTGGTGTTGAAAACTAACAGCGTGTCCTGCACCTCTGTGAAACTAAAAATTCCAATTGGCTTATTATAATTTCCGGTTGTCCAGGTTTTTCCTTTGTCATCGGTTTTATAAATTTTTAAACCGGTGGTAATAACAAGCGATTTATCAATGTCTCCATAAACGCCTTCAATTGGCCTGGCATCGGGTGCGGTTACTATATACCAGTCTGGATTTTCAATTTGGGTTTCAATTTCGACGGGATTTTGAATTTCGATATCATTTTTATCTTTTTGACACGACGACAAAATAAAAATGGACAGGCAGGCTAATAAAATGGGTTTCATAAAAGTGGATGTTTGGTGAGTTTTACTGTTTCAATTTATACATTGTCACCATAATTGTAGTTAATTGGTATGTTATCAAATGATTAAGAATGGACAGTAGGATCTTATAAATCTAAACATGTTAATTTTATGGAAATCTTTACTGATGACGATCTGAAAAATGAAACAAGGCATTAGTTTCGTATATAGTACAGGGGTATTTTTTTTGTACTATTTCCCGATAATACAAACACATTATTTATCAGAATTTTTGGCATCAATCTAAAAGACTGGTGTAGAGGTAGTGTCTCGTTGGTTGAAGTTCCGGCACTTTAATGCTTTTCAATATTTTAAAAAGACTGCGAAGAAAATTTTATAAAAATGAAGTTTGGTAAAATAAAAATTATATATCGAAGAATAATTTCATCGTATTATATATGACAATAATGCACTAACCATACATTATGCTATATTTAAGATTATTAATAACATGACTGGCATGCTCAACATGGTAGACCCTAAATATCTAAATAAAGTATTCAATGCGTTTCCCACCCCAGGAGCAGTACTACTTCCGGATTCTCCTAAATTTACGGTTGTTTACGTAAATCAGGCCTATCTCAATATTACCAATATTGCACGGGAGGATTTTGTCGGAAAAGGCTTTTTTGACGCCCTCACCGGAAATGCCTATTTCAAAGCACAACTTTGGAAAGATCTTCTAGAAGAATCAGTACGAGAAAAAAAGCCTGTTCAAACACCCGTTTTTGATTATAATGTACCGGTGCAAGGCACTTCTGATTATGTAATAAAAAAACTTATAACTTCAATCACCCCAGTTTTAGATGCAAATAATGAAATTGAATTCATTATCCGATCAGTCACAGATGTCACTGAAACGCTTGCTGTTAAGGAAAATGAAAGGGCAGTCAGCGATAACCTGGCCAGGAATGAAAAATTTCTAGAAGAGACTGAGCGTGTAGCAAGAATTGGAAGCTGGGAGGCAAATTTGGTAAATCAAAAGATTACCTGGTCCGATGTGGTGCGGGAAATACATGAAGTCGGGAAAGACTATGTTCCATATGCAGATTCACCAGTTTATTTTTATAAGGAAGGTGAAAACAGAGATTTATTTATAGCTGCTATTGATAAGGCCATTGAAAACGGTTCCGGATTTGACCTTGAACTCCAGATTATTACAGCAAAAGGAAATGAGCGCTGGATCAGGTTAACCGGTCAGGCTGTTTTAAAGGATGGAATTTGTACCAGAATTTACGGTTCTATTCAGGATATTCATGATAGGAAAATCAATGAGGAAGAACTAATTGTTTCAAGAAACCGCTTTGAATCATTGGTCCAAACTGTTGACGGAATTGTATGGGAAGCAGATGCACAAACTTTTGAATTTTCTTTTATCTCCGATCAGGTAATTAATATTCTTGGCTATACGCCACAGGAATGGCTGGCAGAACCTGATTTTTGGGCAAATCATATTCATTCGCTCGACCGTGTACAGGCCGTGGCTTATTGCCGACGTTGGGTGCAAGACGGCCGTAATCATACATTTGATTACAGAATGACCCGCGCTGATGGAAGTATGGCCTGGATAAAGGACGTGGTTTCTGTTATCCGTGAAGATGGTAAACCGATGCTATTGCGTGGTATCATGATGGATATTTCCGAAAGCAGGAGGTTTACAGAGCTTGAATATCTTGAAAAAAAAATACTGGAACTGAATTCTCACAAGGAAATAGCAATTAAAGACATTCTGACTGAATATCTGACCGGAATTGAGACTATTTTTCCTAATATGAAGTGTTCAATTCTTCAGGCTAAAAATGGTCGCCTTTACAACTGGTCGTCGCCATCATTGCCACCTGCTTATGTATCAGATATTCAGGGATTATTAATTGGAAAAAACACGGGTTCCTGCGGTTCTGCGGCTTTTCTGAAAAAACCGGTCATTGTAAGTGATATAAAAAATGATATCCGATGGGCAGATTATAAAGATCTGGCCATAAAATATAATCTGCGTGCCTGCTGGTCGTATCCGATTGTAAATTCTGAAGGCGATGTAATTGCTACTTTGGGTATTTATTATCGGGAAGTAAAAGTGCCGGTAGAAGAGGAATTGAAAGTTATTGAAAAATCAAGTGCCATTTTAAAAGTAATTCTGGAAAATCGGCAAAGCCTGGAAATGCTGGAAGAAACCTTTTTTTTGATGAATCAAGGTCAGGAACTAGCACATTTTGGAAACTGGCAATGGGATATCGTCAATAATGTGGTAAGCTGGTCGGATACACTTTATGATATCTACGGTCTGACTCGAACCGGATTTAAGGCTACTTTTGAAGGCTATCAGGAATTGCTGCATCCGGATGATAAAATACGTGTGTACCAGACAATCCAGAGTGTATTAGAAACCGAAAAAGACGTTGTTTTTGAAGAAAGAATAATTCGTCCCTCCGGCGAAATCCGAAATCTAAAATCATGGGGAAGGCTAAAAATCGATGAAAAGGGAAAGCCACTAAAAATGATCGGAGCCTGTCTTGATATTACCGAAAGCAGGAAAGTCCAGCAAGAATTACTGACGAGTGAATCCCGGTTAAGAAGCCTGGTGGATGCTCAGACAAATTACGTTATAAGACTTGATTTGGCTGGTCGTTATACATATTATAACAAAAAATATGCACAGGATTTTGGGTGGTCTTTCAAGGATGAAGATCTGAATGGAGAAAGTTGTATTACTATCGCTATTCCGGAGCATCATGTCAGGTTTTTGGAAGTTTCTGAATTGTGTAAACAAAAGCCAGGCAAAATTTATCAGATTGAGATTGATAAAATCGGTAACGGAGGTAAAATTATTTCTACTTTGTGGGATTTTGTCTGTTTGGTTGATTCTAACGGAAAACCTATTGAAATTCAATGTACAGGTCTTGACGTAACTGACCGAAAAAAAATGGAAGATGCCCTCAAAAATAGTAATGAGCGGTATGAACTGGTAAACCAGGCCACAAATGATGCGATTTACGATTGGGATTTAGACATAGATCACATTGCCTGGGGTGATGGTTACCGTCGTTTGTTTGGCTATGAAGTGAATGGAGAAAGATATTCGTTGGAGAAATGGACGTCAAATGTGCATCCTGTCGATCTGGATGAAGTAACGCGCAATCTTAATATAGCTCTTGCTGACGAAACGCAACAAAACTGGTCGGCTGAGTATCGCTACCAAAAACTTAATAGAACTTATGCATTTGTACAGGAGAGAGGTTTTATTATCAGAAATCCTGTTGGTAAACCCGTAAGAATGATCGGGGTGTTGCGTGACATTACTGAAATAAAACAAACTCAGATAAAACTTCTTCGGAAGTCAAAATTTTTGGCTGTCATTGCAGAAGTAAACAACAGTCTTTTACAATTTAACGACTGGTCGGAAGCGTTAGATAAATCTTTCGGGATTGTGGGACTTGCCGTCATGGTAGACAGGGTGTATTATTTTGAAAATTACACGGACAGAGGTTCGGGACAAAAATTCTCGAGTCAGAAATTTGAATGGAATGCAGGTACCTTTGATTCTCAGATTGATAATCCAAGATTGCAAAATGTGCCTCATGATACCCTGGTTGAATTAATTAACCCGCTGAATGAAAACAGGCCCTTCAATGCGATCATAAGTCAGCTTCCCGATTCTGATTTTAAGGCCGATCTCATACAGCAGCAGATCAAGGCTATGCTGATACTTCCAGTTTTTGTAAAGAATAAATTTTATGGTTATCTGGGATTTGATGACTGCCGTCATGAAAGAGAATGGGATGATGACGAGATCTCCTTTTTAAAAACCATCGTTGTTAATCTGGCAAAAGTTATTGAAGGACAGGAGGCGGATGAAGCACTGCTCGCGGCTTTTGAAGAAAAAAACAAAACACTTGAAAGTATCCAGGATGGCTTTTTTGCTGTCAATGAGGACTGGACGGTAACTTATTGGAATAAGGAAGCAGAACGTTTGCTGGGTATTAAACGTGAAGAAATCGTAAATCATAATTTGTGGGATATTTATAATAAAAATAAAGCACCGAAATCCTATTATCAATATAGCAAGGTACTGCAAGAAAAAATACCTGTAAGATTTGAGGAATATTATGTGCCTGTGCATCGCTGGTTTGAAGTCAGTGCCTATCCTACAAGCGCAGGTATAACAGTTTATTTTAAAAATATCACGGAACGTAAATTAGCCGAGGTTAAGCTGAAAGAATTGCATCAGGAATTGGAAAATAATCTAAAAATTCTGGCAATTTCTAATTCCGAACTCGAACAATTTGCATACGTGGCTTCACACGACTTGCAGGAACCGCTGCGAATGGTTACCAGTTTTTTGACACTCCTTGAAAAAAAATACAGCGATTCGCTGGATGAAAAGGCAAAAAAATATATTTTTTTCGCTGTTGACGGAGCTAGAAGAATGCGCCAGATTATTCTGGACCTGCTTGATTTTTCAAGAGTCGGGAAATCGGAGGAGAAGCTCGAAGAAGTTGATTTGAATGAATTAATAGAAGAAATAATGCTTCTTTACAGAAAAAATATTGAAGAAAAACACGCGACCATCAAATTTGCTGATCTACCTGTGCTTAATACATTTAAAACACCTTTAAGACAGATTTTTCAGAATCTGATAAGCAATGGATTGAAGTATCAGCCGCATAGCAGAGTGCCACAGATAGATATTTCATCCAAGGAGACCGGGTCGCACTGGGAATTCGCCGTCAGGGATAACGGAATCGGGATTAACGAGCAGTATTTCGATAAGATTTTTATTATCTTTCAAAGACTTCATAATAAAGACGAATATTCGGGCACTGGGATGGGGCTGGCGATTACGAAAAAAATTGTGGAAAATCTGGGCGGGACAATCTGGTTAAAATCAGTAGAAGGAAAAGAAAGCACTTTTTATTTTAGCATTGCAAAACAGTAACCAACAACGTTATGAAAAGTATACATATTTTATTAGTGGAGGATAATGAAGGTGATATTTTGCTCACAACAGAGGCTTTGCAGGAAGCAAGAATTTTAAACAGAATCAGTGTTGTCAGAGACGGAGAAGAAGCGATTGATTTCTTAAAGCAGGAAGGAAAACATACACTGGCAGAACAGCCGGATCTAGTACTGCTGGATGTAAACCTTCCCAAAAAAAATGGACATGAAGTACTTAAGTATATTAAGAAAAGTGATGAGATAAAGCATATTCCTGTAATAATGCTAACTACATCATCCTCAGAAAAGGATATTAATCTTTCCTATAAGAATCATGCGAATTGCTACATCACCAAACCGATAGAACTGGATAGTTTTTTGAATGTGGTCAGGCAGATCGAAAATTTCTGGATCAGCATTGTAACGTTGCCATCCGTAAACATAAATTGATGGAAAAGGATAAAAACAGATATAAAATTCTTGTCATTGAAGATAATGCCGGAGATTTTGCGCTAATTGAAGATTTTCTGGATGAGCAGATCTCTTCTCCTGAAATTTTCCAGGCTAAAAATTTCAAGGAAGGGAGGTCTTTACTTGTAGAGGAAAAACTGCCTGTAAATGTCATTTTACTTGATCTTTCTTTACCTGATAAAAGCGGGGAAAATCTGATCATGGAAATAGTTGCCCTCAGCGCAGGAATTCCGATCATTGTTTTAACAGGATATCCGGACATATCTTTCAGTGTTAAATCACTTTCTCTGGGTGTTTCTGATTATTTACTTAAAGACGAATTATCTGCTTCCAATTTATACAAAAGCATCCTTTACAGTATTGAGCGAAAGAAAAAATCGGCTGAACTGGAAGAATCAGAAAAACGCTACAGTGATCTTTTTCAGCTAAGTCCTCAGCCAATGTGGGTTTATGATCTTGAAACATTGCAATTTATGAACGTTAATGATGCCGCGATCAGGCATTACGGATATAATCTCGAAGAATTTCTTGAGATGACGATCAGTGATATACGGCCGGTTGAAGATCTTAACCAGGTTGAAGAATCATTGAATCAGACAAGAAGACAATCAACTTTTCATTACAACGGTATCTCCCGGCACCGAAAGAAAAATGGGGAAATAATACAAGCAGAAATTCAAAGTAACGTTATTTATATAAATGGTAAAAAGGCCAGGGTAGTTTTGGTAAATGACATTACCGAAAGGTTGCATTACATTGAAGCGATTGAACGTCAAAACCAAAAATTGCAGGAAATTGCCTGGCTTCAATCTCATGTCGTTAGGGCTCCCGTTGCCAGACTGATGGGTATTGTTGACCTGATCAAAAATTACCATCATTCAGAAAATGAAAAAAAGGAATTGTTGGATCATATGCTTATTTCGGCTAATGAGCTTGACGGGATTATTAGGGATATAGCGAATAAGACAAAACTAATTTGAGATTCTCCTATCAAAGTCGACTGACTTTGATAGGAGAATATGTTTAATCATGACTAATAGTATTTGTTTTAGCTGCGATCCCAAAACGCAGGCGGCTCTATGCCAAGTGCTCTAAGGTAAACGTAGCCCTGTGCGCGATGGTGGATTTCGTTGTCAATGATATATAAAGTTGTAAAATAAACCGGACCATCATATTGTCCGAAAGCAGCATCCATTTCATGGAAACGTGATACCGGGATTTTTGGCCAGATTGTGTTAATCTCCTCTGTAATTTTATCCCAAAGTGCCAGTACTTCTTGCTTGGTAGCTGGTGGCGTTGATGTAAAATTTAGAGGAGGATCACCGTAGGTCCATTCTCCAGACAAAATCCCATGAATTCCTGGCCCTGAAAGTACCATGATTTCCATAATTAATTCTGCAAAAGTGCGCATGCCTCCAATAGAAAAGGTGTAAAACTGGTCGTCAGGAAATGCTTCAATCGCACGGCGCGTAATCCGACGGTGTCCCTGCCAGTGATTTAACAAGGCATCCTGTGTGATGAAAACTTCAGATTCAAGAAGTTCTTTTACCTCACTAGTGTTATTTTCCATTTTGCTAAAAGTTTATGTTTTTACTATTTCCATTACAAAGGAAATACATGCCAGTGACAGCCCTATGTCAGCAGGGTTTTTAGGGTGGAAAATATTTTTTAATGAATCAAAATTAAAGAAAGAGAAAGCAAGAATCAGGTTTTAAGTAAAACTTCGTGACAGTAATTTTAAGGAAACAAACCTGAATTTTACGATGATTATACTGCATAGTAGCCTGGGGATTGACAAGCCTACAATTCAAAGAAATTTGGGAAGGTTAATCCGTAGTGGCGAAATTACACTGGGTGGCTACAAAAAGGCGAGAATTTATGGCACCCTTCATTGCCGCTCTGGAAAAAGAATGAAAATAGAAAACCGGGTTTTCTTTAAAGATGAGCAGCAGGCAATTACAGAAAAGTACCGGCCATGCGCGCACTGCCTTCCTGGAAAATATAAGTTGTGGAAATTAAATAACGATTTGAAAATCGTGTATAATGATAATTCTCACGCAGATTCCGATCTTTTAGCAAGGCTCCTCCATAAATAAAAAGCCATGTAACTTTCCCATCCTCTCATTTCCTGAAAAAAATTATTGATTTGTAAGCTGTCTTTTTTGTCGGTTATGATTTCATGCACTAACAGCGCCTGTAATAAACCCGAGTCACCATAGGGAACACTTGACGGTTCTTTTAAGCTTTTCATCAACGCATAATTTGCTGTCCATATACCAATGCCTTTAACAGACATCAACACCTTTTGCCGTGCGTCATAATCGGGGAGGGAAAGTAGGATTTCTTTGCTTAGTTTTCCAGCCTTAAAAAGTTTCGAAATGTTAATAATATATTCCACTTTTTTAGAAGAAAACTGCATGGCTTTCAAGTCATCCGGATCGGCTTCAGCCAGTATTTCAAAAGAAGGAAAAATATGAAATTGCTGATTCTCAAACGTAGTATGACACCCATATTTTTCGACAAGTCTTCTTTTAAGCTTGTAAGCAAATGTCAGGTTGATTTGCTGTCCGATAACACTCCAGCACAAGGCTTCAAAAAGATCGGGAATTCCTATAATTCGCAAGCCCTTAAATTCCTCAGCCATGTAGGCAATTTCGCTGCGCTGATTAAGAAGCTGATAAAAAGGATTCAAATCCCTGTCAATATCCAGCCAGTCAATAACATAATCTTTGATAGCCGCCGTGGTTTCTAAATCACATGGGCCAAACAGGATTTTTATTTGCAACGCCTGCCCATTTTGAGCTATTGAAAATACAAAGAAAACATCCCGGATGAGTACGGCTTTTAATATTTTGTCAACAGTGAGTGAATGCATACAATCGTCATAATTACGATTGAGAAACCACAGACATTCGCTGAAACTAAAACTTGATTTTATGTTTATTAAAATAATGTTATTGCTCATTTAAAGTATCCTATCATTCGTCATACCAGATAAGTAAAACTAGCTTCGATCAGTTTTACAAACAATCCGAAACTTGCGGTATAAAAGAAATGATCAGGCTTGATTCCTCAAATTCATTAACAATTGTTTTCTCGCTAAGCCGGATTCCTCCAATAAAAACCCGTGATATAAATTTTGAAGCACAGCATTGCATATATAGCGTTTGCCAGTTAATACAATTTCAATGGATCGTAATAGTTCAGATGGGTTGTTTTGTTTTAAAACATAACCTTCAATTCCAAATTCAAGGTATGGAAGTGTTTTGAAATCGTAAATGATTTCATCATATACAATAACCGGTGATATCGGGAAAAACTGTTTTACCGCATAATACAATTCCAAATCTTGTTTCCTGGAATTATCATTTATACCCAAAATTATTAGATCCGGCTTTATCTTTTTCTCAAATTGGGGAATATCTTTTAAAGATTCTACTTCTGTAATTTGGATATCTTCAAAGTTATTTCTCAATAAATTGTTAATTCCGTAACGAAGTATAGGGTAATTGTCTAAAACTATGATCGATAACATTGATATGGGGTTTAATTATGTGGAAAACAAAAATCGTGCCAGTAAATTATTAATTCAGTTGGGATTCTTATTATCACTTTTATTGGGTAATATATAAACGTCATGCAGGTTTTAACCTGTTACCCAATACGCCGGAAAACAGGTATTCTGAAATATTTCATGGGGTTAATATCATTATCAATAATCTTTTGCTGGCTCTGTACCAATTAAATTCGGTGCTGCCAACACAAGGAATTTTAGATGATGGAACCACGGAATAAACTCCATGGCTATCATGTCGTTCATGCCTAAGGCGTTAACGCTTCGATATTTTGGATTTCTAACCATGGAAGAAATCGGTTGTATAACCTTTAATCCTTACGGCACTTTGATAATGCTTTGAATTAATTTCCTTTGGTATAGATTATAGCCTACCTATTTTGGTCGATGAAATGACATCTTTTTTGATACATATTTTGGACCAAAAAGAAAATTCCAAGTTCATATCGCAATTAGGTCAGACACAGAAATTAAAATGCCTTTAGGCATGATTGATATGGAAATTGAATGAAAGATTTGACGCTAGCGATTAAGATAAACATCGTTTTGGCTAACAATTTCCTGAAATATGCTTCTAAAATCATTCGTGATATACTTATTAAACAAACTTTTATTTAAATTGAGAAAGACATTTTTCGTCGATTGCGGGAGCAAATCAAATAATAAAGAAAAACGTTAACTGATTTTTATTGAAGCAAAGATAGTGTGTGAAGTAGTGCTGAATAAAACCGGACTATTGAATTCCTCAGCTTTCGACATTGTGACAGTCGGGCTGTTACCTGCCTTTGTTTTTTTCAAGCCGGCCTCCGGGAACAAATTCTCCTTCAATCCACCGGACGAAGTTTTTGGCATGGGTAAGATAAATGTTTGCGGCCAGTGGTTTTAATTCCGACGACTGTATCTCGCTGATATACATGTCGAGGAGCCGGCTGATTTCCGTTAAAGATTCTGAATCGGTTTGCATGATACTGGGTTAAATATGTGTGAAAATAGTTATTGAATTCTTGTGTATACTACCATACTGAGGAAATTGAATAACGGGCCAATTTTATTTCAATTAAATTTAAAGCCCTAACCGTTAAATAAATAGAATTATAATTTCACTGTTTTAATATAAAGAAATAAGGTATTATCCTGAAAGTCTTTAACAAATAATTCTTCTGGCTTATATACCTCTGAGGAAGGCGGAAGGTTTCATTGTCTGGATAGTAAGTAAATAGCACTTTGTAAATAAGTCGTTTGCAACAACAATCTACGCATCTGTAATTTAAATTATTGAAGATGGTTTAGTATTATATTTTGAATATTAAAATTATTTGTAATAAAATGTTGTTGTACAAAGAGCATAGGTTAATTTTGGACCATTATTCGATTTTAGTCGAAAAATAATTAATAGAAGATGTTAAATAAAGATGAAATAATTAAGGCAAAAATTCTGGAAGGGGCTAACAAACTTTTTCAGAGATATGGTTTGAGCAAAACGACCATGGAAGATATTGCCAAGGATGCAGGGAAAGGGAAAAGCACGCTTTATTATTATTTTAAAAGTAAAGAAGAAATTTTTCAGGCCATTATCAGCAGAGAAAAAGACGATTTTTTTCTGATACTCCAAAGTGAGATTGCCAAGTCGCCTACGGCCTGGGAGAAATTCAAGACATTTTATCTTAAACGTTTTGAAATGATGAAAAAAATGGCAAATCTCTACACAGTATTGGTATCAGAAACCCGGGAGGCAATGTTTGCAACCGGAGGAGACTGTCATTGGCGAAAAAAATATGACGAAAAGGAGATTGTGATCCTTAAAAGCATCCTCGAATACGGTATGGTCAGCGGAGAATTCCGAATATTAAGCGATAGTGAACTTAACAGGCTGGCATTTGTACTTACGAGTGCGCAAAGAAGTATTGAGTTTGATCTTATCATGTATGACAAACTTGATGAGATGCATGACTATCTTCAACTCCTCATGCAATTGGTCATGAATGGGCTAAAAAAATAACATTGGGTTAATATACTGACTCTAATACGTTATTAGTTTTAAAGTTTAGATAAGCGTGTTCAGAATTATTATATTCGCAATAACTGTCAGGAGATTAAGTATTTGGATAACTTAGTGATATCGGATACAATTTTAAAATAACCGCGCACATTTATTGCAGTTGCTACCCGGCACTTTGCGAAAAGTTAACAGAAAATTAAATAAACATTAAAATAGGCAGATATTGAAAAAGAGGGGTGAAGAACCAATGGAAAAATATTTTCTTTGCCAGGCTGTAACAGTTCATAGAAATAATAATTCTATTTAACACAAAAAACTGGCAGTTTTTAACGAAAGAAAGTTTTAAAAATACAATTTTTATATCTTTGTAAAAATATAATAAAATCGGTTTTTATATTTTTTAAAAGCAGGGTATATACATTAAAAAGATTGATATATCACTTGTCTGGTATGTTTAAAAGGAATATTGAAGATTTTTCTGATAAATCAGGTTTTTGAAAAAGTTTTCATAAGAATAGGTTTTAAATCTTGCCTGAACTTAAAAAAACTGTTTTTGTTATAAATTTTTGAAATAAATTAATTCAAGTAAAAACCTTTATTGAAGTTAACATGTTAGGTAATACAGGCGAAACAATGCTTTTACATTGCCTTAATATGATTAAATTACTTTTTTAATGACAAAAAAAATGCATAACCAACTGGAATTAACTGGAAATCAGGAAGTAGGTGCATGTTTCTGACACTAAATATTTATGGGGAATAAACTACATGCCCGGGTTTCTGAATTCAGAGATTCGAAGGTAATTAAGGAAAGAGGGCTTTACCCTTATTTTAGGCCAATTGAATCAGGACAAGATACTGAGGTAATCATTCATGGCAAAAAAGTGCTGATGTTTGGTTCAAATTCGTATCTCGGTTTGACAAATCATCCTAAGGTAGTGGAAGCGGCTCGTGAAGCAACTACTAAATACGGAACCGGATGCGCAGGCTCACGTTTCTTGAATGGTTCGCTGGATATCCATGAAGAGTTAGAGACAAAACTTGCAATATATACCGGAAAAGAGGCCGCTGTACTTTTTAGTACTGGTTTTCAGGCTAATTTGGGTGCTCTTTCCAGCATTACAGGTAGGAATGATTACCTGATACTGGATGATGCAAATCATGCCTCTATTATTGACGGCAGCCGTTTGTCTTTTTCAAAAGTGGTCAAATACAGCCATAATAATATGGATGATTTGAGGAATAAATTGAAAAACCTTCCGGAAGATGCTATTAAGCTAATCGCAACGGACGGGATTTTCAGCATGGAAGGTGACATCGTCAAGCTTCCTGAAATGGTGGCTATTGCTGAAGAGTTTGGAGCCAATATTATGGTGGATGATGCCCATAGTCTTGGTGTTATTGGAGTTAACGGATCAGGTACAGCATCTCATTTTGGTCTTACCTCCAAGGCAGATCTTATTATGGGTACTTTCAGTAAATCATTTGCCTCACTTGGCGGTTTTATTGCGGCTGACGAAGAAACGATAGAATATCTCAAACACCGCGCACGTGCTTTGATGTTTAGTGCCAGTATGACTCCTTCCTCTGTTGCCACAGTTTTGGCGGCTCTTGAAATTGTTCAAAATGAACCGGAGCATATCGAAAAACTTTGGGATAATACACATTATGCCAAGAGGTTGTTGCTTGAAAGTGGATTTGATTTAGGGAAAACCGAAAGTCCGATTCTACCTGTATACATACGGGACAACGAAAAAACCTTCCAGATTACCAAGATTTTACATGAAGATGGTGTCTTTGTAAATCCTGTCGTATCTCCTGCGGTGCATACCACGGAATCTCTGATTCGTTTTTCTTTAATGGCAACCCATACTTTTGCGCAGATTGAAGAAGCAGTAGATAAAATGACTAAGGCTTACAAACACATATATTCCGACCCTATTATTTCTGAAAGTGTATGACCCAAGTTTTACCCGTTACCTCTAATAAGGATTTAGACCGTTTTGTTGATTTTCCTCATGACCTTTATAAGGATGATGTAAACTACGTTCCGGAAATATTTATTGGGCAAAAAGATTTGCTTTCTCCCGGTAAACATCCTTTTTATGAACATTCATCGTCGCAGTGTTTTTTAGCATTTGATGACAATGGTAAGATAACGGGTCGAATTGCTGCCATACACAATAAAAACCACAATGAATTTGTTGGGGCTAACGATGGTTTTTTTGGTTTTTTCGATTGCATAAACAATCAGGAAACTGCCAACTTACTTTTTGAAAAAGCCACAGATTGGCTTAAAGAAAAGGGACTGGACAAAATTCAGGGGCCTGCAAGTCCTACGACCAATGATGTCTGCGGACTTTTGGTTGATGGTTTTGACATGCCTCCTGTTGCGATGATGCCATATAATGCGCCATACTATTTGACGCTCCTTGAAAATATCGGTTTTACAAAAAAAACAGATTTGCTGGCTTACAAAGTGATGCACGCAACTGTAAATGACAAATCGATAAGAATGCTGGATTTGCTTCAAAAACGATTACTGGAAAGAAATGGTATTGTTATTAGAAAAGTAAATCTTAAAGATTTCAAGAATGAGGTCGTAAAGATCAGGGAGATCTATAATTCGGCATGGGAGGAAAATCTTGGATTTGTTCCTATGACGGAACACGAATTTGAGTATCTGGCCAAGGACTTGAAAATGATCCTGAATCCTGATTATTGTTTGTTAGCAGAAAAGGATGATAAAATCGTTGGTTTTGTTCTGGCGATTCCGGACATCAATCAGATCTTGATCAAAATCAAAAAAGGAAGATTATTACCAACAGGGATTTTCAAACTTCTTTTCCTGAAAAAGAATATTGACATGTTGCGGATCTTGACTTTGGGTGTTGTTGATGGTTACCGTAAACTGGGGATTGAAGCCTGTTTGTATGGTGGCATTATCAAAAATTCGAAAGGCACTAAAATAAAAGGTGGAGAGTGCTCGTGGATGTTGGAAGATAATCATATGATGAACAGGGCATTGGATCAGATGAACGGAGAGCTTTACAAGCGTTATAGATTGCTTGAAAAGGAAATATGAGTGAAAGAATTTTGATAACAGGAGCAAGTGGATTTATAGGATATCATCTTATAAAAGCTGCGCAGGAGGCCGGATATGAGGTTGACGCGGCAGTACGTTCATCGAGCCAGTTATCGCATTTAAACGCTTTGGCACCTAATTTTGTAACGGTCGATCTTGGTTCAAAAGAATCTTTGATCAGCAATCTGGAAGCGGGTCAATATTCGTATATCATTCATGCGGCCGGTGCAACCAAGGCAAAAAGTATAGAAGAATATAATTTCATTAATGCCGGATATACCCAAAATCTTGCTCTGGCAGCAGAACAGGCGAATATTCAGCTTAAAAAGTTTGTCTTTGTAAGTAGTCTGGCTGCGATTGGGCCAACGGACTATGATAATGAAGAGCTCTTTACAGAAAATAGAAAAGCCAACCCGGTGACGGCTTACGGAAAAAGTAAATTGCTGGCGGAGCAATATTTAAACGACAGCAATTTGCCGCTAGCCATTTTGAGACCAACCGCGGTTTACGGTCCTGGTGAAAAGGATTTATACATCGTTTTCAAAATGTTGCAGGACGGGTTGGATATGTACATTGGTAAAAAACCTCAGCGTTTCAGTTTTGTTTATGTTCAGGATCTGGTGAATGCTATCATGCTTTCTTTACATGCTGAAAATAAGACAGAACGTACTTATAATATATCAGACGGCAATGTCTATGGCCGTTATGAGCTTGCCGATACTTTTAAGGATCTGCTCGGAAAGAAGACAATACGTTTTCATATTCCGGAAAGTGTAGTAAAAGTAGTGGCTAACGTGCTGGAATTGGCTTACACGAATTCTGAAAAAACGCCTGTTCTTAATAAAGAGAAGCTGAATGAACTTACAGCACCCAACTGGGCTTGTAGTATCGAAGCAGCAAGAAAAGATTTGCATTACCGCCCCTTATACAATCTAAAATCAGGTTTGTCAGAATCAATTCAGTGGTATACACAAGAAAAATGGCTTTAAATCACCTCTAAAATTTAAGATTATGAAGTACGTAGATCAGCATGTCAGTCCACCTGGACTCTAAAGCGGACACTGTGCTTTCATGACCTGGGGCGTGGTAAGAGATAATAATGAGAGATTAAAAAGGTCTTAGATAAAATTTTTGGTCTGTTTCTTGATTTCTAAGAATCCAGGCCTTGTAGAATGGAAATAACCTGAGAATAATGAGTCAGTTGCATAAAATTATTGCAACATCCCTGGGGATAGGATATGTCGGGAAAGGTGGCGGAACAGTCGCAGCTGTATTTACTTGTATTTGCTGGTATTTTTGGCAAATCTATTTTACACCATCAATCTGGTTTGGTTTTGGAATAACACTCTTTATTACAATCATAGGGACAATTTCTTCGGATGCAGTTGAGCCTTTTTGGGGAAAAGATGATAAAAAAGTAGTGATCGATGAGGTCGCGGGAATGTGTATCAGCTTATTATTTTTGCCTTCAACTATTGCTTATATTATAACAGGACTTATACTGTTCAGGTTTTTCGATATTGTTAAACCTCTCTATATCAGAAAAGCAGAAAAATTACCCGGTGGGTATGGAGTCATGCTTGATGATGTGCTTGCCGGTATTTGTGCAAACATCCTTCTGCAAATAGCATTTAGATTTAATCTCTTGTAAAAAATGTTAACGTTTATCAAGGCGCAGGCCTCTTCATTGATTGCAACATTTCTCGACTTTTCGACTGCAATCGTTTTGGTGAACTTTTTTGGACTAGAACCGTTTAGTTCAAGTATAGCAGGAACATTATTGGGTGGGGTGGCTAATTTTACGATTAACAGATACTGGGTATTCGAAGCGGCAAACGATAAAATAAGTGGGCAAGCATTAAAATATTTTGTTGTCTGGATCGGAAATCTGATTTTGAATGCAGGAGGAATGTATTTGTTATTGGAAAAAACAAATTTGAATTATGTTATAGCTAAAGCTGTTGTAGCCGTTATTGTTGGTTTTGGATATAATTACATTTTTCAGAAAAAACTTGTTTTCAGGTGATCATCACAGAACTTAAATGAGTTTTTCATGGCTTAATCAACCTGACAGCCTTGAAAAGCAAAAAAAAATTAAAAATGTTAGTAAAATTTAAAATAGCAGGTGTACTATTCTTTCTGATTCTGTTTGGCTCAGACACTGTCCGCGCACAAACTACAATCATCAGAGGAGTACTTACAGACTCTGCTTCGAAGGAAACCTTGCCTTATGCCAATGTGCAGATTCCCGGTACTACAATTGGGGCACTTGCAGATGACGAAGGCCGTTATTCAATCAAACTGGAAGGTACTTATTCCAAAATTCAGTTCGGTTACATCGGGTATAATACTGCGGTGAGAAATATTACACCGGGCATTGAACAGGTGATGAATATCAAATTAAGTGTAAATGCTTCGATGCTTACCGAAGTAGTTATTAAAGGAAAAGCACGTTACCGCAATCGAAATAATCCTGCTGTTGAATTGATCCAGAAAGTGATTGACCATAAAAAGGAAAATCAAATGGACGCCAATGATTTTGTTCAGTACGAACAGTATGAGAAAATTTCTTTGGCACTTAGTAATCTGTCTGACAAATTCCGGGAAAAACGGATTTTTAGAAACTACCAGTTTCTTTTCACTGAACAGGATTCCAGTACGATCGGAGGTAAAAATATGCTCCCGGCTTATCTGCGAGAGCGACTTTCACAAATCTATTTCCGTAAAGATCCTTATAAAAAGAAGCAACGCGTATTAGCAGACCAGCGTGCAGAATATGATTCTCGTTTCATTGATAATGACGGTTTGAGTACATACTTCAACAGGCTTTATGAAGATATAAATATTTACAACAATAATATTTCGGTTGTCACCAATCTTTTGCTTAGCCCAATTGCCGGTACTGCACCTACTTTTTATAAGTTCTTCATCACCGATACTATAAAAACACAGCAGCCATGGTTAATTGAGTTGAGTTTTATCCCAAGAAATAAAACAGATCTTCTTTTTCAGGGTAAACTGTATATTACTTTAGATGGCCATTATGGTGTTCAGCATGCTTATTTGACTGTTAATAAGGATATTAACCTGAACTTCATGCGTGACCTTGAAGCCAAGCTTGAATTTGATAAAAGTTCCGACGGAAGATATCATCTTAGCAAAAGTACGCTGGGAATGGAATTCGCTTTTGGAGATAAAGGAGGTGGGATTTATGGTCAGCGAACGGTAACGTTTAAAGATTACGAAATTAATAAAGCACAGGATGACAGTATTTATCGCGGTCCTGCGGAAGAGATAGTTTATAAGGAAGGCGAAAAGAAAAGTCCGGACTTCTGGGTTAATTCACGTCATATTCCTTTGGAGCACCGTGAAGTGGAGATCTATAAAAATGTCGATACGTTGCAAACCATTAAGTCTTTCAGACGTACAATGGATATCGGAACGCTTTTACTGGCGGGATATAAAGCGCTTGGCCCTGTCGAAATTGGCCCTGTAAATACGTTTTATAGTTTCAATCCGGTTGAAGGATTGAGGTTGCGTTTCGGAGGGAGGACTACACCTATTTTCAGCAAACGTGTTTATTTCGAAACTTATGCTGCTTATGGTTTTAAGGATCAGAAATGGAAATATTTTGCAAGTGGTACTTATTCGCTAAACAACAAATCCATTTATCATTTCCCGCTGCATTATTTTAGATTTAGCTATCAGCACGATACTAAAATACCCGGACAGGAACTGCAATTTGTGCAGGAAGATAATTTTCTTTTGTCTTTCAAAAGAGGTAAGAATGACAAATGGCTTTATAATGATATTTATAAATTCGAATATGTCCGGGAATTTCCAAGCAGATTGTCCTACAAATTTGGTTTTACGCAGTGGAAACAGGCGCCAGCCGGTGCTTTGGTTTACCAGCGTTATGATGCAGGAAGTGATGGTTTGGTTAATATTAATTCCTTATCAAATGCAGAAGTCAGTCTCGAATTGCGATATGCTCCTCATGAACAATATTATCAGGGTAAATTGTACCGTACGCCTATTCCTAATAAATATCCGATTTTTACGATGCGGTACAGCAAAGGGATTAAAGGACTTTTACAAGGAGAAACCAATTACCAGAATATCACGGGGAATGTGGCAAAAAGGTTTTTCCTTTCCCAGTTTGGCTACGCGGATGTGACGGCCGAAGGCGGTTATATTGTCGGAAAAAATATTCCTTTTCCGTTGCTTACCATTCACAGGGCTAATCAGAGTTATGCTTATCAGTTAAGTTCATACAATTTAATGAACTTCCTTGAATTTGTGAGTGATCATTACGCCAGCATGAGTGTGGAGTACTATTTGAACGGGTTCATTTTTAACAAAATACCGTTGTTGAAAAAATTGAAACTTAGAGAAGTGGTAGCATTCAGAGGATTGTATGGCGGATTAAGAAACGAAAATAATCCGGCTAACAATCCAAATCTGTATAAGTTTTTGACAAATCCGGATGGGAGCTCGGCGACTTATTCGTTGAATAAAGAACCTTACATGGAAGGAAGTGTCGGTATCGCGAACATTTTTAAGTTATTACGAGTTGATTTGGTTAAACGGTTCAACTATCTTGACAATCCTAATGTTGCAGAGTGGGGAGTCAGGGCGAGGGTTAAGTTGGATTTCTAGTTTAAAAGAGTTAAAAATGAACAAAGACGAGTTGCGTGTTGCTTTACAGCAAGGCATTTATAAAGTAATTAATCCATTTGTAAGGTTCCTGATCAAAGCTGGATTAACACCCAATATGGTGACTACCATTGGGTTGGCATTGAATATTGGAGTAGCAGTAATTTTTATAATAGGTGTTGAAGAAGGTAACCGGGGAGATTTGACTTATGTGGGCTGGGCAGGTTTTCTGGTACTTTTTGCCGGAATATTTGACATGCTCGACGGACAGGTAGCCCGGCTTGGTAATATGAGCTCTACTTTTGGGGCTTTCTACGATTCTGTTTTAGACAGATACAGTGAAATGGTGATGTTTTTGGGGATATGTTATTATCTCGTTGGGCATCATTATTTTTTCAGTTCACTCTTTGCATTTATTGCCCTGATAGGTTCTGTGATGGTAAGTTACACGCGCGCCAGAGCGGAAGGTCTTCGTGTTGAATGTAAGGAAGGATTAATGCAAAGGCCAGAACGTGTGGTTTTGGTGGGTATTTCGGCTATTTCCTGTGGTGTGGCGTCAAACTACATTGGTGGTGATTATAAATTGTTCATTCCTGGCATTCCTTTTCATGTTTTTGAAACAATGTCAATTTTTACAATTCCAATCACTGTGATGGCCGTTCTTACCAATATCACCGCGGTAAACCGATTGTTGAGTGTAAAAAAAATATTGGATAAAAAAGATTCCGATGAGATTTCTATTAATCGCTAGTCTGATTGCAATTCTTGCAACGGGCAGCAACGCTTTCGCAGATAAAAAAAACAGGGAAAATCTTGCCGTAGCAGCAGTTGACACGTTTCCTGTACCAAAATTGCCCAATCTCCTTTTTTATATTCAAAGAGACCCGAATACAAATACGATCTGTTATGAATTGAATGTAAATGATCAGGGACAACTGGACGAAGAAAATCCTGTGCATCCTTTTTGGATAAGATATCCGGAAGGCGGCGGTCGGAAAGAACTTAATTATTTACAAAAAAAATTCGCTTACGGAATCATTGTAAAAAAAGCGGGCAAGGATTATTTTCAGTTAAAATCAGTCGCTTATTCAAAAACACCACTATATCTTAAAAAAGGTTCGAACAACAAGTATCAGGTGTACATGGCGATTAACCAGAAGCAATGTGTTTTGACAAAGATTTTTGTCAGGATCGAAGGCGGAACTTTCTGGGTGCCAAATGTCAGGTATATTGAAGTTACGGGAACGGATCCCGCGACAGGTAAGACAGTAGTAGAAAGAATTAGTAAATTTTCCTGATGTTTCTTCATGGCCAAGAACTATGTATCCAACTCCAAAGAATCGGTTAGGATGTTCAAAAGCGATATCCTCGAATCGGTTTCCAAAGTGCACTTTTCTGTGCCCCTTTTCATTTTCATTCCCGTAATTCTTTATTTTGCCTGGAAGGCAATCCGGCAGCAGGAGCTTTCCACGATTGAATTTGCGGGCTATTATCTGTCAGGACTTTTAGTTTGGTCACTCACAGAATACGTTTTGCACAGGTTCATTTTTCATCTTGAACCGAAAAAGGGAAATAAAATACAGGAACGTATACATTTTATTTTCCACGGTGTTCACCACGATTATCCCAGTGATGCACACAGGCTGGTAATGCCGCCTTCGGTAAGTATTCCCCTGGCGGCGACGTTTTATTATCTGTTTTCTCTAATTTTGAGATCAGGTCCACTGGCAGCATTTTTTTCTGCTTTTATGACCGGATATTTATTTTATGATATGACACATTATGCCCTGCATCATGCTAACTTTAAAAATAAATTCTGGAAAAAGCTAAAAAAACACCACATGCTGCACCACTATGACGATGCATCCAAAGGATACGGAGTAAGTTCACCGCTGTGGGATAAAATATTCAGCTCCGATTTTTTAAAAAATAAAAATGATTGACAATTTAGAAACTACAGTAAGCATTCACAAAACCGATTTTTATGGTATAAAGCCTATCATCACGATGTTGCTGATATCGGTGGCTTATTTGGTATTGTCTGTTTATCTTGTGGGATTTCGTAGTGATCAGGTTGTGCTTTTAGTGATTACAAATAGCTTTTATTTTTTCTCCGAAGCAACGCGCAAATTCATCACTGCATTTTCAATTTTTATTGTGTACTGGATTTTGTTTGATTATATGAAGGCATTCCCGAACTATAATTATAATACAGTACATATTAAAAGTCTGTACGATCTGGAAAAATCCATTTTCGGAATTAATACCGGAAGTTCGGTTATAACACCAAATGAATTCTGGATTTTACACCAGAACTCTTTTCTTGACGTCATGTCAGGCTTATTTTATCTGACCTGGATTCCATTGCCTTTGTCTTTGGCGGGATATCTTTTTTACAAAAACAGGACGCAATTTTTCAATTTCGCATTTACTTTTTTACTGGTCAATATGATTGGTTTTGTGATTTATTATCTATATCCGGCCGCGCCTCCATGGTATAGCCAGCAATATGGTTTTGAATTTATTGCAAACACAAAAGGAAATACAGCCGGGCTTTCACGCTTTGATGCATTTTTCAATGTGGGGATTTTTAAATCGATTTATGAGAAGAGCTCAAATGTTTTTGCTGCCATGCCTTCATTACATTCCTCTTATCCGCTTATCGCTTTGTATTATGCGGTGAGAAGTAAAATTAACGCAGGTTTGGCAACTGTGATTGGTATTACAATGCCGGGAATCTGGTTTGCGGCAATTTATACAAGTCATCATTATGTCCTGGATGTTATCGCTGGTATATCCTGCGCCATCACGGGTATCATTATTGTGAACCTGATTGCAGCCAGAAGATTAAGAAAAGAACACTGAAATAGATGAATTATAAAAGTTGGAAATGTCTTGAAACATAAGATGTTTCCAGCTTTTTTATTTGTCGACTGAGAAGTTTTGTCTTCAAAATACTTTCATTTTCCAACCATGATAATATTTCTGTTGTCATGATTATGATAAGAAAACGGTTAGTATCTCGTTTCAATAAATAATTACCCTTTTTGAAAATACCAGAAAATTAATGATATCGATCATAATCTGCTCAGCCAACGCCGAAGAATTAAGAGAAGTTTCAAAAAATATTGAAGAAACGATAGGTGTCGAATACGAAATTATCGGGATTGATAACAGTGATGGAAAACGAGGTATTTGTGCGGTTTATAATGAAGGAAAGCAGAAAGCGAAGTTTGATATTCTGTGTTTTATGCATGAGGATATTGAAATAAAAACGGAAAATTGGGGTGAGGTTCTTTTAAATATATTTTCCGAAAATAAGGAAATTGGAGTAGTAGGAGTGGCTGGTGGCGGTTATAAAGCATTGGCTCCGTCGGGCTGGTATTGCGTGGAATACAATTTTCCTGACCGTATGTTTCATAATGTTATTCAGGGTTATAAATTTAAAGAGAAAGAAGATCTTCATGCCTACCATAACCCCTATTCTGAAAAACTGAGTGAAGTTGTTTGTGTGGACGGGATGTGGTTATGCGCCAGAAAGGACATCTTGCAAGACAAACCTTTTGATGAAGATCTGCTTAAAGGATTTCACGGTTATGACGTCGATTTTTGCCTGAATATTTTCGGGAAACACAAGATTGTCGTGACCTTTGATATTTTGATGAAACATTTTTCCGAAGGTAACTTTGATCAGAAATGGTTCGAAACTATTTTAAAGCTTCACAGAAAATGGAACGCTTATCTTCCACTGACAACGTCTAAACTAGTATCTGAAAAAGATATTTATCTTACCGAAAAACGGGTTATCAAGAACGTCGTGGAGCAAATGCTGGAATGGAAATATTCTTTCAGCGAGATCCAGCGAGTGCTTATTTCTGGTGCAAAATCGAAAAGAATGCCTTTAAGGCTTTTCTTTAAAGGCTACGTACATTTAGTTGAACAACATTTTGGAATAGGAGATAATAAATTATCCAAAGATTCTCGCCCATAAAATCTTCGATTTCATTCCCCAAACATGCCGGAAAACATAGGCAGACTGACTTGCCTTTTTGTATTTTGGAATAAAATATAGCGACTGATATTCTTCATTCAGCAATCGTGAATATTGGAATGACAGGAATGT
Source organism: Dyadobacter sp. 3J3 (assembly GCF_009801115.1). GTDB lineage: Bacteria > Bacteroidota > Bacteroidia > Cytophagales > Spirosomataceae > Dyadobacter. Next base: position 210,802 of record NZ_VTOL01000011.1, read on the forward strand.
GCCTAATCTTTCTTCAAAAAGCGTCACGAGTTTGCTAACAAAGTCCTGATATTTATTGAATTTATAACTCTCGCAATGTTTTAGCCATTTCAGCTCTTTTTGCATTTTAAGAATATCCCGGTTTTCGTGGTATTTTTTATTGATCTTTTTTCTTTTGTTCATAATATCCGTAGAGCTGGTGCTATGCTGACGGTACTGAACCAATGAATCATGGATCACTTCGATTTTTCCGACATTGGCAGCCACATAGGCCAGCCACTGGTCATGAAAGAAATCTTTGTGAAAAGGAAGCGCCCAGGTTAAAAGCTCTTTCCGGATCATGCAGCTATGGCCGGAAATGCAGTTGAAAAACAGAAAAGTTTTTGGATTGTCGCCGCTATAAAGATTGATAATATCAGACATTTTTTTGCCCGTCGGCTCACCTTTTTCATCAATGAGCGTGGAGTCGTGATACAGGAGCTGACTGTCGCCAATAGCTTCCACTTGCAGTCTGATTTTGTCAAGATCCCAAATATCATCCTGGTCGGATAACGCAATAAATTCACCTTTGCACAAGGAAATTGCCTTTTCGAAATTCTTCACGTAACCCAGATTTTCTTCATTTTCGAAGAAAGTAAAAAAAGGATATTTATCAGAATATTCTTTCAAAATCTCTAATGAAGAATCTTTGCTGCGATCGTCAACTGCGATAATTTCAAGGTTAGGGTACGTCTGGTTTACCAAAGTTTCCAGCTGTTCCCTCATATATTTTTCTCCGTTGTAAATGCAAAGTGCAATGGAGACAAGCGGTGTATTTTTTTGATCGTTCATTCCGGATTGGCAGTCTGACAGCTGCCTTTTAGGTTTAGGAAGGGATTAAATCGGCTTGTCTAAATGATTCGTTTTGTGCCTGGTCCCCATATTTTTCTTAAAGTAAAGAAGAATTTACTGGTCTTGTTTTTTTTCAACAGGAACAATAACAGTTCTTCATTTTTCCAGATTTTCCAGCCGTAGGAAAGATTTATGTAAGAGGAATTTCTTTTTAAACAAAGCTGGTAAAGTTTCATTATCAGATCAAAATTTGATGCTTCGCTGTGTTCAGCGCAAACTTTGAGCCAAAGACTTTCCTGTTTGAGTTTTTCAATTTTAACTTCCTTACTGGTTTTTTGCAGTTTGCTTCTGACTGCAAGAATATCCGTCGAGTTTTTCTCATGCTGGCGATACTGAACCAGACATTTTTTAACAAAATCAATTTTTCCCTTATCCGCAGCGATGTATGCCAGCCACTGATCGTAGTGAAATCCCTCGGGGAAAGGAAAAATATTTTCTAACAGCGACTTTTTGATTAACACACTATGACCCGAAACGCAGTTCATAAACAAAAATGGAAGCGGGCTGTTTCCTCTATAAAAATTGAATTTATCCGACATTTTAAAATTTATCGGATTACCGAGTGAATCAATAAATTCGGAATCGTGATAAATTAATTCACTATCACCAATAGCTTCAGACTGTATTTTTATTTTATCAATATCCCAAATATCATCCTGGTCGCACATGGCTATAAACGCACCGGTACACAATTTGATAGCCTTCTCGAAATTCCTATTATAACCCAGATTTTTGTCGTTTCTGAAAAGTTTTATTTTTTCATTGTTCAACACATACTGATTCAAGATGAAAGCAGTATTGTCGGTTGAACAATCGTCCACGACAATAATTTCGAGATTGGAATAGGATTGTGACAGTAAAGAATTCATCTGTTCCTTAATGAATTCTTCGCCGTTATACGTGCATAAAGCAATAGAAATTAATGGTAACTCTGCCATTTATACTTCTGTAAACTGCTGCATATCAATCAGTTTTTTGTATAAACCGTGACTTGCCATCAGCTGCATGTGATTACCAGTTTCAATTATTTGTCCATCTTCAAGCACCACAATCAAATCAGCATTTTGAATAGTACTTAATCTGTGTGCGATAACCAGTGAAGTTCTGTTTTTCATCAGATTATTCAACGCTTCCTGAACCAGTTTTTCCGATTCTGTATCAAGTGCCGAAGTCGCTTCATCTAAAAGCATAATCGGTGGATTTTTCAAAACCGCTCTGGCAATACAAATGCGTTGTTTTTGTCCGCCCGAAAGTTTCATTCCGCGATCGCCGATATTACTTTCATAACCTTCATCGGTTTGAAGAATAAAGTCGTGAGCGTTTGCAATTTTCGCTGCATTTTCAACCTCCTGCTGCGTGGCATTTGGCATACCAAAAGCAATATTATTGAAAATACTGTCATTGAAAAGCATTGATTCCTGATTGACAACGCCAATCATTGACCAAAGCGATTCCATGGTGATATCTTTAACGTCAACGTTATCAATGGTAACTTTTCCTTTTTCTGCTTCAATAAATCTTGGAATCAAATCCATCAAAGTAGATTTTCCTCCACCGGACGGTCCAACCAAAGCAATGGTTTTTCCTTTTGGAATTGTAAGGTTTATATTTTTAAGAACCGTTCTTTCCGAGTAAGTGAAAGATAGATTTTCAAGACGGATGGCTTCGTTGAATGAAGTGATTGCAACAGCATTGGGAGAATCGGTGATTGTTGGTTTTTCGTCAATCAAATCCAGAACACGTTCCCCGGCGGCAATACCTGCATGAATTGTACTAAAAGATTCTGTAATTGCTTTTGCCGGACGCATTACCTGCGAGAAAATACCGATGTAAGAAATAAAGAGAGCAACACTCAAATCGGATTGTTTGTCAAGAATCAGTGATCCGCCATATAGAACAATAGAGGTTACCATAAGAACACCCAAAGATTCAGAAACCGGCCCCCCAAGCTGTTGCCGACGAGCCATTTTTCTCCCCAGGTCTGAATATCGTACGTTTTCAGAATCAAATTTGGACTTAATGGCTTGGGTTGCATTAAAAGACTTTATAATTTTAATACCTGTCAAAGCTTCATCGAGATAGCTGATCATTAATCCGAACATTTCCTGCGCCTGTTTGGCTTGTTCTTTCAATCGTTTAACAATTTTGGATATAAGAAATGCAGAAACCGGGATGACGAGAACGGCAAAAATTGTCAATTTGAACGAAATCGAAAACAACATGAAAACATAAGCAAGAAGCTGTAAAGGTTCCTTAAATACTACTTGCAGTGTTCCGGTAACGGAAAATTGAACCACACCAACGTCAGATGCAATTTTTGCTATAATATCTCCTTTACGCTGGTTGCTGAAATAACCGACTTGAAGATTCATAACATTATTAAAAACTGTTTTACGAAGATTTAATAAGGTATGAATCCGAAGGTTTTCCATAATTCTTTGGGAGAAATAACGGAAAATATTTCCTAGAAAAACGGATCCTACAATCACAGCGCAAACAAGTTGCAAAGCGCCATAAGGTCCGTATGTTAAATTGGCCTGTTGTGCGAAATAATTTAAATAATCAGCTACATCAAACCAGCTTTTAGGCTCTTTGATCAATTCAGTACCAGCTGTTCCGCTTTTAAATAAAGTCATCAGCAGTGGTGCTAAAAGTGCCAAATTTAGCGTAGTGAAAATTACACCCAGTATTGTACATATGACATATGGTATGGCGAATTTTTCAATTGGCCGGGCAAAAGATAATAGTCGAAAGTATGTTTTCATTTTTTATTTAAAGGCACAAAGATAAGTTTTTATGCCATAAGGGACAGAACCCTTTCAAGATTTATATTGAGACAAGATATTTAACAACGAAAAAGCATCGGTTTTAATTTTAGTAAGTCATCTGAAATTGTGTTTTTTCGGGAAATGCATTTTGTAATGAGACCCGCGTAATGAGAAAAGGTTGGAAAATGAATTGAGAATTTTTGCTCTGGAATAGCTTTTTTAATATATAGGTTCAAAAAAGAAGTTATGAAAAACGAGATATCAAGGCGCCAAGCAATGCTGCAAATTGGTTGTTTAGGAGCTGCTTCATTATTAAATTTTGAAAATACAAGAGCCGGTAATCACCAATATATGTTACAAAGAAATATTCCGGGAACAAAAGAGAAATTGCCGGTAGTCGGATTGGGATCCTGGATTCAGTTTGATGTCGGCGATTCGATTTCAGAAAAAGCAGAGTTGAAAGAAGTTTTGAATCATATGAACAGTCTGGGTGGGAAACTTATAGATTCTTCACCAATGTATGGTAAGGCCGAACAGGTAATTGGTGACCTGACGGCAGGATTGGATTTTAAGGATAACTTTTTTTATGCAACAAAAGTCTGGACTACCGGAAAACAAACGGGAATTGATCAAATGAATAAATCTTTTCTCAAAATGAGAAGAAAGACGATGGATCTTATGCAGGTTCATAATTTGCAGGATTGGCAAACACATTTAAGAACATTGAAAGGGTGGAAGGAAGAAGGGAAAGTGCGGTATGTGGGTATAACGCATTATTCCGTTTCTGCGCATCAGCAGCTTGAACAAATTGTCAGATCCAAAGTGGTAGATTTTGTTCAGTTCAATTATTCCATTAAAGTGAGGAATGCGGAAAAAAGTTTGCTCAAAGCAGCTCAGGATAATGGTGTTGCCGTTATTATCAATGAGCCTTTTGACAGCGGTGCCTTGTTTAAAGTGGTGAAAGGGAAAGAATTACCGGATTGGGCGGTGGAATATGATATCAAAAGCTGGGCGCAATATTTCTTAAAATATATTCTTGCAAATCCGGCTGTCAACTGCGTGATTCCGGGAACATCCGACAAAAAACATCTGATTGACAACATGGGGGCAGGTTATGGCAAACTCCCGGATCAGGAGGGCTTAAAAAGGATGTTGAATTATATTGATACTCTTTAACAACCAATACTTACATGTTAGCTTGAATTATAATTCACTTTGAGGTTACTTCTCGGTGAAACGTATAGCTGTCGGGTTTACAAAATATTAAATTAAAATTAAATGAGAATACAGTTGCATCACTGACAGTCTTTTTTTCGTAAGTTATAAATATTGGCACAGCGTTTAAAATCTGAGACTCCCGAAACGATCCAAATCGACAACATTACCATATTGAAAAATGTCCAAATCAAATATTGATGCATTAAATTTATATAAACTTGTAGTTATAATTTCTCTTCTGGCATTTCCAATTTTTGTAAACGCTCAGGACAGATGTGCTACAATGCCGCTTTTGGAACAGCGATTTTCAACAAATCCTGGATTAAGGCAAAAATTCAGCGAAAGAGAACTACAACTGCGCAAGCTCGTTGCCGAGCGTATTGCAAGTAGAAAATCCATGAAGACAGGCGGATTAGTAACCGTACCTGTTGTTTTTCACGTGGTAATGAGAAATCAGGCACAGGTTACGGATGCGCAGATACAGGCACAGCTTGATACGATTAATAAAGATTATGCAGGGTTGAATGCGGGTGCTGCAAAAATTCCATCTTATTTTAAAAGCTTATTTGGGTCGTCCGGAATTCAGTTTTGCCTTGCACAACGCACGCCGAATGAAGAACCAACAACGGGTATTGTCAGATATAGCACTACACAAACATCCTTTGATTATACCAGCAATTATGTAAAACACAAGTCTACCGGTGGTGCCGATGCCTGGGACCCGGATAGTTATTTGAATATCTGGGTATGTGTTTTGTCAAATAATACGCTGGGTTATGCTACTTTTCCAAATGACGGAAATCCTGATGAACAAGGCGTTGTTGTTGCTTATAACAGTTTACCCGGTGGAAATGCAACTGGTTTTAACGAAGGTAAAACGCTTACACACGAAATTGGTCACTATTTTAACCTCTTACATATTTGGGGTGATGATAACGGAAGCTGTTCAGGGAGCGACGGCGTTACTGACACTCCTAATCAGGGAAATAGTTCAAGTACGTGTAGAACGGGTGTGGTAACTGATAATTGCACAACTACCTCGCCGGGTATCATGTATCAAAATTATATGGATTATACGGCTGATGCCTGTCTCCTTATGTTTACGATTGAGCAAGTAGCGAGGATGGAAACCGCTTATTCCAATTATCGGTCAATTCTAAGCTCTTCAAAAGGATGTCAGCCTCTGAATTTGAAAAGTAAGGATGCTTCGATTAAGCAAATCACACAGCCAGATCAGCGTTTGTGTACCAGCACATTTACGCCACAGGTTATTCTCCGAAATCGTGGAAGTGAAACCATTACTTCTGTAACCATTAACGCCAGTGTAGACAATGGCCCTGTGGTAAGTTACAAATGGACAGGTTCTCTGGCAAGCTTTTCAGAAACAACGGTTACATTGGCAGGAATGACAGCTGTTGAAGGAAATCATGTTCTGACCGTTACTTCTGTCAATCCAAATGGCGCTCAGGATGAGGATACCTCAAATGATATGCTAAGTTTTGATTTTATATATTATCTACCGTCTGCGCCACCAATTGTGGAAGGTTTTGAAGGTGAATTTCCCCCGGTGGCCTGGGATATTGTTAATCCTGATGGCGGACAAACCTGGGAAAAAACAACGGAAGGGGCAAAAACCGGAAATGCTTCTGCCAGGATGAGGAATTTTGATTATCCGGCTATCGGTCAGAAGGACTATTTGCGCAGTCCGACGGTTAATATTGCCGGAGTAGATTCAGCCTTCGTATCCTTTCAGGTAGCCGCAGCAACCTATACGGCATCAACAAGTGCGGGAAATGTGTGGGATACACTTCAGGTGATGATCAGTACAGATTGTGGATTGTCCTATACGAGTTTATATAAGAAATGGGGGCCAAATCTTATTACCCGGACGTCCGCAACCAGAACTGCATTTGCCCCTACCGCTGGCGAATGGAGAAAAGAAGATTTGAATATCTCGGACTATATCAGCAAGGGAAATGTGCTTATTGCATTCATGAATATCAATGGAAACGAAAATGACATTTATCTGGATGATATCAATATCCGAACGGTAACGGTCAATCCAAACCTCAAAGAAGCAGGATTTCTTGTGACACCGAATCCCACAAGTGGAGAAATATCCGTTCAGTTTTATCCGCATCCGGCAGGTTTGCAGTCGATTACAATATATTCTGTCACGGGGCAGGAAGTTGCAAAACTAAATTTGCCAAGTGGTGAGGTAAGTACAAATGTTTTTGATTTTAACCTGCAAAATTCGGCAGCCGGATTGTATATTGTGAAAGCTGTATTTGATACAAAAACACTTACGAAGAAGATAGTGAAATATTGAAGTGAGGCTTTCGGCCATCAGCTTTCGGCTTTCAATTTGTTGTTATCAATAATTGTATAGCCGATTGCCGACCGCCGAAAGCCTAAGAACGAATTTAACCTACGCTCAATTGTTACGTAACGCTTTACTTAGACTTCGGTTGGTGAAGCGTTTTTTTTATTTTATGAATAATAATGAGGTCAAAATAATTCCAACTGTTCGGGATCGCGTGGTTTTCTTGGTTTTATTTCTGGCTCACCGAAATTAGAAATAGAGATTCCCAGTAAACGAACTGTTCTTTCTTCCATATCGACCTTTTCCAAAAGCTTTTTGACCGTATTTAAAATGGTTTCAAAATCTCCAACAGGATGCAGGTAGGAGAAATTCCGTGTAATTTGTGTGAAGTCGCTATATTTTATTTTCAGCGTTATCGTCCGCCCCTTCAATTGACTTTTTTGTAATCTTTTGAAAACTGTTTCGGCTATGATATCCAGTTCTTTGTGCATTTCTTCCGTTGTGCTCAAATCATAGGTGAAAGTGTCTTCAGCTCCCAAAGATTTGGTTTCCCGATGGGTTTGGACTTCCCGTTCATCAATTCCTCTTACAATTCTGAAATAGAAATGACCCGTTTTTCCAAAGTGTTTTACCAGTTCATTTTCAGTAAGTTTTTTCAGATCCGCCCCGGTGAATAACTGCATATTATTCATTTTCTGCGCTGTCACTTTTCCTACGCCGAAAAACTTTTCAACCGGAAGATTATTTATAAATGTTTCAATTTTAGAGGGACCGATAAAAGTCAGACCGTCAGGTTTATCAATATCGGAGGCAATTTTCGCAACAAATTTATTTGTAGAAATACCGGCAGAAGCAGTCAGATTAAGTTCGTCTTTTATTGCTTTTTTGATCTGTCTGGCTATTTCAAGTGCAGATCCTATTTGAAGTTTGTCTTGTGTCACATCCAGAAAAGCTTCGTCCAGAGAAAGTGGTTCTATGATATCGGTATATCGTTGAAATATTTCTCTGATATTTCTGGAAGCTGCTTTATAGGCGTCAAATCTTGGAGGTACAAAGATAATTTGTGGACAAAGCTTTATTGCTATTCTGGAAGACATCGCTGAGCGTACGCCGAATTTCCGGGCTTCATAACTTGCAGTTGCAACCACGCCGCGGCCGGTCGGAGAGCCTCCCACAGCCAAAGGTTTTCCCCTGTATTCGGGGAAATCCCGCTGTTCTACGGACGCATAAAATGCATCCATATCAATGTGGATTATTTTACGGTGAGATGGCGTCGAATCAGACATTGTTCACGAAACATAGTAAATTTTATTAATGTTCCTTGGCGTAATTTTTCTCCCCGGCTTCAATTTTCGCTGTTAAGTGATTACTGGCAGGTGGAATAGGACAATTATATCCGTCGCTGTAAGCACAATATGGATTGTATGCTTTGTTGAAATCCAGTTCAACCATATTATTTTTAATATCACCCGTACTTAGATCAATATACCGGCCTCCGCCATAGGACTGAATGCCATTGGTTTTGTCTTTAAAAGGTAAAAAAAGGTGATCCCGGTATTGGGGAAGTGTCTGCAAACTCAAACTACGGTAAACAGTAAGTGTTTGTTTGCGGCCATTAAGTTTAAATCTTAGCAGCCCATATTTAACATAGGTTTTATTGGTATCGCTGTAAGTTGGCATTTCAAATGGCCTGCTTTTAAGAATTCTTTTGAAGACTGCTTTGATCCGATAGGTTGAATCTGGTTCAAAAAAGCGCAGATATGCCAGGTCGTCCTTTTTTAAAGGAGAATTTTTAGATTTTATAAAATCCTCTTTGTAATGTTTCCTGAAAAGTTCAGTCTCTTTTTCAAAGGTCTGAGCTTTTGTGGAGATGCAAATAATTAATAATAGAGCCAGGTTAAGAATATTTCTCATATTGAGTAAAAAATAAATCCGGTAAAAAGTTACCGGATTTTGTGATTTTTTGCAACTGTAATCCGAATAAAGTACAGTGGTATACCTGCTTCAAAACATTATTTAGCAGGATATTTTGCTATTTTACTTTCGTCAATGTTATAAAAGTTTTTCACAGCGTTGTAGTCGCTGTAATCAACTGTACCGCTTTTTCTTGAGCTGAAATCAGATGGGATGATCACAACACGGAAAGTTTGGTTTTGCGTGTAAGACGCTGGTAGTTTAGAATAATCTACATTGCCATCCAGAAAGATCGAGAAATCTGTGGTTGTACGGTCAAAATTGTAAATCAAGGCTCCCAAACCAGTATCGTAAGTAGTTTGAGGCATTAATCGCCAGGTATCCAACGCATTTCCAAGTACATCCTCACCCCAGTAAATATAGATCAAAACAAGGTCTGATTCTAAAACTTTAACATTTGGCGAAGTTGCAGCAAAGGTGTAGCTGGTTACATATTTGTTTGCAGGAGTGAAATTAACCTTTGTAAGATCAAATGTCGTCCCCAGTACGGTTCCTCCATCAATCCCCGGAGCACCGTCGTCTCCTTTACACCCCTGAAAAAGAATTGCAATAACGAATAATAATGGAATTAGCTTTTTTGTCATGACTATTTAGATTTTAAGAGTTGTTACTGGCACAAATTTGCGCTAAGTTTTTTAAATGCCCTAATAAAGTAGGCATGTTAACTTTTTATTGACAAAATAATGCCAGAGGTGTAAAATGAGGCTAAGCATTAATAATTAAATAATTTGCATTGGTAATTGTAAGGTAGTATTTTTCACATTGATATGTTTAACACAAATAATTATTCAAAAAATAAATAAAACCATGATCAATCGTAGAGCAAATGCCGTTTGGAAAGGTACGGGAAAAGAAGGTACCGGTACTATGAGTACTCAGAGCACTGTCCTTGAAAATACACAATATTCTTTCAATACCCGTTTTGCGGACGGAGTAGGAACCAACCCTGAGGAGCTTATCGCTGCTGCGCATGCAGGATGTTTTGCCATGCAATTGAGCTTTCTTTTAAACGAGGCTGGTTTTACTGCTGATGAACTTAATGTATCTGCCGTTATCACGCTAGATCCCTCACAAGGTGCTATTACTAAAAGCGCTTTGGTTTTGAAAGGAAAAGTTCCTGGTATTTCAGCTGAGAAGTTTGACGAAATTGCACATGCAGCGAAAGAAAAATGTCCTGTCTCCAAAGTTTTGAATGCTGAGAAAACACTGGAAGTAGAATTGCTTGCATAATTTTTGACCAATTCTTTTTGAATTGAATTAGAGCGGCTGAATGATTTTAAAATCATTCAGCCGCTATTTTTTTTGCCTGAATAAACCGAAAATTTCTTCAATAAGTATTAGGCATCCAATTACTTCGAAAGTGGTGTAATTATACTTTTATATCTAATCCACAAATTTCTACGTATTTATAAAGTGCAATTAAATTAGTTCTACGGCTATGGTTGATATAATGTTTTTTTAATCATTTATGCGTAACAAACTTAAAATGCTTGTTATATTTGTCTTTGTTAATATTCTATATATGAGTATGTTGTAAGTTTTGAAATAATATTTTACTCTTATGGTCTAAATATTTGAATTGTGCGTACCTAGAAATAAATTTTTGATAAAAATTGAAATAGTACAATTATTAATCTTAACCCGGACTCTATGAAAACGTTCTTTAAATTTAATTCTGTAAAGCTTGCAGGCTTACTTTTTATCAGTGTAATCCTCGGTTCAATGAGCCGGATTTATGCACAGTGTTCTTCCACAGTTGCGCTGACTGTACCGGGTAATTACTTTGGTGCAGGCTATAACGGAAATGGAAACTTCAATGCACTTATTTTTGGAAATCTGGACGCGACCGGTGGCGATTCAGAAGGAAGACTAGCGGTTGGTGGCAATTTTACTGCTCCGAGCAGCTATTCGGTAGGTCATGGATCAATCGGTGATCCTGCACCAAGTACAACGGATAACTTTATTGTGAATGGAAATTTCAATAATGCCAATAATTATTCGGTCGTAGGTAATTTTATCTATAACACGGTAACGTCGGGCTCGCAATATCCAACACATGCCAGTGGGCAAGGCAGCAATATTGGACCCGTCACGAATCGTCTTTCTTTTGGAACGCTAAAAACAAATTACGTAAACTTATCGAATACGCTGGCAGCTATTCCTACTACAGGAACCGTAGTTTACAATGACTATGACAATTATGTTGATATTCAGCTCAACGGTACCACAGCCTCTACAAACGTATTTAGTCTGACCATTCCAACAGGAAAAACATTTGGTTTAACCTTTAATAATATCCCGGCATCTTCACAGATCCTGGTAAATGTGACAAATAAAACTGTGGATATAAATGGAGGTTCAATGCCGCAAAATTTAAGAGAGCGAATGTTGTTTAATTTTCCTTTGGCAACCAATATTTCCCTGGCCAGCTATGCGCTTCAGGCTGCGGTGTTAGCTCCAGTGGCGAATTTGCTGGGAAATGGTGGCAGTATTAATGGTCAGGCTGTAATCGGCGGGAATGTGGATCAGACAAATGGCTTCGAGTTTCATAATTTATGCTCCACTTTTGTAAAGCCATCCACTACTCCGTTGCCTGTAACTTTAACCTCGTTCTCCGCGGAAAAAGAAGGTAATCTGTCTATTTTAAAATGGGCAACTACATCCGAAACCAACAGTGATCGTTTTGATGTACAATACAGCGTTGATGCCAAAAACTGGAATTTGATTGGAACTGTTTTTTCAAAAGGAGAAAGTGCGAGTTTGTCAAATTACCAGTTTGTTCACTCTGACCCGTCAAATGGAGAGAATTATTACATGCTTAAAATGATTGACCGGGATGCTACGTTTGCATATAGCCGCGTGATTGAAATCTCACTTGATCTTCCTTCTGCGATTTCGGTTTATCCAAATCCTGTGGTAAGTCAGGCAATGATTGAAACGCCGGACTGGAGTAAAGTGAAAGAAGTGTTTTTGATCAACACAGCAGGAAAAAGAATTTCCATGTCGGCCGCTTCTGACAAAATCGATTTGTCAAATGTGAGTTCCGGAATATACATTATTCAGCTAAAACAGATAAACGGTTCAATTAGTACCGCTAAAATTGTAAAGCAGTAAAGGTAGTGCCTAACCTAAGTTGAACTTTGAATTTTAATCAAATCGGGGTGTGTGGAATTTATAATTCTACACACCCCTTTTGACGTTTAGCTGCTGGCTAATAGCTTTTGGCTTTTAGTGTTGCCGATAGAAATCCTAATCCAGAAACAAATCACTTGCTATTCTGTCGGCGAATAATTTTCCGGCATGTGTTAGCAGAATTGTTCCGTTATCAATAAACAGCCAGCCTTTTTGAGCCATCATGGATATTTCTGCGCGGTTTTGTATTTCAAATCCATTGTCGGACAATTTATTAAGCGTTGATATGTCGCATCCCCACTTCGTACGAAGTCCTGTCAACAAATATTCATTTACCTGATCCGCGGAAGAGAGAATTTCAATCGTGGAAGGGATTCTATCATCCAGAATAGCTGCAAGATATTGGGCATTGTTGGAAATATTGAATTCTCTACTAACGCCATTGTACGAATGGGCACTTGGGCCAACGCCAAGATAGTGATGCTGTTTCCAGTAAGAACTATTATGTCGACTGTATTTCCCGTTTCTGGCAAAATTTGAAATTTCATATTGTTCATAACCGTTTGAAGCAAGTCCGGCCATTAAAATCTCAAATTGCTGTGCAGCAAATTCTTCATCAATTGGCTTAATCTTCTTCTTTTTCAACCAGCTTCCAAAAGCCGTTTGTGGTTCAATTGTCAGGCAATAAGCTGAGATATGAGCAACGTCAAGTTCAAATGCCTTTTGAATATCAGATTCAAGAATCGCGTGATCAGGTGCCGGAATTGCATAGATCAAATCAATAGAAATATTATTAATCCCAACTTCCTGCGCAAGTTTCACACAATTTCCAGCTTCGTAAGAATCATGGATCCGGTTAAGATGTTTCAGGTGCGGCTCATGGAATGATTGAATTCCAATGCTAAGCCGGTTGATACCAGCTGATTGAAGTTGAACAAGTTTTTCTTTATTCAAATCGTCAGGATTTGCCTCTAGTGTTATTTCTGCATCCGCATCTACTTTAAAGTTTGAACGGATTGTCTGCATCAAGAATCCAAGCTCCGATTCATCCAGCAACGAGGGTGTCCCGCCGCCAAAATATATGGTTTCCAGTTCGCCTGATGATAGATATTCTTTTCTTAGGATAATCTCTCTTGCAATGGCTTCCACAATCGCCCGTTTATTTTTAGTATTCGTGCTGAAATGAAAATCACAATAATGACAGGCTTGTCTGCAAAAGGGAATATGAATGTAGAGATGCAAATTTTAATTGTTAATGGTTAATTGTTAAGGGTTAATGGTGGCTCAATGACAATTTTTGGCCCAATATACTGATTGCGGTTTCAAAAGAACAGGAGAAAAAGACTTGGAGTTTCATTTGATAATAATCATATTAAAAAAAATAAACCGGAAATTACCAAAAACACAAATTGAAGAAACAAGCCACCAACTCACAAACCGCCATCATTAACCCTTAACCCTTAACAATTAACAATTATTTCTTCCATTCCCAGCCAATCTTTACACCAGCCCAAAGGTTGTTTTTGGGAGCACTGTTGTAGTAACGGTTTCCGAAGGCGTTTAGGTCGTAGCCGAGACTGTAAATGGCAGCGTTAACTTTTTCGGCAGAAGCAGAAAGTTCGCTGTACAAATGATTTCCCCAGCTTTTTTTCCAGGCAGCACGGGCTGTAAATTGGTTGTAAGGCGTATTTTTAACTGTATTTGCATCGTTCAGGTACAGTGAGCTGCCATGCTGATAGGTTGCATAAAGAGAAAATCCATATCTGAATTTTGCATCAAGACCAGTAGTCTGTATAAGTCTTGGGATTCCCGGAATCAGTTTTCCGCTCAGATTCACATCGCCCGACTGATAATTGTCATAGGTATATTTTGTATACGTTCCGGAATCCCAGATTCTTAAGGAAACCGGTGATTTTGGATTTGCGATCAGATCGTATCCCAGGTTCCATTCCAGGCCGATTTGTTTTGTTTTTCCAGCATTGATAAAATATTCAGAACCTGCTTCATTTGTTCTTCTAACAATGGTCTGTTTCAGGCCAAAATGATAGGCGTTAATTTCCGCTGTAAATCTGTTGCCTATTTTACGAATACCAATTTCGGTATTCATGCCTCGTTCTGCTTCAAGATCTCTGCGGAATCCGCCAGCCGAGGGACGGACTTCCTGTAAAGTAGGAGGAGAGAATCCGCTGCTGTATGATGCTGTAACTGCCCATGTTTTTGCAATGATTTTGTTAAGGGCGAATCTTGGCACAAAAATCCCGTCAAATGTTCTTTGTTCCTTGCTATATGGAAGCACAAAGAAACGTTCGTATTTATATTTTGATGTATTATAACTGACACCTGCTGTAACCGTTAAGTCAGAAAAAAGAACAGCTTCCAATTGTGTGAAAGCGGATAAGGCACTTGTGCGGACGTCCTCAACGGTTTGTTGTTTTCCGGGAACTCCTCCGTTATTATCATAATTTCTTTGTGCTGATTTACTGTATTGCCACTCAAAACCGGTTGTCCAGTTTGTTTTTACATTACCGATCTGGGCAGTATTTTGCCAGATATTTCTTCCACCCATTCCTTGCTCGTCACGTTTTTCATAATTGGAAATAAATGGATTGGCAAAATCATTAGTCGTTAAATAAAGTGCAGTACTTTGCGTCCAGTTATCGTTAAGTGCAATGGAATAATTGCCTCCCAAAAGAGCAAATTTGGTATAAATGGCCGCATGTTGCGCCTCACTTCCCGGAACTGTTGGAGAAGACTGACGGGCAAGTTTTGGATCTGATTTGTATTGTGCAAGAGTGATTCCGCCGGGAGTCTGATACATCAGATCCGAATACATTCCAAGCAACGAAAGCGTACCTTTTCCAACTTTGCTGTTTGATGTAAACCGAATAGCATCTCGCACCATCCCGCTTTGTTTCCGATAGCCATCTTGTTCCTGATGACCGTATTGGACAGAAATATCACCAACCTGCAAAGTTGTGCTACGACTTTGAAAACCGTATTTCCCATAACCCACACTTTGCTCAACCCGGTTCATGCCAGGATTATCGGTACGACTTTGCATTAAAACAACCCCACCGGTTCCGGCACCATAAAGACTGCTTCCAGGTCCTTTGATCACTTCCATACTTTGCACAGATCCAAAATCGAGCGAATTTAAAGGAGTATTTCCACCAGCATCTGTGAATGGTATTCCGTTCCAGTAAAATTTGACATTACGAATACCAAACGGAGAGCGAATTAAACTTCCTCGAACAGAAAATCGATAACTTCCCGGCGATCTTTCTTCCATTCTCACGCCCGGAATCGCATTTACTGCGTTGGTCCAGGTAGTTGAGGAAAATCGTTCAATTGATTTTGCAGTGAGTAAACCTACCGTTGCAGTCGTTGAGAGCCGGTTGGTTTTTGATTCAAAAGCGTTGACCGTAATTTCATCAAGTTGTCTTGCTGCAAGCGTATCGTTTTGCATTGCGTTTTGGGCAAAGCTTTGAAAAATTGGCAGGCAGGAAAATATGGAAATTAATAAATGTCTTGACATAGGTTTTGTTTAGGAATGTATGACAAAGCTCTTTATTAAAAGGGATAGTAACAAACAAGTACTTTAAAAAAAGCATGGTATTTGTGACTAAAACTGAAAGGATTCGTCTCAAATGCCTTCCGAAAATAATCTTGCATTCTTAGTTTAAACAGATGAGTATGTTTTTCCACAACTAAACAGTTTTGAAAACGAATATCAAGTTGGTAGGATATTTTTAATACTACCAATGAATTAATGATACAATTCAAACTTTTAAATTAAACACAACAAAAATGAAAAAAATAACCTGGATCGTAGCTTCAATGTTGACAGTTGGAATGTTGACTTTTAGCAGTTGTTCTGAAAAGACGAAAAATTCTGCTGAAGATACTGCGGAGGCAGCTCAAAATGACGCAAAAGAAAATATTGATGATGCAAAATCAGATATGAAAGATGCAGGTGATGATTTCAAATCTAAATTTAAAGATGAAAAAGAATCTCTGAAAACCGATATTGATGATTCAATCAGCAAAATCGATAATAAAATAGAGGAAGCAGATGCTAAAATGGATAAAGCTACTGCCAAAGAAAAAGATAAATGGAAGGAACGTAAAAAAGAGCTGCAAAAAGAAAAAGAAGATTTGAAAGAATCACTTAACAAATTGCAGGCTGAAACAGACGAGAAATGGGATAATTTCAAATCTGATACACGTGCCAAAATGGATAAGATTAAAGCTGATTTGAAAGATTAATCAAATCAAGTATTTAAAAAAAAGGAGTCGGCTTATTTTGGTCGACTCCTTTTTACGTTTACTGATTCAGTTTTATCGAAGTGGCAAATGAATTTCAGTCATCATACAACGTGCAGAACCGCCTCCGTAACCCTCAATGACAGACAAATCGGAATGAATTATTTTAGCATAATCCAGTAGAGCCTTATGCTGATTTTCGGTCAATGCATCATAGGCTTGCGTTGACATCATCAGAAACTTATCGCCTTTTAAATTTCTGACCATCAACATATTTCCTGCAAAATGCCGGACCTGTTCCAGAGAAATTTCAACAATATATTTGTTTGTTTCTTCAAGTAAACTTCTCACTTTGAGCCGCTCATCCGGGTTTTTAATTGCTTCCAGACAAACAATTGCAAAAATATCACCAACACACATCAGGACGTTGGTATGGTAAATGGCCTTGTCGTTTTCGTCTGAGGCTGAGAACGTTACAATTTCATAGCCCAATGCATCGGCAAAAGCTTGCAAGACTTCCGGATGTGTTCTTGGTGAAAGACATGCGTATGCTATTTTATAACGCCGGTCCAAAACCATACTTCCGGTTCCTTCCAGGTATTTTCCTTCATTTTCAAAATGTGTCAGGTCAATGATTTCCTCAACCAGAAAATCTTTTCTAAGTTCTTCGATAATATCCAGTCTGCGTTCCGCTCTCCGGTTTTCCGCCATCATCGGATATAAAACCACTTTCCCGCTTTGGTGAAAAGAAACCCAGTTATTAGAGAAAACGGCGTCGGGTCTGTAAACCTCGTCGGTATCATCGAAAATATGTAGATCAAGTCCCGTCAGGGATAGTTGCGAAATCATCAGGTCAAATTCTTCCTTTGCCTTTTCCTGCGCAATTTCGTTCGTTTTTACTGCGTGTTCTTTTTGCTGAAACTCATTGCTTCCGGCAGTCTCGCTATTAAAACCGAATTGAGCAGGCCGGATCATCATGATCCTGGCAGTGGACTGAGGTTGGGTAAAAATCGATGTGGCTATAGGGCGCATAGGAGTAATGTTTAATTAGTTGAGAAGTAAATGCAATTTACAACCTAAATGGTCAGTTTGCAATCTGATTTCAATCTCTTAATATAGGCATGCTCATACAATGTGATCCGCCTCGCGCTCTGGACAATTCGGCCGATGGAAGTGTTATGAAAGTGTTTGTCAGAGTATCAGGAGAAAGCTCATCGTCTTCAAATTTTTGAATTAAATCTTTTGCCCTGATGATCCTGAAACCCTTTTCACGGAAAGCATCCAGTGTTTTATCATTCCGGTCATAACCTATCACAACGCCGTCTTTTATCGCCAGTAAATTACAGGAATCCGTCCATTGCTCGCGCTCGCCGTACGGGAATTCATTATTTCCGGAATAAATAAACTGAACGTCTTCTTCACATTTCAAATCATTCTTGCTTATATCCGTAAGCAGATCTTCCAGGTTTTCAATTTCAACAGGATTTTGCTCTTCTCCTTTGGTAAACTGTAAAATCTGAAAGTCCGGATTGGTTATTTTTGGTGCGAAAAAATGCAAAACATCTTTCTTTTTTGCTTCGTCACCAAGTCTTCCAATACTGCTTAATAAAACCCAGACATTCTTTTTGACTTGTGTGAAAATCGTATCGATATGCATGTAATCCCGTTTCTTCGGAATTTTTATGATGGAAATTTTCCCGACTACATTTTTATCAAATAATATTTTCATCACTTGCTGGGCAGCATATAAGGAGGTTCGCTCGCTGCACCCAATTAGCAAATGTCCGGGAGCGACCATCATCACATCACCGCCTTCTAGTGTACAGCGATGGTAATCACTTGCTTTTTCATCATCCGGAAGTAAAAAATGCCGCTCATTTTCCGGGATTTCAATAATGTTATCCTTAAATGCAGCGAACATTGGGTGATGAAAGAAAATAAACTGTGCTAAAATGGATTCTCTCGTCCGGGCCGATTTTGCCGGTTTATTTAATAAAATATGATCATTGATAACGATCCCAATATCACGCATGAAAATTAAATTTGGCAAAGGCGCGAACAACATGCGTTTGTCTGAAAATGAGCCGGAAATGAAGATTTTGGCAAGCTCATTGGCGTCAAAAGTATTCAGTTCATTTTGTGTTTGATACGAACAGCGTTCAATCCCGCATATCGCGGCGGTTAATTTTATTCTGATATTTTCGTCAAGCAGAATTTCAGCCAAAAGCTTTTGGATGTCAACGACTTTGTCCGAATTAAAATATTTTTCAGACCCCGGAATGTAAAAAGCTCGGGATTTATCGTCGTTTATTTCTTTTAATTTTCCTTTAATCTTTTCAGGATCAAGAAAGTATAAAAGAAGTTTTACATAATAATCATATTCTTTTTTACGCATTGTGTTCAGGTGAACAATATCTTCAAAAAGCCAGTCCTGTGCCTTTGAAGGAATAACTTTTCCTAATCCACGATCCGGACTATGAATAAGTAATCTTCTTAATGTCCCAACTTCGGTTGAAACCATTATTTCAGATGACTTTGTTTTATCTGTATTTACCATATATCAAGCTTAAAATCAGGTCGCAAAGTAATGCGGATAATTTACAATTGGGATATTTGTTGATTGCTTTGCCTACTTTTATAGTAAAGTATGTCCAAAATATCCTCCTCTAGGGAACACAGATGCCCTGAAAAAGGTTAATAAAGATGTATTACCAGAATGTTTGTTTTGAACCGGGGTGGTTATTTTCATATACGACCAAAGCTTACTACTTTTGCGGTAAATTACCAAGAACTACATATACAAGTATAAAATCAGTTATGCTCTCAATTAATGGATTGCGCGCCTCGATAGACGGCAAAGAAATATTAAAAGGCATTAACCTGGAAATCAAACCAGGTGAAGTTCATGCTATCATGGGTCCGAACGGATCAGGAAAAAGCACTTTGGCATCTGTTTTGGCAGGAAGAGAAGAATATGAAGTAACAGCAGGTACTGTTACTTTTGACGGAAAAGATTTATTAGAACTTGCAGCAGAACAAAGAGCAGCGGAAGGAATATTCCTTGCTTTTCAGTATCCTGTTGAAATTCCAGGTGTGACTACCATAAATTTCCTTAAAACTGCGGTTAACGAAATTCGTAAATATAACGGTGAAGAACCTTTGGATGCAGCACGTTTCCTTAAAATGGTGCGTGAAAAAGCGAAATTGGTTAGCATGAACGATTCTCTTTTGAAACGTGCTTTGAACGAAGGTTTCTCGGGTGGAGAGAAAAAACGTAATGAAATTTTCCAGATGGCGGTGCTTGAACCAAAACTTGCTATTTTGGATGAAACCGATTCAGGACTTGACATTGATGCCTTGCGTATCGTCGCGGAAGGAGTGAATTCTCTTCGTTCTCCTGAGCGTTCTGCGATCGTGGTTACCCACTACCAGCGTCTGTTGGATTATATCGTTCCTGATTTTGTACACGTACTTTACAAAGGAAGAATTGTTAAATCCGGTGGAAAAGAGCTTGCTTTTGAATTGGAAGAAAAAGGATATGACTGGATTAAAGCCGAAGTTGAGGCTCAGGAAGTAAACTAATAATCTGTCAGTTTTAATTTTCAGGTTATTGTTGGATTGACCAGCGGGTTGATCAGATAACATCACTTTCAATACCAAAAACGGAATGAGTACCGAAACAATAGATTTAAGAACGAAATTAATCACTGATTTTCACGCGCGGGAATCCGTGATGAATGGTGAAGCAAAATCTGCTTTCCATCAGAAAAAACGTGCTGCTTTCACTCAGTTTGAAACATTGGGATTCCCAACGCCTAAAAACGAAGAGTGGAAATACAGCAACGTACGTGACTTGATCAGTGCTTCCTATAACTTTAATACCAGCGACACGCTTTCGGCAGAAGATCTTATCGATCTGAAAATGCCGGAGCAGGCTGCTAACATATTGTATTTTGTAAACGGTCATTACAATCCGGCACTTTCTACGGTGGTTTCTTCTACGGATCAGATCATTATAGATTCTTTACAAAATGCGTATAAAAACAATCCGGATCTTGTCAATTCTTATTTTGATGAATTGGTGAAAAACGACTCGGATGCTTTTACTTCATTAAATACTGCATTTGCTCACGACGGAGTTTTTATTTATGTGCCAAACAATCAGACTGTTGAGCACCCGGTAATTCTTCGTTTTGTTAGTGATGCCCGTGTAGAAAATGTAGCAAGTCAGCCGCGTAATATCATTGCCGTTGGAAAAAACGCGCATGTGAAAATTGCCGAAGCTTTCAGAACAATCGGCGACGAACGTTCTTTCACAAATGTGGTTACCGAAATTAACGTCGGTGAAGAAGCAGGCGTTGAATATTACAAAGTGCAGAATGAAAGTGAAAATGCTTATCACATTGGGACTACGCAGGTTCGGATGCTGGAAAAATCGCATTTTTACGCAGCTACGGTAACTTTAAACGGAAAGTTCACAAGAAACAACCTGAATATTGTTATTGATGGTGAGCATTGCGAAGCGCATATGTACGGATTGTATTTTCCGGATGGTACGCAGCATGTTGATAATCATACGGTTGCTGACCATAGCAAACCAAATTCTGAAAGTAACGAGTTATATAAAGGGATTTTGCGCGACAAGTCGAAAGGTGTTTTCAATGGTAAAATATTTGTTCGTCCTGACGCCCAAAAAACCAACGCATTTCAGTCTTGTAAAAACATCGTTTTGTCAAATGACGCAACGATGTATACCAAACCTCAGCTTGAAATTTTTGCTGATGACGTGAAATGTTCTCACGGAACTACAACCGGACAAATCGACGAGGAAGCATTATTTTACATGCGTTCACGTGGCATTTCCAAGGCAGAAGCCATGTCACTTTTGATGTTTGCTTTCTGTGCTGACGTTGTTTCGCAGATCAAAATCGATTCAATTCGTGAATATCTTGAAAATGTAATCGCAGAGAAACTTTCCAGGAAGTAATTATCGTTCTGTCTTTACGAATACTTATTATAATGCCCAACCTTCTCTTCAATTGGGTTGGGCATTTTTCTTAATACTTCATTAAAATGACTAATTTCCCAGATATAGCGTCCATTCGTAATGACTTCCCAATTCTTAATGAAGTCATTAACGGAAAACAACTTGTGTATTTTGACAATGCCGCTACAACGCAAAAACCTCGTATTGTACTGGATGCGCTGTCGGGATATTATGAGCATTATAATGCCAACATTCACCGAGGAATTCACCATTTGGCAGAAAAAGCAACTTTTGCCTTTGAAGAATCACGCCGGAGACTACAAAAATTTATCAATGCTGAATTGTCTGAAGAAGTAATATTTACTTATGGGACAACGGATAGTATTAATCTGGTTGCGCAAACATACGGACGGAAATTCCTGAAAGAAGGGGATGAGATCATCATTTCCACGATGGAACACCATTCGAATATTGTTCCATGGCAAATGCTCTGTGAGGAAAAAGGATGCGTTTTAAGAGTGATCCCGATCAATGATGAAGGAGAACTTTTAATGGATGAATATGAGAAAATGCTTTCGGAAAAGACGAAGTTTGTTTCTATCGTCCATGTTTCAAACGCACTGGGAACAATAAATCCGGTGGCAGAAATTATTGAAAAAGCGCATAAAGTAGGAGCAAAGGTTTTATTGGACGGTGCTCAGGCAAGTTCACATTTTACGATTGATGTCCAAGCACTGGATGTTGATTTTTACGCTTTGTCGCTGCACAAAATATACGGACCAACCGGAATGGGTATTTTATATGGTAAAAAAGAATTGCTTGAAGCCATGCCTCCATACCGTGGCGGCGGTGAAATGATCAAGGAAGTAACGTTTGAAAAAACGACTTACAACGAATTGCCGTATAAATTTGAAGCCGGAACGCCGAATATTGCGGATGTTGTTGCTGCTAAATATGCGATTGATTATGTTGATACTTTGGGCAAGTCAAACATTGCAAAACATGAAAATGATCTGCTTTTGTATGCGACCGATGCAGTTAAAGAAATTTCCGGGTTGAGGATCATTGGTCAGGCAAAGGAAAAAGTGAGCGTACTTTCTTTTGTTATAGACGGTATGCACCACCAGGATATTGCTGTGATTCTGGATAATCAGGGAATCGCGGTTCGTACGGGTCACCATTGCACGCAACCTTTAATGTCGCGTTTGGGGATTTTAGGAACCACCCGTGCCTCTTTTGCTGTTTACAACACGATTGAAGAAATTGACGGTTTGATCAAAGGACTTCATAAGGCGAAGAAGATGTTGGGTTGATTCGATCTCAATTATTTTGTATATTCATAAGCTTAAACTATTTAATATTCAGAAAATGGAAACTATTCCTAAAAATGTATTGATAGAGTCGCTTGAAGCAATGCCAGATAATTTGGAAGTAGAGCAAGTAATTGAACAAATAATTGTACTATCTAAAATCGAACGGTCAAGAAAGCAGTTGGATAACGGAGCGTTTCATACACACGAAGAAGTTAAAAATGCCTATAAAAAATGGCTCGAATAAATTGGTCCGAAGAAGCCAGACAAGATTTAGATACAATTTTTCTAGGATTGAATTCAGAATCTCTGTCTTATTCTAAAAAGTGGATCAATGATGTTTTTAGTAAGATCGAACTTCTTGAAAAATTCCCCAATATGGGCAGAACACTTCCGGAAACTAGATTAATTAGTATTAGAGAGATTCCAGTAGGCAAATATCGTGTTATATACAATGTTGCAAAGGATAATGTAATTGAGATCATGGCAATCAGACACTCATCACGGCCATTATCAGAATTTTAAATTATGACAATTAACGAAGCACAAGACGAACTAATCGAAGATTTTGAATTGTTTGATGATTGGGATAGCAAGTACGAGTATATTATAGATCTCGGAAAACAATTTCCAGCGTTGCAGGAAGAATTTAAAACCGAAGAAAATATAATTAAAGGGTGCCAGTCCAGAGTTTGGTTAAATGCCTCTATGGATGGTGAGCTTTTGAAATTTGAGGCTGATAGTGATGCGATTATTACAAGAGGTTTGATCGGTATGCTTGTAAAAGTTTTATCAGGACACACACCTGAGGAAGTTGCAAGTGCCGACCTTTATTTTTTGGAGAAAGTGGGTCTTCATCAGCATCTGGCACAAACCCGTTCAAATGGATTGGCTTCCATGCTGAAACAAATGAGAGCTTACGGAATTGCCTATCAGGCTGTCAAATAAAAAAATATCAAAAGTGAAAACTAAGACGCTTCACTTGCTGTTATCATAACTAAAAAAGAAATGAGCGAATCAGAATTGCGTGAAGAAGTGATTAAGGCGATTAAAATGGTTTACGATCCGGAAATTCCGGTTGATGTTTACGAACTTGGCCTGATATACGATTTAAAAATATTCCCGGTTAATAATGTATTCGTTTCGATGACGCTTACTTCGCCTGCTTGCCCATCTGCGGGAACGCTGCCTGGTGAGGTTGAGCAGAAGATCAGAGAAGTAGAAGGCGTGAATGATGTGAGTATCGAGCTTACTTTTGATCCTCCTTACACGACCGAAATGATGTCGGAAGAGGCGAAACTTGAACTTGGATTTATGTAGGTTTAGCCGTTGACTATTGGCTTTTAGCGATTAGCTTGCAGCTCTAATAAATTAGTAAGAATTCTATTACATCAATAATAAGCTAAATGCCTAACCGCTAATAGCTAACAGCTTATCAAATTTCAACTTTAAACTTTAAGAAAATATGTATCCTCCACAGTTAGTAGCGCCTATGAAGGCGGAGTTGACTAATGTCGGTTTTCAGGATTTGACAAGTGCGGAAGAAGTAGACAACTTCATGCAGAACATGAAAGGCACTGCTTTGGTAGTGATCAATTCAGTTTGCGGTTGTGCTGCTGGTGCTGCCCGTCCGGGCGTAAGAGCTTCTTTGGAACGCAGTGAAATTAAGCCAGATCAATTGGCGACAGTTTTTGCTGGGTTCGATTCTGAGGCTGTCTCAAAAATGCGTGAGTATACTTTACCGTATCCTCCGTCATCTCCCGCGGTTGCTCTTTTCAAAGATGGTGAGTTGATCCATTTTGTTGAACGTCACCACATTGAAGGTCGTTCTGCTGAAATGATTGCTCAGCATTTGCAAATGGCATACGAAGAATTTTGTGCAGAAGAAGCATAATTAATTCTTTCTGATATTTTAAACGGCTACTTTCAAAATTATTCGAAAGTAGCCGTCTGTTTTTTGTAGATTTATTTTTCAAATCTGAATTTTATGCAAGGACATCGTTTCACCAAATTTGTACCCGCCGAACAGACCGGTAATAGCAAGTTTGATCAGCTTTTTGATATTTTTCAGCAACTTTTGCTGATGACGTCAGGTGATGTTAGCGAGGCTATGTCATGGCTTAGCGAGTTGGACAGACAATATAATCTTACAAATGATTCTTATGGGATTGGTGATTTTTTCGATGATTTAAAGAAAAAAGGCTACATCTCGGAAGAAAAACGCGAGGGAGAAAGTAAGCTGATCATGACGCCAAAAGCGGAAAAAAGTATTCGGAAGAGTGCTTTGGACGAGATTTTTGGCAAACTGAAAAGATCGAAATCAGGCGGAAATCATCACACGCCTTATATGGGAGCGGGTGATGAACTAAGCAGTGATATCCGTCAGTTTCAGTTCGGTGATACGCTTGACCAGATTGCGATGACAGAATCCATCAAAAATGCGCAGGTGAATCACGGAATTGGTGATTTTATGCTGATGGAAAATGATCTGGAAGTAGTTGAGCGTGAGCAAAAAACGACTACTGCTACGGTTGTAATGATTGATATCAGCCATTCCATGATTTTGTATGGCGAAGACAGAATTACGCCTGCGAAGAAAGTAGCTTTGGCTTTGGCAGAATTAATCCGCTCCAAATACCCAAAAGATTCTCTGGATATTATCGTTTTCGGAAATGACGCATGGCAGATACAATTAAAAGATTTACCGTATCTGGAAGTTGGTCCTTACCATACCAATACTGTTGCTGGTCTGGAACTTGCTATGGATATTCTCCGTCGAAAGAAAACCCGTAACAAACAGATTTTCATGATCACGGATGGTAAGCCAACCTGTCTGAAAGAAGGGATAAAATATTATAAAAACAGTTTTGGGCTGGATCGTAAGATTATCAGTAAAACCCTGACGCTGGCCGCGCAGTGCCGTCGTTTAGAAATTCCGGTAACTACGTTTATGATTGCGACGGACCCTTATCTGAAACAATTTGTTCAGAATTTTACCAAAGTAAATAATGGACGCGCTTACTATAGTAATCTGCAAGGATTAGGAGGATTTGTACTGGAAGATTTCCAGCGTAACCGCCGAAAAAATATGAAGTAACAAAAAACGGATTGGCGTTAAACCAATCCGTTTTTTTGTTTTATTTCTTACCTGCTGAAATCATATTAGCAAAAAGTCGGTAGGCCCCGGTAACACCTGCCGGAAGTTCCCGGAAAAATGAAAGTCCGGTATAAATGTAATGTCCTTTTCCGTATTGGGCATAAAGTACGCCTCCTTCTTTCAAACTCTCATCGGTGTCATTGGCTGAGAAAATCGCGTCATAGTGCGTTTTATCCCAGTCATTGGCAAAATATAAACCTCGTTCCTGGATCCAGCCATTGAAATCTTTCTGCGTGATTTTGTTTGGATAATTTAGTAACGCATGTTCAGGTTTTAAAAAGCGCATTTCAGCATCTTCCTCAGCAACACGATCCTGGCTTAACTGAATCGGGTAAGGCCCGATCTGCTTCACTTTCATTCTTTGTGGTATGGTGTACTGGACAACCATCGTTCCGCCATTTTTGACATATTCCATCAATTTTTCCTGATAGTAAGTCAAACGATTTTCCGTATTATATGCTCTTATTCCGACAACAATAGCGTCATAACCGCTTAAATCTTTGGAAAGTGCAGCTTCATTCAACATGGTTACCGTACAGCCCATTTGTCTTAATGCAGTTGGGACATCATCACCGGCACCAGCAATGTAGCCGATATTTTTCACACTAATTTTTACATCAAGCTTGGCCAGTTTTGCTTCTGCGGGAGGGAATAGGGTTTGGCTTGGAATGTGGCGATAGTCAATGGTTTTAATCGATTTGTCATAACTTTTTCCATCCACAAGGACAACCGCTTTTACGACACCTTCTTCATTTTTGGCAGGTGGAGTAATGGTGAAACTGTAAGTCTGTTCCTGATATTTTTCAGTCATATCAAAATTTACACTGGCTGGTTCCGATTTCCATCCTTTTGGCAAATCAAGTTTCAAAGTTCCTTTAACATTACTTTTTTGCGCTTCTACCATAACACTTAATGTTTTGGCCGCCGAGTTTGGGAAAATGAAAACCGGCTCATTGATATTAGCAGTTACTGCCGGACGTATTTCAAATGGCCGGTAAATTTCACCTGAGGCAGGATCGGTAAATTTATAAATCCAGGGTCTTGAATAGGTAAATTTCTGTCCATCAATCTCAAAAATATAATCCGTTTTGGTCTCCGGTCTGTTTTCAGGATAACCAATATCCTGCTGATTATCAATCTGGAAAATACCTTTATCAATCGGTTTCAGAAGCCAGTATGGTTGCGTTGTTTTTAAGTCTGTTGGCAACTGTGCCTTTTTGGCAAAAGCATTCATTTCATTTTCGCCCAGATTTAGGTTTAAAACACTGTCAGCTTTAATGCCCGTCCAGTTAAGGGAAATTAACTTAACAGGATATTTAGAGCGTTTCACAACAGTCATTTTTATATCGGCCGCGTCACCTGCAACGGAAGAAAACTCGGTTGGATTTGTTTCAAAAAATAAACCAACACATTGAACAAGCAAGTCACAAATTTCTTGCTTTTTCGCCTTAACATAAATATTTGCTGAATCCAGTTTTGTCAGTTCCTGATTTATTTTTAACAGCGCAGGAACTGTCGCGGAAGGATTGCCAATGTCATAATTTTTAATCGCATCAGACACCAGCGACTGCACTTTCTGACTTCCATCGACACGTTTCCAGGTAATGTCTACATCGTCAAAAAGATTGCTTTTTGCTGCTGTTCCTTCTTTGTGAAGAAAATAATCAATTCGTTCACCACGCGCTGGCGCACTTCCAAATCCCTGGCTTCTATGCTGGCTACGGCTTTCCGCAGCAATTTCAGTATACGATTTTCCTAAAACCGGATTGTAGCCACCAATTTCTAAGGAGATAAACGGATTTTTTTCGCCTTCAGGTTGCTTGTTTGTAAATCCTGGTGTGAAGGTATTCCAAACCAAACGTTTTGCCTGCCAGGTTTTTACAAATTTCAGCTGATCAGGATATGAATTCGGATCAGCGGCTAATTTGAAAGCTTCTTCTGCAAGATATGCGGATGTTTGATGGTGGCCGTGTCCAGCACGCGGATCCGGTGGAAAACGTGTAATAATTACGTCCGGTTGAAATTTACGGATCAGCCAAACTACGTCGCCCAAAACTTTATTCTGATCCCAGAAATTCAGTGTTTCTTTTCTGGTTTTTGAAAAACCGAAATCATAAGCGCGGGAAAAAAACTGTGTTGCTCCGTCAATTTTACGTGCTCCCAATAATTCCTGAGTTCGGATTATACCAATATTAGCACCCTGTTCAGCACCGATAAGATTTTGTCCGCCATCCCCTCGTGTCAAAGAAAGGTAACCAGTTCTGACCAGCTGATCTTTCGACATGTAAGACAACATTAATGTATTCTCGTCATCCGGATGTGCAGCAATATGCAGAATAGAACCAAGGACATTTAATTTTTTTACGCCTTGATAAATTTCACTGGAAGATAGGGTAGGAACTTGTGCCCGGATCTGGAAAGAGAGAAGCAGAGAAAACAGAATAGTAATTTTTTTCATACGGGAATTTCAGGGGCTTAGCTTTTAATACTACAATGTACGGGTAAGGACGTAATCTTCAAAGACTTCATAGTGAATCAGGATCGTTTCCAATTTTTCTTTTCCAAAATGCACAGAAATTTCTCCTTGTGGTTTTGCCAAAAAAGGATTGACAGACATGTTATTTCTAGGATCAAGCTCTTTGATACCAGCATATTTGTAAACCGATTCCTTGGCCGACCAGAGAATATTAATCAGAATGAAATCTGCCTTATCAACCCATAATTGCTCCTCGTCGTTCAGGAAAAAGTCGATTCCTTTGCCTATGTCCGGTTTTATTTTTTGAATATCGACACCAGCAGATTTGTCTTTAACCAGATACATGGCTGCATATTTTTCAGAGTGTGAAATAGAAATTTTATAATTTGTTGATATAAGAAATGGCTTGCCATTTTCATCATAACTGATTTCATGGGTTTCTTCCAACATTTTTTCTAACAAAAGTCTTACGGCAACGGATTCTTTTTTTCTTTTGCTGTTAACTTTCCTCTCCAACTTTTTTTGATCTGAATCAGATAATTTAATAGCCTCAAACATCTCTTCTAACGATTCCGATATTTCCCATAAACCCAAAAGTGAATCGCCTTCCAATATCTTTTTATAGACTAAGCCCATTTAATTCGTAATTTTATGCGTTAATAAAAAGGGGTAAATGAGTTGTAGGGAAAATTTTCCGATCAGAAATGCCAGTTAAGAAATTTTACTCCGAATTCCCGTTTAAGCTATATGTGGCCCAAAAATAAATCAGTAAGTACGTTTCTTAAAATAATTTTAGTAATTCTTCTCGTTGCAGGAGTCATTTTTGGCCTATTTATCTGGGCGGTAAAATTGCCTGCGCCAAAGATAGCAAGTAATAAAACTATCGAAAGTTATAAGCGTATTCAACTGGGTCCCAATCATTATAAAGTTGAAAACTGCTGGCTCAAAAAGAATAAATACGGTATTTGGGAAATGTATCTGGAAGGAAGTCCTTACGAACGCGGACTTATTTATGGTATTTTGGCCAAAGAATTGATGGAAAAACAGGAAGTTCATTTTGTTGACCAGATCAAAGAAATTGTCCCAAATGCATTCTTTTTGCAGGTATTAAAAGGTTTTGTTGCCTGGTTCAATAAGGATATTTATAAATATATTCAGGACGAAAATTTGCAGGAAATCTATGGAGTTTCTCAATCTTTTTCTGACAAGTATAATTATATCGGCCCAAAATATTACCGGATCTTAAATTACCATGCAGCGCACGATATCGGTCATGCGCTGACGGATTTAAATATGGTTGGCTGCACTTCCTTTGCCGTTAAAAATTCTCTTTCAGCTGATTCTTCTTTGTTAATTGGCAGAAATTTCGACTTTTATATGGGCGATGCTTTTGCGGAAGATAAGTTGATCGTTTTTATGAATCCCGACAAAGGATACAAATTCGCCTCTTATGCCTGGGCGGGCTTAACCGGCGTTGTTTCAGGGATAAATGAAAAGGGGATTACGGTAACGCTTAACGCTTCCAAATCAGATATTCCCTATGGAGCAAAAGAGCCGATTTCATTACTGGCGAGGGAAATTCTTCAATATGCAGCCACAATCGATGAAGCACATGCGATTGCCAAAAAACGTGACACATTTGTTTCGGAATCACTTTTGATAGGATCTGCACAGGATAATAAGGCTGCTATTATTGAAAAATCACCCACAAAAATGGATTTGTATGCATCGGGTTCTGATTACCTTGTTTGCGCCAATCATTATCAGGGAACTGCTTTTATTAAAGATTCGGTCAATATCAATAATATTACGGATACAGATTCCAAAGCCAGATTTGACAGAATGAGCCAGCTAATGGTGCGTTCGTATCCGGTAGATGTTCAGGAAGCTGCGGATATTTTAAGAAATAAAGAAGGCCTGAATGATACTTTTATAGGTTATGGAAATTCAAAATCCTTAAATCAGCTGATTGCACATCATGGAATTATTTTTAAACCATCAGCACGGAAAGTCTGGATTTCTACGCCACCTTATCAGCTTGGAGCCTTTATTTGTTATGATTTAAATGACGTTTTTAGCCATAAGGAAAGTTTTCATGCGATTGATTCTTTGTCTATTCAGCCGGATCCTTTCCTGGCAACGGACGCTTACAGAAGATTTGAAGCATTTAAAGTGACCAAGCAAAAGATCCACAAATATGTGATGCTGGGCATTCCATATAAATTGAGTTTGAAGGATGAATATGCGATGGTTAGTAATAATCCTGAAAGTTATGTTACCTATCTAACGCTGGGCGAATATTATCAAAAGAATAAAAACTACGATAAGGCGATCGGTTATTACCAGGAATCTTTGCAACATGAGGTTTCATCTAAAAATGAAATTCGTGCAATTCAGGCTAAAATCGAGGAATGCAAAAAAGAAAAATCCTGAGGATATATTTTAGCAGCTCAAAATTTTTCAAGCGTTTTGCCGACAGATTTTTAAAACCTGAAATTAATCCTAATATTTCAGTCCGAATAATTTACCCCGTTTATGACAGAAATCAGCACATCACAAAGTGAAAAGTTAAAAGAGATTCTTCGATATATTAATACCAATTCCGCTTATTATCAACGGATTTTTGCCAGAGACGGGATTGATATTGAAACCATAAAAACGGTTAAGGATTTGTCTGGAATCCCATTCACAACAAAAGATGATCTCGCGCTTTATAATGATGATTTTCTTTGTGTTTCTAAAAATAAAATCTCTGATTTCGTAACTACGTCGGGGACATTGAGTGATCCTGTTGCATTTTATCTTACAGATAAAGATGTTGAACGCTTAGCGAATAATGAGGCCGAGGCCTTTAAATGTGCCAATGGTTCTGAAAATGATATCTACCAGCTAATGACCACAATCGACCGCCGTTTTATGGCTGGTCTTGCCTATTGGATGGGCGCGCGGAAAATGGGCGCAGGGATGATCCGGGTCGGTCCGGGTGCTCCCTTTCTGCAATGGGAATCCATTCAGCGGTTTTCTCCCACAGTTCTTATTGCCATTCCGTCTTTTATTCCCAGGCTGATTGATTATGCTCTGGAAAATAATATTGACTTTAAATCCTCCTCGGTAAAATCAATTTTATGCATCGGAGAGCCGATCCGTAATCCAGATTTTTCCTACAATGAATTAGGGAAACGCATCACGTCTCAATGGGAAGTCAAACTCTATTCAACCTATGCTTCCACAGAAATGGGCGCAGCATTTACTGAATGTGAGGAAGGAAAAGGCGGACATTTAAATCCTGATCTGCTGATACTCGAAGTTGTTGATGAGGAAGGGGAAATAGTTGGTGAAGGAGAAATGGGAGAAGTTGTTGTGACCACGCTGGGTGTGGAAGGTATGCCTTTGCTAAGATATAAAACCGGCGACCTGTGTAATGTATATTATGAGCCATGTGCATGTGGAAGAACTTCAACGAGGCTAGGCCCTGTTGTAGGACGGAAACAGCAAATGATCAAGTTTAAAGGAACTACAATTTTTCCACCTGCTCTTTTTGATGTTTTGGACATGGTTCCGGAAATAGATTTGTACCAGGTTGTGGTTTCTAAAAACGAATTTGGTAATGATGAAATTTCTATATTATTGACAATGAATCTGGAAACTCCGTTGTTCAAAGAAAAGCTTCATTCTTTGTTTAAATCGCGTCTCAGAGTTACGCCAGTGTTAAATTTCATAACCACTCAAGAATTAAACCACCGAATATTCAAACAGGAAAAAAGGAAACCGGAAAAGTTGATATATATTTGATTTTTATCATTTTAAAATCACCCCTAAACATGAAAAGGACCAAAATTGCAGTAATTTTTACGATTTTGTTATTCGCCGTTCAGGCTGGTTTTGCCCAAAGAGGAGTAGACTTACGATCCGGAGATGTTAGTGTACTTTCAGGAGAAAAAACAGTGAATGTACAGTACGATTATTCCGAGTTTGGTGTCGGGAAATTTGCTACTGAAAAAGAATATCTTGATAAGAAATCTGGCGAATACAATGCCAAAGAACCTGGGAAAGGCGATGAGTGGAAAAAAACCTGGGTTGCCGACCGCAAAAACCGATACGAGCCCAAGTTTGAAGAATTGTTCAATAAAGGGATGGAAGGTAAAGGATTAAAAGTTGAACAGGGAGCATCAGCCAAGTATACGTTTGTTGTACATACCACGTATGTTGAGCCTGGTTTCAATGTTGGCGTGATGCGCAAAAATGCATACTTAAATTACAAAGTGGATCTTGTAGAATCTGCTGGTAAAAAGACTATTGCAGAGATTATTCTAAGTAATGTAGCCGGCGGACAGTTCGGTGGATTTGATTACGATTCGGGCACGCGTATTGCAGAATCCTACGCAAAGGCAGGGAAACTTCTTGCTGCGTTTCTTGAAAAACAACTGAAATAATCTTAATAATTTCTATTTTTGAAGGTGTATCTTAATTTCAATGTCATGAAAAAAACATTATTATTTCTAATTGCATTATTCTTCGCAGGTCAGGTTTCGGCGCAAACGTTATCTGATTTATTTGCAGGAAATGCCAAACTTACATTCCTTGGCCTGGACTTTACGCAGGCTAAATTCATCGGACGCCTGGGTTTCGTTGATCCGGTTGCTATTAAAAATCAGCATATCACAAGCTGGAATGACCTGATTGAATATGAACCAAAAAAATTCTCTCTTCAGGATGCTTTCAAGCTCAAACCTGAAATGTATCAGTCGAAAGTTTCTGATATGGTAAAATTGAATGAATCGGTTGATGTGAAAGGTAACATTACAGAAGATGAATACGTAATCACAGAAGATCAGGTGAAAAAGTCAGTTTCAAAATATTCGCTAAGTGTGAAGGATGGAATTGGAATCGTTTACGTTGTTGAAAGTTTGAACAAAAAAGCTGAGAAGTTATTTGCCTGGGTTACTTTTATTGATTTGAAAACAAAAAAAGTTTTATACACTGAAAAGCTTGAAGGTTCTGCCGGCGGATTTGGATTCCGTAATTATTGGGCAGGCGGCGTTTATAAAATCAATAAATCCATTGATTCAAAATATTACAAACAGTGGAGTAAAACATTAAAATAGAATTACATACCGGCTTTTTTGCCTGATTTAATTCTATAAGGCATTGATTATTAATATAAAAAAATAATATTGCTATCGGAAGCTGTACATGGCTCTTTAAAGAGTGTTGTACAGCTTCTTACTTAACTGACGATCCTGTACTTTGAAAAAAATATTTATCATGTTGATCTTTTGTATGTCCTTTTTGCAGGGATGTTCAAAAATATTTTATCGGTCGGCAGAAAAAGCATTTGAAGAGAATAAGCGAAACCAGCCTTATGACGCGATCATTGTGCCCGGGTTTCCATATCAGGGAAAGGAATGGGATATGGTGTATAAAATGAGAATTCACTGGGCTTATTATTTATATAAAAAGGGCTATGCGAAAAATATCATTTTCTCGGGCTCTGCGGTTGCCACCCCTTATATTGAAAGCAGGGTAATGGCATATTATGCCGAAGGGTTGGGGGTTCCCAAGGAAAATATTTTCACGGAGGAAAAGGCAGAGCACAGTACAGAAAACGTTTATTATGCTTACAGACTGGCCAAGGATCTCGGTTTTAATAAAATAGCGCTTGCCACAGATCCTTTCCAAAGTAGCTATATGGGAAAATTTATGCGGAAATTTGAAATACCTGTTGCACTTTTGCCGACGGTTATTGATACGTTGAAAACGCTGGATTTGTACGAACCCAAAATTGATCCTAAACTTGCGATAAAGGACGGGTTTGTAAAACTGTCTTCAAGAGAGAATTTCTTCCAGCGTTTTAAGGGAACAATGGGTAAAAACATTATCTGGCATGAGGAGGATCTGAAAAAGAAAAAATACAGACGAAGATTTAAGGACCGCATGATTCCTTCAGGTGCGTTGAGTAAAGAACATTAATTTGTACAATGAAAAAAGAGATATCGGCAATAGATGCCAAATTTGAAGCACAAAAAATAGCCTTTGGGCCGATGTATTTTCAATCGGTCATTGCATTAAGAGATTTAGGAATTCTTGAATTTATAAACAATCACCGGAAAGGAGTAAGCATTTCTACGATCATTGAAAAACTGGACGTGTCCGAATATGGTGTGGATTTGCTGATTGAAGCAGCAGAAATATTAGGCGTAGTTGAATGTTTTGATGAAGGGAAAGTCAAAATTACAAAGGTCGGTTTTTTTCTTTTAAAAGATGAAATGACCAAAGTGAATGTCAACTTCATGAATGATGTCTGTTATCTGGGAGCGAAAGCGATGACGGACAGCATTAGAAACGGGAAACCGGAAGGACTTAAAGTACTGGGTGACTGGCCAACGATTTATGAAGGTTTGTCAATTTTACCTGAACCAGCCAAGAAATCCTGGTTTGAATTTGATCATTACTATTCCGATGGTGCTTTTCCGGAGGCTCTTAAAATTGTTTTTAGTAAAAAGACGGGTACAATTTTTGATATAGGAGGGAATACGGGGAAATGGTCCTTTGCATGTTGTGGATATGATCCGGATGTTAAAATCAAAATACTGGATTTGCCGGTTCAGCTGAAAGTAGCAAAACAAAACGCAACTGAAAAAGGTCTTCTCGGCAGGATTGAGTTTTATCCAATCAATCTGCTGGATACTGAACAAAAAATTCCTCAGGGTGCAGATGTGATCTGGATGAGCCAGTTCCTGGACTGTTTTTCAAAGGAAGAAATAGTTTGTATATTGAAAAATGCTTATCAGGCGGCATCGGAGGATACCAGAGTATTTATTCTCGAACCGTTTTTTGATAATCAGAATTATCCGGCAGCCCATTTTAGTCTTGTCGCCACTTCGTTATATTTTACGATAATGGCAAACGGAAATAGTAAAATGTACCGGATTGAAGTAATGAAATCATTGGTTAATGAAGCAGGTTTTGAGGTAGTTGAAACCTATCCTTTGATCGGAGACAGTTATCATACCATTCTGGAATGTAAGAAAAGAGTGTAAATGAAATTCATCAGCATACAGCCGGTAACATTTTTGATCATAAGTTTTTGTTTCATTTTTTCTGCATTTCGCATCGTGGAAGTAGATAGAGCTGAGTTTTATGAGGCTTTATCAAGTAAAACCGAGGAAGGAATTGATAAGATGATCAGCAGGCTGGACCTGGAAAAATCATCATCCATAGTTAACGCTTACCAAGGTGCGCTTTATATGAAAAAAGCAAATTTTG
Source organism: Dyadobacter sp. 3J3 (assembly GCF_009801115.1). Classification (GTDB taxonomy): domain Bacteria; phylum Bacteroidota; class Bacteroidia; order Cytophagales; family Spirosomataceae; genus Dyadobacter. Next base: position 246,546 of record NZ_VTOL01000011.1, read on the forward strand.
TAAAAGGTGTAAACATGAAAGTGAAAACTTTTAAAAAGGGTGCTCACTTATTGGAAGATGAGATTGGCAAAAATCCATCCAACACCGAATATCATTTTTTAAGATTGGCTATTCAGGAGCATGCACCTGGAATACTTGGTTATAACAAAAATAAAGACGAAGATAAAGTTGCAATTGTAAAAGGATTTTCAAAATTGAATTCAAGTTTGAAATCAGTCATTTCAAATTATGCGAAAGATTCGAAAGTTTTGAAAGAATCTGATTTAAATAACTGATTACTTAACCCTAATAGTTTGACGACTCGCACCCTGTCAAGCTTTATACATTATAGAATTGAAAAAGATCCTGGTGATTAGCTATTCACAGTCGGGACAACTGGATGAGGTTATTGATCATTTTCTGTTGCCATTTGATACTGTTTCGGTAGAAAGAATTTATTTAAAGCCGAAGAAACCATTTCCGTTTCCATGGACTTCTGACGTATTTTTTGATACAATGCCTGAATGTGTTGTTGAAGAAGCCGTTGAACTGGAACCTGTCAATTATGCTTCCTCCGATTATGATTTGATCATACTTGGCTACCAGCCCTGGTTTTTGTCACCCTCCCTTCCAACAACATCTATTTTACAGGATCCGGCTTTTCAGCGCCTGATTAATGGAAAGCCTGTTGTAACGATTATAGCGGGAAGAAATATGTGGATCAACGCACAGGAAAGTGTAAAACCTTACATTAAAAATGCAGGAGGAATGCTAGTAGCGAACATTCCCTTAATGGACAGGACTTCCAATCTGATCAGCGCAGTAACGATTTTGCACTGGATGCTAACTGGCCGAAAAGATAGCAAATGGAATATATTTCCGCTTCCTGGTGTTAGTAAACAGGATATTGAAGGGTCGTCCAGATTTGGTGCCATTGTTGAGGATGCGTTGCAAAAAGAAAATTATGGTAATCTTCAAAATAATATTCTGGGTTTGGGATTGATAGAAATTCCTACGGATATTTTATTTATTGAAGAGAGGGCCAAAAAGATATTTAGAATTTGGGCAGGTTTGATCAAGAAAAAGGGAACAACGCTACAAAAGCGGAAAAAACTTGTTGGTTTCTTTAAATACTATCTTTTGATCGCCCTGTTTATTGTAGCGCCGATCATACTGTTTGTTTATAATTTGTTAGTGGTACCCTTTACATCACGTTCAATTAAAAAGAAAAAGGAATATTTTTGTGGTTTAGAAACCAGAGCATAATGTCAGAAGCATATATTACAAGGATTTCAAAATTTTTACCTAATGAAGCTGTTCCAAATGAAGAAATGGAACAATATTTAGGCTATATCAATGGAAAACCGTCAAAATCAAAAGCGATTGTTCTCCGCAATAATGGAATAAAAAGCAGATATTACGCATTAACAAAAGAGGGGACCGCCACGCATACAAATGCTGAAATGGCAGCTTTGGCTATCAAGGATTTGTTTTCAAACGCGCCCGAAGAGTTGAGTGAGATTGATTTACTGAGCTGTGCAACATCCAGCCCCGACCAGCTCATGCCGTCGCATGGTGTTATGGTGCACGGTTGGCTTCCTGAAACGGACTCTATTGAAGTAGTTTCTCCGTCGGGTGTTTGTTGCGCCGGAATGCATGCGCTGAAATATGCTTACATGTCGGTCAGGATTGGTGAAAAGAAAAAAGCAGTTTCCTGTGCTTCTGAACGTTTGTCGCCAGTTTTGCGTGCGGATCAGTTTGAGGATGAAGTTCAGCAATTGATCAAATTGGAGCAAAATCCATATCTGGCATTTGAAAAAGATTTTTTAAGATGGATGTTATCCGACGGTGCAGGTGCATTTCTGATCGAAGACAAGCCGAACAAAGATACTATTTCTTTAAAAATCGACTGGATTGAAGGATGTTCTTTTGCAAATGTGGAGGAAGCCTGTATGTATATGGGCTCGGATAAAGAAAGTGACGGCATTTTGAAAAGTTATAAAGATTTTTCGCCTGAGGATGTTTTGGATAAATCAATATTTAGTATCAAACAGGATGTGAAATTGTTGGGCGAGAAAATTGTAAAACTTGGTTTTGTAAAACTAAGAGATATAATTGCTGAACGTGGGCTGGATATGAGTGAGATTGATTATTTCCTGCCGCATTTGTCAAGCTTCTTTTTTGAAAAGAAAATTGAAGATTTTTTTGTAGAAAATGACATTTCGGTACCAAAGGAAAAGTGGTTTACCAATCTGGCGAGTAAGGGAAATGTTGGTGCAGCATCCATTTACATGATGTTGGAAGAAGTTTTTAATAGTGGTAAATTGAAAAAAGGAGAAAAAGTGCTGTTGGCCGTTCCCGAAAGCGCCAGATTTTCCTATATGTTTTGTTTGTTGACAGTTTGTTGATCGAATAAAATTAGTTGAATCATCCAAAATTTTGATAAAAATGAAAAAGGAAGATTTACCACAGGATCCGGGCGCACTTGCCAATTTTACAAGAGAGGTTTGTTACGTCAAAAACCAGGAGGGGAAATACGAAACCGCGCTCAGCGAAGGCTGGGATGTGAAAAAAGAAGCATTGGATAATGCCTGGGTTGATGTCAAAGAAAGAATTGAGGAAGCGCGCCAGGCTGTGATAAACGGTGAAAAAAGTCCGGTTTATTATTTCATGGAGCTTCGTCTGATGGATATTCCGCTGCTTTCCGGGTATACCGGTTTTCTTGGCTTTTTCGTGAAAAGGCATTTCAAGCCTTCTATATTTAAAGGTTTGGGTGACAATAAATTAAAAAAATATGCAGACGCCTTTGATATTACATTGGACGAATTGAAAAATTTTAAAGGTTAATTCCGTTGAGCTACGATAGTCAGATAGAAGAATTTCATCACGTACAGACTGCGCATTGTGAAAATGGTGTGACCACAGCTTTGTTGCGTCATAATGGCCTGGATTTCATGACCGAGCCTTTGGCTTTTGGTATGGGTTCCGGACTTTTTTATATTCAGATTCCTTTTCTGACTGTAAACAACGGACCGGCGATTTCCTTTCGGACAATGCCCGGAGCAATTTTTAAAAGGACTTGCAAATCGCTTGGTGTTGATGTAAAAAGCAAAAAATTCGGTAGTCCGGAATCGGCTGAGGAATTTTTGAATAAAAAGATCAGTGAACATGTTCCGGTGGGTTGTCAGGTTGGTGTTTTTCATTTAACTTATTTCCCAAAGGAATATCGTTTTCATTTCAACGCGCATAATATTATTGTGTATGGAAAAGAGGACGGGAGATATTTATTGAGTGATCCGACGATGGAAGATGTTACATCGCTGAGCGTGGAAGAACTTAATAAAGTCCGTTTTGCCAAAGGTACTTTTGCTCCAAAAGGTCATATTTATTATCCTGAAAATGTTGGGATAGTGAGTGATGAAATGATCAGAAAAGGAATTGTCAAAGGTATCCGCAGGAACGTGCGTGATATGCTGCATATTCCTGGCAGTTTTGCGGGTGTAGACGGCATTCGATATACCTCCAATAATATCAGGAAATGGCGTGATAAGCTGGGTTTGAAAAAAGCGGGTTTATTTCTTGGCCAGATCGTACGGATGCAGGAAGAAATTGGTACAGGCGGTGGCGGTTTTCGTTTTCTATATGGTGCTTTTCTGGAAGAAGCTGCTGCTTATTTACAGGACGACCGATTGATCGGAATTTCGGAGGAGTTTACAAAATCGGGTGATATGTGGCGTGGAAGTGCTATTCAGATGGCGGGGGTTTACAAAGGAAGATTAACGGAACAGCAAAGTTTTGACGAAATAGCAGATCGGCTTCTGGAAATACGCTCGGTTGAAAAGGAAGCGTTTTTAAAACTTTCTAAATTGAATCTGGGGAAGTAATTATATTTTCTCATTCAACATCAGTTTTACGATGCACAAAGGTCCGTCAATTCATATTGAAAATGTTACTAAAAGATATAAGTCTGCACAGGAAGACAGCCTGAGTCATGTTACCCTGAAAATCAATGAATCGGATGTGTACGGTTTACTTGGGCCAAACGGTGCAGGGAAAACGACACTCATTTCTATTCTCTGTGGAATTATTCCTCCTTCGCAAGGAAATATATCTTTTTACATAGGAGGAGTGGAAATCTCAGGTATAGAACGGAGAAGCAGGCTAGGTTTTGTCCCACAGGAATATGCTTTTTATCAGGAGCTTACACCAAGACAAAATCTGGATTATTTTGGAGCAATGTACAATCTTTCCAAAGGAGTACTGTCGGAACGAATCGGAGAATTGCTTGACGAACTTGGTTTGACAAAGGTTGCGGATAAGGTAGTTTCTACCTTTTCGGGAGGGATGAAAAGGCGTGTCAACCTTGCCATAGGCCTTATTCACAAGCCTGCTGTTTTATTTCTTGATGAACCAACAGTGGGTGTGGATGTACAGAGCAAGAATGCTATCATAAAATATCTTCGGGAAATTAACCGGGCTGGCACAACGATTGTGTATACATCTCATCATATGTCGGAAGCGGAAGAATTCTGTAATCGCATTGCGCTGATTGATCATGGAAAAGTGGTTGCCGAAGGTGGCATGACTGACTTATTAGCTGAAAATAATGTTTCGGGGTTACAGGATTTGTTTATAAAACTGACAGGAGAGGAGTATCGGGATTAACCTATGTTCAAATTTTTTTCATCCATTCGTAAGGAATTTATTTTGCTTGTCAGCGACAAAGTAGGCCTTGCGCTTATGTTTTTGATGCCCCTCCTTTTGGTTTTTATAATCACTATTATTCAGGACAGCGCTTACAAAATCGTGAATGAAAATGAAATTCCGATGCTGGTCGTTAATCATGATGAAGGGAACCAAGGCAATAAATTACTGGATTTACTGATCACATCCCGGCTTTTCAAAATTGATACGTTGAACAGCCTCCCGGAAAAAGCTTTGAAAAAGGAATTGCTGGCAAGAGGAAAGATGATTGCGCTTTTTATCCCGCCTAATTTTACAAGCGGACTGGAAAGTAATACGGGAGAGGTTAGTCACATGATGATGCGTGATTTTGGATTGGAGACCGATTCGGCTATTGTAAAAACGAGAGATATGCCTGCCCTTTCTTTTTACCATGATCCTGTTTTGCAGGAAAATTATAGCGCTTCAGTGATGGGGGTGATAGATTCTTATGTTGGCGTGATCGAGAAGTCTATGATGATCGACAGGATTTATGCCGATATGGATATGGAGCCAAAATCAGAAAAGCTGAATGAGAAAATGGCTGTGAACCGGGTTAAAATTAACCAGATCATCGCCACAAACGGAAATTCCGTTGCGGTGCCAAACTCAACACAACATAACGTACCGGCATGGACAATTTTTGCCATGTTTTTTATGGTTGTCTCACTTGGAAGTAATATTGTAAAGGAGCGGGTTAACGGAAGTTTTTTGAGACTTAAAACGATGCCAACCAGTTTTATGCTGGTGATGTTCAGCAAAATGGCGATTTATGTAGTCGTTGCTATCTCTCAGGTTGCCTTGACATTTTCCGTAGGAATCTGGATTCTACCTAAAATCGGTTTGCCGGAATTAACAATTCCGACTAATTTTCCAGCTTTTGCAGCGGTCGTTTTAATCAGTAGTATGGCTGCTGTAAGTTATGCTTTATTGATCGGAGCTTTGGCGCACACGCAGGAGCAGGCGAATGGTTTTGGCGCGATATCCATTATTATTTTCGGTGCCATTGGCGGTATTTTAGTTCCTACTTTTGTGATGCCGGAATTTATGCAGTTTGCCAGTAATTTTTCACCTTTGCACTGGTGCCTGGAAGGATTTTATATTCTTTTTCTGAAAGGCGGCAGCTGGCATGAGCTTAGGTGGGTTATACTGTTTTTGGGAGTATTCATTTTGATTTGCCAACTTTGCACTTATATTAAACTTAGAATAGAAAAAATTATCTGATACTAATGGAAATTGAAAGCTTAAAGCCAGTTATAAAAGAACAAATCGTACAATATTTGAATTTACTGGATATAAACCCTCAGGATATAAAAGATGATGAACCTCTTTTTGGAGGTGATTTGGGTCTGGACTCGATCGATTCTCTTGAATTGGTGGTGTTGTTAGAAAGGGAATACGGAATTAAAATTACAAATCCTGCTGAGGGACGGAAAATTCTGGTGGATGTAAACCATATGGCAGCGTATATTATAACGAATGCAAAAAAAGCGTGAAGTTTCAGGTAAAGTTTATGTGACGGGGATAGGTATTATTTCTGCACTGGGTGCTAATGTTGAGGAAAATCATACAGGATTACTGAGTGGAAAAGCTGGAATTGGAAAGGCAATTAATTTTGAATCCTATTACACTTCTGTGTTACCTTTTGGTGAAGTTAAATTTAGTAATGAGAAACTGAAAAATATTCTGGGTCTGGAAAATGAGCCAGGTTATACCCGGACTTCACTTTTGGCAGTCAAGGCATTTGAGGAAGCGATTCATGATGCAGGTTTGACAGAACACGAAATTTCCTCTTTTGATACCGCCCTTATTTCTGCAAGTACCGTTGGAGGGATGTGTTTGACGGATCAGTTGTATGAAGACGCGAATTTAAAATCAGCTGGATCTGAGTATCTGGAAGCATATGGCTGTGCAGCGCATACTTTGAAACTGGTTGAAAAATATAAGATCAACGGATTTACGAATACTATTAATACCGCTTGTTCGTCCTCTGCCAATGCCATTATGATGGGTGCCAGATTGATAAAATCCGGTCGTGCCAAACGCGTGATTGTAGGCGGTGTTGATGCGCTGGCAAAATATACGGTCAATGGTTTCAATTCACTTAAAATCCTTTCTGAATCTCCCTGCAAACCTTTTGATGAAAACCGGGATGGCTTAAATCTTGGAGAAGCCGCGGCTTATCTTGTTTTGGAATCCGAAGAAATTGTCGGGAATAAAAAAAAATATGCGGAGATCGCAGGATATGGTAATTCCAATGATGCGCACCATCCGTCTGCTATGTCTGATGACGCGGTTGGTGCTATTATTTGTATGAAGGAAGCGATAAAATCCGCCGGGATTAATGCTTTTGAAATTGATTATATCAATGCGCACGGAACCGGAACACCCAATAATGACAGCGTTGAATTGACCGGAATCTCAACAGTATTTGACAAAGTGCCACCTTTTAATTCAACAAAATCATACACTGGACATACCCTGGGAGCATCGGGAGCGGTTGAGGCTATATTCAGCATATTCAGTTTAATACATTCCGAAATTTATCCAAGTCTGCATATCGAGACAAATATGAAAGACTATGATGCAAAGCCTGTTGGCGAACTTCAAACCGGAATTCCGGTAAAGTATGTTCTTTCTAATTCTTTTGGTTTTGGGGGGAATTGTACTTCTTTGGTTTTGGGGAGGGCGGATTAATCCTCCATCAAATCCTTCAAAATCTTCTGGGCAGCCACGGAAATAATTGTCCCGGGTCCAAAAATTCCTTTCACACCGGCATCATATAAAAACTGATAATCCTGGGAAGGAATTACTCCTCCTGCAACAACCATAATATCTTCCCGTCCTATTTTTTTTAATTCTTCAATAAGTTGTGGAATAAGCGTTTTGTGCCCAGCAGCTAAACTGGATGTACCTACAATATGAACGTCATTTTCAGCTGCGTTTTTTGCAACTTCTTCGGGTGTTTGAAAAAGCGGGCCGATATCTACATCAAATCCAAGATCTGCAAAACTTGTGGCAATTATTTTTGCTCCCCGGTCATGGCCATCCTGGCCCATTTTTGCGACTAAAATCCGGGGTCGCCTGCCTTCCATTTCTGCAAACTGATTAGCCATTTCTTGAGCGAGCCGGAAATTTTCATCATCAGAGACTTCTGATTTATAAATTCCGGATACCGACCGGATTACCGCTTTATATCGTCCGAATTCTTTTTCCATCGCATCAGATATTTCTCCTAATGTAGCTCTTTTACGGGCAGCGTCCACGGCCAGTGCCAGTAAATTACTCTCCATGTCTTTGCCGCCCCTTTTTTTACAAGCAACTGTGATAGCTGCTAATGCTTCCAAAACTTCTTCCTGATTTCTTTGTGATTTTATTCTGATAAGTCGGTTAATCTGAGCTTCCCGGACACTGTTGTTATCAATATCCCGTATGTCCAAAACTTCTTTTGAATCGGTCTTGAATTTATTTACGCCCACTATGATTTCCCTGCCCGCATCAATTCTAGCCTGTTTTCTGGCAGCAGCTTCCTCAATACGCATCTTTGGCAAACCCGTTTCGATTGCCTTTGTCATACCCCCCAGTTGCTCAACTTCCTCAATTAATTCCCAGGCTTTTTGAGAAAGTTCATTGGTAAGATATTCAACATAATAAGAACCGCCCCAGGGGTCAACGGCTTTGCAAATATCGGTTTCAAACTGCAAAAATAATTGGGTATTGCGGGCGATTCTGGCCGAGGCATCCGTAGGTAAAGCAATGGCCTCATCCAGTGAATTTGTGTGTAGCGATTGTGTATGACCTAAAACTGCCGCCATCGCTTCCACGCATGTTCGTGCCACATTGTTATATGGGTCCTGCTCTGTGAGACTGTAACCGCTGGTTTGGCAATGTGCTCGTAATGCCAGGGATTTATCCGATTTTGGATTAAACTGATTCACAATTTTCGCCCATAATAATCTTCCGGCCCGGAGTTTAGCGATTTCCATAAAGTGATTCATACCAATTCCCCAGAAAAAAGATAATCTTGGTGCGAAATCATCAATTTCCATTCCTGCCTTAAGGCCGGTTCTAATATATTCCAGTCCATCTGCAAGCGTGTAAGCAAGCTCGATATGTGCCGGCGCACCGGCTTCGTGCATATGATAACCGCTGATACTGATGGAATTAAATTTTGGCATTAAACGGGAGGTATAAGCAAATATATCTCCGACAATGCGCATGGAAGGCGTAGGTGGGTATATGTAAGTATTGCGCACCATAAATTCTTTCAGAATATCATTCTGAATGGTTCCGGAAAGTTTTTCTGCAGATACGCCCTGTTCCTCGGCTGCGACAATATAAAACGCCATAATAGGAATAACGGCTCCGTTCATGGTCATGGAAACCGACATTTCATTGAGTGGTATCTGATCAAAAAGTATTTTGACATCTTCTACCGAATCAATGGCGACGCCTGCTTTTCCAACGTCACCCGTAACACGCGGGTGATCCGAATCATATCCCCGATGTGTGGCCAGATCAAAAGCCACAGAAAGTCCTTTTTGTCCTCCCGCAAGATTACGTCTGTAAAATGCATTGGAATCCTCAGCGGTGGAAAAACCAGCATACTGGCGTATCGTCCACGGTCTTTCCAGATACATACTGGCGTAAGGACCGCGAAGATAAGGCGCGGAACCTGCACCGGAACTGAGGTGACCGGATTCAGCCAAGTCTTCTTTTTGGTAGGATGATTTTAATTTTATTCCTTCCTGGGTTAGAAAAGGCTTTGCCGATTTTTCGGGAAGAGGTATCGTTTCTTCACTTTTTTGAAGCGTAATATTTTTAAAATCAGGCTTCATAATTTTAGTTTTTATTTTAAAAGCAGATTTGGTTTCTGACTTCCTCTATTTTTTGAAAATTGTTGTAGACAAATTCCTATTGGGCAAAGTTAAAAAGTCGGTAAAATTATTTTTCGAACTGTCAATTTCACTTATGTAAACGGAATCTACTTCCGACTTGTATTTATTAACGCCGATCATAATTTTTCCGCCATTCAAATCGTCTATTTTTTTCTGCCAGGAATTTTCAATTTCTGACTGGATAAAACCTTGTTTAAAAGCGGAAATCAGGCCTCCTTTTTCTTCTGTTTGTAAAAATAATTCCCAGGCTGCATCCGCAATTTTTAGCGACATCATTTCAATTTGATAAGAACCAGCTCCCGGATCTGCAACCGCACTAAGGTAACTTTCATTTGCGAGCAACGAGGAAACATTTCTGGCCACCCGCTCGCTGAATTCTATCGGATGTTTAAACGAATGATCAAAAGCCTGAACCGACAATCCGTTACATCCGCCAATAACGGCACTCATGGCCTCAGAAGTTGATCTTATCATATTAGTTTCGGCGGAGTGCGCTGAATCGTAAAATGTAGAAGTCTGCGCTTGAATAAAAACGTTACAAAGTTCATCAGGTACCTGATAAGCCCGGCTGATTTTTCTGTAAAGAAATCTTAAAGCACGAAGTTTTGAAATTTCTGTCAGATACTCTGTACCAATCGATATGGAATAAAAAAATCGGGATAATGCATGGAGCGGAGAAATTCCGGCATCGGTCAATTTGTCAAGATAATGAACCGTTGAAGCCAGCAGAAAAGCAAGCTCCTGAACCACATTTGCACCTGCGTTATGGAACACGTGACTTTCGATCATAAACGGACGAAATTCACGCATCAGTTTTGTCTGGTTTAGGACTTTGCAGATGTTTTCCGTTGCTTCTTCAAAATCATTTCCGGTACGCATCCAATTCGCCAAAGGATCATTATAAATCCCGCCTTTCAGGTAATATCCGGCGCCGCGGGAAATTTCTTCAAATAAATTTTCAGAATTTATTGATGTACGAAAAAATATTGGTGTGTCACTCAGCCTTATCCCATGCAATGTTTTCGAAAGCTCAGATTTTATAAGATCCATTTCTGTCAGATCAAGGATAACCGCGTCAGCACCGGATTCCAAAGAAGATTTTAGTTTTGCATTGTTTGGCCAGGCTTTGTCGAAAGAAATGAAAGGTATATTGAGCCATCCTGGATTTTTTTTCTGGCAATTTTGTAAATTACTTATCGCTTCATCTTCGAGGTTTTCCCCTGTGTAATAAGGTTCTACGAATAAATCAGGAGCGATCTCCCAACTGCCGATCCTTGTTTTATTTTCTCCTAGTTCTTTTTCAGCCTGCTTTTTCCAGGTGTCTTTTGTTGAGAATTTGAATTCTGAAAACAGCAGTTTTGACATAATTTCAATTTTGACAGAACATTTTTTTCAAAGTCGGCGTGCCTGAACAAAGCTACTAATTTGAGATTACATTTTTTTAATTCTCATGTTACCAGACAGGAAATTGGCCGTCAATAGGTTGGATTATTCCAATGGATTTATTTTTGGGCTTGGTATTCCTTGGGAATGGTTTTAAATTCAACACTGGTTTATCTGCAGAGACCATCTATTTTCTTATCTTTGCCGTCCTTTTGATTTATGATATCTGATTACGCAAGTTTGACATTGGAAAGAGTAACCGCACATAGAGAAGTAGACCAAATATGGGATAGTTGCCTTCGGGTGATTCAGCAGCATATTCCTGAGCAGAGTTTTAAAACGTGGTTCGAGCCAATCCGACCACTGAAAATCTATGGTAAAGTCCTTACGATTCAGGTACCAAGTCAGTTTTTTTACGAATGGCTGGAAGATAACTACGTTAATCTCTTAAGAAAAGCTTTGGACTATGCCATCGGTCGTGATGGTCTTCTGGAATATTCAATAATCGTTGACACAGGAAACGAGAAGCATCAGCCGCTTACCATGAATGTGTCGACTGTGAAGTCGCCGAAATATTCGAAACCTGATAATTTTGCTACGGACCCAAGAATGGGTTCAAATAATAATAATGTGAAAGATCAGGATTCGATGAATCTTGACACGTATCTGAATCCGAATTATTCTTTTGATAATTTCATCGAAGGAGATTGTAATCGTTTGGCGCGTTCTGCGGGCTTTGCAGTTGCTCAGCGACCTGGCTTGACTTCCTTCAACCCTTTGATGATGTACGGCGGCGTGGGGCTTGGTAAAACGCACCTTGTACAGGCTATCGGGAACTATATCATGAACCACTTCGACAATAAGCTGGTACTTTACGTTTCTTCGGAGAAATTTACAAATCAGTTTATCAACTCGATCAAAAACAATACGCTGCAAAATTTCACGGATTTCTACATGAAAGTGGATGTTTTGGCGATTGATGATGTTCAGTTTTTGTCAGGAAAAGAAAAAACACAGGATACTTTCTTCCATATATTTAATCACTTGCACCAATTAGGCAAGCAGATTATCATGACGAGTGACCGTCCGCCGAGAGAGCTTGAAGGTTTGCAGGATCGTTTGCTATCACGCTTTAAATGGGGTTTAACGGCGGATTTGCAAACGCCGGATTTTGAAACACGTATTGCTATTATTCAAAAGAAAATCCAGGCGGAAGGAATCGATATCAATTATGATGTAATTGAATATATAGCGCACAGCGTGAATTCTAACGTGCGTGAACTGGAAGGTGTAATTGTTTCTTTGATGGCTCAGGCTTCTTTGACTCGTCGTGAAATTGATGTTGAACTGGCGAAAAATACGCTGAAAAACATCGTGATGAACGAGGATAAGGAAGTTACGATTGATACGATTCAGGAAGTTGTAGCAGATTATTTCAAAGTAACCATTGCTGATCTGAAAAGTAAAAGCCGTAAAAAAGAAGTGGTTTATCCGCGTCAGCTTGCTATGTTTCTGGCAAAAGAATACACTGATCTTCCTTTGAAATCTATTGGCTATCATTTTGGGGGAAGAGATCACAGTACGGTTATTCACTCGATTCAAAGTGTAAATTTACTGATGGACGAAACACCTGATGTAGAAGAAACTTTGCAAAAGCTTCGCAGTTACTTTAAGTAAAAAATAGTCAGTTTATGACTTTGCCGATCCTGCTTCCGCGCTCCGAAATTATTGATGAGCGCTGGAATGAGTTGATCACAAAATCTGAACAAAGCATAATATATGCAAACAGTTGGTATCTTGACGTTGTTTGCGATAATTGGAAAGCGATCGTTTGGCCTTCTGCTGACGATTATCAGATTGTAATGCCCTTGCCAATTAAACGCAAATGGAATATTGAAGTAGTTCAGCAGCCTTTATTTTGTCAATATCTGGGCTTATTTTCAATAGATAAAATTTCGGAGCAACAGCTTTATTTGTTTTTGAAAAAACTTTCTTCCTCTTTTTCCTACATCTCTTCCTATCATTTTCATCCTGATCATTCAGCGATTCTATCGGATGTCTTTCATCACTTTCCAAAATTCGAAGTAAAGCATAATCATACTTACTGGCTTTCTTTATCTGATTCACTTCCTGACATTCAGTTAAAATATTCTTCTGACCGAAAAGCCAATTTGAAAAGGGGTGAAAAATTTGATTGGATAATTAAACCCAGTGAAGATATTGAGCCTCTTATTCAATTATTTCGAGACCATCATGCGGCAGGAATTTCGGGCGGAGTTTCTGAAAAAGCATATGAAATTTTGTCTTGCTTATTTAACGCATTAAAAATTAATAGCGCAGCAAATGTTTTCTATGCAGAAAAGGATGGCAGGATTAATGCAGGAGCTTTGTTTGTGAAAGCGGATAAAATGGTAATATTTTTGTTCAATGCAGCAGATTTGATAGGAAGAAAAGAGAACGCCCGAACCGTTTTGCTGGATCATTATTTCAAACTATATGCTGGAAAATCACTGAGTTTTGACTTTGAAAGTCCTGAGATAAAAAAAATTTCCAGTTTCTACAAAAGTTTTGGAGCTTCTCCCGTTCCTTATTTTTCAATCAGAAAAAACGATTTGCCATTTCCTTTCAAACAAATTCAAAACTGGCGGGTGAAGAAATCACTTAAATCAGGCACTAACTAAAAGCTTTTGAAATCCCAAACAACTTTTACATTTCGTTAACCTTCTTTTACAGGTCATTAACAGACGACAGGATAAAGACTATTAGCTTTGTTGAAATCTTAAAAACAATGAGAATATGACCAAGCTGGTGTGCGTATGTACTTTATTGATGTTTGTTTTTTGCATTTCTTCTAATGGACAAGGCAAAACTGACCAATCCCAAAATAATATCAAGTCTGAAACCAAAAACACAAGCTATTCTTATGGGCCTGACGCAATGGTTCGTAATGTCAAAAAAGGCAGAAACGGGACCATTTTGTTTGCCGCATCATCTTCTGGTGTTTTTCGATATGATCCAAAACAGGATGTAGGCGAATCATTTACTAATCTCACAAGTGAAATAGGTTCTCATAGATTCTGGGATGTTCTGGAAGATCGGCGTGGAAACTTATGGTTCGCTTCTACTGATTCCGGGGTTTATTATTATGATCGCAAACGGACAGTTGGGAAATCCTTTCAACATTTTACTACAAAGGATGGGCTTGTGAGCAATATTGTCTTTAAGATTTATGAAGATAAAGCCGGAAATATTTGGTTCGCCACAGCAGGTGGAGCAAGCCGCTTTGATCCCAACCAGACAGTGGGGAAATCTTTCCGGAATTTTACGACGAAAGACGGAATTCCCAATAACAATATTACAACTATTATGGAAGACAAAACCGGGAAATTATGGTTTGGAACACGTGGCGATGCTTGTTTTTATGACGGAAAAACATTTACAGTTTTCAGAAATAAAGACGGTAAACCCTTTTACAATGTCGGGGATATAATCGAAGATCGAAAAGGTAATATTTGGTTCGGGGGCTCGATAGTCAAAGACCGAAAAAGAACATCAGGTAAAGGCATTATTTTGACCGTTGAAGCCGGGCTTTGGCGCTTTGACGGCACCACCTATACCAAGGTGTCGGAGAGAGGTGCATCTGCAATGATTGAAGATAAAAAAGGAAATATTTGGACTACTGGTAGCATAAATCCTCCTAACGGAGCGGTCTGGGCACTTTCCCGTTACAGTCATAATACATTATACAATAAAAAACCCACTGTAACCGAAATAATGACAATAAAAGGACCGGGAATGCTTTGCGGGATTTTGGAAGCTAACGATGGAAGTATTTGGTTTGGAGCTTTGGGAGCTGAGAGTGGGGTATTTCGTTACGATGGAAAGACCATCAGGGATTTTAAACGTAAAAAGGGTCAGAAATAATTTGTATCGGCGATTTGAAAATCATTTCTCAATTATTAATCAATTTTATTTCTGTTTTATGAATAAGGAGCTATCAGTCATTTACTTAATTTTAACTATTATCCCATTGTTCTTTGGGTGCGGTGGAGGTGTAAAAGAGGAAAATAAAAATATCGAAACGGAAAGCTCTACCTCTCTGGGACATGTATCAAATGAAAAATATAGTATAGATACAAAGGAAAGTGTTGTAACATGGAAAGGTTCAAGCTTGATTGGTTCAAACAGTCATACCGGATACGTATATATATCGCAAGGGGAATTGATGATTGAAAACGGTAAACTTAAAGGCGGGTCAGTTGAAATCGACATGAATACAATTGAAGATAAAAACCATGGTCGTGATAATAAACTAGTTAACCATTTAAAAGATCCTGATTTTTTTGATATTAAAAAATTCCCATTTTCCAAAATTACTATTACCAAGATTGCATATATAAATGCTGATAATCATAAAGTTACCGGGAATCTGAGCATTAAAGCAATTACACACTCCGTTACATTTCCAGTCCGGATGGAAGTTAAGAATGGAGTTGCGCAAGCAAATGGCTGGCTGGTCATTGATCGTGCAAAATGGGACGTGCGTTATAAATCAAGTAAATTCTATGATATTTTAGCTAATCAGGTTATATCGGATTCGATTGAATTCCAGGTAAAAATTATAGCAAAAAAATAATATATTAATCAATTAAAACCATTGAAGTTCAGTCTGAAGATTTTTGACCGATTTGATATCCATTTCCAGAGATCCGATGGCAAGTTCCACCTCAGCTTTAAGAGGAATTTTATTGACGTCATCTGAAACCCATAACTTTACTGCGCCTTCTCCCTTAAATAATTTATTATCAGGAATTAAAGGATTTAATTTCAAAACTTTAATCTTTCCAAATTTCGTTTTGATCACGTCTTTACCAGCATATTTGATACGAAGTTTATAAACCTCGTCACCAAAAAAAGTCGGAATTTCAATAACTTCACCCAAAGCTACTTTCTCAAAATTTATTGTACGAAGAAAAAAATAGCCGCTGATGATGTCATTGATATTATTAGGGCAGTTAAATGTCTTGGTTTCATCCTTAATGGTCGAAGTAGCCTGATCTTTGTCGTGATTAAAAACAATTGTTTCCTCTTTCCGGTATTTATTTTCCTGAATGCTCTGGTAAAACATATGCGGCACAATGGCAAGCGTATCCACATACGATCGCCAATTGTCACGTACACGCGTGATCAGATCAAAAGCTCCAACAGTTCTGCCAGTAACGTTGATCTTGTAACACGGGTGATTATTGACAATTGATAAGTTTCTGGCAATTTCAACCTTGGCCTCGGCCGCATTGATAAAACCGTAATGAACGCGGTATTCTACCTTTTCACCAAAACTGAAACTTTTATTTACGATAATTCTATTTTGTTCAAACTGCCTGAAAGCCAGGATTCCCATAAGTGATAAAACTGCAATAATCGTAATTTTCAATCTCTTCATATATATCGTTGTATTACTATAAGGAAGGATATTTTTCTTTTAAATAGGACAAATACTTTCTGAAATTCCCTCCGAATTTTGTTTCAAATTCATTACGAAATAAATTTTGCTTTGACTTATAAGTCTGATAACTGATAAAGTAAGCATTATTAGGCAGGTTTTTACCTTCCCACCGGCTTTTGGTTTTCAACGTTTTTTTATCAGCAAACAGTGTATCAGCATCATTAAGTATTTTTAAAATTACCTGATTCTTTAAAATATCCTTTGCTGAGGTGTCCAGTTTCACTTTGTCAAATGAAGTATATAAGCTGTCAAGTCTTGAAATTCCCCTCAGCATATGCTGCGAATAAGCATCGTTATATTTTTTCGAAAATTGATATGTACGAAGTTCTTTCGATTCCAGACCATATTTTTGTTTTAAAAAACGAATTGCTCCCAAATCTCCGACGAAACTGGCCAGATTTTCATTCAATTCAAGGTCATTTTTGACAAAAAGCGTACCATGCGTAAGTTCATGGAGTATTAAATTGGCCAGACTTCCCTCACGCCTCCTTAACATACTGGAAAGAATCGGGTCTTTCAGATATCCAAGTGTAGACCACGCTGACACTTCCCCGATGTCGGTATCAAAACCTTCCTGTTTCAAAACCTTCTCTTCCCGCACGGCCCGGGTTGAATCGAAATATCCTTTATATGGGAAAGTACCAATGATTGGAAATGACCATTTGTAAGCATTTATTCGATATCTGTCCGAGGCATTGATAACCCATATTAGCGGTTTTCCGTGTTGATTATAAAATGTTGTATAATTTTTTGAAGGACTCAAACCAAGAGAATCCACACCAAATTGCTTGATTTCTTCAATAAGCCGAATTCTTGATTTTAAAGAATCCGGAAATGCAGGATCATGAAGAACTTCTTCCACATCCTGAACATTCATAAGAATTGTAACCTGCCCTTTGGCCTGCATCCAGCCGTAACTGACCAGATCATGGTAATAAATACCAAGCAAAATCAGCAAAACAAATAAGCCAAGAAATATTTTTTTTACCACGGAAATACAAATTTGTTTTATCGAAAAAGGCCAGTCAATATAACCGGCCTTTTTCGATAAAACAAAAATAGAGAAAACCTGCTGGTTTAATTGACGGGATTACAATTTCTTAATGTCCGGAAACGGAGAATTTTGAAATTCGATAAGTTTGTTAATTCATTTTGTGAAAATTTGTGCATTCGTGGCAAAAATTTACCACGAGGCACAAATTTCAAACCAAGTATAGAGGGAGGGTGTTTACATGTATTTCAGATCATTGTCCGGTTTAAGCCGAATAATTTTCAGTTTGTTGAGTAGCAAAATGAAAGGATAAGTAGGATCGAACTCATGCCATTTAAAACCGAAATTGGCTCGGCCACCGTATTTGTGGTGATTGTTATGATAGGATTCTCCCATCATCAGAAAGTCAAAAGGGAGCAGATTTTTGGCCGTATCGTCTACTTTAAAGTTTACATATCCGTAACGATGTGCATACCAGTTGATGATGACGCCGTGAACGGGACCCATCAGGAAATGAATGGGCAGCAATAAAAACATCCACCAGGAAGTAGCAAATTGTATATAAAAAGCAATATAAAATACGCCCCAGCCAATTCTTGAAATCCAGGAGTCTCCAAGTTTTTCCATGAATTCCCAATGAGGTACACCTTTCTTGAATTTAGGTTCAATTGTGTCGGTTTTGTGAACGATGTTGTTATAGTAATTTTTCGTCTTCCACATCATATCCACGATGCTGTCGGAAAAACTTGGAGAGTGCGGATCGAGCTCTGTATCCGCATAAGCATGATGTAGCCTGTGCATGACGCCATATGCATAGGGACTTAAAAAAGAGGATCCCTGAAAAACCCACGTGGCCGTATAGAAAAATTTCTCCCAGGCCGGACTCATTGTAAACATTTTGTGAGCTGCATAACGATGCAGGAAAAATGTCTGCATTAATAAGGACAAGTACCAATGCGCAATAAAAAAGATTAATATGATCATTTAAGCAGATCGAAAAGAAGAATATGATTTTAACTGGACAAATTTATTCAGGCAGCAACAAAGGGAAGATGATAAAAATCAGTTGTGGCAGAGACTTTGATCTGGCATAAAAAAGGAAATTTTTTAGGATAGCAGGCTTCCCGGGAATTAAGTTTGTCAAACCAAATAATGATACTAATAGTAAAAATTATTTTTACGAAATATGACCATAAATACTTGAAAAATAATTTCGATTTAAGTACTAAATATCTGTTTAATATTATGTTATAAATTTTTTGTGTAATACTTTAATTGATACGGAAAATATCATATCTTTGTTACTGAGTTTATCGAATGGCTGTAAACAGCTTAAATAAATTCTAAGATCTAATACTCCGGGCTAGAGAATTTATTTTTTATGTCTCGTTAAAAAGGGGTAAATTTACATTAGTCAAATGAGTGATTTCTCGCGGTTTTAAAATGAAAAACCGCTTTTATGTACAAACCAAATCAACTTGTCCTGCTTTATGGCACAATCAACAACAACGGATAAAGAAAACAAATTAAAAGCACTTCAGACAACGCTTGAAAAACTTGACAAAACGTACGGTAAAGGAACTGTAATGCGTTTGAGTGATAGTAAAGTGTTGGATATACCGGTTATTTCAACAGGTTCTCTTGGGCTCGATCTTGCCTTGGGAGTAGGAGGAGTTCCTCGTGGCCGTGTGGTTGAAATTTACGGGCCTGAATCTTCCGGTAAAACTACACTGTCAATGCATTGCATTGCAGAGGCTCAGAAAAAAGGTGGATTGGCTGCATTTATTGATGCTGAACATGCTTTTGACCGTGCTTATGCTGAAAAGCTTGGAATTGATACAAAAAATCTTTTGATTTCCCAGCCAGATAATGGTGAACAGGCACTGGAAATTGCTGAACATTTGATCAGCAGTGGAGCTGTGGATATTATCGTGATTGACTCGGTTGCCGCTCTGGTTCCCCGTGCGGAACTTGAAGGCGAGATGGGGGATAGTAAAATGGGTCTTCAGGCTCGTTTGATGTCACAGGCACTGCGTAAGCTTACAGGTGTAATTAATAAAACTGGATGCTGCTGTATCTTCATCAACCAGCTTCGTGAGAAGATCGGTGTAATGTTTGGTAATCCTGAAACAACAACCGGTGGTAATGCATTAAAATATTATGCTTCTGTTCGTTTGGATATTCGTCGGGTAGGTCAGATCAAGGAAAGTGCTGATCAGATTCTTGGTAACCGTACGCGTGTGAAAGTTGTTAAAAATAAAGTGGCTCCTCCATTTAAAGTAGTTGAATTCGACATCATGTATGGCGAAGGAATCTCGAAAGTAGGAGAGATCATTGACCTTGCTGTGGAACTTGAAATTGTTAAAAAATCAGGTTCATGGTTTAGTTATGACGGAAATCGTCTTGGACAAGGCCGTGATGCAGTAAAAGCGCTTATCAAAGATAATCCGGAATTGATGGATGAACTGGAAGCAAAAGTTCGTGCGAAAGTAAACCATGAACCAGATGTTTTGGTTGATACATTGGAACCAAATATTGTTGATGAAGGAGCACCTGAATGATCCAGGTCTTGAATAACCTATAAAAGTAAAGCCCTCCGGAATTTCCGGAGGGCTTTACTTTTATTATATGTTTGAGGTAGATTTAGAATCTACCTTTTTCATCATCATCATCGTCAAAATCGAAATCTTCATCATCCGGCCCGGAGAACATACTACTCACAAGATCCTGGAATTTAATTCCCTGGTCAAGCGATTGTTTTCCGATCAAAGAATATTCCGCCATACCGTGCAGTGCAAATTCCATCATGAAAAGTTTTTCATTCGCATCGCCATAGGCACTTAGCATATCAACGAAATCATCAAGTCCATCTATGGTTTTAAGACGGGCGATGTATTCACGATCCGGCATATCACCGATCATTTCCATTTCATTTCCTGAACCAAACCATTCAATTACTTTCGCAAATGGATTGATCTTGCTTTTCTTCGATTTTTCGGGATCAGGGAAATAATTCAGGAATTGTGTACGAATCGCCTTTCCAATCAGGTTTTGCGCAACAATCACTGGTCCTTCAACTTCACCTTCATAAACCAATTCAACTTTACCACAAATTGCAGGGATTACGCCGTATAGGTCAGAAATACGTACATAAGTTGAATCTTCACCATTGATTAGTGCACGTCTTTCAGCAGAACTTAAAAGACTTTCGTAAGCAGAGATTGTCAAACGGGCAGAAACACCACTTTTGCTATCCACATATTCACTTTCACGCGCTTCAAAAGCAATTTGTTCAATCAAAGTTTTGATCAGCTCATTAACCTTAACGATCTGCTTTTGTTCTTTTTTTACAACAGCTTCCTGTTCAGTAATTTTCTTACCGACTTCAAGCGTTTTCGGATAATGCGTTACAATCTGGCTTTCAATTCGGTCTTTCAAAGGTGTTACAATACTACCACGATTTGTATAATCTTCCGGATTGGCAGTAAATACAAATTGAATATCAAGCGGTAACCTCAATTTAAAACCACGGATCTGAATATCACCTTCCTGCAAAATATTGAACAAAGCAACCTGAATACGCGCCTGCAAATCGGGCAATTCATTGATTACAAAGATCCCACGATGTGAACGGGGAATCAAACCATAATGAATAACGCGTTCGTCCGAATATGGCAACCGTAAAGTAGCTGCTTTAATTGGATCAACATCACCAATTAAATCCGCCACAGATACATCCGGCGTAGCCAGTTTTTCTGTGTACCGCTCACTTCTGTGAAGCCATTCAATCGGTGTATTATCACCTTTTTCTTCAATTACATCTTTTGCAAAACGTGATAACGGGGCCAACGGATCATCGTGAAGTTCAGAGTCTTTCACGAATGGAATATATTCATCCAGCAAATTCACCATCATACGGGCAATACGCGTTTTCGCCTGTCCACGCAAACCCAATAAATTGATGTTGTGCATCGACAGGATCGCACGTTCCACATCAGGAATTACAGTTTCTTCATATCCCCAGATACCAGGAAAAACTTCTGTTTTACTTTTTATTTTTTCAATAAGGTTATCCCGAAGTTCCTGCTTGATAGAACGGGACTCGTAACCAGCTTTTTTTAATTCACCAAGCGTATGAATGCCCAATGTTTGTGTACTTGTCAGCTCTGAATATTTCATGTATCATTAGGCTAGTTTACCGCGCATAAGCTACTGAGCGCATTTCGCGGATTACAGTAATTTTTATTTGTCCCGGATACTGCATTTCTTTTTCAATTTTTTGCGAGATGTCAAAAGAAAGCATACCCGCTTTTTCATCAGAAACATTATCGGCATCGATGATCACACGAAGTTCACGACCGGCCTGAATTGCATAACATTTCTCAACTCCATCAAATGACATGGCCATATTTTCAAGGTCACGCAGACGCTGGATGTAAGATTCCATCATCTCACGGCGGGCACCCGGACGGGAACCTGAAATCGCATCACACACCTGAATGATCGGAGACAAAATACTCGTCATTTCAATTTCATCATGGTGAGCTCCGATAGCATTACATACTTCCGGATTTTCCTTGAATTTTTTGGCAAGTTCCATACCCAGAATTGCGTGTGGCAAATCTGATTCTTCCGGCCAGACTTTTCCAATGTCGTGTAACAGACCGGCACGTTTTGCCAGTTTAGTATTTAACCCTAATTCAGCCGCCATAGTTGCACAAAGCTTTGCAACTTCTCTTGAATGCTGCAAAAGATTTTGTCCGTAAGAAGAACGGAAGCGCATACGTCCGATCATTTTTACAAGCTCAGGATGAAGGCCATGAATACCCATATCGATAACGGTACGCTCGCCAATTTCAACGATTTCATCGTCAATATTTTTACGCGTTTTCGCAACAACTTCTTCAATACGTGCCGGGTGAATACGACCATCCTGAACAAGACGGTGTAAAGAAAGACGTGCAATTTCACGGCGAACCGGGTCAAATCCTGAAATTACGATCGCTTCCGGCGTGTCGTCCACTATGATTTCAACACCAGTTGCAGCTTCCAAAGCGCGGATATTACGTCCTTCACGACCGATGATTTTCCCTTTAATATCGTCATTTTCAATATTGAAAACAGATACACAGTTTTCAATCGCATGTTCTGCGGCTGTACGCTGGATGGTTTCAATAACAATTTTCTTAGCTTCTTTTGTAGCGGTAAGGCGAGCTTCTTCCATAGCGCTTTTCACGTATGAACCTGCTCTGGTATCAGCTTCTGCTTTCAGGGCGTCCACCAATTGATCTCTTGCCTGATCAGCCGTTAAGTTTGCCAGTTTTTCAAGTTGTGCAACTTGCTGACTAAGCATTTTTTCAGCCTCTTCACGTTTTTTAGAAGCAGTTTCAAGCTGATGCGTCAGGTTGGTTTTAAGTGTTTCAACTTCTGCTTCCTTACGCTTGCTTTGTTCAACTGTTTGCTGAAGACTTTGCTCACGTTGTTTCAGCTTTTGTTCATTTGTTTGAAGAATTACCCTTTTCTTGTTGGATTCTTCTTCAAATTCACTTTTCAGTCGCAGGTACTTTTCTTTTGCTTCAAGAATACGGTCTTTTTTGATGTTTTCGGCCGATTGCTCAGCGTTGCGCACGATCTCAGCCGCCCGGTCCTGGGCTTCTTTTTCTTTTTGATCGAATGACTTTTTGAAAATGTATTTACCTGCAAATACCCCCACACCCAGTGCGATGATATCAGATAGAAGTGCAATAAAAATTAAAGAATTTGACATTTTAGTAATGTGTTTACAATAGTTGGGTTCTACCGACTAACTGCGTTTAAAATGCCGAACTTCTCTGTTTACGGTTATAAGGAGATCATTTACGATTAATAAAAAGTTTAAATGATTGCAAACGAGTTACTTATCTATTTGCAAGGCAGAAAATTTACAGACTTAATTAGGGATACCTTCTGAAACTTTTTCATCCAGAATATTCACCCTGTTATCGAACATGGACATAAGACGTTCTGTCTCGGCTTGATTTCTTTGCAATGCCACCAGGCACTCAATAGAAGCAAGCGCTATGGCCTCGATATCGTCGTAACCTTTCCCTTTTCCTTTATTCTTAATTATTCGTACTCTTTCCATGAATGTATCATAACCGTCCCTGTAAAATATTTCCTGGTCAGCCGGAACACTCAACTTGAAACCTCTGTCAAGTATCTTGATGAAGACTGAAACATCGGGATTGGGTATATGATTATTTTTCATAAGGTATCTTCAAGCAATTCAATGCACTTATCGATCTCTTCAATATATCGTTCAACAGATTCTTTCAGTTCGGACAAACCGCCTGTTGGTGTCAGTTTACTAGTGACAATTTTAACGAAAGTTTTAGACTTATTAAAGTCTTTTTGCAAAGTAGTGTATTTTTTCTTTATTTCTTTTACTTCTTCCTTTAACTCGCTGTTGTTATTACGTAACTCTGAGTTCTCGCGTAATAATTCTGAAACTGACCAACTTAGTTTCTCTTTCGTCATGATTAAGATGTCCAACTTCTTCTCCAAGTCGGATAATTTTCTTTCAATCATACGTGGAGTGAGCTCTTCCATTTTTTTGACGAAAGCGGATCTAGCCGCAGTTAAAAGTTAAAACCGAACGGATTACCGTCCGGTTTTAATATCGTTTGTACGTTTTACAAAACCTTTATTTTTCTTAAATTCCGTATTAATCAAACGGATTGGTAATTATTATTTTCTAATGACAGCACCCAATTCGCGCTCGTAGGTGGTGATCAACCGATGCATTGATTTTTCAATTACTTTGTCGGTCAGCGTTTGCTGATCATCTTGTAAAATGAAACTGATAGAATAGGATTTCTTTCCTTCCAGATTCGCTCCTTCGTAAACATCAAAAACATTTACTGAACGTAATAATTGGCGTTCTGTTTTATAAGCGATCTGACGAAGTTCTTCAAAAGTGATTTTCTTTTCAACAACCAGCGATAAATCTCTTCGTACTTCCGGGAAACGGGAAACTTCTTTGAACTGAACTGCATAATTATATTGGCGCAGCAAATAATCCCAGTCAAAATCAGCAAAATAAACCGGAGATTTGATATCTCCTTTTTTGGTGATCGAAGATTTTAACAGGCCGAAACTAACCAGCGGTTTTTTATTAAGCGTAAGCATAATTCCTTGTTGGAAAATATTTGCGTCAGCAGCTTCCTTTTCTACATTTTTCACTTTCATGGCCGACAATACCTGATTAACCGCAGCTGCAAGATCGTGGAAAGTCACATCTCTCGACTTTTCAAGCCACGTTTCTTCCTGGAAATTTCCGGAAATGAAAAGAGCCAGACGTTCTTTCTCAGAATACTTTCCGTTTAACTCATGGTATGTTTTACCGAATTCGAAAATTTTAAGATCTTTTTGACGGCGGTTTGCATTGTAAGCAATAACTTCCAAACCTGAGAAAATTAGAGTCTGACGCATTACTGACAGATCTTCGCTCAGATAATTCAAAATCTTAACCGGATTACCAAAAACACTTTCGCCCAAAGTAGACTGTGGTTCAGGTTTTGTCAAAGAGTTTGTTATAATTTCATTATAACCATTAGCAGCCAACAATTCCGAAAGACGCATTTTTAGTTTTTCCGGATCATTAACCGGGAAATCAGAAAGGAAATCAGAACTCAGACCGGCCGATAATTCAATTTGACCAAAACCATAGATACGCAGAATTTCCTCGATCACATCCGCTTCACGCTGTACATCCACGCGGTATGGTGGAACGATAGCAGTGAAGCCAATTTCATCTTCATTCTGAATTTTAATATCAAGTCCGGTTAAAATCGTTTTGATTATCGATTTATCAAGTGGCTTTCCTAGCAGACGGTCGATGTGACGATATTTCACATTAACTTCAAAATCTTCAACCGGGTTGGGATAAATATCGGTAATGTCAGACGAGATTGTTCCGCCTGCGATTTCTTTTACCAAAAGCGCCGCACGTTTTAGTGCATAAAGCGGCATATTCGGATCTGTTCCTCTTTCAAAACGGAAAGAAGAATCTGTTTTCAAACTAAAACGTTGCGCTGTACGACGAACCCATGCCGGATCGAAATAAGCTGATTCTAAAAAGATAGAAGTTGTTTCCGCAGTCACACCCGAAGTTAAGCCACCGAAAACACCGGCGATACACATCGGTTCAGTTTCATTGCAGATCATCAGATCCAGATCAGAAAGTTTTCTTTCCTGTCCGTCCAGTGTCACAAATGGAGTGCCTGCTGCTACCGTTTTTACAATTACCTTATTTCCCGTGATTTTATCAGCATCAAAAGCGTGCATCGGTTGGCCAAGATCATGGCAAATGAAATTGGTAATATCAACGATCGAATTAATCGAACGAATCCCGATTGTAGCCAACCGTTGTTTCAACCACTCCGGCGAATCTGAAACTTTAATTCCTGTAATTGTAATACCAGCATAACGAGGTGCCGCTTCTTCATTTTCTACCGTTACCGTTATTGGTAAATTATGATTTTCAACGGCAAAAGAATCAACCGAAGGCAATTTGATTTCGCGATTCAAAACCGCTTTCAAATCACGCGCTACTCCATAATGTGAGGCTGCGTCGGCACGATTTGGTGTCAATCCGATTTCAATCATGAAATCAGAAGAAATCCCGAAATATTCAGATGCCGGTGTCCCGTTTGAAAGAACAGTATCCAAAACCAGAATTCCATCGTGAGATTCTCCCAAACCCAATTCATCTTCCGCACAAATCATTCCTTCTGAAACTGCTCCTCTTATCTTTGATTTTTTCAAAACCAAAGGTTCGTCACTTCCCGTTGGATATAACGTTGCGCCCACGGTAGCCACAATTACTTTTTGTCCGGCTTCAACATTTGGAGCTCCGCAAACGATATTTAACGGTTGTTCCAAACCAACATCAACGGTTGTAATTTTTAGACGATCTGCTTCCGGATGTTTTTCACAAGTCAGTACTTCACCGATTACAACCCCTTTCAAGCCACCTTTTATGGATTCAACCTCCTCGATTCCTTCAACTTCCAGGCCTGTTCCGGTTAGTAATACACCTATTTCTTCCGGGGATTCTGTAATTTCAATTATTTCTTTAAGCCACTTATACGAGATCTTCATGCGGGTATTTTATATAGGTACGAGGTGAGAAGCTATTAAAACCTCTTATCTTTTTGTTGCTTGTAATATTTTAACAAAATTAATGATTTCCTTGTTCTCCTGCGCGTATTGCTACTGATAAAGTATTTTCTTTTGGAGGAACCGGGCACGCGTAGGTTGGTGCATACACGCAATAAGGGTTGTAAGCTGTGTTAAAATCAAGGACCAGCGAATCGCCCTTTATTTTGGAAACCGGATAATCCAGATAACGGCCACCTCCGTAAGTTTCTTTTCCACTGGTAGCATCTTTGAAAAGAACAGAAATCACTGCTTCATTTTTCAATAACAAAAGTTTCTGCGCTACACCATTTATACTGAAATTAGCATAACCCATTTTTTCATAAGTAGTTGTGCTTCCATCCGTATACGGAACTTTCAGTTCAACATCCTTTTTATCGTAAGGTGAAATATATGCTTTTACACGATATGATGGGTCGATGTCAAAATAATGGAGCCCGTGAAAGTTGTCTTTGTCCTGAATGGGAGAGTCTTTTGTAGTCCTGAACTGATCGTCTTTTGAAACCCTTTCCTGTGTAATTTTTTCGATGTATTGCTGCGGATTTGCAGCGATCAAATCGTCTTTATCTGCCTCAGCATTGCCGGAACTAAAATTTTCAATAAAAAAATAAGCGAGGATAGCCACAAGCATCGCCAGGGTACTCCAGCGTATTACTTTGTTTTTGAACATAATATTGCAAATCAATTAGTAAAAAGAATTACAAACTTACATCTGAAATATGCGTTTGTAAAAATCAGAACCGGATTATTTATTTTTTTATGATAATTTTGGAACTTCCCGGCTGCGGAATTTGCGTTGTTGAATGAAATTTACCTAAATTCACCTGCCAAATAATTAAAAAACAATACCTGATCCATTATATGTCCTACACAAAACGAGTACTCATTGCCGAAGACAGCTCAGTAATTCAAAATCTGGCAAGGAAGATTCTGGAATTTCAACACTATGAGATTACTTCCGTAAAGAATGGAGAACAAGTGTTACAGCTTCTTGAAAAGGAAGATTTTGACATCATTTTGCTGGATATCAATATGCCTGTGATGGATGGAATGGAGTGTGCACGGAATATTAGAAAATTGGCAAATGCTGACAAAGCAAAAACACCAATTGTAGCGATAACTGGCAACGCCAAAAATTATTCAGAAGAAGACTTTAAAGAAGCCGGATTCGACGATGCGCTTATGAAACCTTTAAACTTTGACCGTTTGGTAGAAGTGGTTGCGCATTTGACAGAATAATTTGTTGCATGAAGATTACATTTTTAGGAACCGGCACATCACAAGGAGTACCCGTTATTGCTTGTGATTGTGTCGTTTGCCGTTCAACTGATTTCCACGATAAACGTCTCAGAACCTCCGTCTGGATTCAGGTTCATGGAAAATCTTTTGTAATTGACACCGGTCCGGATTTTCGGCAGCAAATGCTTCGGGCCAATGTCCGTGAACTGGATGCTATTATTTACACACACCAACATAAAGACCACACCGCAGGCCTGGATGACGCCCGCGCATTCAATCATCGTCAGGGAAAAGATATCCCGCTTTATGGACGGCAAGAAGTTCTGAATCAGATTCAGGTTGAATTTGCTTATGCATTTCAGGAAATGCGCTACCCCGGCGTTCCACACTTTGAGTTGCATTCAATAGAAAATGAACCGTTTGAAGTTCAGGGTGTTAAGTTTACGCCCATCGAAGTAATGCATTACAAACTAGCCGTCTATGGCTACCGTATCGGCGATTTTACCTACATAACCGACGCCAATTATATCTCCGAAATAGAACAGGAAAAAATTGCAGGCACGCGCGTTCTCGTCCTGGATACACTACAAAAAGAACCACATCTTTCTCATTTCACGCTTTCACAAGCACTGGAATTAATTGATAAACTCAACGTTCCTATGGCTTATCTGACGCATATCAGCCATCGACTTGGATTACATGCCGAGGTTGAAAAGGAGCTGCCTCCGAATGTGAGGCTGGCTTACGATGGGTTGGTTTTGGAGTTGTGAAGTAGTAGTGGGGAATATATTTAAAGCAGTATTTTACCAAACTATATTCAAATCGTACTGATTTAAATATTCGTCTAGTGTAATTATACTTAAATTCATGCTTATAGCGGTTGATGCAATAATCCTGTCAAAAGGATCTTTATGAAAAGATGGCAATATGAGTAGTTCGTTTAAAAAGGCTATTTCGATTGGGATGATTGAAATATTGGAGATTGAACAAGCGTTAATAAGGTCATTAATAGTGTATCCCAGTTCTAATTTTACTAAACTTAATTTTATTGTGATTTCCCAAAAGGAAGCAACACTTATATAAAGCTCTGAATCTTCATCGCTTAATATTCTCTTTGCCAATGGAGAAAGATTTTTATTGTCATCTTGCATCCAAAGTAGTGTGTGAGTATCTAATAAATATTGTGGCATCTTACATGTAATTCTTAAAATCTTCAAGAGGAGTATCAAAATCATCACTCATTTTCATTTTTCCCTTTAATAAACCCAAAATACGCTTCTTCTCCATTTTTGGCTGATTGATTTTTTTTTCCAAAATAAAATCAACAAAGTCTTCCACTTCCTTTTGATAGGCAGTTGGTAATTTTTTTACTTTTTCTATTAATTGAATCTCGGACATTTTATAATATTCTTTAAATTCAATAGACAATATCACGAATGATTTATTATTGGCTTTCTGAATTTATTTCTAAGGTTGTGCAATCCAACAGCCAACATCATGATTAAGTGTCTGGCTTTGGAACACTTTAACCGTACCTTATTTCTGACTATTTTTAGCCTTTTAATGGAAGAAAATACGTTCTCTATAAGTACACGTTCTTTACTAATTCCTTTATTGATAGACTTTTGCAAATCTGTTAATTCTCGTTTCTTAGGTTTTTTGAAAGGTAATATTGCACAGGGGCAATCTTTTTCAGCTCCCTGAAACCCTAAATCAAGCAAAAGGTTAAGTCCCTGGGTATGAATCTGAACCTGAT
>NZ_VTOL01000012.1 GCF_009801115.1 Dyadobacter sp. 3J3
GCAGCCTTTTATTCCTTTCGACCAAGACGAATACAGAGAAAAATACAGATTGGCTAAAATTGCAAATTTAGAAAGGGCACTAAAAAGGCTTATGGCTGAGGCAGCATGAAGAAGTTATATAGTAGCAGGTAAGGAAAAAGGACAAAGCACGCTAAGTTAAAATCTTTGCGTGCTTGGCCCTTATCTTTTTTGCTTTGCGTGAAACCGTTACAAATCCTTAATTTTTCCTCCTCCTTCTTTCTTTCCTGCTTTTCGGTTGTTCCACTTCTTCTGCAACAACTACCGGTTCAACAGGTTTTGGAAAGTACGGTGCCAGATCTTTTTTCACTTCTTCCCGGAATGCATTTTTAACGCCTTCCAAAGCAGCTACTTTAATATCTCCGTCAATCTGATTTTGTTTTAACAATTTGACAACCGCATCTTCACCCGGCCAGCTTCCCCCGAGATAACGTGCAGCATCTGCCCGAATCGATTCTTTTTGATTTACATCCAAAGCCGTCGATCTTAAAATAAAGACAGACTCCGCGCTTCCCGCCGTTTGAAGAGAAGCAAGTAAAGCTGATTTTTTCGAATCGTTTAAAGTTGAAAGTTTATCCGTAATGAAAGAAACACCGGCAATTTCCAAAAGTAAAGCACCGGCATCGCGCCCAAGTACACTACCCGATTTTTCAATGGCCATCTGGAATAATCTTGAATTTTCAGATTCCGGTGCATAGCGTGTTACCAGTTCAATATAATCTTCGGTGCCGTATGTTTCGTCAAGTAACTTATTAAGAGCCGTCAATCCTTGTTGTGAATTCGTAACAAAGGATTTATCCAAATGCAGCAAAGCGAGTTTACTGACTTCAATCCGGTCAGATGATTTCACATCCATCACATGCATCAACGCCTGTGATTTTTCGTAACCCGCATGGAAGAAATCAAATGCACGGAAATAACGTAATCTGTTTTTAAAGGTTACCGAGGTATCCGACGCCAGATCAGTCAAATAAGGAATTGCCTGTCTCGTTCTAGCCAACCAGATCAAATCTTTTCCAGAATCCATATCACCAGGATTTTTTCCTGCTTTTGCCAGCCATGCCGGAAAAATCCTTTCCCACTGCCCGATCGCACCAATACTTAATGCCTCCACAGACCAGCGATCATTTCCTTTATATTGCTGCGCAAGTTGTAGCCAGACATCCAGGGCTTCGTAAGTATGGTTATGATTGATCGCCAAAGCACATTCGCGGCGCACCTGCGGATTTGGGTCAGAGGTTAATCTTTTTATATATTCCGTAGGGTCACTATTTCTTTGACGAACAGCTCTTAATGTGGTAATACGCAAATTTGGATTTAATTCTCTAAAACCAATGTCCAGATTCCTATGATTAAAACCTTCTATTTTATTTAAAACCCAAAGTGCGCGGGCACGTAATTTCGGGTTTCCGTTGTATAATCTGAATAAATTTTCAAGTTCCGGTTCCGCTGCCATACCCAGTTTAACACAGGCATTCCAAGCTAAATAACGCTGAGATAAATTAGGACTTTGCAGCGCTTTTACGGCTTCAACCGGAGACGTTAAATCATAAACAGGAATTTTGTAAGGTACGCCCGGGGGCGCAATCCTGAAAATCCGGCCTCTGCTTTTATCTTTCATTTTATGTGAACCGGCTACCGGATCATACCAATCTGAAACAATCAGCGAACCGTCCGGCGCTACACAAACATCCGTTGGACGAAACCATTTATCTCTTTTTCCTTCCAAAAGAGGAAGAATTCCGGTTGATTTAAAACCGGCCCCATCGGGTTGCATTGGAAAAGCACGAACGGTATTTTGACCCGCATCTGCCAGAATAATCTGATCCCAATAACGTCTTGGCAATAGATCTCCTTCGTAAACCACCATGCCCATAGGCAGTCCCGAACCGGTTTCAAGTAAATTTGGTACGACGCCCGGATCATTCTGATGCCAGTGGCGGCGCGGAATTTCATCTTCAAGATTAGTATGATTGATACGCCAGCTGGCACCGTTCATTTCATCGATATAGCCGAAGTTCCCATTTTCCATCACATAATTTACCCTGTCGGCACCATTTCCTGGCTCTTCCTGATCCGACTGCCACATAGTACCATAACTATCAACGGCAATTTCAAAACCATTATGAAAATTTTCGGCCAGTATTTCTACATTTCTAAATTCCTGATCAACCCGAAAAACGACTCCCTGACGATACTGGCGGAAATCAATCGGTCTTTCATATTTATCCAAAAGCGGCCGATCCTGTCCGTCTACAAGCTGTTTTCCTGCATTCCCGTAATTGAAATAAAATTTACCATCCGGACCAAATACAAAGGCGTGGACGCCTGCATCTTGCTGTGTCCCGCCAATTCCCTTGAAAAGAATTTCTTTTTTATCAGCCTTATCGTCGCCATCGGTATCGGTAAAAAGCCAAACATAAGGGCTTTGAGAAACGATGGCTTTGTTGCCCATTACCCAGATACCCAGCGGAGAATTCAACTCAGAACCCTGGTAAAAAACTTTGGTAACATCCGCTTTTCCATCACCGGTTGTATCTTCCAGAATCACGATCCTGTCGCCAACACTCAGTTCCGATTTTCCATTAACGGCCGGGCGATAATTGTAAGATTCGCAAACCCAAACCCGACCGCGATGATCTACATCAATATTAATCGGATTTGTAATTAAAGGCTCGGAAGCAAAAAGCGTAGTTTCAAGGCCATCAGCGGCTGAAAGACCGGCGACGGCATTTCTTGAAAATCGTTTTTCAGGTTCGGAAAAAGTTGCGTACAAACTATCCGGATGAACTTTCGCCAGTGTATCAACCACCTGGCATGTACCACTCAGACTAAAAAAACAAAGATTTGCGGCAACCAGATAGGCAGACTTAAAGTAATTAATTCGTTTCAAAACGTAATTCAATGGAGCAGAAGACAATTGGACAACTTCAAAATTACCAGTTCTTTTTTAGATTAACGAAACAAGTTTTACTTAAATTGAAAAAATACTTATAAAGAAACAGCCCGTTAAAACAAAAGTGTTTCAACGGGCTGCAATTAAAGATTTGTAATAAAGCGGTAACTTATTTTTTCTTCAGACTACTTAAATATTCAACAAGGTTAACCAGTTCATCCGTACTCATAGCATACTGAAGTCCGGCTGGCATCATCGAATCTTTCATCTGTTTCATTGATTTCACCTGCGACATTTTATATTCCTGAGTGGTTCCGCCAGGAAGTTTCATGATCAAATCTGTTTCCGTTTTGCTTGAAACAATTCCGGTAGCCGACGATCCGTCTTTGAATTGTACTTCAAAACCTTCATAACCAAAACCTATACCTGCACTTGGTTCGAAGATAGCGGCGTATTCTGCTTCCTTAGGAAGTTTGCTGCCGATTTCAGAAAGCTTCGGCCCAAAATCCATTCCCTGGCCATTGACCTGGTGACAAACTGAGCAGTACATTGAAAATATTTCTTTTCCTTTTGCAGCATTTCCCGTCATGCCCACAAGCGTTTTGATATCCGGATGTTTTTTGGCCGCGGCCGTATTTCCATCCATATATTTAGCCGCCTCAATCTGGATTGATTTCCGCCAGGCTCCACTAAGTCCCTGAACGGCTGGTGACTTTAAATCGCCTGTAATTTTTCCTTCTTTTAACAAAACCAAAACAAGATCTTCTCCATTCATCGTACCGCCTAATGATCGGGCAGCTTCCGTGCGAACAGCAATTGGCTGCTTGTTGTCCAGTAGAACGGTTTTCAAAATGTCCAGAGATTCTTTGCTTCCAACACCTTTAATGGACGCCAGCGCAGCAGATGCTTTTTCAGTATCTTTTCCTTTGACAACTGCCCAAAGTAATGTTGAACCTCCTTGCTTTAAAAGTTGCTGACCGGCAGAGCGGCCAATATTGGTTTTTGATTCGGAAACTGCCAATTTCAACAAGCGATTATTTTCAGACGGAAGCTCATAGCGGGAAACCAGTTCCATATAAGTAGTTGTACCATAAGTCGCATCAAGCAGCTTTTTCAAAGAGGCCAATGCTTCCGGTGATTGTTTTACAAAAACAGGATCCAAATGACGAAGCGCCAGTTCGTTTATTTCATTTTGGTTTTCGGCTTTTCCTTTCATTATTTTCAATAATGCCGTCGATTTCTCTTTGGCTCCCGGATTGAAATCAAAAGCACGGAAATATTTCAACCGACTTTTTAGATCTACACCCGGATCGCTGGCAAGAGAAGCAAGCAAGTTGACTGATTCCTTACTTCTTGAACGCCATACAATATTTTTCCCGGCGTCGGTGGCAATCGGATTTGGTCCGGCTTTTGAAAGCCAGGCCTTAAAAAATGCATCCCATTGTCCCTCAGCACCAATTCCCAGCGCTTCCAGATACCAGCGATCTTCCCCGTCATATTGCTGTGCGAGTTCTGCCCAAAGATTTGCAGCATCGGGAGAAACTGTTCCATGAAGTGCCAAAGCGCATTCACGACGCACCTGAACATCTGAATCATTAACCAGTAATTTGATATATTTTACCAAATCGGCATTTCTTTTTTCCCTGACAACACGAATTGCCATGATCCGCATATCCGGATTTGCATCACGTAAAGCCGATTCCAGATTTTCAGTACTTACCTTGTCAATCGTTGCGATGGCCCACAAAGCACGGGCACGCATACGCGGGTTTTCTTTTGTATTTTCAAATAATTTTTTGAGTTCAGGAAGTGATTTATCTCCCATTTTCATCAAAGCATTCCAGGCAAGATAGCGTACCGAAAGATTTGGATTTTGTAAAGCATGTACCGCACCTACCGCTGTTGAGAAATCTGCCGAAGGGATTTTGTAAGAATTATTTTCCGGAGCAATTCTGTACAAACGACCTTTATTCTGATCACCAGCCTGATGTCCACCCACACCCGGATCATACCAGTCAGAAACAATAAGCGAACCATCCGGCGCCACGCAAACATCCGAAGGCCTGAACCACTGATCACGTTTTCCTTCCAGTAGGTTTACAATTTTGGCAGAATAACCTGCACCTGATTTTGCCGTTGTATAAGAACGAACAACATTCGGACCTGCATCACAATGGATCATTTGATCCCAAAATATTTTTGGCAACAAGCGCCCTTCATACACCACCATTCCTGTTGGCGAGCCAGCTCCGGTTTGTAAAAGATTTGGAATAACGCCGGGATCATTCAAATGCCAGTGGCGAAAAGGAATCGAATCTTCAATATTAGTACGGTTTGCACGCCAGCCTGCGCCGGTTATTTCGTCGGTATAACCATAATTCCCATACTGCATCACATAATTAATCCGGACACCTTTGTTTCCGTCATCATCATTATCAGACTGCCACATAGTGCCATAACTGTCTACGGCAACTTCATAATTGTTACGGAAATTATTTCCAAGCACTTCAATATTTTTAAAATCAGGATCACAGCGAAAGACCATTCCCTGTTTATTTTTCTTAAAATCAACCGGTTTTCCGTCCTGACCCAGTACCGGATTTCCTTTTCCGTCCAGTAAATGCCCACCTTCATTTCCAAAATTGAAGTATAATTTACCATCCGGTCCAAAGACAAATGCGTGCATTCCATGATCATGCTGCTCTCCGCCTACTCCTTCAAAAATTACTTCCTTTTTATCTGCTTTTCCATCATTATCTTCATCGGTGAAAAGCCATACATATGGACTTTGAGAAACAATTACTTTGTTACCCATCACCCAGATTCCAAGGGGAGAATTCAACTCTTTGCCTTGATAAAAAACCGTTGTCTCATCGGATTTGCCATCGCCATTGGTATCCTCCAAAATCAAAATGCGGTCACCTTCGGGATGTATTGGGTTTCCGTTAATCGCCGGACGATAGTTATACGCCTCACAAACCCATACGCGTCCCAAATGATCTACATCAATATTGGTAGGATTGGTCAATGTTGGTTCTGCTGCAAAAAGCGTGGCCTCCAGGCCATTTGCAACGGTCAGTCCGGCGGTGGCATATTTGGGAGAATGTTTTTGTTCGGCCGACAGGTTTTCATATAAACTATCCAGACCTGATCCTTTTACAGTGCTTGGATTGGTCCGCATATAAGATGCAGCCAGTATTCCCAAGGCAAGCATACCAGAAATTGATAATGTTACCGGATTCTTAAAGTTCATCGGTGATCGGTTTAATCAGTTATTTTTTGAGCGGCATAAGCTTTACAAAGTCAACCATTTTAGGTTTCTATCCATAAAGATTACTAAATTTAGACTATAAGAAAACAGCCACCTATCATCTACTACAATGAACAGGATATTTTTTAGCCTTACCATTATTTGCTCTGCATTTCAGGCCGAAGCACAAACCGTAATTTCTCCCGAAGACATACAAATTAAAACAGCTGTTCTTGCTGCACCGAGCGACAAGCAAGCCGCTGCAAAAGTATATGGCTATGCTTCGGATGGCACTTTTAAGGTTTTAAGAAACGGAACAAATGATTTTGTTTGTATCGCCGATGATCCTACAAAAGACGGGATTAACGTATCATGTTATCACGCCGACCTTGAACCTTTTATGGAACGCGGCCGGGTTTTGACCAAAGAAGGAAAAAATCAAAAAGAGATATTTGATATCCGTGAAAAAGAGGCAAAAAGCAAAAAGCTTATGATGCCCAAACAACCGGCAACACTTTTTTCTTTCTCAGGATCTGCCGAAAATTATGATCCTAAAACGGGCGAATTGAAGGATGGATACATGCGTTATGTGGTTTATATACCTTTTGCAACTTCCGAAAGCACCGGCCTTCCACTAAAACCGGATATGCCGGGAATGCCGTGGATCATGGATCCGGGAACACACCGCGCCCATATCATGATCAATCCGGCAAAGAAATAATTAAAAGAAAAAGTTAAAGTTAAATTGATAATGTCAGGATACTTTTTCAACTGAAAATGCGAGGGGTTTATCCGCAAAAAGTGCCTTTGTTTTTTTCCAGACCAGACCGAAAAATTCAGTCCTTCTGTAATCGTCCAGGGTTTCCACAGATTCCCAGTGACTGTGTGTAACAAAAATGTTAGGATCAGCGACATCACGCCAAAGTTCCAGATATAAACATCCTGGCATGTTCCTGATAACGTTTTCAGATTGTTCAAAAATGCGTTGAAATTCACTGGTTTTTTCAGGATAGAAGGTCATTCTAACGATTCGTATGATGATCATAAAATTACTAATGGTTGATAGTATAATACCCCAAAAATCAAAATTCACTTTCCTAATCGGGCTGAATAAATATTAAACTAGAAGCAGGACTAATAAAGTATATAAAATTTTTGATTTTTAGACCTGCAAAATCATTAATATCTAATTGATGACTAAGTACACCAACGATAACTTTCACCAAGATCTCCATATAATTTGGGGTAGAGATTAAAAATATTCGTCTTTTATCCGAAAGATCCTTAATCCATGAAAAATACAAAATCCTTACTTATGGCCATTGGCCTGACCGCCTTATCATTACAAACAATGGCTCAAAATGAAGTAATATCCTTATGGCCGGAAGGAAAAGTCCCCAATTCCATCACCAATAAAGTTGAAGAAAAATCAGTAACCGATGCTTCCGGTATTTTAAGAATCAGCGGAGTTACTGTTCCTACGATCACAGCTTTTATTGTATCAAAAGAAAAGGCAACCGGCGCTGCGGTTATGATCTGTCCTGGTGGCGGTTATGGAATTCTTGCCGCGTCTCACGAAGGCAGCGATCTGGCCAAATGGTTTAATGAAAGAGGGATTTCTGCTTTTGTGTTAAAATATAGATTACCCGATGCAAAAGCAATGACGCATCAACATGAAGTGCCACTTATGGACGCTATGCAGGGGATGAAACTTATCCGCCAGTCGGCCAAGAAATGGAATATTGATGCTGATAAAATCGGGGTGATGGGTTTTTCGGCAGGAGGACATTTGGCTGCGACTTTATCAACGCATTATAATATGGGAGCACAAGCATCGGAAGAAGCAAAACCTAATTTTTCAATATTGTTGTATCCGGTCGTTTCTTTCCAACCTGAAATGGTACACGCAGGTTCACGCGATGCTTTGTTAGGATCTGAAAAGTCTGAGGAACTGATAAAATATTATTCTAATGAATTGCAGGTAAGTGAAAAAACGCCTACCGCTTTTTTGGTACATGCGATGGACGATGGAGCTGTGCCTGTGGAAAACAGTATTGCTTATTATCTGGCTTTAAAGAAATTTAAAACGCCGGCAGAAATGCACCTTTATCCAAAAGGCGGACACGGTTTCGGACTGAGAACGGATGGAAAAGGATCGCTGGCAAACTGGCCGGCAGCTATGGATGGTTGGCTTAAAGCGAATGGCTGGGAAAAATAAAATAAAGGGTAACAAATCTGTATCCGATTTGTTACCCTTTTTCAATTTAGTTTAGCGCTACTAATTTCCTTCCGGCAACTTCTGCAATTTCAGTCGTTGCAAGACTTACATTCTTTGTAATCTTCTCATCTCCGCTTACAATTTCAATTTTGTAATTTCCGTCACTGATCTCTGAGAAATCAAATTTTTGGCCGATCTTCTCGATTCCTTTACCAACATATTCCTGGTGAAGAATTTTTCCACTGCCATCCACAAGCCTGATATGAACGCGGGTATCTTTCTCCTTTTCTACCAATACATTCATCACCAACGTATTTTTCACACGATACATCCCAACCCTAAAAGGCTCATAGTATTTATTTCCTGATGCATTTTGAGTTTGTCCTGCGAATGCAAATCCGCTTACTAATAAGCCGGTCATTACGGCAACGAAAGTTGTTTTGAAATTTTTCATGATTGAAGATTTATGGCTAAATTTTCAACAATGATGTCTTCCACCGTGCCGACGTTGCACGCAATTAGTTAAACGGCAAAAAATCGGGTTGAACGGTAGAATGATAAAAAATCGGAGCGTTATTATAAATTTCACGTGAAGTCTGTAACAACGCAATTAACCTTTGCTTAATAAAAAGAAGCAGTTACCCACCAATAGCAATCATCCTCCTGTTCTGTTCATAATCCGCTTTTGCGTCTTTGGCAGTAAAATCAATATGCCCGCCGTGTGCAAAATGCTTTTTGTGGAAATGAGAATAAATTAATGCGCGGATATCCTCACCGCGACGAAGCGGAGTTAACAGGTCTATTTCTGTTGTATCAAAAAGACAATTTTTAAGTTTTCCGTCGGCTGTAAGTCTGATTCTATTACAACCGGCACAGAATGGATGCGTAACCGTTCCGATAATTCCAAAAGTGCCCTTTCCACCATTAACTTTGAAGCTATGTGCAGTATCCTGCAATTCGCCTTCCAGTTTTTCAAATTCAAATTGTGTATTTATATCAGCAAGCAAATCGTTGTAGGACACGATTTTTGACATCTCCCACTTGTTGCCATTAAAAGGCATAAACTCAATAAAACGAACGTGAAGATTCGGTTCATCCAATGTTAATCTTACAAAATCATTAACCTCGGTATCATTGATTCCTTTCATCACAACGACATTGATTTTGACAACAAACCCTTCGGAAATGAGAAGTTTTATACTGTCAAGCGTTTTGTTGAAATGATCTCTTTTTGTAATGCTTTTAAAAGTCGTTTCATTCAAAGTATCCAGACTTACATTCAAAGAACGTACGCCTGCATTTTTCAAATCATCAATAAACTGGTCAACAAAAACTGCATTTGTGGTCAATGTCAATGAAGTTGGCAAGGTTCCCAAATTCTGAATAATCTGGCCAACATCTTTCCTTATTAAAGGCTCACCACCTGTCAGCCTTATTTTTTCAACACCCATATCCACAAAAATGCCCGCAAGTGTTTGAATTTCATCCGCCTGCATTAGCCATTTGGAGGGCATAAACTGCATATCTTCCTGCGGCATACAATAGGTACAACGAAGATTACACTTATCTGTCAGCGAAATCCGCAGATAAGTGTGCTTACGACCGAATGTATCCAAAATAGGTTGAGACATTTTCTGTATTAATTAGTGCTTATTTCCTTTCATAACACTGAAAACGTGCAGGACGTGCGGAAAAAGAGCGTCCATATAATCCGTTACGCCGCCAGTACTTCCTGGCATCGTCAATACGAGCGTTTCACCAATCAAACCTGCAATTGATCTTGACAGCATGGAAGTTGGTATTCTTTCCTGTCCATATTGCCTTGCAGTTTCAGCGATTCCCGGAATTTCTCTGTCAATTAATTCACTGACAGCTTCTGGAGTAACATCTCTTGGCGACAATCCGGTTCCTCCCGTTATTAATATCAATTGATAGGAGAAAGCGCAAAGACTTTTTATTTTCTCCTGGATTGTAGTTTTGCTGTCTGGAATGATACTATAATCATTCACTTCAATTCCAAGCAAATCCAGTTTTTCTATAATTTTTCTGCCCGATTTATCTTCGCCAATACCTTTTGAAATGCTATCGGAACAAACAATCACGGCTGTTTTCAAGTTTTCAGGAATTGCTTTTCTGTCACTTTTTCCACCTTTCTTCTCCAGCAATTTGATATTCCGTATTTCAACCCCTTTGTCAATTGGTTTCAACATATCATAAAGTGTAAGCGCAACAACGGACGCTCCGTGCATCGCTTCAACTTCAACACCTGTTTTATAAATTGTTTTTACCGTCAACTCAATAACGATTGTCAGGTCTTCAATTCTATATGTTACACCAGTATATTCAATTGGAATCGGGTGACAATCCGGTAACAAATCAGGCGTCTTTTTGACTGCAAGCAATCCCGCCGCTTTTGCCATTTCAAAAACATCGCCTTTTGGGACAGTCCTGTTTTGAATCGCCGCAATTGTTTCCGGCCTGCTAACCTGAACTATTGCCTGCGCTGTTGCAATCCTTAACGTATTGGTTTTATGCGTAATATCAACCATTTTATCAGTTTTACTTATTTTCTTTCCAGATATATTCTCCGGCCGGGCCGATCAGTTCTTTTCCAAAAATCGGAACTTTGGTTTTTATTTGTTCAACAATGTACTCAGACGCTTCAAAAGCTGTACGCCGATGTGCCGAAGAAACGAAAACAAAAAGGCTGATTTCACCCGTTGGCACAACTCCGATGCTATGATAAATATGCATACAAATCAGGTCAAATTTTGAAAACGCGTCTTCACGAATCTCGTGGAAAGTCTGTTCTGCCATTTCTTCATAAGCAGAATACTCAATCCCCGTTACAAAACCTTCTGTTTTTTCATCCGCACGAATTTGTCCTAAAAAAATAGCGTGCGCTCCGATATCCACCTTACTCTGATGTTTGGCGATAGAATCCGCAACAAATTGAGGACTAATAGCGCCCGATACAAATACTTTCCTGGGTTTATGAAGTTTATCCATCACTTCTTGTTAAATTCTTATATATTGATCAAAATCAATTTTATTAATTTCTTGTCAACCACCGGCAAAAGGCGGCAAAAGTGCAATTTCAGCTGAAAGAGGAATAATGGTGGTATCGTCTCCTATTTGCTGATTCACCGCAACCTTAAATTTTCTTTCGCACATTTCCGGATATTTTTCACAGAGCTGCTGTTTTAAATCACGAACAGTCATATTCTCTTTTCCTGACAAAGATTCCTTTGCCTGTTGCGAGATTTCCGCCAGCATTCCAAAATATAAAATATTGATAGTCATTTTTTATCGGTTCTATTATTACAAAGGCAATAAATGTACCTCCACGAGATCACCCGCATAAACATTTTGTTGCGTAACCGGCAAATATATTAATGCATTGGCCACTGCAAAAGAACGCAGGGCAAAAGATTCCTGGCCTTCCAATGAAGTAACCTGTGCATTATAAACACTGGCTTTCAAAAATTCGTCCCTTTCTCCATTAAATGAATAAGCATGAGAAATGGGTAGCTTGAAAGAAAATAAAGAAGGATCTTTCCGACCCGACATCAATCGTAATGCTGGCAAAACATATTCATAAAAACATACCAGAGACGAAGCCGGATTACCCGGTAATGCGTAAAAATGATTTCCCGGCGTTTTTGCAAACAATAAAGGTTTCCCTGGTTTTTGTCTGATTTTGTAAAATATCGTTTCCGCACCAATTGTTTCCAAAGCTTTTCCAACATAGTCATAATCACCGACAGAAACACCGCCAGTAGCAATAATGACATCATTTCGTGTTGCCAATAATTCCAGACTGCTGATTGTTGACGCTAAATCATCTTCGGAATATAGAATTTCAACATGATGAATTCCTTCCTTTGTCAACGCTGCTACCAGCATGGCCGAATTTGACTCGTACACTTGTCCGTCCCCTAATTCTTCACCCGTTTTTACAAGCTCGTCGCCGGTTACTAATATTCCTATTTTCGGCTTTCGATATACTTCAACTTCCTGAACATTCAATCCTGTTAAAAAACCAACGGCTCCGGCCGACAAATATGTTCCGGCAGCTAAGGCTATGTCACCTTCCCGGATCTGTTGCCCGATGTTACGAACATTCAGATTTTCTGCAACGGGACATTCCTTTATAATAACATTTCCATTTTCAACAGAAGTTCGTTCCTGCATGATCACAGCCGTAGCACCAGCGGGCACCGGGGCACCTGTAAAGATCCGGATCGCAGTTCCGGGTTTCAAAGAAAGTTTCGAAGTTCCGCCTGCTTTTGATTCTGCAACAATGGGTAAAATAACATTATCATTATAAATATCGGTGTGCAAAACGGCGTATCCATCCATGGACGATTGTCGGAAGGACGGTAGAGATAAGGTTGCCAAAACATCCTTTGCCAAAACATATCCCAATGACTCGGGTACCGCTTTTAATGCTGTTGGTAACGCAACGGCATTCTCCGTAATTCTTTTTTTCGCTTCTTCTACTGTGACCATTTTTGAAATCCTGTGTCTAACTATGCAAGTTACTATTTATAAACTGAACGAGAGGCAACTTTTGTACAGGAAAACAGCCTCTAAAACCGAGCCATTTCAAACAAAATAATAAGAAAAAACAGGTAAGATTTAGGTCAACAAAATATAAAAATCAAAAATAAAAATATTTCACACATTAAGATTGAAGATTTAGTCTTAAAAAAGTTCAATTATTACCAGCAAATATTCAGTTTGTATCTGAAGGTGATTTCCAATGATTATTCTTTAAATTTAATTTTAACAGGGTAAATCTATTTGTAACCCAAAAACACTACAAAATTTATTGAACTTAAATTAGTGCTAATTCCAAATTACCCAATTACCTATAAATCAACTTTTTACCCTAAAATGAAATTTTATTAATTCAATAGCGTTATATTTGTCCCGTGGAATACCACCGAAAATTATGTTGAACGAAATTAAACATGGATGATTAGATTAATATTTGTTGCCTTCTCAATTGCGTCAATGGGGATTTTTTCTCTTAGCAACTTGAAGGTAGAAAAGAAGGAAATGAAGTCTGAACTAACAATCAACTCCAACCTTCTTGCCATCAATTTTTGTGGCGAAAAGGTGCCTCTTACGGAAATGCGCATAGCCGAGCGGTACCAGAACATGATCAGAAATTACGATACCAGTTCTTTTCGTAAACTGATGACAAGCGCAGAAAGAAGGATGCGAATAATTGAACCCATCCTTAAAAAGTACGGAGTGCCATCCGACTTTAAATATATTCCAATCATAGAAAGTGCCATGAGCAATGAAGCGACCTCACATCGGGGAGCATCAGGATACTGGCAACTAATGCCCGCAACAGCCAAATCACTTGGCTTAACCGTAAATGGAACGGTTGACGATCGAAAACATCTTGTTAAATCCACCCACGCAGCAGGTAAGTATTTGAAAGAACTTCACCGCCAGCTTGGTTCCTGGACACTTGTAGCAGCTGCCTACAATGCGGGACCAACACATATTCAACACCGAATGAACTCACAAAATAAAGATGACTATTTTAAGCTTCGGTTAAACGCAGAAACAACTAAGTACATTTATAAATTAATAGCTGTAAAAGAGTGGTTTTCCAATCCGGAACGAAGTAAGGAATGGGGAAGCGGAGATGTTTTAGATAAGATGGTGCAAATCAGGGAAGAGAAAAAACTTTCTGAATTGAAGCCGGATTCAAAACAATTGGCAAGAGTAGCAACTGATTCTTAATTTCTTTGGTTATATAACCATCACAATGCAAAGAAAGACTGCAATATGCTTTTCTTTGCATTTGTTATGATATACAATTCAGTTGTATAAAAATACTTCATTTATTTTTTACCAAATACAAGTCGAACGAATATGACAAAGGCCGAAATGATCACCGATAAAGGTACCATGCTTATCGAGTTTTATGATGAGGAAACACCTATTGCGGTTAAAAACTTTGTAGATCTTTCTAAAAAAGGTTTTTATGATGGACTTACTTTCCACCGTGTTATTCCTGATTTTATGATTCAGGGAGGAGATCCTAAGGGAACTGGTGCCGGAGGTCCGGGATACACAATTAAATGTGAAGTAAAAGCAGATAAACAATATCATGATCGCGGTGTTTTATCCATGGCACATGCAGGACGTGATACAGGCGGATCACAATTCTTTATTTGCCATAGCCGTAACAATACTGCTCATTTGGACGGAAACCATACTTGCTTCGGTAAAGTGGTAGAAGGACTTGATACGATCGACTTGATCCGTCAGGGAGATAAAATCCAGAAGATTACAATTATCGAAGAAGAAGTAGCATAAGCTTTTCATTTCTTTTATAAACAAAACAGCCCCGGAAAATTTCCGGGGCTGTTTTGTT
This sequence comes from Dyadobacter sp. 3J3, assembly GCF_009801115.1. Lineage (GTDB taxonomy): Bacteria > Bacteroidota > Bacteroidia > Cytophagales > Spirosomataceae > Dyadobacter. The sequence continues at coordinate 14,786 of NZ_VTOL01000012.1, forward strand.
TTATTTCAAATCCTATTCTACCAGAAATGGTTGTATAAAATAACGATCATAGCAAGAACAAAGGAAGCACCAATCACAAAACTGCGATGTGGTTTGAACATTGAAACATCAATTTGTAGTCCTTTCTTCTCGTCAGGTAATACCAGTCCAAGCACAAACATAACGGCTACGCATATCAGGAATACCAATCCCATTCTGTCAAGGAAAGGTACTTGTGTCCAGTCTGCGAAAGGAAAATAATTGTTATGCATTGCCAAAGCAATCACGAAACCACCAACAATCGCAAATAATGCACCGGCAGAATTTGTCCTTTTCCAGAAGAAACCCATAATAAAGGAAGCGAAAATACCAGGAGAAAGAAGTCCTGTCATTTCCTGAATAAACTGGAAACCACCTTTTTTATCAATTCCCATGTAAGGAGAAACTACGATCGCAAGAATCATAGCAATTACTACAACAAAACGTCCAACCAAAACCAACTTCTTTTCATCCGCATTTTTGCCAATATAATTTCTGAAAATATCCAGGGTAAAAATTGTTGATATACTATTGGCTTTTCCAGCCAATGAGGCAACAACAGCCGCTGTTAATGCAGCAAAAGAAAGACCCTTCAAACCAGCAGGCAATAAATTTAAAAGTACAGGATAAGCTTTATCCGGATTAATTACCCCGTCAGCTCCCAACATTTCAGCCTGGAAAAGACCTTTGCTGTAAAGTGCATAAGCCGCAATACCTGGTAAAACCACGATAACAGGCATAAGCAATTTTAGACCTGCTGCAAACAAAATACCGTTACGTGCCGTTTTCAAATCTGCGCCTAATGCACGTTGTGTGATGTATTGATTACAACCCCAATAGTTCAAATTCACAATCCACATACCGCCTAACAAAACTGCAAGACCCGGCAGCTGCATGTAGAAAGGACTGCTTTTACGGAAAATCATGTGAAAGTGATCGTCATGATTTTCACGCATCATTTTCATACCACTTATTACTCCGTCAATACCCGTTTCTCCTGAAACCAGATTAATAGCCAGATACGTTGTTGCCAATCCACCGATGATCAGGAAGAAAACCTGAATTACGTCTGTAAAACCGATAACCTTCATCCCGCCGATTGTAATGATGATAGCGAAAACGGCCAAAGCAATCATACAGAAAGTAAAATCCAGTCCTGAAATACCAGAAACTGCCAAAGCACCTAAATATAGAATGGAAGTAAGGTTAACGAGAATATACAAAGCCAGCCAGAAAACCGCCATAATCAAACTCACGGTTGGATTATAACGTTGACTTAAAAACTGGGGCATTGTATAAATTTTGTTCTTCAAATAGATTGGCATAAAGAAAACCGCTACAATGATAAGCGTTGCAGCAGCCATCCATTCATATGTTGAAATCCCCAAACCCATAGAAAATCCGTTACCGGACATCCCGATAAATTGTTCTGCGGAAATATTTGACGCGATCAGTGATGCACCAATTGCCCACCAGGTAAGCGATCCTTCTGCCAGGAAAAAGTCTTGTGTAGATTCAGTTGTTGATTTTTTTCGTTGGTAAATCCAGTACCCGTAACCCGATACCAGAATAAAGTAAAAGAAGAATACTATGTAATCCAGGGTTTGTAACTGTTGCATTTCAAATTTACAATATTAGATGAATGGATAAGCGATTTTCTGTTCAATCCGAAAGGTACACTATTTTCGAAAAATAGTGCAAGTAAAAAAGGCATGTTCCTAACGATTGTTGGCCTTTATTTTTTATTGATGTTCAAAAACAGATAAACAAGGAGAATAAGAGGCAGGTTTACTCATCCATTTTAAGCGAATCCGGCAATCGGAGGAGATTATCCGGGAGTTTTAACTTATTGTTTTTCTTCGCTTTATTTTCCAGATCACGATAACTTTCTTGAAAAGATCTACCACTCCTCATGTCAGAGACTAATTTCACCATTCCCCCTTTTCCGCAATAAGCCAGCCAGTATGATACTTCAAGCCCCGAAGTCATATACGCAAGCATAACTTCTTTTGATCCGCCATTGAAAAAGCCTTTGACAGAAGCGAGGTTTTCAAGTTCAAGAATATTTTGTCCACCACCTGTTTGATAAAGCCATTCATCCATGTAATCAAAATAACGGCCGAGCGAATCAGGATTATTCACAAACCGCCTGTCGAGCATTAATGCAGTGCCTTCATTAAACCACTGCGGAATATACATAGTCGTTTTCCACCATCCCAAACGGTCCAGCAATTCGACATGCGACATTTCGTGGCTGATCACATCCACATTCAAACCCTGAGCATTTAAAATAACATAGGATTGTCCCCATGGCGTGCCTAAACTGCACCCCGCGCCTTCCGTACTCTGACAATATTTTTGATATTCCTGTGGTGTTTCGCAAATAATCAATTTTGGTTTGGCCTGTTTTCCCAGCCAAAAAGAATCGATCCGCATTTCTGATTTTTTGATCACGCTAAGTATATTCTTGCGCTGATTTTGTTGAAGATAAGGACTTGAATAAATGTAATCATTGACCTTTTCAAAGTTTGAAAAGCCAATCAACTGACAATGCAGAACCTGGGGATAAAGGAAAAAATAACCCGGAATAACTAAAACCAACCCGATCAGAAGAAATTTACCAAGAGCGGTAAGACGGGATTTAAATAATGGGCTGGTTTTCAATGAGGCAAGCTTTAATACAATGGATTTTAAACACGGCGTCTTTAAAAGAACGAAACGCCGTGCTTAAAATTAGAATTAATGTTTGAAATGACGAATTCCTGTTGTCACCATAGAAACGCCATTTGCGTTACAATAAGCAACTGAATCTTTGTCACGAATTGAACCACCTGGTTGTACTACGGACGTAATTCCAGCCTGCGCTGCGATTTCAACACAATCAGGGAATGGGAAAAACGCGTCAGATGCCATTACGGCACCTTGCAGATCAAAGCCAAAATGTTTTGCTTTTTCTATCGCATGACGAAGCGCATCGATACGGGAAGTTTGTCCTGTTCCGCTCGCGAAAAGCTGGTTTTCTTTGGCAAGAACTATCGTATTTGATTTTGTATGTTTACAAACTTTCAAAGCAAATTCCAATGCTTTCAACTCGGCGGCCGTTGGTGCTTTTTCAGTTACCGTTGTCATTTGTTCCGCTGTTTCAGTTGCAAGATCCTTATCCTGTACCAACACACCGTTTAATATTGTTTTGAACATAATTCCCGGAAGTTCCACAGATTTACGTTTCAACAAATTTCTGTTTTTCTTTGATTTCAACAACGCTAATGCATCTTCGTCAAAATCAGGAGCAATCAGAATTTCCATGAAAAGTTTGTTCAATTCCTCTGCGGTAGCCAAATCAACCTTAACATTGGTGATCACAACGCCACCAAAGGCAGAATCCGGATCACAAGCCAAAGCATTCAGATAAGCCTCTTTTGCAGTAGCAGCCGTAGCAACACCACAGGCATTGGTATGTTTAATGATTGCGAAAGTTGGATCAGCGCCAGTAAATTCATCGATCAAACCGATACATGCATCTACATCGACAAGGTTGTTATAAGATAATTCTTTGCCATGAAGCTTGTCAAACATCTTGTCAAGATCACCGTGGAACGCTGCACTTTGGTGAGGATTTTCCCCGTAGCGAAGTGTTTGTGAAGGTAATTTCGTAAAGTTAAAAAGCGCATCATCAGCACTAGAATCTTTGGCAAGAAAATAACTATTGATCGCACCGTCATAATGAGAAGAAACACCAAATGCCTCTCCTGCATACCAGCGACGATCTTCAAGATCAGTACTTGCTGCCTTTTCAGTCAACAAAGTGACAACACTTTCATATTGCTTACGGGAAGAAACGATCAGCGTATCCTTGTAATTTTTCGCCGTAGCACGAATCAGAGAAATACCTCCGATATCTATTTTTTCAATAATATCTTCCTCATTAGCACCTGAAGCTACCGTTTCTTCAAAAGGATATAAATCCACCACAACCATATCAATGGCAGGAATATTATACTGAGCCACCTGAGCCACATCTCCCTCATCATCACGACGATACAAAATTCCGCCCATGATAGCCGGGTGCAAAGTTTTCACTCTTCCTCCAAAAATTGATGGATAACCCGTCAGCTCTTCGGCTGCGGTAACAGGGATATTCAGGTTTTCAATGAAAGTCTGTGTTCCGCCTGTGGAATAAAGTTTTACATTATTTTCGTGTAAAAGGCGAACAAGTGGTTCAAGACCGTCCTTATAATATACAGAGATAAGAGCGGATTGTATTTTTTTAGACATTGGTCAATATTTTGACGGTAAACATTACGAGACTTGGGCAATCGAAAAACAAAACGCAAAGGTAAGTGTTAATTGTTAATGATTAATTGTTAAGGGTTAATTGTTGAGGATTAATTGTCAATGGGGTTAAGGATTAATGTTTAAGAATTAGGCATTAATCAAAAAAAGTTTAATCATGCATGATACAATGATATTCTAACTAAATTAACCATCCCGCACACTCCTTTTACATTAACAATTTACCATTGACAATTAATCATTAAAAAAATATGAATCTTGATTTGACAGGAAAAACCGCCATCGTTTGTGGCAGTACGCAGGGAATTGGATATGCTTCCGCAATTGAATTGGCTTTAATGGGAGCGAATGTGACCCTTATGGCCAGAAAAGAAGAATCTCTGAGAGAAGCTGTTGAAACACTCGATACTTCTCTAAATCAGTTGCATCGTTATATAGTTGCCGATTTTTCAGATAATGAAAATGTAAAACATGCTATTGAGGAATATTTGAGACTTTGCCCTGACGTCCACATTCTTATCAATAATACGGGTGGGCCAGCCGGTGGACCAATTATAGATGCAGAAACGGATCAGTTTATAAAAACTTTTCAGATGCACGTTGTGAACTATCAGATATTGGCACAAGCTGTGGTTCCAAGTATGAAAAAGGCAGTTTTTGGAAGAATCGTCAACATTATAAGTACATCGGTAAAACAACCCATTGTTGGATTGGGCGTTTCTAATACAATCCGTGGAGCCGTATCGAGCTGGTCCAAAACAATGTCACTTGAACTGGGTCCTTTTGGAATTACTTCTAACAATGTTTTGCCCGGCTTTACCAAAACGGCTCGCTTGGATGCTGTTTTGGGTATGCGCAGTAACTCTCAGGGAAAATCAGTTCAGGAAGTTTCCGATCAAATGGAATCTCAAATTCCAATCAAACGATTTAGTGAGGCGTCGGAAGTTGGTGCTGCGGTTGCCTTTTTATGTAGTCCAGCTGCCGGAAGTATTAGTGGGGTTAATTTGCCTGTGGATGGTGGGAAGACGGAGAGTATGTGAAAAATTTATATTCCCGGTTATTAAAATCTCTTCTAAATTTTAATAACCGGGATAAAGTCATTTAAAAGTAAGCCATCGATCACCCATCATATTAAAATAAGTCAAGCCACCAATTATCTTTTTATTCTCGTACAAATTAGCAGCAACGGCAGATACTAAATTTGGAGATACTGTCTGAAGTAAATATTTGCCATCAAGTTTCGCGGTGGAAGGAGGTAGATTTATATAGTCAACAGGATCGGGATCCGCACCAACAAAAACGTCAAAAGTCTCATTAATTTTCATCCGGGGATCATTAATGTAGACTTCTGCTTTCAATGTATTATTATCCTTTCGTATGAAAGTAATTGTGGCCTTAGCTGGAATTAAAGAATCAGAGCCGATAATCGTTTGCGTCTTTGTATCTCTGATCACATATTTTACATCATGCTCTCCAACGAAACCAGAAGTAAAATCAATTTCCGGATCTTTTTCTTTGCAGGATTGAAAGGCTGAAACAAATAAGATTAGAATTAGGTAAAGGAATTTTTTCATTGCTGGCAATTTCATATGGCTGCTAATATACTTGTAACTTTGAATATACAAATAATAATAATTATACAACTCACAAAATACAGTTTTGATTAAAAATCTCAATCAGAAATAGTATTTCCAGTTAATAGAAGGAATAATCGTCCCAAAAACCGATAACCGGTAGCTAACCAGTCTTGTACCGTATTGTTTGAAATAAACCGAATACGGATTTTTTCTTGCATAAATATTATAAAAAGAGAATGACCAAAGTGTGTAACGCTTTTGGTCAATTTTCTGGCGTGTGTCTTTTGTAAAAGAAATATCCATCCGGTGATAATCCGGAATTCTATCTTTATTCCGTAAAGAATAATCCTGAACGACGACGTCATTTAAATGATAAGTACCATCAGGAAAAGTAAGTGGACGACCCGTTGTATAAACAAAATTTGTTCCGAACGTCCAGCCTTTTGCCCATTTCCATTGTGCCGAAATTGAAATATTATTTGGACGGTCAACGGTGGACGGGAACCAGTCTCCCTTATTAATCTGATCACTCGGGAAATTGGAATTAACTTTTGCAAATGTGCGGCTATATGTATAAGAAACTAATCCAGTTACAGTCCCTTTTGTTTTTTGGACACTAAACTCCACTCCATACGCCTTTCCACGAGCAGATAAAAGATCTGCTTCCAGGGTTTGATTCAAAAGTAAAGTCGCTCCGTTTTTATATTCAACTAGATTTTGAAGCTTTTTACTGTATACTTCGACTGAGGTTTCAAACATATTATCATGAAAATTCCTGAAATAACCCGCAGCAATTTGTGTTGAAATCTGTGGCGGAACGAAGTTGTCGGCAAGTTTCCAGAAATCAACCGGAGAAATTGCTGTTGTATTGGAAATCAAATGAATATACTGTCGCGTTTTGGTATAACTCACTTTAAATGAACTTGTCTTTCCCGTATTTATCCGCAGAGAAAGCCTTGGTTCAAACCCACCAAAACCCGCAATCTTTTTCCCTTTCCCATAAGAAAGCGTATCCTTTACAGATTCAGCGCTTCTAGGAACATTGGTTTCATATTGAAAAACAGTACCAGCTCCGATATTATTAAAATTCACATAGCGAATTCCTGCATTGACAGATAACCAGCGAACCGGAGTCCATTCATCTGACAAATAAACTGCCTCTTCAAGCGCCTGCTCCTTTTCCAGATTTATCCGGGTAATGTTTGATCTTGAAACCGGAGCCAAATTCCCTGGTGAAAGTCCATATCTGGTAATGATTAAACCTGTTTCAATTTTATGCGTTGGCAATGGCGACCAGAGTACATTTAAATGTCCGTCGTATTGATTAATTCCAGATTTAAATCTGAACTCATTCGTCGGCGCAATTCCATCAAGGATAAATTGATAACGGCTCATATTTGCACCAATCTGGAAAGAAAGCGTACTGGTTAAAAGTTTATTCCAATTGAGCGTCGCCGTGGTAGATTGCCAGCCATAGGTTGTATCTCCCGGAAATTTGAACGAATCTTTACTATGGTAAACGGTAGCAGAAACGATACTGTTTGGAGAAAATTCATATGAAATCCGACCATTCACATCAAAGAAAAATGCACGGTTTTCGTTGGTTGGAGCAGGAAAACGTTTGATCAAAAAATTAGGATATGCAATTCTTCCACCAGCCAGAAATGTAAGTTTTTTGTTTTTGGAAATAGGCCCGTCAGCCATCACACTGGCCGTCATCAATCCAACACCCGTTGTCAGATTAATGCGCTCTTTATTTCCAGATCGTGTATTGATGGCTAGTAAAGATGAAAGCCGACCACCGTAAGAAGCAGGAATATCACCTTTGTACAGCGTGACGTCACGAATTGCGTCCGCATTTACATTACTTAAAAATCCCAATAAATGGGAAGTATTAAAAAGAGGTGCACCATCCAGCAAAACCAGATTCTGGTCTGTTCTCCCACCGCGGACATTAAAACCCGAAGTTCCTTCCCCGACAGTGCTAACGCCAGGCTGTAAGGTCAATGCTTTGATAATATCCACTTCACCAAAAACGACCGGAATATTTTTTAGATTTTTCATGTCCAGTTTTGTAACGCTCATCTGGCTGGATTGTACGTTATCATCAGGCGCTTTTTCTTTTACAGTTAACTCACGCAATTGACGTATTTCAGGAAATAGTTTCAATTCAAATCCTGATAGAATTTCTTTATAGGTGATATTTTGATTTTTTGAAAAATAACCTACCGAAGAAAAATTGATGAGCTGATCTCCCGCTTTCAGACTTAGGGTAAAATTGCCCAAACTATCTGTAATCGTAGCTGATTTCGATATTTTTGAAACCACCGATACATTTGGAATTCCTTTGCCAGTGGAATTGTCCTGAATTTTACCTTTTAAAACCCAGTTTCGCTGACTGAAAACGGGAATTGAAAACAACAGAGCGCAGACCAGAAATAGTATTGATCTGCTATATAGCCTATTTTTTGTCAAACAGTTTTCCATTACCAGCTTGGAGGTGAAAGTTGTCCCTGACTATAAACCCTTTGGCAATTGCCTTCTTTGATAAAAACGTTATCGTATTTTATTTCCAACCGAGCAAGATTTAGCGTATCTCCAGGAATAACGAGCCTTTTTTTGCTGACAGCAGAGGAACCGAAATATCCCAGAGCCAAAATGTAAGGATCATCTTCACGATGCACATTCCCTTCAATGGAGGCAGGTAAAGGGTCAAATAGTGAACCGTTTCTTTTTCTTTGTTCTTCAAATTTCACCCAAAACTGATAGGCTGATTTGGATAGAGAGTATTGGCTGATTTCAATATAATGCCTGCCCACGTAGTAAATTGGAGAAGAAAAAACGGGTCTGCGGCTGATATTGTTTCCATTGACCAGGACATCGGATAAAACATCTGTAACTGATCCATAGGAAGGAATCCAGCACCATTTGCAGCAAAAACCCATACCAATAGGTTCGCCGGTTGAAACTCTTGGAATATATCCGTAACCCGACCAACGGTAATAATTCCCGGTGATAGCCGGATCTTTGGTATCCAGTAAAACATCATAGTGATCCGGATTATAAACGTCCCCTTCTGCCCTACCGCGATATTCGGCGTAAATTTTGTCTATTGCGGCAACAGCATTTAATACATCAGGTTCGGAAACATAACTTTTCCCATCTGAAAGCTGTACACGAAGCTGATAACTTTTCCCTGGTTTTCCCTGAAAAGTTGAATCCCGCATCCAGAAAAATAAAGGTGTGAGAGCATCCTGTTCAAGGATAACTGTTCGTCCGCCAATTTCAGTAATACTAACAACCGCCCCATCGACCGGAATTTCATTTTGACCGTAAATCAGTGAATTGTATTGTCCGGTGTAAGAAAGTTTTACTGTATAAGGTGGCGCTTCATTGGTTATCAATCCTTCCACAACCAAACGCGATTCGACGGACCGGGCGGGAAGCTGAACTTCGTCCACACAGGAAAGGCACAAGAAAACGAGAAATAAAAGTAGAACCTGTCTTAACATTTATTTACGGATTAAATTCCCAGAAATCAGTACAACCTACCTGCTGTTTGACGGCAGATCCTTCCGTCGGTCGGGTCTCATATCCCCAGCCTATATATGCTTTTGTCTTATCCGATAGTGCAACAAGATAACGATTGCCTTGTCCAGGATATTCAGAATGATAAGTCCAGGTATTTTTCACCGGATCATATGCCCATATATCCCGTAAACCGTTTCCATCTTTATCAATACCTAAACCAAAAAAACCTTTTCCATTTGCAGAAAAACCTTCGCCTTCAACGCGCGAAATTCCTGGAAAATCTGCTTCTCTTTCCCATCTATCCGCAATTTGATCATATGAGTACAAATGTGGTGGCTGGCCGGAAATCTGGTTAATCACATATCCGGTTTCATTAATTGTAAAAGTGGCCAGTTTTCCGGTTGCTTCTGGTAGCGGCTTACGATCTTTCCTATCCCAGGTAACTTCCATAGATTCCATGGCACCGGTAAAATCTTCCTTTAGCATGAATACATTACCAAATGTCAAAAAGAATTTCACCCGCCTGTCGACACCAGAAAATGTTGGAAAAACTACCCCGGCAGATTGACCAACATAAGTAATGCTTGGTACCCACCAGAAATCATTCAGGTATGCTCTTTTCCCAGGCAAATTTTCGTCAGTAAGATAGCCAAATCCTACAAATACAAGCTCTCGACCTCCTTCTTGTCCCAATGGAAAAGCTACTGCATTATGTCTGGGAAGTGGCAGGCTGCTTTCTGAGCTCAACCATTTCCCATCATATTTTAATATGTCCCACTTGGCATCATCCTGGTAACGATAAATGGCGATTTGAGAATTAAACAATGGAGAAATTAAAGCAGCTCCGGTATAATCCCCGGAGTTGATCGGTGCGTGCGCCAGCATTTTCCATACAGAAGTCTGCCTGGCTGTAAAATGACGACTTGTCGAAATGCTGTTTTTTTGTTCGTCTTTGTAATTAAGCGTTAAAGTATAATCGTCCCCAGTACTGAGCTGACCAGCCGTGTAATTTCTTAGATTGAAATTGGCAACAGCCTCCGTAGTTCCGGCATTTAGCGCAATGGATGCACCTGTTTTGGATGTTAACGTTACTTTAAAATCCTCAGTGAAATTTTTCGGGAGTTTTAACTGGATACTTGCAGCAGATGATCCTGAATTTTGAAAAACTGAAACAATTGAAAACGGTACGATTACATCCTGACTTTCTCCAACAGGGGCAAAAGTTTCCTTACAACCCGTAATCCACGAAACATTTATCAGCACGAACAACAATAGCCCGTGTGATAAAAAATTCCGTATTGGATAGGCACAAAACTGCATAAGCGAAACTCAATTCAAGATTGATCAATGAATTTTATTGCTTTATTTCCCGTCAAAAAAGGCAAATCCGGGCATCCGACTATTTACTTTTCAACGACATCGGCTTAATTATCGACAAAGGCATATTATTTCTGGCAACAAGCCACATCACCCCGCTTTTGGTTTGTATTGATTTTATATCCCTGATCTCGCCGTCCATTCTTAAACCGCTATCAATTGGAGAAACTGACTCGAAACTTCCCTTTCCTTTATTGATCAAAACCAAACCATAACTGGAATCATAACGCCCCTGATAAGTACTTACACCCCAATAATTTCCACCACCCAAAATATCCGGTTTCCCGTCGCCATTTACATCAGAAATCGCAAAAGTAAACAGTTTTGAAACCTGAGCTTCCCGTGGTAAATCATGTATTACAAACCCTCCCTCTTTATTTTCAAGATAAACTGATTCAAATTTGTCAACATCCAGAAGTTTGGCATCTTTTAATTCTTCCGTTTTGAAAATCTGATCGATGGTTTTCCCTGCATAAGACTTATAATCGGTAAACCGCTTATTAATGATCGAAGGAATTCGCTTTCCAAGTTCATCTTTAAAAGCGACGGGGAACCAGGATTCTCCTGCACTGTAAGCCAAAACTTGTTCAAGCCCAAGGTTATTATCAAAATCTTTCACCCACATTTTCAATTGTGAATCCGGGCGTTTCTGAAATTTATTGTTACTTCCAAGATTTCCAACAACCAGATCAATATCTCCGTCCTTATCAAAATCAGCCGCACTTACACATTGCCAAAAACCTGAGGGCGCAGTATACTTACTTGATTTATCCGATTTCAGCGTTCCCTTTTTATTCAGGAAAACAGTAACCGGCATCCAGTCACCTACCACAACCAAATCCTTTTGCTTATCTCCATCTATATCAACCCAAACAGCATCCGTAACCATCCCGATTTTTTTCAGCCCTGGTGCTAATTGATCCGTTTTATCAGAAAAATGACCTTTTCCGTCATTAATTAAAATATAAGAATTGGGAGACATTCCATATTGGAAACCAAGAACACGTCCACCTACAAATAGATCAAGATCTCCATCTCCATCAAGGTCCATAGGTTTAACACAACTTTTATTATCGAACATGGGCGGAAGAGCAGTGGCATCTCTTTTGAAATTTCCTTTTCCGTCATTGAAATAAATCCGGTCGAATTGTTGTGTCATTTTATCATAGAACTCATTTCCACCTGAAACGACGTACAGGTCATTAAAACCATCTTTATTTGCATCAAAAAATACGGCTTCAATATCTTCAAAAGTGGAATCTGTTCTGAAATCAGCTTGTGGACTTAACTGAAACCTGCCGTCCGATTTCTGCAAATAAAGAGATCCGATCTGCCATTTTGCTCCGCCCACATAAAAATCTTCCAAACCATCTCCATTTACATCTGCAACAGCGATTTTTGGCCCTTCGGAAGAAATCAGGAACGGCATCAAACTTTCACGGTAAAAATCAAAATAACGGTTTTCTTCGTGTTTGAAAGGTATTTTGTATTGTGCCGTAACATCTTCAAATAACTTTTGATCCGGTTTCCGCACGATCCATGGACCAATCGGCTCAGATAATTTCCCTGATCCGTCATATTTAATTTTAAGAAGCTGATTAGTTTTCACCTGTGTCAAAACCTGAACTTTCTGATTTGGCCAAACAACGATAAGGCTATCGAGTGTTTTTTCTTTTGCTGTGCCAAAATGGATCAAAGGTTCGCTGGATGATTCGAATCCTCTTGTAGTTGACAACTGCTGCATTTGCAGACCCGACTTTGTTTTGATCACCACTTTTGCCCCCATCGCAAAAGTATTACCAGGAAACCCTTCCAGTTTAATTCTCAAATAACCCGATTCGGGCTGCTTGTTTGCCTGGTTTTGGTAAAATGCCGACGGTTCATTTAAATTATTCGTTATTAGATCCAGATCGCCATCATTATCAAGATCAGCATAAGCGGCACCGTTTGAAATATTTGGTGCCGTGAATCCCCAATCCAGTGATTTATTCTGAAATTTCAAATCTTTCGTTCCTTTGAAAAGATAGTTGTGGACTTTTCCTTCCGGCATCATCGTCAATGCCTTTTTGTCTAGCTCAACCGAGGTTTCAACGGCATATCTTAAAGAATCGTCGGCAGCATATTTGGCATAATCCAGATTGTTAGGACGATGCGCAATTCCATTAGTGATAAATAAATCCTTGATGCCATCATTGTCGTAATCTGCCAGTAGCGGCGACCAGCTCCAATCCGTTGCTGCTACACCGGCCATGGCGCCAACTTCCATAAAACCCTTTCCGGACATATTGATCTGCAAACAGTTACGGCTCAACTGCGGCATATAACCGAAGGAAAGTTTATACAAATAAATATCCAGCGGATCTTCACCAATGGATGATTTTTCGATCGTCTCATCTTCCGGATACATATCCAGCGTCATAATATCCGGGAATCCGTCATTATTCACATCGGCAATGTCATTTCCCATGGAATAGCGACTTGTGTACCGAAACATTTCCGTGCTTTTATTGGTGAAAGTTCCATTTCCGTTGTTCATGTAGCAATAATCGTCTTCATGAAAATCGTTGGAAACGTAAATATCATCCCAGCCATCATTATTTAAATCCGCAACGGCAACACCCAATCCGTAACCCATTGCGGCGCCATAAATACCCGCTTTTTCACTTACATCTTTAAATTTTACAGGCTTTTTCGGATCTGCTTTCTGATCACTGATCTGGCTTTCGTACAAATAATCCCCGGCCTCATTATTACGTAAATGACGGGTACTGACACGATCATAACTACGGGAAGTATGGACGGCGTGATTTAACAAATAACAATCAAGATCTCCATCTTTATCATAATCAAGAAAAACGGCCTGGGTAGAAAAACCTGTAAAATCAAGACCGTAATCTGCTGCTTTTTCGGTAAAAGTTAAATCTCCATTATTGATGTATAACTCATTTGCACCTTCCATGCCACGAAAGTTCCCTACCGCAGAAACATAAATATCCAGTAATCCATCACCATTAATATCAGCCATGGTAACGCCAGTCTGCCAGTCTGAAAAACCCGCAACGCCTGCTTTTTCCGTGATATCTTCAAATTTAAAATTGCCTTTATTGAGATATAATTTATTTTTCCCTTGATTCGAAACAAAATATACATCAGCCAATCCGTCGTTATTAATATCACCCGTAGACACACCACCTCCATTATAAAAATAGAGATAGTCCATTAAATTAACCATTTCGTTATCAACTACCTTATTGATAAAATTAACCCCGGTTACGGTTGAATCTTTAATTTCAAACAATGCGTTTTCTTTACTTTTATTTTCGGATTTACATGACTGAAATACAATCATGGCCATCAGAATTACAATCAGATTTAAATTCTTCATTTCACTTCAAATACTAATTCCGGATAACTATTATTTCAATATCAGTCGTTGCTGACATTGTTGAGCCCTATTTATTTCTTCGTAACAGGTTTAAAAACCTGCGCTTTACTATTATTTTTCCCTAAAACAATTTGCCCTTGTTTTAACTGTTTCATTGTTCTTACCTGATCCTCAGCCCAAAACCCCGATTCCGAAGGAGATTTTACTTCAAAACCATTTTTCGTCCCACGAAGTACCAGACCTTTCATGGCATCATACCTTCCAATTTCCGGCAGTACATCGTAATAATTTCCGGAAACTATTAAATCCACCAGGCCATCATGGTCGTAATCCGTGGAAATAATACTGCTGATTGGCGAGAACTGTGCCTGTGTTGGCAAAGGAATAAAAGTGAATTTGCTGCCTTTTCCGTCATTTCGCAAAATCGCCGATTCAGCCGTAAACACTTTTTTCACCACCGCATCTTCAAGATCCTTTTTATCAATGACTTCATCAATCGTTTTTCCAGCGTACTGTTCATACTTTACAAATTTCTTTTTCAAGGAAGGCATAGCACGCAATAAATCCGGCTTCATGACCATAGGATATGAAACACCTGATTCGTCCGGGCACGTTATGATTTGTTTTACCACACCATTATGGTCAAAATCTTTGACATACATTTCTACCGGTGTTTTCTGACTGGCTTTTAAACGGGAATTCAGGCCAAGATTGCCCGCTATAATATCAAGATCTCCATCATTATCTATGTCAGAAATGTCAACAGTATTCCACCAGCCATTGGTTTTTTCAGTCTCATTCTGAGCATTTTTTATAATATCCTGCGATTGAAGTTCCAGCTTGTTCCTTTGGTTTTTGAAGATTGTAATTGGCATCCAGTCGCCAACAACGACCAATTCCGGATAAGAATCACCGTCGAGATCTGCCCAGGCAGCATCAGTAACCATTCCTAATTTATCAATCTGGGGAATATATCTTTTCGTATAATTCTTAAAAGAACCGGTTCCATCATTGGTTAGCAAATAACTTGCAGGATCGATTCCATACTGTCCAGACTTTAACCTTGAACCTATAAAAACGTCATTATCGCCATCTTTATCATAATCTCCAATCGCGATACAGGAGGCATTTATTTTCAGAGAAGGAAACCCAGTACCTTTTGCAAAACCGCCCTTTCCATCATTTAGGTATAGTTTTGGCAACAATATCACATCGTCGTCTTTAAATTCATTACTACCAGAAACGACCAGCAAATCCAGATCCTGATCATTATCAGCATCAAAAAATACTGCATCTGATGCTTCAAGTTCTTTTTCCTCCGCAAATATTCTTGGAGTTTGTTCAGTAAAGTTCCCATCCTTTTTCTGAATGAAAAGTTTTCCGCCCTGACCGATCGCACCTCCAATATATACGTCGTCCAGGCCATCCTTATTAATATCACCAACAGCCAATGCCGGACCAAACCTTGAATACATTTGTTTGATCAATGGATTTTGGTTGTAATCCACATAGTCAGCTTCCTTGTGGGTAAAATCTATTCCGCTGGCAGTTATCTCATTAAATTTAGCCTTCCCTTTTTCACTTTCCGCTTTCCAAGGTATTACTGCATCTTTCTGATTAATGATATACATGGAATCCGCAGCAACATTTTTCATCACAAACTCCCTATCATTTGGCCACAATACCGTTACAGAATCGATTTTTGAATTTTTTCCAAGTCCAAAAACCAGTCGTAAATCCACAGAAGATTCAAATCCACGGTTGGGCATTTGTTGAAGCAGTTGCGTTCTTTCTTTTTGGTGAACATAAATTTTAGTACCGATTGCGTCCAGATTCCCTTGCTCTCCTTTAAGTTTAAATTTTATGTAGTGAAAATCTTTCCGCTCGTTGGATTTATTTCTGTACATAAACAAAGGGCCATTAACATTATTTACAACCAGATCAAGGTCACCGTCATTGTCCAGATCCCCATAAGCAGCTCCGTTAGAGAATGAAGGCGTCGCAAGCCCCCAGTCGGCCGCTTTATTTGCAAAAGATAAATTCCCATTATTTTTAAAAGCATAATTGGCCAACGGTTCTGAAGGCATTTTATCAAGGAACATTTTATAATCAAATGTCCTTGTCCTGCTCACTTCCGCAATATTAGAAGGATCCGCCAGAAAGGATACAAAATCCTGATTTGTCAAATCCTTATTAATTGAATTGGCCACGAAAATATCTTTCTCGCCGTCAGAATCCATGTCAAAAATAAGTGCTCCCCAACTCCAGTCCGTCGCGTGTGTACCTGTAAAACGTGCAATTTCACTAAACCATGTTTTTCCATCCGGAGCTCCGGATTGGTTTAGCTGCAAGGTATTCTGCATAAGTTGGTAGTGAAAGTCTCTTGAAACTTTCAATTCCTGCAAGTCATGGCCTTCAAAAGTTGAGGTCAGTTTAAGCCTGCGATCCGTTGCAGGAAGCATATCTGTTACATAAATATCCAGTTTTCCGTCATTATTAATATCTGCAATATCTGCTCCCATGGAAGACAAACTGGTGTGCTGCATGGCAGACTTTATGGATTCAGTGAAAGTACCGTCGTGGTTGTTGATATATAAATAATCATGTTCATAAAAGTCGTTGGAAATATACATATCCAGCCAGTTATCATTATTAACATCACCGATTGTAATTCCCAGTCCAAAACCTATCAAACTGCCATATATACCAGCCGCCTCGCTTATATCTGTAAAATGTGCCCCGTCATTCCTGAACAATTTGTGACCGCCCTCTTTGTCACGCTGGCTGCGTAAATTGGCATAACCAAGACGACCAACCGGCGTAAAACTATTGTTCAGCAAAAACATGTCAAGATCACCATCTCTGTCAAAATCAAAAAATGCCGCATGTGTGGAATATCCCTGATCGTCAAGGCCATATTCTTTTGCCTTTTCAACAAATGTTCCGTTTCCTTTGTTGATGAATAATTCATTTGCCCGCTCTTCGGATTTCCCTGCATTGCAAACGTAAAGATCCAGCAAACCATCGCCATTTACATCCGCGAAAGTGGCACCTGTACTCCATGATTTCGTTCCTCCGACGCCAGCCTTATCGGTTATATCTTCAAACTTAAAGTTCCCTTTATTCAGGAAAAGCTTATTTCTTCCCTGATTTGCAATCAGATAAATATCGGGTAGGTTGTCATTATTAATATCACCAATAGCTACTCCACCGCCATTATAAAAATTGCGGTAATTGAAGATGTTGAATTCATCCGTGTTTGTAATGGTGTTTTCAAACGCAATGCCTGTCTCTTCGGCAGTCATCTCCTGAAACAAGTGATTTTCGTTATCTTCTTTTTTAGAGCAACCAAAAAAAATGAAAATACTTAAAACCCAAATTAGTTGTTTATAAAAACCTTTGATCATTAGCCTATATTCTATATTCATTAGTACAGTACATAATGTACCACAAATTTAAATTAAAACAGGAGTAAGCTTAACAAGCTCACTCCTGTTTTAATTACTTTAAGACTTTTACCTATTTAATCCTGATTAATACCCGGGATTTTGTTTCAAATTTGGATTTAATGAAAGCTGGGTAGAAGGAATCGGGAAGATGTTACGGAAAGCCGGCGAAGCTGGTTTAAACATCCAGGCTTTATTAAATTGACCAAAACGAATCAAATCCTGACGTCTAACATATTCCCATGCCATTTCCCAACCTCTTTCTGCAAGCATATCATCCAATGTTAGTTTTGTTACCGGAGCAGCGCCTGAACGAGCTCTTACAATATTTACATCTGTAATCGCAGCAGCTGTATTTCCCAAACGAAGGTTTGCTTCAGCACGCATCAGATACGTATCTCCAAGGCGGAACAGGACGAAATCGTTGTCCTGATCATTGGCTGCACCATTTCTCTGGATTTCATATTTCTGGCTTCTTGCTCCCGCCAAACGTGCGACAGGACCCGCCGGCATCTCAAATGCAGGAATTTCCGGTGTAAAAATAAATGGTTTTCCATCATCCGTAAGTGCCTTACCATCTGAGGAATATTGCTGCCCTACAATCCACATTTTCTTTCTTCCATCCGTTTCTGCAAACGAGTTATAAAATTCCGTTGCTGTACAGTATCCGTTCCATGGAGCCTGAGGAGTATTGTAAGTCAATTGACTCAAATAATGAAGTGTTCTCATGTTCATGTTAAAACCTCCTCTTTTCGAAGCGTCATAAGGAACTGAAAGGATATTTTCCTTGGAAGCCTGATTTTGCGTTGAAAAGTTACTGAAAAAGTCTGCGGATAATACATATTTCCCAGATGCGATAACCGTATCGCATTGTACTTTAGCATCTGCCCATCTTGCCGTTCCAGTGTAAACTTCCGAGTTCAGATAAAGCTTTGCCAAGATCATATTGGCAACATACTTATTAATACGTCCGTAATATGCTCCACCGGCTGTAGCACTAAGATTTGGATAAGATTCTTTTATTTCCTTTTCAATCCATGCAGCTGTTTCAGCACCTGTCTTTTGAGTTTGGGCATCTCCCCCTACTTTTTCAGCGATGATGATGTTTCTGAAATGATCCAGCAAGATATAATGATAATATGCTCTTAAAACACGTAACTCTGCCAATGTAGCAGGTTCAGTTACATTACCTAATTGCTGGTTAATAGATGTGATACTGTTATAACACCAGGTCCACATACCATTAAATTTATCATCATCTCCAAGCGGCGTCCAGTTGTGTTCTTTCAAACGTTTCCATGCATCACCATCTTTCCAGTCACCACCGCGTGTAGGAATTACCTGTTCGTCAGTAACTGTATTTAGTTCGGCATAACGTCCAAAATAATCTCCTAAAGAACTGTAAAGTGGCCCAAGTAACGCCGCTTGCTGAGCAGCTGTTGATCCAAACTGGTCTGTTGGAATTACGTCGTATGTAGTTTCGGTTAAATCAGTACAGGATTGACCCGCAAGCAAAAGTGCGGAGCCCAATAAAATATGTTTAATGTTTACTTTCATCTCTATGTGTATTTATTAGTCAGAGAAAATCTTGATAACAACTTATATGTATCAAAATCAGTTACCTCTATTATAATTTGTTATATCAGAATGTCAAATTTACACCTAATTGGAAAGAACGGGTTTTTGGATAAATACCACTCGCATCCAGTCCAAGACTATTTGGTGCCGAAGTACCCGTGTTAAAGTCTCCTTTTACTTCTAATTCAGGATCCACGCCTCGGTATTTCGTAATAATAAACAAGTTGTTTCCTCCCAGATATATTCTTGCATTAGTCAGATATTTGCTCTCAAGAGACAAGTTGTATCCGATTTGCCAGTTATCAAGCCGAACATAAGTTCCTTTTTCCAACCAGTAGCTGGACAAAGCGTTAGTACTGAAATTAGCAGGTAATTCACTAACACTTTTCAACATATTGGTTTCAAGAATTGAACCAGGAATTGAAAGGTTTGAGCGCAAGTTATTAAGGATTTTATTTCCAAAAACACCTCTTACCTGAAAGCTCATATCAAATTTATGGAAACGGAAACTGTTTACCCATGCACCAGTGATGTAAGGTTGTGGATTGTCTTTAAAATCTACCTGGGCATCAGCCGGGTTAGTTACTGGGGCTCCACCATCTTTTCCCTCAAGTAACATTTGTCCTTTGTCATCAAACCCAACAAATTTACCAACGTTATTAAAAGAACCCAAAGGCAATCCAGGAGTCAGTATTGAGGCAAAAACGTTCGAAAGACCTCTACCTCCAAATGCATTAAAACGAACGATACCCGAATCGAAATCATTGCTTTTCAGACTGATAATTGAGTTTTTGATGTAAGATCCAACAAGACGACTGGTCCAGTTAAAGTTATCTTTCTCAATAACGGCTCCACCGAAGGATAGTTCAATACCCTTGTTACGCATGGAACCAACGTTGGCCCAGATAAAGTTGGTAAAGTATTTAACCCCATCCGCAGGAACTGAATATTTGTAAAGCATATCTTCGGTTTTCTTATTGAACAAATCAATAGATCCCGTAAAACGACCTTTTACAAACTGGAAATCCAAACCAAGGTTCACTTGCTGTACCACTTCCCATTTCAAATTAGGGTTTGTGTTCTGAGTAATTGCGTAACCTGGAAGAAAGTTGTTGATACTACCATCATAGTACGAAGTTGTTGGGCCATAAAGCTGTAAAGACTGGTAAGGTACCAACCCTTCAGAATTACCGGTTTTACCCCAGCTTGCCCGTAATTTCAAATAGTTAAATGCATTTGATTTAGGGAAGAATGATTCGTCAGAAATTGTCCATCCCCCAGCAACCGAAGGGAATAAACCCCATTTGTTGTTAGCACCAAATTTCGAGCTACCATCATAACGTAGTGTACCTGTAAGGTTGTATTTCTCATTTACATTCAAAGTACCGCGTCCGAAGAAAGAAGCAAGCGTAGTTTTGTTTTTATAAGAACTAACGTAAGAAGTACTTGGTAGAATCAATGATCCTGCTCCAAGACCAAGATTGTTGTACCCAAGACCCGTTGCTACAAACTGAGTATTGTTTGCACCGAAACCATCATTGATAATATTCTGGTAAGAATAACCTCCCAATAATGAAAAATTACTCCCTTTATCCCCAAAACCTTTTGTATAGGTTGCTGTAAGTTCAAGAAGTTTGTCATTGATCGTTGCAAGAGCTCTTGAGGCCAATCCATTATTAATCTGGAATGCTTTCACTGATCTGTCTCTTGACTGGCTGTTGACCTCCTGATCATTTTTAATGGCGCCATTGACACCAAGCACAAAACCGCTGAACAATTCATACTTCATGTTCACGCCTCCAACCAATACATTTTTTTCACGTTTAAAAATTTCATTTTCCTGCATCGCTACGGGATTGTTCAAATCAAAGGCCCCTGGAATTTCATAGTTAGTTCCATCAGCGTTTTTAACAGGCAGCGTGGGAAGAAATAATGTTGCGTTGGCAAGAATACCATTATCAGTCAAATCTGAATTTGTATTGGTATAAGAAAGACTGTACTGGATATTCAAACGATTGTCCAATGCCTTCTGATCCAGGTTTATTCTACCAGTCATACGGTCGAAACCGGTGTTTTTGATAATACCGTTACGGTTGGTATAGTTGATAGATCCACGGTATGAGAATGTTGGAGAGCCTCCGGAAATCGCAAGATCATGACTGTTTGTAACACCTCTTCTTGAAATCTGATCCCACCAGTCGGTATTGTAATTATTACCGGCTGCATCTTTGGGAAAACGTTGATTGTCAGCAAGCGAAGCTTCTCCTTTAATACGTGTAACCTCAGAAATATAACCTGGACCATCAAGTAATTTCAAGTTATTTGAGATTACATCAACACCTACATAATTATTAAAAGTTACTGTCGCTTTACCTGATTTTCCACGTTTTGTTGTGATGATAATTACACCATTCGCAGCACGTGAACCGTAAATTGCAGAAGCCGAAGCATCTTTCAATACGTCCATTGATTCAATATCCGTGGGGGAAATTGTAGCAATCGGAACACCGATAATACCATCCACAACATACAAAGGATCGCTACCACCGGCCAAAGAAGTATAACCTCTCAAACGAACCGTCGGGCTTGTATTTGGATCACCATTAGGTTGTGTAATTGTCAAACCTGCAACCCGGCCCTGTATAGCCTGAAGTGGGTTTGGATTGATACCGGAGTTAAAATCCTTTGAAGTTACGGACTGAACAGATCCTGTTACGTCTTTTCTTTTAGCAGTTCCATATCCAACAACAACCACCTCATCCAATGCTTTAACGTCATCACTTAAAAGTACATCAATTTTAGACTGATTTCCAATAACAACTTCCTTGGATGTAAAACCGATGAAACTGAAAACGAGCGTTCCATTTTTTTCGGCGGAAATAGTATAATTTCCGTCCATATCTGAGTTTGCACCTTTCGTAGTTCCTTTTACTGTGATCGATACGCCCGGTAATCCGGCCCCTTTTAGATCCGTCACTTTTCCAGTAACAGGTACCTCCTGCGCATAAGCAGCATTGGCAATCGCCAACAGCATGAATACTAAACTTATTTGACAGCATTTAGCAGAAAAAGCTCTCCCTTCGGAGTAAAACGCTCTAAAACGACCAGACAATACCTGGCCACACATGGAAAATTTCATCATAGTTAGGTTAATTAAATAATTAAATGTTTCTGCCACTTTCCACCGCCTTATAAAATATCACTTTTGTTTTGATAAATATGTATAGAAAATGCAGTTATATACATAATTTCAGAACTAATAGGAATATTATATAAACAGTAACCGAAATTAATATAAATAGTTGAGATATTGCAACTGTAAGATGAATAGAATTTTTATTAATTAAATTTTAACCTCAAAAAGTTACTTATCAAATAATTCGTTGATGATTCAAAACAGCTAGGTACCTAAAAAATAAGATTTGAATATTTTAATTATAAACTGTAATTATCCTAAATTATTGCTTCCCCCGCTCTGATTCTTCCAAACCTTTCTCTAAAAATTTCACGATTACATCACTGCTAGTTCGTAACTTTGGTGGAGTTTATTTTCAGTACCCTTTTAGTTTATGGCACCGCATTCTTCCGTTGAAAATTCAGACCTACAATTATTAGCCGCCCAGCTTACCGGTGATTTATTTGATGACAATACCATGCGTACTTTGTATGCAACGGATGCATCCGCTTACCGAGAAATGCCGTTGGCTGTGGCTATTCCTAAAACACTCGATGATATTAAAAAACTGATTGCTTATGCAACCAGTCATAAAATTTCACTGGTTCCCAGAACTGCGGGTACTTCGTTGGCAGGTCAGGTGGTGGGAAGCGGTATCATTGTAGATACTTCGAAGCATTTTACCAAAATCCTGGAAATAAATGCAGCGGAACGGTATGTAAGAGTTGAGCCTGGTGTCGTCCGTGATGAATTGAATATGGCTTTAAAACCATACGGACTTTATTTCGGGCCTGAAACATCTACTGCAAACCGTGCCATGATCGGTGGAATGGTTGGAAATAATTCCTGCGGCTCCAATTCCGTAGTATATGGAAGTACGAGAGAACATTTACTGGAAGTAAAAGCAATTCTGGCGGACGGAAGTGAGGCCACATTTTCTACTGAAAGTATCGCTGACTTCAACAAAAAATTACCTAAAAACGGGGTCAATTCTCTAACAGATAAAATTTACGCCAAAACTTTTGAAATTTTATCAAATCCTGCAAACCAGGCTGAGATAAGAAAGGAATTTCCGAAGCGAAGCGTTGAAAGAAGAAATACAGGTTATGCGCTGGATATGCTTCTGGAAACTGAGCCTTTCACAGCAGTTTCAGAGCATAGTGATATGCCGGTTGCATTTAATATGTGTAAGCTTATTGCTGGTTCAGAAGGAACACTTTGTTTTTTGACAGAAATCAAATTAAACATTATTCCGCTTCCTCCTACTACACAAGGTTTGCTGTGCGCTCATTTTACCTCGATTGATGAAGCATTACGCGCTACAATTCTTGCATTAAAATATAAACCGCAGGCCGTTGAGCTTATCGACAATTATGTGCTGGAATGCTCCGCCATGAATAAGGAACAAAAGGCCAATGCATTTTTTGTTCAAAATACGGAAGCGGGAGAATATCCGGCTATTCTGGTTGTGGATCTTTCCAGAGAAACCAAAGAAGAAGTGGAGGCATTGGCAGAAGCTCTGAGAATTGATTTCATTAATGCCGGTATGGGGTATCATTATCCGCTTTTGTTTGGTGATGATACCAAAAAAATATGGACGCTTAGAAAAGCCGGATTAGGTTTGTTAAGCAATCTTCCGGGTGACGAAAAAGCGGTTGCTGTGATTGAAGATACCGCGGTGGATGTTTATGATCAGCCTCAATATATTATTGAATTTAATGACATCCTGAAAAAACATGGCATGTCTGCGGTTCATTATGCCCATGCTGGCTCAGGAGAATTGCACCTTCGGCCGATTATCAATTTAAAGACAAAAGAAGGCCATCAGCAATTCAGGACAATCGCGGAGGAAATTGCAACGCTGGTTAAAAAATTCCAGGGCTCACTTTCCGGTGAACATGGGGACGGACGTTTGCGGGGAGAATTTATTCCGCAAATGGTTGGACAGCATAACTATGAATTGTTCAAGGAAATAAAACGTACCTGGGATCCTCATAATATCCTGAATCCGGGCAAAATCGTCGATACTCCCCCAATGGACAGCTTTTTGCGCTATGAGGCAGATCATGTTGTGCCAGAATTCAAAACTTATTTCCGTTTTAAGGATCAGACTATTTTACAGCACGCCGAACAATGCAACGGATCGGGTGATTGCCGGAAAACTGAAATGAGCGGTGGCACGATGTGCCCAAGTTTTATGGCGACGCGGAATGAAAAAGATACAACGCGCGCAAGAGCCAACATTCTGCGGGAAATGCTTACAAATTCTCCCAAAGAAAACCGGTTTGACAATAAAGAAATCAAGGAAGTATATGATCTCTGTCTCGCCTGCAAAGGCTGTAAGGGAGAATGTCCTTCCAACGTGGATGTTGCCAAACTGAAAATGGAATTTCTTCAGCACTATCATGATGAGCATGGAGTACCGATGCGCTCATGGCTGGTTGGGAATTTTTCAAAACTGAATGGCCTGGCAAGTTATGTGCCATGGGCTTATAATTTGATTTATAAAAATGCCCCGCTTCGGAAAATTGCAAACAGTATTGTAGGTTTTCATCCTGAGCGTACGATGCCATTATTAAAAAATACGACGCTGCGTGCCTGGTATGATAAAAGAGCAAAAACCAAGAAACCTGCCAGTCCGTCTGCGCGTCAGGTTTATTTTTTCTGTGATGAGTTTACCAATTTTAATGATGTTGAAATTGGTATAAAAGCGATTATGGTTTTGGAAAAACTGGGCTACGAAGTAATCATTCCTAATCACGCAACATCCGGCCGGCCTCAGCTTTCAAAAGGATTGTTGAAAGACGCCAAGAAAATTGCCGAAGAAAACATCCGTTTGTTAAAAGATATTATTTCTCATGATACGCCATTAATCGGTATTGAGCCATCAGCAATCTTAACTTTCCGCGACGAATATCCTGATCTTGTTCGTGAGGATATGGTTGAAGATGCAAAAAAACTTGCGCTCAATGCTTTGCAGTTTGATGAATTTGTCTCAAGAGAAATTGAGTTGAAACATATTTCGAAAGACTCATTCAGTAAAGAAAAACGCGTGATAAAATTACACGGACATTGTCAGCAGAAGGCGATTTCCAGTATGATACCAACGAAAAGAATGCTTTCATTGCCGGAAAATTATTCCGTTCAGCTTATTCCTTCGGGATGTTGCGGGATGGCGGGATCTTTCGGGTATGAAAAGGAACATTATGATATTTCCATGCAAATCGGAGAATTGGTACTGTTCCCAACCGTTCGGAAACAGGCAGATGATGTGATTATCGCCGCGCCCGGAACGAGCTGCCGCCACCAGATCCATGATGGTACGGGACGCAAAGCGATGCATCCGGCAGAAATATTGTTTGAAGCGTTGGTTTAGGATTATTGTTCTACGTAATCCAGGTCCTTGCCATACGTTTCTTCCATTTTCCAAAGAGAAAGTAAAGCCAGTATAAAACAAACAATTCCAACACTTGCACCTGCCTGGAGAACACCCCAGTCAGGTTTCAGGAATTGGAAAATGGGTAAGGTTAAAAGTGTTGTCGCCCGGACATTGTTGGCAACCGAAGTGGTTACAGTTGCACGAAGATTGGTGCCAAATTGTTCGGCCGTGGTGGTAAGGAACATGGCAATATAGCCAATTGAAAAACCAAGCCAACCGTAACAGATATATAAGGTTGCGGCTGAATTTATTCCTCCGTATAAAAGCACTACCATTCCGGCAAACGTCATCAATAACATGATCAAAATGGCTTTTCGTCTTGATTGCAGCCATTGGCTTAAAAAACCGCTAAAAAAATCGCCGGTAACAATTCCTATATACGTATACAGAACGCAGCTGCCCGCCTGAATATCTCCCGGAACGCCCAGGGCTTTTGCAAATTCATTCCCAAAAGTCGCATAGATTCCGATAACCAGATACGTTGGTAAAGCTATACCCATGCAGCGCAGGTAGCGAATTAGTTTTTCACGTTTGGTAAATATCGTCCACCATTGAACGGCTTTAACTTTACTTTCTATTGCTTTTTCAAAAAGGAAAGATTCAAGTACATTGAAACGCAGCACCAAAAGAACAAGTCCCATACCTCCGCCAATAAAATAAGCTGTGCGCCAATCAGTAAGTTTTACTGCAAAAAATGCGGCTATGGCACCCATAAGACCGACGCTCGCAACCACAGAGGCTCCATAACCACGCAAATGTTTTGGAAGAATTTCAGCAATTAAAGTGATTCCTGCACCAAGTTCACCGGCAAGTCCCAGACCGGCAATAAAACGAAGGATCGCATATATTTCAACGTTATTGGTAAAACCACATACAATATTGGCAAGCGAATACATCAGAATTGATCCAAAAAGTACGGAGCGCCTTCCCATTTTATCACCCCATATTCCCCAGAAGAATCCGCCAATCAATAAACCAGCTTGTTGCCAGTTGTAAATCTTTCCTCCAATCGCAGAAATTTCTGCTTCCGACAAACCCAGTTCACGCAAACTTGGCACTCTTACAATATTAAATAACAGCAAATCATATACATCAACAAAATAACCCAGCGAGGCCACAATTACCGGCAATGACAGAACAGTACGAAGAGCAGAAGTATTATTTGAAGCAGAAATTGAAGCCATATGTATTGATCGGAAATCTTATCGTAAGTAAAAGGAGTTTTCATTAAAGTAAAACAAATTCACCTAATCATCTACCGGTTTTCTTCGCATGGATTTTACAGTCGATTTTCTTTGTTTGCCAGCCAGCCTTTCCAGTTTCGAAGCCAGTGTAGGGCGGGTAGCTCTTCTTTTTTTCTGGACAAAAAATGCTTGTTGAATGAGTTTGTTAAATTTCTCAACAACCTTCTCCTTATTTGCCAACTGAGAACGTTCCGTTTGGTGATACATGACCAAAACATTTTCATTGGTCAGTTTCGAACTTAACTTTTCGATAAGCGTCTGTTTTTCCTCATCATTCAGCAATGCCGAATTAGGAATATCAAACCGCAGCTCTACTTTTGTTTCTACTTTATTTACATTTTGCCCTCCGCTCCCACCGCTTCTTGCAGTTTGAAAAACAAGCTCATTATGTAATTTCTCAGGGTTTATCATCACTTAAATGTAAAATGTGTTAACGCGTGTTAATGTGTATACCAATATAACCAGTTTTTACGCTTACAAAACGATTATATTTCCGGTCAACTTTCTTGTAAATGGATAACAAATAATTACAAAGCATTGTTATACAAATAATTATAATAAATTTAAGAAGACTTTATTCTGTAAATATATTTTTAAATACGGGAAAGGAACAATTTTGACTGATTTCCCTACTTTAAACCCGGTTAAACCTGTTTCTAATTTTTCTGTCAAACAATTGATTTTAAAAACGAAAACTATTAATCCATACAGCCATGAACACCATGCATAAATTTCGGATACTGGGCTTGTCTCTTTTACTTATTGCAGGTATTTCGCTCGGGGAAAAACTACAAGCCCAGCCCGGAGTTTCTATTTCATATCAAACTTTTTACAATGAACTGGCTCCTTACGGACGCTGGATTAATACACCCCAATACGGTTCTGTTTGGACGCCAAATGTAGACGCCAATTTCCAGCCTTACGCAACCAATGGATACTGGCAGGTGACCGATTATGGCAATACCTGGGTTTCGGATTACGACTGGGGCTGGGCTCCTTTTCATTACGGTCGCTGGTCATTTGATGATTATAATGGCTGGTTCTGGATTCCCGGATATGAATGGGGACCTGCATGGGTAAGCTGGCGTTCAGGTGGCGGATATTATGGCTGGGCACCGATGGGACCTGGTGTTAATATCAATGTATCGATTAATATTCCTTCATTCTGGTGGGTTTTTGTTCCGCAGCAATATATTTCAAGCCGCAGCTGGCACAATTACTGGGTTCCCCGTGGCGGATATAACAATATCTACGGACGTACTACGATCATTAACAACTACTACCGCAGCAACAACCGTTCGTATGTATATGGTCCGAGACGTGATGAAATTGAACGGGTAACTAGACGTCCTGTTGAAATCCGTCAGATTGACCGCGACCGCAGAGGCGTTGTAATGGGCGATCGCGCAAACAGCAGAGGTTATGGTGGAAATAGTGGCAGTTATGACAGATCCCGTTCTTACGGCTCGGATAACAGAGGAAACAATGGCTACAATAATAACGGCAGAGGCGCGAGCGATTATAATTCGGGAAACAGAACAAACGGTCCTGATAACAGAGGAAATAATGGTTACAATAATAACGGCAGAGGGACGAGCGATTATAATTCGGAAAATAGAAATGGTAATAATGGACAATTAGGTAACCGTTCTTATTCCGGAAATGATAACCAAAATCCTGGGACTAGTACTCCGGACAACAGAAATGGAAACGGGAATAATCCTTATAACCAAAATCAACCAAGTCGTTCCAACGAACGTTCGACACCGGACCGCGGTTATTCTGCGCCACAAAGAAGCGCACAGGATTACGGAAATCAAAGAACTCAGGATCCATCAATAGCTTATGGAAACAATGGAAATCGCGGGGGTGAAGTACAACGCCAATCACCAGCTCCTGAGCAAAATCGGTCCCGTTCTTACGATCAACCAGCCAGTTCCGGACGTTCTGAAAATAATGGCGGACAGAACCAGGGTCAGCAAAGATCTTCTGACAATGGAGCATCTATGAGATCTAATTCACCAGAAAGAAGTAGCGGAGGTGAATCAAGAGGCGGAGGAAGATCCAACGAAAGCCGTGGCGGTGGCAGCTCAGAAGGAGGCGGACGCTCTCCAAGATAATTTTAAAATTGTAGCAAAAAAATGCTCTCCGAAAGATTTTATAGTCTTTGGGGGAGCATTTTCAGTAATTAATAAGTATAACTACATACTATTTTAACTTATATTTAATATTCAAATTTAAAGGAATTGTATTAATTTTAACATAGTTCCTAACCTAAGCATCTCTTTTTTAATGGAAATCCAGTTTGATATTGAGTTTAAGGAAAGTGCGCCAAAGTATATGCAGATTATCAAATCGCTGTTACTGGCCATTGGCAAGGGAAAACTGAAAAGGGGAGATAAAATACCTTCTATCAATCAGTTGAGTGAGGAATACTTACTTTCAAGGGATACCGTTGAAAAAGCTTACCGTCATTTAATTAAAGACGGTGTTTTGGTTTCGGTGCGTGGAAAGGGATATTTTATCAATCGTGTTGATATTGAAACGACTTCAAGAATCCTTCTGGTTTTCAATAAAATAAGTAATTACAAAAAACAGATTTATAATGCCTTTGTTGAAAATGTTGGTCGTAATATGATCGTTGACCTGCACATTCATCACTCAAACATTAATATTTTTTCCAATTTGATAAAAAACAGTTTGGGAGAATATGATTACTATGTGATCATGCCGCATTTTTATGACAACGAAGAGGAAGCCGCCAAAATATTAAAACTGATCCCAGCGGAAAAACTGATTTTGCTGGATAAGGATGTCGAACTGGATAACAGAAAACATTCAGCTGTTCATCAAAACTTTGAAAAAGATATTTTAAGCGCTTTGAACGAAGCAAATGATCTGCTAAAAGTTTACAAAAAATTGATCCTGATTTTCCCTACCCTGATTCCTTATCCAAAAGAAATTATTAAGGGGTTTCGGCTTTTTTGTATTCAGCAGCAGTTTGAATTTGACATCATGTTTGAAACCGAGGAAAACACCAAGGTTATTAAAGATGCTGCTTATGTTGTGATTGAAGAAACAGATCTTGTTAATCTTGTCAAAAAATGTCGCGAACAACATCTGGTTGTTGGTAAAGATGTTGGGATAATATCCTATAATGAAACGCCCCTGAAAGAAATCCTTCTGGATGGAATCACGACTATTTCAACCGATCATGAGCAAATGGGAAAAACGGCGGCGAGACTGGTTATGGAAAATAAAACGGAAATCATCAAAAATCCTTTCACCCTGATCAGAAGGAAATCGCTATAAAAAAATGTCATTCCAGGGAATCCAAAGACACCTTAGAATGACAGATTTATATTTTATGATTTTAAAGACCAGTCGCCACTGTCACAAGACCACGCTCTGCAATTAAGCCGTTTCTTACTTTCAAATCTCTGAAAAGACCGATTGGGTCAAGTGAACCTCCGCTATGTAACATTGCTTCACGAACCAACGGACGAACATCCGTCCTAAAAGCATTTTGTAACAATTGCTGCGCCAAAACCACATCATTTTCGCCTCTTGCTATTTCAAGCTTTTTACTATCCAAAATCAACGCCTGAGCATAAGACAAAAGAATTGCCTCAACAGATTGAAGTAAATCTTCCAGAGGATCTTTTACGTTATGGCTTGCATCGATCATCCAGGCAAAACCGTCGCTACCTTTTCCTGCCCGTTTCATACCTTCTACCAGTTCCACAAAAATCAGGAAAAGCATATAAGGCCTGATACTTCCGACGGTTAAATCATCGTCGCCATATTTGGAATCATTGAAATGGAAACCAGCCAAACGGCCTTCCATCATCAAAGTTGCTACAATTTGTTCAATATTGGCATTTGGCAAATGATGCCCCAAATCTACAAGGACATCCGCTTTCGGACCCAGTTTTTGACAAAATAATAAAGAACTTCCCCAATCCTGGATAACGGTCGAATAAAAATTCGGTTCGTATGCTTTGTATTCAACAAAAACTTTCCAGTCTTCTGGTAATGCCGCGTAGATTTCCTGTAATGATTCCAGCGTATTCTGAAACGATTTTACAAAATTAGATTGTCCCGGAAAACAAGATCCGTCAGAAAGCCAGATTGATAAAGCTTTTGAACCCAATTCTTTTCCGTATTTAATTACCTCAATATTGTGATCAACCGCTTGTTTACGCACTTTTGGATCCACATGTGAAAGCGAACCGTATTTGTAAGACAACTCCTGATTTTTCTGATCCTGGAATGTATTAGAATTCACCGCATCAAATTTCAGATCAAGCGAAGACGCCAGCTGAATCATCGCGTCTGCGTCCTTTGGAATATCCCATGGAATGTGTAATGAAATGGATCCGCTTGAACGGTTTAATGCGTTTAAAAGCCCTACATCTTCAATTTTTTCTTCCAGAGAACCAGGTTCTCCTGCACCTGAAAAACGACCAAAACGTGTTCCGCCTGTCCCCAAAGCCCAGCTTGGAATTGCAACCTGAAACGCCTGCAATGTTTTTACGATTGCGTTTGCGTCAATACCTTGCTCGCCCAGTTGTTCTTTTAGAAAAATGAACTGGTTATTATGTTTTCCCAGCAAACCTTCATTATGCTGATCAATCCGATATTGTTCTATTTTCATCTTTTTTGGTATTAAAGATTTTAAAATAAGCCTGATAAAAAAGGCTCTGAAAATTGGAATATCACTATAAAAACGAAAGCTGTGCCAAAAGCAGAATCTACTTTTGACACAGCTTTTTATTTCAAATGCTAGCGAACAAATGCCGCAGGAACACCACCGTCAATGTTTAAAACATTTCCGGTACTTTTCCCTAACAATCCGCCAACGAATACGAAAACTCCGTTTGCTATATCTTCTGTATGAATTTCAGCATTCAAAACCGTACGTTTTGCGTAATAAGCTGGCAATTCTTCAATTTTGATACCATAAGCTTTTGCCCGTCCGGCTGCCCATCCGCTTTCCCAGATTTTACTACCTGAAATTACCGCGTCAGGATTAACAATATTAACACGGATTTTGTCACCGCCTAATTCTGCTGCCAAAAGGCGGGACATGTGTTGCTGCGCCGCTTTTGCCGTTCCGTAAGCTACGTTATTCGGTCCTGAAACCAGACCGTTTTTACTAGCAATGTTGATAATATCTCCACCTAAACCCTGCTGGCGCATGATAGCCACAGCTTCCTGAGAAACTAGGAATTGACCTTTTACCAAAACATCCTGCAAAATATCCCAATCCTTAATGGTCGTTTCTGCAAGTGGTTTTGATATCGATAATCCGGCGCAGTTCACGACGATATCCACACCACCGAATTTCAGTTTTGTAACATGGAATGCGGATTTGATCTGATCTATTTCCAGCACGTTTGCATTAGCAGTTGCTGAAAAATCCTTACCGAATTTTGCATCAAATTCGCTTTTTGTTTCAGCAAGCGCTTTATCATCGATATCTGAGATTACGACACAGGCACCTTCTTCCAGGAATTTCTGAGCAATTGCTTTTCCAATTCCACCAGATCCGCCGGTAACGATAGCCACTTTACGGGAAAGTGATTTTTCTTTCGGCATACGCTGCAATTTCGCTTCCTCCAATAACCAGTATTCAATATCAAAAGCTTCCTGTTCAGGTAAAGAAACGTACGATGAAACCGCTTCCGCGCCTTTCATTACATTGATCGCATTGGTATAGAATTCAGCCGCAACACGTGCTGTTTGTTTGTCTTTCGCGAAAGAGAACATACCAACGCCCGGGTATAAAATGATAACCGGATTCGGGTCACGAACTGCCGGACTGTTCTCATGTTTGCAACGATCATAGTAAGCCTGGTAATCGGCACGGTATGCTTCAAATTGCGGACGGATATAATCTAAAATTGCTGTTGCATCTGATGCCAGAGTTTCCGCAGGAAGGTCCAGAACCAACGGACGGATTTTTGTGCGAAGAAAGTGATCCGGGCAACTTGTTCCCAATGGAGCCAGTTTTTCCAGATCATTACTATTGATAAATTCCAAAACGCGGGCATCATCCGTAAAATGTCCAACCATCGTCTGACGATCCGACGCCAAACCTCTCAGGTAAGGAGCCAATTGTCCTGCTATTTCCAGGCGACGACCCGCTTCCAGACTTTCCTGTTTGGCACCTCCGAAAACTGGACGTTTTACACCATAATTTGCTTCCAGATAAGCAGATGCCTGCTCGATCGTATCCAGTGTATTAATGTAAGATTCGTAAGCAGTATCGCCCCATGTAAATAATCCGTGGCCACCCAAAACGATTCCGCGGATTCCAGGATTGTCAGCCAACGCTTTTTCCAGTTTCAACCCAAGATCAAAACCAGGACGTTGCCAAGGCACCCACGCCAGTTCGCCTTTAAATATTTCCTTTGTAATTGCTTCGCCTTCTTTCGAAGCGGCAATAGCAATTAACGCATCAGGATGTAAGTGATCAATATGTTTGAAAGGGAGCAGTCCGTGTAAGGGAGTATCGATAGACGGTGCTTTGGATTTGAGATCATAAATACAATGATTGAAAAGCTCAACCATTTCATCTTCAAATTCAAGACCCCGATATATATTTTTCAATGCATGCAGACGGTTTTGAAAAAGACCGGCAAGGCCGCTTCTCTTCAAAGTACCGATATCTCCGCCAGAGCCTTTGATCCACATTACTTCGACAGGGTTACCTGTCAATGGATCTTTTTCTATGGTTTTGCAACTGGTATTTCCACCCGCATAATTGGTAAGACGAAGATCGGCTCCCAATAAGTTGGAGCGATATAAAAGTAATTCCACCTGGTCATCACCAAGAGAAGCTGCTTTCGCATCATCCCATAAATAGCTCACATATTTGTACTGCTCTGCTTTTGAACTGCTCATATTATTTTGTTTTTAAGATCGCTTTTAAAGTTAGAATTTTAGAATGAGTAAACTTTTTCTATGTCAGCCATTTTACTTCTAATTTACATTACAAGATTAGAAAACTTAGGTTTGCGTACCGTCCTGTGGTATCCTGCACACAGGAATTATATAAGTCTTTCTGGTAACAATTCTAATTGAAAGAGCCGCAACAAATATTTGCTGCGGCTCTTTTGTTATTCAGTTTTATTGGAAAAAATGTTCTTATTTCAGCATGTTCATTGATTTTTTATGTTTTTACACCAAACAATAAAAAACTACTTCCAGCTCAACCCCATATTATAAAACAAAAACGCATAAATATCCGCCTGCGTTTCCAAAGCTTTTTTGGTATTACTAGCGCCGTGACCGGAATTAGTATCAATTCGGATCAGAAGAGGATTAGTAGAAAAACTTCCAGCCTTTTCCTGTAATTCTGCTGCGTATTTGAAAGAATGTGCCGGGACTACGCGGTCGTCGTGATCGGCTGTTGTGATCATAGTTGCCGGATAATTCACGCCTGTTGAAATATTATGCAACGGAGAATAAGCATAAATGACTTTAAATTCTTCTGCATTGTCGCTGCTGCCATAATCTGCAATCCAGTTCCAGCCGATTGTAAATTTATGAAAACGAAGCATATCCATAACGCCCACAGCCGGAAAAGCGACTTTGAAAAGTTCCGGACGCTGGTTCATAACAGCACCAACCAGCAAACCTCCGTTCGAACCTCCTTGAATTGCAAGACGTGCTGGCGAGGTATATTTTTCTTTGATCAGAAATTCCGCTGCCGCTATGAAATCATCAAAAACATTCTGTTTTTTTAGCTTCATTCCCTGTTCGTGCCACTTTTCACCATATTCACTTCCTCCACGTAAATTAGCCTGAACATATACGCCACCCTGATCTAAAAACGGAATACGTGTAGGACTAAACGCAGGTGTCAAACTGATATTAAATCCGCCATAACCGTATAAAATTGTTGGATTGGAACCGTCCAGTTTTAACCCTTTTTTGTAAGTTATGAAAGCTGGAATTTTTGTACCATCCTTGCTAGGATAAAAAACCTGTTTGGTTTCATAATCATTCGGTTTGAACGAAACTTCCGGCTCACGGAAAACAGAGCTTTTCTTCGATGAGATATCATACCGGAAAATAGTAGGCGGATAATTGAAGGAAGTGTAGGTATAAAAAACGAAGGTATCTTCCTTTTCTCCTCCAAATCCACCGACAGTTCCCAGACCGGGAAGTTGTACTTCGTTTTCCAATTTTCCTTTCAGATCAAAAACGTATACCCTTGATGTTACATCTTTCGAATAAGAAACAAATAATTTTCCGCCAGCCGTTCCGGCACCTTGCAGAGGTTCTGGTTTTTCTGCTAAAAATGGTTTCCAGCTTTTCGTTTTTGATTCGTAAAATAGTATTTTGCTATTAGGCGCATTTTCATTGGTTTCAACCAGAAACCCGCCTTCAACATTTTCAACAATACCAAAACTAAAATCAGTAATTTCTTCCTTTACTGCGGTGAATTTGGTTTCTCCCTTTTTCATGACCCACAGTCCGTTTCCATCCTTTCCTTTTCCCCGGTCGCTTACGGATAAAATGGCATATTGCTCGTCTTCCGTGGTGCCCACCGTATGAAAACGCTGGCCATTTGCAGCATCTTCAAAAATCAACTTATCTGTTGACTGCTCCGATCCTACTTTATGATAAAATACCTGATGGTTTTCATTCTTTGCAGCGAGTGCACTTCCTTCCGGTTTTGGATAACGGCTGTAATAAAAACCATCACCCTGCCAGGCCGCACCTGAAATTTTCACCCATTCCACTTTATCTGATAGCATTTTCAGGGTTTTCATATCCATTACCTGATATTCCTGCCAGTCGGATCCGCCTTTGGAAAAACCAAGGACGGCGTGATTTCCATTTTTTGATAAGCTAAAAACGGTAAGTCTGGTAGTCCCATCCGTTGAAAGTTTATTGGGATCCAACACTTCTTCCGGTGTTCCGTTTAAACCTTTTTGCCTGTAAAGTACGGCCTGATTTTGCAAGCCGTCGTTTTTATAAAAATAGAAGTAGTCGCCCTTTTTAGTTGGAGCAGAATATTTTGGATAGTTGTAAGCCTTTTCAAGATCTGTAAATATCTTCCCTTTAAAAGGTATTTTATCCAGATAGTCAAAAGTAACTGCGTTTTCGGCCTTTACCCAGGCGGCAGTTTCCGGAGAGCGGTCATCTTCAAGCCAACGATATGGATCTGAAACTTTTGTACCGTGGTAATCATCAATGTGATCTACCTGATTAGTTTTTGGGTAATTTATTTTCTGAGCCGAGCCGTTTGCAGCAAGTAAGGTGGCGGTAATTACAGTCATTCCAAAAAATTTAATATTCATAAAATTACAATGTTAGTATTCAACAAAAAGTGACTTCTCTTCATTACCACTGGATAAATTTATTTATTTTTTCGTATCGTTTTGTTTTTTTGCTCAGTAAAAAAACCCACTTTTAGTATTTTGTATATTGAAGTAACTTCGAACTTTTCTGTTTAGTAGTCAGCGCAATGACTCGAATATAATCAGATATTACATATCGGTTACAAAAATTCTGCATGTCACATATTATGAATAGAAAATGACACGGAATTGTGTACCTGGGTTGAGGGTGGTACTTTTAGTCGTAAGTATGGTTATGCTAATATTTCCATCTTTTGCGTCGCAGCCCATCTATGCTCCAAAAGCAATAAAAGGTGTTCTTGATCTGAGGTCTGCGAAATTTACCGACGCTCCAATTAATATCAATGGCGAATGGACTTTTTACTGGAAACTATTAAAAAAAACTTCCCGGTCTGACACTTATCATGAATATGAAAATTTCCCTGAACTGTGGAATACAATTCTTTGGAAAGGAAAAACGATATCTTCCCAAGGATTTGCAACCTACGAAATCAAAATCCTTCTGCCGAAAGAAAGGGACCAGCTTGCTTTAAAGATTCCTGATATGTATAGCGCTTACGAGCTATATGCCAATGGAAAACTGATTGCCAGAAACGGGACACCCGGCCCAACGAAAGAAACGACAACACCTTACTGGTCCACTCAGGTTAAACCTTTTTTGGCCACCGATACATTAAATTTAAAACTTTTCATATCCAATTTTCATC
The DNA here is from genome assembly GCF_009801115.1 of Dyadobacter sp. 3J3. Lineage (GTDB taxonomy): Bacteria > Bacteroidota > Bacteroidia > Cytophagales > Spirosomataceae > Dyadobacter. The sequence continues at coordinate 51,933 of NZ_VTOL01000012.1, forward strand.
ATTCTAAAGGCGGAATCAGCAAACCCATTCAAATCGGTTTGTTCAATGAATTACAGGACAACAGTAATCTGGGCAATGCACTTGATTTCTTGCTGACAGGCTGCATGATCATGGGCGGACTATATTTCCTTGGTCTATATTTGCTTGGCCGTCATGATAAATCCACGCTTTATTTTTCTCTTTTCTGCTTCTTTTACAGTTATCGGATTATTGGTTCAGGAGGTTACTCGCTTCATACCATATTTCCATACATAGGCTGGCAGCTGGCCATTCATCTTGAATATATTTCCCTGTTTATGGCTGTGGCCATGTTTGCCTTGTACACACGCTATTTGTATCCAAAAGACACGCCTGGCAAAATCATTTTTTGCATGATTGGCGTATGCTTTGCTTTTGCACTGATTACGATACTATCACCCCCGATTTTGTTCAGCCAGCTGATGAATCCCTTCCTTGGGCTGCTCACTCCCTACATATTTTTTGCCATATACGTTTACTGGGTTGCTTACCGCAATAAAAGAATCGGTGCCAAGTATGCACTACTCAGCACGATAGCACTCTGCATCATTTTCATTACTTTAATACTCGCTTATTACGACATCGCATATCCTAAGGAGTTTCTCTTATTTTCCGGATATCTTGGATTTTTCTTTTGCCAGTCGCTGATCTTATCGTTTCGCTTTGCATTTACGCTCAAAAAGGCGAAAGAAGATGCCGAGGTAGGATTGAAAGTAAAAAGCGAATTTTTAAGTACCATGAGCCATGAAATCCGTACACCCCTGAATGCTGTAATCGGTATGACACATTTGATGATGAAGGAAGATCCTCGACCGGACCAGCAATCACATCTGGATGTTCTATTATTTTCGGCAAAAAATTTGCTCGGTATCGTCAATGATATTCTTGATTTTAGTACAATTGAAGAAGGGAAAATGCAATTTAAAAGTATTCCTATTGACATTTCTGACCTGGTGCATAAAATAATTTCCGTACATAAAGCCTCCGCAAATGAGCTGAATATTGACCTTACTGCCGAACTGCATGGACCTTTACCAAAAATAATACTTGGTGACACAACAAGGATTGCACAGATTGTCGGAAATCTTGTTCAGAATGCTATCAAGTTTACAAAGTCGGGATGGGTCAAATTGAAAATTGATATAGTAAACAAAACAGAAAAGGAAGTCACGCTGAAAATATCAGTAGAAGATACCGGCATTGGCATTCCTCTGGAAAAGCAAAAGATCATTTTTGAGCGCTTTACACAAATCGATTCTTCTACTTCCAGGGTTTTTGGCGGTACGGGCCTTGGACTTTCTGTAAGTAAACATATGCTAGCCTTGCAAGGGTCCGAACTTATGCTTGAAAGTGAAGAAGGAAAAGGTTCAACGTTTTACTTCATCCAGACTTTCCCCATTCCTGATGAACCTGCGATACCACAGCCTGTAGGCGTGGATCAGCCGGAAGAAAAACCTTTACAGCATTTGAATGTACTGATTGTAGAAGATAACCGGATGAACGTACTGGTTATTAAAAGTTTTTTAAAGCGTTGGGGTGCTATATCGGACGTTGCCATTAACGGCCAGGAAGCATTGGAAAAACTGGATGCGACCCGACATCAAATCGTATTGATGGATCTTCACATGCCCGTTCTGGATGGTTACGAAGCTACAAAACAGCTCAGAGAAAGAGGGGAAACGCTTCCAATTGTAGCAGTGACAGCAAGTGTTGCGCCCGATGTAAAAGAAAAAATGTTTGCGATCGGTATCAGTGATATTATTTCCAAACCGATTGATCCGGAAAAGTTGCTGAGTGTAATTATCGAACAGGTCAAAATAAAAAAGACGGATGGAAAATACTCCCACCCGTCAGAATAATTTTTTAATCTTATTTTATTTGATAATGTCAACAGTAAGGCCACTTTCTGCACCCGTTTGATGATAAATCCTTTGTGTTGCTTTAATAAAATCGCTTGCCTCTGCCTTGTAAATGTTAGCGACATACTTTTGTGGATTCCGATCAAATAATGGAAAAACAGTGCTTTGCACCTGAACCATGATACAGTGTCCTTTTTTGAATGTGTGTAAAACATCCTGCAAACGGAAATTAACATCGGTCAATTTTCCGGCAACCAGTGGTTCTGGTTTTTCGATACTGTAACGGAAACGGGATCTTACAATTTCACTGCGAACCATCTGCTGATAACCTGCCATTACAACTTTCGGGTTAGGCTGAAATTCATTATTTTTCTCATCATCTGGATATACGTCGATCAGTTTTACAAAAAAGTCCGCGTCCGTTCCTGTGGTACTTATTTTAAGCTGAGCCAGGATTTCACCGCCCAAAGTCATATCTTCCGTTAATACTTCCGTTTTAAAAACAAGCACATCCGGCCGGGTTGAAGCAAAACGCTGATCTTCGGACATATATTCAAAAGGCGTAAAACCTGACATTTGTTTATAATTTTCAGTATATGGAACAGGTTTCATCGGATCACTAACATATTCGCTGAATGATTTTGAAGCCGCAGGTTTGTCAAAACTCAGCTTTCCATCAGCCTGGAAAAACAATTTCTTCTTCTCAACATTTGCGACCGGCCATTTTTCATAGGTTTCCCATTTCTTTTTTCCTGTATCAAAAAGATAAGCTTCCGGCAATCCTGTTTTGCCATCACCGGCACCTTTCAGGAAGTGGTTAAAGAATTTCCCTTCGATCGTATTCTGATAAAAAGTAGCGATACTGTCACCAAAATAAATATCATTGTGAAACGTGTGTCCCGTCTCGCGGCTCCATCTCCCATGCCCGAATGGCCCAACAACCAAAGTGTTGTAAATACCTGGATTATTCTTTTCGATAGTCTTGTAAGTATTCAGCGGACCATAAAGATCTTCGGCATCAAACCAGCCGCCAACGGTCATAAAAGCATGTTTCAATCCTTTCAAATGCGGAAGAATATCTCTCTTTTGCCAGAATTCATCTTTATTAGGATGATCCACCGTTTCCTGCCAGAAAAAATTTTTGGAATAATACTTATCAAAATTTTTCAGCGGGCCCATATTCAGGTTGAAAGTATAACCGTCTGGTGTTGGTTTGATAAAATCATTTTCAAACCAGGAAGCCGCTGTCGGTTCGGAGGGTTTGATACCGAAAACCGGAAAAGTCAGATAATAACCTTGTGTGAAAACGCCGTTGTGATGAAAATCATCATAAAAGAAATCTGAAATCGGCGCCTGAGGCGAAGATGCTTTCAAAGCCGGATGATCGCATAATGCACTGGCTGTTGTATAAAATCCCGGATAAGAAATACCCCACTGCCCTACTCGACCATTATTATTAGCTACATTTTTCAAAAGCCAATCAATGGTATCATACGTATCCGAAGCTTCGTCAACATCGGTTTTATTTTTCTTAGCATCAATATGAGGTGTCATATTGGTCCACACACCTTCACTTTTATAACGGCCACGGACATCCTGATAAACAAAAATATATTTTTCCCGCATCAGCAAAGTGCTTGGGCCTAACCGTACCGGATACGCATCTTCCCCATAAGGCGCCACACTATAACAGGTCCGCTGCATCAGAAACGGATATTTATTTTCAACCGCCGCATCTTTTGGGGAATAAACAATGGTGTGAAGTTTGATACCATCGCGCATTGAAATATCATATTCCTTTTTGGAATAATTTTCTTTGACAAAATTATCAGGAGCTGCCTGAGCTTGTGCCTTGGCAAAGAATCCGGCAAATAAAAAGGCAAAAATTAGAAAGTTTCTGAACATAAAAAGGAGTGAAGTTTATTTTCTGAGATAATAACTTAACGAAACACTGGTAGCCTGACCGATTTCACCCAGCGTATAAAAGCCTTTCGCTTCTTTGTCAAACGTGATACCTTCCGCCTGAGGCTCGGCGGCGGTGATCAATGTCTTATTTGGTGTATGTAAAAGTGTCTGGCCAATGGTTTCACCAGACTTTCGTTGCCAGTAAAAAACCGAAGTATAATTCCTGATCAGAATTTCGTTTCCGTCAAAGGAAATACTTCCATCCGTTGTAAACACAACCGAAGGAATCGTACCTATTTTTTCAGCCGTAATGGTTGCCGAAGTAGATTGAGGATAAGGAAGCCTGTAAATATTGGCCTTATCCATTTCTTTTGAAATGATAAAAAGATCCTTTGTAACAGGATCTAGCAGCAAAGTTTCGGCATCCCTTGGGCCATCCGGATAGCTGTATGTTATTTTTTCAAGCTTATCCTGACTAAAAGAACCTGAAATATCACTGACCTCAGGTATGCGATAAATGATATTGGTGGCCGTCATAGGCGGATTATTATTCCCGATTTCACCAATATAAAGATAATTTGTACCCCCAGCCGGCCCAGGACCGCTTGCCATTGCCTCCCAATCGTGGTTGATGGACCCGGGAATATTAAATTCTTTTATCGTTTTGCCATCTGTACTCAAAAGATATACTGAATTGGGATTTCCAGAGTCCAGCAGCGTCCAGATATAGCCAGTCATTGTAAAACTGCTTGCCAGTGCAGATGCTTCGTTAATGATTCCGGGCGTTATAGGAAACTTCTGCGGGACCATTTCAAAATCAGAAGAACGACCGGTTACCGGATCAACCTCAGAATCACCACAACTACTCACAAAACCAGCAATTGTGATAAAAAATAAAATATTTACGAGTTTAAACCTGACTTTATATAATTTCATAAAAAACACTTCATGTTAGATTTGCTAAAAATACGTACTTTTGCGCCATTTATTATCAGACAGTATCTTTATATCAGTATTAAAATAATTATATGTTACGTACACATACCTGTGGTGAGTTAAGCTTAGAGCATGTAAATCAAGATGTTATATTGTGTGGGTGGGTTCAGAGAATCCGTGATAAAGGAGGGATGGTATGGCTGGATTTACGTGACCGTTATGGTTTAACACAACTTCTTTTTGAAGAAGGCAAAACGCCACCTGAGGTATTGGAAACTGCCCGCTCATTGGGCAGGGAATTTGTAATTTCTACCAAAGGCGAAGTAATTGAGCGTCTTTCCAAAAACGATAAAATCGCAACAGGTTCTATTGAAATCCGTGTTTCAGAACTAACAATCCTGAATCCTGCGAAATTACCTCCGTTTTTGATTGAAGACGAAACCGATGGTGGTGATGACATCCGTATGAAATACCGTTATCTGGATTTGCGTCGCAGCCCAATACGTAAAAATCTTGAATTACGCCATCAGGTAGCGCGTCATACCCGTTCATATCTTGATAATCTTAATTTTATCGAAGTTGAAACACCCGTTTTGATAAAATCCACTCCGGAAGGTGCACGTGATTTTGTGGTACCAAGCCGCATGAATCCAGGAGAATTTTACGCATTGCCACAATCCCCGCAAACGTTCAAGCAACTACTGATGGTGGCCGGTTTTGACCGTTACTACCAGATTGTAAAATGTTTCCGTGACGAAGATTTGCGTGCCGACCGTCAGCCGGAATTCACACAAATTGACTGCGAAATGTCATTTGTAACGCAGGAAGACATCCTGAATACTTTTGAAGGCCTGATCCGTAATCTTTTCAGCAAAGTGAAGGGTATCGATCTACCAGAAGTTCCGCGTATGACCTACGCCGATGCGATGCGTTTATATGGATCTGACAAACCTGATATCCGTTTTGATATGAAGTTTGTAGAGCTGAAAGGTGCAGACCAGGATCTTACTTCCGGAAAAGGTTTTGGCGTCTTTGATGATGCAGAACTGGTTGTGGGCGTTTGTGCTCCCGGCTGCGCTGTGTATACTAGAAAACAAATGGATGAGCTTACCGACTGGGTGAAACGTCCTCAGATTGGCGCAAAAGGCTTGATTTACGTTCGTTACAATGAAGACGGAACGGTTAAATCTTCCGTTGATAAATTTTATTCAGAAGAAGATCTTAAAAAATGGGTTGTTGCATTTGATGCAAAACCTGGCGATTTGATTCTATTATTATCCGGACAAGGCGACAAAGCGCGCAAGCAGCTTAATGAAGTCAGACTTGAAATGGGATCACGTCTTGGATTCCGTAACCCCGACGATTACCGCGTACTATGGGTTCTGGATTTCCCGTTACTGGAATATGGAGAGGTAGAAAACCGCTGGTTTGCAATGCACCATCCGTTCACAAGTCCGAAACCTGAAGATATTTCTTTGCTGGCAACCGATCTTGGTGCAGTTCGTGCCAATGCCTATGATATGGTAATCAACGGTGTTGAAGTTGGTGGTGGTTCTGTACGTATATTCGAACGTGATTTGCAACAGCAAATGTTTGAAGTGCTGGGTTTCAGCCCGGAAGAAGCACAAAATCAATTTGGCTTTCTGATGAACGCCTTTGAATTTGGAGCACCTCCACATGCTGGAATTGCCTTTGGATTCGACCGTCTGTGTTCTCTTTTTGGAGGCGTTGATTCGATCCGGGACTTCATTGCTTTCCCAAAAAATAATTCTGGACGTGACGTAATGATTGATTCACCGTCTACTATATCTGATGGTCAGCTAAAGGAGTTGTCAATTCGCGTTGAGAACAGGATTTAATAGAAATTTTAATGTATAATTTCTGTATGCAAAATAATCCAAAATATATACAAATGACCATCCCCCTACTCTTGGAAGAGTAAAATTTCAAAACACACTAGAAAACGATAATCGAAATATTAACTTGAAACTGAATTGCTAAACTTTATTTTTTAGATTTGTGAAAAGAATTGATTCTGATAAGAGGTTTTACTATTTCAATTCCATAATATAGTAGCATCACACTAATTTACCGATTATTCGCAGGTTACTCCATGTCATGTACTGAGAGTAACTTTGCGAAAATTGGATTAACATTAAACTTGTTTGCCCTCTTTTCGTGAGAGGTCCTCAATCTTTTGACCCATATGACAATAAAAAAACAGGCCTCTTTCATTTTTGCATTTTCATTTTTTTTGACCTTTTTCTTTGTAACAACTCAAGGACAAACACAGGATCAACCACAAAGAAACTCAGGCGAAACAAGCAAACAGCAATCCAAAAGCAACAATCTCGGCGGTGTCAATGAAGGTAATATGTCCGATGCGGAGGTTCAGGATATTGTCAAACGTATGCGTGATTCGGGATATAGCGAAGCCGAATTGGAACAAGCGGCAAAAGTGAGAGGTATGGACGCAACCCAGATACAGCAGTTCAGAGATCGTGTTAAAAAGCTCGAAAACACAAAAAAAACGGGCACAACAATAGAAGAAAGTAAGAAGCAAGAACGCAGTGAATATAAAAAAAATACTAATGAAAATGATGTAAATGTCTCAAACCGGATATTTGGTTCCCAATTTTTCGGCAGTGCTTTTTCTTCATTCGAACCAAATCTGAACATGCCTACTCCGGCGAATTATGTTATAGGTCCAAGTGATGAACTTTTACTGGATTTAACAGGAGATAATGAAGTAAGCTATAAACTCAGGGTTTCGCCGGAGAGTTTTATTTCAATTGAATATATAGGTCGTGTATCAGTTGGTGGATTAACCATTGAACAGGCAAAAAACAAGATTAAGGCGCAAATGGATAATACCTACCCATCATTACGAAGCGGTAGAACACAGCTTTCCCTAAACCTTGGAAATATAAGAAGTATAAAAGTGATTATTAGTGGTGAAGTCATGAAGCCAGGCACTTACACACTACCTTCTATTACAAGTGTTTTCAACGCTTTATACAGTTCTGGAGGCCCTAACGACAAAGGTTCTTTCAGGACTATTCAGGTCATTCGCAATAATAAGGTAGTTGCTACCGTGGACTTGTATGATTTTCTTCTTAATGGTATCCAAACTGCTAATATAAGATTACAGGATCTGGACGTAATCCATATACCTATATATCAAATTCATGTTGATGTAATAGGAGAAGTGAAAAGATCTATGATTTACGAAATCAAACAGAACGAGTCCCTGTCCGATATTTTAAGGTATGCCGGTGACTTTTCTGACAATGCATATAAAGCAAGAGTTAAAATAATTCAAAATACATTTAATGCCCGCAAAATTGTTGTAGTTCCTTTATCAGATTTCCCAAACTACATACCGAAAAATGGAGACAAGATTTACATTGATTCTATATTAGACAAACTTGAAAACAAGGTTCAAATTAATGGCGCGGTAACCAGGCCGGGACAATTTACATTTAAACCAGGGCTTAAACTTTCAGAGCTAATAAAGCAGGCTGATGGCCTTGCACCTGATGTATTTATGAGCAACGGATATATTATTCGTTTAAATGCTGATAACACTAATTCCATTGTTTCATTTGATTTAGCCGAAGTAATGAAAGGAGGCATTTCGGATATAGAATTAGAAAGAAATGATGTCGCACAAATTTCATCAATATCTGATTTACGTGATCAATATACCGTATCAATAGATGGAGAAGTAAGAAGACCGGGTTCATTTGAATTTGCCGGTAATTTGAGCGTTGAAAACCTGATTCAAATGGCCGGCGGCTTTAAAGAAGGAGCAAATCCAGCAGATATTGAAATTTCCAGAAGGATTAAAGGTGCTGATCTCAGCAAGAGTACCACCGAAGTAGCTCAGATCTTCCATATTGCAGTAGATAGCAGTTTACGGGTAATTGATCGCAATTTTTTGCTTCAACCATTTGACATTGTGTCTGTGCACCCTGTTATAGGTTTTACGCCGTTGCTTAAGGTACAGGTTTCAGGTGAGATAATACGTCCTGGCGTTTACACTATCATTTCAAAAAATGAGCGCATTTCCGATATAGTTAAAAGAGCTGGTGGGTTAACAGCATTTGCCTATCCAGAAGGAGCTTCACTAAAGAGACCAGCCGCCAATATTGTTAATACTGGATTGGATGAGGAAGAAAAAACAATACGGCAATTAAACTTGGCCCGGTTAAGTGAAAATGGAAATGATGAAGGAAAAACTAATCCCGTGGCTCTGGTTAATGTCTCTTCTGATCTGGTAGGTATTGAGCTTGATAAAATTTTAAATAACCCTATGTCGAGAAATGATTTAATACTAAAAGACGGCGATGTAATAGTAGTTCCAAGTTTATTACAGACAGTGAAGATCAGTGGTGAAGTATTACGCCCAATAAGCGTTGTTTATGAACCAGGACGCTCGTTTAGATATTATATCAACAGTGCAGGTGGTTTTACTCACAATGCATTTAAAAAAGGCTCTTTTATAAGCCACTCCAACGGCTCTGTACGAGGAACAAAAAGAGCCTTACTTTTCAACAACTATCCGGAGGTAAAACCTGGATCTGAAATTTCCGTACCCCGAAAGGCCGAAAGGGAAAGAATGTCTGTACAATCATGGGTAGGTTTAAGTACGGCAATAGCATCTTTAGCAACTCTTGTCTTTGCAATAATCAGACGCTAGTTTATCTAATACAAAAAATAATGGAGTAATGCAAAAAAAAGTATACCTCTCGAAAAATAATTTTAATGATGACGAAAATGCTTCGTTAAGAGAGTTAATTCATAGCATACAAGACTGGACGCACTACTTTTCCCACAAATGGCGTTTAATACTGCTTTCTGGTGTGTTTGGAGGAGCTTTGGGCTTAGTTTACGCAATTCTTAAAACGCCTGTCTACACAGCTACTACCAGTTTCGTACTAGAAGAGGGTAACAAAGGTGGCGGGCTTCGAAGCTATGCGGGGCTGGCATCAACCTTTGGTGTGGATCTGGGGGGCGGGGGTGGTGGACTTTTTGAGGGGGAGAATATTCTAGAGTTATACAGGTCCCGCAACATGATAACTCAAACGCTTCTTACGGAAGGAGAGTTTGGTGGAAAAAAGCAATTGCTTATAGATCGTTATATTCAATTTAACGAGCTAAAAGAAAAGTGGGATAAAAAACCCACATTAAGAAACATTAAATTCATTCCAAATAATATTTATAGTACACCTCAACTGCAGCTTTTGCATGACAGTATTATTGGAACCGTTGTGAATACTATAGATAAATCATACCTCAACGCTTTGAAAAAAGATAAGAAGTTAAACATTCTGTATGTGACAGTCACCAGCCCTGATGAGCTTTTTTCAATGACTTTTAATCAAAAGCTCGTTGAAAATGTGAATAATTTTTATCTTGATACGAAAACAAAAAAATCTCTGGAAAATGTGGCCATCTTACAGGCGAAAACAGATTCGGTAAGAACCATAATGACCGGAGCTATCAATAAAGCTGTTGTAATTGCGGATGCCACGCCTAATCAAAATCCAACGCGTATGGCACAACGGATCGCACCTATTCAAAATGCAAAACTTAACGGAGAGATACACCAGCAAGTTCTAGGAACGCTGATACAAAATTTGGAATTAGCTAAAATCTCTCTTTTGCGGGAAACTCCACTTATACAAATTGTAGACTTTCCAGTATTACCTCTGACCAAAGAAAAAACAAGCAAAGCAAAAAGTATTATTTTGGGCGGTATAACTATTGGCTTATTGTTTCTCTTTTTCTTGGCAATCCGACGAATCATAAGAATAGCCTTAGCCTCATCTCCTTTGGTCAAAACAAATAAACTGGCAGACGAACCTATAAATTAGTATCATTTAAAGATTTATTTAGAAAACCATTTTTCAAAATACCCACTATTGCTGGTAGGCTATGTATTCCGGTTTTTTCATAAAGAAATATTATTTAACTAATTACAAGCGGCTGGAACTTATCTTATTTTGAGTTTTGTAGACTAAGCTGCTTGGTCTACAAAGTAAAACTAATCATGAAGTTTAACGTAATAATTTGAAGAACCGACTCATAAGTATTATTCAAAAACTGGATATAGATAGCTCTATTTTTTGGTCAGTCGTAAATAGGGGACTTGGGGTTATCAGGGCGCCACTTACCATTTTTTTTATTGTAAAATATCTTTCCACTGAGGAACAAGGTACTTGGTATACCTTTACCAGTTTGGGAGCCCTGACGATGTTAGCTGACCTGGGTTTTGCCACAATAACAACACAATTCGTTAGCCATGAATATGCACATTTACGTTTTGAAGGAGACCTAATAGCAGGTGATGACGATCGACTGGATAGGTTTATCGCATTTATTTACTTTTCGGTTAAGTTTTACATTAAGGTCTCACTTGCCGCAATAGCTATTTTGATAGGCGCCGGAGTATTGTATTTCGGACCAGTTGATACCCACTTACTGTTCATCTGGATTGCCTATTCATTTATCGGTGGGCTTGGAATGCTTACGGCAATGTTTCAGGCAATATATCAGGGATTAAATAAGGTTAAAGAGATACATATCAATATTCTGTTCAATAGTTTTCTTGTTACATTTTTCACCTGTTTAACCTTATTTCTTGGGTTCAAAATATGGGCATTGGTGATCGGCATTTTTCTAGGAACCCTTCTTGCCACCATTGGGCTTTTTAGAATGGGCAAGGCATTTTGGACGCAAGTGTATTCATACAGGATAAAAGATAAATATAATTTCTTAGACGAAACATTGAGCTTACAGGTTCGATACGCCGTTTCATTTATTGCCACATACTTAATAGCATTTTTGTACGTCCCTGCTATATATAAATTTGTAGGTGCCAAAGAAGCAGGACAAGTTGGATTAATTATCTCAGTTATGATTGCTCTCTCTTCGGTAGCTTACAGCTGGACACAAACCAAAATTCCGACATTTAATATTCTGGTTTCTCAAAACAAGACCAATGAGTTAGACCTGTTAGTAAAAAAAGCAACAATACAATCGGCATTTGTCTTTATCACTTTATCAATTTTGTTAGTGATTATTGTTAGCGTCATGCCAGCTACTTTTTTGGCTAAATATGCTACACGCATACCCGATATCGAAATAATTATTTTATACATTTTTTCTCAGTTTTCTTTGCTTTTACTTAATAGCCTAACTATTTATCTAAGAGCCTTCAAAAAAGAGCCTCTTATGAACATTCAGGTATTAAGTTCGATACTTTTGTTAATTTCTATTGGGTTTATTTTAAAACGAGGCTTGGGACTATATACTTTTTTACTTTCGGTAAATTTATATTCGTGGGCAATAGTTATGCCATTGGCTTATTTTGTATTTCAGAAAAATAGAAAGCTACTTACTAAGAAACTCATTTAGATTATACTCCTGCATTAGATAATAATAAAAAACTTGATTTATTTTAAATCTATTCATATGTCTGAAACAATTAATAATGGATATTTTGCTCTGAAAAAGTTATTCTATTTCCTAGTATCAATACGTAATTTTTTATTTTCAAATAAGTTAGAAAAAAATCAAATAAAAAATATTCCCATCATTATAAATAACAGAAATAGGTTAACATTTTTAAAGTCTCTCATTGATTTTTTAGAAACCGGAGATTATAGGAACATAATAATTATCGACAACAATTCAAGCTATGAGCCACTTCTGAGCTTCTATGCATCTTGTCCTTATCGCATCATTCGATTAGACAAAAACATGGGCTATAATGCTCTAGAAAAAATTGATCTTTATAATGAAGTGAAAAGTAATTACTACGTTTACACAGACTCTGATGTTGTTCCGGATGCGAACTGTCCAACCGATTTTTTAGACTATTTCTATAAACTGTTAAGACAATATCCTTTGGTGCAAAAGGTGGGGTTTTCGTTAAGGATCGATAACCTACCAGATCATTACAAAGACAAAGATAAAGTGATAAGGTGGGAGTCTCAGTTCTACTTAAAAGAAATAAAGACAAACTTATATAGCGCAAGTATTGATACGACCTTTGCTTTACATCGTCCATTTTCGTACATCAGTAAAAGAGGAATATTTAGTATGATCAGAACAGGTGCACCTTATACCGCTTGGCATATGCCTTGGTATAACGACTCCGATAATTTTAGTAGTGAGGAAGAATACTATATCAATTCCGTAGAAATTGGCACTCATTGGAGTAAGGGACTAAACATAGAGGGGCATACATTACTACAAAAAATGCTGTCAAAATTCAAATCAACCAGGGGACTTTAAATTTATTATGGTCATTACTCTAACAGCATTATTTTGCATCTTTGCCTTCATGAGTACGTCTTCATACTTTGATACAAGAGGCGATCAGCTCAGCAAGATTACATTTCTATTAACGACAGTATTTCTAATATCCTTGGCTGGATTTAGGCCTGCAGGTGTTGATAGAGATTATCTTCAGTACGTTAATTTAATGCTAAATGAGGACCGTCCACAAATGGAGCCAACATTTAAATTTATTTCCTACTGGCTTAAATCAATATTTAGTGACCCGGTTTTGCCATTTTTTTTGATATATGCAATAATTGGTGTTACTCTTAAAGTAATTGCCATCAGGAAAATCTCTAATTTTTTTTTATTGTCTATTGTTGTATATTTTTCATATTCCTTTATACTTCATGACACAACTCAAATCAGAGCAGGAGCCGCGATAGGATTTGCACTTTTAAGTATTACACCACTTTACGAACGCAAATTTTTGCAATTTTTATCATTAATTATCATAGCTACATTATTTCACTATTCGTCATTTGTAATTTTGGTGTTATGGTTTCTAAATCCAAAAAAATTCAACCAGCTATCATACTTGCTACTCCTAATAATTAGTTATTTCGCAGTTTCCTATGCAAAATTCTTCGTTATTTTTATGTTTACCTACTTTCCTGAGGATTTTCAATCTCGAGCTGCTTCCTATGATGGGGATTTTGATTCCACCCTCAATATTTTTAATACTTGGCAGCTGATCAGGTGTGTGCTGTGCGTTGTCTTTATAACTTATGCAAATAAACTGTTACTTTATAATAACTATGCATTCCTTTTAATAAAAATTTATGTGGTGGGTACTGCTATCTATGTACTGTTATCGAGTAACCCTGCTTTCGCAGGGAGAATTAGTGACCTTTTTTTTGCCTTTGATATACTAACACTTCCTATGCTAGTGAATTTGTTCCAATACAAGCCTGCTGGAAAAATCGTTATAATTGGAATTGCCTCTACCTATCTGTTTCTAAATTTATATTATCTCAAAATAATTAGTTAATGGATGTCTCAGTAATCATTGTAAACTATAATACCAGTGCACTTCTAAATGACTGTTTAACATCAGTATACACGAAAACATTAGGCATAAAATTTGAAGTTATTGTCGTTGATAATAATTCTGTCGATGAATCAGTAAGGTCGGTAAGAGAAAATTTTTCAGATGTAAAGCTAATTGAAAGCAAGAAAAACCTAGGCTTTGGTAAAGGAAACAATTTGGGGAATTCAATAGCGAGTGGAAAATATTTATTTTATCTCAATTCAGATACAATTTTGATCAATAATGCAATCAAAATTCTATTTGAATTTATGGAAAAAGAAGATAGTAACAATGTTGCTTGCTGCGGTGGTAATTTGTATCACGAGGATGGAAAACCAAATTTCTCCTATTCTATAAGATTCCCCTCTCTATTTGGTATTATACTATATAGAGCTCATTTATCTTCCTTTTTTGGGCATAGCTCTTTTAATGATACTAGTGTAACAAAAAAAGTAGCAATAGTAATTGGAGCAGACATGATGATATCTAAGGAAAAGTTCGACCTGATCGGTGGATTTGACCCACAATACTTCATGTATGTCGAAGAAGGTGATTTACAGTACCGATTTCACAAAAAAGGGTGGAGCTCAATGTCTGTTCCCGACGCTAAAATCATTCACAAACAAGGTGCATCGTCAGGGAATTTATTCAAGCTTAAGTCTGAAATTAAAAGCTATTTGATCTTCTATCATAAGTTTTTCAACAAACCGACAAGCTCAGCTTACAAGCTAATCGAATTATTTTTTGCCGCATTAAAATACATTGCATTTACAATTATAGGTAAGCGCTCAAAACGAAAAGATTACTGGAACATTATTAAATTTTTAATGGGATCTGATGCAATCTAAAATTCGAAAAATAATCGAAAATCCCATTTTATACCTGGGTATCTTTTTGAGAATATTATATTCTTATATTTCATATCCAATTAATTATCTAATCTTTAGGAAAATTGGATTTGGTACTTATATCTCAATTTCGTCTTCGATTAGAAACGCCAAAAGAATTGATTTAGGTAAATATGTGGAAATAAACTCAAATGTAATTTTATGGCCAAGCAGACTAATTGTTTCCAACCATGTTCAAATTAACCCAGGGACCGCAATTTACGGAGATGTGAAAATAGGAAAATATGTAATGATAGCTCCTAATTGCATGATTGCAGGGGGTAACCATGCTTTTGCCAGAATAGATATTCCTATGATTAAGCAGGGTGCGACGACCAAAGGAATAATTATTGAAGATGACGTATGGATTGGGGCCAATTCCACTATTGTCGATGGCGTGACTATACACCAAGGAGCAATAGTCGCAGCAGGCTCTGTTGTTACCAAAGACGTGACTAGCTACGACATTGTAGCGGGCACTCCGGCTACAAGAATTGGCAGCAGGATATAATCGGGTAATCAATTTAGATACTTAATCAATCGTTTGACCTAAGTATGCTCAGAGTCAAACGATTTGCTTAACACGCAATTATTCTTTTTAGTATGTTCGTATAACTTCTGGTAAAAGACATACGATTATAAAGACAATTTTAAGAACCAATTTTGGCATTATTTAAAGAGGTAACAATGATCATAGTTAAACTTCATGGTGGTCTGGGAAACCAGTTGTTTCAGTATGCATTTGGCTTGAACTTATCATTGAAGTATAAGAGGCAAATGTTTCTTGATGTACAAGATCTAAATTCGAATCAACTTAGAAATATTGAAATTGATAATTTCCAAATCGAAATTCAGCTTGCTACCAAACCACAATTGAGGAAATTTAATAAAAGTAGATATGCCAGAGTTAATTATTACTTAAACAAATTACTTTTAAACGGAAAAAACTATTTTTTTGAGCCAAAGGTAAGCAATAGAATAATAGCTGATGAGATGTGCTATTACTGGGGTTACTGGCAGAAACCACAATTTGTCATAGAAATTGATAAGGAGATACGAAAACTTTTCGTTTTGAAAAGTCCTCTAAGTACACAGGCTAAGGCCTACAAGGACAAAATTCTAAATCTAGATGGAGAGTCTGTATCCATGCATATAAGGAAAACTGACTATTTGCTTCATAAAAATAATTTTCTTTCTTCTTGTGAAGCCCAGTACTACTTCAATTCTATCGAGACAATTCGCAAATTGAGATGTTGTAATCTACATTTTTTTATTTTTTCAGATGATTTTAAATGGGTTCAAGACAACTTAAATTTTCAAGGAATTGATTACACTTTCGTAAATCCAACCGTGCAAAATAGACCATCCGAAGATTTGCATCTAATGTCCATTTGTAATCATAATATTATTGCAAACAGTACTTTTAGCTGGTGGGCCGCATATCTAAATAATTACGAGAATAAAATCACAATTTCCCCAAAATTTTGGTTTTCAGACCATAGCAAGAAAAATTTAAATTTAGAAAATTGGATAGAAATCGAAAATAATTAACGGCCATTTATATATCTGTTTACAGGACCTGATATATAAATAAAAAGTATGCCATTGACATCCAAAATACACAACTATACACAAAACAATAAACTCCAAAAACAATGACCGAAACTCTATACATGGACGGAGACTACCTCAAAAATCATCCAAGCTGGCATACCGAGGACTCTGCCTGGAAAGCTGATAAAATAAAAAAAATATTTTCGAAAAATAAAATTGACCCAAAAAGCATATGTGAAATAGGTTGTGGTGCGGGAGAAATCCTCAATCAGCTTCAAATTTCATTACCAAGTGATTGCGAATTTATAGGATATGATATTTCGGAAGATGCAATAAAATTAGCCAAAAAGAGAGAGAAGGAAAGATTATCCTTTTATCATGGTGACTTACTTGTATCCATGCCTCCAGAAGTTTTCGACGTTCTTCTGATCATCGATGTCTTCGAGCATATTGAGGATTATATGGGTTTTCTGAGAAATTGCAAAAAATTTGGCGGTTACAAAGTACTTCATATACCTTTGGATATGACTGTTCAAAAAATTCTCCGTCCCAAGGTTTTAATGGACGCGAGAAACAATGTTGGACACCTTCATTATTTCACTAAAGAGACGGCTTTGGCAACGTTAGTTGATTCCGGCTACGAAATAATTGACTCATTTTACACTCCATGGGGATTTGAAATGGCACAAAAAACGCTTCTCAAAAAAATATTTCAACTTCCACTCCGATTTTTTTATGCTATCAATCCTGATCTAGCTGTTCGTGTAATGGGCGGCAGTTCACTTATCGTTCTTGCAAAATAGGTATTTTCCAGTGTGTGTATTTTAAAACTTCCCTTGATAAAACATAACCCAATTTCTTAACCCGCTTGTTTGTGGTATGGGTGGCAGACAGACAACGCAACAAAGCGTGTCAGCAGGCGCTTGCTAAATAACGACCGCTTATAAACCAGTATGCTGTTTAATTTACCACGTACTTAAACGCAAGCCACCATGACTAAGCTTTTGGCATTTAATGTGCAATAGGAAAATGGCGCCAAGCAGTGGAAGCTCCTTAACCACAGCAAATAATACTGAAAGAATACGAAATTACAACCGATAAATAAAGTCACATTAATGGATGATGTTTTAGTAACTATAGGAATGCCGGTATTCAATGGAGAAGACTTCATTGAAATGGCGGTTAATTCCATTCTCAATCAGACTTTTAAAAATTTTGAATTAATAATAGCGGATGATGGCAGCACGGATAGTACATACGAAATCCTAAAATCATTTAATGATGATAGAATTGTCATTATTAAAGATGGCAAAAATATGAAGGCCCCATATAGATTAAACCAGATGGTAAGTATTGCAAGGGGAAAATATTTTGCCCGAATGGATGCAGATGATGTAATGTTCCCGGATCGTATTAAAATACAAGTTAATGAGTTTGAAAACCATAACATAGATCTTCTACATGGGGATGCAATAAGCATTAATAATAATGGGAACGTGTTAGGATACAAATTTTCCAAACCAGCGAAGTCAAAAAAGAACATTTTAGATGGATTAGTACCAATGCACCCGACAGTGATGGCAAAAACAAGCGTCCTAAGGAATAATCCGTATAAAGGGGAATATTCTCCAATGGAGGATTTGGAGCTATGGTATCGTCTAATAGACAATTGTATTTTTAAAAACATGAATACACCTGTTTTATTTTACCGGGAAGCTAGCACTCCCAATTCTCTAAAACACAAAAAATTCATTAAACACTTTGAGCGTTTTGCCGACGAACATGATTTGTCTTTCATGTCAAAACAGTATCTGGTACTCTTATCACGAATCAAATATTTTACCTTTAGGGTTTTAGAAATGGGAAATATGGCTGAGATATTACTGAAACAGCGATCTAGCAGAATGTCAGATGACGATATAAAAAAATACGAGACAATTTTAAACCTGGCCACTAACCGATGAAAATCTTTCACGTCATCACCTTGGCCGATTTAGGAGGTGCTCAATCGGTTGTTATCAATCTTGCAAACGAGTCGATTCAAGACGGGCATGATGTTATTGTTGTTTCCGAGCAAGATGGGCCAATGTGGGAAGTATTGGACGAGCGAGTAGTAAAAATCCGAATTCCCGAGCTTCAGCGGGCTGTGAGTCCTGTAAAAGAAATATTAGTAGTCCAAAAGCTTAAACAGCTTTATCGGCAATTTGAGCCAGATGTGGTTCATTTGCATTCATCCAAAGTTGGTATTTTAGGTAGGCTGGCTTTTCCATCTAAAAAAATCGTCTACACTATTCATGGCTTCGATTCTATAAGGCTGGCTTATAAAATTTTTTTGCCGTTGGAAAAAGTGTTAAAAAACCGAGCAAAATTTATTGTAGCAGTTAGCCATTATGATCTCAAAAACTTAAAACAGGAAGGTATTGAAGACAACGCAGTAAACATATATAATGGTATTACCGACTGGCCTAACTTACAAAAGACTGATGAGATAGATCTAACCTTTGAAAGGCTAAAAAAAATAAAGGAATCCTGCTTTGTGGTCCTTAGTATAGCTCGCCTAAGTAAACCAAAGAGGTTTGACCTCTTTTGCGAACTTGCCGAGTCTTGCGAACACAAAAGAAATATTAAATTTGTGTGGATTGGCAATAGCTACACCCCACAGAATATACCGCCGAATGTTATCTGTTTGGGAGAAATTAAAAATGCACATATCTATCTACCTTTGTGTGATGTTTTTCTTTTAGCCTCGGACTATGAAGGTATGCCCATGTCTATTTTAGAAGCAATGGCCTATGAAAAACCTGTGTTAGCGTCCAATGTAGGGGGTATTTCGGAAGTATTAGACGGAACTAATGGATTTGCAATAGAAAATACAGTTAGTGCTTTTAAAGAAAAAATACTAGCTTTTGAAGACGGATCTTTGCATTACCATTCATTCTCTAAGGCTGCAAGAAAGTCGTTCGAAGACAAATTTACGGCTACTGTAATGTATCAAAATTATAGAGAACTATATAATATCTTAATTGCCGAAGTGCTAAAATGAAAAAAACCTCGGAGTGAATTAATTATAATCTGAATCCTCCTAATGTTAGCTTAATTAGCACAAATAAGTATGGTTTAAACGAAAGAAAGCACTTCAAATCAAGGAATTACTTTTTTATTATCATAAATTAAACCATATCAAAAAAATATAACTTGCTAATATTAAAATCTAACCACCCTTATTTTTCTTATTTACAATATTTTTGTATAAACTTGTAGTTAAAACACACAACTATCACTCATACACACATCTATCTTCGCATATGAAGAAAACGTATACAGCGCATCATACATGCATTCATCGTTTACGCAGTAAGACTGCGACTACTAATGAGGTACTCATTATCACCAGCTATGATTATTTTCTTCATAAGTATGATCTGGCACTCTTATTAAAAAATTATCAGGAAATTATACTTATACCTCAGTCAACAGATGACGACTTTCTATTAAGTAATGAAGTTAGCCCTCTTCTGGATAAGTTTGAGAAAATTCATCTGGTCGCCAACCCGCAATATGATAACAGATATCATGTTATTTATGAACTGGTCGTGAGAAGGAATAAATCAATTAAAATAAGTACGGTATATGACTTTTGTGAATCCAAATTAAAAAAAGTCTACATTCCAGATAATATTATCGAATCAAACCCAAATATTAGCTCCTTGTTAAATTTTGGAAGAAGAGTACGTTATCCAAAAAAAATAATTGACGTTACTATTTCGGCAACATTGTTCCTTATTAGCCTACCACTTTGGATTATGAGCTATTTCAGGATAAAAATGGAATCTCCTGGACCCGTTTTTTATTTTCAGGAAAGGGTTGGCATGGCTAACAAACATTTTGGATGTATTAAGTTCAGATCTATGCGATTAGATGCGGAAATTAATGGAGCAAGTTTTTCAAGAAAAAAGGATCAACGTATATTTTCTTACGGATCCTTCATGCGTGCCAGCAGGATCGACGAACTTCCTCAAATTATTAATATTTTCCGTAGAGATATTTCCTTGATTGGCCCAAGACCGGAGAGGCCTGTATTCACTGAAACTTTCGATGAAATAATTCCTTATTACAACATCAGACACAATGTAAAACCTGGTATTACCGGATATGCCCAGGTTATGTACCCCTATGGTGCTGGTGTTCGTGATGCTCGTCATAAATTGATGTATGATCTTTATTACATCAAGAACTGGAGTATACAGCTTGAACTTAAAATAATAATGTTAACGATTTGGGTAATATTAGGCAGGAAAGGGCTTTAATATTTATTTTGATAACAGCTAATTTCAAATCTTGCCTACCTTTCCAATGAGGAAAATACCAATACTTAAATTTCTTTTATTTTTTGTTTTAAGTATTGGTATAAACTATGCACAAGATTCAACATTAACTTATTCTTTTAGTCTGCTTGCTTCCGGGGCAAACAACAATACTCCATATTGGTTACAATCAAACCAATATGGAGCCATTCCAAAAAATGGCTCATTTGTTTCAGGGCAATATGGAATTCACAAAATTTATAACCCCGGAAATCCTCGTTTATTTCAATGGTCAGGTGGAGCGGAGTTGATTACTAATGCTAGTAAATTCAGCTCAGTCTTTTTTACGGATTTGTATTTGGCGGGAAAAGCGGGACCGCTAGAAATAAGTATTGGGCAGCGTAGGGAATCAATGGGAATAACGGATAGTACCCTAACATCAGGTTCCCTGGCGATGTCGCAAAATGCTCGTCCTTATCCTAAAATACAAATATCTACACCCAATTTTGTAAATATTATTCCTTTAAATGACATCATTTCGTTCAAGTTTTCATATTCTGATGGCTTATTAGGCTCTTCCCATATTAATTACGGCAATGTGAGCCAAATTCCGGATACCTACATGCACCAAAAATCTCTTTATTTGAGACTGGGAGGCCTAAGTCATAAGATCAGCCTGTATGCCGGATTCAATCATCAAGCTATGTGGGGTGGAGAAGAAAAAATATTTACCGGTGGTTTAAAAACTCCAGAGGCCTATAAATATGTAATTTTGGGAAAACCCTGGGCAGGCAGCAGGGTAGGAAATCATTTTGGAACGATAGACATGGCAGCGGAATGGAGAGGCAATGTCTGGAATGTTTTCTTTTATCGTCAAAGTATTTATGAAGACGGTTCGCTTGCAAAACTTACCAATATTGCTGACGGCCTTAATGGACTAAGAATAAGAAGAAAATATATTGATAAAAAAGATCTTTCCTTTAAACTGAACTCAATCTTAGCTGAGTTTGTGTACACCAAAGAGCAAGGGGGTAACACTTTCGACTTTGATAAAGGAATTTTTGGCAGAGACAACTACTTTAACCATTACATTTATGCACAAGGCTGGTCGTATAAAGGAAGAGCCCTCGGTACACCCTTGATAGGTCCACAGAACATGTACCGGGATAATATTATCCGGGATAATGCTAACTTTACTGCCAATAATAGAATAATTGCATTTCACCTTGGTTTGAAAGCATCCTGGAAGAAGGTTGATTTATTATTTAAAGGCACTTTTTCCCAGAATTTCGGAACTTACAATTTACCATTTCCATCGGCTCTTAATCAAACATCATTAATAATTCGCGCAGAAAGACCAATTTCTATTTGGAATAAAAGTCTTTTAAGTATAAGTTTAGCAGCGGATAAAGGTAAATTATATACAAACAATTCTGCTCTTACCATAGGATGGAGAAAAGTAGGTTTTCTCCATTAACCTTGACCTTCCTTAAAAGTAATATTAAAAGATATTTTAGGTCATTAAATACCTATATTCCAATTCGATGCGTAATTGCTTTTTTATCAGTTTTCTTTTTTTTACCGCATTGCTATCGCAGGCTCAAGACTCTACTTTCCAATATAAAGCTTCTCTTTCTCTGGCTGGTTCTACCGCCCGGTCACCTTTTTGGATGCGTACCAACCAGAACGGTGCGATCCCTTTGAATGGGACTTTTGTAAGCGGTCAATGGGCGGCATACAAAATTTACAACCCAAACAACCCTAGAATTTTTCAGTGGTCTGCAGGTGCCGAATTAATTACCAACTATGGAAAATCAGGATTAGGGAAAAACGGAGATTATTTCCTAACTGATTTATATGTCGCTGGCAAAATTGGGCCGGTGGAGTTTTTAGCGGGCCAGAAAAAGTCGATGACGGGGTTGGTAGATACAGTGCTTACTTCTGGCTCCCTGGCAGTATCCGGTAACGCCAGACCTATACCTGGTTTTAAAATTTCAATTCCCGTTTTCCTGCCAATAGGTTTTACAAACGATTTGATTTCAGTTAAAGCTTCATATTCTGACGGTAGATTAGGAGGTAGTCAAATTTCTTATGGAAGTACCAGTTATGTACCAAACACTTACTTTCATCAAAAATCAATTTACTTTCGGATTGGACGTACCGATAATAAACTCAAAATTTATACTGGCATTAATCACCAAGCAATTTGGGGTGGTGAAAGTGAGATTGCACCAGTTAATCATCTCAGCACACTTAAAGCCTACTGGTATGTAATTTCGGGAAAAACACTGGATTATAGAAAAGTTGGTACCCATTTCGGAACAATAGATATTGCCGGAGAATGGAAAGGCAGCAACTGGAATTACTTTTTATACAGACAAAATATCTATGACACAGGCTCATTATTTAAAGTTAATAATATTGTTGACGGACTGAATGGAATAAGCCTAAAACGCAGCAAACCACTTAGCAAAAATGAAACTTATTTTGCTATCAATTCTTTGTTGTTCGAAGTAATAGGAACACAAAATCAAACCAACAATGCTCCTCTTTCGGGACTTGCCATTTTTGAGAAAGGTGATTATTTCAATTCTTACCTTTACGGCCGCGGTTGGTCCTATCATGGCGCCTCCATAGGAACCCCATTAATTTCAGGCCAAAATTTAACAGATAGTGATCTCCCACGTAACAAAACAAAATTTACAAATAATAACAGAACTTGGGCTTTTCATTCAGGACTAACAGCAAGTTGGTTAAATACCAATTTTCTTTTCAAGGGCACCTATTCACGAAATTTCGGAACATATATCAATCTATTTGACACTGTAAAACATCAGGTTTCAGTTCAGTTAAGTGCAGAGAAAAAAATGAAATTTCTAAGAAACGGGAGTTTTATTGCCAGTTTTTATTCCGATATTGGCAAACTTTATCCTAATTCATCAGGTGCATTAATCGGCTATCGCAAAAGCGGTATGTTTTGGTAGTGTATTAAGTATCGGTTTTTAAGCGTTAGAAAAAAAGTTTTTATACCCAACCCTCTCTTTAATCTTGATTATGCCACACTATATAGAAACTTTTGAATTTAGCTTATGAGACCAATTTCCACAATTTTTATTAGTTTTTTTATTTCAACCATTTGTTTCAGAAGCCATTCTCAATCTGTTTCTGATATAAACATATTTTCAGATTCTACTTCTTCATTTGTAGAACTCACCGGATTTGGAAGTTCCACCTCGCGCACACCTTTTTGGATTCAGGCCAACCAGTTTGGTATTGTTCCCCGTGTGAGCCCCGCCGGAAGCGTTCATGCTGGTTTTGATTATTTCCACAGTCTTTCAAATGATGGAACCAACAAATGGAGAATTGGATTTGGTGTCGAGGCGGCAGGGAATATTACCAAACAACAAAATAAATTTTTGCTACCACAGGCATACGGAGCGATCCGGTTTAAAAACTGGGAATTTTCTGTTGGCAGAAAAAAACAATGGGTTGGATTAGCGGACTCAACACTTGGAACCGGATCTTATGCATGGTCTGGAAATGCGATGCCTATTCCTAAAATCCAGATTGGTACAAGGGGATTCGTTGCTGTTCCATTTACAAAAGGATGGGTTTCTTTTAATGGCTTTTACTCTGATGGATTGTTTGAAAATAACCGCCCGATTACCAGCGACCTAAAACTCCACCAAAAGGCTATTTACATTAGACTGGGAAAATCTAATTCCAGACTTAAGTTATATGCAGGAGCCAATCACCAGGTTCAGTGGGGAGGAAAATCGCCTTATTTAACAATCGATGGTAAAATGCCAAGTGGATTTGCAAATTATATTAAAATGGCTACCGGCAGCTTAGGGGTGAAAGGATCAAGCGCTACCTATTTTGATAGTACCAACAGAATAGGTAATCAATTAGGAAGTATAGATTTAGCTATTGAAATAGAAACATTCGGATCAAGTATTTTGATATATAGGCAAACACCATACGAGGACGGTTCAATCTTTTATTTGACCGGGCTTAAAGACGGATTGAATGGACTTCGTATTCGCAGAAAGAATTCATACGGTTCTAATTTTCAAATTATGGAAGGCGTATTTGAATTCCTTTACACTAAGGATCAGGGAGGAGATAATTTCATAATTACAGACGGAAAAAACAGAGGACATGATAATTATTTCAACCATGCTCAGGTCCGTGATGGCTGGTCATATTACTATCGTACAATCGGCACACCCTTTATCACACCAACATCCGATACTAAAGACAGATGGCCAAGTTATGCTGATAGTTTCACCAGTAACAACCGCGTGAGTGTATTTCACATTGGTTTAAAAGGTACTTTAATGCAGAACATTATCTGGACAACAAAATTATCTTATTCGAGTAATTCAGGAACTTATGATGAGCCTTTTGTAGGATCCCCTACTCAATTTTCAGGCCTGTTGACCATGCAGGGCAAGATCAATATTTTTGGTGGAACTATCCTGAAAGGATCTATCGCTGCGGATTTAGGGAAGTTATACGCTGATACGTATGGATTTACTTTGGGTCTCAGAAAAGAAGGGCTTTTAAGTAAATAAAACAGTTCTGATTATAATTAAAAAGGCCATGAAATTATATTTTAATGGCCTTTTTATTTTACATATTACCACGTATCGCTTTCGCCAAATCAGCCAACTCCTGCTGCGATATTTTTATCTTCTTACTAAAATCAGTATCAGCCATACTATTCAACGGAAGCAGGTGAATATGTGCATGCGGAACTTCCAGTCCGATAACGCTCACGCCAATCCGTAGGCACGGCACCGTTTTTTCCAAAGCTGGAACAATGCTTTTTGCAAATAGGAAAAGTCTGGTATAAGTATCATCATCCAGATCAAAAATATAGTCCACTTCTTTCTTGGGTATTACCAACGTATGTCCTTTGACGACAGGGAATGCATCAAGAAAAGCTAAAAACTCGTCATTTTCAGCAATTTTATGAGAAGGTATTTCTCCGCTGATAATTCTTGAAAATATAGTAGCCATTAATTATTTTAGTTTTCGGATCTGACAAAAAATATAAAATGGAATTACTTAAACTTTAATACGATTTTAAGTAATTCCATTCTCAAAAGTACTTAATATTGTGATCCAAACATTTAAAAATAATAGCGCATGAATTTGACAAAATGGCAAGGATTCGGAAAAACAGCCCTTATCGCCTTGTTTTCACTAGCCCTTTTAGGAAACGAAGCACAAGCTCAAAAAGGAAAATGGGTAAAATTATTTGACGGTAAAACGACAACAGGATGGCATAGCTGGCAGGAAACTTCGGTTTTGCCGCAATGGAAAGTTGAAGACGGAGCCATCGTACTTGCTGAAAAAGGTGGAAAAGACC
This sequence comes from Dyadobacter sp. 3J3, assembly GCF_009801115.1. Lineage (GTDB taxonomy): Bacteria > Bacteroidota > Bacteroidia > Cytophagales > Spirosomataceae > Dyadobacter. The sequence goes on from NZ_VTOL01000012.1 coordinate 78,152, forward strand.
TGGTAACTGATAAAGAATACGGGGATTTCGAATTAGAGATGGACTGGAAAATTAGCGAAGGGGGCAACAGCGGGATTATCTACCATGTGATTGAAGACAAAAAATACTGCTGCCCATATTCAACGGGTCCGGAAATACAGATTTTGGATGACGTTAAACATCCTGACGCAAAAGCAGGAAAAGACGGAAATCACAAATCTGCTTCGTTATACGATATGCTTCCGCCAAGCGATTTCACAGTTACAAAGCCTGCTGGCGAATGGAACAAAGCGAAAATCATCATTAAAAACGGTCATGGTGAAAGCTGGTTGAACGGCAAGAAACTTGTTGAATTCTCAACGATGGGACCTGAGTGGGAAAAGCTTGTTGCTAACAGTAAATTCAAAACATGGGATGGTTTCGGTGTATCTCAAAAAGGCAAAATTGCCTTGCAGGATCATGGAAACAAAGTTTCTTTCAAAAATATCCGTATCAAAGAACTTTAGTCTTCTGACAAATTCATAGATCCGGCCCAAAATTCGCGGCTGTAAATTCGCCTGACCGGCCAGTTTTTCAGTCGTAGCAGAAGGGGTAAATAAGCGTGTGGTTCTTTTGACGATTTACTTCGGTGGTACAAATCATCGTCCGTCAGGATCAGACCTTTATATACCCCTTCTTCTTTGATTGTTAGATCTGAAAAAGGCAGCTCCTTGTGCAGATCAGGTCTCAGTTTAGCAAGTTTATCTTTCAGTAACCAATTTGACCGGAAACGATCCGTTGCAAGTGGCTGTGGCCGGTAATTCCCTTCCGAAACTTGCTGAGCATAATTCAGATATGCTTTTAATAACCGCGGCCCCTCATTTGCTGTCTGCTCCGTTTGCAATTGTTGAGGCCACACACTGGTTACAAAATAAATTTTTTCTCTTGCACGGGTTACAGCCACATTAAGTCTGTTTTCGCCCCCCTGCATATTCAGACTACCAAAATTCATTGTTATTTTCCCATTTTCATCAGGAGCATAACCCATCGAAAAAATGATGATATCCCTTTCATCGCCCTGAACATTTTCAATATTTTTGACAAATAAATCCGGACCTGTCAATTTTTCTCTATCGAGTGTCTCCTGGATAAGCTGTTGCTGGTAAAAATTAAAGGTAACTACTCCGAGCGTTTTGCCGGTCACGCCAAGTTCACGGATAAGTTCTACTACTTTTTCAGCTTCAACCAAATTCATGTTATTTTTCCACACACCATCCGTTTTAACGTAGGAAATCCCTGGCTCCTCTTTGTTTATCAGATTAAAATCAGGCAGCAGTCTTAATGAATTTTTATAAAAATGCTGATTTGAAAACCCGATCAGATCAAGAGAAAGACTACGATAATGTCCTGATAATTGATATTGATCCAGACTTTGGGCAGCCAGATCAAGCAAAGAAACCACTTCGAGTGCTACTGATATCTCATCTTCATCCGGTTTTTCTTCATACCGGACTTTATATAAATCACTTGGAGAAAGTTGCTTTGCATCACCCGTTACTACAACCTGTTTTCCTCGAAATGCCGCTGGCAATCCATATTCAGCATAACATTGCGACGCTTCATCAAAAATAACCAGGTCAAATAAATCCGCCTGCATTGGAAATATCGCAGAAACCGCCTCCGGAGATGCCATCCAGCAGGGAATAAGCGAAAACACATCTTCTGCATAATTTTCCAAAAGCTTACGGATCGGCCATATTTTTCGCTTTTTAGTTACCTGATGATTTAATTCACGATAGGTAACCCGGTTTCCAAGCCTGTTTTTTTCGATATCCTGATAGGTAGCTTCCCGAAGTTTAATACCAGTTATATCCCGGCTCAAATTCTGTTTTTGCTCGATACTACCTTGCAGCTGCTCCTCCCATTGCTGCATTTTAAGTGAAGTGACCGCTCTTAATTCAGGGAATTTATTTTCAATATGCTCAATCCATTCAAGGGAAATACTGTTTTCAAATAATGCCACCCATTGTTCAGAACTTTTATAGTTTGATTTTTGTGCTTTTGAAATAATACGCGTTGCGACGGTTTGTTCATTAGCATTCATTTCAAACATAATTTTGTCCATCTCAACGAGCGAATCAAAATCATTACTTAAAGAAGAAAGTAATTCTCTGCTGTAAAATTCAGGCTGTAAAATCAGTTTTTCAATTTGGATAGGTAACAGAAACGGGCTCATCATTTCTTCCAATCGTCCCCATGATTTAATCCAACCTGATAGCTTTTCGATATTAGCCCGGAAATCATTTAGATTTTCAGATTGTGAGCTTAAATGAATGATTATTTCCTTCCAGGGCTTTAAAACAGAACGTGAAACCGCATCTGCCGCTTTTTCAGCATCCTGAAAAAAGTGAATAAATTGCTGGTCAAACGAAGTATTAAATTCCAGGTATTTTTCTTCAAAATTTAGTAATGGACTTTGGAGCCAGTTTTCCAGTTCTATTCTGTTACGAAGCCTGAGTTCCAGTTTTTCAAGATCTTCGTAAGAAGTCGTCAGGCCATTTTTGGAAGCGGTATCCGTAACCGCCGCTTTTTCGTTACCAAATAAACTCCACCAAATTCCGGAAACCGATGATTGTTTTGCTTCAATTGCCTTTTTCAATTGTGCACGAAAACCGGGGAGTTCGGACTGCTTTAAGTTTGATTCAATTCCATCCTCGGCAAATCCTTCCAGTGAATCTGTCGTCTGACGGATAAATGCCAGTCTTTCAGAACTGTTTTTATCTGAGTCAATATATTTTTTGAAAAGGTCATAAACAACTTCCTTTTGAATTAGCTCAAATATGTCTTCCAGTCTTTCAAGGATTTCGCTTCTATTTTGGGTGTAATCAATTGAAAATGGTCTTCCCGCTATTTTTTCAAATTTACGACTTTGGAGATTATACGCTTCCGGCCAATCCGAGAGCATTTTTTCCATATTCCGTAAATCTCCGATATTATATCTGGCAAAACTTTTTCTGTTATACCAGGCGTGTTCTTTATTAAATCGTAAATAATAACCCGAAAAAGTTTTCAGCCTCCTTTTGAAATCATCCCATTGATCCAGACGAAAAAAACGATAAAGATCTTTTACATCGATAACTTCCGCTTTGCTATTACAGGTCAGATACAATTCTTTCACAGAAACACCACTCTCCGTTTCATCAAATAATGCGCTTCTGAATATATCAAGCTCCGTAACTGTTCGATCAATCTGACGGCTTTCCTGACTGAATTGTCTTTCCAGAAAAACTGCATCCAGACTATAATTTTGCTGACGATATGATTCTACCTGCTCAATCTGCAAAGCAAACTGCCGGTATAAATCTGCTCTGTCATTTTTAAAATCATGAATAAGTGCTACAAAAGGATCCATTCCTACGGTTTTCAAGCGCTTATGAACAACATCCAACGCAGCGCGTTTTTGGCAAACCAGCAGAACACGTTTTCCTTGCGAAGCAAAATCCGCCATTAAATTACAGATCAGCTGAGATTTCCCACTTCCGGGGGGACCTTGAACCACAACAGATTTCCCGGATTTTACGGCGCGAATAATTCCTTCCTGCGATTCATCAATCGCAAAAGGTGTTAATATCTGCTCTTCTCGTAAAATTGGCTGTTGTTCTTTGCTAACTAAATTTGAAATTCCCTGTGGTTGAAAACTTTCATCAATTTCTTCATTGAGCAGAAGCATATTAAACATTTCTTGCTGGGACAATTCCAGCAGCGTAGTATAATCCGGCACAAGGTAGGAACCAGCCTGCGGGAATATACCCAACACCGCTTCCGGATAAAGTTTTAACTCCCCATTTTTTTCCAAAAGCTGCAAATCTGCACTTTTCTGAACATCAAACGGGCTTAACTTATCATCGAAAAGCTGTTGGTTAAAGTTTATTTTTAGAGGCGTTTCTTTAAGCCACTCGTAAAGTTGTGTCCTGAATTCAAGTATATCTTTTGAAAAATCCTCGAATGATTTTTCAAGTATTTCGTCAGAAATTACAGCCTCATTGAAATGGGCATAAGCCAGGGCAAAACTACGGTTGAGTGTGATTCCAATATCATCACGTTCAAACAAACACCACTGCTCCCGGTCAATCCGGAGGGTTACCGGAAAAAACAATAAAGGTGCATGTATAGGCGTGCCGTCCGACAGTTTTCCACGGACAAAAGGGTAACCCACATAAAGATCCCTTGAACCACGCTCCTCTTCTATAAAATTTTCTGTGCGCGCTATTTTTCGCAACCGTTTGCTCACTTCATTTACCTTTTCAAACCGAGGATCTTGTATATCACAAACTGGAATCCGGTTTTTTCGTTGAATCAGGTTTTGAATAAATTCGAAAGATGATTTTCCAAGAAGAAAATCAGTTTCGTTTAAATCCAGAAATTGCTCAGCCGGAAGGCTCGTTAATAAAAGTGACTTGTTGCGCGTACTGAGATTAGTCAGTCGTTTTAAATAAGCTTTAAGGATTCGGTTCATAGATTTAAAACGACCCTTTCGAATTAACTATTGGATGCGATTTCTTTTACTTCTTCTTTTTCGGGAAAAATAACAGAGGCCAGGATACTTACTGCCAGGATTCCGAGAATCACGTAAAGTGAATAAACGGTCTTGAATCCCATTTCTTCAAGTGGAACATGTGCCAGCATTTTCCCACCGATAAAGACAAGAAGAACGCCCAGTCCGTATTTAAGAAAACGAAAAAGTCCCATAATGTTACTTAAAAAGAAGAACATCGAACGAAGCCCCATGATCGCAAAAATGTTTGAAAAGAAAACAACATAAGGATCTTTTGTCACCGAAAAAACGGCAGGAACGGAATCCACAGCAAAGATCAAATCCGTAAATTCAACAATAAGAACAACCACGAAAAGGGGTGTAACGAGCCACTTCCCCTTTTTCTTCACAAAGAAATGTTCGTAGACATAGCGCGGAAAAACTGAGAAATATTTCGAAGCAAACTTTACGACCGGATGTTTGGCAGGGTCAATTGTTTCATCCTCTTCTTTCTGGAAGAAAATTTTACCCCCTTGATAAACAAGCAGTAAACCAAACAAATAAATAATCCATTCAAAACGCTGGATTAAGGCTGAACCTACAAAAATGAATACAAACCGCATTAAAATGGCACCTAGCACACCCCAGAATAATACCTTTTTATAATATTTGGCGCGCACACCAAAAGATGCGAAGATTAGGATTATTACGAAAATATTATCAACCGAAAGTGCATATTCAAGCAAATAGCCAGTTATAAATTCCAGAGACATATTTTTCCGATATATTTCCAGGCTAGCCTCAAAATTTCCGGGTATAAGCGTTAAATGCGGCGCATATTTGGATTGAATTATGGCAAGTTCTTCGTAATTGTTAACACCGTGCACTAAATCGCCATGCGTTTTAATGACCATGTAAAACACGAGTGCCAAAACAATCCAGGCGACTGTCCAGGCAGCAGCTTCCTTAAATTTTACAACATGATCTTTTTTATTAAAAACGCCCAGATCCAAAAGGAGCATAATGCCAATCACTAAAAGGAAACCTCCAAAAAACAGTACTTCGTTCGAAAACATGAAAAATTATATTTTTAAATCCGGACAACGACAGAGATGAGTTATAAAAATGAGGGAAACAAGTCTCCCTTATCGATATTATACAAAGGTAATCAAAATTTGAAGTGCCCGAGGCTATTTGGACAAACGGTTGTAAGTATAATCATTCACCATAAAAATCGATGAAGTATGGTTTAGAGACCTAATAGAAATCCACTTAATTTTAAATTAAATTTTCTGTGGAATATTTCAAATTGGTACCTCAACCCTATATTTAGACCAAAATCGGGATATCAATTCATAATGTTGAATAAAAATTTAAATTTTTATTTTTGCTAACTATTATGATTTACAATTTGTTAATAAATTGTTTCATTTTTTTTCAAAAATATTTTCATCAAACACTTGCGCCGCATAGGTCATATGAATACCTTTGCACCACGTTAATCAAATAACGCACCAGACAACACGCAGAAGTAGCTCAGCTGGTAGAGCGCAACCTTGCCAAGGTTGAGGTCGCGAGTTCGAACCTCGTCTTCTGCTCAGAGATATCAAGCACCGGAAACGGTGCTTTTTCTCATAAAAACCGACAAACTTGTTTGAAGGTTGATGCCAGGGTGGTGGAACTGGTAGACACGCAGGACTTAAAATCCTGTGAGCTGTAAGGCTCGTACGGGTTCGATTCCCGTCCCCGGTACATCACACGTAAAAAAGACTTCCCAAAAGGAAGTCTTTTTTTTGCCCCCTCTTTAACCTATATTTGATATTTTTCAAATCCCAACGAAGCGAACTATCTCGTGAATGGATAATTTTCGAACGCTGCATCATCGTTTTGCGAAACAAATGTCATGAAAGTATCTACTTCTGAACCCTTTAAGATCATATATTCCATTCTGGATCACGAATATCTTGGCTATATATTCGAATCTTTTGTGGTTCAATTAAACAGCCAGGGAGATTTTTCCTTTCAGATACAAAACATTTCTTCTAAAAATATAGAGGAATTCGGCGCAGGGCTCGACGCAACGGATTTTGAACTGGTAGGCCTGGTAGATGATATTCAGCAGGATACTATTTTAAGGAAATTCAATACAAAAAAACTTTCCACCGTCGATTTTTTTCTGAAAATATATGATCCTCAGAAAGGTGATAAAGTAATACAGGAAGCGATCACAGCGTATCTTGAAAATAGTAAAGCACGGATTCTGGAAAAACTTTCGGGCAAGGACATTTTTATTATGGGCAGCGATGGAAATCCTCTCTGGAAGGCTGTGGAATGGGAAAAAGAAAAAGCTACTATCCGCTTTTATTTCATGCGCAATGAAGACAACACCCACTATTTCCCTACCATCCGTCATCAACAAAAGAAGCTCGATTTTCAATATAAAAACGCCATTATTCTTTGTGAGGAGCCTGCCTGGCTGGTGGTGGACGGGCATTTATATCATTTTGAAGGAAATGTAGATGGCAAAAAAATAAAACCTTTTCTGGCAAAAAAATTTATTGCCATTCCCCGTAAAATGGAAGAGCAGTATTATGAGCGTTTTGTAGCACCACTCATCGCTTCTTACGACGTTATTTCTAAGGGTTTTGATATAAGAAATATTTCAACCGTCCCTAAACCAATTCTTACTATTGCAGATGTAAGTATTAAAGGAAAAACCGCTCCTGCTTTATTATTTGCAGAGGCGGGCACAGAGGATTCAACCCAAAATGATACAGAAGATGGTGAAGTATCTTTGGGAATAGCATTTCAATATGGGCACTATACTTTCGCCTTTGACAGCCTTGCTGGCCCATCCAGTGTTTTTATCGATAAGAAAGAAGAAAATTACACTTTTTATAAAGTAAAACGTGACACTATCGCCGAACGCCACAATCTAAATCAGCTTAAAGAATGGGGCCTTGGGATAAAAGAAGGTCAGGTTTTGATGCCAAAATCAGAAGCTTTCGGCTGGCTTCAAAGTAAGGCCAAAACATTAGCAGAACACGGTTTTATTCTTCGTCAGAATAATGCAGACGCCAAAAGATATTTTCTCGGATACTCATCTTTGGATGTTTCTATTGAAGAAGGACGCGATTGGTTTGATATCAACGCGAAAGTTCAATTCGGTGAATTTGAAATTCCTTTTATCCAATTAAGAAATTATATTCTTCATCAAAAAAAGGAATTTACACTCCCAAATGGTGAAATCGCAGTAATTCCGGAATGGTGGTTTACAAAATATTCCGAGCTGTTTGCTTTTTCGGAGCATGATCAAAATACCGATGGAATCAGGTTGCGCATGCACCATTTGGCACTGGTACAGGAATTAAAAGAAGAAAATCTGGCAACAGCTATTATCAGCCATAAACTTGAAAGACTTCGGGATTTCAACCAGATTGATGCCAGCGAAGCTCCTAAACATTTCAAAGGAACACTTCGTCCATATCAAAAAGCAGGTTATGATTGGCTGCAATTTTTAAATCAATATCGATTTGGCGGATGTCTGGCGGATGATATGGGTTTAGGGAAAACCGTGCAAACCTTAGCTTTACTACAATCACAAAAAGAAGCCGGAATTAAGGAGCCATCTCTTTTGATCATGCCGACTTCCTTATTATACAACTGGGCGCTGGAAGCAAAAAGATTCACGCCGAAGTTAAAAGTAATGCTTTACACGGGTACTTACAGGGAAAAAGACACCAAACAGTTTGAAGGTTTTGATTTGGTGTTGACATCGTATGGAATTGTCAGACTTGATATTGAACTTATACAATCATTCCGGTTTAATTATGTCATTCTGGATGAATCGCAGGCGATTAAAAATCCAACTTCGATCATTACAAAAGCCGTTAGAAAGCTAAATTCTGCAAACCGGTTAATATTGACTGGTACCCCGATTGAAAATAACACGATGGATCTATGGTCCCAGATGTCATTTGTAAATCCGGGACTTTTAGGAAGCCAGACCTATTTCCGGGATGAATTTCAAATTCCGATTGAAAAGAAAAACGATGAAGAAAAATCCAAACGCCTTTATAATCTGATAAAACCATTTATTCTTCGCCGGCATAAATCGCAGGTAGCAACGGACCTTCCTGCGAAAGTGGAAAGTATCCAGTACTGTGAAATGTCGCAGGAGCAGGAAAAGGCATACGAGGAAGCAAAGGCGTATTATAGGAATCTAATTTTACAAAGTATTGATTCGGACGGGATAAATAAATCTCAGCTTGTTGTACTTCAAGGTCTTACCAAGTTGAGACAACTGGCGAATCATCCAAAAATGGTTGATCCTGAATACACAGACGGTTCCGGAAAGTTTGAAGATGTAATTCATAAAATGGAAACGGCCATTAGTGAAAATCATAAAATCTTGATTTTCAGCCAGTACATTAAACACCTCGATCTATTCCGTACTTATCTCGATAAAGGAAACATTACCTACGCTTACCTTGATGGCTCTACCAAAGACCGTCAGGCAGAAGTTGAAAATTTTCAAAATAATGAAAGCGTTAAAATATTCCTGATTTCCCTAAAAGCCGGTGGTTTAGGATTAAATCTTACAGCTGCTGATTATGTATTTATCTTAGATCCCTGGTGGAATCCTGCTATTGAAGCACAGGCCGTGGACAGAGCACACCGAATTGGCCAGGACAGAACTGTTTTCACTTACAAGTTTATTACGAAAAATTCGGTTGAAGAAAAGATTCTGGCTTTACAGAAAACCAAGAAACAGCTGGCAGATGATTTGATTTCGAATGAAGATGGATTCATTAAATCGCTTTCGAGAGAAGATGTACTTTCTCTTTTAGACTAACCGGGTCAAATTATTTATGATACTTAAAAACTAAAAACCGCTTGAAACATGACGTTTCAAGCGGTTTTTAGTTAACTCCTATATTTTTATCTCAGTTCAAAAGAGCCGTAGTTTCACGTGTAATTAACGCTTCGCGATCAGGACCTGTTGAAATAAATGTAATTGGCAATCCAAGTTCTGCTTCAAGGAATTTCACATAAGCCATCAATTGCTCAGGAATCGCATCAAAATCACGAATTCCATCAAGCGACTGCTGCCACCCTGCGAAATCTTTGTAAACCGGCTCAACGGTATCATCACACAAATCGTATGGAAGCTGATCTGTCAAAGTTCCGTCTGGCAAACGATACTGCGTGCAAATACGAATTGTGTCAAAAATCGTCAAAACGTCAACTTTCATCATGATCAGCTGCGTTACGCCGTTGATCATAATCGCATATTTCAAAGCAGGCAAATCCAACCATCCACAACGACGCGGACGACCAGTTGTAGCTCCGAATTCACGACCCTCCTGTCTCATTTTCTCACCCGTTTCTTCGAGTAATTCTGTTGGAAAAGGACCGCTTCCTACACGTGTACAATAAGCTTTGAAAATACCAAAAACTTCTCCAACAGCGCTTGGTGCAATACCAAGACCAGTACAAGCACCGGCAGCCATTGTTGTAGAACTCGTAACAAAAGGATATGAACCGAAATCGATATCAAGCAAAGAACCTTGTGCTCCTTCTGCCAAAACTGTTTTTCCTTCTGCAATCGCTTCGTTAATAACATACTCGCTATCAACCATTGTAAATTGCTTCATGAATTCAATCGCAGCAAAGAAATTTTCTTCCGACTGAGGAAGTACCGCAGCGTAATCGAAAGAATAAAAGTCAAGGATAACTTTATGCGCATCAACCAATTTCTTGTACTTATCAGCAAAATTCGGAGACAAAACGTCACCAACACGCAATCCAAGACGAGCTACTTTATCCTGATAAGCTGGCCCGATTCCACGTAAAGTTGAACCAATTTTTGAATCCCCTTTTGAACGTTCGTAAGCGGCATCAAGCAACGCATGCGTTGGCAGAATTAATGATGCTTTTTTAGAAACGAATAAATTACCAACTAAATCAAGATTGTATTTAGCTAAATTATCAATTTCTCTTTTGAAAACAATTGCATCCAGAACAACACCGTTTCCGATTATATTCTGAATATCACTACGGAAGATACCGGATGGAATCTGGTGCAAAACATGCTTAATACCATCAAATTCCAAAGTATGTCCTGCATTAGGACCGCCCTGGAATCTTGCTACTACCTGATAGCGTGGTGCAAGTACATCCACGATTTTACCCTTACCTTCATCTCCCCACTGGAGACCAAGCAATACGTCAACTTTCATCCAATAAATGGTTATTAAAAACTATTATTTGCTAAAATGATAAGGCGTAACAAACCATAAAATGTCTGTTACGCCTCATCGATACTATTCTCTTATTTCGTGTCCGACAGCGACTTCTTCATGTTCCTTTCTGTTCTGGCAATTCTCCTTTGTGCAGTTGCCATAAAAAATAAGGGAATGATGCAGTACACTGAAATTTAGCATTTCACCCACCATATTCTGGATGGACTGAATTCTCGGATCACAAAACTCCATTACTTTGTGACAGTCCGTACAAATCAAATGATCATGCTGCTTGTTTCCGTACGATTTTTCAAATTGTGCAAGGTTCTTTCCGAACTGATGTTTGGTTACCAAATCACAATCTACAAGTACGTCTAACGTATTATACACCGTTGCCCTACTCACACGATAACGTTTGTTTTTCATGCTGATGTAAAGCTCATCCACATCGAAGTGGTCTTCACGTGTATAGATTTCTTCCAATATCGCAAACCTTTCAGGGGTCTTGCGAAGTCCTTTATTTTCTAGGTAAGCCGTCAGAATTTTCTTGGCGGCTTCAAAATTTGGTTTGCTGGCTTGTGGCATATCTTTTGAAAATCTTGCGCAAATTACGTGCTTTTTTTCTTAAATCACAGTAGTAATTATGCTGCGGTTGTCATTTGAAGCTTTCAGGTATTGCCCGTTACCGGGTCAATACTATTATATAAACCAATTGATTAACAAGTCAAACGAATAATGGTTCAATATTTAGATGCTTCCTGTCAGGTTCGTATCAAACCTTTGTACATTATAAACTCCCTCAACCTGCTCCAACTTACTGATCAGAATATCCAAATGGCGTGTATCCTGAACGTAAAGCCTGATATCACCATTGAAAACACCATCTTTGGTATCAATCGTAAGCCCACGCATGTTGATATGCAGTTCATTGGAAATGATCCTGGTAACGTCGTTTATCAGTCCTACCCGGTCCGTCCCTGAAATATATAAACCAGCCAAAAACGCTTCGTCCTTGTTCGATTCCCATTTTGCTTTGATGATCCTGTTCCCATGTTTGGACATTAATTCGGCCGCATTCGGACAGGTCGTTCTATGAATTTTGATACCTTCGTTAATCGTCACAAATCCAAAAACGTCATCTCCGGCGATCGGATTACAGCAGGGAGCGAGTTTGTAGTCAATTTTATCCATATCATCCCCTATCAACAGCGTATCACTGTCGGCACGGTCGCCATGAATATTTTTCAGAAGCTTGGTGTAAGTTTTACCATCAGCTCCTTCAATTGGTGGAATGACGGTATTCGTTACTGCTTTTCTTTCCTTCGCTTCTTTATCACGCTTGAATCGTTTTAATTCGTCAAGCTGGACATATCCTTTTCCAATTTTATAAAAGAAATCCGCCGCCGTTTTACTTTCAAAAAATGCCCGTAGCTGGTTCACAACTTCCGCGGTCAACTCAATACCAAGCACTTTAAGCTTCCTTTCCACCATCTGACGACCGTCTGTTTCATAATGACGGTTGTCTTCTTTCAGGAAATCCTTTATTCTGGCGCGGGCTTTCGAAGTCCGTACTACCCGAAGCCAGTCTTCGGTAGGTTTTTGTTTATTTGAGGTGATAATTTCAATCTGATCCCCATTACTTAACACGTAACTAATTGGAACCAAGATCCCTCCTACCTTTGCAGCCATACAATGCACGCCCACTTCGGAATGTATGTCAAAAGCGAAATCCAGCGCCGTAGCACCGCTTTGCAATACTTTCAGTTCTCCTTTTGGGGTGAAAACAAAAACTTCTTCATTAAAAAGATTCGTCCTGAATTCATCCAGAAACTCGATCGCAGCAGTTTTATCGCCGGAACCCGTTTCCAGTGTTTCCCTTACCTGGCTGATCCAATGTTCAATATTTCCACGGACCTTGGTATCATTTCCTTTGTATTTCCAATGCGCCGCATAGCCTTTTTCCGCAATTTCGTCCATGCGCGAAGTTCGGATCTGCACTTCAACCCACTGTCCGCTTTTACTCATAACAGTGGAGTGAAGCGACTGATAGCCATTCGCACGTGGGGTACTAAGGAAATCTTTCAGCCTGTCCGGATTGGGTTTGTAATGATCTGTAACGATGGAATACGCCTGCCAGCAAAGTGCTTTTTCACGGTCACCCTCCTGCGGAGATTCCAAAACAATACGGATTGCGAATAAATCATATATTTCTTCGAAAGGTTTATTCTGCTTTCGCATTTTATTCCAGATCGAATAAATCGATTTGGGACGTCCTTTGATGATATAATTCAATCCCGCTTTTTCAAGATCTTCCGCAATCGGCTCGGTGAACTTCGAAATAAAACGATCACGAGAACTTTTGGTTTCTCTCAGTTTCCTGGAAATCGCGCGGTATTCCTGAGGCTCGGTATATTTCAGATATAATTCTTCCAACTCAGACTTGATACTGTAAAGTCCAAGTCTGTGTGCAAGCGGGGCATAAATGAAAATAGTTTCCGATGCGATTTTCAATTGCTTGTCGCGCGGCATACTGTCAAGTGTCCGCATGTTATGCAAACGGTCCGCCAGTTTTACCAGAATTACACGAACATCATCCGAAAGTGTAAGCAGCATTTTCCGAAAATTTTCGGCCTGCTGTGAAGTTCCGTATTCAAACCTTCCTGAAATTTTGGTAAGTCCGTCAATAATTTTCGCAACTTTCTTTCCAAATAACCTGTCAATATCTTCAATACGCATATCCGTATCCTCGACCACATCATGTAATAATGCGGAAACGATGCCGGTCGTACCCAATCCAATCTCCTCAACTACAATTTGTGCTACTGCAAGCGGATGATAAATGTACGGTTCACCTGACCGGCGGCGCATGTCTTTATGCGCCTCGACAGATGTATAAAAGGCTTTCTTGATTAATTTTGCATCATTGTCCTTCAAAAACGGCTTGGCTGTTCGTAACAACCTGCGATATTTTTTGAGGATATCCTTACGCTCCTGCTCCAGATCTATGTTCAGGGTTTCAACGAATTGCTCCAATGCTTAATAGTAATTAGTACGCTTCACCAAAATAACAAATTTTAGCGAGATTATTCAATAAAATAATTTTTTCAAAAATATTTTTCTAAAAGTTTGCATATCTAAAACAAACTTTGCTACCTTTGCACTCCCAACCAACGACAAGGGTTGAAGGAAGGGACGAAAAAATAAGAGCGGGCGTGGCGGAACTGGTAGACGTGCTAGACTTAGGATCTAGTGCCGCAAGGCGTGGGGGTTCGATTCCCTCCGCCCGTACAACTAACAAGGGACTGACGGGGCGTCATATTTCCTATCTGAAATAAGAAGATGAACTGCTCCGAATTAACCCGTCAAATGCCCTCAGGACACTGTTTTGAGGGCATTTTTGTTTTGCGTTTTATCTAAAAAAAGCACATTTACTAATAGCAATAAGCATGGAAGTTTTATTAGAGAAGAATTCGCCAACATTGGCCTCTCTTAAAGTTACGCTAACCAAAGATGATTATCAGCCAAAAGTTGATAAGTCTATCAAGGATTATTCGAAACGTGTGAATTTAAAAGGCTTTCGTCCTGGCAAAGTACCGTCCCATGTAATCCAGCGCATGTATGGAAAAAGCATATTGGTTGACGAAGTGAACAGTCTTTTGAGCAATGCAGTAAGCACTTATATCCGCGAAAATAAATTACAGGTTGTTGGGGATCCTATTCCTAACCGCGAAAAAGCAGAAGAAGCTAACTGGGACAAACCAGGCGATTTCGAATTTAGCTACGACCTTGGTGTTGCGACTGATTTCGAAGTTAATCTTTCTGAAATTCCAGCTGTAAAACGTTATACGATCCAAACTGACGAAAACGAGCTGACAAAAACAGTTGACAGTCTTCGTGAAAGATTCTCTGACAGCACGCACCCGGAAGTTAGTGAATTGGGTGATATGATTTTTGGTGAATTGAAACAGGAATCTTCTGAATTTACAACACGTACTGCTATTCCTACAAAACAGGTTGCAGAAGAAAATCAGGCTAAATTCTTAGGCTTGAAAAAAGATGACGTTGTAACTTTTGATATTCAAAATACTTTTGCTGACCAGGCTGCGATTGCGCATGTTACTGGTAAGAAAAAAGAAGATATTGGTGAACTTTCAGGTGATTTCACTTTGATCGTTGAAGATATCACGCGTTCAGCACCGGGAGAAGTTAACCAGGAGTTTTTTGATAAAGTACTTGGACCAGGTGTTGCTGACAGCGAAGAAGTTTTCAATGAAAAAGTTACGGAGGTAATTAAAGGAAACTACGAGCGCGAAACAGAAGCATTACTTCGTCGCGATCTTGAAACGGCTTTGCTTGATTCAATCCAAATTGATCTTCCTGGGGATTTCCTAAAAGATTGGCTGGAACGTACCAACGAAGGCAAATTTACACGTGAGCAAATTGAAGAACAATTCGAAGATTTCCAGAAATCATTGAAATTGAGTTTGATCAAAAATAAAATTGCTGATTCTCAGGGTGTGAAAGTTGAATATCCTGAAATCCTTGAATTTACAAAACAAATGGTTCGCGGACAATTTGGAATGTACGGTGATGATGACAGCATGGGCGACACAATTGACCGTGTTGCGGCTGGTTACCTTGCAGACAAAGAACGCGATAACTATTCTCAGATTTTCAATCAGGTTTTTGATAACAAAATCATCGATATCGTTCGCAGCCAGGTTGCTACGGATGAGCAAACTATCGATGTTGCTGAGTTCGAAAAACTTGCAAAAGGTGAAGTTGCTTAGTTTTTAAGTATTTCATTTTGATAAAATAAACGAGGTCAGCTTTTTCGAAAGTTGACCTCGTTTGTTTTATGACTATAATTCACGTTGGTAAAGCTGCCGTGGAAAGTTAGAGCTTAAAAGGAAAAGAACAATCGCTGCACCCGGCGCCCACAGGATCCGGAACAAATGTGAAAGGTAATTTAGTCTCACTAACTTACGGCAATTATTAAAACGATATTTTGATTTGTGAGATGACAATTTGATACAGTTTTTGAATCATCTTTGAGCAGTCAAATCACGGCCGGCTCCGGTATTAGGAAACGGACGTTTCTGAGACAATGTAGGCGTCCAGAGACGACAGGCATACGAGATTCAGAGTCCAAAAACCGGGTGTGCCCCTCCCATTCAGACGGTTCGAATTAGATTTTCAGCATACCTCTCCAGTAGTCAATACCTAAATTGATACAAAAGTGATCATTAGGCCTCAGTCGAAATACACCGAGAAAGGCAACGTGAAACGATACGGAATCCGCACGCCATTTGCCGTGCCGGGAGTCCATTCAGGAATTCGGTCGAAGACGCGGTCCATTTCGATCCGGATGTCGTTCTGAACTTGCCGAAGATGGCTGACGGAAATTCGCTTTGCCCGGAATTTCATTCTGGTAAAATTAATACTGTCGATCTCAGGAACGCCTTCGGTGTCTACCGTAAAATGAATGTCAAAAACACCTTCGTAAGAATACTTGTTAACCGAGAGCGGTATTCTGAAATGGCGGTTCACCGTTTTGATAAATTCATTCCCGCCTTCCGGGTACTGAGCCGGAATCGAGTCAGTTGCGCCGGCACGATTAGCCGCAATAAATTCTTGGGAAAAAGATAGATTTGAAATCAAACACAGAACTACAAAAACAAAACTTCTGAACATTTTTAGAGGGTTGTTAGCGATTGCCGCCATTCATAAAAAGCAATATTCGCTCAAAGATAGAAATTTATGTTTTTGGGTACAACTCATAAACAGCGCCTACGGCAGGGAAATTATTCCATCTTGCAGTTGTGGATTGGGATCCTGGTGCTTCAGAGCAACTAGCCTGGCCAATGAGAGCCAGAAAATAATGAGGGGCACTATGCGAATTTTCATATAGAGCTTATTTATGATTCAGAGACACTTAAACGAGATAAAAGGTGTATCCATTACAAGTGATAGATCTCAATTGGCCCCTTTTAAAACAACTCACCCTAAAGTAACTTCGGATCCAGAACATAATGAGAAAGTCCCATCTCCTTGTACTATATCAAGAACTTTTACAAACCGCTGCTGGCCTCTTGTTCTGTGTTTTGTTATTTAACATAAAAAGGGTTACGAAACTTTTTGAGATGAATTCAATTTAATTTCTCCGGGCTGGACTTTTTCTCGCATTGCCGTTTGTCCTTCAATGCCTTCTTGATCGTTTCCGGAATCGGCTTATCAAATTTTATATGCTTTTCCATTTAAAATCGTGGTTAGCTTTTTTAAGACACAAATTTATTTTTTACACAAACTGGTTATCAATTTAAGTATGAAATATAATTTATTCCTAAAAAGCATAAACGCCTAACTCAAAAACCAATCGGCTCCCGATGCTGTTGCACCTGTCTCCCAATTTCCAAAGTCACCAGAGACCCGAATCTTTTTTTCCACAGATCCAGCTCATTTTGCAGTTTGCCGTTAGTCGATAGTAATCTTTCATTTTCCTGACGCAGCCATTCTGTTTCTGAAAGCGTTTTTGATTCAAAACCCAGCAATTCAGGTAATGAAACATCCAGCAGTTTTGCAATATTTTCAAGACGGGAAAATGAAAGTTCGGTTCTCCCCCTTTCCATATCACCATAAGCGGTTGTTGAAAGTCCAAGCATGTCTGCCATGTTTTCCTGTGACAAATCTTTTTGCAGACGCAGCTGCCGTATTTTTTCGGATGGAGTGTTCGTATTGTTCATAGTCTGATCGACAGAATAAATTTTAATACTGATTTTCTGAAAGACTAAATTTTACTCGTATTATTGGCTTTTTACTGATAACAATTGCAAGTTAAAAAGCATTCAATGAATAGCTTCTCGCAATTTTCGATAAATTATAACCGAAACAGACAAGGATTATTCATGGAAATAATCAATTTTGTGAAGGACAAAGAAACAAATCAGCTTTTTCATATTCGAAACTAAGCGGTGCAGCTTTTTGTTCTTTAAAAGATGTACTCTATCCAATACATATTATTTTTAAATTAAAGTTTATTCATGAATCACGGAAATGAATTTAGAAAATATGCCGTTCACCATCTTGGGATGAGTGGCCTTACAGTTGACGGTTTAATGAACCACACTGTTGAAAACATGACCCGTTCGGTAATTGAAGAGCGTCCGATGAACTTTCGTGAAGTGGATGTATTTTCAAGATTAATGGCGGATCGTATCATCTTTATGGGAACAGGTGTTGATGATAATATTGCCAATATAGTTGTTGCACAATTGCTTTTCCTGGAATCTGCTGATCCTAAGAAAGATATCCTGATGTATATTAATAGCCCTGGAGGATCTGTTTATGCAGGTTTGGGAATTTATGATACGATGCAGTATGTTCGTCCGGACGTTGCTACGGTTTGTACAAGCCTTGCCGCTTCCATGGGTGCCGTATTACTTGCAGGTGGCGCAGCAGGAAAACGTTCTGCACTTCCTCATGCGCGCGTTATGATTCACCAGCCATCAGGTGGAGCACAGGGTACTTCGGTTGATATCGAAATTACAACCCGTGAAATCGTAAAACTACGTCATGAATTATATGATATTCTGGCGCAGCATACAGGGCAAACTGTTGAACAAATCGGTATCGATTCTGACCGTGACAAATGGTTACGTGCTTACGAAGCAAAGGAATACGGACTTATCGACGAAGTTTTAACACGCGATAAATAAGTTTTTAAAATATCTTATTAAGAAAAACCACCCGTTAAGTAATTTTCGGGTGGTTTTTCTTTTATGGTGCCAACTGGAATTTTGTAACAAGTTTAAAAAGCCCGAACTTTACGAAATCATTATATTTCATTTCGTTAATGTAAAGTCATTCACTGCGAATTTTTCTGCTTTGTAATTGTGGCACGATTTGTTTTTAGTAGTATTATTAATCCGTTATTGTTGAAAGCATTAAACAGTAATTCAGTCTTTTGAACAATGCGTCTGATCCTTTTGTTATAAACCCATATTCTATCCTAGTGATTCTCACATTACCAAATGCTGGTATGTGCTTAATATAGTAATTCAATAATTGTATACATTCACAGATGGCACAAGTAAGTTGTTCGTTTTGCGGACGCAAAAAAAATGAAGTAGAACTTTTGCTCTCAGGTATTGATGCCCACATTTGCAATCACTGCATTGCACAGGGATATCAGGTTATTACCGAAGAGCTAAATTCCAAAGACGATAAAAAAGACAAGAAAACGAAATTACCAAAGTTGAAATCGATCCCTCCAACGGAGATCAAACGTTTTCTTGAACAATATGTGATAGGTCAGGATGATGCCAAGCGTTCATTAGCTGTGGCAGTTTACAACCATTACAAACGCCTGAACCAGGTAGTTACTGACGATGATGTAGTGATTGAAAAATCGAATATCATCATGGTAGGTGAAACCGGAACTGGTAAAACCTATCTTGCAAAATCGATTGCGCGGATTCTTCAGGTACCTTTTTGTATCGCAGATGCAACCGTTGTAACGGAAGCAGGTTATGTGGGAGAAGATGTTGAAACCATTTTGACTCGTTTGCTACAAGCAGCAGATTATAATGTTGAAGCAGCAGAACGTGGTATCGTTTATATTGATGAAATGGATAAAATTGCCCGTAAGTCGGACAATCCATCCATTACACGTGATGTAAGTGGCG
Source organism: Dyadobacter sp. 3J3 (assembly GCF_009801115.1). Classification (GTDB taxonomy): domain Bacteria; phylum Bacteroidota; class Bacteroidia; order Cytophagales; family Spirosomataceae; genus Dyadobacter. The sequence continues at coordinate 97,573 of NZ_VTOL01000012.1, forward strand.
AAGGTGTTCAGCAGGCGCTTTTAAAATTACTGGAGGGTTCTTCTGTTAACGTTCCGCCGCAAGGAGGCCGTAAACATCCTGACCAGAAAATGATTACGATCAATACTGAAAATATCCTTTTCATTTGCGGAGGAGCATTTGATGGTATTGAACGTCACATTGCGAAACGGATCAATACCCGTCCAATCGGATTTTCGGGAGATAACCGTATCATTGAAATCTTTGATAAAGGAAATTTAATGCGTTACGTAACCGCTCAGGATTTGAAATCTTTCGGATTAATTCCTGAATTGATCGGCCGTCTTCCTGTACTTACACATTTGGAACCGCTTGATCGTGATACGCTTCGTCGTATCCTGACTGAGCCTAAAAATGCATTGGTAAAACAATACAGCAAGCTTTTCGCTATGGAAGGAATTAAACTTCACTTTACCGAAGATGTACTTGATTTCATTGTGGATCAGGCAATGCTTTGTAAATTGGGTGCTCGTGGACTTCGTGCCATTTGTGAGTCAATCATGACGGATGCCATGTTTGATTTACCATCTCAAAAAGACGTGAAGGAATTCACGATGACGTTGGACTACGCTCAGGAAAAATTTAGCAAATCATCTATGTCTTTGCTTCGTTCAGTAGCATAAGTTTACGATTTATAGTTAAAATAAGGCACCTTGTTGTTTCTGTTTTCAGAACGACAAGGTGCTTTTATTTTAAATTCTATGGTAATAGTTCTATTTTGCATAAAAATTAGAACGTATGGAAAACTGGCTGACAAATAAATCAATCGTAATTATCGGAGGTACAACGGGTTTGGGATTTTCTGCGGCCAAAGCTTTTGTAAAACATGGCGCAAATGTGGTAGTGGTGGGGAGAAATCCGGAAAACTGCCTTGTGGCCGAGTTACAATTAGGAAGCCAGGCCCGCGCCAAACAAGGTGACGCCACGCAGCCCAATACTTCTTTGGAAGCAATACAATTGTGTATTCGTGAATTTGGAAGTTTTGACGGACTTTATCATGTTGCCGGTGGAAGTGGAAAAAAATATGGTGACGGCCCGTTGCATCAACTAACATTAAGTGCCTGGAACAGTACGCTTGATCTTAATCTGACTTCGCTTATGTTATCGAATCAGGCTGCCGTTCAGACATTTCTTGGGATGGGAAAAGGTGGTGCTATTTTAAACATGAGTTCCGCCCTTGACTTCACCCCTTTTCCCGGGCATTTTTCGGCGCATGCTTACGCTACTGCAAAATCTGCTGTTATCGGTTTTTCAAGATCGATTGCGGCTACTTACGCGCCAAATAATATCCGGATCAATGTCATTGCGCCTTCCATTATTGAAAATCCAGAGAACAAAGATTTACAAATTGAAGAATTCATCAGTGCCAAACAAACACTGAACGGAGGGCGTTTTGGCTTACCGGCAGATCTGGATGGAGCCGCTGTTTATTTTATGTCTGAATTTTCAAAATTTACAACAGGCCAAACGTTAACCGTTGATGGCGGCTGGAATCTTACCGAAGGGTAGTAACTAAAATTGTCTTTGTGACAATTTGAAAACAAAATGGCAGAAACGACGGTTACTTTTCTATTTATATTATCGTAATTTGGTTTATATAAATGCATAACTAACAACGGGTTTCTATTTAATATAAATTTACTACAAAAAATATGGCTACCGGACCGATTGTAACACTAACCATTAACCCGGCTCTGGATAAAAGTGCAAATGTAGATCGCATTTTCCCGGATTATAAGCTGCGTTGTGACACGCCTAATTTCGAAGCTGGCGGAGGTGGAATTAACGTAGCAAAAGCAATTCACAGGCTGGGTGGAAATCCTGTCGCGGTCTTTACGATTGGCGGTCCAACAGGACAGCGGCTGCACAAACTAGTAAAAAGTGAAGGCGTGGAGACGCTGGTCATTGAAACAAAACAATGGACACGTGAAAATTTCCATGTTTTAGAAACCAGTACAGGTTTCCAGTACCGTTTTGGCGTTCCGGGCTCTGAACTGATGCCGACAGAGGTCAGATCGATCTTGGAAACTATTGAAGAATTCGATCCGAAACCTTCTTATATTATTGCCAGCGGAAGTTTACCACCCGGCGCCCCCGACGATTTTTACGGGCAAATAGCAAAAATTGCACACAAGCAAGGAGCCAGATTTATTGCGGATGCATCTGGTGATGCACTTAAATCCGCAACAGAGGCGGGTGTTTATTTGTTAAAACCGAATATTACTGAACTTAGTCAACTAGTCGGAGTAGATAAACTGGAAATGGACGATGTTGATGATGCGGCGCGCGCACTTATTATACGTAATCAATGCGAAGTCGTTGTAGTTTCTATGGGGGCTATGGGGGCTATGCTCGTCACCGCGGATCAGGTAGAACATATTCCCGCACCGCCGGTGAAGAAAAAAAGCGCTGTTGGCGCCGGTGATAGTATGGTTGCCGGAATTGTTTGGACACTTTCGCAAGGGAAATCGTTGCGCGAAGCTGTACGCATGGGCGTCGCCTGCGGATCCGCCGCAACAATGAGCGCAGGAAGCGAATTATTTAGAATGCAGGACGTGAATAAATTGATGGACTGGTTGAATCGTTATGGAAAACGCTACTCAGGCAACTCATAATTAGTTTTTTGTTAACGATTCTGTAACATCAACAAATCCTGAAAGGATGGCATTATTATAGAAGTGGCTGAATTATCGCTAATCTAAACCCTGAAAGGGTGACCTAATAATTTATTCTAAATTCATTCTATCTAACATAGAATCCAGGACCTTGCAACCAAAAATTTGCAAGGTCTTTTTTGTGGAAAATAGATAGAAAATAAACTTCCCTGTCTTTTCTTGGAAAAACTCTTTTCATGAACGAGAACCATTCCCGCCGCCAATTCGCCAAAGTTGCAGCTGTAACCGCAGCAGCCCTTACTTTCAAACCATTTTATATTCTTCATGCTAAACCAAAAGCAGATGGAGAAATTATAGGTCACGGAACGCATCGCTACCGTGTACATCAGGGTTGGGGAAATCTGGATGCTTCCAAATTTCCCATAAACAACTGCCACGAAATGGTAGAGGATAGCAAAGGGCGTTTAATTATGGTGGGTGACGAGGTAAAAAATAATATTTTAATTTACGACCGTTCCGGTAAATTATTGGATAGTTGGGGACACGATTTTCCTGGCGGACATGGACTTACGCTATGGAACGCCAACGGAGAAGAATTTCTGTTCGTCTGCGATCCGAATATTGGAAAAGTTTTTAAAACAGATCTGAAAGGAAAAATCCTGATGACGATCGAGCATCCTTCAAAAGTCGGAGCGTATAAAGAAGCAGATGCTTTCAAACCTACCGAAACTGCGATTGGACCTGACGGTACAATTTACATTGCCGATGGATATGGCTCGCAATGGATTTTAAGATATACACCAAAAGGCGAATTTATTGATAAATTCGGCGGTCCGGGTGATGGGGACAGCCAGTTTTCCACAGCGCATGGAATTGCGATTGACAGCCGGGATAAAGCAAATCCCACGCTGCTGATAACCTCACGTGCACATAATGCCTTCAAAAGATTTACGTTAGATGGAAAATATCTATCAACTATTTTTTTGCCGGGTGCATTTGTTTGTCGTCCTGTTTTTGATGGCGACACATTATATTCCGGTGTTTGCTGGTCAAGGCTGCGTTATTTAAACCAAACACCAGACTCGGGTTTTGTAACAATTCTGGACAAAAACAATAAGGTAATTTCCAATCCAGGCGGTACTAAACCTGAATATTTAAATGGAAAATTACAGATGATGGTGCAGGACAAACCAATTTTTATGCATTGCCATGACGTTTGTATTGATCAGGACAAAAACATTTATGTTTGCCAGTGGAATGCAAAAAAAACCTATCCGGTGAAGTTGGAACGGGTTTAAATCTCCTGACTTTGTTTTCGTATCAATCTTATAGCAAGTCCATTGACCGACATGGTAACAATGGCCAAAATTCCGTATGCCAATCCAACCTGCATAATCGGTACCAGCCACCATACGCCGATCAGAAAAATCACAAAACCATAACTGGCAGAAAGTAATCCGAAAAGTATTCTGGCTGTTGCCTGCGACCCTTGCTGTATATGCGTAAAAACGGCCAGCGTAGAAGTCATGATAGGAAATGGTGTTAAAATTCCGCTCCATGTAGGACCCAGTTTATCGGCAAGCTGCGTTAACAAAACGACAAATACAGTAGCGACAAACATTCGTAACGGAATGTCGTAAAAGGGGTACTTTTTATATTCAGGTTTATCTTTTGGTTTTGGAAAAATGTACAAAACTCCTGTCAAAACAATCACATTTAATGCAACCGCAAAAGGAAGTGATGGCGTCCGTCCCAGGGATGCCAAGGCAACTACAAAAAAAGACAAATAACTAAGTAAAAGTGCGGGAAGCCAATGCATTCTCGGTGCCGCAATTGAATAAATCAACGCAAAAAAAGTTGTCCCGATAGATCCCATCAAAGCAGATGGAACCGTTGAGGCTGCAAAATCAGAGCCATTTTCCATCGCTATAAAAAACGAGATTGGACCCGCAATCCAGGGAAACCCTCCTAGCCAACCCCCAAAACCTTCTCCCCATTTACGAACAGAAAGCGTTACACCGGCTATCAGCGGTGGCATCAGCAATATTTTAATCAGTAGAAGATTGGGCACATTATCAGGATTTACGGTAAACTGAACAGCCTATTGCCAAACGTTCAGCAATCAAATTTACAAGCTTAAAACAAAAAGCTGAGAAGAAAATTCAAATTTATATTGCAACATAGTTGCATAAATTATACTTTTGCAACGTTGTAGCAAAAAGGATAATTATCAAAATTGTCATTTCACTCCTGATCTTGAACATAACCCGGAGAATATAGGATTAAGAAGATTTTCATGATGAAAATTGATTCTTTATTAAAGTCTCCCCGCTAATATCCAATGAAAAAATATTTTTACATATGTCTGATAATTCTGGTTTCATCCCTTAGCCATGGCCAGAATTCTTCGTGTACATGCTTTATAAAAGGAGTCATTCGCGATCTGCATAGCGGACAGCCCATCGCGGGGGCCACAATTTTATTAACTGGAACAACCAATGGAGTTTTTACCGATGAAAAAGGAAAATATGAAATCAGGAATTTATGTCCCGGTATCTATCAGCTTGAAGCCAGGATTGTTGGATACAGCACTTATAAACAAACCATAGACCTTATTATTAGCCATGAAGAAAATTTCACACTTCTCGAACAGGAAGTTCATTTAAAAGATGTAGAAATCACCGCCCAACGAACCGACGCTCCCGCCTCACAACCTTTAACGACACTATCGGGTAACGATCTTGAACAAACGCGTGGACAAACGCTTGGTGAAAGCCTGAAAGGTATTTCCGGTGTAACGTCCATGCAAACGGGATCTTCTATTTCTAAACCTGTAATTCACGGTTTACATAGCAACCGGGTATTGATCATGAATAACGGCGTCAGGCAGGAAGGCCAGCAGTGGGGTTCGGAGCATGCCCCGGAAATTGACCCTTTTGTTGCAACACGCCTTTCCGTGATTAAGGGAGCTGCGGGAGTGCGGTATGGTTCTGATGCGATTGGCGGCGTAATTCTGGTTGAGCCGGAAGAATTACCGTTCAATAAAACATTGAGCGGAGAAGTAAATCTAGTTGGATTTACAAATGGACGCCAGGGTGTCTCCTCCTCTACTCTGCAAGGTGGGATCAAAGGATTACCCGGTTTTGGCTGGCGTGCACAAGGGACTATCAAACAAGGGGGAAATATTCGTACGCCGAATTATTTTCTTGATAATACCGGAATCAGTGAAAAAAACTTTTCGCTCGGTGCCGGATATCGCAACAAAGGTTTTGGTATTGACCTTTTTTATAGTCGGTTTGATACAAAAATCGGAATTTTTTCAGGCTCACATATTGGCAGTATTACCGATTTACTCAACGTTATTAATAATGGCGAACCCTTTGTCAAATCTGGTTTCAGTTATACCATTGGAAGACCCAACCAGAACGTAACGCATGATTTATTAAAAGCGGAAACACATTATAATTTCCAGAATGGAAACCGTTTGCAGTGGACTATTGCGCAACAGGTAAATCATCGGAATGAGTACGATTTACATATTCCAAGAAACGATTCCATAGCTGCCCTCAATCATCCGGAATTAACTTTTAAACTTAATACTTTAACAAACGATGTGACCTGGGACCACAAACCGATCGCCGGGAAAATCGCAGGGCAAATTGGTGTGAGTACATTATACCAATACAATCTGATGACGGGCAGACCTTTAATCCCAAACTTCAATCAATTCAATATAGGGGTTTTCTGGATCGAAAGGTATGTTAAAAATGATTGGGAATTTGAAGCCGGTCTTCGCTATGATTATCGCACTTTAAGTACGCACCGGATTGTAAGTCGTCAGAAAATTTCCAATCATTTTGATTTTCACAATGGATCCGGAACAATCGGAGCGACCCGAAATTTTACCGGAAATTTGTCTGCGCGACTAAATGCAGGTACAGCGTGGCGAGCGCCGAATGTAAGTGAATTATTTAGTGATGGTGTACATCACGGCGCAGCAGCTTTTGAAAAGGGAGATTCTACTTTGCATCCTGAAAAAGCCTTTAATTCCATAGCCAGCATTAAATATGCAAGTGAAAAACTGACCATTGAAATTGGTGGTTATTTCAACTATATCAAAGATTTCATATATCTCAAACCTCAGCCTCAACCGATTTTAACGGTCAGAGGCGCTTTCCCCTATTTTAAATATACACAAACAGATGCATCTTTTAAGGGAATTGATATTTCGGCTGCTTGGCAGTTTGTCAAAAATTTTTCTGCAACCAGCAAGCTAAGTTATTTGAAAGCATACGATACCCGGAATGATAACTATCTGGTGATGATTCCTGCAAACCGGTGGGATAATCAGTTGAAATATGAAATTCCCTTATTGGCCAACCTGCATAATGTTTTCTTTTCAGTTGGAAATCTCTGGGTTGCCCGCCAGAAACGTGTTCCGCCGAAAAGTGATTTTATGCCTCCCCCAGCCGCTTATTCGCTGTGGAATATTCAGGCGGGCGGTACAATTCATTTGTCAGCAAAACAACAGCTTGAAATCGGAGTATCTATTCAAAACTTGTTCAATACCGTTTACCGGGATTATATGAATCGCTTCCGGTATTACTCGGATGACATCGGCCGTAATGCTTCGCTGCGTTTGAAATGGAAATTCGGAGCCTGAAAATCTTATTTTTTTATTATTAACTAAACACAAATAACATGAATCGTAAATTAACCTGGATGTTACTTTTTGGAATAGCAGCATTATTCACGCAGTGCAAAGACTCGGGAGATGAGGTTGAAGCCGATGATGAAAACGAATTGATCACGTCTGTCACGCTGACTTTTACTGAGGTGGGTACCGGAGCTGTTACCACATTCGCCTACAAAGATCCGGATGGAGATGGTGGAAATGCGCCAACAAAATTTGATACAATTTCACTAAAAGCCAACACAAGTTATACGCTGACACCAGCATTCCTGGACGAAAGCAAAACGCCAATTGATGATATTACGGCGGAAATTAAAGAAAAAGCATACGAACATTTATTGGTTTATACGCCAAATCCAACAACGTTGCTGACTTACGCTTATGGTGATCAAGACACGAATGGATACCCGATCGGTTTGACCGGAACTGCAAAAGCAGGAGCCGCGGGTACAGGAACGTTGAAAGTACAGCTTCGTCATCAGCCAAATGCCAAAAATGGTACGATCACGCCGGGCAGCGATGATGTCAACCTTGATTTTAATCTAAAAGTTAAATAGATGGAAGTAATGAAGAAGGAAGACTGGTGTTTTACCGGTCTCCCTTTTCATATTTATTCAGCAACACATTCAGGACAAGTTCCCTGAATCAGTAAGTTAAAACTTGCAGGCTGATATCCCTGTGGCAAAGCAATGTTTGGGATATGTGAATTTTCAAGACAATTCGTTTTCCCACATGCATTGCATTTAAAATGGATATGGTCATGCTGATGTTTTTCTTCCGAACATTGCTGTGAACAAAGTGCATAACGCAGTCCTTCATCATCCAGAACTTTATGAATAATTCCTTTTTCCAAAAAGGTTTTTAAAGTACGATAAATCGTTACGCGGTCGTAGCTCTCCCCCAACGCCCCTTCCAGATCACCGTGTGAAAGCGCATTTTTCTTATTTATAAAAGCTGAAAGAACATCCTCACGACACGTTGTTGTACGCAAATGATGACCTTTTAGTGTTTCTCTTAACTGATCCATTATGTGCCAATTTAAATTCTTTGCAGGTACTGGTTACATCAAAAACCGTTCCTGCCAAAGTTAAGTTCGAAGTTCAAGAAAAACGTCGTAAAGACAAATTCTTTTCCTTTTCTTCTCCAAATAACGAACAAAATATTTTGCAACAGTGTTGCATTTAATAGAGTGAAGTTTTACTTTTGTACCCTTATCTTTCAAAATCAGTGATGACGCATTCACACAACAAGGCAGATTATTTAGGAATTTTAGGATCCGTTTTATGTATTATACATTGCATAGCCATGCCTGCTCTTGCCATGGGAACTGCATTTACGCACAACCATCACACGCATATCGGGTTTATTTCGCTTGATTATTTTTTTATATTAATCAATGGAGCAGCTGTTTATTTTGCAACAAAAGATCACAAATCGATTGCGTTGAACATCCTGCTTTGGGGAGCGTTATTGATTTTTGCAGTTTCACTTATTTTTGATGGGAAACATTATCTATTTCACTGGTTGGGATATATCGGATCTGCCTTGCTGATTATTGGCCATTTTTTCAATCTTTACATCTGCCAGATTGCGCCAAGAATTAAGCTAAAAATATCCTGATTTATTTGTCGTACCGAACTTCAAAACGGCCAAGATCGGGACGGTTTGCACGATGTCTTTCCAATTCGTAATCAAAAACAGCCTTTCCTATATCACGCATAAACGGCAAACCTATCTCATCATAATCGTATTTATTGTCGTTGAAAATCTGATCTTCGTTACAATAAATAACGGCCGTCAGCATAAATTCAATTCCTTTTTCAAAGTCTGCGATATAGGCGTTGTCCAGCAAATAGCCATAAGCATCACCACATTTATTGAACAAACGGATATGCCTCGGAAGCCGGGTTTTTGTTCCTCCAAATAATAAAAACTTCACATAACCGTCATAGTAATCGTCGGTATAATTCGCGGGAAATTCCGTTTCCACCGGGAATTGTGACATGTATTGATATACAAAACGGTAATCTTCGTTAGTCAGATTAAAACGTTCTTTGGCCGGAACACTTTCCGGAAAGAAAAGTGCTTTTAAAAGTTTATGCTGATCTTCGAGCGCAAAAAAGTTCTTTTCAGTAAAGTCAAACGGCTCATTAACCAGCGTTCCATTTTTCATATACCCCTTCCCTCTTTTAATCGGTTCAGGAGAAATAAATTTTTGATCCGAATATTTTCCCGGCTGCTCGTAAACCAGCTTTCCATCTTTTTCAAAACGGATTGGATTGGTGTAGCGATTATTTTCAGTGCCGATCGGAGATTCCAGTCTGTGAGATATTCTTACATCCTTATACCCTTTGGCGTGCATGGAATCGTTAAAATCCTTTTGTCCAATAAATTCGTAAAGTCTGTTGAAAGCATCATTGTCGCTCGCCAATAATATCTTTTTTGCATAATGTGCTACCGAAGGTAATTTATCCTCAGCTGTGGTATCAGCTTTCACCGCCGTTTCCTCCTGACGATCTGCGCCCGTAAACATTGGTGTGTACTTGTCAATTCCCAGTTTATTTACCTTTTCCAATGCAAGTAGTACCGCCGGAAGTTTGACCGTACTGGCCGGATAGAAATATTTCGAATTGTTAACATGATAACCATAGGTTGTAAACTTTGGCTCATTTTTATTATTCCGGTCAATTTTGGTATATAAAATCTGGACTTCGTATTTATCAGGATTATCCAAAACATTCGCCAGATGCGCTGAATGTTTTTTAAGCAGTTTTTCCAGAAACTGTCCGTTATTAATCTGAGCGCTAGATGGCATGGCTATCATGCTAATGAAAAAGCAGGTTAATAGTTTCAAAAAAGACAAACGGATAATATCGGAATAAATCATAGTGTATCAGCAGGCACGTGGTTAACGAAGATACTATATTTTACTTTTTAAAGGACTAACGGAATTATATTTAACGACTTCCTGCCTTTACTAATCGAATATAAACAATGGCGACTCATGGGAGAAAATAAATTACGCAGCCGAGGCTGGTTTGGAAAAGAAGGAAAAGACGGATTTATATACAGAGCATGGATGAAAAATCAGGGTTATCCGGCTGACGAATTTGAAGGACGACCTGTAATTGGTATCTGTAATACGTTTTCCGAATTGACACCCTGCAACGGACATTTTCGAGAACTGGCCGAATCTGTAAAAAGAGGTGTCTGGGAAGCAGGTGGATTTCCGCTTGAATTTCCGGTAATGTCTTTGGGCGAAACATTGATAAAACCTACCGCCATGTTGTACAGAAATCTGGCGAGTATGGATGTGGAAGAATCCATTCGTGCTAATCCGATTGATGGTGTCGTATTGCTTTGTGGTTGTGATAAAACAACTCCTTCCTTGGTTATGGGTGCAGCCAGTGTAGATATTCCAACCATTGTCGTTTCTGGCGGACCGATGTTAACAGGTCGATATCGTGGAAAAACAATTGGTACCAGCGACGTGTGGCGTTTCAGTGAAATGTACCGAAAAGGAGAAATTTCCCAGGAAGAACTGACAACTGCGGAAGCCTGTATGTGCCGCAGCCAGGGACATTGCGCCGTAATGGGAACGGCTTCAACCATGGCTTGTATGGTAGAATCCTTAGGTTTGACTTTGCCAGAGAATGCTGCAATTCCTGCAGCAGATTCCAGACGAAAAGTAATCGCACATTTATCTGGGCGCAGGATTGTGCAAATGGTAAAAGATGATTTACGTCTTTCTCAAATATTAACAAAAGACGCTTTTGAAAACGCCATTATGCTGAATGCAGCAATTGGCGGTTCTACCAATTTCGTAATTCACTTGCTGGCGATTGCGGGCCGTATTGGGGTTGATCTTGCCTTGGATGATTTTAATGCGCTTTGCGAAAAAATCCCGTTACTACTAAATCTGCAACCGTCTGGCGGATATTTCATGGAAGATTTCTATTACGCGGGTGGATTGCCAGTTGTAATAAAAGAAATGCTTTCACTTTTACATCAGGATGCGATTACAGCAAACGGAAAAACGGTTGCAGAAAACTGCGCTTCCGCCGAATGTTTTGACAATGAAGTAATCGGAACTTTGGATGAACCAGTGAAAGATCTTACCGGGCTGGCGGTAGTTCGTGGAAATTTGAGTATCAACGGAGCAGTTATAAAACCATCGGCCTCATTGAAACCAGAACTTATGCAGCATCGTGGAAAAGCAATTGTTTTCGAAGATATTGATGATTATAAAGCACGACTGGATGATCCAAACCTGGATGTGGACGAAAACAGTATTCTCGTCCTGAAAAATGTTGGCCCAAAAGGTTACCCAGGAATGCCGGAAGTTGGTAATATGTCTTTGCCAAAAAAATTATTGGAAAAAGGTGTTATCGATATGGTTCGTATTTCCGACGGCCGTATGAGCGGAACCGGTTTTGGAACCGTTGTTTTGCACATTTCCCCGGAAGCAGCCGTCGGCGGTGTATTGGCTTTGGTGCAGGATGGCGATTATATTGAGCTGGATGTAGAAAATAGAAAGTTAAACCTGGAAGTATCTGACGAAGAGCTCGAAAGACGGCGCGCTTTATGGAAACCTTTGGAATTGGGTTATAACCGCGGATATGTAAATCTTCATATCAATCACGTGATGCAGGCACATGTTGGCGCGGATCTTGACTTTTTGAGAGGTGGATCCGGGGATAAGGTTACGAGGGATTCGCATTGATGTTTTGTCATTAAGACCTTTGACTAGGAATAACTTTAATCGCATTTTAAAATTTTCAATACCCGTCTGGGCGACCCCGTCCAACGGTAGTAAAAACCGTCGGACGGGTGGCAAGTAGCAAAGATTTTGGAGTGAGCGACCCGTCGGACGGCTTTTTCCGCCGTCCGACGGGTAATAAAACGCCTGAGTGATTAACCGACCCAAAATCACATGATAAACTAAAAAACATTTCACCACACACTAACACTTCATGGAATTCAAACCAAACACACTCTACCATGTGTACAATAGAGGCAACAACCAGCAAAAGATATTTTTCAATTATGGTAATTACCTCTATTTCATTAAGAAAATAGAAAAATATCTTTTGCCTCATTGCGACTTACTAGCTTATTGTCTCATGCCAAATCACTTTCATTTTTTGATTGAAACAAAAGAAAAATCTGAGGAGCAGAAAATTAGTAAAGCATTTCAAATCATATTAAGCTCATATTCCCAAGCTATTAATAAACAAGAAAACAGAACTGGTTCGTTATTTCAGCAACATACAAAGGCGAAGTTGTTAGAAACAGTAAATGCTTTATATGCTGAAATATGTTTTCATTATATTCATCAAAATCCGGTGAAGGCGGGTTTGGTGAAAGTAATTGAAAGGTGGGAATTTAGTTCTGTGAGGGAATATGCTTTGTTGAGAAATGAGAAGTTATGTAATCATGAGAAGGCTCATTTGCTATTGAATATTCCACAGGATGGAAATGAGTTTTTGAAACTTTCTGGACAGGTGCTTTCGGAGGAAATGATTGATAGGATATTTTGATGATGTTGATATTATTTGAGCTATGAAATAGTTTTTACTACTCAATAGCGAGATTTTTGAACGAGCCACCGGTCGGACGGCTTTTTCCGCCGTCCGACCGGTAATAAAAGTTGGAGTGCTTACCTAATTATTCAACTCTGTAATAGAGTAAAATTGGTATTCGAATTTAAAGGAGTCTTTACTACCCGTCTGGGCGACCCCGTCCGACGGTAAAAAAAACCGTAGGACGGGTGGCACGTAGCAAAGATTTTGGAATGAGCGACCCGTCGGACGGCTTTTTCCGCCGTCCGACGGGTAATAAAAAGCCTGAGTGATTAACCGACTAATCACCCGACTAGAAATAAACCTAACCTACTAAAATAATGAGTAACGAGATATTTAATAATCAGGTCGCCATAGTAACCGGTGCAGGACAAGGCATCGGGTTTGAGATTGCGAAACAATTGGCATTAAAAGGAGCCGGTGTGATTTTAAACGATTTTGATGCAGATTTAGCCACGCAGGCTGCTAACACAATCCGTGGATTGGGTGGAGAATGTATCGCTTTTGCGGGCGACGCTTCACAATCCGATATAATTGATGGCATGGTCGCAGAAGCTGTTAGCTGTTTTGGAAAATTAACCATAGCCGTAGCAAATGCAGGTATAACTCTATTTGGCGATTTTTTTGATTATCCAAAAGAAAATCTTCAAAAGGTTCTGGAAGTCAATTTGATGGGCTCTTTTTTGTTAACCCAGGCTGCGGCCAGGCAAATGAGATTGCAAAAAACAGGTGGGCGGGTTTTGTTAATGTCATCCGTTGTAGGGCACCAATCGCATAAATTTTTGGGTGCGTATGCCATGACAAAAGCGGGACTGGAAATGCTTGCAAAAAATCTGGTGCTGGAATTATCTCCTTATGGAATTACGATCAATGCCGTCGCGCCGGGAGCAACTTTGACTGAAAGAACATTGGCAACTGATCCTACTTACCCAAAAATGTGGTCTGGAATTACGCCTATGGGACGGCCAGCAATCTGTGAAGACATTGCCAACGCAGCATTATTCCTTCTTTCTCCAACATCAGGACATATCACAGGACAAAGCCTGATTGTCGATGGAGGCTGGACTTCGGTTAGTCCGTTACCGGATTTAAGTAATCTGGATACTTAAAGAAAAAGCATTAATCCTCTAACCCTTCTGCAAACAACTGAGCTTCCAAATCGTCAATATTTCCTTCCTGTGAAATAAAAAGCTCTCTTGGTTTTGTAGAAGCCGCTGGTTTTACCGTCATAAATGTGCGGTATTGTTCGTCCGTAATTATTCTCAATTGCATGGCTCTTTTCAAAACCATTGGAAAAGGCACCTTGAAAAAATTAGCAATATCAGAAGCCAGGAAACTTGGAATTTTTAAAATATCATCTCGGAAAAAACTCTCCACGTCTTTGTATGGCAACAAAGCATCAAAGATCAATTGCTCAGAGCGATTTGCCAAAGAAGCCGAACTGGCATAGGAACTGTGTAAACCAAGCGATACAGTCAATAAATGAATATGGTAATTCCGTTCGTTAATTTCGGAAGCTGCATTTACAAACACCCATCCTTTTTGATGATACATGCAGGCAAAACCTTTGAATGTTGTATCGATATTATGAAGTTGAGCAATTTTAATTCCTTCCGGATAAGGCAACTTATGACCGATCTGATGTACGATATCCTGCGCGTACGAAACATCTGCAACTTCTCCGGCAGGTTCAATAACCCAGTCCCCTTTTACTAATCCATCAAAAAGCTGATTCGCAAATTTCTGGCTTTCCACTTGTCCTAAATGCAGAATAATTCTATTTCCACGAACTGAGAAATCAAGAGGGAGCTGATTTTTGATTTGCTTTCTGGCCATTTTTATGAAGAAGTGTTAATATTTATTTCAAAGATACATTCTTCCTGTATTCGCTACAAGATTAAAGATGACTTTATCTCCACCGCAATGTGTTCAAAAGATGGATCATATCCTTCTGAATAAAATTAACAACAGGTGCAAGCGAATCATTTTTTGTAGCCGTTGAAAAGTAAATAGCGCCCCGTAAGAAATGCTTTGTACTATCCGTCGTATAGAATTGGTAAGGACTTGGCACATCTCCTTCAATCTTGAAAATCATCACGGTCAGATCGTTAGTGGTAACCAATTTTTGTGCCTGAATAGACGATGCGCGCACCTGATGTTTACCCGTTAATTTGAAAGAATCATTGATATAATCCTGCAAACGTTTCGGATCGTTGTTGATGTCTTTATATGTCAGCTGGATATTGGCCTTAAACTGCGGATAATAAACAAAAATCCAATCCTTTTGCGCCGTTGCAAAAGTATCAGGTACAATCCTGGCCGATTTGGAATATTCAAAAGTATAAGGATGTTTTTCTGTCAGTTTTTGATAAGCCTGCGTCGGAAGATCAATTCGATTAAAACCCTTGGGTCTAGGAACATAAGCCTGCTGATCATCTCCACAAGAAAAAAGAAATGATGAAAATAAAACAAGAAGTGTAAAATGAGGGAAACGGTTTTGCATTGATTTTTTTGATTTCTTCCGGCAGAAATTTAGCACGCAAAGCTAACGAAAAGAGCTAAACAATATTTTGGTTTACTGATTTAACGTATTATTCAAAACAAAAAAAAGAAACTGCCACAATTAGACAATTCCTTTTTTCATATTTATAATAAACTAAAAATCAGTTAATACTATTCCACCGTCACTGATTTGGCGAGATTTCTTGGCTGATCAACATTTCTTCCACGCATCACCGCAATGTAATAAGAAAGTAATTGTAAAGGAATGACCGAAACCAGAGGAGTCAGTATTTCATGAACTTCCGGCACTTCAATCACAAAATCCACCATACCCGGAATCAACGTATCGCCTTCTGTGACAATTGCTATGACACGACCTTTACGCGCTTTTACTTCCTGAATATTGGATACGATTTTTTCATAAGATCCATCTTTGGTTGCCAGAAAAACAACTGGCATATCTTCATCAATTAAAGCGATCGGGCCATGTTTCATTTCCGCAGCCGGATATCCTTCTGCGTGGATATAGGAGATTTCCTTTAATTTAAGTGCCCCTTCCAAAGCGACCGGAAAGTTCAATCCACGTCCCAGATAAATAAAATTCCTGACATAGGTAAAAATGAAAGCGATCTCCTTGATTTTGGCAGCATTTTCGAACACTTTTTCAACCTTGGCTGGAATTCCTTCAAGCTCCGTTAAAAGCTGCTGATATGTTTCTTCCGAAATAGTACCTTTCCGTTTTGCAACCGCGATGGCGATTAATGTCAAAACGGTTACCTGGGCCGTAAATGCTTTTGTACTCGCTACTCCGATTTCCGGTCCGGCGTGTGTATAAGCTCCTGCATGTGTTGCGCGTGCAATGGATGATCCAACGACATTACAAACGCCAAAAATTGTGGCACCTTTTGATTTCGCCAATTCAATGGCAGCCAGTGTATCCGCCGTTTCGCCGGATTGAGAAATGGCAATTACAATATCGTTTTTCTTGATAACCGGATTTCTATAACGGAATTCAGAAGCATATTCGACTTCCACATTAATCCTGGCCAGCTCTTCAAAAAGATATTCTGCAACTAATCCAGCATGCCAGGAAGTTCCACAGCCTACAATCACAATTCTGTCAGCAGCTGCTAATTCATCAATATAATCTCCCAGTCCGCCTAGTTGTAAATGTGCATCGGAAGCTCTCAGTCTTCCGCGCATACTATCTGCAATGGAGCGTGGCTGTTCAAAAATTTCCTTGATCATGAAATGGTCGTAACCACCTTTTTCAATCGTTTCCAGTTCCATTTCCAGCTTCTGGATGTACGGAACTTTCTGGGTATTATCAAGATTCTGGATGCTCAGCTTGCCATCACGAATGATCGCAACTTCATAATCGTCCAGATAAACTACATTTTTTGTGTATTCAATAATCGGTGTAGCATCCGAGGCAAAGAAAAATTCATCTTCTCCAATGCCAATAACCAAAGGACTTCCTTTTCTGGCAGCGATCAGCTGATCCGGAAAATCCACTGACATGATAACAATGGCATAAGCGCCTACGACTTCTAAAAGCGCAAGCCTGACAGCCTCCTCCAGTGAAGTACCCGTTTCCTTCTGGACATCTTCAATAAAATGAATCAGTACTTCTGTGTCGGTTGCACTATGAAAAACGTGTCCTTTTGCCACAAGATTTTGCTTGATCGAAGCGTAGTTTTCAATAATACCATTGTGAATAATGGCAAGTTTGTGATCATTAGAAAAGTGAGGATGTGCATTGACATCATTAGGCTCACCATGCGTGGCCCAGCGTGTGTGCCCGATGCCTATTGTTGAATTTGACTGTTTACCGTTAAGCTGACTTTCGAGATCAGAAACCTTACCCTTTTTCTTATAAATATTCAATTCAGCATCTTCCATTAACGCAACTCCCGAACTATCATAACCTCGATATTCCAGACGTTTCAGGCCTTTGATAATTAATGGATAGGCTTCTCTGCTTCCTACATAAGCAACAATTCCGCACATATTTTCTTAAAATTTATTTGGGATGTATGTATAGTATTGAGTGCAAATAAAGAATAAGCAGAATTAGATAACAAACTAAATCCTAAAAATTATCCAATTTTGGTGGAGTGCTCGAACACACACTATACTATTCACAATGAAGGATTTATATCTTAAAAAATATTAAAAATTCCTTATATAAACATTCCATGACGATCTGGAAATTTCCCTGTATGTTATAATTTTTAAATCACACTTAAAAAAGAAGAACAAAAAAAATGGCGGCCAGAATCTGGTCGCCATCTATCAATTCGTTTTTCTATTTCTAGCTCATCAAATCTGTGTACAGATTGTAGTAAGATTCAGAGAATTTTTCGTCTTCCTCGTCCAGTTCAACACGTTTCGGTGCGTCATTGAAGATCTGGTTAAGGCTGTCGCTGCAATGTTCTTCTGCTTTTACAACGGCATCAGCATACGCACATCCAATTTTTACAAAGCCTTCAAAATCCGCTGAATGAAGATGCGAAAGCGCCTCGTCACTAACATCAATTGCCTTTGCTTTGCTCATCAGATCAGCATCAAATTTATAGTCAAAAGCGTTGTTGTGTACTGTAAATACACTTTTTGTATCTTTAAACATTGGATCATTACGATACGTTGTTTTAAGGTACATTGGAATAAGAGCAGTCATCCAGTCGTTGCAATGTACAACATCCGGTGCCCATCCAAGTTTTTTTACCGTTTCAAGAACACCTTTGCAAAAGAAAATGGCACGCTCATCATTATCATCGTAAAAGTTATTTTCTTTATCAAAGAAAACAGATTTACGGTGAAAATAGTCATCGTTATCTATAAAATAAACTTGTAATTTGGCGTTTGGAATGGAAGCTACCTTGATAATAAGCGGTTTTTCTTCATCGCCAACCGTAATATTAATTCCTGACAATCGAACTACTTCGTGAAGCCTGTTTTTACGCTCATTGATTAGACCAAATCGAGGTACCAAAATCCTGATTTCTGCGCCACGTTCCTGCATTGCTTGCGGTAATCTTCTTACATAATCCGCAACATCTGTGGTTTGGAGAAAAGGATTGATTTCACTGGCTACATACAAAATTCGTAGTTTGTCCATTAGATATTTAGCAGTTTGTGAAAAAAAGTTTTGCAAAATTACATAAAAAAAACGGGGATTTCAATAGAAATTAAAAACTAATTGTAATATTGCGCAGAGTTTGGCCGTATTAGTGCCAAATATTTTAGAAACCCCCACGAAAAAGCCGGAATTTATCTTTTCACCAACTGACATGTAATCCCGTTTGTAACGGATCCGGCGTCTTCTAATCTATTAAATACCTTCATGGAAGTTTTTACTTCAATACATAGCCTTAAAAATTTCCTTTCCGTTCAACGTCTCCAAAATAAAAGTATTGGACTCATCCCAACAATGGGCGCGCTGCACGAAGGACATATCTCATTAATTGAAACTGCGGGCACAGAGAATGACATTACGGTCTGCAGCATTTTTGTAAATCCAACGCAGTTTAACAACCCGGAAGATCTGGCAAAATATCCAAGGACACTGGAAGAAGATTGTAAAATGCTGGAAGAGGCAGGTTGCTCTGCGGTTTTCGCGCCTACTGTAAACGAAATGTATCCGGAACCGACAATGATAACGATGAATTTCGGATTGCTTGAAACGGTCATGGAGGGCGCTTCACGGCCTGGTCATTTTAATGGTGTGGGAATTGTAGTTTCCAAACTGTTCAATATTGTTCAGCCGCAGAGAGCTTATTTTGGTCAAAAAGATTTACAGCAGGTTACCGTTGTTAAACGACTGGTGGAAGACCTTTCTTTCAATCTTGAATTAATTGTTTGTCCGACGGTAAGAGAAAATGACGGCCTGGCCATGTCATCACGAAACAGAAGACTGAATGAGACAGAGCGGGCACATGCACCGATCATCTATAAAATACTGCTGGATGCTCAAGAAAAGCTTTTGTCAGGAAATGACATAGAAGAAACAAAAGAAGCCGTTCAACGTGAATTTTTGGTACTTGCCGGCTTCGAGCTTGATTATTTTGAAGTTGTCAATATTAAAACTTTACAACCAATTCATACCATTGGTGCTGCCGGAACAACGGCACTTTGCATCGCTACTTTTTTAGGCCCGGTCCGGCTGATTGATAATATAGTTTTCTAATTCCGGTTTGATATAAACAGAAAAAGCCTCTTTCGAGGCTTTTTCTGTTTATATCAAAATTTATCTTATTCCAATTTCCAGTCTCCGCGGTATGTGCGTTTCACAAACTGATTCGCTTCGTCAAAGTTGGTAATTTTCATATTCGTCCCATCCCACAACAATTTCTTACGTCCCGGGAAATCGAAACCTTTTCCATCAGCTTTCGCCTGGCGAAGTGTATAACTACGAATACCCAGATTACCCATAATTACCGTTTCAGTAAGTGGTCCGGCGTAGTCAAAAGATGAAGTCAACGCTTTATGCTCTTTACTCTGATAACCCGCTTTACAAGCATCAGACCAGGAAACATGGTGACCAAATTCTGGCATTGGCGTGTATTTGTTGCCAAAATCACCTTCTTTGTATTCCAGTTTGGTGCCGTTTTTCAAATAAACTTTCGGCGCTTTTCCGTACGTTCCGCAAGTCATCACACCTTTTTCACCGATAAGCAAAACACCATTGCTGCTGTCCGGCTCTCCTAGTGGATCGTTTGCAGGAATCAAATCCGGATGGAAAGGACGCAAACCGCCGTCGTGCCATGTCAGTGTAACTTCTGACTTATTCACTTTATTGGCTGGGAATTTCAACTGAACTCTTGCCGATGGCGGACAGCCCTCAGGAATATATTCAGCATCCCAATCCTTGATAAATACTTGTCCAACACTACATTCAAGCTCCGTTGGGTAACCAAGTCCTAATGTTCTGAAAGCGGGGTCAATTAGGTGACATCCCATATCTCCCAAAGCACCTGTTCCGAAGTTCCACCATCCACGCCATTTGAATGGATGCCATGCCGGGTTATAGTCAACCCATGGTGCAGAACCAACCCAAAGATCCCAATCCAGCCCTTCCGGAGTTGGCATTTTTGCAGTCGGAACAGGAATTCCCTGTGGCCATACCGGACGGTTTGTCCAAACGTGCGCTTCATGCACATTACCAATCAAACCTTTATTGAACCACTCCTTCATCTGGGTTTGAGCCGGATTGGAAGCACCCTGGTTTCCCATTTGGGTCACCACTTTATATTTTCTCGCAGCTTCTGTAAGCATACGCGCTTCATAAATATCATGCGTCAAAGGCTTTTGCACATACACATGTTTCCCTCTTTGCATGGCCGCCATCGCGATGATCGCGTGCATATGATCGGTAGTCGAAACGGTTACTGCGTCTATATCCTTACCCATTTCATCGAACATGCGTCTGAAATCCTTATATTTCTTGGCATCCGGATGAAGTTCAAAATTCTTTTTTGCCTGGTTCCAGTCAACATCACAAAGTGCTACCAGATTTTCCGCACCTTTATTCCATGCATTGTTGGTATCCGAAAATCCTTTACCGCCAACACCAATACCGGCAATATTCAATTTATCACTCGGAGCGATAAATCCTTTGCCCAGCACGTTCCTTGGAACGATAAAAAAACTTCCCACTGCCGCCGCGGTAGTTTTCTGAAGAAAGTCACGACGTGTCACGCCGCTTGGTTTATTCTCTGTACTCATCGGGTTTTGGTCTTAAATAAGATTAATAATAGTCAAAAGCGTAGTTAAACTAATTCTTACTGAATGAAAATTATCAGCGCTTAAATATAGCAACGTTCGGTTATATAGTACCATTTTTTCCTATTATTTCAACATTACTATTTCTTAAGACCTTAGGATACCATAAATATTCCGGTTGTAAAATGTCCGGTGGTATGCTGTATTTGAATACTATTCAAAATTGGAACTACCCACAAAACGGTTATGTTTTGAAGGCTGTGTATAATTCCTTTAACTTTGCGGAATTTCAACGCATTCATAATAAAAATTCACTCATCTAGCTGAGTAATGCAACTAACCATCATGAAGTCCAAGATTCACCGTGTCAAGGTGACTCAGGCAGAATTAAATTACGTAGGAAGTATCACCATTGATGAAGATCTGATGGATGCTGCCGGATTACTTGAAAATGAACAGGTTCACATTGTTAACAATAATAATGGAGAACGTTTTGTAACGTATGTTATTAAGGGAGAACGCAATTCCGGTATGATCTGCCTCAACGGCGCAGCAGCCAGGAGGGTTCAGATTGGTGATATCATCATCATTATATCCTATGCAAGCATGACGCCGGAAGAAGCAAAATCTTTCAAACCTATGGTTGTTTTTCCTGACCATAACAATCAGCTTGTTGCCTAGGCGTTTCCGCTGACGACTGTCTTATTACTCACAATCGAAATTTCTTAAAATGAAAAGCGCACTTCGCTATATTATCTCGCTGGGACTGGCGGGTGGTTTGATCTGGTTTGTTTTTAAGGATATCGACCTTGACGATATGCTTAAAAGATTCGCTCAGGCCGATTGGCGTTGGATCGCGCTTTCCTGCATACTCCTGATCTTCGCACACATTACCCGTGCCTGGCGTTGGGGAATGCTGATGGAACCTTTGGGTTATAAACCGAAACTTTTGAACAGTACGGTTTCTGTATTAACTGGCTATTTTGCCAATTATATTGTTCCAAGGATGGGAGAAGTAACCCGTTGTGGAACACTTTACAGACTTGAAAAAATTCCTGTTAACCTCAGTTTTGGAACGGTGGTAGCGGAGAGGATTTTTGATGTTATAATCCTATTAGGACTTATCGGATTAAATTTCATTCTGGAATTTGATCGTCTGAGCAGCTTTTTTACTGATATATTTCAAAGTAAAATTCAAGGCAGCGGACAACCTGCGGCTGGTCCAAATCTTTTTCTGATCATTGGCGGTCTTATTTTCTTAGCGGGAATTATTGCAGTAATCGTTATTCTTCGCAGCAGTTCTCTTCGTGAAAAGTTAATGCAGAATACCATTATTCAAAAAGTTGTCGCATTCCTTCAAGGTATGCTAGAAGGTTTGTTAAGTGTTAGAAAATTAAAAAATCCTGGTTTGTTTTTCCTGAGTACCGCCATGATCTGGGTTTTTTATTATCTGGTTTCCTATGTTCTTTTCTTTTGTATTCCTGAAACTTCGAACCTTGGTATGCTGGCAGGATTAACCTTGCTTGTCGTTGGCGCCATTGGTATGACAGCACCCACGCAGGGAGGAATCGGAGCTTATCATTTATTGGTAGGAAGTGTAATGGTTTTGTACGGTTTGACACAAAAAGATGGTATCACTTTGGCAACTTTTATTCATGGTACGCAAATGTTATTTATGCTGGTAGTAGGCGCTTTTGCATTTTTGTTCGTACTCATTCAGAATAAAACAACCGAAGAGCCGGTTGCAGCAGTTACAAATAGTTAAACATCTTTTCCTACAACCAAAATATTAGTTGAGAATGAATCCGACAGAAAGTAAAATCGTACGCATCGATGAAGCAAAAACGCTGATTGAAGATTGGCAAAGAGCTGGACAAAAAGTGGTTTTCACCAATGGCTGTTTTGATATAGTACATTTAGGACATATTGATTACCTGGAAAAAGCACATGCCTTGGGAGGAAGACTTGTACTTGGACTTAACACAGACGCATCGGTAAGCCGCTTAAAAGGCCCACTTCGCCCCGTTGTAAATGAGTACGCCCGCGCCCGTTTGATGTCAGCCCTGTCATTCGTTGATGCTGTCATTTTGTTCGACGAACCTACCCCAAGTGAGCTGATTGAGGCCCTAAAACCTGACATTTTGGTAAAAGGTGACGATTATACAGTTGAAAATATCGCTGGCGCAGATTTTGTTCTTGGTAATGGAGGAGAGGTAAAGACGATAGCACTTGTTAAAGGATATTCGACTTCCGCAGTGATCGAGAAGATTAAACAAGGATATTGAAATTCAGATATTTTTTACATAAGTGACTAATATCGAAAGCTCCGTTTAAGTATTGAAATTTTAATTTTTTCATAACAATATAAAAGAGAAAAAGATATGATGGGTGCATATGTAATTGGTATACTTGTCATGCTCATTAGCGTTTACGTGCAATGGCGTTTGAAAAGTAAATTTGAAGAATATTCTCAAGTTGGACTAAGTAATGGTATGAGCGGCCGTGAGATCGCTGAGAAAATGCTTAGAGATAGCGGAATTTATGACGTTCGGGTTGTGTCTGTTGAAGGACAATTGACCGATCATTATAATCCGGAAGATAAAACAGTGAACCTGAGTCCTGATGTATTTCATGGACGAAGTGTATCTGCGGCGGCAGTTGCATCGCACGAATGCGGTCACGCTGTGCAACATGCTACGGCTTATAAATGGCTGCAATTCCGCTCGAAGATGGTTCCGTTTTTAAGCATATCATCCCGTTATATGCAGTGGGTGATTTTGGGAGGAATTTTATTGTTAAATACTACTCCGCTTCCATTAACAATTGGTGTGGCACTTTTTGCGATAACCACACTTTTCACCTTCATAACCCTTCCTGTTGAATACGATGCAAGTAACATAGCTCTGGCCTGGATACAGCAAAACAGAGTTGTAAA
Source organism: Dyadobacter sp. 3J3 (assembly GCF_009801115.1). Classification (GTDB taxonomy): domain Bacteria; phylum Bacteroidota; class Bacteroidia; order Cytophagales; family Spirosomataceae; genus Dyadobacter. Next base: position 121,642 of record NZ_VTOL01000012.1, read on the forward strand.
TGAGAGAGAGTACGTGATGGCTGCCGATGCCTTGAAATGGGCAGCAAGAACATACCTTGTTGCAGCAATAGGTTCACTGGCAACTTTGCTTTATTACGTAAGCATTTTGATGGGCAGAAGAGATTAATTTGATTTTTTAATCAAAGTTTGAATATAGAGAGAAGCCAGCTTTTGAAAGTTGGCTTCTCTTTTTGTTTTGGTATATTGTCAACTAACCAATTGAATAAGTTGAACATATACAAAGCTGAAAAACAATATGAAATCTATTATTGAGGCACGACGTCAATTAGCAACTGCGAAGGAAATATTAAAAGAGAAGGCCGGAAAAGAAGATGGTTATTATCTTAATAAAAAATATGTAAAAATGGCCGGATTAGCAGCCTACAAAAGTGTTCTTTTTTCTTTGGACGATGTGTTAGGTAATAAGAAAAGATCTCCTAGAAAAAGTGCCGAATGGTATCAAAACCAATTATCAAATATAGACCGAAAAATCACAAGGTCATTTGACGATGTTCATCAGATTCTTTATATAGCGCTGGGGTATGACGGTGCCGGGAATAGCAAAATTGCTGCCATCGGTTTAAAAGAAGCTGAGAAAATTATTAACTGGGTAGAAAAGCATAATCAGATTTCGAAATGACTCATTTCCGCTGATTCCAGTAAATCACAACATTATGCGTCGAGCGACCAGAAGCTACAACATCAAGATCTCCGTCTCCATCCAGATCCGCTGTTGTTAAATCCTCACAAGCAATTTTGATTTTATCATCCAGCGAATATTCCTGCCATTTTTTCCCTTCAGCATCCATTCCTACAAACATTCTTACACCCATCTGATCTGCCACATTGGGATTTCGCCAGCCAACAACGATCTGGTCACGGCCTTGTCCAAAGAAATCAGCGCAGGCTAATGCATGTCCTTCTTTCATTTTATCAGTCAGAACTGTTCTGTTATCTTTTGAATAAACAACCAGAGAATTTCCATGCATAGGTTCAACAGAAGCAGAAAAGAGCTGATTCTTGCCTAAACTTCCCATTCTGATCTCTCCTACTCCCTGTCCCGGAACCATCCAGTTTCCAGAAGGTGCCCATCCGTCCACACCATTTAAAAATACCTGAACACCTTCCTTACTCGCAACAGCCAATCCCACAAAACGACCAGGAACTTCCATAGGTTGGAAATTGTGCGTCATATGCATATTTGTTTCAATCAGATTATAACCCCACAAACCTTTACGATTTTCGGGCACATCAAAAGCGATTATATTTACACCCGCTCCTGTTCCATTCACATTTCCTTCCCCATGCAGCGGCAATACGATCAGTTGAAAAGTATTATCTTCTCTTTTAACCCATTGCATTCTGTGAATTGTAACTTCATGATGTAAGCGCACAGGTTCCCAAAGTTTGGTTCTGTCTTCGGTTGGAGAAAGATAAAATACGGCTCCGGATTGTTTGGTACTCTTTGTTTCGGACGGATTCCACTGCGCGCCTACCGCAATTTCCACTTTTCCGTCCCCATCAATATCCCGTGCCGCGATACACACATTATCCTGTTCGGTTAAATCTTTTGCTATCACAAAACGTACCCATTTCCCAGACTTCTCTCCCGGATTTTTATACCAGACAATTTCTTTTTTATCCGCCAGCAAAATATCAGGTTTTCCATCACCGTCCACATCCCCGGTTGTCACGCCATACCCAATGCTGATTTCGTCGTCAATTACTTCTCCTTTAAATGTAGCCGTCTGACTGTTAGATTTTAAAGGGAAAAGCAAAATGATAACGAAGTATAATATTTGTTTTTTCATAGATCAATTTTTCAATTTCAATGCCGGGATCAGGCCATAAAGCCTACTTTTTCACAATATACTTCAAAAAAATTATCAGTTGCATTTCAAAACACACATTTTTGCGTCGCTTTGGTCTGCTTTTCATACTTTTGTAGTTTACAGAGAACCAAAAACCATTTTATGAAAACCGTTCCCCTACACCAGGTCCACGTTGAGTTAGGTGCCAAAATAGTACCCTTTGCAGGTTTTGAGATGCCAGTGCGCTATTCTTCTGATATGGAAGAGCATCACACCGTCCGCAATAACGTAGGTGTTTTTGATGTTTCACACATGGGGGAATTTAGTATTAAAGGTCCGGGAGCATTGGATTTGATACAAAAAGTAACTTCCAACGATGCTTCGACACTGTTTGATGGAAAAGTACAATACAGCTATTTGCCAAATGCAGACGGCGGCGTGGTGGATGATTTACTGGTTTACCGTTACAATGCTGACGAATATCTTTTGGTTGTAAACGCATCCAACATAGAAAAAGACTGGAACTGGATTCAGAGCCATAATACGGAAGGCGTTGAAATGAAAAACCTTTCGGATGAACTGTGTCTTTTGGCTGTTCAGGGACCAAATGCTACGGCAACTTTACAAAAACTGACCAGTGTTGATTTATCTGTAATGGATTACTACACTTTCCAGGTTGGTAAAATGGCTGATATTGAAGATGTCATTATTTCGGCAACAGGTTATACCGGTGCAGGCGGATTTGAGATTTATATCAAAAATGAAGATGCGAAAAAAATGTGGGAAGCCATATTTGAAGCCGGAAAGGAATTTAACATACAACCTGTTGGATTGGGTGCACGAGATACGCTGCGTCTTGAAAAAGGGTTTTGCTTGTATGGAAATGATATAGATGACAAAACTTCTCCACTGGAAGCTGGCTTAGGCTGGGTTACCAAATTCACAAAAGATTTTATCAATTCCTACGATTTGAAAAGTCAGAAAGAAGCTGGTTTGAAAAATAAACTGGTTGGGTTTGAAATGATTGATCGCGGAATTCCACGCGGCCATTACGAACTTTGTGATGCCGAAGGAAATAAACTGGGCGATGTAACATCAGGAACACAATCTCCAACTTTACAAAAAGGAATTGGCTTAGGTTATGTACCAACGGCTTACAGCAAACCGGAAACAGAAATTTTTGTTAAGGTGAGAGACCGCCTTTTGAAAGCAAAAGTTGTAAAACTACCTTTTGTAAAAGGCTGATATACTATTTCTTGCCGAATTGATTTCTCAATTCGGCAATCTGTTTTTGTCTCAAAATCTCAATACCAAAATTCTGTTTAGTTGATAGTATGAAACACCTTGATGTTTGCCTTACCCCTGATTTATTGCATTTACATAAACTTGATAATTCAATTGTAGTCGTTGCCGATATTTTCCGCGCCACTTCCTGCATGGTTACCGGCCTTGCTTATGGTGTGAAAAGTATAACACCTGTGGCCACAATAGAAGAATGCAAACTTTTACAAGACAGAGGATTTATTGCCGCAGCAGAACGTGATGCCCATAAAGTAGAAGGTTTTGATCTGGATAATTCCCCGTTCAGCTATATGAATGAGCGATTAATCGGATCTGAAATTGCAATGACAACGACCAACGGAACGTTATCCATTGCAAAAGCAAGAGCCTCTGCGGTAAAAGTAATGGTTGGCGCTTTTTTAAATCTTGGTGCGCTGGCAAACCATCTAAGATCTGAACAATACGATGTACTCGTACTTTGCGCAGGCTGGAAAGGCAGACCAAATCTGGAAGATACATTGTTTGCAGGTGCTTTGGCCGAAGCTTTGAAGGATCAGTTTATGCTAAGAGAAGATGGCACGCTGATGGCACAAAGACTATATAATCAAAGCCGGGAAAATTTGCTTGCTTCGGTTTCCAATTCATCACACGTAAGACGATTGCAGCGTTTGGGAATTCATAAAGATATCTCTTATTGCTTACAAACAGATCTTTATGATGTAGTTCCGGTATTAAGAGGAACAACACTGGTTGCGATGAACTAGCCGGTTCTATACTTTTGTAATAAATAAGTTTCAACAACTATACATGTCAAAATTCTTCATCATTGCTTTTCTTGGATTACTGTTGGGCATTACCTCAGTGAATGCGCAGAAAAGCGCTTCAAAGGCGAAGCCTGCTGCAAAGCCTAAGACTGCCAAGCCTGCCACTATCAATAAGCCTGCGGTTGCGACCAAGACAAAATCAGACAGTCTTTTACCAAAAAAGGCAGTAAAAGAAATCATTAAGCCCAAAGAAGTTGTAACAGATACTTTGCAAGAAGTTTCAGGGGATACTTTGACAGAAAAAGCTGCGGAAGAACAAGTAGTGAAAGCGGCAAAAGCCGCCGGAGATACGGTTTATTCTTACAAAATAATTGCCGATGACTTGTCTTATATGCAAGTCTGCCCGGGAACTACGATTACATTGCCTTTTACTACCGAAGGTCCTTTTGATGAAGACAATAATTTTATTGTACACATTATCGATCCAACCGGGAAATCAATTCCTATTTCTCTGCCAACAAAAAAAGGCCCGATAAGAGCAGTTATTCCTTCTTATAAAATTGGTGGAGAGGTTTACAAATTGCAGATTTTAAGTACCATTCCGGTTGTAAAAAGTCAGGAAGTACCCATACGTTTACTGCAAACACCAACAGCGAGAATCGAGATAATAGACGGAACGCAAACCGTTCGGATCATGCCGGGCAAGGAAGCCCAGCTTCGCATTAACCTTCAGGGCAGTGCTCCATGGTCGTTCAGACTTTCGGATAGTACAACGATTCAAACCATGTCCAATCCATATTATATGACTGTAAAGCCGACGCATGTTAAAGCATACCGGATTATCGGCGTGTCCAATGCATGTGGAAGCGGGGTGAGCTCAGGTGAACCGATTATTAATGTCGATGACAATCCGGAACCAAAACTGGAATTAAAAGAAGTAGATAAACTGGTTCGCGTTTGTACCAGCATTCCTTTCCAGGTTCCATTTAACGCAACAGGAAAATTTAAATCAGGAAATAAATTTGTCGTGCAGATTGCCGATCACTCCGGTAATTTTAAAACGATCTCATCTCCGGACACGACGGGTTATATCGCGACACAAATTCCGTCAACTTACAAACCGGGAGATTATCGCCTTCGGGTTGTTTCTTCCGCGCCATATCTGGTTAGTCAGGTTGCTAATATTACGATTGTATCGCCAACCGTTGCTACTTTACAAAGAGATTCGTTGCATTTACCTGAAAATGGGTCAGGCGACTTGTCAGTACGTTTTGATGGTGGAGGCCCATGGTTTGTCCTTTTATCGGATGGAACCTACGAAAACAATATCATGGATTCTCCGCATAAAATCACGGTAAAACCTTTTTACGATACCAATTTCCAGATTACCTCTGCGGGTGGCCTATGCGGGGTAGGTAAATTCTCGGGCCGCGCCAGCGTCACTGTTACAACACCTCCAGCCAGCATCACCATGGAAAAGCTCCCACAGTCACTTGTTTGTGCCGGAAGCAGTATTGAGATTCCATATAAAACGGTTGGACGATATTCGGCAACCAACCGGTTTGTTGTCCAGATTACTGACAAAAACGGAAGGTTTGTTGATTTGCCAACAACGGTAACGGCTACCACTTTTACAGCAAAAGTAACGCCCGCGGTTTCTCCCGGTGACACAATTCGCGCTCAAAAAATCAGAATTATTTCCTCATCTCCTGCCGTATCAAGTAAGGTGGAGGAAATAAAAGTAATTCCAAATAACAAAGCCATTGGAGAAGTAACAGGTAAGGCATTTATCGCTTCCGGAAGATCCACCAGGATTCAGTTGAAATTCAAAAATGGATTACCTCCGTGGTCATTTACATTGTCTGACGGTACTGCCGTAAATGGAACATTCCTGAATCCATATTTGATAACAGTAACCCCGGCAGCTTCGACGGAATATACAATCAGTTCGTTAAAAAGTGGCTGTGGAACGGGAATTGGTACAGGATCTGCCATCGTTACTGTTGACAAATAATTTTGAAATCCCAAAGTAAAAGCGAAATGATGCGCAACTTTATATTGCTTTTACTTTGGGGAATATTAACCAGTGCAGTTCATGCACAAAATGTTCCGTTGGGAAGCTGGGAATCGCATTTCAGTTACCGCTCAGCCAAACACATTCTTAAAGTCAGGACTAAAGTTTTTTGTTCATCCTATAATGGACTTTTCAGTATAGATCAAACTGATAATCACATTGTAAATTACTCAAAAGCGAATGGTCTGAGTGACGTGGGCGTAAGTAGTATGGCTTACGATTCCACCGAAAATCTTATCATTCTTGCATACCGGAGCGGCAATCTTGATCTGTTATATCTTAATGATACATTAGGACCGTCTCAAATTATTAATTGGCCTTTTCTCGCAGATGCATCTGATTTACCAGCGAGCAAGCAAATCTCCAAAATATCGTTTCAGAATAAGAAAGTATATTTGAGTACCAATTTTGGAATTATTGTACTTGACCCAAAACTTCGTGAAATTGAAGAAACCTATCGTTACATCGGTCCAGGCGGCCAGGAAGTTGGCGTAAGCGATATTACTTTTAGCAACGATTCTTTATTTGCAGCCACATCACAGGGACTTTTGGCTACATCGTTAAGTCCCACTATCAATAAACAATATTTCGCCAACTGGAAAACCGTACCAACGCCCTACAAAGCCGTTGCAGTTTCTTACCAAAATGGAAATATCTATGCCGGGTTTTCAGGATATGGAGTTTATAAAAGAAACAATACGGAATGGGAATTAGTATATCAATCCATCAGCCCGACTTATTCTTTCTCGGAGAAAAACAATCTTGTAACGCTTGCTGATAGAATTTTGGTTTTAAATCAAAATAAAACAGACGTATATCAAAATCCCATATTCAATCTACTTCACGAATCCTTGCGCATCAATTCCTATTTCTGGAGCGCAGATTCAAGGCAAGGATTATTAAGTAATAAAGACGGCGCATTTCGATCTTACAGCCCGGCAGATACTGACACCACTATATCTCCACGAACAGATTCTACCATTATCGATTTAAACGGATTGACCTGGTCAAGATTACCTGATTATCTGGGTGGTGGAATTTCCGTAAAAAATAGTCAAACCAATAAACAACGCATTCTTTCCACATCCATCGGAAACGGCGGCTTACCATCGTCCCTGATCCATAGCCTGGCGATAGACACGGACGGCTTCATCTGGTTTGCCAGCGAACGCGGTGTTGGTTATTTTATACCCGATGGTATTTTATCCGGAACGCAAGTTGATGCGGTATTACCTGTTTACGGACAAAGGAAACTTTTTTCCAGTGAAAGATCTAATGCCATTTCAGTAGAACCCGGTAACCGGAAATGGATCGGGACTGATAACGGATTGTTTCAATTTTCAGCCGATGGTACTGAACTGATAAAACAATTTACGGCATCTGATAGCCCATTACCTTCAAGCAAGATATCCGCATTAAATTTTGAAGGAGAAACAGGACTACTCTTCGTTGACACACCAAACGGAATGGTTTCATACCGAAGCGACGCGAGTACGGCAAATGAAAATTTAGCAACGATTACCGTTTTCCCAAATCCTGTAAGGCCAAATTTCGACGGCGTTCTCGGAGTTAAAGGGCTTATGGATAATTCCACCGTTAAATTTACAGATCTTTCCGGCCGTCTCGTTTATGAAACCCGTTCACAAGGCGGCACAGCATCCTGGAATTTAAATGATTATACTGGCAAAAGAGTCCGGGGTGGAATTTATTTGATCATCATTGTGTCTTCAGACAGAAGCGAAAAAATGGCTGGGAAACTGGCAGTTATTTATTAGAGACAACCACATCATAACCAAATATTTAAATCAGAATATACATTTGTAACTGATAAGATATCAAAAACACAAAAATGATACCCCAAGAAAAACCACCCTTCATTATTGGTATAACCGGCGGCAGTGCATCCGGAAAAACTTTTTTTATGAAATGTCTGATTGATTCCTTTAAACCGGAAGATGTCTGCCGCATTTCACAGGACAACTACTACCGCCCGATCCATGAAATACCACGTGATGAAAACGGTGTCGAAAATTTTGATCTTCCCGAAACAATCGATCACCATCTTTTTGCAGAACACATTGCCGTATTACGTGCAGGAAGAGAAGTTCATCAAAAAGAATATACTTTCAACAATCCGTTAATCAAACCTGAAATACTTGTTTTTGAACCCCGTCCGATTATCATTGTAGAAGGAATCTTTGTATTATATTTTCCAGATATCGCCCGTCTTATCGATCTCAAAATTTTTGTAGACGCGAAAGAACACGTTAAAATAAAACGCCGGATTATTCGTGATAATAACGAACGGGGTTACGATCTGGACGACGTACTTTACCGTTGGGAGCATCACGTCGCTCCTACTTACGACAAATACATTTTGCCCTTGCGCTCAGAAGCGGATATGATTATCAACAACAACACGCGTTTTGATACCGGGCTGGATGTATTGGTTGGTTTTTTGAGGAAGAAATTGGAAGAGCGGGAGTAGGTATTCATTGTATTTTAAAACAGAACTAATTATTTTTTGCTACATATGTTTATCTTAATTACTAGAAAATGAACGTTTGCACACACTATTCCAAAACAATTATTTCAAAAATTCTCGGCGTTGCTTTATTATTAATCATTGGTATTTTACAGTCGTGCAATAATGATGAAACAGAACCAACAAATTCTTATGATTACTATCCCTTAGAAGTGGGACAGATTTCTATTTATGAGATAAAAGAAACAGTATATTCAGCCGGTCAGAAAGATCCGGCAATAAATAGCTGGCAAGAAAAAGAAGAAATAAATTCTGTAATTACAAATTCTAGAGGAATTCCAACTTATTTAATTTCAACATCGAGAAGAGATAATTCCAGTAGCTACTGGCAAAAGATAAAACAGCAAACTGTGGAGCAATATCCAGACAAAATTGTCCAAAATATTGATAATGAACTTATTGTACCTATGATATTTCCAATTGACAAAAGCCTGGAATGGAACGGATACATCTATTTAAATTTGAATACAACAGACAATCGCTATGGGAATAATTTCAATTATGAAAACCTTGGCGAACCTTTTAATACGGGATTAACTACTTTTGAAAAAACATTAAAAGTTGTGGAGCGCGTTGATACATCGGGACTTACAAAATATAATTTTGCATCAAAACACTACGCAAATGGTGTAGGTTTGATTATTGAACAACAAGCAGATTTTGATTATTTACAAATAAATGGAGAACTATCAGGCTATAAAGTCATAAGTTCCGGAAAAAGAAGAACTAAAAGACTAATTGAGTACTCCCAAAATTAATTTTATCTTATCAACACACAAAAAATTAATTCAATGACCCATTATAATTTTACAAAAAAAAGATCGAGTTGGAAGTTTTTCAAATCATTTCTCTATCTCATTCCATTACTTGCAATTCAATCCTGTAACGATAGTAATACTGATCCTGTCAATACATACGATTATTTCCCGCTGACTGTAGGTCATTATATGGTTTATGACGTAAACGAAGCCGTTTATTCATCCGGCCAAACCAAGCCAGTTATAAAGGCTTATCAGGAAAAAGATGAAATAAGCAGTGTGACTGTCAATTCCGATGGAAGTTCAACTTACATAGTTTCGCGTTCATCACGCAATACAGCGTCCGATTATTGGGTTAAAACGAAGGAATACAGCATAAATCAGTTTCCTGACAAGCTGATATTTAATATAGATAACCAAAGTCAGGTCCCACTTGTTTTTCCAATAGATTCCAAAATTACCTGGAACGGAAATATGTATAATACGCTGGATGCGGAAGACTATCATTATGAGAACATCAATCAACCTTTTACGTTGGGTGCATTATCTTTTGATAAGTCGCTAACCCTGATAGAGAGAAGCGATACAACTTCCGTTATTGACTACGACCTTGGTCTAAAACGCTTCGCTATTGGCGTAGGACTAATTTATGACGAACAAACATCCTATGAATATTGCCAGGCAACGGCTGATTGTATTGGAAAAGGAATAATTGATTCAGGTTCTAAAAAAACTCGGAAAATAATTGAGTACGGGCCCAAATAAGTAGATTCTATATATTCCATTCGATTAAAGTGCCTTAATTCTATTATTCTTTTCACTTCAATATTTGGAAATTAAAAAAATCCAATTAATTTTACAGCGGATATAACGTAAACACATTAAAACAACACGAAAATGACTAGAATGCACTCTACACAGACGAAAAAATCGTACAAGAAGCCGGTATTGGTTAAGAAAGGTACTGTTAGTAAATTGACAAAAGGTGGAACAGGTGGGTCAGCTGATTTGCAGTTAACACAAAAGCCTGCCTAATAATTATTATTCTGTAACCAAATATCAATTTGTGGTTCTTGAAGGTTTTGTTTCGTTTAATTATAAAAAATTAAAAACTGGACTTTTTGTTGATGACCAAAATTTAGAAAATTTTATTCTAGATAATTGCTCCTTCAACATTAAGTCAATCAGTAAACAGCCAGATGATAATAATTATGTAGTTATTAATTCAAAAAGTAGTAGTACCCGATTAATTAGATCTAAGATATCTTATAACTTAGATCTAATTAATCGGTTTTTTTTTGATACTACTGTAAAATCAATTTCGCCTCAGCCCCATATTTCTATTTGGTATGACGAAAACTCTAGGCAATTAAGTATAATTAGGCACAACCTCGGAATTACACCATTATATTATATTTACGTTCCAGGTACCTATTTTACTTTTTCCACTGATTTGACATCTCTTATTAGAACGGAGTCAATAGTTAAAAGTATAGGCATTAATAATAATTGGGTTGCCTCCTATCTGTCAGGTTCTGGCAATAATCCATACACTGCTGATACAGTATATAACTCAGTAAAGAGACTTTTACCAGGCCATAATTTATTATTAACGGATTCTGGAAATAAAGTTACTGAGATTCCTTTTTTTTCATATAAACCGGAAAAATGGAATAAAATTAAAACGATGCCCGAGTATGGAGAAGTTTTTAAAGATTTATTTCAAAAATCAGTAAAGCAATCTATATCTTCAGATAAACCGACTATTGCACAACTTAGTGGTGGCTTAGACTCTTCATCTATATCATGTGTTGCTAGGGAATTGTTTCCAAACTGTGATCTTCATACAGTATTTTTGGACATACCAATAACACTAAGAAGTGAAAAGCATCTAGCACTTGAAGTGGCTAATCAAATTCGCTCAAAGCATCATGTTCTTGAACCTTCAATCCACGACTTGGACTCCCTCATTCTACACACTTCCTTGTATGGATCACCAGAAGAGATGATTTCTGGATCTGCTCTAACACGAAGCATTCAAGAAAAAGCACGTGATGTAGGAGCACTTACTATGCTTAATGGACATGATGGAGATGGAATTGTTGGTATTGGAATAGAATACCCCGAAATATTATATGATCAGTACAAATGGCAGGAACTTAAAGAATTATTGGATATTGCATCCATGATTTACCCCTACTATGACATTAATTCAAACTGGGATTCTCTATCATCTCTAAAAAAACAAGAAAATTATGTTAACCACTTTCTTTATCGACAACTAGTCCGTAAGAGGAAAGAGTTGAGTCCACAGAATTTTTTATTGCATGTTTTCAAAATACATGACTTTTTTGGTAACTCTTCGGCTATATCATTGTTCATAAAAAGCACCAAAGCATTACTAAACAAAATTAAAACCGGTAATATTTACCCAAATTCGATTTTAAGGGATGATTTTACTCAGAACTTACCGCTGAAATCATTTCAGTTAAATTTACCCGATACTATGTCAAAAGAACTTGATAATATCGATATATTCTCATTTAAGGACATTTATGGTGGAGAATCTATAACTGTTCCTGAGAAATTATATGCACTTAGAAAACATTATGGAGTAGTTGAAAAATTTCCATTTTTTGACAACGATTTATTTGAATTTACTATGTCTGTACCTTTATCAATAAAATGGGATAAGGGAAGGAAAAGGGCTTATCTTCGCGAAGGAATGAAAGGCATATTGCCAGAAAATATTCGTACCCGAGGCGACAAAGGTAAATTTAGTTTATACGGGAGAGAAGTTGCAATTCGCTTATATAGTCAATCTAGGGATTTTCTATTACCTGAAAATGAAATATGGAATTATGTTGACTTTAGGAAATTTAATACCATAGTAAAAATTCTTCATCAGGACCAACAGCCAGGAAGAGCAACTTTTCAAGTTCTTCGAACCATATTTTTAGCTATTTGGCTTGAATGGCTCAAAAATGAGAAAATAATAGCATCTAGTTAGACGACAGCCCTAGTCCATGCGTGTGTCTACTTTATTAATACTATTTTGCCTCTTAAAACCTGCTCCTTTCCATCGTTTCCTTTTAGAACTATCTTATAAATATAAAGACCGGATACTAAATTTGGTTTCCAATACCATGTTGTGTTATGGTCTTTTACCTCAATCTGTTCTCTCACAATTCCATTTATGTCATATACCTGATAATATATCGAGGTATAATCGTCTACACTATATCCTTGTAATTCAAAATGAACATAATCTGATGCTGGATTAGGGCTTGCAGTTACCGAAACATTTGTTGATGATTCGTCCGAAACACTAAATAGTATTCGATACGGCTGGACTATGCTATTCCCCGATATATCTTTTGCACTTACAAGTAATTCATATTCTCCGAATATTATTCCAGTTGGGAGATATTCAATTTCTAAAGACCCGTCTGATTTCAATGACAAAGTAATATGATTTTTAGAATACGACACTCTTTTAAAATCACAACTATTATCACCACAAAGCTTTATAGAAACATCTACCAGCGTAGTATCACTGGTAAGATAATAATTATCTGTCAAAAGAATCTTTATTGCTGGATTTGGATAAATTAAAGACCCATTTTTTAAGATTTCATTGTTAAATTTAACACTAAGAATTGGTGCTATCACATCTTTAATTGCTTCATCAGGATACATTTTCTTATCCTTAATAAGACCCCATTCAATTAATAGCTCTGCATCATTATTTACTTCACTACTCTCCTGCAATACGTTTAGGGGATCTAACTTAACTGCAATTCTCTCTAAGGGTTTTAGGTTATTTACAGTAACTATTAAAGTGTCTGTGCTGAGCATTGATAAAACATTTGCAGTTTTTGTATCAACTGAGCCATCCTTATAATGGAAATCTAACCGTATGGGTAAAGTAATGTCTTTAACATTTTTACCTAAATTTGACAAAATAACAGCGACCTTTAGCTGATTTGATTGTCCGATTGTTTTTTGATCAGATTCGGAATGTATCACAATACCCGTATTCCGATCGATTGCATAATCAGGGAGTGCTACTCGTATGATATGCATTGCAGGATCACCTTGCAATACAGACTGATGTAAATTAGACATGTCATAAATACTAAAAGACTCGCTTGTTAATTGCTTGGCTATATCTTGCTGAATTTGCCCAATAGTAAAATCTGCGCTCTCCGGCTTATCAAAAATACGAAGATATAGTTCTTTTATATACCGCGAAGACGGTGCCAGGAATGTGTAATATGAATTCGCTATGATTGACATTGCGCCTTTGTCCTTTGCTCCAAGCCAGTCAGCTGATAAGGGCTCTCTCTGAGAAGATGTATAATCTTCATTTATATTACCTTTAAAAATATTTCCTACACCACAACCATTAAAATACATTAAAGGATATTTATTGATATTTTGATATCCTCTTGTAACGTCAGAAACATAACCCATATCCAGATCTGTCACTGTTGGCGAGCCATGACCAAAATATGAAATCATTCCAACACCTTCATTTAATTCCGGTGTGATATTAACTTTTTCAACTTCAATAATACTTTGCTTTTGGAAAGCCTTGACTGAGCCACCAACATCCCCATTTTCTACCAAAGGCACCAAAGCCTCAAGCGCACTCTTGAGTTCAATGATTTCACTAGCCGATTTACCTCCTGATAAGTGAAGAACATTTTTCTTCCATCCAGTATTTAAATTGGCATTCGATTCGTAACTCTTAACCTTTTCAAGATAATTCCTTACTTGCTGCACGCTTGTAGCAGATATCCTTCCTACGGGTATCGCCGGAACATCGAGTTTTGCCCCGCCTAATCCACTAACAAGTAATAAATCTGATCCGGGATAACCCGCAGTGGGTACCTGACCTTTTAACTCTTTATTTTGTACAGTTGAATCACCATTAGATATGGAGTTACCTATCAGTAACAAATTATGCTTAGGCCTTATACCTTTTGATAACATGTAATCTACAAATCGACGGATTGCTACAGGGCTTGGTTCTCCATAATTAAATTGATTATATACATCAGCAATAGATAGTACCAGTGAAGAATAAGATCCACCAGCAACCGACATTCTATAATCTGAGTATTCTTTTGCTGCCGTTAATAATTTATCTGTTGTGAGTATAAGATAATCATAATTTGACGGCTCTATAAGTGGTAAACTAATGTCTTGTATCTTACTACTTGCTAAGTCAATAATTTCATTAGTGACTAGCAAAGAAAGAGACTGATTTACATTACGGGGTATCATTAATTCCAAATTCCCATTAATAACAGTCCCGCTAATTATTACTGGAATATCAGGATTTGTGACATCATAAACCGCTGCATTTGCGGCGGGGTTGGGAATACTTACACGACTAAAACTATTTGTTGAAGGCAATAACGTATATAATTTGCTTCGTTTTCCTGCCATACTAAAAGACTGAGGATAATCTATCTTATAATAGGTGACCGAATACAGACCAACAGCATTCCAATCACTGGAGACCTTATTAGAAAACAGTTTTAAGACAAAATTACCATCCTGAGTTATATCCAAATTCTCAGAAGCATCTAGTTCAAATTGTTTTTGCGTATCCGTAAAACCTACTGTCATTAAGCTGCCTGGAACTGTTCTTAGGGATTCTAAATTTTTACCTACCTGAACGGATACATCGTTACCAGAATTTGTTCTACCATATATCATCACCTCAACTTTGGGCTTTAAAGTCAGATCATTAATTAAATTATCAAACTTAAAAGTATAAACAGGATCCCCAAAAAGGGAAGGGTTAGATAATGTAGCATTCTTCCCATAAATTTTACTAGTCATACCTTTACCTCTTTCAAGAAAGCTATGAATTAGGGTTAAAGTAAAAAAATTCTGATCAGGGCTATAAGAGCCCTGATCAGTAAAAGTAACTATATCCGTTTGTAGGTGATATTTCTCAGCCGTAGTATTCAAATCTACTGTCTTAGAAATGCTTTTTGCTCTGACAGGAGAACTTGAAATTGTTAAAAAGTAAGAACTTTCATCGGAATAGATACTAAAATACGGATTTGTCCTCGCCTTTGGATCTGGAACGAAAGAACTGTTTCTATAAAGTAGTTCATCTGATTTCCCATCATTTTTCACACCATAGAAAACAATCTCATTACTATTTGCACTTATCAATGTTACCTCTTTTCCACGGTGCCAAAGCTGAAATTTCGATGGATCGTTCTTTGGAAAAGAAGACGGCAGAGACGCAATCGGAATTCTGTAAATACCATTTTCTTTAACTTGAATTTTCACAAAACTTTGCTTGTGCAAATCTTGAAGCCAGCTATTTGAATACGGCGCTCCCCACTGAGCATACAAATTTGTAATTGATAAAAGGCAGAAAAGTATTATTATGAATAATACAAAAGGACGCTTATTTAGCATAAGGACTCAATAATAGTATGCGATGCTCTACTGTTTAACTATTTTTTTGCTGTAAACGTCTCCATTGCTAGTGACGATTTTAAGTATATATTCTCCATTTTTAAAACCTTTGATAGAAATTGGTTTTAACGTAATTCCTTTTGAAATAATTTGTCCCGATACGTCTGTCAATGACCAAGACGTAAGTGTTGCAGGAATATTCAAGCCGACATTAACAGCATCGCTGGAAGGATTAGGATATACTAAAAATACATCGTCCTGTGACGTAACAACTGATATAATACTTGAATAATTAAAATTCTCATTAGTGCTGCCAGAAGAAATTAAATCAACCTGTTTAAGTCTATAGTAATTAATGCCTTTAATAGGATTAGTATCGAAGAAGTTATAGTAACTCTGCTGGTTCGAATTCCCTTTACCTTCTACACTTCCAATTTCTACGAAATTTTTTGCATTGTAACTTCGCTCAACTACAAAACGTCCGTTATTCCTTTCCCAGGCAGTATTCCATTCTAACATAACGCTATTTCCATTCGGTTTTCCTTTAAATCCAAAAAGTTCAACCGGGAATGGAATCGGACTAGTAGAAAGAATTCTTAACGCCGGGTCCCCTTGTAGTAGAGATTGATGTGTATTCGCCATTGTATAGTCGTCAACTGCTGCAACCCTTCCATTGGCTGTACCCGTAATGATAAATCGGGCTGTACTTTGATGTATTTTCCCAATAGTCATTCTTTCATTATCACTTTTTGGGAAGACCTGATCATATAACGCAAATAAATAATCCCTTGAAGACGACTCAAAAGCGTAAAAGCTATTTCCTATAATAGCAATTGCTCCCGCCTGTTTCGCAAGCATCCAATCCGCCGTCATAGGCATAACTTCTTTTGCAAGATTTTTATCGCTTCCAGTATAATTATCAGGGTAAGGTAAAATACTTCCTTTAAAAATATTTCCTACACCACACCCATTAAAGTACATGACAGGATATTTACCAGTGTTGTTATATAATTTTCTTTCATCAGAAATATAACCCATGTCATAATCCGTATAATGAGGATTACCATGACCAAAATAAGACATAAACCCAACTCCCGAATTAACATCTTGAGTAATATCCAGGTCTTCAGGGGAATTAAGCTTATCTGCTGGTTTTTGCTTCGTTATTACCGAGCCTAAAAAAGGCGCAGAAGTTACCTTTGAATTTAGTGTACCAGTATAGTAACCTCCAAACCTGTCAGTTTCCCCAATATTAACTCCACCATTCATGTGAATTGCCTTTTTTCTATAAGAAAGACTTTCATTGCTTTGCTCATAAGATTCTACTTTTTCCAAATAGTTTCTAACTTGCTCAACTGTTGTTGCAGTTATTCTACCGGTTGGGATTGCAGGAACTTCGCTCGCCGTACCTTTTAGCCCCTCTACCAACAAAACATCGGATCCAGGAAATCCAATTGTTGGCACTTGACTTACGAGTTCCTTATTAGTAGGCGTTTGATCTCCCTCTGATACAGAATTCCCAATAAGAAGTAAATAATGATTAGCACGAATGCCCTTGGATATCATGTAATCTACATAACGACGGATTGCGACAGGGCTAGGTTCACCATAATTAAACCTGTTGTATATGTCGTTAATATTAGTAACCAATGGATTCAATGATCCACCAACTCGTGACCCCCTGAATACTTTATATTCATCAGCCGCGGGCTTCAAATTTTCTGTGGTGACAATTAGATAATTGAAAGACGCAGGATCATAATCAACAATTTCTACACCATTTACTTTTGATGATACGTCTATAGGATTAGCTACTGTTACTAATAAAGTCACAGGTTGATTGATCTCGCGAGAAACCATTACATTTAAACTTGAAGCTTGATAATAACCTGTTAATATTTTAGGCTTATCCGGATTACTAATATCGTATATCTTTGCATTGGCAGGGGCGTTAGCTATTATAACTTTACTCATATTAACATCAGTTGTCTTAGCCGGTAATCCCAATAGATACGAACTTTGACCACTCATATCAATTATCTGAGGATATTTCATCTGTAAGTAAGTTACAGAATAAAGCCCCGTTGTACTGTAATCAGCAGTCACCTTATTAGAAGACAATTTGACACTAAAATTTCCGTTTGACGGAAGATCTGAACTAGCTTCTTGGTCAGAAACATTTAATGTAAATTGCTGTTTAAATCCGGTAAATCCAGCGAATGCCATTTCAGTACCAACGGACCTTAGACTTGAAGCATCCTTACCGACCTGAACTGTTACATTATTACTTGAAGTCGTTCTTCCATACAATAAAACTTCCAATTGTGCTTGCACTTCCGAGTTTGAGTATAGATTTTTTACTGGAAGTTGAATTGTTGGATCACCCAATAACGACGGATTTGTTACAGTGGCATGTTTACCATAAATACCGCTTGTCATACCTTTCCCGTTTTCCAGGTAGCTCTGTACAAGCGACAGCGTAATGAAGTTTATATCAACACTGTAAGAATATTGATCTGCGAAAACCTTCAATTCAGTTTGAATATGATATTTTTCTTCAGATATATTTGTCACAGCATCATTAAGTACATTAGCTCTTTCTCCATTAGCAGAAGTTGTGTAGGTTAAAAAATATGCACTTACATCCGAGTAGATACTATACTTGTCATTCGTACGCTGATTTGGATCAGGATTGTGAGACTGGTCTCTATACAATAATGCATCAGAGGCTCCATCATTTGGTACCCCATAAAATTCAATCGCATTTGAAGTTGCACTAGTCAACGCCACCTCAACACCTCTATGATATAAATGCAATTGGCCTTGCTTCCCAATAAAATTACCAGTTAAAGTTACTTTCTGAATTCCTTTCTGATTTACACCAATTTTAACCCACTCCTGTCCATATTTTCCGGCTAGCCACTCATTCCCGTAAACACCGCTCCATGGAGTTTGTGCATTACTCCCAGCTATTCCCAGAATTAACCCTAAAAAGGTAAATACTGCTATCCGAAATACTGCTGATCCATTAAAAGTAAATTTTTTGTGCATAGTGCTAATTAAATTATAGTTACGATATTTTTTTTTCTAAATTTTACCATAATCGAAAACGATTATAACATACTTATATACTACTATATAGAGTGTTACCCCAAATTCGCAATCATAATAAAATAAGGTTGAAATTACAACAACTTCAACATCTCTACAAATTATAAATTTAAATACCATTAAAAATTAGTAGGTGTAATAAATACGCTACAATTTAAAACGCAAGTTAATTATCATTTGTACTGAGACGAATGTTTTGATCTAAAAGTAACATAATCAAAAATTAGTATCTCATTAAAACAATTCCCCATCTAATAATTATATTTTATAATTAGAGCAAAGAAAATAGCTATATATCCCCACAACAGCACTAATCCAATTTTAAGCCCAATATTAAACCCATATTAAAATATTTTAATATAACATAACAATTTAATAATGAGATAAATATAAAATATATGTAACGAAGGGAACGTTTTGCATTATTTAATGGTACTAATTCTACGTAAATTTCGTTTATCCCGAAAGAGAATATCTTAAAAATTGTAAATCTTACATATTAGCCACGAGCATGAAAGAACGTATTATTAAAATTTTGAACAACTTTGGCATTGATAAAAGTGCGGTGTCCGATAATGCTAATTTCATGAAAGATCTTGGATTTGACAGTCTGGATACCGTTGATCTGATGATGCAGCTTGAGCAGGAATTCAATATCGCTATTCCTGATGATGATTATGCTAAGATTGTGACTGTAAAAAGTCTGGTTGACTATCTTGAAGAACGCCAGGCAATTCCTGCCTAATCCTAGAAGTAAAGGACTATATCCTGATAAAACCTGACAATAAATGACTTTTTATTGTCAGGAATGATTACGCTACCAGTCTATAAAGCCCTCCCCGTCACCCATTTATTCGAATTTGCTACTTTTATTGCATCTGCTTTGCTGGATACTTCAAGTTTCCGGTAAATATTTTTGATGTGACTCCGTATCGTTTCCTTGCTTACATACAAATCCAGCGCTATTTTAGAATAGCTTTTCCCCACAGCAATACTTTGTAATACTTCTGTTTCCCGTTCAGTCAACGGAGAATTCTGTTGCTGCTGAAATGATTGCACAACCATTCTTGCAATTGACAAGCTCATTGGCGCTCCGCCAGCCAGCGCCTCATCTATATTCTGGACAATTTCAGAAATATTTGAATTTTTGACGATATAGCCTCCGGCTCCTGCACAAAGAGATCGAAAAACCTTCTCGCTATCTTCCAAAACAGTTATAATCAAAACGATACACTCCGGATATTGTTTTTTAATCCTGATTGTTCCTGCAATACCATCCATTCCGGGGAGTTCAATATCCATTAAAACAACATTGGGCAGATCCTGGTCCAGATATTCCAGCGCCTCCTCCACATTGCTATATAAATTCACTACCTCGTATTTTTCAATCGTCTCCAGAACCGCCCTGAAACCTTCACGGATCGAAATATTATCCTCAACAATTATTATCCGTTTTTTCATAATTCGTTATCCTTACTCCACAAGGGTAAAATGTACAGGCGCATCGATCTGCAGCCGCGTTCCCTGAGAACTACCATATACCTTAAACCTGAAATTATTTTCTTTACTTCGTTTTTCCATGTTATGGAGCCCGTTATGGGGTTGTCCTTCGAGGGGCTCTTTCCAGGAGCCATCGTCTTGCAGGGAAATGGAAACATATTCCTGAAAAACGGCCATTTCTAAAAGCACTTCCCTGGCACCCGAATGTTTGGCCACGTTGGTCATCGCTTCTTTAAAAATAAAAATAATATGACGAGAAGCAAATGCCTGTAAATGAGCCGATTCTATTAAGCTATTAACCGTTGATTTTACTGAAAAGGCGATATCGAACTGGTTGTAAAATACTTGTCCAAATGAAGTCAGGTATGCAAAAAGTTCCTGGGGATCATCGCTGTTGTTGTTAACGCTCCATAGAAAATCCCGGCTGGAAGCATATAATTGATCACTGTTCATGATTATATTATCAACTATCGAAAGTACCGCAGGCTGGTCTTTTAATTTTAATTTTAAAATAGCAGCCTGACGGGTAATCGCTGACAGCATATTCCCTGTCTCATCATGAAAATCACTGGCCAGATTTTGCCGCATCGTTGACAACTGCTGGGTACGGTCTTTCACCGCCCTATCCAGCAGATCAATACGAATATGCTGCTGTTCCCTGATCTGTAAACGCGCGGCGTCATGTTGTTCCTGGACGAACCAAAAGAAAGCTCCAAAAAAAATTGTCAGAACGATGTGAGAAACAACAGCATATAAATTTTGACCATCCGCTTCCGGAACAGAATAAAATATATAAATGATTGCCAATATGTTTAAACCAATCATAACAAGGCCAATCCGCCTGTTGAACCAAAACCCGGTCAATAATAAAAGGTACAGTGTAGTTACAGCAGGAGAATCGATAGCACCCGTTTCAAGTGTATCATTTATAATGACGACATAAGTGGCCAGCAGTCCCAGAATTAACGGAGGCCAGTAAATGCCATACCATTTGAGCGAATACAAGGTACAAATGCCAAGTCCTGCCAATATGTAATAACCGATAAGCGTGGGCGGGAAAAAGAACATAGGTACGGGCAGGATAAGCAGCAAAGTAGTTGCCACAATGGTACCGCTTACAATGGTACGAACCTGATCATATTCCGGATGTAACTTATTTCGCAGCTCGGGTGTCAAAAAATAATTAATCAGCTTTTCACTTATCATGCAAATGTTATTGACAATGTAATACTAACAGCCCCATTTTAATTTGATATTTTCATAATAGTAATACTACAAAATCCCCCAAAATGGGTGATTGCTTCCCTTAAATTATGCTCCTAATTTTGATATCGCTAAGCAGGTGAATTAAACTGCTCCGAATTAATTCTAATTGACACCCCTAACTGATATCAACAAAGTTATTGATATCATCCGGGTATTGTTTTTATTATAGAAATCCTCCTCTATCAGCCTTGCAAGAAAAGGCCTATATTAATGGCTGGTGGTGTAAAGGCTGCCAGCTTATATCTATCCTCATAATGACGGAACAGTAATATACTACTACCTATATCCATCTATACACACACAATAACATTTTGATTTCATTGCATTTAATAAAATCAAAATGTATTTTTACAAAGATTTATATACCCTCCTTACTCAAAAATTAATGAAACCACTTTACAATCCCACCTTTGCAAATCTTTCCAAATATTGTGAAAGATTTTATGTATCCGGCAGTTCTTTAAAAATAAAGACCATTTTAAAGTCAAGCCCCTATTCCCTGTTTTTGGAACACACTCCTCCCAAAAGTGTATTTCATCTCTGTCTAATAACAGACAGATCAAGGAATAGAATTTAATAAAAAATCCTTTTTCTCATTCTATTTTATCCAAACACACACATTGGTATATGAAATATCTGTGCACCAGAAGTGGTATACTTCTTCTATTTTATTGCTATTTACTTCCTCTTTCCGGCATTTCGCAGCATTTGAAATTAGCTGTACAGGATTTCTCCAAAAACAACTACGAGTCGGTTTCTGATAACTCAACGCTGACCAAAGGCCAGATCAAGTGTTTTTCAGGTACAGGTGTCCTGACTGATCTCATCATTGATGGCGGTACTCTATTAATTACCGGAAAAGTAAAAATTAAAAAACTGACAATGATTAAAGGTAACATTATTGTTGCCAAAAAGGCATCAGCAACCTTCCCGGCACTTGAATTTAATGGAAACACATCTTTGGAAAATTATGGATCTGTTACATTTACGGGTAATGTTTCCTTAAATCGTACACACAATTATATAGCCAACAATGGCCTCGATTCCAGAATGAACTGGGGTTCGTCACACTTTAATTTTGGCGGTAAAAAATCCATTTTTATCAACAACGGTACTACAGACATTGGAACGTTTGTAATGAATTCCAAAAATGGGAAAATATTTTTGGGACCCAACTCGCTTACCAATGTTGTAAATCTGGTGAATAACTACAAAAACAGAATTTACGTCATGAAAGGAATAGCTAAACTTAGCCAGGCAGGTTTGGCTCAATTAACGCAATCGCTCACCAATAGCTCTAACCTGATTGTCTGTCCAGGCCCGCACTCGGATATCCGCAATGTTTCTATTTCTTCCGGTGGGTACGGCCATGCCAATGTCATGGAAAAAGGTTGCACCTCTTTTCCTTCAATGTCTAGTCATATCTTAACGTCTTACAAGTAACTGACTTAACCGCAATATTTACTATCAACTATTTATCCGTTAAATAAGTTACCGCCTTTGTATTTGCAAATTGACATAAAGCTTCTTAGTTTTGTCCTAAATTTTATTTATTACAGTATCTTAATTTCATACCTCTCTATATCTTACTCAACTTAAAAACCTACTGTGGGAAAACTATCTCTACAAATTTTTCTTTATTTAATCTTTTTTACAACAATTTGCAACGGACAAGTCACAGTTACTTATCCCGCCAACCGAATCGTTTTCCAAAGAGATAATTCCAATCAGGCCTCCGTAGTTATCGCAGGTTATTTTGCCGGTTGCGCAGATCGTATTGAAGCACGATTTGTTCCAAGAGAAACGGGGCAAGGTACAGCTACTCCAGCAGGGGGCGGATGGGCAACCGTGCAGGAAAATCCCCGAGGTGGTAATTTCTATGGTTCTATGGCCGTTAGCGGTGGCTGGTATAAGTTGGAAGTCAGAGTAATTGTCGACAATTCTGTAACTGTAACCACTACGGTTGAACGTGTGGGTATAGGGGAAGTTTTTGTAGTAGCCGGTCAATCCAATGCAACGGGTGGTGATGGAAATGCCAATGGTCCTGGAGCTACCGATGACAGAGTGAGCAGCGTTAATTTTCAAAATTACAACGCCGCAAATTCTCCCACCATTGCACCCTATTCCGCAATTAACTTGCCTTGTCCTGAATATGTTCATTTGGATGATCTCACAAAAACATCTCCTTTTGGAAATTATGCCTGGTGCTGGGGTGCCTTTGGAGACAGTCTGGTAAAAAAGATACAGGTTCCGGTTATGATTTTCAATGCCGGCTGGTCCAGTACAGGTGTTAGAAACTGGAAGGAATCTGTTCCTGTAAATGCTTTAACGATAAGTGATTTTGGCTTTCAGTTTCCTGCCGGATTACCTTTTGGACACGTAAGAATTACTCTGAATAATTACATAGCTCAATTGGGTGTACGGGCCATTCTGTGGCACCAGGGAGAAACTGACAATTTGGTAAGCCGTACCCGCGAAGATTATTTGTCTGACATTCGGGATGTAGTAAAGGCTACAAGGGATTTGTCCGGAAAAAACAATCTGGCCTGGGTTGTATCGAGAGTTTCGCGCTTCAATGTGGATGGAAGCACGCGAACCTGGCAGCCTGTTATTGATGCCCAGAATGACCTAATTGGTCTGGGAAGTCATGGTAATGATTTGAATTATAAAATGGCCAACGTATTTCCTGGACCGGAAACAGATAACTATTACGATCTTACTTACCGAAATAGTGACCAGGTTCACTTTACAGGTAATGGACTTTTACATTTAGCCGGATGGTGGACCGAGAAACTGGATGCCGATTTTTTCAAAAACTCAACGCCATATCCAGCGACGCCGCCGCCAAATGTTTCAGTTCTCAGGACAGAAACAGCAAGTGTTGTTTTTCAGGCTCCTTCTGGTTTACAAACATATGACTGGCTTTCCAGCGACAATTGTAATACCAGTCTTGCCAATAGTCAGCAGTGGGCTATTGCTGCCGGAGATTATCAGCTAAAAACTACGGATGTATTTAACAATGTAGTTTTGTCTCCTAGAATCCGGGTTCCATTAAGCATTTCACCCGCTTCCATTGCCGGAAATCTGGATATGAGCCAGCAGATTATCACCAGTAATGTTAATAATCTACTTGTAAACGATTGCAGAATTCTAGGCAAAATAACGCCCGTCGCCAATTCTTCTATGATCACCCAAACTATAACTGCAAAAACGTTTATAGATGGTTCTGTTCAATCTTATCAAAATTCCCCTTACGTTCAAAGGCATTTTGACGTTAAACTGGAACCTGTAAATAGCACTCCTGCTGCCAGAGTAACTTTATATTTCCCTCAAAGTGATTTTGACGCGTTCAATGCAGTAAGCAGCGTCGATATTCCTTCTAACTCCAATGATCAAACCGGAAAAAATAATCTCCGTGTCATCCAGTTTAGTGGAAGTCCCTCCGGAAATACTGGTGCGCAAAACAGTTATAGCGGTAGTCGTACAAAAATAACTCCGGCATCCGTGATCTGGAATACTACTTTAAATAGCTGGGAAGTCACTTTTGACATGACTAGCACCGGCGGATTTTTCATAGGGACCACTGACACGCCACTTCCTGTGACTTTAACATATTTCAAGGGAAATCCAGAAGGATCATCCGCTACGTTGGAATGGGAAACAAGTACAGAAACAAATTCGGCCTATTTTGAATTAGAACGCAGCACCGATGCAATCCATTTCACATCCATTACCAAGCAACTTGCCGCCGGAAACTCTGCGATCACCGAACAGTACAATTACCAGGATCTTTCTCTATCGGCGGGCATTTATTATTACCGCTTAAAACAGGTTGACCTGGACGATTCATACCATTACAGCCGTGTTATAAGCGTAAAAATGAGCGATAAATCATCAATCAGGCTCTTTCCAAA
This sequence comes from Dyadobacter sp. 3J3, assembly GCF_009801115.1. GTDB lineage: Bacteria > Bacteroidota > Bacteroidia > Cytophagales > Spirosomataceae > Dyadobacter. The sequence goes on from NZ_VTOL01000012.1 coordinate 147,116, forward strand.
TCCAGTGTCTGACCAAATGACAATTCAATCAGAAATTGAAATAAACTCAGTTGAAATCATAAATTCCTTTGGGTTGAAATTGCAATCTAATGTAGTGAATAAGAATTCCTTACAGCTGGACATGAGCAAATTCCCTTCCGGCCTGTATATTATCAGGGTCAATAAGGAAACTTTTAAAATAATCAAGAAGTAAGTTCAACTTGGTCTATTTTTGGTGACTTAAAATATTGGAAAATAAAAAATGTTGCCAGAAACCTTCTGGCAACATTTTTTATTTTGTTATTGATTAAATACCCAAAACTAAAATCAGACAAATAAATGGTACGAAGCAAGGTTTTTATTGATCGATAATAAGAACTTTTAGTTTTTAGGTCAATTTATTTTTTCAATTGGCTTATTTTGGAAACAATTAATACAAGCACTATTGTTCATTATAGAGATTTTGGATTTTTCCGGGCTTATGGCCTTAATGAACTATAATTCTTTCTTACACAATGCGTACCAAAAAGTCTATAAAATCAATTACTCCCGATGTTGTTCTGATTGGAGCAGGCATCATGAGTGCAACGCTGGGGATTTTGCTTAAAAAGTTAAATCCGGCTTTTACAATCTCCATTTTTGAGCGATTGGACAGGGTTACCGCTGAAAGTTCTGATGCATGGAACAATGCAGGAACCGGACATTCTGCTTTTTGTGAATTGAATTATACACCACAAAAAGAAGACGGCTCCGTAGCTATCGACAAGGCAATTAAAATTGCTGAGTCATTTGAAGTGTCAAAAGAATTCTGGTCGTATCTGGTGGAAAATAAAATTGCCGGTGCACCTGAAGAATTCATTCGACATATTCCGCACATGAGCTTTGTTTGGGGTGAGGACAATGTTGACTATTTGAAAAAAAGATACGAAGCCCTGACAAAACATCATTTGTTTCAGGGAATGAAATATTCAGACAATTCCGCTGAAATAGAAAACTGGGTTCCTTTAATTATGGATGGCAGGGATCCGGCTGAAGCAGTTGCCGCAACTCGTATGGATTTGGGTACGGATGTAAATTTTGGCGCTTTAACCAGAGCCATATTCAACTATCTGGAAACTCAGGAAGGTGTTAATCTGTATCTGAATCATGAAGTGGACGATTTCAAACATGAATCCGATGGTTCTTGGACAATCGCCGTTAAAGATCTGTCGACCCGCACAACAGAGAAGCTGCGCACGCCTTTCGTATTTATCGGAGCAGGTGGTGGTTCTTTACCTCTTTTGGAAAAATCAGGCATACCTGAGGGAAAAGGATTTGGAGGTTTTCCGGTAAGTGGTCAATGGCTGGTTTGCAACAATCCTGAAATCATTGAACGCCACCAGGCAAAAGTGTACGGAAAAGCAGCTGTTGGTTCTCCACCGATGTCGGTTCCACATTTGGACACACGCGTTATTGATGGTAAAAAAGCGTTATTGTTTGGTCCGTATGCTGGCTTTTCAACAAAATTCCTGAAAAACGGATCATACCTGGACCTTCCCCGTTCTATTAAATTTAATAATATCAAGCCCATGCTGGCCGCTGGTATTCACAATATACCTTTGACAAAATACCTGATCGATCAGGTAAGACAGTCACCGGAAGACCGGCTTGCGGCATTAAGAGAATATATGCCTCAGGCGCGTATGGAAGACTGGGAGCTTGAAAAGGCTGGTCAGCGTGTACAGGTTATCAAAAAAGATAAAAAAGAAGGTGGAGTTCTGGAATTTGGAACAGAGATGGTGACTGCTTCGGATGGTTCTCTTGCAGCTTTGTTGGGTGCGTCTCCTGGTGCATCTACTTCGGTTTCCATTATGCTTGAACTGATCCAGCGTTGTTTTAAAGATCAGGCGGCGACGCCGCAATGGAAACAACAGCTTCAAAAACTGATTCCTTCTTTTGGAAATTCATTAGCGACAGATGTCAGGCTTGCTGCCAAAACCCGTGACTGGACTACTCAGGTTTTGAAACTTAGTGCTTCAAAAAAGGAACAGGAAATTCTGGCATAATCGAATTATAGAACATTATAAAAAGTAAAAGCGGATTGTGAAAATAATCCGCTTTTACTTTTTTAGTATGCCAACAAAAAAACTAAACTATCGCAGACGAAGACAAGGTAAAAGCTGATTTTTCTTTGGCCGCTGGTAATTCCAGGTAAAAAGTTGTGCCCTTATCCACATCACTTTCAAACCATATTTTACCGCCATGCGCTTCTATGATTTGTTTTGAAATGGAAAGCCCCAGTCCAAATGGTTGCTCTCCGGAAGTTCCAACTCTTTTAGCACCGGAATAAGCATCAAATATCCTATCTTTTAATTCATCGGGGATTCCTATTCCATGATCTTTAACGGATAGCTCTATTTTCTGATCTCGTTCCAATAATTTCACCGCAATAACGGATCCTAATGGACTGAATTTTATGGCATTAATGATCAAATTGCTTAAAACGCGCCAAATCTTTTCCTTATCCGCCAAAACCAGCACATCTGCTTCTATGGCCAGCGTTACTTTCTGATCCTTTTCATCGGCCTTGAATTTTAATTGTTCAACACAATCATGCAGCAGGATCCGCATATCCACAACATCCTTTTTCATCTCCTCCGGCCGGTAATTAAAATTAGCCGTCAGCAGATCATTAATCATTTCAATTGAATGCAGGCTTGATGTTTTCAGCAATTTTGCCAACTCCAGGTGTTCTGTTGAAAAGTCGACCTCTTCCAGCAAAATAGAGGATATTGAAAATATGGCTCCAATTGGATTTCTTAAATCATGCGCCACTACCTTTAATATCCTGTCTTTATCCTTATTGCTTTGCCGCAGATCATCCAGTGTTTGTTCAAGTTGTTTATTCTGAAATGTAATTTGCTTGTTCAGTTTTGTAAGTGCAGCTACATTCAGTTTTGAGCTTTTCCAGTTTTGTAACAACAGCAGTAAAATTGCAATAGCCATTAATGAAAAAAGCAGCGTGGCGTATAAATAATTTTTCTTTAGATTATTTTCTTTACTTAGAAGTGTATAGTTATATTGCTGTTCAAGACGTTGAAACTCTTTTTCCACATCTGCGTTAACCAGCTTTTTGTTTTCAAGATCCATGGAATCTTTCAAAAACATATAATGCTGCAAAGCAATATAGGCCTGCTCGGGTTTTCCAATTTTATCATAATACTGCCAGTTCAGTTTGTTGAGGCCGGTTTCAGCATATAAATTATAAGTTGTATCCAGCGAAGCTTTTAACTGCCGGGCTATTTCCTGTGACCCTTCCAGGTTTCCTTTAACAATATACAATTCTCCCAGTTTGATCATAGAAATCTGAGCATCTGCAATATCAAATCCTTTCTTCCGGTTTGTAGCAATGCTTTTCTTTAACAACCTCTCCGCAGCAAGCGTGTCTCCTTTCTTGTAATATCCCTCCGCCTGATTCCCATAAACAACAGCCTGCGCCATTTCTATGTAATCTTTTCGCTCTGGAAATTTATTGCCTTCTTCATTGAGAAATGCCAAAGCCTTATCGGTATAAATCAACGAGCTGTCCGTCTTGCTATACTTGCTGTAACTCAGTGCAATGTTGGCAAGTAATTCCTGACGCAGGGCAAAATTTCGAAAATCTTTTGTACAGTAATCAGCGTCTTCAAAACACTGCTTAAAATTATTCACTGCTTCCGAGTACTTGGCCTGCTTATAACTCACCATCCCCAACCGGTAAGTATACTCACTGACCGCACACGGATCCATGATCGTTTGCGCAATTATTTTTCCACGATAATAAAACTGGTATGCATCATTATACCGCTTGATTTTAAAAAGAAGGTCACCCTTTTGAAATAAGGCTGTGGAATATTCTCTGGTGTACTTTTTCTTTAATTCTTCTGTCGATAAAATAAGAAATATACTATCGAGCTGTAAAATCCCCTTGTAATGATTTCCTGTTTTGGGGTAATAATCCTGACCTTTAAAACTGTGTTTTCTTATCTCATCCCCAATTCCGGGATCATCTATAACCTGATAAGCAGAATCAAAAAAAGCCAAAGCCTCTTCTGTTTCTCCTTTGTCCATCATACGCTTGGCCTGCTCCCGGATCATATCTACGTAAGCGGTATGATCGGTCTTTTCCGAATCCGAATTTTCACAGGAATTTAAACTGAACAACGCCACGATCACCGCAACGATATTACCTCTCCTTTTTATCAGCAAAATAGATCTGAAGAGACAAAATATGACCATTTTTTAACGTTGACGATGAGACTATTATAAAAAAATATGCTTTGATCAGGGAATCCCGAAATTACTTTATTACCAGTACATTAAAAAGCGCTGTCAAGAATTTAGGCAATATTTATACCGCAAAAAGAGAAAAGAATTTTCTTCTATGATCTTCTCGTTCATATCCATATGATTGATAATATATAACAAATTCTTAGTTTTATTAATTTGTAACTTTTATCACAAAAATTACAAATATCACTTCTGTTAATGATTATTTAAGCATCACATTAATCACTACAAGTATCTCTTTATCAACAAATTAAAACAACAAAAAAAATCACTTTCAGAACTTCAATAACGAATCAATAAGGAAACCCGTTACTTAGAATTTTTATATTTCTTTATTTAAAATTTGAACTTATCAAAAACTGAATTACTTTTGTCTACTAAATCGATAGAGAATATAATAATATCCCAATTCCATGAAAGCATTGTTACTTTTAAAAAGAATTATCCTCATTACGCTTTTAGCATTTCCCCTGCTGACCTTTGGTCAGGGAAATAATTTTATCGAAATCTCTGGAAAAATCATTGACAAAGATGATAAGACGGCCCTTCCGGGTGTCAGCGTGCTGATAAAAGGAACTGTGGCAGGAACCATAACCGACAGCGACGGAAGTTTTAAACTACGCTCCAAAGCAAAATATCCCTTCACCTTAGTCATTTCAAGTATAGGATTTAAAACGCAGGAATTTGAAGTCCAAAATCCTGGTTCCAATATTAATATTGAACTGGTAACACAAACTCAGCTTGCACAGGAAATTGTGGTAACAGCCTCCCGTGTTGAAGAAAGCATCCTGAAATCGCCTGTTGCAATCGCCAAACTGGACATCCGCGCGATACGCGATTCACCATCTCCTTCATTTTATGACGCATTGGAAAACGTTAAAGGCGTGCAAATGACTACTTCAAGTCTTACCTTTAAAATACCGAATACGCGCGGGTTTAATATTCCAAGTAATTACCGTTTCATGCAGCTGGTAGATGGTATTGACATGCAGGCAGCTACTTTGGGCGTTCCGCTTGGAAATGCTATCGGGCCGACGGAACTGGATATTGCCAGTGTGGAAATCACTCCGGGAGCAGCATCGGCACTTTATGGATTGAATGCTATTAACGGTATGTCCAACTTGTTAACAAAAAGTCCATTCTTTTACCAGGGTTTAAGCGTTTATCAAAAAACCGGGGTTAATCACGTTGGCGGAACCGGACGCGAGGCGAGTATGCTGACGGAAACTGCCCTACGTTATGCAAAAGCTTTCAACAATAAATTTGCCTTCAAAGTCAATTTCAGCTACATGCGCGGAACAGATTGGCTGGCTGATACACGCCAGGATCAAAATCCGAATAACCTGAAAAGTGCAAATCCATCGTTTCCTGCTTTAAACGGAGCGAATAATGCTGCCTATGATGGCTGGAATAAATATGGTGATGACGTACTTGCCGGAAGTAACACGGTTTCGGTGAGTGGTTTGAATATTAACGGAAAACCAAATCAGACGTTGAACGTAGCGCGAACAGGATACTGGGAAAGGGATTTGGTGAACCCCAATGTGGATAACCTTAAATTTGACGCTGCGCTTCATTACCGGATCAGTGATAAGGTGGAACTTTCTTATAGCTACAGGATTGGAAAAATGGATGGTGTTTTCCAACGTGGGAATAAAATCCAGCTCGACAACGTGATTATTCAAAATCATAAAGTTGAATTAAAAGGAGCTGATTTTTTGGTTCGAGCCTATACTTCTTCTGAAAATTCGGGAGATTCTTACAATGTGAAACCTCTTGCCGACAACATGGACCTTTCCACAGGCGGAAGCGGAACGGTTTGGGGCGCGGCTTACAAATCGGCACTGACACAATATGCTACAAATAATGGCGGCGGCCTGACAGACGCTAACCTGGCAGCAGCAACGGCCTATGCTCGCGGCATTGCAGATGCGAACCGCGCAGTACCGGGTACAAAGGCATTTAATGACCAGAAAGCACTGATTATTGGTATCAACAACTGGGATATAAAATCCGCCCAAATTCCGGATGCTCCGGTTTCAGGTGGTGCTGCACTGGTGCAAAGAAGTCATTTATATCACGTGGAAGGACAATGGGATCTTTCAAAATATACCAAAGTTTTTGACATGTTGATCGGCGGTGATGCCCGTTTGTACGAAATCACACCGGACGGAAACAGCTTTGTAGATTTTTCCCGCCCAATCGCGGATCGTGGAAAACCTTTGGAAAATGGCAGTTACGGTAAAAATATTGCCTATAAAAAAATCGGAGCGTTTACACAGTTGACCAAAACTGTTTTCGATGAGAAACTAAAAATATTCGGTTCACTTCGTTTTGATTATAATCCGGAATTCAAACCAATCCTGACACCTCGTATTGCTGCGGTTTACTCGCCCGACAAAAGCAATAATTTCCGGTTTACCTATCAGCAGGGATATCGCTTCCCTGGATTATTTGAAGCGCTGTCTTATGTTAACAATGGCCGTGTAAAACGTGTGGGAAGTCTTCCTTACATCAACGAAGGACTGGGATATCTGGATAATAGCTACACCCGCGCTTCCGGAGTTGTATTTAATGCGGCGGTTAATGCAGCCGTAGCCGGTGGTGCAACACGTAACGACGCCGCTTTGGCCAACAGAAATTTACTGGTGAAAGCGCAGCTTGACAAAGGTCGTCCGGAAGGAATTCACTCCTATGAGTTCGGATACAAAAGCGTATTCCTGAACAATACTTTGGTACTCGATTTTGATGCCTACACCAATACTTATGATGGATTTTTAGGCCAGGTTCAGGTGGATGTTCCCCGTGGACAAACCGTTGGATCAGATGCGGCAGTTTTGGCTATGCTGGATGCCAACAGGGATTCACAAGATAGGTATCGTGTGTATACCAATGCAAAAAATAAATACACCAACTATGGTTCGGCGTTGGGCATTACTTACAACTTCTTTAAAGGATACACAGTTTCAGGAAATACCAGCTTCAACAAAATAAAATCAAATGCAACAGCTGATATTTTTGTTACAGGATTTAACACACCGGAACTGACTACGAACATCCAGTTTGGAAATCGTCAGATTACGAAAAACCTGGGTTTCAGCGTTGTTCACAGATGGCAGAAAAAATTCCTTTGGGAAAGTCCTTTGGTTAATGGTTACGTTCGTGCGATCCATACTTTTGATGCGCAGGTAACTTACAAAGTGCCAACCATTAAAGGAACTGTGAAAGTAGGCGGAAGTGATATTTTCAATAATAATTACATTCAATACGCCGGAGGGCCAACACTCGGCGGTCTTTATTACGTTGCCATTACTTTTGATGGTTTGCTGAATAAGTAACAAGACAACTTAGCAAATAATACCAATACCTCAGGTGCAGAATTTTACAAAAATAACCTGCACCTGATATTTTTAACCCTCACTGCATATTTCCCGGTTTCCGGATATCTTCCATTTCTCTACGTTTCAAGGACTTCACACCTTCCTTAACAATCACGTTTCATTCATTTTTTAAATCAATTTAATCCAACATTTTAAAATTAAAATTTAATCTGTTTTGTTAAAGCATTTGACGCCGCAACAGTGATTTCTGACGGGAGGTCATTTCATTATTCATCAAACAAGTACCATTATGAAAAGTTTATTACTCTTTAAAAAACTGAAAGCCGCAATTTTTCTGTTTTTTTTATCTGTTAGTCTAAGTTTTGCCCAGTCTGTAATTCAGGGAACGGTGAAGGACGGACAGGAACTATTACCGGGTGCTTCCGTGTATGTTCAGGGACAAAGTTCCGGCGTAGTAACGGATGCACAAGGAGTTTATAAATTACCTTTATCCCCGGGAACTTACACCATCATTGCAAGTTTTACTGGCTTTGCACCAAACCAGAAAGTGGTAACACTCACAGGCGGACAGACACTTGAACTTGATTTCGATTTACAAATAACGTCCCTGAACGAACTTGTTGTACTGGGCTCACGCGGAGAACCACGCTCACAGCTTGATACCCCTGTGCCTGTGGATGTCATTGACGTACAAAGAATTGTCAAAGATGTGGGCCAGGTTTCCCTGAACCAGATTTTAAATTATGTAGCTCCTTCTTTCAATTCTAACACACAGGTACTGGGTGACGGAACCGATCACATTGATCCGGCTTCACTTCGTGGTTTGGGTCCGGATCAGGTTTTGGTTTTGATCAATGGAAAACGTCGCCATACCACTTCGCTGGTCAATATAAACGGGACTTTCGGAAAAGGATCGGTAGGTACTGATTTAAATGCTATTCCGACTTCTGCTATAAAAAAAATTGAAATTTTGAGAGATGGTGCGGCGGCCCAATACGGTTCTGACGCGATTGCCGGGGTCATCAATATTATCCTGGAAGACAACGTCAACCAGTTACGCGCCAATGTCACAACAGGTGGTTTTGTATCTAAAAATTCGGAAGGTACGATCGACGGTGAAAATGTGCAGGCGAATGTAAACTACGGTTTGGCATTGGGAACAAAAGGCGGATTTTTAAATCTGGCAGGATCTTTTGATTTCAGAAATCCGACAAACCGGATGAAAGAATTCACCGGTGTAATCTTTAGTGATTATAACAATCCGTCCCTCTACCCGAATCCTACCGGCGTTGATATTACCAATGCAGAATTGCAGCGACGTGGTATGACACGATCCGATTTTAATTCACGAATCGGCCAGGCATCCGGCCGCGGAGGTTCTTTTATGCTGAATAGTGTAATTCCTTTAAACGAAGGAGCAGAATTTTATGCCTTTGGCGGACTGAATTACAAAAGTGGTCAATCAGCCGCTTTCCGCCGTCAACCGGCTCAAATCACACAAAATATACAGGAAATTTATCCTCTGGGATATTTACCGTTGATTGGCACTGATAACTATGACCAGTCTTTTGCAACCGGGATCAGAGGAAAAGTTGGAAAATGGAATGCTGATTTCAGCAATACTTTCGGCCGCAACCAGATTGATTTTACAACTTCCAATTCTCTGAATGCTTCTTTATTAAAAGCATCGCCCACAACCTTTACAGATGGCGGGTACCGTTTCGCACAAAACACAACCAATATTGATCTGAACCGAAAATTTGATAATGTACTAAGTGGCCTTAATGTGGCATTTGGCGGAGAACATCGTTTTGAGAATTATAAAATCGTTGAAGGTGAAGAAAACTCCTATGCGGATTTTGGTCGGGCCATTAAAGTTGGTACAGATGGAGCCGGAAAAGATATCCTGATTCCGGATATTACAGGAAATTTACAGGTTCGCAGAGCACAAAACGGCAACCCTTATAGCGGAGGCGCACAGGCATTTCCTGGTTTCCGCCCCGAAAATGCGGTAAACGTTTCTCGTACTTCCGTTGCGGCTTACACGGATCTTGAACTGAATTTTACAGAAAAATGGCTTGTTGACGGTGCGTTGAGATTTGAAAATTATTCTGATTTCGGATCGACTTTAAACTGGAAAGTTTCTACCCGTTACAAACTTGGTGAAACCTGGGCTATTCGTGGAGCTGCCAGTACGGGTTTCCGTGCACCATCTTTGCACCAGCGCTATTTTAGTGCAACGTCAAGTTTGTTTATTGACGGACAAATTATTCAGTCAGGTACATTTACAAACGATAGCCGTCCCGCCCAACTACTTGGCATTCCTGCATTGAAACAGGAAACTTCCAAAAATTACAGTCTGGGAATAACAGGCAGCTTTGGCAATTTCAAACTTACCGTAGACGGATATTACGTGCGAATTAACAACCGTGTTATCTACACCGGAAATTTCACAGGAAGCAACAGTCCGACGGCTTCTGCGCAGGATAAAGAAATTTATCAGCTTTTAGATCAGGCAAACGCACAAACAGCACGTTTTTTTGCAAACGCAATTGATACCGAAACCAAAGGAATTGACGCGGTACTTACTTATTCAGAACGTCTGGGAAAAGGTCGTTTCCGTGCCGATCTTTCCGGGACTTTTGTAAAAACAAATGTGGTAGGCCCGGTAAAAGCATCGCCTTTACTGGCAGGAAAAGAAAATATTTATTTTGATAAAGCAAGCAGAACGTATTTCGAATCTGCGGTGCCGCGTATAAAAAGTAACTTAACGCTGAGTTATAATTTGAACAAATTCGGTGTATTTCTGAGAAATGTTTACTTTGGGCCTGTTAATGCAGCAACTAATGTAGATGCTGATGCTCAGACTTTTGGAGGGAAAGTTATTACGGATCTTTCTTTGAGTTATGACATTGTCAACAGTATTCGGCTAACGCTTGGGGCAAATAATTTGCTGGACATTTACCCTGACAAAACAATTGGCGGAAACACCGGAGCGGGCTATTTCCCTTATTCAAGAACCGGACAACAATTTGGTTTCAACGGAAGATTCCTGTTCGCCCGGGTATCATTTACGCTATAATGAGCCGTTAGCTTTTAGGATTTGGCGGTTAGTTTGGTCAGTTCAAACTGGTTGGCTAACCGCCCATTTTTATTTATACAATTCCATTTTCACATGTTCAATATTTTGTTCAACAAACAAATCACCGAACTTTGAGAATCCATTTTTCTCATAAAACTTAGCGGCTCTAACTTGTGCATGTAGATAGGCCCTCGCACCTTCTGGCAAATCTGACAGTAATGCCTGCACCAATGTACCCCCTACGCCACTTCCGCGGTAAGCATTCAATACTGCAAAACGTTCCAGTTTATACCCATCTTTGGTTTTTCTCCATCTCGCTGTTCCGGCAGGCAGATCATTTACCTTGGCCAGATAATGTGTTGCCACATCGTTCCCGTCTTCTTCCGCCGCGGCATCTACATTTTGATCGATCACGAAAACCTGGCGCCTGATCGCAAACGCCGTTTTCAAATCTTCCGGATTCGCTATTTTTGATACTTCAATTCTATCCTCTGACACTTTCCCTTCTTTTTTCTCTTCCATGATGGCAAGCGCTCTTTCCAAAAAACTTTTCTTTTTGAATGCCGCATCGACCTCATTAATGGCCAGCATGATATTGTTGGTCGTATCGGTAAGTTCGGTCATGGCGGCAATCATAATTCCCCAAACCGGTTTCATTTTGTCAATCAATTCCTCTGCTTTTGGAGTCAGCGAAATTAATCTTCTACGATCATCGGTTTTATCTTTTGTTGAACTGATCAGTTTTTCCTTTTCGAGCTCTTTCAGTAAACTGATTGTTGATGGATGTGCATAACCAATTTCGGCGGCAAGTTCACCGATACTTAGCGAGTTTTTTTGTTGTAAAGTGTAAATAACCGGAAACCATTTAGGCTCAAATTCAATGCCGTTTTCTTTATAAATCTGTAACCCATCTTTTCTCAAACGTTCACTTATTCGCTGTAAACGCGTAGAAAGTGCAAGGATTCCGGACTGATCTATGCTATTATTCATAATTTTTCAATCTCCAGATGATAAAAAACATTGTCGGCAGACATAATGGGAAACGTTGCCGGCAGATCTTTCTTTTCAATTTTTTCAAAATTGTTTCTTTCATAGAAACGCATTGCCGCCTGCAAAACATCGACCGTTCCCAGATAAAGATCTGTAATATTTTCTGACTTGCAGTACTGAATCAGAGTTTCAAGCAGTTTCTGCGCCAGACCATGTTCTTTACCCCGAAAATCTTTGTTCACAAACATTTTCCGGATCACGCCCTGTCCATTTCCGATACCGATCAACGCGATGGTACCAATTACTTTGTCATCATTAATTGCACCCCAGAAGTTACCTCCCGTAGCATGGTAATAATTTTCAATATCCAGCAAATCCGGCTGGTTTTGTAAGGTAATCGGGATACCAAATTCTAATTGTTGAATCGGAAGAATAAGATCTATTACCTGTGCAGCATGTGAATTTCCAATCTGGGTGATCTGATGTTGATTTGTCATAATTTTTAATTTATACACAAATATATGTAGTTGACTACATAATAACAAAAACGACTAAATTATTACTCAAATGAATTTCATTCATAGTAATAAGATCGGAATTTACAGATTCAACAGAAAGCAGATAGGAAAGGAAAATGACGGACAATTATTTGACGAGTGCAGGAATAATCAAAGCGAATAATACAGATCGCCTGAAACAGAGAATTGACCGGGGTTTATCTTTTCAACTGTAGATACATCCCGGTTTTTACGCATAAGCGCAACAACAGAATCTAGATCCATCATTTGAGAAACTTCCAGTGCAAGAACACCGACAAAATTTTTCCCTTTGACAATCAAATTAAGGTGTTTAATTTTTACTCCTTTCACCGATTCGATCAGCGAAGTTATTTTGTGAAGACTAAGACCTTTGCGGTATGCAATTTTAATCTGATACGTGTTTTTCATTTCGAAACCTGTTTATGATCATAGTAATTGGAAAACACTATTGCACTCATACTTAAACAAATACCTCGTTACAATGTAAGAAAATTATTAAATCAATCAAACCGCAAATTTGGATATTCACTGTTTTAGAAAAAATTTTAATCTTAATGATCCAAAACAGTGAATATATGCAAAAGCCGACTCAACCAACTTCCATCATTGGGCCCAGGCAAACAATTGCTGGGCACCAATTGACTCCTCAACTATATTATTATCAATCTCATAAATTTTCGAAATTGTGCTGACAATCCGGTCAATTTCTTCTGTTGTGTTGAATTTGCTAAAAGAAAAACGGACATTTTCCCTGTTATCTTCATGTTGAATAGCGGAGATCACATGTGAACCGCCGTTGCCTAAATTGGAACAGGCGCTACCACCGGACACGGCTATACCGAAAGTATCCAGGCTATTGACCAAACTTCCCGACTGCAAACAAGGGAAAGAAATATTCACAACCGAGCTAAGGCTTTTAGATGAAGACTTACTTTCGCCATTAAAACTGATCTCCGGTATTCCAATGTTTTCAAGCTGGGAAATTAATCTCTGTTTAAGTGCAGCTGTTTTTTTATGAATACGATCAAAATCACGGTAAGCGATTTCCAGTGCCTTGGCCAGACCAACAATTCCGATCACATTTTCGGTACCTCCTCTTTGTCCTTTTTCCTGTGCCCCTCCCAAAATAAATGGTTTCAGCTTATGTTTTTTATTGATATAAATAAATCCGACACCTTTTGGGCCATGAAATTTATGAGCCGACCCAACCAGAAAATCTGCTGGAAATTCTTTTAAATCAATTTTCACCTTACCAATCGTTTGTGTAGTATCGGTATGAAATACAGCATTGTATTTTTCCGCCAGTTTGTTAATCGCTTCGATATCGGTAATATTTCCAATCTCATTATTTGCATGCATCAAACTGATGAGCGATTGTGGGTTGGCCGCTAATAAATGTTCAAGATGATCAAGATCTATATTGCCTTTTTTGTCAAGCTTCACATAACTGATTTCAATATTGCCTTCTTTTTCCTGTTTCAACAAAGGCTGCAAAACCGCTTTATGTTCAATTTTACTTGTGATTGCATGTGTCAAATCATATTCCCTGACCGATTCTGACAAAGCGAGATTATTGGCTTCGGTAGCACCTGACACGAAAAATATTTCTTCGGATGATACTCCTAATAACCTGGCAATTGTATTTCTGGAATTGTCAATCATTTCCCGGACTTTCCGTCCAGCCCAATGACTTGATGATGGATTTCCAAAATTAGTTGTCAAATAAGGCAAAATTGCTTCAATCACCTCAGGATCAATGGCCGTCGTCGCAGCGCTATCACAATAAATTTCCATAATCTGGTTTTTAGTTTGTTATCTGTTTACTGAAAGAAAAGTTACGGCAGCGGCTCAGCGATCAGCTTTGCAAGATCTGTGTTCCATTTTTTGACATAGTCATCATAAAACTGTCCGGTTCCTTTTCCTGAAAATCCGGTATGGATTTCTTTCACTTTTCCATCACGGCCTATAATAATTGTTGTTGGAAAGGCAATGAATTCTTTGAGCGCAACCAATTTCCGGGCTACTTCATCTTTGTCATTTTTACCTGCAAAAAGTAAGTCGTACTGTATATCGTAGCGGGTCTTTAATTTGGTCAACGTGTGTTTTGCAAATTCGTAATCATCTTTTGCTTCAAATGCCAAACCGATGATCTCAACACCTTTACTTTTATTTTCTTTATACCAGGGCGCCATAAACGAAACCTGATCGATACAGTTCGGGCACCAGGTTCCCATTAATTCAATGATCACAACCTTTCCTTTGTATTTTTCATCACTCAGCGAAACCTGGTTTCCATTCAGATCCGGGAAAGTAAAATCCAGTTTTTCATAACCCGGTTTTAAGAAAGTAAGCGAATACGCGTCGGCAAGTGCTGCGTTGTCATCTTTAATTCCTTTGAATTTTGTAGCATTCGGTCCGAAACCGATGGCGCCTTCAATGGATTTTCCGTCAATAATTTTCCCGGTAACATACGAAGGACCTGATCCTGTAAAACCTGAAAGTAAAAATTCGTCTCCCTGAACATTTCCCTGCAATTCGCGACTATCGCCGGTAATTGACAAAATGATACCATTCAGTTTGTTTCCTTTTTGTTCAAAAACAGCCACACGATCCGCGACCGCTTTATCTGACTGAATTTTTACCACCCATTTTCCGGTAATATCTGCTGTTGGCTTAATCTCCTTACCTGGTTCAACAAAACGGTAATTTTTATTTGGTTGAGCCGTAAAAGGAATTGTTCTGTCTACACCAGGAACCAGACTCTTATGAACGCCAGTCATACTTCCATCACTTTCTATCTTTGCAAAAAAGGCCGCTTCAAACGTATTCATCGTCACCTGCAACGAATCTGTTGAGAAGTATTTAGCATTAAAATCATCACGACGATCACCGTTAATTGCCGTCAACACCAGTTGATTTCCGTCTTTCTTTTTCACTTCAAAATTAAAAGGAACATCTGTTTCTCCTACTTTGAAAACCCCACGCCAGATACCTTCTTTAATCTGCTTGCCCTGTGCATGAGCAGAAATGACAACCGTAGCCGTCAGAAAAATTGTCAATAATAAGCGATTGATTTTCATATGAGCTTGAACTTAATAATATAAAGTATATAATCTCTACCAGTTAACTATATAATAAGTTAAAAATTTAATTAAATCACTCTTTTTCAGAGTAATGACAACAAAATTC
This sequence comes from Dyadobacter sp. 3J3, assembly GCF_009801115.1. Lineage (GTDB taxonomy): Bacteria > Bacteroidota > Bacteroidia > Cytophagales > Spirosomataceae > Dyadobacter. The sequence continues at coordinate 162,544 of NZ_VTOL01000012.1, forward strand.
CCTTAACGTTGTATCTCGGGCAACAATTTGTATTCAGTGGATTCTAAAGATTTATCATTAGAATTAGGTTGGGGCACCTTATTAGTCATAGGTTGCCAGAAGATCATTGAGCCTAACCTCTCCCTTCGTTCTTTATAAATCTACTATTTTGATAGACAAAGTTCTATTATATTTTTTTCCTGTGCAAGCATTATCTTTTATTTTTTTTAAAGATTAATTTGAAGCATTTTTCACAGGTTTAAGGACCGAAGAAATTTCAGTCCATCGATGGCAATGGATTCCTTTGAAGGTTCCATTTTTCGCCATATTGAAGCAGCTTTGGCTATAATTTTAACATCAGGCGTGAAAGATTCAATTACGATATCGCCTGCATAATCGATTTTATCGAGTGCAACAAAAATCCTTTCCCAATTAATCTGGTCACCGCCAGGTGTACCTCTGTCACTGCCGGACGCATGTAAAAGTGCTAATTTGCTTCCTGCTTTCAGGATCGCCAATGCCGGATCCTTCTCTTCAATATTCATATGAAAAGCATCGAGATGGATACGAAGTGCGTCGCTGCCCACATCGCGGATCAGGGTCAGCGCCTGTTCACAAGTATTGATCAAATCCGTTTCGTAGCGGTTTAGCGGTTCAATGGCTAACTTGACATTTACCTTTTCAGCATCAGCGGCAAGTATCTGAAGATTTTTTACAACAGTAAGCCATTGTTTTGTCTTTTCTTCTTCCGGGACAAGATCGGCTCTTCCAACGGCAGAATAAATTGGTCCGGCAACGAGCGAACTTCCTAAAACAGGAGCTATATCAATGAGTTGTTTAATATATTCCAAAGACACCACCTGCTCTTTTCTATTTCCACGCAAATCCCTTCCGGGACCCGTTGCAGCACAAACAGAATGGCATTCCAAACCGTTATCGTCCAATGCTTTTTTTATCAAAACAGCATCAATATTCGCTGGATCTTCCACCGCAATTTCTACAAAATCAAAACCCCATTCTTTAAACTTTGGAAAAAAGCTTATGCTCTCATTCGTAAAAGGAGAGGAAAACAAATAGGTATTGATACCGAATTTCATGAATATTGAATTGAAAGTGTGTATTAAAGGTAGATGAAATTACTGTTTTTGCTGCTCAAAATAATGAACTCCTTTTTTATTTCCGATCACAAAATCCGGCAGACCATCCTTATTCATATCTTCTATTTCAATATGCAGACCTCCTCCTGCCTCATTATCAATTTTATGCGTAATCCAGGTCGGCGTTTTTCCGGGTTTAAATTCATACCAATACGTCACAGCTGCATCTTCCGCTCCCGGATCTCCTCCATTATGTGCATACCAGCGTTTTCCCGTAACCAGATCCGGGAACCCGTCACCATTTATATCTTTAAAGCCAAGTCCATGCGATTGAGAAAAATCTTTGGCAATTTCATGCTCTGTCCAGGATCCGTCTTTTCCCTGCTCATGCCACCAGATTCCGTAATTATGCGCCGAAGAGCTGATGATATCATTTAACCCATCCTGATTAACATCGTAAACATACATTTGTGCGCAATCCTGACTTAGCTTTGCCGGGTGAAATTTCCAGTTCGGTTTTTTAGGATCAGCCGAACCTTCCCACCACCCGTCTTTCACAAGAACATCTTTTTTCCCATCTCCGTTAATATCTCCATAACCCAGGCCGTGGGTATATTTATCGGTAGCAACTTTTTCATCGCTGCTGATTATGTTATTTTCCCATTCAGTATCACCCTTTTTTCTTGGCGGACTAAGCCAGATCACCTGCTTTTTCTGTGGATCATTCGCCAAAAGATCCAAACGGCCGTCTCCATCAATATCAACAAAAACCGGCGACTCATTTCCTATGGAAGGATGAATTACCCGAGCCGTCCACTGTCCCGTTTTATTTTTAGGATTTTCATACCAAACTGCCGGATTTCCTGCAATATCAATCCGTATCAAATCCACCCAGCCGTCCTGATTGACATCTGAGCTGAAATCCAGAAAGGAATCGCTGTATCCGTTTTTCCAGGAAAAAGCATTTACCGGCATAATTTCATGTTTTGTCCAATTTGGTGCTTCAAACCAGTAGGCACCGGAAAGAATATCTTTTTTACCATCCTTATTTACATCACCAATAGCGGCGCCTTCGGCAATAAAATCAGGCGTTACCTCATACTTTTTAAAAACACCGCTGGAAACTTTCTTTTGTGCCTCGGCTACAAAACCTCCTGCCAGCATGACCTGTGCGAAACAAAATAATTGAGCATACTTTACATATTTCATATTTTCAGGTAATTAAGTGGTCAGGAATGTTTTGTCAGGTTATTTTTATAAAGCAATGCGGGATGCGAATTATTTCAATGAAAACGTTTCTTCAACAGAATCAAGGTCGACACCCAAAACAGCTTTTGATATCTTGTTAAGATGCGCTTTTTGTCCTTCAAAATGAAAAGTACTATGCCGGTGAATCAACTTTTCATTTTTCTTTAATAACAATACATTTGAATTCGATTCCAGCTCATAAAACGGCCCCATTTGAGTGCCATCTTCCAGCGGACCATCGTTATAGGCGTTAAGCGCATCGCCGCCAAAAGGATCTTTATGCAGTTCCCAGGTGGATTTGAGGTATTCTCCTTTCGGTTCCAAATCATATAAAATGATTGTTAAAATACCTTTTTCAGCATCATAACTTCCCGCAGTATTCCTGGCAGACTTTGGCGACAAGCCTATTTTACTTCTGAATTTCCCATCAGCTTTCAAAAACACTGCAGAATCTTTAATGACCAGTCTGTCCTCCGGAATATTCCCAAAATAATTGGAAGTCAGCAACGGTTTCTCTGAATTGGCTTTTGAAAAAGGAGCTACAATCGTTGTTTTTGGTGATGGTTTAAACATACCCAAAATCCAGATACCCAAAGCTCCGGTTTGTTTTTTCCAATCTTCACCCAAATTGGTAACCGCGTTTTCAGAAGTATAACCAATGGTTTTTATATTTTCAAAATCCGGAACAGAAAGCAGATTCTTAATCTCAGCTTTGCTGATCATTTTAACCTGACGCTCAATTAAAAGGTCAAACTTTGTTCCGATGTTATTTTCCAGAACTGTTTTTTTCTTAAAACGTACCGAAGCAGCATCTGAGGAAACCACATCAAACGGCTCGGAATCGATTACCGCCGGAGTCTGCCAGTTTTCATAAACAAACGATTTTCCCTTTTTGAAATAAACAGAAAACTGACCGCCTTCGGGAGAAAACCAGAATCTATCTTCGCCTCCCAGTGCGTTAAAATGAGGTTTATTTTCACCGCTTTTGATAAGCTCATAATTCAGCCAGCCATAACTGTTTCCGGAATCTCCGGCAGCTGTACTCGTCATAACCCTACCCTGATAATCCGCAACAACGATAGCCTGTGATTTTTCATCATCAGGAGATTTCAAAACGATAACCTGTTTGTATTTTTTCAAAAAAGACAGGTCGTACCCAAAGGTACCTTCCTGGCTTGCTGTATTTTCTTCCACGTTATTTTCCTGCTTATTTTTCTTCTCCTGACAAGCCATGGCTTCCAGCATAATGATAATATAAATTGAAATTTGATTTTTCAGGATCATTTCACAAGACCAGATTATTCATGCAAATAATTACCGTAGCCCACGATCAAAACGGAGAGGACAATAACCAAAATCCCGGAAACAATCGTTGTCAGCGTTTTTTTGGCAACACCTTTCCATTCATTAAGAACCAAACCCCACGTATTGGCAATTAAAATGATAAAGGCCATATGCAAAATCCATGAACTTGCACCGTTCCCCAATTTACTTTCTCCCATACCGTAAAAGAAAAACTGAAGAAACCAGGTTGTACCGGCAAGTGCTGAAAAAATGTAGTTTGAAAGAAGCGGTGTACTTTTATCTGTGTAGTTTCCAAACGTTTTATTACGAGCATTCAACATCATGCACCAGATAAAATTGGTAGTCAATCCACCAAGTAAGATCACGATATAGGTCACATTATTCTGGAAAAGGAAATTGCCTTGCCCGGGATTTGCAGCCTGCCAGGTTGCATTTGCTTCTTCCGCCATTACTTTTCCGGCATCAATTCCAAATGCAAAACATGCGCTGAGAATACCCGAAATAATAGAAACTGTAAGACCTATACCAATTTTGAATTCGGTGTTACCCTCTGACACAATGCCACTTTTTTTCAAGTCGCTATCTTTCATCGCACCGGCTTTTCCACAGATAATAATACCGATGACACAGACCAGCAAGCCAAGCAAAACCATTTGTCCCCAGTTGCTATTGATCAGATCAGAAATGGAATCTTTCCCTGTTTTTGGATTAAATTCGTAATAAACGGATGGAATCAAAGCACCAAAGACCGAACATAAACCGAGGATGATAGAACTCCCCAGCGACACGCCCAGATACCTCACACCCAGACCGTAAGTCAAACCACCAATTCCCCACAGCACACCAAAAAAGTAGGTCAGAAATAAAACGCCGCCATCCGTATGCGCGATAATTTCAGTGTAACCCGGAATGGTAAGATAAGCTGCAAGTGGTGGAACGATCAACCAGGAAAACAAGCCACCAACGATCCAGTAAGTTTCCCATGCCCAGCCTTTGACTTTTTTGTAAGGAATATAAAAACTGCCGGAAGCAAAACCGCCAATGAAATGAAAAAGTACACCAAGAAGTGCCTGCATGAGGTTTTAGGGTTTAATGGTCTGTGGTTAAGATATCCGGCTAATGGCCAGTTATGCATTTAACCCGTAAGTTGCCATACGAACAGAAATAGCGCATCCTGTACCGTACTGCTCGAAATACGTCTTTTTGAATTATAAATTAAATAATTCTATGGACACTACCTCCTAAGTAATTGAGTGCTAGTATTTACTCTTTCACTAGCGATTTTATAATTTTAAGTTACTTTTTTATCAATAATTTAACATGGCAAATTCTAGCCATCAGAAGAAATCAGCGGATCACAATTTTCCTGGAAATCCGCGAACGGCTCGTTTGAAGTTCAAAAACATAGAGACCGGGCGTCCATTTCGTAGTAACAATTTCCTTTTCAACATTCGCCCTTACGACAATATTGGATTGAATAACCTGACCTGATACATTGAAAACCGTTAAAGAAGCATTTTCGGTTGAAAGCACTTTGATATATTCACCCGCCGGATTTGGATATACTTTTACACTTTGTTCAACCGGTGGTTCGACAGGCGTTATACTGATAGGTAAAATATTTTTAAGAAGACGAATTCCCCCTGAACTGTTCCCAATGGCAATATCCGGTTTTCCATCGCCATTATAATCAGCAACCGTGGCATATAAATATCCGCCAAAAAGTGGATCTGTTCCCAAACCGTTCCTATCAATTAAAAGACTTTCCCGCTGAGTCCATTTCCCCCAGTCGGCAGAATGAAATATTCTTAATTTTCCTGAAAAATCGACGGTTACCAGATCTGGCTTTCCATCAAGATCCACGTCGGCCACGGACAATTGGACATTTCTACCTTCATAATTTACAGTAATTCCGGCAAATGCATCGGTAACAAGTGTCAAAACCGGCAGTTTGTTTGTTCCCGTATTTTGATAATAACTGATATTCCCCTGCGGTTTTCCAACAACCAGATCCAGATCGCCATCGCCATCCGTGTCATAGAAATATGGATAGTCCGTAATCTGTGATTCAACCGGCATCGTGATCGTAACCATATCCGCTACATTTAATTGTGCAGCCTGATTTAGTGCTCCTTTATTTGGAATATAACGAAATTCCAACCCTTTGATCGTTGTTCCGGAGAATCCCAGATCGGGAACGCCGTCTCCGTTAAAATCCGCCCACTGGGTTTTCAAATTATACATATCCAGCGTTGCCGGAATATTCAGATAGTTATCCGAGGAAATTTCAAAAGCTGGTGCCTGCCTGGTTCCCGTATTTTTCAAAAGCCACAACCGGCCGCGGAAATTGTTTCCATCACGTGTACCACCTGTTCCAACAATCATATCAAGATCGCCATCTCCATCAATATCATAAAAAGAGGGCGTAGCGTTTTCGCCAACATCCAGCATCTGATCCTGAAGGAAGTTTTTTTGTACCAGTTTAAAATTGGCATTATCGCTCGTACCCGCATTGTGGTAATACCAGTTTGACGATTTAAAATCCATCAGATTTCCATCATTATTTGACACATTAGGCGCCGATATCAAATCTTTTACCCCATCAAAATCGACATCTTCATAATATGCAGAAGGAAAAATGTAGTAGACAATAGGATCGACCGGTGGATAGATGTGGGTGAAACTTGAAAAATTAGCAATTAAGTTTTCACCGGTATTTTTCAAAAATGACATATGGTCGTTGCTGATATGCCCTACAAGCAGATCTTTTTTCCCATCACCGTCCAGGTCATGAAGCAGAATGGAATTCCCCTGGTGCAAAATACGGCTCGCATCAGGATTGCTCACAACACCGCAATCCTCGCCCATCACAAAATCTTCGCCATCGCCTTTGTGAAAATTTCCCCAGCAAACTCCATTTCTTTTGTACACCAGGCTATCCGGAATACCATAGCGCTCCATGCTCATATTCTGATGAAATTCTATAAAAACACCCGAATAATCAAAAGTGATCACATCCAGATCACCATCATCATCAATATCCGTGATTCCCGGAATGTCCTGGCTCGATACCTGAAGATTTACATAACTGGATAAACCTTGCGTATACAAAGCGTCTTTTGCCAGTTGCCAGGACCAGTTATTACCGTTTTTCACTTGCTTGTAAACAGTGATTCCAAGAGCCGTGTAGGTGAAAAGATCTTTTAATCCGTCACCATTATAGTCATTCAATATCAGCCAGTTATCAATTTTTGGAAAAAGATATTCATAGTAAGGCGCGTGGAGATAGACTTTTTTCTGAGCATTTGCCGGATCTGTTGATGCCAAAAAAGTTGACAAATCACCGCTTGTTCTCTCAAAGACAACCAAATCTTCGATCCCGTCACCGTTTAGATCCATTTTATTTATTTGAGAGGCATTCAAGCCGCCTGCCCAAGGATTTAGCAGAGCTTTTCCACCAGAAGAAAGTACGGTTGTTGTATCGAGTTTGAACCACGATTGCTGTGCCCGACTTTCGGAAAGAAAGAGGAGAGAAAATATAAAGAATAAGAGGCAGGTAAATTTCGTACGCATCGTTGAATAATAATCTATTAATTTTGTCAGTCAATCCGGCCAACATTAAGCTCGTAAACGTAACGAAATTACAAAGCATTTGATTGAGCCGAACCTTCAAACTTTATTTATAGATTTTACAACGTCAGATCATTTATATGCATACCTCTCTTGAACACCTTTACGACATTTACCTTAAAGGCCATACAATCAGCACCGATACACGCCAGATTACGGCGGGATGTATCTTTTTTGCTTTAAAAGGAGATAATTTCGATGGCAATACTTACGCCGCAGAAGCATTAAAAAAAGGAGCAGCTTATGCCGTTGTAGATAATCCGGAAGTAGCAACGGATAATAAATTTTTATTGGTTGAAGAGGTTTTGACCGCTCTTCAGAATTTGGCAAGGCATCACAGAAAAACATTTACTTTCCCTGTAATCGCTCTAACCGGATCAAACGGAAAAACGACGACCAAAGAACTTGTTGCCAAAGTTTTATCGATGAAATATAAAACTTACGCAACCAGGGGAAACCTGAATAATCATATTGGTGTACCGCTAACATTGCTCGCTATTGATGCTGCAAAATACGAAATGGCCGTTGTGGAAATGGGTGCAAATCACCAGGAAGAAATTGCATTGCTGAGCAGTATCGCGCAACCTACGCATGGATTAATTACCAATATCGGGAAAGCGCATCTGGAAGGTTTTGGCGGTGTAAAGGGAATTGTCAAAGGGAAAGGTGAACTTCTGGATTATTTGTCCAAGAAAAAAGGGACTGTTTTTGTCAATGTTGAAAATGAAGCCGTGATGGATATGGTCAGCAAGCGACGTGCTTTTGGCGAAATTGTTTTTTACTGCACCGAAAGCAGTCCCGTAAACCCGAAATTAATTCAGGAAAGTCCGGTTGTTACTTTTGAAGGTAACAAAGGAAAAATCGTGACTACGCACATTCCGGGACAATACAATTTTGATAATATATGTGCAGCCCTAGCCGTTGGAAATCATTTTGGCGTAACAGACGATGACGCCTATGAAGCCGTTGCCAATTACCAACCCGACAATAATCGCTCACAAATTTTAAAACGCGGTAGCAACACGGTGATTATGGACGCATATAATGCAAATCCATCCTCGATGGAAGCCGCTATTACAAACTTTGCCAACATGGAAGCGAAGCACAAAATGGTAATCCTGGGTGACATGTTTGAGCTTGGTGATGCTTCTGAAGAGGAGCATTTAGCTTTGGGAAAACTCGTGGCCGATGCAAAATTTGATCTCGTCATTCTGACCGGAAAACATATGCAGGCTGCTTTACCGGCATTACCAAAAGCTTATTATTTCCCTGATAAGTTTTCACTCCACAACTGGGTGATGGACAATCCGCAACATGAGACTTTGATTCTTATAAAAGGATCAAGAGGAATGGCTTTGGAGTCCGTCTTGAGTGTGATGGCCCAGTAGTAATTAACATTGCGAAACTGCATATAACCTGATTTTGACTAAATTGTTATTTCTTAGTATATTTGATAAAAAGGAATTTATGATTATCGAACGTCAAAATCAGGATATTATAATCAAGGCTAACGGCTCAATTAATTTGACCGCTGTTCAAAAGGTTATAGATTATATCAATGTTCTTGAAATTGTTTCAGAAAATGGCGGAACAGAAGAACAGGCTTCGGAACTTGCACGGGAAGCAAATAAAAACTGGTGGAATAAAAACCGCAGCCGTTTTATCAAATGAATATTATCGTTGATACCAACATATTATTCAGCGCATGTATTTCCCCAATAATAAAATTGCAGAGATTCTTTTCAGTCCTCTTCCGGAAATAAACCGTATCAGCTGCTATTATACAATTGCTGAAATGTTTAAACATCAGCCCAAAATATTAAAACTTTCCAAACTTACAGAAGACCAGACTACTGCACTTTTTTATGAAATCATCAAGCAGATTGATTTTATAAATGAATCGATCATAGAAGATAAATTTTGGATTGAGGCAGATCGATTAACCTCTGGCGTAGATAGTAATGACATTGCATTTGTAGCCTTAACCTTACAAAAAGATGGCATTCTCTTGACTGGGGATAAACATCTTACGTCACATTTAAAAGTCTCGATTTTAATCAGATAATCAGCACACAAGAACTTTATAAAAAATTAGATTTCGAAAATCCTGAACAATTATCTTAATATAGTATAATTACCTAATTTATTAATATAATTATATAGTACAAATTGATGGATATATAGATAAAATTTATAGATACTTCTTTTTCAATAGAAAACATAAATTCATTTATTTTATTCAAGCATTGCTTAGAATTGTACCATAGAAAATCTTGCCTTGAGTTCTGGTTCTGACTAGTTTTGTATCAAGAAATAATACAAAATAACAGAAACAGTAATAACAATGAAAAATACAATTGTATCCGTTGGATCAAGATTCCCTGAATTCAAAAAAATCTCAGTAGTTTCTCTTGAAAAAGGTAATGAATTCTACGATATCACTTCTGAAGATCATATCAATGCTGAGAAATGGATGGTGATGTTCTGGTGGCCAAAAGACTTTACTTTTGTTTGTCCTACTGAAATCGCTGAATTCAACAAAAAGACTTCTGATTTTGCTGACCGTGATGCAATCCTTATCGGTGCTTCAACAGACAGCGAAAATGTTCACCTGGCCTGGCGAAAAAACCATGACGATCTTCGTGATCTTCAATTCCCTATGCTTGCTGATACTTCAAAATCATTGGCAGAAGAATTGGGAATTCTTGAGGCAAACGAAAAAATCGCTTACCGCGCTACTTACATCGTTGATCCACAAGGAATTATTCGTTGGGTTTCAGTAAACGATCTTGCCGTTGGACGTAACGTTGACGAAGTTCTTCGTGTACTTGATGCTCTGCAAACGGACGAACTTTGTCCTTGCAACTGGGTTAAAGGAGAAGCTACGTTAGCATAGCTTTTAGCTTTTAGCTTTTAGCGAACAGTCGCAATTTCAGCAAATAGTTGAGAGATCTTTTAATTATTTGCTGAAATTGTAACAAAAAGCACTAAAGTGAACTCTTCAATGTGAACTAAAAGCTTCATCTTCCACTTCCAATCCAACCAACATGTATCCATTTGCAGCCACAGGGAATACGAAAGATTCTCTGTATAAAGAAATCAATTTGCCTGCTGAATTTGAAAGCGTACTTATCAACAAGCTGGCAGCACTAGATCACCGTTACCTTAAAGATTTGAAAATCAACATCGGTAACGTTTTAAAATCTCAGAATATCAATCGTAAAGAAGCTTTATTGATCGCTCTTTCCGTTGCTATTAACGAGAAAAACACAGCACTTATTTCTGCTATTGAAGAACTTGCGATTGCAGAAAACGCTGACGAAAAAGAACTTGCGGAAGTTACAGCCTGTGTGTCTTTGATGAATGCAAATAATGTATTCTATCGTTTCAGACATTTTATGGATAAAGAATTTTACAACAACGCTCCTGCCGGAATCAAAATGAGCATTATGGTAAATCCTGTGCTTGGCAAAGAGTTTTTTGAGTTGTTAAGCCTTGTTGTTTCAGCACTTAATGGTTGCGAAATGTGTGTAACGTCTCACGAACAATCTGTACTAAACCACGGCGGTACACAGGCCCGTATTTTTGACGCAGTTCGTATCGGAGCGATTTTCAAAAGTTTTTCGGTTTTAATTTAAATATAAAGTTGCCTGATTTACCCTTAAAGGCTGTTTAGGTAATACTGCTTGTAATTTGAAAAAAGAAAGCGCGGTCGTTTCGGCTGTGCTTTTTATTTTTGCATCCATTCGAAAAAAATACGCTACTCAATAGAATAAATACTACCAAGCCATTGTTTCCGTTTTCGAATTTAAAACATGCACTTTCTAAGTTCAAATGAAATTAAGCAACACACAAAATTTCGTATTCAAAATAATTCTGTTAATTCTGCTTGTCTTTGGCTTTATCGAAGTCGTTTATAGAGTCATTACGACCAGATATGCTAAAAACGCATTTACTGCCGCCCTGGTTGACAAACATGCTTACGCGAAATCAATCTCATCTCCTAAAATTATTTTGATTGGCGGCTCGAATGTTGCTTTTGGCTTAAACTCAGAAATTCTCAGTACAAAAACGAATCTTCCTGTTGTCAACATGGCGTTGCTTGCTCCTCTCGGAATTCGCTTTATTTTATCGGACGCCGCTAATTATATCAACAAAGGAGATATCGTTATTATGTCATTTGAATATGATATTTCGACTGAAGGCGATATTGAATCTCAGTTATCCGTCGTCGATTTCATTCCGGAAGACAGACCCTTTGTTACTGACACCTCAACTCTGATGGAAAACTGGAAAGCCAGTCTTTTACACCGGTTGCAGGCACCTTCCAAGATTGAAAATATTTTCGAAAAACCGACGGTTGAAGATCCCTACTCTATTTATTTCAGAAAGGCATTCTCCAAACAGGGTGATATAAAAAGCCATCTCAACAACTATGTTCATGAGGTTCACTATGATGGCGGTATTATGGAATCATTTTTTAATCAAAAACAAATCGAATGTCTGAATACATTTATTGACTTATTTAGAAAAAAAGGTGCCAAAGTTTATTTTCAATACCCAACGGCTGCGGAAAGTTTTTACCAAAATTCAAGGAGTGCAATTGCTGACTTAGACAGAAATTTAAAAATGAATCTGCATGCACCTCTATTATCAACTCCCGAACAATCCGTATACCCCGACAGTTTATTTTTCGATACCGTGTTTCATTTAAAAGGACCAGCAAGAGATATCCGTACCGAAAAAGTTGCAAACGCCCTGGTAAATGCTGGAATTTAATTCGTTAACTCATTTTCTTCTCAGTTATGTTATTTAATTCAATTGAATTCCTGATTTTTTTCCCTGTCGTAACGGTATTGTATTTTTTATTAAACCATAAGTATCGCTGGATGCTGCTTTTGGCTGCGAGCTGTTATTTCTACATGGCATTCATGCCGATCTATATACTAATCCTGGCGTTCACAATCGTCATCGATTATTATGCAGGTATACTCATAGAACAGGCAGAATTTAAACAAAAAAAGCCGTTTCTAATCATGAGTATTTTTGCCAATATTGGCGTATTGGCTGTTTTTAAATATTATAACTTTTTCGCGACGACCCTTAATACACATTTTGATACCCACTCACCGCTATTGAATATTTTGCTTCCCGTCGGACTTTCATTTCACACTTTCCAGGCGATGAGTTATACGTTTGAGGTGTACCGTGGAAACCAAAAAGCAGAACGACATTTTGGTATTTATGCACTTTATGTGATGTTTTATCCGCAACTAGTGGCCGGCCCGATTGAAAGACCTCAGAACATTCTGCATCAGTTTTATATCAAACACGATTTTAATTATCAAAACGCAAAAAGTGGTCTTTTGCTGATGGCCTGGGGTATGTTCAAAAAAGTCGTTATTGCGGACCGGCTTGCCTTGTTCGTCAATGAAGTTTTTGATCATCCGTCCGTTTACTCGGGTCCGTCCGTAATCACCGCTGCCGTATTTTTCTCCTTTCAAATCTTCTGTGACTTTTCAGGTTATTCTGATATTGCTATCGGTTCTGCACGGGTTATGGGTTTTGATTTGATGAAAAATTTTGACCGGCCATATGCGTCCACCAGTATTTCAGAATTTTGGAGAAGATGGCATATTTCACTTTCAACCTGGTTTCGGGATTATTTATATATTCCACTAGGCGGAAACCGGGTTGGTAAATCCCGTGCTTATTTAAACCTTTTTATCGTTTTTCTTGTCAGCGGTTTATGGCATGGAGCCAATTGGAATTATATAATCTGGGGCGCGTTGCACGGTTTTTTCCTGATATTCGCATTGTTCACAGCCAAACCTCGCGCATCTCTTCAATCATTTAGCCGTATTTCGATTTTCCCAAAAATCAATACTTTCATACAAACCCTTTTGACATTCGCATTAGTCACATTTGCCTGGATATTTTTCCGAGCCGATTATCACAATACAGATGTAATGTGGAGTGTCGTAAAAAGTCTGGGTAACGGCTGGCCGACGGTTCATGAATTTTTCAGTACCGAATATTTCATGAAAAATATTTGTCTGGGTCAAAGAAGAAGAGTTTTTTTTACGGCAATAGGTCTGATCGTATTCATGGAAAGTATTCATTATTTGCAAAAAAACGGAGCAATCACAAGAATATTTTCGCAAGGACCTTTTTGGGTTAGATGGAGCTTATATACTGCCTTTATAGCAAGTATTTTGTATTTGGGTATTTTCAACAACACACCTCAGTTTATTTATTTTCAATTTTAATAACGCTGATTTTCAATGTTTAGCTGAAACTTATCGGACTTATAATTATAAAGTTTGGGAATAACAAAAATTGCCAGTAGACAAAATATCTAGGCTTCATGTATCAAGAGGCTCCAATTGCTTGAAAATCGTCATTTATATTGGCAACATAGATAAAATATCCAAATTTTAAATCGAAACCCCAATAAACATCTACAAATATTAATCCTGATGGTTTTTCTACTTAATTTTGTATCATTCAAAAGATAACAAATCCAAATAGAAAATGGCTACGTCAACAGAAACAACGTACATTCCTTACAAGGTTAAAGACATAACGCTGGCCGAATGGGGTCGCAAAGAAATTACATTGGCAGAGGCAGAAATGCCAGGTCTTATGGCAATCCGCGCTGAATACGGTCTATCACAGCCTTTGAAAGGTGCACGTGTTGCTGGTTGTCTTCATATGACAATCCAGACTGCTGTTTTGATCGAAACACTTACAGCTTTGGGTGCAGATGTTACCTGGTCTTCATGTAACATTTTCTCAACGCAGGATCACGCAGCAGCGGCAATCGCAGCAGCGGGTATCCCTGTATATGCCTGGAAAGGTATGAACGAGGAAGAATTCAACTGGTGTATCGAACAAACTCTTTTCTTCGGTGAAGATCGTCAGCCATTGAATATGATCCTTGATGATGGTGGTGACCTTACCAACATGGTATTTGACCAATTCCCTGAATTGATCGAAGGCATCAAAGGTCTTTCAGAAGAAACTACAACGGGTGTTCTTCGTCTATACGACCGCCTTAAAAATGGTACGCTTCATTTGCCTGCAATCAACGTAAATGACTCAGTTACTAAATCTAAATTTGACAACAAATACGGTTGCCGAGAATCTCTTGTAGATTCAATCCGTCGTGCAACGGATTTGATGCTTGCGGGTAAAGTTGCCGTTGTAGCAGGTTATGGTGATGTTGGAAAAGGTTCTGCTGAATCTCTTCGTGGTGCTGGATGCCGTGTTTTAGTTACTGAAATCGATCCGATTTGTGCGCTTCAGGCTGCAATGGATGGTTTCGAAGTGGTAACTATGGACGAAGCTGTTACACGTGCTAACATTATTGTTACCGCAACTGGAAACTTCCGTATCATCACTGAAAAGCATTTCCTTAATATGCGTGATAAAGCAGTAGTTTGTAACATCGGTCACTTCGATAATGAAATCGATATGGCTTGGTTGAACGCTGCTTATGGTTCTACAAAATCTCAGATTAAACCACAGGTTGATATCTATTCAGTAGAAGGAAAAGATATTATCATTCTTGCAGAAGGCCGTTTGGTTAACCTGGGTTGTGCAATGGGTCACCCATCTTTCGTGATGTCATGCTCGTTCTCTAACCAGACTTTGGCTCAGATCGAACTTTGGACTAACACAGCTGCTTACGAGAAAAAAGTTTACGTTCTTCCAAAATGTCTGGATGAAAAAGTAGCTGCTTTCCACCTGGCTCACGTTGGTGCAAAACTTGAAATTCTTTCTGACGAACAGGCTGCTTACATCGGCGTTCCAACGGAAGGTCCTTTCAAAGCAGATACTTACCGTTATTAGTAATTAGCTTTTAGCCATTTGCTTTTAGCTTTAAATCCCGGCCCGGAAAATTTCCGGGCCGGGATTTTTGATTTTTTGGAACCTTGGTGGTTAATCTGGCCAATGACGCCCTTTCAGGGCTAAGACGTAATGCATTAGATCCTTTTTGCTATAATAATATCATCCCGTCGGGATTTTAGTCAGAAGGAATTATTAGAGGAAAATAAAGACTCTGATAGCAATTATTTTGTAACCCACTAATCACGAAGGGAAGGGATCAGCGTTGAAAGAAATTCAAAAATCTGCCCAAATTAATCCCGAAGGGATGTTATTATTATAGAAAATTGGCTTAGGGAAATGTTTTAACCCCGAAGGGGTGACAGAGGAAATATTCACAAAACTCTAATTAAACAACCACTACTCTTTCTTCACTTCACCCACAACTTCCGCCGCACGTACAGGAATTGAAATCCCGTGAATATCAAAAGCAGTTTTCAACGCCTTAATCGCCTCACTTTTCGCTGATCCCGGGCCTATTTTCACCTGATCAATCCAGAATTGTACCTGAAAATCAATCGTGCTTGTTCCAAATTTGGTATAACTAAAATCAACCTGACGCGTGGAGCTTAGGAAACCTAAGGATTGAATCGCCTGTAGACTTATTTTTTCAATCAGACCAAGATCTTCGGTAAATGAAATCCCGCATTCAATTTGCACTCTTCTTTCACCGGAATAGGTAAAATTTGTGATTGGTTTTTGGAAGATATCCTTGCTCGGAATTTCTATTTGCTGCCCGGCTAGATTATCTATGATCACGGAACGGAGGTTAATAGACTTTACTTTTCCGGTAAAACCATTGGTCTCAATAATATCACCTACCTTAATCGGCCGTTGAATTGCTATAAATGCACCTGATATAAAATTGGTTGTCAAATCCTGAAAGGCAAAGCCAATCGCCAACGCCAAAACACCTGCACCAGCCACAAGTGACGTGACTGTTTTATCCAGTCCCAGTATTCCCAAGGCAAAAAACAGACCTGTTGTGAAGATAATAATGCGCGTCAAAGAGGAAACAAGGCTTACCAAAGCTTCATTATGTGAAGCCCGGCTTAAACCTTTTGACATAATCCGGCCTCCATATCCGGCCATATACCGGAATATTACCAACAATAAAATAGCAATGATTATGTTCGGCACGAATCCTATACCGAGGTCAAACCATTTGTCCAATTTTGAAAAAATCGGGTTCACTATTTTCGAAATTTGAAGAAACAACATGTACTGTACTCAAAAATTTATGGATTCAAAGGAAAATTTCCCGTCATCCGCACTACTAACTTAAAACAAAGTTAGGCTGTAAATGTTGCATGATTTTTTCTGAATCTGATAAATTAATTAATTGTATCCTTCACTAAAGGCACAAAAAAAGAGAATAGAACTATTCGGTTCTATTCTCTTTTTAAAATCTATCTGATATTCTCAGCCAGGAATTATCTTAAATCTACTACTTCAACTCCCGGGAATTGTTTTGAATTAAAAATAAAATAAGCATCAGCAACCGTTACATCCGGTTGAAACTGCTCTACTTTGTACGTTACTTTTTGTCCGTTCTTTTGGAATATTTTCCAGCTGTTAATTGAGTTATCAGCTTTACTTACCTCAATCTGAACTTTATCAACCTGACTATTTTTACCGGTCGACGTCAATTCAACCACATCGAAAGTCTTGGAACCTTCTTTTTTCTCCTGCAAATAGGCATATTTGAAACCCTTTTTATATGCAGAATAAATTCGGGTAGGATCAAGATCACCACCCGCAGATGGATCGAAGTCCTGAAGGTTCACCTCATTCGTTTCCTTGATGTAAGTCGCCATCAACTTCCCGTCATTGAAAATTTCCTGTCCGGCCATTTTCAAACGAAACTTCGTTCCTTTTACCGTCGCATCACCTTTCAATGGTTTTCCACCGTCTGGCGTGTAAGTAAAAACCGCTTTGAAAGATTTTATTTTCTGATATTTATTACTCATCGCATCCAAAATCGCAGTTGATTTTTTATCTCCCTGAGCTTGTGCAGAAGTTAACAACGCACCTGAAAATAAAATAACTGAAAGTACAAATGAGACGATTCTTAATCTTTTCATAATTAATAATTTAATTCTAAACTAGTTCTTTAAAAAGTATGCCAGGTTTTTACGATACGCAAATTTAGACAAAGATGTGGGAGAATGGTTTAAAATAACAAGCAAAATCCTGACTGTATTGTTTGGCCTCGCGGCTTTCAACAATACAGTCAGGACTTTTATTCCTACAAATATTTACAACAAGGCAGCGCCAAAAACGCCGGCACTATCTCCCAGACTTGGTTTCAGGATAGGCGTTGTGATTACACCGTTGTTAAAAATGTATTTTTTGATTCTTTCGTAACCTTCGTTATAAAGCAGATCAATGTTTCCAACGCCACCGCCAATCACGATCAGACCTGGATCCAGAACGTTGACTAATGTAGAAATCGCACGGCCATAATATTCCAGCAAACGATCAATAGTCGCTGCGGCATGAACGTCTGTACCTGCCTGGTATCTTTCCAGAATCGTTTTCAAAGATAATTTTTCGCCGCTTTGCTGCTGGTAAAATCTTTCAAGGGCCGGGCCAGAAATAACCTGTTCAACACATCCTTTTTTTCCACAATAACAATCATTACCATTTTCTTCCAGAATGTTATGCCCCCATTCACCGCCGATGCCGTGATGACCACCAATGATCTTTTTATTGACAACCAATCCTCCGCCTACACCTGTTCCCATGATCACTCCAAAAACAACTTCTGCTTCCGGGTAGTCTTTTCCAGCACCCATCAAAGTTTCTGCAAGCGCAAAAGAGTTGGCATCGTTGGCAAGTTTTACAGGAATTCCAAGAATTTCTTCCAGGTCTTTCTGCATCGGTTTTCCATTCAGACAGGTTGTGTTTGAATTTTTCATCAGATTAGTATCCGGTTCAGAAACACCCGGAGTTGCAAAACCGATTTTGGTCGGGCGCTCTCCTATTTCTTCGGCTACTAAATCGATCAGTTTTTTTATTTGGGACAGAATATGCTCATATCCCTTATCCGATTCTGTTGGCAGCCTTTTACGGATAACAACCGCTAAATCATTTTCTGAATCCAATACGGCACATTCAATCTTTGTGCCACCTAAATCTATTCCCCAGAGTTTCATTAAATACTATTGAACTTTGTAAAACTTATAACCAAACAAAAATATCACGAAATAGCAGATTATCGGCAAATAATATGCCGCAGCGACGTCATGTTCAGCTACTGCACCCATTGCAAATGGAAACAGCGCTCCACCTACAACACCCATTGAAATGAATGATGAAGCTTGTTGTGTGTGCGCTCCCAGGTTTTTTAACCCCAAACTGAAAATCGTTGGAAACATGATACTGAAAAAGAAGTTCAGCATCAGTAACGCGATAAATGAAGGCCAGCCAAAGCTTTGGCTGATCACCAAACACATTACGATGTTGCAGGCTGCAAAAATTGCCAGCAATTTAGGCGGGGCAATGAATTTCATCAGGAAAGTACCTACAAAACGACCAGTGAGCATCAGCACAAAAAAGAGTATCATCCATTTACTTGCAACCGCATCCGTGAATCCCATTTTCTCGTGACCATAATTGATGAAAAATGCCCAGGTTCCGGCCTGCGCCGCCACATTAAAAAATTGTGCAACCACGGCCCATTTAAAATGCCTGTGCTGAAAAAGGCCCTTTTCAGGATGCGTGTCCACATTAGTGCCATCAGGGTTTGCCACTGCCCCGTGCGGATCGATCAATGCCGGTACTTTTACGAAAGAAAACAGCACAGCAATTGTAGCAATAACAGTTCCGATAGCGATATATAACATCTTAACCGAAGTAAGATCTGTGCTCCCCTGAACATGGTTTCCAAAAAGAAAATAAGACCCCATCCACGGTCCGATGATTGTACCCAGAGCGTTGAAAGCCTGTGCAAAATTGATACGCATATCACTGGTACGCTGGTCGCCCAAAGACGCAACAAACGGATGTGCCACCGTTTCCAGCGTTGAAATTCCGCAACCCAATACAAACAAGGCAATGCCGAAAAACGGGAATGAAGCAGCCGCAGCGGCAGGAACAAATAAGAACGCACCACCAGCAAAAAGTGAAAGCCCGAAAAGAACGCCGTTTTTATAACCAAAGCGCTTCATAAAGAGTCCGGCAGGAATACCCATTACACCATAGGCACCAAAAATCGCAAATTGTACAAAAGCCGACTGTGTTTTGGTAAGACTTAATACTGTCTGAAAATGTTTATTTAAGATATCACCCATCGTAATGGCAATACCCCAGAACATGAAAAGGGAGGTGACAAAAATGAGAGTGACCAGGTACCTGTCTTCTGTAAATCGGGCCTTGGTAATTTCCTTACCAGACGAGGAAGTTGTTTGCATTGAGATATATTGTAAGATTAGTTGTTTAGATGTTTTTATTTTTGGAGACGTAAGTTAGAGAAAATTAGAAACTGATGCCAATCAAAACTTGTAACATCATGCCCGCCGGACCGGATATGATAACCTATTTGTCCCATAACAGACTTATTTAACGCAGGAATTTCCTTCACAGGCAGGCCATCTGTTTTCAGGAAACGATAGATCTTATCCGCCTCCAGTGTTGATGCAAATTCTCCTTCCGGATCAGAACCTTTGTCTCCTTCTGCACTGGCGATGTATACGGGACGAGGCGCTACTAAATCAATGATAAGATGCTGATCGAACGGCAGTAAGGTATCCTTATCCATGTATTTTCTAAAACTTTTCGCATACCAATGTGGAAAGACGGTATTCAATCTTCTAATATTTTCACCTATGCCGCGATGGAATAATTTCGCTCCGCCAGCACCGGATTCGTTACTGATTACCATGGCAAAACGGGTATCATTTGCTCCCGCCCACAACGCCGCTTTTCCTAATCTTGAAAAACCAAAAACCGCAACTTTTTTTGCATTAATTTCTTTATCGGTTTCAAGATAATCCATTCCCCGGCTCAAAGCCCAGGCCCAGGCAGCGACCGTTCCGAAATTATCTTCCCGATTTTGAAGTTCCGGATATAAAACATGGACACCTGTTTGAAAAGATTCTTCTTTCCGATCCGAAGCAATTTCTTCCCTGTAAATCGTGGCCAGCGCAAATCCGGCATCCAGAATACTATCAACAGGCCATTGACTTGCATTTTTGCCACGGCATGCGTCCGTAGCTTTTCCATTCACTGCACACGGTGAATTTTTACTACTTTCTACCCAGGCTTCGCTCAATTTTATTTTAGGATCCGAAATGACTGCTTGGTTTCCTATAAAATTAATTCCAATGATCGCAGGAACCGGATGTTTGGCTTTGTTTGGAATGTAAATGAGGATATCAAATTTGGCTTCTTTTCCATTTTCCCGAATATGGACCGTCACCTGTTTTCTGGTCGCTTTTCCTCCTAATGCATTTTTGTCATTATCAAAAACCTCAAAACGCATGTCTTTCGGCCGACCTGGAGAAGTGCCATACATTTCGTTGCGAAAAGTTTGAAGTAATTCTTCTCTTCTCGCATTCCACTGTTTCACAGAGGTAACTTTGGAGCCATTATTAAAAGTCAGGGCATCAGGGAGATTTGATTCTTTATTCTGACCGTAAGACAAAAAACTTATAGAAAATAAAAAAAGCGGCAACCAAAGTTTATTTTTCATTAAGTATTTATTGGTTTAAAATACGGTATGAAGCTACACGTAGAAAAGTGTACTATGAGGATTGTTTACTGATATTACACCATCGCCCTCTAAAATTTAATATTTACTGTTATTATAAACAAAAATGACTTTTGATATAAGCGTTTTTTACCTCCATATATCAAAAGCCATTTATCTATTTTGTAAATGAAATTATCCGCTGATACCCATGGATCTCATGTGATCATCGAGCTGACTTAAATCGTGGAACATGACGTCCCTGGCTTTACTGCCGGTAAACGGCCCAACAACACCGATCAACTCCAGCTGATCCATAATTCTGCCTGCACGGTTATAGCCCAGTTTCATTTTTCGCTGAATCAAGGACGTACTTCCTTGCTGGTGCGTAATAATCAGCCGTGCCGCTTCCGGGAGCAGTTGGTCAAAATCATCGGTATTTACTTCACTTCTGGATTCAGAGCTTTCGTCACCTTCATATTCTGGTAAGGCATAGGCCTCATCATAGCCGCGTTGTCCGCCAATAAATTCGCAGACATCTTCAATTTCTCTTGTATCAATAAACGGACATTGTAAACGGATCACCTCTGAATTAATCGCAAGAAGCATATCTCCTTGTCCAACCAATTGTTCGGCACCACCCATGTCAAGAATCGTTCTTGAATCGATACTGGACGTAACCCGGAAAGATAAACGCGCCGGAAAGTTGGCTTTTATCAAACCCGTAATAACCTTTACAGATGGCCTCTGCGTAGCCACAACCAGGTGAATTCCTACCGCACGGGCAAGCTGAGCCAGACGGGCAATCGGTGTTTCCACTTCTTTACCAGCCGTCATCATCAAATCCGCAAGCTCATCAATTACCAACACAATATATGGCAGGAATTTATGGCCCTTTTCAGGACTAAGCCGCCTCTGTGCAAACTTGGTATTATATTCTTTCAGGTTTCTTACCGATGCTTCTTTCAAAAGATCATAACGTGAATCCATTTCAATACACAATGAATTCAGGGTAAAAATTACCTTTTTCGTATCCGTAATAATCGCTTCGTCCGCGTTAGGTAATTTTGCCAAAAAGTGCCTTTCCAGTTTATTGAAAAGCGTTAATTCTACTTTTTTCGGATCGACAAGAACAAACTTTAATTCTGCCGGATGTTTTTTGTAGATTAAAGAAGCAAGGATAACATTTAACCCAACCGATTTTCCTTGTCCGGTGGCTCCGGCCATAAGCAAGTGGGGCATTTTGGCCAGATCTGCGATATGGATCTCATTAGAAATCGTTTTCCCTAAAACAATCGGCAAATCATAAGTCGACTTTTGAAAACGCTCGTTCATCAAAACCGAACGGATAAAAACGGTTTCACGATTTTTGTTCGGCACCTCAATACCAATTGTTCCACGGCCCGGCATAGGCGCAATAATACGAATTCCCAATGCTGCCAAACTTAGCGCGATATCACCTTCCAGATTTTTGATTTTGGAAATCCTGACACCCGCTTCCGGGATAATTTCATATAGCGTAACCGTTGGCCCGATCGTCGCCTTGATTTTTGAAATATTGATCCCGTAACTCCCAAGCGTTTCTACAATCTTGGTTTTGTTACTTTCAAGTTCTTCCTGTGTTACCTTTTCATGCTGATTGTCAATTACATCACTCAGCAAATTGTAAGTTGGGAATTGATAGGAAGGCAAATCCAGCATCGGATCATACTGACCGAATTCACGCAGAATAGATGCGTTAACATCTTCATCATCCACAACTTCACGTACTTCTTTCGGCAAAATTGTTTCACTCGAAACTTCCAGTTCCAGTTCAAGATCCGTCGCAACAGCAGCTCCTGGCGCCACTACCGGACTTAGAATTACATTGGGTTTTACAAACTCATCCTTATTCAAAACTTCCAGCACGTGAACCCCATTCTGTTGTTTTTCCTCTTTTTCAGGTTCTGCAACAAAGGGAGGAATTATGACATCATCATCATAAGTATCATTGACAACTGAAACATATTCAGGTTCTTTAACAGGTTGTTTTTCAACTTCCATTTCAACCTCCGGAATATCTGAATTGACCTGATTATTGAAAATTTCTGGTTCTTCAACAACCGTTTCCTCCTCTTTTTCAGGTTTCCGCTGCCAGTTTTCAATTAATGTTTTGGCATCATAGAAGTACACGGCAAAAACAAATAGTGCAAAGAAAATCGGGATGATACTCCCCCATTTGAGCCAGTCAAAAAGCCAGACATTGACCATATAGCCAAAACCGCCCGAAGCAAAACTCATCGTATTTTCCGTATTACTCATGAGCACAATATAGCCCATCAGCAAACTTACCCAAAGCGTGTAAAAAATAACCTCCTGTGTAGCACGTGTGAGTGGCAATAATTCTTTTCCAAAAGCAATTTTCCACCCGGCTAGAATTGGAACGAAAGGAAGCAATAATGCGCCCACTCCAAACCAGCGGTAAACAAAAATATGTGAAAATGTAGCGCCTAATACGCCTAAAAAATTACGTGTCTGGCGGCCCGCATCACGAATAGATTCCTGTCCAAGCGTATCCACAATACTTTGGTCGGCCAACCCGGTGACGATATAGGATATGAAAGATATTTCTAAGATTATTCCTGACAAAAGGAAAAAGATACCCCAGGCCAATGTACTCTTCGGGCTGGAAAATATACTATCCCAATCCAGCGATAATCTGAACCGGGGCCTTACACTTTCTTCTTCTGTCCTCGTTCGTTGTGTATTTCCTCTAAGCTTATTTACAGACATTTATCCCGGTGCTTATTTTTTATGAATGTATGAAGTGCTTTCTGTTTTTTCAATCAGGCAGGCTTTTATTTTGCCACCATAGCCTTGCAAATTTTCTTAACTACACCAGGACCTTCATAAATGAAGCTGGTGTAAATTTGCAGCAGACTTGCTCCGGCGTTCAGTTTTTCCAAAGCATCTGCGGGAGAAGCAATTCCTCCAACGCCGATAACCGGAAACGCATTTCCCGACCTGTCGCAAAGATAACGAATTACCTCAGTAGCCCGGTATTTCAATGGTTGTCCGCTTAATCCACCAGCGCCAATACTATCCAGCGTTTGTTTTGATGTTTTCAAATCTGCACGGCTTATCGTCGTATTTGTAGCAATAACGCCCGCAATTCCGGTTTCTTTCACAATATCGATAATATCATCCAACTGACTGAATGTCAAATCCGGAGCTATTTTTAAAAATATCGGTTTAGGATTTGGCCTTTGTTTATTACGAATTTGAAGTTCACGAAGAATTTCTGTCAACGGTCCTTTTTCCTGTAAATCACGCAATCCCGGCGTATTGGGTGAACTTACATTGACTACAAAATAATCTACAACTTCAAATAATTCATTGAAACAAATGATGTAATCACTAAGCGCCTGTTCGTTTGGAGTATCCTTATTTTTACCAATATTTCCTCCAACCAGGATTTTTGATTTGCGGTAACGCAATTTTGCTGCGGCAACAGCTGCACCTTTATTATTAAAACCCATCCGGTTAATAAGTCCTTTATCTTCTTTCACACGAAACAGACGAGGTTTGTCATTTCCCGGCTGAGGCCGCGGCGTAACCGTTCCAATTTCAATATAACCAAAACCCAAAGCTTCGAGCTGATCGACCATTTCTGCATTTTTATCAAAACCTGCGGCCAGACCAATCGGGTTACGAAAGCGCAAACCTGCTACTTCCTGCACCAGATCAGGATGTTCAAACGTGTACAAACTTCTCAACAAAGCCGGAACACCAGGGATTTTAAAGGCGAATTGCAGCATTTCACAAACGAAGTAATGAATACGCTCGGCATCGAACCGGAAGAAGATCGGTAAAAGAATATATTTATACATTCTGCAAAAATAGAATGTTTGGAGGGAAGGGAAGGAAGGTGTGGGTTTTTTATTTTTTGATTACTTATAACTAGGTAGGGGAGTCAGAATTTTCTTAAAGCTCATTTAAAAACTGTTGAAGAGTTTTTGCTTCGATTTCTCCATTTTCTATTTGCTCCATTTCTCTAAAACCAGCCTTTATATTTGCCGCCAAATTAAAAGCTTCAAGCTTTTTTTCAACCTCTTTCCAATCCTTTAATGGTAACTGAACCGCGGTAATTTTACCCTTGGAATTTGAAACAAACTGGACATTCATATTTTTCAAATTTAATTTAGATAACAATATTCAAAACCAATAAGCCTTTTTTATCACAATCGTCTTCTTAGCATTAGGGTCTTTCTTTATACCCATGAACTCATTAAACTTTCTTCTATTCTCGAAAAACTTTATGTAACGCTCCTCCGGAGTATCTATCTTCCCTTCTCGTAATGATTCAAAGTACGGGTCATTTTTATACTTATATATAATAATCTGTTTTCTCTTTTCCATAATCAGGTTAATTATCAGTATTTCCGGATAACCTTCTCAAAAGATCGTCTATCATCAAAATGTCATTCAAATCTTTTGGGCGCCTCGCCAATATTTTACTTTCCCTCAAATCATTAATGTGAAAAAAATAAATTTTAAATCCCGTTGTTGAAATAAATTCTCTTGCTCTTTCGCGGCATTCAGTATACTCCATCCTGAAATGAACCGATGTTAAAATATCAATCGGCCCCTCCAAACGAACTATCTGGGCTTGTGTAAAGTCTAAATCTTCAATCTCTTGAATTTCCTCCTCATCATACCCAAGAGAAACCAAAGTACTAATAAGTTTTCCCTTATTGTCGTTTGTTGGCTTAATCCAGAAATCTGCATCACGTGTGTAGCGATGAATTCCATGCATGGAAAGCGCTAACCCTCCGATAAGCAAATAATCCAGATCATTTTCACCTGCGGCTTTAACAAATTTCAAAAATTCATTGTCTTCTAAATCCATTCAGGTTTTGAAATTATGATGCGCTTTTTAGTTGAGTGTGTTTTTTCGGAAGGAAAAAGCTGTTGATGAAATATTATCATTTTTAGAAAAGTATCGAATCGCTCCTGAAGAGACATCTCAATATTAATCTGAAATTGATCATCTTCAAGCTCTTCAAAAGTTTTAAAAACTTTAATCTGTTTCTTCTTTTCCATAATTACCTTAACTGATTGACTACGTAAATATAACAAAAAAGGTATCCCGACAAGCAGGATACCTTTTTCAATATAAACCATCAAACCTTACTTTTTAACAGGCCAAACGTATTTGAATTTATCATTAATCGGAGCGCCGAAATAGTTAACGCCCAAATAATCAAGACGTTTTTTGTGCACTTCCAAACGCTTGCTAAAATCAGCAAAATCCTTTTTATCAGCCGGAGTCCAGCCTGTTTCAGCTAATGCAATTCCGCGTGGGAAAACCATATATTCAACATAATCCGATGTCGGCATATATTCCGTCCACACATTTCCCTGAACACCTAAAATATGTTTTGCCTGTTCAGCAGTCAGTTCTTTTGGCGTTGGATCGTAAGAATATGATTCTGCCAGATCCGTAAAGCCTCCGATTGCGATTGGCTGCGTTTTGGCATCCGCCTGGTAGTGATCCAGATATACAAAATTATTTGGTGTCATGATCACATCATGATCTTCTTTGGCAGCAGCAATTCCACCCTCGGTTCCTCTCCAGCTCATTACGGTTGCATTAGGCGAAAGTCCGCCTTCCAGAATTTCATCCCACCCAATGATACGACGGCCTTTTGAAGTCACAAACTTGTCGATGCGTTTGATCACATAACTTTGTAAACCATGTTCGTCTTTCAAATTTTCCTTTTCGATCAGATCCTGAGCAAAACGACTTTCTTTCCATTGCGTTTTCGGACATTCGTCCCCGCCAATGTGGATATATTTACTTGGAAAAAGATCAATAACTTCTGTCAAAACATCTTCCAAAAATTTAAAAGTTTCTTCACGAGGCATGAAAACATCGTCATAAACACCCCACTTCGTACCAACTTCATAGATTTTGTCCGGGTTATTTCCCAGTTTAGGATAAGCACTCAGCGCAGCCAAAGCATGACCAGGAAGCTCAATTTCAGGAATTACATTGACAAAGCGATCCTCGGCATATTTCAAAACATCCTTAATTTCTTCTTGTGTGTAAAAACCACCATAAGGCGTTCCGTCGTATTTCTGATCGGTATAATGACCTTTCATCGTTTCCTTACGTTTCGAGCCGATCGTAGTCAGTTCAGGATATTTTTTGATCTCAATTCTCCATCCCTGATCATCCGTTAAATGCCAATGAAATTGGTTTTGTTTGTGCAAAGCAATCATATCAATATACTTTTTTACAAATTCAGCCGGCATAAAATGACGACCCACATCCAGCATCAATCCGCGGTATGAATAACGCGGAACATCTTTGATCGTGACATAAGGGACAACCCATTTGACATTACCAACCACTTTTGGACTGAAAACTTCAACAGGTAAAAGCTGCAACAAAGACTGCATACCGTAAAAAGCTCCTTTGGCAGTTTGAGCCTGAATTGTCACACCCTTTGGTGTAGACAACAAACGATATCCTTCTTCACCCAAACTCGCATCCGATGAAAGAACCAATGAAATATCACCTTTTCCTTTTACTGTTTTCAAAGTATATCCGCTGGCCTTATTAATTTGTCCGGCAAGCATTTCCGCCACCTTTGTCCATTTGGCATCAGCCGGTGCACCGATTTTGGCTTTTGATCCAAGTACCCATTCTCCTTTTGCAACAAGCATCTGGGTTGGTTTTGGAATGATATTAGGCTGTGCCCAAGTAGTACAGAACCACAAGGAGCAGAGTACTGTCAAGAGAAAACGTTTCATTTTGTCAGATTTAAGAATTCTTTATTAAAATAATTTAAAAACTATGCAAGATAATTCAACTACCAATTAAAATACTAGTAATCTTACTTTTTTTATAATTTTGTACAATTAAAATCAAAAAAGTACCGTTCATAATTTTAGCCTGTCATTCACTTTAACGAGTATATTTCAGGCACTTAATGCCTTTTAACAATTTAGTATCCTAATAATTCCTACCCCTGATAACTTTAAAAAATATAATGTTTAAAAATTTATCCCCCACTCAACGACTTCCAGCCCTTTTATTCATGACGCTGGTTTTCACAAATATTTCCTTTCAAACCTTCGCTTCAAATCGGTTAAAATATGGGCCGGATGGTGGAAAACTTATTGGAAAAGTAGTTGAAGCTCCAAAACATGAAGTTGTAAGTTTTGCCACCGTCGCTGTTTTACTAGCCAAAGATTCCAGTGTGACCAGCGGAGCGATTACAGATGAAAAAGGTGTTTTTACCATCCCTGATGTAAAGCCAGGAAATTACATTCTTCGGATAACAAACATGGGTTACGAAACGCTTTTTGTCCCGAACATCAGCGTGGCGACAGAATCTAATATTACAGATTTGGGAACGCTTACCATTGTTGTTTCTTCTCAAAAACTGAATGAAGTTGTGATCATGGGCGAGAAGGCGATGATTGTTGAAGATATTGATAAAAAGATGATCACGATTGGAAAGGATATGCTTGCCAGCAGTAATAATGTGAGTGATCTTTTGACAAAATTACCTTCTGTATCCCTTGACGAAAATGGAAATCCGCAGGTACGGGGAAAAGGAAATGTGATTGTTTTGATCGATGGAAAACCGTCCACACTTTATGGCAGTGACCTTCCAACGGTTTTACAATCTTTCCCCGCGGAATTAATTGAACGTATCGACGTTTCTACCACACCTTCCGCAAAATATGAAGGCGACGGCGCTTCGGGAGTTATTGATATTATTACCAAAAAGAATAAAATACGCGGACTGAATGGCGGTGCGCGGACAAGTCTGGGTTTGAAAAACAATAATAATGCATCCGGAAATATTAATTACCGAGCAGGAAAATTAGGTTTAAATGCTTCACTTAACGCTCAAAACCGGAACATGTTCTGGAAGCGGAGATTAAACCGGGATAACTTTCTGGGTGATGAGCCGTCCCGACTGGAACAGCGCGGAACCGGAAATAACAAGAATAAAAATCTCTTCGGCCGTTTCGGTGCCAATTACGACATCAATGATAAAAACAGCGTTGAGCTTAGTGTAAATTATTCCCGCGACCAAAGCAATACCAAAAGTGATCTGGTTAATAATTCTACACTTCTAACCGGCCAGGTTCTGGATCATTTTGACAGAATTAATCAGAGTAAAGGCAACGGAAATAACCTGAGCACAAGCTTTGACTATCGTCGGAAATTCAATAAAAAAGATGAGCTCCTTACTTTTACAGCTAATTATTCAGAAGGAGAATCTAAAAATAATTCGATGTATGATCAGGTTGATGATGTAGACAGTTTATCAAAATATCAGCAAAACAGGAGGACGGGCAAAAGCAAATCACTTTTTCTGAATACAGACTTTACCTTACCTATCACCACCAAAGCTACATTTGAAGTCGGATTTCGTACCCGTTTCAACACCAACGATAACACCAATAATTTTTACCTGCTGAATGCTGAGTCGGGCAATTTTGAATTCGATAATAACATCAGTAACATCTTCGGATATAAAAATTCTGTTTACACTGGCTACATGAATTTTTCCCAAAAAACCGATCTCTGGGGTTTCCGCGCAGGTATGAGATTAACGGATTCGGATCAGGAAATAGATCAGATCAGTGCCGGAAGAGATTTTTCTGTTAATTTCCTCACACTTTCGCCATCATTGGCAATAAGCAGAAAACTGGATGATAATTCGTTGATTAAATTAAATTATAGCCGTCGCGTGCAGCGTCCGGAGGCGGATTGGCTCAACCCTTACACCGACGTTTCAGATCCGAGAAATATCCAGACCGGCAATCCAAATCTTCGTCCGGAATTCACGCACAAGGCAGAAATGACTTATTCTAATTATGAAGAAAATGGTGGATGGGGCCCTTCACTTTTTATGGATTATTCTAACAATGCCATCACACGTTTAAGAACAATCAATGCAGAAGGAATTTCGCTGACACAATATGATAATATTGGAAAAGAGCTCAATTATGGATTTGAAACTGACTTTTCTCAAAAATTTGGCGATATTTTAAAGATCAACGGAAGCGGCAGATTTTTTAGAAGTGAAGTTGTTTCAGCATTGGCTAATATTGATAACCGCACGTGGAGTTATTCAGGAAACCTGAACGCATTTGTGTCGCTGCCGCTTGATTTCAAGGCTTCGGCTTACGTTAATTATGAAGGCCCGAGAGCGATTGCACAGGGTACACGTCAAGGTGTTTTTGTGGCAAACATGGGACTACGAAAAGATTTACTGGAAAAAAAAGCAACACTTTCCTTCAACATTCAGGATATTTTTCTTTCCAGGGCATATAAAAGTCAGCTTGCAACCGATACCTATCTGCAAAATTCGTTGTGGCAGCAAACAAACCGTTTGGTTAACCTGACATTTCAATACAGGTTTGGAAAAATATCCGCGAGCGGAGACGAATCTTGATTTCTAAAACATAAGTATCTAAAAATAAGGGAGGAAAAAGAAAAATCTGTTTCCTCCCTTATTTTTATCCCTGCCTTACCTGTTAGATCTCAAATCC
The DNA here is from genome assembly GCF_009801115.1 of Dyadobacter sp. 3J3. Lineage (GTDB taxonomy): Bacteria > Bacteroidota > Bacteroidia > Cytophagales > Spirosomataceae > Dyadobacter. The sequence goes on from NZ_VTOL01000012.1 coordinate 192,946, forward strand.
GTTTAAATCTTGTATTGCTAATGAAACGGGCTGGTAATTTAATTTCAGATAATGGGTTATGAAACAACGGCTACTGAGAAATTCAGAGCTGGAACAGTTTTTGCGGGTAGCTAGGATAAATGTGGTATTTTTACTTTTGACCGGTTAGACAAGATATACCAGAGTAAATAATAATAAAAATTTATGGTTACTTGTTTTAACAATGGTCGTATCATATTTGTACATTTAACACAACCCAATCACATGAAAAGATTCATCGGAATTTCGCTCGCTATACTTTTAGCTTCAGTATCGGTTTTTGCACAAACAAGAATTCCTGCTGATACTATTTTTAACAATTATTACAAGGCAACTGGCGGAAAATCACTTTGGCAAAATATAAAAACATATAGTCTTAAACGCAGTTATACTTCTGCTTCTTCAACACCATATACATCCAGTATAGCAGTTTCTATCCCGGACAATTCAGTTTACAAATCTAAAACCATCATGAACCGTGCTTTCGTTTACACCATGAAAGGTGCTGATGCATGGGTTAAAGTGCCACTTGGTAACAAAACAGATGTAAAAGACCTGAGCCAGGCAGAGAAGGATGCTATGAAATACGAAATGTATGATAATCTTGTTCCTTTTATTGACTACCAAAATCGTGGTTTTATCGCTTCTACCGTAGGAACAGAAACCATCAACGGAGTAGCGACAAATCAGGTTGAACTACAAGGAAAAGGAGTAAAATACAATTTGTATTTTGATGCAACAACAGGTTTGCTTACACGCCAAAGAGAAAATATCGGAGGTGTGGAAACAGTTACCGATTTTTCAAACTACACAAAATCTGCATCCGGACTACTATATCCGGCCAAACTTGTACAAGTTAACAGTATTGACAAAAAGCCTCTGAACGTTACATCTTCGATATCAATCAACGACGCTGTAAGTCCTGATTTATTCAAACGCTAGTTCAGATTTAAATCAAATATCTATTTGGTGAGTAGTATATGAGCCTGGATAATCCGGACGGTATGCTACTCACTCGGTTGTAAAATCAGTCACATTAAGAAAACTTCACCCGTCCGGCAAAAATGAAAAGGATGGAATAACTTTAAAGAATGAAGAAAGCACTAAAAGTACTGGCGATAATATTACTGACAGTTTTAATTCTGATTGGTGTGTTAATATGGGGTATACAAACTCCTGCCGGTCAAAACTTTCTGACCACACAAGCAAATGATTATTTGCGTAAGAAACTTAAAACCAAACTTAATGTAGAAAAAATACGATTTGATATTCCCGATTGGATTGTCTTGGAAGGGGTCTATTTTGCTGATCAACAAGGCGATACTTTGGTTTCCGGAAAAATGCTGCGTGTCGATTTGGACATGTATTCACTGATTAAAGGAAATGTTGGAATCAATCAAATTGAGCTGGATGGCGCCGTGGCCAACATTCACCGGACCTTGCCTGACACCGTTTTTAATTTTCAATTTATTGTTGATGCATTCGCCAGCACCGATCCCGCTACTTCGGTTGACACTACGTCAAAACCAATGGAAATGCGTCTGGATAAAATATTGTTGAAACAAGTAAGGCTTTCGTACAAAGATGCGGTTATAGGGACGGATGCTTATGCAAACATCGATTCTGCTTACGTTTCTTTTGATAAATTCAATCCCACACTTTCTCAATATCACCCGACCAAAATTGCACTTTACAACAGCGGAGCAAAACTTCGTATGTACAAAGCATTGGTAATTGATACACTGGACACACCATCAAATCCAGCTGATTCTCTGGATTTGAAATTAGGCGATATTGATATATCAAAGTTCAACTGGGTTTTCACGGATGAAACTTCCGGTTTGAATAATGGTATTACGGTTGGTTCTTTAAAAGGAAAAATCAACAGCATATACATGGGCAGCCAGCGCGTCAATGTAGAAAGTGTTCTTATTGAAAACATGACGGCTTATGCGGAGTTTGCCAAAAAGGCAACTTCTAAAACAAGTCCTCCCGATACTAAAACGGATACAACTACTACGCCCGGCTGGTTTGCAATTGTAAAAGATATTAAGGTAGTGAACACAGGTTTGCGCTATGATGATTTTAATTCAAAACCAATAGCAAAAGGCCTTGACTATGCACATTTAGATGTTAAGAAATTAAATGTTGATTTAAAGGATTTCCTTTTTTCAACGGATAACATCACCGGAAAATTAACAAAAAGTTCTTTTCAAGATAAAAGCGGATTTAAAGTACTGGCGTTACGAACGGATTTTGGCTATGGTGCCAAACAAACCTATCTGCGTAAACTTTACTTCCAAACACCTAATACACTTCTTCGCGATGAATTGACATTACGTTACAACAATATAGATGATCTTACCAAAAACTTAAACAAGGTAAAAATCCGCCTGAACCTGACGGATACGCATCTTGCCTTCTCGGATATTTTATTGCTGGCACCTGACCTGGCGAAAACTCCGCCTTTTGATAAAGAGCCAAACGGTGTGGTAAAAGTTGGTGGACTTATTACAGGATCAGTTGATGATATGTTGATCTCAAAAGCACGTTTCAGTATGCTTGATGGGACTGTGCTGAGTTTGGATGGACGAATTCGTGGATTACCTGATGCGGATAAATTGTCGGCAGATATGACGATTAATGAGTTGTCTTCTACAAAAGCTGACCTGATGAAAATGCTTCCGGATAGTGCACTACCTTCCAGTATTGAGCTTCCTGAAACAATCAAAATTACCGGAAAAGTGAACGGTTCAATGGCGAATCTAACGCTTTCGACCAATATAAATACTTCTTTTGGTAACGGTACTTTTACCGGAAATCTTCAAAATATTACAGACAGCATTAAAGCCAAATATGACGGAATGTTGAGTTTTACCGATTTTGATATGGGTAAAATGTTAAAACAGCCACCGGAGCAATTGGGTAAACTAACGCTATCAACACAGCTTGCTGGAATTGGCTATACACCATCAAGAATGCAGGCACGACTGAACGGAACAATCCAAAGTGCTGATATACAAGGCTACGTTTATAATAATCTTACGCTTAAAGGAGATGTAGATCATGGATTGGCCAATGTTGAAGCCAATATGAAGGATGAAAATATAGGTGTTGCCTTAAAAGGACAAGCTGATCTTTCGAAGGAATTTCCAAGTGTGAAAGGCGAAGCGCAAATTGACCATATGGATTTGACCGCACTACATCTTTACCAAGATTCTTTGCAGGTGAAGGGAAATATCAAAATCGATATGCCTTCAACAAATCCTGAAAATCCAATTGGCACGATTGCAGTTAATAATCTCTTATTGACCCATCATAAAAGACCTGTTAGCATTTCTGATATGACCGTTCAATTGGCTGATACTGCTGGCAATAAAAGAGCGACGATCAAATCACCCTTTTTAAATGCAAAACTGGAAGGAAAATTTGTTTATACTGAGATTGCAGATGCAATTTTAACAGAGACAAGCAAACATTTTGCAGTGCCGGGACTGACCTATAAACCTGTCACAAAACCAACCAATTTTACGATCGATGCAGCCGTAATGGATCATCCCCTCTTCAAAATATTTGCTACTCAATTAACAGAACTAAAACCAGTCGTTCTTCATGCGGAATTAAACAATCAGCAGGATTCGACAATCATAGCTAATCTTAGCATTCCTTTGGTTGAATATGATAGCATTCACACGGAAAAGGTTTTGGTGAATATGAGCAGTGTGAAAGAAAAAGCGGTTATGAATGCCTATCTGGGCAGTGTCCAAACGGGCAGTTTCAGAATGCAGAATGCATCCTTGAAAACGGATATAGCGAAGAATGACGTGAAGTTCAATTTTATGGTGAAGGATTCTGCAAATACGGATCGTCATGGAATTAATGGAGATCTTGCACTGGTTGATAACCGATATCAGTTACGTCTGCGCGAAGGTTTGCTGATCGACTATAAGAAATGGGCTACGGATGGTGAGGGGTATGTACAATATGCACCAGACAGTGTTTTGGTCAAAAATTTTGTAATCCGCAACGATTACCAGTCGTTAACTATCAACTCCGCAACGGATGCTCCAAATAGCCCGCTGGACATTACTGCGGATAGTATTTCCATTGGGCAGTTTGTAGCACTCGCAACCCGCGATTCTACCATGGCCACTGGTACGTTAAGCGGGAAAATCAAGTTGAGTAATTATATGGTTTCACCGGTTTACACGGGTCAGTTAGCAATAAACAATCTTGCGCTAATGAAAATCCCTGTTGGCAATCTGGCCATTCGTTCAACCAACGAAACAGAAGATAGAATCAGAGTCGGGATGTCATTGACAAGTGATAAAAACGACATGAGACTTTATGGTGCCTATCGTTTGAAAGATGAAAATCCTTTGAATTTCACCTTGGATTTGAAAAAATTCGGGGCAGAAACAGTGGAGGCTTTCAGTTTTGGACAATTGAAACGTGCAACCGGAAATCTTTCAGGACAAACCAAGATTACAGGATCAACGGATAGTCCGCAATTAAATGGGTCAATCAATTTTGACGATGTTGCTTTTAATGTTACCCAACTTGGCGCGCGTTATTCTTTGACCAATCAAAAAATCAATTTTAACGGTCAGGATATCAATTTCAATAATTTCGTTGTTGCAGATTCACTTAAACAACAGCTGAAAGTAAACGGAAATGTAAATATTGCCACGATACCTGATGTCAGGTATAATCTTAAAATTGACGCAAAAAACTTCACCGTTTTAAGTTCAACACAAAAAGAAAACGACCTTTTCTACGGAAAAGCGATCGTGGATGCAAATTTGACGGTTAAAGGGAAAGGAAGCAGTTCCATTGTGGATGGAAACGTAAAACTTGATCCTGAAAGTAATGTTACCGTAGTAATGTCAAACAGTGCTACTGAATCGGGTGATGCCAGTAAAGGCATTATTGAATTTGTGGATATGAGCCAGTTGGCCCAGGTCTCAAAGTCAGATTCCCTTGAAGCAGCCAAACAGATCGTTGTTGATTTTGCATCACAAATCTCCCTGGATATTGACGTTGACGACAAATCGCAATTCACGGTTGTTATTGATGAGCTCAATGGTGACAATATCAAACTGAAAGGAAATGCAAAACTGAATACAGGTATTGCGCCAAATGGTCAGCTTTATTTAATCGGAGCATACGATCTTACGCAAGGTTCATATGACCTGACCCTCCAGATTCTTAAAAGAAATTTTGAAATCCGCAAAGGAAGCAGCCTGATCTGGACAGGTGACCCACTGAAAGCGGACCTGAATATAACGGCCGTTTATCCGGTGATGGTTGACCCAGGTTCGATTGACAATAATTACAAAGGCGATCGTAAAATTCCTATTGAAGTTCAGATTATCATTACCGGAAACCTTTCCTCTCCAAATATTACTTTCAATGTTGAGCCAGGCACTGAGGCACCTGAAAGTTTTAAAAATGATCTAACTAATCTGACATTCTGGGCGGACATGAAACAAAGTCCTTCCGAGATGAATAAACAGGCCTTTGCACTTTTGATTACGAATAAATTTATAACAGATCAAACATCTTCGGGCTTCAATATTGGGTCAAGTGCCGAGCAAATTGCACGCCAAAGTGTAAGTCAGTTACTTAGCGACCAGTTAAATAATTTGGCCGGAGATTTGGTAAAGGGCGTAAATCTTGATTTGAACTTAAATTCTTCAACGGATCAGACAGCCGGATCGAGAACCGATTTGAATGTTGGTTTAAGCAAAGCCTTTTTGGGTGACAGGCTGAAAATATCGGTTGGGAAAAACTTTGAGCTGGAAAGTAAATCACAAACGCCAAGTTCGTCGGAAGTATTTGATAACATCGCGCTGGATTACTCGCTTAGCAAGGATGGAAGATATTTATTCAGAGGATATAGAAAAAATCAATATCAGTCCATTCTGGAAGGATTTATTATTGAAACAGGTGTGAGTTTTATCATAACGGCCGACTACGATTTGTTCCGTGAAATTTTTCAAAAACAAAAAAATGAGAATTAATACTTTAGCCATCTTTGTGATATGTATTTTGCTGGGCAGCTGCTCCGTAAGAAAGTACGTCCCGGCTGGCCAAAGCCTGTATGTGGGAAATAGTGTACATGTAACTCCTGACACGCTCAGTAAGCCAAAAGTGGCTGATCTGGCTACGAGTTTGGAAGCGATTGTTAAGCCGCCACCCAATAAAACCATTTTTGGATTTCCCTGGAAAGTTTGGTTTTATTATTGGATCGGTCAACCAAAAGATGAAGGAGGTATACGCAGCTGGTTCCGAAAAAAACTGGGACAACCGCCTGTATATGCGAATCAAAGAATTGTAGATATAAATGCCAAAAATATGATTGGCTTTATGGACAATGAGGGATATTATAAATCTTCTGCTGCTGGTAAACTTGAATATAATCTCAAAAAGAGAACGGCCACAGCACATTACGAAGCCTATGTAATGCCTCGTTACTTTATTAATGAAGTGAATTTTGTCGTTCCGGACAGTGCGCAGTTTAACAAGGATCTTGTCAGATCGAAAAAGGATACATATTTAAGAAAAGGTGATCCTATACGGCTTGATGTCATAACGTCAGAACGTTCGCGGATTGAACAACTTCTGAAAGGAAAAGGATATTATTATTTCAATCCGGATTATCTTATTGTTAGAGTCGATTCCACTATCGGGAGACAAGATTCCACTATGGGTCCGCAACAGGTAAATCTATATTTGGAAGTAAAAAAAGAAACCGCACAAACGGCTTTGAAACAATATTATATCAATCAGATATATGTCAATACCGGAACGAACCAGGATAAAAGTGCTGACAGCGCGACAAATAAAGGACCTTTAAGAAGGGGAATTAATATTAATGATCCAGGGAAACTTTATAAAAGACGGATTTTCTACGACGCCATTGCATTTCGGAAAGGCAACCTGTATACGAATACGCAACAGGATATTTCCGTCCAGAGACTGGTTAATTTTCAGAATTTCAAGTTTGTTAAAAACAGCTTTGAGTTGGTACCACGATCCGATTCAGCCATGCTGAATGTGTACTACAATCTGGCGCCGTTGAAGAAAAAGTCGCTGCAAACGGTACTCAGTGCAAGTACAAAGTCGAATAACCTAGGAGGCTCTCAATTAACGGTCAATTTAAAAAACAGGAATTTTTTACGTGGTGGCGAGATTTTTACATTAAGTCCTTACTTTGGATTTGACGTTCAATTAGGAGGAAACAAAGTGGAAAATCCAGGAAAAGTTGGCAATGAATACATACGTTATGGTGCAGTTGCCAGCTTATCTTTCCCAAGATTTGTTATTCCATTTGTAAAAATACGTCCTGAAAGAAGTCAGGTATTGCCAAAGACAATTCTGGCTTTAACCTATGAAAATAGAATTCAGAGAAATTTCTATACTACAAGGTCTATTCGTTTTGACTACTCCTTTGTCTGGAGCAAAAATTCGCGGCTTGAACATACTCTAACGCCGATTGCATTAAACTTTGTTGAACCCAGAAATATCAACATAGAAAAATATGCAGACATTATTTTTAGTCAGTTGATTACTCCACTTGAAAAGAGAAGATATAGAGATCTTTTTGAAACTAAATATTTCATCATGGGCTCAAATTATTCAGTTTCTTATCGTCCCGCGCCTAAACCTTTCAGCAAGAATCAATTTGTGATGATTGGTGGTATCGATTATGGAGGAAATCTACTTAGCTTGTTGGGTAAGAAAAATTCTGTTGATAGTATCATCCCAAAAGAAATTTTTGGTATACCCATTTTACAGTTTGTGAAACTAGACGGCGATATACGTTATTACCGTACAATTAATTCAAGAATAAAATGGGCAAACAGATTTCTAGCCGGTGTTGGCATACCGTTTGGCAATTCCAGGACGATGCAATTACCGCAGTTCAAGCAATATTTTGCAGGTGGAAGTACAGGTCTTCGTGCCTTTAGAGCAAGGGCACTTGGACCGGGAGCTTATAACCAGGATACTACATCAATAAGACTTTTTGGATATCAATCCTTTGGTGATATAAGGCTTGAAGCCAACTCAGAAGTCAGGGTGAAATTCACAGACATTATCGGCGGAGCCGTTTTTGTTGATGCAGGTAACATCTGGTCTTACCGCGGTAATGCCTCAGAAGGTTATGGTGCAGAATCCGTTTTCAAAAAGAACTTCCTGAATCAGATAGCTGTTGGTGGCGGGATTGGTTTGCGGCTTGATTTCTCCTTCCTCGTGTTCCGTCTGGATCTGGCAACCCCATTTAGAAAACCATGGTATACAGTAACACCGGTTGACACAGATCCAAATGCGCCGTTGGATCCAAGTGCGCCGGTCAAGTATAAAAATCCATGGGTATTTAACGAGATTAATTTTGGAAGTAAAACGTGGCGGAAGGAAAATCTGGTATTGAATATAGCGGTCGGATTACCATTCTAACAACAAAGATATTTATAAATCAAAAAGCCGGTTTTTTTATAAATCCGGCTTTTTGATTTCCTGACAGAGCTCTATCAAAACTCCGTTTGTTCCTTTTGGGTGAAGAAAGCATACCAGTTTATTATCTGCTCCGTTTTTTGGTTTATCATTTAATAAAACAAAACCCTCCCCCTTCAGTCGTTCCATTTCTGATAAAATATCCTCAACTTCAAAAGCGATGTGATGAAATCCTTCTCCCTTTTTCTCTATGAATTTAGCAATTGCGCTTTCCGGATCAGTAGCTTCCAGTAATTCTATTTTTGTTTGATTAATCTTAAAAAAAGAAGTTTCAACAAACTCTGATGTTACCATCTCTCTTTTGTAAGGATGTATATTGAACAAAGTACCAAACAACTTTTCAGCCGCTTCAAGATCTCTGACAGCAATTCCGATATGTTCAACGTTCTTCATGCTTTCAGAAATTTCAGTTTTAACGTCGGTTATCTCCTCCCCCAACCATACTTAAATAGCTCTCATAACGACTGAAAGCAATTTCTCCACCACTTACTGCATCTTTAATTGCGCAACCTGGTTCGTTGATATGCTGACAATTATTAAACCGGCATTCATTTAATCGCGTACGCATTTCAGGAAAATAATGGCTGATTTCCTCGGGTTTCATATCGGCAAGCCCAAGTTCTTTGATACCTGGTGAATCTATAATAAATGTCCCCGGCTCTAATTCAAACATTTCTGCAAAAGTGGTGGTGTGAACTCCTTTGTTTGCAAAAGTCGAAACTTCCTGTGTTTTGATATCAAGTGTTGGTGCAATGGTATTGACCAGTGTTGATTTTCCAACACCGGAATGCCCGGACAAAAGCGAAACTTTTCCACGCAAAAGCTGACTAAAATCTTCCAGACCTTCACCGGTAACCGCTGTTGTAGCCAGGCAGGTATACCCCAGACTGGTATACAAATCCATAAGCTCTGTTTGAAATTCCTTGATTTCATCATTTAACAAATCCTGTTTGTTAAAAATGATAACACCCGGAATCCGGAAAGACTCGATCGCTACCAAAAATCTGTCCATGAATCCAAGAGAAGTTCTTGGAAAAACCAATGTGGCGATCAAAATGGCCTGATCAACATTTGCCGCAATTAAATGCGAATGTGCCGTCTTATGAACCGAGGCACGAACTACATAATTAACCCTTGGGAGAATTTCATATATAATGCCTGAATTTTCATTTTCATCTTCAATTTCAAAACGCACAAAATCCCCTACTGCAATGGGATTTGTAACTTTTAACCCCATCGTTTTAAATTTCCCTTTCAACCGGCATTGCCAAATATGTCCGTCACGATCATCCCTGACTTCATACCAGGATCCTGTCGAGCGAATCACCAATCCTTTTTCAAACTCCATTCCAACTATTTAATATAAATGCAATAACGAATATAACAGAACTTTCAGGCTTGTTTGATGCAAAAAATAAATAATTCCAAAAGAGAAGCATTTAACCAAGTAGTTTTTCAACTTCAATCGTCTTTCCTCTACAATAGTGGTATAGTATTAAAATATATGCCGAATGATATATTAAGTTTTTTTAATAAAATTCGGCTTTTTCGTATATTTTTTTATATATTAGTCCGCCACTTTGCCATTACTGGCTGGTGATCGTCTTTGAACCTTACTACCACAATTCAAAATATGCTATGAATCCCCCTGTTGAAGAGCCAAGCTCCGTTATTGATATAAGAAAAAACCGCCTCAGAAGTAACCTTTTGCTGGAACTTTACCAATCGGGTGATACATCCATTAACAAAATGGCCCGTTTGTTTCACGCCAGTATACCTTCCGCCACTGGTATTGTTAATGAACTGATGCGTGAAGGTTGGATCACAGAAACCGGCACCGGCCCGGCAAGAGCTGGCCGTCCTCCTGTTTTATATGGCTTAAACAGCAAAAAATATTTGAACCTTATCATGGACATTAACCGCCATGATACACATCTTGTTATTTTCGATCTTCATAACCAGATCATCGTGAAGCGCAAGGTGGATATAAAACTGGATGATTCTTCTACTTTTCTTGAAGAACTTTTTAAGGAAACCGATACATTTTTAAAATTCCATGATATCCCGTATTCTAAATTATGGGGAATCGGCGTTTCAATGCCTGGTTTAATAAACTCAACGCAGGGTGTAAACCTTACTTATTTAAATTTGACACCTCCCGGGGTACCGTTGGTTTCCTATTTAAAAAAGCATTTCAATTTACCGGTTTGTCTTTTTAACGATACTAAAGCGACTACAATTGGCGAGCACCGTTTTGGCTATGCTATAAATAAGTCACAGGTGTTAACGATTAATATTGACTGGGGCGTTGGTCTTGGTATTCTGCTAAATGGTGAAGTTTTTAATGGTGCTTCAGGCTTTGCAGGAGAATTAGGCCATATCCAGGTCAAACCTGACGGACTACTTTGTCATTGCGGAAAAATTGGGTGCCTTGACACTATCACATCTGCCCTTGCCTTAATACGACAGGCGAAAGAAGGTATTAAAAATGGCCGGGCCACTATTTTATCACAAATGGTAGATGGCAATCTGGATAACCTCGATACTAGCCACATTATTGAAGCGGTTCACTCAGGTGATGAATTTTCGATCGATTTGCTCAGCACCGTGGGAACAGAATTAGGAAAGGGGCTGGCAACTGCTGTTCATTTGTTTAATCCGGAAGTAATTATTGTCGGCGGATTGCTGGCAGAAGCCGGGCCGTTTATTTCCAATCCGATTGAGCAGGCTATCAATAAATATTGTTTATCAGACTTTAAAAATACCTTATCGCTGCACATTTCCAAATTGGGCCCAAAGGCGAGGTTGCTTGGTACACAAGCTCATTTGTTTGAGCATTTAATTGTGAAGGAATTTTCCTGACGATCCTAAAATAAAGGAGTTAAGAAGTTGAATTTAATTCACCGCTTAACTCCTTTTCTATTTTTTCAACAAAAGTTCTCCTACCTTTTGCATAACAAGTGCTGTGGCACCCGTTCGCGATTCAACATATTTTTCGCTGATTTCTCCCAATTCTTTACGCTTTGAAGGTTCTCTAAGCCATTCAGTCAAATAAAGTTTTATTTCGTTGGTATCGGCTATTGCTTTCGCACTTCCTTCTTCGATCAAATCCAGAGCCTCCTGAAATTTTTGGTATTTTTTGTTACCAAAAAGAATTGGAACAGCAAAAGTGGCGGCTTCGAGAATATTATGTAACCCGGACCCGAAGGAACCACCTATATAAGCGATATTACTATACCGATACAAAGATGATAACATCCCGATATTGTCAATGATCAGATAATCAAATGGTTCAATTTCAGCAGAATTGTCATACGATTTTTTATATTCCGAATACAGCATGGATTTTCCACTCAGTGCTTTCCGCCAGTTTTCCATTTGATTTTTTTCAATTTCATGCGGTGCTATAATCGCTTTTAATGGTTCTTCAAGCTGATTTAATGCAGGAATTAGTTCCATCATATCTGCTTCCCAGACCGAACCAGCAACCAGGCAAGGAGAATCTTGTAAAAATGCTTCAATTTCAGGCAATTGCCGAACACCCGCTACAATACTTCTCACACGGTCAAAGCGCGTATCTCCGGCAAGCGAACAGGCGGAAATATTAATTTGATGCATCAATTTCAGAGATTCCTCATTTTGAACAAACAAGTGATCAAAATAGCACAGCATTTTTCTGTAAAAACCTCCGTAGGATTTAAAGAAAACCTGATCAGCACGGAAAATAGTGGAAAATGAAAGTATGTAAGAACCGCTTTTTTTTAAAGCAACAAGATGATTATACCAGAATTCGTATTTGATAAAAAACGTGATTTCCGGTTTTACAATGTCAACAAAATCCTCCGCATTTTTTGCAGTGTCAAGCGGCATATAACACACATAATCAGCACCCGCATAGTTTTTGCGTATCTCGTATCCGGATGGAGAAAAGAAAGTCAGAATAATAAAATAATCCGCAAATTCCTTGCGAAATTCTTCCATAACAGGCCTTCCCTGTTCAAATTCCCCCAAGGAAGCAGCATGAAACCATACAACAGGACGGTTACCAATTAATCCCGGCAAAACAGCTTTCAGCTTATCAATCAATCCTTTCCGGCCTTCAACGCCCAGTTTAATTTTGGGACTAAACAAAGCTGCCATTTTCATGGCACCGGAAAAGGCGTTCATTGCCTGTTGATATAAGAATTCGGACAAAATAAGCGGGATATCTGAAATGGAAATTTGTTATTTTAACTTACAATTCTGAAACGAAAGTTTCGCAAATAAATAGCTATCGAAACAGCCGTTTTTTATTCTTTTTTCGTTTTAAGAACATAAATGTACAAAAAACCGTTAATGTGAAATCCGGATACAGGTGGATATACTTATATTTCGTAATTTCACTTTCCATTCGCACATTAAATACTATCATCAAGAGATATATTCGCGTAAATATGATTCGTGTAAAAATTTTACTTTCGATCTGTATTCTGGTTACTTTATCCACGGATATATACGCCCAGCGCAAGGCTAAGGCTGATGATACCGAAGAAGTTTATAAATCTTTTACTTCTTTTGGTTTGACAACAAATACCAATTCCGGGATTTTGGGCGGAGCTGTTTTCAGAAAATCAAATCTGATGTCTTCCACTCTTTTTGGAAAAACCCAGTACCGATATCTGGCTGTGGAGCTGGTGAATGTAAAACATCCAAAAGAACAAGCACAAAGTTTTAATACAGGTGCACGGTTTACTTTTGGAAAGGAAAATTATCTTTTTGTTTTAAGACCAGAATATGGCCGCGAACTGGCACTTTTCAACAGACATGAGGACGAAGGAATTTCCATAAGTGCCATTGGCGCGTTCGGCCCTTCCATTGGTTTTGAAAAACCTTATATGATCCAGAAACAAATTTCAGGAGGAAGGGTACAAACGGTTCCTGTTAAAATCGATCCAAACTCTACGGTGGATCCTTATGAAAATTTTGTTGGCGTAGGCAGTTTCTTTTCAGGTTTTGGGCAAAGTAAAGTGGTACCTGGTTTGCATGTGAAAGCTGCGTTAAGTTTTGAACTTAGTGCATTCAGAGAAAATGTGACAGGCGTCGAAATTGGATTTTTAGCAGAAGGTTTTACCCGAAAGATTGAAATTATGGGTTATGCTGATAATAAAAGCGTCTATACTTCTGGCTACATCACACTCTATTTTGGCAGCAAGAAATAAGTCGCTAAATTTATATACTATTTACATCAGTCACTGACACCTGCTGATGATTATTGACTTTGATTAGAACTCATGATTGAACTTCCAGTGATACCTTCCGAACGCAAAAAACGTCCGGATTGGCTAAGAGTAAAACTTCCGGCAGGACCTGAATTTCGTAAGGTTCGCCAGTTGGTTGACAATTATAAATTACATACAATTTGTGAGAGCGGAAGCTGCCCGAATATGGGTGAATGCTGGGGAGCAGGTACTGCTACTTTTATGATTTTGGGAAATGTTTGTACGCGTAGTTGCAGTTTTTGTGCAGTAGCAACAGGCCGTCCAAATGAATATGATGTCGATGAACCACGTCGTGTAGCCGAAGCGATTAAATTAATGGGTGTAAAACATGCCGTTCTTACGTCTGTGAACCGGGATGAATTGAAAGATCGTGGGGCCGAAATATGGTATCAAACCGTACGTATGGTAAAAGAAAACACTCCTGAAACGACGATTGAAACCTTGATTCCTGATGTTAAAAACAACTGGGATGCACTGATCCATATGATTGAAGCAGGCCAGGAAGTTGTTTCCCACAACATGGAAACGGTTGAACGTTTATATCGTTCAGTAAGACCACAAGCAAAATACCAACGCAGCCTTGAACAAATCAAAAGAACGAAGGAATTCGGTCAGCGTACCAAATCCGGTATCATGCTTGGTTTGGGCGAAACACAGGATGAGGTTTACAAAGCAATGGATGATCTTGTTGAAAACGGACTTGATATTTTAACATTAGGCCAATATTTGCAGCCGACAAAAATGCATCATGAAGTGATTGAATGGATCACACCTGCGATGTTTGACAATTATAGAGAAGAAGGATTAAAACGCGGCTTGAAATATGTTGAATCGGGTCCGTTGGTGCGTTCAAGTTATCATGCTGAACGTCACGTTAATGTCCCTATTTGATTTTTGAAATAATGTTTAAATAATGAAGCCTGGTTTCGCCTCGTGTGAAATCAGGCTTCATTATTTAGTAACGTTTCAAAACTATCTTCTTAAAATTGGTTTAATATGGATAACTTATTGATTTTTCCATGCGTAATATTTGGTTAATGTCTTAAAAAAATTCAATTTTGTTGCTCAAATCGGAGTACGGTTATTATCATTATAAATTAAAGAAGTACATAAAACCTAGTACATACTATGCCATATCTATTTACCTCGGAGTCCGTATCTGAAGGACATCCCGATAAAGTAGCTGACCAGATTTCAGATGCATTGATTGATAACTTTTTAGCCTGGGATACAAACAGTAAAGTTGCCTGTGAAACTTTGGTTACAACGGGACAAGTAATATTGGCAGGAGAAGTAAAAACGAATACTTATCTTGATGTACAAAAAATCACTCGTGAAGTAATCCGCAAAATAGGATATACCAAAAGTGAGTATATGTTTGAAGCCAATTCATGTGGAATTTTATCTGCAATTCACGATCAGAGTGCTGATATTAACCAGGGAATTGACCGTGCTGTTGCAAATGAAACTTTTGAAGAAAAAGCCAACGCGCAGGGAGCAGGTGACCAGGGAATGATGTTCGGTTACGCAACACGTGAAACTGACAACTACATGCCGCTTGCTTTGGATCTTGCGCACAAGATTCTTCAGGAAATGTCATACATCCGCAACAACGAACCTGAGCTTATTCCATATCTTCGCCCTGATGCTAAATCTCAGGTAACGATTGAATATAGTGATGAAAACGTTCCTTTGCGCATCGATACTATTGTTGTTTCAACACAACATGATGATTTTGATGAAGAAGCTACAATGCTTGCCAAAATCAAACAGGATATCATCAATATCGTAATACCTCGTGTTAAGGCGAAACTTACAGAATCATTGCAATTATTGTTCACTGATCACATTACTTTCCATATCAACCCGACTGGAAAATTTGTAATCGGTGGTCCTCACGGTGATACTGGTCTTACTGGCCGTAAAATTATCGTGGATACCTATGGTGGAAAAGGTGCTCACGGTGGTGGTGCTTTTTCAGGAAAAGATCCCTCCAAAGTTGACCGTTCTGCGGCATACGCAACACGCCATATTGCAAAAAACATGGTAGCTGCAGGACTTTGTGACGAAGTACTTGTTCAGGTTTCTTATGCCATCGGTGTAGCTCAGCCTTGTGGTTTGTACATCAATACGTACGGAACTTCGAAAGTTGCTGGTCATGACGGAGAAATCGCTTCAAAAATCGAAAAAATCTTTGACTTGCGTCCTTATGCAATCGAGCAACGTTTGAAACTTCGCAACCCGATTTATTCAGAAACGGCTGCGTATGGTCATATGGGTCGTAAAAACGAAATCGTTAAAAAGACTTTCAGAAGCGCTAATGGAGAAGAAAAAGAAGTTGAGGTTGAACTGTTTACATGGGAAAAACTTGATTTTGTAGATAAGATTAAAGAAGCTTTTGCTCTTTAACTAAAACATTATCTAATATAGAGAAGAGGCCGACAGTCAAGTCGGCCTCTTTTGTTTTTGCAAGTTCAATCCCCATGTTACTTTACTATTAATTATCCGAATTAATCAGAACAATTCTTTTGAATGCAGATTAATTACGTATTTTTGACCAATAATCAGACCTTCCATTCGTTGTTATAAAGCCGGATAAAAATTATTCTTCTTTATGGCCTGACCAATTAATACTTTATGCAGCATCAGAAAATCAAATTTGTTAACAAAGAAAAATCCACTTTCTTTCCCACGTTAAGACAAAGAGTTGATCTTTATTTTTCTGAAAACGAGTTGTCTAAAACAGGAGGTCATAAAATTATTTACAAGGCTTTATTTATGCTAAGCCTCTATATCATTCCTTATATATTAATCCTTTCCGGTGCTTTCAATGACCTTGCCATGTTGGGCCTGTCCGTTGTTATGGGCGTAGGAATCGCAGGTGTGGGTATGTCGGTGATGCATGATGCGATTCATGGTTCCCTGGCAAATTCCAATATTTTAAATAAAATCTTTGGCGGTTCTATCTACCTCCTTGGTGGAAATGCTTACAATTGGGAAGTTCAGCATAACAGGCTTCATCATACGTATACCAATATTCATGAAGTTGACGAAGATATTACCGGAAAATTTTTGCTGCGTTTATCCTATCAGGAAAAACAAAAATATATTCACCGTTTTCAGCATATTTATGCTTTCTTCTTGTACAGTCTGATGACGATTTCATTTCTGTGGAAGGATTTCAAAGAGATTTCGTTGTTCAATGAAATGTCAAAATCAGGAATGACAAAACCTTATCCCAAAAAAGAATTGGTCCGTTTGGTCATAAGCAAACTGGCTTATGTTCTTTTCATTTGCGTCCTACCGCTAGCATTTACTTCTATAACTTTTGGAGAATGGGCCATTGGTTTTATGGCCATGCATTGCACGGCAGGACTGATTCTGAGTACTGTTTTCCAAATGGCTCATGTTGTTGAGGGAACGGATCAGCCTGTTCCGGATAATGCCGGAAGTATTGAAAATGCATGGGCAGTTCATCAGCTACAAACTACCTCGAATTTCGCAGGTAAAAACAGATTTCTTTCCTGGTACATAGGCGGGCTGGACTACCAGATCGAACACCATTTATTTCCTTCCATTTCACACATTCATTACCACGCACTCTCACCAATTGTTCGCCAGACTGCAACGGAATTTGGATTGGATTATAATGCAAAATCTGATTTCATCAACGCGCTTGGATCACATGTCAGGATGTTGAGACAAATGGGAACGAGGACTTCCGGGTTTGAATTGGTATAATATCTGATTATTAGTAACTTTAAGTGCTGTTCCGTTAAAACACACTTTTATGGCTCATTCACAAAAACTTTCCGATATACAGTTACACTTGCTTCGATTTTTTAGCGAGCGAGACATTTCAAATGATGAAACGATAGAAATTCAACGTTTGATTGCACGTTTCTATGCTGAAAAGGCGGATAAACTTATGGAGGAAATATGGGAACAAAAGGATTTTAGCCGAGAGAAAATGCAGCATATTCTTAATCTTCCGCTACCTTCTTCTGACTCTCTTAATTCATGAGAGTTGTGATGGATACAAATTGTTTATTAGTAGTTGTACCCAAAAAATCACCATTTCGTTGGATCTATGATGCCCTTTTGGAAGGTAAAATAGAATGGGTAGTTACAACTGAAATACTGGCAGAATACGAGGAATTATTAGCTCGTTTCTACTCTGACGATTATGCAGACTTAATTCTTAAAGTTCTTATTAATCTCCCAAATGTAGTCAAAATAAACCCTATTTCTTTTAATTGGTTATTGATCGATAGGGATCCTGATGACAATAAGTTCGTTGACGCTTATGTTGCCTCCAATTCAGACGCTATTATTACAAACGACCATCATTTTCAAATCTTAAAGTCCATACCTTTTCCTATCGTGAACTGTATAAAATTAGCAGACTTCAAAATCTGAAGGCCATCTACACATGCGCCTGCTCATCTATTTCACTTTCTCTCGCAATCTTTTCAATCATCTTCATTTTATCAAAATCCTTTTCTCTTGAAAGGAAAGTATACATCGCAGGAATAACGTAAAGCGTCAGAACCAGCGAGAAAAGTAATCCACCCATAATCACAATTCCCATAGACATCCGGCTTCTACCAGCGGAGCCCAGGGCCATAGCAATTGGTAATGCCCCCAGAATTGTTGCCAAACTGGTCATCAAAATCGGCCTGAAACGAAGTGTTGCTGCTTCCAGAGCGGCTTCTTTTATTCCAAGTCCGGTTTCTCTTAACTGGTTGGCAAATTCTACTATCAGGATACCATTTTTGGTTACCAATCCAATCAACATAATCATACCGATCTGGCTGAAAATATTCAGTGTCTGATTGAAATACCAAAGGGAAAATACTGCTCCGCCGATCGCTAACGGTACTGTGATCATGATAATAAATGGATCGATAAAACTTTCGAATTGTGCTGCCAGAATAAAATAAATCAACACCAGAGCGAGGAAAAACGAGAACATGGTATTCGAAGAACTTTCAGCATAATCCCTTGAAGAACCACTCAGAGAAGTTTGAATCGCTTCATCTTTTAGTTTATCGCGAATCCTGTCCATGGCAGCGATTCCGTCACCAATGGTTTTACCCGGAGCAAGGGAAGCCTGAACGGTCGCACTCATATACCGGTTAAAGTGGAAAAGTTGGGGCGGACTGCTTTCTTCTACCGTTTTCACGATATTGTCAAGCTGAATCAAACTCCCGTTGCTACTCCGCACAAACATACTTTTCAAATCCAGCGGCTCATCACGGTTGGCCCTGTCGTACTGGCCAATAACCTGATACTGGCGGCCATTCATTGTAAAATATCCAAAACGCTGCCCGGCAAAAGCAAACTGCATCGTCTGTGCTACATCCTGAACGGATATTCCAAGCGATTTTGCTTTTTCCCGATCAATCACAATTTGCAATTCCGGTTTACTGAATTTCAGGTTAACATCCGTAATAGCAAAAGTTGGATCGTTAGAAGCCTCTTCCATAAACTTCGGAAGATATTCCCGCAATTTTTCAAAATCAGGAGCCTGTATCACATATTGAACCGGAAGCCCGCCTTTTGAATCAACGGCAATGGTTTGCTGCTGAACAATGAAGGATTTGGCGTCTGGGTAACGTTTAAATTGTTTGGTAATGTAATCTGCTATTTCCTGCTGTGTTTCCTTTCGCTCCATTCTATCGGTAAGCGCAATTCTGCCGCTACCTGTGTTAGCAGCTCCCAATCCGGAATTTCCGGGTGAAGTGATCAGCATCAAACCTTTTCTGCCGGGCATGGAGTCCATCAACATCTGACCTATATTTTGAACATAATTATCTGTAAATTCAAAAGAAGAACCTTCCGGTGCTGTCACTTGTAAACGGAACCAGTTACGGTCATCCAACGGCGCCAGCTCTGATTTAAGGTCTTTACCAAAAAACCAGATCATTCCCAAAGTCAGACAAATAAGTGGAATAGCAACCCATCTCACTTTCAAAAACGAATTTAAAGCCTGCCCATAATTATTGGTCAGACTTTCAAAGAAAGGCTCCGTTTTTTCATAGAACCAGCTCTTTTTATGTGTTTTACGTACCAGATAGGCATTAAGCATCGGCGTCAACGTGAGCGATACAAAAGCGGAAATTAGTACCGCAGCTGAAATCACAATCCCGAATTCCCGGAAAAGCTTCCCGACAAACCCCTGCATGAAAATCACCGGAAGAAATACAGCAGCCAAGGTAATTGACGTAGAAAGTACCGCAAAAATAATTTCGTTAGATCCTTTAATAGCCGCTTCAATTGGCGGCATACCCTCCTCTATCTTCTTGAAAATATTCTCTGTGACGACAATCCCGTCATCCACAACCAAGCCGGTTGCCAAAACAATAGCTAGCAACGTGAGTACATTGATCGAAAATCCCATGATATACATCACGAAAAACGTACCGATCAGAGAAACAGGAATATCGATCAAAGGCCGGAATGCAATAAGCCAGTCACGGAAAAAAAGGTAAATAATAATCACTACAAGAACAATCGCTATCGCCAAAGTTTCTCCAACCTCCTCAATCGATCGCTCAACAAATATTGTATTGTCGATCAGCGTTCCCAGTTCATAATCTTTCGGAAGTTCCCTCTTGATATCAATCAGTCGTTTGTTTACTTCTTCTGAAATATTGATATAGTTTGCACCTGGCATCGGAGAAATGGCAAGGCCGATCATAGGCACATTGTCCAGCCGCAAAATGGTCTCTTCATTTTCGGGACCAAGCTGTGCGTATCCAATATCTTTTAAATGTATTGTTTGTGTCGTCGTATTTTTTACGATCATTTCGTTAAAATCGTCCTCCGTTTTAAAACGACCGACCGTTTTCACCGTCAATTCCGTATTATCACCCGCCAGTTTTCCGCTTGGTAATTCTATATTTTCTTTGTCCAAAGCAGATTTCACATCTTGTGTTGTTACACCTAAGGAAGCCATTTTCACAGGATCCATCCAGATTCGCATGGCGTATCGTTTCTGGCCAAATATCCGGATTTCACTCACGCCTTCAATCGTTTGCAGGCGTTGGGCAATTACGTTTTCAGCATAATCACTAACCTCCAGATGCGAGCGGGTGTTGCTTTTAAAAGTAAGTACGATAATTGGCTCTGAATTCGCATCTGCCTTTGCAACAACCGGAGGGCCATCAATATCCAGTGGCAAGGTGCGTGAGGCAGATCCAACTTTATCGCGAACATCATTTGCAGCACGTTCCATATCCACACCAATGTCAAACTCAACGGTGATCTGACTGGCCCCCTGGCTACTGGTAGAGTTAATCGACTTAATCCCTTCAATACTATTCAGCTGTTTTTCCAGCGGTTCTGTAATCTGGGATTCAATGATATCGGCATTGGCACCGGTATAACTTGTCCGGATGGAAACCACTGGCGGATCAATGGATGGAAATTCCCGCATACCCAAAAAAGTATAACCCAGGCAACCAAATAAAATGATGAGAAGGTTCATCACAATAGCCAAAACAGGCCGTTTGATGGAGAGCGTTGAAATACTCATAGAAAATAAATATTAGGAGCGGCTTACACCGCAGTAAGTCTTCAAATGCTGAAATTCAATTTATCTTTACAGCGGAATTTGCCTTGATGGCCATAATTCCCGAAGTGATCAGAGAATCTCCCTGCTGCAATCCATCCAAAATCTGGATTTTCTTTTCCGTCCGTAATCCCGTTGTTACCATTGCTTCGCTAGCTTTTCCATTTTTTACGATAAAAACTTTTTTACCCTTCAGAACCGGTACGATGGCTTCTGTCGGGATCATCACTGCTTTGTTATTGGCAGCAAGTGATGCTTTCACTTTGACAAACATCCCGGGCACAAATTTGCCGGATGGATTTTGAGCAATAGCACGAATACGCAGCGTTCTGAGGTTTTCATCCACTTTGGGTTCCAACGCAACCACTTTTGCCGAATAATTGGCAGCATCGCCATCCAGATTAAATGTGATAGCACTGCCGACATGAATATTGGAAGTATATTTTTCAGGCACTGTAAAATCAATCTTGATCGGATTACTTTGTATGATGGTAACGATGGGCGTACCCGGAGCCATATATGCGCCTTCGCTAATGTTTTTCAATCCAATTCTGCCATTGAAAGGAGCACGAATTTCCGTTTTTTCAAGCTGTGCTTCAATGACTTCCTTATCAGCATCCAGCGTCCTTATATTATTGGAAGTAATGTCATATTCTTCAAGATTAATCGCCTCAACTTTCAAAAGTTTTTGTTGGCGAAGTTCTATTTTACGGGCAAGATCCTGATTAAATTCAACCTTTTGCAGCTGCGCTTTAAGCTCGCGGTCGTTTATTTTGGCTATTAATTGTCCCTTTGTAACATAAGAACCTTCCTTAATATTCAGCTTAACAAGACGGCCTGAAATTTCCGCCATCAGATTTACTTCTTCATTGGGTAATACCGTTCCTGATGCGAATATTTGATTATCGATTGTTTCCATTCCAACCACATATACGTTAACAGGAATTGCCCCTGATATTGCGGATTTACCTTCTCCCTTTCCACCACTTCCGGAACCTCCGGATTTCTCACTTTCCGACTTTGGAAAAACATAAATTTTTCCAAGAACCAGGACGATAATAATTGCACCAATTAAAATTACTGTACGCATAGAGGATAAAACTAAATTCCGTTCAATTTGTATATATTAAAATTATATTTCTTTAAATCAATAAAATAAAGATACTTCATATTGTACAAAGGGACAATGACTTCCTTTTTTACTTCCCTAACAAATTAATATATGTGACCGTTATTTATTAAAAATGATTTCGTCCAAATAATTACTGTTAAAACTGATTTTACTTTTTGCTACATTTCATAACCTACCCGAATTGTAACAAAAATCGTTGAAGAAGAAATTATCAAATTCATCACACAAATTATGAAAATATCGGCCTTCCCTCTCGTATTCAGTTTTATCATTCTTTTATGTTTTTTAAGTGGAAGCGTCAGCAGTCAAAACCTCAATAAAATGTATGCTGCTCAATGGAAAAATGTGAAGGATTATGCTGATAAGGGTTTGTCAAAATCCGCTTTGGCCGAATTAAAAAAGATATATCTGCTCGCAAAAAAAGAAAAACAGGACGCGCAGGT
This sequence comes from Dyadobacter sp. 3J3, assembly GCF_009801115.1. Taxonomy (GTDB): domain Bacteria; phylum Bacteroidota; class Bacteroidia; order Cytophagales; family Spirosomataceae; genus Dyadobacter. The sequence continues at coordinate 215,890 of NZ_VTOL01000012.1, forward strand.
TATCAAGGCCGTGGTTTATATGATTGATCTGCAAAGTGAGAATCTTGAAGACGCAGACGTTATTTCAATTCAGGAACTTGAAAAGGAAATCAATGTCAATAAAGAACCGGCAAAATCAATTCTGACGAGTTTTCTGGCAAAAAAATATTATCAATATTATCAGCAAATCCGTTGGCAACTTTATGACCGGACGGCTACCAAAGAATTCAAAAAAGAAGATATCGGCACCTGGACAACTGAGGATTTTCACGAAAAGATTTCAACCTTATATCTGCATTCCATTCGTCAGGAAAAATTACTAAAACAAACTTCCCTGGAAGGATTCAACGCCATTATCACAAAGGGAAATGTCCGCAAATTACGGCCGACTCTATTCGATTTATTAGCACAGGAAGCTTTGGTGTATTTTTCTTCGGATGAAAGAAATATTAAAACGCCGACTTATTCTTTCGAAATAAACAGTGCTGCTGCTTATGATCCCGCAGCGGATTTCATACACCGGAAATTTGAAACAAAAGATACTACTTCGCTGGAATTTTATGCATTGAAATTGTATCAGAAGTTACTAGCCTTTCATATTGACGACAAAACCGCTGACGCGCTGATCGATGTAGATTTACAGCGATTGCAATATGTGAAGCAAAAATCCGTGCACCCGGATAGTGACGAATTGTATTTCATGTCGGTTAATCATCTTGCAGATCAATACCAAAATACTCCCGCTGCTGCACAGGCCTGGTATTTGACTGCTGTTTGGTATAACGACAGAAGTTACGACTTCATAGCAAACAGAGATACAACTCACCGATTTGATAAAGCAAAAGCAGCAGAGATCTGTGAGAAAATTATCAAACAAAATCCCGAAACTGAAGGAGGTATAAATGCTTATAATTTATTACAATCCATCAAACAAAAAAGTCTGCAATACATCACGGAAACGGTAAATATTCCTGCAAAACCTTTTCTTGTACAGGTGGAATATAAAAATATATCCAGGCTTTATCTCAGGCTTATTCCAGCTACCGAAGATTTAAGAATTAAAATTCAAAAAGGGCTTACACCAGAAAATCTGCATTTATTAAGCAGCACTTCGCCGGTACGGTCATGGGAGCAGAATTTAATCGATACAAAAGATTATCAACAGCATAGCGTTGAAATAAAAGTTGATGCTTTGCCCGTTGGCGAATATTTTCTCGTAGCAGCTGATAATTCTGATTTTGAAAATATAAAAACCATCATCGGTACCCGCTTATTTTATGTTTCTAATATAAGTTATGTTCAAAAGGGTGACCACTTTTTTGTACTGAATCGTGAGACCGGACAGCCACTTTCCCAAGCCAAAGTCAGAATTTGGGCGGCTCGCTATGATCGATCCATTGAAGGTTATTTAAAGCTGAATAGTACGTTATTCTTAACAGACTTTTATGGCTATTTTACCAGAAAAAAGAATATCGAACCCGATAATCATGTTACAGAATTACTTGAAATAACTTACGGAAAAGATAAACTTTTCCAACAATCTCAGGCGTATACTTATTATCGCAGACAGAATTTCAATGATCCGATTAAAAGACAAACTTACCTTTTTACAGACCGCAGTATTTACCGACCCGGACAAGTAGTTTATTACAAAGGAATTGTTGCAAAAGGTGATTCAATCATGAGTCCTTTGGATGAAGATTCCGGAATTTCGGTTGTTTTGAAAAATACCAATGGAGAAGAAGTTGAAAAAATAATTGCGCATGTTAATGATTATGGAAGTTTTTCAGGAAAATTCCAGTTACCTCAGAATTCGTTAAATGGCGAATTTTTCATTTACGTGGACGACCGCATGAATTTATCTTTTCATGTAGAAGAGTATAAAAGACCGAAATTCTCTGTGGCATACGATACGCTCAAATCTACATATCAATTAAATGATTCAATTCGGATAACTGGAACAGCGATTGCTTATGCCGGAAATGTCATTGATGGAGCCACAGTTTCATACCGCGTCGTCAGAAATGCCCGATTTATTTATCCATGGTTATCCAAACGCTGGTTTGAACCCACTCAACCCATGGAAATTACGCATGGGGATACAAAAACAGATCAATCAGGAAAGTTTGCGCTTTCTTTTCAGGCGATTCCGGATTTAAAAATCAACAAAAAATCTGAGCCTGTTTTTGACTATACAGTTTACGCGGATATTACGGATAGTAACGGTGAAACAAGAAGCGGCGAAAAAACTGTTTCGGTCGGTTATAAGTCGATCATTTTAAAAACTGACATTCCGGAAAAAATTCAGGCAGACAGTTTGAAAAGCTTGTCTATTCAAACTGAAAATATGAATGGAGAATTTAGCACATCGAATGTAAAAGTAAAAATAACCCGGCTGAAACCCGAAACACGTTTAATCAAAGAACGGTTGTGGAAGCGGCCGGATTTATTTGTTATACCCAAAACAGAATTCATTTCATTTTTCCCGAATGATGAATATGACAATGAAACTGAGCAGGAAAACTGGCCGGAAGAAAGTGTGGTTTTTGAAAAAACGGCAAAACTAACCAAAGACAAAGATTTCGAACTTTCTCCCACTCCAATCTTGCCTGGTTTTTATAAAATTGAAATCAGCACAACTGATAAATCCGGTCAAGAAGTGAAGGATTTGAAATATACAGAATTAACAGATCATGACAAGAATAAAACAAACCGACCTGAATACTTGTGGACGAAAGCCAGCGAATCTATTGAGCCAGATGAAAAAACTACTGTTGAAATCGGCTCTTCGGCAGAAAACATTTTTGTAATCAGCAGTTCAAACCGAAAGGAAAAGAATGTAAAACCATTCACATTTTTTCCATTAAATAATGAAAAACGAATCTTCGATTTTTCCGCCACGGAAAATGATCGCGGCGGTTTTGGGGTTGATTTTCTATTTATAAAACAAAATCGAATTTATAGTTTTAGTGACGTTATTCAGGTGCCCTGGACCAACAAAGAATTGAAAATTGAATACGTTTCTTTCCGGGACAATACCTTACCAGGCAATCAGGAAAAATGGAAGGTTAAACTTACCGGTTTGAAAAAGGAAAAAGTAGCTGCTGAAATGCTGGCTAGTATGTACGACGCTTCACTTGATCAATTTTATCCTCACAAATGGAACAAACCTGCTATTTGGAAAATCTTTACTGGCTTACAAACCTGGAACAGTTATCAAAATTTTTCCTTTAAAAATGCGAATGTCAGGTATGATTATTCTTCCCCGTCCAAAGCATCTGACAAAAGATATGATGCCTTTATTTGGGGAAATTTTTATGGTAGAGAAAATACTCGCAGTAATGGTTCAGTAGTGGAATTGAAAGAGGCAGTTATTGCAGGCAAAACGATGGTCGGAGGAAAGTCATTGAATTTCTCAGTGACAAGAATGTTACAAGATCAAAATGCGCCGATGCAAGCAAGCCCCGCAACATCACTTAAACCCGTAAGCAAGCAAGAAATTAATTCTGTCCGCAAAAACTTCAACGAAACAGCCTTCTTCTTTCCGGATTTACTAACCAATGAAAAAGGAGAAATCGAATTTTCATTCACGATGCCGGAAGCACTTACCCGTTGGAAATTCCAGGCGCTGGCACATACTAAAGAACTTGCATTAGGATACAGTTCGAAGGAAATTATTACCCTGAAAGATCTGATGGTTCAACCAAATGCGCCACGCTTTTTGCGGGAGGGAGATAAAATCTCGTTCAGTTCAAAAGTTGTAAATCTTACAGAAAGAGAGCTTACCGGAACAGTTACTTTTCAGCTGTTTGATATAGAAACGAATAAACAAGTGGATGATATTTTTAGGAATACTTCATTTACACAATCCTTTATTTTGAAAGGCAAAGAAAGTAAAGCGATACAATTCCCGATTGAAGTCCCTGAAAATTTCGCGAAAACCGTGACCTGGCGAATTCTTGCAAAATCCGGTGCTTACTCGGATGGGGAAGAAAACTTTTTGCCGGTACTTAGCAACAGAATTTTGGTTACGGAAACGCTTCCTATATCGATTAGAGGAAATGGAAGTAAGGATTATAAATTTGAAAAACTGATCAATTCGGGGAATTCCAGAACGCTCACCAACCAATCACTTACCGCAGAATTTACCACAAATCCAGCCTGGTATGCGGTACAGGCTTTACCCTATCTGGCCGAAAGTCGTTTTGATTGTGCGGAACAAATTTGGAACCGGTATTATGCCAATGCGCTGGCAGCGAATATCGTCAGTTTGTCGCCACGTATTTCCAAAGTTTTTGATACCTGGCGTACAGCAGATACAACAGTGCTGCTTAGCAATTTGCAAAAAAATCAGGAATTGAAATCCATCTTATTGGAGGAAACGCCCTGGGTACTTGCGGCAAAAACGGAAAGTCAGCAGAAGAAAAATATTGCTTTGTTATTTGACCTGAACAAGATTAGCGACGAGTTGCAATCCAGTTTTGCAAAACTTGAACAAATGCAAAATCCGAATGGTGCATTCAGCTGGTTTAAAGGCGGACCGGATGATCGGTACATGACGCAATATATTTTATCCGGGATAGGTCATTTGAGAAAAATAAGTCCACAAAATAAAAATTGGAATGAAAAAACAGAAGCACTTACACGCAAAAGTATTCAGTTTCTTGATCAAAAGATAAAGGAAGATTACGATTATTTAGTTAAAGAGAAAACTGACTTGAACAAAGTTTCTGCGAGTCCAAATGCTATTCTGTATTTGTATATGCGTAGCTTTTTTCCTGAAATTGAAATACCAAAAACAGCTCAAAAAGCATGGAGTTATTTCCGTGAACGGGCAAAACTTTCCTGGCTTTCGCAATCCAGATACGAACAGGGACTTACGGCTTTGGCGCTATTCAGAACGAATGAAAAGGGAATTCCAAAAGCTATATTGAAATCTTTAAAAGAAACAGCTATTAATAATGAGGAAATGGGGATGTACTGGAAAAATAATCAGCCTGGCTGGTGGTGGTACGAAGCTCCTATTGAAAGACAAGCGTTATTGATTGAAGCTTTTCAGGAAATAGCCGGGGATACCAAAACTGTAAACGACCTAAAAACCTGGTTATTGAAAAACAAACAAACCAATAATTGGGAAAGTACCAAAGCAACTGCCGAAGCCTGCTACGCTCTGCTTTTACAAGGATCGGATATTTTGAACGAGCAGTCTGAGGTTACTTTGAAACTGGGGGAATTGAATCTAAAATCGTCCGATCAGAAACAGGAAGCGGGAACGGGCTACTTTAAAACCATTATTGAAGGAACAAAAGTTAAACCTGAAATGGGAAATATTAAGGTTGATGTAAGTACAAATTCATCATCCGATCTTCCCGGCTGGGGTTCCGTTTACTGGCAATATTTTGAAAATATTGATAAAATAACTTCCTCAGAAACCTCGTTAAAATTATCCAAAAAGCTTTTCGTAGAAAGTAATTCAGATAAAGGTCCTATACTTACGCTTGTAAAAGAAGGCGACAAACTTCATGTTGGAGATAAAATAAATGTCCGCATTGAACTTCGCGCTGACCGTGACATGGAATATATTCATATGAAAGATCTGCGTGCGGCTGCTTTTGAACCCGTAAATGTGCTGAGCGGATATCATTGGCAAGGTGGGTTAGGTTTCTACGAAAGCACACGAGATGCCAGTACCGATTTCTTTTTTGATCATTTAATAAAAGGTACTTACGTTTTTGAATACAAGCTTTTCGTGACCCATGACGGGAATTTCGCCAATGGAATTACAAATATTGAATGTATGTATGCGCCGGAATTTTCAGGGCATAGTGACGGGGTGAGGGTTGAGGTTGGGCGGTGATTTGCACAATATTCATCAATAGTTAAAACATGACGCCAAATTGTTATCTTTACTAGTGGACAAAATCGGATATTTAGAAATACGAATTACAGGATCAAAGGGAAATCTTGACCTCTCTCCTGACAATTACGACATTAGGGAAATCATTTCAATTCTCGAAAATGCCGAAGGTTTGCTATATCCGGGAGAAAAAAAAGACAGGCCAACAATCAGTTATAAGATTGAAGAAGGCTCTGTAAAACATATTCTGAGAACATCTATTCAGTATATTATCGGTTTTAATGCGGTAATCGGTCAGATTAATCAAATCAAGAATATTGATTTTCTGGATCTGTCAACGGCAACGGCTTTTGAAAACATACAAAATATAGCTGCTAAACGGGATTACACATTCACAATAAAAACATCGGTTGAGAAATCAAATTTTGTAAAAATTGACCGTACTACAAAATATTACCGGACTGAGGCTGTTTGGGCCGATGCTGAATTTTATTTCTATGGAAAAGTGACCAACGCTGGTGGAAAGGAAAAAGCAAATATCCATGTTTCAACAGAAGATTTGGGCACGATCAGAATCCAAACTCCTATCAGTTTTTTAGAAAATTATGACGATAATCTGCTGTATAAAAGCTTTGGTGTAAGAGCGACAGGAAAACAGCATTCAGAAACAGGGGAAATTGATACATCCAGCCTCAAATTTGTTGAAATGGTAGATTATCATCCAAAATACGATGAGCAATATTTAAATAACCTTATTGATAAAGCGTCAGGTAATTGGTCACAAGTTTCAGACAAAGATTCCTGGCTTAGAGAAATCAGAGGTAGCTATGAAGATTAGAGAAAGTGTTTTTTGTGATACAAGTTTTTTTATTCGCCTTTTGGATAAAAATGACCCTCACCATGGGAATGCCAAAGGTTATTTCAGGTACTTTACGGAAAATGGTTTTCCATTAATGATAAGTACCATTGCGATTGCCGAATACTGTGTCCGTGGAAAAATTACAGATCTTCCGTTAAGAAACTTACAAATTGTCCCTTTCAATTTGGATCATGCGTTAAGAACGAGTGAATTCGCAAAGCTGATTTTTGAAAATAAAAGCAGCCTTGATTTAAAACAACGAAAAATTATTCCAAATGATACAAAACTTTTTGCCCAGGCTGATATAGAAAAAAGTGTACTGTATTATCTGTCATCAGATACAGAAAGTTCTAAAATTTTCAATCTTCTTAGAAATGAATCGGATCCTAAATTCCAATTTATAAATTTGAGTACTCCCTATGATCTCCAATTTGGGATACTTGATTTGTAACAAATTATTTAGCCACAACTCCCCTGAATCTTCAAAACCGCATGCACAAACCCATCCATATCTTCACTTTCACCCAACATCCCATTTTGTAAAATCCATACCGCGTCAGTACTGCATGCCGCCTCGGCAACCGGGCAAAAAACATCGGTGTAATTTGCCGTTTCGGGAATTGCGTAACACATAAAATTCCTGTTTTGGAAAAGAGGCTGTTTATATAACGGATGTGGATAACCTTTGAAACACGGAACGCCTTCCGCAGCCAGCATTTCTACGAATTTATCTTTCGGAATATCGCCAAATTTAGATGCATCGTATTTAAAAATATAAATGTGATAGCAATGCATCGTGATATCTTCACTTCTCACCAGGGGTAAAATCCCATCTATATTTTTAAATAATTCAGTCAGATACAGCCCGTTTTGATTTCTTTTTTCTGTTTGACTTTGTAATCTTTTTAATTGTTGGGAAAGTAAAACCGCCTGCATTTGTGTGATCCGATAATTGCAACCCGGATTATAATGGTCATACCATTGCCCACCTTCGATGCGCCCTACATTGCGCAGGGAATTCATCATGGCATATAAATCATCATCATCCGTCACCACAATTCCACCTTCCCCAGCCGTCAGGTTTTTGGAGGATTGAAAACTAAAACTGCCTGCATCCCCTATCGATCCCAGCTTTTTTCCTTTATATTCAGCGCCATGTGCGTGAGCAGCATCTTCGATCACACGTAAATTATGCCGTTTGGCAATATCCAGTATCGCTTCCATATCACAGGATAATCCGCCAAAATGAACTGGAATAATTGCTTTGGTACGTGAAGTTATTGCAGCCTCAATTTTAGTGTGATCAAGATTATAAGTATCCGGATGGATATCAACAAAAACAGGAACACAATTGCACTCAATCACTGTGGAGGCCGTTGCAATAAACGTATAGGGTGGTACGATCACCTCGTCACCTGGTTTTACGCCACAAGCAATTAAAGCCAACCGAAGCGAAACGGAGCCATTTACACAACTCACAGCATATTTACTTCCACAAAAAGCTGCAAATTCTTTCTCAAATTTTTCAACCTCGTCACCGCAATCAGGATTTCCCCACTTGCCGCTGGAAATAACTTCCGATACGGCATTAACTTCCTGTTCATCAAAAATTGGCCAGGGAAAATTACGCTTTAATGATTTTTCTCCTCCGTCAATGGCTAATAGCTGGTTCATTCCTGATTTGGTATAATTTCTAAATTGATATCTCTCTATCACATACTTTGAAAAATGCAATTAAGACTATTTGCTCCAAATCTTCAAAAACATTATAGCCTGTTTTCAATATCATACAGTACTATTTCTATAACCCTAAACTCTTTATTTCGCTCATGAATAATCAAAAACTCTTCCCGGGAATCGTTATTGCTGCCATGTCGTTGGCTACCGCCTGGGCCATTCGTGGCCAATTTGGACATGAACAGGGAGCGGCGTGGGCGGGAAGTTTTGGCGCACTAAGTATTGTTTTACTTGCCAAAAGAAACGATTGGTACGCCAGGATTTTTCAACTTGCTCTGGCGTCCGCTACGGGCTGGGGCATCACAGGAATAATAAGTTACGGCATAGTAGTGGGTTATGGACGAAGTACAGAATTTGGCAATGCCTATTACGGCCTGGTTATGCTTTTTATCATTGGTGGATTATTTGGTTTACTGGGAGGCGGGCTTTTTGGTATTGCCCTTAGCGACAGTACCGAAAAACCTGTAAAATGGTATAATCTGATCGTTGAAATGACTATTGGCGGTATCATTTTTTACTATCTGCTGATAGAAGAATTTGGATGGCTCATGACGCCTCCTCGCGGTGAATACTGGGCAACTTGTCTCGGAATGACTATCGCCATGTTTTGGTATATGATTCGTCAAAAACAACATTCCGCGATCCGGGTAGCCATTTTTGCTGGATTTGGCGCTGGATTCGGATTTGCTTTTGGTAATTTTTTACAAGTCATGGGACACGTTTCAGAGATTAAATTCAACTTCTGGAATGTGATGGAATATTCCATTGGATTTTTCGGAGGTTTGGGAATGGCTTACGGGACTTTTACATCCGAATGGCCTGTTACTGAAATAAAAACGAACCGGAATAAACTTCTTGCTCCTCTTTTAATATTAATACTCATCATTCCCTTCTTCGTTTGGGACCAATCTTTTGAAACGAAGCGGCTGGTTGAAACAATCCAAAGTTTTGACCCCATAGCAGATGCTGCAGGAATTACAAAATCTGTTCAGTGGGTAGCGTTGCTATTGATCTTAATAACTTCCGGCTACTGGCTTTATCTTTTTTATTTCAAAAACAAAGAAAATACGATCACGATTAATGAACAGGATACCAACCGGTTTTTTCTTGGATATCTTGGATTATATACTCTTTACAGCATCCTGATCACCTGCGCTTTCCTAAGCTTGTATAGGATCGAGCAATATCTTTACATTGTTAATCTGCTAATTATAGGATTTTTTATAGGGAAATTTCAACCAGGATTTACTAACCGGGGTTTAAATTATAGCCGCTGGATTATTAATTTAATTTTTGCCTTAGCTTTCATTGCACTGATCGTAGTGGTTGCAATCAGCTCTCACGGAGAATTGAAAGGCGCACACAACCGGTTTGAATGAAACATTCTGCACCAGATTCATCATTCTATAAATTTTTATAAAAAGAACGTTTCATTCCAGTCCAAACAGTCCAACGTTTTGTATAATTTTACTGTCATCTCAATGTGACTAAAAATTATCCTCCAACGTTATGAAAAATTTATTCTTTCTTTTTTTATTCAGTTTACTGTCGGGTTGTACTCAAGAAGAAATCACAGACCTGCCCGACGAAACAGAAACCTCAGGTGAAACGATTAGCTTCAACGGCTTCACGTTAAAAGCACCTGCAAATTGGTACGGTTTCAGGCTTCAGGGAATTGATTCTCAGGTGGGTGGGGTTACCAATACTATCGATACCTTGTATTTCGATTTTGGCTGGTATTCCTATGATTTCTCAGATCTTCAACCCAATTTATATACAAAAACCAGTGCCAGAATAAATGGAAAAGAAGCACTGATTATAAAGCCAAACCAACCCGGTAAGGGGCTGATAGGGATCTATATCAGACTTGAAGGAGACGATCGGTTTAATTTATATGGAGTAAGCAAAAATGAAGAAGAGGTTCTGCACATATGCAAATCGGTTAACTTTTTGTAAATCAGTATTCTTATGATTTTTCGAGAAGCTGTAATTGAAGACATTCCCCAAATCCAGATTGTCAGACATGCTGTGACAGAAAATATTCTGTCTGATCCAAGCCTTGTTACAGATCAGGATTGTGCAGATTATTTAACAGTGAGGGGAAAAGGCTGGGTTTGTGAAGTGGCTAGCGAAATTGTCGGATTTGCTATTGCTGATTTACAGGATAATAACATTTGGGCGCTTTTTTTGAAACCCGAATTTGAAAAACAAGGCATTGGCAAAAAGATGCACGATACGATGCTTGACTGGTACTTTTCAAAAAAAACAGATACGGTTTGGCTAAGTACAACACCCGAAACTAGGGCTGATGGATTTTACCGTCAAAGTGGCTGGGCAGAAACCGGGAAATACGGAACAAACCAGATTCGCTTTGAAATGACTTCTGAGAGCTGGATAAAAATCAGAGCACAATAATCAGGATGGAGCTTGTCTGGTGAGGAGTTGGGAAAATGATAAGGGTACAGACAAATTATCCGTTTAAAATTAAAGCGCTCTTTTTTTAACATTTGTTGCTTAATAAAAACTGTTTAACTTTACTCTATGCAAATACAGGTAGATATAGGCTTCGATCAACTGGTAAAAATAGCCAAAAGGCTTCCTGAAAATCAATGGACAAAATTGAAGGAAGAAGTAGAAAAAGTAGCAATTGATTTTAACGATTCTACTGATCTGGAAGCCCTATTACTTTCTGCACCAACATTTGAAAAAAATCAGCTTAATGAAATTAAAAAAACAAGAAAAGCTATTAATCAATGGCGAAAAAAATAGTTCTTGTTGACACCTCCATTCTAATCGACCTTTTTCGGAAAACGGATAAAAGTAATTCCAAGCTTGTTGCATTAGTAAGGCAGGGTTATTCTTTTCAAATTTCAGCAATTACGGAATATGAAATTTTTTCCGGGGCTACCTCAAATCAGCTGGATTATTGGAATAATTTATTAGAAAAGATTCAGGTTTTACCATTTGACCAATCTGCGGTAAAAGCTGCCGTGGAAATAAATCAATTTTTGAAACTAAAAAGAAAGCAAATCGATATTGCTGACTTGTTTATAGCCGCCACTGCTATTTCCAATAATCTGCCTTTTGCAACTTTGAATAAAAAACATTTTGAAAGAATTGAGGAATTGGTAATTATTGAATAATCTTCAATTTTCACTATCCTATTTAATTCTTAATCTCAATTCTTTACCATAAATTAGGTATCAAAAGCAAGTTACCTTTACTTACCGACCCGCTTATATGAATCCGGTTTTTACTGTTATTTATGTTATCTGGTTTTTATCTGAAACATTGTTGAACCGGTTGCTGCGTTCAAAAAGTACAGACAAACAAAATGCAGATAAAAACTCGCTGCTCATTATTTGGATTACTGTTGTAGCCACTATCATTTTGGCTATGTATATTTCAATCAATTACTATTTCCCTATTTATCCTAATATCATCATTCGATACATCGGATTAGGAATTATTGTCTTGGGAATTGTTTTGAGAATCGCGGCGGTTTTATCGCTTGGCAAATTTTTTACAGTAGATGTGACGATTCGGGAAGATCATAAATTAAAAAAAGACGGAGTTTATAAATATCTCCGCCATCCGTCTTACTTCGCTTCGCTCCTTTCTTTTATCGGCTTTGGACTTTCCATTAATAGCTGGCCAGGATTAATTTTAATTGTGATAGCTGTAATGGCGGTTTTTATTTTTCGTATCAAAATTGAAGAAAAAATATTGATCGGACAGTTTGGAGATGAGTATGTTGATTACAAGAAAAATACGAAGGGAATTATTCCGTTTATTTATTAGCACTTGTATACCCCCACCTTTTATTTAATAGTAAATCAACACATTATGAATCCTAAAAAGCTGGTAAGACTTAGTAATATCATCGGAACCATTGCGATTATACTTCTGATTTACTGGGTCTTTATTTTTATTTCTTATCAGGTTTTTGGATTAAAACTCTATCGGGAGAAAATAACTGAAACATTCTTCACCAGTATTGTTGGGATTTTGGCTTTAATGTTTGGAGCGTTAATCACCAACGTAATGTTCAACCTTACAAGAATTGCCGAAAAACACAATCTTGACGATGTCAATCCTGCAAGCACAACATCACAAAAAATCCGGTGGATTATAATATTTAGCTTTCCAATCATTTTGGGATTACTGTTTTTGGGAGATTATTTAACTTCTGAAAATAAGGAAAAGCTTTTGATACAATCTGCGCAGTCGATCATTAGCGACAATTCGAAAAAAGCGGACAGATTGGTTAACTATTCATTTGATAAAAAATGGATTCTGGAAATTGAGCACATATTGGACCTGTTATCTAAAACCGACAAAAATTTTCCAATTATTACGGTCATTGTTTCAGATTCCATAGATAATTCTAGAGTCTTACTTGGCTTTAGAAATTTCCAAATGGTCAATGACACATTGCCTCCATCCAAAATGACATACATTCAGGCGACTACCAAGGAAGAGCGGGAATATCTTTACAAAGTTTTTGACGAAGGCAATAAGGACATAAGATTTACATCAGAAAACGGTCAATATCAACTTTTCTACCCCTATTTCAGGAACAATAAAAAAATAGTAATTTATTTTTCAGACTATCAACGATATGGTGTAAAGTAGCCAGGAATACATAACTATTTCATAATCTTAAACTCATCCTTCACATTCCCTGCCGGATCAAAACATGTATAAATCAACGTATTTCCCTTCATGGAAATATGCTGATAAAGCGGTCCGTCCTTATAGCGAATTACTGCATAATCCTCGGGGAGCCATATTTCCTGTTTGCCCGGAATACTGATTGACATCGTATAAATAGTACCTTCGGCCGGAGATTTCATTTCTTTCCCGTTGTTCATCGGTTTTGTTCGCAAGTAATAATGCATATGCCCGTTCATGACCATATCCACATGATATTGGTCAAATAATGTACCCCATTCTTTACGGATTTCATCGTATGGCTCGACAAAATTGTAGGGTGGAAAATGGAAGAATACAAACTTCCATTTTGCCTTCGAAGTTTTAAGTTTCTCTTCAACCCATTTTGTTTGGGCCGGTACAGAAAGCGTCGCATCGATCATCAAAAACAACGCATCCTGATAATTGAAAGCATAGGTCATTTCTTTTGGTAAACCTTTCGGACCATTTTCCGGCAAACTGAACATTTGCTGATACATACCAGCCCCCAATCCATCCTGGCTATCATGATTTCCCGGAACCGGCATCAACGGTTTATTCTGGAATACGCCACCGGAATATTGCCATAATTCATCCCATTCATCACGGTTCAAACCTGTGCTGACAAGATCTCCCGCAATGTCAAAAAAGGAAATTTCCGGATGTCTTTTTAAAGCTTTCTGAGCCATATCTCCCCAGATCGGCGATTTGTGCGTATCACCAAACCAGATAAATGAAAAGCCCTCATTCGCAGAAGTTTCGGTTTTAAAACTTGCCGCATCTGACCATTTTCCAGCTTTCGATCCTACGATATAGTGATATGCTGTTCCGGGTTTTAAGCTTGTAAGTTTTGCAGTAAACCGGTTTACCCAGCGGTCGTTTTGCAGAAGTCTGTCTTCCATTTTAAATGCGGAAGCGGTTGCTGTCAATGTATCCACCGACTTATCCTGCCAATATTTTACAATTCCATCTTTTATTTCCATAGCAGTTCTCCACTGAACATTCACCGATGTTTTGGGATCATCGCTCCAAGTTAGCATAATCTGGTCGGGATTGGGGGAAGATGGAAACAGCGTTTTTCTGAACGCACCCACCAGATGTGCTTCCCGCGCTCTGCCACGAACGGTTGTAAAAAGTTGTTGACCAACCAGTGACTCCGGCACCTCAGTCAAAATCAGACTGTCCCAATCGTGGTATGTAAACGCACCTTTTTTCATCGTCATCAACGGATATTCCGATGGCAACACATTGGTTATTTTTAAATCGTCACCCTTTTTCTGCGGACCTACACTAAGGAAATAGACAGGTCGGTTTTTATCAAATCCATTAATTCCCAACCCGACTTTACCCGAATCAAAATTCTTCTGCCAGACTTCATACGTATAATTTTCATTTTTGACCAGCATTCCGGTTTTCTTAAATCCACTTTCTTCAATCCAGAAAGGAATTATTTTTTGTTCAGAATCTCTCATGAGTGAAACTGTCACAGGAACATTTACTTCAAAGGTCCAGAACTTTGTCGCCAGCGTATGAAGTTCATCTTTTGTCAAAAAAGTCATGATGTATTTTTCGGAAATCGTGTCCAGTTGGGCAGGCTTCAGATTTTTGTAAAGTCTGGTAACGGCTTCATCCATTACCGTTTTTACAGTAGCGGATTCATTTTCTTTTTCATTTTTGCATGACAAAAAAATGAAAGAAAGAAAAAATAGAAAAAGGGTAGATTTAAGAATAGGAGTAAATTTCATAACGAAAAGCTCAGTCTAGTTTACTAATCAAAAAGTAACAGCAACGATTTTCAACGATGCTGTTACGCTATTTTCACTGACAAAAATTATAACACCGCCTTATCATTTGTAAGGAAAACCCGTGTACTTTCTGTGTAAGTACCACCATGGGAATCCTTGTATTTCAAATCAACATAAAAGGCACGGAAACCGCTTGAAGGAAATGTCTGATTGACATTAATCATTGATTTATTTTTAATACCCAGACTTTTACTCGTCCACTTATCATCCCGGATATCCTGATCTTTTGAATCTGCCGACCAAAGAATCACGTCCACCAACGGATCAGCCGAAGCCTTTACAGCAAGAGTCACGCCCTTTTTGTCCGCAGTTTCTTTCCATTCGCAAACCGGATATGGGCTTTTGGTCATTGTGTTACCAAAAAATGCGCTCAAAGCTTCCATGGCTTGTTTTCCACCACCAAGATTATGGCCGGCATTCGGGACATAGTGAAGCATGTTATTTCCAGGAATATCTTTCAGGTAATTTTTGATATTATCAACCACCCAGTATTCATCGTTTGTACCCATGATGATCAATTTCGGCATAGTCAGTTTTGCACGATACGAATATGGATCGATCATGGTTGTGATGGCGGCTCCATCCGGCGTTTTACTGTTTTGAGGGATACCAAGTTTCACATAATCTTCAATCTGGATACTATAATCACCCCATGATTTTATCTGATATTCAAGACTTACCGGCATGTTCAAAATATCAATAACCATGGGTGCAATAGCCACCACGCGTTTGTCATTTGCACCGGTGAGCCAGGTTGTCCAGCCACGTTTTGACGCGCCCGAAACCACAAAACGGTTCACTTCATGTTTCAGTTTTTGTTTTGAAAATTCCTGAACCACGTCCATTGCACGTACTGCACTTTTCACCATCGGGAAAAGTAGCGGCCAGCTGTAATCTTTATCTTTTTTGAAATTATGCAGCGTGTAAGAAATCAACGCATCCTCTGTCAAATCGCCAAAGAAAGGCTGATTTGGTGTTTGTTTTAGTAATGTAACAATTGCATTATTCGCTTTTGCCACACCGCCCAATGTTACCAATAAATCATCTTCTTTTTTGTTACTCCAATTAGGCAGTTCATCTTTATTGGATCCGCCGGTTATGAACAATAATGCACCGTCGAATTTATTGTCCTTCGGCACCATGATCGTCATTTGATGCGTCCAGGTAAATTCCCGCCACTTTTGCGAGGTTACAAGAAGATTGTAAAAAGTAACATCACTTTGCGTATAAGAATCTTTCACTTCCCATTTCAAAGATTTGTCTCCGTTGTTTAGATAACTTTGAAGGGCCGTTTCCGGTGTGATCGCCTTTTGTGCGTGTATGCTGAACGTAAAAATTAATTGAATTAAAATTATTTTGAAGGCCAGCTCAAATCTATTTTGTTTCATTGTGCAGAAGGTTTTGTTTATTGAATTAAAAATTTTATCAGTATTATTTTTCATATCACTTCTCCTCGAAACCTTCCGGTTTAGGACTTTCTGAAATCAATTTCAATGCCTGTTCGATATAAATCTCTCCTGTCATTTCTCCCAGGCTTGTTCTGCTTACATACTCGTAACGTTTGAAACTGTTGAAATCAACTTTGGTGAGCATATAACCAAAAGCATCGTTTGTCAACCCGAACAGAAATGGCGATTTTGTATTCATTTTCCGTTTCACATAGTAACCAATGTTAGGGAGTGCTTCTCCCGGAATCGTTAAAATCTGAGCAGTTCCTATGTTTAAAAGATTCAGTTGTGTTGAAACTTTATTAGGACCGGACATTTCATTTTTGATGGGAGAATTTTTGAGAATGTACCGCATAATATCCGAATCCACCGGAAATTCGATTTTTCTTGAAGTACAATAAAGTGCAGGATTTGGTTGAATTTCTGCGGTGTTTACAATTCGTAAAGCTTCGTCGGCAAGCAGTTCACCGATCCGTTTGCATTCCTGCCAGTTGTTAGCTTCTTTTTTATCTTCCGTCCGGTTATCAGCAGTGACCATTCCACCTTGTGCCCCATTCATAAAAAGAGCAATGCCGCCTGTTTGAGATTCTATTCTGTCATAAAGAGGCCCGCAAAGATCAGGACTTAAAATACCTCTTCCCGACCCGATTACTTCCGGATGAATCGCATAATTGACCAAAGTCGCAATGACTTTTCCTTTATTTTTTCCCGAATTTGAAATCGCCTGAATCACTCCGCAACGTGGATCATAAAGCTGGTCGGCATAATAATTATAGGCAATTTTCCCTTTTGCCTCGCCCACCGCGATTTTTAATGAAGCCGGTTCCAGATTTTTAACGGCTTCATTGACACCTTCCGCGATTTGTTTTGTACACCAGTCCAGATAATTCAAATCCGCAAAAGTTTCTCCTTTTTCATTTGGAAAAGCATACGCATCTGGTCCGCTGTGGGTATGCGTCGCGCCAATCAAAACATTTTCAGGAGCAACACCTTTGATCAAAGCTCTGGATTTATTTCCCAAGGCAGCCGGCCAACCCAGATTATCAATATTAACTATGGCAATTCGAGTAGTACCTTTTTCCAAAACCAAAACACGGACAAACAAATCTCCATTTTTTTCAATGGATTTTTTAGGCGTTCCAATACCTCCGGAAACCGGTAAAAGCGGATTGGGCGTAATGATCCTGACCGCACCTGCTGCTTTAAAGCTTTGGGCAAAGCAGCTCGAAACCATCAGAAAAACAAGGCTCAGATAAATCAAAAATACTTTTCTCATCATCAACTTTAATCATAATGAGGGCAGCTAGTCACTGCCCTCTTTTATATTCACCAAAGGTTATACTCGGATATAAACCTCATCGTACCATTCCTTTGATATATTTCTACCACGGTTTGCCCGCCCCCTGAATTACCCACGGCTTAGACCATGCACTATTTTTGCCATCAGCCGCCGAATAGGTAGTTGATTCCAGCTTATTGATCGCATCGTCGGCGTTTGCTTTGTTCAGGTTTCTTTCATCAAGCATATAGTAAAACCTGACCGGAAGTACCGCTCTTTTTCCCTGAGGACCGGTTTTAAGTACAGGATAACCTGTTCTTTTATAATCAAACCAGGCTTCACTTGCAGCAGTCCAGCTTGCAATCCATTTTTGCTCAATGATCTGTTTCTGTGTTTTGTTATAAGCAACAGATGGCTGAGCCACATAAGCAGCATAAGAACTGGCCAGTCCCCAGGCTGTAAATGAAGCCTGAATGGCCGCTTTGTAATGTGTTTCGGCATCACCTGCCGCCCAACCTTTTTGTGCAGCCTCGGCAAGAATAAAATGAACTTCCGCAGCCGACATTAATCTTGCTTTTAACAAATCACCTTTTGGAGCTTTGTACATGGTATTAAGCCAGGAAACGTGCGGATTGTCAGCGCCTTGTGCCGCCGTGGGGCTCATGTTATAACTTGCTCCTGACAAAAGTGAAACAGGCAAACCAACATAATTCTGGTTGGTATCAATAGGAATTCCATCAACTTTATCAGGTGATAAATAACGTTTTCCGTTTTTGATTACATCTGTTGCCTTAGGAAGTGTCGGGTCAACTACCAACGGAATCTGTACTTTATTTGCCCAGACACCCAAACGCGGATCGTTTACTCCAAGCATTGCTTTCACCAAAGTATTACACATTTTTATTCTTCTGTAATTACTTTCGCTGGCGTCATCTCTTGTATTGGCAGGCCAGGAGTCCGCACTGCTATTTCCGGCAAATGGCATCGTTGCATCGTCTGCTGCAACATTCATGATCGGATACTGCGTTGCGTTACCAACAATTTTCTCAATTCCGGCTTTGGCAACTTCCGGCTTTTTATCAGAAATACGCATGTAATATCTCAACGCCAAAGAATTGGCAAGTTTCCTCCATTTGGTTGGATCACCTGCATAATATACATCCGGTGTTACGATCGTGCTGTTATACTCCGCTTTGGATTTGGACAAAAGCGTATTTGCTTTGTCAAGATCGGCCAGCATTCCTGTGTAAATATCTTCCTGACTATCGAAGGCCGGAAATATATTTTCTGAGCCACCGACCGATGCTTTCAAAGCATGAGAATAAGGAGCATTTCCCCAAAGATCTGTGATCAAGCCAAAAACCATCGATTTCATCACCAGTGCTACGCCTTGCTGCAACGGGAAATTTAGTTCAACAGCACGGTCGTAGACATACTGGTTATTGGTAAGGATTGCATACCAGCCACTCCATGAATTGGTTTGTCCCCACTCGTAATCGTTGTGATCACCGCTCCATCCGTCTTTTTGCGTATGCTGCATCACACCACCAATGATCTGGTCATAATTTAAGCTTACAAACTGCTTTCCGGTTTCCGTAAGCACCGTAGAAAGTACAAGATTCGGATTAGCCGTAGTTGGGTCCACGCCGTTTGGGTTCTTGTTCACTTCCGTAAGATCTTTACAGGAAGAGGCAAGAAATACTGACATCATCAGTACGATTGATTTTATATAGGTAGTTTTCATCATGAATCAATTTGAACCGTTTCTAAAAAGTTAAACCAAGCTTAAATCCAACAGGAATGACCCAGGGCGTAACATTATATCTTTCAATTCCCTGCTTAAACTGGCTTCCTGAACCTTGCGTACCGGATTCAACCTGAAAAGCTGTTTCAGGATCGATGTTAATTTTCGCTTTTGTCCAAAGAATAATATTTCTGCTGTAAACCGAAAAATTGGTACTTTGCATACCGATCTTTTTCGCAAAATTCACAGGCAAATCATAGCCGAATGATATTTCTCTAAGCTTGACAAAAGAAGCATCATATGTAAAAGGACGGGTGAATGACCAGGTGGTGGCACCCGCTAATGGCAGATACTGCGTTCCGGTCCCTCCAAGGTTTTCCTTGTAACCTGTCGGATTTCCAGCTGCATCGTAACCTGTTGCAATAACACCAGGAATGAAAACACCGCCGTGAGGAAGAGGAATACCGCTATAATTAACCGGGAAACTTCCATAATCCGGCGTTGGACCTCCTACAAGCGGAAATACGTTTCCGTTAATTTTGATCTGTTTTTCCTGATTTTCTACGAGATGATCCCTTAAAGCATCACCAGAAAGACCGTTTGGATTGATCAGCTTGTCATAAAAAAGTTGTGAATGGCCGTCTTCTTCACCATAACGATAGGTTTGTGAAACAAAACTTCCGCCATTGCGCCAGTCAAACGTCATATTTAAACTGAATCCCTTATACGCAAGTGAAACCTGGCCGCCAAGTGTGAATTTAGGATTGAAATTACCAATCTTATTTTTTGTATTAATGGCATCAACAGACTGCCATTTACCGGTTTTATCCAGAATCGGATAACCGTAATAAGGCGAGGCTTTGTCCGTTACCGTTACAACCTGCGCATCGTAAATATCTCCAACCTGCTCTCCAACATACGTCCAGGCACCACCTTTTGCGTCAGACCATAAGGTAAAGTAAGGAAGGTCATCCGATAATCTTTTGATCGTGGTGCGGTTTCTGCTAAGGTTAGCATTGACATCAAGTCTCCATCCGTTTTTATTAAGCGGCGTTCCACCTAATGTCAATTCAATACCTTTACTTTCCAAAAGTCCGGCGTTAATACTTTTTGTTGTGTAACCGGATGACGGAGGCAGTTTTGTGCTCAGAATCTGGTTTTTGTTTTCGGCCATATAATATGTTGCACCGAAACGCAGGCGGTTCTGGAACATGTTCAGGTCTGCTCCTACTTCATACGATGTAGAAATTTCCGGTTTCAGGTTCAGGTTAAACAGATTATTCGAAACAGTAAGTCTCGGAACGCCATTCCATGTTCCCGCATTTCCCAGCGTACTTAACAAAGAATAAGGATTTGCATCATTACCAACCTGCGCTACACCACCTCTGATTTTCAGCATATTGATCTTGTCCGTCATCGGAATCATTTCATTGATCAAAAGACTTAAAGATGCCGACGGATAAAAATAAGATCTGTTGGCGGCCGGCAAAGTACTTGTCCAGTCATTTCTGGCTGTAACATCAAGATATACCATTTCCTTGTAACTCAAATTGGCAAGTGCATAAGCACTGTAAACCGATCTTTTATAAGAACTGCTGTTGTAGGTAAGGTTTGCCGGTAAAATATTCTGAATGGTAAAAACACCAGGAACGATCAGACCTGTACCATTGGTAGAAGAATTGGCCACAGTAGAGCCATTTTGATTTCTATCATTTGCTCCCGCAGATACAGAGAATGAGAAACTTTTCAGTGTTTTATGGTAAGTAGCAAGAAAATCTGTGTTACTTTCAAACGTTGCGATATTGGTCAAACCGTACGCACCATTTGGCTCAGAGGTATAGCTGTTGGCAATTTGAGTTTGTCTTTTTTCCTGATACGTATCAAGAGAATAACGTCCAAAAATGCTTAATTCCGGTGTAATCTGCCATTCTGCTTTTATATTTCCAAAAACGCGGTCTCTTACAAAACTGTTTTTCACCTCGTTGGCAAGGAAGTAGGGATTATTGAAAACACCTTTGTATTGAGAGCGCTGCTGCAAACCTTCTTGTCCTGGAAGCCAGTAATCTTTCAAATCACGGATATCCGTATGCGGAGAAACTCCGTAGGCCCATTGAAGCGGATTTGTTCCTCTGTTCCCGGCAGGGCGACTATTCGAATTATTACGACTAAAATCCAGATTGCTGCTCACTCTCACTTTCTGGTTCACCTTCACCGAGGTGTTCAGACTTAACGAGTTTCTGAATAAATCTGAATTTGGAATGATACCACGGTTTGTCATATTGGCGTAGGACAAACGATAGGTAACCATATCCGTACTGTTGGAAATAGATACACCGTTTGTAGTTGTAATACCAGTTTGCACAAAATTCTTTACGTTATCCTTGTGCGAAACCAGCGGCATCGCAATCGGTTTTCCGTCTGCGCCGATCGGACTGTTCCATTGCACTTCTTCATAACCTTTGTCAAGTGCTGCGCCATAGGTTGCCGTGATACTTTCATCCACAAGCTTTTTAAACGGATTACTATATGGGTTGTTAGTAATGGAGGTCGGAATGGCTGAAAACTGGCCCGAGCCAAGCCCTGTCTGCCATTTCAAATACTTATACGGTTTGTCAAAAACAGTATTTGAAGAAACGGTAACCGTCATTTTTTTCACTTTCGAACCGCTTTTTGTTGTGATCAAAACTACCCCGTTCCCAGCTCTTGAACCGTATAATGCCGCTGCACTTGGACCTTTCAGAATGGAAACGTTTTCAATATCATCCGGGTTAATGCTTGAAAGTGCATTACCATAATCCACTTTATTGTCCGTTCCTATCTCGGTGACATTATTCAGTGAATTCGCGATGGGAACACCGTCTACTACAAATAGTGGCTGATTATCATTGCTCAAAGATTTTGCACCGCGGATGACCATACTTACCGAAGAACCCGTAGCACCGGTTGAACTGATGGCAACACCAGCCACTTTTCCGGCCATGGCGTTTAGTACGTTTTCCTGCGAAACACGGTTAAATTCCTTACCGTCCACTTTTCCTACGGAATATCCCAAAGATTTATCTTCGCGTTTGATACCCAAAGCCGTTACCGTCACTTCATTCAGGTTTTCTGTGTTGGCAATCAGCGAAACATCCACAACGCTGCGGTTATTTACCTGAACTTCCTGTAACAGATAACCAACAAAAGAGAAAACCAGAACTGGATTATCGCCTGTCACGTCAATTGAATATTGTCCGGCTGAGTTTGTGCTGGTCCCTCTCTGGGTGCCCTTCACCACAACATTTACACCCGGAATACTTGCACCATCCTGTCCGGAAACTTTCCCGGTGATCGTTCTGTCGGCTTTTTTTTCCGGATATCCATTCCGACTTCCCGCAAAAATTCCCGCCGTAGCCATCTGGCTAAACGGGAGACTCAGCGCTATAAGTATCAGCAGAGGTTTGAAAACCCGCAGATAAAAATTGATAAAATTTGATCTCATAATTCTTCGATGGTTTAATTAAATAGCATGATGTAAGGGTAAAATTTTGATTGGGTTATTTCATAAAATGTCAAAAGGCTTTTTCCATAGACTAATGTTTAGATTATTAAAATTGTATTTTGATAAAACATGAAGCGAAATCTTCTGGCTAAAACTGCCAGCCTTTTATTCAAATAATCAGAAATGAGCCATTCGGATTATCCAATTTTTATATGTTAAGAATTTGTTATGTATGCATACTAATTTGAAAGAAATAATGATCCAATCACGAATTATAAGCCCGTCAGAAATTAGCACGAAGAAACATTTGTAATACTTTGAAACGTTGGGGATGGACTATTACCAAAAAACTTAAAAATCAAAAATTGAGTTAACGGTAAAAAAGACCAAAAAAATCCGGAAATGGTTGAAATAAAAGTTCAGCACATTTCCGGATCAGCATTCTTATTTTTACTACATCATTATCAAAATCAGCATCTTGCCAAACAATTCCTGACAATCAAATGACCATTTCCTGACAAACCCTGACAACAAATGTCCTTTGCCAAGTCTGCTGCAATTATTGCAACAGCCAGATTTTAGAGAACTGATCGTCTGTGGCAGGTGACAAAGTCGAAACACCAAGATCGTAAGCATCTCTGTTCTGCCCGAGTTCATTACCCGGATAACGGTAACGAAGTGGGAATGTATAACCGCCAAGTCTTCCGTTACTGAAAATATTCGGTAATTTAGTCCGGCGAAGATCAAGGTAAGCTTCCGCCGAAACCGTGAACAGACTGATCCATTTTTGATCTGCAATTTTCGCAAGCTGTCCGGCTTTATCCGTCGGCAGAGCAATATTCGACTGAGCCAGATATTTGGTAACAGAAGCCTGAGGCACTCCCCAGCGAAGCAATGAATTTGTAATTCCTTTGCGGTAATAAGTATCAGCACTTCCGGTAATTAAACCTTTTGCAGCCGCCTCAGCCAACAAAAACTGAACCTCATCACTATTCATAATCTGCGCTTTAAGCAAAGGATGTGCATTCTGTCTGAACAATGTAGAAAACTTGGAAACTTTAAAATTGCCCACAACACCACCGGCAGCCGTATTATAATGTCCGTTTCCATTTTTCCAGTCAGCCTGCATACCTGCGATAAAACCAACATAAACTTTGTTGGAATCAATCAGAATATCTTTTGTAGCGTATTCAGCAATTTCCTGCTTTTTTCTGTCAATAAATTCCCAGGTTGAAGAATAGGTATAACCATTTGGATCTGTTGTGGCAAAAGTAACACCGTCCAGACTTTTATCGCTTGTCCACGGCCTTTCCACCGGAGCAAACCAGATAGCCGCACGCGGATCATTTAAATCAGCCAGCTTGTCAACCAATGTTTTACAGGGTCTTCTTTTGTTAAATTCATCAACAGAACCCCAGTTAACGGTACCGCCCGTCCAGGCATTGCCGGGAATATTACCAGCATCACCTACCGTTCCAATGTAGCCAATTGAGGCGTTTTCAGTAGCTTCAGATAAAACATTTCCGGAAATTGCAGCTATTTTTGCCCCGGCATCCGTCAGTTTATTAGATGCGCGCATCAGTAATCTAAGCTTAACGGAATTGGCAAATTTTTGCCACTTCACTTTGTCCCCCGCAAACATCAGATCATAGGGAGTCGATATTTCTTCGGTTCCACCAGAAATCAATGCAGAAGCATCGTCAAGTTCAGCAAGTAATCCGTTGTATATATCCTGCTCCTTATCGTATTTTGGATATAAAATTCCCTCTCTCGCCTTAAGTGCCTCTGAGTAATAAACGTCACCATAAAAATCTGTCATAAAAGAAAAAAGCATCACCCGAAAAACCTTGAAAATCCCCTGATGGGTTTTGGAACCCCGGGTTTGTGCAAGGGTGATTGATCCGTCGATCATTTTAAGGATTTCCATGGCATCGTACATATCCGTAGTAGCCAGCCTGAAACCATCATAGAAATTATCACCGCTTTGGTAATTGCTTTCCATATGCTGTACTGCCGCAGGAAGTTTTCTGGTATCAAAACCCATCTTTTGATAAAAAAGAGACGTTTTTTTGATAATAGAGGCCAGCAGATAAGGGTCATTGACAGACTCAATTGCATCTTTTTGCTGTAAGGTATCCGCAGTTCGTAACTCATCCTCACTACAGGAAGTAAATCCTATCAATGTGGTAACCAAAAATACTTTTAATATAGATTTCATAATGCTTTGAATAAACGTTATTAATTAAAAATCAACTGACACCTTGAATCCGTAAGAGCGGATACTCGGCAAAGTTGCTCTTAAAATTCCCTGACTTGTACCAACTCCTGAAAATGCAGATTCAGGATCTTCGTGACGGCCCGACTGGTTCCACTGGAAAAGGTTTCTTCCGTAAACGGATAACATCAGGTTGTTAAGGAAATACTTTTTAGTAATTGTACCCGGTACAGAATACGCAAAAGATAATTCTCTCAACTTAAAGTTTGTAGCGTTGTATGTTCTTGTCGATGCAAAATCCCAGATAATATCACCATAACCGTTGTATGGGAAATCATAGAAAGTATTGTTTTTATCCGCACCGTTTACGATATAATCAGCATCTGTTACTCCATCCGCTCCTGAATGGTCAGGATTTACAAATACACCTTTTACGTAAACCGCATCCTGAACAGCAGTCGAACGCTTCGAATCGTTGTTGTCGTTGATCGCTGCAAAAGAACTTGATCCAACTGCTGGCCAGGGAAGTCCGCCATGTGCTGCATCACGGCCACCCATCCAGTAAGGATTATTTGGACCAGAGCTCAGGGTAGATTCCGCTCTTCCGTTCGATTCAAGATATTGCTGATTTACAGAAACATACTTTCCGCCTTTTCTCAAACTTCCTACGATACCCAGACTGAATTGTTTGTATTTCAAGGTAGTATTGATACCAAGAATAAAGTCCGGATTGAAGTTACCAAGTCTTCCGCGATCTCTTTCATCAGATGACAACTGGACCTTTCCCTGATCAGAATCCAGAAGCATCATTCCTTTGTATTGTCCTTCTTTTACGCGCAGAATTGGATTTTGCTCGTAGATGCTTCCAATTTCTTCACCTTTGGCAATCTTCACCATTGTTTTGCCGTCGTAGTTTGTAAATACATATCCGTTTGGCGCAAACTGGTCAGATAACTTCGTGATCTTCGCTTTGTAATGTGTAAAACTTGTAGAAATATCCCAGGAGAAATCCTTTGTTTTGATTGGAGTTAAATTCAGTCCAAATTCAAATCCTTTATTTGTTACATCACCAATGTTGGTTAACAAACCGGTATAACCCGTTCCAGGTACCAATGAGATATTACCAATCTGATCTTTTTGTGTTTTGATAAAATACGTTCCGTCAAATTTCACACGACCTTTGAACAACCACAAATCAAGACCGGCTTCTTTTGTAATTGAATGCTGTGCTTTAATGTTAGGATCAACGAGTGAACTTGTAAGACTTACCGTATTTGCCGATCCCCATGGGCTTGCGTCATAGGTATACGTATCAACAGATCTTTGTTTTACCAAACCATTACCCACATCAGCAATGTTGATACGCGGTTTTACCAAAGTAAATACTTCCGGAAAATGGATAGATTCAGAAGCAACCCAGCTCAAAGATGCCGACGGATAGAAGTAATGAATTTTTTCTTCTGGCAAAATTCCTTTCCAGTCGTTACGTCCAGTTACGTCCAGGAAGAATTTATCGTCCCAGCCTACTGTTGCCATTGCATATAAACTCTGGGATTTCGTAGTTCTGAAAGGCCAGTTGCTACCTGCGGCCGTGGTCAATGTTCCGGCTTTTATGTTTGATACTGCAAACAATCCAGGAGAATTCAAATCACCGCCGGTTATTTCAGAACTGTTTGAATTATTGAAACGATAGTTTCCACCGACAGAGCCATTTATAGAAAGTCGGCCAACATTCTTATTATAGGTAAGGATTACATCCGAGTTTGCTTCAATACTGCTATTATTACCTGTAACATATCCTCCAAAAGCATCCCCTTTTGCTCCCCACGATTGTCTCATTTCATATCCTTCCTTCACATTTTCCATCCCGGTTCTTGCCAAAAGAGAGAAATTGTCTGAAAGCTGCCAGTTAAACTGGATTTTACCAAAGAAGTTATCACGCGTAAAGCGGTGAAGTTTTTCATAAGTCGTAAACCAAGGATTATCATTGGCAACGTCAACACCGTTATCCTTCATAATCGAACCGTTTTGCTTAACACCTTCAAAACCTGTCAGCCAGTAATCCTTCATATCGGATAATGGCTGCAAATTCGTAGGCAAGTTGAAAAGCAAATTGTTCAACACACTATTCGAACCGGTCGTATTTTGCTTGTTCGGAGAATACGTGTGGATGTAGCTTGAACTAACCGATACAGTCATCTTTTTAGATAGCTTGTAATCCGTATTCAATGTAAAGGACTTCTGCTCTGTTTTTGTATTTGGCATAACCCCGATATTGGTCATATTTGAAATACCTAAACGGAACGCACCTTTGTCAGAATTTCCGGTAATCGCTACACTATTATTAATCGTATGCCCAGTTTGAAGATATGCTTTTACCCTGTTCTCTTTTGACGAAGTCATTGGTCCATTTGCCCATTTCTTATTTTTGACATCCCAATAGTCCGCTGAGAAAGATCCGTCCAGTTTCGGCCCCCAGGTATCCGTGTTATCATATTGCCATTCATTAGCTCTTTCTCCCTGACCAAATTCAGTTTGTTCCTGAATAAACTGGTACGCTTTTTCCTGTGAAAAAGAAGTAGAATAAGAAACTCCGAGACCTTTTTTACCGCCTCTTCCAGATTTTGTTGTGATCATCACAACACCATTTCCACCTTCTGCTCCATACAATGCACCTGCGCTGCCACCTTTCAAAATTGTTACCGATGCAATGTCATTCGGGTTCAATTGGGATAGAATGTTACCAAAATCGACACCATCTTTGTTTGTCGTAGATTGTGACCCTACCTGGATACCATCAATAACATATAATGGTTGTGAGTTCAATGAAACGTTCGTTCCTCCTTGGCTGGTGGTTGGCATTGTACTTGTTCCGCGAATATTGACAAGAACTGACGAAGTAGGATCACTGCTCAAATTGGTAAAATTCACACCGCTGACCTTACCGTCCAGCGACTTCATCAAACTCGGGTTCGATGCTTTTACAAGATCTTCGCTTTTAACTTCGGCGACTGAATAAGCAAGTGATTTTTTCTCACGGCTGATTCCAAGGGCGGTTACAACCACTTCTTTTAAATTTTCAGCACTTGGTGTTATTGTAAAATCAATTACGCTGCGGCCATTAACGGGAACATCTTCCTGGTTGTATCCAACAAAAGAAAAAACCAGAACAGGATTAGTACCAGTTACTTCAATAGAATACGTACCGTTTGCAGTGGTTGTTGTTCCTGTCTGTGTGCCTTTCAGGATAATATTTACTCCTGGCATTATTGTGCCATCGTCCTTGGACGTCACCTTACCTGTAACTACATTTTGTGCGCTGGCCAACGAAATACCGACTCCGGCCATAAGGACCAGGAGAAATAATCGTCTGAGCACACGCTGAGAAATAGAGTTTGAATTCATAACTTTTAGAATAATTATTGGACAAAGACAAGCAAAAAGGGTTAATAAAGTTTTTTAATAAGCATTGATTGTTTTACTGATTGTTTCATTACACCTTTTACGGGTTAGTTTTCTCCTGATCTTTAACCAGCTGGTTTCCTGCGTTTTCTTTCAGTAACCGGTCAAAATAAATTTCAAGAGCATCGGAATACTTTTGCTGTTCGTCTTCATTTTTTAAACCTTCCAGCAGTTCACCCAGTTCTTCCCCTGAAATCTTGTTAGCGATCAGTTTGTTGATCAAATTTTCAGCCCGGGAATGTGTCATTTTTATTAGCTGGTTAGTTGTTGTATGATACTCTAAGCCTGAAAAAAAAGACTATTCATATAACTTGTTTTTTTAAAAGTTAACTTTCCGTTAACAGTGGAAATAGACCGTATTTCTTACCGGCAATTCAGTTTATTTACCCTTTTATCAACATTCCAACCGATTTAAGCGTAATTTTGAGAAAGCAATTAATACGGTTATTATCAAAAAAACGTTTCAAACTGAAACATGGGCAGCGAAGAATGAAGGAAACAATACGCAATCAAAATTTTTACTTTTTATTTTTTTTCCTTCTTTTTGCCGGACCAGCCCACACCCAGGTATTACCGGCAAATGAAACGCCAGATGTAATCATTGGAAATATTACTGTTGAAGGAAATCACCGCACGATGGACCGAATTATTTTGCGGGAAATGGCAATTAAATCCGGAGATACCATTCGTCAGGACAAACTTGCGGAAACGCTGGAAATAGACCGTCGCAAGGTTATCAATACCAATCTTTTTGTAGTAGCAGAATTACTCCTGAAACCGAATGAAGATTCCGTTAGAACTGATATTAGGATCGTAGTAAAAGAACGCTGGTATTTTATAGCCACGCCGGTTTTCCAGCTCGCCGACAGAAATTTCAATGAATGGTGGTACGACCGTAACCGGGATTTCAGCAGGACGATTTATGGAATTTATATGAGTTATGGAAATGTTACCGGCCGTGCAGATAAGCTTCGGTTGGTTGCTGAGTTTGGTTTTATTCCAAAATTTGAAGTTTCATATTCCCTACCTTATCTGGATAAAGCGCAAAAAACAGGAATCACGGTCGGAGCGTCTTATTCAATTAATAAAACAATGGCTTTTCGTACCTGGCGGGATAAACTGGATTATTACAATAGTGAAGACATCAATAAAAAACGGTTTTATACCTTCCTTACATTAACCCGCAGAAACAAATATTATACTTTCCACTCGCTGGATCTGCGTTGGAGTGGTACGTCTGTCACTGATACCATCGCAGCCTTAAATCCCAATTATTTCCTGAAAGGAAGAACGCGCCAAACCTATTTCCAGCTTACGTATTCATATAGTTACGATAAACGGGACAATTATCAATATGCCTTGCGTGGCCGGGTTGGGGGAATCCAGTTTTCCAAAATCGGACTTTTACCATCTGATGAAATCAACCAGGCTTACATTTATGGATCCTTTAAACAATATTTTCATTTGGGCGGCAAATGGTTTGCAAATTCAGGAGTTCGCGGACGTTTTTCCATTCCTAAAAAACAACCTTATCTGCAAACAGTCGGGCTTGGCTACCGCAATGATCTGGTGCGAGGTTATGAACTATATGTAGTTGACGGACAAGATTATGCACTGATAAAAAATGAGTTGAAGTATAAATTATTTTCAACTCAGAAACATTTTCCCTGGGTTCCAATCCGCCAGTTCAATACCCTTCCGTTGGCCGTTTATATCAATTCATTTGCGGATGCAGGTTATGTCAAAAATTATTATCCGCAGTTTAGTAATACCTCACTGGGAAACAAAGGCATTTATGGTGGCGGCGTGGGGGTGGACGTTGTTACCTTCTATAATATTGTAGCACGTTTTAACCAAACCTTCAATGCAAAAGGAGATCGCCGATTCTTTTTCAGCATTGGCAGAGAATTTTAGTACAAAACCAGAAAACATTCCCCAATCCTTATAGTGCTAAGAAAGGCACACTTCTTTATCTTCCCCGATAAGAATTCTATTTTTTCAGATACTACCAAAATATATTTAGCGGATAATTAAAACCACATTAAAAAAACAAATTGATAATAGTTAGATTTGTGGCATATATTTCTTTAAGCAAAAAATGAAACACTTTACACTACTTAGAAACCTTTTGGCAGTTGTGCTCCTGGCAGTTATATTACAAAATTGCAAAACAAAAACCAGTCAGGAGAAGGATGCCGAAGTAATTGATTCAGCTGCCATAACTCCACCAGCCCATGAAGAATTGAATAGCGACCAGTCTGCACTGCTGGAAAAAGTCATTGGCGATTCCCCCGCCGGAACATTTCGTGGCATTGTTTTTGGAGATCCTTTGTCGAAAGTAAAAGCGACTGAAAATTTTGAAATGTTTGAAGACGTAGCCGACCACGTCGGATATACTTTTGAAACGGAAAAACTTGAAACAATTGATGTTCAATATTTCCTGACCGCTGATAAAAAAGTTAACAAAATTACCGTTGATGTTTATTTAAACAGTCCGGACGCTACAAAACAATTGTGGAATGCAGGAAAAAGCTATTTCACAGAAACGTATCAAGCTCCGAAAGAAAGTGGTAAAACTGTGACCTGGAACAAAAACTCTGTCCACGTGAGCATGGAAGATGTATCAGAAGGAAAGGACTATGGACTGAAATTTCAGTTTACGCCGGATAAAAATGTACTTGCTGCTAAATAATAAAAAATGAAAATTAACCGACTGATTTTGCTGACAGTTTTCTGCCTGTCGGCCTATAATACCTTTGCTCAAAAAAAATCTAAAAAAGATTATCTCGTAACCATTACGACTGATTTTGGTAAGATGCGTGTTATTTTATTTGATGAAACACCGAAACATAAAGAGAATTTCATCAAACTTTCCAAAGACAAATTTTATAATGATTTGCTTTTTCACCGCATTATTAAGGATTTTATGATCCAGGGTGGCGATCCTAATTCTCGTAATGCAAAACCGGATGCTGTTTTGGGGAAAGGTGATAATGGATACAAAGTACCGGCAGAAATAAGTCCTAAACTTTTTCACCGCAAAGGTGCTCTGGCCGCTGCAAGAGATAATAACCCGAAAAAAGAATCAAGCGGTTGTCAGTTTTATATTGTTGAAGGCAAAAAATGGAATAAATCTGATCTTGACAAACAAGCGGCACGCGCGGCAAGAAAACTGACGGATTCACAAAGGAAGGTTTATGAAACGGAAGGCGGAACGCCGCATCTGGACGGAGCTTATACTGTTTTCGGACAAGTTATTGACGGAATTGATATTGTTGATAAAATCAGTATTCAACCAAAAGATGATCGCGACCGGCCTGATAAGGATATCAAAATGAAGGTATCTGTGAAGAAAATGAGAAAGAAAAAGATTACAAAAAAATATGGCTATGTATTTGAAGGCTGAAAAGTTACAAAATCAAATGCACTGTTTTTAAGATTAATTACGAGGTCGCCGAAGTTCTGTTAAAAGATCTTCGGCGACTTTTTTTGTGACAAATCTGTGCCTTTCCGTCAAAAGCTGGTATTATCAAATATCACTTCATCATGAAAAACAGATTTATTTTTACCATATTCTTTCAGCACTCGTGGTAAAAGGTGGAATCTCAAAATACTTTAAGGATAGCAATGTTAAAAATAATATCGCACGGCTTACTTTGGGGATTAAAATTTAAGGTTCAACTAAATTTTGAGATAAAGCTGCTTTCCTATCCGGTTGGCAGCTTTATCTTTTATCAATTTATGTTCTATATTGCTCCAAACAAGCACTTATAATCAAGATATGACGGTTACCGCACAAGATATTTCAACTTCGACACCTACAAAAAAACGTTTTCTGATCACCGGCTCAAACGGACTTCTGGGACAGAAACTGGTTGAATTATTGATTAAAGATTCTGCAATTGAAACCATTGCTACGGCAAGAGCAGAAAACCGTTTGCCTTTCCATGATGGCTATATTTATCACACCATGGACATTACAGATCCGGCGCAAGTTGAAGCAGTTATTGCGTTGGTAAAACCAGACATAATCATTCATACAGCGGCTATGACCAATGTGGATCAGTGTGAAGCTGAAAAAGACGCTTGCTGGAAACAGAATGTAAATGCAGTGGAATATCTGGTTTCATCTTGTAAAAGACATGATGTTTTCCTGGTTCACGTATCTACCGACTTCATTTTTGACGGAACTGCCGGACCTTATAAAGAAGATGCAGAACCAAATCCTGTAAGCTTTTATGGATGGAGCAAATATGCTGCTGAAAAAGCGGTGATCCATTCTGATATAAAATGGGCAATAGCACGGACCGTTTTGGTTTATGGCATAGCGCACGATATGAGTCGCAGCAACATTGTGCTTTGGGTAAAAAAATCGTTGGAAGACGGAAAAAATATAAAAGTGGTAACCGACCAGTTCCGTACACCAACGCTGGCGGAAGATCTTGCTCAGGGTTGTTTTCTAATTGCAGACCAGGAAGCTGAGGGGATTTTCAATATTTCCGGAAAAGAACTTTATACTCCGTATGAAATGGCGATCATTGCAGCCGATTATTTCAAACTGGATAAATCACTAATTTCTCAGACGGATAGTTCAGGATTTTCGCAACCTGCACGTCGTCCTCCAAGAACAGGTTTTGACCTGACTAAATCAGAATCAGTTTTAGGTTATAAACCGCATAGTTTTGTGGATGGAATTGCTTTGCTGGCGAGCCAGATTGAGTAGTGGAAATCCTGGTATTTTTCATTTATTCGCGTTGAAAACGCTAAACAATTGTTCGCCCTGCGCAGGGCGAACAATCATTACTTCTTCACTTCGTCTTTGTAGATCATCACTTCACTTTTGCCGTCGGCTTTTATGTAACCACGGTACATTCCTTCGCTGTTGAAAGGCATGGCAAAATTTCCGTTTCTGTCAAGCGCAATCACTCCCCCTTCTCCGCCACGCTCCACAAGTTTTTTCATAACCACCTCATCTGCCGCGTCTTTCACTGCTAAACCTTTGTATTCCATCAAAGCAGAAATATCATAAGCCACGACAGACCGGATAAAAAATTCTCCATGACCGGTAGCGGAAACTGCACAGGTATTGTTATTTGCATAAGTTCCTGCACCGATAATTGGTGCATCACCGATACGTCCATATCTTTTGTTGGTCATTCCTCCCGTCGATGTTCCGGCTGTTAGATTTCCAAATTTGTCCAAAGCTACGCATCCAACAGTGCCGTACTTTTTGCCTTCTGTAAAAATCAGATCTTCATCTTTTAAAAAACCTGTTTTCGGCTTTTCCCGGATTTCCTTTTTTGTGCTTTCGGTATGATCCAGTTCAATTTTCTCCTCTTCTTTTGCTTTTAACAAAGCGTTGTAACGCGCTTCGGTGTAAAAGTAGGAAGGATCAACAATTTCCAGACCTTGCTCTTTGGCAAATAAATCTGCGCCTTTACCCGCCATTAATACGTGAGGAGATTTTTCCATAACAGCAATCGCTCCACGAATTGGATTTTTAATTGTGGTAACGCCCGCAATTGCGCCTGCCTTCAAAGTTTTGCCATCCATAATCGCTGCATCCATTTCATTTTTGCCTTCATTGGTAAAAACAGCTCCTTTCCCCGCATTGAAAAGTGGCGAATCCTCCATCACCATGATTGCGGTTGCAACAGCATTTTCACTGGTTCCGCCTTGTTTCAAAACGGCATATCCTTTTTGCAAAGCTATATTCAAGACTTCACGATAAGCTTTTTCCTTCTCAGGCGTCATATTAGCCCGGGTAATTGTGCCAGCTCCACCATGAATGACGAGGGTAATTTTTTCAGAAAAATCCTGCGCGAACGTTGTTTGAAAAAGGAAAAGAGAAAGGAAGATTGAAGAAATGAATTTCATAGAAGTGAATTGGTTTGGATTGTAACTTTCTCAAATTTAGTTTTTTCACGCTAAGCAAAAAAGTAAAAGGGCAAAGATCGCAAAGATTAAACTTAGCGACCTTTGCCCTTTTACTTCCTTACTCTGCGTGAAATTTAAACGTATCAGCTGTTCCTAATATCAAGCGAGTGCATTTGCTTTTTTTGTCTGGCTCGATACCAGGTAAGCCATAAGCCTGCTAACCCTGTAATTGAAGTATAAAAGGAAACGGTAAACAACTTTTCTTTTGAAAAAGAATTTATCAAAATGATTGAAATAATAACTGTCAGGATAATCAGTAATGGCAACATCCACTTTGTCTCAAAAGCAGATGCAATTCTTGTTACGTTCGACAAGTTATTTTTATTACTCAAATGAATTTTTTGTTCAAGAGCCTTGCAAAAAATTTTCATTTGTGAAAGGTCACTAAATCCACTACTTGCTGTAAGCTCAATCTTCTTTCTATTTAAGATTTGTAATCGAAGAGTTATCCCATTATAATCTTCAATCTGGTAGGATTTCAAATTCTCAAAATCAATTTGTTCCGTATAGTCTCCAAAATCGAAAGAAACCGATGTGTCATCAACACAGGCTTCGACCTGTTTCGTCAATTTCCTTTTGTTCAATATAAAAACAAGAATGGGAGCTCCAATGGCAATAAATATAAGGAAACCTTCACCAGCCATTGGTGACAAAATCGAAAGACACAGAATTGCTGCTACCGGTATCAGTAAAACAATCACGACCAGGACGGTAAGAAATTTCAGGTCCGTTTGTTCAAAGTAATATTTCTCCATCATCACATTTAGTCTGATTTAAAAATGTTGACAATGATAAAAATATTATTTGAATAATTATAATTTATTCAATATTCGATTAAAGTAAAAGGGCAAAGATCGCAAAGATTAAACTTAGCGACCTTTGCCCTTTTACTTCCCTATTTTGCGTGAAACCTTAAATCCAAATCTTAGTATAACTTCTCATAATACTCCCTCGCCATTCGATCCGAATTAAATGGTTCATTCACATCATTCATGCTATTCAACGTAATGCGCTGCCATTCTTTTTGATTTTTATAATAGGTCGGCAAGACTTTATTTTCGATAAGATCGAAGAAGTTGTCGCAGTCCGTTTTGTTGATATCATCGCCTTGTGCTACTGGCACAATGAATGAATTTTCTCCATCTTTGGCAAATTCACAAATCCAGCCGTCGTATGTGGATAAGTTTATGGAAGCATTCATCGCCGCTGTCATGCCGCTTGTTCCGGAAGCTTCGCGGGTAACGACCGGCGTATTTAGCCAAACATCAGAACCATCTTTTAATAGTTTCGAAAGTGCCAGTTCGTACCCTGTCAGCACTGCCATATTATCAAAATAGTGACTAAGGTAGAAAAGATGATTGAAGGTATTAATTGCGCCTTCATCTTTTGGATATGGTTTCCCTGCCCAGATAATCTGGATTGGCATATCCTTATTATCAAGCAATTTCTTAAACCGCTCGACATCCCAGGTCAGTATATCCGGACGTTTGTATGCCGCAAACCGTCTCGCCCAAACGATTGTCAATACATTGGGATCAAATATTTTTCCACACTGGTCTGCAACTGTTTTAAACAGAACACTTTTAAGTTCCTTCTTTCTGGTAGAAATGGCTTTCGAATCTTTTTTGATTCTCGCCTTTTCCAGCGTCTCGTCGATCCAATACGTATTATTTTGGGCGTTGGTAATATGCGTTATTTCACTAATTCCCGGATAACTTTTCCACATCTGTCGTGCGACTTCTCCATGCAGTTTTGAAACTCCGTTGGCCTTTTTGCTCAATCGTAAAGCCGCCAGCGAATGATTGAAAATATTATCGTCAATACCGGTAATCTTACGAACTACGTCCATTTTCAGTCCGGAAAAGAATCCCAGATTTTCCAGAAAGCCGATATCATGTTTTTCATTTCCGGCTTCTTCCGGCGTATGGGTTGTAAATACCAAACGCTTCTTTAACTCCGGCAATTTTTTGAATTTCTGGTATAAATAAAATGCTGCGGAAACAGCATGGGCTTCATTCAAATGATAAATATCCGGTTGATATTTCAGTTCGTCAAGCAGTTTAGCCCCACCTATTCCCAACACCATACCTTGCGCGACTTTCATCGTCACATCAGAATCGTATAAAGAATAAGACATTGCACGGGCTTGTTCATCATTCCCATCCACATCCGTGGTCAGGAAAAACATTGGAGCCGTTTTAAAAACTTCGGGAGAAAGATAATAAGCCCTTACCCAAACTTGTTTTCCCAAAATCGGAATCTGAAAATTGATACCGGTATCCGTTAAAAAATGATATATTTTTTCATGAAACTGAGGTTCCATACTATTATCGCGTTTACGTCCTTGATCGTAATACCCATATTTCCAAAGCATCCCGACCCCGATTAAATTCTGACGCAGGCCATATACGCTTTTCATATGCGACCCCGCCAGAAAACCCAATCCTCCTGAATAAGTTTTCAAAGCCTGATCAAGGGCGAATTCCATTGAAAAGTAAGCGATTGATTTTGTATAATTTTTATCCGGTGTGAACGGATGTTGAAAGGGGACAGAAAATGGCTGATTCATTGAACACCGATTTAAATGAAAGAAATTTTCTAAGGTTTCGGATGCATTTTTTCATAATGCAAACGAAGTAAATCTTCGCCGAAATCATTGTTCAGATCCCGTACGACGGTATGGATATGGTTTGCGTTGTTTTGGGTGTTATCAAATTCAATCAGGATTGTTGGCCCCTGAATCCGATAATAAAACCCCGCTCCTTCTTTTATTTCCGGATCCATATTTCCCATCCAAGCAAAATGTATGCCATCAAGCCCTGAATTTTTCAATTTAACCATTTGTTGATCTTTCAATGTCACATGATAGCGATTAAGATAAACGGCGATAAGCTCTTGAAAAAGTGTTTTTTGTGGTGCTGTCATATCTTTCATCGCCATACCTTCCGTCTTCACAACAACCATATTGCTCCTGTTGTTTGCAGATAAAATCTCCCACGGCGCCTTTTCTGACAAAATCACCTTTTGACGCTGGACATCCGAAAATGAATGCAGTAACTGAAAAGCAATATCCTGTTCACCTTTCAAAATACGTTTTCCTTTTTGCGGAACATCGGCTAAAACTTTACCTGGATTCGAACCCATAAAACCCGGTGTAAACGTGATCTCGCCATTAACAGAAGTAAATTGCAGCGAAACATGATGTCCCTCCATACGCCAGCCCCAAGGCTTAACAAGATCCGGAGTACCAAAAACCATGAAGGAATAATTTTCCGGATCGCGGTAGGTATCGGTTGAACTACGTTTTTCAACGACACGAAGTACATTTTCCAAATCAACAATATCCAGCGTTTTCTGATAGCCATTTGCACTCATAACCAGTTTAACCATTTCAAAAGCTTTCGTCCGCTGAGGTTCCTTCATATTTTTCAGCGTCAGGCCTTTTCGTGTTCTCGGCACATAATGCCAGTCAAAACGAATCGTATCTTCGAAAGAAACACAGGCCTCCTTTATTTGTCCGGCGTCCAAAGATTTTACAAAATCATTAACCACTACAACCATTTTCCCGGATAACAACTTGTCCTTTCGATCCGCAAAACTATGATTTAAAAATAAAACCAGAAGAAAAGTAAGACAGATGAGCCTGTAATGCGGTTTAAAAAATTTCATGGTTTCTGATGTTTTGTAGTTCAAACAAAAGATACTCTAACCGTTGATTATACTGCTTTTATTCTCCGTCGTGCAGCGTAACATACTGTGCTCCGCAAATAAAACTTCCGTTGACAAGCGAAACCTTATTGTACAAAAACGGCTCGCCATTTAGCTTTGTCATTTGCCCTCCGCTCAATGTTAGTATGGCCTGTCCCGCCGCTGTATCCCACTCCATCGTCGGATTTTGACGAAAATAAATATGTGCTAAACCTTCGGCAAGCAAGCAAAATTTAAGAGAACTGCCGATAGCAATTTTCTTCACAACCGGATATCTCGCCAAAACTTCGGTTTCCTCAGGCGCTGCATGGGAACGGCTTCCAACTGAAATCCAGTCGGTACTATTTTTATCAACTTTCAAAGGGGTTTTAATTCCATCAGAATCAATTTTCCATCCACCCGTTTCCTGATTTGCGTAATACATCGTGTCTGTTACAGGAATGTAAATAATTCCTAAAACCGGCACTCTGTTATGAATAAGAGCGATATTGATGGTGAACTCACCGTTTCGGTTTATAAACTCTTTTGTCCCATCGAGCGGATCCACACACCAGAAATATTCCCAGTTTTTCCGTTCTTCGTACGATACATGCAATTCCTCTTCGGACATAATCGGTATATGCGGCGTTAAGATTTCCAGTCTTGCCACAATCAGATCATTGGACGCCTGATCCGCCAACGTCAAAGGCGAATGATCCTCCTTATATTCAACTTCTTCCGATTTTTCAGCATCGTAATAAATGTCCAAAACAGCCTTTCCAGCATCCCTGGCAATTTCTAATAAGTTTTCAATATCCGGTATCATAGTGTCATGTGTTTCAAAAATTTCAGTTCAGGAATATAATAAAAATGCCTGTCCGAAATGAGTTCAGACAGGCATCATTTCAAATCAAATTACTTTTATTTCCCGAACAACCTCGCCCAGAAACCTTTGGCCTTCGTTTTTGTTTCTTCATATTTTTCAGAAGCAGCCACTTTCAGTTCTTCTATTTCGACCTCTGCTTTTGCTTTCAGTTCTGTTGCTTTTACCTGCGCTTCGGCCAGTTTTTCTGCGGCAATTTCTTTTGCATCTTCAAATTTCTCAGCTGCAATCACTTTCGCGTCTTCAAATTTTTCCGCTGCATCTTCTTTCAGATCAGCAAACTTTTCAGCCGCTTCGTCTTTCAGGTCTTCAAACTTTCCGGCCGCTTCTTCCTTCAAAGCACCGGCCCGGCCCTGCAATTCAGAAATTACTTCTTCGGCCTTCACCTTGCCGGCAGCGATATTTAATTCAACTTCATTTTGAAGCTGCTCTACCTTACCCGAAAAACCAGATTTAATTTCCTCCACTTTTTCAACCGCCTCTTCTTTTACCTCTGCTGCTTTCTCAACAACCTCATCTTTTACTTCAACAGCCTTTTCCTGCATTTCGGCAACTTTTTCACCGGCTTCGGCAGTTAATTCTTCCGCTTTATCCGACGCTTCAATTTTTGCATCTGCAAAATCAGCTTTCACTTCTTCTATTTTTTCGTCGGCCACTTCTTTATAAGCCTCAGCAGATGCTGAAACATCTTCTTTTATTTCGGCAACAACTTCCTTTGCATCTTCTACTTTTTCAGACGCGTCCGCTTTTAATTCATCTATTTTCTCTTCTGCATCAGCTTTAATCTCTGTTGCATCACTTTTCACTTCCTCAACCTTTTCTTCTGCAACCACTTTCAATTCTTCTGTCTTGTCTTCCGCTTTCGCAGCTAGCTCAGAGGCTTCACTTTTTATATCTTCAATTTTATCTTCCGCAACTTCCTTGTATTCTTCAGCTTTAACTTCCGCTTCGGCCTTTAATTCTGTTGCATAACTTTTCACTTCTTCTATTTTTTCTTCGGCTGTTTCTTTAGCAACATCAACTCCTATGGCTGCCGCATCTTTCACATCTTTTCCAATCTCCTCAACGTTATCCGCAGTTTCGTCTTTCAATTCGGTTGATTTAGCTTTAATGTCTTCAATTTTCTTATCCAAAGATCTTTCGGACGGTGTTGGTTCTTCATTAGCTGCCATAACTGGGTGTTGATTTGGATGGGAAAAGTTAGAAAAGGTTGAAAGCGTAAGCTACAAAGGAGTTCCGAACGTTGCAAACAAACACAAACCTTTTTGCTAGGATAACCTTCTAATGATCAATTTTTTAACAATTTCATAAAAGATATCCGGCTGAAGCGTACGCCAGTTATCCATCTGCAAAGTCCCGCCGAAATTAAGATAGTAATCTAGTCGGCAACGTTTCCACTCTTCCTCCACATGGTCACGAAAGTTTACAGCCGCAATCCATCCGTCTTCGACATCATCAAACCATTCGGCATAATAATCATCTTCACCGCCATGAAAATTCAAAACATTCTCACCCATCAAAATAAACTGGTTGATTCCTTCTTCAATTAACGGATCAACAACCTGGCGTTTCAGGTACATAATATCGTTGTGCAGCGTGTCGTTCCACTCGCCCATGAGCTCAATAATCGCAAAATGTTTGTCGTAGTCGGCGAAAAGGATTTTTACGTAGAGCGTTTCCGAGCCAATCTCGTCCCAGAGCGGGTGGATGTAATAACCATAAATCGCATTTTCATAATAATCAAGATTATAAGTCCGCCCATAAAATGGTGACTTCCGATCCCGACTGGCGACATAATGCTTCTCCCAATTGTAATACGGCTCAATCTCGTTCATATTTTTTAGTCGATAAATAGTGCTCGCAGATGGTTTTCGCTGCGTAGGTATTTAACGTAAATTTTGGGTTTTGGGGTTCAGATTAAGGGATGACTTATTAAAATTACGAATTATATTTCCTCTATTTCAAGCTGCTTGCATATGTTTTGCAAAATATTGGATCCAACAGAGAAAGTCTGAGAACACTCGTAGTCACACCTTTTTCCGCATTTCTATAAAGATCATGATTTGCTCCATGCCTAAGGAAATAACAAGAATGTTTATTTAAATGTTGTATTAGTTTA
The DNA here is from genome assembly GCF_009801115.1 of Dyadobacter sp. 3J3. GTDB lineage: Bacteria > Bacteroidota > Bacteroidia > Cytophagales > Spirosomataceae > Dyadobacter. The sequence continues at coordinate 257,074 of NZ_VTOL01000012.1, forward strand.
TTCCTCTTGATCGACATAAGAGAAGATTAATTGTTCTCTTTAAATAATATCACCAGGATCTTCCTCCTCCTTTAGATCTTAATTAATTTTGAGTTATCAGACTCATAATTAAAGATATAACTTTAAAAATAAAACGGAAAATATGCTTATATCTTTAAATCACATCTTCCCCCAACCTAAACTCTCCCGGACTCACCCCCATATATTTCTTAAAAATCCGGTTCAGATGACTTTTATCCGTAAATCCGAATTCATTCGCGATTTCGGTAATCTGCATATCCGTATGTTTCAGGCGATTCCCAATCAGCTTTAATTTATAATGCATAACATATTGCTGCAACGTCTCATTCATGTGTTTTTGGAAATATCGTCCGATGTAAGTTTCCGAGATCCCGAATTTTTGACTGATATGTTCGCCTTTTAAAAATTCCGGATTGTATATATTCGCCTGAACATATTGGAGTATTTTAACCGCTTTACTATCACTTTGTTCATCGATTTGAGAAGGAAGGCTCAGCATAATATTTCTGGCAATGATGACCAGCAAAGTATTAATATATTGAGAAATGAGCTCTTTATGATACAAATCCTTTTTAGTATGCTCTGCAATTAACGCTTCCATAACAGACCTGACTACCTTTTTATCTGCATCATTTTTTAAAGCACAACCGGGTTCATGACTGGCATTTTTCAAGATCATTTCCATCCTTTGCAACGGCCCGGTTTCTTTCGCCTGAACATAAATATCATTGAAGCGGATGAAGAAAAACTGCGTCGGGGTTTTTATATCAAAACGATGAGAATCCTCTGGCGCAACCAAAAATAAATGTCCCGGTTTGTAATCAAATTCTGTCGAATTAATGGATTGTTTTCCAGTCCCGTCCACGACGTAAATGATTTCAAAAAAGCTGTGCGCATGCTCTCCACGCGGACAAACATCCAGAAATTCTTTAAGGATCAATTCAAATGGCTCGTGTAAAGTATCTTTTTTCATGACAAAAATATACAACTTTTGTATGTAAAATTACACCTTTTCAATTCACAAAACCGGCGAAATTTGTCTTATCAATTTAAATAAAGATAATCATGGAAAATTCAGCCAGAAAAATGAAAGCGCTTGTATTAGAACAATTTGAAGCTCCTTATGTATTGAAAGAAATTGCTATACCAACCGTTGGCGACGATCAGGTTTTGGTACAAATTAAAGCCAGTGGAATAAACCCACTTGACCTTAAAATAAAATCAGGAAATGCGGGACACGCCAAAGCAATATTACCCGCTATACTTGGTATCGACATGGCTGGAATAATTGTTAAGGTTGGCCAAAATGTTGAAGATTTTAAAGTTGGAGACGAAGTATACGGGATGACTGGTGGTATCGGCGGCGTACAGGGTTCGTTGGCTCAATACGCTTCGGTTGACCCGGACCTTTTGGCACTCAAACCCAAAAACCTGACGATGAGAGAGGCAGCATCTCTTCCGTTAGCATTCATTTCAGCTTGGGAAGGCTTGGTGGATCGTGCCCGGGTAAGCGAAAAACATAGCGTGCTGATCCATGGCGGCGCGGGTGGCGTAGGAAATATTGCGGTACAGTTGGCAAAATCATTTGGCGCCAAAGTTTTCGCCACAGTATCTGAATCTCAAAAAACATTTTTAAATAATCTCGGAGCCACAGCCATTGATTATGAAAAAGAATCGGTTTCTGACTATGTTGATTTGCACACGAATGGAGACGGATTTGACATCATTTTTGATACAATAGGAGGCACAACACTTGACGCGTCCTTTCAGGCCGTTAAAATATATTCCGGACATGTAGTAAGTATCCTGGGTTGGGGCGTTCATAGTTTGGCTCCGCTATCGTTTCGTGGCTCGTCCTATTCCGGTATCTTTACACTATTACCTTTACTATCAGGAAAAGGTCGGAAACGTCATGGAGAAATGTTAAAAGAAGCAACCCGATTAGCCGAAAACGGACTTTTAAAGCCTATTCTGGACTCTCAGATTTACATATTAGAAACAATCGAAGAAGCTTACAAGGCCATTGAAAGTAGAATAGCAAGAAAGAAAGTTGTTATTGAAATTTAATGCTTAAAAAAATTCAAAATCCTTCGATTTGCCAGTCGGAGGATTTTCTGATTGTTATCCTACAAAAAACAAATCATCTCCAAATTTTGCATAATACCAATTTTAATATTAATAATTCTTTGAAAATATAATACACCATTGATAAATTTGTTATAATTGACAAATACCAGAACAAACAATAACTCAACAGTATGAAAGCCATCGATTATTTACGTGATGAGATAAAATCATACTTCCCGGAATCTACTGAGTTGCAACTTTCCGGTGATTTTGCCCAGCGCCGGCGATTTAACTTTTATTTTAAAATCAAGGACAACTATTCTTATCTCCTGTATTTAAATTGGGACGGGGAATACGACCAGTTCATTTTAAAATGTCTGGAATTTGTAAACGAGGAAATTTTAGAAAAATTAATAGCAGAATATCCTGAAACCGGAGCCAAAACTTTTAACCTCGGGCAACCTTGTTTAACGGTTTCGTTTATTTATCGCGGTGAAAATAAGCTGGCGGTTCTGGACTTTAAAGGGCCCGTTGACGCCGAAATTCATTCCAGGGAAATTTCGGGAATTAAATTAATGGAGTGCGTTGATCCGGATTTGAGTAAGGATAACTAAGCGTTTATTTGATATTACAAAGTCTTCGATTATTAATCAGTCGTGCCGAAAACAATTTCACAAACCGTTGCGATCATTAGCCCAAGGAATAAATTCCGCGGCTACAATGTCGGTCGTGCCCATGGCACTTTACCTTAAATACGATTTCTTTTCCATTTCACTGAAACCGGTGAACCTTCTGCCAACATCACAGAATCAGGTTCTAAGTCTTTCAAAAAATCAAAATCTTTTCCATACATCGCAGCAAAATTACAGTTGATATCATAGTTGATAACTTCATTCACATTCCATCGATCGTGATGGATGTTGTACTCTTCGGTGCTCGCATCATCAATTTTGGTATAGCCGTAATAATGCTCAAAAATAAATTCTTCTATACTATCAACAGCCATTGGAACGCCCGCTTCCGAAGCTTCGGCGTAGATTGAATTCCATTCATTTGCAATCTTCCAATCAAATTTTATTTGTTTCACTTTGCCATTACTTTTCCAATCATGACGGGTTGGGATGGATACGTAATGTTCTTTATATAAGTAATTCGCCACCACCGCAACAATCTTACTTGGCACTGTTTCATTGATAAAAACAACGCCCCGTTTTATTTCATTTCCCGTTTTCCGGATTACATAAAAACGAAGATTGACTTCTTCAAAAGTACCGTAAAATGGAATGGGCACACTAAAAATTTTAGTGTCTTTGAAAAGAAAACCAACCAGACTTACATAGGTTTTACCTTGATAAAAATCCAGTTCCACACCTTTGGGAAGATACGGCGCTAAAACCTCCGGCGGCACGGCGTAATTGGCCATGATCAAATTTTGCCATTTTGCTTTTAAAAAATTCGTCATGCTTTTAAACACTCAATAATTGTACCTTCGATTTTCAACTAACTCCACCAGTGCATCAATATTGTCTGGAAATCATTGTGAAACAAGCATCGATCCCAGGTTGTAACTATCTTCTATTTTGCCATCAACAAAATAAATTAAATGAAGCTTATAATCAGCACTGCTTATTTTTTCCTTATAAATCGTCACCTCAAAGCCATCCATCGGCACCTTTTGGAAAGTTGTGTAAAAACTCTTTACCGAGCGCTTGTAAACCAAATTAACCGGAAATATATATTGATGCTTCCCACCGTTCGGTTCAGTTGCAATAATAAACAGTTCAGCACCAATACGATCCAGCTTTAAATCAGTACTTGTTAATTTGAGAATTGATTTATCTTCGAATTTAGAAACATGAAGAACCTTTGCAAATAATACCCTATGCTCAAAATTTTGTTCAAATAGCAAAAATATCTTTCTGGATATTTGATTTAATGTATTCCGACAAAAAAAGAATCAGATTTTCAAAATCGTTATAAAAAGGGAAATTATAGGCGAAAGTATACACAAAGTAACCGAACAGTACAATCACACTTACAATGTAAATCCAGATTATGGCAGTAAAAAGCGAGTAATATTTGGGTAATCGGGCGAAGAAATGCAACATTCTTTTATATTGAGGGTGGATTCAAGTTATAAATGCAACACTAGGAGCCTGTCGGACTCATGATTTTTAAATTTCTTTTTTCAAATTTTGATCGCAGAAAACTCGGCGGCTCGATTAAGGATCCATTTGTATACTTAATATTGGTAACTTTAGGGATTTTAGTGGCGGTTGATCATCGTTTTTAAGCTAATGATAGCTTAAAGAGCCTTTTTAGGTTATATGCCAAGCACACCAAGGACCATTCGCTGTCTGTTTCTAATACGCCTCTTAATGAAAATTGTCTGAATCCTAGTACGCTTTTTATGATGCCGAAAACAGGTTCCACTATTTGCTTTCGCCTTTTATAAATGGCCTTGTATTCGGGAATTTTTAAACGTATTCTCATTTGTTCGATTGCTGTCAGATCTGGCTGTGTGGGCTCAACATCGTTGGCGTCCCCACCATTTTGTGCTTGACTTAAAACAGTTTCCAAATAACTGTTATGTTGCTCTCTTGATGTAGCGATAACAGCTACGGTACCTTCCGGCACCTTACATGCATTGTTTTCGCTGAAATAGCCTGCATCAGCCACAGCAACTGTTATTGTACCTAATTCTATTGAGACCGAAGCTATACCAGGTAGGAATTCAGACTTGTCATTTGCGTGTTCATTGCTGTAAGCACCAACAATAATCATATCCTCATTAACAGCAGCCTGGCCATTATAGCACTGG
>NZ_VTOL01000013.1 GCF_009801115.1 Dyadobacter sp. 3J3
TCAGAAATAAGGTACGGTTAAAGTGTTCCAAAGCCAGACACTTAATCATGATGTTGGCTGTTGGATTGCACAACCTTAGAAATAAATTCAGAAAGCCAATAATAAATCATTCGTGATATTGTCTATTAATTAAAAATTATTTCAAACCGAGCTACGTTGAGGATCTTTATCAATTATAATAATCAAATATGAACAATTTAAATTAATATCGTGTTGACAGTGAAAAGTATACTCCGATGGGCAGAGACGATCCAGCCCTACGGCTTTAAGTGTGTTTGACACATACTTTGTTACGACATTTAAGGCATTTTTTAATATTATCTAATAATATGGCTCACAAAGTGGCTGTGTTTCGTAAAGAACACTTCAATGCAGCTCATCGACTTCATAATCCTGCATGGTCGGATTCGAAGAATGAGGAGATTTTTGGTAAGTGTAATAACCCGAATTATCATGGTCATAATTACGAACTTATCATTCAGGTAATAGGTGAATTGAATAAGGAAACCGGGTTTGTGATTGATGTGAAGGTACTGAGCGCTATTGTAAAAGATAATGTGCTTGACCGTTTTGATCATAAAAACCTTAACCTTGATGTCGAAGAATTCAGGAATTTAAATCCAACCGCAGAGAATATTGCGGTCGTTATTTACAATATTCTCAGATCAAAAATTGATGCAGAGCTTGCTCTGAAAATTAGATTATATGAAACAGAACGAAACTTTGTTGAATACCCAGTCGATTAACAATTATGATGTTGAGGAAATTGGTGATGAGCATCTTTTTTCTTCTATTGAAACGCCCATGCGTCCAGATGCTTTTGCATTGGAGGATGATGTGAAGATTGAACTGATCGAAAAACATTTTCGCCACATCATGGAAATTATGGGCTTGGATCTGACAGACGATAGTTTGAAAGGAACGCCAAAGCGTGTTGCAAAGATGTATATCAAAGAAGTTTTCAGCGGTCTGGATCCTAAGAACAAGCCGAAAGTTGCTTTGTTTGATAATAAGTACAAGTATGACCAAATGCTTGTTGAAAAAGATATTTCTGTTTTTTCCAATTGTGAACATCATTTTGTTCCAATTTACGGGAAAGCGCATATTGCCTATATTTCAAGTGGAAAAGTAATTGGTTTATCAAAACTAAACCGGATTGTGGAATATTTTTCAAAACGTCCACAGGTTCAGGAAAGATTGACTGTTCAGATAGCAAATGAGTTGAAACAAGCTTTACAAACGGAAGATGTAGCTGTTGTCATTGACGCGAAACACATGTGCGTACAGTCTAGAGGCGTTCGTGATGCAGGAAGCTCTACGGTTACATCATATTATGGTGGAAAGTTTGAACAGGAAGCTACTAGAAAGGAATTCCTGGCTTACTTAGGAATGTAATTAATGGTTAATTATTAATGGTAAATTGTTAATGCGGCATGTTGATTTAATTGGTACAGGTCCGCTTTCCTTTAAATTTAGATTATAAGTAAGAAACATATTCGCTCTAAAATAATAGCCTGATCCATCTAGTGAGATGAGTCAGGCTATTATCATTAACCATTAACAATTAAATAGTTGGTCCAACTCTTTCCAAAAGAGCCTTGGTTGCTTTAATTCCATCGCGTTCAGAAAGTTTGCTTCCTTCGTATTCGATACCGGCAATACCTTTAAATCCGCTGTCTTTTACGATTTTAAGGATTTTGGTATAATCTGTTTCAATACAGTTTCCTTTTTCATCAAAATCATATGTTTTTGCACTCACACCTTTTGCAAAAGGCATAAGTTCTTTTGTGCCCTGATAGCGGTCGTATGATTCCTCACATTCAAAACTTCCAGCTTTTCTTTTGATGCAGAAATTACCGAAATCAGGCAAAGTTCCTACATTTTTCATATTCACCTGTTTCATTACACCAGACAACCACTGGCCGTTCGAAGATGAACCACCATGGTTTTCAACGATTACATTGATTCCTGTTTTCTTCGCAAATTCTCCAAGTTTACCGAGTCCTTCCACAGCCGCTTTTGCGATTTCTTCATTGGTTCCTTTTCCAAATGCGTTCACACGAATGGTTTTGCAACCCAGATATTTTGCGCATTCAACCCATTTGTAATGGTTTTCTACCGCTTTGTTTCTTACAGCCGCATCCAATTCTCCAAGTCCGCCTTCACCATCTATCATGATAAGGTTGTTGGTGATACCGTTGTCCTTACATCTCTGTAACAGTTCGTTCAGGTATGTTTTGTCTTCTGCTTTGTCTTTGAAAAATTGATTGACATACTCAACGATTGAAATTCCAAATTCTTTTTTTGCCAATTCAGGAAAATCCATATTCGTGATTTTCTTGGCAAATAATTCCTTGTGAAGTGACCATTCCGCTAGTGAAATGTCAAAGAACATTTTTTTAGCGGCGGATTCCGCCAAAAGGTCTGTCAGGGTAGTAGCCATCAGCGCAGTTGCGCCTGCTCTCTTTAAAAAATCACGTCTTGAAAAAGTCATTTCCTGGTTAGAATTTAGATTTAAGATATAGAAAAATTATACATTCAGTTTAAGGCTGGCATCTTCATAAAGCTTTTGGTTTTTGACAAGATTTGCAGCATCCCAATCAATGTCTTTTACAAAATCATATTGTCGGACAGGACAAACTTTCATTTTGCAGAAGTAACAGCATTTTGGAAGACATGGGTCAGCATGGACAAAAATCTCGGTCTCACCTGTATGATTTTCTTTTAAGATATTTTCAAATTCATGAATTGCCTCATGTGCTTTTTGTAATTCCCAATAATAAGGCAATGTAAGATGGCAATCAATATGCAAATCAGAACCGTACTGCTGAACACGCAAATTATGTACATCAACCCAGTGATCTTTTTTATTTTCAGAAATTGATTGCACGATTTTGTCAAGCAAACTTTCATCCGTTGCATCCATTAATCCGGCAACGGATTTACTAACAAGCTGAAAGCCGTTGTAAGCTAAAAACAATCCGAACAATAACGAAGCCGCGCTGTCGATCCACACTTGCCCTGTCAGCAAAATTAACCCAACACTTACAATTAGAACTACACTACTGACGCTATCGGATAACAGATGTCGTCCATCAGCGGTCAGTGCAAGTGAATTGGCTTTTTTTCCTTCTTCAACAAGTTTATATCCGATCAGCATGTTAACGATGATCGTTATTACAATAAACACGGCTCCTTGCGCCAGATTTTGGATAGGCGCCGGTTCCATTATTCTTTTTACCGCTTCAATAATGATAAATAACGATGCGATAACGATTAAAGCGCCCTCAAAGCCGGCAGAGAAAAATTCGATTTTGCCATGACCGTAAGGGTGGTTTCTATCCTTTGGCTGCGCCGAAAGATAAATGCTGTAAAATGCAAATCCGCTCGCAATAACATTGATGATGGATTCAAGCGCATCGCTCAGGATTGCGTTGGAATCTGTCAGGTAATATGCGAAAAATTTTAATCCCGTCAGGAAAATACTCGCTACAAAAGAGAGCAGGATGAGACGTTGTTTACGCTTATTTTGGTTTATTTGCATCAGAGATTAATATTTCAGAGACCAAAAATACTAAGAAAATGCCGGGAATAAACACAGAAAATAATTGGAAGACGCTTTCTTCCAAGACAGTGTATGAGAATGCGTGGCTGGAAATCAGTCACCGTGAAGTGATTAACCCTGCCGGAAAAGATGGAATATATGGTGTCGTAAAATTTAAAAATAAGGCACTTGGCATTATTCCTATTGATGAGAACGGAAATATTTACCTTGTTGGTCAGTTTCGATATGCTTTAAATGAATATTCCTGGGAAATTCCAGAAGGCGGCGGACCTTTTGATGAAGACATGCTTGACGCAGCCAAAAGAGAATTAAAAGAAGAAACCGGTTTATTGGCCAGCAACTGGACTCAATTATCAAGAATTCACACCTCAAATTCTGCAACTGATGAGGAAGGATTTCTTTTTCTGGCGGAAGGTTTGAGCCAAAGTGAAGCAGAACCTGAAGAAACAGAAGAATTGCAGGTGAAAAAGATTCATTTGTCGGAGGCGGTGGAAATGGTGATGCGATCAGAAATTACGGATTCCATTTCAATTGCCGGAATTTTAATGGCCGCCAGACTGAAAGGTATTTAATATGATTGAAGCTTTGTTTTATGGTATCCTGACGGGTATAGGTTTGTGCCTCACTTTTGGGACGGTATTTTTCTCTTTGATTCAAAATAGTGTCGATAATGGTTATAGAACAGGAATTAAGATAGCTTTTGGTGTTTTTATTTCAGATGCTATTTTCGTCTTTTTTGCGATTTTTGGAACTGGCTTATTGCCTGATATCCATAATTTTCAAAAGTACATGGCTGGTGCCGGTGTTCTTTTTTTGTTGGTTTTGGGTGTTTCAAATCTTGTAAAAGGGCAGCCAAAGGTTGCTTATCCAAAAACCAGATTTGGTAATTTGTTATATTATTTTACAACCGGATTTTTTCTAAATGCTTTGAATCCGGTAAATTTTATTAGTTGGGTAACGATCGCGTCTTACATACGATCCACTTTACATTATAATTTCCACCAGGTTTTATTATTCTTCACGGCAAGTATAATCGCTGTTTTTCTTGTAGAAAGTTCGATAGCCGTTTTTGCAGATAAACTGAAAAAAGTTTTTACTCCGAAAGTTGTTTTGATTTTTAACAAGGTGACAGGTGTTGTCTTTATTTTGATTGCGTGTCAGATTGCTTATAGCAATTTTTTGAAATAGGAAAATGAAATTTTGAAATAAAAAAGGGCCAGAATTTAGATTCTGACTCTTTTTTATACTTTCATGAAACTTGTGATGGATCGCAAATGCGTTTTCCATGGGATAAATCCCATGGCTACAAAGTCGGTCGTGCCTAAGGCACTATGAATCTGAAATTTTCTTTAAATCATTTATAGCTTACAATGCCATAGGCATGACCTACATTGTAGCCGTGAATTTAAATCCACGGGAACTATTTAGAAAATACCTCATCCACAACATATCCATTGTTTTTCAAATATTCTTTCCAATCTTCGATCAAAAAGTTTTTCAGAACGCGTGGGAATTTATTTTGTCCACCCATTTTTCCTTTTGACTCCAGCCAGCCATAAAAAGCCTTATTGGGCAACACGGTTACGAAAACGTCTTTCAACGCATGTTTGCGTTCCACTGCGTAATCGTCGTTCAATTCACAAAGTTTTGCATCAATTTTGGTTTTCAAAATCTCAGGATCAACATTACTTTCATCTACGCCAATATACCAGTGATGCGCGAAAAGTGAATCGTGCTCAACGCCGCAAACCGTAAATTCTTTAACTGTCAAGCCTAATTCGTCAGAAATTAAATCAACGGCTTTGTTCATATTGTCAACCGAAAGATGTTCTCCGCACAAACTTAGATAATGTTTTGTGCGACCGGTAATTACGATTTCCGCCTTTGCTTTATCTACAAATTTAACGGTATCACCAATCAGATAACGCCATGCGCCTGAGCAGGTTGAAATCAAAAGTGCATATTCTTTTCCTTCTTCAACCTGATCTACCATCAGTGTTTCCGGAGAAGCAACTATTGTACCTTCCGAATCAAAATTCTTTTCATTAAAAGGGACAAATTCGAAGAAAATCCCATTGTCAAGAACCAAGGCCATTCCCGCTGCACCCGGACGATTTTGATAAGCAATGAAGCCCTCAGAGGCCAGGTAAGTATTGATATAAATGAGCGGTCTGGCCAGCAATTTTTCAAAACCTTTACGATAAGGTTCAAATGAAACTCCGCCGTGTGCGAATACCTGAAGATTGGGCCATATGTCGTGGATTGTTTTTACTTTATAATGCGAAATGATTTTTTCCATTAAAAGCTGTATCCATGCCGGTACGCCTACAATAAAACCAATGTCCCATTCATGGGCTTTCAGCGTAATTTCTTCCAGTTTTAATCCCCAGTCCTTTTCAGAAGCAATTTTTTCTCCCGGTTTGTAGTATGGGCGAAACCAGGCAGGAATCTGACTGGCTGTTATACCACTCAAATCACCTTCGTAGTGAGAATCCTGATTGTTAAGGTTTGTACTTCCTCCCAACATCAGAAATCCTTTTTCATATAAATCATCCGGAAGATCCTTATAGCTTCCAAGCGATAATATTTGTCGAATGCTGGTTTTCTGGATAGCCTTTGACATGGCCTTCGTTACCGGAATGTGCTTGGTCGCAGCTTCCGAAGTTCCTGAGCTTAAAGCATAATATTTAATGCTTCCCGGCCAGCAAATATCTTTTTCGCCATCCAGGGAACGATGCCACCATTCTTTAAAAATGGCGTTGTAATCATAAACCGGAACTGATTTTTTATACTGTTCATAAAACGCACCTTTATTGCCAAAAAGGATGGACGATAACAATTCATCAAAATTGTATTTTTCTCCAAACTCGGTATACCTGGCCTTCGCCAAAAGTTTTGCTAATGTCTTTTTCTGCTGCTGATGAATGGTTGCCTTCTTCCTGTTAGCAACGATGTTACTCAACCGGATTCCTCTTTTAAGCAAACTTCCTACTATGGCCATAGCTGATTTTCTAACGTGGGTTATAAATTCCAGGTTTCAAGCTCTTTCAAAGCTTTATACTCTGTTAAATCATATTGACAAGGTACAACGGAAATGTAATTATTATCCAATGCCCAAACATCTGTATCTTCTTTTTCTGTATCAAAGTTGACAAACTTGCCTGCCATCCAAAGATAACCCCGACCGTTTGGATCAACGCGATGGTCAAATTTTTCCTGCCATTTGGCATGGGCCTGGCGGCAAACTTTCACACCTTTAAGAGGTTCATCCGACTTCTCAGGAATATTAACGTTCAGGGCTATGCCCTTTGGTATACCATGTTTTAAGGCCGATTCTGTAATCGATTTTATGAAAGGTATACCATGACTGAAATCGGCATCTTCCTTGTAATCGCATAATGAAAAGCCGATTGCCGGAATGCCTTCAATAGCCCCTTCAATGGCTGCTGACATCGTTCCGGAGTAAAGTACACTGATAGAACTGTTACTTCCATGATTGATTCCGCTTACGACCAAATCAGGTTTTCTGTCTTGTAAAACATAGTTTTTCGCCAGTTTGACACAATCTGCCGGTGTTCCCGAGCATTCGTATTCTACAACATCTTGAAAAATATGCGTTTCATATAATCTTAACGGTTCGCCAATTGTGATGGCGTGACCCATTCCGGATTGCGGGCTATTCGGTGCTACAACGATAACATCGCCAATGGTTTTCATGATATCAACCAATGTGCGAATTCCTAACGATGTTATTCCATCATCATTTGTAACTAAAATAAGTGGTTTCATATATTAATTCAAAATTTACTCAACTTTATATCCGCCGAAATTCGAAGAATTTTGTACACGAAAATTAATTAGTTTTACGGCCAGCAGGATTCAACTTTACTTTAAAAAATCAAATTTAAGGAATATGCCTTCATTCTCAATAAAGCATGCTACCCTTGCCGACATACCCGTCGTGATCCGGATTCAGGAAAAAACGTGGGAACCGACTTACCGTGAAATCCTTACCAAAGAGCAAATAGATTATATGTTTGAAAAAATATATTCTAAAAATGCGCTGGAAATTCAAATGACAGAAGGCAAACAACAATTTTTACTATTGTTCAATACAGAAACTCCGGAAGGTTTTGCCGCAATATCTGAGGAAGAACCCGGATATTTCAAGTTACACAAGATTTATGTACTTCCAACAACTCAGGGAACAGGAGCGGGGAAATTTTTGCTGACGGAAGTAGAAAATTATGTCAGATCACTGGGTGGAAAAAAACTTGCGTTGAATGTGAACCGATACAACAAAGCCAGGTCATTTTATGAGCGGATGAATTTTCAGGTGACAAAAGAAGTTGATGTTCCAATCGGTCCTTACTGGATGAACGATTTCATCATGGAGAAACAATTGGAACAATAACGATCAGGCTTCCTCTTTGGCTGCAAGCTTTAATTTTTTGAGAGTCTTTTTCAGGCTTTTCATGCCTTGCAGCGGATTATAGTGGTTACTATTGCTAACATAATAACCGGTTCCGTCGTAAATTCTTTTATTCGGATGTGCCTTACATTCTGCTGAACATGCTCCTTCCATATCCTCACCACATTTGTGGCAAACGGGCACATGCGTGTTGCATTCCGCATTTGCGCAGTTAATCATCCGGTCGCATGGATCGTTACAAATGTGGCATTTTGAAATAACGGTCGGGTTCACCTGATTTACGTCAACGGTAATCCGGTTGTCAAAAACATAACATTTGCCGTCAAAATCTTCACCGCCTTCTTCCAGTCCATAACGGATTATTCCACCGTGAAGCTGGTAAACGTCTGTAAATCCTTTGTCAAGAAGATAGGCACTTGCTTTTTCACACTTGATACCTCCCGTGCAATAAGTGACAATTTTTTTATTTTTTAAATGCTCAATTTCATGAATATGATCTGGCAATTCACGCAAATTATGCATATCAAAAGTGATTGCTCCTTTGAATTTGCCTACTTCATGTTCATAATCAGATCGCATATCGACCAGAACCACGTCAGGATCCTGCATCATGGATTTCAATTCAGAAGGTTCCAGGTGTTTTCCCGTGCGTAAAAGTGGATTCACACCCAGATCAGAATTGACGATCTCGTCCTTTACACGTACATGCAACTTCTGAAAAGCAATTTCATCATGATCATCTACCTTGAACTGGACGTCCTTAAATCTTTCGTCCGAACGGACATAGTTCATGTATGCTTCACAGTCTTCAGGCGTTCCTGAAACTGTTCCGTTCAGGCCTTCCGGGGCAATGATAATTCTTCCGAGAAGATTGTTTTCAACACAAAATAAATGGTGCTCATCGCGATACGTTTCCGTATTTTCGATGGGAGCATAATAATAATAGAGTATTACTTGAAAAGGCTTCATTAATCTAATTTTCAAAGACTGAACGGGAAAGCAGCGGTTGATAAAAACGGTAACCCTTAAAATCGACTGCAAATATACGAATATCCCAACTTTATCCGAAACGTAAAAAACTAACTTTCGTCAGCCTTTCATTTAACGTTCAAATCCATATTTTTGTGCCACTTGTTGCACCACTTATTCATTACTTATTAAAATCTTAATTCAATGCACATTGCGATAATCGGGAATATCGGCGCAGGAAAAACAACGCTGACACAGATGTTAGGAGAACATTATGGCTGGGAAGTTATGTATGAAGCCGTTGAAGGGAATCCTTATCTTGCTGATTTTTATGAAGATATGGAAAGATGGGCGTTTAATCTGCAAATATTTTTCCTTAACAACCGCTTTGCTCAGGTTCAGACGATTCGGTCTACAACCTATGCCACAATCATTCAGGACAGGACGATTTATGAAGATGCTTTTGTTTTTGCACGTAATTTGTATGACTCGAAAATTATGACGGAACGTGATTATAAAAGTTATTTATTATTATTTGAATCGATCATGAAGACAGTTTCCCAACCGGATCTGTTAATATATCTCAAAGCGGATATTCCAAAGCTCATTTCGCAGATAAAAAAAAGAGGACGGGAATTTGAAGCAGATATTTCAGAAGAATACCTGACGAATCTGAACCGGTATTATGAAGATTTCAGTCAAAATTATGACCACGGGCGGTTACTCACCATTGACGTAAATAATATGAATTTTGCTTCTAATCCTGAGGATTTCAACACCATTATTTCAGCATTGAACAAGGAATTATTCTATGTTTAAAAACTTTAAGAGCTAACAGGATTTGACTCATTTTTGATTCTTCCTGTTAGCATTTGATCTTAAAAGCGGTCGGTTATTACTAATCCTCTTGCTACAATAGCGATCAGATCTTTTGAAGAAGTTGCTTTTTCCAGATCAGATTTCATGGATAAAAATTCAAACTTCTCTTTTTTGTCAAGACTCATTTTAAGGAATTTACTGATAGCTTTTGCTATGTAGCCTTTTACTTTATCGAGTTGTTTTACGTTTGAAGAAACCAGTTTGCTCAAATCTTTCCCTTCTTCAATATCGATCAAATTGGCCATCTGAATGCCGTGTTCGCCATTTTTTCCTTCCGAAGTTACATTTTTGAAAGCCCGGCGGATAAATGTTTCGTAGTCGTAGGCGTCGTTGTAAGCGTTGTCGTTTGTCATTATTCTTCTTAATTTTACCGCAAAGTACGGTTTTGCCGTTTCGTTACAATTTTATTATCCCTGATAATTTATTATTTGGATGTTCCTTATTATGAAATCGCAATTTTTGATGGGCCTGATTCGGTTATAATTTCACCCACTTCACCCATAGCTGATTCAATAAATATTCTCGACCAGAAACTTTGCGCTTTTTGATTCGTAGGAAACCAGTTTCTGTTTTCATTCACAAGGATAAGCAGTCCTTCTTCATTCCCTACAGCGGTGAAATTTTCCTGAGCAGGTTGTTTGTGAAATATGGACAGCTTATGTTTTCCTGAAATTGTGTTTGTAAGCGCCGGAACGTCATCCGTTACAATTCCTATTTCACTGACAGAAATAATGGATGAGGAATCAAATGTTTTCTCAGACTTATTGTCAAGATCAAAACGGCAAATTAATTCGAGTAAGTTTCCATTGTTGTCATAGAAGTAAATCGATTTTGCATTCCATAATTTTATATCTGCAATGTTACTTTCAGCCGTTACCGGAACTTTGGTAGAAAGCCATTCTATTGCTTCTTCGAGTTTATTATTTGGGATATCAAAGGCCAGATGATATACAGGTTCAGGAATCTGGGAAAGGATAAATTTTAAATGGGTAGTTCCGATGAAAAATGAAAGCTCATTTTCCATTTTTCGACTTACAGCTCTTCCTAAAAAGGCGTTGTAAAAAGTCTCAGTTCTATCCAGATTGTTAGTGAGCAGATGTAATTCCTTTATTTTCATTACAGTACTGAATTTAAATAATTTCGAGCAAAGGCTCTTACTATTTAAAAGAAACTGTAAAGGAATATAGTTCCTAAATATTTCGACAAGTTTACTCAAAATTGCCTGATGACAAAATGCCAAAAGGCCGTGGTACTGGTTTGTCTTATTGTCGTAAAATAATCCGTAATCATAATGGAATTATAATGGCACAATCGGATTCAGGAAAGGGTACGCGTTTTAGGATTGTACTACCAGTTTCCAGAGGTTAGGATATTCCCCTGATTTTCAAAAGATGACATTGTTCAAAAATTAGAAAAAAATCGTCCAGCTCAATCTGGCGAAAAACGGTGTTCCTGGTGTAAAATGAATTTCTTCAACAGGTGTTGTTTCATTTTTCAATCTGCTTTCGGTTGCAAACTGCGTTTCTTTCCATTTTGTATTTAAAATGTTTTGAATGGATAGCCCAATGTTATATTTGGGTTTGGTATAATTCAATTGTAAATCTCCGACAACATATCCTTTGGCTACAATAGAATTGTCTTCATTCGCAGCCCTGTTTGCCATATAACGATATCGCAATGATCCATTAAGTCCATTTTTCATTTGTAATGACAATCCTCCTGTTGAAGAGAAAAGAGGTGCGAGAGGCAAATAATTCATGCCAGTAGCTTCACCGATTGCCCGTGGTTTGGCAGAACTCACATCCACATCAGCATACAAAATATCGGTCAGCTGATATCGGATGGATACATCAATTCCCTTTCTTTTTGACTTTCCGCTCGGTTCAATGACGCCTGCGTCACCAACGTATACAAACTCCTGTTGAAGCCACAAATACCAGGCCGCTGCATTGATAAGCATTTTTGGAAATGGCTTCAAAATAATTCCAAGATCCGATCCATAAGCAGCAGGTAAAATCTGCTTTCCACCCTGTGGAACCACTACACGGGTATCATTGGAATGAAATCCTTTTCCCGAATTGAGATAGAGCTGCAAACGTGGGTTAAAGGTGTAATAAAAATTCAGTTTTGGAGAAACAATGGCATCACTTGCATGTTTTGTGTTGACGGGCTGTGCAAGCAAATCTTTATACTGGTTGTGGAAATAATCAATTCGGACTCCGGCATTGATCGTGAATTGGTCTGTTACCTGCACTAATTCATCTGCATAAATACCAGCATTTAGTTCATTCACATCGCCCAGCTGATATCTTTCAAGCGTTACAGATCTGTCTTTTGTATGAGATAATTCTGTTTTGTTTGTTAAATCATGACGGAACTGCGCGCCGACTGTTGTTGTAAACCTGGTTTTTCCGACATAGGTTTCCTTTGAAATACTTCCATTATATCCATACAAATTACGTTTTTCCTTTTGACGGATCTGGTCACCGTTGATAGAATCCTGTAAGAAAAATGTAAAATTGGAATATAATTCAAAATTATAATTGCTGTAAAAAACCTGATTTTTGATGACGAAATTCCTGGGAGTAACGGTTACAAATTGGGCATTGAAATTGGTACGGCTGGTTTCGCCACCTTCTGAAGGATCGATGGAACCATAAAAACCAATAAGCCCTGATTCGTAGGCGCGATCTGGAATTTGTCCGGAATGGTTCCATTTGCTGTAAAAGGTTGACCCTGTCAGCGTCAGATTTGTATTGGCTCCAATATGTCCGTGGTATTTCCCGACGATATTCAGTCGGTTAAAATGCTGAGGATTATCGAAGTAGGAGTTTGTGAAAGAATATTCGGAAGCAATGTAGGCCGACTGGTTTTTATTCCTTCCTTTTTGGCCTAACAGATCAATACCCGCCACGGCACGGTAAGAATCATATTGTCCGGCTTCCAGTTTAACAAAGGAATGGTCCAAAGCATCTTTTGTTCTGAAATCCACCCAGCCAGCGGTTGTGAAGTTTCCTTTTTCAGCATTGTATGGTCCTTTTTTGAAATCGACACCTTTCACAAGTTCCGGTATCACAAAATGCAGATCCGCATAACCTTGTCCGTGTGCGTGCGAAACCATATTAACAGGCATTCCATCGACAGTCAGGCGAATATCGGTACCATGATCAAGATCAAAACCACGAAGAAAAATTTGTTCAGCCTTCCCGCCACCAGCATGTTGTCCGATAAAAAGTCCGGGTACCATCCTCAGGATTTCCTGCGAATTGGTGATCGGCCTGAGCTTGATATCCATACTGCTGATGAGCTGTTGATCATGCGCGCGTTCCGAAGAAATAACCACTTCACTTAACTCAATATTGGTATTTGAAAGTGAAGTTTTGATAAATGACGTTAAGTTATCGGCAACTATTATTTCTATGATCTGAGAGCTGAAACCTACGTGAGAAAGTTCTATTTTGTATTTTGACGCCACCAGATCTTCAAATTTGTATTGTCCCAAATCATTGGTCACGCAAACTTTACCCTGGTTGGAAAGCTGCACATTCACGCCTTTCAAAGGAAGATTGGTAGTGATGTCATACACAGTACCAGAAATATTTCCAAGGTGCGCGAATGCACTCAGACTTACCAGCAAAAAGAGTAAAGAAAATAGATATTTTTTCATAAGTTTTGAGTTAACGCAATTTTAGGTGAGGGGCAAATATTCTTTAATCCAGTCTTAGAAAACAAATTTTGGATTCACTTTCTTTGCCTGTGCAATCAGCTTATTTCCTGATTCTTTATTACCCATGGCCAGTTCAATGTTGCTTGCTATTTGCAGTATTTCAGGGTCTTTACTACCAGTACTCATCGCAATATCAATGTGTTGTTTTGCTTTTGCCGTATTTTTTTCAAGGAAATAAACTTTGGCCAAAGCGTGATTTACATCAATATTCTGAGGACGTCTTGAATATTCCTTTAATCCGTAAACCAGGGCAGAATCAAGTTGGGCAGTTTTTGTAAATAATTTGCAAAGTTCAAGATCAACGGTATGTCCTGAACGAGCATCTTCACCCAGCATTTTTACAACGTCAGCATACTTTTGCTTCGCTTTCGGCGCATTTCCCTGAAGAGCATAAATATCAGCCATTTCTTCATGGAAAGAGAATTCAGGCATTATTTTGGCTGCTTTTTCAAGCTCTGTCAAAGCCTTGTCATATTCTTTTCTGGCCTTGTAAATCTGGGCTTGTCCGCGTAGTGCAAAGGCGTAACTTGGGCGCATAGCGAGAATTTGCTGATACTGGATTTCTGCTTCTTTTAACTGGCCCGTTGTTTCATATAAATGTCCAAGCGTATTTTTGCTCCAGCATTGTGGTTCCGATCCGGGTAAGCCTGCTTGTACCGCCAGCTGCATGGCAGCGATGGATCCAGGATAGTTGCCATAAATTTCACGCAGGTAAGATGCACGGGAATAAGATTCCAGCGAAGGTTTCAGCTCCTGCATTTTATCAGACATTAATACGGCTTCTTTATAATTTCCAAGTTCAACATTAGCATCAACCAAAACCCCGTAAACATAAGCGTTGCTGGGATTGATCTGACGGGCTTTTTCTGCCAGGTCTCTTGCTTCTGAAAACTGGTGCTGTGACATTTTTACCGATGATTTGAAGGTAAGTGCTTCAAAGTTTTTAGGGTCCATTGAAAGTACACCATTCAGTATTTTAAGTACAGCTGGGTAATAGTAAGGGTGCTCTCCGGTAATTCTTGCCTCTGAAAGATAGATGACAACAACTTGCAGACGTGACTTGATATCACTTGGGTTATCCTTTATTTTTTTCTTCAACTCATCGACCTTCTCTTTTGTCTTTGGCCATTCAACAGCGTTGGATAATTCGCCGTGACGTTCGTACAATGGAGGAATTTCCATGCTCACCTGATTACTTTCAGTGCTTTCAGTTTTCTTTTTTTCTGTACAGCTAAACTGGACAAATAACAGTGTGGATATGAATAGTGTAAAAAGAGCTTTCATGACAGGATATAAGTTTATAAATGGTGAAGGATTCTGGTGTTTTTAAAAAGGCCGGGAATCATAAGATAATTTGATTATCATTCCAATTCCCGGCCAATTCATGTAATATAACTAATTCTACCTGCGTAGAATTTTAATCGTGTATTTGTCGTCTGGTGTTGAAACACGAAGGAAGTAAATTCCCGGCTGGTTACCCAGTTTCACAGCACGGCGTTCTGTTGTATTGGCATTACCAATAACCTGCTGGCCAATAACCACCCCCGAATTATTAGCAAGATCAAGTTGTACTCTTTTTCCAAGAGCACCTTTTACTTCAATCACTACTTCTTCGTTGGTCGTTGGATTTCCCATGATAACGGCAGATAAAGGAACCACTTTTTCTCCGTTTTCAGGAACACCCATACGGGCAGCTTTACATGGCGCACGGAATTCAAATTCCAGGGAAACTTCCGAAGCAGGCTCGTTCACATAACGCGCTTTTGCATACAGTTTACTTCTGCTGTTGGCATCTTTAAAAAGTTCGGATTCGATCATTCTGTCAACCGAAGTTCCCCATTGCCCGTTTACAACGCCAGCTGCTGAGTATTCAACAGTTTTTGTTTTGTCGCCACCTGTGCGTCCAAATGTGAAACCGCCTGTCGTACAGTTAAGATTCGATATGGTAATAGCAAGTGCTTCCGGCATTTCAGAATCCTGTCCTTCGTAGCTGTTGCCACGGAAACCCGGCCATGGATTTTGAAGGTATGGGAAAGTCGTTTTAAGCGTAGTATCGTTTTTGGTAACACCAGCATTAAAACTCAAAACACTCACAAGGTTAGGTGTTACAGGGCTCGCTGTTACACTCGGAACGTAATCGTCATACCAAAGTCCAATAGCTGCAAGAACAACACCACCCACAGCTTGTAATTCAATCGTTGTAACATCATCTTCCAAACGACGACCATTTGGGAAACCGTCCATATTCGGGATAAATTGAAGATCTGTCGTTTTGTTATAAGTCGCATCCGTTAATCCAAGTGCAGCCGCCTGAACAAGTCCCAATGAACTAAATTTAGGATCGTCACGTGGCGTTGCTGGCACAGCCATATTCAGACGAAGCCAGTCACCCAAGGTAGGCAGGAAGTTATTGATGAATGGTTTTCCAGGGGCAAGCGGATTTCCGTTTTTACCTGTTGCCAATTGGTAAGGAGGCAAATTAGGAACACCCGTGTAGAATATAGGCAGAATGTCAACTGCGCGTGGACTCATGGCATCAGGAAGCAAAACTTTTCCAAAAGCTGCTTCTGATAATGCAGTACCATCCAGTGCAGCTGTTCCTTTCAAACTAAACAAACCAGCTTTTCCATTACGGAAATCAAATGCACCAAGCGATTTAGTCTGAATACGCAAAGGAGCAAGGCCTGGAACCGCAGTACCGAACGCAGAATCGTCCATATAAAGTGCCAATTCCGGGTTTGTGAAATACTTGGCAAATTGCAGATCGTTATCTGGCGTCGTTGCGTTCCATCTGTCTTTCATGCCAACCGGAATAACTGCTTCGTTGGTAAGCGGCATGCCAAGACGCGAAACTTGTACCCAGTCTCCATCATATCCTACATCACTTCCACCGTAAAGTGTTGTGATTTTTTTGCGGCTTGATGACGCATAAACTCCAATGACATAATCAGGGTCAAGAATATTGGATGCCATAGCCACAGCTTTATGACCTTTTTGCAGCGTTGCCACAGGAACTTCAATGACAATGGAATGACAGTTGAATTTGGCTACTCCATCTTTTCCGCTTCCGGCACGAATATTACCCAGGTCAAAAATTCCACCCAAATCTACGAAAAACGGATCGTCCACAGGGCCGCAGAATATTTTTTCTCCTGTGCTGGCTGTCATAATAGATTTTTTTACCAAAGCATCATAACCTGCGCCAAGTCCTACTGTTTTGTTATCAATCGAGCGTGGGCCGATGTGTGGCGGAGGTACTGAACCTTCTGAAATAATAGTTTCAAAAGATTTTCCGCCATCCATACTACGTTCGCACATGTAGGTTGTTTTCAAGTTTTCTTTTCCAAGACGGATGAGGAAAAATGTTGTAGGATCCTCATTCTTTTTCATGAACGTAAAACGGTAAACGATATCCGCACCCGGTGTGGCAGCGTTATTGTCAACATGCACTTCATACCTGATATTTTCTCCGAATGAATACCAGTTTGGTCCACCGGCAGGGTGTTCAAACGGAATATAATTCGCTACAAGTACAATGTTTTCTTTGTCAACAGGGCTTTTAAACGCATAAACATCCGTGTTATCAGCCAGGGGATCATTTGAAATGAGCGGCGCTTCACGATGTGAGGAAGCCTGAGATTGGTAGGGCTGCAGGCACAAGGCCGCCACAAACCCTATCAGATATAGAATATTTTTCATTTGAATCTTTTTTAGATTGTTGTTGATCAGAATCTGGCTTTTTCAGGATAGTCAAATCCTCTCCATGGATTTTGCACGTAAGGGAATTTGCTTTTCAGTTCCGTGTCATTTTTAGTAGGTCCGGCGTTGAAGCCAAGAACACTTAAAAGGGCAGGGGATACCGGAGCTTCCTTTGTAGCATCGTCGTAAAACAAACCCACAGCTGCAAGTACAACACCTGAAACGGCTTGCAATTCGATCGTTGTAACATCGTCTTCCAAACGGCGGCCATTAGGGAATCCATCCATATTCGGGATAAACTGCAAAGCAGTAGAACCGTTAAACTCAGGATCGGTAATACCAAGAACCGCCGCTTTGATAAGGCCCAGAGAGCTAAATCTTGGATCATTACGTGGTGTTGCAGGCACAGCCATATTTAACCTAAGCATATCTCCAAGTGTCGGCAGGAAGTTATGTATAAAGGGTTTTCCTTTGGCAAGGGGATTGTTGTTTTTCCCGGTTGCCAATTGGTAAGGTGCAAGGTTAGGAACACCGGTGTAAAAAATCGGCAGAAGATCCACTGCGCGCGGACTTGCATTGTCAGGAAGTAAAACACCTCCAAATGCTGCTTCCGCAAGGGCCGTACCGTCCAGGGCAGGATTTCCTTTTAAGCCGAACAAACCGGATTTTCCATTACGGAAATCATAAGAACCCAAAGATTTTGTCTGAATACGTAAGGCGTTTAATGAAGGAACCGCAGTACCGAATGCAGAATCATCCATATAAAGTGCAAGTTCCGGATTGGTGAAATATTTTGCAAACTGCAAATCTTGTCCGCCGTATGGTGTTTGAGAATTCCAAAGATCTTTCATTCCGATTGGAATAATCGCTTCGTTTGTCAAAGGCATTCCAAGACGCGACACCTGTACAAATTTTCCATCATATCCCACATCGCCACCGTTGTATAAAGTTTTGATCATTTTACGACTTGCAGAAGCCCAAACACCGATCACAAAGTCAGGATCCAGAATATTTGCAGCTTGCGAAATTCCCTTGCCGTCTTTTTGAAGAAGGTTGACAGGAACTTTAATCGCAATAGTATGCACGTTGAAGCGGTTTAATCCGTCTTTTGGTGCATTGGTTGTATTTCCCTCAGGGCGGAAATTCCCTACATCAAAAGCGCCAGCCAAATCCACAAAGAAAGGATCATCAACCGGGCCACAGAAAATCTTTTCTCCACTGTTGGCCGTTGCAATGGCTCCTTCAACAAGAGAATTGTAATCTGTTTCCAGGCCTACCGTTTTTCCTTCGATCGAGCGTGGCCCTATGTTGGCAGGAGGAACAATTCCACCCATCACGATTGTGGTAAACGAGTTGCCGCCATCCGTACTTTTTTCACACATGTATGTCGTTTTCAGATTTTGTTTTCCTAAACGGATATTGAAAAAAGTAGTAGGGTCTTCGTTGGTGCTTGAAAAAGTAAACCGGTAAGTAATGTCGTCGCCTGCTGATGTAGTTTTATTTTTGATGTGAATTTCGTAGCGAACGCTCGTGCCGAAATTGTAGTAATTGGGACCGCCTTCGGGAGATTCGAAAGGAATGTAATTGGCGATGATCGTGATACTATTAGGATCGTCTGGACTTTTAAAGGCGTAGACGTCGGTATTGTCTGCCAGCGGGTCGTTAGAAATTAACGGGGCTTCCCTATGGCTTGATGCGAAACTGCTGACCGAGAGCAGTAGTGCCGCGCAGCCAAGGAATCCAATCCTGAGCTGCCGTTGCAACGAAGAAACATGCATAAAGTAGAATTTTTAGATATGAAAAATGGATTAGAATGAACGTTTAAACAACTTCTAAAAGCAATAGGGCTTTATATCTCACACGATACAAGCGACACATCGAAAACACCGGATTTTGATTTAATTCCAGTCAAAAAAAATTCAAGTAGCTAACTTGATCACATATACGATGATGACTTGTTTTTAGATGTAATTAGATGTAGAATTTGTTTAACTTTTTTAAGTACATCAGTCTGGGTGGTCTCAAAGTCATATTTAGTCAAAATTATATTGTAAAATCTCTTGTATCATTCCGTAGCAATTGTATGCAAGCTTTGCTTGTTTTTAATAGCTTTTTGGATTAACTATTTTTAACGGTTTGATAAAGCTGAGGACTCGATGTGTGTATTAGGGTGATCTCAACACTATGTGAGGCAGAAATGTATGGCTTTGATATTATAGTGGAATATCAAAATGATTTAATTTGTTTTTTATTGATTATTTTTGATCGTTTTATTTGTTTCATAAATAACTTCCTGCTTATCTTTGGAGCATGGAATATCAATCTGCACTTTTTTTAAATTTCTGGTGGCGCAATACCCAATTCCGGTATTGTGAACGCTGACTTGCCTGTTAGAAAATTCTACTGAATTATACGCGAGACTCTCTGTTCACAGGGAGTCTTTTTTCATTTTAAACCAATATTCTTATGAACTATCAAGTTGATGAAAACGGGTTTTACGGTCCTTATGGAGGAGCGTATGTACCCGAAGTTTTGTTTTCCACTGTGCAGAATCTAAGCCAAAGTTATCAGGGGATTCTGGATGATCCGGAGTTTAAGAAAGAGCTATCACGTTTGTTGAAGCTTTACGTTGGCCGGGAAACGCCGCTTTATCCTTCTCCCTATTTATCCGGATTACATCAGACGAATGTTTTTCTTAAAAGAGAGGATTTGTGCCATTCCGGTGCGCATAAAATTAACAATACACTCGGTCAGGTTTTGCTTGCAAAAAGGTTAGGCAAAACACGGATTGTGGCCGAAACGGGTGCCGGATCACATGGCGTAGCTACCGCTATGGCTTGTGCGCTTTTGAAATTGCCTTGTTTTATTTATATGGGAGAGGTTGACATGAAGAGGCAATTTCCAAATGTCGAGCGGATGCGGTTACTCGGAGCAACGGTTGTTCCTGCACTTTCAGGTAGTAAAACCCTGAAAGATGCAACCAATGAGGCCTTTCGTGACTGGATCAATAATCCTGTTGATACTTTTTATGTAATTGGTTCAGTGGTTGGTCCACATCCGTATCCGGATATGGTCGCCCAGTTTCAATCGGTGATCAGCAAGGAATTAATACAGCAGGTTCCGGATTTGACTGGTAAGGAAGTACCTGATTATGTCATTGCCTGTGTGGGCGGCGGAAGTAATGCGGCAGGTTCTTTTTATCACTTTTTGGATAATCCTGCTGTAAAACTCGTTGCGGCAGAAGCGGCTGGCAAAGGTCTGGATTCCGGTTTTACTGCTGCCGCTACTTTCCGGGGGAAATCAGGGATTTTACATGGAAGTAAAACCAAATTTATGCAGACAAATGAAGGTCAGGTTCTGGAAGCGCACTCAATTTCGGCCGGGCTGGACTATCCGGGAATTGGACCTCTGCACGCTTGGTTGCATGATACCGGGAGAGCACAATTTGTAGCGGTAACGGATGAAGAAGCTTTGGATGCAGGAATTGCTTTAAGTCAAAAGGAAGGAATCATTCCGGCTATTGAATCTGCCCACGCGCTTGCCGCGCTTTCGCATCTGGATTTTAAGCCTACTGATGTTGTCGTGGTTTGTCTGTCCGGCAGAGGCGACAAAGATCTGGAAACATACATTCAATATTCAACTTCTAAGAAATCATCTCATGATCAAATTTAAAGAAAACCGGCTAAAAGCTATTTTTCAGAACGCTGGAAAAAAACTTAGCATTTATTTCACCGCGGGTTATCCTGATTTATATGATACGATACCTATTTTGGAATTGTTAGCCAAATCAAATGTTGATTTTGTAGAAATTGGTATTCCGTTTTCCGATTCTGTTATGGACGGCGAAGTGATCCTGAATAGTCATAAAGTTGCACTGGAAAACGGGATGACGATTGATATTTTATTCGATCAACTAGAAAAAATTCGGAAAAAAATTTCTATTCCGATTGTATTAATGGGGTCGATGAATCCGGTTTATCAGTATTGTTTTGAAGAATTTTGTCGGCGTTGCCATGAGGTGGGAGTGGACGGATTACTATTGCCAGATCTACCTTTGGACGATTATGAAAAATACTACCGCAGTTCGTATCAACAGAAGAATCTCGCACCGATTTTTATGATTTCACCTCAGACAAGTAATGAACGGATGTCCAGAATTGACGCATTGGGTGAAGGCTTTTTGTATGCACTTTCGGGTAATTCAACAACGGGAGGTTCCAGTGAAATCGGTAAAAGCTCAGATTATTTAACAAATCTGTCAAACCATACATTTAGAAATCCGGTTGTTCTTGGTTTCAATATCAAAACCAAAGAGGATATTCAGTTTGCACATGAGTTTGCAGACGGAGCAATTGTGGGTTCAGCTTTTGTGAAAATTTTGAAGGACGGATTTGATAAAACACGGATTGAACATTTTTTGAAACAATTGATATGAAAAACGGAAACGGCGACTTGGTATTACATCCTCACAATAGTTATTTTATTCAGTCGCCTTTTTCTGTTTTGCTTCAAACTAATTTAAACAACGATTTATGAATAAAACCAGTGTTTTTTTGAAAATTTTTGTATAATATCTGATTGTATATCAAAGCTTGGTTATATTGATTTCTTAAATCAAAACCGATCCGAATATGAGAAACAAAGTTCTATCATTCCTCTTGTTATTCACTTGTTTTTCTGTTTCAGCCCAAAAAACGAAAACCTATCAGGTTGGCCAGATCAAGACCAGTTTTGGGGAAATCCTCTTTTGGTTATACGATGAAACACCAAATCATAAAACCAGTTTTGTGAAATTGGCGAGTGAAGGTTATTGGGATTCTTTGACATTTAACCGGGTGATAAAAGATTTTGTAGCTCAGGGCGGCTGTCCGGATACACCAGCAGGATTCTCGGATTCGCCATATCTGCTCAAACCGGAATTCAACAAAAATATTCGCCATATTTATGGAGCTGTTGCATCCGGGCGCGACAATAATCCTGAAATGCTATCGGCCGGATGTCAGTTTTACATTGTTCAAAACAAAAAAGGCCTGGCAAGACTGGATGACAAATACACCATTTTTGGACAGGTTTTCAAAGGAATGGATCTTGTTGATAAAATTGTAAGTGTGAAAACAGATTCAACAAACACGCCGCTTACGCCAATAAAACTGGACGTTAATGTGATCAGTATGACAGAAGCGGATTTGAAAAAAAATGGCTATCTGGAAATCCTGAAATAAATTCAGAATTTCAAACAATTACTTAGATTCATTTCAAATCTTACCAACGGATTCTTCCTTTTGATTAATCCGGCAACATGCAAGTTACTTTTGTATATTATAAAGCGAGTTCATTTCTATTCCTAAAATAATACCAGCATTATGAAATTAAAACTGCTCGTTTGTTCCCTGGCTTTTGTCGCTATTCACGCAGAGTCATTTAGTCAGGCATTTAATAATTTTCCGGTTACCACGCAAAAACCACCTCTTCACGCAAAACACTGGATGGGTATTACCGGAAAACCGTTAGCGGCTACGGCCGGCGCAATGATTTTTAGTAAAGGTGGCAATGCAATTGATGCGTCCTGCGCTATGCTAGCGTCCACGTGTACGATGTGGGATGTACTAAGCTGGGGAGGTGAAACGCAGGCGCTTATCTACAATCCTAAAACCAAAAAAGTGATTGCACTCAATGCCATGGGCGTTGCGCCGACAGGTGCCACAGCGGATTTTTTTAAGGGAAAAGGAATGAAATATCCTCCTGAATTTGGGCCCTTAGCCGCCACAACTCCCGGAACAGCCGGAGGGTTAATGACGATGCTTGCGGAATATGGGACGATGAGCCTGAAACAGGTTTTGGCTCCGGCCATGCAATTGGCAGCTGGGTATCCGATTGAAGCCCAGACGGCAAATTCCATTGAAAGAGGAAAAGCAAAAATCAAAGAATGGCCATATTCCAAAAAGGTTTTTTTACCACATTTAGGTGAGAAAAGAGAGGCGCCGGATGCGGGTGAAATTTTCGTTCAAAAGGATCTTCTGGCTACGTTGCAAAAACTGGTTGACACAGAGGAGTTGGCTTTGAAAAAAGGGAAATCCAGGAAAGAAGCCATTTACGCAGCATATGATCGTTTTTACAAAGGAGATATCGCCAAAGAAATTGCCAGAAGCTGTCAGGAACAAGGCGGATTAATTACGGAACAAGATCTTGCCAGCTGGAAAGTGAAAATTGAGGAACCGCTCATGACGAATTATAAAGGCATTGAGGTATACAAAATGCAGCAATGGACACAAGGTCCGGTGATGTTACAGGCCTTGAATATGCTGGAAAACTTTGACCTGAAAAGTATGGGTTATAATTCTTCACGTTATGTGCATACGTTATACCAAACAATGAACCTGGCTTTTGCTGATCGTGATTTTTATTATGGTGATCCTGCATTTGCACCTGCTGGGCCGATAAAAGGTTTGCTTTCGAAAGAGTATGCTAAGGAAAGGATCAAGCAAATTAATTGGGAAAAGAATGATCCGAAAATTTTACCGGGTGATCCTTATCCTTTCGAAGGAAAGACAAATCCTTATACAGACCAGATAAAAAACTGGGGGACAAAACAGCTTTCCATGAGAAATGATCATGGGCTTGATGAGAAATTCATGGAAGAATTTACGGCCGGAACGACTTCCGTAGAAGCGGCGGATGAGGAAGGTTGGGTAGTTTCAATCACGCCAAGCGGTGGCTGGGTACCGGCAACAATTGCAGGAACTACCGGCGTAGGATTAAGTCAGCGTATGCAAAGTTTCGTTTTGGATGCCAAAGAAAACCCTTTCAATGTGGTTGAGCCTGGAAAAAGGCCACGGGTGACGCTGACGCCAAGTCTGGCTTTGAAAGATGGAAAACCATTTCTTTCTTTTGCTAAACAAGCGGGTGACGAGCAGGATCAGTTACTGCTTCAATTTTTCCTTAATATCGTAGAATTTGGGATGACGGTTCAGGAAGCCACCGAAGCGCCAAGCTTTAAAACTTTGCAGATGTATGCCAGTTTTGGAGAACATGAAAAAGATCCGGGCGGGTTAATTCTAAACGAAGCAATGCCGGATTGGACAAGAAAAGAATTATCAAGAATGGGTTATAGAAATTCATATCAGCCGCGTACCAGCGGGCCAATCAACGCCATTTATTTTGACTGGATCCATGGAAGCATGTGGGGCGGGTCAAGTAATCACGGGGAAGATTATGGCATTGGCTGGTAGGAATATACAGATATTTTGTGATAATAATTCCATTCAATTTGGCAAAACCTGCTTATTCCAAATACAGGCGACGCATACAAAAATAGTAAATCCAAATCAATCACGGACAGAGCAGGATAGTTACTTTACCTAAAAAATATAAATTGCCTTTACATGGTAAATTGTCATTTTTTAGATAATTAGTTATATTTAATTACAATTATTTGTAATTTCCTCTATGCTTAGAATTCCACTATTCCTAACTCTTATCATTAGCCTGGCATTGACATTTCAATGTTGTGACAGGGGAGCTTCAAATGAGGCAAAAGAAGAAAAAATACCGGAGAAAATTAGTTATAATTTTGATATTAGACCAATTCTTTCGGATAAATGCCTGGCTTGCCATGGACCTGATGCCAACAAAAGAGCGGCAGGTTTGAGGATGGATATGGAAGAAAGTGCGTTTCAGGCACTGAAAGAAAATCCAACGGCACATGCGTTGGTGGCTGGAAAACCTGAATTTTCACAGGCATATCTGAGGATCACTTCGAAAGATACAGCCTTACTGATGCCCCCGCCATCGTCAAATCTGAAACTTTCCAGCCATGAAATCAGCCTGATTGAAAAATGGATTAAGCAGGGAGCTAAATATGAAAAACACTGGGCTTTTGTTGCGCCTGTAAAACCTGCGATTCCAACGGTAACTTTGAAAGAATGGCCAAGAAATGAAATTGACTATTTTGTTTTACAAAAACAGGAACAAAAAGGATTTACGCCAAATCAGGAAGCGGATAAGGAAAGATTATTGAAAAGATTAAGCCTGGATATCACGGGTTTGCCTCCAACACTGCAAATGATGGATAGTTTTCTGGCTGATAACAGTGCCGGAGCTTATGAGAAAATGGTTGATAAACTCATGCAAAATTCTGCATATGGTGAAAAAATGGCACTTCACTGGCTTGATCTTGCTCGTTATGCTGATTCACACGGCTATCAGGATGACGGGTATCGTACACAATGGCCGTGGCGCGACTGGGTGATTCATGCCTTCAATGAAAACATGCATTATGATGATTTTGTAACCTGGCAACTGGCAGGAGATCTTATGCCAAAATCAACAAAAGAACAGCTTTTAGCCACGGGATTTAACCGAAATCACAAGATCACAGAAGAGGGTGGTGTGATTCCGGAAGAGTATCGGATGATGTACGTTACGGACCGTAACGACATGTTTGGTAAGGGATTGTTAGGTGTGACGTTGGAATGCGCCCATTGCCATGACCATAAATACGATCCTTTTTCTCAAAAGGAATATTACCAGATGTTCGCATTTTTTAATAATGTGAAGGAGGTTGGTATCGAATCCGTTATCGGCGGACCTGAAACCTATGCGAAAAAGCCGTTGATGGAAATTAGTAATGAAGATGCAAAAAGTATTTTAAAATTTGTTAATAAACAGGATACGAGCCGCTTGATTGTTTCGGTTATGGGTGATCTCGACACAACAAGAAAAACATATATTCTAAAACGCGGCGTTTATGATGCTCCCGGAGATGAAGTACAGCCCGGTACTCCAAAATCCATTTTACCATTCAATGATAAATATCCTAAAAACCGTTTAGGATTATCCCAATGGCTTTTTGATAAGAAAAATCCGCTCACGGCCCGGGTTTATGTCAATATTTTGTGGCAGGAATTTTTCGGACGAGGCATCGTCAAGACTTCTGGCGACTTTGGTATGCAGGGCGAACTTCCGTCACATCCTGCTCTGCTCGACTGGCTTGCATCGGATTTTATGGAGCACGACTGGGATATAAAAAGACTTGTAAAACAAATGGTAACTTCTGCCACTTACCGTCAGTCGGCTGTTTTTACAAAAGAAAAGCTGGCAATGGATCCTGATAATATTTATCTATCAAGAGGTTCGCGATATCGTATTCATGCAGAATTTATAAAAGATCTGGTTTTGTCGAGCAGCGGTTTGTTGAATAAAACGATAGGAGGGCCTAGTGTCAAACCTTACCAGCCGGCTGGGTTATGGGAAGGGGCTACCTCCGGGCGTGGATTATTATCCGTTTACAATCAGGATCATGGTGGAAATCTTTATCGCAGAGGTATGTATACGCTGATCAAGCGAACGGTTCCGCCGCCTACTATGGGAATTTTTGATGCGAGCAACCGGGATTTGTGTGAGGTGAAAAGATTAAAAACAAACACACCGTTACAGGCGCTTGTGATGATGAATGATCCCGCAGTTTTGGAAGCTTCCCGTGTTTTGGCAGCGAAACTTTTGCAGGAAAAAACGGCATCGCAGGATAAGATCATCAAAGCATTCCGTCTGATTGTTTGTCGCAAACCAACTGAAAAAGAGATTGAAGTTTTGATGGGATATTACAATAAGGAATTGAAAATTATGAAGCCAGATGTGGCTGAAAATATGATAGCCGTAGGAGAATATCCAATAATCAAAAATGTTGACAGAAAATCACTCGCTGCTCTCATGCGTGTGGTGTCAGCTATTTATAATCTGGAAGAAACGATAACAAAAACCTGATAATGTTTAGTTGTTAAGGGTTAATTGTTAATGGGGGGAATTGTTAATTGCGGGTTGAGCAGAATCAATATTTAATTATGGAAAAGGAAATCCTGGAACATGGTCTGAATTTTAATAGAAGACGTTTTCTGTCTTCGATGAGTTTGGGTATAGGTGGCGTCGCGCTGGGTTCGCTTCTTATGCCGAATCTTTTTGACGGAACAGGGGTGGAGGAAGGCCTTGCACCCGGAATTCCTCACTTTGCTCCAAAAGCTAAACGGGTAATCTATTTATTCCAAAACGGAGCTCCGTCCCAGCAGGAATTATTTGATTATAAACCGAAATTGAGAGATTTGTTTGGTCAGGAAATTCCACCGTCTGTCAGAGGTACTCAGAGGTTAACGGGCATGACGGCAAATCAGGCCTCTTTTCCACTGGTCGGTTCTTTTGTAGATTTTAAGCAATATGGAGAATCACGGGCCTGGATCAGCGATTTGATGCCTTATACTTCCAAGATTGTGGATGATATATGCATCATTAAATCCATGTATACCGAGGCTATTAACCACGATCCGGCTCTGACATTTTTGCAAACCGGCTCGCAGCAGGGAAACCGGCCGAGTATGGGTTCCTGGCTTAGCTATGGATTGGGAAATGAGAATAAAAATCTTCCAAGTTTTACAGTTTTACTTTCCCGTGGTGTTGGAAACGGACAAGGTGTGTATTCTAAATTGTGGTCTAACGGATTTCTTGATTCTGTCCATCAGGGTGTACAGTTTAGCAAAGGAGAAGATCCGGTACTGTACCTACGCGACCCGGAAGGTATGGACAGGAAGGACCGCAGAGATATGCTCGACAATATTTCTCAGTTAAATGAACTTTCGTACCAGGAATTTGGAGATCCGGAAATTACAGCCAAAGTCAAACAATACGAAATGGCGTACCGTATGCAAACCGCCGTGCCGGAAGTAATGGATTTGTCAAAGGAATCGGATGATATAATCAAATTGTACGGGCCTGATTGTCTCGTTCCAGGAACTTTCGCGGCGAATTGTCTTTTGGCCAGAAAATTATCTGAAAATGGTGTTCGTTTTGTCCAGCTATACCATCAGGGCTGGGATCAACACGGAAATCTGCCTTTTGAAATTGCAAAACAGGCAAAAGACGTTGACCAGGCTTCTGCCGCTTTGGTAACCGATTTAAAACAAAGAGGATTGCTGGACGAGACTTTGGTAATCTGGGGCGGAGAATTTGGCCGGACAAGCTATACGCAGGGAAAACTGACAACAGATAATTACGGACGCGATCACCATCCGCGCTGTTTCACGATCTGGATGGCGGGTGGCGGTATCAAGCCGGGTATTGTGCATGGCGAAACGGATGAATTGGGATACAATATAGCCAGCAATCCAGTACACGTCCACGACTTTCAGGCGACCGTTTTACATCAGCTTGGGCTTAATCATGAAAAGCTTATTTTCAAACATCTTGGCAGAAGATACCGTCTTACCGATGTTTCGGGAAAAGTGGTTAATGATATTATTAGTTAATTAAATTATTGAAAATCAATAGTTTGATAAAAAATAATTATTAAAAAGATTGACATTTGAAACGGATAATTCACAAAAATATCCTTTTCCTAAACCCTGAAAAATTAATAAACGAACCGGTTTTGTGATACATATAAGATTAAAAAGGTTTGCCGAGCAGATATTATTTGCGTCCAATATTTTTATAGCTTTCTTGCTTATTTTTGAAAACAAACTGGTTATTCCGCCGTGGCTTCAAACACTTGGCCGGATGCATCCCCTTATCCTTCACTTTCCGATTGTCATTTTATTACTGGCGATGATCATGGAGTTTTTCAGGTTTAGAACGGAAAACTCAACCAATATTTTTTACAGGAATTATTCACAAAACCTGCTGCTGACAGGTGCTTTGTTTGCCGCAGTAACCCTTATTATGGGACTTTTTCTTTCAAGAGAAGAAGGATATTCCGGGGAAACTTTGATCTGGCACAAATGGACTGGCGCAATGTTGTTTTTTGTATCATCATTCATTTATCTTGTTCGTAATAACAGTTGGTACAAAGCACCGTTTGCTAAAAGTGCGGCTTTTATAACGGTTGTCGCACTTGTACTTACCGGCCACTATGGTGCGGCCATAACACATGGAGAAAACTTCATTTTTGAACCTGTTTCGAGTCAAAAACAAATGGCGGCCATACCGCTTGAAAAGGCGGAGGTTTTCAATGATGTGATCAAACCCATTCTGGAACAGAAATGCGTCAGTTGCCATAATCCTGATAAAATGAAAGGAGAGCTTGTTTTGACAGATCCGAAATCAATTCTTAAAGGCGGTAAGACCGGAAGGTCATTTGTTCCTGGAAATCCTAAGGTAAGTTTGATTTTACAGCGTGTACATTTATCTATTGATGATAAAAAACATATGCCGCCAGTTGGGAAAACACAACTTACGGCTGAGGAAATTACATTGCTGGCTTTGTGGGTTAAAGAAAATGCGGGTTTTAACAAAAAAGTTTTAGGACTTCCTGTTACGGATTCATTGAGGATATTGGCAACGGCCAGGTTAAAGCCTGTTTCAAAGGATGAAGAAATTTTTGACTTCGATGCTGCGGATGAAGAAACAATAAAAAAGCTGAACAACGATTACAGGACCGTATCAGAACTGGCACGGGAATCGCCTGCATTATCGGTCAATATTTATAACCGAAGTGCTTTTAAGGCAAGCCAGCTGGATGAACTTGAAGAAGTAAAAAAACAGATTGTATCGCTTAATCTAAACAAAATGCCGGTTAAAGATTCCGATCTTAACCGTATTAGCAAATTTGAAAATCTGAGAAAACTGGATCTGAATTTTACTGATATTACCGCCAAAGGTTTGAAAGAACTGATCTCGTTGAAATATCTCCATAATCTGACAATATCAGGAACAAAAATAAATTTCACAGATTTACAAGCTGTAATTCCCAACTTTAAAAACCTGAAAACAATATCAGTTTGGGACACTGGACTTTCGTCTTCAGAATTGGAAAAGCTGCAAAAAGCAAATACTAAAATAACCTTTATCGGTGGCTTTAAGGACGACGGTACGAAACCTTTAAAACTTAATCTTCCGCAAATTAAAAACAGCTCAACCATATTTGCCGAGACAACTCCTTTGTTGCTAAAACATCCTATAAAAGGCGTGGAGATAAGATTCACAACGGATGGAACAGAACCTGATAGTGTGAAATCTCCCATTTCTGATGGCAAAACGGTGTTAAGTAAGAATACTACAATCAAGGCAAAAGCCTTTAAAACAGGCTGGTTGTCGAGTGATGTGGTTACTTTCGATTTTTTCAGAAGTGCATACAAACCAGATAGTGTCAATATATTATTCCCGTTGGATCGGGTCCATCAGGCGGAAGGGGATAAGACATTTTTCAATAGTAAACTAGGCGTTATCGGTGCAAATAATCCGGCATGGGCTAATAATTGGGCGGCTGTCAAAGAAAATGATATGGCTCTGGTTTGTGAATTTAAAAAACCGGTAGCAATTTCATCCGTTGGATTACATTATATGGTCGAAGAAGATACCGGTATTTTTCCTCCTGAACTGGTTGAAATCTGGGGCGGAACAAATCCGAAACAATTAAAATTATTAACCAAAATGACTGCCGCCCTTCCATCAAAAGGCGACAAGCCCTCTCTTAAATCCATGGAAGGGAAATTTAAAACCGAAACGGTAACCTACCTGAAAATTGTAGCCAAACCATTAAACAAAATGCCAAAATGGCATCGCGATAAAGACAAAAAAGCGTTGCTGCTAATCGACGAAATGTTTTTAAATTAAGGAGATTATTTAAATCAAAAACATAATAAGAAAAGCGAAATAAATACAAAAGAGGGGCAATAGAAAAAACTCTGCGCCCCTCTTTTTATCTCCGTGCCCCTCTGTGTAACCCAACCGAATAAGCAGAAAAACAACGTAAAGCCAACGCCAAACAAACAGGCAAATAAGCAAAATTAAGCTGCTGAGGCAATATCGCCCAACCCAAAATTGTCAGGACCAGAAGCAAACCATAATAGAAATAGTACCCGGCAATAATACGATTATTCTTTCGCGAAAACAGGCCAAAAGATAAGAATAAGCCCAACGGATTAGCCCAAAGTAAATTTAGATTTACCTGTGAATAATGTGTAGTGAAAAACCACAAGAAAAGGAGGAGGAAGCCAGCTATTCCGCAGACGAAAAATAATGTAAAATCAAAAATCCGGGCCAGGATAGATTGCTTAAATTTTGGAAAACTGATGATAAAAGCCAGCAGTAAAATAATGCTAAAACAAACGATTGGGCTAAAATAGCCTGATAATGTTACTTTATTTATCTGCTCATTACTTTGGTACAAAACGATTTTATCCATCACAAGCGGGATAAATCCATGATCAGATTTTATTTCAGCTTTGTCATAATTCCACATCAAAAAATCAGGAAGAAATTTGAATTGCTCTGGCTTTATTTTTCGATCCATCTCAATGCCCAAACAGGTTTCAATTCCTAATTCACCCCATTTGCTTTGTTGCAGATATTGATGTGTTAATTGTCGAATAGTAGAACCCGATTGGCTGCGTTCTTCTGCAACCTTGTCTGCATAGAATTTCAGACTATACCCAAAAACTTTTTTCAGGGCATTGTCTATCCGATTGGAACAATTGTCGTAAAAATAATCATATCGGTATGTCCTATTTTGAACGAGTGCATTATTTTCCAGAAAATGATATAAATCGTTTTTTTGCGGTACAGTGAGATTGAGTGTTTGCTGTATCACAGTCCTGTTTTCCTTTATGGCCCAGTAATAATATTCTTGCTTAAAAGGCACAACGGAGAGCCAGTAAATGTTTTCTCCTTTGGCAAAATTTATATAAAAATTGTTATCAAAAGTGAATGTCCCGTAATTGTATACGTTATCAATTCCGGTAGCAGGATCCGAAATCCGAATTGCACTATGGCCAAAGGCTGAATACACATCTTTGCCTGGGCCAATAGTAAGCAAACTGATTTTTGAATTTTCTGCTAACTGGGCTGAAGCATGATTAGAAATAAAAATCAAAAGAAAGAAGATCAACGAACTGTTTTTTACTTTTAATTTCATTTGAATTTTGTCCGCTTTCTACGAATAATTGGTTGAAGCAATTTAATGAGTTTGTTTCGTGTAGTGATAAATATAATCACAGGGGAAATTTGGTTATTAAAACAATATTGTAATTAAATTAGAAATTTTAGGAATTTTAATTTTTAAAATTGAAATTATGCAATAATAAATTGGTTTTGGTATAATGGATTAAATAAACTTTCTTTGCGAAACGTTAATTTAAAACTTTATATATGCTCAACTTCTTCCAAAGTACGTTTCAGTTCAGTTCATTTCGTAAGTCTGTTTATTTATTATCAGTTCAATTTTTCTTTTTAGCGGTGTTGACGCAAAGTTCAACTGCATCTAATTTTTTACCTGTACCGCTTGCTGCAACTACACTTACCTTCACAAGCGACGGTTCCTGGTCCGACGGGGTGGCCGAAGATGGCGAAGGTGGCTCCACTAATATTCCTGGAATTACTATCCAGATAAGAAATATTACTGATATTAATGGAGCAAATCAGGGTTCAATGGCGTGGAAAGCTCATAATTTTTTAAATAGTGGTGATGCAAATTTCACTGCTTTAACGTACGAAGACAATGCTGGTAGTAAAGGCATGTCAATCAAGTCAAGTGATGGCGGTAATTTTCAGCTAAATAGCTTCAGATATTATAACTGGGGCGAAACAGAAGATTTTACCAATACGGTTAAGGGTTTTAGGGATGGAGTAGAGGTAGCGTCAATGACATTCAATGGTTATATAGATGGATATATTCCAATCACCGTTTCTCTGGATAACACTTTTGATAATGTTGATGATGTAAGGCTTTACATCACCGAAGGTGGTTATTTAGGGACTCAGGCATCTACCAACCATTCGATTAATAATATCGTGATTGATGCGGCCTCACCTTTGCCGGTTACGCTGGTAAATTTCTCAGCAAAAACCAGCGAAAATAATATTCAGTTGGCATGGCGAACTACTAGTGAAACCAATGCATCTCATTTTGAAATTGAAAAAAGTAATGACGGTAAATCTTTTACCAATATTGGTAGTGTAAATGCGAAAGGAGAAAGCGTGGTCTTGGAAACGTATACATTCACAGATATTTACAACAAAAGTACTACTTCTTTAACGCAGTATTACCGTTTAAAAATGATTGATAACGATGGCACTTATGCCTATTCGCGTATAGAAACCGCACGATGGAATAATGTAGAAGCAGTTCGCAACATAATAATTTCGCCAAATCCGGCAAGAAACAGCTCACAGGAACTCAGTCTGAGGTTTGAAGGCTTATCAAAAGGAAATTACACAATTCAAATCATAAATCTTCTTGGGCAAAAACGCGCGGAAAGAACATTTGTCTGGGATGGAATTTCAGAATCAAAATTCAATACAAGCAATCTTCCCGCAGGACTCTATCTTGTAAAAACGGTCTATTCTGGTGAGGAAATTGTCAGAAGACTGGTGATTCAGTAGTCGGGAGTTTACGCTTAGTCTAGTGGTATAAACGTTGACTGGATATTTAGAATATTAAGACTTTTCGTTTTTATGCTAAAAGACTAAAATTTTTTCGGATAAAAATGAAAAGTCTATATCATTACAGATCGTGGTTGATACGAATCATTTCCAGCGTTTCATTATTGAAGAACTACTTTTCGATTTCTCTTCCCCCACTTATATTGATGCGTCCAGTAAGCAACTTTCATCGATAAAAAACCGATTCCGGCACCTACAAGCACATCACTGATGTAGTGTCTGTTATTAGCAACGCGTAAGAGTCCCACCGAAGATGCAACCGTATAAGACGCATAAGGCATCCATTTGTAGCGATCTTTATATTCCTCGCTTAAAAAAGTTGCCGCAGCAAAAGCCTGAGTGGTATGGCCGGAGGGGAAAGAAGTATAGGCACTGCCGTCAGGGCGAAGTTCATGGGTCATTTTTTTTAAAAGTGTAGCCGTTCCTATGGCCAGGATTTCACCTTTCAATAAAATTACAGATCGGTTCATGAAATCTGTTTTAGATTTTATACCGATCGCATCAAGTCCATACGCTATTGCCAAAGGCGAAAATTGCAGGTAATCATCGAGGTGCGTTTTGAATTTTGGTATATACTCATTCCGCTCTTCAGCTACCTCATTTTTAAAAGATTCCTTCGAATGCCCGTTAGCCAATAGTCCTGCTAAAACAACTAAACCTGGTGTATAAAGCTGTTTTGTCGAAAAACGAATTTCATGATGCAGGCTGTCCGCAGTTTGGGAAAACGACGTTACCTGAAACAGAAAATAAAACGCTAAAACCAGGACAGATTTCATAAGCGAAGATTGAAGCTAAAAGATTAATTTTCAGAACTTGGGGCATTATGCAAAAAATCATTTCCCTGTTCTTTCCCTTTTTTAAATTCGAGCTTTCCAAATTTATAGGTCAGGCTGATTCCGAAAGAACGATACGGTACAAGGACAGTGTTTGTGGCCACGTAATTTCCTGTTTTAACAGTAGTAACCTGGCTTATATATTTGGTAAACGGATTCGTCGCCGTAAAACCAATACTGGCGTTTTTATGGTAAAACTGCTTTCTGAATGCAAAGTTGTAGGTAAGCTGCTGCGGTCTTTTTCCCTGGATTGTATTGATGGCAGAAGAGTAATTTCCAAAACCTTCCAGACTCAAATCTTTTGGCAATTGGTACGTAGCATTCAGGTTAAAGCGCCAGTTTGTTCCGTTGGTAACATTCCCGCCAAGGAGATTATTAACCACGCGCTTCTGTGTCACAACAAAATTTCCTCTCAGATTCAGGTGATCAGTGATCGGCATGGAACCTGACAAACTTACGCCGGAGTTATATTCAGTACCAATATTTTGACGATTGGTAACCGAAACATTCTGATAAGTTGAGTCGCCGATCATGTAGGTTGGGTAGAAAGTAGTGTAAGGTTTAACGTCGCTGGTATTGATCCGTTCAATTAAAGCAACGTAAACACTTCCTCCATTTTTGAAAGGTTTGTTATAACCAATTTCAAAATTGTTTCCGATTTCGGGTTTCAAAAGCGGATTTCCGGCGGTGATATTGTAAGGGTCGCTCAGGTTCATAAACGGATTGATTTCCCGGTATTCTGCTCTTTCGATTCGGCGTGTAAAAGCAAATTTAACTGACTGGTCATCCTTGAAATTATGGGAGAAAATAAGAGAAGGAACCAGATTGTTGTAAGAAGGAATCGTCGTATTAGGATAATCAATTTTTACATCTGTATGCTCAAATCGCGCCCCTGCCTTGATATTCAGCCAGTTGAACATTGAAAAAGTCGTTGACAAATACCCCGCATAAATCTTCATGTTGTAGCTCAATTGATAAGACTGTGTTGGGTCGTGGACAAACTGGTTTTGAACCGGCGTGAAAACGCTGATATCCGCAATACTTTTTATATCCTGCAAAACTGTTTTTACACCGGTTTCGATGATAAATCCTTTTTTAATTGGATGCGCGTAATCAATGGAAATATTGGTCTGTTTGTCATTTCCAGGGGTATTTCCCATTGTACCGGAGTTGGCAAAAGATTCGCCGTTATAGCTTTGGATCTGACTATAATTATTACGTGGTTTTCCAAAACTGGAACTGTAAAGCACATTCAGTTCCTGTCCTTCTTTTTTTAATTTTTTGATATAATTCAGACTCCAGTCAAAAGCACCAATGCTGTTTTTACTGGATGAATTTCGTAGAATATCCTGGGCCAAAGTGGGGATTCCTGCCTGGTTGTACGTTGTTTGATTGATATTGGTAAGGCCGCTTCCGCTACTGCTGAAACTGTTATAGCCAAAAGATCCGATCAGATTGTCTTTTTTGCTAATCGTCCAGTCGAAACCGAGACCTGAACGGTAACCGCTTCTTTTAAAATCCTGAAAACCGTTTTGCAGAAGGCGGGTTGTAGTCGTGTCGGATACATTGTTGGACAGTCGATCCTGAGTACTAGGTGTTCTGGAACTTAGCTGCTTATTTCCACTAAAAAAGGCGTTGATCCCAAAATTATTTTTTCTGAAATTCAGGTTGGCAGATCCGTTTTGCAGTCTCGTTCCTCCCGTCAGGCTGACGTTTCCATTAATTCCCTGCAACTTGTTATCTTTCAGTATAATGTTAATAATTCCCCCGGTTCCCTGTGCATCATATTTGGCACCCGGACTTGTGATTGCTTCAATACTTTTGATCTGGCTGGCCGGAATTGAGGAAAGGGCATCGGTAAGGCTGTTTCCAAAAACGCTGGATGGTTTTCCATTTATTAAAAAACGCACATTCGGATTTCCCTGAAGTTCAACATTTCCATCAATATCCACCGAAACCTGTGGTACCTTTTTCAGAACATCAAGTGCAACTCCAGCCTGGGAAGTAATATCATTCGCGGCGTTGTAAACAATTTTATCAATCTGGTTTTCAACAATGGTTTTGTTTCCCGTCACGGTCACTTCTTCCAAAATATTTACCGTTGGCGTTAAAGTTATTGTATTGAATGAAACGGTTTTTGAAGAGCCCGAAATGATCACATCTTTTATTACTTTTTTCTGGTAGCCAATAAAATCCACAGTGACAATAAAAGTGCCGGTTGGCAATTGGGTAATTTCAAAATATCCGGATGTATCCGTCACGGCTCCGTTAACTATAGTATTTGTTTGTTGATTGGTAATTCCCACGGAAGCATATTCAACGGGACGGTTTGTGGTGGCGTCCTGTATTTTGCCGGTTACTTTATAGTTTTGCTTACTTTGGGAATGAGCGCTTACAACAACGAGAAAGAAAAAAAATACGCTCAAAAATGTTGGCTTCATAGCTAATGTTAAAATATGTAGCGCAAACGTAAAACCCAATTCTGAATTTTTTCGGAAAAAACTTGCCTTGTGAAAGTTATTAGAGAAATTAATGATAATTTAATATGAGCCGAAGCGAAATTTTTAGCTAATTATTTCGGGTTACAAATTTGACTTTTTCTATTTTGTCAACTTTCTAAATCATAGTTCTTTACAATCCGGAACTTATTTATTCGCGGTCGGTGTTAGCAAAATATATCAGAAAATTTGGAAATGATTACTACCGCTTTGGAATCCTGTATAAATGGATGTTGCCGGAAAATCAGTTTGAATTATTATGTATAGATTTAACGCTGAGTATTCCGGATAGTTATTTTTACAATATTTCTTTTGTGTACCTTTTTCATTACTAAATCTATGCTGTCAGGCAACCGGAAAGCTTTAATTGTTTTTCTGTGTACAATCGGTGCAAATGTATTTTCTCAAAGCCTCAAACCAGGCTTAACGGGTATGGCTCCATCCAAATGGATGACAATGCGGTATACGCATTCGCCTGGTAAAGTGTATGATTTTCCTAACGCAGGTGCTAAAAAATTTACGCATGAGGAATATTATTTCAGAGCCTGGCTGCCTGTTGTCCATAGCGATAAAGTGACCATTCTGATGGGCCCAAATTATCGGACAGAGCAATTTGAGATAAAAACTCCGGGAGACAATCCAATCCAGAAAATGGGTGGCTGGAATCTTCGTTCCTTTGGGATGGATGTTAATGCGATCGTAAAACTGGATAGTACTTCCTGGCTTGTTACCACTTCAAATTTTAGTAAAAGCGGCAATTTTGATGATCTGACTTTCAAACAAGTTCCAATTAACTATACTGTTTCAGCGAC
Organism: Dyadobacter sp. 3J3; assembly: GCF_009801115.1. Lineage (GTDB taxonomy): Bacteria > Bacteroidota > Bacteroidia > Cytophagales > Spirosomataceae > Dyadobacter. The sequence continues at coordinate 37,837 of NZ_VTOL01000013.1, forward strand.
TTTTCTCCGTAAAAAATCTGCCAATAAGGAAATCGGATTTGGCGCGATGCTGAACAAAAGCTACAAACTGACCGTGCTGCCGGTTTTTGTGTTTAATTATAATTATGCCGACAACGCGGGTATTGAAATGATGCTGCCAAAAAGAATAGCATGGAGAAGAAATTTGTCGCCTAATGACATCATTTATTTGAAAGCAGAAACAGTAAGCCGAACCTATTATGTGAATTCGTCAAACAATGATTTGCCAGGTGTATACCGCCGTGTGGATGTTGATATGGGTATAAGTTATAATAAGAAACTGGGTAACTTTGGAGGGGTTGATATTATGGCAGGGTATAGAAAAAATTTAAGTACGAAAATGGTTGAAGGTGGCATTCCTATAAAAACATCAGGTCTGGCGGTTACAGTTGATTTTTACATTCAACCTCCAAGATTTCATAAAAAGAAATAATAATCTGATATAGTTTTAATTTAAAAATTCCAGAAACACGAGCTCATCGCTTTTGTTTTTGGAATTTTTTTTAACCTGATTTTAAGTGATTATTAATTGACTGAATGTTAGATTCTAAAACAATTCAAAATTGGCTCGAAGGTTTACTTTGACTTATTACTTCTTCCTGAACGTTTAGCATCCTACGTTCCACATCCATGGAATAATTTCTTTATTGTTGTTTAAGATGATTAGCAGCTTTGCTAACATTAATGGTTCACGCAAAACAAAAAAGTTAAAAACGCAAAGTGCACCAAGAAAAAGCTTAGCGATCTCTGCGCTTAACTTTTTTGCTTTGGGTGAAAAAGAAGGTACTAGAAATATACGGATTTAAGTATGTCCATTTGATTATTTACTATTATCGTTTCAATCAATTTTTAATAATTTCCTTTCGGTGCGCTAATCCCCAAAAGTGCAATTCTTCCATTACCTTTTCAAGCGACTTTCCGTGCTCGGTAATCGTGTATTCTACGGTTGGAGGAAATGTGTCATAAACATCCCTTTTAAGCAATTTATTGGCTTCCAGATTTTTTAATTCTTTGGACAGCGTTTTGTCCGTAATTCCGGTTACTTCCTTCGATATTTGCTTAAATCGTCTCGGGCCAGCTGACAAAGCAAACAAAATCAAAAGTTTCCATCGACCTTCCAGAGCTTCCAAAGCATCACGTATAGAAAGGGCAGTTTTTGGGCATCCACCTGTGGTCAGCATTTATTTGTGGTTTTAAATTTCACGATACTATCCCTTTGGATAGCACTATCCAAAGTGGAAGCGCTATCAAATGGAAAGTAAATATAACTAGGTTTGCTGCATAAATAAAAAACTTATCACGACATGACTGAACAGCAGAAACACTCAAAAACAATGAACATTATCCTGTGGATGGCACAGGTAATCTTAGCAGCCTTTTTCATGATGGGCGCTGTGATGAAATTTATGCCAATCGAAAAAATATCGTCTATGATGCCCTGGACTGGACAACTGGCACCATTTATTGTAAGACTTCTCGGCTTAATCGATTTGCTCGGTGCAATTGGTTTAATTCTTCCATCCTTAATCAAAATAAAACCACAGCTGACATCGTGGGCTGCTATCGGGATTATTTTGATGATGATTTCTGCAATCATTTTTCATGTTTCGAGAGGTGAAGGATCGGTGATTGGGATGAATTTGTTTTGTAGTGTTTTGGCTGGGTTTGTGGCTTGGGGGAGATTTGAGAAGGGGTGACTTCAATAAATTTTTAGTCACAGATATTATGCAGTCGGCAAGAATCAAACTTAATTAAAGATTTCAAAATGAAAAGATCTCATTTTGAGTTCATTGATTGAGAAGAAAAGTTTTTCTAGTTAAGGTTGATATGGATTCATAGAGGATTGTCTTTTTCTTAATATACTCAAAATATTAGATTAAATCGAATTGCTTATATCTGCATTACAACACTAATAATTTTGTAATCAACCACAATTCACACAGATATAACCAAGATTATTTTTTCCCGATAATACAAAATCCTATCTTGACGCAGTTTAGTATCAACCATAATTTTTAAATCTAAAAACATGGCTAAGATCACTGTAAAAGACGGTACCGAGATTTTTTATAAAGACTGGGGAACGGGACAACCGATAGTTTTTCATCACGGATGGCCATTATCGGGCGACGATTGGGATGGACAAATGATGTTTTTCCTGAGCCAGGGATACCGGGTTATTGCGCATGACCGCAGAGGCCATGGAAGATCCTCCCAGACTTCTGAAGGACATAATATGGATACTTACGCGTCGGATGTAGCGGAACTTATAAAGGCACTTGACCTGAAAGACGCGATCCACGTGGGTCACTCGACGGGTGGGGGAGAAGCGATTCACTATGCAGCCAAGTTTGGACAAGGACGAGTGGCGAAAGTTGTACTGATCAGTGCCGTTACGCCCTTGATGGTCCAAACGGCCGATAATCCAGACGGTGTTCCCATGTCTGTATTTGATGAAATACGTGAAGGAACTGCTACAAAAAGAGCGCAATACTTTCAGGATTTTACAATTCCTTTTTATGGATATAACCGTGAAGGAGCAACAATATCTCAGGGCATCCGCGATAACTGGTGGCGCCAGGCTATGATGGGTGGAATTAAGGCTCATTATGACGGAATCAAAGCCTTTTCGGAAACAGATTTTACAGAAGATCTTAAAAGCGTGGATTTCCCGGTATTGGTTTTGCACGGAGAAGATGACCAGATTGTCCCATTCCCAATTTCCGGCGCAAAAGCGGTAAAACTTTTGAAAAATGGAAAGCTGATTTCATACCCTGGTTTTCCACACGGTATGCCTGCAACAGAAGCCGCTACGATCAATAAAGATCTTTTGGATTTTTTTAAATCCTGACCGAGGAAGTGAACTAGTGAGTCAGGTAAATCAACATAAAAAAATTGCGTTGCTTTATGACCGTTTGGCATTAGGCAACGCAACGTTTTTGTAAAACCAAATCAGAATTTGTTATTACTTAATTGCGGCAATAGCAGCAGTGTAATCCGGCTCCTGGCCAATTTCCGGAACCTGTTGTTCGTAAACAATCTTACCTTCCGGATTGATTACGATTACAGCACGACTTAGTAAACCTTTCATCGGGCCATCTGCGATTTGAACGCCATAAGCTGTTCCAAAATCTGTTCTGAAATCCGAAAGCATAACAACATTATTGATTCCTTCTGCTCCACAAAAAGCTTTTTGAGCAAAAGGAAGGTCTTTGGAGATGCAAAGCACAGTTGTATTTTTCAGGCCCGCAGCATCTTCATTGAATTTTCTTACCGATTTGGAGCAAACACCCGTATTGACACTTGGGAAAATGTTCATGATAATATATTTTCCTTTGTATTCTGCTAACGATTTGTCTTTCAGATCAACGCCGGTTAATGTTGAATTTTTAACCTCGGTTCCAACAGCAGGCAGTTTTCCAACGGTATGTATCGCATTTCCGCCCATCGTAATGGCAGTACCTATTTGTGCAAACGAGCTGGCTGTTACGAAAACGCCAAGAAGTCCTATAAAAAGAATTTTAACGGTAGATGAAGATTTTTTTACGCTGGTCATGTAGATTGATTTGTTAAAAAATGAATGTCCGAATGTACAAATTAAACAAATGTATTTACTTATTTGTCCGGCTTTCTGAATAATTTGGTTTAAACACCCTTGTTTAAAATTATTGATATCCTGTAACCATTGAAAAGCCTCGGATTTCAAATAAGGCTTTATATCTGCATTTCGTGTACTACCGTCATCGAAATAACATTCAAGAAAATATCCTTTGAGGACTTTTAATTTTTCGATTATTCTTATCATCGAAGTGTGTTTAATTTCTATAAATATACTTCATCTATCCGATATCAAGAAAATTGAGAGTTTTTACCCGGAGATTTTAAGCTATTAGGAATACCATCTCCAATATTCCTTTTACCCAAGTCCGAAGGACTGACATTATTATAGAAGATTTAAATCTCCTCCTCATTTTTTTAACCACGAAGTGGTGGCATAAATCTATTTGTATATTCTAATCGATACTAAAACCCAACCTCCCCAATTCCGGCTACAACAAAAGTAGATTCAGCTACTTCCACCGGTTTTCTGTTGCCGAAATTTGTATAGGATGTAATCATTGCCCAGTTGGAATTGCTGCTGACGTATTCCGACCGGTTTTGTAGCCGACAGTTTATAACCAGAAATATCACTAACCACAAAATTTTAAACCGGCGGGAAGAAATTCTATCAGCATATTTTGATAGTGACGCTATGGAAAAAAATGGATTGCCTTCCGTTCAGTATATTGCAGAGGCTTTAAATACTTCACCAAATTATTTAAGCGGATTGCTCAAATCCCTGACTGGCCAGAGTACGCAACAGCATATTCATGACAAATTGATTGAAAAAGCGAAAGAAAAATTATCTACGACAGAGCTGTCAGTAAGTGAAATTGCCTACGCACTGGGATTTGAACATTCGCAGTCGTTTAGTAAATTATTTAGAAACAAAACCAATCTCTCTCCTTTGGAATTCCGGCAATCTTTCAATTGACCGAGGTATTGCACTGATTAAGTGAGCGATTAAACAATATGTCAATTACTATTGGTAAATGGCTTTCGAAATCCTTGATTTTGGAAGCCATTTCTTTTTTGAAAACAGCCATAACTTCAAATATTTTTAAATGCTTTTTTAACTTATTGATACCCTATTGGCTGAAGGTATCATTAAAACAGGATGTCTGGAAAAGCATAAGTTTACAAGATTGGATCTGTGAATAACCATTTGGAAATAGTCTCCAATCTGACGCGTTGTAGCATTACCGCATGTATTAAAAATCCCATAATTGCCAGTACACAATACGTAACCGACTTATCAGACATTGGTTAAAGCCACCCATTTTTCTGCGAAAAAGGAATATGATTTTTTATAGAAGTGAAAATGTGTCCAATCGAAAACTTACGTTTTCAGTATTTAAATAATCACATTCAGTTTCAGTAATTCATAAAAATTGTTTTGTCATATTTAATATTGGCAGATTAATACGCTCGCTAATGTTTGATGATATTTTAATTCCATTTTAATTTAGCTTTAATACCATGCTAATCAATATTGACGCTATTTGTACCCGGGACTCAACCATTACTGAGCAACGACCTCAATTAAGATTAAAGTTTTGCGGCTAATGATAAAGAAAATTAGATTCATATTACCATTGTTTATTGTATTGTTGAGTGGATATATTCAACATATCGGACGTGGATACAACGAATCTTTTTTCCTTTCCGCAATAAAAGATTTCGAAGGTTGTGTATTCCCTGACTTCGTTAGTCTGCCTGGTAATCAGGGCATGTTAATCCAATCTTTGCCATCCGGATCCGAAGACGGAAATGTCAAAAATCATGCAACGGCAATTGAGGAAAAGGATGAGGAATTGGTTGCCTTCAAAAGATATCTGGAATTCAGTTATGAATTTTTTACTCCATTTTTCACACACACTCCGGTAGGTTTTCGCCACTTTGTCAAGCGACGATTATTTTGCTCTAAAGATTTTTGTTATTTTCAATCATATAAAGTGCTGTATCTTTTTTTTAAAGTTTTCAGGATTTGATAAAAAATTTGACAAGAATGCAAGTTACTAGTTCTGCCTCATTTACGATATAGTTTAATATAACGTTCAGCAGGAAAGGTGCTTAGGTGTGTTAAGAGCTACATACTTTTAAGATGAATTACCAAAAACTCATATAGTATTAAATAACAAAATCGTCATGAAGAGAATTCTCATGGTCATTAGCTTGTGTGCGTTGTTGCTACATACAAGCTGTGAATCAAAAAAGGAAGAAAAAGAAGAAGAAGTGGATTATCAGGTTACCAGCCCTTTGCAAAAAGATACACTGGTTACTAAGGAGTATGTCGCTCAAATTCATGCTATTAGCCATATTGAGCTGAGAGCTTTGGAAAAGGGTTATCTTCAGAAAATCTATGTGGACGAGGGACAGTCGGTAAAGAAAGGCCAGCTTATGTTTCAGATCATGCCGATGATCTATCAGGCAGAAGCACAAAAAGCTCAGGCAGAGGCTAATTTCGCAGAAATTGAATACAAAAACACAAAGTCGCTTGCCGATAGCAATGTTGTTTCCAAAAACGAACTTGCATTAGGAAAAGCCAAATTTGATAAGGCAAAAGCAGAACTTGGATTAGCCAATGTCCATTTAGGATTTACTGAGATCCGTGCTCCATTCAATGGTATCATGGATCATTTCCAGGGACGACTTGGAAGTCTTGTGAATGAAGGCGATTTGCTTACAACATTATCAGACAACAGTAAAATGTGGGTTTACTACAATGTACCGGAAGCTGAATATCTTGATTACAAAACCAAGATAAGCAAAGAAGGTCCATTGAAAGTAGAATTGTTAATGGCTAACAATAAGCTGTTTGATTATCCGGGTTATGTTGAAACTATTGAAGCTGACTTTAATAATGAAACAGGAAATATCGCTTTCAGAGCTACTTTCCCTAATCCAAAAGGTTTGTTGAGACATGGTGAAACAGGTAATATCCAGGTGAAACTTCCGTACAAAAACGCACTTATCATCCCTCAGAAAGCTACTTTCGAGGTTCTTGAAAAGAAATATGTCTATGTGATTGATAAAGACAATGTTGTTAAATCAAGAGAAATAACGATAGCAGCCGAATTGCCGCACATTTTTGTCGTTAAATCAGGGCTGAATAAGAGTGACAAAATCCTTCTTGAAGGTTTACGTCAGGTACACGAAAATGAAAAAATTCATACAAAATTCGTGAAGCCTGATTCTGTTATCTCTCATTTAAGCCTATATGCCGAATAGTTAGGTATTTTAAAAAGCAAAAGACATGTTCAATCAATTCATACGAAGACCTGTATTCGCTATTGTGATCTCGATCATGATAGTCTTTATAGGCGTCCTGGCGATTGAGAAATTACCCATTTCTCAATTCCCGGACATTGCACCAACAACAGTAAACATCTTTATCGCTTATCCGGGAGCAAGTGCTGATGTGCTAGTGAAATCCACATTGATTACCCTGGAACAGGCTATTAACGGTGTTCAGGATATGCGTTATATTGCTACCGATGCAACCAGTGCTGGTGAAGCCACGCTGAGGATTATCTTCGAGCCCGGGACCGACCCGAACGTGGCGGTTATCCGGGTAAAAACGAGGGTGGATCAGGTTATGCCTCTTTTGCCGGAACTTGTTCAGCGTGAAGGGGTTATTATCTCGCCAGTTCAGCCTAGTATGTTGATGTACGTCAATCTTTATTCAAAAGCAAAAGGTTTTGATGAGAAATTCCTTTTCAACTACGCTACTGTAAAAATGATTCCTGAGATCCAACGGACCAAAGGTATCGCGAGAGCACAAATATTGGGTAGTAGAAGATATGCGATGCGTCTTTGGTTGAATCCCGAGCGTATGCGTGCTTATAGTATTTCGACGGAAGAAGTAATGAAGGCAGTTGGCGAACAAAGTATCGTTGGTCGCCCGGGCCGGATCGGTCAAAGCTCCGGTATTGCTGCGCAGTCACTGGAATACGTACTTACTTATAAAGGTCGGTTTGATAAACCGGAAGAATATGAAGATATTATTATTCGTGCCAATTCAAAAGGTGAAAGTATTCACCTTCGGGACATCGCCAGGGTTGAATTGGGTAGTGAATTTTTTGATATTTATTCTAACCTTGATGGCCATCCTTCCGCGGCTATTGTATTGAGACAAAACTATGGTAGTAATGCCAGTGATGTAATTGAGGAAGTAAAAAAGAAGCTTGAAGTGATGAAGGAATCTTTCCCTCCGGGAGTGGATTACAAAATCAGTTATGACGTTTCCAATTTCCTTGATGCCTCTATCGAGCAGGTTATTGATACCCTGCGTGATGCCTTTATTCTTGTTGCCCTGGTAGTATTCGTATTCCTTGGCGACTGGCGTTCAACTTTGATTCCGATCCTTGCGGTTCCGGTATCACTCGTCGGGGCGTTCTTTGTGATACAGGCCTTTGGACTTTCGATCAACTTGATCACGCTGTTTGCCCTTGTACTTGCTATTGGTATCGTGGTTGATGATGCGATTGTCGTCGTCGAGGCCGTCCATGCCAAGTTTGAAGAAGAGCCCGGGATATCACCCTTTAATGCAGTGAAAAAAGTGCTTTCCGAAATCAGTGGTGCAATTATCGCGATCACAGCTGTAATGGTTTCGGTGTTTCTTCCGATTTCGTTCATGTCTGGTCCAGTTGGTACTTTCTACCGGCAGTTTTCGATCACGATGGCTAGTTCCATTGTAATTTCGGCCTTGATCGCCTTGACCCTTACTCCGGTATTGTGCGCCATGTTGCTTCAAAATCATCATGGACATGAGAAGAAGAAAAATATTCTTACAAAAGCACTGGATAGTTTCAACCGTGTCTTTGATAAACTTACGGGTAGATATGTAAGCCTGTTGAAAAGAATCGTTAGCCGTAGATTTGTTACCTGGGCTGTATTGCTGGTTTTCTGTGCCGGAATTGTTTTTGTGAATAAAATTCTGCCAGCAGGTTTTATCCCGAATGAGGATCAGAGTACGATTTATGCCATTATTCAGACCCCTCCGGGTTCTACTCTTGAAAAAACGAATGAGGTTTCACGACGTCTTCAAAAGATCTGCGAAGAAGTGGGTGGAATCGAATCGGTATCTTCTCTTGCAGGTTACGAGATCATGACAGAGGGACGGGGTTCTAACGCCGGTACTTGTTTGATCAACTTGAAATCGTGGCACGACCGCGACAAAAACGTGAAGGAGATCATGGAAGAACTGGAAGCAAAAACAAGAGGACTTGGCGCCGTTGTTGAATTCTTTGAACCGCCTGCAATTCCTGGTTTTGGTACATCCGGTGGTTTCTCAATGCGTTTGTTAGATAAAAATTCTGAAACAAATTACAGCGAGTTTGATAAGATCAACAAGAAGTTCATGGCAGATCTTGCTAAACGTCCTGAACTAACCGGTTTGTTTACTTTCTTCGCTGCGAATTATCCGCAATATGAATTGAAGATTGATAACCAGCTTGCCATGCAAAAAGGAGTTTCTATCGGAAAAGCAATGGATAACCTTAACATCATGATCGGTAGTACATACGAACAAGGTTTTACCAGATTTAACCAGTTCTTTAAAGTTTACGTACAATCGGATCCAAGTTTCAGAAGACTTCCATCGGATCTTTTAAAGCTTTTTGTTAAAAATGATATGGGAGAAATGGTGCCTTATTCGTCTTTTATGACGCTTAAAAAAGGTCAGGGACCAAATGAAATTACCCGTTTCAACTTGTACAATTCAGCAGCGATCCAGGGTCTTCCGGCCAAAGGTTACACAACAGCTGATGCCATCCAGGCGATTCGTGAAGTGTCGGCCAAAACATTACCAAAAGGATACGATATCGCGTTTGAAGGTCTTTCTTATGATGAATCGATTCGTGGAAATGAGTCACTTGTGGTATTCATGATCGTATTAGCGTTCGTATATTTTGTATTGGCAGCGCAGTATGAAAGTTTCATTATTCCTTTTGCAGTAGTATTATCGCTGCCGGTTGGGGTATTTGGTTCGTTCTTGCTTCTAAAACTGATGGGACTTGAAAACAACATTTATGCTCAGATCGGGCTTATCATGTTGGTTGGTTTGTTAGGTAAAAATGCGGTACTGATCGTAGAATTTGCCGTCCAGAAACGGTCGCAGGGAGAGACGATCCTGAACGCGGCCATCGAAGGAGCCAAAGTTCGTTTCCGTCCTATCCTGATGACATCATTCGCATTCGTTGCCGGTTTGATACCTTTGATCAGTGCAACAGGTGCAGGAGCTATTGGTAACCGTACGATCGGTGCTTCGGCCATGGGTGGTATGTTATTCGGAACGATTTTCGGGGTAATCATCATTCCTGGATTGTACTTTATATTTGGCACTTTGGCCGATGGTAGAAAAATGATCAAAGATGAAGAAGATGGCTCATTGTCTGAACAATTTGTTCATGCGATCGATGCTTTCCCTCAAACTAATGAACCTCATAACGATGCGCAATAACAGAATATTAAGTTGGGTCGGGATAGCATTTATATCTCTAACTTACACCGCTTGTAAGGCACCAACTCTGGTAACGAAAACTGAAAATAAAGCAGTACCTGTGAGCTATAACAGCTCACAGGACTCAACGAATGCCGGAAAGCTTTCCTGGAAGACGTACTTTGCGGATACTGCATTGGTGGCGCTTATCGATCAGGGATTACTGGGAAACCAGGAATTAAATATCACATTGCAGGAAATCCAGATTGCCAACAATGAAATTATGGCAAGAAAAGGGGAGTACATGCCTTTCGTGAATTTGGGTGGTGCAGCAGGTGTTGAAAAGGCATCACGGTATACACTTCCGGGTGCGACTGAGGAAATCACTGAAATAAAGCCCGGAAAGAAAACACCGGATCCATTATCCGATTTTCGTTTCGGCGCTACGGCTTCCTGGGAAATCGATATCTGGCATAAATTAAGAAATGCAAAAAAGGCAGCCGCTTACCGGTATCTGTCTTCTGTGGATGGTAAAAATTTCACGGTGACGAATCTTGTGTCAGAAATTGCCAGTAATTATTACGAACTACTAGCTCTGGACGCGCAGCTTGAAATTTTGCAGAGAAACATTGACATTCAGAACAACGCCTTGAGAATTGTCAAAATGGAGAAAGAAGCGACCCGTGTTACGGAACTGGCGGTTAAGCGGTTTCAGGCGCAGGTGCTAAATACTCAGAATCTGCAATATGATATCAGACAGAAGATTGTGGAATCTGAAAACCGAATCAACTTCCTTTTAGGCCGTTATCCGCAGCCGGTTGTGAGGACTCATCAGAATTTTGAAACATTGATGCCAACCATCATTCAGACCGGTATTCCTACTCAGTTACTGGAAAATCGTCCGGATGTTAAACAGGCTGAGAATGATCTTGCGGCTGCAAAATTGGATATTCAGGTTGCAAAAGCAAATTTTTATCCTCGTCTGGGTCTTTCAGCTGTACTTGGTTTTCAATCCTTCAATCCGGTTTATCTTGCAAAAATGCCAAAGTCGATCATAACATCGATTGCAGCAGATATGGCAGGTCCATTGATTAACAAAAACATGATTAAGGCGACCTATTACAGTGCAAACGCGAAACAAATACAAGCGGTTTATAATTATGAGCGTACTGTTTTGAATGCTTATATTGAAGTTGCCAATCAGATTTCAAGAATTGGTAACCTTGAAAAAAGCTACGATTTGAAAAAGAGCGAGGTGGACGCACTTAATGAATCAATCAACATCTCAAATCGTCTTTTCGCTTCGGCAAGAGCAGATTATATGGAAGTTCTTTTGACTCAGCGTGATGCGCTAGAATCAAGATTCGACCTTATTGAAACAAAAATGAACCAGATGAATGCAACGGTAAGTATCTATCGTGCGTTGGGTGGTGGATGGAGATAATAAAATGCTAAAAGTCATTAGCAGATTTATTTCCAAAATACAATCAAGAAATGGTTGCAAGAGCTCTAAAAAGCACTTGCAACCATTTCTTTTTCATAACCATCCACCTATACATGACAACTCTTGACAAAAAATGACAAATCCTGACCTAACTTTAACAACAACTTAATTCTCAGTAACTTCTAAATCCACACCAATTTCCGTATACTCCAAAATATCCCCGGGCTGGCAGTTCAAAACTTTGCATATAGCATCCAGTGTAGTAAACCGGATTGCTTTGGCCTTTCCAGTTTTAAGTACAGAAAGATTCGCAAGCGTCAGTCCAACTTTTTCAGAAAGCTCATTCAATGACATTTTTCGTTTAGCCATCATCACATCCAGATTCACGATTATAGGCATGGCTTATACGGTCAGGTCGTTTTCTGATTGCATTTCGACGCCACGTTTGAAAATCTGGGAAATGATAAACACCAATCCGGCCATAAAAATAAATTCTTCCGCTGACCTGGATTCACTTGTAATACCTGTTCTTTTTAACAACCAGCCAGCATGTTCGTTATTTAGCACGACAATGATCCATATCTCCAATAAAATGTAGCTAATCTTTTCAAGTAAACGGGCTACTTCACTTGTGAAAGGATTAGCCAGATTGACCTTGGAGAGGGCCTTGATGACCAGAAATAAAACAAATGCTTTCATTCCTGATATTGCGAGTACAAAGGAGACTGACATGGTGTATTGTCCAAGACTGAAAGCTCTAAGCTCCTGTAAATTGAGATTTTTGTACAGATTTTTCGCTGCTCCGGGATTAAAACAACTTACGACATAAGAAACCAGAATTGCTCCTGTTTCTATCATTAAACCAATAAATGCGATCCATGTCAGGACGTACATTACTTTTAAGATCTGTTTTGTTCTTGTATCAGTTTCCATAATAAGATTGATTGAATAATCAAAGGTAGATAAATATTTATTGTTTATCAATAAATAAAACATTTTAATCGATAAAATTGATCACACCATCAATCTGTCTAAAAAGTGTTAGAGTTGCTGTGGAAGCCGATTGTGCCCCATTATGAGTTTGTTAGTTTTCTGATGCTTGTTGAAGTCTAAATTGCACGCGGTATAGTTACAATAAATAACAAGTTTCCCGGATACAATTTGCTGCGTCTTAAACAATATTTTATTCTTTATTACAAGCATCGTAATAGGGAAGGCCCTGAATTATTAATAGCTAATTCAAATAACAATCCTTTTTTAAATTTTAAAGAGTTTGCATTTTCTTTATTGATATATAATTAAATGATTATCAGTTTAAACCAGACATTGCTAATATTGAAATGTATCCATTATTTATTTAGTAGCCAGCTTTTCTTTGCAAGGTAATTTTTAAGAAAGTAATTTGTGGTTATAAAACCTCAAATCTATCTGTGTAACATTTAACTTCCCTCATGAAATTTAATTTTAATTTACTTCAAATTCTATTATCACTTACCTTTTGTCAATCTGTTTACGCACAGAAAAACTATGAACCCGGATACATTGTAAAAGCGAACCGGGATACGCTTAATGGTACTATTGAGTATCTGAACTGGTCAAAAAATCCAGAGAAAATTAATTTCAAATCGGCTGTCAACGGCGCTGAAAAAATCTATGGTTTGGCTGAATTGTCTTCCTTTCAGGTACATGATGAAAATTACATAAAGGCATTTGTCGAGATAGACGACACCCCAAATAAAACCGGGGAACTTTCGACTTCTCCAATTCCAAAAAGTCATGCAGATACTGTTTTTTTAAGAGTGTTGGCCTCAGGCCCGAAGAGCTTGTTTTTTCTCAAAGGCGAGGAGGGAAGAGAGCACTTTTATATTAAAAATGATGCTAATTATGAAGCGCTGACCAGTTACCGTTATGAGTTTCGTCAGGATGATAAATCAGGCGTAGTGGTAATTGATACGTACAAACAGCAACTAAGTGAATATCTGGGCGATTGTCCTGCGGTGGTTGGAAAAACGGCGCTGCTGAATTATTCTCAAGCCGCTATCATGAGGTTATTTGAAATATATTATCAAAAATGTTCTGTAAAGAATTCGAACATAGTTTATAAAGCTGATGGCATTAAAACCGAATTTGGCGTCATTGCGGGGCTTTCTGTTACAAGATTAAATTTAAAGGGGCCAACTGCTGCGTTTATTATGAAAGGGAGTTTTCCTGTATCACGCCAGATTTCCGGAGGAGTGTTCCTGAATCTGGTCTTACCGCGTACACAGAAAAAGGTGTCTATTTATAATGAATTATTCTTTTCTTCATACAAAGTTACAAACCATACTGAAAAATATGTCAGTGACCAGGACCATTCCTACACGGATTTGAGCATAGGATATTCCTATCTGAAATTGAATAATATGGCCCGATATACCATTCCGCTTCGTGCGGTATCTTTGTTTTTAAATGCCGGAATTTCGAATGGATTTGCGCTGTCAGAGAACAATTATAACAAAACCGTAACCTATTTTTATTCAAATCAGGGAGGAGTTACAGAAGGTAAATTGATCAAGGAGACCAGGAAATATGAGCAAGGAATATTGTTTGGAATCGGTGGTATGGTCAAAAAGCTTTCTTTTGAGGTTCGTTGTGAGCGTGGTAATGGAATGTCGGCTTACAACGATCTGAGGACGGGCGTCAGACGGTATTACGCGCTGTTATCATACCGTTTAAAATAAAAAGCATCATTTCATGATCTGTTCTTTTTGTTATTTATTTAGATAGCTCAGACATTTAGAAAGATTTTTATAATTAAGAAATAGTTTATTCATGTAAGGCGTTTGGCTTAATAATATTAAGACGAGCTTGAATTATTAGTTGAATCTAAGTTATTTATTTAAAATTGCCATGTCAGATTCAGTGTTTCATCAAGGCGAGCTGTATGTTCAGCAAAGTACTGGTGAAGAATATTTTGCGATGCAGAATCGCTCAATTGTGAGGGATAGTATCGTGGGAGGTGCGCTTCATTTTGTGCTTAGCCAAAGTTTCTTTTTTGTATCAAGCAAAGATAAGGAAGGTATGCTCTGGGCTTCTGTACTTTCAGGAAATCCTGGTTTTCTGGACATACAGGATTCTCGCAATTTACTTTTAAATGTAGATTTTCTTAATTCCAATCCAGATGATATTTTCTGGAAAAACATACTGAATAACTCCTCGATCGGTCTGTTGTTTATTGAATTGGCATCACGCAGAAGGTTCAGGGTCAATGGCAATATCACCAAACCTGACAAACTTTGGAAGATTGAAATTGAACAGGCTTATCCAAATTGTCCAAAATATATTCAAAAAAGAAAAAGCATATCGCCTGATGCACTTGCCGAACCGGCGAGCAATGATATGAAAAAATGGATTGCAGAGGCGGATACAGTATTTGTAGCAAGTTCTGATAGTGATAATAATCTGGATGTGTCACACCGGGGCGGAAATCCTGGATTTATTTCATGGGCAGCGGAAAAACGTATTACGAATACCTGATTATAGTGGAAATTCGATGTTTATGACGCTGGGTAATTTTCATGAAAATCCGCAGGCAGGATTACTTTTTGTCAATTTCAACAATGGTGAAACGATGAAATTATCAGGCAAGGCAGAGATATTTTTAAACGATGAAGAAGCAGGTTCTTTTACAGGCGGAACAAACCGCTACTGGCATTTTCACATAGAAAAGGTGATTTTCGAAAAATCGATCAAAAATTTTTCGATGCAGCTTGTTGATTATTCACGGTATAACCCTTAACGTGATGATCTGATTGTATTTATTTTACTGATTAAATAAATAAAATTTAGGCAAGCAAATAGATGGAATCAGTTCACGATTTCCATTTATTTGCTTGCCCAGGATTTTAGTCCAATCAAACTGTTACCAATTAATTTCCCCGTTTTTTGGCCGACTCATCGTGAGATTCGTTGGCGGCATTTATTTTATCCTGTTCTGCCAAAACATCGTCCCACATGGTATCTCCACATTCTTCATTGACAAAAGGGAGTTGATCTTCTTCCACTTTGGGGATTGAGGTCACTAATCTTTCAGTTTCCATAAAATTGATTTTTCTTTATGATTTCACTATAACTTTTGTGCAATCGGGAAGTCAATCGGGACATTTGTGATTGCATACAAATAATTGGTGAATACCTTTTCAGCTACAACAAGTAATACATCAATTAGATTTTCCTGGGTATATCCTGCCTTAAAAAATTCTTCAATGACTGCCTCGCCTGCGTGGCCCTTATTTTCCGAAGCATTCTTTGTGAACTTCGCGAGCGCATCCAGTTTTTTATCAAAACTAGCCTGGCCTGTTCGGATTTCAAGTATTTGCTCATCAGTAAAACCATTCATTTTCCCGATGGCAGTGTGTGCGCTATTACAATAATCACAATTATTAACCTGGCTTGTCACCAGATTTACTACTTCTTTTTCCTTTGCTTTCAAAGAGCTTTTAGCCATGGATAAATTAAGAAATGTTGCCAATGCGTTTTGGGAAAGTGCCATGGCAGCATATAAGTTTGGGACCATCCCAATGCCTTTTTTTAAATTATCAAATAAAACCTGGTTAGAAGGACTAACTTCTTCTCTTGTTGGAACCTCGAAAGTTTTCATTTTTGGAAATGTTTTGTCTGTCGTTATTGACATTACAAAGTTGTGGGATCCGTATCCCTTAAAAAATGTAGATTATTCCCTAAGAATTGTCAAAATTCCCTTTTTATTCCAATAATAATTAATACCATTCAAGCCCTGATTAATACCGTATCCAATAGAAATCTCAGATTAACTTTACAGTTGGATATAGCAAACAAACGAAGAACTATTCATGTAAAAAATTCGGTTTGACGCGGGTAAATTCTTAAAAATTTTACATTTTGACAGACTTAAAATGATACTTAAACATACAGATTCGCGGACTGGCGGTGAAATTACTTTTATTCAAAATGAAACGTCATTTCGGCAATCAGCTGCGCAAAATGGAAATGTTTTTACCCTTTGTTGGAATCAGGGCCCGGACCAGCAGGTTTGGATAGATGGAATAGAATTTAAATTTACTTCAAATAGTGTTTTACCGCTGTTTGCAAACCAGTCTTTCTCTTTTGAAAAGGCTTCTGATATAATTGCCTGGCAGTATAATCGTGATTTTTACTGTATCATCGATCACGATAAAGAAGTGGGTTGTGCAGGTTTTTTGTTTTTTGGCTCTTTTGGAAATCTTTTTATCCGGATGGATCAAATACATCAGCAAAAACTTGACACATTGAAAAGTATCTTTATTGAAGAGTTCAAAACCATGGATGATATTCAGACCGAGATGCTTCAGATGCTTTTGAAGCGGCTGATTATTATCACAACACGGCTGGCTAAGGAGCAATTTGCGGATCTATATCCGGATAATAAGTTTGATCTGATCAGACAATTTAATATGCTGGTTGAGAGAAATTTTAAACAGCAGCACGAAGTGCAATATTATGCCGGTGAATTAAATAAATCACCCAAAACGCTATCCAATCTTTTTGCGCGCAGTAATCACAAATCACCGTTGAAAATTATTCACGACAGGATTATTATCGAGGCAAAAAGACTGATGCATTACACGGATAAGTCCTCAAAAGAAATAGCGTATGAATTGGGTTTTGAAGATGCGGGGCATTTTAGCCACTTTTTTAAAAACGTCACCGGACAAAATATCAAATCTTATAAAAAATGGGAAAGTGAAGGTATATCTTTTGAACTGGTAAAATAATCCTGTTTTTACTTGAGATTTCCTGCATAGCCAATCCTAAGCTTAAAAGCTTGATTAAGAACGGCTATATTGTTTCGGCTTCATCCCGATGTGATCATTAAAAACTTTTGAAAAATGACTGAGGTTGGTAAAACCCAGTCGGTAACCTACTTCTGACACAGATAATTTTTCTGTTTTTAACAAAAGTGCAGCTTCTTTCATTCTGAATTGTTGGTAATAATTGAAAATGCTGTTACCAAAAATTTGGCTGAACAATCGTTTTAGCTTGGTTGGGCTCATGTGGGCGTTGGCTGCCAATTCCTTTATGACGGGTGGCGTCGCAAGATTTGTCAGCATTTGATCTTTTATTTTGTAAAGGATTTGTATATCCTGTGCGTTCAGATCATAGATATTCTTTTCGTTCCGCCTGTCCAGTTCCAATAATAATCTGCAAATCAGTTCCTCTGCCTTTACCCTCAGAAAAAATAATTGAAAAGTTGGATCAATAGGTTCGAATACAATTTCATCTACAATTTTCTGCAAAGAAGGATTTATCATATGTTCAAATACCAATGGCTGCGTATTCTGTAACAGACTTTGCAAAACCGGCGACTTTTCTGACGTGTCAAATAATCCATTCAAATAGTTCGCATCCATCTCTATATTAATCGTAGCTGTATGGGTATGAATCGGAAGAATCGCATCTGTGTTGATAGGTATAGTGGCAATCAGAACAGACGGAATTGTCATAAATTGATCCACATTTGATACTTTTTCCGTTTTGGGAAATATATTCTGAAATTTAAAAAGTATCATTTTGGCACCTGAATCGTTGCCCGGATTTTCGACAATCATATCCTCATTTAATTCATAATTGAGGATTAGCATTCGGATATGTTCGTTAAAAACAAATCCCGAGCAATAACCCTTCCCAAATTTTTCAGGGATTTCCAGTCTTCTGTTCTTTATATCGGCCCCAAGTAAATGAGCAAATCCTTTTAAAATATTTGGAACTGTTGGTTCCTGGTGTGTGATCATAAAAGTCTGTTACGGCTATTTTTGAGTCTTTTTTGATTATATTATCTCTAATATACCGAATATTTTTGTCTGTACGATTAATGATACCAGGCATGTTACTGAATAATAAACAAATAGCCATTATAGGAGGTGGCCCGGGAGGGTTAACGCTGGCAAAGCTTTTACAACATAAAGGAGTAAATGTAAAAGTATATGAACGGGATTTTGATATAGAAGCCCGAATCCAGGGATCACCTCTTGATATGCATGAGGAATCAGGGTGGGCTGCTATTCGCCAGGCAAATTTGGTTGAAGCGTTTAAAAAAAATGTACGCAGGGGCGCAGATAAAAAGATCATTGTAAATGAACACGCAGAAATAATTTTCAGCGATCATAAATCCGGTCAAAATGAAAATTTCGCAGATGAACCTTCCCGTCCGGAAATAGACA
This sequence comes from Dyadobacter sp. 3J3, assembly GCF_009801115.1. Taxonomy (GTDB): domain Bacteria; phylum Bacteroidota; class Bacteroidia; order Cytophagales; family Spirosomataceae; genus Dyadobacter. Next base: position 56,558 of record NZ_VTOL01000013.1, read on the forward strand.
GGGGAGCGTTGAGAAAGATATTTTTGGAATCTTTGGAGTCGGAAACAATTGTGTGGGACAGTCATTTTATTTCGATGGAAAAACAAAATGATGGCTGGCTGATATATTTTAAAAACGGCTCTTCGGCTTATGCCGATATTGTTGTTGCAGCGGACGGCGCTCATTCTAAAATCCGTCCCTACGTCACAGACATCAAGCCATTATATTCCGGTTTTACAATGGTTGAAATCAATATTGATAATGCAGAAAAAGCGATTCCCGAAATTTATGATTTGCTGAATGGAGGAAAGATAATGGCTTTCGGAAATGGGAAAAATATTCTGGGAGGCCAGAAAGGTGATGATGGGTTGGGTTTTTATGCAAGTTTTAAACCTGATGAAAACTGGGTTTCAGACAGCAAATTGGATTTTTCTGATCAAAAACAAATGTTGCAGTGGTTTAAAAAGGAATATAGCGAATGGAGTAGTATGTGGCACCAGCTATTTGAAAAGGCTAGAATGCCCATTATTCCGCGTCCAATTTATTGTGTGCCTTTGGACCAAACATGGGAAACGTTGCCCAACTTAACCTTACTTGGAGATGCGGCTCACCTAATGCCGCCTTTTGCCGGGGAAGGTGCAAACACATCCATGTTTGATGCCTTGGAATTGTGTGAATGTTTAACATCTGATAAACACAGTAATGTGCTCGAAGCTATTTCTTTTTACGAAGTAACAATGCGAAAAAGAGGAGCAATGGCAGCTAAACATTCACTTGAAAATGGCGAACGGATGCACTCCAAAGAAGCACTTGAAAAAATGCTGGGGGTATTTGGAATTAAGTAACTGCCGATTATAAAAAACACCTTAAACAAAAAATCGCACCTTGGTGCACTAACTATGACTAAAATCGCAATGCCATTGATATTTCGGGTTGTTCCTGAATTTTGCTGGGTCCATGAAACGCCATCAACAGAAGTGACAATTATGCCGCCAGTACCTACTGCGATAAAGCTGCCATTTACATAAATAATGCTGCTCAATGCTCCGTACTCGCTCAAATTTGTCGGTTGCGTTGTCCATTCAACACCGTCTGTTGACGTACGAATGATACTTGCCGAACCTACGGCAATGTATTTTCCTGCTCCATAGGCAACGTCGAAAAGCTGCTTACCTGGCAGAGGATAATGATTCTCCCAGTTATTTTGGGCGTTCGCATTGAAGATATTCAAGAGGAGAATTCCTGTGATCAACGTGTTCAGGATATAGCGATGTGATACGGTTGTGAATAATTTTTTCATGACTAATAATTAATTGAAAATTGAGTTTGAAATTGGGGAGTGACGGTATTTAGTGCTACTCTCCCAGATTAAGATTGAAAATGCAGGAGGTAAGTCCGACAAATAAAAAGAGATTACTTTTAAAGCGATTTTCCATAGCAACGGAAGTAAAATTTTGATTGTAAAAACTGTAAACTGTTTTGCCTGACCTGAACATATTGCTGTGTTTCGGAAGGCAATGCAAACTTAGAGCTGACAAAAAGCTGTTGCAATTATTACAGGTACACAAAAGGTAAACGACGATAAAAAGAAAGTATACAAAAAGTGAACAGACTCAAATTGGGTCTCATAATGTGGGAGTTACAGATCAGGTATATCGGTATTACATCAGCTTGTTGTGACCGGATCCGGGTAATTCTCCTTGCAGATTCAACAGATATTGTAGAAAAAAGCTGATTGTGAAGTTGACATATTTGAGGTTTTTACATCTGTTATGTGAAAATATTTTACCGCAATACTCGAATTTTTCTCTGCTCGGTCAACTGGTAAAGTGAAAGTTGATGGAGTCATCAACCATCGTGGAGGCGTAGAGGAGAGTTGCTGGTTTAGTAATTTTAAGACTAAGCTATCACATTAAACTACCAATTACCTGGTTTTGAATCTGCTCAAAAAGTCATTCTGCGGCAAAAAACTATGAAAACTAACTATTTTAGGTAGGACGGGATAGGTTTGGACTTTTGATTATTTAGCCGGGTAAAATGGTGTTATTATCACTCCATGTTTTAAATTCATTACATTATGCATCGCAAAATTTTGCTCGTCACCGGGGATGGTGGCGAAAGTTACGAAACGCTCTACGCCGTTCATCGCTTTCAGGAAGAAGGCGACATCGTGAGGATTGCTGCCCCCAGCAAACGCCGGCTTAACCTGGTGATGCACGACTTCGAATCCGGTTGGGATACGTATGTAGAGCGGCCTGGCTATTGCCTGGTTTCAGACATGACGATCGAGGAGGTGGTAGTAGATGACTATGACGCCATTCTGCTGTTGGGTGGCCGTGCCCCCGAATACCTGCGTAACCATGCTGCGCTGTTAGAAGTAGTACGTGAATTTGACCGGAAGGGGAAATGGGTCTTTGCCATCTGCCATGGTATCCAGATTCTGGTTACTGCCGGATTAGCCAGGAATCGAAAATTAACGGCTTACGAACATGTGCGAACCGAAATTGAAATGGGTGGTGGCATATATTCTACACAACAGGCAGTTCGCGACGGAAATATTATAACCGGACAGACTTGGCAATCACACCCAGAGTTTTATCGCGAAGTTTTTGCCTGTTTTAAAAAAGTAGAACTCATGGAAGCTTAGATGCCAAATCGGTAGCCTATTGTTCTGCCTTCTTCATTCTTTTGGTGGAGAAGGCAGAAACAAAAGAGTACTGTTTTAAGCCAATATATGGACAAAGATCCGGACAAAATTATCCATCTTTGCTTCATTCGTAATATGATCGCTAAATGTCGCTCAAAGAGTATAATGAGGTCAAAAGGAAGTTATATCCTACACCTGTAACAGGAAATCAAGAGGGTGCATTCGTTAAATGTCTTCTATCGGATTATAAATACTTACGAAAAACAAAAATATTTACTTGACGCCCTGGTATTCTTCGACAAAATAATGAACCAGATCTGCGAAGAACGTTTATAGCACATTATTGAAACGTGTTGGTTTTTGAAACAGGTAAATCACTTCGTAGAAAGATCAGAACGCAGTGCGGTAGGTGCCATGCCGAACTTCTTCTTGAAAGAATATGAAAAGTGTGAGAGGCTTTCAAACCCCAGGTCAAGATAAATGGCCGAAGGTTTTTGATGTTTGGTTTCGATAAGGTGTTTTGCTTCTGTAAGCCGTTTGTCCTGCAGCCATTGACGAGGTGGAGTACCAAATGTTTTCATGAAATCGCGTTTGAATGCTGCCAGGCTTCGTCCCGTAAGCTGGGCGAATTTTTCAATAGGAATATTGAAATGAAAGTTACTGAGCATGAACTTTTCCAGGTCGATCTTACAAGGTTCTGCAAAGTTGAATAAAAAATTACGAAGGCCTGGTACGGCCAGTAGTAATAATTTAATTCCTTCTTTTATTTTCAGTATACCCATTTCATCCGTCATAGCGGCTCCTGAGCTTCGCGCATATGGAATAATAGACTGAAAATATCCCTGGAGGAATTCGTTATATGGAATTAAGATATTGAGTGGGCCAATATATTTCTGGTCAGCTTCAAGCTTTTCTTCCAATACAATCTTGCGTAAAAGGTCTTCTTGCAGGGATATTACGATTGTTTCATAGTTACCACCAGGCAGCGGTGTTTTGGTGAGTGTACCCAGCTGATTTTTGCTTACCAGAAGCAGTTCTCTACCGGTCGTTGACATGTTTTGCCCGGAAGTTTCTAAGATTAACCGCCCAGAAACCTGCAATATTAACGTATGGTGGTTCCAGAAACATACTTTCTCTTTCCGCTCAGAGGAGAGGTAAGAATAGAAAATCACTCCCGGAAGAATTTCTGCTGGACTGGTCATTTAGCGTTGTAAGTAAGTGCCGCCATGAATGGCGCCGATTGCAAAAGTAGTGTTTAAGGTGTTCATTTCTTCCGGAGTAAATACAATATCCATTGCTGCAATGTTTTCAGGCAGGCGCGATCTGCGACTCATACTTACCAAAGGCATAATTTGATCGCCTTGCTCCTTCACCCAGGCGATTGCAACCTGTGTGGGCATACAACCTTTATTAAGGGCTAATTGCCTTAGTATTTCTACTTTCTTTAAATTGGAAATCAGGTTTTCACCTTGAAAACGAGAGAAATGGTTACGGTGATCATTTTCTGCTAGCGGTGCTTGCAGTTCACCGGTTAATAATCCTTCGGCTGTATTCGCGAAGGCCACAATTGCAATGTCTAATTCCTTTGCTGCTGGCAGCAGCTCGCTTTCTATTTGACGGTCGGCCAGCGAATAGCCAATTTCCAGTGCGCTTATGGGGTGAATTTCGTTTGCTTTACGAAGTTGGTCAGCCGTAATTTCCGATACGCCAATGTATCGTACTTTACCTTCTTTAATCAGGTCTGCGACCGTTCCGATGATATCTTCCACCGGAACACTACCGTCCATTCGGCTGGGTTGGTAGAGGTCAATGGTTTCAATACCCAAACGGTTCAGGGAGTAGTTTATAAAATTCTTGATAGCCATTGGGCGCAAATCCATTCCAAGCCACTGACCATTGTGAAAGATTGCGCCGAATTTTACGCTGATAAAGGCATCGTCGCGCCTTCCTTTAATGGCTTTGCCTATAAGCATTTCATTATGACCAGCGCCGTAAAAGTCTCCGGTGTTCAAAAAATTAATACCGTTATTCAAGGCTTCATGAATCGTGGCAATACTTTCTTTTTCGTCAGGCGTAGTTCCGCCCCAGATAGAGGACATACGCATACAGCCCAAACCAAGTCTTGACACTAAAGGGCCATTTTGACCCAACTGAATTTTTGTGATGTTTTTCATGATACAAAGATCAAACTTCAAAACACATAATAGTTTCTTCCACGGCTCAAATATATTGCCCTTACGGCTCATTTTGATTTCAGGGGTCGAGAAAATGATTTTGTCGGAGAAAGTATAGGATTAAGTTCAATAAGAAATTTATAGTATTCTCTCAATTATTCAACTTGGCTGTGATTTTTGTGATACCTGCCATGGAGAATTGCTTTTTCAGGAAATCAGGGTTATATAATATTATAACTTCGCTTTTCAATGATAAGTAGACCAGAGGAGCTTTGCTCTTGTGTGATTGTTTACAACCATAATTTGTCCGGAAATTAGGCCTATGCAGGTGGTGATGAAAAACAGGTATCGGATCTTTGCAATTCAGTGGTTTTCTTTGCTGGTAATTGTTTCTTTATCATTAGCTTGTTTCGCAAATGCTGCAAATTCAGAGCCAATGATGGTAAGCTTTAAGGATGTTTTGGTTAAGCCAGATTTTGATTCGATTGTATTACTGACACCGGATACATATTGCCGGGATACTAATCCGATTATCTTAACTGTGACGGGTGAAAATATTACCTGGTATGCCGATGCTAGCAAATTAACCAGGCTTGCGCAAGGCAACAGCTATAATCCTTCTCTGCTAAATAAAACCACCACCTATTTTCTAAGTCAAACGATCAAGGGAATTGAATCGCCTGTCAAGGCCATCACTATTGAAATCGTGGAATATTTTTTAACCGATGTTAAGACAACTCGTGCCGGTTGCGGGAAAAATGATGGCACAATGACCGTCAGTGCCCGTGGTGGATCAGTTAGCTATCCTTTGCGATATCAGTTAGATGACGGCCCTTTACAACTCTCTCCGGTTTTTACAAATCTTTCGGCAGGTACTTACAAGCTGGCAGTTTACGCCGCTAACTGTTGGGGTTCAATTGATATAACAGTGGATGGGCAGACATCACCGATAATTTCGGCTATTGATTCAAATTCACCTCATTGTGGTAGCACAGATGGATCACTGCGTATTGTCGCCTATGGCGGAACAGGCATTTTGAGCTATTCCCTAAATGGTATTGATTTCAAGGATGCTAGTTGGTTTGAAAATCTATCTGGTGGAGTTTACAAAGTTTCGGTTAGAGACGATAGCTTATGTACCGTTTCGAAGCAGATCTCCCTGAAAAATAGCATAAAACTTCAACTAAATGCAGTTGGACTAATTCCTACCAGCTGTGGCAAACCCAATGGCCAGGTGACAGTCAATGATGCAGAAGGAAATGGACAGCTGACTTATTCGCTCACAGGTCACTCTGATCAGCAGTTGCCTGTATTTGACAATTTGTATGCCGGTAATTATCAAGTATCAGCAAAGGATGAGGATGGCTGCAGCGACACGCAGTTAATTGCAGTTGCTGACAGTGAAGGACCAATAATTACGCATATTGACAAGCATATGCCTACTTGTGATTTGTCGGATGGCGGCCTAACTATCTCTATCACTGGCAGGGGAAACCATTTTTACAGTATTGATGGTGAGCATTATCAGCAGGATTCGTCGTTTGCCCGACTCTCGGCAGGAAATTACATTGTGACTGTAAAAGATGATGCGAACTGCACTACTGAAAAGAACATTAATCTTGACGAGCCCTGCGGTCAGCAGCTTTACTTACCTACTTCATTTACCCCTAACAATGACGGAATAAACGATAGCTGGACTATTTACTTTCCAGTTGCCAGTCTGGATATAAAGGAGCTGACAATTTACAATCGGTGGGGTGAAGTTATTTTTAACAGCAAGCCAGGAAGTGTGCAAAGCGGAACGATTCTTTGGGACGGTAGTTATAAGGGAATTATTTTAAATGGATTATTTACTTACCAAATAAGGGTACAGCTATCTTCTGGCCAAAGTTACCTTTACCACAGTACGATTATTATACTTTAAGAGCTGATATTTGGTCTTAGCGACATTGTTTTTTTGAATCTTGCTGCATATTAGGCTGCGCAAAAAGTTAGCATACAAATAGCAAGATCTCAGCTAAAAGATCTGTCTCAAATAAAATCGATTTAAATTAGTATTAGAAAATACCTTCCGTGAGTCAGACAAGCACCCGTCAGACATCCATATTAAAATTATGTTAAATAAATTCCAGTTTAGGAGGTAAGTTAAATTATTAGTAATTGTTGTAATTTAATAAACTATAACAATTTGGATGGGTGTATAGTTAAAATACTAAATCGTGGCATAGCCAGTTTTATGTTTGAACTACCTCTGAAAAATAGGAAATGAAGGATACGCTGATTGATCGGTATTGGAAGAATCCAGATGCCTTGGTCATCCGATTATAAATCATTGACCTGATCTAGTTAATTTCAGCAGTGGCTGCCTTTCCTCAATTTCTGAATTTTGGTGATTATTAGCTTCGAATTCTCCACCCCCCGTGAACGCTACGGAGCAAACCGTACTGAAAGGGCATAAGTATCATGTAGTCATGTTTGAGTAAAGGACTTTTGAGAATCAGGTATTGGTCATTTTGTTAAATCTTTACGACAACTTCCTGGTAATCAACTCCGCTGCCTCCCGCAAAGCTTGCACGATTTCCCTTTTACGGGATGCGGAAAAACGATATTCAGGAAGAAATATGCTAAGTCCGGCAACGACAACTTTATTTTCGAAAATAGGAACCGCAAATCCTAGCAGGTGTGTATGTTTGAAATGGGTCATGGCAAGTCCCTCCTGTCTGATGTAATCCAAAGCGGACAGTAAGCCCTCTGGCGAACTTGCCTCCTCCCATGTAACCGTGTCGGGGAGGCCATTTTGTTGCAGGAATCGTTCTCGTTCTTTTTCAGGCAGATAGGCAAGCAATAATCTGCCACTTGCCGTTTCGTATACGCTGCGTTCTGAACGAATGCGCACCTGAATATCCTGATTGCTGTTTACAACGTGTAGTATGTAGCGTTTATAGTGCCTTAGCGTACCCAGGATACAGGATTCATTTAATCTGGCTGTCAGATTTTCCATCTCGTCCTTTGCTGCATTGACAAGATTCTGTCCATAGGCAACCTCATTGGTAAGCTGAAAAGCAGCAGGCCCGAGACGATATCCTTTCTTTTTTCCAATGTGCTCCAGATAGTTCTTTTCTGCGAGTGTCTTGATGATGTTGGCGGCCGTAGCCTGATTCAATTGAAGTTCATCAGAAATCTCGGTCAGTGAAATTGCCTGCCCGTTGCGCTGCGCGACGAGTTCCAGAATATCCAGTGCTTTTATGACGACTTGTACCATACTTGATCAATGTGAGAGTAAATGTAAAAAAATATTGGAATTAAAAATTTATTTCAAACCTGTTTTGAATTGAAGGAAAAAATTAAATATATGGTTTTTTGAAGCACCAAATGATTTTCAATAACTATTCAGCTAGTTTTTATTGTATAATTCCAGGTTTATAAATCCATATTATTTTTACCAGGAAATATTTTTATTGGATTTTTTGGTTGATAAATAAAAATATAATAATCTTGCAATGTGATAGTATAATTTATCATTGTTAAAGTATAACCTAGGACTTATGAAAATATTCATTACCAACCTGACAAAATACTGGCTCTGCACAGCTCTTATGTGCTGGACTGGTTTAGCTGTTGCGCAGGAAGTGACAGGCAAGATTTCGGATGAACAGGGGCAGGCGCTGCCTGGGGTTAGCGTGGTAGTAAAAGGTACCCAAAAAGGTACATCGACTGACGTAGAAGGTATTTTCAAGGTAAATGTTACGGAACCTAATGCCGTCCTTGTCTTCTCCTTTGTCGGCTATCTTTCTCAGGAGGTGGCGGTCAGCAACCGATCCAAAATTAACCTGACTCTGAAAGAGGATAATAAAGCGCTCGATGAGGTAGTAGTTGTGGGTTACGGTACGCAGCAGAAGAAAGACCTCACGGGTTCCATAGCATCTGCTGACCTTGTTGCGTTTAAGGAATCTCCAAACGTCAGCATTTTACAGTCACTAAAAGGTTCATTACCAGGTTTAACGATAAGCCAGACCAACCGGGCAGGGGATGAACCATCGATCAATATCAGAGGTACTTCCACACTGAATGGCAACACAGCTCCGCTTATTATCGTAGACGGAATAATTTTTAACGGACGACTTTCAGACATCAATCCCGCCGATGTGGCCAGTGTGGACGTATTGAAAGACCCCAGCAGTAAAGCAGTTTATGGTTCACAGGCGGCAAACGGTGTGGTATTGGTAACGACCAAAACAGGCCGGTCAGCCACCAAACCATCGATTACATATTCAGGTAGTTATGCAGTTTCTTCGCCAACAGTCAATGCCAAATTGCTGCGCAGGGATGCGTTTCTAGAAAAGGTAAGAGATATTAACTACTTGAAAGCCTTCACCAAGGAATCAGGCTATACGGTCGCTGATCCAGCCTGGACTTTTGCAAATTCAGAGTTCCTGCCTCCAAATCTGGCAGGATTCAATGCTGGCAATGATTATGACTGGTATGGAGAACTCACCCAAAACGCACTGATCAATAACCAAAACATCAGTATTTCCGGCGGTTCTGAGAAGACGAATTATTTTATGTCAGGCGGTTATACCAATGAAAAAGGGTTCATCAAAAATGACGATTATTCCAGGTACACCATGCGTATCAATCTGGATACGGAAGTTGCCAAATGGCTTACGCTGGGAGCAAACACTTCGGGATCTTTTACCAACTTCTTCAAAGATGCGCCTGATATGAATTCGATTGTGGGTACCAGCCCACTGGTAACGCCTAGGGACGCAAACGGAAATTACAATATCAATCCGATTGGAGATTTTAATACAAATCCATTTCTGGCCGCCGAAAACGACCGTTATGAGGTACAAAGTCGCTTTGTAGGTAATTTCTATGGCATCTTTCGCATTCCGGGCGTGACAGGTTTTAGTTATCGATTGAATTTTGGACATAACCTGAAATTCTTCAAAAACTATGCTTCCAGCATTTATGGTGCGGGCCAAACAGGGTCTGCTTCAAAGAATGATGCAACGCAATATGATCAAACGCTAGATAATATTTTTAATTACACCAAAAGCTTTGGTAAACACAATATCAATGCAACGGCAGTGTATGGCTACAATACCTCGAAATTCAACCGGACAATAGCCTCAGGCACAGGATTTTCAGACTTGAATTTATCTTACAACAGTTTGCAGCAAGCCGGAATCCAGAAAATATCTTCGGAAGCCTGGGAAGAGGCTTTGCTCTACCAAATGGGAAGTATAGCCTACAATTACAACAGCCGGTACCTGGTCAAGGCAACGGTTCGCCGGGACGGTTTCAGCGGGTTTTCGAAGAAGAACAAAACGGGTATTTTCCCCTCCATCGGATTAGGCTGGGTCATTTCGGAAGAAAAATTCTTCAAAGTTCCGGGAATAGAATATCTCAAAATTAGAGGAAGTTACGGCGAAAACGGTAATAAAGTAGGTCGTTACAGCTCGCTGGCCCGCGTGAGTGCCGATGATGCTTCGAAATATGTTTTTGGTGACGGGGGACTTACCTCTATTGGCAGGTCCGTATCTTCTCTGGCCAATCAAGACCTTAAATGGGAGAGAACCCGGGGCATCAATATTGGGCTTGATTTTGCGATTTTGAACAACCGGATTGATGGAAATATCGAGTATTACACATCAAATACCAAGGATCTGCTTTGGCAAAAAACACTACCGCAGACCTCCGGGTTCTCCAATGTCTTCACCAATTTGGGGCAGATAAATAATAGGGGGATAGAATTTATGTTGCACGGACAGCCGGTGAAAACCAAGGTAGTGACATGGGATTTAACTGTTAACTTTACCAGAAACCGCAATAAAGTTGTTACGATTTTAGGCGAGGACAACAACGGTGATGGTGTAGAAGATGACCTCGTATCAAGTGGTCTGTTTATCGGAAAACCAATTGGAACCATTTACGACTTCAATACGCAGGGCATTTACCAATTGGCCGATGAAAAGCTGGCGGGTTTCCAGGCAGGAACGTATAGGTTGGAAGACATAAATGGCGATCAAAAAATCACGGCGGCAGACGATAGAAAGATTTTAGGCAATACAGAGCCCGCATACCAGTTTGGTATTCAAAACACGGTATCCTACAAACACTTTACGCTTCGGGCCTTTATCAACTCCGTGCAAGGTGGTAAAAATAGCTATTTGAGTGCCAATTATCCTTATGGCTACAACGGTACGTCGGGCAATGCCACCAACTCAAACTGGTTTGATTTTACAGATTATTGGTCACCACGTAATCCGAACGGGAAATATCCAAACCCCTGGATAGCCTCGCCTGCTTTTGCCAGACAATACGTTCAAAGAAATTTTGTACGGTTACAAGACATTTCTTTATCATATAGCCTCAGCGAGAAACTGGCCAGGAAAATCAGGGCAGCCAATGCCAAAATATTTGTGAGCGGGAAAAATCTTTTCACCTTCACCAAATGGGAGGGATGGGACCCGGAAACGAACACGACATTAACACCAGTGGACGGCTCGACGGTCAATACGGCTTTGGGCGTAACTTCCATCAATGCTTTTCCCGTGCTGAAATCGTACTCTGTTGGCCTTGAAATCACCTTTTAATTTCCGATCTCTCATGAAAAATATAATATCTAGACCATTCCTTTTTGCACTTGGTGTGCTGCTCTTCACAGCATGTAAAGAGGAGCCGTTTTTGCGGGAAGAACCTTTGGATTTTTACAGCCCCGAAAACTCTTTTATCAACGCAGGTAACTTTGACGCTGCTCTCACGGACTTATACGCCCGGGTTCGGGCAATTCAGAGCGTGGATGGCGGCGCATCCCTTTATTCAGAAGTTTTGGGGACGGACCTGGCCTTTAACGCACGTTTAGCACCCGACCGCTTGGGAAGTTACGCAGTGGCATTAACTCCCCAGGGCAATATTCCAAACCAGCACTGGATTCGTTGGTACAAAATTATCGCTAATGCCAACACCATTATTTCAAGATCCGCAACGGCAAGTCTTACGGATGTTCAGAAGACCGCATTCAGCAGCGAAGCCAAATTGTTCAGGGCCTATGCTTATTTCAAACTGGTTCACTTATTCGGGGATGTCCCTTTGATTATTGAAGAAATAAGCAACCCGAAAAGTGATTTTACCAGGGCACCCAAAGAGGAAATTTTGAAACAAATCGTTGCCGATGCCACCGATGCAGCAACGAACCTGCCCAATGTAGATGTCGTAAAAGACGGAAAATTGAGCAAAGCAGTTGCCAATCATTTATTGGCAGAAACATACATTTCCCTGAAAGACTACGACAAAGCAATCGCGGCGGCAACCGAAGTAATCGAAAAATCGAATCTGAAACTGATGAACGAACGTTTTGGCAGTTTGAGAAATAGTCCTGGTGATGTTTATTACGATTTATTCAGAGTTGGCAATCAAAACCGCAAGTCAGGTAATTTAGAGTCTATTTGGGTAATTCAGTACGAGCTGGATGTGATTGGTGGCGTATTGACTTCATCAGGGAGTGCTTTGAATAACTTGGAAAGATCCGCAAGCCCGGCTACATTTTCCATCGTTGATCCTGATGGAAAAGCGAGTCTGATTGACGGTTTGTCAGCTTCTACTTTAAATTCGGGTGGCAGAGGCGTTGGATTTGTTCAGCCCACTGATTACTGGACTTACGAGATTTGGGGATTAGACCCGAAAAATGATAACCGCAAATTGGATGCTTCGGTCACGGATATCAGAACATCACCATTTAATATTCCCAGGGATTTTATCTATACCAATCCACTCTCAACGAAGTTTTTTGGTAAAAGCTTGCTCGACTTTCCGGCACCTAACTGGAATAATGCCACAAGCAGATGGCGTTGGTTCCCATATCCATCTAAAATTACGACACCAGGGCAGCACCCCGTTGGAGTAGTACAAGACCAAACAAAACTGACCTTGAAAACTTCGGCCGGCGCTACGTTCAGGGATATGTATATGATCCGTCTCCCGGAAACAATCTTGCTGAGAGCAGAAGCCTATTTACTTAAAGGAAATTCCGCATCCGCAGCCGCCGACATAAACTTGGTACGTAACAGGGCGAAAGCCAAGCCTGTAACCGCTACGGAAGTTACGCTGGATTACATCCTGGATGAACGGGCCAGAGAGTTAATGTACGAAGAAGACCGCCGCATTACGCTTTCCCGGATGGGGAAATTGGTAGAGAGGGTAAAGAAATACAATGCACTAAGCGGCCCCACAATACAGACGTTCCATGCTTTGTTTCCGATTCCATTCTCAGAAATACAGGCCAATAAGGATGCTAGACTGGAACAAAATCCTGGGTATTGACAGGGCTTTTTATGAGTTGTAGCTCTCTGGTTGAAAATAGAATGATGTGAAACGGGTAATAGGACACATGCGATTGTTTACAGAAAAACAAAATAAAAAAACATGAAGCAGATCACGCATGTACTAGCCATTTGGGTCATTTTGATCGGATGCAGTGGCACCCCGGAGAGTCAGTTTGTTCCGCAGGTTGAGACGCCCGCAGCGGCCAACCGCACTCGGTCAGTTGTGTTTGATTATCTTAAAAAAGTGATTGAAAATAATCAGGTGATCATCGGTCAGCAATGCAGCGAGACTGCTAACATAGCCGCTGATTATGCCAAACATTTTAAAGGCATTTATGATCTTACAGAAAAATACCCTGCCTTATTAGGTCTGGAATATGGCTATTTTTCGAATGTCAACATCAGCCTGAACAACCAGTATGCGATAGAGCACTGGAAAAAAGGAGGATTGGTAACGATCAGCTGGCACGCGGATAATCCCTGGAAAGATGGCTATAATGTCCGTTGGAATTCTGAAACGAATAAAGATACCATCCAGGTTCGTCAATTACTGAAATCAGCGGTTGCATCCCCGGCCCGGACGAATTACCGGAATGAACTTGAAAAAGTGGGTGCTGCTTTGAAAGAACTGAAAAACGCCGGAGTGATCGTGCTCTGGCGACCCTTTCATGAAGTAAATGGCAACTGGTTCTGGTGGGGAATTAATAACAGCAAAAATCCTACCAATCAAGCTGATTATCAAATGCTTTGGAGAGATATGCACGATACATTTACAAATGAATTCGGACTTGATAATCTGCTTTGGGTTTACTCGCCAAGTGCACCGGGTACCTGGGTTCCACCCGTCGATGTCATGTATCCGGGAGATGCCTACGTGGATTTGGTTGGTACGGATATATATTCAAAAACGCCCGATTTTCAGGATTACGGTGCTCTAAAGAAGTTGAACAAAATAGTGGTCAACGGAGAAATTGGGCCGTCAAATGAAGGTTACGGCAAGTTTGATCAAATGGCTGTTTTGAATGCCTTTAAAGGCAAAGCGGCGTACTTTTTACAGTGGCACAGCTGGACAAATGCCAAAGTGGGAATTAAAGACAATCTCAATTTTAAGGAAATGATGAACGATCCGGCGGCGATTACGCTGGATAAAATGAAATAAGAAATCAATACTATAAATACTTTCAGTGCTATGCCGAAAAAGAAATATTTAACAATAATTGGATTGACGTTTTTTGTTTTTCAGTTGATAATTGAAAGTTCATTTGCGCAATTTGTGGATTCCTCCACAGAGCGGGTAAAAACACCCTTATCGGTTTCTTACAAACAAATCGGAACGCTGAAACCACGGTCGACAAAAGAAATCGAATCCTCCCGCATCACCGTCGGCTGCGAAACCCTTGACAGAGATTTTACAGATTTTAATACCTACAAAAACTATTTGTCTCTTTTGGGGGTAAAAAAAATAAGATTACAAGCGGGTTGGGCCAAATGTGAACAAGTCAAAGGGCTTTACGACTGGAAATGGCTGGATGAAATCATTGATTTCGCAGTAGCTAACAAATTGGAGCCTTGGTTAGAAACCTCTTATGGAAATCCGGTTTATGAAGGTGGCGGCGCAAAAGGCTTGCTAAACAGTATGCCCACATCGCCCGAAGGTTATGCTGCTTATGATCGCTGGGTTGAAGCATTGGTTACCCGTTACAAAAGCAAAGTGTTTGAGTGGGAAGTTTGGAACGAGCCTGACCATCCCAGTCAAAAAAATGAACCTGAAACCGTTGCGGACTTAAATATTCGTACTGCCGAAATTATAAAAAGGATTCAGCCCGATGCTAAAATCGCGGGTTTAGCCTTTGCTTCGCACACCGATACTGTTTATTTAGACCGCTTTTTGAAAGTAATTAGCAACAAGAAAAAGCTAGATTTATTTCATTGGATTTCCTATCACAGTTACGATTACCGGCCAGAGGATTCATACAAAGGAGTAATGAATTTGAAGAAAACGATTGAAAAGTACTCAAAAAAACTGCTTTTAAGACAAGGCGAAAACGGCGCTCCGTCGGGTTATATTCCAAATTATGCTTTGGATAAGTATTACTGGACAGAGTACAGCCAGGCCAAATACGATATGCGTCGGTTGTTAGGCGATTTGGGAAGAGATATAGAAACATCGGTTTTTACGATCATCGATATTGCCTACGCAGGAAACCCGCCTGTTTTGAACATGAAAGGTCTCATTCAATCGGATTTTACGAAGACTGCTATCCGCCCCAAAGTAGCTTATTATGCCGTTCAGAATCTGGCTTCCGTTTTTGACAATTCATTGGAACTGATACCTGATTTTTCGGCGAGGGCAAGCACTAACGAGTCAGTTTCGCTATTTGGCTACCAACAAAAAAACACGAAAAAACAAGTAATAAGTCTCTGGCTGAATGGCAAAACGCCAGCTAATTCCTTTATCACTGTGCCCACTGATATTGTGGTTGAAAATGGTAATTTCAAGGAACCTGTTTGGGTGGATTTAATGACAGGACACGTTTATGACATTCCCAAATCAGACTGGTCTAAATTGGGAAATACATATACGTTCAAACACATTCCGATGTACGATTCGCCTGTTCTAATTGCCGAAAAATCAGTGCTAACCTTGATCAAATAATGAAAGTCAGATTATTACAGCGCATTTTCTTACTTCTTGGTTTACTCGCGATCTGTTTCACACATCCCGTGCACACGCTGTCGCAGTCCACGAAATCCATTGGTACAGAAGCCATTGCTGAAATCGCTATGGAAAGAGGATTGAAAGAAATTGATCTGGGAATTTATGGCGGAATACTATTTATGCAGGGAATGAGCGAGCTGGCGGTTCTACAAAAAGACCCGAAAACCTTGAACAGAACCATTGAGATCTTCGAAAAATTCAAAACCAAAGAAATCAAGGGACGAGGAAGTTTTATCAGTTACGAGGCCGGGGGAAGTGGGGTGGCATATTTGAATTATTTAAAAAAGTCGGACAAACTGAAAGAACAAACTGAGGAGTTTGCCGATAAAATGTTCAAAAACCAAAAACGTACCTCCGAGGGGTTACTCACTGCTCCATGGCTTAAAGACAGCCTCGATCAATTTATGATTGACTGCGCTTTTGCTGTGACACCTTACATGTTGTACGCAGGTTTGAGCATGAACAAGCCCGAATACGTAGATCTGGCTGTTTTTGAAACTCTGGAAATGTTCAAAATCCTGAAAGATACCAACAGCCTGATTCATCAGGGCAGAGGTTTTCAGGGATTGGGAACCATTTCGGAAGACAACTGGAGCCGCGGAAATGGTTGGGGCGCTTTTGCGCTGGCATTTCTCGTGCGGGACTTGCCGGCTACCCATCCAAAGAAAAAAGAAGTGAACGAGCTTGCCAAAAGTTTCTTTACGGCTGTTCTAAAATACCAAAATCAGGAAGGATTGTGGAACCAGGAAATGACCGAACACACCTCTTATGTAGAAACTTCGGGTAGTGGCTTGATGCTGTTTGGTTTAGGCATTTGTATTGAAAAAGGCATTATTGACAAATCTTATTTACCGCAATTCGTCAAAGGATTGAGCGGGTACACTTCTTACATCACCTCCGATGGATCCATAAGTAACGTAACCATTGGCTGTCTTTGTCCGGGAAAAGGCACCAAAAAAGATTACATCAAACATGCCTGGAAACGCAACGATATTCATGCATTCGGGCCGGTCGTGTTGGCATTTGCCCAGGCTGCCAAGATGGGAATAAAGGAAATAACGCCTGCAAAAAGCATGGGCTGTTATGTCGCCGATTTTGATAAACCGGTGAAACCTCAGGCTTATGTAAGATACATGCCGGAAGCCAACGGAAATATTTGCTGGGAAAACGACCGTATCGCCTTCCGGGTATATGGTCCGCCGGTGAAAAACAGAGTGAGCAGCGGTATTGATATCTGGACAAAATCGGTGAATTATCCCATTATTTCAAAATGGTATAACGATAATAACATGGGCAAGTCGTATCACGAAGACCACGGCGAAGGTAACGATTTTTATCATGTTGCCTACGGAAGAGGCTTGGGAGGAACGGCTATCTGGCGAAATGGAAAGCCTTTTATCTCTCAGCCTTATGCAACACACCGGATTCTAAAAAATACCGAAGAAGAAGTTTCTTTTGAACTCAATTTTGACGCTTGGGATGCCGACGGCGTCAAGGTGAGCGAAAAGAAGGTCATCAGCCTGAAAATGGGAACAAACTTTTGCAAGGTAACCAGCACGTTTATGACGGATTCAAAAGAGGCCTTGACGATTGCTTTGGGGATTTCTTATACCAATAAACCTGAAATCATAAGTGACGGAAAAAATGGTACACTTACGCTTTGGGAATCCTATCTGCCTCAAAATGGAGCGTTAGGCACTACGGTTAGGGTAAAACCTGCTGATTTCAAAGCTTTTGTCGATTATGAAAAAGAAAAATATATTCTTTTGAAGGCCCAATCGGGCAAGCCGATAACGTATTATGTGGGCGCAGGTTGGAGCAAAGCGCCGCAGTTTAAGACCAGGCAGGATTGGCTGGATTATGTATCCACACTGGCATTTTATTGATTTGAAATGAGGAAAGAATTAAAGTATATATTATTGGGATTATTGTTTTGCTTTTCCGGCTCATTTGCCCAGACAGAAAAGTTGGCTGACTCCGTATGGCAAAATCTACCTGAACATCCACGACTATTTGCTAACCAAACCAAGATCACTTTGTTGAAATCGCAAAAAGATGAAACATCCATTCAACTTTTGAAACTTCTGAAAAACGAAGCTGATCAATATTTAGTGGCCGATAAAATTATGTACCCAAGTCAGGGATTCAAGTTTGGTGCCATGCGACAAGTACAGGGAAGGATTTTGGCATTGTCACTGGCATACAGGGTTTTTGGCGAAAAAAAATATTTTGAAAGGGCCAGAAATGAGCTGATGGAAATTGCTGAACTACCCGACTGGTGTCCGGGTCATTTTTTAGACGTGGGCGAAGGAGCATTGGCGGCAGGGATTGGTTTTGATTGGCTTTATGACGAATTAAGTTTGAAGGAAAGAGAAAAAGTAAAAAATGCCATCGTTAGAAATGCCCTTTTGCCGTCATTAGAAGTGAAAGAAAGCAATATCAACAAAAGCTGGCTCAATGGAACCTTTAACTGGAATCCAGTTTGCCACGGAGGGCTTGCTGTTGCAGCGCTGTCCATCGCTGAGTCAGAACCGGAGTTGTCGCGGCGTATAGTAGAGCGGGCGATCCAGTATTTGCCTATTGCTGGTAACGAATATAAACCCGACGGAGCGTATCCCGAAGGGCCCAGTTATTGGTCTTATGGCACCAGCTTTTATGTAATAGCCATAGAAGCCTTACGCACAGTCGTTGGCACAAGCTTCGATCTGGAAAAAAAAGAAGGGTTTTTGAAAACTGCCGATTACAAAAAGCACATGCTCGGTACCATCGGGGAGGAGTTTAATTATTCTGATTATCATGTTGAAAATCTAAACGAACCTATCATGCTTTGGTTTGGTAAAGAACTAAACAGGTCAGATTTAGTAGCCGACGAAATAAAAAAAATACAAGAAGGTCTACAACAAGACACGGATGCCAATGTACCAAAAAACGTGTCTTTGAACCGTCATTTTCCGTTGGAGATACTGTGGTGGGTACCAGATTTAAGGAATGACAAACAAAAGTCCCTAACAAAACATTATACCTCACAGGGTAACCTGGATTTGGGCGTAATGAGGTCGATGTGGAACGATCCAAAGGCTGTCTATGTGACAATTAAAGGCGGGACGCCTGACTATTCCCACGCACACATGGATGTTGGGAGCTTCGTTTTAGAGGCGAGGGGTGTTAGATGGGCCGTAGATTTAGGCACTGAAAATTACGATAAAATGCGCGCTGCCAAAATTGACTTATGGAATTACAGCCAATCCAGTAGTCGTTGGACCACTTTTCGAGTTGGCTCAGAAAGTCACAATATTCTCCGATTCGATGGCGGGAATCAACAAATTGATGGCAAAGCAACCATCAAGGTGCTAAAAACAAAAACCGAAGCCATAGGAAACAAGGTTGATTTAACCAGCTTATATTCAAAAAAAGTCAAAAAAGTAGAAAGGACTATTTTGCTCAATGCGGATAAATCGGTTTCAATTCTTGACGAATGGACGACCAAAGATGCCACCGTAGACGTTGCCTGGCAATGGATCACCATGGCAAATGTCAGTAAAACGGCATCTGGTTTATTGTTGGAACAGGACGGAGAATCACTGGAACTGCTGATAGAGCAGCCACTTACCCTGCGTGGTATTTCCATAGAAATAGAAGATGTTTCGGCACCCAAAAATTTGCAGGATTCCCCTAATCCAGGATTGAAACGGATTGTAATAAAGCAGACAACACCTGCAAAATCAGAAGGAATGTTATTTATCAAAGTCAATTCAGTTATTACTAATAGATGACAAAGTCATCCAACCAATGAAATATTTAAAATTACTTTTAGTGCCACTGCTTTTTTGCAACATGTCAATTTTTGCCCAAAAAATTGACACATCTGCCAATCGTGTAAAAACGGATTTTTCAATCCCATTGAAGCGAATTGGCACCCTAAAATCCAAAAAAGCAACTGAAATCAACAGTTCCAACTGGATTATTGGCTGTGAAACCCTGGATCGTGATTTAACCGATTATGAACAGTACAAAGAATATCTTGTTCCGCTGGGTATCAAAAAATTGCGAATGCAGGCTGGTTGGGCGAAAACCGAAAAGGTAAAAACGCAATATGACTGGGCCTGGTTAGATAAAATCATTGACGATGCACACCAAAGAGGTTTACAGCCTTGGTTAGAAACCGGTTACGGCAATACGATTTATCAAGGTGGCGGCGGCATCAATCTAAGTGCAGGGATTCCATCTTCCGATGAGGCGCTGAAAGCCTGGGATAAATGGGTAGCGGCTTTGGTGGAAAGGTACAAGGATAAAGTGACAGATTGGGAAGTTTGGAACGAACCAAATTTTGGAGATAATGAGATCAATACGCCGGAAAAAGTGGCGGAGCTGAACATCAGGACTGCAGAGATCATCAAACGGATTCAGCCGAAAGCCAGAATATCCGGCCTGGCGATGGGGCATATCAACGTGAAATATGCCGATACCTTTTTCAAAACCATTCATCAAAAAGGAAAAATGAACCTTTTCGACAACATGACCTACCATGACTATGTCTATAATCCCGATGCCAATTATGGTAAGGTGGCCGAACTGAGACTGGTTCTGGACAAATATGCGCCGCAGGTAAAGTTGCGCCAGGGCGAAAACGGCTCACCTTCTTTCGGTGGCGGAAACAGAGGAGCTATCGGAGATTATGACTGGTCCGAAATTTCTCAGGCAAAATGGAACATCCGGAGAATGCTGGGCGATTTGGGTCATGACATCGAATCAAGCATCCTGGGGATCATTGAAATGAACTACGGCGCCACCAGTGGGCCGATCACAAAGATGAATGTAAAAGGCATTATAGAGTCGGATACTTCAAAAAGAGCCATTCGCCCAAAAATAGCCTATTATGCCATGCAAAATGTTGCTTCTGTTTTTGACGATCAGCTGGTCAGGATCAAGGATCTGGAAGACACGCACAACACCAATGCAACCATCGGAAAGGGTGAAGTGCGCTATAACAAAGGAACCGACAGAAGTCTCGCTGTTTACGCCTACGAACATAAAAACTCGAAAAAGCAGGTTTTTACGATTTGGAATAATGAGTATATCCCAACCTCTTCGAACGCGACCAGAAACATCAATTTTACTGTTCTGAATGGCAATTTTGAAAATCCGGTTTATGTAAATATGCTCACCGGCGGCGTATACGAAATCCCGCAGGATCAGTACAGCGTGAAAGGAAATAAGTACATTTTCAAGAACGTCCCGGTATATGATTCGCCTGTTTTGATCGCAGATAAATCGGTAATTATTTTTAAGTAAAAAGGCCAGGCTGTTTCAATCGCTCATAAAAAAATTGTTAATGAACTTCTCAATAACCCGTCGTGAAATGCTCGCTGCCTCTGCATCGTTACTTGCCTCAGCCTCCGCTTTTGGGAAGTTGCAGCGGGAAGAAGTTTACGCATACCTGATCGCTACGGTCACAGGCGCATCAGCGACTTTGCCGGAAGGAAAATACATTCCATTCGAATGGGGATTCGGTGAAATTTCAGCAGAGAGCGAAGGTGTGAAATTATCGTGGAAACAGTCGGATTTTTCTATAAATGGTCCTGCCCTGCTTCGTCTTACCAGTGCGACGGATGTGCGTGAAGAGCTGATTTTGGAAGTGAGAACCTCCGTTACCGGTAAAAAAATCGCCGATTGGGATATGCGTTTTGCCGCACTTTTACAGCCCTTTGAATTACAAATTCCCCGTGAAGATCTAAAAGCAGTTTTTGCAGAAGGAGTCACCGTTAAAATGATAAAAGGGACAAAACCTTTTTGGTTTTTTAATGCAAATAATACTTCGAACACGGCGCCAAAATCCTATTTGCCACACTTGTTGACCTATGAAGAAAATACAAAAAAAGATACCGGATCTCCGGACCGCTGGAAAGATCGCCTGCTATCGCTGGGATCCATACAGACTTTTGGCTGGCAGCAAGGCATTGTTTGGGACGGACTTTTAGAGCTGAGTCAGCATGCTACTCAGGCGAGGAACGTTTTAATGCAACAGCTGGATCTGTATTTTGCCCAAAATAGCCTGGTATACTGCAATTTAAATAATATCAAAACGGTTAAAGAAATCCATACGGTAGAGTCGATATTACCCTTTGCGATTTTAGCACAGACGAATCCAACCCACCCATTGCTTCAAACGGCTGTTGCTTTTTGTGAAAATCATGCCAATGCAAACGGTGTAATCGCAGACGGAACGGGAAATAACCGGATCATTAAAACAGAGGAATGTTATACAGTAAGTTACCCGCTTGCGGTACTTGCAAAAACGTTGAACAGACCGGAATTGGCACAGCTGGCCATTCAAACCCTGATGGCAAGGATCACACTGCTTGAAAAAGGAAACAGTATTTACCAGCGCGGCACCGAGCAGGGCGAACTGTATTTTGAAAACTGGGGACGCGGAGTGGCCTGGTATCTGTTGGGATTGGTGAAAACCCTGGCCCATTTACCCGAAAGCGATGAAAAAACAGTGATCAGGACTGCTTTCCAAAAAGCTGCCGAAAAGGTCATGGCATATCAGCAGCCCAATGGTTTATGGTACTGCTTTTTCCACAAACCAGAAACCGGTTTGGAAACCTCCGGTACGGCAGGGATCGCAGCCGCATTCAGCTACGCTTTTCAGCACGGTTTGGTTGATAAAAAAGTGAAAGCCTGTGCTGTGAAAGCTGAAAATGGTCTTTTGTCTTACCTTACGGCAGACGGATATTTGACAGGTACGGCCCAGGTCAACAAGGGTGGAGATGCCTTACAAGAAAACGGATTCAGAATTATTTCGCCTTATACCCTTGGGTTTTTAGCCCATTTAAATATGACAAAGCAATGAACAAACTGCAAACGCTCGATTACGCAGCCATTCTTCTGTATATGGTCATGGTATCCGGCATCGGTATTTATCTGGGCCGGTATGTGAAGAATATCAACGATTATTTCAAGGGCGGAAATTCTGTGTCCTGGGTCGCAAATGGCATCAGCAATTTTATGACGATGTTCAGCACCTCGATTTTTGTTGCCTATGCAGGAATTGCATACAGTCACGGGTTAGTGGCTTTGACGGTGATCTGGTGCTCCGTACCACCCTCTGTATTTGCCGCTTTGGTTTTAGCAAAACGCTGGCAAAGAGCCGGTATCATGAGTCCTGTGGAATTTCTTGAAACGCGGTTCAATGCGCCGGTCCGACAAATGCTTTCGTGGGGAGGGGTAGGATTTAAGGTGCTGGATGAAATGATCAAACTCTACGCCATTGGACTTTTTGTAGCCACAGCAACCCAAATTCCGCTCGAAACCGCCATTCTTTCCTGCGGTATAGTAGTTTTACTCTATACGGTTGCTGGTGGTTTGTGGGCTGTGGTGGTGACAGACGTGGTACAATGTATCATTTTGGGACTGGCAACCGTCATTTTGTTGCCGCTATCATTGCAGGCAGCGGGAGGATTTTCCAGTTTGAGCGCACAATTGCCCGAGCACATGACCTTTTTCAATGGCCCAAAGGGACAACCTGCCTATTTGATTGTGTATTACATCATGGTTTTAATAAAATTTTGCGGAAACTGGGCATTCATGCAGCGTTTTTACAGCGCAGAAACAGAGTCGGATGCACGTAAAACGGGCTGGTTATCAGCGTCCTTATTTTTGTTGTTCCCGATCATTTTTTTATTGCCCGCCATTGCTGCCCGCGTGGTCATCCCCGAGCTGAAAGACCCCGAAATGGCTTATGTGAGTATTTGTCTGAAGTTACTGCCGCAAGGGTTAATGGGGCTGATGATTTCGGCGATGTTTGCCGCAACGATGTCGACGCTGAGTGCCGAATACAATGTGACAGCCAGCGTGATTACCAGCGATATTTACAAACGACTGTTCAATCCCAATGCAACTTCAAAACAGCTCCTGCTAATGGGCAGGGCATCGACAGTTGCGCTGGGATTGATGGTGACTGTTGGGGCCCTTTTTGTCGGCGGATTTGGAGGAGCTTTTGAAGCCAACAAACTATTTACCGGGCTATTTGCTATTCCTATGGTCATTCCTCTGGTATTCGGGATTCTGATGCGTAAACCCAATCCGGCTGGTGCCATCGGCGCCGTTATGGGCGGTGTAATTATTGGTTTGGTATTAAATGGTTTTTCATCGCTATCATGGGAAATAGCCACACTCATCGAGATGATTGCCTGTTTCCTTATTTTCTGGTTATCGGGGCTTCTGAAAAGTAAAGACCAGGCTTATAACCATCGGGTAACTGCTTTTTTCGCAAAGCTGGAAATCCCGATTTCAAGGGTAAAAAATTCGACAACCAATGCGATGCAACCGATTCTTCGGAGGTTATATGGCGTTGCGCTGGCTAGCACGGGCTTGCTTTTTGCGGTACTTGGTATTCCTTCTATGGGCGTTTATAGCGGAAAAATGGCCATTGCAGCTGGTGTGTTGTGCTTAACTGCTTCGTTTTTTCTATTTAAAATAAAAAAGAAGGAAACGACCAAAAAACCGATAAGCCAGATTCATTGAAATGAAAAACATCATCTATATACATTCAGGCATTAACAATTGATTTAATATGTCCAGTTTATCAAACAAAGTAGTATTTATCACAGGAGCATCAAGCGGAATCGGAAAAGCCACCGCACTGATGCTTTTGGAAGCAGGCGCGAAAATCTTCGATTTTAGCAGAACAAATAAACTTTCAGATGAAGTTTCGCACGAAAATTTACGATCATTCAAAGGTGATGTAAGCGTTGAAGGAGACGTGATCGCTGGTTTTGCAGCCTGTGTAGAAGCGTTCGGAACGGTAGATGCTTTGCTAAATAATGCAGGCTTGGGACTCGTTTCACCAGACCTTTCTTCAACAGAACTGGATGCCTTTGAGCAGATGTTTGACGTCAATGTAAAAGGTGTTTTTCTATGCAACCGTGAAGCTTTAAAGATCATGAAAAACAACAAGTCCGGCCATATTCTGACCGTGATTTCGATGGCCGGACAAAGAACAAATCCTAATGCACCGGTTTATTGTGCCTCAAAATTTGGCGCAAGAGGTTTGAGCAGCGGTATGGCCGACCAGGCCCTGAAACTCGGGATCAAAGTAACGGACATCAATCCGGGGCCCACCGATAGCAACTACTGGGGGGACCGGCAAGTACCACGAGAGAAGTTTCTGAAGGCTGAAGATGTTGCAAGGGTGATCACCTTCGTATTGGATCAGCCTGAATACGTGCTGATTAGAGAAATTAATTTTGATAACATGAAATTCTTAGCCTGATGAATTCCAACGGACATATTTCCAAGTCACCCTTCCCGATTCCTGTTTCAGAAATGCGGGAACGTTATCTAAAATTATACACGGGCGCAGTTAATGATGTGCTTCGGTTCAATTACCAGATGCACGCCACAAGTCTGCCGGCTGCTTTCGCTCCTTTACGTGAAAAAATGAAGCTTGCCGGTATGGCATTTACTGTAAAAGGAGGGCCGGATATCACCACCGAAGGAGAATTTGAAATGCGGGCAGAGATGCTGGAAGCATTGCATGAAGATTCTGTCGTGGTATGGGATTGCACAGGTGATATGGTTACCTCGCAATGGGGCGAGGTGATGACCATGGCAGCGATGAAAATCGGTTGCCGCGGTGCAATAGTCAACGGCATTAGAGACACGATGGCATTACTGGATCTGGGTTTTCCGATATTTCATAAATACAAAGCGAACACGGGCATGTTGGGGAGGTTCAGGATGTATCATTACCAAAAGCCGATCCTGATGGGCGAAGTGATTGTCAATCCCGGAGACTGGCTTTTCGGTGACGTCGACGGTGCAATCTCAATCCCACAGGCCATTGCTTACGATGTGCTGATCGCTGCTGAAAAGTTACTTTTCAAAGAAGACGAGATCCGGATCATGGTTGAAAGCGGAATGAAACCGACAGATGTGGTTAAAAACGGGGGATACTTCTGATATGGCGATTTTTTTGAATGATACAGAGAAGGAAATCATAGGTAAAGAAATCGGTAAACAAGATTCGTTGATTTCTGTTTTCTATGCTGCACTTCAAAAAAGAGTGTACCGGAGAGTTGCCTGGGGAAATTTACTTGGCCCGGATGCAACCACGATCTGGTGGCATTCTGCGGCGGAATATTTGTCAGATGCGGCAATTTGTTATGCGATAGAGCCTTCCCCGGCATTGGCGGACTGGCTCTGTGCCATTACGCTTGAAATCGTTAGAAAACCGCCTTATGAGTGGGTAGGTCCCCCTTTTCGTGATCATTCAGAACCGCTGACCGGTCATCTGGAAACTGCGCATATTTGCTGGGGAATTTCCGCAGTTTACGACCTTGCAAAAAACGTATTCTCTGAAATTGAGCAAACAGAAATCCGCGATGCACTTCGCGAAAAAGGCATCGGGTTATGCCGTCAATGGATTGAAACAAATAATCATCTGGCCAATTGGCGAAGTGTTTTGGTCAGCGGCGCGCTAGTTTCGGCAGTCGTTTTAGAAGATGAAAAAACGGTAGCTGAACTACTTCCTGAGCTGAAACTTTGCCATGAAGCCATGCAGGACGATGGATCGTACGGCGAATCTTTGCAATATGGAAACTACCTGCTGCTGGCACTGACTTTCGCAAAAGAAGCGGTTTTTAGAAAATACCCTTCAATGGCGCAGGATGTTCTTCCTTCATTTGATTCATCGGCAACCTGGTTTGCAACGAGTATGTTTTATGCCAAACCACTCGTTGGCTGGGGCGATGAACCACGGGCCAGAGCAGCCAATTTTAATGATAGTGCCGCCATTTTTCGTCCGTCTGGTGATCTGCTTTTGCACATGGCCGTTCGGGGTCATTCTGAATCTGCAAAAGGTTTGGCGAAATGGCTTTTTGAAAAATACTATGCATCAGTACCGGAACAAGGACCACACGATCTGGCAACTTTGGGCATGAGAAACGACTGGGGCTTTTTGACCTTGCCGCTCTTAACTTATCCAACAAAGGCCATTTCACCAGAAGAAGCTGACTTACCTTTAACGGCTATTTTCTCAAATGGAAATGCATTTATCAGAGATGCCTGGCATGGGAAAACCATCATTGCCACCAACGGAGGAAGCCAGCCGCTTAACGGTTTGGGGCATTTGCATGGCGACTTGAATAGTTTCATTCTAGTACACAACAACGAGCGCCTCCTGGCTGATCCGGGTCACAGCTGTTACCGGAACCTGATCCACGGATTAGAAAGCAGTTCACAGACACACAATACCTGCACCTTTTTGATTGAAAAAGAATCTTTGGGTTTGCAGGAAGATTTGGCAAAAGCCTCCTTGTTGGAGCAGAAAAGCGTTTTCCCAAGAAGGATTATCGTTGATGGAAAAGGTAGTGAGAAAATTGACCGAGGCGATAAACTTCTGATTTGTGAAAAAGACGATGTGATTTCAGTCATCGGTTCGGAAGTGGGTAAAGCATATGGGCAACCTATTCAAGAATTTTCAAGGTTCTGGATTTTGGCAGGAAGTAACGCTTTATTTGTAATTGATAGTATAACAGCCGATTACCCGGAAAATACCATTTGGAACTGGGTTGTGAATAACCGGGATGGAAAAGCAATATGGCAAATGGAAAATAACTGCTTAACTGTTCGGAAAAATGACTCCGGCATGAAGCTCTTCCATGGCGGAAACGGCTCGTTTTCGTATCCTGTTCATGGATTTTTACACGATGCTTATCACCCAGAACCGAATCAATTAGGCGAAGGGAGATCGGGCGATAGCTATGTGTTTCGTTTTACAGAAAAAGAAAAATTGGCAACTCGCACTGTAGTGCATGTCATTGCCTTGGATAAACCTGATTTGTTGGTTAACTGGAATTTGGAAGTAAGCCGGAATAACTATACACTAAAAAGCGATACTAAATATTGGACGTTAAAAATCAATGATGATGATTCTTTCTCATTGAGTTCGGGGCATGGACGCACTTGGAATTTAAGGAAAAATGAGGAGCAATATGAACTGGAACGAATTGAATAAGCCATGAGAGACCTCGTTTTATTTTACGTTTTATTTATTTCATCGACACATTTTGTTGTCGGCCAACCACCGATTCCTAAAAAGCAATTTCACCTGTTTCTTTTGGCAGGCCAGTCAAATATGGCAGGGCGAGGAGTTGTGGAAAATGAAGATAAAACGACACACCCACGCGTGTGGATGCTTAACAAAAGTAATCAATGGGAATTAGCTGCTGAGCCTTTGCACTTTGATAAGCCCACCGTTGCAGGCGTTGGTCCAGGGCTTGCTTTTGCCAAAGAAATGGCTAAAATGGACACGAATATTGTGATTGGCCTCATTCCTTGTGCTGTGGGTGGTTCGCCCATTGGCGTTTGGGAACCTGAAAAATATTACGAACCAACTAAAACTTATCCCTACGATGATGCCATTCAACGAACCAATATAGCCATGCAAAAGGGTATTTTGAAAGGCATTTTATGGCAGCAAGGCGAATCAGACAGCGACTCAATTTTGTCAATTATTTATTTGACAAAATTAGAATTGCTGGTTAAAAATTTTCGTAAAAATCTCAAAATCAAGGACTTGCCATTTGTAGCCGGGAAAATAGCGGATTTTTACATTGCAAACCATGCTTATGCAAATAAAGTAAATGAGGCAATTGAACAACTACCAAACCAAACTAAATACACCGCGGTCGTAAGTTCTGCTGGCTTAAAACACAAAGGCGATGACACCCATTTTGACAGTGCATCAGCCAGGGAATTGGGAAAAAGATATGCAACTGCTTTTCAGGAATTTAACAAGAAAGAAAAATGAAATTCATAGGAATAGACCACCCGGCCGTTGCCGCCGATGATGTCGAAAACCTGGCTGATTGGTATTGTAACGTATTCGGCTATGAAAAATGGTTTCGGCATCGAAACGTCGAACCGGACAAGCCCGTTTGGATGCTGAGAGCGCCAGATAATACTTTACTAGAAATTATGCCAAAAGATGAAACCATCAGACAAAGCCGCACTACCTGGACTCCTGGCTGGTCACATTTGGCTTTTCGGGTTGAAAATATTGAAGAATCCATCACATTTTTAGATGCAAAAGGCATCGTTTGGGGAGGAGCAGTGATTAACGCCATCGGCGGTGGAAAGGTAAGAAACGCCTTTGATTGTGAAGGAAATATGATTCAAATTTTAGAAAGAATAAATTTATGAGCTCATTCAAAATCAAGGGTTTAGATCACCCGGCCGTTGCTGCGGGCAACGTTGATACACTTGCCGACTGGTATTGCGAAACATTGGGCTTTGAAAAAATATTCAGAGACGACAGGCCCATATGGCTATTGAAAGCACCCGATGATTCAATTTTAGAGATTTTACCGAATGATGGGAAGCCTCGTCCGGAGCGCACTAACCTAACTTTGGGCTGGTCGCACGTAGCTTATGGTGTTGATGATATTGAAGCAGGAATTGCTCATTTGGATACATTCAAAGTGGAATGGATAAGCCCGCTTTCGCCCGCAACGGGTGGCGGACAAGTCCGCACATTCAAAGACCCGGAAGGAAATACATTACAATTGGTCAAAGATAAAACTCCCGCAAAAGCAAGGGAAAATAAGTCTATTGATAGCAAAAAAACTAAAAATATGAAAGCATTACAGTATGAAGGAAATCATTCCTTCACTTTAAAAACTGTTGAAAAACAACCAGTTAAAGCCGGCGAAGTACGTCTAAAAATGGCTTATGTTGGCGTTTGTGGCACAGATGTGCATATCTATCACGGCAAAATGGATGCAAGGGTGAAGCCACCTCAAATTATCGGGCATGAGGTTTCGGGCGAAATTGAAGAAATTGGAGAAGGGGTAACAGGCTGGCAAATAGGTGATAAAGTTACTGTTCGCCCTTTAAATCCAGGTGCAGAAGTTCCATCCGATAACGGTTTCAGGCATATCGGCCAAAATCTTAAGTTTATAGGAATCGATTCTGCGGGAGGCATGCAACAGTACTGGAACGTTCCTGCGTTTACACTACACCGTTTGCCGGATAACCTCTCCTTAGCACTGGGCGCGATGATTGAACCACTAGCTGTGGCCTGCCATGACATCAGGCTCGCCGGGCTGAAATCAGGAGAAAATGTTGTAGTCCTTGGAGGTGGACCAATCGGTTTGCTGATTGCACTGACAGCTCGCCAGAAAGGTGCAAATGTCCTGATTTCTGAGGTTAATGAAAACCGGAATTCATTTATTCAGTCGCTTGGTTTCAACACGGTCAACCCACTGAGTGAAGACGTGCTTAAAGCGGTAGAAGAATTCTCCGATGGTGCGATGGCTGATGTGGTTTTTGAAGTTTCTGGTGTGCAGGCAGCTGTTACGACGATGACACAACTATGCAGGGTACGCGGACGGATTGTGATGGTAGCGATTCACCCGGAACCCAGACAGGTGGACTTGTTTCGCTTCTTCTGGAAAGAAATCCAGTTGATCGGGGCACGTGTATATGAACCGGAAGACTTCGAAGAAGCGATCGCTGTGGCAGCATCCGGGGTTTTACCACTTGACAAACTGATCACTGAAATTGCCCATTTGCAAGATGCCAAACGGATTTTCGAAACCATCGACAGCAACCCGGCCGGGATGAAATATATTCTTGAATGTAACCCTCAGCTGGCAACTTTTTAAGAGAATCCATTTCAAAAACTGCGGCCCTATTGGCCGGATTCTACATTGGAATCAAAACACATTGTAAACACGAAAGAGAGATATGAATGTACTGGACGCTTTTAAAATAACAGGAAAAACGGCACTTGTAACAGGTTGCAAGCGCGGAATCGGAAAGGCGATGGCGATCGAACTTGCCGAAGCGGGTGCGGATATCATTGGTGTATCAGCTTCTTTGGAACTTACCGGCAGCGAGATAGAAAAGGAAGTAGTAGCGCTTGGAAGGAAATTTTATGCCTATCAGTGTGATTTCAAAAATCGCGCTGATTTGTATGTATTCATTCAAAAAGTGAAAGCAGAATGCCCTCCGGTGGATATTTTAATCAATAATGCAGGAAATATTCTGCGTAAACCCGCTGCGGAGCATCCTGATGAATACTGGGATGAAATTATTGAAATTAACCTTAATGCGCAGTTCATTCTCGCCAGAGAATTTGGTAAAGACATGGTCATAAGAGGAAATGGGAAGATCATTTTCACCGCTTCATTGCTCACTTTTCAGGGAGGCATCAATGTGCCGGGATATGCTGCCAGCAAGGCGGGAATCGGGTCGCTTACCAAGGCATTAGCAAACGAATGGGCTTCAAAGGGAGTTTGCGTGAACGCCATTGCACCGGGCTATATTTCGACCGATAATACAACTGCCTTACGGGCCGACGGAGACCGGAATACCGCGATCCTGAGCCGGATTCCGGCCAACCGGTGGGGCAATACAGATGATTTTAAAGGGCCCGCAGTATTTCTGGCCTCACCTGCATCCGATTACGTAAACGGAACGATACTCACGGTGGACGGTGGTTGGATGGGAAGGTAATCCAGAAGTTACCTGTATGAAAGTATTTCTGACTGTCACGTTCAGAACTGGGTGGGCAAAGCAAAAGCAGAAAAAAATAATGGATTATATTGACTAAATCATGGACAAATTTATTCACACGAATTACGGATGCCACGTTGGTCCGGGTATTCACAAGCATAAGCAGTAAAACCATAAGTGGCTTTTAAACCACATGAATGCAAACGTTTGCGTAAACGGTTATAAAATTCTTCGATTTTTAGGTAGTTGATTTCGTAATTTTGGATTTTTGTTAAACCGGCTTTTGAATGTTACGCATTTTTGCTGTTTGAGGGTAGATGGATAAATTACCGGTCTTAGAAGAATATTAACATTAAAAAGTAGTTCAGCTCAATTTATGGTTTTAATTTTTTCGCCAGATGATAAGGGATAAACTGACTCCGCAAGAGCATAGATCTTTGTGGGATGAATTTAGGTCCGGAAGCCAGGATGCATTTTCTCGGCTCTACGAACTGTTTTCAGCTGACCTTTACAGGTATGGCTACAATCTGGTGCGTAACAGGCAACTGGTCGAAGACTGCCTGCATGAACTCTTCTTGCACATTTATAACAATCGTCATAAAATCGGAACCACGGATAATATCCGGTTTTACCTGTATCGTGCACTCCGCAGGCGCCTTACTGATGCTTCGGCCAGGCTCAATAAACTGGATTCGGAAGACTATATTTTTGACCGGGCTGAATTTTTAATCCAGTCTTATGAGACTGAGCTTGTAGAGCAGCAGGTTGTTGACCGGCAAAAAGAGGTGGTGGTGGCCGAGCTCAATCGGCTGCCAAAGCGTCAGAAAGAAATTTTGTACCTGGTTTTTATGAAAGAGCTTAGTTACCAGCAGGCAGCCGAAGTGATGAATATTACCATGAAAAGCGTATACAATACCATTCACGTAGCATTGTCGGCATTACGGATTTCCGTCATTGAACGGCTAAATCGTGAAGGTATATTTATCAATGTGAGCATTGCCGTCCTTGTAGGGTACATGGTAAGAATACGGTAAATTAATCACCGGGAAAACGGGAAAATGCTCATAAAGTACGTTTAGCAATGAGATGCCTGTTGTTTGAGCATCTTTTAAAATAATTGAAAACATGGAAAAGGAAGATCAGCCGGAGGATCATATAAAAAAAATTCAGTTTAAAGAAAACTCGCCTTCACAGGAGGACCTGGAAAGGATAAGAAAGAGGATTTGGAATGATATAAATAAGCACGAAGTAATTGTTCCATGGTGGAACCGCCCGTATTATCTAGCTGCGGCGGCAGTTTCATTTCTGGTGGTAGCGTTAGGTATTGGGTGGTGGAATATAAATCAGGAAAATTATAAGACTGCCTATGGCGAGATTAGAAAAATTACGCTGGAGGATGGATCCCGGGTAACACTTAATGCCAATTCCACTTTAAAGATTGGCAATAATCTCGACGATAACAAGGTTAGGGAGGTTTGGCTTACCGGGGAAGCTTATTTTGCCATTGCCAAACACAACGGGGCAAAGTTTATCGTGCACACTACGGAAGCAGAGGTGGAAGTACTTGGCACTGAGTTTAACGTGATCGCGAGAAGGAAAAATACCAAAGTGGTGTTGCACGAAGGCAAAGTAAAACTTCACGCCCCAAATCTGCCCGCTGTGATAATGAAGCCTGGTGACATGGCAACTGTTATGGATAAAAAGCAGCCGATCGAGCTGAGGATTGTGCGCACGGAGCTTTATGATTCGTGGAAAGAATCGATGATGGTCTTGGATGACAAGCCCGTGTCTGAAATTGCAGAAATGCTTCAGGACAATTATGGAATCCATATATCCTTCGCTGACACGTCTTATTTAAACAAAAGATTAAATGGGAAACTGAGCCTTAAATCGACGGACGATTTTATCACAAACCTGGCTACTATTCTGGATTTGGAGGTTGAAAAGAGAGATGAAACGTTTCTTTTTAAATAGCACAAGCTAAAATTAAAAAAAATCAGAAAAAAATCATAGAAAAACGGGAAATGTCGGTAGGTCGTCTGTTTGACAGTTGAAAGCGATACAAATCATTAAACCAATGTTTGGACTATGAAAAAAATTCTCCATTTAATTTCCTTGTCTATCCTGCTCTTTTCTTTTAGGGTTGGTTTGGAGGTAAAAGCCCAGGATACTTATGTGTACCTTGACCGGCAGGTAGTTCATGCTCAGGGGGCCGGGCAGGAGGGGGCCAACAGTGTTATACTGTTTTTGAATAAGGTAGAGTCCATCCACAAAGTGAATTTTGTTTATCAGCGGGAATTGATAGAAGGCAAGGTGATGCCCTTGGTTGTCAATGAAAATGATAATGTGGAAAGTATCCTGAAACGGATGCTGCCACTGTTAAACCTCAAGTACAAAAAATTGAAAGGTGGTGGATACACCATTCTGCCGGTGAAAGTAGTAAAGAGTATCTCTACGGTATCATCCGGCCCCAAATTGTTAGGGGATTTCCATGAGTCTGCTCTGTCAGAAAAAAAATCACTTCCGCAGTTTCCTATTGGAACGATGCACCCGGCAGACTTTACTGTCAAAGGGAAAGTTACCGATCAGGCCAATGGAGAGGGGTTGCCAGGGGTCAATGTGGTGATCAAAGGTTCGCAAATCGGTACGGCAACCGATGAAAATGGTAATTTTAGCCTCGAAGTGCCTGACAAAAATGTCATGTTGGTTTTTAGTTTTGTTGGTTACGAAAAGCAGGAAATAGCGCTGGCCAACCGTTTGAAAATCGATGTTGTGCTTGCTGCCGATAATAAATCTTTGGATGAAGTAATCGTCGTAGGTTTTGGAACGCAGAAAAAGATCAATTCAACAGGTGCTATTTCAACGATCGGGACGAAAGAACTGGTACAGTCACCTGTGGCCAATATCAGCAATTCTCTAGTTGGTCGCTTACCGGGTTTGTTTGCGACCCAATCGGGCGGGGAGCCGGGAAATGACGGCTCTAAAATCAGGATACGCGGTGTAGGTACATTTTCAGGAAGTACTGACCCGCTCGCACTGGTAGATGGTATTCAGGTTGATAATTATAATAACATCGATCCCAATGAAATTGAGTCCGTTACCATCCTGAAAGACGCTTCCTCCACAGCCGTGTATGGTATACGTGGAGCAAATGGTGTATTGATTATTACGACGAAAAGAGGAAAAGTCGGGCCACCTAAAATCAGCTACACCTTTAATCAGGGTATCAATTCATTTACCGGCATGCGTGAAATGATGAACAGCGCTGATTACGCCACCCATTTTAACGATGCTTTGAAGGCTGATGCTTACACAACCGGCACCGTATATTCACCTAAATATACCGATGAGGACATAGCCTTATATGCCAATGGTAAAGATCCTGTTTTTCATCCGAATGTCAACTGGCCTGATGTAATGTTTAAGAAGTCATCAAAACAATCCCAGCACAATGTCAGTATCAGTGGTGGGCAAAATAAAGTGCGGTATTTCGTTTCCGCGGGTCTTTTTAGTCAGGAAGGTTTGTTTAAAGATACCAAAGATGTGACAGACGCATTTTCTCCGCAGTCTGTTTTTAAAAGATACAACATCCGCTCCAATTTCAATTTTGATCTGACTAAACGGTTGAAAATGTCATTGGATCTTTCCTCACAGACTGAATCGAGAAGCGGCAATAATGGGTCCAGTACGGAACGTGTTGTGGCCGATGTGTTTCGCGCCAGCCCGTTAAGTACACCGGGCGTAGTAGATGGAAAGATCGTCAATATTTCTACCGGATCCCAAAATAATCCTTACGTATCCCTTCTCTACCCCAACCTCGCCGGAGGACTGAAAAGGTCCTATCGCAATTATTTAAATGGTTTACTCCGGTTTGATTACGATCTTGGTTTTGTTCTTGACGGGTTATCTACCCATGGCAATATCGCCGTGCAGACCTACAATGACCAGCAGATTGTCAATACAAAAACCCTGATCACTTACCTGGCTGTTAAACTTCCCGATGGAAGCATCAATTATGTTCCTTCCACAACCGACGCGCAATTTGGCTTTAGCCAGACCGGTACCTACAACAGAAGGATCACAGCTGAATTTGGTATTGATTACAAAAAGAGTTTTGGCAAACATAACGTGACTGGATTGTTGCTATACAATCAGCAAAAAACCTTTGATCCGACTTTGGCTTTTTTGGTTCCTAAAGGATACCAGAGTTTTGTAGGACGCGCTACTTACGATTATGACGGACGTTATCTTGCGGAGGTCAACGTGGGTTATAACGGAACTGAGAATTTTGCCCCGGGTAAGCGTTTTGGTTTTTTTCCTGCCTATTCATTAGGCTGGGTTGCCTCTCAGGAGCCATTTTTTCCTAAAACAGCTTTTGTAACCTTTTTGAAAGTCCGCGGTTCTTACGGAGAAGTGGGTAATGATAACATCGGCGGTACCCGTTTTCTTTACAGGCCGACCAGTTACAGCAGCGTTCCCAATATGTATTATTTTGGTAATGTAGGCTCTACTTATAGCGGATACACCGGAATTCGTGAAGGGGCAACAGGCAATCCCGATGTTACCTGGGAACGCGCTGTGAAACAAAATGTCGGACTTGAAATGGCTTTCTGGAAAGATAGAATCAAATTTACAGGCGATTTATTCAGTGAGCAGCGTAGCGATATCCTGGCCACACCCCAGTCTATTTCAGCTATCACAGGGCTTTCACAACCTGCAAGCAATCTGGGTAGGATGCAGAATAAAGGTTTTGAGGCCGATATCACCTACCAGGGAAACGCGGGAGAATTTGGTTACCGTATTTCAGCCAATTATAGTTTTGCAAGAAATAAAGTACTTTACCGGGATGAGGTCCCTAATATTTATACCTACCAGAATCGTACTGGCAAACGTTTAGGCCAGAACTTTGGCCTCATTGCGGATGGACTTTACAATACTTGGGAAGAAGTGAACGACACCCAAAGGCCTGTTTACCAATATGTAAATAACAAAATACAGCCAGGTGATATCAAATACAAGGATTACAATGGAGATGGTGTTATTAATGACTTCGATGCCGTCCCGATTGGCTATTCTAATTTACCCGAAAAAACTTTCGGTGCCTCGTTAGGCCTCAATTACAAAGGTTTTGACTTATCCGTCTTGTTTCAGGGCGTAGGCAATGTGTCGCATTATTACACCCGCTTTCAGCGTGGAACCGGTTATGGTCAGGCACCGCCCGAGGGCTCTGCCAGTTACATGAACGAAAGCTGGACGCAGGAACGATATGATGCCGGTTTGCCGATCAAGTTTCCAAGATTTTCGGTGAATAGCAGTCCCAATAATGCCGGTTCGTCCTATTGGCTTGCGGACGCAAGTTATGTGCGTTTAAAAAATGCGGAACTGGGATATAAATTTCAGGAAGGATTGCTCAAAAAGCTGGGCATAAAAACTTGCCGTATATACGTCAATGCGAATAATCTCTTCACCTGGAAAAAAATGTATCCCGGTATTGATCCTGAAAACACTGCGACGGGTGATACCAATACGGAACCCTATCCCCTTGTTCGTACGATCAACGCCGGCCTTAACCTTAGTTTTTAAGCATATCGATCATGAAAAAAATATATTTACTTTTCGCAATTTTTGCAGGCTGCCTTTTGACCTCATCCTGTGACAAACAGTTCCTGGATAAGGCGCCTGGTGTCGATCTTACTGAGGATAATGCATTTGTGGATAAAGCCAGTCTTGAAATTTTTATGGCCACGATCTATAAATACGCAGTACACTCCAACTTTCGGTACAGGACTCAGGGAGAAACAGTAACGACTCCCGCCAGTGGTTACACGCCTTTTTCGGGCGTCAACGCAACGGATTGTATCCACCCCAGTTCAAGTATGAGTGATGAAGGAGATGCTTCTGAGGCTGCCTTCGTAAGCAGCAACCGCTGGAATGAAGGGGTGATCCTGCCCAACAACATCCTCAATAATGAGGATTTTAGATATTTTATCCGCTGGATCGCCATCCGTCAGATCAACCTGGTTTTGAAAAGGATCGACGAGGTGCCGGATGCGGACGATACTTACAAAAAGCAGATCATAGGTGAGGTGAGGTTTTTAAGAGCCCTGAATTACATGGAAATGCTCAAACGTTACGGAGGGGTACCCATCGTAGAGCAGGTGTTCGAAGCTGGTGTCAAAGTGGACGTACCCAGAAGTTCGTTTGCTGATTGTGTCAATTTCATCGTAAAGGATATTGACGAAGGATATAAAGACCTGCCTGCTACCTATTCCGCTTCCCAAACCGGGAGGGCTACTTCTGTGGCAGCGCTTTCGCTGAAATCGGAGGCGCTGTTATACGCAGCCAGTCCGCAATTTAATACCGCCACGCCGGTTTTAAGTATGGGTAATGCCGCTAATAATAACCTGATTTGTTATGGAAATTATGATGTAAACCGCTGGAAGCTGGCGGCAGATGCTGCCAAAGCAGCACTGGACTTGGCACTTGCCAACGGGTATGGACTAATTGATGAGGTGGCAAACCGAAATCCAAAAGAGACAGACAATGGAACGCAGGGTGCCCTGGGAAATTACAGGGTATCGTGGGAAACGACTAATCACAAAGAGTTGATATTCATGTACCAGGGCGGTGCTGCCGGTGTTGGAGGAATTACGAATATTGGAAATGCTCCTTTGACTTTCTGGAACGCGTCCTGTTATGGCTCATTCTGGAGTGGTATCAGTGTGCCTCTGAATTTTATTAAAAAGTACGAAAAAATGGACGGCACTCCGCAAACCTGGGACGCAGCCGGCGGCGATGACCTTATCGGGAAATATACTCAGCTCGATCCGCGGTTTAAACAAACCATGTCCTACACCAATTCCTATTATACCGCAAGGGATCCCATTGCCCAGATTTATAGTGGCGGTAAGGATTATGTCAATTGCAAGGGAGGCGTTTGGCTTAGAAAATACATTCCAAGAAATGCAACCAGCGGAAATTTTGTAATGAATGATGTATTGTTTCGGGTAAATGAATTATACCTCAATTATGCAGAAGCACTCAACGAAGCTTCTGGGCCTGTAAAAGCAGCTCATGATGCTGTAAATGCCATCAGAACACGCTCAGGAATGCCGGATTTGCCTGCATCATTAACGCAAGAGGAATTTCGCCAAAGGGTCAGAAATGAAATAGCCATAGAAATGGTGAACGATGACCATCGTTTCTGGGACGTAAAACGCTGGCTTATTGCCGAACAGGAAGGTGTAATGAAAGGTAATTTTGACGGCTTGCAGATTACCAGATCAGGTACTGCGCCTGGCTATAAATACGCCTGGAAACCCTACACCTTCGAAACCAGAACTTTCAACCAGAACATGTATCTGCATCCTTTCCCTCAAAACGAGGTACAAAAGGGAAATCTGGTTCAAAATCCAGGTTGGTGACATTGGTTTAAGTGATGTTGAGTTAGATATTTTAACCCGTCAGAAAAATGATTATGAAATTACCATATACAATAAGAACCGTTTTAGTGCTTGTTCTCCAACTTGGAATAACAGCACTGTACGCACAAAATACAGGAAAAGAGGATACCGCTGTTGTTTACCGGAAATCAAATCTGACGGATATCGGATTTGGAAAGCAGCCTTCGCACCAGGTTACAAGTGCGATATCGACAGTTAACGGCGTTGATCTGGAAAAGAACTTTACACTGAATTTGGGCAATACTTTATATGGCCGGCTACCCGGTCTTACGGTATCACAAGGAGGATCGGAGCCGGGTGCCTCAACACCAGGCCTTTTTGTAAGAGGGATCAATACGATTGG
Source organism: Dyadobacter sp. 3J3 (assembly GCF_009801115.1). Taxonomy (GTDB): domain Bacteria; phylum Bacteroidota; class Bacteroidia; order Cytophagales; family Spirosomataceae; genus Dyadobacter. Next base: position 95,732 of record NZ_VTOL01000013.1, read on the forward strand.
CGGTGCCGGTACAGCTCCTTTGTATATTATTGATGGCTACATCAGCAACGGAGCCGGAGCTTCAAACGCGGTGATGCAATTAATGCCTGAAGAGATTGAATCTGTTTCTGTCTTGAAAGATGCAGCAGCCACGGCAGTATATGGTGCGAGGGCTGCCAATGGGGTAGTGCTGATCACAACAAAATCAGGCAAGGAAGGCCCGTTGAAAGTTTCTTTCACAACCAAACAAGGTTTTAATAATGCCCAATACCTGCCCAAATTTTTGAATTCTTATCAATATGCTTCACTTTACAATGAAGCACTTACCAATGACGGCCTCGCTACCCGGTATACACAGGCTGATTTGGATGCTTATCAAAATGGAACGGATAAGTACTTTCATCCGGATGTGAACTGGTATGAGCAGGTCCTGAGAAAGACGGCTCCGGTGTCCAGTTATAACCTTACGTTTAGCGGGGGCGACAATTTTGTACGCTATTTTGTAATGCTCAACGCTTTGAGCAGTCAGGGTTTGTTCAAGAAATTCGGAGATCAAAACGATGAGAGTTCCAATTCCAAGTATGCAAAGTATAATTTCCGGACAAATCTGGATGTCAACCTGACATCACGACTTTCCGCTGAATTTAAAATTGCAGGTTCCATCGAACAAAGCAACAATCCGAATAACTATACGACCGGAGGGACTTTTAACCTGCTGGCTTCATTGTCTCCGAACGCATTTCCTATCTACAATCCCAACGGTAGTTACGGTGGAAACAGTCTGTACTCAAACCCTGTTGGCAACATGCTTTCAACCGGTTTTTTTAGAAATAATTCACGGACCATTTTATCCTCCTTAAAACTGACCGAACAGCTGGATATGATCACCAAAGGACTGAGTGTTTCAGGCGCGGTTTCCATCAATAATTATTTCGAATCAGGCTCGCAAAAGAGCAAGACTTATCCGAGGTTTTCAATTTCTAAAAGTGTAACGGGTGATACGCTCTACGGACCCGCCATCGGCCAGCTGAGTTCCCTTGCAGGTACTGAGCAAACACTGGATCAATACAGAAATCTGATCATTCAGGGTTTTCTAAACTACAAAAGGGTATTCGGGAAAAGTGATATTTCGGCAATGGCCATGTTCAATTCTGATAATGTTACGCTGTTTGGGCCAACATCTGATCCTTCAACACCTTCTGCAAACTCAACAGATGCGTACAAACATAACAATGGTGCAGGACGTTTAACCTACGTATACAACAACAAGTACATAGCCGAATTTTCTGCCGCTTACATGGGCAGTGAAGGCTTTGCCCCTGGAAAAAGATATGGATTTTTTCCGGCAGGTTCTGTTGGCTGGATTGTTTCAAATGAAGGATTTTTGAAAAACGTAAAAGCGATCTCATTTTTGAAACTGAGAGCTTCGTATGGTATCACTGGAAATGATATTATAACTTCCCAGGGACTTTCTACGCGGTATGCCTATACGCCAACCTTTGGCGGGGCAGGTTACTTTTTTGGTACAGGTAATAATGGCGTGGGCGGTTTTGCTGAGAATACCATTGCCAATCCCAACGTAACCTGGGAGAAGGAAAAAAATCTCAATATTGGCGTAGATGTGTCCTTGTTCAAAAACCTGTCTTTATCTGCTGACTTTTTTAACAGGGATCGTTACGATATTTTAGTTTCTTCCAGCAGTACAACGCCCTTATTTTCAGGTATCCTTACACCTAACCTTAATCAGGGCAAAACAAATAACCGGGGTTTTGATTTATCTCTGAGATACAGCAGTATGGACAAAGGCAAACTGCACTATTTTGTAGAAGGAAATATCTCTTATTTTAAGAACAAAATTATCTTCAACGCCGAAGCTCTTCAGGTCAACCAGCAGTTGTACGCGACCGGAAAAAGAATTGGACAACCGCTTGGTCTTAAAGCCATAGGGTTTTATTCTGCTGATGACATTGCAAAACGGCAAGCCGATCCAAGAAGTGTTGCAGGCGTGCTGACGGAGGCTATCAAAGCAGGAGATATTAAATATCAGGATATCAGCGGAGCTGCTGGCAAGCCCGACGGTATCATTGACGCCAATGACCGGATGCCTATCGGAAATCCAGGCCTTCCTAATTTTACAGCAGGTGTCCATGCCGGTCTTCAATACAGAGGATTTGATCTTGATCTTGTTTTTCAAGGGGTTACGGGCAGTACTGTTTATTTGGGCGGTAACTATTTCCACGCTTTTCAGGGAAATGGTCAGGTAGCGCCAATTGCGGAAGGAAGATGGACACCTGAAACTGCTGAAACAGCAACCTATCCAAGACTGTCTTCAAAAGACAATCTTAATAATTACCAGTTCTCTTCCTTTTGGCAGCGCAACGGCAATTTTATCAAATTACGTAGTGCAGAGATCGGTTATACGCTGCCGGGTAGCTTTTCCGAAAAGATCAGGATCAACGCAGTCCGTGTTTTTGTCAACGGAACCAATTTATTCTCTTTGGATAAAGTAAAATACGGAGATCCTGAATCGCTAACTGGCTATCCCGTGACCAGAACTTTGACGGCCGGAATCAAAATTCAATTGTAATCTTTTCAAATCGATTCGAAAATGAAAAAATATATTTATGCCTGTTCTGTTTTTTTTGCAGTAATGCTAAGTGCCTGCCAGGATCTTGACCGGGAATTTGTAACGACCATCGGGCAAAATGAAATTCAGCAATCGTTCACCAATGTGCAGGCAACGCTAAGCTCAATTTATGCTGATGTTCCTGACGGCACGGTTTACATAGGAGGAGCAGCCATGATGTCATCCGCTACCGACGAATCAGAGTTTACCACAGAAACAAATTTTGTTCAGGCCTTTAACACGGGCAGCTGGAATGCCATCAGTAACCCGGATCAGGTTTGGGGGAATTATTACCGGGGCATCCGCAAAGTGAACCAGTTTCTATTATCAACCGGGAAAATTAATCTGGATCCCTGGAAACTGGATCCTTCCTCTTCAGGGCAGGCTGTTTACAACACGAACCTTGCCGCCATTAAAAGATGGCGTTATGAAGCAAGATTTTTGAGAGCATATTTTTACTTTGAACTGATCAAAAGATACGGCGGCGTACCAATTCTGAATAATGCGCTTTCGTTGGAAGACGATTTCTCGGGTATATCGCGTAACTCGCTCAATGAATGTTTGCAATTTATTACTTCCGAGTGTGACTCAGCGGCGGTTCAGCTTCCTTTGAACGCCTCAACGGCTCCTTACATCGCTGCCACAGATCTCGGCAGGGTAACAAAAGTAGCTGCGCTGGCGCTAAAAAGCAGAGTGCTTTTATATGCCGCAAGTGATTTGTTCAATAACCCTTCCTGGGCTGGGGGATATGCAAAACCTGAACTGATATCTCTACCTTCCGGCGACAGGATGGCTCGCTGGAAAGCAGCTTCGGACGCTGCCAAAGCGGTAATAGATGCTGATGCACTACCGACCCTGGGAGCGTATAAATCGCTTTTTAACACCTTCAACAATGGCGAAATCATCTTTACGAGGAGAAACGGTGCGAGTAATCAGTTTGAAAAAAATAATTCACCCATCGGCTTTAATCTGGGTCTCAGTGGTAATACGCCTTCGCAGGATCTGGTTGACGCCTATGAGGTAAAAGTAAATGCGACTACCGCCGTTCCTTTCAACTGGAACGATCCGGTTATGGCGGCAAATCCCTACGCCAACCGGGATCCGCGGTTAGGGTTTTCGATTGTTACAAACAACAGCGCCTTCGGTACACCTTCCCGCAACGTTGAATTATGGAACGGGGGATTGGATGGAAAACCTATAATAAATGCTTCTAAAACAGGATATTATCTTCGTAAATATCAGATTGAAAGTTTGAATCTGTTAAACGGGAATACAGGTGTACATAGCTGGATCGTTTTACGCTACCCGGAAATTTACCTGAATTATGCCGAAGCCCTGAACGAATGGAGCCCGGGAAATGCTGACATCAAAAAATATGTGGACCTGGTCAGGACCAGAACCGGTGTCGCTATGCCTCCTCTGGCGGCGGGTCTTTCGCAGGCGGATATGAGAGAAAAGATACGAAACGAAAAGCGGGTTGAGTTTGCTTTTGAGGATCACCGTTTCTGGGATGTGCGCCGCTGGATGCAGGGACAGGCTTATTTTGCCAAAGCGCTGAACGGTGTAGAAATCAAAAAGAATCCGGACAATACTTTTACCTACAAACCGGTGAAGGTGGAAGACCGGGTTTTTGAACCTAAAATGTACCTCTACCCGATACCTCAAAGCGACATAAATATCTCAAATGCCCTGGAACAGAACCCAATGTGGTAGCATCAGCCATTGTCAGGGAATTTTGCTAAGTGGTTCAGGATTCGGCAATCAGATGGATGCTTAAATCGGTTTCAAGAAAATTGCCAAATGACGACCGTCAGGTTGATTTTATAATTAAACATGTGATAGCTATCCGTTATGAAAATGATCATTTGGTCCTGCCTGCTTTTTATATCGACTGGTGGTTGCAAAAAGGAAATAAATAGCTTACCGGCCGCAGCGATAAAAGTTAGCGGAACGCTGACGGTTTATCCTGCTCCGGGGGATCTTAACCTGGTTGAACATCTGAAAAAATCTGATGATTATATCGTTGAAGTCCGCAAAAAGGGAGAAACAGATTATCAGTCTCTTTTTGTGTACAAAACCGATAATTATTGGATAGATACCTATTTTGGAGGAGCTCCAAAACCGCAGGCTTCGGCCTCTTTCACCAGTTTTGCCATGCTTGAAACCGCTGTTGAGGTGAAAGTGACGTTCAAATCTGCGGCAGGTCAGGTTATGATAAGGCCTCTGAATTTTGGTATCAACCCAGTAGTCAATGGAAACACAGTCACTTTTACCTTAGGCGAACCCCGCAAACTTTCCATCGAAATTAATGACAGGAAAAACCCTTTATTTCTTTTCGCCGAAGCCCCGGACGTTCCTAATACGGCCGCCACGTATTATTACGGGCCGGGTGTACACAACATTGGCCTGCAAAAAAGTATAAAGTCCGGCGAATCTGTTTACATCGCCGCAGGTGCGGTGGTGGAAGGTTCTTTTATGCTTCCGTACAATACCAAAAATATCAGCATCAGGGGAAGAGGTATCCTGACCATGGGTGAGTGGAAACATGAGTCTACGGATATCGCCTGGCTTGGGGCACATTCTGCGATTAAAGCGAACGGAACCAGTAATTTGCAAATGGAAGGCATCATCATTGCCAACAGCTGCGGCTGGACGATTCCTATTTATAATAGTGATAATTTGACTTTTGATAACCAGTTTCGCAATCTGAAACTCATTTCCTGGAACGGCAATACGGATGGGTTCTGGGTAAATGGCAACAACCATCTGATTGATGATTGTTTCATTTTTAACAATGATGATATTTTCATGTCCCACGGCGCGACCAATTGCAAGATATCAAATATTGTAGCATGGGGCGGGCCATGGGGCAGGCTTTATTGGGTAAGCAACCAAAAATCTACCTCAAAAATAATACTGGAAAATATTAACCTGATCGGCAAGGATGGTGGTGTAGGGGTGATCGTAGTGGACGGAGCAACCGGCACGGACCTTACAGTAAGTGACATCACATTTAGAAATCTGAGAATTGAGGCCCATCCTAAAACCAGCAGTTACAATACCAATAAACTTTTTGTTTTCAATTCAGGATACAAAAGTACAACCAACTGGCTTTTTGAAAATGTAACTGTGGACGATAAAAATCCCGATGAGGGAGGTTTTTTCGGGACGGAGCGTGCAAGAATTACAGGAGTGAAATTTAAGAATTTCAAGATGGCCGGGTTGAAGGTAAATTCCTTATCGGAAGGCAACTTGGGAAGCAATGCTTTTGCCTCTGGTATAACCTTCGAATAGGGATCAGCTTTTCGTGGATAGGATACCATTTTCTTATTTGAATCATCAAAATTTTGTGACAATTCTCTACTCTTTGCAGTTTTAATTGGCGACAGTAAACCGTCTTCCTGAGTTTGGCACCTTTACATGTCATGATTGTCGATAGTTGCCTGAGTGGAAAACAATGGATTGTATCATCACTTAAAGTGCAGAACCAAAAAGTATTTTTCGAAATAATTAGAATGAATTTTTAAAGAAAAACCGGAAATAATGGACTTTAATCAATACAGGTATACGATGATCTCAGCCTGCCTGGCAGTATTTATCTGTATCACAAGATGCGAACTGGCAGCTTCCCAGAGCAGTCAAATTTCTATGTTGAAAAACAAGGCGCCTTTTCCTGTTGGTTTTGCCATTGATCCGGCAATGGTTAAAAATAATGCGCTATACCGCCAGACAATCATTGAACAGGTAGCCAGTTTAACAGTCGCCAATTACATGAAACCAAGTCGGATTAGTCCGCAAAAAGGCGTTTTCAACTTCGAACAGGCGGACTACCTTATCGATTTTGCGAAACAACAAAATAAACGTGTACATGGCCATACCCTGGTTTGGTACATCAACACGGCACCCGAATGGATGAAGGCAATAAAGGATTCAACAGAACTTGAAAATGTCCTGAAAAATTATATTGCAACCGTGGGTAATCATTTCAAGGGAAAAGTAGCTTCCTGGGATGTGGTAAACGAGGCTTTTAATAATCAGGACGGTGCGGTGCGAACTGAGGTACAGGACAATAAAGGAAAAACAGTTTTGAACCTGGGCGGAATTTTAGGGAAGGATTATGTGGCCAGAATGTTTCAGTATACCCATCAGGCCGATCCCGGAGCTTTGCTTTTCTACAATGAATATGGGCAGGAAGGAAATCCTAAAAAGCTGGAATCTGTCCTGAACATGGTAGCCGATTTTAAAAAGCGCAAAATACCAATCCATGGTCTGGGTTTGCAAATGCATATCAGCATCAGTACTTCGGATGCAGGTATTGAGAATGCCCTTCAAAAATCGGCAGATACAGGGCTGATGATCCATATTTCAGAGCTGGATATCGCGATAAATGCTACCAAAAAGCCTGATTTTAAAGCAACCCCGGAATTAATAGAAAAGCAGAAGGAAAAATACAAGTTTGTCGTCGCGGCTTACAAGCGTATTGTTCCGGTCAAACAGCAATTTGGTATTACCATGTGGGGCGTTGGAGATGCGGATAGCTGGATTCCAGGATTTTGCAGCTGTTCAGATTTTCCATTATTATTTGATGAAAAATATAAACCCAAGATAAGTTACGAAGGTTTTGCAGAAGGGTTAAAATAAAGTTTGGGTAAAGCAAACGGGATAAATCGTACGAAGGTGCGTTTCACAGTAGACTACGATTTGTCTTATTTTTCGAATATAATCAGCTAATTTAATGAAGATAATTATCTCAATAGGTATTTTATGTTGTGCCTGTTTGCAGGGTATAGCGGCTAATTTTTACGTAGCAGCGTCCGGAAATAATAGCAACACAGGCGCCAGTATAAAGTCACCCTTCCTGACAATCCAGAAAGCTGCCGATTTGGCCACAGCGGGAGATACCGTTTTTGTAATGAATGGTACTTACAAGTCTGTTTCGGGCCCACTATTGAACATTACCAAATCGGGGAAAGCGGATAAGTACATTGTTTTCAAATCATATCCCGGACATACCCCTAAACTGACTGCATCTGGGAATGTATGGAATACGGTTGCGATTAATGGCTCGTACATTTTATTTGAGGGGTTTGAAATGGAAGGTAATAATGCGAATCTTACCTATGAGGGAGCGATGGCAGTTTACAACGAGCATCTCAACGGTGGAAAGAATTACTCCGGGTACGCAGCTTTCAATACCAACGCAATCACCATCGGCGGGCCTAAGGCAGAATCCAAATTTCCGCATCATATTGTAGTGCGCAATTGCATTGTCCACGATTTTCCGGGTGGCGGCATCAGTGCGATCCAGACTGATTATGTTACAATTGAGAACAACGTAGTCTTCAATAATGCCTGGTATATGATGTATGCAGGAAGCGGTATCAGTATTCTTACACCATTCAACAGCGATCAGGTAACGGGTTACAAAAACATCATCAGAAACAACATCGTAAGCGGCAATAAAACCACCGTTCCCTGGATCCAGCTGAAAAGGCTCAGCGATGGCAATGGGATCATTATCGATGTAAATCAGCATGCTTACAATAATCAGGATTCACCTGCCGCAACCGCCAAAGAGGCATATACGGGCAGGACGCTGGTCGAAAATAATGTGAGTTTCAACAACGGGGGGTCGGGAATCCACTCGTTCAAGGCCGATCATGTGGACATCATCAACAACACCGCTTACCACAACGGAACCGTGATGAATTATCCGGATATTTTCACCAATCAATGCCAGGATGTCAACATCATCAACAACATCATGTACGCACGTGACGGTGGGTTATGCAATTCCAAACCGAAAAACACAACGGAGGTTTATGCCAATAATGTCTATTTCAATGGCCAGGTGGGCCATAAAGGAGAAAACGACATCGAAGCAGACCCTCAGTTTGTAAAACCGTCGACCGATCATAATTTGGCAGATTTTAAATTGAAGAAAAGCAGTCCGGCTGTCAATCACGGGAGCGGTGTAAAGGGCTTTTTTAGTGTGAAGGACATTTTAGGGACAGTTCGGCCCAAAGAAACAGCGCCTGATTGCGGCGCTTACGAACAGACATTTTGACCCAATTTCAACTATTTTATGAGCCTAAGAAAACTGATTTGTCTGTTGAGTTTTCTGCTGCCTTCCTTTGCGATCCATGGCCAGCAGTATAATATCGTGGATTTTGGAGCGAAAACCGATACCACTTTTATCAATACAAAACCGATTCAGGCAGCGATTGATTTATGTTTTACCAAAGGCGGGGGAGAAGTGCTTGTACCTGCGGGGAGATATTTTACGGGCACCGTTTTTCTTAAATCCAATGTATACCTGAACCTCATGCCCGGTGCGGTTTTGCAAGGCAGTTATAGCCCGGAAGACTACCCGGATCATAACATTCTGGCAGCGAAAAAATTTGGTACCATCACTCATAATGGCCTTTATGTGGAAAACATGAAAGCGGTCATCATCGCTGATAAAGCAGAGCATACTGGAATTATCGGCATGGGTGCCGTGCGCGGGGCAGGGGATGGGAAGGCTTTTCAGCTTGGGCTCAACAAAGACGGAAAACCTAAAAACCTGTTTTTTATCGACTGCAAGGACGTTCTGTTAAAAGGGATTCAGGTGCTGAACGCTGCCCAGATCACCATCTCCATATCGGGCTGTGAGCGCGTGACTGTCGAAGGGATCTACCTTCGGAGCATGTCCAACTGGAATTGCGATGGCCTGGATATGGACGCAAAAGATGTCACGATTTCGAACTGCACGATTGACTCCGAAGATGATGCGCTTTGTTTTAAAAGTGAATACCTGGGCAAATTTTGCGAGAATATCACCGTGACAAACTGCATACTTTCATCGCTGTGCAATGGGATTAAATTTGGTACCGGCTCCCGCACCGGTTTTCGCAACATTTCTGTCAGTAACTGCATTATCAAAAAAGCGTCGTTCAATGGCTTTCGGCACTGGAATATGACGCCTGATATGGTCTATAAACCAGAAGAGCAAAGCGTGAATACGGGCATAGTCATCCTGGGTGTTGACGGTGGTCTTGTTGAAAATATCAATATTTCCGATATCGACATGACAGACGTGCTCAGTCCGATATTTATTCGGGTTGGAGCTCGATTTGTCAGTCCGGATGGCAAGCCTTCAGTGATGCGCCATATCAGTATTCAAAACGTACGCGCTACCAGCCGAAGCATTATTCCTTCCATTATTGCTGGCCTGGAAAGTAGCCCGGTGGAAGATATCAGGCTTTCCAATATACACATCTCCGTTCCGATTGCAGTAGATGTTTCGCAAATAAAAGCTTTTCCTGCAATACCTGCTGAGAATACAAAAGGTTATCCTGAAAACCGGCTCACGTTCGGCGCCAGGCTTCCTTCCAGCGCATTCTATATCCGACATGCAAAAGGAGTTGTCCTTTCTGACGTTACGTTAACATTTCCAGCTAGTGAGGCAAGAACGCCTTTTGTTATGGACGATGCAAAAGGTATTTTGTTGAAAAATATTGAAGTAAACGGCCGGAAAATTCGTAGTGAAGCAGGCACAATTTGCAAAATCGCAAGTGAGGTGCGTGTGGCCGAATAGCAGCGGCAACCGGAGGCTTTTAATCACTAAACAGACTATTCAAACGAATGTATATTTCTAAAATATTTAATGCAGCATTGGCCATACTTTTTCTGGCTTACAGCAGTATTCATGCACAGGAACAAAAGCCCTCAAAGCTGACGGGCAGATACTATCAACTGATCGAAGCACCGACGAATCCGGAAAAATGGGATACCTGGCGAAATGAGCTTCGGGCCTGGAAGGATTCTACCTTGCAGGAATTGAAATACAACAATGAAAACTACCGTAATCAGGAATTCAAATGGGCTTCGCAGGCCTATTCGACCTTCTTTTTAATGGCCAATGAAAAGACACTTTATGACAAGGACGGGAACTATGATATCAGGGCTTGTCTGAAAAAATATGAACAGGAATATGGCGGTGTGGATATAGTCGTGCTCTGGCCCACATACCCGCAACTGGGTTTTGACAACCGGACCCAGTTTGACTTTTACCGCAACCTTCCGGGAGGGGTGGAGGGACTTAAAAAACTAAGCACGCAGCTGCATGCAATGGGCAAAAAGCTGATGATCGCCTACAATCCCTGGGATAATATTGGCAGAAAACAAGGTGTCCGCGACGAGGATGAGCTTTTAAAAATGGTGAAAGAGGTTGAGGCCGATGGTGTTTACCTGGATACAATTTCGATTGTGGACGGATTTTTCGACGATCTACAAAAGGCCAAAAAGGGTGCTATATTTCAGTCGGAGATACCCATCACGCCCGAGGCGTTGAACCTGGTGCATCAGTCGTGGCTCGAAGTGGGCTGGAATGAGAAATTCAAAAACCTGGAATTTGCCGAAGTTCCGCATCTGGTCAGAAACCGCTTTTTGGAACAAAAGCATCTGATTTACCGACTCTCACGGTTCAGTCACGAACAATCCACATTGCTTCAGAATGCCTGGGTCAATGGCTGCGGACTGGTGATTTGGGAGAATGTTTTCGGGACGGTAAATCCTTTGAACCCGCGTGATAAATATCATTACAAGACTATGTTGCCGGTTTTGAGACAATACTCTGCTTTTTTTACAGAAGGTGAATGGACGCCGCTGTTTCCAATTAAACTAAACCGCATTTTTGCATCGCAGTGGAAACTGGGCAATAAGATACTTTGGACGGTCATTAACCGCCAGGAACAGCGCACGATAGGAAAGCTTTTCGAGGAAGATTTTGTCGAGGGTACGCGTTATTTTGATTTGATCACCGGAGAGGAGATGCACACCAGCATCGAAAATGGCAAGGTCAGCATCTATGCGGATTACAGGCCAAAAGCTATCTCCGGAATCCTGGCGATCCCGGCACAGGAATGTACGCCGGAGTTTTACGCTTTTCTAAAAAAGCAGGCAGATGCCTATCTTGCGGCTGATTTCAGTACCGTTGTGAATCTTCCAAAGCATGTACTTAAACCCGTTGATTCTACAAAAAAATACAAGTCCAAAAAATTTCCCAATAATATGGTTGAAATTCCCGTTCCGGCAGATTCTGTGAAGATGACTTTTGCCTTCCGGCAGCGGGAATGCAATTTTTATCCGATTGGCAACTATGTTGACTACTCTTATAGCCAGGCCCGGAATGAGATTACTAAGGGACAAGTAACTTTAAAATTAAGTCCATTTGCAATGGATGTAACGCACGTGTCCAATGCTGAGTTTGCCCGGTTTCTGAAAATGTCGGGCTACAAACCTGAGCATGCAGAAAACTTTCTTAAACATTGGGTCGCTGGAAAGCCTCCAAAAGGCCAAGAAAATCACCCGGTAACGTATGTTGATCTGAATGATGCACGCGCCTATGCCAAATGGTCTGGGAAAAGACTGCCTACAGAGGCAGAGTGGCAATGGGCTGCGCAAAACGGGGCTGTGGCAACGGTTTATCCCTGGGGTAATAACTTTGACTCGACAGTCGTAAATACCGGACAATGGGAGGGAACGACACCTGTTAAAAAGTTTGAGAAAGGCAGGACATCGGTCGGTTTATACGATATGAGTGGAAACGTATGGCAAATGACCGAAAGTGAGCGCACGGATGGCTATAATGATTATTACATATTACGCGGCGGCGGATGGTATATTAACAGGGCATCGGAATGGTATGCAGATCAGGGCGCTCAAAAAAACAATTTTGGAGCGAAATACTTGCTGACCTGGCCAGGGTTGGACCGATGCGCCACCGTTGGTTTCCGCTGTGTGGCGGATCTGGAATAGTTATGGAAGGAAAATACGTTAATCTAGAAAAAAGAAGATTGGGATTGCTTAGCAGTTTCGCGAAGACAATGACGATCCCAAAGTCTTTCATTCATTGATATTTTGGAGTTCCGTCTGACGTTTCCGGTACTTCAATGGGGAAATGTGGAAGTGGTTCGCGAAATGAGCGCTAAAATTTGACCAGTTCTGGAAGCCGCTTTCATAACATATTTCCGTCACGGACATATCCGTAGATGTCAATAGTTTGCAGGCATGTGCCATCCGAATCTCCGTTAAAAAGCCAATGTAACTTTTTTTTGTACTTTTTTTAAAGTAATGGCAAAATGCAGATACACTCTTGTTAGTCAGTGCTGCTACCTCTTCGACACGGATCGGACGCTGAAAGTTTTGCATGGAATACTCAAAAACGAGGTGAATACGGCCCTGATCCAGTTTGGAAAAGTTGATGATTGGCGAATTTGTAAGAAAACTGATCTCATCCGAGATGCTGATCTGGTGTAAACAATCCAGCAATGCTGCCATTTGTGGAAAACCAGTCAGTGACTCAATTTGAAGCAAGAGAGCTCCTATTTTTTGTTTAAGATCACCTTTAAGCAGAATGCCCTGCGATGCTTTTGTCATCAAGGCGCGTATCAGCTGCATTTCGGGTAGTGACGAGAAGTTTCCGGAGAAGATTTCCTCTTGAAACTGCACGACGACGGCACTGCTTATCATGTCGCCTTCCCATTTTCTAAACCAATGAGGCAGATTTTTGCCAAGCAGAAACACATCACCAACATGGTACTCGCCGATGTAGTCTCCTACAAACACGGTTCCATCCCCACCATTCTCCAGCACCAGTTCATATTCAATATGCTGGTGCCAGGGAGTTTCGAAATTTGGGGTGGTGTAAGTACGCGCCACAAACGACGAACTGCTGTCTATCGGAAGCTTCTGGATCAGTGGTTTCAATGGAATGTTCGGGCTATTATTCGACAGTTTTCTAAAAGAATTCAAAATACCATATAAAATTACGAAAATATTGGTAGAACCAGGCTGTTTCAAGAACTTACTTTGCATTATACTATTTCATGAAAATTTTATCTGATACTTAGCATCTTTAAAAAAACAGTATTATGCAAACGACGATCGATAGTAACGACCAGGCCGATTTTAAAGACAATGGTTTTGTAATAAAACGTAATTTTTTCAGCCAGGATGAAACCGACTTGCTCTTCGGGCTGGCAACGGACGAAAGTGTAACCAGTCACGCATTCGATCTGAAAGATACTAACGGAAACCGTACCAAGCTGACACTTTGGTTCACGCCGGGAGATGATTCCTTCGGACTGATGTCCCGCTCGGAGCGTATGGTCAATGCAGTACAATCGCTTTTGGGTACCGAGGGTAAAGTTTGCCATTTTCACTCTAAAGTGATGCAGAAGGAGCCGCAGAAGGGAGGTGCCTGGGAATGGCATCAGGACTACGGTTACTGGTATAAAAATGGGTTTCTGTATCCGGAGGCCATGATTTCTGTGATGGTTGCATTAACGGATGCAACGATTGAAAACGGCTGCCTGCAGGTCCTGAAAGGAACGCATAAAATGCAGCGTCTTGAACACAATTTTGTGGGTGAGCAGCAAGGTGCAGATGCTGATTTTGTTGCGGAAGCGGAGAAGGTGAGCGAGCTGGTATATGTGGAACTGAAAGCAGGTGATACTCTTTTTTTTCACAGCAACATTCTCCACCGTTCCGACGCGAACCTTTCGGATAAACCCCGGTGGTCGGTTATTTCGGCTTACAATTTGTCTTACAATAAACCATTCAGGGAAAAACATACGTCTTGCATTGAGCCTGTAAAAGTTGTCTCAGACGCAGCATTGCTGGAAAGCGGGAAACGGGTCGTTGCGCATTCGGACTTTTTGAGCAAAGAAGCGGAGATCACCCTCCAGGACGTGAAGCGTTCTTAATTACATGGATATAACACTGGACTATTTACCATTATTACCGGAAGACAAGTCGCCCGGGATTGGCTGTGTGGGTGCTGGTTTCATTATGGCAGACTGCCAGCTGGTAGCCTACCGCGACGCAGGTTTTAACCCCGTAGCAATTACTTCCCGTTCTTTTGCGACAAGCCAATCCGTTGCGTCACGGCATCGGATCGGCAAGGTGTATGCGTCTTACCAGGAGATGTTTGCTGATCCGGAAGTTACCGTCGCTGACATTGCCGTGCCGCCTGATATTCAAATGGCAGTGATACGGGAGGCAGTCAAAAATAAAAACATCAAAGGAATTTTAGCCCAGAAGCCGTTGGGGATGAATTATCCCGAAGCGCTGGAAATTGTCCGGATTTGTGAAGATGCGGGTGTCGTGCTGGCCGTGAACCAGAATATGCGCTATGATCAGTCGGTGCGGGCTTGCAAAAGTCTGATCGATAAGGGTTTGCTCGGAAAACCGATATTGGGCACGATCGATATGCGGGCAATCCCGCATTGGACGGGCTGGCAGGCTGGTATGGGCTGGCTCACGTTACGCGTCATGAGCATACACCACCTGGATACATTCCGGTACTGGTTTGGCGACCCCAAGCGCGTGTACTGCAGTGTGACGCAGGATCCGAGAACGGCTGCCCGGTTTCCGCATGAAGACGGCATAGCGATGTATATCCTCGAATACGAAAATGGCGTACGGGCCTCCTCCTGGGACGACGTCTGGACAGGGCCTGCCATGGAGGGAGCTGAAAAAGATATTTATATCAATTGGCGTGTCGAAGGACTGGAGGGCATGGCAAAAGGGACGATTGGCTGGCCTTCCTATCCAGACCACGTGCCGAGCACTCTTGATTTCACGTCTACGAAAATCCCATCCGGATGGCAGAAACCGAGGTGGGACGAGGCCTGGTTTCCAGACGCTTTCGCCGGTCCGATGGCTCAGCTCCTGGTGGCCATTGAGCAGAAAAAAGAGCCTGAGATAAGTGGACGTGACAATCTGAAAACCATGGCGCTTGTTGACGCCTGTTACGTTTCTGCCAAAGAACACCGTTCTGTGGAAATCGAAGAAATTTTATCAAAATATCGAATCCATTCATGAATATTTTTACGCGAACGAAAAAAGCGGGTTTGCTGGTAATCGGCAGCTTGCTACTTTCCTGGCAACTTTCAGACCCGGCTATTCCTCCGGTTGGCCGGACATCGGAGAAGCCGGATGAAAACCGGTTTTCAAAAGTGGTACTGGCTGAAAACCTGAATGAACCCATGGAACTGGTTGTATTGCCTGACGGCGGCGTGCTGGTAGCAGAGCGTAATGGAGGATTGTTAATGTATGACCCTTTTACGTCGAAAATGCAAAAGATCCTGCAAATGCCTGTATTCAGTAAAATTGAAGATGGGCTTTTGGGAATTGCGGTCGATCCGAAATTTCAGGAGAACCATTGGATTTACCTTTTCTATTCTCCCGTAGGCGACACGCCGCAGCAATATGTTTCACGGTTTGTTTTCGAAGAACGAAAACTCGATCTAAAATCGGAAAAGATTCTTATCAAAATACCTACGCAACGCGATGAGTGTTGCCATTCAGGAGGTTCTATTGCTTTTGGCAAGGACGGTAACCTCTTTATTGCTACCGGAGACAATACCAGTCCCTTTGGCTCCAATTATTATGCACCTCTTGACGAGAGGGCCGGACGCTTGCCCTGGGACGCCCAGCGTACTGCCGGTAATACGAACGATCTGCGTGGTAAAATACTTCGGATCCATCCGGAAGCCGACGGTACCTATACCGTACCAAAAGGGAATTTGTTCCCGGAAAATATCCCGCTTACGAGGCCTGAGATTTACGTCATGGGTTGCCGAAATCCTATCCGTATTTCGGCAGATCGGAAAAATGGTTACTTGTATTGGGGTGATGTAGGGCAGAATGGCGAGAAAGACAGTGAGCGGGGGCCAAGAAGCTGGGACGAATGGAACCAGGCAAAACAGGCAGGAAACTTCGGCTGGCCTTATTTTGCGGGAAACAACAGACCTTATGCCGAATACGATTTTGCTCAGGACAAAGCGGGCAAATTTTTCGATCCGCTCAATCCGGTCAATCATTCGGTAAATAATACAGGTCTCAGGAAACTTCCACCTGCCCAGCCAGCAATGATTTGGTATAATTACGCGGAGTCGGACGAATTTATGCATTTGGGTACGGGCGGAAAAAGCCCAATGGCGGGGCCTGTATTTTACTCAGATCAGTTTAAAAAGTCAGACCGGTCCTTTCCCGACTACTACAATGGCAAGCTGTTCATATTTGAGTGGATGCGCGACTGGATCAATGTGGTGACTATGAAACCGGATGGCAGCTTGGAAAGCATTGAGCCCTTTATGCCAAAAACGCAGTTCGACCACCCGATTGATATGGAATTCGGGCCGGATGGAGCCATGTATCTTTTAGAATATGGTACCTATTGGTTTGCCCAAAATGTTAATTCCCGTTTGGTCAGAATCGATTATTCAGAAGGAAACAGACCTCCGCTTGTTAAAATAAACGCGAGTGCCACAGTAGGATCTGCTCCGCTTAAGGTCAGCTTTTCGGCCAGGGGTACGATGGACTACGATGCCGGCGACAAGCTGACCTATGCATGGAATTTTGGAGAATCCAGCGCTTCTCAATCCAGTCAAAGCAAATTGGAAGAGCCGGAATTTACATTTAAGAAAGCAGGCATTTATCAGGTTACCCTGAAAGTGACGGATCAGGGGGAGAAATCGGCATCGCAAACCTTGAAAATCAAAGTTGGTAACGAACCGCCGAAAATTGTGATTGATTGGTCGTCCAATAAATCTTTTTACTGGCCGAAACAAGTTGTGCCTTACAAAGTGATGATAAGCGATAAGGAGGATCAGCTTAAAGGAGGCATTGATGCAAGCAGAGCGGTTGTTACATTTGAGCATATACCGTTTGGCGAGGACATTACCTTAGCCGCACAGAATTATGAGTCCGCTGTTGGTAGCAGCAGGATCAGTAGTGGCGAGAAGCTGATCAGCCAGAGCGATTGTAAAGCCTGTCACGGACTTGATCAGAAATCAATCGGGCCGGCATATAAGGAAATTGCGAAACGCTATCAGCATGATCCTAATGCGATCGAGAAACTGGCGGCAAAAGTCATCAGCGGTGGTAACGGGAATTGGGGAGAGAATGCCATGTCCGCACATCCCCAGCTTACCCTGGCGCAGACTACCGAAATGTTAGGCTACATTCTTTCATTGGCAAAGCAGCCTGCGAAAATCAAGTCCCTGCCGCTTGCCGGAACAGTTATAACGAAACCGGAAGCTGGAGAACAAGGACCGGGAAAATACCTTCTTACGGTTTCTTATGAGGATAAAGGGGCGAATGGAATGTCTTCTCTTACCTCACGCCGGGAAATTCTGCTTCGTCCACCGGTATTGGAAGCCATCTCATGTGATACATCTTTCAGGGTAGCATTGAACAGCGGCAGCCAGAAAGAGTCTGGAAAAGTGCGGTTTACCGAAAATAACGCGTTCATCGCATTCAGAAAAATTGATCTTAAAACGATTAAAAAGGTTTCTCTTCAAATACTTTCGTCCGGCGTGGACGGTCGCGTTACCTTACATGAGGGATCTCCCGATGGGTTTGTCCTGGGCACATTTTACATTAAAAGGTCGGACGCGCCTGTACGGCTGGACACAGATATTGTTAAAGCGACAGGGTTGCAAGACATTTACTTTGTCTATCAGGATACCAAAAATGAGACGGGCATGTTTAATGGGCCTTTGTTAAAAGATATTTTATTTCAAAAATGATTCAACCAAAACCATGATGCAAGTCGGGATTTTTACCGGATATTTTCCGTATTCACTCGAAGAAACTGCCAGGAAGATCAGAGCATTGGACTTCAATACCGTGCAGCTTGACGTGTCTTTCAAGGATATGGATCTTTCCACAACGGGGATCGATTCTCAGAAAGCAAAAACGATTCGGGATACATTTCGCAGATACAATCTTCCGGTCTCCTGTATATCCGGGTATACCAACCTGGTGCATCCGGATCCGGATAAAAGAAAGGCGAACCTGGAACATTTGTTTCAGATTATCCGCTATGCCAACGAACTGGGTTCTCCGTATGTGATCAGCGAAACGGGCACCTACAATGCAGAAAGTGACTGGGTGCATGATCCCAAAAATAAAACGGATGCCGGATATGCCGAATGCCGGGATATTATCGGTGAGCTGGTACATTTTGCATCATCGCACGGAGTGACATTCTGTATTGAGACTTACGTGAATAATGTTATCGGATCCATTGAGGAGACATTGCAGCTTTTTGCGGACATTGACCATCCGAACCTGGGGCTGCTGATGGATCCTACCAATTATTTTGAGGAGCATAACATCGGGTTAATGGATCTGACGATTAACCGAATTTTCGATGCACTGGCTGACAAAATCAAAATTGCCCATGCAAAAGACGTCAAACTTGCAGCATCCGCATTGGGTGTTGCCCTGGCCGAAATTGACGGAGACGAAGCACACGCGCTACGGGGCGTCGGAATGATCGAGCTGCCTGCGCCGGGATTAGGTTCTTTGAACTATGATTTGTACCTGAAAAGGCTTTCAAAAAAACATCCCAACATTCCCATCGTCATTGAACATCTTGAAGAACAGGATGTTCCCCGGGCAAAAAGATTTCTTGACGAGCGACTGGCTGCCAACGGATTGTAATTTGACTAACCAAAACAAAAAACATGCAGACAATACTAAACCGCCGCACATTTCTCAAATCATCTGTCCTGCTCACCGGCGGAGCTTTAACGGATCTTTCTTTACTAAATAATATTGTTTCCGGGAAAAAGAGCGGTCTTACGCTCAGCGCCCATTTGTGGGTGTATGCCAGTAAGTATCCACCGGATTGGAACTGCACGCCGGTTTTGGACCAGGTTTTTTCAGAGATCAAAGCAGCAGGTTATGATGGCCTTGAACTGATGAACATTTTACTGGAAGCAGAAGATTCCGTGGAAAGGATATCAGGATTGATTAAAAAACACAAACTTCCGGTAACGGGTTGTTCCTATAGTGCTGAAATGTGGAAGAAAGAAAAACATGATGAGATACTGGCCAA
Organism: Dyadobacter sp. 3J3; assembly: GCF_009801115.1. Classification (GTDB taxonomy): domain Bacteria; phylum Bacteroidota; class Bacteroidia; order Cytophagales; family Spirosomataceae; genus Dyadobacter. The sequence goes on from NZ_VTOL01000013.1 coordinate 115,234, forward strand.
TGCAACCAAAATTATAGACAGGCTTCATCAATTGGGGGGTAAAAATTTTGGTGCTTCGGTGGGAGATGCGCGGCGGGTGAAAACGGACGAAGAACTGGATGCCCAGGCCGGATTATTAAAAAAGCTGATTCCATATTGTGAATCAAAAGACATAATCCTTAATATTCATAACCACACCTACGAGGTCGTGAATGGTATGCATGACCTGAAAGGAACTTTGGAGCGTGTGCCTGAACTGAAACTGGGCCCCGATCTAAACTGGCTGATCCGTGGTGGAATTGATCCGGTGTGGTTTATAAAAACGTACCAAAAACAGATCGTGTATATGCACCTCCGCGACCAGAAAGCAACGGGCAAATGGGCCGAAGCACTAGGGGAAGGCACAACTGACTTCAAGGCCATTGCCGCCGTCTTGAAGCAAATCGATTACAAAGGTGACGCCGCAGTTGAGCTGGCTTTTGATGAACCCAACAGCAGGTCGGCAGCTGAAAACTGGAAGTTGAGCCGGGGTTATGTTCAACGGGTGTTTGGGTGGTAATCAGGCATATATTTTGTAAAACTGCCGCAGAAATAATCCGCTTGAGTGGGAACGTCATCGAACAGTTAATTTTTTCGAAAAAGACGGGATAATGCGGCAGTATTGCTGTTTCACATTTATGGACATTAACACGATCACATTTCATTTAGAAATATGCCAAAGGTTGTTAATTCTTGACTTGATTTTTTCTAACGCTCTATGGTAACAGGTTGGAGCCCGCAACTTCTTCCGGAAGATTATGGAGATGAAAAATCATTTGAAATACTATAAATGAATTCATTTTTTGTATTTCGTTTTTTGTTGCCGTTAGTATATATGGGTGCTCCGTACCCCGTAGATTTGTCAAACATCAAACACAATGAGAATTCTTATTTTGTCCCTTCTTTTTTTATGGACGGCCCGTGGCATTAAAGCCGCCGGCGTGTTGATCGTGGCGGATGAAATTCCTGCGATGGAAATATTGGCAAAAGCTTTGAAAACTCACGAAAATATTGATTCGAAAATCGTGTTGCAGACACAATTACCAAATGATTTGTCAGATTACAAAGCGGTGTTGGTCTATATCCACCAGGACATTTCTCCGGAAGCCGAGAATGTATTTGTGAATTATACCAAAGCAGGCGGAAAATTGATTTTGCTTCACCATTCAATCAGTTCGATGAAGCGAAAAAATGCTGAATGGTTTCCATTTCTGGGGGTAGAGCTTCCCAAAGGCGATATCAGCGACGGTGGTTATAGCTACGTTGGTGATATAAGCATGGAGGTAGTAAATTTGTTTCCCAGGCATTTTATTACCACGCATAAAATCAGTTATCCTGAAAAAATCAGCTATCGGCGCGAGTCAGAAAACGAAGAAAAGCAACTTAAAGGCTATCCGCTTTTTCATACAGAAGGATTTGTCAACCACAAACTCAGTGGGCATAAAACGATCCTGATGGGCTTTAAATTTACTGATAAAAAAGGTAAAACCTGGATGCAGGACCGTGCTGCCTGGTGCATGAAGGCCGAGAAAGGCTGGATTTTTTACTTGCAGCCAGGTCATGCCATGACCGATTTTGAAAACACGATAAATGCTCGAATCGTAATGAATGCCGTTATTTACAAATTTTAAAAACAAAGCCATTCGGGCTATACTGAATAACCAGGAATCATCACGATTTAGACCTAAAACTTTTAATGAAAATATATTTTTTTATCCTGTGCATCGTAAGCACTCAGCTTTTTGGTCAGGGGGTTGAAACCTGTCGCGCGGAATTGAATGATGATACCTTGATTGTTGAAAATCAGCTTATTGCAAGAAAATTCTTTTGGAATAACGGTAATATCATAACCCGTTCCCTGACTGATAAAACAAGCGGCCACGTGTGGCAAACCAAAACTGCAAAACCTGACCTGGCCTTTCCGGGGCAATCGGAAAAAGCAGAAAATGGAAAATTTAGCTCACGGATCGTTTCTGAAAATGCGGTTGCTCCGGCGCATCTAGAGGTGGAAATTACCTATATGCTGGAAAAGCTGGAGGTGAAACGCATATTCCGTCTCTATCCCAACTGCGCTGTTATTGCATGCGACCTGTATTTTCGCGGTTCGTCGACTGCTGTTTGGCTACAACCCGGTACCAATCTGGCCGATATGGTCAACCTCGAAAAACTAACAGGAAGCGCAGCCGGCAGCAATACCCCTGTAATAGAGAAACTGGAACTGCCGGGAAAGCACTGGAAACTAAACGCTGTCGAGTTTTTTGACATTACCGACCGCTTTAATAATTTGGTCAGTAAAGTGGATGCCATGTCGTATCGACCTAACCTGTACCGCGGGAACCTACTTTTTGCTCATGACAATGTTACGGACAACGGCCTGTTTATCCTGAAAGAAGCACCGACATCCAACGTGCAGCTGGCGTATCCGGGAGGGGATTTTTTAACAGAATTTGGCAAATTGAGTATCATTGGTGCGGGCTTGAATCCATCCGATTTACACCCCACGGAATGGCGCCGGGGTTACGGTTTTGCAACGGGAGTGTATTCGGGCGATGAGAAAAACCGGGACAAAACCTTGCGGCTTTACCAGCGTAATCTTCGGATCCATAAGCCCGGCAGAGACGAAATGGTACTGATGAATACCTGGGGCGACCGAGGGCAAGATACGCGTGTCCGCGAAAAATTTGCCCTGACCGAACTGGAAGTTGGGGCAAAACTTGGTATTACGCACTTTCAAGTGGACGATGGATGGCAAACGGGCCGTTCATCGAATTCTGCGTTGAAGGGTGGATCATTAAGCAACATCTGGCAAAATAAAAATTACTGGGAGCCAAGTCCAGAAAAATTCCCCAATGGTCTTGAACCTGTTGTCAAAAAAGGGAAAGAATTGGGCATTGAAGTATGTCTGTGGTTCAATCCGAGTAAGGACAATAGCAACGAGCATTGGGAAAAAGACGCCGACGCGCTGATTGGTATTTACAAAAAATATGGGATCCGGACCTTTAAAATCGACGGAGTGAGCCTGCCTGATAAACTGGCCGAAATTAATTTCAGGAAGTTTCTGGATAAAGTAAGCCAGGAAAGCAATCATAACGTGGTGTTTAATCTCGACGTAACGGCTGGTCGCCGGGGAGGCTATCACTATCTGAATGAATACGGGAACATTTTCCTCGAAAACCGTTACACTGATTGGGCCAACTATTATCCCTATACGACACTCCGTAATCTATGGATGTTGTCTGGGTACGTGCCTGCGCAGAATTTTCAGATTGAGTTTCTGAACAAATGGCGAAATGAGGATAAATACCTTTCCAATGATCCTTTCGCACCCAAAAATTACACTTTTGACTATCTTTTTGCTATTACAATGTTTGCACAACCCTTGGCATGGTTTGAAGGGACTGGTTTGCCACCCGAAGCATTTTCGACAAGCCGGTTGGTAAAAACGTATCTTAAACACAACACAAGGATTCATTCCGGGCAGATATTTCCCATTGGTAACCAGCCCGATGGGACGCAATGGACAGGTTTTCAATCGATACTGAATGACAGGGAAGGTTATATAGTGGTATTTCGGGAAGATAACGAACAGGTTAAAGGCAATATAAAAACATGGTTTTCCGTAGACGCAAAAGTTGTCTTTACGCCCATTGCGGGTTCAGGAAAAGCATTTCAGAGTCAGGTGTTGAAGGATGGAACAGTCGAGTTTACATTGCCTGTGAAAAATAGCTTTGGGTTGTATAGCTACAAAGTGAACTGAGCGGGAGGCGTGCAACTCATCAAATCTTTTTCAGTGCTTATTTGTAGCGGGGTTGGTTCCGACTCCTGACGGAGGTGAGGGTTCTTACCGCTAATGATGTGGTGGTGGATAAACCTTCGACTAATCATAAATTAGCTTCCGGAGCGCGATCTGCCACCGTTGCAAAACACCCATTATATTCCGTTTTTCTGTCCGCGAAATTGTTTTGGTTTTAAATTTTGCTGTGCAAGTTCCACAATTTCAATTATTCTTTTTTCTCTTGTTTCCTTTCGTTTTGCCAGAGTAAGCCATTGTAAAATATTTCTTTTATCTGATCTGCTCAAACCTAAAAAGTAAGTTTTCGCATTAGGTCGTTTTTCGAATTCTTTTTCTAAGTCTTTTGAGATAATTAGAGCCTCTGCTTCGTCCAGGACTGTCCAGGAGCCATTTTGTTTTGCCTTTTCAACTGTTTCAAAACCTGCCTTTGTCATCAGCCCCTCTTTTGTTAGACGTTCAATTTTTTCCTTATTGATTTTCGACCAAACACTATTTGCTTTTCTTTTACAGAAAAATTGCATAAATCTTTCATCGTCTAATGGTTTTGATTTGCTGTCAATCCAGCCAAAACAAAGTGCTTCGTCCACGGCTTCGCTGTATATTATCGTCGGAATATTTGATTTTTTTTTGTAATAAATAAGCCAAATTGATTGTTTTTTATCGTGATTGTCTAGCAACCATTTACGCCATTCTTGCCGGCTTTGGGGATAAAATGTGTCAATTATTTCTTTGCTCATTTGGTGCAATGGTTACTTATTTTTCTTATTTATTTCGGTTATAAAAAAACATTTACAGTTTTTTTATAACCGAAATAAAAGATATTCATGCAGATCATCCAGAATGTTTCTCAATACAATAACTTTATTCTCCCGAGTGTAAACCCACCATATTGCCCTCTGTATCAATAAAAAAGGCCATATTTCCATTTTCTCCAATACTGGTTTTTGGCATGGTAACCTGGCCGCCTGCTTTTTCTATCCTGTCCAGAACGAGTTGCAGGTCAGGATTCGCGTTTAGATAAATCACGGCTCCTTCAGTGCTCGGCTTGTGGTTCGGGCTTTGGACCAGCGCACCGCAAGATTTTGGGCTTTCCGAAGGAAACATCGACATTTGCATGCCCATCATTTCCATGGGATGCATGGTTACTTCAAAAATCGTTTCATAAAATTTCTGTGCCCTCTCTATATCCGTAACCGATATCTCAAACCAGTTCAGAGCATTGGTATTAGCGCCTAATTTTTCCATTTTATTTGTTGTTTAGAGATGAATGAGTATTATCCGTTAGCCTATGATACGTTTGTCTTTTGCTACAAAACCGGCGAAACCGAGTAACGCACCGGTAACCATGATATTACGAAATAGGTTAACCATTTCAAGTTCCTGTTCCCGGGCCAGGTCGGCGGTCATGTTTTCTACACCCAGTTCGTGGCCCATTGCCCTTGGAAGGTGGACCAAAACCGCCATCAAAATTACATAAATTGCCATGAAAGTATAGGCCAGTTTGTCATATTTTCCAATGACCGCACTGAAAATGAATGCAATGATGCAAAAGGCGGTAAAATAATTCCAGAGATAGGGGTAGGGCAAATAGTCCGGAACAAAGGCAGCACCTACATCAGGTTTGCCAAAGTGAAGGCCGACATACATCAGAAAAGAAAGGGGAAACAGCCATCGCCCAAGATTTAAAATTTTGTCCATAATCGCTAATTTTAATTGCTGGGAAAGGGAATGATCGGGCGAATTTCGACGCTGCCGTTTTTGTATTTCAGGATCGGGCAGGTTTTGCTCCATGCCTCCACTTCCCCCGGACTGTCGGCCTTGCAAATCAGGAATCCGGCTACTACCACATTGTTTCCTCCTTTGTCCGGGCCCTCATAAATACCTTCGTTATTGATAATTGTTCCCTGGTATTCAATGGGTTGGGTCGCTACCAGTTTACCCTGCATGGCAATATTTCCGATCCAACCCTGCCAGGCCGGCATGTCTTCGGCCATGTCCTGTGGTGTGAGGATGTAACTGTTGTCTCCACTGATATTACGGAATAATAGCAAGTACTCTTTCATTTATCGCGATTTTAAATTGTGATTGATGGATCAAAATTCTGCAATTAAAAATCGTTCAACATTGACAAATGTCAACGTTTCAGAGCTTACCTTTCAACCGGCTGAAAGTTTCCTGTGATATGCCCAGATAGGAGGCAATCAGTTTGCTGGAAAGTCTGCTCATGAGTTTTGGGCGGTATTCCATAAGCCATTTTATTCTTTCAAGTGCGGTAAGTGAAACAAATGTGTTAATCCTGTACACCGAATTGGCATAAGAGGCCTCCAGGATTTGTTTGTATACCTTGTCAAACTGTGGAACAGTTTCCATTAGTCGCTGAAAACCCTGGTAGTCAATGGCCAGCAGTTCACACGGTTCTACGAACCGAATATTTTCTGCGGCTGGTTGCTGGCTACCAAAACTGATCAGTTCGGAGCACCAGTTGTTTTCTGTAATGATATCACGGGTCTTTCATTCATTTCCTTGTCGTAAACAAAAACCTGCAAACAACCTGATGAGACAAAATATACATATTTACAGATTTCTCCTTGTTTTAAAATGACCTCGTTGCGCTTTAATTTCACATACCTGAAGGTCGCCAGAACTTCATCGAGGTGTTCAGGTTCGCTGCCGAGGCGGTCAATAATGTGATGACGTAGTTCGCTGACCATCGTATAAATAAGGGGCTTTTGTGTATCAGGAAATCTGATTTCAAAGGAAGCAATATTCTGACAAAAAACCAGAAATCGTAACGTGTACGTTTGGCTTCTGAATCGTCTTGAAACGAAATGTAGCTGTGAAGGTGATAATAATAACAGGCCTCAAGAATTCGGAATAGCCAAAACCGCTGAAAAATTTGGCGATCACGAGAGTTACAATAGTGACCAAAGAAACGTCATAATTCATTAAAATCCAGGCCTGTTTATGTTCGTTTGACATTGATTCTTTTTAGCTATATTTATTGTGAACATCTTCTGAAAACGGGAAGTTGATGATCCAAACGAAGCAAATTGCCCGAAGAGTAACCAGTTTTTTAACTTTCATTTATAAAAAGTTATATTCAAAAGCTAAGCCCTTGTTTTCGTCCGGATTTGCAGCAATTGCAATTTTTCCTTCAATGCAATACCGACTCCCTTGTCGAGCATAGCAGGCAATTCCTTCATCGCTGCATCGATTTTTGCAATCACGGTCTCATCATCTTTTTTCAGACTGGCCATAGCAGCCTCTGTGGCATAAATCTGCGCTTTGGAGATCATTGCCGAGAGCTTGAATTGGTCCCAATACTTTTGTGCTTCTTCTATATCACGTTTTCCAAACGCATAAAAAAAAGTGGCATCCATCCAAACAGCATTTCTGATGCCCTCGGGAATTGCGTCGGCCTTACGGACATATTCGATCAAATGTTTTTCGGCGTCCCCCAAATCCGCGCGGTCAAAAGCTGCCTGGTGAAAAAAGCTGTGCACATAAACGCCAAACGGAGGGTTTATTTCGGCTGCGATTTCCTGCGCCTCGGTTAACTCTTTCATGTTGAGTAGTTTTGGTCTTATACCACTCATGCTATCTGCAATAATTTTTAAGATCAGGGTTTCAAATCTGGCCTTTTTGCCGCCCCTAAGCAAACTTAAAATCCGCGCGCCATCAGAGGAAAAACCACCATTTTGCATGGGAATGGAAGTGGCGACAAAAATGACGGACGAAAGAAAAGCAACGGTCAGCAATATAAACGAAACCGTTTCCATACCTGAATCTACTGATCTATTTGTAATTGAAATCAGCCGGGATAAGCCGTATGCAAAAACAGCGAGTAGCATGCTTGCCATAGGCCCTCCGGCTGCATAAATAGAAAATCTTTTACTAAGATTATCAGTCCCGACTGGTACGCACAGTACCAATCCTCCGGCTGTGTTTATGTTTTTATTCCATTTGAATTTCCACTTGTTTTGCTCTTTTTCCCACATAAAAGGGCCAATGACGTACATTCTGAAATCAAAATTAACCTTTATGCCAGCCCATGCATGCCCGGCTTCATGAATACCGATCACGATAAAAAACAATGGAATAAAAAGAGCCGCTACCACAAAAACTGTTGCTTTGGAAACCTCTTTTGCGGCGTTTACACCCATTTTTCCGGCAAAGTATCCGGTAACTGCGCCAATAAAAAGAATCAACAAAAAACCAGGAATTTTCGCCGATTTGTTTTGCTTTTTTTTTACATTGAAAGATGTAATTTACCCTATATTGCCATGGATGAATTTAATAAAAAATCTTTTATTTCCTTCTGCGCCTCTATGAAAATAAATTAGTTAAAAAAATACTGGCTGTTTCGTTTACAAGCTGCACGTTGATGGTTGATTTGGGTTACACCTGAAATCCATGAAGCCGCCTGGGGATTTTTCATAATCGATTTACACATAAAATTGTAGCTTTGAAAAATTTAAATAAAAGATGATCCATAAACTTGCTGCGGTCATATCCCGGAAAATTGGTTTGCCCGAAGGTGAAGAAGTATTGCTTGAAGAATACTTTGAGCCGATGTCCTTATCCAGAAACACGGTAGTTGAAGCACAAGGAAAAGTGCCCCAACATTTGTATTTTATCTGTTCGGGATTTATGAGGTTATTTTATATCGATGACCTTGGTAATGACGTAACGACAAACATCACGGGACCGGATCGTTTTATTACACAGTTCCTGAATTTTATTCACGAAAGAAAAGCCAGGGAAAATGTGGTATGCATCACGGATTGCGATGTTCTCAAAATTACAAAAGCCAATCTGGCAGCCTTAATTGACCGCAGCGAAAATTTTAAAAAATTCAGTCTCATTATTTTTGAAGAAGCAATTGGTGCCAGTGAAATGAGGGCCAATGATCTGGCGACAATGACTGCCGAACAGCGCTACAAAAAGTTGTTTCAGGATCATGCTTCCATTCTTCAACATGTTCCCATACAGTATATCGCCTCCTTTTTGGGAATGAAGCCCGAAAGTTTGAGCCGTATCCGCCGACAGATGATTAACTAACAAATGTCAAGTATTTTGTGTTGTGGCATGATGACTTTTGCTTTGGATTTAAACCTGAGCAAAAATCATGGAAGCTGTTTTTCAAATTTTAAAAAATTTCCCAAAAGGATTCATCACCGGGCTGCTGATGAACGGGTCAGTCATCGTTTTGGCATACCTGGTATTCTGGAAAAAATTCAAAACGCGTTTTCGAAAGTTCCGGATACAACTATTGGAACGGGTAGATGAAAAACAAATCAAAAAGGAAATAAAGAATTCGGTGCAGACATTGATGGTTGGTGCTTTGTTCAGTAGTATTGTAGTATTTCTAAGTACAAAAGGCTATACCAAAATTTATACAAATTTTGGTGACCATCATCCAATATTTGGCATAGCGGGATTTTTCATACTGCTGATCATCGATGACGCCTGGTTTTATTTTACCCACCGTCTGCTTCATCATCCCTGGATTTTTCGATATGTCCACTCGGTACACCATCAGAGCATCGATGTCAACCCGTTTACGTCCATGTCCTTTCATTGGATAGAGCCGTTTTTACTTTCATTCTGGATTTTTCCCGTTACGTTTATCATGCCTACATTTGCTCCTATGCTGGCTTTGGTGCAGGTTTGGGGATTGTTGGATAACGTGAAAGCACACCTGGGGTATGAGTTTTATCCGGTGAATTTTAACAAAAGCTGGTTGAGTTTTCTAACCACAAGTACACACCACAATCTGCACCACAGCAGGTTCAAAGGTAATTACAGCGTGCATTTTCGATTTTGGGACCGCCTTTTCGGTACGGAAATAAAAGACTATGAGACTGAATTTGACAAAATACAAAACCGCAAACAATCGGTTTATTCAGAGCTGGTCAGCTGCCGGGAGGACGCATGTGTATCTGGTGGACTAGTTCATTTTAACGGAACGCATCCCATTACTGTCTATGAGGGTGAGACAATCCTGGAAGCACTCCTGCGACAGGGGCTTGCAGTTCCATATTCCTGCCGCAAAGGGATTTGCGCCACATGTAAATGCAGATTGACAATTGGCCAGGTTACTGTGTCAAAAACGAATGCATTGACCGAGCACGAGATAAGAGATGGTTTTATTTTAATATGTCAGAGTCTGCCGGAATCTCCGCATTTTGAAATCTTTATTCGGTGAGAGCGTTGGTGCTAACGGGATCAACTCCCTGCCTGCCGCTTTTACGGTACGCGACAGGCGAAAGCCCCATTTGCTGTTTGAATAATCTCGAAAAATAGAACGGATCTTCCATTCCGATCTGCAATGCAACTTCATTGATCCGGAGCGAACTGAAATGAAGGAGTTGACAGGCCTTTTGAATGCGTAAATAATTGAAGTATTCTACCGGAGCATAACCGGTTTCCTGTTTGAATTTTCTTGAAAAAAATGATACAGATAAATTCGCCGACTGGGCAATATTATCCAGTGTAACGGTTCTTGTAAGGTTCTGTTGCATGAAGGAGATTGCTTTGTCTGTCGCACTTAGTTCCTTTGTTGTTTGTGCTATGGTCTGGAAAAATTCAGGAGAAATAAACGTTGCCAGATAGTGCGGGAGAAGAAGGTTGGCAAGAAGCAGATTGGAAGCGCTGTATCCTCTCAGAAATATAGAAGACATCTGTTTGAAAATTTCATTTCGCTCAGACGAAAAACCAACCCGAATTCCCTTTGACAGTTTTTCAATATCCCCCATGATTGTGCTAAATGCATCATCACAATGGCTTCCGGTGATGTGAAACCAGTATATAGTCCATGGATTTTCCTCATCAGAGCCATAGGAGTGTGGCATATCTGTAGGAATCAGAAATACTTCTCCAGGCTCGATGCTGATCCTTTTTTTGTTGAAATGCACCCATCCTTTCCCAGCCGTGCAATACAGCAAAATCACCTGCGAAATACCTGATGGCCGCTGGTAATAATGGTGCAGGGCTTTGGGGTAAAATCCCATTCTGGCAATGTGCAGTGCTTGGATCAAGGGTAAATTCTCGCTTTGTGTAAGCGCAATCTTAGGGATTTCAATAATGAGTTCTCCTTCAAATCCCCTGCTTTTCTGAATGGTATCCGGCATGTTCTGGTTGCTATGTAATCATATAAAGATAGGATAATCCATGTTTATAATAAAATCGTTCAGTTTTACTTTCTCGGAATAGCTGAACTTTGTGTTTGTAAAATGCAATTTTAAATCCAGTCGCGAGGGTTATTATCAGTTTCAAGTGAACCCTGTCTGTTTAAACAAATATCCATTTCAAACGATTAATACGTTGGGTCATTTATTGAAAAACCATCATACCAAAGAAATGACAGCTTCTGTCCTCAGAAATACCTTGCTGATTTTTTTTAAAGTGGTCCTTATGGGCAGCCACGGATACGGTCAGGACGATTATGCCATGTGGAATGACAAAGAACTGATCCTGACCAACGGGGCAGTGCGCAGGGTTATTAGCCTTCCCGGTAAGCTTGGCAATATTTCCACTGCTTCTTATAAGCCTGTCGCAGGCGACTTTAATTACTTTGCTGAAGCGAGCCCGGAATTTCAATTTGAGATCAATAATAAAACTTACTCCGGGGCGGGTAATTGGAAACTTGAAAGAATCGAAAAGATAACGGATACCTATGCTGGCCGTGGGGCTGCGGTAATCCTGCTTAGTGAAGACAAGCAACTGGAAGTTACCGTTCGGTATTTGCTTTATCCCAAATTAGCGGTGGTAAGAAAAAATCTGGTCATAAAAAACCTTTCGGCTGTCAGTTTACAGCTTGAATCAGTAGATGTTGAAAAATTTAAAATGACCAATTACCTCGCTACAACTTTTAGCTGGATATGCCACGACTATGGCCGGCGGCGGTCGATAGGACCGTACGACGGGAACATGCAGGATGCACTGGTTATCGTACATAACAGTGTCTGGAGCCAGGGGATTGTGATTGGGAACGAAGCTTCGGGTGTGGTGAAGCATACTTCTGTATTTTGGGACGAGCCCGAGATTCTGAGCGGTTTGACACATAAGAATTCACGTTTCCCATTCCGGAAATATATCAATAAAGGGGATTCTTTTGTTACGCCACAGGTTTTTACAATGTTGTACAATACCCACAACGACCCTGATGAAATGCTCAATACCGAAGTGCCGGATTTTGTACGTAAACACCTTGGTGCCAGGCTTTCTGAGTTGGATAAAAAGCCAACTTTTGTCTACAATACCTGGGTTCCGTTTCGTAAAGATATTAATGAAAAGCTTGTCATGGAGCTGGCAAAAGCCGCTGCGGATGCGGGAATGAAAGAGTTTGTGATTGACGACGGCTGGGCAGACAACTACGGAGACTGGATTATCGACAAGAAAAAATTTCCGAATGGGTTGAAACCGGTTTTTGATTACATCAAATCCCTTGGCATGAAACCTGGCCTATGGGTAAGCGTTGGCAGTGCATCCCCGGATAGCAAAGTATATAAAGCACATCCGGACTGGTTCGTTCTGGACGAAAATCAGCAGCCAGCCAATCTTCATGAGGATGATCTGAAAATGCGGACGGCTTGTTTTGGTACGGGGTGGAGCGGGTATATTAATGAAGTCCTGCAAAAACTGGCGTTAGAATATGGGCTTGAATATCTGAAGCTGGATTTCACTGTTGTCACCAGTACTTACCGGTTTGGGAACAAAGTCACGGGCTGTTATGCCAAAGGGCATCCGGGGCATAAAGACCATCACGAATCTCTGTATTCAAATTATGAGGAGGTTTGGAAACTTTTTGATACTCTGCATGCAGCAAAACCGGCTCTTTTTATTGACTGTACTTTTGAAACCATGGGCGGTTTGCAGCTGATTGATTATGCGATGCTAAAACATGCTGAGGGTAACTGGCTTTCTAATTTTATGGGGCCAGACGCCAAAGTGGACCTTCGTGTCAGAAACATGGCCTGGTGGCGGTCACCTGCTATGCCGGCCACTGCCCTGGTGATAGGTAATCCTGAAATGCAGGATGCAGGCTGGGAAATGCATATAAAATCACTGGCAGGTGCGCTCCCGATTATGCTGGGTGATCCGAGAAAATTGTCAGCTACGGACCTGAAAAGATACCGGGCCTACGCGGATTGGCTGGAATTGATGGATAATAAATACCAAATCATGAGCTATCGTCAGGATTTACCAGGTTTTGGTGAACCAATGGAAGGGATGTGGGATGGCTTTATGAGGATGAATACCGACAGCCGGTCCGGTGGGATACTTGGAGTTTTCAGGCATGGAGGAAATGTTTCAGAAAGACAGGTAACTATCAAATACCTGGACCCGTCAAAAATATATTTGGTCAATGAGGCTTTAAGTGGGAAGACTATAAGCCAGGCCAGCGGCAAGGAATTGGCCGAAAAAGGATTCGTGGTCGGGATAGGGGAGGTTTATGGCGGGGAGCTATTTGAGGTAAAAATGAAATAACTAAAAATAAACAAACTAACTGATATCATGGCAAAACAAGTATTAACACCAGAGCAAATTGAGCAGTATCATCGGGATGGATATCTGATTCTAAAAGGATTTTTTGACGAGGCTGAGGTAAAGAAACTCTACCATGTTGCAATAGAAGATGATGCCGTGAGTAAAAATGCGATTAATGTCAATGACAGTTCCGGAAAGCGGAGTAAACTTTCGCTTTGGTACAAACCTGGCGACGATATTTACGGGCTGCTCACCCGGGGTGTCACATTGGTTGGTGCTGTGGACAATTTGCTGGAAGGCGACTCAGCGGTGTGCCATTTTCATTCGAAACTTATGCAAAAGGAACCACGGGTCGGTGGCGCCTGGGAGTGGCATCAGGACTATGGCTACTGGTATAAAAATGAATTTTTGCTACCAAACCAGATGATGTCGGTGATGGTGGCGATTACAGAGGCGAACAAGGCAAATGGATGTCTTCAGGTGATCAAAGGCTCTCATCAGATGGGCCGGGTGGAACATGGTTTTTCCGGGGAACAGGTGGGTGCTTCGCAGCGGTTTGTTGACCTTTCTTTGAAAACGATGGAATTGGTCTATGTCGAACTGGAAGCTGGGGACACCCTTTTCTTTCACAGCAATCTGTTTCATCGTTCTGAGGCAAACCTGTCGGACAGGCCGCGTTGGTCTATGATCTCCTGTTACAACAGAGCCCGCAATATCGGGTATAATGATTCGGCCTCTTCTTTATCCAGTATAACACCGATCTCCGTCGTTCCTGACGAAGCGTTGTTAACCTGGGATGCCGCAGGGCTGGCAGAAAGCGGCGCCGATTTTCTGGAAAAAGACGCAGATGTATCTTTAAAGTAATTGTGAGTAGGTTAAATGGTGTTCTTGCCCAGGTGCGCAGCACTACCAGATAGCCGAAAAATGAAAATTTAAACCAATCCATGCCGAAGGTGAAGGACTTTCCGGCTGGTTAATATCTTTGATCAAATGGCATCAATTGTTCCTGTGGAGTCCGAAGTTGTTACCGGGAATTATGATTTGAACCGGAATTACGTTTATCTGATTAGTGCGATTGCAGCGCTTGGCGGAGTTTTGTTCGGGTTTGACCTGGTCATTATATCCGGCACCGTCTCATTTTTCAGCTCTCATTTTTCACTCAATGCCCTTGAAACGGGTTGGGCCGTAGGTTGTATCAACCTCGGTGCAGCCATTGGGGCGGTCATTGGGGGAAAGCTGAGTGAAAGTTTAGGCAGGAAAAAATTACTGATGATTTGTGCAGTCTTATTTGCCGTCACCGGAGCAGGTACGGGCTGGGCAGGGAATTTTACACTTTTCGTGGTTTTCAGGATGTTGAGTGGCGTTGCAGTAGGGGCTGCGGCGCTGGTGTGCCCGATGTATGTGGCCGAAATTTCACCTGCCGGTATGCGTGGTAAAATGGTTTCTTTCTATCAGCTTTCTATTGTGATCGGGATCTTGCTCGCCTATCTGTCCAACTATCTACTTTTGAATTCCGGTGTCAATAACTGGCGCTGGATGTTTACATCCCAGTCAGCCCCATCCCTGCTGTTCTTTTTAGGTCTCTTTTTTGTGGCTGAAAGCCCGCGATGGCTCATCGGGAAAATGCGTCACAGCGAAGCATTTCATATTTTAAAACGGATTGGTGGCAAAGCATATGCAGAGGCAGCGTCGGGGGAAATCAGGCTTAGTTTTACCGACACGAAGGGAGGCGGGCTTGCGGACCTGTTCAAAAAAGATGTATGGCATATCGTATTCGTCGGGATTGTGATCGCTGTTTTTTCTCAGGCAGTCGGTCAAAACTCTCTTTTTTCTTACGCACCCGAATTGTTTAAGCAGGCAGGAATGGCCGAAGACTCTGCCTTTTTGCAATCCATCATCATCGGGATCATCAATTTTGTTTTCACTTTCATTGCCATTGGTACCATCGATAAAATCGGAAGAAAAAAGCTGTTGCAGTATGGTTCTTTCCTTTTATTTTTAGATGCACTGGCCCTTGCCGGGGCATTTTACTGGCATCTTCCGGGCATTTGGGTACTTGTTTTCGTACTTGGGTTTATTGCAATTTATTCGGCTACCCTTGGGCCGGTAACCTGGGTTGCTTTATCCGAAATTTTCCCTAACCGGATTCGTGGCAGTGCGATGGCGCTGGCAACTTTGGCGTTATGGATCGCTAACTTTTTCACCACATCATTATTTCCGGTCATGAAAGAGCAGATCGGGCTGCCGTTCACCTTTCTGATCCATGGAGCAATTTGTTTTATATACTTTCTTTTTGTGCGTGTAAGGGTGCCGGAGACCAAAGGCAAGTCTTTGGAGGAAATTGAAAAATTGCTCACCGATCATGGGCAGTGATGAGGCAACGAGCTCAGTGGACACTGTTAAAAAGTCATGATTAGAAGTATTTTATTTAAAAATCAGAGCTTTGAATAATTAGGTGCACTTACATGCTCAGATTCTATGGAAAGAAGAAAGCATTTACCGCAATTTTTCAGTTTTATTTAATCGAGATCTACTGCTTTGTTTACCGACTGATGTGCAGCTTAACCTCTGTTTGCCAGGAAAATGCTCAGGGAAGTTATATTAAGATTTGGCGGAAATGAGCCCATGTAGAAAAGTCAGAAGAACGTTATCAAATCTATTGGGAACAGAAGAATTTTTCTGAAAATGATCCAGTAAGATCAGAATTACTCTCAAAAGGCTATTTCCCAACCTTATACTTCAAGATTTCACTATATACTATCACAAAGTTTTTCTTTACATTAAACCCGGAAATAGCTCAATATTAAGACGGGTAAGTTATTCATAGAGCCTGGAAGCAGACAGGTGTGGGAGCGCAAATGACTAGTAAATTCACGGATTTTTATTGGAGCGCCAACCGAAAGAAATTGGTGGATACGAGAGCTAATGATGTTTTGAGTATAGGCAATTTTTGCGGTGTCAATGGCAAGGATTTGTTACGGCTATATGGGGATTTCCGGAACGGATTCAGGAACCAAAGAGATCTTGCAAAAAAATGGTTTTTTGTACTCCGAGGATTTGTTATGCCAGTTATCAATCTGCGAAACTAGCCTCTCACCTGGAGAATTATACACAATTCTCACTAACAAAGTTGCAAAAGTAGTCTTCGGTCTTATCTATCAGAAAAACAGCGAGTTGTCGGGTAAAAAAATAGGGACAAATCTGTTGTTTTCAGATTTGTCCCATGTGGTGATCCCGCTGGGATTCGAACCCAGGACCCATACATTAAAAGTGTATTGCTCTACCAGCTGAGCTACGGAATCGTATTTGTTTCAACGGTAAAAATTGCCTACGATTATTGCAATTTCTGTGTCCAAGAGGAGAGTCGAACTCCCATACCCAAACGGGCACTACCCCCTCAAAGTAGCGTGTCTACCAATTCCACCACCTGGACATTCCTGAAGTTTTGTACTATTTGGTCCTATGAAATTCTGGTTAGAATAACGAAGGAAATACTCAGTTTTTTTCTGTGATCCCGCTGGGATTCGAACCCAGGACCCATACATTAAAAGTGTATTGCTCTACCAGCTGAGCTACGGAATCGTTTGGCTATTGAATGACAATTTCAAAAATTGAATTTTGTCATGATAGAAAAAGTTAACTGCCAATTTCTTTTTCTGTTTTACTCCGCTGGAATGCTTTTTATTTCTAAAATTTCCTGACCGGTGTTAATCAAACTTTTTATTAATCGTAATTTTTAATATTACCGAATATTTCGTGTTTGCATTTTGTCGTGCTGTGCACTGATATCGTGGTGCAAAAGTACTATTTTAATGATTCAATCCAAATTTGATTGAGATTTATTTTTTGAAATAATTTGGAGGTTACATTCAAACAGCTCTGTTTGAGATTATTGATTTGGTAATTTTTTTTTCTTCTGTTTCCTTTTCTAAGGTATTGAGCAGTAGTAAGTCAATTTTTTTGATTAAAAATGCGACAATCCTTGCTTCCAATATCACATCAAGCCTTGAATTGCCGAAGATGATGGTCGGTATGTTTGTAAACTAAATGACCAATTTGTTCTTTCGTCATTTTTCCAAAAAACCAGTGAACGAAATCAAGATTTGAGAAAGACCCATATGCTTCAATCACAGAAATCCATTTTTCCTTTTCGAAGGAAACATCTCCATCCATTTCTTTTATCTTGAAATCATCGCTTGTGGGCGCATTTTTGCCCATAGGATCATCGTTTTTGAGCAAGTGACGTAAAGCGAATTTTCCAATGAGTAGCCCCAAAAACACACGTTTGTGATGTCTTCTACCCAAATATAGTTCATCTGCCAAAATGCAGTGTTTAAGCATTTGGCAGACATTCATGCTACCCCATTGTGCCAATGAATTGTCATTCAGTGTTTTAATCCGGGTTATTAGTTCCTCTCTTGTTATCCTGTCAAAGATCGTTTTCATATCCATATTGTTTTATCCAACAAACTTACAAAGGAAGAAATAATATGGGTGGTGGACACCGGGACTAATTAAGGGGTTAAACGCGACAAAGAAATTGCAGAGGATGAGATATTTACAAGATATAGTTTTCAGATTGAAAGAGAAGTCTTACAACCTAATTTTGGCAGAATTTCAAATTCAGTATCGGAGGATAAAATCATCGGATTTAGGGGTACTGACAGATTCACTTTATAGTCATATTCTACGGGTAGGAGCCAACCCAAAAGCAAGTTTACCAATCGTTAAAAATCCGGATTGCAAAGAACATTTTCAAGTTGAACCGAGATTTGGGAGGCAATATTTTTTGTAATTCTGGTAAACCTGAGTCAAGTATACCACAAAAAAAAGATCTGCGCCAAAAATTGCCTTACTGATTTCAGACACATGCAACGCGACAAGATTTTTGCCATACATTATGTGTCCGTCCGATCCGCTGTTCATAACTTGCTTGTGAGTTGCGGGTGATGCCTTCGTTTTTTTAATTTGTACTCGGTCGGAAGCATATTGAATTTCGCCTTAAATGATTTTGCGAAATAATTTGGTGCTGTAAAACCCGTCATATAGGATATCTGCGAAATACTCAGATCGCTGTTTTCTAAAAGTAAAGCAGCTTTTTCAAGCTTAATCGAGCGGATAAATTCGATGGGTGTTTGTCCACTCATTTCCAGGACTTTGCTATAAAGTGTCCCACGGCTCATACCCACATGTCTACTCAAATTCTCTACGCTCAGTTGAGCGGTGTGGAGATTGTCTTCAATATACGAAAGCATATCTTTAAGCAACTTTTCCTGACTTGATTCCATTTGCAACGGCTCGTCAGAAACTTTGATCTGCCGGGAATATACACCTTTCAAAAGTCTGTTTAACAAGATCAGATTATTGATTTTGGCATTCAAAATTTCAAAATTGAAAGGTTTGGTCAGGTAATCGTTTGCTCCTGAATTAAGTCCTTCAAGCTGCTGCTGTTCACCGTTAGAAGCGGTGAGCAATATGATTGGAATATGTTTCGTCCTTTTGTCTGCCTTGATCTTTTGACTTAAAGTAATCCCGTCCATTTCCGGCATGGCGATATCACTGACGATAAGTTCCGGGTGATGGCTTAGCGTTTTTTGCCAGCCTTCTTTTCCGTTATTTGCCTCGATTATATGATAAAAAGGCATCAGGCTTTCTTTGAGATAATGTCTGAATTCTTCGTTATCTTCAATAATTAAAACACTGGACGGATCTTCGAGATTTGATTTCTCCTTTTTATTAACTGCCATATCCTGTTCAGTAGAAGGCGTTTGGAGGCTATTGGTACCAGATTGCTCAACCGGCAAAACCGGTATTGAATTTAGAATAACAGGAAGTTGGACCATAAATGAACTTCCCAATCCTGGCTGACTTTTTACCGTGATTTTTCCCTGATGCAACTGGACAAACTCTCGCACGATCGAAAGTCCGATTCCGCTTCCCTGATTTAGGATTGATATATCTGTGTCGTCCTGAAAAAATCTTTCAAAGATCTTTTCATGGTTAGCCTCCGAAATACCAACGCCGGTATCCGTTATGGAAATGTTGAGCCAGGACCTGGCATCCGAAGAATCTTGCTGCGAAATTTCGAGTTTTACTTCTCCTCCTTTCGGTGTAAATTTAAATGCGTTCGAAAGCAGATTAAAAAGTATCCGTTCCAGTTTTTCAGGATCAAAATCCATGTATAACAAAGGAATGGCACATTCAATTTTAAATTGAATGCCTTTTCTGAACGAAAGGTCGCTGAACTGCTCACAGGTATCTTTGATAAAAAGGATAATATCCTTTGTTTCAAGATTTAGCTTCACTTCTTGCTGCTGCATATTTTTTATATCAAGAAGCTGGTCTACAAGATTGAGCAGTCGTTTGGCATTTCTTTTAATTGCCAAAACCGGCGAATTTAACTCAGTAGCTTTGGTTTTGACCAATAAATTTTCGGTGGGCGCAAGAATTAAGGAAATCGGAGTCCTCAGTTCATGACTTAAATTGGTAAGAAACTTAATTTTTTGCCTGTCCAGTTCTTTTGCCTGTTCAGCTTCTGCCTGTTTTTGCTGTTCATTAAACTCCCGTTGAAGTTTTTGAATGCCCCGGCGACGCATCGCAAATACAATAGCGATTGGCGTCAGAAGATAAAATATATAGGCATAAATAGTGAGATAAAACGGCGGTTTTACATGGATATTTATGGAGGTGGTCTGCGGACTCCAGTTGATACCGTCACTGCTTGCCTGAACTTCGAACATGTAATTGCCAGGGCTTAAATTGGTATAACTGGCAAAATTATTCAGTCCGGTTTCATTCCATTCAGGTTGCATACCAACAAGCCTGTGCCGGTAATGCATCTGTCTTGGATTAGAATAGTTCAACGCTGCGTAGCCGAGTGAAAAATTCTGTTTATAGTCAAGATTTATCGTTTTGGCAACGGAGATATCTCCATCTATAAAATTCGAATCGGCAGACGTGATGCTTCGGTTACCAATCCGCAGATCTTTCAGGATGATAGGTGTTATGTTTTTATAATCGGGTAAACTGCGCGTGTCAATGTAGTTGAACCCGGCAATTCCACCAAAAAAAAGGATGTTGTCGGCCGTCCGGATACCTGCACCCAATACAAAGGTTTTATTTTGAATTCCATTGTAGGAGCTGTAATTGGTGAACTTTTTATTTTTCGGGTCAAAAAAACTGATTCCCTGATTCGTACTTACCCAGATACGACCCTGATCATCTTCGAGAATCTTATTGATTACGTTACTTGCCAAACCTTCCTTTTCTCCATAACAAATGAATTTTTTTGACCGCGGATCGAATAAGGCCAATCCTTCTCCGAATGTGCCAACCCAGATATTTCCTTTTTTATCTTCTAAAATGGAAGAGACAATATTTCCTGGAAGATTACTGGATTGTTTATCCAGTAATATGGATTTTTGTTTGACAGGATCAAACAGAGCCAGACCGGTTCCGTGTGAGGCTATCCAGATTTTTCCTTCAGTATCCTGCAAAATATCCCTGATATAACCATTAAGGGGAATCATTCGCTGGGAAGCCGGAATTGTCGGATTGAAATATCTTTCAAAACGTTTTGTTTTCGGGTCGAACAATTGTACACCACCACCATTGGTACCCACCCACAACTTGCCGGATCTATCCTTTTCAAAACAGAAAATTTCGTTATTACTCAGGCTGGAAGAATCTTTCCCACGGATATACTGCTTGTAAAAACCTGTTTTTGGATTCAACTCGAACAGACCATCCTGAAATGTGCCTATCCATAGTTCATTCTCAGAGGTCATTTCAAGTGTGAGAATGGCTAATCCCGAAGCAGCGTTTTTATTTTGTGGATTGATCAGAAATTTTTTGAAAAGATTTCTCTCCCGGTCATACAAGTTCAGCCCTCCACCATCTGTGCCGACAAACAGCTGACCGGAGGGGCTCTCGGCAAATGAGGTTACAAATGGTGCGCTCAGACCAAACGGGTCATTGGTATCAGATCTTTTTAATCCGAAAATAGCCAGATTTTTATCGTACTTATTGACACCGCCTTTGTAGGTACCCAGCCAGCAGATACCCTGACTATCAATCAATATGCTGCGTACCGATTTATTGGTTAAACTAAATTCAGTCCTGGCGTCCGGCCCATACCGTTGAATGTTCCCGCTCCGGGTATCAAGAATATTGAGTCCGGCGTCGGTGCCTATCCAGATATGGTGGTCATTTTCCAACGAGATCGCAAAGACCATATTGGAACTTAAAGAATTTTTGTTGCCAGATTCGTACCGGATGTGCTGTAATACCTGCCCACTGGAATTAAGCTTTAATAAGCCGCTATAGGTCCCAATCCATAAATTGCCATCCCGATCCTCGCTGATAGATTTTACAGTTCGGGCACCCGTTTCATCCGGTAAAGCCTGAAGATAATTAATGTATTCGTTATCCTTACGGGAAGGGTCAATTCTGAACAGACCGTTTTTTGAGCCAACCCATACTCTTTGCTTACTATCTATCGCAACACTGAGTATCAATCCTTTCGAAATCTCCTCAGGAATGTTGGGTAATGAAGCAAACGTACTGATCCGGTGACTTTTCGCATCCACGTTAAGTAATCCACTGGTCGTTCCTACCCACAATTTACCTTTTGCGTCGCTGCTTATGCTTGTGACACTGTGAGAAGACGGTATGCTTAAAAAAGAATCTTTTCTTCTATCGTAATAATGTAGTCCGCCTTCAATGGTTCCAACCCAGATACCACCGTCCCGGTCTTGGTGTAAGCTGGCAATATCATTGGATTTTATTGAAGTTGAATCCTTTTTATTATGACGATATACCGTCACATCAGTTCCATCAAATTTGTTTAGGCCATCGTCCGTAGCAAACCACATCAGCCCATAACTGTCTTTTAAAATAGCTGTCACAGTATTTGACGACAACCCATCCATGGAGGTAATCGACGTGAACTTGGGTTCCGGACGCTGAGCCCTTGCTGTGTACCCGGCCGCACATATTATGGACAGCGAGCAGACAAGGCAGTATATAAAATTGATTTTTGAACGCATTGATCCGATAGAATTAAAAGCCATCCGGTGTTGAGACGAAAATATTAAATATGCCCGGGAAAAACGGAAAAATATTTTTCCGTTAAAACGAAAGGGCTGTAAGAGCTTACTAAGACATTCCACCTACGAAAGACGGTATTTTAATCCTAAAAATGCAAGTTTCTCCTTGAATCGGGCATTTTTTTACTGCATTTGAACAATTGTAGCGGTAAAATGAACAAATCTGCTCACAGTAGACACAGCTCTCTCGTTACATTTGTCGATAATTAATTAAATAATATCTGGGAAAAATGATGAACTGAGTTGAGTGCTTATTCAGGTTTATCAATACTGGTTGACAAATAACTGTACATGTGAAAAAGCATGTGATCGGGAATTTGAAATCCAAAATAATGTCCAGATTAAATAATGTCAAATTGACACTAATTGATCACTGAAAACCAAATGAAAGCGTTCTTGAAAACCTTATCAAACTCAAATTTTATGATATGACACTGCACCAATTAAAACATTTCCCGGACAGCACTTTGATGCTCCATAAACTGAATGACAACCATTCAGTATGTACAACTCAATCAATTCAAAAACATTTAATCACTCATAACTTATGCAAGACTCTTTATTAAACCGTAATATGCTGGCAAGAGTCCTGGGGATCTCCGGCCTTCCTATATTACTGCTGAGCGGATTTGCAACCGAAACTTTTGCCGGTGGGACTTTAATCAATCATGCCATTAAACCTAGATCTATGTCTGTTGCAGAGGTAGAGATCAGAGGCAAGGTAACTGGTGAAGATGGAGCGGCGCTTCCTGGTGCAAGTATCCTGATCAAATCCACCACCCGCGGAACGATAACAGATACGGATGGAAATTTCAAGCTCAACATCGCCGATGATGCCAATACAATTCTGGTCGTATCCCTTGTTGGGTATGTTTCGCAGGAAGTCGTGGTTGGTACTCAAAAAGTCGTGAACGTTTTGCTAAAAGGGGATAGTAAGGTACTTGATGAGGTGGTGGTAGTAGGGTACGGAACACAGCGGAAAAGAGATGTAACCGGCTCCGTTGTTTCAGTCAGTGAAAGTACACTAAAAGAGGTGCCTGCGCCAAACCTGATCAGCCAATTAAAAGGTCGTGCGGCAGGTGTTTCTATTATTAGTAACGGAAGTACGCCCGGTTCTCAGGGACAGATCAGAATCAGGGGAAACCGGACGCTTACTACGAGTTCAGGTACTGCCGATAATCAGGATGGTCCGCTTGTAGTGGTCGATGGGATACCATTTGGTGGTTTGAATGACATAAATCCTGACGATATCCTCAGCCTGGAAGTATTAAAAGATGCTTCTGCAACAGCGATTTATGGTTCCCGTGGGTCGGGAGGGGTAATTTTGGTAACAACCAAAAGAGGTAAGGTTGGTAAACCGGTATTCAGCTATGACGGATATCACGGAGAAACGCGGGTAATGGGTAAATTCAACGTGATGAATGGCCCGGAATATGCTCAGTTCAAACTTGATGCGGCGAAATACAACCGCACAAGCCCTGGAACATCCGGTTATGTGTTAACCCAAAAAGAGCAGGAAGCACTTGATAAAGGAATATCAACCGACTGGCAGGATCTGATTTACAAACCAGGTTTTATGTCTAACCACCAGTTAGGTGTGCAGGGTGGTAGTGAGACAACGCAGTATTCCTTAGGTCTTGGTTATTTCAACGAAACCGGGATCATTCCAAACCAAAATTTTCAGCGGTTCAACATTCGTGCGACCATCGATCAGCGGATTGGAAAACATGTAAAGATTGGGCTTAATACGCTAAACACACTGACTTACCAGAACACACCTGGTGGAGGCGGCATACCAGGCGGACTTGTGCGGTTGACACCGCTGGCATCGCCTTATAATGCGGATGGTACAGTAAATACATTTCCTTCGGAAGGTTCTATTGATGCAGCTGGTGTAAGTCCACTTACGATTTTGACAAAAAAAGATTCCTATCTGGGACGTACACGCTCACTGAGGACATTCAACAGTATTTATGCCGAGGTAAATATTTTACCAGGACTGAAATACCGTTTCAACGCGGGATTGAATTTTAGCCAGTCGAATTTCAATAACTACAATGGTCCCCTGACCTATTTTAATTCGGCCACCACACAGGCATCATCCAATGCCGAGATCAGTAACACAGAATATTGGGATGTGAACCTGCAACATTTGCTTTACTTCGATAAAACATTTGCAGGCAAGCATAAATTTGGTTTCACAGCGCTTTATGAGTATACTAAAAACCACTCGCTGGGTAGCCGCTTCACCGTAACAGGTGTGCCGGCAGATTATATCAAAACGTCCAACTTTTCGCTTGCATCGGGACAGCCTGTTGCCAGTTCGGATTATGGAAATTCATTTTCTGAAACCGGATTGCTATCCTATATGGGTAGACTTAATTACAGCTACGCCGACAAGTATTTGTTGACCATGACGTTACGCCGCGATGGATCTTCTACGCTATCTCCTGGTAATCAGTATTTTAATTATCCGGCTATTGGTTTGGGATGGAATGTGATTGAAGAAACTTTTATGAAATCAGCCACTTTTGTCTCTAATCTTAAATTACGCGGCGGATGGGGTATATCTGGAAACAGGAATGTTGGTGCATATTCTACACTTGGCGCATTATCAGCTGGGTATTACAATTTTGGCACAGGTACTGCCGGACAGCAGCTGGCTTATACAGTGACCAGTCTTCCCGCCAATGACCTGACCTGGCAATCGACTGCGCAGCTGGATATTGGTATTGACTTTGGTATACTGAACAACCGCATTACTGGTTCGGTGGATTGGTATCATCAAAAAACGAAGAATATTTTGCTGTCAGTTCCGTTGCCCGCAAGTAATGGTGCAGGCTCTACGTTGAAAAACCTTGGTAAAACAGAAGGCAAAGGGGTGGAAGTAACCACAACCTTTGAGATCATCAGAAAACCAAAAGGATTTAACTGGAGCGTGGATGCAACTTATTTCTTCAACCGTGAGAAAATCACGCAGTTGACAACACCACAAGAACAATCCAATATTGGTGCTGGTTGGTTTGTAGGTCAGCCGCTTTCCGTTATTTATGATTATAAAAAGCTGGGTATCTGGCAGACTGCCGACAAGGAAAACGGCACTTTGGCAAAGCAAACATCTCCTGTACAATACCCTGGGCAGATCAGAGTAGAAGACTTGAATGGTGATGGAAAAATTGATGCCAACGACCGTCAGCTTTTGGGTAATTTTCAGCCCAAATGGGAGGGAGGCCTTACCACCCGTTTCAGTTTCAGAAATTTTGATGCTTCCGTTGTTACTTATGCACGGATGGGCATGAAAGTAATTGTGCCTTACCTTACCGGTAACTCGACTGGATCAGGCGGATTTGCCTTCTTTAACCAAAGTCGTGTAAATCAGGTGAAAACGGATTATTGGACAGAAACAAATCCTACCAACGCATTTCCTGCTCCTGATGCGAGCGGCGCTGTGGCAAACTTTGGTTCTACGCTCGGGTATTACGACGGTTCATTTATTAAATGCAGAAGCATAAACCTGGGTTACACTTTCCAAAGTGCTGTTTTCAAAAAGATTGGTGCAAGTTCGGCAAGGATCTACGTAAACCTGACCAATCCATTCATAATCTATTCGCCTTTGGTGAGAGATAATCTTGCTATCGATCCGGAAGGAAATAGCTATGCGAGTGGTCAGTCGACGCTAAACCCGGATGCTTCCAGCGACCGTGGGACGCCGGAACGTCAGATCTCGGTAAATCTTAATAATCCTCCGGTAAGACAATTCACTGTGGGCGTTAACCTTAAATTCTAATCCGATCATGAAATCCATAAAAATTCTGATTACTGCCGGGCTGATCGTTGCATTGAGCTCCGGTTGTGAAAAAGTGCTCGAAGAGCATCCACAATCCCAAATTGTCCCTTCTTATTTTAACAGTCCGTCAGGCGTACTCGGAGGGATAGCAGGAGTTTATAATGATATCCGCGGCCAGTGGGGCACGGAAGGATTTACCGTTGAAATGCAGGCGGGAACCGACGAATTTATTCAAGGTGTCAATGCCGGTACGGGTAATGCTTATACTTACAACGGTCTGAATAGCAGCAATTTCGGTTCTGCCTGGGGTGTTGCATTTCAGGATATAAACACCATAAATGGCGTGCTTCAATATGGTCAGACCATAGAATTACCCGAAACCACACGGAAACAATACCTGGCTCAGGCTAAATTTTTGAGAGCTTTCTGGTATTTCTACCTTGTGCAGACCTGGGGCGATGTGCCGTTGCATACGGAATTTATAACCGTGCCCTCACAGGCAGCCACACGCCAACCTGTGGCAGAGGTTTATGCGCTGATTATTAAAGATCTTACAGAAGCTGCGGCCGACTTGCCTAACCAGCCTACTGCTCCATTCCTTGGAAAAGCGGCAACAAAACCGGTGGCTCAGTTCCTTCTTGCCAAAGCATACCTGACCCGCGGATGGCTGAACAATACTGCCAGTGATTTTACGGAAGCTGCAAAACTGTGTGACGAGATTATTGCTAACAAATCGGTTTACGGCCTGGATCTATGGCAGGATTATGGCGATGCATTTGTTCCTGCAAACGACTATGGAAAAGAAACCATGTTTGTCAGCGACCACGTGCTGGATCCAAAATATGGTTATTATGCTGTCGGTGGGGCATCAGGGGGTGGTGCCGCACAAAACCTGAGTCCATGGTTTACCAACTGGAATTATCCCAACAATAGTGGCATTAACTCTATCAAAAATGCTGCCGGCGTTTTCACCAACAGCGGAACCTCGGGGATGATCCGCGATTCGTATTACGGTCGCCCTTATGTGCGGATGCGCCCGAATTCGGATAAACAGGCCACAGGGACCCGTGCCGGGAAAAACTATTTCCTTGATCAGGCGTTCACAAACCGTGATGTAGATTCTCGTTTTGCCAATTCGTTTTACACGGTTTATATTTCAAACACTGCTGTAACCAACACACCAACGACTGCCAATAATACCCGTGGAATTGGTTATACGACAGTTCCTGGTGCGGACACTGCCGTTTGGCTTCCTGATTATGAAGTGCCAGGCGCACCTCAGTTTGTTGGATCGAGGCCATTTAAAGGTATTGTAGTACCGCCAAGCCTTTGGAATAATGGTATTTATCCGGCATTGAAAAAATACATGGATCCAAGTCGTGGTGCCAATTTTAATGATCCTTCTACGCGCCCCGCTGTTTTGTACCGCTTTTCGGATGTTTACCTCACAGGCGCCGAGGCGAATTTCAAAGCCGGTGACGCAGCGAAAGCTGCAACGATGATCAATGTTTTGCGGCAGCGTGCAGCTTTCCGGAAAACCAATAACACGGCTCAGAATACAGCTGCCGCTACGGCTATGAATATTACGGCGGCTGACGTGACACTTGATTTTATCCTTGACGAACGGAGCCGCGAATTCTTCGGTGAGTGGCAGCGCTGGCATGACCTAGTCCGTACCCGCTCGCTGGTTCGCCGTGTGCAGGAGTGGAACAAGGAGGCATTGCCCTATATCAAAGATTTTCACATGTTACGGCCAATTCCACAGTCTCAAATAGATAGGGTGGTAGAAGGCCCCAAGTTTCCTCAAAACACGGGATACTAGTTTTAAATGATTATTAAAAATAATAAGCCTGGGACCCGGGACTGCCACAAAAGCAGTTCTGTGTTTCAGGATTAGTTTTGTCAGGATTTCAACAAAACGACATAAGTAGTAACAGTCCAACGCTTTGCTTTTTGTATAAAAATATAAATGATGATACGATTCAATAACAACCTTATAGCCACCTTCTCAATTATTGTTGCCACGGCCGGGCAGGCGATTTGCCAGAAAATGCCTGAAAAGATCAAACCTCTGGTAGACGGTCTGTATACTGCCGATCCCTCAGCACATGTTTTTAACGGTAAAATTTATATTTATCCCTCACACGATGTGGAAGCAGACGTGCCGCAGGATGACGAAGGCGGACATTTCCAGATGCGCGATTATCATGTTTTCTCTATGGAAAAGATCGGTGGAAAAGTGACCGATCATGGTGTGGCGCTTGATGTAAAAGATGTGCCTTGGGCGGATAAACAAATGTGGGCACCAGATGCAGCTTTTAAAAATGGCACCTATTTTCTTTATTTTCCTGCCAAAGACAAAGAAGGCGTTTTCCGTATTGGTGTGGCAACAAGTAAATCACCAGCCGGACCTTTTAAAGCCGAGCCTAAACCCATTGAAGGAAGTTACAGCATCGATCCGGCTGTTTTTACAGATACTGATGGTAAAACCTATATGTATCTTGGAGGTATCTGGGGAGGTCAGCTACAACGCTGGCACACGGGGACTTATGAAAAATCTTTAATGACTGATCTAGGAAAAGGTCATGAAAATGAACCGGCGTTGAGCGCGAAAATTGCCGTGATGAAAGACGATATGCTTTCATTTGCCGAGCCTTTGAAGGATGTGCAGATCCTTGACGAAAATGGGAAACCTTTACTAGCATCAGATGCCAGCAAGCGCTTTTTTGAAGGTGCATGGATGCATAAATTCAATGGAAAATACTATTTCTCGTATTCAACTGGTGATACGCACTTGCTGTGTTACGCAGAGGGAACTTCGCCTTACGGGCCATTTACTTACAAAGGCGTGATCATGAATCCTGTTGAAGGCTGGACGACGCATCATTCAATTGTAGATGTGAAAGGGAAATGGTATCTGTTCTATCACGATGCTGAACTTTCGGGGAAAACACATCTTCGCAGTGTAAAAGTCAGAGAGCTGCTACGAGATAGTAATGGGAATATTAAGACAATAACTCCTTGATAATAAAAATATTATTATTCATTCCTATCAAAAAACACTATGCAAATCGAAAGACGCGATTTTTTATCGACCCTGACTTTGGCAGGAGCCGCTGCCTTATTTTCAGGTAACCCTTTGCTGGCAGCTACCGCTCAAAAAAAAGAAAAACTAGGTATCGCCCTGGTGGGACTTGGATATTACAGCACAGACCTTTTAGCTCCGGCGCTTCAAATGACGGAAAAATGTTACCTGGCTGGAATTGTTACCGGAACACCGGCCAAAGCTGAAACCTGGAAGGCAAAATATAAGATCCCTGATAAAAACATCTACAACTATCAGAATTTCGATCAGATCGCCAACAACCCGGATATCGATATTGTGTACGTGGTGTTACCGCCATCCATGCACAGGGAATATGTGGTGCGCGCTGCAAAAGCAGGCAAACATGTATTTTGTGAAAAACCGATGGCGCCCTCAGTGGCGGATTGCGAAGCGATGATCAAAGCTTGCAGCAGTAGTAAGGTAAAACTGGCGATCGGTTACCGTTGTCAGCATGACCCTAATATCCAGGCCATCATGAAGCTTGCCAAAGAACCAAAATTTGGTAAGGTAAAGATGGTGACAAGTGCAGCGGGATATTTTGATGCACGCACGGATCACTGGAAACAAAATAAGGCACTCGGTGGTGGTGTGATGGGTGATATGGGTGTTTACGCTTTGCAGGGAGCACGTCTTGCAACCGGAGAAGAACCGATCAGTGTTTTTGCCCAGGCTTCTACTACGCGTCCGGAAATATACAAGGAGGTAGAAGAAACGATGATGTTTATGCTTGATTTCCCCAGCGGCGCCAAAGCATCCTGCCAGACCAGTTTTGGTATCAACATGAATCACTTGCAGGTCAATTATGAAAAAGGCTGGGCTAAGCTGGAACCGCAGTCGGGCTACAATGGAAATAAAGGAAGTATGTCCGATGGAACTTTGATTCAATTTCCAATCAAAAATCAGCAGGCCAAACAAATGGATGAAGACTGTGATGCCATACTTCGCAGCACGGATCTGATCGCGCCGGGAGAGGAAGGACTTAGAGATATACGGGTTGTAGAAGCCATCTACAAATCGGCCGCCGCAGGGAAAGTAATAAAAATATAAGCAGAAGTATCCGCGGATTATCTCCGCATATTTTAGATAAACAAATCGTCGATAAAGATTACTAAATGAAGACGAAGGATTTTTTATATACGGTGTTTTTTGCGGGCAGTATTTTTTTTAGTGAATGCGCGAGCGCTCAGACGACCACCATCGTAAACCCGATTTTAACCGGTTTTTACCCTGATCCGAGTGTGGTTCAGGTAGGGGCGGATTATTATCTGGTCAATTCAACCTTCTCCTATTTTCCAGGTATTCCTGTTTTTCATAGCAAGGACCTAAAAAACTGGAAGCAGATCGGGAATGTCATTGACCGTCCGTCGCAGATGGATTTTATGGGTGAAAAATTAACCAGGGGTTTGTTCGCCCCGGCAATCAGTTTTCACAACGGAACGTATTATGTTACTTGTACGGACATCGATCACGACGGAAATTTTATTGCCACTTCCAAAAATCCGGCTGGCCCTTGGAGTGATCCTGTTCGTGTTCCGCAAGTACGTGGCATAGATCCATCTCTGTTTTTTGATGAAGATAATAAAGCCTATATCATCTACAACAGCGATCCGCCTGAACGAAAATCACTGTATCCAGGGCACAGAACAATTCGTATTTATGAAATTGATCCTGCTACTTTAAAAGTGATTGGAGAAGAAAAACAACTGGTCAACGGTGGGGTAGATCTGAGCAAAAAACCGGTTTGGATTGAAGCGCCGCATATCATGAAAAGAAACGGCTGGTATTATTTGTATGCGGCCGAAGGTGGAACTTCCGTAAATCATACAGAGGTTGTCTTTCGCAGCAAATCGGTTTGGGGGCCTTTTATTCCTTATGAAAACAACCCGATTCTGACGCAAAGAGGATTGCCGGACGACCGTAAAGATCCGATCACTTCGGCTGGGCACGCCCAGTTTGTCGATGGCCCCGATGGAAAGACCTATGCTATTTTTCTTGCCGTAAGACCTTACGAAGGCAATTTCTACAACACAGGCCGTGAAACTTTCATCGCACCTGTGGAATGGAAAAACGACTGGCCGATCATTAACCCTGACAGCAAAGAGATTAAATACCAATACGCAGTCAATTACAAGGAGGTAAAACAAAAGGATGCACTTCCGCAGGCGGGCAACTTTGCCTATACCTTGACTTTTGAAAAAACGCTTGATCCTGCGCTCCTTTTTATGAGGACCCTTGACAGCAGTTCATTTTCACTATCAAAGAAAAGCGGCCTGACCATGAAGCTAAAACCGGAAACGATTATGGAAATGGGTAACCCGTCTTTCATCGGAAAACGTCAGCAGCATTTGTTCTGCACGACGGAAGTTGAACTCGACTTTTCTCCCAAATCTGAAAAAGAAAAAGCCGGACTGACGATTTTCCAGGATGAATCTCACTTTTATTTTTTGAGTAAATCAGTCGAAGATGGTAAGCCAATAATCCAGCTTTATAAAAGCGTTGCCGATAAAAAAAATATGGAACTGCTGGCAAAAATGCCGGTTACCGATGTTTCAAAACCGGTTAAACTCCGGATCACAGCCGAAGGTGATTCTTACAGCTTTTATTTTTCAAAAGGAACTTCATGGGAGCTTCTAAAAGACAAGGTTGACGCTAAATTTCTGAGCACGCAGGTTGCGGGAGGTTTTATTGGATGTCTTTTTGGGATGTATGTTACTTCATCCGGGGAGCCAACTACGAATACTGCTTCTTTTAAATATTTGAAATACAGCGGAAATGACCCGATGTTTCAAAAGGTATCAAAATAGTTTTAATAATCATCCAACTTGTGTTTTGTTCCAAAACACAAGTTGTTTTTGGTTTGTCTTTTTAAAGAAATAGTCGGGTAAAATGATATGAAAGATTCGATTTTTAGAAATCTATTACCAGTCTCCGCGCTGCTCTTTTGCAGTCTTGTCCAAGCTCAATCCAATTTTACCAGCAAGTCAATCGGCGTAGGTGTGGTAGTTGCTGATATGGAGCGTTCCCTTGATTTTTATGTCAATGGAATTGGCATGGTAAAAACCGGCAATTTCACAATCAATTCAGAGTTTGGTAAAAGGGGCGGCCTGACTGGCGGAGAAGCCACCGACGTTAATATTTTGAAACTGGAAAACAGCCCCGAAGCAAGTGAATGGAAGCTAATGAGCTTTGGCAAAAAGACAGCACATCCAAAACAAAAATTCATTCAGGACGATACCGGTGCACAATATATTACTATTCAAGTCAAATCATTAAAACCAATTGTTGAGAGGCTTAAAGCACAGAAAGTAGCTTTTCTGGGAAGTACGCCAACGCAGCTGAATAAAGACGCGCACTTTTTATTGGTGCAGGATCCTGACGGAACTTTTATAGAACTGATCGGGCCGATTGAATAGTTAAACGGCCTGAGCGCCATTTTACAATGAAAGAAAAATCTTTGCTTTGCCTGCTTTGGTGTGTTTTGTTTTTGAGCGATTTATCAAAAGCGCAAACGGCACGCAACGCGATCATTTTTGCAGACGTCCCTGATATGGCTATGATCCGCGTTGGAGATAGCTATTACATGAGCAGCACAACCATGCACATGAGCCCGGGCCTGCCGATCATGAAATCGAAAGATCTGGTGAATTGGCAGTTAGTCAGTTATGCCTACGACACGCTGGCGAATATGGATGCCCTCAATCTGACCAACGGAAAGAGCACCTACGGCCGGGGCTCCTGGGCGAGCAGTTTTCGTTATCACAATGGTTTATTCTACGTAACAACCTTCGCTCAGACAACCGGCAAGACATACATTTTCACGACAAAAAACATTGAAAAAGGGCCATGGGAAATGTCTTCATTCTCGCCGTCCTATCATGACCATACTTTATTTTTTGATGACGATGGAAAGGTTTATCTGATTTATGGCGCTGGAAAAATCAAAATGGTCGAGCTGGAAGCGGATGTCTCGGCGGTTAAAAAAGGTTCTGTTGAACAGATAATTATTGAAAATGCCAGTTTGCCATCAGGCACCGGTGGCGGGCTTCCGGCCGAGGGGTCTCAGCTTTTTAAAGTGAATGGTAAATATTATCTGTTCAATATCAACTGGCCCAAAGGCGGGATGCGAACGGTTGTGGTTCACCGGGCTGATAAAATCACCGGACCTTATGAGGGTCGCGTTGGCTTACAGGATTTAGGCGTAGCGCAAGGCGGGCTTATCGATACGCCGGACGGGAAATGGTATGCCTATCTTTTTCGGGATTATGGAGCAGTTGGCCGAATTCCTTATCTCGTACCTGTGACCTGGAAAGATGGATGGCCGGTACTGGGCAATGAAGGCAAAGTGCCTGAAATACTTGACTTGCCAGCCAGCAAAGGTTTGATGCCAGGCATTGTTGCATCGGATGATTTTTCCCGAAAAATGGGAGAACCGACGTTGCCGCTGGTTTGGCAATGGAACCACAACCCGGATAATCAACTTTGGTCGGTTACGGAAAGGAAAGGATTTCTAAGGTTAAAAACTGGAAAGATTGATACCTCATTTGTAAGTGCCAGAAATACATTGACGCAGCGTACCATCGGTCCGGAATCCTCAGCTTCCACTTTGGTTGACATCTCAAAAATGAAGGAAGGAGACATGGCAGGGTTGGGATTGTTGCAAAAAAAATATGGTTTTGCTGGGATAAAAAGGGGCAAGGGCAAATCGTCGATTGTTATGGTTCGCTCGTTAACGGGTAAGGCCGAGGAGATTGAAAGTTTACCATTGGCTCAAAATAAAGTCTATTTGAAAGCTGAATGTGATTTTAAAGACAAGAAGGATACGGCCAGTTTCTTTTACAGTCTCGACGGCAAGTCCTGGCTGCCCATTGGCAAACCACTGAAAATGTCTTATACCATTCCTCATTTTATGGGTTATCGTTTTGGGTTGTTCAATTATGCAACTAAAAATATTGGCGGATATGCGGATTTTGACTTTTTCCGAGTGGAGGACAAGATTGAAAAACGTAATTAATCAAAGATACAATTATGCTTAAAATTTGTCTGGTCTTTATCCTGTCCGCATGCCTCCCGCTTAGTGTTTTGGCACAAAAAAAGAAACCGATACCGGTTTTGATCGTGGATGGGTTTAGTAACCATGACTGGAAACAAACCACTGCTGTAACGAAATGGCTATTGGAAGAAAGCGGGCGGTTTCTTGTGGAAGTCAGTTCGATTCCGGCGGATAGCCTTGAAAGAAGTGTGTGGAATCCTGATTTCAGCAAGTATGCATTGATTGTACAAAACACCAACAACATTCAAAATCCCAGTCTGCGCTGGCCCGGGCAGGCTGAAAAAAAATTGGAGGAATATGTAAGAAATGGTGGCGGATTGTACATACTTCATTCGGCTAACAATGCTTTTCCCCACTGGAAAGAATACGATAAAATGATCGGGCTGGGATGGCGACGCGCCTCTGAGGGTTATGCGCTGGAAATAGTGGGCGCCAAAACAATTACCAGAATTGCTCCTGGCGAAGGGGAGGGAACGGGACATGGAGACAGGTTCAACGCCTTAATTCAGGTCCTGACGCCGCATCCGATTAACAAAGGATATCCCATTCAATGGCAAACTGCCAATACGGAGGTTTACTATTTCCCACGCGGACCAGCAGAAAATATCAGTGTACTTTCATGTGCTTTTGATAGTACAAGTACCCACAGAACCTGGCCGGTGGAATGGGTTGTCCGTTATGGCAAAGGACGGGTTTACAATTCGAGCCTCGGACATCTTTGGAAGGGTGAAAGCTATCCCCCTGCTTATCGCTGCATGGGTTATCAAACGACGGTGATCAGAGCAGCAGAGTGGCTGGCAACAGGTAAGGTCACTTTTCCCATTCCCGCTGATTTTCCGACAGCGTCAAAACAGAGTCTCCGCCCGGAAAATTCATACAAGACGCCTTAAATACAACACAACAATTAATCAAATCACAAAACCAATTACCCTTTCAATCCATGAAAAAATTTATATCGATTGTTACAAGCCTGTTGCTGGTTGCTCTGATAAGCAACGCCCAGGAAATTTTGAAAGAAATGCCGAAGGGTTATGATGTGGTGCAGTCCGGAATTCCGACCGGAAAAATTGATTCTGTCAAGTATCAATCGAAGACGGTTGGAACATCCCGTAAGGCGCTGATCTATACGCCTCCGGGTTTTAACAAAAAGAAAAAATACCCTGTTTTATACCTTTTGCATGGCATAGGCGGGGACGAAAAAGAATGGCTGAAAGGAGGCAATCCGCAGCTTATCCTGGATAATCTTTATGCAGAAAAGAAAATTGAGCCCATGATCGTGGTGATGCCAAATGGAAGGGCGATGAAGGACGATGCCGCCACCGGAAATATCATGGGGCCCGACAAAGTTGCCGCATTTGCCACTTTCGAACAGGATTTGCTAAAAGATCTGATCCCTTTTGTAGAAAGCAAATATCCGGTTTTGAAAGACCGTGAGCATCGTGCCATCGCAGGGCTTTCGATGGGCGGAGGGCAGTCGCTTAACTTTGGACTGGGAAATCTGGATCAGTTCGCCTGGGTGGGTGGTTTTTCATCGGCACCTAATACGAAAATTCCAAAAGAGCTTATGCCAAATCCCGAAGAGGCAAAAAAGAAATTGAAATTACTTTTCATTTCCTGCGGCGACAACGACAGGCTGATCACATTCAGCAAACGCACACACGATTATATGTTTGAAAATCAGGTGCCGCATGTCTATTATATCGAGCCGGGCGTGCATGATTTCAAGGTCTGGAAAAATGGTCTTTACATGTTTTCACAGTTTTTGTTTAAACCGGTTGACGATGCTTCTTTATCAAAATATACAATTTTGGGATCGCGCCCTGAAACCAACATTCGTACCGCGCAGTATCCGCAGATTTTGCCAGACAACAGGGTTATGTTTCGTGTGAAAGCACCCGAAGCACAAAAAGTACAGATTGATCTGGGCAAAAAATATGAAATGAAAAAAGATACTGGTGGCTTTTGGATAGTAACAACGGATTCGATCAGCAAAGGTTTTCACTATTATTCACTTTTGATCGATGGAGTCGCTTTGGCTGATCCCGCGAGCGAGACTTTTTATGGCATGGGGCGCATGGCCAGCGGAATAGAAATTCCATATAGAAATGGTGGTTACTACGCCAAGAAGGATGTTCCTCACGGAGAGATCCGTATCAGACAATATCAGTCAAAAACAATGGGAGCCGCGTGGCGTGAAATGTATGTGTACACGCCACCTGGTTATGATAAGTCCACAGAAAAATATCCTGTACTTTACTTGCTTCATGGTGGTGGCGAAGACCAGCGGGGATGGGCTACCCAGGGAAAAACGAATCTGATTCTGGATAACCTTATTGCAGAAGGAAAGGCAAAACCGATGGTGATCGTGATGCTGGACGGGAATATGGGAGATACGGGCGGACTTGCAGGATTTAATGAAAATTTGTTGAAGGCATTTGAAAATGAATTGAAACAGGGAGCCATTCCATTCGTTGAA
Source organism: Dyadobacter sp. 3J3 (assembly GCF_009801115.1). Taxonomy (GTDB): domain Bacteria; phylum Bacteroidota; class Bacteroidia; order Cytophagales; family Spirosomataceae; genus Dyadobacter. The sequence goes on from NZ_VTOL01000013.1 coordinate 152,063, forward strand.
AGCAGTTTCCGCGTTGAAACGGATGCAAAAAACCGGGCACTGGCAGGGCTTTCCATGGGCGGATTACAAACGTTATATGCAGGAATAAAGAATACAGAAATGTTCTCATCGCTCGGTGTTTTCAGTTCAGGGTGGTTTGCGAATAATACGGCGCTTACTGATCCACAATACGCATTCATGAAAACTAACATTGAAAAGATCAACGGTAACCTGAAAAACTTCTGGATATCAATGGGGGGAGAAGAAGATATCGCATTTAAAAATTGCAACATCATGCTTTCGAAATTCGATGAAATGGGTGTAAAATATGCGTACAGTGAATATCCCGGCGGACACAGCTGGCCGGTTTGGAGACACGATTTGTTCCAATTTTCGCAGCTGTTATTTAGGTAAAAGAGCTGTTGGCTGTTGGCAATTAGCTGTTAGACAAAATCAATAATTTATCAATATAAGTCATGGTAAAATCGCGAGGGTTAAAGTTTTGGGTTCAATGTGCGGCTGTATCGGCGACATTACTTACTTCAAATGAACTTTTGGCACAAAAAACGCTTAAAGAAGCCTATAAAGATTTCTTTCCGATTGGTGTTGCAGTCGCTCCGAGGAGTTTATCCGGGCCGGATGCAGAATTGATTATCACACAATTCAGCAGTCTGACGCCGGAAAATGCTATGAAAATGGGGCCGATCCATCCCGAACCAAACCGGTATGCATGGCAGGATCCGGATGCTATTGTAGCGTTTGCGCAAAAAAACAATATGAAAGTAAGAGGGCATACGCTGTGCTGGCACAACCAGACACCGAAGTGGTTTTTTACAGATTCAACGGGTAAACAGGTAAGCCGGGAAGTCCTTCTTGCGCGTATGAAACAGCATATAAATGATGTGGTTGGCCGTTACAAAGGAAAAATTTATGCCTGGGATGTCGTGAACGAGGCTGTGCCAGACACGAGTACGAGCATTTACCGCCGCTCGAAATTCTATGAAATCATAGGAGAGGATTATATTGAAAAGGCATTTGAATATGCTCACGCCGCTGATCCGGATGCTAAATTATTTTACAATGATTACAATACCGAAAGCACTGCGAAAAGAGAGAAAATCTATCAGCTTCTTAAAAAGTTAAAAGACAAAAAAGTACCGATAGACGGCGTTGGCTTACAGGGGCACTGGTCTATTTATGAGCCCACAGCGCAGGAAATAGAAAAATCCATTCAACAGTTTGCAAGCCTGGGTCTGGCCGTGCAGATTACCGAACTCGATGTTTCTGTGCATCCGAAAGAGCACGAGCGACGCGCAAAAAAGGCGACCGATACAGGTGAACTGACCGCTGAAATGGTAGAAAAACAAGCAGCTCAGTACAAAATGCTTTTTGATGTATTCAGAAAATATAAAGGGACTGTTACGGGTGTGACTTTCTGGAATGTGTCGGACAAATATACCTGGCTGGATAACTTTCCGGTTCCAAACCGTAAAGATTACCCGCTATTGTTTGATCAAAACTATAAACCGAAGAAAGCTTTTGAAGGGGTTGTTGATTTTCAGAAGTAATTCAGGGGTTGTTAGTTATGGTCAAGTTTGGTCAGGGGTTGTCAAGTATTGTCAGGCGTTGTCAATTGTAGTCAGGGGTTTCCAGGTCTGGGCAGGAAGTTGTCAGGTTTGGTCATGGATTGTCAGGTTTGTGAAAAGCTTTTAGACACCTTTATTTTACAACTATATCTATTTTATAACAAGTTGACAAATCGGTAAGGCAGTTATATGTGTACCGAAATTGTCAATTATCCGCATTTTTGATGAGATTTTTTAAGTGTTTAATTTTCCTGGTTTTTCTTTCCTGCAACCTTTCAGCACAGATCCGCTTACCAAAGCTGATTAGCGACCATATGGTTTTGCAGCGGGACCAGCCTGTAACGATCTGGGGTTGGGCCGCTCCGAAGGAAAAGGTTACGGTTATGTTGAAAAATAAAAGTTATAAAACCACAACTACGGAAAATGGTAAGTGGGAGATTCGGCTGCCAGCGCAACCTGCTGGAAGCGGTTTTGAAATGGTTTTAAAAGGTAAAAACCAGATCCGGATCAAAAATATTGCCTTTGGTGATGTATGGCTTTGCAGCGGACAAAGTAATATGGTAATCAATATGGAGCGTGTGAAAGAGCGATTTGCTGACGATATCGCTTCTGCCAATTACCCTGACATCCGGAATTTTTTCGTTCAGACACTTACCAGTCTGAGCGGTCCTGAAAAAGATTTTCCGAACGGGGAATGGAGAGCGGCGAACCCTAAGGATGTGCTCACCATGGGAGCAGTTACGTATTTTTTTGCAAGAGATCTTTACGATCAGTATAAGGTTCCTATCGGAATTATCAACAGTTCCGTAGGAGGCACACCAATCGAAGCCTGGATCAGTGAGGGCGGATACAAGGATTTTGCTGATATACAAAAGATTATCAATAAGAATAAAGACACAGCTTATGTCAATTCATTCAAACGCATGTTACCCAATAACAGACCAAAGCCACAAGTAAATGATTTGGGCCAAATTGAGCATTGGGAAAACACTACTTATGAGCCAAAGGGATGGCGGAATTTTAATATTCCGGGTTACTGGGAAGATCAGGGAATTAAAGATTTGAACGGTGTCGTCTGGTTTCGGAGGGAATTTGATATTCCTGAAAACTGGATTGGCAAGACAGTGAAACTCTATATGGGCCGTATTGTGGATGCAGATGAAATGTATGTCAACGGCAAAAAGATTGGAAATACAACCTACCAGTATCCGCCCCGTCGTTATGAGATTCCGGCGGATTTACTGAAAAAAGGAAAAAATACATTTGTCATCCGGGTTTTAAATCAAATGGGAAAAGGTGGTTTCGTTGCTGACAAACCATATTTCATGACTGCCGGGGATCAGGAAATTGATTTGAAAGGAACCTGGCAGTATAAAGTTGGGGAGGTATTCCAACCTCAGAAAAAAGGAAATTTTGGCGGCAGTCTATTGGTGCATCAAAACCAGCCGACAGCTTTATACAATGCCATGGTCGCGCCTGTTTTGCCCATGAAACTCAAAGGCTTTATCTGGTATCAGGGTGAATCGAATGTTGACAATCCAGCGCCATATAAAAAATTAATGCCCGCTTTGATCAACGATTGGAGAGGTTTGTGGAAAAATCCGGATGCTCCGTTTCTGGTCGTCCAGCTGCCCAATTTTCAGGACGTGAATTACACCACATCAGAAAGTAATATGGCGCTAATCAGAGAAGCGCAAAACCAGGCGCTTACGCTGAAAAATACCGCTGTGACGGTTACGCTGGACCTGGGTGAATGGAATGATATTCACCCTTTGAACAAAAAAGACATTGGAAAAAGACTGGCGCTATCGGCCAGAAACCTGGCTTACAAGGAAAAAAATGTCGTTTGTTCCGGGCCGGCGCTAAAATCACAAACGCTCGAAAAGGATAAAATAATCCTGACATTTGATCATGTAGCCAAGGGCATCACCTCCAAAGATTCAGAACCCTTGCGCTGGTTTTCCATCGCAGATTATGATAAAAAATTCGTCTGGGCAACGGCGCGGATTATTGGAAAAGATCAGATCGCATTGTCTAGCGAACTGGTGAAAACGCCAAAATATGTTCGCTACGGCTGGCAGGATAATCCGGAAGGAATCAATTTTTATAATTCGGAAGGTCTGCCCGCTTCTCCCTTCCGAACCGATGCGGAAATTTCGGATGATTCAAAACCCTGGAAAGGAAAAAAATGCGCGGTTGTGCTAACCTATGATGACGCGCTGAATGTGCATTTGGATAATGTAGTTCCTGCGCTGGATTCCCTTAGTCTGAAAGGAAGTTTTTATCTGACCGCTTCTTCGGATGCAGCAAGAAACAGAATTAAGGACTGGCGTGCTGTGGCTGCAAATGGCCATGAATTGGGAAACCACACGCTATATCATCCCTGTGACGCATCCGGGCCGGGTATGAGCTGGGTGAAACCGGAGTATGATCTGAGCAAATACAGTCTGGCAAGAATACAGGATGAGATCAAAATGTGCAATGCGTATTTAAAGTCGATCGACGGCAAAACGAAACGGACTTTTGCATTTACCTGTGGGCACAAAAAAGTAGCCGAAGGTGAATTTATTCAGACACTTTCCGATGAGTTTGTAGCAGCCAGGGCTGTCAGACATGAAATGCATGCACTTGATGAACAAAATCTGATGGACATAGATTGTTACGGGATGTCTGGCGAAACCGGAGAAAAGATGATCGAACTCGTTAAACAGGCACAGCAAAGCGGCAAATTGTTGGTTTTTCTTTTTCATGGCGTGGGAGGTGAACATGCGCTGAATGTTTCCAATCAGGCGCACAGCCAGCTGCTGCACTATCTGAAAGAAAATGAAAAAGATATTTATGTCGATACAATGCTGAATGTGGCAGAGCATATCGGTGATTTGAAAAAATAATATGGTCCAGTGCTGGACTTTGTGTCCACGAGCGCAACCCGAGTTTAAGAAACATAAAAAATCAGTAATTGGAAAAAAATATGATGACCAGAATATACATACTTCTGCTTTTCAGCTACATACTGATCAGTGCTCCATCCTTTTCAGCCGATCTTTTATCAGCTGAGGGTGATGACGGTTACAAGCTTTGGCTGAAATATGAGCCTGTTACGGATCCGGCTATAAAAGCTGAATACTTAAAATACACGGCTTTTATTTCAGTGTCTGGTAAGGGCGAGATCACGCAAAGTGCCGGCAGGGAGCTGCAAACAGGATTGAAGAGTCTTTTGGGTAAAAATATTTCTTCGAACAACTTGGTTGGAAATAAATCCGGAGGCATTGTTCTAAAACTGGAACCCAATCTTGATATAAAACAGGAGGAAGGTTACCGGATTCAATTGCTTGCGGGTAACCTAGTGGTCAGTTCAAAATCCGAAAACGGTATTTTGTACGGAACATTTGCCTTGCTGAGACATATGCAAATGCAACTTTCTGTCAAAGCTTTAAATCTGACAAGCAGCCCAAAAGTCCGGTACCGGATGCTGAATCATTGGGACAATCCGGACGGAAACATTGAGCGCGGTTACGCCGGTAATTCACTTTGGAAATGGTATGAATTGCCTGAGCGCGTTGACCCGCGTTACCAGGATTATGCCCGTGCCAATGCATCTTTGGGTATTAACGGAACGGTGCTCAATAATGTAAATGCGAGTGCGCGATTTATGTCGCAGGAGTATATCGTAAAAGTTGCAGCCGTCGCAAATGTGATGCGGAAATATGGTATCAAAACTTATTTGTCTGTATACTTTGCCGCCCCGAAAACACTGGGCGGTCTGCCTACTTCCGATCCGCTCGACCCCAAAGTACGTGCCTGGTGGAAAGAAAAAGTCGCTCAGATCTACAAAGAAATTCCGGACTTTGGCGGTTTTTTGGTGAAAGCCAATTCGGAAGGAGAGCCTGGTCCGCAGGATTATGGGCGCACACATGCCGACGGTGCGAACATGCTCGCCGAGGCTTTTCAACCTTATGAAGGCATCGTGATCTGGCGGGCTTTCGTTTACAAAGCGGACCCAAAGGCGGATCGTTTTAAAGCGGCTTACGAAGAATTTGTTCCGCTGGATGGAAAATTTGATCCGAAAGTAATTGTACAGGTAAAAAACGGACCGATTGATTTTCAGCCACGTGAGCCGTTTTCTCCATTGTTTGGCAATATGCCGAAAACGCCGCTTGGAGTAGAATTTCAGCTGACGCAGGAATATCTTGGTTTTGCCACACATGCCGTTTATGAGGCGCCAATTTTCAAAGAAAATCTTGATTCTGACACCTATGTAAATGGAGCGGGATCGACTGTCGCAAAGGTGGTCGACGGGACTTTGCATGGATATTCCCGAACGCTCATGGCCGGTGTGGCCAATACGGGAAATGCCAGAAACTGGACGGGACATCCGCTGGCCCAGGCCAACTGGTATGCATTCGGACGGCTGAGCTGGGACCATGCGTTAAGTTCTGAACAGATTGCCAAAGAATGGACTGAGCTGACTTTGACCCGAAATAAAAAAGCGCAGGAAAAGATTGTCGGGCTGATGCTGAGATCGCGTGAAATCTATGTCGATTACAATACGCCACTCGGACTTTCCCGCCCATGGATGGGTGTTCATTTCGCACCCGAACCCTGGCAAAACAAAGGCTCGCGGCCTGACTGGACAGCCGTATATTACCATCGTGCAGATTCCGCGGGATTGGGATTTGACAGGACTACTTCCGGAAGTAATGCGCTGGCTCAGTACCGCCCCGAAGTGCAGCAGCAGTGGAACAATCCTGATAAAACCCCGTTGCCTTATCTTCTCTGGTTTCATCATGTGGGCTGGGACAAAAAGCTAAGCACCGGCTGGACACTTTGGGAAGAACTTTGTACCCGTTTTTACACCGGTGCCGATTCGGTCGTCTGGATGCAGCAACAGTGGGATCTTGCAAAACCAAATCTGGATCCGCAGGTATATAACGATGTGGCCGAACGGCTGAAAGTCCAGCACAGGGAAGCGATCTGGTGGAGAGATGCCTGGGTTTTATACCTGCAAACTTTCGCCAAACAACCCATCCCCAAAGGTTTTGCTGCTCCTGAACAAACTTTGGAAGAAGTTAAAAAGTCGGTGGATATTTATCTGATGCGGTAGTCAACTTTACATTTTTACCCCTAATTCGAACAAATGTGCTCACCGGGAGATAGAACCAGAGTATACCTTTGCCGGCTACCCGCTGGATTATCTCCTTCATGACTGCACCAGTACCTGTTAATCGTTGAGTATCACAGATCGGGTTTCTACAATCGAATTCAATTTATTCAAATGTAAAAATGAAACATAAAATGCACAGGAATTTTTTAATAATGGCTTTGACATTATTTGTGTGGAATGCATCAGCCCAAACAAAGGGTGTGGCGGACAATACACTATCCAAAAAAGAACAGGCCGAAGGTTGGAAACTGCTTTGGGATGGGGCCACAACGAAAGGTTGGAAAAGTGGCAGTTCTGAAACTTTTCCGGCAAAAGGCTGGTCAGTGGATGGTGGTGTGCTGAAAGTTTTAAAGGACGGCAAAGGCGGAGATATCATCACCGATCAGAAGTATGAAAACTTTATGTTGAAAGTTGATTTTAAAATTACAGAGGGGGGCAATAGTGGTATTAAATATTTTGTAAACCGCGGCGGAATCGGCTGTGAATATCAGATTCTGGATGATCAGAAACATCCGGATGCAAAAGGCGGCGTTGCCGGAAACCGTACGCTGGGTTCTTTGTATGATTTAATTACCGCATCATCGGACAAGCCGTTTCATAAGGAGGATTTTAATACGGCTACCATTATTGTAAAGGGCAATCATGTAGAGCATTGGCTGAACGATGTGAAAATACTGGAATATGAACGCAACAATCAAATGTGGAAGGCTCTGGTCAATTACAGCAAGTACAAAGCCTATGCGGATTTTGGTGCGGCTCCACAGGGAAACATATTGCTCCAGGAACACGGTGATGAGGTATGGTTTAAAAATATAAAAATATTAGAGATTTAATTAGTTAATAATCTGATCGTTATTTAATCATCATTAAAGCAATAAATTATAAGTATCGATGAAACAGTTACAGTCACTGGATTACATTATTTTCTTTGTTTACTTCATCATTGTATCGGTATACGGTTACTGGATTTATCATCGCAAGAAAAGTGAAGCTGCTTCGACCAAAGATTTCTTTCTGGCCGAAGGTTCACTGACATGGTGGGCCATCGGCGCTTCGCTGATCGCTTCCAATATTTCTGCTGAACAGTTTATCGGGATGTCTGGAAATGGTTTTTCGATGGGTCTTGCCATATCAAGTTACGAATGGATGGCCGCCGCAACCCTTGTGATTGTCGCATTATTTTTCATGCCGATTTATTTGAAGAACAAGATATTTACCATGCCCCAATTTCTTAGTCAGCGTTATAATCCGACAGTCAGTCTGATCATGGCGATTTTCTGGCTGGGGTTGTATATTCTGGTGAATCTGACTTCAATTCTCTACCTGGGTGCACTGGCCGTTTCGGGTATCTCAGGCCTGGATTTTGACCTTTGTATGTGGGGACTGGCCATTTTCTCCATCATCATCACCATTGGTGGAATGAAGGTGATTGGCTTTACGGATGTGATACAAGTGTTTTTCCTGATCATCGGTGGACTTGCGACAAGTTACATCGCCATCAATCTTGTCTCTGATAATTTTGACACTACCGGCTTATTCAATGGTTTGAAACTAATGAAACAAAGTCACGACGACCATTTTCATATGATTTTCAAAGAAGGCAGTACGCACTATATGGAGCTTCCCGGACTGACGGTTTTGCTCGGAGGTATGTGGATTGTAAACCTGAATTACTGGGGCTGCAATCAGTACATTACCCAGCGGGCTCTCGGAGCAGATCTTAAAACCGCACGAAACGGACTTCTATTTGCGGCGTTTCTGAAACTGCTGATGCCGGTCATTGTAGTGCTTCCTGGTATCGCGGCATATACACTTTACAATCAAGGATTATTTCAACAGGAAATGACAGAAAACGGCGTCATCGTTGCTGATAAGGCATATCCGGTTTTGTTGAACTTATTACCTGCCGGGTTAAAGGGACTTTCTTTTGCCGCGCTTACCGCAGCCATTGTGGCATCGCTGGCGGGAAAAGCCAATAGTATTTCAACGATTTTTACGCTGGATATTTTCAAAATTTATATTGGCAAGAATAAAACAGAAGCACAGCTCGTGACCATCGGCCGGATCGTGATCGTCATTTCGATGGTACTGGCTATCCTGGTTTCTCCTTATATGGGTATCGACAAGGCGGGAGGTTTTCAATTTATCCAGCAAATGACAGGACTGCTGTCGCCGGGAATTTTTGCATCCTTTATCATGGGCTTTTTCTGGAAACGAAGCAATTCGGCAGGAGCATTGTTTGCCATAGTCGGCGGATTTATTGTGGCCCTGGCGATGCATAATAACTGGCTCCCCTTTGCAGACTGGACGCAGGTTCCGTTTTTGGATCGAATGGGTTGGGTTTTTGTAATTTGTATTCTCGGAATGTTTATTCTGGGTTATGTTTTACCTGACGAGAAAAAAGGTCTCGTCATCGATTCATCCATGTTTAAAGCGCATACGGGCTTTTTGGTAGGTGCTGCTATTATACTTGTTATGCTCGTTTCGCTATATGCTTTCTTTTGGTAGTCATTGTCTTTTATATATTGATGAGGTGTTAAAAGTCTGACTTAGCGTTTTAAACAAAACAGGTTCGGAAGAGATGTTTTCCGGACCTGTTTTGTTTAAAACGGTATTAAAATACTAGTAATATAAACAGGGGAGATGATGGATCTCAGCGAGAATCTGTGTGCTGTCAGCATCTTTTATACTTGAAAACAAACACGGATGCCTCAAATAATCATGACACATCCGCTGTAAAGTACCAACATTACAAAAATCGAATACTGAATGTCTGATAACAGTTTATTTCCTTATAAATGACCCTGTGAAGTTGTTCAAGCTATAGAAATAAACGCCGGGGCTAAGGGTTGAAATATCAATTACCGTTTGATCTGATCCTGTCAGATCGGATTGACGAACTTTTTGCCCGGGCACATTTATGATAATCAGTTTTCCCGCCATACTTATTTCCTTTAATATATAAGTGTCAGTAATACCTACGCTTTCCGGAGCCATGATTTTACAATTGATCCTATCACCCTGCTTTCTGTAATGAAATTCGCCATTTGGGCAGGCGTCCAGATATATCCCGCATAATCTGTATTCAGGTTAGTTCTGGAGAGAGATTGCATACAAGTCAACGCCGTTGGTTTTGAGGTAAGTTCGAACTCGTCCTGATATTTGGCATAATTCGCTTAATGTTCCTTCGTCAGATCGACTTAGAATATTTAGGATTTATTGCCACTGGTTCAGTGTGACATTCCTGAGATTGTGCCTTTAAATTGCCGGAGGCAAGAACTGAAAGGAGGGAAGAAATCGCCTGATTTGTGGTAAGAATATTTGGCTGAGCACGGAATTTTAAGTTTGACATCCGTTTTTTTACTGGGCTTGGAATCTAATTTGGGCAACTAACAATATTCCTGAAAGTCCGATTTTAATAATTCAAACAAAGTAAAGTTGCCTAATTTTCTCTGTATTCTTCATTTTAATTAAGAAAAGCAAAAATTCTTAAATATGTCTATTAATAAACATTTCCCAAAGATGCATTTTGCTTCTTCGCTAAATGCAAGTGCAAATACAGCTCATATTGGTCTGCTTGTTCATTAATGATTAAGCTGTGAGACGGATATAAAATGGAAAGTCTCTTTTTTACGTTTGATAAACCCAATCCACCGATGGGATGATGTGAACCGGCAGGTTTGCTGTTGGCAATCCATAAGCTTAAAAAATCGTTCTGGATAACAATACGCATTTTGATCCAGGATTTTTGCGCTGTGCTTTGAACACCATGTTTGAAGGCATTTTCTATAAAAGTAATCAGTATAAACGGAGCGATTTGCAAGGTTTGTTCTACATCCTCGGGGAATTCCATTTCCAGTGTTAGTCGTTTTGTGGTCCTAAGCAGTTCAAGATCCACATAATCCTGGATGAAGGAAAGTTCCTTTTTAAGCGGCACCTCTGCATCACCAGTTTCATAAAGTGAATAACGCATCATTGTCGATAACTTCTCCACAATTTGTGCAGCACGAGGGGTCTTCTCTTCTGTCAAAGCGTAAATACTATGAAGCACATTAAACAAAAAATGCGGATTGAGCTGGCTTTTCAGAAAGTCAAGTTCCAGGTTCGTGTATTGCTGTTGCAAACGGCTATGGCGTAGCTGACGTCTATACATTTCTATAAAGAGCTTTATTGCCAGAGGGAAAAAAGCACGTTGAATGATAAACAACAGGTGGAAAAAGGTTCCGATATTAAACAAAGCCTGAAAATAGGGCATTTTTTCAAAATGATTGATCGAGCCTGTGTAGTCATCCGGCAAACCAAAAAAATGTTTCACAAGGTGTGAAGCGTAATAATAGAAAGTGAACAGGGTGACATAATACATTAAAAGACCAGGTATTAATATAAGTGGGCGCCTCCAATAACGGGTAAACAGGAAGACCAGCAAGTAATACTGAAGTATGATACTCAAAGCATCCCTCAGGACAGGTCCCACATAAGTCAATAAGGGGTAGTTAAGCGTGGGATTAGGATACAGGAACCAAGGAACATAAGTGGAAACCACCAACAAGAAAATGCCAAGAATCAGCAGGAGGTGAAAACCTGCCCTTTTCCAGCCTTTGTATTGGGTGGGGTCAGCAAGGAGTTCTAAATTTAACATAAGCAATCAGTAAGTCCGGTATGAATGCAAGGAAAACAGATTTATAGAAAGCTTACACTTTTTTTCGATAGAAGGCAGGTTTTGCCGGACAAAACAATGGCGGATTACTTTCACCGAAAATTCCGGCCATTTCAACGAAAAAATTTATCGTAGTAGAGCCGCCTTCTTACATTTGACCCATACCAAAACGAACATTTAAAATAAAGCGTGACAAAATCTGCTGCTATAAGGCAACTAATTCATTAGCCGCTTTTTAAGTGTATCCTTCACAAAGTCCCGGTAATTAGGCCCCAGGATTAGTTGATGCCCTGTGGAAGTATGAACGGTGTTTCCTTCCAGCATCTTGATATGACTTAACTGCACCAGGCATGAACGGTGTATTCTTAAAAAGCGGTCTGATGGAAGTGTTTCCGCTAGTTTTTTCATTGTTAATAAGCTAACAAAATAACGATCAGCCATGAAAACCTTGACATAATCGCCCAACGACTCAACGAATACGATGTCGTCCAGAATAATCTGTTCCAGTTTTTTATCGGTCTTAAAATAGAAAAACTCGCCCTTTCCATCCGTTGCTGAGGACGGGTTTGAAAGCGGAAGCGGCTCGGTTGCAGCAGGTGAATGACTGGATATTTTATCCCTGACGCGGCCTACCGCCTTAAGAAATCGCTCAAAGGTGATCGGTTTGAGAAGATAGTCCGTTACCCCAAATTCAAAGCCGTCCAGCGCGTGCGCGGGGTTCGCTGTTGTCATAACCACCGCGGGGTGAGGCAGCGGGTAGGCCCGGAGAAATTCCATTCCACTCATTTCAGGCAGATTGATGTCAAGGAAAATTACATCCGGACGCAGATTCGGAAGCTGGTCAAACGCAATAATCGCATCATCAAAAGTAGCAGTCAATTCCAGGGAAGACACTCTGCTGACGTATTTTTCAAGTAACTGCTGAGCCAATGGCTCGTCTTCAACAATCGCACATCGAACCATAAAAAATTCATTAAATCAACCAAGGAAGTGCAGGAAAAGAAGTAGTACAATAGCCATACAAAGTAGAAAAATTTTCAGTACAAATCAAAATGAGGCTAGCCCTCTGAATCTTACAGCAAATCAAGCCATGAAGAATCCAAGATTTTTTAGATCAGTTAGCATTTATAGTAGTATTATTTATTTCTTGTTGTTAATCGGCACGCTTCCGGCCGCCGCACAGTATCCTGTAAGCGGGAAGGTAATAGAAAAGGACCATGGTAGTGCCGTTGCCTATGCGGTCATTGTCCTGGCGTCTCCCCAGGATTCATCGGTGATAAAAGGAGGTCTGACTGATGAATCGGGCAATTTTGTTTTGGACAACGTAGCGACAGGCCAATACCTTTTGAATGTTCAGGTTGTCGGCTACAAGACAAAGTGGCTTCCAGTATTTTCCATAGCACTCTTACCTGTGGTGCTTGGAGAAATAAAAATGGAGGCAAAAGTGGAAAATCTTCAGGAGGTGACGGTGACAGGTCATCGCAGTCTGGTAGAAAACATGGGAGACAGAATGGTATTAAATGTTGCCAATAGCGTTATCGCGAAGGGAAATAAAGTAGAGGACCTGCTGAAATATGCGCCGATGATATCTATGTCTCCGAATGGAATCAGGGTCGGCAATAAAGACAATGTGCTTATCTTAATAGATGGACGGCAGACCGGTAAAAGCTCTTTGGACAATTTTCTGCAAAGTTTTTCCGCCGAACAGGTCTTAAAAATTGAGATAATTTCAAACCCATCAGCCAAGTATGATGCGAGTTTCGGCGCAGTTGTCAATATTATCACCAAAAAAAGCCTTGAAAACGGTTTAAATGGCCGCGCTGGATTCATTTTCTCCCAGGGTAGCTATGCAAGATCAAACCCTGATATTTCATTGAATTTCCGCTCAAACCGCTGGAGCATTTTCACGACGCTTAACGGCAGACTCAATCACGTCGGATCTGATGAGTCCACCCTTCGAAAGTACCAAATGGGTGATATGGATGGCAAATCTTTTTCATTTTACAAGACCTACGATTTGTCCACTTTTAGCGGGATTGATTATGCTCCCATTGCTAATCATACCATTGGCCTGCGTTTGAACACTGGGTCGCAAACAAACGATACACGAACGGATGGAACCATTTATTTCAGAAGCTATCCGGCTCAAACCGATTCTGTGCTTTTTTTACATCGAACCGAAAATGACCGGACAAAAAATTACGACGTCAACCTGAATTATACAGGAAAACTCGATGCATTGGGTAAAGAGCTTTCTGTCAACGTAACCAGAAGCTTTTTCGACCGTTCCAATACACAGAACCTGAATTATCGTTACACGGATAGTGAACTGATCCCATTAAGATCACAACAGAATTTAAGAATCAGAAACCCAAAAGATGAAAAAAATATGATCCTGAAAGCTGATCTGAGCTTACCCTTAAAAAATGGTGGATGGCAATACGGGTTTCAGCTGACAACCCTTTCCAACGATAACCAACTAACCCAGGAAAACCAGCAGGCAAGTGGCGAGTTTATTTTGAATCCCGCATTTAGTAATCGGGGAAAATATAAGGAGCAATCTTACGCAGGCTATGGCGGGTTTAACACCAGATTAAAGTCAGGATGGGCGCTGCAGACAGGCCTGCGTTACGAATGGACACACCAGGAACTTATCAGCGCCAATCTAAAAAGGAGCTATGCCGGATTCTTCCCTAGTATTGGAATCAATAAATCATTTAACAGTGATCGGAGTTTTAGATTATCCTATACCCGCAAAATTTCAAGGCCAACCCTCTCTACACTTGTTCCGTACAGATATCAGCTGGACCCATACCTTATTTCACAAGGGAACCCTCTGGTAAAACCCGCTTTTGCACATACGCTGGATGCCAACTTTACAACAGGTGGGATTACATTCCTTGCCAATCTCACCACGACACACAATTCAATTTTAAATACCGTCTTCTTTGATCAGGACACTAAAATCTACACGGTCTCTTTCACTAACCTGAACAGGGTACAAAGTGAATATCTGGGAATTTCCTGGGGAAAGGAAATGCGCAGATGGTGGTCACTAAACTGGAATGGCGGTATCCGGGCCTCTCAAACTGATTCCCCCGTTGGAGGCTTTGCGGCAGGAAAGTTGACTGGCACCGGCTTGCACACCTATGTTAACAATATTTTTGCTTTGCCCAAAGGATACAAAGCCGAGCTGTTGCTTGTATATGAATCTGCCAGCCGTAATACAATCAACAAAAGCAAACAGATATTTTTTTCATTCCTGAGTTTTAACAAATCGATTAACAAAAACGGAAATGTGAAGGTGATCTTCAAAGACGTGTTTCATACCCAACTTTATCGTTATGTGGTTTCGTATGGTAACGTTTCATCCAGCAATCAGTATTATAATGATAATCAACGCATACAAATCGCCTTTACCCAAAGCTTTGGAAAAACGACGGTTAAGCAGGCGCGAGAAAAAAGCCTAGGCAATGACATCGAAAAGGGTCGTATGGGGGGCGGTGTAAAGTAAACGGGTGCTGCTGCAAATCTATAAGCGAGACCAGTCAAAACAAGATAAGTTGATTCCTTTAACCTGGCCTTATATTACTCCCCCAGGATGAAAACTGCTTTACCTAAAATGCCTCCTCTGGGCACTTCTTTATAGGCTTCTTTAAAATCATCCATTCTATACGTTTTTGCGATGACGACATCCATACCCTCATTCACATTGTTCACAAGTGTATGCAGGTCAGCCACCGAGGGCTTCGAAAGCAATACCTTATATTTCTGCTTTGAAAAAAGGTTATGTAAAAATGACTCGATGATTTGTTTAGGGCCGGGGATCGTATTGACATACGTAGCCCTGGCCTTCATGATCGCCCTGGCCTTGTCAAAGGGGATCTGACCGGACAGATCGATTACCACATCATATAGTTTTTCACCTGCCAGAATATTTTCTTTCTGATAATTGATCACAAAATCGCTTCCCCATTTTTTTGCCAAATCCATTCCTTTTTCACTCACAACAGCGGTTAGGATTGCGCCTTTTGTTTTAGCTATTTGGGTAGCAAACATGCCAATGCCTCCCGTGGCCCCGTTTATAAGCACCTCAGTCCCTTTATTGACGGTAATCACCTTGTTAAATATTTGCAGTGCAGCAAAACCCACAACGGGTATCGCGGCCGCTTTTTCAAAAGATATCGTTTCGGGTTTAATGGTAATATCTTTTTCAGTAACAAGTACGTATTCTGCTAATGCGCCGCCTTTAAACTGGTCAACCGACCCTAAAACTGCGTCCCCTTTTTTAAACCGGGAAATGGAGCTTCCGACAGCTTCCACTACGCCTGAAAAATCAATACCAATTCCTTTTGGGAATTTGGAGCCCGACATCAGTTTCATTTCGCCTGCCAGGATCTTCCAGTCGAGCGGGTTTATAGAGACTGCCTTGACTTTGACCAATACGGTTGTCTCCGTAATTTCCGGAATTGGGGTTTCGGTTATTTCAAGTTCATTTACCCCGCCATATTTCTGATAGCTCACTTTTTTCATCTTAATGCACTTTGAGTTTTTCTTTTAAAAAATTGCTTGCCGTTTCCAGGACTTCTTCGCCCATTTTTCCCAGACCCAAAAAGCCATGGACGTTTTCGTAATTTTGGTAGCTTGTTTTTACGCCAAAGCTTTGCAGCTTATCTGTATAAGCTTTTCCTTCATCTTTGAGCGGATGGTAATTTGCGGTCATGATCAAGGCATCCGGCAGGTCTGAAAAATCGGTTGCCCTTAAAATTACCGGGTAAGCTGCAAACTGTGCCCGCGACTTAATCCCTGACGCAGTTCTTTTTTGAGCGGTATATAATGCCATATATCCACCGGCGCTACCGCTGGCTGATTGCACAGTCCGTTAAAATCCATTGCATGTTCGATCAGCCATTCGGTGGCCGCCACACAATCTTCCAGGCCTTTCGGATAAGGGTTTTCAGATGCCAGCCTGTATTCCACCGAGATGACAATACACCCGGATTTTGAACAAAGGTGACGGCACATATCATCATGGGTATCAATGCTCATCAGCGTAAATCCCCCGCCATGGAAATAAGCCACAACAGGAACAGGGCCATCACCTTGCGGGATGTTGAGCCTGATCTGGATACTTGCAGACGTGATTTCCATGTTGATCATCTTTCCCATCGATATAGGATCAGGGTTTGCCGGTGCATACTTCATCTTTCTCTGGTTTGTGCCTTGGGGAAACTGGTTGAGCTTGTCATAACCCATTTGTGCTGCAAACGAGATCATATCCGGTTCTTCTTTTGAGAGTGCCGTTTGTTACTTTTTGATATTTTAAATTTGACGGTTCAGAGAAAGGTTAATCCAGGAAGTCTGGCGGGTACAGCTTTTGTCCGTGCTTTTCGGCAAGCTGTATGATCCTTTTTAAATCATCCTCGCCCCAAACCTCAGGAGGTAAAAACGTACCTGCTTCAACCCGAGTGCCTATTTCTTCAAAAAACGTATCCAGTCCGGCCGGGATCACAGTACATAACAAGTGCGCCATTTCTTTGCTGTTATTCTTAAAACAATGCACCTCACCGCCCTGAGGGATATTTACAAATGAACCTTGTTTTGCAGTATAGTGGCCGGCTTCGGTTTTAAATTCAATCTCACCTGCTACCACATAAAACATCTCCTGTATATCTGCATGGGCATGCGGACCAGGGCCGCCACCCGGCGGCACAAGCATGTCAATTACGGCATAAGCTCCCTGGGTTTGTTTACCAGAGATAACGATGCGGTAATTATCTCCTACAACCGAAAGGTTTTCACCCTGATTCTCGTTCACGGCAATAATGTTGTCTATCATGATAGGTAGTTTTTGTGTTAATCATTCAATATGTTTAAGAATATTTATTGCAGCGCAGGGTAATCGATGTAACCCTTTTCACCGGGTGTATACAGCGTGCTGACATCTATTTGATTTAACAATGCATCTTTTTCAATGCGGTTTACGAAATCCGGAGTTGATAAAAAACTTCTTCCAAATGCCACAATATCTGCAAAACCTTTATGCAACTGCTCTTCGGCGGTTTCTGCGGTCAGCCCGTTACATAAAATAATGGTGTTGGAAAATCCAGCCCTGATAGCGTCAAATGTTTTTTGAGGAATGGCCGGGTTTGCGGAGATATGTATGTATTGAATATCGAGCCCGTCCATTACTTTCGCCAGGTAATCATACGTTTCATGAACCTTATTGGCATCGTAAGCTTGCAGGTCGCCCAGGGTTGAAAAAGGCGAAAACCTGATACCCACCTTTTGTTTGCCTATTGCTCCGACCACTTTTTCGGCCACTTCAACAGTTAGCCTTGCCCGGTTTGTTATGCTTCCGCCGTATTCATCGGTGCGGTTATTTACATTCGGATTTAAAAACTGTTCGAGCAAATAACCGTTTGCCGCGTGCAACTCAACTCCATCAAAACCCGCTTCCATGGCGTTTTTTGCAGCTGAAACATAGCCGTCAACAATTGTTTTTACGCCCGTAGTGGTCAAGGATATTGGTTCCGAATGATCCTGCATGCCTATGGAATCGGTATAGATCTGCCCAGCAGCTTTAATATCCGAAGCACCCAGTAAAATGGCCCCTTCCGATAAATTATCCATATGGCCAATTCGGCCGGTATGCATAAGTTGTAAAAATATCTTACTGCCGTCCTGGTGTACCCTTGCGGTAATCTTTTTCCAACCTGCGATTTGCGGCTTGCTGAAGATGCCCGGTATCCGAGGATAGCCCAAGGCTTCGGGAGTTGGGGCTGTACCTTCGGTTATAATTAAACCTGCCCCGGCGCGTTGCCCGTAATAGGTTGTCATCAGATCATTGGGGATGTTGCCGATGGCACGGCTCCTGGTCATGGGGGCCATTACAATGTGGTTCTTTAAAGCGAACCCGTTTTTGCTATAGGGTGTCAATATCTTTTTCATTTTGTAGCTGTCAAATTGGTTTGTTATGACAGTACAAATCTAGCTGCCTCCGTAAGCTTAAAATACCACTCAACGACTATAAAATAGTCCTATCCGACAGCGTGTACTTTTTAGGGGTAATACCATAGTGCTTTTCAAAAAGCCTTGAAAAGTGGCTAAGGTTACTAAATCCAAGTCGGTAACCCGTTTCGGAAACAGAATAGCGCGCGTGTTTAAGTAAAAAGACGGCTTCCTGCATCCTTTCGTTCTGATAATAGTTATAAACGGTATCTCCAAAGATCTGCTTAAATAACTGCTTCATTTTTGTTTCGCTCATGCCTGCCATTTTGGCCAGGGCGCTAAGCTGTGGTGGTTGGCTCATGTCCGCAAGGATGGCCGTCCTGATCACATAGAGTTTATCAATGTCCGATTTATTTACAGGGCTTTGTTTTTCGGCAGTCCTGCCCAGTAATCTGTCAAATAGCAGGTATATCAATTCGTTCGCTTTTATGCTGTAAAGCAGGTCACTCAATTGATCCTGCTGATTTATCTCAGAGACCTGCTTCAACACCCGCGCTACTTCCGGATTCATCTTTTCGTGATAAAAGAACTGGCTGTCGCCGTGCAGAATCGTTTCCAAAGGGCCGTTTATTTTGCTGCCTGCGCGCAACAGGGAAGAAAGCACTTGCCTGCTGACGCCAATCACGCCAAAATACACCTCAACATTAGCGGGAAAAAAAGTTTCGGTAGCAAGGGCAGTAGCGGCAATTTGAATGGACGATCCATTGGTTTTTAAAAATTGCAAGGCACTTTCCCTGTCATGGGTAAAAGCCACAGGTATTTCGGTACTGTTGAATACGATGGATATCAATTCACTGTCTGCCGGGGGCGACTTACGTTTTAGATGAAAGTCCTCCTTCAATGTATAGTGGTGCAGCACGAGTTTAAAGCCTGGTTCCACTTCAACCATTTTGATGTGGCCTACACCCAAGTTTGCAGGGATTTTCAAGCCATTATTAAAAACTGGGATATTGAACCTTTCGCCAAAGCTTTTTACAAAATCAAAGCCTGGCTCCACTATAAATTCAAAAGTCATCCCTAAAAATATATTTTCTTTTTAATAATACCGGCAATTGTGTATTAAGTTATTCTTTGACCCGGGTTAATTGACTAAAAATTTCTGTCAATACTCTGTTTCACAAAGATATAGTAGTTGAAAAACTTATCAAATAATTGTTTCAATCCTTATAATTACGGAAATATTAGCGCACACTGTCTCGCATGCAAAGGTGTAAGAAACGAAATCAGGTAAAAAGTGGTCAATTTCTCCGTGGCAATCAATGACTAGTACAAGCCATAAAACAGTGAGGGGGTACACCACATTCATTCGGTGTGCCTAGTGGCCCAGTGAGGCCATAGCGCCACGGCTTTTGAAAGGTGTTTTTGGTAGAACTGTATGGCCTCATTGGGGTGGAAGCTTACGCCAATAAATCAGCTCGCAGCAGATTTGGAAGAGAACCTGGGGTTGAAAGAACTGGCCTCCCGTTAAAGAAGCCGTGCAGTACAGATGAAAAAGACGATTCAAACAAAATACTGGGATGCTGGCAAAGGGCTTTTTGCCAACACGCCTGAAAAAGATAATTATTCTCAGCATGCTAATTCGCTGGCAATCCTGTCAGGCGTTATAAATTCTGATCGGGCAAAACCGTTGGCGACCAAAATGCTCGCTGATACAAGTCTTGCGCCCGCGTCGATTTACTTCAAATTTTACCTGCACCAGGCACTTACCAAAGCTGGACTGGGCAATGACTATATGAGCTGGATGGGGAAATGGCGGGAGAATATTGCGCTTGGCCTTACTACATGGGCATAGACTTCGGATTTAAGTACGTCCCGCTCTGATTGCCATGCGTGGGGATCTAGCCCTAACATCGAATTTTATAGGACGATTTTGGGCATTGACAGTGATGAGGCCGGTTTTGCAAAAGTAAAAATTACACCTCATCTGGGTTCAGTCACAGACATCAGCGGCTAGATGCCACACCCGAATGGCACAATCTCCGTGCGCTGTAAAGTAATGCAAGGTACCCTGCAAGCAGAGATCAATCTTCCTGAAAAAACTTCGGGGAACTTCTTTTGGAAGGGTAAATCAATCCTGTTGAAGCCGGGAAGAAATTCACGGAAAATATAATCAAGTCAATTGTTGGCGTGTTTTTCGCAAAAAGGAAATATAACATTTGATTATGAATATCAAACAGACGAGTTTTACCGTTACAACCTAAGCTGTTGAACATTTCTGTTTGATAATCATAATACATAACCATGAAAGATCGTAACATTGCATCTATTTCTGAATTTGGTGCTGAACTCAGAAGCCAGGGATTCAAGGTTTTTGAGATTAAGGCAGGTGAAAATGTAGTCAGAACCTACAACCGGAAAGATTTCTATAAAATCTGCCTCGTTACAGGTTGTAGTCTTGTTCAGTATGCAGACCGTGGAATTGAAATCGATGCCAAGACCTTATTCTTTGGTAATCCGCATATTCCATACTCCTGGGAAATCATTTCGGAGGAATATACAGGGTACACCTGTTTGTTTTCGGAAAGCTTTTTAAAGGTCAATGAACGTTCGGAAAGCCTACAGGAAAGTCCATTATTCAAAATAGGAGGGACGCCCATCTTTACATTATCTGAGGAGCAGCGGAACTTCATTGCCACGATATTTCAGAAAATGATTGCCGAAGATGCCACAGGTTATATGTTTAAGCAAGATCTGATGCGCAACTACATTAGCCTGCTGATTCACGAAGCATTGAAAATGCAGCCTGCCGAAAATTTTTATAAACATAAAAATGCGGCTGAGCGTACAGCCTCACTGTTTTTTGACCTTCTGGAAAGACAGTTTCCCATCGAAAGTATAGACCAGCCCATGCAGTTTAAAACTGCACAGGAATTTGCCAACAGGCTGTCAGTGCATGTTAATCATTTGAACCGCTCGGTGAAAGAAATCACAGGTAAGCCCACCAGTGCCCACATCGCAGAAAGGATCATTATGGAGGCAAAGGCGCTTTTAATCCATACGGATTGGACTATTGCTGAAATTGGCTATGCGCTTGGGTTTGAGTACCCTGCCTACTTTAACAACTATTTCAAAAGACTCACCGGTACTGTGCCATCCTCGGTGCGGATGCAAACTGCGTGATTTCCATAATAATTGGTTTGATTATCATCATTACAGGATTGTAACCCGGCGCTACCTTTGTAAAAAAGAGGTCCAACGAGTTACAATCCAGTTATGAGAAATTGCAACACTTCAGTTCCGGAGAGTGCCGGCAATACCAGGCAAAAACGTTTTAAGGTTTACAAAACAGATTTGGGGTTGGATATTCAGTCGACCTACACGCGCAGGGATTTCGCCAAAATTTACCTTATTGCCGGCAAAGCCCATATTCACGCCAGCGGAAAAATAATTCATATCAATGAGCCTATCCTGTTTTTCGAGCCGCTAGCACCTTACTCCCTGAATGAGGTTCCGGGCGCTGATCTAAGTTTTGCCTGTCTTTTTTCCAGGGAATTGCTTAAATCTGAATTGTGTTCAAATACTTATCGCAAATTGATGGCATTTGCAGCTACCTCGGGACCAGTATTTTTTCGTCTGGATAGCAAACAGAACAACTTCATCGCAAGTGTGTTTGAGCAGATTATTCAGGAACAGGATACGTCCTATATGTTCAGCCACGAGCTGTTCTGCAATTATATGAACCTTATACTCCACGAGGTTCTTAAAAAAACGACTGCGAACATCCCAGGTTACCAGCCTTTCCATCTCAATTAAATCTTAGTCATCTTATTCCTGCATCGGTCCGTATTGTTTGATATCCATAACCTATGGTTTGGTAATCATTATCACAAATTGTGATCAGCGAAGTAATTTTGCAACATTCTAATCATTCGTTTTATCACCATGAAAGAAGAAAAATCAATCACAACAGTCCGGGAGCCAAGATGGATTGCGGTCTATTCCATAGCACTTGCAGTAGCCGGACTGATCACATCCGAATTCCTTCCTGTAAGTATCCTGACCCCGATCGCACGTGACCTTCATGTGACGGAAGGAATGGCCGGGCAGGCGATCTCGGTTACGGCATTAATTGCCATGTTTTCCAGTTTATTTACCGCAATACTGACCAAGAAAATTGACAGGCGGTGGGTGCTGTTATCATTTTCGGTGTTACAGATCATTTCAAATATTCTTGTTTCACAGGCCTCCTCTTTTGCTGTACTCATGGCTGGCAGGGTGTTGCTCGGTGTTGCAGTAGGCGGTTTTTGGGCCATGTCCACAGCTACAACGATGCGGCTGGTTCCACAGCATCTGATCTCGAAAGCCCTCTCCATCGTTTTTGCGGCTGTTTCTTTTGCTACCGTACTTGCTGCGCCCCTGGGCAGTTTTCTGGATGGAACCATCGGCTGGCGTAATGTATTTTTGCTGGTATCCGGCATTGGTCTTATTGCGCTGGTTTGGCAGGCCCTCGTACTCCCGCCGATGCCGCCAAGCAGCCCTTCGCAGTTGTATACATTGGTTTCGGTATTCAGGCGTGAGCATGTGAAAAAGGGAATGCTGGGTGTTACATTTTCATTTGCGGGTTATGCCATTTTCTTTACCTATCTGCGGCCTTTTCTGGAAAACATTACACATGCGCCGGTGGCCATTCTGACAATCATTCTCTTGTTCTACGGTGCCGCCAACTTCTTTGGAGCCATCATTGCCCGGTTTATGATTGACAAAAATCTTTCGTTCACCATGGTGGCGATGTCTTTTGCGATGTCCATTGTTACTGCCCTGCTCATTTTTCTGGGAGGTAATGTGATCCTTGCGTCGCTTTTTATCGCGGTTTGGGGCTTTGCATTCGGAAGTGTCCAGGTGGGCTGGCCGACCTGGATTACCCTTGCAGTTCCCGATGAAGCCGAAAGTGGTGGCAGCGTCCTTGTGGCCACAACCCAACTCGCCATTACGCTGGGTGCAGGCCTGGGCGGGCTGGTATTCGACTACGTTGGGATTGAAGGCACATTCGGGCTTGGAAGTCTGGTTTGGCTTTGCGCTGCATGGGCAATAGGACGGGCCATGAAAGGGCGGGTATGGAAGGCTGATCCGGCAACCGGCGGCATGGTGCATTTATAATTTGCAGACCAGATACACCCGACCGATCATTCATATCAGACTTGTTTGATATTCATAACATATCGCTTGATATCTATTGGGCGCAATCCGTAATGCCAGACTAATTTTGAAACGTTAAGTTTTTAGAATAATAGAATTGAAATCAATCAACAGTATATCAAATGAATAATCTAAAATGGCTCGGCAGCATTGCCGTAACCCTCATAGCAATGATAATTAACAGCAAAAGCGCAATGGCCCAGGACCTCTCCAATGGAGCCGATAATTTTTACAAAAGTGATAAAGTAATAATTAAAAAGGTCACTTTCAAAAATCAGTACAACATGAAGGTGGCCGGGAATCTATTTATCCCCAAAGACCTCGATCAAAAAACCAAAACTGCCGCGATTATTGTCGGTCACCCGATGGGGGCTGTCAAGGAGCAAAGTGCAAATCTGTATGCTACTAAAATGGCTGAAAAAGGTTTCGTTACTTTATCGCTGGACCTGTCATTTTGGGGAGAGAGCGAGGGAGAGCCTCGAAATGCAGTCGCGCCGGATATTTATGCGGAAGATTTTAGTGCTGCGTTGGATTACCTGGGTACGCAGGCGTTCGTGGACCGGGAGCGGATTGGTGTGCTGGGGATTTGCGGGAGCGGAAGTTTTGTGATCAGTGCGGCCAAGATTGACCCACGCATGAAAGCAATCGCAACTGTTAGTATGTACGACATGGGAGCGGTTAACCGCAATGCGCTCAATCATTCATTGACCCTGGATCAACGCAAAAAAAATATTGCCGATGCTGCCCGGCAGCGCTATGCAGAATTCGCAGGCAGCGAGCCAAAGCTTACCGGCGGAACGGTTGATGAGCTGACCAAAACTTCGAACGCTATTGAACGGGAGTTTTATGATTTTTACCGCACAAGCCGCGGGGAATATACGCCAAAAAGATCCAGTCCAAAACAGACCACACACCCGACGCTTGCGACCAATACCAAGTTTATGAACTTTTATCCCTTCAATGATATCGAGACGATTTCACCGCGCCCAATGCTTTTCATTGCGGGTGAAAATGCACATTCCATTGAATTCAGCCAGGATGCCTATAAGCTTGCCGGACAGCCGAAGGAACTTGTGATTGTACCCGGTGCGGGACACGTCGATCTGTATGACCGGGTAAATCTAATCCCCTGGGACAAACTGGAATCCTTCTTTAAACAGAACCTCCAGTCTAAAACGGATGGCACAGTTGGACTGCTGCCGGAAAGAAAATAATGGTGTAATTTTTTTGAATCAAAACATAATTAACACAGCACATGAAACAATCAAAAGTAATCCTGTATCCTTTGCTGGTATTTATTCTGGCGATCATGGCATGTAATTCGGACGGTAGCATGGACCCAAATAGCAATAACGATCCCGGGCAGGAAAATCCTGGTACCGATAGCCCGGATGTGGACTCTTCCAGCAACCGGTTGAAAATCACAATTGGCACAAGAACATTCAACGCCACGCTGGTTTCAAACCCCACAGTTGCGGCTTTCAAGGCTAGGCTGCCGATGACGGTGAACATGACCGAGTTGAACGGTAATGAAAAGCTTTACAATTTCAGCAGTGCCTTACCAACCAATGCTTCCAATCCGCGCAACATCGCAACCGGCGATCTGATGCTTTACGGCTCCACCACACTGGTGCTCTTTTACGAGTCATTTCCTACTTCGTACAGCTATACCAGGCTTGGGAAAATAGACAATCCATCGGGTCTTGCTGCGGCTGTCGGTAATGGTTCGGTTTCTGTGCGTTTTGAATTGGAGTAGGACATTGGATAATTATCTTCAACTAATTATGCACGATGTTAATCAGACAGGAGGTTAATCAGACATGAAGTTAATTAGGTACGAAGTGGCCAGCCAGTATGCGCCCCGGAGGGGCTTCCTGTTTATAGAAGGATCGCAGGCAATACAGAGGGCTCCTGGGGAGCCTCCTCATCACGTTCGAGTGCGAGATAGCAGGTGGCTCCGCAGGAGCCTATTTTAAAATTCATGTCGGACTTTTCTATAAACAGGCGGCTCCTCTGGAGCCAGGTTCAAAATATATTTCAGATTTTTCTATTTAAAAATCCAGCTTAATATGATGTCTCTACCAAACAAGCAACAAATGACAACCACCAGAAATAACATTGCAACAAAAGTTTTATTGACCTTTACTGTGACTGTACTAATCACTTTTCAGGGATTTTCGCAATCGAAAGCCAATGCAGATGCCCAAAATGCCATTTTTCCAAAAGGCGAACAGGGGCCTGCCTCGAATTTTACAGGTAAAGCCTTCAATTATGGGCTATTAGCAAATGATTCAATTTATAACACAGTCGTAGGAAACGTATTTTTTGAACCTGGGGCGAGGTCCAACTGGCATAAACATCCAGCCGGTCAGATCCTGATCATTACGGCGGGCGAGGGCTATCACCAGATAAAAGGAAAACCGATAGAGAAAATGCAGAAAGGCGATGTGGTGAAATGCCCGCCAAACGTGGAGCATTGGCATGGCGCAACTTCCAAGAGTAGTCTGCACCAAATGTACATCATCCCAAATACCGAAAAGGGGATTGTTGAATGGCTGCAACCAGTTAACGACAAGGAATACAGTGCATTTAAATAACTTTTCAGTACCAAAAAATTTAACCTAAGTTAGATGAACGATTGAGAAGCAGGCCTGGCGTTCAGGTCTGTTTTTTACTAAATGAGAAAAAAAGGGCAACTGTTTTGAGGTGCAGGAAAGATTATCTGAAATGACTGCCAACAGCATAGCAGGAATCAAACAAACTTTAACAAAAATCAGAAATCATGGAAATTACAAAAATAGGTTCTCAGCCATCCAGTGTCGGCCCAGAAGATTGGTTCACAGGAAAGGTTCGCATTGATGCATTGTTTCAACCAAACGAGTTCAGGCGGGCTCAGGCTGCAAGTGTCACTTTTGAGCCAGGAGCTCGTACTGCCTGGCATACCCATCCGCTGGGACAAACGCTCCTTGTGACCTCCGGTGCCGGTTGGGTGCAGCGGGAAGGTGGCAAAGTGGAGCAGATTTTCCCTGGTGACGTCGTTTGGTTTAATGCAGGAGAAAAGCATTGGCATGGTGCAACGGCTACAACCGCCATGACACATATTGCGATCCAGGAACAACTGGACGGAAAAGTTGTGGAATGGATGGAAAAGGTCCAAGATTCCGATTATACTGTCGGGGCATGATCAAACCCATAGAAGTTGGCGCACGGCGCTAAGCGGCTGTTTGGTAATCATAAGGAACCCTTTGATTATCATAAGCGGAACTGGATTGATCCTGATTACTTTGGCATAACTTTATTAGCAGGCTTTAAAGTCTGCTACTTTTTGTTTTTGTGTATGTAGGCACGTTTGACATACGCTTCACCCAAATTGCTACCGGAAAATAAATCACGAAACGCACCATGGCGAAAATTACATTAAGCATTAACAAAAAAGAGTTTCCAATGGAAGCCGATCCGCAGATGCCGCTTCTCTGGGCAATTCGCGATCTGACAGGCCTGAAAGGCACCAAGTACGGTTGTGGCGTAGCGCAATGTGGCGCTTGTGTGGTGCATTTGGACGGAGAAGCAGTCCGTTCTTGCGTCACAAAAGTGAGCCGTGCAGTCGGCAAGCAAGTGGTGACGATTGAAGGTTTGTCTCAAGCAAATGATCACCCCGTTCAACGCGCCTGGCAAGAGATAGACGTACCGCAATGCGGTTACTGTCATTCGGGTCAGATCATGTCAGCTGCGGTACTGCTGCGGGAAAATCCTAATCCTACTGATCAGGATATTGATTATGGAATGGCTGGCAATATTTGCCGCTGCGGGACGTATCTGAGGATTCGTAAGGCAATCCATGCCGCTGCCGATATGCAGAAAAAAACTGCTACAAAAGGTTAATTCCATTCATTTTTAATTTCTTACATGAAACAGGATTCAAAAAAAAGGGCGAGATCTTTCGTTTCAAATCAGACAGTCGCTATATTGTCCATACTCATCTTCCTCATTGCCGTGGGAGCATCTGCATTTAGGAGAGACGCACCTGCAAAAGAAATCAAAATTAGCGCGATAGCTCGTGACAGCGTTGCGTCGGTTAAAGCTTTTGAGACGGTTTACAAAGTGCTCATGAGTCCCCGGTGCATGAACTGTCATCCTGCAGGCGATGTACCGCTGCAAGGAGACGACAGCCACTTACACGCCATGGGGCCAAAACGTGGTCTTGATGGAAAAGGCGTATATGCGATGAAGTGCTCCAACTGTCATCAGGAAACCAATACGCCCGGTTTGCACACACCTCCCGGAAACCCGGATTGGCATTTGCCACCCGCAGCCATGAAAATGGTTTTCCAGGGTAAAAGCGCTCACGAGCTGGCCAGACAATTGGTTGATAAAAAGCAAAACGGAGATAAGGATATGCAAAAGCTGATCGAGCACGCCGATGATGGACTGGTGCTCGCTGGCTGGAACCCGGGCGAAGGCCGCACGTTGCCGCCGGTAACGCATGCAGAATTTAAAAAAGCCTGGATTACCTGGATCAAAAACGGTGCTTATGCGCCTAAGAAAACCTCAAACTAAATCACCGTGGACGAGCAAACATTATCCAGAAGAAATTTTCTTAAAACATCGGCAGTTACCGGCGCTGTATTTTCGCTGGGATTTTACTGGCCGGTCAATGCGAAATCTGCGAAAATCATCAATAAAGCCGAAGCTGAAAGCTACGGAATAGAAATGAATTCCTGGGTACACATCGATAAAACAGGCAAGGTCACCATTTTTGACCACCGCGCAGAAATGGGCCAGGGTTCATACCAGGCCGTTCCGCAGATTGTGGCCGAAGAACTGGAAGTAAATCTGAATGAAATCAATGTCGCTTTCGCCCAGGGAGATAATAAAAAATATGGAAGCCAGATCACGGGTGGCAGCTCAACAGTTCGGGGTTCCTATAAAAACCTTTTGAAACTAAGTGCCACCGCACGTGAAATGCTGATTCAGGCGGCTGCTACGCAATGGAGTGTAGATAAAGCCGGGTGTTATGCTGAAGGCGGACATGTATTTCACAAATCGTCTGGCCGGAAAATGCATTATGGAGAACTGGTTGAAGCAGCATCCAAACTGGAAGCCCCCAAGGATGTTGTGCTCAAAAAACGGTCTGAATATAAGCTCATAGGAAAGCCGCTGCTTCG
The DNA here is from genome assembly GCF_009801115.1 of Dyadobacter sp. 3J3. Lineage (GTDB taxonomy): Bacteria > Bacteroidota > Bacteroidia > Cytophagales > Spirosomataceae > Dyadobacter. The sequence continues at coordinate 180,761 of NZ_VTOL01000013.1, forward strand.
GCTAGATACGCCGCTCAAAACCAACGGTTCCGCCGTTTTTGGGTTGGATAAACAGATTCCCGGCATGCTGTATGCGGCGGTAGAAAGAAATCCGAGGTTACGCGGGAAGGTTAAAAGTTTTGATGAAACAGCAGCACGTAAAGTGCCTGGTGTCCGGCATGTTGTGAAAGTGAAAATGGGTGTTTTCAGTACCTATCGCGAAGGTGTTGCTGTGGTTGCGGATTCTACCTGGGCGGCAATTCAGGGGAAGAAAGCACTGAAAGTGGAGTGGGACGATACGGGCTTTGAACATTTGAGTTCAGAAGATATTTACAAACGCCAGCTGGAAGCTTTGCAAACGCAGGAAGGTCTGGTGTTTAAAAAACAAGGTGAGCCTACGGAAATTATTGCAAAGGCTAGCAAGAAAATTGACGTGATTTACGAGACACCATACCAGTATCACGCCTGTATGGAGCCTTTGAACTGCATTGCGCATTATCAGGATGATAAGCTCGAAATCTGGGGGCCGATCCAGGGACCGGAAATGGTGCAGGATTTTATCAGCAAGGAAATGTCCATACCACGCGAAAAGATCGTTGTGAACATGACGTTTTTGGGCGGAGGCTTTGGCCGGAAGGCATTTATGGATTACCCGCACGAGGCCGCAGTTATCTCAAAAGCAATCAAAGCACCCGTGCAGGTTGTCTGGACGAGGGAAGATGATGCTACGCAGGGACCATTTCGGCCTGGCATTACGTACCGTTGTGAAGGTGTGGTCAACAACGGTAAGATCGATGCATTTAAAGTAAAGCTGGCCGGACAGAACACCGGGCACTGGTTTGGAGGCAAGAAAGACGTGCCGAACGGAAGTGCATCGGAAGGTTTTTTGAAGCCTTATGCAGATTCAATCAAAAACCTTGCGATCATGGATGTGCCATTTGAAACGCCGATTCCGATCCTTTGGTGGCGGTCCGTTTATGCTTCGACGAATGGTTTTGCCTATGAAAGTTTTTTAGACGAATTGGCCCATGAGGCAAATAAAGATCCTCTGGAGTTCAGACGGGAGTATTTGAAAGATGAGCGTCTGCATAAGCTGATTGACAAAATGGAGGAAGTGTCAGGCTGGCAGAACCGGAAAAAAAATGAAGGGTTTGGAACTGCTATTACAGAATGTTTTGAAAGTACCGTAGGTCACGTAGTAAAGGTGTCAAAGGCACCTAATGGAGGTGTTAAAATCGACCAGGTATGGGTGGTGATGGATTGCGGCTGGTACGTTAATCCAGACACAGTCCGTGCCCAGATCGAAGGTTCTGTCGTTATGGCACTTGGTGCAGCTACGATTCACGAGGTGAAATTCAAGGATGGTATGGCAGTAGACAACAATTTCAGCACGTATCAAATGCCACGCATTACCGACATCCCGCCTATTGACATTCACATTATGGAAAATGATGAGGATGCTGGTGGCGTAGGAGAGCCGGCTTTGCCTGCATTTGCACCTGCCTTGACCAATGCCATTTTTGACTTGACAGGGAAAAGAATCAGGCGACTGCCGTTTAGTTTGCAAACTGTTTAGACTAGTTGGGTCAATAAAATACTTGCTTCAAAACTCGGATTTTTTAAAATGGTTTGAATTAATTATAGAGCTCCGTACATGATGAAGCGTCAGGAAATCCTGGCGTTTTTTTGTATCATTTTTTTTAAGGAATCAATAAATCAGCGCTACGAATGAGTTTTTTCTGAATTCCGGTGTTTTGCTTCGCCGTTTTTCGCATGTCTTACCCGATCCTCTGGAGATCCACGGCAACTTTTGATACGCAAAGGAGATGCGGCATTGTCCTGGATCATTCCGGGTCTGAATGAGAATGAGATTATGGATTTGACTTATTTTCAGTATCTTGGTGATAAGCTTTCCCCTTACTGGGCTATTGATGGAGTTTACAGTGGTCAGATAGATACGAACTTGCCTCAGGTGTTAGATATGTAGGGGCAGCCACTAAGGAAGGCGGCTCAATGCCGAGCACATATTGTCTGTTGGGGCGCCAATTCTTACGCAACATTATCTCTGAGGTCTTTGTTAATTAAAAAATATGAAAAAGGAAATTAATCCGAAACATGGCGTTGCTGTAAGGGCAGCGATGGCAGCGACAGCAAACAGTACAGAGTTTCTAAAATTAAAAGAACGCCTTGCCGATATTGCCGCAAAGACAAGAATTAACAATCTTGAATTGGTCCAGCCATCACTTATGAGAGATCTGCTGAATAGTCATAAACAGGCAAGCGCGATGCTATCGGACGATGCGAAGCTGTATGGTAGTGGCGCATTTTCCGCTGGCCAAGTACTTAAAGACTTAGGCAAAGCAGTGGCCAAATATTCGGCTATCAACAGGCGATCAACTGATTTTCTCGTACCCGGTCGAAATATATTAGCTCTTTCCCTCCGGAATGGGTAGAAAGTATGAAAAGAACATCTGAGAGGCTGCCAGATGCACTTGTACTAATGAGCAATGCTGGCTGGCCACTTGATTATGATGTAACACCAGGCGAAGCTGTGAATTTGGCTGATATGCTCGAAGCAGGTAAAAAAATAGAGGTCGATGAATATATGACTCAGATATTTGAAAACAGCATAGATGATCTCTTTGAAACCTTTTGCAAACGCCATTCGACTCGAACGCACATTTTTGACGAAATTTTAAAGTGCTACCAGCAGGAGATGTATTATACTGGAATATCTAGTGTTTTGTCTCAAATCGACGGGATATGTAACGACTTTACCTCTAACGATTTTTTTCGATCGAGCCATCAGAAGCCTAATGTTACACATTATCTGATGAATCAATCCGGGAATAAAAATAATTGGCTGCTCGGTCCCATATCTAAGGTACCTCCCGTCGGGCGAAGTGTAAACGATAAAAAAGAAGGTGATTTGAATAGGCATTCAATTATGCATGGCATAGATATTACTTATGGAAATCAGACTAATTTTTTAAAAGCTATCGCGTGGCTAAAATACTTATCGGACGTCTTGTGGTTTGATAATGCAAAAAACGCAACTTAGTCTTCAATTGAGTGGACTTACGCCAAACTGAAGTTTATTTCTTAATCACTATTCTTCGCACTTTCCATTTTCAAAAGTATATTTAACAAATTTATGAATGCCGATAGGGCATTATATGACTTCTGTTAGGTCATCCTTTAAAATTTTTAATTCATCTGGATATATACCAAACATCTGTTTAAAATCTTCGCTGATACCAGATATTAATTCATTTCTTGGTTTGTTTGAAAGCCATTTATAGTCATAAGAGAATTCTCCTTCTTCAGTTACCCATTTAAGAACCATATCGAAAAGAATTGAGTATTGATAGAATCCGTTAAATGTTTGGGCAATGGATTTTTCCGTCCTTGCCTTCGAATGTTACTGGCTTAATCTCATCGTCGTAGTCGTCTATAAACATGGCATGATGCTTATAGAATAGAGAATTGACAATATCGAAGTCAATATTTTTCCCTCGTGAAGAGCCATAAATTCCGAACCAACAAAAGACATTTGGATAGGTATGTTTATCTTCTTGAAAACGTAAAAATTTCGAAAATAGAACACGAATAGGAAAATTGTAATTTGTGTAGGAATGCATTTCCTCTTCTTTCAATAATTTAGAAATAGCATCATTTTTAGACCAATCCATTACATATCTTATTGCATTATATGACGATACACATTCGATTTTACTAGATAGAATATTTTCAAGTTCTATATACTCTTCTTTGGAATAGTCTTTTATCATACTTAAAAAATCTTCCTCACTTTTGCGAATTGCTAGGCATAGATTGGTAAATCGAATTCCTGGATCGTTTTTTTTCTTAGATTCAACTAATAAATGCAATGGGAATCCATTTGTGGGATTAATTGCAATGTCACAGAGAACTAGAAACAAACCTACAACAGGCTCCAACAAGCTTAAAGGCTCTTCAAATTCGGTAATTTGAAGGAACAGCTCAAAAGCTTCTAAATAGATACCGTATAGCATTCCTTGATCCTTGAAATCGAAATAAGTTAAATCCTCGTCTAAGGTTAAGGTTAGATACTGCATCTGATTAAAGGAGGCTTGTCCTTCAAAAATAGCTCGAATCCCAATTGGCGAATATGGCATAGTTGAATCAATATAAAATCCATCTATTTTGCGGTTTTCTAAGTCCTCAAAGCCACTTCGCCACTCATTTACTCTTGGAAGAAATGAGAAATCTCGGTCAATCGTAGATGCTATTGTATTTATACTTTTGTTCCAAAGCTCATGAAAGCAGTGACCCATATTAAGAAAAAATCGGCGATCCTTTTCTATATTAAGAATATTCTTATTGTCAAAAATAAACAGCTTGGCATATTCAATATCATGATATGTATTAGACAATATCACGAATGATTTATTATTGGCTTTCTGAATTTATTTCTAAGGTTGTGCAATCCAACAGCCAACATCATGATTAAGTGTCTGGCTTTGGAACACTTTAACCGTACCTTATTTCTGACT
>NZ_VTOL01000014.1 GCF_009801115.1 Dyadobacter sp. 3J3
CACGTTATCTTCTTAAACGTACTATCTTGTTACTCTCTTCATCATGTCAAAGAACTTTGCTTCGCGTCTTCCGAAACTCGTGGCGATGATCGTTCTCAGCGCCGTACTACCCGATTGGGAGTGCAAAAGTCCTACATTTATTTTTAAGATGCAAGTGCCGGAAGAAAAAAAATGAAAATAATTTTATCTTTTTTTATAACTCCCTAATCGTCATAAGTTTAGTTGTGATTTTTTTTATTGCTTAATAGTATTTTCGGAAAGTGAGGGTTCATACGGTTGGGTCTACCTAAAAAACTCTACCGTATGTTCCGATGCGTATTGGTCATCACCTGGCTTTATTCTTTTAACGAAGAAACGAGCCTTTTTCCCGAGCCTGAGGCTTGTGTATCTTGCCACAACATGCTCTTGTGTACCAAGAGGCTGTAAAGACGGATACCAAAGGATATAACCTGGCTTGTCAAACAGAAGTTGTGGCTCTGACCAGTTTTGGCTGTTTGCATCAATTCCCAGATCACGGTTTTTATTGAAGGAAATATAAACCTGGCTACCCTGCCATGATTTTCCGACTACCTTGGCCATTAACATTACCCAGCAATTCAGATAGGTGTTCCAGCTGACAGATGGCCCCCAATAAAACCCACCTGTTGCAGACGATGCGGGGCCTCCTCCGGCCTTTAATGGTATTTGCAATTTACTTATAGGTTTTCCAAAACTGTTATAAGCTGCACCAAAACCGGTTCCATCCCATCTTTTTGCTTTCCCCTGCGGGTTTTCCAGATCTTTTAGCGCAATACGTGCTACGCTTATGCACTGACCACTCCATTCAGTTTCCATCTTATAGGTACTTTTATCGTAAATACCGGGGTAGCCATACTCTCCATAGAATAGGTAAAGGTATTCTCCGCTTGCCACGGCGGATGGGTCACCAACGCCACCTGCAAATGTGTTGGAGATATTGTTAGGTTTTGAAATCATTCTGGGATTAAGATCTTCAATGAAAATACCTCTGTTGTCCCAGCTTTTTCCCCCATTTGTTGATTTCATAATCCCGATCCTGCACACCGCTGCGGGGCTTTCGGACCCTCTCAACCCCTGAGGCCACTTTTCATTTTTATATCCTTCCTTGGTTAATGAATCGTAGGGGAGTGTCGATGGATAATTTTCATTATGATAAACGGCGTAAAGGGTGTTGCCTGATTTATCGTGCGGTTCCTGATAAACGGTTTCAAACCATACTGCTCCATGCAAACCCTGTTTGCCAACCGAAGCATTTTTTGGCAGCACAGGATCTGAAAATTGGCTGGGATTACTTTTAAATGCTTCATCGGCATTGCGCCCATTGGCAAATTTGAGATCCTTCGCATCACCCCAAAGAGGGTCTTCACCGTATTTTCCTGGGAAGATTCTGAAGGTATCACCAATCCAGGCTTCTGCCATATTACAATCCACAAAGGAATTGAATACTATTTTTTCAGAAGACGTCAGCCTGAACTGTGGTTGCTTTACCTCGTCCTTTCTGAGAGAGCAACCTTCCAATAAGGCAGACACTATTGAAAGGCATATTAAAGATAATAAAGACGAGTTGTTCATGATATAAATATTGCAAGATATTGTGTGTGAAAAATAAGATGCAATATTCTAATAATATTCTGATTGTACAAAGATAATTCAGGGTTTCATATCATTCTTTATGAACACTTTACCCGGTTTTGAAAATATATAGATCAAATCAAAATGCTGGTTCTCCATCCCTTACCAATGCCCAAACGCGAACCGTAGCAAAAGAACATGGATGACAAATGACAGTATCGTCAGCGCGATCTTTATGGTCATATCCTTTTTTGAAAACAAGCCAAGCCGGTTAAGTAGAAGGCCTGAAACCAAGCCAATCAATGCAAAAGCCGGCCAGGGATCCATTTTCCAGATCGAAAAAAAGAAGTGGAATGGCTCCGCGGCGAAAAAAAAGGAGCTCGGACGAAAGGGGTAGACCAGAGAAACTATCTGTAAAATAAAATAGAGCACACATACAGTGAATTCTATGGTAAGAAGATATTTCAAGGGCTCATGAACAACTTTGAGATATCTAGTTTTTAATAAAAAATATAAGGTCATAAGTATAACCAGCTTCATCAAAATGAACCATATAAAAAAAGAAATGGTTGGCGCCGGATCCAAGATCTTGCAGACAAAAGCTCTTAGTAAAAGCTGCCGTTTATAGGAAGGGTGGCGCAGGGTGCCTACCACAATGCGCAGGAAATTGGTATAAAAAACCCATACGGTAAAGGCAAGCAGATAGCCGGACAAAGCTGCCCGGCTAAAATACTTTTGTAGAAACAACGATACAGGATTCATTTGCCAATCGAAAGAAGGATCTCCTTGCGCGACTTACCATCAAACTGGTGTAGGTTTTTCTCTATTGTTGCCAGCGCAGTTATATACGTTTTATCTTTTGACAGCATACGGTAGTTGTTAAATAAAGGTTTGTGTTTTTTTCTGAAATCTTCCCAGTACTCAATTTTCTAATTAGAGACAGATCGAATTTTTGAGACATACAAAGAGAACCTCAGCGGCCAAATCAAAATGCTGGTTCTCCATCCCTTTACCAATGGCCAAACGCAAGTCGAAGCAGTATAACATAGATCAAAAATGATAATACCGTTAGCGCAATCCTTATAATTATATCTTTTTTTGAAAACAAGCCAAGCCGGTTAAGTAAAAAAGCGGAAACAAAACCAATCAATGCAAAAGCTGGCCAGGGATCCATTTTCCAGATCACAAAAGGGATTGTTAATGGGCTGACAGCGAAAAAAAAGGAGCTCACATGGAAAGGATAAACCAGTGACGCTATCTGTAAAATAAAATAGAGGACGCAGACTGTGAATTCTATTGTAAGAAGATATCTCAATAGTCCATGAAATACTTTGAGATAGCTGGTTTTTAATAGAAGGAACAGGATTATGAGCACCGACAGTTTTAGCAAAGTAAACCAAAGAAAAAAAGAAATAGCTTCCGAGGTATCCATAAGTCTACAAATAAACCCTCTGATTTCAATCCGAAGCTTGTAGGATGGATAAAACAGGAAGCTTACCAGAATGCTAAGTGCGTTATTGTAAAGCACCCATACGATAAAGGCAAGCAGATAGCCGGCCAACGCTGCCCGGCTAAAATACTTTTGTACAAGCAGAGCTATACGATTCATCTGCCCATGTTAAGAAGAATCTCCTTGCGCGACTTGCCGGTAAACCGGTTCAGGTCTTTCTCAATCGTGGCCAGCGCAGTTAAATACGTTTTATCTTTTGACAGCATAATAGTTGTTAAATAAAAGATTGTGTGTTTTTTTAATCTTCCCAGAACCCCATTTTTTCCTTAAAGTCAGATAGATATTTTTGAGAAATACAAGAACCTTAATGGCGATATATTAAGTCCTTACAAATGCCCAAACGCGAGTCGAAGCAAGATAACATGGATGGCAAATGACAGTATCGTCAGCGTGATCTTTATGGTCATATCCTTTTTTGAAAACAAGCCAAGCCGGTTAAGTAGTAAACCTGAAACCAAGCCAATCAATGCAAAAGCCGGCCAGGGATCCATTTTCCAGATCGAAAAAAAGAAGTGGAATGGCTCCGCGGCGAAAAAAAAGGAGCTCGGACGAAAGGGGTAGACCAGAGAAACTATCTGTAAAATAAAATAGAGCACACAGACAGTGAATTCTATGGTAAGAAGGTATGTCAAGAACCCATGCAATACTTTGAGATACTTGGTCTTCAATAGAAAAAAAAGGATTACTACTACAAGCAGCTTTAGCAATATAAAGCCAAGAAAAAGATAAGTAATTGCAGTGATATTTCCTCCCCCTTTATTACAAACAAATGCTCTGAGCAAAAACTGCCGCTTATAGGAGGGATAGAGCAGAGAACCTAGCAAAATACGAAGAACATTGGTATAAAGCACCCATAGGATAAAGGCAAGCAGATAGCCGGACAACGCTGCCCGGCTAAAATACTTTTGTAGAAACAATGGTATAGAATTCATTTGCCAATCGAAAGAAGGATCTCCTTGCGCGACTTACCATTAAACCGGTGCAGGTCTTTCTCAATCGTTGCCAGCGCAGTTAAATACGCTTTATCTTTTGACAGCGTACGGTAGTTGTTAATAAAAGACTGCGCCTCTTTTTTGAAATCTTCCTTATACACAATCTCTGCATCAGAGCCAGATTGGAGCTTTTGTGCTATACCGTGAACTTTAACAGCAAAATCGAAATGCTGCCCTACGCTTTTTTTGTTTATTGCTTTACTCTGTATGGCAGCCTTGGAAATGGCATAATAAAAATTGATATAACTTCTGCCCTTTTCTGTTTTACTTAAAAAATGATCCCGAAAATTATATGCCTCTTCATTGTTTAAGGATGCCGTACGGGCGTTAGTTGCACCGATCTGCGCGTTTATTTCGCTTTCTTCACATGGCCCGCCCCAATTCATAACATTACATTTAAAATCATTAATACTACTAACCCACTCGCAAACGGCGGCGGTTGGGTCGCCACACGATGTACAATCGGACATTGTCACGAAATTAACATCAGATGCATTTGTGATGGCGGTACCAAGATTATACGCTGGGTATGTTTCTTCCGTAGTTCTGGCGGCGTTCAAAGCGGAAGTTCTCAGATCTGACATATTGATCATTGTCCATTTGATAGAAGGGTTTTTAAATACGACCGCTCCTAACCAATTCATTTCCGCAAGGCGCACATGTTCCGTATATACGCTAAACCGATCATCCTTCTTCAATGAATTTCCACTAACGGTATAAAGGTTGTGGTATAATCCGGAATTTTGAATGGTCATCACGCTAATACCCTGTATATCAGATAACCCGATATCTGTGGTTGATTTGGTTGTGAATAAGGTAATAAATTTTGGCTGCTGACCTTTGTAACTAAATGATTGATTGAAATGCGATTCCAGCTTTTTGGTGAGTACCTCTGCCATTTCCGAGTTAAGATCGAGGCGGACCTGTGAAAAATTTGGCTTTTCCGGATCGTATTCACCTATATTAGCTTCTGATTTTGTCATGTTCACTACATCAAGCTCAATATTGCCTACTTTGAAAAGGCTGGACTGGGGTAAATTCTCCGTTGTCGGGGTTGTTTCACAGCCAATGGTTAAACAGAGCAGAAAGGCTGCAACAATGATTAAACTGAACACACTTGTTTTTAACAAAACGGTAAATAGCGTTTTCATGTTTGATTTGATTTAGATTGTTGGATAATGTAAAACAAGATACCTGTGTCATGACTTTACAAACCTAAAACTATCCTCTCCGGCAAAAAAGAGCAAAAATACCTCAGTTTTTTAGATAAAAACAATAAATAATACGATTAATCAAATTTATGGAAGGAAGGGGCATTGCCGTGCCAGTCATTATACAACTTCTGCAATTCGTTGCAATTGCGGCGGGCAAGACAACCCAGTTTGGAATATCCCTTTACATTCAACTTATCACCAATCCGGCTACGATAGTTGTGAACGCTTTTTATTTCAATCGACAAGATTTGAGCTATATCCGCGTTGGGCAAGTCACGCGCTATGAACATCAAAACCTTCCATTCCGTGTGGGTAAGGCTGTAAAGGGATGATATTGACAATTGTCCTGTCTCGTCCTGTTTATCGCTCATATGACCCCATAGTTAAAGTATGTGGACATATTCTGGCCCATTCTGTTGCGATACATTTGATTCGGAAGAGCATTGGTTAATACCAACACTTCCCAAACTCTTTGGTTAAGAGCGTAGAAACAATCGTCCTGATTGTAGAATGATAAGTTGTTTTCGGGAAAAGTATTTTTCATAAATGTGTAAAACAAAATGAATGATTATCCAATCTGTTTTTCACAACGTCGAAGCAAATTTAGTCGAATACTTATCCAGGTAATGCGACAACTTTATCAAAAAAACTAAAAGTATTCTACAATAGCAAGCAATATTTGTAGGAACAACTATATACCTTTAAAATACTCAATTACATGCATTTTTAAAAGCGCTTCCTGCTTGTCAATACCACCTTGTGGTAATGCCCTGTTCAATATATAATGCGGCCAGCCGTCTTTATCCCTTTTTTCAAACAGATAATATGAAGACAAGCTTAACACCTTACATATTCCTATATGCATAAGATCCTGTTTTTGCTCCTTTGTAAATCTTTTTGCACCCTGCCCCAATTCTTGTACACCTATTAGAAACAAGACGCCATTCAAATCAGCCGGGCGTTTGCCTAATAATTCTTCCAAAGTTTGAAGCATGTGTTCCCATTGTGCTTCGAGAGGCTGGTCCTCTATATTTAATGTGCTCATATAAGTTCTTGGTCTGTTAACATGTATCAGTCAAAACTTAACCCGATGACCTATTATATCCGTAGAATACTTTACATCTATATATATAGGAAAGAAAATCACAGCGAATTATGGACTGGTAATCAAATCTCCGGTTTGTTTTTGTTTAATCAAAACCAATAACGGAACGCAGACGTTCTATTTGTCAGGATGTTTTAATTTTCTTGTAAAATGATTGTAAACTCTTTGTCATATAAAGAATAGAAAAGAGTGCATTTGATGGTTTTTCCTAACTTTGGGTTTTGCCGGATGAAAATGTGGCATACGGATACGAACAATATATATAAGGAGGAAGATAGATTGAGCAAGCCAGAATATTTAGATACACTGAATGAACCGCAACGTCAGGCTGTGGTTTATGGAAATGGACCATTAATGATCATTGCCGGTGCCGGTTCAGGAAAAACACGAGTACTTACTTACCGGATTGCCCATTTGATTGAAAATGGTGTAGACCCGTTTCGTATTTTATCCCTGACTTTTACAAATAAGGCATCCGGGGAAATGCGGAAACGTATCGAAGGTGCTGTCGGAACGGAAGCGAGAAATATCTGGATGGGTACTTTTCACTCTGTTTTTGCAAAAATTCTGCGGATAGAGGCGAGATATCTGGGTTATACCAGTGATTTTTCGATTTATGATACCGATGATTCCAAGTCATTATTACGCAGTATTATAAAGGAATATAATCTGGATGACAAAGTTTATAAAGCCAATGTGGTTTATAACCGGATCTCGGGAGCCAAAAACAGACTGGTTTCTGCGGATGATTATATCAATAACGCTGTAATCCAGGCGGATGATGAAGCTGCAAAAATGAAAGAGATCGGGCGGATTTACAAAACCTACGTAACGCGCTGTTTTCAGGCGAATGCGATGGATTTTGATGATCTGCTTTTCAATACCAATGTTTTGTTCCGCGATTTTCCTGATGTGTTGTATAAATATCAGCACAAATTCCAGCACGTGATGGTGGATGAGTTTCAGGATACCAACGTTTCGCAGTACCTTATTACAAGAAAATTATCGGCGGTCAACCGAAACATAGTGGTTGTGGGTGATGACGCGCAAAGTATTTATGCTTTCCGTGGAGCCAATATTGAGAACATCCTGAATTTTGAAAAGGATTTCCCGGATGTTCAAACCATAAAACTGGAACAGAATTACCGTTCAACAAGTACGATTGTTAATGCTGCAAATTCAGTCATTGCCCGAAATAAATCCCAGTTGAAAAAAGAAACCTTCACTGTAAATGAGGAAGGTTCAATGATTGATGTGATTAAAGCAGGTTCGGATAATGAAGAAGGACGTTTGGTTGCAGGAGCGATTTTTGAAGAAAAAATGCAGAAATCGCTTAAAAACGAGAATTTTGCTATTCTATATCGTACCAATGCACAGTCGCGTTCTTTTGAAGAAGCGCTTCGGAAGCTGGGAATTAAGTACCGGATTATCGGAGGTCAGTCTTTTTATCAAAGAAAAGAGATTAAAGATATTTTAGGATACCTGCGTTTTACGGTTAATCAACGTGATGAAGAAGCTTTCAAAAGGATTATTAATCTTCCAAAACGTGGGATTGGAGATACAACTGTTGCCAGAATTACGGTAACAGCGGCGGAAAATAATGTTCCGATCTGGGAAGTTGTAAGTAATATTGGAAACTATGCAACCGGCCGGACGATAACACCAATTGAACAGTTTGGTACTTTAATCAAAAGTTTTAAGCTGATGATTGAGGCTGGAAAAGATGCTTTTGAAGTTGCAGCACATATTGCAAAAGTTTCCGGAATACTGAAAGATCTTTATGAAGATAAAACGGTAGAAGGACTTTCGCGTTACGAAAACGTTCAGGAATTGCTGAATGCGATCAAGGAATTTGTTGATAGTGAAGAGAATGAAGACAAAACATTAAGTGCTTTTCTTCAATCCGTTTCGCTTTTGACAAATGCCGACGAGCCGGATGAAAACGAAGATAATGATCGCGTTACGATGATGACAATTCACTCGGCGAAAGGTCTGGAATTCAGAAATGTGTTCATTGTAGGTTTGGAAGAAGACCTTTTTCCAAGTCAGATGATGCTCGAAAGTCGCCAGGATCTGGAAGAAGAACGTCGTTTGTTCTATGTAGCGATTACCCGGGCCGAACAGAAACTTACTTTCTCTTATGCGGAAAGCCGTTACCAGTGGGGACGACTGAAAATGTGCGAACCAAGCCGGTTTTTGCTTGAAGTTGATGCAAAATATTTGAATATTTCTCAGTCTTTCCAAAGAGAAATTGGTCGTGAAGGGTCCTCTTCCTCACCGATGTCTTTTGTCAAAAATCTAAGTCCGAGGAGACCGACGGAACCAAGACCGGCTACTGCCACATCATCTCACACACCATCTTCGGATTTTGTACCTAGTGATACGCACGGGCTTGTAGAAGGCGATAAGGTGGAACATTCCAAATTTGGATTTGGCACGGTTGTTAAGATGGATGTAAACGGAACGGATCGGAAAGCCACTGTTAAATTTGATAAAGTCGGTGACAAAACTTTATTGCTAAGTTTCGCCAAATTAAGAATAGTGAAATAAATCGTATTCGATAGTTATAGTACGATCAACGAAGACTTTACCTAATAAACCATACACCGCCACAAGACTTTATTAATCCGTTAATACTCTTGTGGCGATGTTCTAATTATTTGATTTTTTAACCAATTAAATTATGTTCATCGAGAAAGACCTTCAACAGATTCAGGAACGCGGAAGTGATGCCACGACAGTGGAAGAGCAAGTGCATTATTTTGTAAATGGATTTCCATTTCTACATCTTTCAAAAGCTGCAACCGTTGGCGACGGAATTATCCGCCTAACCGACGAGCAAATTGAAAAAGTGGTAAAAGAATTCGATAAAAGTTCGGCGGACGGAGAAATTGCGTTGTTGAAATTTGTGCCGGCATCAGGTGCTGCGACACGTATGTTTAAGTCGTTATTCAGTTTTTTACAGGAAAACAAGAAAGATAAATCGGTTGACGAGTTTTTCGCGAGATTGACAGAATTTGCTTTTTATGAAGATTTAAAAACTTCTCTGGCATCTGATGGAATCGATATCACAACGGCTGACGAAAACACAATCGTAGCTTATTTCTTGAATAACAAAGGATTAGGATACGGAGAATTGCCAAAAGGATTGTTGAAATTCCATAATTACGAAAGCAGCTCACGTACACCTTTGGAAGAACATTTGGTAGAAGGTGCGCATTATGCAAACGCCGGAAGTAATGTTCAGATCCATTTTACAGTATCTCCTGAACACCGCGATAAATTTGAAAAACTGGTTGTGGAAGTTCTTCCAACCTATCAAAGCGAATTTGGTGTGACTTATATGGTATCGTTTTCAGAGCAAAAAAGCGCTACAGATACCATCGCTGTAAACATGGATAACTCGCCTTTCCGTGAAAAAGATGGCGGTTTGTTATTTCGTCCGGCTGGTCATGGCGCTTTGCTGGAAAATCTAAGCCAGTTGGATGCTGATATTATTTTTATCAAAAACATTGATAACGTAGTTCCTGACAGAATTAAGGGAGATACAGTAACGTATAAAAAGGCACTGGCCGGAATTGTTCTGGATTTCCAAAAAAGAATATTCAGCTATCTGGCGAAACTGGGGAATGGAGCAGACGCATCGTTACTGGCTGAGCTGGATTCGTTTTTCAGAAATGAATTGTGTGTAGTTCCTCCGGCAACGTATGAAAGTTGGTCAGATGACAGGAAAACAGAATATTTTATTGGTAAACTGGATCGCCCTTTGCGTGCCTGCGGTATGGTAAAAAATCAGGGAGAACCTGGTGGCGGACCATTCTGGGCAGAAAATGCAGACGGATCTTCTTCATTACAAATTGTTGAATCGGCGCAGGTTGATGTTGACAGCGAACAACAAAACGGCATTTTCAAAAATTCAACACACTTTAATCCGGTTGATCTGGTATGTGCGATTAAAAACAAAGACGGACAACTTTATGATTTAAAGAAATTCCGTGATCCTTTGACAGGATTTGTCACCTACAAATCTAAAGACGGAAAAGAGCTTAAAGCACAGGAATTACCAGGATTATGGAATGGCTCTATGGCAAACTGGAATACTCTTTTTGTTGAAGTTCCATTGATTACCTTCAACCCGGTAAAAACTGTAAATGATTTGCTACGCGAACAGCATCAGTAGTGTCAAAATAACATTTGTAAAAACAAAAACGTCGAATCCATTACGGGTTCGACGTTTTTGTTTGGAATAAATTCCAGAATATCATGATTGTCAGGGGTACTTTTTCAAGGAATTGGTAAAACCTTACTTTCTTTGAAAGTTGACAAAATAACCATAGTCTGGGTACTTGCTACTTCTTCAATTTCATTGATTTTTTCCAGCATCAGTTTTTGATATGTACTGATATCCTTTGAAATTACTCTTAACAAGAAATCGCCTGTACCTGTAATGTGGTGGCATTCGATCACTTCTGGTATTGCATGTATTTTTTCAACAAATGATTCAGTAACAGCTTTTCTATGGCCAACCAGGGAAATTTGTACAAAAGTACTTACGCCCAAGCCAACTCTTTCAGGTTCAAGCTGTGCGTGATAGCTTTTGATAATTCCTGATTGCTCAAGTTTTTTAACACGTTCCAATGTTGGAGCCGGAGAAAGCCCGATTTCTTTTGAAAGCTGAGCGTTCGTTATTTTGGCATTGGTTTGTAAAATCTCCAGTACTTTACGGTCTATCTGGTCTAATTTAATGATAGCAGACATTGCTTATAACATGGTTTATAGTTAGCCCCATTTTTTAGGACGCTGCAAAACTAATTAGTTTCCCGAAGATAATTATAACTTTCTACTGAAAATTTGTCAAAAAAAAGAATTTTAATAGGTAAAACGGCTTTTTAGTGCTGAATTGTTGGGTATTATTTTTAAAGTGCCCTTTAATATTAATTTGCTTAAACGGAATAAGCCTCTATTTTCTGTAAAAAATCCTGATATGTTATTTTAATTCCTTCCGTCAAATCGGTCTTATGTTTCCATCCCAAAGCATGAAGTTTGCTGACATCCATCAATTTTCGGGGCGTTCCATCAGGCTTATCCGTATTCCAATGCACCTCCCCTTCATAGCCAACGGTTTCCTTGATAAGTTCAGCAAGTTCTTTAATGGTTACATCCGTTCCAACGCCAATATTCAGGAATCCCGGTTCGCTGTATGTTTCCATCAGGAAGCAACAGGCGTCTGCCAAATCATCGGCGTGCAGAAATTCACGCAAAGGCGAACCGGTTCCCCAAAGCTCAACCGAGGGCTTATTTTCCTCTTTTGCTTCATGAAATTTGCGGATCATAGCAGGAAGAACGTGTGATTTGTTCAGATCGTAATTATCATTCGGACCGTAAAGATTTGTTGGCATAACCGAAATAAAGTCGCACCCATACTGACTGCGGTAAGCTTCGCACATTTTTATTCCGGCGATTTTGGCAATCGCATAAGGCTCATTCGTAGATTCCAAAGTACCTGTTAGCAAAGAATCTTCATGTAAAGGCTGCGGCGCCAGTTTTGGATAAATACAGGAAGAACCCAGGAAAAGTAATTTTTTTACATTGGCGCGATAAGCGCTATCAATAACATTGTTCTGGATTTGCAGGTTTTCAAACAAAAATTCAGCACGATAAATATTGTTGGCCATAATCCCCCCTACTTTCGCAGCGGCCAGGAAAACATATTCAGGGCGCTCGGTTTGAAAGAAATCACGTACATCAGCCTGTTCGCGCAAATCAAGTTCCGAAGATGTCCGGAATACAAAATTATTGAAGCCGTCTGCAAGCAATCTGCGGTGAATTGCAGAACCTACCATACCCCGATGCCCGGCAATATAAATTTTAGCGCTTTTTTCCAATGTCTTATGTAAATTTGTATGTTGAAAAATCAATATCTTTAATACCCAATTCGTTACAAAAGTAACAATCTTACCCTGAAGAAAAATTCAATACACATGCAAAGAGTTATAATAGTCTGGTGTTTTGTCACTGTTTTCCTTGTAAAAGGTGCATTGGCGCAGACTGACAAAAAAGAAGATTCACCGCCGTCTTGGCTTCCCAAAGCTGCTAATACGGATTCGGTCAATGCAAAAAAAGGCTCGAAAGATATTAAATCATTTATATCAGGGCTGGATCCTGCTGTAAATGCTTCTTTGCCTGGCGGGAATAGCAAATCAACAACGCTGTCTACACTTTTTGGTGAAACAATTCCTGATTTAGGATTAAAAGTGAAGGAATACAAGAGTCACAAAGCCGATAGAAAATTAAAGAAAGAAAAAACAAGACTTGCCAAAGTCATGTACAAAGGCATTCCTATGGAAGTAATGTCGATTCGGTATGGTAGCGGAGACCGGGCCAATCTGGAATTATTTCATGTTTTGAAAGAATACAAACCGCTTGATATTTACGCCCGGGCAACAGAAACACGCTGGTATGATACAAAAACGAAAAAATTAAGTTCTGCCCTGATCAAGGATAAGGAAAAATCAAGGTTGCTTCACGGTTCATATAAAAAGTATAACGGCGATAATCTGATTGAGGAAGGATTTTATTACATGGGCGTGAAAGATGGCCGCTGGGTAAAATACGATTCAAAGTTCAATCTGGTTGATAAAGCAATCTGGAATAAAGGGTTTCCGGCTGAGTCCAGGATCACGTATTACGATTCTACGCATACCAAAATGAAGGAAGTGATTCCGGTAGCGTTTGGTGAAACCAGCGGAGAATATGCATCGTTTTATGACGAAGGGCAATTGAAGGTCAGCGGAAAATATGATCATGGCAAAAAAGTGGGCCGCTGGGTCGAATATTATCAATACCGTCGTCAACGGAAAAAAGAAATTCAACACCCAAAATCAAGCTGGGATGAAGAATTCGACCCTTTTGTTTTGAGAGAATGGGACGAGAAAGGGAAACTTCTTTACGATTATACCAAAGATCCGCGTGCGTCTGCCGAGGAAGAAACTGAAAATTAATAAGGATCATGAGGGGAAATTCCCCTCTTTCTGCTTTATTCGTGCCTTGTAAAAAACTCGTGGCAATTAGCTTTTGGCTATGGCTTAAAATCAACAAGATAAAAGTTGAAAATATAGCATTAATTATTTTCAGCATTTATTAACACAAGTCACTTCATTTATGTTCAAAACTTTCCTGAATTTTGCCAGGAGTAAAACCTGGCTGGCAGTAATCTTTTGCCTGATTCCGATCGTAATCTACATTTTTGTTTTCAAAGTCATCGCTCTGAATATCAATTATGTAGCATTTGATGATATTTTAATTTTGGGCGTTATTCCAGGATTTGAAGATGCTTCCTGGCCAGATCGCTGGCGCCGCCTCACCGAACTTTTTCCTGAACACCGCCTTGTTTTTTCCCGCTCCGTAATTCTTTTATTCCATTCACTTTTTGGAAAAATCAATATGGTTTGGCCTATGATTGTGGCCAATATTTGCTGGGCGGGTTGTGCGTATGTTTTTTATAATGTTTTTAAAAAGCTGCGTTTATCCTTATGGTATTTTGTGCCGGTGCTGTGGCTTTGGTTTAATATTCAGTCTTTTGAAAATATTTTCTGGGGCGTAAGCTCACTTTGTAATTATGGCGTTTTATTGTTTGTGTTAAGCTCCATTTATTTCGCAACACATCATCCCCAACAACATTATATCGCAATTATTTTCGCAGTTATCGCCACGTTTACGTATGGTAACGGACTTATGGTTTTTCCGGTAATTGGTCTGATTGCCTGGTTGATGGGACGAAAAAAAGATTTTTTTATAACCGTTTTTATCACGGCTGTTATTGCAATAATTTATTTTATTGATTTCACTCCAATTACCCAAAATCTTGATTTTTCAAACCCGGAACAGGTTAAAGAAGGTTTCCTTGGATACTTTGGTTTTATCGGCTCAATCGCAACAATTTCAGCTTATGACGGAACTCCTTCGGTTTTGGCGACAGCCGTGGTTTTCGGGTTTATCCTGATATTTTCCGTATTGTTTTTATTTAGAAAACAATACGTCTCACTTTGGAAGGCTGCCTGGCGAAAAACAGATTATACCAATTCCAGCGCATTATTCGCAATGGGAATTCTGGCTTTTGTGGCTATCACAACTTTGGCGCTGGTCTACAAACGTATCCCGACAGACACTTTTGAGGGCATGTTTAAAGGCCGTTACAGAATGTATTCGACGCTTTGGTGTATTGCTTTATATTTTGGTATCCTGTCCCTTACTTCCCGTCCACGGCTTCGTGTTGCAGTAACCGCATTTGTGCCATTAACAATCTTTTTAAACCTGATTATTCTTGACAGTAATTTTGTATTGGCTGTGAATAATCGCCGTATGGCCATTGTTCAAGAATTCAACGCCCGTTACAATGCAGATTGGCTTGGTATTAGAATGTTTTCCATGGATCAGGCACATTTTGAAAAAATACGAGCCTACTATCATTCAGACGATCCACTGGCAGAAGGATGGAATCCCAAAAATCTTTCTGATTCTATAACGTGTGCGAAAAGTTATCAGCCTGATGTTGTCAAAAAAGAAGGTAATTATCTGAATGTAAACTTTGAAAATGACTTTTTTAAAACAGAGAAAGATTATTCTGACGGAGCTTATGTAATACTGAAATCGGTAAATCATACCTATGCTGCTGCTCAGACTCAGTCAGTAGTACCAATCAAAACAATGCTCAGGAGATTGATGTATTTTAATAAAGGTGCTTATGCATCTTTTCACACCGCAACCGTTGAGCCGGGATTTTACAGGATTTATCTTTTGGTAAGAAAAGCTGGTGTGAACACGATTTATTTTACTGGAAAAACCTGGAAAGAGGAATAATTTATCCCTAAAATTTACGGTGAATTTCAGTTAAAATCCGTTCAACTTCCTTCCGGACTTCTGACGAGGGACGCGTGAAATTGTTGTTCATGAAGCTGAATGTCATGGTTTTTCCTTTTTTGGTAACCAGATATCCGCTCAAATTATAATTGTTACTGAAACTTCCGCTTTTGGCAAAAACAAAAGGCGCCTCACCTTTAAATGAATTCCGGAGATTTCCGGTACTTCCTCCATTTGGCAAAATTTTGTACAAACGTTCCTGCGGTACTTTTGCATAGATTTTCTGTAACAAAGCGGTAATCGTTCTTGGCGTGAAAAGGTTATAACGGCTCAATCCTGAGCCATCTTTCCAAACCAGACTATCTGGTAAATCACTCAAATAATTTTTTGTCATATGCTGAATAGCCTGTTCGCTGTTCAAGGGCAAACCTTTTGCAGAGGCATATAACAACATCAGCTGATCCGCCAGCATGTTGTCACTCACATACATCATGCGTCTGTATAAGGAATCAGACGGAATGCTATAAATCGTTTTTAGCTCAATACTAAGCGGAATATGAATCAGTTTGATTTCCTTTTTCAAAGCCTCGCTCAAAAGTTGAACGGTAATCTCATCCGACATGCGGACAGGAATATCAACCGATTTTCCTGATATAATCGCTTTTTCAGAATAATGGAATGAATTTTGAAATTCTTCTCTTTTAATGCCTTTTATGGATGTATCGGCTAACATGGATTTGCTCCAGAAAGTAGGTCTTACTTTGAAAATTTTATCTGTTATGCCTGTAAAGCGTACAATATTTCCATAAACCGGCATCGAAGAAAGCTCAGGTTGATAGGAATCATTATAGTCGCTCCACGCCCAGCCTGGTCCATATCTTTCGTCTTTAAAATTTACCGGAGAGAAAAATATTTGCTCTTTTCTGCTTTTCAAAAAATCGATCACGGCACTTTTCGGAAGGTCCGGATGAAGCAAAGATGGATCACCTGTACCGCGAATAATCAATAATTCTCCCCATTCAAGATATTCAATTCCGGGTATTGAATCGCCCAATGCGCATAAACCGGCATAGAAACTGAACAATTTTGTGTTGGAAGCAGGATTGAAATATTTGTCGGATTGATAAGAAGCCAGGGCCTTGTCTCCAGTAAGATTTTTGATTGAAACGCCCGTATGCTGCTGGCTTAAAACCGGAGAATTTTTTATTTCATGTTTTAAATAATGGGAAACCGAGCAGCCAGATAATGAGAGTAAAGTAATCAGGAAGAGGAGCGTGCGCATAGAAATCTGTTAAAAATAGACTGTAAAGTTAGTAGTTTCAGCTAAAAAACGATCAAAGGGCAGCCTTAGTTTTTAACGGGCTCGAATTTTTTCGAAACAATCACTCCATTGAATTTAGTAATTTGCACGTTCTTAGCATAAGTCATTTGTAAACGCATACTATGAGTAACCTTCAAGCTGTCCTGAAACAATACTGGGGCTATGATCAGTTTCGGCCTGTGCAGGAAGAGGCGATCCGGTCTGTGCTGGAAGGAAATGATACACTTTTGCTGCTGCCAACCGGTGGCGGGAAATCGATCTGTTTTCAGGTTCCGGTAATGACTATGGAAGGCGTTTGCATTGTGGTAACGCCACTTATTGCTTTGATGAAAGATCAGGTTGAACAATTGAAACGGCGTGATATTTCAGCTGCGGCAATTCATTCGGGCATGAATCGCCATGAAATTGATATTACGCTGGACAATTGTATTCATGGACAAACGAAGTTTCTATATGTTTCGCCAGAGCGCCTTCGTACTGAAATTATGATCGAACGGACTAAACAGATGAAAGTTTGTTTGTTGGCAGTTGATGAGGCACATTGTATATCTGCCTGGGGTTATGATTTTCGTCCATCGTACCTTTTAATTTCCGAATTCCGCTTATTAATTCCAAAAGTTCCGGTTATGGCTTTGACTGCCACAGCCACGGAACGGGTTCAGATTGATATTATTGACAAACTGGAAATGAAACCTGTCCGGGTTTTCAGGCAGTCTTTTGCACGGGCAAATTTGTCTTATTCCACTTTTTTAGAAGAAAATAAGGAAAGGAAATTATTGCAGATTCTTAAAAATGTTCCGGGCACCGCAATAGTGTATGTAAGAACGAGAAAACGTACCAAAGAACTGGCAGATTGGCTCACTAAACAAGGCCTTCGTGCTGCGGGATATAATGCAGGTCTGCCTTTTAAAGAAAGATCGGACAGACAAACCGCCTGGCTGAAAAACCAGGTTCGGGTTGTGGTTGCAACCAATGCTTTTGGTATGGGAATCGATAAACCGGATGTACGGGCTGTGGTTCATTTTGACTTGCCGGATAATCTGGAAGCTTATTATCAGGAAGCTGGCCGGGCCGGTCGTGATGAAAAAAAGGCGTTTGCCGTGGCACTTTTCAATAAAATTGATCTGGAGGAACTGGCTGAAAATGTCGAGAAAAAATATCCACCGATGGATGTTTTAAGAAGGGTTTATCAGTCTTTGGCAAACTATTATAAAATTCACGTAGGCGGAGGAGAGTTTTCGGCTTATGATTTTGATATACAAAACTTTACAGGAATATTTGGACTCATTGTTAATGAAACGCACTACGCTTTAAAACTGCTTGAAGAGGAAGGTTTTATCCAATTAAGTGAGAATTTTAACAATCCCGCCAAGCTGCATTTTGAAGTGGACAACCGGCAATTATATGATTTTCAAATACGTAATCCGGAGTATGATTCGTTTGTAAAATTGTTGCTCCGGATTTATGGCGGAGAACTTTTTACTGAATATAAAAAGATTTCGGAAAGCGAACTGGCTCAGATTTACTTTGTACCGGAAGTAGAAATTCTAAAGAAATTGTCGTTCCTTAAAGAACGTGGCATCGTGGATTACGAACCAAGAAGAGATAAACCGCAGCTTACTTTTTTGACGCCGCGATATGATGCGGCATTATTACCGCTGAATGTTTTTGAAATTGAAAGAAGACGTGAGCGTGACAGACAAAAAGCAAGATCTGTTATTCAATATGCATCCAATACAAACCGTTGCCGGACAATCCTTTTACTGGAATATTTCAATGAAATGGATGGGACAGATTGTGGTGTTTGTGATGTTTGTCTGAAAAATAAAAAGAATGAACCGCGCCCGGAAATTGACGAAGAATTAGGTAATCAAATTCTGCATTATTTAAAAAGTTTCGGGGCGGTAACGCCGCGTGCGTTAAGCCAGATATTTGAAAATGTTGCTGAAAAACCTTTCCTGCAAACGTTAAGATACTTAATTGATGAAGAAATTATAAACTATGACCAGGTTGGGAAACTGACCTTAAACAGCAAATATCATTCTTGAAAAAGCATATCTACAACCTCACACTGGTATTAGGGTTCCTGGCAAAAACGGCTTCTGCACAACAAATTCCCGGACTAGCCGCCAGTAATTATGGAGGACTTTACCGGGCCACTGAAAATCCATCGGCAATTGGCGGTTCTAAATTTAAATGGCAGGTCAATATCGGAACCATAGGAAGCAGTATTAACCACCGCTATTTTGTTTTTCTGGGTAAAAATTCACTATTCTATCCACTTTTGGCGGCTCATTCCAAAGATGAATTGTACGGTCGTTCGCGTACCATGGGCTCGCTCACGGATAAAGATCCAATTTATCTTACAAGTGAAATCCGCTGGCCTTCCGCGATGTTTTCTATTGGAAAATATCAGGGTGTAGCCATTCAATTCCGTACAAGAGGTTTTGTAACGGGAAATAATGTTCCGGACGATATCCGAAATCTTTATTTCAAACGGCTTGACACCGGAATGGATGACGTGGCGCGCACGGATTGGGGGAAATTCAACCTGGTACAGCAGAGCTTTTCTGAAATGAGTTTCTCTTATGGTGTACAGTTACTGGATCTGGATGCGCATAAATTACGTGTTGGGGCAACGGGTAAAAGGATTTTTGGAGCCAGAATCGGGTACTTGAAAGGTTCAGTAGATAATTTCCAGGTTAGAAAACTAACCGGAGCACAGGATGAAAGCGAACTGGTTTTGAATAATTTTTCATACGAAACAGGATATAGCCAGCAAAACCAAAAAATGAAGTTAGGTGATTTGTTTAATTCAGATAAGTACGCTGCTGGCTGGGCTTACGATCTGGGAGTGACGTATGAATTGGGTAATTATTGGCAAAATACAGATGAGGCATTCGACCAGAATCCAAAGTATCTTTTGCGTCTTGCAGCCTCTTTAACCGATATTGGATCGATTAAATACAAAACAACAGGAAGCCGTGTAATTGCCGGACAGCAGGAACAAACGATTATCGGTCAAAAGGAACTGGAAATAATAGGAAATGAAGGAGCTGACGGATTAATGAATTTATATCCGGCGAGTTCTGATACAACTTTTAACAGTAAAGTAAAATTACCGCAAGCAGTACATTGGGAAGCTGATGTGCAATTGGTAAAAGGCTTTTTTGTTACATTATCACAAACGAAACGTTTTAAATCTCTGACGGATAATGTATTGAGTGTAGCACAACCAAACGTATTTACCGTCACGCCACGTTTTGAAGATGAAGATTCAGATTTTGCTTTTCCAATCTCTTTCATTCAGGGAAATAAAAGAGTAGCGATAGGAGCACTGGCGCATTTCGGGCCGATTTTCATTGGATTTAGTAATATTAATGGTTTGATGAAAAGCGGAGGCGCAAGAGGGAGTATGGCTTATGTCGGGGTGAGTGCTTGGAAGTTGAAGGGGTGGAGGAAAAAGTGATTTTAATAATGTCCTTTTAAAGAATGAATGAAGATTTTCTCTTCTTCTATTTCATAAATCAATCGATGCTCCTGGTTTATTCTCCTTGACCAAAGACCCGAAAGATTATGTTTTAGTCCTTCTGGTTTTCCCAGTCCCTCGAATGGAGTATCCTGAATGGACTTGATGAGACTTGATATTTTTTTGAGTACGACCTTGTTCCCACTTTTAACCCAGTACTTAAGATCATCATCAGCATCAGGCAGGAATATTATTTCCATAAACTATCAATCTCATCGATGGAAGAGACTCTGCCTTTTCCTGCCTTTTTATCTTCTTTGCTTTTTTCAATTTTAGTAACGAATTTGGGGTGATATGGCTTTTCTTCTGATTCAAAAGAAATTTCCAAAGCCTTGGCGACAGCTTTTAAGGCTTCCAGTTTTTTGGGGCTATTAGATCGAAATATTAAGGTTTCCATGACTTTATTGATTTTGTAATTATAAAGTTAACCATTTCTTCTAAATCTTAATTTTGTTAATGATCTTCAATTACAAAATATTAAATCTACCCTTTCCGCCCAAACCAGCTCCCAATCCTCCGGAACATTCTCTTTTCAAATTCCCAGAAAAAAGAAAATCTGCCCCAGATCCAGCCCCAGGCCAGTAAAGCGGCTTGGTAAAGAGGTAAAATAATCAGAATATTCACCGTCCAGAGAAGCCATGACGGTGAAGTTTCCTTGGATAAACCAACCAGATCAAAAAGTGCGCGCTTGATGTATAAAATGGAAAATCCGGTACAGGCAAAAACCAGTAAAATGATTAAGACATCCCATCCATTTTTAACATTCCAGCGCTGCTTTAACTTTTCAATCATACTGATCTATTCGTATAAAAATCCCAGGTGATCTGCTTTGATTATTTCGGTATCCAAAGGAAGGAATTCTTCCCAGAACGGATCATTCGGAAGGCCTGCTTTGCATATAATCGGCTCCTTTTTTACAGGATGTTCAAAGAAAAGACGACGGGCATGTAAGTTAATACTTGCATCCGGATTTGGTTTTGGATAGCCATATTTCAAATCACCACGAATCGGACAGCCCATAGAAGCCAGCTGAACGCGGATCTGATGCGGACGGCCGGTAACTGGTGTTACTTCAAGCAAATTGAATTTATTGACATCCCCCAAAAGTCGGTAACTAAGTTCAGCGCGCTGCGATCCCGGTACTTCGTAATCGTAAGCGGTTGTTACATTTCTCTGCTCATCTTTGATCAGCCAATGTACCAGTTTTCCCTTTTTTTCTGGCGGACGGTTTTTTACAACAGCCCAGTATGTTTTTTGAACATCGCGTTTACGGAAGATTTCATTCATTCTTTCCAACGCTTTTGACGTTTTTGCAAATACAACCAAACCGCTAACGGGGCGGTCCAGACGGTGCACGGTTCCTAAAAACACGGCTCCGGGCTTATCGTATT
Source organism: Dyadobacter sp. 3J3 (assembly GCF_009801115.1). Lineage (GTDB taxonomy): Bacteria > Bacteroidota > Bacteroidia > Cytophagales > Spirosomataceae > Dyadobacter. Next base: position 21,512 of record NZ_VTOL01000014.1, read on the forward strand.
CTTCTTTGATATATTCCTTCAACATTTCAAGTAAAGGCTTGTCACGCGTTGAATCGCCTTGTACAAGAATACCTGGTTCTTTGTTGACAATCAGTAAGTGATTGTCTTCATATATAATCTGAAATGGGCGCTTTGCCATAATTTTCTATTTTAATCTTTTGTTATTTCCTAGTAAAAAACAAAAGTGAGGTGATCAATAAGACTCTTTTTCGTTTGGAAAAGATTTGCCTTTAACGTCTTTAATATAATTGGTAATTGCCTCGTTCATGATGTCATTTAAATTGGCATATTGACGAAGAAAACGTGGTTTAAAACCTTTGTTGATACCCAAAACATCATGCAAAACAAGAATCTGTCCGTCGGCATGTGGCCCTGCTCCTATTCCTACGGTTGGAATGGCGATACTTTCAGAAACCAGTTTTGTAAGTGTAGAAGGAATTTTTTCCAGAACTACGGAAAAACAACCAATCTCATCCAGCATTTTGGCATCTTCCAAAAGCTTTTTAGCTTCAACTTCTTCCTTGGCACGAACGGTGTAGGTACCAAATTTGTAAATAGACTGCGGTGTAAGTCCCAAATGCCCCATTACAGGAACGCCGGCACTTAATATCCGCACAACCGATTCCTTAATTTCCAGTCCGCCTTCCAGCTTCACAGCATGTGCGCCGGATTCTTTCATGATACGAATAGCGGAACGCAACGCTTCTCCCGAATTTCCCTGATACGATCCGAAAGGAAGATCAACGACTACCAACGCACGTTTCACAGCACGTACAACCGATGATGCGTGATAAATCATCTGGTCAATCGTGATCGGTAATGTAGTTTCGTGGCCAGCCATTACATTGGAAGCCGAATCTCCTACAAGGATCAGCTCAACCCCGGCAGCATCCACGATCCCGGCCATTGAATAATCATAAGCGGTCAAACAGGATATTTTTTCGCCCCGCGTTTTCATTTCCTGAATGATATGGGTCGTAACGCGTTTTATATCAGAACTATGTATAGACATCTTTTTTAATTGTAAATGGTTAAGGGTTAATTACTAATGGTGTCTGGTAAAACATTAACAATTCACCATTAACAATTAATCATTAAAAAAACTATCTTCTTATCAGCCAGTTTTCGGGGTTGAGGCGGGATGTACTTTTCCATATCTGGAATTGAAGTTCAGAAGTTCCGTCTCCATCCGTTGCAACGCGTCCGATTGTTTCTCTGGCTTTTACTTTTTGTCCGGCCTGAACGGTTACTCCCGACATTTTTGCATAAACCGTCATGTAATTTCCATGCTGAATAGCGACCACATTGCCCATTCCCGGCATTTGTGTCACATCCAGCACAACACCATCGTAAACAGTTCGCACCGTTTCTCCTGCATTCGTTTGTATATCAACACCCAGGTTATCAACCATCACACCTTTTAAAACAGCATGTGGACGTTGTCCAAAATGGCCGGAAATAAATCCTCTCGTCGGCCAGGATAGCCGTGACTGCGAAGCTGCAAAGGACGATGCAAGCGTAACTTCTTCATCACTCATCCCACTGGATGAAACAACAGGCTCATCTTTTGGTTCTTCTACAACAACTTTCGCTTCGCCTTTTTTCTCTCTTTCCGCGTTTTCACGTGCTACGCGTTCGCGTTCCGCTTTTCTTTTAGCTTCGCGCTCAGCCCGCTCTTCTCTCTCTCTTCTTTCTCTCTCCTTTTTCTCCCTTTCTGCAATACGACGAATGTTTGCTTCCAGTAAATTTGTCGCTTTCCGGTTTTCAGCTAACTGATTTCTCAGCTCAACTTCTTTTTGAGATAATTCTTTTACAACTTCATCCTGCTTGGTTTTCAGGCCTTCAAGTTTTGTATTTTCCGAAACCTGGGTAACGAGTACTGTTTGCTGTTGTTGTTTTTTGGAAGTGATACGCTGGCGTTCGGCCATCAGTTCTTTTTCAAGAACTTCCATTTGTTTTACCTGCCCCTGTCTGGCGTCCGTATATTGTTTCAGATATTTGTAACGTAAAACAAACTGGTTGAAAGTCCCGGATGAAAACAGGAAAACCAACTGATTCAGATAAACGTTTCTCTTGGACGCCTCATAAATCATATCACCATATTCTTCCTTCAATTTACCCAGATCATTGGCAAGTACCGAACGCTTTTTTTCAAGCGTTTTGAGTTCCTTATCCAGAATGGCCATATCATCCGATAACAGATCAATCTTTTTCTTTAAGTTATTGATTTGCTGATTCAGGGCACGTAACTGACCTAGGTTGACGTTTTTTTGAGACGAAGTCTGTTTCAGAATACTCTGAATTTCATTCATCTTGCTCTGGTTTTCGCCTTTTTCCCGTTCCAGCTGTTCGCGGGTTTTTTGAGCAAATACGCTAAAAGACGTACAGCACAAAACTGTGAGTACCAGAAATAAACGACGATAATTCGGTTGATGAAAGGGCATATTTATTTTTCTTGCTGCCAAAATACCTTAAACGGCGCGTAAAGTTAAGCAGACTTCACGTTTTTGTGCCTATAAATGAGTAGAGAATCTGATTTTTACCTTTTCCGGGTGTAGCTGGATGGTATACTAAAAGGGAATCCTGGATTTTTACCTGTCAATTCTACCTTGTTATGTTTGATACGCATCATTGTCTGGTAAAACTGCTTGTCTTTTTGAGACTGCACATCCAGGTTAATAAGACTGCCGAAAGGAAAGAGAGAGCCACTTACATCTCTAAAATCTTCATAATTAAGTACAAAGGTATTTTTAGTAGGAACTTCAACCGCTTTAAGCTTTTGAAGTTTCAGATTTTTCTCATCAATATAATTATCCAAAACGATTCGTGTATTCTCCTGATGCAGTACCACAAACTCGTTTTCCTTATAATATTTAGATTCAGCTGCGGGTGCAAACGGAAGATTTCCAATAATAATTGATTGCAAAAGTTTAAAATTCAGATCGAAATTATATTGCTTACTAAGCTGTGCGTAAGTAAAAACAAAATATTCTTTATGAAATTTATCTACAAACACAATGGAATCCGGAGTGATCAAACCACGTGCTACTTCAAATCCAACCCCGGTTACAGACAACCAGATCAGGCTGTCTTTTTTTATTCTGATATTAACGTTCGTGTTATCAAAATCCTGTGTGCTGCTGCGAAAGGAAAATTTGGATTTTGTCAAAAGATAATCAAATGCGACTTCTTTCACCGTAACAGGTGCTATGGAATTGGCAACCATTGAATCTGTTTTTGAAGAATCTTTAACGACAAAAGAAGAATCAATCGTTGGTCTTGTAGTTCCTTTTGAAAGATGTTTTTTGTGGCATGAAGTAAACCAAATGCAACTCAAAGCCAGGAACCATACTGTAATCTTATTGTTCATGTAATGTCCCGGTTGCTATTTTTTTATCCAGTAGTTCAGTTGTTTCTCCCATTTTTTTTGCTTTTTTCCATTGAAGAACGGCGTTATCGCGCTCTCCAAGTTTAAAAAGTACATCTCCATAATGTTCAACAATCGTGCCACTGATATTGGATGTATCCTGAATCGCCTTTTCTAACGATTCCTTTGCTTTTTTGTAATCTTTCCGAATGTACAATACCCAGGCATAAGTATCCAGATAGGTTGCATTATCCTGGTGTTGCTGCACCAGATGTTCCGACATTTTTAACGCCAGATCCAGTTTTTCTTTACGAAGAGAAAGGAAATAACTGTAATTATTCAAAACGTGGTCGTTGTCCGGATTTTCCTTTAAAGCAAGGTCGTAAGCCGCATCTGACTTCACATTATCACCAAGGCCATTGTATGCGTCACCAAGCTGCGCATGGATATAAGGAATCATATCCGGCTTGTCCGTGATCAGTTTAAGACTTTCTTCAAAGGATGAAATGGCTTGTTTGTAATTCTTTTTCATCAAAAGCGCTGTTCCGTTGGAGTACCATAACAGGCCTTGATTCGGGAATATTTCCAGTGCTTTTTCTGAATGAACCAACAGACTGTCAACCTGATTTAATTCCCCGTCCAACTGAATTATTGCACCCCAGACTTCGTAAACAGAACCATCCAGTCTGGCTGCTTTTGCATACATATCTCTCGCCTCTGCTTTTTGTCCTCGGCGCATCAATAAGTCGGCATAAATAACATGCGTACGAGCTTCATTTGGGTGTGTTTCTGCCAATTGCTTGGCAAGAACCAGCGCTTCATCCATTTCTGCATCGGTTTTCAGCATTTTAAGATATCCTGAAAGTACGCGAATTTTAGGATCCGCATCCAGATTTGGATTAGCAAAAACCAGTTTTAATTCCTGATTACATTTTTCAACATCACCATTTCGGCGATAAATATCCGCCAGCAGCACATGTGCCTGAGCTTCATCAGGGTTAATTTTTAATGCATCCTGCAAAGGGGCAATAGCATCCGAAATTTTATCATTAGCAATCAGCATTTCAGCGATTTCCACACGATAACTTGCTTCTCCCGGTTCGCTGTCGATCAGTTTTTTCGCTTCGGACAACGCTTTATCCAGTTTATTTTCTCTCAAATAAAGCTGTTCTTTCTGATGGGTTATTTCTTCTGTTACACCAATTGATTTTTCAAGAAGATCGTAAGTCTGGATTGCTTTGTCAAATTGCTCGTTGAAAACATAAATTGCAGCCAGCTCAATTCCATATTCCAGATTTTCCGGATTTTTGGCAACCAGCGGTTCATAAATTTGAGCTGCCTCGGCATATTTTCTTTTTTTAGCATAAAGTTCTGCTAACTGCTTTGCATAAAACGCATTGGTTTTATCAAGCTCAAAAGCCTTTTTTGCAGGAATGACCGCTTCATCCTGTCTGTCCAGTTTCAAAAGAGCAGTTGCCAGCAAATAATATCCAGCGCCATCGGATGGACTTTTTTTAATAATCTGTTCAAAAACCGGAAGCGCGCGGGCAGGCTGGTCCGTCATCATAAACTTCATTCCTTCCGAGGTAAGTGTTTCCTCTTCCAGCCGAAATCCTGAAACCACTGCGGATTTTTCCTTTTCACGCGTTTTACTCTTACGTTGCGCATCAACGCGCACGATCCCGCAAGCCATCAAAAGGCTTGTCAGCAAGAATATCCTGAATAATTCTATCCTCATATTTTATCTTGTTGCCAATCAGAAATTAAGACGGATTGACTGTTTCAATATAATCAGCAAAGGTACCATTTTTTTTTCGGCTTGATTTGCAGAAATCCCGGTCTCGTTTTCAATAGTAACGGATATTACAAAATATTCGTGTAAGAAAATCACTTATCGTATAGAATAACTTCCCTCAGCCGAACCGGGTATTCCCCAGGCTGTTAATGCCTCAGCGCGGATTGTTACGTTTGTATTGGCATCCGTGTTGAAATAACTAAACTTTACTTTACCATTTTTGTCGGTTTTAAGCAAAGGAGCCCAGAAAATGGTTGAGCGAAAGTCGGGTACATTGTTATTGGGAAGATCTAAATCATAGCGAGGTACATAAAATTCTCTGGACGTATTAAAACCTGCGATTTTGGAAACGGTTACGCCCAGTACAATATCTTTGGAATAATCGTAATTTACATTGGCACGTTTTGTCAAAACGGAGATAACACCTCCACCACCCCTGCTGCCAAATATTGCTGCGGAAGCTCCTTTTAATACATCTATTGATTCAACGTCAAATATATTAAGAGAGGTGATTAAATCTTTATCAGTAGGTACGCCATCCAATAAAAAAGTGGGTTCAGTATTGCTGTTTCGGATGCGTACTGTGGCATTGGAGCCAGTGCCCGAAACGACCACACCCGCTACACGGCCCTGGAGCATATCAAGTACTGTCATGGCGCCTCCGGTTGTCATGGACGAAACTTTTATCGTTGCATCGGCGTGGTTGTATAATTTTCTGGAATCCCGCTGAGCTTCCTTTTGTCCGCGGATTGTGACTTCTTTTAAAAGTTTTTCCCTGCTATCACGAATTTTCTTTTCAATCGCCAGATACTCTTCTGTCCTTTTTAAGTAGGCCGCCATTTGTAATGCGTCCACGGTAATTGGATAAAACGGTATACGTGAAATGGTGAATTTTGGCGGGTCGAACGGTTTTACAAGAATGTTAAGCATATCCCTGTTCTTAGGATTCATTCCCTGCAAGCGAGCATTTAAGGAATCTTTAAAAACCAGGTTGTCAAGGGAAAATAAACCGGTTGATCCTGATTCCGTGGTGAGAAAAGTATTAATACTATCGCTCGTAAGATAAACAGAGAGCATGACATTTTCAGCCGGTTTTTTACTGTTACGCTTCACTTCTCCCTGAATTGAAAAACCTTGTTCTACAAAACGCGAAGGCGCCGTATGAGTTTCTTGTAAAACGTCTTTCCAGTCGAACCGGCGCCATCCCTGAGTCATCATAAGAATGTCAACTTTGATTTTGCGGTCTTCTTTTGTTGGATCAAAATAATAAGAAGGCTGCTCAATAGTACCTTTCAGATCGGAAGAAAGCATTAGGTATGAAAGGATATTCTGATCAAAAGGCTGTTGCGCTATTTGACCTGCATCGGTAACGGCCACCGACAAATTGGTTTCTACCGGCGCGCCAGAACTGTCTGTAACTGTCAATTCGACCTCCGTTTTCTCTCTTAATTTATAGCTGTTTTTTTCAGTTTTGATTTTAACATTCAGACGATCACCATGATCGATAAAAATAACTCTTTCACAAACAGGTTGATTTAAATGATCAAAAAGTGTAAGCTGTGTGATGCCATCAGGAAATGCCGATGTTGGAACATTTAACTGCAACCCTTTTTTTGTTACTTTTCCTTTTGCCGCAAAAGCAACCAAACCTCTGGAGTGTGCAACGATATTTATTTCTTTTTCGGTATTATCAGCAAAGTTTGCATAAATCAGGACGCGCATTTTATCAGTCGTGGTCAGATTATTAACCATCATAATATATCCTTCCGATTTTACTTCCGGAAAATTAAATGCCTTAAAAGGTTCCGAGTTTTTTCTCAGATAAGCCGTATATTTTTGATTGGCTGCTGGTTCAAAGGGGAATTTCCCCATACCCAAATGCTCACTTTTCAGTGCTGCAATGGTATCGTTGTTCTGATTAAGAATAAAACCATTGACATCCGGACCCAAACCAGATTCATCAATAGCCTTAAAACCTATGCGGCTGCTCAGACCCGCAACAAGTTGTCCGCCTTCCGGGAAAAACTGGACATCCAGCGCAGAAACAGGACTTGCGGGTTTTTCTATATTGTCATTGAAAAGATAAATGTCTTTGTGAAAGAAGAAGTCTTCCTGGAAATTACGCATCCAGCTGGTGTAGGCCCGGATGGTGTAAGCACCCTTAGGCAAGTCATCATTCAGGACAATATCGCCATTTCCCAAACCTCCGACGAGTTTTACTCTTCGCAATGCTATATTTTTCCCACTTCGTTTATCAACAAGATCAACATAAAGTACCTGACTGGCACTATCTGCAAAATGGACGGAACCTTCAACTAAATAGGCTTTGAACCAAAGGGTATCACCAGCGACATAATAGGGTTTGTCCAAATGGAGATACGCTTTTTCCTGAGGGAAAATGCGGCGGTATTCCTGTAACCGGGATAGAATTATTTTGGAAAAATCATCCTCCGCCCATTTGTATGAAGCGAGCAGGAAAATGGCAAAAATCAGAGTGGTTGTTTTTAGGAAGGTAAGTTTAAAAGGCATGGCTAATGATGATTTTTTAGTTTTAATGGTGAGGTTATAAGTATGGTTTTATTTTGAATAATAATTAATTTGTTATGGCCTATTATATCACCCTTTCAGGGTTGAAATAATTGTATGTACTCACTTTTTCTATAATAATATCATCCCTTCAGGATTCTTGATACTCGGATTTTTAGGTCAAGCCTTCTTGATTTTGGTTTCTTATGCTACCCTACGCGGGCCGCCCTATGCGGGCTGCTCTTTCAGGGTTAAAAAAATATGTAATCACTTTTTCTACAATAATATCATGCCTTCGGGATTGTTGATACTCGGATTTTTAGGTCAAGCCTTCTTGATTTTGGTTTCTTATGCTAGCCTGGGCGGGTCTCCCTATGCGGGCAACCCGCCCAAGGTTTTACAAATAGCAAGTAATCACTTTTTCTACAATAATATCATCCCTTTGGGATTGTTGCTGCTCGGGATTTTCTAAATTAAAACCCAAATTTTGGCAATATTTTGATTTTGAAATGCTGTCAAATTTCCAGTCTATAGGGTTTATTTTATTCAATAAACTTCTTCAATCCATAATCCCGAAGGGATGATATTATGATAGAAAGTTCGATTAATCTTAGGACTTAACCCAGAATGGGTGGCATAACCTGCTTAACTATTTTTTTACTCCTAAATAATTCGAAAAACGAAATTCTTAGTACTCAATCCATTCAAACAAATATTTCTCGTCATACTGAACCTGAAATTTCGCGAGCATATCCATATATTCTTCTTTAAATGTTTTCTTTTGATGATGTGCTTCCTGGTTACTAATATACTTAAAAACTGCATCAACTTGTGACTGCCCATAGGTGAAAGCTCCAAAACCTTCCTGCCATGAAAACTTTCCTTTCACAAATTTTTTTGAATTAATAAAATTTGAAGAATTGTTCTTGATATCTCCAACCAGAACATACAATTGTGAAAAGTACCCGGCATCCTGATAGTATGTTTAGTGTGTGTTACTTAATAAAATTCAATTCCTTCTATTCAACCGTTGAACTGCCAGAAAAATCGGATAACTCAATACTAAAAACAATAACGAATACTTACTGCTTGAAATATCCTGAACAACCGCAGAAATCAAAAAGGCAATTGAAATAATCAGCATCAAAATGGGCAAAACAGGATATGCAGGCACTTTCCACGGACGGGCTAAAAGCGGTTCTTTTTTTCTCAACATTAATAGTGAAGCAAAACCAGACGTGTAACCCAGCACAAAAAAGAACGTTGCGATATCTGAAAGCTTTTCACAGGCTTCTTTTCCTGCCAAAATAAGAATGATAGCAACACCCGCCGTTATCGGCATAGCCAGGGCCGGTGTTCCCCCTTTATTTACATACGTTGCAGCATTGATAAACAGGCCATCACGACTCATGGAGTACAAAACTCTGGGATTAAATAACATTTGCGCATTTACAATTCCAAGGATGGAAACCATCAGAAATATCGTTACAATTTTTCCGGAGCCCTCTCCAAAAATAAGCGTGATTGCATCCGCCGCAGCGAGCTTAGAATTAGCTAATGCGTTCATTGGCAAAATGTAAAGTATTGCCAGATTGCAGAGCAGATAAATAATGATGATCAGCAAAACACCGCCAATCATCGATTTTGGAAGATTTTTCGTTGGGTTTTCATCCTCTTCGGTAAAATAGGCAGCAGTATGCCAGCCGTCATAAGTATAGAAAATCGCTTGAAGTGAAAATATGATGGGGCCAATGAAACTTCCCGTTTGAATAATCTTACTGGTCGTTAAAGTGGCATCTGCTGAGGAAATTTCTTTTCCATAGATGTAACAAACGGCAACAAAAGTGAATAATCCAAGAGCTTTCAAAAAACTCATTACATTTTGAAATGTACTCGCTAATGCAAGTCCAATTAAATGTATTCCGGTTAAAATAAGTAATATAGAAGCAGCAACATAAGGCTCGTAACCCAAAAGTGATGGGATAAGGAGTGCAAGATATTCGCTCATCGTATAAACTCCGAAACCAAGCGCAGCACAGGTTCCAAGCCAGCTGTTTATTCCAACTACAAATCCTGCATAATCGCCGAAAGCACGACGGGCATACACATACCAGGCTCCTGCTTTGGGTACAGAGGTCCCGAGTTCAATCGTACAAAGTGTTCCAAGAAAGGCGTATAAACTGACTGCAATCCAAACGCCCATGATAAGCCATGGTTCTCCCAGTTGAGCAGCGATGGGTCCGGGTTTTCTGAGAATGCCGGTTCCGATGGTACCGCCGATGGTTACGGCTATACCAAATCCGACACCGAGTATTTTGAGAAGTTCTTTTTTGGGAGAAGGTTGTGTCATAGGAGTGATCAGGAAAAGTACTTTTTCGAAAATAGTCAAAGTTTCGTAAAGTTAGCGCTACCGTACCACCGTTTTGTCAAAATGTAGATTGATAAAATAATGCAAAAAAAATAGGGTACAAGCTCGAAAGCCTGTACCCTATTAAAATTTTATACTATTTACCCTACAAAACCGCCTCAGCCAAAACCAAAACTTTATTGTTCAGTACCTCAACCACACCACCATCGATGGTATAAGTTGTTTTGGCGCCACTGATATCAACAACCACATCGCCACGTTTAAGCGAGCTTACAAGCGGTGCGTGATTGTTCAAAACCTGGAACTGTCCGTCGGTACCCGGTAAAGTAACAGCATTTGCCTCTCCGGCAAATACTTTTTTATCTGGGGTAATGATATCTAAATGCATATTTAATTGGCTTTTGGCTGTTAGCGATCAATATTGTGATTATCTGTTAGCAGCTTCTGCCATCATTTTTTCACCTTTGATCTGCGCATCTTCGATCGTTCCAACAAGGTTGAAAGCCATTTCAGGAAGGTGATCGTAACCGCCATCCATGATCTGGTTGAAACCTTTGATTGTATCGTTGATATCTACCAACACACCTTTAAGACCTGTAAACTGTTCAGCCACAAAGAAAGGTTGTGACAAGAAACGTTCAACACGACGAGCGCGTGATACGACTAATTTATCTTCATCAGATAATTCTTCCATACCCAAAATCGCGATGATGTCCTGCAATTCTTTGTAGCGTTGCAAAATGTTTTTCACGCGTTGAGCACAGTCGTAATGTGCGTCACCCAATGTTTCAGCGTTCAAAATACGAGAAACTGAATCTAGTGGATCCACAGCTGGATAAATACCTTTTTCTGCAACTTTACGAGAAAGTGTCGTTGTTGCGTCCAAGTGAGTAAATGTCGTTGCCGGTGCCGGATCCGTCAAGTCATCCGCAGGTACGTAAACAGCCTGTACAGAAGTGATAGAACCACGTTTTGTCGAAGTAATACGTTCCTGCATCTGGCCCATTTCAGTAGCCAAAGTTGGTTGGTAACCTACCGCAGAAGGCATACGACCCAGAAGAGCGGATACTTCAGAACCTGCTTGTGTAAAACGGAAGATATTATCGATAAAGAAAAGGATATCACGTCCTTGTCCTTCGCCATCTCCGTCACGGAAATATTCAGCAACTGTAAGACCTGTCAAGGCAACACGTGCACGTGCTCCAGGAGGCTCGTTCATCTGACCGAACACGAAAGTAGCCTGTGAATCTTTCAAAGTTTCGTAATCCACTTTTGAAATATCCCATCCACCTTCTTCCATGCTGTGTTTGAAATCGTCACCGTATTTAATAATACCCGCTTCGATCATCTCACGCATCAAGTCATTTCCTTCACGGGTACGCTCTCCAACACCTGCAAATACTGAAAGACCAGCATATGCTTTTGCGATGTTGTTGATCAATTCCTGAATCAATACTGTTTTACCAACACCTGCACCACCGAACAAACCGATTTTACCACCTTTTACATAAGGAGCAAGCAAATCGATTACTTTAATACCTGTGAAAAGTACCTCAGTAGCTGTTGCCAAATCTTCATATTTTGGAGCAGCGCGGTGAATAGAAATACGTTTGTCAGTTGAGTCAACTGGTTTAAGACCGTCAATTGGCTCTCCAATTACGTTAAACAAACGTCCTTTAATTGATTCGCCAGTCGGGATTGTGATTGGTGAACCAAGCGGAGTTACTACCATCCCGCGGAACATACCCTCAGTACTATCCATCGCGATAGTACGAACTCTGTCTTCTCCCAAATGCTGCTGACATTCAAGGATTACTTTTTGTCCGTTTGATTTGATGACCTCTAATGCATCAAGAATAGCCGGGATGCGTTCGCTGTCTTCAAATGATACGTCTACAACGGGTCCAATTACCTGCGTAATTTTTCCTAAGTTTGTTGCGTTTGCCATTATAAGAATTTTAGTATAGTCTATGAGAGGTTATTTCGAACCGCAAAAGTAGGAGATAATTTGGTCAGTACCAATAGTGTCACACTTGATTTATAGGATATTTTTTAGAAAATCACCCAAATTAGGTGAAAAGTGTATAGAAATTATCAGAATCGGCACGAAAATAGGTTTAGGAAGGAACTTTTTATTTCTTGTTAAGACAAATTTTATTAAGCTTTAAGTTATATTTTGGATTTGACGAGAGATATTTATGAATTAAATTCGAGGTAATATTTAAGTGGAAAATGAATGCACACATTATATAATTGTTAAAATGAATGCAGAACTTTTGAAACGTATCACCTTCAATACCAATCAATGTGGTGGCAAACCCTGCATTAGAAATATGCGTATCAGAGTCAAAGATGTATTGGAACTGTTAGCAAATGGTTTAACAGCTAATGAAATAGTTGAAGGTGAATTTCCTTATCTTGAAATGGAAGATATTAAAGCATGCCTTTTATATGCTTCTATTAAATTGTAAAAATAGGATTCATCTTATTAATTGAGCTGCCAACCTCTTCAATCAACCGACTTAATAGAAATTACCGGACGTTAATGTTAGTTTTAGCCCGTTATATCAAAATTGCATGAACCGGCGTTGGTAATCTTTCCTTATCGGGCTAAAAATATTTATGAAAGAACTTTTTTTCTGGAGAGTGTGGTCGTCCTCTGAACGCCGTATCAGTATCGCGGCATTTTTTACCATTTTATTGGCTCTTGTTTTCTTTATTGTTAAAGGCATTGATCCGCTTGCCAACGTTATCCGCTGGGATGTTTTGAGCGAATTATCCGATATCTCTACGGTTGTCGATATTCTTAAATTTGATCAATGGCAATACGGGATTTCCGGCCCATCCAACCTCGTCACGGAGCAATTTGTTGCGTCAACGATGCAAACGGATTTCCTGACGATCAAAATATTCTGGGGGTTCATCATTGTCGGACTTTCCTTTATCCTTGCTTCGTTAACCACCATGCCCCGTTTCTGGTATCTGGCCGGAATGGTGGCTTTTATTGTTTTGGTGGCCTCAGCCCGTTTGGAAATGCTCGGTGTATTTGGAGAGGGAAGTCGTGTATTATTTGTTCTTACCGTTGCTTCATATGCCGGACTGAGCTATTATTTCCATGCTTTTCGTCCGGATCTTGGTATTGGGATCAGGATTCTGGGACTTTCCGGAATTTCCATTTTCCTTTTATTGCTCGTCACATTTCTGTCGCCGGTAGCATTTCCTGCTCTTACTGCGGCTTCTTATTCTATGCCTATCTGGCTTTTGATTTCCATTTTATTCCTGCTGATTTCCGCTACGGAAATTATCGCAGGCCTGGTATGGTTAAGTACGAGCGGTCAGATGAAGGCAGGGAAATCCGGTTTTACCAATTTTTTGGTGATAACAATTCTTTACCTACTTTCTCTGGTATTGCTTTATTTGAAAAATACGAGACAAATTGATTGGGATCTTACCTTATTAAGTCCGGTCTTCCTGGCCATCGCAGCCGGAATTCTTGGCATATGGGGCTTCAAAAAACGAATTGATTCCACCAATGGGCTACTTTCCTTCCGCTCAACGGGTTTTTGGTTATATACGGGAATGTTTATTGTTACAGGCGCATTTGCTGGTTATGCAGCGGGTACAGCAAATGATCCTTTACTGGAAGTAATGGAAGATGTAGTCGTGAATGGACAATTAGCGATGGGAATCGTTTTTCTGTTTTATATCGTTATCAACTTTTATGAGATTTTCCTGCAAAATCTGGCTGTTCATAAAGTATTGTACAAACCGATGCGCTTTGGTTTAACCCAAACAAGATTATTTGGTTTTGCAGGCGTTGTATTATTATTTTCAATTCAAAGATTGCTCCCCGTACACCAAGGAATTGCCGGATATTTCAATGGATTGGGCGATCTATATTCCAATACAGCAGAATATCCCCTGGCCGAACAATATTACAAAATGGCATTGCAGCAGGAATTTCAAAATCATAAATCTAATTACGCGCTAGCTTCTCTGGCGCTTACGCAGGGGGACAAAGTTGCCGGTGCTTATTATTTCCGTCAGGCTTTATTGAAAAATCCATCACCTCAGGCCTATGCCGGATTAACGGGAGTGTTGATGCAGGAAAGCTTATTTTTCGATGCGATTTTCAGTTTGCAGGAAGGACTGAGAGCATTTCCTGAAAGTGGTGAATTACTCAATAATCTTGGTATGCTTTATGCCAAAACAAATGTTGCCGATTCAGCGCATTATTATTTGGATAAGGCAGAAAAAACTAGCAAAAAACCTGAGGTTCCGGCCACCAATTTATTAGCAATTTGGGCCAGAAGCACGGATTCGGGACTGCTGGATTCGTTAGCGAATCATACTAAGTCACATAAATATCTTTCCTGGCAGGCCAACTGGCTTGCGGTTCAAAATCTGCGTCAGGATTTTTCCAAACAGGATTTTAATAAAGATGTGATCAAACCGGATTCTTCGCTAAGTGTTTCGGGATTGGCTTATCTGGTGAATTATTCAAAAAACCAAGCAAGACAAGACAGTCTTCCGGCTGGTTTTTTACCAAAACTTGCAAATAAGAATCAGCTGCTTGCTGAGGATTTATCGTTAGCGGCGCTTTATCCTGAATTTTACAGCGGAGATAAGTTGAAGGCTATCGAAACACTTTCAACCTGGGCGGAACAAGGCGGGGAAAAGGCAAAAACCTATCACAAAATTTTGGGTCACTGGTTATTGCAGGTCGGGTTATATGATCTGGCGATCAAACATCTTAGCAACGTAGACGGTGTTGAAGGAACACTTGGACAAGCGGTGGGTTATGCATTGTTAGGTCAGCAGGCTATTGGAGGAATTTTACTGGAAAAATTGCAGGAAAAGGAGAAAAATCCGGCTTTGGAAAATCTGCAAACTACGTTGGCCACGATCAAACCTCCTAAAACAAAAGCGGATTCCCTGTTTGTGATTGCTCAAAAATCACCTTCTGAAAAGAATTTTGATGCGGCTGTTCACGCGAATCCTTTTGATGTGAAAATAGTAGCCGCAAGCGCGAATTTCTACATGCAGAAAAAGCAGGTTTCCAAAGCCTACGGTATCGTTTTGAATGCATTGAAATTTAACGATCGCGCACCTGCACTTTGGGAAGAATATTCAATTTTGAGTTTGAAGCAAGGTCTTATCGGTCAGGCGGATGAAGGACAAGCTATGGTAAAGGAAATTTCCTCTCCTGCCGGTTATCAGGCTTTTTCGGCTCGCTATCAACCTATGCGCGCTCTTATCGAAAAACAAAGAGCAGAGTTTAAGTGATTTTTTATTTTAGCATTTGAATCTTGTTTTCCTGCCGGTTTTAAGTTTGAAATACAGATACCCTATGATTTTACAATGGAAATCTTCTTTAAGCGGAAAAGAAACACGGATTTTTCGTGGTAAAGTCATTGCCGGACTGCTTAAAAAAAGTATCTGGAAGGATGATGGTTACGGAGAACTGAATGGCCATATGCTGAGGTTCGAAACAAAAGGTTTTCTACACCGTACGACCAGAATTTTGGATATTGAGGGGAAAGTGGAACTTGGCAAAATCGAATATAAAACCTGGAAAAGCACTGCCGTTGTTACGTTTGAAAGTGAATCCTATGAATGGAAATTTGATTCGTGGGTGAGAAAAAAGTGGCAGATAAGTAATGGAGCCAACAGCGCTGTATTTTCAAAAACGAGTCTCTGGAAAAGTGAAGGAGAAATTGAAACAGAAGATATCTCGCCGGCAATGATCCTGACGGGACTTTTCATTTATGGTTATTTCTGGAAAATAGCGGCAGCATCCTGATTAATATAAACTTTCCTATCAAAAAATATTGTCCTTATGAAAATCATTGAAACGACCGATATCTCAAAACGTTATGTGATGGGCAGCGAGATAATCCAGGCACTAAAATCGGTAACTATTTCCGTGAGTAAAGGAGAATACGTTGCGTTTATGGGGCCGTCAGGTTCCGGAAAATCGACCTTGATGAATATTATTGGTTGTCTGGATACACCCAGTACCGGCAAATATATTCTGAATAATAAGGACGTCAGCGATATGACGGAAAGCGAGCTGGCGGAAATCCGTAATAAAGAAATTGGTTTTGTTTTTCAGACTTTCAATCTTTTGCCGAGGATGTCATCGCTTGATAATGTTGCGCTTCCGCTGATTTATGCCGGTTTAAATAAGTCTGACAGAACCGAAAAAGCGATGCTTTCTCTGAAAAATGTTGGCCTGGAAAATCGCGCCGGACACAGACCCAATGAACTTTCCGGAGGCCAGCGCCAGCGTGTAGCCATTGCGCGTGCTTTGGTAAATGACCCAAGTATTTTACTTGCTGATGAGCCAACAGGAAACTTGGATTCGAAGACATCCTACGAAATCATGGATCTTTTTGACCAACTATACAGCAAAGGAAATACAATTGTCATGGTTACGCACGAGGAGGATATCGCGCATTATGCGCACAGGATCATACGTTTGCGTGACGGTCTGGTTGAGTCTGATTCTATTAATCCAAATCCGACAAAGGTTGGACATCTGGTTTGATGATATAAATGTCATTTGACATAATTTTAGTAACTTTCGGAAAAAAACGAGTAGTAAGATGGAAGGAATCAGCTATTTAGTCGAAATTTTAGAGGATATCGAAGACGTAATAGCAATTTATTTGAGAAAAGAGGAAGAGCTTTTTAAATGGGATGATGTCAGGGAAGAATTAATGACAAAAGAGTAGAAACACAGAAAACATTCAAGCACTTTCTCGTTAGTAAAATACAAAAATCAAAGTAAAATCCGAATGAATTACTGAATCGATGTAATTTATTCGGATTATTTTTAGTTAATACCTTTATGAAAATCAATTTCGCAGACTTAATTTTATTTGAAAACGAGGACTTTCTTCTCGTTAATAAACCACCTCATTTAGCGACGCTGGATGAACGTACTGCCGACCGGGGCGGAAGTGTTTTACGCCTTGCCAAAGAATATAATTCTGAATTGCAGGCAGCGCACCGTTTGGATAAGGAAACTTCGGGTGTTTTGGCTTTTGCAAAAAATCCGGCCGCGTATCGCCATTTGGCCATGCAATTTGAGCATCGCCAGGTTACCAAACGTTATCATGCCGTAGCAAATGGAATCCATAATCTGGAGAGTATTTCTGTATACTTACCGATTTTAGCTTTAAAAAATGGCACAGCTGTAAAAATTGACCGCGCCGAAGGAAAGATAGCGGAAACTATTTTTAATACACTCAAAGTGTATCGCGGTTACACACTTGTGGAATGTATCCCCATTACCGGCCGTATGCACCAGATCCGTATTCACCTTTCCTGTCTGAAAGCGCCTATTGTTTGTGATCCCCAATATGGCGGAGACCCGATCTTTCTTTCTACTTTGAAACGGAAATTCAATTTGAAAAAAGAAACAGAAGAACAGCCGCTTATTCAACGGGTTGCACTTCACGCGTTTTCTCTTTCTTTCGCATTGATGAACGGAGAACCGGTTAAAATTGAAGCACCTTATCCAAAAGATTTTGAAGTTTTGGTAAAACAATTGAATAAGTTTGGAGTGTAGGTAAGTAATTGTAAAAGTAAATTGCTTTTACAATACTAACTGACTTACAGTTATCTCCAATTAATCAATCGCCCTCTTAATTACATGAAATCAATTCTATTTTTTGTTAGAAGCAATTTTATCTTATTTTTTTTCATAGTCGGTTTAACCAGCTTTTGTCATGCACAAAATGGCCGTAAACCTGATATTATCATATTGAAAAATGATACAAAGCTCGAAGTTTCCATTCAGGAGGTAGAAGAGAATGTAATAAAATACAAAAAGCTCACGGATCCCAATGGTCCGCTTTTCTCGGTCAAAAAAACTGAAATTGCATCAGTGCTATACGGGAATGGTGATGTAGCGACTTTTTCAGATACTGCAAGTGATACGTTTTTTAAGGAAGAAAGCAGCACAAAGCCAATAGAGCGGAATCCACAACCAATTGCTGGAAACAAGTTTGATGAAACGATCTTTGCGCAAAAGTCTAATCAGCTCAGACAGTCGTATCAATATTATAAATCAAGGTCAAAGAAAGGATTGGTTTCAGGAATTGTCTGGACTGTGCTTGGATCAGTTTCCATGGTTGTTGGTGCTGCGTTAATCACAGACAGTGGTTATAACAACGGGTACGGCAATTACAGCTACAATAATAATGAAGGAACCGGTGCATTACTTTTAATCGGTGGATTAGTAGGCGGTGCAACTTTCGGAACAATAGGTTTTGTAAAAGCAGGGAAAAACGGATCAAAAGCAACCAGGATCCGCAGGGAGCTTATTAGAAGAAATGAGCCAATTTCATTCAGTGTTAAACCTGGATTTAATCCGGCAACACAATCTGGGTATCTTTCTTTGAAAATGAATTTCTGAAAATATTATATAACAGGCATCAAAAAAGCGGTTTGGGATCTCCAAACCGCTTTTTTGATAATATCTGCTGTATTAAAATTTGAAGCTTATACCAATTTTAAGAGGTGCTGCATTGTAACCAACTTCAGCAAATACGGCCGTTGTTGGTTTAAAGTAATATTTTGCGCCGGCAAAAATACCTACAAAAACACCGCTGCCATAT
This sequence comes from Dyadobacter sp. 3J3, assembly GCF_009801115.1. GTDB lineage: Bacteria > Bacteroidota > Bacteroidia > Cytophagales > Spirosomataceae > Dyadobacter. Next base: position 40,195 of record NZ_VTOL01000014.1, read on the forward strand.
CCATCATTATAAAATCCTGAATAGCCGTCCGGGTCACTAAATGAAGATACACGGTATCCTAACGAAGGACCTGCGTAAAGATCCAATTTGTCTGTTTTTAAGAAATGTTTTCCGTAATGATAAGAACCACGAGCAGCAATAGTGAAAAAGTTGTATCTCCATTTATATCCACTAAAACCGTAATTCCATGTCGTAAAATCGGCTTGCGCACCGACACTGATAAACTCATGAATTCCTACTTCGTAAGACGCGCCTACCCCAACTCCGCCACCACCATAGGTACCACCTAGGTTAAGTCCGACGTTCAATAACTTATCCCCTTTTTCATATTGTGCAAAAGCCGAGTGTGAGGTCACGCCCAAAATGGCAATAACGATTAGCGTTGATAGAATCTTTTTCATGTTGAATAATTGTTAGAAGTATAATAATGGCACAAATTAAAGTGATTATTTCATCCCTTCAAAACTTGTGCCATTACTAATTATTATTCGGGGCATTATACTTGATTAACGGTCGTTTTTGGTAATATTCCCAATGAAAATCAACTATCTTTTTTCAATTTGTCATGAAAAACCTTACGGAATTTGTCAAGTTTTGGAGCAATTACATAAGCGCAATATCCCTGGTCTGGATTCTTGGCAAAGTAATCCTGATGGTAATCTTCGGCAGGGTAAAACTTGTCCGCCTTTGTTATTTCCGTCACGATGGGTTTCGCATAAGCACCGGATTTGTTTAACTCATCTTTTGCTTTTTCGGCCTCTATTTTCTGCTCATCGTTTTGGTAAAAAATGACGGAACGATACTGAGTTCCAACATCATTTCCTTGACGGTTTAATGAAGTTGGATCATGTCCGCGGAAAAATGCTTCAAGCAAAGCTGTGTAAGTGATTTTTTTCGGATCGTATTTAACCTGGATACATTCTGCATGGCCGGTCGTTCCGTCACAAACTTCTCTATAACTGGGATTTTTAACATGACCGCCGGAATAACCGGATACTACATCTTTTACACCGTCCAGGGTCTCGAACAAAGCTTCTGAACACCAGAAACATCCGGTTCCAAAGGTGGCAATTTGCGTATTGGCAGTATCAATTACGGTCGACGCCGAGGACTCCTTATCCATTTTTTTCTTTTGTTTTTTATCGGATTGTGCACACGATACCACGACCATACAGCACATTAATATAAATGTGAAAAACGGGATGTTTGGTTTCATTGAAATGATATGGTTAATTTTGAACTTATGTTAGGTAAACAACTAAAAATAGCAGAAAGTTTATACTGCAATTTTACAGATAACACGGAATTGGAATGTCTGTAACCTTATAATCCGGTTTAGTCAGATATACGATTAAAACGAATATGACGATCACAGAGCGAATAGTACAACCGGGATTCTGTATCATTATTGTATAAATAAGCTGTCATTTGTTTAGACGCAAGTTGCCCGTTTTCCTTACAGCGAATCACATGAAATTTTGATTATTTTTCAAATGACCTATTTACATTTTAAAGCATTGCATATCATTTTCGTCGTAAGCTGGTTTGCCGGGCTTTTTTACATGCCGCGACTGCTTGTTTATCACACAGAAGCACAGGATAAAATTGCCGCTGCCAGAGACGTTTTGAATGAACAATTCATCAAAATGGAAAAACTGTTATGGAATGCGATAATGGTTCCGGCCATGTGGATGACTTTAATTACCGGAAGTATTATGATTTACATTACGCCCGGCTGGCTAAGCCAGGGCTGGATGCACATGAAACTAACCTTTGTGCTTGGACTAGTGGGATATCATTTTTTTACACGAAAATTGATCCTTGAATTACAAAAGGGGCGTTTCCGGTTTTCATCCATTCAACTTCGGTTGTGGAATGAAGTAGCCACTATCTTTCTGTTTTCCATCGTTTTTCTGGTCGTACTGAAAAATTCTGTTGACTGGATCTGGGGTGTTTTAGGCCTGATCGCTTTTGCTGTAATTATTATGTCGGCAGTCAGAATTGTGAAAAAGATCCGTGAAAGAAAGGTTAGTGAATAGATATCTGAAGAATTATGATATTTATGGAAGAGATAGGCAACTTAATGTATTTGCTATACGTTAAATTATTTGGTATGATTCTTTTAAATATCAAATTGTTTATTTCTTATATACAAAATCTCAACGGTCATGGTTTATATAAATAAGGTAATATATTTCATCGCAAAGATCTGGTTTGCATTTGTAATGCTGCTGGCTTTGGTATTGACAGCGATACTTTCCTTTCCTTTTTTCATTCTGGAATGGATTGACAAATCACCAGCTAAAACAGATAATCTTGTTTTGAAAAGCAAGCTGATTCATTTAAATAAAACCTCTGGTTGAGGAATTTTATAGTTAAAAAAAAACGAGGGATTTTCCATTGGAAAATCCCTCGTTTTTTTGTCGTAATGACTAAATTTCTACGCTTTCATATAATTCCGGAATTACAACATTTTTAAATCCTGCGTTTTCCAATTTGGTTTTATAAATCTGCTGCGTGTCATATTCTCCATGGACGAGAAAGACCTTTTGAACGTGATCAGCATTCTGACAGGATAGAAATTGAAGCATTTCGCTATAATCTCCATGAGCAGAAAACGAATCCATGACTTCAATTTTCGTTTTCACTTCAAACATTTCACCGAAGATATTAACCTCCTTATCGCCTCTTTTCAAAGCTCCGGCCAACGTATTGGAAGAAGCATAACCAACAAGTAAAATCGTTGAATCCGGATCACCGATATTGTTTTTAATATGATGTTTGATACGGCCGGCCTCCGCCATTCCGGATGCAGAAATGATAATGCAGGGTTTTTTTAGATCATTTAGAGCAATGGATTCACTGGTTTCTGAAATATAATGAAGATTTGGAAAGGCAAAAGCATCGCCGTCTTTTTCAATATAATCCAGAATATCAGGGTTAAAACATTCTTCATGGTCTTTCATGATGGTAGTCGCACGAACAGCCAGCGGACTATCAATGTAAACATCAATAAGGGGCAGCTTTCCTTCACTTGATAATTTATCCAGCGTGTAAATCAATTCCTGCGTACGGTCAATAGCAAAAGCGGGAATAATAACTTTGCCCTTTTTTTCTACACAAGTTTCGCTGATAACCCGCAGCAAGTGTGCCTGCATATCATTTTCTTTTGGATGCAGTCTGTCGCCGTAAGTAGACTCGCTGATGATAAAATCGGCCTGTGGAAAAACCTGTGGTTTTCTCAGAATATTATCTTCCTGTCTGCCTATATCTCCGGTAAAAGTCAGTTTTTTGATACTCCCTTTATCCGGAATACTCAAATGAACGGCGGCACTTCCTAAAATATGTCCTGCATCGGTAAAGAAAACCGAAACTTTATCTTCTCCTAATTCAAATTTTTCTTCGTATTGAACGCCATTAAACAATGTCAGCGCTTTTTCAGCATCTTCGGAATTATATAATTCTTCGATTAACGGCCTACCCTGTTTTTCCCGGCGTTTATTGACCCGTTCCAAATCTTTTTCCTGAATGTGAGAACTATCCAGCAGCATAATTTTGCAGAGATCAGCCGTTGCCGTTGTGCAATAAATTGGTCCGGAAAAGCCTTGTTTTACCAATCTGGGAATTAAGCCGGAGTGATCAATATGGGCGTGGGAAAGTACGAGATAATCTACTTCCGCAGGTTCAAACCCAAATTTCTGATTAAAATCATCTGTTTGAATTCCCTGAAATAATCCGCAATCCAGTAATATTTTTGTGCCTTTTTCGGTTGTAATTAAATGTTTGCTGCCTGTAACGGTGCGTGCGGCACCAAAAAACTGAATTCGCATGTTATATCGACTTATCGTTTGTTGAAATTTAAAAATTAAATTTGAAGAATTTCAATCAGATAAAAGCAAATTGATTTAAATTTTTCATCAAAAGATACAATCCGTAACTTTACAACTATTCAGGCAATACATACAGTGCATTCAAATTCCGGCCAACGCCGTCATAATCCAGACCATAACCTACAACAAAACGATTGGGTATTTCGAACCCAACATAACGCAGGTCTACGGGTTTTTTAATCGCCTCGGGTTTGTGAAGAAGCGTAGCAATTTCAACAGACAATGGTTCTAAAGCGTGGATTTGCAGTAATAACTGGTGCATAGTAAGTCCGGTATCAACAATATCCTCGATTATGATGACGTCGCGGTTCGTAAGCTTTTCTTCCAAACCAATGATTTGACGTACCTTTCCGGTAGATTCCGTTGCAGTGTAAGACGAAAGCCTCACAAAAGTGATTTCACAGGAAAGAGGAATATTTTTAACCAGCTCGGAAGCAAACAAAAATGCACCGTTTAACACAACTATGAACAAAGGATTTCGTCCTTCATAATCTGAATTAATTTGGGCTGCCAGTTCAGCAATCCGGTTTTCAATGTCGTCCCGGGAAATGAACGGAGAAAAAGTTTTATCGTGAATCGTAATCATGTCAGAATTTTCTTGGACAGTAATATTAACTCTTTTTTCAAAAACACGACAGCACACAAACGTAAAATATGAATCCAACGTTAATATTGACAGATTTTTAAGCTTAAATATGAAAATAGTGCTGATTAAACCTATTGCTTTCAGTCTTGTTATTTTACTATCCATTTCATCGGCTTTCGCTCAGCTTTATTCTTCGGCGGAACTGGATAAGAATTATGACATGGTTATCAAAAATCCAAGCGTACAGATCGAAGCAACAGAGGCAATTAACATGTTGTATAACTTCAAATTTGCCGAAGCTGATGTTGAATTTCGCTGGCTGAAATACCGGTATCCCAAACACCCTATGCCTCACTTTTTAATGGGACTAGCTGAATGGTGGAAAATTGTACCGAATACTGAAATTGAAACATATGACAAAAGATTTTTGGCCCAAATGGATTCCACAATCAATTTGGCTGAGGAACTTTATGATAATGAAAAGAATAAAATCGAACCGGCATTTTTCCTGGCTGCCGCTTACGCTTTCAAAGGCCGACTTTATTCCGAACGAAAACAATGGACAAAAGCGACTTTTGCAGGCAAAAATGCGCTGAAATATCTGGATATCTGTAAAGGAAACGGAGATCTGACACCGGAGCTTTTGTTTGGTGACGGGATTTACAATTACTATGCGCAATGGGTTCCAAGCGAATATCCGTTATTGAAACCTATTCTGGCATTTTTCCCAAAAGGGAATAAAAAGCTTGGGGAACAACAGCTGGAAACGGTGGCGAACAATGCTTTTTACACACGCGTGGAAGCCCGATATTTCCTGCTTCAGATTTATAGCATGGAAAATGAGTATGGCAAAGCCTATGAAATGGCGAAGTACATGTGGCAGACGTATCCAAATAATCCTTATTTCGAGCGCTACTTTTGCCGTACAGCATTTGTGACCGGAAAAACGGCTGAAGCCGAAAAAGCGGCCCAGAATATTCTGGATAAAATCAGTCAGGGCGTGCAGGGTTATGAAGGCGTAAGCGGCCGGAATGCAGCCTACGTTTTAGGTTTTTACAATTTGCAGTATTACCGGAATTATGACCTGGCAGCAAAATATTTCAAACAGGCAGTAGATTTTGCAACTCAGACAAATTCTATGAATGCGGGTTATTATGTTTCGTCTCTTTTAGGTTTGGGTAAAATCGCAGAAATGCAGAAAAACTATGATGAAGCGTTAAGTTATTATAAACTTGCTGATGACAAAGCCGATAAAAAATCAAGTCAGGAAAAAGAGGCCCGCAAGCATATAGAATCTTTGAAAAAGCTGAAACGTGAAGAGCGCAGAAACAGAAGGAAATAACGAACTATTCCGTCGGACGGCTTTTTTTGCCGTCCGACGGGTAAGAAATCTAAGAATAAGAAACCAATTCTAAAATCGCCTTATTCCCCCTTTTTCAATTTCGCATAATGTTTGAAAAACAGAGGAATTGTTTCAATCCCTTTGTAATAGTTGAAAAGACCATAACTTTCATTAGGTCCATGCAGGCCGTCAATATCTAGTCCAAAACCCATTAATATACTTTTTCTTCCCAGTTCCTGCTCAAATAGAGCCACGATCGGGATACTTCCACCGCCGCGTGTCGGGATTGGTTTTTTACCAAATGATTCTTCCATTGCTAATTCTGCCGCGTGATATTCAAGCGAGTCTGTTGGCGTAACATAGGGCAGACCGCCATGATGAGGAACAACAGAAACTTTCACAGAAGACGGCGCAATCGATTTGAAATGTGCAGTGAACAGATCACAAATTTCCTGATCCGTCTGATTTGGTACCAAACGCATGGAAATCTTCGCATTTGCTTTTGATGGCAAAACTGTTTTTGCTCCTTCACCAGTGTAACCTCCCCAAATACCGTTTACATCCAGCGTTGGGCGAACAGAAGTCCGCTCAATGGTCGTATAACCGCGCTCTCCGGCAACTTCGTCAATCGAAAGATCTTTCTTGTATTCATTAAGATCAAAAGGCGCAGCGTTTAAAGCAGCTCTTTCCGAAGGAGTCAATTCTTCCACATTATCATAAAATCCGGGAATGGTAATATGCCCGTTTTCATCCTTCAATGATGCGATCATTTCACACAAAATATTGATGGGATTTGGAACACCACCACCATAAACTCCGGAATGAAGGTCTCTGTTGGCTCCAACAACTTCCACTTCAAGATAAGTCAATCCGCGTAAGCCGATTTCAATAGAGGGCACATCGTTGGCGATCATACTTGTGTCCGAAATCAGAATGGTATCACATTTAAGCAATTCCCGATTTGCCTTTACAAATGTTTCAAGATGTGAAGAACCAACTTCTTCCTCGCCTTCAATCATGATTTTGATATTACAAGTCAAAGAATCTGTTGCCAACATGGTTTCCAGTGCTTTCACATGCATATAAAACTGACCTTTGTCGTCGCAGGCACCACGGGCATAGATACGCTCATTTTTAATAACCGGCTCAAAAGGCGGAGAATTCCAAAGTTCATACGGATCAGCTGGCTGCACATCGTAATGGCCATAAACAAGCACAGTCGGTAAAGCCGGGTCTATTATTTTTTCACCATAAACGATCGGATGTCCCGGTGTCTGATAAATTTCAACCTTGTCCGCTCCTGCTTCTGAAATACGGTCGCGTACAAATTCTGCTGCACGGATCATATCTCCTTTGAATTTCGAATCGGCACTTACCGAAGGAATTCTGATAAGATCCAGCAGTTCATTTAAGAATTTATCCCGGTTTTTTTCGATGTAGTCATTCATTGTTTCAAGCATTATTATTTTAAAATAAATCTTTAATCCGGTTTGTTGCCGTGTTAGATTTTTTGGAAGCCCAATATAAAAAAATAACCCCTAAGGTTGGAGCCTTAGGGGTTGGTATTTCAATTTTTTAATTTTCAGGAATGTCCTTTTGATTTTGATTTCGCAAAAATATTGACGCGGCTTTCATTTCCATTAAGTAATCTGACAATGTTTTTCTGGTGTGTTATCACCACCAAAACAAACATGACAAATCCAAAAATTACAAGCAATGTTTCAGGTTGACCGAAGACTCCCAATAAGGATAATACCGGGAAAGCCAATGTTGCTAGTATGGAACTTAAAGAAACAAATTGAGAGGCGATTAGTGTCAGTAAAAATATGGTAATACTCATAGCGGCAAGCTCAGGATGAATGGCAAGCACCATTCCTAATAAAGTTGCAATTCCTTTTCCACCTTTAAATCCAACAAAAATTGGAAAAATATGACCGACAATAGCGATGACACCGAAAATAATCTTGTACATCAAAATGTCCGTTTCAGCAATTGCACCCATATAAAATAGCATGGAAGCGAGGCAAGTAGCCGTCCAGCCTTTCATTACATCAATAAGCATTACTATTGTACCAGCACGTTTTCCCAGCACTCTGAAAGTATTGGTGGCTCCCGCATTCCCACTTCCATGTTTCCGCACATCAATACCGAAATAACCAATTCCGTACCATACAGAACTCGGAATGGAACCTAACAAATAGGCGGCTATTATCGTAATGATCAACAACGTTACGTTCATTTTGTATTATTAGTAGGTTTATTTGAACTTTAAAAGTTTCTTAAAAATACGACACTTTTGTTTCTATAGCAAGCAAACAGGATTAAAACAATAAAGTGCAAAAATAGGTTTAACTATTGAAAAATTCAAATCTGGATCATAACTATATGATAATCAGAAGCCTTCTGTCTTTTCTTCTTTTTTCTTTTTTTCTTCCGCAACCGCAGCTTTTTTCTTCACCGTTTTTGCAGCAAGTTTGGCTTTTTTCAAGGCAGGCTGGTAAAAGTCGTCAAAGCGACTAACAAACATGTCCTTTTCTTCAACGCCCAAAGATACCATCGACATATCCTTAGACTTTGCATTGCTTCCTTTTGCCGTAACCAGGTCATTAAAATCAACCTGAGATGAAATCACACCAAGTTCCTTTTCTTTGTAATCAAAATAATACCAGATATCAGGTGAAGCCTGGATATACAAACTAAATTCATCACCTGCTTCTGAGCGCCGGATTTCCAGAACGCCATCCATTTGGGCGTTGATATTGTTTCTGCCAAAATTCGAAACGCCGATTGGCCCTTGTGAAAAATAAGCATTATGAACCGGCGACCAATGAAGATCAACACTCGAAAGTACTAATGGCACATCCAGCATTGGAGATGCATCAAACAATGGTTTATATCCGGCAGCCGAAAGTTTCACATATGCATCTGTTGCTTTGGAGCCAATAAGCGCAGCCAGTTTTCTGTTTAATTGTTCCGCATCATCATCAGCCGCCGTGCTATTTTGTTCTTCCAGATTTGTTTCAATGATTTTTGCAGAAAGCTGAGGTAAAACGGGCACGAGTGCGGAAAGCTTCATTAACAGCATCGCGTTAAAGGAAAACCGCGAACTATCCACCTGAACATCTGCAATCGCAGTCGATTGCAGCCAGTCTGCAGACGCTAGCTTCATTGGCCCGGAAAACGATGCTATTCCGGTTTTGTCATCAAAAGTCAAAGTATTTGCTTCATCTACAAGACTATCTTTTCCAACAGGCGGCGCTACTTTGAAAGCTTTTTTATCTTCATCATAAGCCATTGAACCTTGTGCCAGATAAATATCCTCGTCGCCATCGGACTCTTTGGGAGACAAAAATGTCATGTACATACCGCGCGTTTCATTGAAATGCAGACCAACCGAAAGGGGCAGTTCGTGTTCGTTTTTCAGGTTCTTATCAATTTTGATCGAAACGGATTCTCCCGGCGCTTCTTTGTATACGATCCATGAACTCTGGAAATCCTTGCGGAATTTGAGCATCGGTTTTACAAATCCGTCCAATTGTAAGGAAGGCTGGTAAGCAATAAGATTGATCCCGCCTTTGTATTGAATTCTTGGAGAAAGGATCAGGTTTTCAGTTTCTTTAATTTCGGCCCTGGCCGTGGTATAATACCGGATTGGGCCGGAGTCTTTATTTCCTTTTGATTTTTTTCCTTCTGCGGCGGCTCCAATTTCTACCAGCTCAAAATTCTGCATTTTGATGTTGAAGGTATCTTTCCGGGCTGTGATGTATTGGTACGTTGCAGAACCTTCAAAGCGGTTTCTTGAATCGATTTTGATATCAGCATCGCGTAAATGGTGAGAAGCGTTTAAGGTATCAATTTCTATTCTGGCTTTTTTCAATGGAACAATCCGTCCGTTACTTCCAATACTTACCATTCCTTTATCCGGAATAATTTTCACGTCAGCCGTACGAATAAATGGAACGCCACGGACATTCAACGTTACTTTTTCAACGTCGTAAATACCTTCGGAACCTTCAAAAGTCAAACCTTCCTGTTCTGGTGCAATGGAAGTGTAGGATGAAGTTTCGCCAAAACCTTTCATCAAAATGGTCTTTTTCAAAATATCCCATTTCGCCGTTGCAATCAATGTTTTATAAGCCGCAACCGGAATTTCCATACCGGAAGAATCGCTATCGAAACCAGTTGAATCGGTAACAAAGTTTACTACGGAAGTTTTGATGTTGAAATCAATGTTGACGTTTTTACCGGTCAGGATATTCTTCGCGTCTTTTAATTGTCCGCTATTGACCGTAAAACGGGAGCGGTTTGCCAGAAATCCGTCTTTGTTAAATTTAATATCCTGCGATGTGAGTTCAGAATCCTGTCGTTTCAGCTTTCCGTTTCCATATAATCCCATTGAACGCAAAAGCAGACCACCTTCCAAACTTGTAGTTCCTTTGTAAAAAGAGAAGGATTTTCCTGTTGTATTGATAAACATACTATCAGTACTTGGCGTCCAGCGCAAAGTATAATCTTTCAGCTCAACTGCCGGGAAATATCCCTTACCGATGGTTGCTTCTTTAATACTCGCCAATTCTCCGATGGCGTACAAGGAATCGGAGGCTAGCAGAATGTTTTTTGCCGTCATAGAAGCTGACAAATAGCGTAAAACTGCCTTTGATTTTAAACCTGCATTATCCATTACCAGTGTGTCCGTAAACCTGGCCATGGCTTTTCCGCCATAGATTTTCATTTCCGTTAACGGCGGTTTGTATTCAAATCCAAGGGAATTATCCGGCATACTTTTCAGGATTGTCTGGATGGGAGGAATGATACCGTTGGAATTAAATGTTCCTTCAAAAATCACATCGCGCTGATCGAGTCCATCCATATCGATTTTCGGGATTTTGAAAAATACTTCGCGTGGATAGAGAACGGTTCCACGTTCGGGCTGATCAAAATAAACGATCATACCATCCGGAACGACAAGTCTCGGTGATTTTTTTCCTTTCTGAATTCCAGATTTATTCGCTGGATCACTTAGATAAAAGGTACCGCCTTTTTCATATTTTACATGTCCCCCAACTTCTCCGGATTGCCCTTTTGCAAATTTTTCCTTCGGCGTAAAAGTGATCGAGTCACTTGGATTGACATTAACAAAAAACTGGCCGTAGTTAAATTTAAGATTCTGTCCTCTGAATTGATAGTTATTAGCTACCAGTTGTCCATTCATTGTAAAATCACGATTGCGACCAATAACAAGTTTTTTATCTGACGGGATAGCAAAAATTTTCAGCGAATCACTGACGATGAATCTGCCAACGCCCATTACAGTCAGTAATGTATCCGGCAGATTAATTGTGGCATTAGCAACTTCGTCACTGGCAGAGAACTGCGACGTAACCTGAAAATTGTCATAATCCGTCTTATCCAGACTACCCAGAACGAATAAAATTCCTTTTTTGCTGACGGCAAATTCATCCGTTTTTTTATCATAAATAAAATAGCCGTCAAGTGCGAGTCGTTGTAAAGCACGACGGATAATTACCGGATCCTGTTTGAATTTTTTTGCCAGATCTTCTGCCAGAAAAGTTAGTTTTTTTTCAGTTTGAACATAATTGGTGGCCATTAAAAGTGGCTGAAAACCAAATTCCTGGCTGATTCCCCGGAAACGTTCTTTTTTGAAAAAATCAAAAGATTCCAGTTTAACGGGTACCACTGATTTTCCGTCAATACGGAAAAACTCAACTTTATTATTAGGGAAAGTCCAGCGCATCGCCTGCGACCAGATGCTCATTTTGTGGTAAGAATCAAGATAAGGAAGCGGGCCAAAATCTGTTTTTTCAGCACGACCAAGTTTCACCTGTCCTTCGGTATCATTGTAAATAAAAGTAACTCCCGGATGCGTCACTGAGTCTTTTCCGAGCGGCATGGAAAAAGAAGCTAGGGGAGCAGAAATAATAGAATCTCTTAATGAAAACCGTTTACTGACAGCCGTAAAAGCAGGTTTGTCTTTATATGAAACCGTAATTTTTGAAGGTTCATCACTAAGCGAAGTGCTGTACATTACATTTCCAATCAGCGTAAAACCGCCTTTGTAAGCGATATTTTTACGGGAAGCCTTTAATTTGGCATCATTTGTATTGGAAACAAAACGCGGATAAGGCGCAGGTTGACTTCTGGATTTTTTTACGCTCCGGTATTCCAGAGTTCCTTTTATGGGATTTGCAAGCTGATTTTCAGCGTGTAAAGTAACATTTTGTGCAACAAGTTTGGGCTGGGTAATATTGAAAGAATAAGTATCCAGATCAACATAAACGGAAGAATCGCCCGCTGCCTGCCAGTTAAATTTTCCACCTTTCCCGGCAAAAATTCCATCTTTTAGTGAAACGCTTCCTGTTGCAGGACCGAAAGAAATGGTATCACCTGAACCAGTCATACCAAAAATGACGTTTTGCAGATCTATAATTGCGCCGGAAACCGGCATTACGGGAGCAGATTTTGGAGAAATAACTTCATTGGAATCCACCGGCGTGTCCCAGTTATCTGCGGCAGCAATTTTTTGTGCTTCTACAACTTCTGCTTTTGTAGTATCAAAACGGAATTTATAAGTACCACTTAAAAGATAAAGAGAATTGAAATTTGATGTGTACAGTCTGTTTGTTTCAATCGTATTTTTTATTGTTTCCAGAACACGTTGGAAAGTTTTTGCGTCATATTTATCGCCCGATTTTGCGGCAAGGTCGAGAAATCCATTTACATCATTTCCTGATTTAGCTAGCGTTTGGGTATTTTTGATCAGCAAATGAAGTACAGGACCCGCTTTTTGCCCTTTGGAAAACTGCGTTTTGACTATGCTCATAAATTTGGTTTGCTGAGCAGGCGTAACCGTACTCATCCAGATACTATCGAGCTGCGCGGTAGATCGCATATAAACCGGGTTTTTGCTGCCGTCCATAAGCTTTCGGACTTGTACCATAAACTGGGCCGGATCGTCTGAGGCTTTAATATTTTGGGCAGATATATTTCCCCCGATGAGCAGTATAATACAGATTAACAGGAAGTAACGAATGATCTTCATCTAGTATGTCAAAAAGTGGCCTTATAGTTTTAAAGTAAGCTATTGAAATCTAACGAATTATTGACTTCAATAGCTTAATTTCCAGGATCTATTTTTGTTTTTCAAAAACAACAGTCGCCCATTGATTTCTTGTATTGGATCTTAATTTTGTTAATCCGGTTTCAGCGGCACATTTTTCGATATCAGACTGATCCATTTCATAGAATCCGCTAACAATAAGCCAGCCGCCCGGCAATAAATGTTTTACATATTTTGGAATTTCTTCCAGTAAAATATTCCGGTTAATATTGGCGAGAATCCCGCCAAACTGTTTTTCCGCCGGAACCTCATTGATGGTTCCCTTAAATACTTCTGCCTCCTCGCCTAAGCCATTCATCGCGAAATTCTCAGCGGTATTCTCAACGGCCCATTCGTCGATATCAAAACCTAACAAACTCGTTGCTCCCAGTTTTGATGCCAAAATCGCCAGAATTCCTGTTCCGCAGCCGACGTCCATAATCGAAAGACCCGCATGAGGTAAATTTAGTTGCTCGCTCATTACAAGCCAGGTCGTTTCATGGTGGCCGGTGCCAAATGACATTTTAGGTTGAATGAGTAAATCGTAGGTAAAAGTCGGATCCGGCTCATGAAAAGTTGCCCTGATACGGATGTCTTTTCCTACTTCAATAGGCTCATAACTTCTTTCCCATTCCTCATTCCAGTTCTTTCTTTCTAACGATTTCCAGGAACTCGAAATTGCGGTAATCTCACTGTATTTGGCAATTAGCTCCTGTAAAACGGTTTCACTGAAATCTTCTTCAATGATATAGGCCTGCAAACCTTCGTCGGTTTCCACAAATGATTCGAAACCAGCCTCAGCCAGTTCGGCAATTAATATTTCTGTAAAGTCAGATTCAAGTTCGAGTTGCACTTCTACGTAATTCATGCTTTGTTGGTATAATATTCTATGGTGAAGGTCTTGAATTTTTTTATAAATTCAAGAGAAGAAAAGCGGAAGGGCGGGTTATAATCGTTCTAAATGAGTTTTGGAAGTTATTTTCCCAATTGATCAATGACCATTTGGATTTGAATTTTAAGAATGGGTAATTCTTTTCTTACAACACCCCATAGTATCTGCGTACTCACACCAAAATATTCATGGGCGATAATATTTCTAAATTGTTTTATAGGTTGCCACTCAATCTGGGGAAATCGCAATTTTGTTTCAGGAGATATAGTGGCAGTTGCTTCTCCAATAATTTCTAATTGTCTCTCCGTTGCGGAAAGGTGCAACTTACTTATCTCAAATTGCGCAAAATCCATATCTAGAAGAAATACTTCTATATTTTCAATTGCTTCCAAAATGTGAGCAAGACGCTCAGGATCTCCTAAATTACTCCTCATAAATAAGTAACTTTTCTCTGTCAATTGTAGGTTTGATGTAAGGAGAAAGCCCATCCGTTGTAACAAGATCAACCTTTCTTTCCAGAAGATTTTCCAGGGCCTCAATAATTTTGATATACTCAATCATACCGATGAGTTTGCTTTGATCAAGTTCTACCAAAATATCAATATCACTGTCCGGAAGCATCTCCTGTCTTGCAGCAGAGCCAAACAGATATGCTTTTTTGATAGGCTTATCACTCCAGAATCCAGAAAGTTTATTTTGTAAATTTTGAAGATTAGTCATTGGAGGATTGGTTTTACAAGATAAGAGCCTGAATAAAACTATACGTCAAAAGAAACAAATCTTTAACAATATAAATTTAATCAGGCTCAAAACAAATTATTATCTATGTCGTGTTACCGAAATAGCGTCTTTAAGGTTTCTTTCTCTTAGCTGCCAAATCATGCGCAGTATCATAATAAGATCTCAAATTCATCCAGTCAAAAACATCAGAAATATTCTCAACGCGGTTACGCTGCATAATACGGTCGCGGCGCTGCATTTTTACGAATTTGAACAAAATGTCAGCCATTTGATCGGCGGCCTGGGCGTAAGTCTGGGATTTACGATTAATCACATAAATTCCGCGGTTTTCATAATCCCGCATAATCTGCATGATATAATCACCGAATCCTGACAAATCACTTGTTACTGTAGGAACACCTCGAACAACACATTCCAGCGGAGTATAACCCCAAGGCTCGTAATAACTTGGGAAAACGCCCAAGTGGCATCCACGTACAAATTGTCCGTAATCAAGTCCGAATAGAGGATTTGTTGAAGAAATGAAATCCGGGTGATAAACGATTTTCACGCGGTCGCGTTCATTGTTTACCAGATTTGCCTTTCTGCAGAAATCAGTAATTCCATCTTCTTCTTTCAAATCATGCGTAACGAAGGCAGGTAATTTATCTGTTTTCCAGGTTTGGATTGTGCGACGCAAACGCAGACGCCAGTACTCATCCACGAAATTGTTCAGATCAGGCATTTTATGATCAACGCCCGAAGCGGCTGCCAGGAAAAGTTTTTCTCCAACTTCCTTTTCAATCGCTGTACAGGTTTCCTGCAATTCGTTAAGTACCGCCCTCGACTGCAAAACATCCGGGTTTACAGAATAATAAGGCTGTTTAGTCACTATAAACATCACAACCGTCATGTCCATATTGGCCTGTACCATTTTGTAATTTAGCCGAGCTAATGCTTCCAAAGTCAAATCATAACCTTTGTTACTAAATTCGTAACGGCCGGATGTGAAAAAGTAAAGCGTTTTGTCAAGATCAAAAGAATAACTTGGAAAGAAATGACCCAAAACAAACTCGTGAATTCGCTCCTTGTATTTCAAGTGAAGATTCTGGAATTCGTGGACTGCCTGAAAACGAACCACGTTTAATCCATTTGGCGTAACCAGATCCGGCATTCTTCCTAAAAATACTTCGCATTCGCGTGCTGTTACATCACTAACCGTTGTCAAAACGTGTGCACTTAATGCCGCAAATCTTTCAATAGAAGCCTGGGTAACGATGTTGTAATTTCTGGCTTCCTGCTCCCAGTCGAAAAACGGAAGTTTACTGTAAAAACCTTCCACATTTTGTGCCAGATAACGGCCCAGCATGGTAGCATGCGTTGTAAAAGTTGTAGCGATTTTTACATTTTCTCTTTTCAGATCAGGAAGTCCGCTGCTGGCCATCCACTCGTGGAATTGTGCAGAAATATCCTCTCTTCGCGCATTTTCTTCTGCATATTCTTTTAGATAAATACGCACCAATTCACCAAAACATAAAGTCTGGTTTACCAAGGGTTCGGTATTGATGGTCGAAATGCGATTTTTTTCCCAGAGATTATACTTAATAGTGTCCAGCTCAGGATTGATACTCTCCAGATCAAAAAGCACGACCCGCGGCTTGCCCGTTACCAGCCAGAATCCGTAATGAACTGTATAACCCATTTCACGAAGCCTGCGCACTGTTTTACCTACATTGGTATCATCAAGATCTGTAATTTCTTCAAACTCGGACGATGCTTTCTTTTCAAAATAAGGCCCGAGTAAATAATAATTATCATCCCACTTCTCGACCATAGCCGGCACCTTGGTTCTGATAACGGTATAAATCCCACCGACCTGATTGCAAACCTCCCAGGCTATTTCAAAAAGGACGTTTTTTTTAGTTGTTTTTACAAATGGTTCCAATATGGGAGACAGGTTTAAAGCGTTATAGCGGTATGTTTTGGTGATTTTTTGGGACTTCGTCACAAAAAATCCTTGTAATTACACAATAAATATCCAGAAAAATTATTCACAATAGCAATAATACTGTGATGTTTATTTGCTGCTAAGACAAATTAAACAACTTCTCGGCTAACTTTGGTCTAAAATACGTTACTTTGATCGGATTAACATTTTGCATTCGTTATATAGTGAAAAAAATTCCAATTATTGCGTTTACCTTGCTGCTGACCATTTTTTTACTGGAAGGCTGTAAGGCTCAAAGCACAGAATTTGACGACATTTATCCTCCAAAACGGGAATTCAGGGCAGTTTGGATCGCGACGGTGGATAACATCGACTGGCCTAGCAGTAAAAATCTTGTGCCCGATGAACAGCGCAAAGAGTTTTCAAATCTTCTTGATTTTCATAAAAGAGCCGGAATGAACGCTGTTTTTGTACAGGTTCGGGCTGCTGGTGATGCTTTTTATGCAAAAAGTAATGAACCCTGGTCGGAATGGCTGACAGGTCAGCAGGGCCGTCGTCCGGATCCAATGTGGGATCCTATGGAATATATGATCAAGGAATCACACCGGCGTGGACTGGAATTTCATGCTTGGCTGAATTTAAATCGTCTCGTTCACAAATCGTCGACCAGCGTTTCTTCCGAGAATATCAGCCGTACGCATCCTGACTGGATTTTAAGTTATGACGGGTACAAATTATTCAACTTCGGAATTCCTGCCGTTCGTCAGTTTATTACCGAGATAGCCATAAACGTAGCAAAAAATTATGACGTGGATGGTATACACTTTGATGATTACTTTTATCCTTATGCAGTTGCAGGACAGGTTATAAACGATGAAGCCACTTTCAGACAATACGGACAGGGATTTTCTAATAAAAATGACTGGCGGAGAAATAATGTGGATTTGCTGGTAAAACAGATTCACGATGCCTTGATGGCGGTCAATCCCCGTATCAAATTCGGCATAAGTCCATGCGGAGTCTGGCGAAATAAAGGTACTGATTCGGAAGGTTCGCAAACATATGGAGCCTTGGCTTCCTATGACGATCTTTTTGCTGATAGCCGTAAGTGGGTTCGTGAAGGCTGGGTGGATTACATTGCGCCACAGGTTTATTTTTCTTCAAGATTCGGCAGAGTTCCATATAAAAATCTTGTGGACTGGTGGACAGAAAATTGTTATGGACGCCATTTTTATGTTGGCCTGGGTGCCTATCGTGTTGGGGGCAAGGAAAGGGATACACAATGGCAGAATCCGACAGAATTGCCGGGACAAGTTCGTTATTCCCGCGAAAACGAGGCGGAGGGAACTATCTTTTTTAGCTCTCGTTCACTCAAAAATAATAATTTAGGTTTTGTTGATTCTCTAAGAAATGATTTGTTCAGATATCCTGCACTTGTACCGACAATGAGCTGGAAAGATGCAATTCCACCTCTTACGCCAAAAAGTCTAAAGGCTACCTTATTGACAAATGGTCTGGAATTGTTCTGGGAAAAACCAGATCCCGCAACGGATGGAGAAACGGCTACTTATTATGTAATTTATCGTTTCAAACCGGATGAAAAGCCTTCGGCATATGACCCAAGGAAAATTCTGGGCATGGCATATGAAGGTGAAAAATTTGTGGATACGACCGTTCTGTCAGGAAATAAATATGTTTATTATATCACAGCAGTCGATCGTTTACATAACGAAGGACGTCCAATCGGCCCGCTAAAAGTGGAAGTTCTTGATCAGAAACTGCAACGGTTTTAATAAATATTCAGATCATATAGTGACTAATTTGATCCTGTTTATGTTCATAAATTTGAATAATTTCAGGAGGAGAAAATATAACAAGAAATGAGCCAAGCCATTCAATACGAATACCGTCCGGAATATCTTTCCATATCTGCTCCAAATAAATATAACTCCGAAACGCTTCGTACGGAGGAAATGGTGCTTAATATGGGGCCGCAACATCCTTCAACACACGGAGTTTTGCGCCTTGAAGTTGTGACGGATGGTGAAGTAGTGGTGGACGTTGTTCCTCATATTGGATATCTGCACCGTTGTTTTGAAAAGCATGCAGAATCTCTTCCATTCAATCAGATCATTCCCTACGTTGACCGGCTGGACTATGTAGCCGCCATGAATTCCGAACATGCTTATGTGATGGGCGTGGAAAGGATGCTGGGGATAGAAAATGATATTCCAAAAAGAATTGAATATATCCGCGTGGTGGTGGCGGAATTAAATCGCCTGGCGTCTCATTTCGTGGCCTTGGGAACTTACGCTATGGATATTGGTGCTTACACGCCGTTTTTGTGGATGATGCGTGATCGTGAACAGATTCTCCGGCTGCTGGAATGGACCTGTGGGGCAAGAATGCTTTACAATTATGTCTGGATCGGCGGACTTTTTTATGATTTGCCGGTTGGTTTCGAAGAACGTTGTTTGGAATTTGTTAATTACCTGAAACCAAAACTGGTTGAATTACAGCAACTGGTTGTTGACAATAAAATTTTTATTCAGCGTACTGCAAACGTCGGCGTGCTTCCTTTACCGGTTGCTATCAATTATGGTTGTACAGGTCCCATGCTTCGCGGTTCCGGATTGCGCTATGATTTGCGCCGTGTAGATGGTTATTCGGTATATCCTGAACTTGATTTTGATATCCCAATTGGTGAAGGAAAAATGGGTGCCGTTGGTGATTGCTGGGACAGAACCTGGGTACGTGTTGTTGAGTGCCGGGAATCTGTTAAAATAATTGAACAGAGTCTTGCGCAACTACTTGGCGATCATAAAAGAACACCATCTTTCGATCCGCAAGCGATGGTCCCTAAAAAAATTCGCCCGAAAGCCATGGATTTCTACGTTCGAGCAGAAAACCCAAAGGGAGAATTAGGATTTTTCTTCCGTACCGATGGGCGCTCGGATATTCCGGTGCGCTGCAAAGCCAGAGCTTGTTCTTTTAATAATCTTTCTGTGATTGGAGAATTGTCAAAAGGTGCATTGTTGGCAGACTTAGTTGCGATTATTGGTTCGATTGATGTGGTGATGGGTGAGGTTGATCGGTAATAATATTATTTCCTAATGTCAAAATCATTGATTAGAAATGGCTCCTTTGGAGCCTTTTGTTTATAGAAATGCCTTGAACTAATATATTTCCTGGCTCCATCTGAGCTTCCTGGAATTTCCAGGAAACTCCTACGGAGTGAAATTACTAATTCAAGATTCCAATGCTATAAACAGGGCGCTCCGATTTACCTAATGAAAGCCGGTTGAACATTATCACTTTCCTTTAAACGATAAAAGAGCAACCTTCCGGCCGCTCTTTTATCGTTTAATAACGTATTTGGAAAACCTTACGCTTCCTGTTCAACACCAACTAAATCATGTTTAGCAAGAAATTCAGCTATTTGAACTGTATTCGTAGCAGCTCCTTTACGAAGGTTATCCGCAACGATCCACAAGTTCAAAGTTTTTGGCTGAGACTCATCACGACGGATACGTCCTACAAAAGTTTCGTCTTTTCCATGTGCTGTTAACGGCATAGGGTATAGGGAATTTTTTGGATCGTCCTGAATGATAACCCCTTCTGCTTCGCTCAAAATCTTACGAACTTCATCCAAATCAAATTCATTTTCGAATTCAATATTAACAGCTTCGGAGTGACCGCCGATTGTTGGAATACGAACCGTTGTTGCTGTTACAGCAATGCTATCGTCTCCCATGATTTTCTTTGTCTCGTTTGTCATCTTCATTTCCTCTTTGGTATAACCATTGTCAAGGAACACGTCGATGTGTGGCAAAACATTTAAATCAATCGGGTGCGGATACACTTTTGAAACGCTGTGATCACCTGCACGTTCAGCAAAAAGCTGATCAACGGCTGCCTTTCCGGTACCAGTCACCGATTGGTATGTTGAAACAACAACACGTTTGATTTTATATTTTTGATGCAACGGATGCAAAACCACTACCATCTGAATGGTTGAACAGTTAGGATTCGCTATAATTTTATCTTCTTTCGTCAACGTAATCGCATTGATTTCTGGCACTACGAGTTTTTTCGTAGGGTCCATTCTCCACGCAGAAGAGTTGTCGATAACGGTAATTCCAGCCGCAGCAAATTTTGGCGCAAGCTCCAAAGAAGTACCACCTCCTGCCGAAAATATCGCGATTTCAGGCTTGGCTGCAATGGCATCCTCAAATCCGATTATCTTAATCTGTTTACCCTTGAATGTAATTTCCTTACCAACAGATCTTTCTGATGCAACGGCCAATAATTCCGTCACCGGGAAGTTACGCTCTTCGAGCACTTTGAGGATTTCGCCGCCTACCAAACCGGTAGCGCCTACTACTGCGATTTTCATTCTAAAACCAGGATTAATGTGATTTGTAAAATTGTCTGTAACTCAACAAATTCCGATAAAAATTGCCGTATTTGAAAAGTGGTGCAAATTTACGAGGATTTTAATAACAAATTGCGTTTTTATTGTACAAATGCTTTGAAGCTAAAATATTGAATTTTGATTTTTGAGAAATGAATTCGTTTATCCGGCAAATTATATGTCACCCCGTTGGGGTTTTGTGATATTCGGGGTCTCAATTTTCTATAATAATGTCATCCCTTCGGGATTATGGATACACGAATTGACGAATACTAAAATTGTATCAGGCAACTGAATTTCGAATTAAAGTTATATCAAAAAATCACCGGCATTTACCAAATATAACGTACCTGCCAAAAATGTTTCTCCAATTCACAATCCCGAAGGGATGACATTATTATAGAAACGAATGTTTCATGATTGCCCTAACCCGGAACGGGTGACATAACCTTTGCAAAATCTGTTTTTACTTCAAAACAAGCTCACTTAACATTCATTATAGCATACTAAAATTGCACAATTCCGAAAGGCGTAACGCAATAATTCATAGCCACATCAAACGCATCAAGATCAGTAATTTCTTCTTCTGCCTCAAAAAATGACAGCCCAATTTTAATAACATCAGGATTACATTGGATCAGAAACCGATCATAATATCCACCCCCATACCCAACCCGGAAACCTTTTTTGTCAAAAGCCAACAAGGGTATAAGCACAGCGTCAATTTCAATTGGTAAAACTTTGAGTGAAGTTTCGGCATCTGGCTCAGGAATATGCCATTGATTATTAATTAGTATCGTTTCGGGTGTTAACAGATAATGTTCCATTTCCTTCGTACCCGGGATGATTCTTGGAACAATGATTTTTATCTGATCGAAGTGGCTAAGGAAAGAAATAATCCGCCATGTATCAATTTCATTTTTACCTATTTGTGGTAGAAATATGTGTATTGTTTTTGCTGTACTGCTTTTGAAAAAAAATGTGAAATTCGTCAAAATAGCTTCATTTTTTTCTTCAATTTCGTTTTCAGAAAGCTCCTTTCTCTTTTTTAAAAACGCAGTACGCAAAAAGGATTTGTTCATAACGCAGGGCTGAAATTAATTGTGCGGGTTATTATTAAGCGTCAATATTAGAAAATTTATTGAGCGATCTTACACATTTTACAAGAAACCGGGTAGATGGGGTTTTCAGCCGCTTTTATAGGACAATAATACAGTTTAGGCATTACAAATTTTGAAAGAATGAATTATAAATTCAAACTAACTTAGCGTTCTGTTTCGCCTTTTCAGTCTATAATTGTACTTTCACAGTCGCATTTCAATATCTTTAACTTTCGAATAGTAAATAATAATCATGAGCAAAATTAAAGTTGCAAATCCCGTAGTAGAGTTGGACGGAGATGAGATGACTAGAATCATCTGGAAGTTTATTAAAGAAAAACTTATTTTACCATATTTGGACGTAGATATTAAGTACTACGATTTAGGTATTGAATATCGTGATGAAACCAACGATCAGGTTACGATCGATTCTGCTAATGCGATTAAAGAATTCGGTGTAGGTATCAAATGTGCTACCATTACACCTGACGAAGACCGCGTTAAGGAATTCAACCTGAAACAAATGTGGAAATCTCCAAACGGAACAATCCGTAATATTTTGGATGGAACTGTTTTCCGTGAGCCTATCGTGATGAGCAATGTACCTCGTTTGGTAACAAACTGGACTGCTCCTATCATCGTTGGACGTCACGCTTTTGGCGATCAATACAAAGCAACGGATTTCGTTGTGCCAGGAAAAGGAAAACTTACTGTTAAGTTTGAAGGTGAAGACGGACAGGTAATTGAGCACGAAGTGTACCAATTCCAGGGGCCGGGTGTTGCCATGGCGATGTACAACGTGGACGAGTCGATCCGTGGTTTTGCACGTTCTTGTTTCAATGTAGCAATGGGCAAAGGATGGCCTTTGTACCTTTCTACTAAAAACACCATTTTGAAAAAATACGATGGCCGTTTCAAAGATATTTTCCAGGAAATTTACGACACTGAATTTGCAGGAAAAGTACATTACGAGCACCGTCTGATTGATGACATGGTTGCTTCTGCGCTTAAATGGGA
Organism: Dyadobacter sp. 3J3; assembly: GCF_009801115.1. Taxonomy (GTDB): domain Bacteria; phylum Bacteroidota; class Bacteroidia; order Cytophagales; family Spirosomataceae; genus Dyadobacter. Next base: position 63,221 of record NZ_VTOL01000014.1, read on the forward strand.
AGGTAACTTTGTTTGGGCTTGTAAAAATTATGACGGAGACGTTCAGTCGGATACCGTTGCACAAGGATTTGGATCTCTTGGTTTGATGACTTCTGTATTGTTGACTCCAGATGGAAATACTTTGGAAGCGGAGGCTGCACATGGAACGGTGACGCGTCACTACCGTGAGTACCAAAAAGGAAGACCAACTTCAACAAATCCAATTGCTTCCATCTTTGCATGGACACGTGGATTGGAATTCCGTGGTAAACTTGACGGAAACCAGCCATTGATCGATTTCTGCCAGACGCTTGAAAAAGTTTGTGTTGAAACGGTTGAAAGTGGAAAAATGACAAAGGATTTGGCTGTTTGTATTCACGGAAATAAAGTGAATCACGGAGAGCATTACCTTTATACTGAGGAATTCCTTGAAGCAATTAACGACAATTTGCAAGCTGCATTAGCCTAATTGTTTTTGAATATTAAAAAAGCTGCCGGTTCGTTACAGAGCTGGCAGCTTTTTTTGTAGATACTTATTGAAAATGTTACTTTAGGATATAGTTAGAAAATACTTAGATCTTTTCATTCCGGGCACGGATTTTATATTTTGAGCTAAATTTGATCCTTATTTAACCGAATTTTCAACTTGTTCAAAGCCTTAATACTAATTTTTTTCTTTCCTTTTTGCGGCATTTTGTGTTGTAGTGTCCACGCACAGGTAGTGGTTCCGGCACAAAATTCGTTGCGGGTAGAAACCAGTATTATTCCCGATACGGCAAAAGCAACCGAAGTTGAGGAAAAGGATATCATTGATGTTCTGGGGCAATTGAGGAGAAAAAGCAAGAGAACCATACCTGGAAAAAAGGAAATCAAAGCAGGTAAGATACTTTATTCCATGGTGCCAGCCATTGGGTATACCTTGTCGACAGGCGTCGTAGGATTGCTAAGCGCTAATGCAGCATTTTATTTGAGTGATACGGCTACAACCAACATTTCTACGGTCAGTACAGCCTTTATTTATTCCCAGTATAATCAGATTACCATCCCCGTTCAGCTGAATATCTGGACGAAGGACAATGGCTATAATTTTATTGCCGATTGGCGCTATTTCAAATATCCGCAAGACACTTACGGACTGGGTGGAAATAGTATTGTGGCCAATGCCGACAGAATTGATTATTCCCACGTCCGCCTGCATCAAACGATCCTTAAAAATATTACCGGAGCTTTTTATGCGGGAGTCGGGTATATGCTGGATTATCGCTGGAAAATTAAAGAACTTGGGACCAACGAAGATGTATCAGCTTATGGGCTCACGAACCGTTCTGTATCGTCCGGTCTGGTTGGAAATATTTTATACGATAGCAGAAAGAATTCTATTAATCCGAAAAACGGACTTTACGCCAATGCACGTTACCGGAATAATATGACATTTTTGGGAAGTAATACCAATTGGCAATCGCTGGTACTGGAATTCCGGAAGTATATTAACTTTCCAAAAGGCAGCAAGAATACACTGGCACTTTGGGATTTTAACTGGCTTACCCTTGCTGGAAAACCTCCTTATCTTGATTTACCAAGTACGAGCTGGGACCCATCAAACAATACCGGACGTGGATATATTCAGGGACGGTTCCGCAGTCCGAATATGGTTTATTTTGAATCCGAATATCGCTTTGCATTGACTCAAAACGGGCTTTTAGGTGGCGTAGTATTTGGAAATGCACAAAGCTTTTCCAATTGGCCGGGTAAAAAGTTTGATAAAATAGCGCCCGGTGCAGGTTTTGGTATTCGTGTAAAAGTTAATAAAACTTCCAGGACCAATATCGCCATAGATTATGGATTTGGAGTAAATGGTTCGCGGGGATTATTTGTAAATTTGGGAGAGGTTTTTTAAAATGATGTGTTATCAATTTATTTTGATAACCACGAAATTAGAAAAGAATGATTGCTTCCATTGAAATACAGAATTTTCGTAATCTTAGAAATCTTACTATTGATTCGTTAAGCCGTGTTAATTTAATTATTGGAAAAAATAATACCGGCAAAACTAATTTCCTTGAATCGATAAATTTCTATTCTTCTCAGAACGAATTTCTTCCCGAAGAAAAACTTGTTGTTGATGATCTTGCTCCAAATCTTTTGACAGAAGATGAAATTTTATTTTCTCCAAATGTTAAATTCATTGGAACACATTCCAGTATTCAGAGTTTTTTAAGACAAAATACCTTTGATATTTTTTCGGATTTTATTCGGGAAAGAGCACTAAGATGTCTTAAAATAATGGACGACCGGATCATGGAAATTGATTTTGTGGCTGATAATTTAAAAAATCCGATTGCTACTTTTAAAAGCGGTAGAAATGTTGCGCTCCTACGCATGGGAAACGGCGTACACCGTATTCTGACTATTTTACTGGCATTAAGTACCAGTGAAAATGGAATTGTGCTGATTGATGAAATTGAAAATGGATTACATTATTCGGTGCATGAAGCGTTGTGGGGCATGATTTTTGAAATTTCAGAACGCTTAAACGTTCAGGTTTTTGCAACGACACAAAGTATGGATACCATCCGGGCTTTTGGAGAAATTGTTAATCAAAATGAAAATATGCCCTTGAACGGCATACTTATCAAACTTGAAAATATTGATAATACTATTGAATCGTTATCTTTTGATTCAGAAGAGTTAAAAGTCATTACTCAAAATTCGATTGAAGTTCGGAGATAGCCAATTGGTTAATAGCTATTGTTTTAGTTCCGAAAATCGTATTTGACATACTTAAATAAGTCAGGCATTAATTCTTTTTTTTCTTTAAGACCTCCTATTTCTTCAACTCTTCCAAAAAACCCGTAACTTTGCGGGCAATTTGTTGATATTGACCTGCGACAGGTTCAAATCTCAAATGGAATATTTTCATTTAACTTAATTTTTGTTGCAATGTCCGCAGTAGCAGAGCAAACCCAGGTGCTGGCCGACCGTATCAACGCCCTCGAAGAATCTTCGACGCTGGCGATGACCAAAATGGCCCGTGAATTGGCTGCCCAAGGCCACAAAGTGATTAGTCTGAGCGTGGGAGAGCCAGATTTCAAAACGCCCGCATTCATTTGTGAGGCTGCCAAGAAGGCAATTGACGATGGATTTCATGGATATTCGCCGGTAGCAGGTTACCCTGATCTACGTAAGGCGATTGCTGATAAGCTTAAGCGCGACAATAATATAGATTGGAAACCTGAAAATATCGTGGTTTCTACGGGAGCTAAACATTCTCTGGCCAACGTGATCCAGGTATTGGTTAATCCAGGTGATGAGGTACTTATCTTCGCTCCTTACTGGGTTAGTTACTCTGAAATGGTGAAACTGGCGGAAGGAAAATCAGTGATCGTGGAAGGTGCTTTTGACAATGGTTTCAAAGTTACTGCTGCCCAATTGGAAGCTGCTATCACGCCTCGTACGAAAGTGGTAATGTATGCATCTCCAAATAACCCAACCGGTGCTGTTTATTCAGAAGCTGAGTTGAGAGAAATTGGTGCAGTTTTGGAAAAACATGAAGGAGTTTATGTTTTGGCTGACGAAATCTACGAATATATCAACTTCACAGAAGAAGGACATTTCAGCATGGGGTCAATTCCCGCTTTGAAAGACCGCGTGATTACCGTGAATGGAGTAGCAAAAGGATTCGCTATGACAGGATGGAGAATCGGGTTTATAGGCGCTGCAAAATGGATCGCTGACGGTGTTGAAAAATTACAGGGTCAAGTTACTTCCGGAACCAATTCAATCGCTCAGAAAGCGGCTGTGGCTGCATTTAACGGTCCTTTGGATGCAACAATAGAAATGACAAAAGCATACGCCCGTCGTCGTGATCTTGTTGTTGGTTTGTTAAAAGAAATTCCTGGTTTCAAAGTAAATGTTCCTGACGGAGCCTTCTACGCTTTCCCGGATGTAAGTTATTACTTCGGAAAATCGGATGGAACGAATCTTATCAAGGATTCTGACGATTTTGCAAACTGGTTATTGAACAATTCTTACGTTTCTACGGTAGCCGGTTCTGGTTTTGGTGCACCAAATTGTATCAGGATTTCAACAGCGGCGGCTGATGAATCATTGGCAGAAGCTGTACAAAGAATTAAAGATGCAGTTGCAACCTTGAAATAATATAGAATAAATTTATTGCCGGGCCTCATGGACTTTCAACACCATGAGGCTTTTTCTTTTGAAAAGCGAATTACATTTATCAATTTCTTGTTGAAAGTATAACAATACCATAAATTCTGAAATAACAAAAGCCGACTGCTGATAGCCGAAAGCTGACCGCCAATTCATCATGAGCAAATATTATTTTTTAAAGGTTAAAGAAATAGAAAAAGAAACGGAAGATGCATCAACAATCCATTTTTGGCATCCGCTGAATGAAGTAGTCGCTTACCGTCCGGGACAATTTATTACGCTGTTATTACCCGATGGAGACAAGAAAGTACGCCGATCTTATTCTATGTCGAGCTCGCCATATACAGATGTTTCGCTGGCAATCACGATCAAACGTGTTCCTGGTGGGTTTGCTTCCAATTATTTACTGGACACCATAAAAGTTGATGACGTGCTGGAAGCCATGGAACCCATGGGAATATTTTTTCCAAAACAGGAAGATGACCAGACGCGTCAGGTGGTCTTTATCGGTGCGGGAAGCGGTATAACACCATTATTCTCGATTGCCAAATCCATTCTGATGGTTGAGCAGGAAAGTGAAGTTGTACTAATCTACGGAAGTCGGACAGAATCAAGTATCATTTTCAAGGAAAAAATCAGCTTTCTTCAGGAGAAATATAAGGAGCGGTTTAAGGTGATTTATACGCTAAGCCAGCCGGAAGAAAGCTGGGAAGGTGAAAGAGGTCGTTTGAACAAAAGTCATATCTTGAAAATCATGGAAGGTTTGCCGGATTTAAAGATCAATGAAGCAGAATTTTTCCTATGCGGACCGGAAGATATGATGGAAGAGGCAAACCGCGCCTTGGCTATCAGAGGTGTTGCTTTGAATAAAATAAGACAGGAAAGTTTCTTAACTGCCACCGCGGCTAAACCCGGAGAGGTAACTTTGGAAGAAACCGACGATTCGCCTAAAACGCATGAGATCACACTTTTCTATGAAGGCGCAGAATATAAGGTTCCGGTAAAACCCTATGAAACGATTTTAGAAGCTGCGATGAATATGGATATTGATCTTCCGTATTCTTGTCAGGCAGGAATGTGTACGGCTTGCATGGGTAGATGCGTTTCCGGAAAAGTGGCGTTGGATGAGGAAGATGCGTTATCAGAAGCAGAATTAAAAGAAGGTTTTATTTTAACCTGTGTGGCACATCCAATGAGCGATGATGTGGTGATTGAGGTAGAATAATTTCTAAAAAAAGTTTCAAAGCAGTGCTATACAAAAGGATATTGACGCTCCTTGCGTATAGCGCTGCTTTTTTGCAGGCAAATCAAGGTAACTTTGCGTTTTATTTAACTAAACAAACATTATCAAAACGATACGATGGAAATAGGAATTGATAGTTTCGCGGCCATGTTCAGTGGCGATTCAGTAACTGCCATTGATGATGTGGATGCAATGGCTCAGTTACTGGAAAGAATAGAACATGCCGATCGTTTTGGCCTTGATATATTTGGAATCGGCGAACATCATCGCAAAGGATTTCTTGATTCTGCGCCTTCGATGATACTGGCCGCGGCTGCTTCGCGGACCAAGAAAATTCGATTGACAAGTGCCGTAACTGTGTTAAGCGCTGCGGATCCGGTTCGGGTGTTTCAGAATTTTGCGACACTGGATCTGATTTCTCAGGGAAGAGCGGAAATGGTTGTGGGGCGCGGTTCCTTTACAGATGCATTTCCATTGTTTGGGTTGAACCTCCAAGATTATGATAAGTTGTTTTCTGAAAAACTGGATTTGTTACTCAAAATCCGGGATAATGAATTTATTACCTGGTCTGGGAAATTCCGTCCAGCGTTACAAAATCAGCCTGTTTACCCAAGACCATTACAAGAAAAAATACCGATCTGGTTAGGTGTAGGTGGTACTCCTGAATCTTTTGTCCGTGCCGGTGTATTGGGTTTGCCGTTAATGGTAGCCGTTATCGGTGGAGAAACGCATCGTTTCCGTCCCTTGGTTGATTTGTATAGAGAAGCAGGAAAAAGAGCTGGTTTCAAGCCGGAAGAATTACAAGTTGGTTTGCATTCTCTTGGGTATGTAGGAAACACAACGGAAGAGGCGATAGAAGAATTCTTTCCAGGATATTCGGAATCCTTTACCAAAATAGGAAAAGAGCGCGGATGGCCCCCGATGACAAGAGCTCGTTTTGAATCTCAAATGGGGCCCGAAGGAGCTTTACTGGTAGGCGGACCAGAAGAAGTTGCGGCCAAAATACTTCGTCATAGTGAAGCACTTGGTGGTATTTCACGGCTTACATTTCAAATGGACAATGCCGGATTAACGCATGAAAAACTTTTGAAATCAATTGAATTAATAGGTCAAAAAGTTTCTCCGATTATCAATAAATAGTAGGACTGAAATACATTTAAAGCCGTTTAATGGATTCATTTTCATTAAACGGCTTTATATTTTAGATCAGCTATTTTCTTGCTGGTGCTGGTGGAGCAGACGGTGCTTTCGCAGGAGCGGCCGGGGCCGGAGGCGCTGCTATGGCAGGTTTTGATTTCATTTTTGGTGCTTTTGGAGGATGTGGTGGTCTTGTAGGGGCAGGAATTAATTTTTCTATCTCCCTTGATTCTATCTCCATCTTTTCCTTGTATTCGTCCGTTTTCCGTTTTATTTCCTCCATCTCGTTTTCAACCTTTCTGTACGGTTCCTCTGCTTTTAATGCTTCTTTGCGGGAGCTGCTTATTTCTGCATTAAGCTTAGTAATTGTCTCCTCTTGAACTTTAATTTGCTGTTCAAAATCAGATAATTGTTTTTCAATTTCCGACTCGCTTAATTTAGTTTTAGCATTTTTGGTTTCCGGGTGAAATATCGCTGAACGCTTTTCCATCAGCTCCTGCCGAATTTCATTAGCGTGTTCCTTTTTCCATTCCAGCTTTTCCTGATCTCTCTGGAAATGGTCAACTTCAAACTGAGACTTTTCTATTTCCAGTTGTAGCTCTTCTATCCTTCTATGCAAAGGCTCCATTTCTTTTTGCATAGCCTCAACTTTCAGGTGGATTTCATTCATTTTATTTCTTGCTGAATCGCTCAAAAACGGCAACTCCGATTCATCAAAATATTCATTAATATCGATGTTTTCATCTATTTCCGGAACCTCTACTTCCATTTCAGATTCAATAGCTACAAAATCACCGTTTTCACCTCTGGCAGAAAATACTTTGGAGGGTTTTGCTGCAAACTGATGCGTTTTTGCTTTCACCTTTTTCTTTTTTAAAGTATCCTGTCCAACAGCATAAAGAGAAACGCCGATCAATGCAGCAATAAAAAACATCGTAACCGGCAAGCCCCCAAATATCCTGGCCGACTTGGGAGCAACGCCCAAAACGCGTTTTACACGTTGTAATAACAAAGGTTTTTTAGATGCAAAAGCCATAGCAAGGGAATGATTAGTTTTAAATTCTGCAATGCCAACCAGGGCGTGCGCTAACGAAAGGCGATCGCCACACGCTTCAATCGCAAGATCATCACAGCAATGTTCACGCTCGGTACGAACACGCTCCGATAGCCACCAAAGTGCCGGATGGAAAAAGAAAACCACTTCAACAAACGATTGGAGTATATTGACTAAATAATCATGACGACGGATATGTGCCAGTTCATGCGCCAAAATGGCTTCGATTTGTGCTGTTGGAAAACCTAATAATAACCCGATTGGAATTAATACCACAGGCTGTAAAGTTCCGATCACCATCGGTGTGAGAATCTTCGAAGATTCTTTCAGTTCTATCGATTGATATACTTTCAGTTTCGCTGTCAAAACACCGAACCTTGCTCTCCATTCTTTATTCATGACCAGGCGTGAATTGTGACGAAGATATTCCGTGTAAATCCATCCGCCCAGAAATCTCACCACTAAAACGGCTGCTCCGATAAGCCAGCAAATAACAAGTTCCTGGATATGTGTAGAGAGCCAAAGCTGAACTTTTGAAGTCATTGAAAGATCATAAGTTAATGTTTTCCAGTCTGCTACGTTGTGGGCAGTGTTTTTAAATGCGGTACTTAAAACTTTGGGAGTTGTATTAAAGTAATAATAAAGAAATGTAACAATTGAAGAAATGACCTGAGAAGAAAGAGCCAGAATTCCTACATTGTAACGTGTTGCAGCTGGACTTTTTCTGAATAAATAAAGACCAATACCGGCAACCAGTACCAGAAGAGATCCTTGCCATAAGGAATGAACGAGCATCCATCCAAACGAGGAAATAAGCGTGTCAGAGAATAAGTTGAAAAACGATTTCATGGCTATTTTTTGTTTTCGAGGTTGTTTAACAATTCACGAATTTCATCTAATTCTTCTTTGGACGTGGAATGATTGCCCAAAGCCTGCATCACTAAACGGGCAGCGGAGCCACGAAAAGTTGATTCAACAAAACGTCCTAATAAATTCTGTTGTGTTTCTTCTTCGTCCAATAACGCTACGTAAATGTGCGAGCGCCCGCTTTCAGTTCGGTACAAAACACCTTTGTCATGCATGATCTGCATCAGTTTAAGCGTTGTTGTGTAACCTGTGTCTTTGGATGCGGAAAGGAAATCATGAACTTGCCTCACAGTAGAAGGGCCTTCTTTCCATAGGTAATTCAAAATTTCGAGTTCAGATTCTGTTGGTTTTATAATCATGGCTAATAAAATTTTATTAAATTGATTTCTAATACGTAAGACGAATTGTTTTGCCTACGAATAAGTTCGTAACAAATGTCTACGAAAAGATTCGTATTTGCAATACTCTATTACGATTATTTTCGTACTTACCTTGAAAAAGATCCATTTCTATTTGCAATAACCTGATTTACAGATAAATAAAAATGCCAGTAGAAATTTTCTACTGGCATTTTTTAGTATTTTAACAAAAAATAAGATAAACGAATATCTAAATTTGAATGATTTTGATCCTAAACGTATGTATTCAACATAACAGGCATCACAAGCATCAATATATCTTCATTTGCTTCCTGATCAACCGGAATGATCAGACCGGCACGATTCGGTGCAGAAAGTTCAAATGTGATCGTTTTGCTGGATAAATTTCCAAGTACTTCAATGAGGAATTTCGCGTTGAATCCTATTTCCATATCGTCTCCATTGTATTCGCACATCAAACGTTCGTTTGCTTCGTTTGAATAATCCAGATCTTCCGCAGAAATTACAAGATCATTCAAGGACATTTTCAAGCGAACCTGGTGTGTTGTACGGTTTGAATAAATAGATATACGACGCAATGAGCTCAGAATTTCCATCCGGCCAATTGTCAAAGTATTCGGATTGTTTGTTGGAATTGCGTTTTCGTAATCCGGGAAGCGTTCATCGATCAAACGACAGATCATGCGGATATTTCCAAAACTGAAAAATGCGTTTGACGCAGTAAATTCAGCTTTTACCGGAACATCGTCGGAAGGCAGACAAGATTTAAGCAAGTTCAAAGCCTTGCGCTGAATGATCATCGATGTATCAACATCCGATTTGATATCAGAACGACGGTAACGCACTAGACGGTGACCGTCAGTTGCTACAAATGTTGCATTTTCAACACCCATTTGAACAAAAACCCCTGTCATAGCGGGTCTAAGATCATCTGTACTGGTTGCAAACAAGGTATTGGCAATGGCGGCTCCCAAAGCGGAAGAAGACAGATCAACTGATTGTCCACGGTTTACAGATGGCGTTTTTGGGAAATCAATCGGGTTTTCACCAGACAATTTGTAACGACCATTGTCCGAGATAATCTCTGTTCCAAAAGTTTCGCTGTTAACCTGAAGCGTGATAGGCTGCTCAGGAAGTCCGCGCAATGTGTCCAGCAAAAGTTTTGCAGGAACGGCGATGGCGCCTTTTTCGGTAGATTCTACTTCGATTTCAGTAATCATAACCGTCTGTAAATCAGATGCAGTAACGGTTAGGCGATTACCTTCAAGAGAAAGTAAAAAATTTTCTAATATAGGTACGATAGGGTTCGTTGAAACGACACCATTAATTGCAGACAGTTGCTTGAGCAGTACCGATGACGAAACGACAAACTTCATAATTCGTGACGGAAGTGTTTAAATAAAAAATATAAAAAACCAGGCAGATCTGGAAATCTGTCTGGTAGGGAACAAAAGTAAGAAAAAAAATGTACTCCGCCGCTTTATTATTATGCGAATTTACGCTTGCGGATATAGTAGCGGATTGCTCCAAAAATACCAAGTAGAACCAATGGCAAAAGCAAGTTCAGTGCCTGCCAGAATTTCTTGTCTTTATGCACCGCAATCTTATCCAAAGCCCGGATACTGATCTGTTTGTTTCGTGAGTTAATGATTCCGTTTTCGTCTGTCATATAATCCAGCGCGTGCATAACGAAATCTTTATTTCCAAAAATATTGGTGGAAGCACGGTCATAACCTAATGGAAGCGGCGTATTTCTGCGGTAATCAAAATCATTCACTACAACGTCTCCATCAGCGCAAATAATAATTTTCCCCTGCCCTGTTGATTTAAAAGTTTTGGAACGCGGATCGTTTGGCAAAATCCTGTTTTCAAAAAGCGAGTTAAACGAACCTTCCAAAAGGACTGCTGCGAGTTTAACGCCACCTTTGTATTCAGAAGGATCCGGCTGCTGACGTGCTTCATTATAGCCTACCAAAGCGGGGGTATTAACCAGATTTGTATAAGGCGAAGTCATCAGAAGCGGAGTTTTCTGAATGCCCGGCGCACCTCCTACGGTATCCAGAGAACTTAGAAACCGGGAATAAACGGCATCCGTATTTCTGGTAATCGGGCTTGGTCCAAAATTATTCAATAAGGGAAAAAACCGCCATGGAACCGCTTTGATCTCAGGTTTATCTCCCATATTTCCAACGTTCATTGGAATCGTTGCGCTGTTTAAATCCTTTACGAGATTATTGTTGATCCTTACTCCCCAACGAAAAAAGAGATCATTAAGATTTAAATCAAGCGGTTGTACATAATTTCCTTCCAGACTTACACTATCCACTTTGGCACCATCAACAAAAAAAAGTGCTTTCCCTCCTCCGATGACATATTGATCCAGTTTGTATTTTTCTTCCTCGGAAAACGGAACATCAGGCTTTAAAATCATTAACGCATCCAGTCCTTCATACGTTTCAGGATCGTTTACGACCATAAATACGTCATAACTTTGCTGCATCGTCGCAATCAGATCGCTAAGCCGTGCCGGCGGAAGTTTTTGTGTATGATTTACAAGTAAGCCAACTTTCTTTTTGGCAGGATTATCAAGCACACGAATCGCAGACGCAAGCTGAAATTCAACATTTTCGTAAGATTGATTCAACTGCTCTTCCGGAGAACTGCTTTTATTTCCTTTCAAAAGCTGAACCGGAATGGCAAGCGTATCAGCCTGAACGATGGCGCCAGGGAAAATTAGTTTTTCTGTGCGTTTTCCATCTTCGTTAGCGAAAAGATTCGTCGGCGTTAAGCCGCGATCGACCAGGTTTTGATATTGTTTTTTTCGGTCGTCTTCACTCGGTGCGTCAGAAGGATCTGAAAATTGAAATGATAAATGTCCGTTGGAATAAGTTTTAAATTCTTCAAGTGTTTCGCGGGTAGCACTTTCCAGGCGCTCAAAACCAGGAGGAAATTCGCCGGAAAGATAAACGTTGACTGCCACGTCTTTGTCTAAATTGCTAAGTAGCTGTTTGGTAGCGTCGGAAATGGTATACCGTTTATCTTCTGTCAAATCCCAGCGGAAAAAGAACAGGGAGGCCAGCCAGTTAATTCCGGCCAGGATAATCAATACAAATAATAACCTGAAAATTGTTTTTTTCATGAAGCAGTAACGCCCGTTTTTCAGCAAAAATATAAAAACTATACGGAGTTATTGCGGCAGGCGGTTATTTCTTGTATTTACAGCTTTTGTTATCAGCGGATTGATAGTATGATTTGTAGTTGGAAGCCTTCGGATCCATACAGCCTTGCAGGTTCAGTATTTCAATATCTTTAAAATCAATCGGGTGACTTTCGGCCTGCAAAGCGATATAACCGCTCGATAACGGCGTACCATCTTTTTTGATCCATTCTTCGGCATTACTGAAATGTCCGGCTTTAAAATCATGGTCTTTGCCTACATAACCACCACCGATTTTAGGTTTGGTAAATGTAAAAACAACGTCTCCGTTAATAATATGGTGAACAATTGAATCTCCAAGAACAATTGCTTCAGCAGAAACCCACTGATCGCCATCATAAGTTTTGGAAGTTGAATTGATACAATGGGCCTGATCGATTTTTCCATTAACCTCCACAATGGTTCCTGGCGTGCAAAGATTTCCTGTTGTGCGTTCTCCAGCATTTAATCCTCCTAAATATTGCATTTCCAGAGAAACAGGGAAATCCTGGTCAAGTCCTAAACTAGCGGCAGATTGGGAATGCAACATAATTCCACTGTTACGGACATTCCAGGACGCACCGCCCGGAACCTGATTTCCGGTGAAACGATATTTTAAACGTAGGCGGTAGTGAGAATATGGCATGTTATAGTAGATGTGCCCATATTCTGTGCTGAAAGTTTTGTATTCTTTATAATTAACCCGGATCATGCCGTCTTCGACGATGAAGGTGTTTTTATAATTGTCATTGACCTTATGTCCTGCAATTTTAATATCCCAGTTTTTCAGATCTTTCCCGTTGAATAATGCCTGCCATTCTTCTTTATCAGAGTTATTTTGGGCGAAGGTGGTGTAGGAAAGTAATAAAAGTATTGCAATGAGTTTATCGCGAAAAGTCATGTCCAAATTGATTTTTAGAGAAAAGGGGTGGTGAGAACTTTAATACTTATTTTCTAGCCACGAATACACGAATTTTCACTAATTGGGCACGAATATTATTTTTGACAGGTTTTATTTAATTTGATTTTGAATAGAATTAATGCGAAAAGCCAGATTAGCCAGAAATGTATTATCCGTCAACATTAGTGAAAATTCGTGCATTCGTGGCAAGAGAAAAGCAGTGGTATTCAAAACCAATCTTTAACATTTAGGAAAAAAGAGACATTTTCCAATGACCGTATTTTAATAAAATATCGACATTTATTAGGGTAACATTATCAATTTTTCTAGCCACGAATACACGAATTTTCACTAATTGGGCACGAATATTATTTTTGAGAGGTTTTATTTAATTTGATTTTGAATAGAATTAATGCGAAAAGCCAGATTAGCCAGAAATGTATTATCCGTCAACATTAGTGAAAATTCGTGCATTCGTGGCAAGAGAAAAGCAGTTGTATTCAAAACCAATCTTTAATATTTAGGAAAAAAGAGACATTTTCCGATGACCGTATTTTAATAAAATATCGACATTTATTATGGTAACATTATCAATTTTTCTGCCGCGAATACACGAATTTTCACTGATTGAGCGCGAATGTTATTTTTGACAGGTTTTATTTAATTTGATTTTGAATAGAATTAATGCGAAAAGCCAGATTAACCAGAAATGTATTATCCGTCAACATTAGTAAAAATTCGTGCATTCGTGGCAAGAGAAAAGCAGTGGTGTTCAAAATCATTCTTTAATATTTAGGAAAAAAGAGACATTTTCCAATGACCGTATTTTAATAAAATATCGACATTTATTGTGGTAACATTATCAATTTTTCTAGCCACGAATACACGAATTTTCACTAATTGGGCACGAATATTATTTTTGAGAGGTTTTATTTAATTTGATTTTGAATAGAATTAATGCGAAAGGCCAGATTAGCCAGAAATGTATCATCCGTCAACATTAGTGAAAATTCGTGGCAAGAGAAAAGCAGTGGTATTCAAGACCAATCTTTAACATTTAGGAAAAAAGAGACATTTTCCAATGACCGTATTTTAATAAAATATCGACATTTATTGTGGTAACATTATCAATTTTTCTAGCCACGAAGACACGAATTTTCACTAATTGGGCACGAATATTATTTTTGACAGGTTTTATTTAATTTGATTTTGAATAGAATTAATGTGAAAAGCCAGATTAACCAGAAATGCATCATCCGTCAACATTAGTGAAAATTCGTGCATTCGTGGCAAGAGAAAAGCAGTGGTATTCAAGACCAATCTTTAACATTTAGGAAAAAAGAGACATTTTCCAATGACCGTATTTTAATAAAATATCGACATTTATTATGGTAAAATTATCAATTTTTCTGCCGCGAATACACGAATTTTCACTGATTGAGCGCGAATATTATTTTTGACAGGTTTTATTTAATTTGATTTCGAATAGAATTAATGCGAAAAGCCAGATTAGCCAGAAATGTATCATCCGGCAACATTAGTGAAAATTCGTGCATTCGTGGCAAGAGAAAAGCAGTGGTATTCAAAACCAATCTTTAACATTTAGGAAAAAAGAGACATTTTCCAATGACCGTATTTTAATAAAATATCGACATTTATTATGGTAACATTATCAATTTTTCCGGCCACGAATACACGAATTTTCACTAATTGGGCACGAATATTATTTTCGACAGGGTTTATTTTTTTAATTTTGACTAGTTTAATGCAATTCGGATAATAGGATTGTTCTGAGATGTTTCATCCTTCAATATTAGTGAAAATTCGTGCATTCGTGGCAAGCACAAATAAGAGGCGATTCAAAAAACCAATCTTTTATATTCAAGTTTTCCCCGGCCAAAGTTGACCAGAAGACCAAGTTTATTACCTGAAACTTTCAAATAATTAATGGTTTGGGCGGTATGTTCATCTGTAAGCACAGAGACACATTTAACTTCCAGAATTATTTTTTCAAATACAACCAGATCAGCCCAAAATTTATGGGCTAGCATGATTCCTTGAAAATATACAGGATATTCTTTTTCACGCAAATATGGAATTCTATACCGTTTAAATAAAATTTCCAGAGCATCCTTATATACAATCTCTGAAAATCCATGTCCAAGCTCATTGTGAACTTCCATGCATCTACCTATGATTTCATAGGATTCTTCTTTATAAATAATGTTCATTAGTGTGTGTTATATTAGCCAGGAAATTTAACTCCTGGCCAGGTAAAAAGATTCTAGGTTTTACCTCCTCTGACGTTTCGGTTTTGGTTCTGATGAAGCAGGTTTCTTTTTGCCATCCGAAGATTTTCTTTCTCTTCCAGAATCACGTGAGGAAGATCCACGAGAACTTCTCCCACTTTTTTCATCAAACCCACCACTATTCCTCGACCGGATCGAAGACGTTGTATTGCCTGCCAAATACAAATCCATACTCCTACGCGCCAGATTGGTGTCTTTTACCTGCACTTTTACTGCATCTCCAAACGTGTAAATCTTTTTGGTACGCTGGCCGATCAAACGGTAATTGTCTTTATCATGTTCGTAATAATCGTCTCCTAAGTCGTTCATCCTGACCAGGCCTTCCGAAGCAGTTTCTGTTATTTCGACAAAAATCCCGAATTCTGTGACACCGGTGATGATACCATCAAAAACACGATCCTTATCCATCGTGCTCATGAATTCCACTTGCTTATACTTTATCGAAGCACGTTCAGCATCAGAAGCCATCTTTTCACGTTCCGAAGAATGTTTACAAGCGTTTTCGTACAAATCACCGTTCACAGATTCTCCGCCATTCAGGTAATGCTGCAACAAACGATGCGACATCACATCCGGATATCTACGGATAGGAGACGTAAAATGCGTGTACCGCTTAAAAGCTAATCCAAAGTGCCCCAAATCTTCAATACTGTATCTTGCTTTCGCCATAGTTCTCACAGCCAAAGATTCAATCAGGTTTTGCTCCGGTTTGCCTTCGACTTCATGAAGCATACTGTTCATGGATTTCGCAATTTTCTTCTCGTCGTCCACTTCCAGTTTATGGCCCAATTTGGCAACAAACGAAGCAAATGTCTTCAAACGATCGGGATCCGGTGCTTCGTGGACACGATAGACCATCGTATTTTTCACTGGTCCTTTGGAAAGTGAATAGACAAATTCTGCCACACGTTTATTCGCCAAAAGCATAAATTCTTCAATCAGCTTATGTGAATCGTGGCGTTCTTTTTGATAAACACCTAATGGTTTTCCATTTTCATCCAGACGAAAACGAACTTCGGCAGTTTCGAAATTGATTGCTCCATTTTTAAAACGCTCTTTCCGAAGTATTTTCGCGATGCTGTTTAGCATCGTCAATTCATTTGGATAATCTCCTTCTTTGGTATCCAAAACAGTCTGCGCTTCTTCATATGAATAGCGGCGTTCCGAGTGAATAACCGTTCTTCCAAACCATTCCTTCAAAATTTTACCTTTCGGGCTCAATTCGAAAATGGCAGAAAAGGCTAGTCTATCCTCATTTGGACGAAGTGAACAAAGATTATTGGATAATTTTTCAGGAAGCATTGGAACGGTACGATCTACCAGATATACCGAAGTCGCACGACGGTTTGCTTCTTTTTCAAGCTCCGTGCCCGGACGTACATAATGCGATACGTCGGCGATATGTACACCAACTTCCACATTTCCTTCATCCAGATAACGCACCGAAAGTGCATCATCAAAATCTTTTGCATCAGCCGGGTCAATTGTAAAAGTTAACGTCGCACGCATGTCGCGGCGTTTCAAAATTTCTTCTTTTGGAATAACATCCGGAATTCTCTGCGCTTCTTTTTCGACGGCTTCCGGGAATTCGTATGGCAGGCCAAATTCAGCCAGGATCGCGTGCATTTCTACATCATTCTCACCTGCTTGTCCCAAAACATGTAAAACTTCACCTTCGGGCTGACGTGTTCTTGTCGGCCAGGTAGTCATTTTCAATATAACTTTATCATGATTTGAAGCACCATGAAGTTGTTCCGGTTCGATGAAAATCGGATCAAATAATTTTTTATGATCAGGTTGAACCACAGCATATTTCGGCCATACTTCAATAATCCCGACTATTTCTTTTTGTGATCTTTCTACGATTTCAACAACACGGCCTTCCACTCTGGTTTTCCCGGAATCTCCACGGCTCGATTGTTGTCTTCTTCCTGATTTGGAAAGAATCTGAACCTTCACGATATCACCATCCCAGGCACCATTGAGCAATTCAGTTTCAACATATATATCATCCTCGCGACCTTCAATGATCACAAAAGCAAAACCTTTGTTCACACGATCGACGCGGCCGATAAGACCAGGATCCACTTGTGGTTTGTTTGGAGCGGCGGAAAATGTTCCGTCGACATTCGAACGAATCTGGCCGGATTCCTGAAGTTCGTGAAGGATTTCATTGAAAAGTGCGCGTACTTTCCTGTCTTCCACACCAAAATGTGCGTGTACGTCAAAAGGACGAAACGAATGTTCACTATTCAGGTCGAAAAAAGCCGCAATATCTGCTTTCAGATTGTCAATATAGGACACAATATTATGCGGCGCATTAACTGTTTTGTTCTCTTTAAATTCTTTATTTGGTTTTTTGTCTCTCATGAAATTTTATGAGTAATTGTTGATTAAGAAAGGTGGGATAATCGTCTTGTTAAGCTAATCAATTTATCCCACTCTTGTAATATTATCGGCTCGTACGGGCTGAAAACTATGCATTTTCAAATATAATTGCGCCAATACGACCACGTCTTCTCTGCAATATCGGCAAATTTTTTCGAGATCGTTCGCCTCGTAATAAACGCGCGTAACCTGATCTCCGCTCATTTCATTTTTGCTACCCGGTATATCAAAAACTGCTGCCAGCAAATCCAGAGAAGTATAACTCTTGTAATCGCCGAATTTCCAAAGATCCATCGTATCCTGATGCAGAATTTCCCAGGGCTTTTTACCCGTGATCTGTAACGCCTTAGGAATTTCAATACCCAGGATCAGCATGCGTCGACAAAGAAACGGAAAATCAAATTCCCTGCCATTATGGGCACAAAGAACAAGCTGTTCTGCCGGATATTTTTCTATAAGTGCTTTAAATTCAAGGAGAAGTTTAACCTCATCGTCGCCAGAGAAGCTGCGGACTTTGAAGGCCATTTCATTGTTTTCATCCCAATAAAAAGCACCAAAAGCGATGCAAATGATCTTACCAAATTCTGCGTAAATGGCGCCCCGATCATAGAAAATTTCTGCGTTCGTAAGCGTGTCGTCTCCTTTTCTGAGCGTTATTGCTTTCTTGTCCCATAGCTTTTGCATTCGTTCAGGGAGCTCCTCATAAGAAGCATGACCCGCTACGGTTTCGATGTCCAGAAGGAGAAAGTTTTTTGATTTGCGGCGAAATTCATCTGTCATAGTGTGTGGTTAATTTATGCTTTAATCGTGCAGGACTCCGTCCAGTCCCAGTGGCTCAATTTCGATGATATTGTCTTCCACAATACTGTCCGGCACGAATATAAATTTTTTATCGTAAATCTGATTTCCAAGAAAATAACTGATCCAGAACTCATTATTCAGGTGAAAAACTTCCGGCATAATCGGTTCTACAACCACATGATCCTGCGCTTTAATTTCCGGGAAAAAGTGACGCAATGTTGACGTTTTTATCCCAGCATTTTCACCCGATTCTGTATTTCCATATCCTTTTGAAGTAACAAAAACTCCGGTGATCGGCTGATCGTTTCTATTAATTACAATGACATTCCATTGCGCCTCATTCAATTCGTCAATTGTGCGGACAATTGCCACCTTAACGCCTTCTACGGGATGAAATATAATATCCTTCTTCATTCTTTTCCTTTATGCTTAATTTTCTAAAATATCTGTTTTTGAATAATATGGATTTGTCCAGTCCATTTCAAAAAGACTACCTAAATGATTTTTTAACCTTGACGAAACTTCATCTAAATCGACTTCATGACCAAGTTCCTGAGAAATCGAGGTAACCGCTTTGTCTTCAATCCCGCAAGGGACAATGTTTCCAAAGTAAGCCAGATCTGTATTTACATTTAAGGCGAAACCGTGCATGGTTACCCAGCGACTGGCTTTCACACCCATGGCGCAAATTTTTCTTGGGTTTTTTTGTTCAACAAAATCCAGCCATACACCAGTTAATCCGCTGATCCTCCCTGCACTGATATCATAATCGGCCAGCGTAAGAATGATTGCCTCTTCCAGCGTCCGCATATATTTATGAATATCCGTGAAAAAATTGTCAAGATCAAGAATCGGGTAACCGACCAGTTGTTCGGGACCGTGATACGTAATATCACCTCCCCGGTTTATCTTATAAAATTTCGCCTGTTTCTGACTCAGATCGTCTTCACTCAGTAATAAATGATCCAGTTTCCCGCTTTTTCCCAACGTGTAAACATGCGGATGTTCACAGAAAATTACACGGTTTGGTGTCAATAATTGTTCATCAGCCGGAAGCTTACGGTTTTGTGTTTTGATCGCAAGCGTTTCTGCAAACAGTTTTTCCTGGTAATCCCAAGCTTCCTGATAATCGACCAGACCTAAATTCCGGAATTCAACTTGTTTATTAATGAGGGTATTCATGTCTGAAGGAAATCGATTTAATAACGGAAAATATCAAATCAAATGGTTTGAAACAAATTTGGCCTTTTCGGCTGTGGAAAATCAATTACTTAAAAATGTTGCCCTAATCAAAGATCGATTAAAACGTATAATCGATGAGGGTTTTCTTTTACTTACTATGCAATAACACTATTTTGTACTAAAAATGTTCGAATGGCTATACACAATACAACCGGAAGCTGGGGTGAAACTCAGGCAACGACCTTTTTGGAAGGAAAAGGTTATGAAATCATTGAAAAAAATTACCGCCACAAACATGCGGAAATTGACCTGATCGTCAAGAAAAACAAAACGCTGATTTTTGTGGAAGTGAAAACCCGTAGCGGAACGGGTTTCGGAATGCCAGAGGAATTTGTAAATTATACCAAGGCAAAACTTATCATGAAAGCAGCAGAAAATTACATTTATACCAAAGACTGGCATTTTGATATACGGTTTGACATTATTTCCATTTTAATTCTTTCGAGTGGCGGGATTAATATGAAGCATATTGAAGATGCTTTTTCGTGAGATAGTATGGTTTTGGTGTTTTTGAGTAATAAGATTTGTCTGGACTCTTATTTTAATTATGGTATCCAATAATTGGTAGGAGTTTATGGAATTTCCAGGAGACTCCTATGGAGTCGGGAATCCAGCTGGGGTAAATATTGGCTATAAACAGGATGCTCCTAACGGAGCGGGATAATTGTAAATGACTGATAATAAGACGTTTGATTCAAAGTGCTTTTCAAATATTTCGAAGCCACGAAGTGGCTTCCTGTTTATAGAAAACGCTGCTACCCACGACAAATTTTGGCTCCGTAGGAGCCTCCTGATCTTGCTAAATATTTGAAAAAACACATGAATAAAATTATCTGTTCAATATTTATAATGCTGGTGGCGATAAACCTTCATGCACAGCCAACAACAAAACACGATCTCCAATTTGATTCTCTGGCAACTGTATGGGACGAGGCAATTCCACTGGGAAATGGAACCGTCGGTGCGTTGATATGGAAAAACGGCGACAAATTACGCTTTTCACTTGACCGCGCCGACATCTGGGATATGCGTCCAATGGCTGGATTGCACCGCAAAGAATTCAGCTACAAATGGGTGCAGGAACAAGTTGAAAAGAAAGAATACAAACCCGTTCAACAGTATTTTGATGCGCCTTATGATAAAGAACCCGCTCCCTCGAAAATTCCGGCGGGAGCATTGGAATTTGGTTTTACAGGCAAAAGCAAGGTGAAATCTGTTCATCTCTCTCTGGAAAAAGCTTTGTGTGAAGTAAAATGGGAAGGTGGTATGACGTTGAAAACTTTTGTTCATGCAACAGAGCCCGTTGGATGGTTTAAATTTGAAAATGTAAGAACAGATATTATTACCCAACTAATAGCGCCCAAATATCACGGTAAATTGTCGGGCGGTGAAGTTAATTCCTTGGTAGGAGATGATCTGGCCAGATTGGGTTATAAACAAGGAAAAGTAAATCAACGGGGAAATACAATTGTTTACAAACAGGAAGGCTGGGGTGGATTTACCTATGAAATAACGGTTCAATGGAGAAAAGTCACTCCGGGAACCATTGAAGGTGTATGGAGTATCTCTTCTCAATACCCAGAGAAAAAGCTTAATCCTGTCTCCTCTTCATTTGTCAAGACAACTATGTTGCATGGATTTGAAAAGGGTTTCCTGAGTCATGTAAACTGGTGGAAAAAATTCTGGGGTCAATCTGCTATCCATGTCCCCGACCCTGTCATTGAAAAACAATGGTATCTTGAACAATATAAATTCGGATCTGCTGCCCGTCGTGGTGCTCCTCCCATTTCTTTACAGGCTGTTTGGACCGCAGATAACGGCCGAATTCCGCCATGGAAAGGCGATTTTCATCACGATTTGAATACGCAGCTTAGTTACTGGCCAAGTTACAGCGGAAACCATCTGGAAGAAGGGCTAGGTTATTTTGATCATCTGGATGAAAACCTGGCCAATTACAAGCGTTATACCAAAATGTATTTCGGCGTTGATGGACTGGCAGTTCCGGGAGTAACCACTTTGGATGGAACGGAAATGGGCGGCTGGATTCAATATTCCCTTTCACCGACTGTTTCGTCCTGGCTGGCGCATCACTATTATCTGCAATGGCGGTATAGTATGGATACCGATTTCCTGAAAAACCGGGCTTATCCCTGGGTTAAGGAAGTTTGTACATTTCTTGAAAATATAACGGTTAAAGATTCAACTGGTCAACGGAAACTACCGATCAGTTCAAGCCCTGAAATAAAAGATAACAGCCTGGAAGCCTGGTTTCCACAAAATACAAACTATGATCTGGCATTGATGAAATTCTCTTTCAGCACCGGTGCCGAACTTGCCTTGGAGCTGGGTTTAGTAGCCGAATCGGATCATTGGAAATCGATACTTTCGGAGTTTGGCGATTATGCCTTTACTGAAAACAACGAACTCATGTTTGCGCCAGGTTTGCCTTATGAAGAATCGCACCGGCATTTCTCACACATGATGGCGATTCATCCTTTAGGTTTGATCAAATGGGAAGACGGAGAGAAATCACAAAAGATTATCAAAAACACGATTGCGTTACTGGATAAAGTTGGCCCTGATTATTGGTGCGGATATTCCTATGCGTGGCTGGCCAACATGAAAGCAAGGGCAAAAGACGGTGAAGGAGCCGCGAAAGATCTATCCATTTTCGCAAAGGCTTTTGTATTGCCAAATAGTTTTCATGTCAACGGCGATCAAAGTAAATCCGGTTTGTCCAAATTTACCTATCGACCTTTTACATTGGAAGGGAATTTTGCTTTTGCAGCTGGCTTGCAGGAAATGATGCTTCAAAGTTATGCCGGATTTATAGAGATCATGCCGGCTGTTCCGGCGTCCTGGAAAGACATTGCTTTTGAGAAACTTAGAGCAGAAGGTGCGTTTTTGATTAGTGCTAAAAAGGAAAATGGCCAGGTCACGGAAGTCAAAATAGATGCGGAAAAAGATGGGGTTGCTACTTTGAGATTACCCTTTAAAAAATATCAGGTGTTGTCTGCTAAAAAGGTTGTGACAAATGTAGTGGAAGATGGTTTTGTGGAACTAAAATGTAAAGCCGGTGGAAGCGTTATATTAAAAGCGGAACTTTAAGAAAAATGCAAAACTTTGTTTTGTCAAAATGTTTAAAGTGTAATGCATTGATCAGTCGGATATGATTTGGCGGAATTTGGGACAAATGAAGTATTTTTATTAGTACCGGGTCTTTTAAAAAAATCGGTGATTCAAATTAATTCAGTTCCTGACAATGAAAAAGTGGTATTTTATTGGTTTGGGTGTGACGGTGGTTTTGTTATCATCTTTCTCATGGTCGGGATTCTTCGACCATCAGGTGGATTATAATGAGGAGGTAAAACCAGTATTGAATAAAAACTGCATGGGCTGTCATGGCGGCGTGAAGCAGGCTGGCGAGGTAAGTTTTTTGTTTGAACATGAAATGCTGGAACCCGGGAAATCCGGTAAAATTCCTGTGCTACGCGGTGATGCGGATGCAAGCGAAATGATACGCCGGATTTTGTCAGATGATCCCGATGAAAGAATGCCCAAAGGTGGTGCGCATTTGAAAGAAGAGGATATTAAAATCCTGAAAAAATGGATCAATCAAGGTGCAAAATGGGAAACGCATTGGGCCTATAAAAGAATTGAAAAACCGGAAGTCCCGTCGAATAAAAATCTCTGGAATCTTTTTGGTTTGATTAATACCGGAAATGTGAATTGGCCTAAAAATGAGGTCGATGAATTTGTTCTTCAAAAATTAAAACAGGAAAAACTTTCACCTTCTCCCCAAGCTGATAAAGCGACATTGATCCGCCGTTTAAGTCTGGATTTAACCGGTTTGCCTCCCACGGAACAAGAAGTGGCTGATTTTGAAAAAGATACTTCTCCTAATGCTTACGAAAAAGTTGTCGACCGGTTATTGAAATCTCCTTCTTATGGTGAACGCTGGACTTCCATGTGGATGGATCTGGCGCGTTATGCGGATACCAAAGGTTATGAGAGTGACGGTGGCAGAAATATCTGGCGTTACCGGGATTATGTGGTGAAATCTTTCAATGCAGATAAACCTTTCGATCAATTTACGATTGAGCAGTTGGCCGGGGATTTGATGCCGGAAAAGAAAACCGGAATGCCGTCTGATGAAAATATGATTGCCACGGCTTTTCACCGGAACACCATGATCAATAATGAAGGCGGAACCGACGATGAAGAATTTCGGGTAGCCGCACAGATTGATCGTGTTAACACAACCTGGGAAGTTTGGCAGGGCACAACCTTCGCCTGCATTCAATGCCATAGCCATCCATATGACCCGATTCCGCATGAGGATTATTACAAATACATGGCGTTTTTCAACAATTCCCGTGATGAAGATGTTTGGGATGAATGGCCAAAACTTCGTTTTTACAAAGGCGAAGATTCTGCACGCGTTGAAAAAGTAAAATCGTGGATTAATAAATATAATCCGAAGGAGACGCAGAAATTTACACAGTTTATGCGTGTAATGGAGCCGAAAATTAATGCGCATAGTATAGTAAAAGGCGACGAATCAACAGTTTTGTTGATTTCGTACTATGGTGTCAAGGATAAGGGAAATGCAAAAATCCCAAATGTAGATTTGACTGGTGCAGGCAGTTTGGTGATGAATATTTCTACCAAAGCGGAAAATGCGGTGATGACTTTCCATTTGGACAAAATCGATGGACCGGTTATTTCCAAACTAAATGTTCCAACCAGAGATACTGTTTTGGTTACACCAATTCCCAAGATTTCCGGAAAACACGATATTTTTCTGAAACTGAAAAGTCCCAAAAATCCGACTGAATGGGTGAGGATTACATGGCTTGCTTTTCAGGAAGCTTTGCCGGGAGCTGGTGAACCGGAATATCCGGAAATTCTGAAAGATTATTCAACAATTTTGACCAAGTCAACGGAAAGTATGCCGGTGGTTTGGGAAGGAACAGGCGATTTTGCCCGGAAAACCAATGTTTTTATAAGAGGAAACTGGTCGGTAAAAGGTGCAGAAGTAAAACCGGATGTTCCAAAATTACTTGCACCGATGCCAAAGGAATATCCTAAAAATCGGATTGGATTGGCTAAGTGGATTGTTAGTCGGGAGAATGCTTTAACTTCAAGAGTTATCGTAAACCGTTTTTGGGAGCAGTTATTTGGTAGAGGAATTGTAGAAACGGTAGAAGATTTTGGCTCTCAGGGCGCTGAACCCTCGCATCCGGAACTCCTCGACTGGCTCGCTGTGAATTTCATGGAGGAAGATCATTGGAGCGTTAAAAAACTGTTGAAAACGATGGTTATGTCCGCGACGTATCAGCAAAGTTCAAAATCTGATAAAGGCAGACAAGAACAGGATCCCTATAACCGGTTTATTTCAAGAGGTCCAAGAGTACGCCTGAGCGCGGAACAGGTTCGTGACCAAGCAATGGCAGCAAGCGGATTGCTTTCGTCAAAGATGTACGGTCCGAGCGTAATGCCTCCACAGCCGGAAGGTATCTGGTCGTCACCTTACAGTGGCGAAAGCTGGAAAGTGAGTGAAGGGGAAGATAAACATCGGAGAGCAGTTTATACGTATTGGAAACGCACAGCACCCTATCCTTCCATGACCACATTCGATGCGCCAAGCCGTGAATTTTGCCAGTCGAGAAGAATCCTGACGAATACGCCTTTACAGGCTTTGGTAACTTTAAATGATCCTGTATATCTGGAAGCAGCAGAAAAACTGGCAACCACCATGCAAAAACGTGGAAAAACACCGGAAGAGCAACTTCGGGAAGGGTACAGACTTTTAACTTTCCAGCCTATCAACGATAAAAGTTTAAAGGTTTTGGTAAAAATATATGGTGATGCGTTGAAATCTTATCGGGCCAAACCGTCTGATGTGGATAGCATTCTGGTTTACGGAAAAGAAAGAAAATCACCGGAATTGGCTGCTTTGACGATTTCTGCCAACGTAATGCTGAATCTGGATAATGTGGTGACAAAAGAATAACCGGAGAAATTTCTCTGATTCTAATACTGATTACAGATATGGAAAAGTTATTGAAAGAATTACAACATGCTGATCTGCATGGTCAAACGAGGCGGCATTTTTTGCAATCTGCGGGATTTGGCCTTGGTGCTTTGGGACTTGGATCATTGTTGGGATCTTGTAGCAATTCGAATGCAGAAACGGGCGTAGCGGCTGAGGCAATGGGAGCGAAGATCCCGCAATTTGCTCCGAAAGCCAAGCGGGTTATTTATATCCACATGGCAGGTGCACCTTCGCAGCTGGAATTGTTTGATTACAAACCTGAGCTGGAAAAATATCATGGAAAAGATTGTCCGGCTGAATTTCTGGAAGGAAAGAAATTTGCCTTTATCCAGGGTGTTCCCAAAATGTTGGGACCGCAGGGAAAGTTTAACCAGTATGGACAATCCGGTGCCTGGATGTCTGACTATATTCCTTATTTACAAACGGTTGCCGATGAAATCACTTTCATCAAATCCATGCACACAGATCAGTTTAACCACGCTCCCGCGCAGTTATTATTGCATACGGGAAGTGCACGGTTAGGTCGCCCGAGTTTGGGTGCCTGGTCGGTTTATGGCTTAGGTTCAGAAAATCAGAATTTGCCCGGATTTATCGTGCTTGCTTCGGGTGGAAGGCAGCCGGATGCGGGAAAAAGTGTTTACGGTAGCGGCTTTCTGCCATCAGTCTATCAGGGCGTACAATGCAGAACGGGTGGAGATCCGGTTTTATATGTGACGGATCCGAATGGTATGAACAGGAATATGCGGAAACAGACTATTGAAGCGATTAATGAGATTAATAAACAAACCTACGATGATGTAAAAGATCCGGAAATATTAACCCGGATCAGTCAGTATGAAATGGCGTTCCGGATGCAAATGTCTGTGCCTGAGGTAATGGATGTTTCCAGGGAACCTCAGTTTATTCTGGATATGTATGGTGTGAAACCGGGTGAAGGAACCTTTGCTATGAATTGTCTTTTGGCAAGAAAACTGGTTGAAAATGATGTACGGTTTGTACAACTTTTTGACTGGGGCTGGGACGGCCACGGTACTACGGCAGGCGATAATGTGGAAGGAGGATTAAGAAATAAATGCAGGCTTTCGGACAAACCTGTTGCTGCCTTAATTCAGGATTTAAAAATGCGTGGTTTGCTGGATGAAACTTTAATTATCTGGGGAGCAGAATTTGGCAGGACGCCTATGCAGGAAAACAGAAACGGCGTTGTAATGCCTTATATGGGTCGCGATCATCACCTCGAAGCTTTCACTATGTGGATGGCTGGCGGTGGTGTCAAAAAAGGATATACACATGGTGAAACGGACGAACTGGGCTATTACGGTGTAAAAGATCGTGTTCATGTGCATGACTTACAGGCTACGATTTTGCATCTGATGGGCTTTGACCATGAAAAATTCACCTATCCATTCCAGGGAAGAAATTTTAGATTAACTGATACAGAAGGGAAAGTGGTAAAAAATATTATTGCTTAACAGGATATGATTGGTCAATCGTCGTCTTAATCCTGAAATCAAACATTAATCCAATGCCAAATGATACCGTGCTTGCTTTTCGCATGCAATTGAACAAGGGAAACGAAGCAGAATACAAAAAAAGACACGATGAAATCTGGCCGGAATTGGCTGAACTTTTGAAAAACGCTGGAATTCAGGAATATTATATTTTTCTGGACGAGGTTACGCTGGCACTTTTTGCTTTTCAAAAACTTTCACCAGATGCGGATACTTCCGGATTATCCTCGCTTCCGATCATGAAAAAATGGTGGGATCATATGGCTGATCTGATGGAAGTTAATGCAGATAATTCACCAAAAGTTGTCGCCTGCCCGGAAGTTTTCCGGTTATAGTTATTTCATCGTTATAGTTTTTTCTATGTTAATCCTCCTTCAGGCCTCAGACTGGACTTATTTTATTGGGCGTTTTCATCCGGTCCTGGTGCATTTACCGATTGGGTTTTTGCTGATTGCCGGACTCCTGGAAATTGGCAGGCGAACAGGGAAAATTTCGGTAAACGATTCTACAATTACTTTTATTCTGTTTTGGTCTGCTGTTGGCGCCACATTGGCTTGTATTGCCGGATACCTTTTGTCGCTCGGCGGAGGATATGATGAGGAATTATTGAGTGATCATAAATGGAAGGGAATTGGTGTCGCCGTTTTTGCCTGGATCGCCTGGTTATTTAAGTCGGGTAAAATTTCGGTCGGTTCAGCGGTTTATTTACCTGCGCTGGGTCTTTCTACACTTTTGACCTTTACAGCTGGTCATGATGGGGGTTCGCTTACGCATGGAGATGGCTATTTGACTCAATATACGCCCGAACCATTCCGATCTATCGCTGGAATTCCTCCACGTACGGAGGAAAAAACAGAAATGAAACCAATTACCGATATTAATCAGGCGGTGGTTTACAAAGATATTGTCCAGCCAATTTTAGAAATGCGGTGCGTGCAATGCCATAATGCCAACAAGCAAAAGGGTGGATTACGTATGGATAATTTGGCTATGCTGCTGAAAGGTGGAGAAGACGGCCCGGTTTTCGTTTCCGGCAAAGCACTGGAAAGTGCCATGATCAAGCGTTGTCTGCTTCCTGAAACGGACGATGACCATATGCCCCCCAAAGGCAAACCGCAGCTTTCAGAATCACAAATTACTTTACTGAGCTGGTGGATTGAACAGGGAGTATCAGCCGATAAAAAAGTATCGGATCTGAAAATTTCCGAACAGGTTAAACCTGCTCTTGCTTCGTTGACTTCGGGTTCGGAAGGCAAAAACGCACAGCAAGTTGACTCTCCTGTTTTAAGTTTGCAGGTTCCGGTACCAAATGAAAAATCGGTTGCGGCTATTAAAAAGGCAGGACTTATCGTTATGCCAATTTCTCACGATAAAAATCTGCTGGAAGTAAGTGCAGTAAATGCGTCCGGTTTTGGAGATGGGCAAATCAATTTATTCTCTCCTCTTTCGGAGCAAATTATTTGGCTTAAACTGGGCGGTACCAAGGTGACGGATGCAGCTACCAAAGAAATCGGCAAACTCAAAAACCTGAATAAACTCCATTTAGAATATACGGCTGTGACGGATGAGGGTTTAACGTCGCTGAAAGATTTGCAATATCTGGAATATATCAATTTGGTTGGTACTAAAATTACCGATGCCGGCTTGAAGAATCTCGCGTCATCTAAAAGTCTTAAAAATATTTATATATGGAAATCTGCGGTGACGGAAAATGGTGTTGCCGAAGTGCAAAAATTACATCCGGATCTGCATATTGTAAATGGGTTTAATGAGGCAAAAGTTGCTGAGTTTCTCAAGGCCGGAGATACGAATACGAAAGAAGAAAAGCCAAGGATTCAATAGTCAATTTAAGAAATTTGGACATTTACAGCAGCAGAGCTGCGAAATATTTGTAGACCATAATATTCTCCTAACTGGTAAGGGTGCAGCGCACCGAAATATTTATTAGCTGACATTCTGTCAACGGTTTAACACATTTAATTTGTTTTCACAATCAATTACGAAATGAATCGTAGACAATTTGTTAACAACTCAATTGCCGGATTAGGCACCTTTGCATCCATTGAAACAATCGCAAAGGAGAACTCGCCCTCATTTGAAAAAGCCAATGCCAATTCTCTGAAAATCCTGGCGACCAATTGGGGTTACGAGGGAACTGTCGAGGCATTTTGTGCAGCTGCAAAAAAAGAAGGATATGATGGCGCAGAGTTTTGGTGGCCGCAGAATCAGAAGGATCACGACGAGTTATTTTCAGCATTGAAAAAGCACGATTTGCAGGTGGGATTTCTATGCGGTTCAGGATTAAAAGACTATGCTGCACATCTGGATTTTTTCAAAAAATCAATTGATGCAGCTACAACAAAATCAGAAATCAAACCACTTTATATCAATTGTCATAGTGGAAGAGATCATTTCAGTTATGACCAGAATAAAGCATTTATTGATCATACAAGCGAAGCTTCGGAGAAAAGTGGGATTTCGATCTATCATGAAACACACCGTGCAAGAATGCTTTTCGCGGCACACATTGCCCGGAATTTTATCGAGAAAAATCCGAAATTAAGATTGACTCTGGACATTTCCCACTGGTGTAATGTGGCGGAAACCTTATTGGAAGATCAGGAAGAAACGGTTGCACTGGCACTTTCCCGGACAGGACATATTCATACACGTATAGGACATTCGGAAGGTCCACAGGTGAATGATCCCCGTGCCCCGGAATGGGAATCTGCGCTAAAAGCACATTTAGCGTGGTGGGATGTTGTTGTGGAAAGAAAAATAAAAAGCGGAGAGCAAATTACGTTTTTGACAGAATTTGGTCCTCCGCATTATATGCCAACGGTTCCGTTCACAAACCAGCCGCTAGCTAATCAATGGGAAATTAATGTTTTTATGATGCATTTGCTGAGAAAGCGTTACAGCAAATAGCTATAATTTTCTTTCCAAAAGCGTTAAAATGCTTTGAAGACCTTCCGCATCTGTTTCAGAAAAATCATTCAACTGGTCGCTATCAACATCCAGAACCATGGCCACGGTACCGTTTCTATGGAAAACGGGTAATACGATTTCTGATTTAGAAGCAGAAGCACAGGCGATGTGTCCAGGAAACTGATCTACGTCCGGTACGATAATCGTCTTTTGCTGGGAATAACTTGCGCCGCAAACGCCTTTGTGGAAAGGAATACGGGTACAGGCAATTGGTCCCTGAAAAGGTCCCAGAACAAGTTGACCTTCTTTCGCTAGATAAAAACCGACCCAAAAAAATCCAAAAGCCTCTTTTAAGGCAGCGGAAATATTGGCAAGGTTTGCAGTCAGATCGCTTTCGGTTTCGATCAAACTGTTGATTTGCGGTAATAAGGCATCATAAATTTCTTTACGATCCGTTCCGACGGGTATTATTAATTCCTCAGCCATTTCTTAGGATGTACTATTTGATCAGTTGAACAGTGATTTCTTTTAAAAAGTTGGATAATAGTGAGTATTTTTTACAAGTCAGACATTATTAATGTGTTATTTAGTGCATTAATATTTCAGTATCAATTGAACCAATGAATCACCGCCATATATTGCTGATGGACGGCCCGGATCATAAAGGGCTTATTTATCAGGTAACCCGAATACTTTTTGAGCATAATCAAAACATCATCCGTAACGATGAATATGTAAGTCCATCTGCTTATTTTTTCATGCGTACGGAATTCGAGGGAGAAACGGATGCAACCGAATTATTGCAGATTCTTAAAGAGAAATTACCAGCCGGGATTAACCTTCGTCTTAATCCAAAAAAGAAGAAAGATATCGTTGTGATGGTCACCAAAGAGCATCATTGCCTTGGCGAATTGTTGCTTCGCTATGCGTTTGACGAGCTGGATGCCAATATTCTGGCTGTGGTTAGTAATTATAACACACTTCAACCGCTGGTCAGTAAATTTGGTATCCCCTTCCATTTTATCACGCACGAAAATAAAACCCGTGAAGAACATGAAGAGTCAATTCTGAGGACTCTGGATGTTTATAGACCGGAATATCTGGTTCTGGCAAAATATATGCGGATTATCACGCCTGAATTTGTCAACCATTTTCCCGACCGGATTGTCAATATCCATCATTCATTTTTGCCGGCATTTATTGGTGCAAATCCTTATCGACAGGCTTACGAACGTGGTGTGAAGATTATCGGGGCGACGGCGCATTTCGTAAACAATGATCTCGATGAAGGCCCGATTATTGCGCAGGACGTCAAATCTGTGGATCACAGACAAACGGCTAGTGATATGTCAACTTTGGGAAGAGATACAGAAAAACGGGTTTTAACGTCGGCTTTAAAGCTGGTTTTTAACGACCGCGTTTTTATTCATAATAACCGGACCATCATTTTATAAACAAGAAAAAAGCCCTTAGTCAGACTCACCGAGGGCTTTTTGTAATCTGATGGATGTTATTGATATGTAATGTTACAAAAAAGCATTGTAACATCAAATTCATATTCAGGTAATTATCCAAAATGATGTATGAAAAATATTAGGCGATGACAACCGTTCGTGCCAAATCCACCAAATCTTTGTCGTTAACTTCTTTCTTCAAATCGGCAACATCGAGGAATTTTGTGTAAAGATCATCCAGGATCGCTTTTTCAAAAGTGTATCCCAAAAGCTCCAAACGATGTTTTAGAGCATGGCGTCCACTACGTGCCGTCAAAACGATATCCGACTTATCAACACCCACGTCCTGTGGATTCATGATTTCGTAATTAAGCGTATTTTTTAAGTGACCATCCTGATGAATTCCTGAGGAATGCGCAAATGCGTTACGTCCAACGATCGCTTTGTTAGCCTGAACCGGCATACGCATCATTTTTGATACCAACTGGCTGGTAGGGTAAATTAATTGCGAATTTACACCTGTTTCGTAACCCAATTCTTTATGAACATTCAGAGCCATCACTACCTCTTCCAACGAAGTATTTCCGGCACGCTCTCCAATTCCATTCATGGTCACCTCCACCTGGCGAGCACCTTCACGGATACCAGCCAATGAGTTAGCAGTCGCTAAGCCAAGATCATTATGACAGTGAATAGAAATTGTTGCGTTATGAATTCCTTTTACGTTTTCGAAAATATATTTGATTTTGGCACCGTATTCCTCGGGTAAGCAATATCCTGTTGTATCAGGTATGTTTACTACCGTTGCACCCGCAGCAATCACAGCCTCAACCAATTGTGCAAGAAAAACAAGGTCAGCTCTTCCCGCATCTTCACAGTAAAATTCTACGTCTTCTACCTTGCCTTTGGCGTATTTCGTAGCAGCGATCGCTCTTTCAAGAATCTTTTCTCTTGTCGTATTGAATTTATGCTGAATATGAATATCAGAAGAACCGATTCCCGTGTGGATACGGCCTCGTTTAGCAAATTTAAGTGCATCGCCGGCAGCATCAATATCACCTGTTACAGCACGTGAAAGCGCACAAATAATAGGCTCACGAACTGCTTTTGATATTTCTACAACCGATCTGAAATCTCCCGGACTTGATACAGGAAACCCAGCTTCAATAACATCTACCCCAAGTTTTTCGAGTTGTGTAGCTACAATTATCTTTTCTTCTGTTGTCAATTGGCTTCCCGGGACTTGTTCGCCGTCGCGTAATGTTGTGTCGAAGATTTGAACTCGTTGACTCATTGTGGGTACTTTGATTAAAGATTGAATTACGAATTTACTAATTTTAGGACAATATAAAACCCTTTCCGTGTTAGAGAAAGGGTTTTTGATCTATTCAAGACAATGCCTTTCTCCTGTTTATAGGTTACTCTGATTGAGCAGAAAAATGCAATTGTCAATAAGTTTCATCTTTATTTTATTTGCGAAAATTCGCTGACTGCGATTTTCTTCTGCAAAGTACTAAGAAGATTTTGGTTGCACAAATCATTCTTAATGAAAATTCAAAAAAAGATGTATTTTATAAGGAATCCTATTTTTTATATTAAATACGTTTCAAAATTTCCTCACCAATTGCGTCTGTTCCTAGAATAAATTCTGGTGCAGTGGTTGAATCAGCGATATCACGCGTACGGAAACCAGCTTTCAAAACCTGATCAATAGCCGAGATAATGGCGTCAGACTCAGCTTTCAAACCAAAAGAAATATCAAGAAGCAAAGCAGCAGAAAGAACCGAAGCCATTGGATTAGCAACGCCCATTCCTGTGATATCATGTCCGGAACCGTGGATCGGCTCGTAAACACCTGTGCTGTCACCTACCGAGGCAGACGCTAACATGCCCATAGATCCTGCAATCTGACTTGCTTCGTCGGTCAAAATATCACCGAATAAATTTGCTGTTACAACCACATCAAAACGACGAGGATCTTTAATAAGCATCATCGCAGCGGAATCAACGAATTGGTGTTCTACTGTGATATCCGGATATTCAGGAGCAAGAGCCTGAACAACTTCACGCCATAGTCTGCTTGTTTCCAAAACGTTTGCTTTGTCAACAGAACATAATTTTTTGCCACGTGTCCGTGCCGCTTCAAAAGCTCTGCGGGCAATGCGTTCTACCTCATAGCGGCTATATTCAGCAATATCATACGCTGTATCTCCGTCGTTTTTACGACCTTTTTCTCCAAAATAAATATCTCCGGTCAGTTCGCGGAAGAAAAGAATATCAGAGCCTTTAAGGATTTCTGGCTTGATCGAAGAAGCACCAAGAAGCTCATCAAATAACTTAATAGGACGCAAATTGGCGTATAAACCAAGTTCTTTACGCATTTTAAGTAACCCTTGCTCAGGACGAACTTTCGCAGTCGGATCGTTATCGTATTTTGGGTGACCTACGGCTCCGAATAAAATAGCATCCGAAGCACGCATTTTTGCCAAGGTTTCATCAGGAAGCGGATTTCCGGTTGCTTCAATCGCAACATGGCCCATCAGTGCTTCGTCGTAGCTAAATTCATGTCCGAATTTCTCAGCAATTTTCTGTAAAACTTTTTTCCCTACTTCTGTTACTTCCTGTCCGATACCATCACCTGGTACTATTAAGATGTTCTTCTTCATTATTATCGTTAAAATTTATAATACGTTGGCCGGTAAAATGGCGTGACGGTTTATTATGGTTTTGATTTAGATTTTAAAAATTCCTATGTCACCCCTTCGGGGTTATATTTCATTATGTTCAATTGGTTTGCTATTATAATGTCATCCCTTACGGGATTGTAATAGCAGGCAAACCCTTGTTTTTGTTTTTGGCGACATTACATTTTTAACGAATTCCCCCAAAATTTATTCGCAGGGGAACATTTCCTGGTATCGTCCACAATCCCGAAGGGATGTCAGTATTATAGCAAATATATTCTACTGCGAAAATTTAGCCCTGAAAGGGTGGCACTCTACATGCACAGTAACCTCACTCGAAAGACAAAGAATTAAACTTTTTGCAATTCGGCAGCGATTTCCGGCGTCAGCTTTACTGTATTCGGAACACCCAACAAATTCAACATTTTCTGCGTTGCCTGAATCGCAGAAACCGTCTGGTCGGAATCCAAGCCCCTGGTCTTTACATCTTTACCATTTATTTCCCAGGTAATGATCGTTTCGCAAAGCGCATCTGTTTTTCCTCCTGGCGGGATTCGCACGGTATAATCCGTTAACATTGGCAATAAAATTCCCTTTTTCGCATAGATCTTTTTCAATGCATTCATGAACGCATCATATTGACCATCACCCTGCGCGTTTTCCTCAAAAATCTCATCGCCAAAATTAATCTGCAAAGTTGCAGATGGTTTCAGATTTTTCGAATGCGTTAACACATAATTCAGGATGACAACCTTCTCTTCAATTGCATTGCTATCCAACACGTCAGAGATGATGTAAGGAAGATCTTCTGGCGTTACAACCTCTTTCCTGTCGCCAAGCTCGATGATCCGCTGGGTTACTTTTTTGAGGTCGGCATCTGTTAATGTAATCCCGAGATCTTTGAGGTTATTTTCAATATTCGCTTTTCCTGAAGTTTTACCCAATGCATAAGAACGTAATCTTCCAAAACGTTCCGGCATCAGATTACTGAAATAGAGATTGTTTTTCTTATCTCCATCTGCATGAATACCAGCAGTTTGTGTAAAAACGCTTTCGCCAACAATCGGCCGGTTGGAAGGAATTCTTATACCTGAAAATGTTTCAACAATCTTGCTGATTTTATATAATGATCGCTCAACAACCGAAGTTTCAACTTCCGGCATAAAATCTTTTATAACTGCGATGGTACTGGCCAAAGAAGCATTTCCAGCTCTTTCACCCATACCATTTACAGTCAAATGAAGTCCATGTGCACCCGCGCGAATTGCTTCCATCACGTTAGCAATGCTCAGATCATAATCATTATGCGCATGAAATTCAAAATGATTATCAGGATAACGGTCGACGATTGATTTTACAAATTCGTACGATTCAGAAGGTGTAAGGATACCCAGCGTATCGGGTAAAAGAATGCGTTTTACGGGTTGTTTTGTCAAAAAGTCGAGCGCTGCAAAAACGTATTCACGGGAAGTACGCATGCCATTACTCCAATCTTCAAGATAAACATTACAGCTTATCCCGTTGGATTGTGCAAGTTCAATGACCTGTTCAATATCTTCAAAATGCTGCTGTGGAGTCTTTTTTAACTGAAAAGTGAGGTGGTTCAATGAACCTTTGGTGAGCAGATTCATCACTTTTGCGCCTGAATTTAGCATCCAGTTGATAGATGCATCACCGTCCACAAAAGTTAGAACTTCGATTTTATCAATAAAACCGTTTTGATTTGCCCAGTTTGTAATTTTTTTGACTGCTTCAAATTCGCCTTCGGAAACACGCGCCGAAGCGATTTCGATACGGTCTACTTTTACTTCTTGCAACAAAAGCTGAGCGATCGTCAGCTTTTCAGATGCCGAAAACGACACACCGGATGTTTGTTCTCCATCCCGGAGTGTCGTGTCCATTATTTCTATATAGCGTTTATTCATGGGGCAGTCGGCTGTCGGCGATCGGCTGTCGGACAATACAGCGGGAAGCCGATCGCCGAAAGCCGATTACCGAAAGCTATTTAATATAGTCTTTGTGCTTGAAATTCCGTGATTTCGTTTTTCATAGCTTGCAAATAATCAATATCATCGAAACCGTTGATCATATTGTGTTTCTTGTAGCCATTGATATCAAACTTTTCGTTTTCACCGGAAGCAACAATTGTAATTGTTTGTTCCGGAAGATTCACTTCAAGCTCTGCGTTCGGATCTGCTTCGATTGCCAAAAATATTTTATCAAGAAATTCCTCGCTAACCTGAACTGGTAAGATTCCGATATTTAGGGAGTTACCTTTGAATATATCTGCAAAGAAACTCGAAACTACACAACGGAAACCGTAATCGTAGATCGCCCAGGCAGCATGCTCGCGGCTTGATCCGCTTCCGAAGTTGCGTCCGCCTACAAGAATTTTGCCTGAATAAATCGGATTGTTCAAAACAAAATCTTCCTTAGGCGTGTCGTCGCCGTTGTAGCGCCAGTCACGGAAAAGGTTGTCTCCAAATCCTTCGCGTTTAGTCGCTTTAAGGAAACGTGCCGGGATGATCTGATCCGTATCAACGTTTTCAATCGGCAAAGGAACTGCCGTACTTTTTAATATGGTGAATTTATCGTAAGCCATTTTTTTAATGTTTTTAGGTTACACAGAGGTTCACTGAGGTTGAAAGAGGGACGCAGAGATTTTGTTTTTTATCAGACCCAATCTCCGTGGCTCTCTTTTTGAACTCTATGGTTCTCTGGATCACGGTCAATTTATAAATCTTTTTATAGCGTTTTTCAATACTGAAACATTGAAATTGATTAATAAGCCTGCGTTCATTTCGGAAATCTCATATATGTGAGAATTTGAGCTGTATGAACGTTATTAATAATTTCAACACTTTTCAATTCTACTACTACTTGATTTTCAACGATGAAATCCATCCGGTAACCATATTCGATTTGAATTTCTTTATATCGAATAGGTAGAGCCTTTTGTCTTTCAAAATATAAACCCGAATTATTTAATTCGTATGCGAGACATTCTTCATAAGCAGATTCAAGCAATCCGGGACCTAATTCCTTATGAATTTCGATACAACATCCAATAATATCTCCGGTAATTTCATTGATTTCCATTATTAATTTGTGGTTATGATGTAATACCATATACCACAAATTGATACTAGCGTCACACAGGGATGGTTAAAAAATAACCTCTGTGGCCCTCCTTTTAACCGCGCGGCGGCCGCTCTGAGAACCTCTGTGTAACCTAATGCCAATTACAGCAAATCCCGAGGATCCGTAACAACTCCCGTTACCGCCGCCGCAGCTGCTACCAATGGACTAGCCAAAAGCGTACGTGCACCCGGGCCCTGACGACCTTCGAAGTTACGGTTTGACGTACTTACCGCATATTTACCGGCAGGAATTTTGTCATCATTCATCGCTAGACATGCAGAGCACCCTGGCTGACGAAGTTCGAAACCTGCTTCGGTTAAGATATCAAGAATTCCTTCTTCTTTGATCTGCGCTTCGACGATATGTGAACCTGGAACAACCCAAGCCGTAACATTATCCGCTTTTTTACGTCCTTTTACGATGGAAGCAAATGCACGGAAATCTTCGATACGGCCGTTTGTACAGCTACCGATGAAAACGTAGTCAATCTTTTTGCCCAACATCGATTCGTTTTCATGGAAACCCATGTAATTCAATGACTTATCGTATGTTGCTTTTCCCCCTTCAACTTGCTCTGATGTAGGAATATTACGTGAAATTCCCTGACCCATACCCGGATTTGTTCCGTATGTGATCATCGGTTCGATATCTTCTGCGTTGAAAGTATATTCTTTGTCAAAAACAGCATCTGCGTCTGTTTTCAATGTTTTCCAGTAAGCTAGTGCCTTGTCCCATTTCTCGCCTTTTGGAGCTTGCTCGCGACCTTCAATATAATCGAAAGTAGTCTGGTCTGGAGCGATCATACCACCACGGGCACCCATTTCGATACTCATGTTACAAACCGTCATACGGCCTTCCATGCTCATGTTTTCAAAAACATCACCGGCATACTCTACGAAATAACCCGTAGCACCAGCCGTTGTCAATTTTGAAATGACATATAATGTTACGTCTTTCGGAGTAACTGCTTTACCCAATTTACCATTTACGTTTACACGCATTTTCTTTGGTTTTGGCTGCATGATACACTGAGAAGAAAGCACCATTTCAACCTCAGAAGTACCGATACCGAAAGCAATCGCGCCAAATGCACCGTGCGTTGATGTATGCGAATCACCGCAAACAATCGTCATCCCGGGCAAAGTAATACCATTTTCAGGTCCTACAACGTGAACGATACCATTTTTCACATTACCCAAACCCCAGTGTGAAATACCGTATTTTGCTGAGTTTGACTCCAATGCATCCAGCTGTTTTGCTGAAAGTGGATCTTGCACAGGTAGGTGTTGGTTGATAGTTGGTGTGTTGTGGTCAGCCGTTGCGAAAGTACGGTTCGGATAGATTACACCAATATTTCTGCTTTCAAGTCCCAGGAAAGCAACCGGACTGGTTACTTCATGGATAAAATGGCGGTCGATGAAGAACACGTCCGGGCCATCTTCAATTTTACGAACAACGTGTGAATCCCACACTTTGTCAAAAAGGGTATTCGCTTGATTACTCATTCTCAATTTATGGTGAAATAGGTAACTAATATTATAATTTACTGACAGACAGCCAAAAAGGCGCTGCTTAAACCGGAACTTGACCGGTAAAATAATCAGGAGAACAAATTTCATCAGAATACTTCAATTAAGTATAACGGGAAACGTTCAAAAAATAGTGTTTTTGGTTTGAAAAGGTAGGTTGGGCGGAAATCTTTATTGATTTCTGGGAAATTTTTAAAAATAGATAGGAATTGTCCAGTCGAAGACTACCTATGTGAATAACGGATCTTGTCTATTATCCCAGAAAAATAAAATCAGAATTTCATTTCCGTTAACCTCATAGAAAAAGGAGCAGTTTTTATTTATTAGTCCTTTTCGCACAGTCGCCTTTTCTACAATAGACTTAAAAATTAATGGTGTTTGTGAAATCTGATGCAATACTTCAAACATCTTTACTTCAAACTTACCCGCGACTTTATCACCCCAGCCGGTTTGAATCTGTTCAAAAATTGCTTCGTAAGTTTCAATCGCAGTTTGTGTCAGAATAATTTCATACCTCATCTCAAAGAGGAACGTCTTTGCTTAAATTCGTTAAGCGACATTGTTTTTCCCTCGGTCACATCTTTCAGGCCTTTTTCGATGCCTGCGATTACATGATTTGGAAGGAAGTCGCTTCTTTTTTCAAACGTGACATGCATTGCTTCAAGAAAAGCAATAATTGCTTTTTCTTGCTCTTTTGTCGGGTGGATGATTAGTGTTTCCAAGTTGTGTGTAGTTTTATATTACAGGGAGTATAGACAAAGATAACAAATTGATTCAGAATAAAATTATACTGAATTACCCATGCTTCTTAGGCGTCACCCCAAACTTTTCCTTATACATTTTTATAAAATGTGAAACACTTTCATAGCCAATTTCCGTGCTGATTTCCGTAACGTTTTTCGTATTATTTCGTAATAAAAAGTCGGCATAATCTAGCCTTTTATTTTTTAGCCAAAGGGCAGGTGAGGTTTTGAATTCTTCCTGAAAATCTCGTTTGAAGGCAGACAAACTTCTGCCCGATAATCTGGCGAGTTCGTTCAGAGTAAGCGGTTTGAGATAATAACTGTTCATCAAAAACGACAGATCTACTTTTTCTCCAATATACAAACTGTAAAGATTTGCTCTCAGTTGTCTTGATTTGTCCAATTCCAGCAGGTGTAGCAATAATTCCTGGAATTTGAGCCGGAGAAAATGGTTTTTCAATTCTGTTCTTGACTTGAAATAGGGAAAGACAGATTGAATGAACTTTTCGAAGTTCTCATCTGATTTTAGGGGCAGAATGGGATTTTCAAGAGTATTTGTCGCTTCGTCAGCATTAAAAAGTTCCGGGTGAAGATTGACAAACTCTTTCAGCAACTTTTCATCAAAAAAGAAAACAAGGCTTTTGTAAGATTCATTGATTGATTCCGACATCAGATAAAAACCGCGCTGAATGAACAGAATATCTCCCTTTTCAACATAAACTTCCTGCGTCGGGCTACTGAACTTTTTCTCTCCTTCCAGAACCACAATCACTGCATGTTCCTCAAAAAAAACCTCGTAACGGGAAGGATATACCTCATTGCGATAGGCAACGAAAGTCATATCCTGAATCTTTAAAGACTCAAATTCCTGGGAGCTTATGTGGGTTGGGACGCGTAACAAAGGTTTTCAATTATTGTTCTCTTTCAATAATTAACTTTATCCAAAGTAGATTGAAAGGAACTTCTGTTAAAATGGCGTCCCAGAGAAGAGCATAATCAATTCCCCAATAATGGTGAATCATACGATCTCGCAATCCTGCAAATCCACGCCAGTCAAATAAAGGGTATCTAATTCTGACCTCATCGGGTACTCTTTTGCAAGCTTCGCCAATTATTTCAAAACTTCTAACAATTGCTTTTGTTAGCAAATCATTATTTATAAACTCCTCAAAGTCCAGCTTAGATGTATTTTTTTCAATAAAAATAAGCTCACCCTCAATATGCTGCAAAAACTCAATCAGTGAAGGTGACATATTCTATTTCTTCTTGAACGTTTCTTTTTACAAATGAAGCTAACGACTCCCAAGTCATAAGTTCAACTTTTCTATTTAGTAAAGTTTCCAGATAATCTGCAAGGTTCATGAAATTTCGATAGGTTTTTTTTCCTTCCTTAAATTCAACAATAAGATCAACGTCACTTCCCTCTTTTTGTTCTTCACGAACAAATGATCCAAAAAGGCCAATTCTTTCTGCACCCAATTGTTGAATAGCTGGCTTGTGATTTTGAATCAACCGAAACACCTCTTGCTTGTTTTGTACCATCTGAGATTTGGATTACTAAACTTAAAGTTAACAATTAATAGCCATATCTGATACTTAATAATCTAAACCATAAACTGAAACAAATCAGGCTGATCATTCAAATATTCATACACTATCCGATTCTCATTCATTCGCTCGATCAACGGCTCAAAGTCTTCACGATTTTTTAGTTCGATACCTACCAATGCAGGCCCTTGTTCACGGTTCGTTTTCTTGACATATTCAAATCGTGCGATGTCATCATTAGGTCCAAGCACATTCAAAAATTCACGGAACGCGCCTGAGCGTTGTGGGAAACGGATGATGAAATAATGTTTTAATCCTTCGTAAAGCAGCGAGCGCTCCTTAATTTCTTCTGTGCGTGTGATATCATTATTTCCGCCACTGATTAAAGCGACAACATTTTTTCCTTTAATTTCGTCTTTCACCATATCCAGCGCAGCAACGGTTAATGCACCAGCCGGTTCGGCTACAATCGCTTCTTCGTTATATAATTGAAGAATTGTCGAGCAAACTTTACCTTCCGGCACCAGTAGAACTTTATCCAGACTTTTACTGCAAATCTCAAACGTGATATCTCCCGCCCGACGAACAGCGGCGCCGTCCACAAATTTGTCAATATGGTCGAGCGTTACAACATGGCCTTCTTCAATGGATTTCTGCATCGTTGGAGAACCAAGCGGTTCCACGCCAATTAACTGTGTTTTTGGTGAAAGTTGTTTGAAAACCGTTGAAATGCCTGAGGCTAATCCGCCTCCTCCAATCGCCATCAACAGATAATCAATCCTGAAATTGGCATCTTTAAATATTTCCAATCCCACAGTTCCTTGTCCTTCAATAACCTGCAAATCATCAAAAGGATGGACAAAAGTGGCATTGTTTTCTTTTTGATATTCAACTGAAGCATGGTAGGCGTCGTCGTAAGTATCACCTACCAAGTGCACATCGACCCATTCTTTACCAAATAAACGAACCTGTTTTACCTTTTGTGCCGGTGTTGTTGTTGGCATAAAAATGGCGCCTTTCACTTCCATTTTCCGACATGCATAAGCAACGCCCTGTGCATGATTTCCTGCACTTGCGCAAACTACACCTCCGGCTAATGCCTCGGCACTCAGACTCGCCATTTTATTATAAGCGCCTCTGATTTTATACGAACGAACCGTTTGAAGGTCTTCTCTTTTTAAATAGATATTAGCTTCATACTGCTCCGAAAGATGAGCATTGTAAAGTAATGGAGTATGATTGATGATTCCGCGAAGCCGTTCGGCAGCGAGAAAAATGTTGTCGAGTGTTGGTGATGTTTGAGATGAAGAATTCATTATTTCGGAGTGCAATGACTATTTATTGACCAAAAAACAATTCAAAAATTACTTTTGGATCTTTATTAAGGTGTTCAGCAATATCTTTAACGATACCACGTAAAGTATTTATTTTTATGGGTTTGTGATTGGGGATATTAGTATAATGTTGAAGGATTAGCGATATCAAAATGACATTCAAGAGCTTCCAGAATATTAATTTTAAGTGCTTCCATAGTTTCTGCCTCTGTAAAAATGGATTCCCCTAACGCTCTGGCCGTATATCCACCTTCTTCGGCTTGATTTATTAAAAAAACTATTTCCTTCATGATATTGTCTTAGTTGCTTACCAAATATACATTTTTTGAATCAGACAGCAATTTGAACTGCCATATTAACAGTTTGAGCAAATGATACTCAATCACAAAATCTAAATTGATAAAATATGGAGAAAAAAAGATTTAGAAGCTAAAAAAACACCCCTGACTCTTAACGAAATCAGGGGTATATATTTCTCAAATTTCTAAAAGAAATCTGACTTAAAATCAATGAATTATCCGCGCTCCGGACGAAGGCTACGTACAGTAGCACCTGCCTGCCAGATTTCTGATTCACGAAGTTCAGCCAATTCTTCTTCCAATTTCACACGGTAGTCAGGTTGTGAGTTACGTGTGATGGAAATAGTAGCTTGTTCGCCTGATTTTACAGAGTTGTAAAGCTGTTCGAAAACAGGCTTAGTAGCATCACGGAATGGTTTCCACCAGTCCAACGCACCACGTTGCGCTGTTGTAGAGCAGTTTGCGTACATCCAGTCCATACCGTTTTCAGCAACAAGAGGCATCAATGATTGAGTCAATTCTTCAACTGTTTCATTGAAAGCTTCTGATGGCGTGTGTCCGTTTGAACGAAGCACTTCATACT
Organism: Dyadobacter sp. 3J3; assembly: GCF_009801115.1. Classification (GTDB taxonomy): domain Bacteria; phylum Bacteroidota; class Bacteroidia; order Cytophagales; family Spirosomataceae; genus Dyadobacter. The sequence continues at coordinate 106,700 of NZ_VTOL01000014.1, forward strand.
GAGCAGCAAAAATTCCCTGGATAGCACCCATCAAAGTTCCACGCTCACCTGTAAGGTCAGATGTTACTTCACGGTAGAAATCAGTTTCGAACAAATATCCTGAACCAACACCGATACCCATAGCGATACATTTTTCACGTGCTTTACCGGTTGCATCCTGGAACACAGCGAAAGATGAGTTCAAACCTTTTCCTTCTACGAACAAACGACGAAGAGAAGTTCCTGATCCTTTTGGTGCGACAAGATATACATCTACGTCGGCAGGAGGAATAATTCCAGTTTGGTCTTTATAAGTTACACCGAAACCATGTGAGAAATACAATGATTTTCCGGCAGTCAAATTAGCCTTAACAGTTGGCCATAATTCGATTTGAGCGGCGTCAGAAAGAAGGTAGCAAATGATTGTTCCTTTTGCCAAAGCTTCTTCAAGTTCGAAAAGTGTTTCGCCAGGAACCCATCCGTCAGCAATCGCTTTGTCCCATGATTTTCCACCTTTACGTTGTCCAACGATTACGTTAAATCCGTTGTCACGCATGTTTAAGCTTTGACCAGGACCTTGAACACCGTATCCGATCACGGCAATGGTTTCAGTAGATAGTACTTCGCGAGCTTTTTCTAGTGGGAACTCTTCGCGGGTAACTACTTCTTCTTCGACCCCGCCGAAATTTAATTTTGCCATTGATTATTAATTGAATTATTGATTACTTAATTAAAGGACAATATTACTAAAAATGGATTTGATATTTCTTTGTTAACATTTGCCAGACATGCAACTCCTAAGGAGTTTTGCCAAAGCTGGAATTATTTGGTTCTACAAACAGGCAGCCCTTCCAGGGCTAATCGCTTTATTTCATAAACAGGTTGCTCTTTCCTGGCGTTTGCCTGTTCAAATTGCTTAATCAAGCGCTTCGGAGAAGCATTCTGTTTATAGCAATCATTGCTTATTATTCTAAAAATGGGCTCTGGAAGTGCCTCCTGATTTAGAATAAGGCATGAGCGCAATTCCTACATATAATATTCCCACTCCGCTTCCGGCAGGTAATCCACCAGTGTCTGAGGAGATTTGCTTACCGCAACTCGCCCCGAGCGTACAAATTCAAGGATTTCGTGCGGTTTGATATAGTTGAAGAATTCGAAAATTTCTTCTTCTGTACCTGTTTTCTGAATGATCACATAAGTCAGGTGCCAGTATACAACCCAGGCTTTGTACGTTTTATTAATCGTTTCAATATCAAGCGGTTTTGCACCGATTGGCGTTGAAATTTTAAACATCGCGATTTCATTGTAAGCGATATCGTCGTTCAGATAACCGAAAACGGCAAGCACTTCGATGATCTTACGGATCTGACGAACAAGTTTTTCCACAGCTTCGCGTGATTCATGACGAATGACGATGGTGAAGCGGGATATTCCCTTACGTTCCGTTTCCGAAACCGTCAGACTTTCAATATTAATCCGGCGACGGGTGAAAATGGTTGTAATCTTATTTAATATCCCAATCGTATTTTCCGTAAATACGCAAATGGTGTAAGTTGTCATGATTCTTTAATGTCTAGTGAAAAAATGCAAGTGATTTCTGAAAATTCATTTACATTATTCCAGTCTGATATCCGCTACACAAGCTCCGGTTGGAACCATCGGGAATACGTTTTCTTCTTTTTCAACCATTACTTCCAGTAAATATGGTTTGTCGGAAGCAAGCATTTTATCAAGCGAATCGTTAAGATCTTCTCTCGCACCGCAGGTATGTCCGTCTATACCAAAACCTTTTGCAATCGTGATAAAATCAGGGTTTTGAAGCTCAACAAATGAATAGCGTTTTGCATGAAAAAGCTGTTGCCATTGACGAACCATGCCCAGGAAATTGTTATTCAAAATGATGATTTTCACAGGCAAGCCACTTTGTGCAATCGTTCCTAATTCCTGAATCGTCATCTGGAAACAACCGTCACCAATAATTGCAACAACCTCACGTTCAGGTGCGCCTACTTTTGCTCCAAAAGCTGCCGGAAGCGCATAACCCATCGTTCCTAATCCACCCGAAGTGATGAATGAATTCGCTTTTTTGAACTGATAATAACGCGCCGTCATCATCTGGTGCTGACCAACATCGGCTACAACTACCGCCTCACCTTTTGTTTTATTGGAAAGCGTACGGATAACTTCCGCCATTTTTATTTTTTCCGTAGTCGGAGCAAGTTCTGGCTGCGTGATTTTTTCGTCCTCAATCGCATCGAATTTTTTGAATTCTGCTCTCCACGCTTCGTGATTATTTTCTTTCACGAGTGGTAAAAGCATTTCAAGAGCGCGTTTTGCATCACCTACTACCGGTGCGTCTGCTTTTTTAATTTTATCAATTTCTGCCGGATCAATTTCGATATGAATAACTTTGGCTTGTTTCGCATAACGGCTCAAATCACCCGTCACACGGTCATCGAAACGCATACCAATGGCAATAATTAAATCACATTGGTTAGTCAATACGTTCGTACCGTAGTTTCCGTGCATGCCTAACCAGCCCACATAATTCGGGTGGTCAACAGAAACCGAGGAAAGTCCTAACAAGGTTGAAGCCGCAGGCACGTCTGTTTTTTCAATGAATTGCAATAATTCCTTTTCTGCATGAGCGATTTGTACGCCATGGCCGAAAAATAAAAACGGACGTTTAGATTCGTTAATAAGCTTAGCAGCCGCTTCCACCTGCTCTTCTTTTGGCGACAAGCGTGGACGATAGCTAAGCAGTTTTTCGCATTTTTTATAGTCAAATGGTTTTGACATCAATTTCAGCTGCGCGTCTTTTGTGATGTCAATCAATACAGGACCAGGACGGCCAGATTTTGCTATATAAAATGCTTTGGCAATAATCTCAGGAATTTCATCCGGATTGGTGATCTGGTAATTCCATTTTGTAATTGGAATGGTAACACCCATAATATCCGTTTCCTGAAAAGCATCCGTTCCCAGCAAATGAGATCCAACCTGACCAACGATGCAAACCATCGGTGTTGAATCAATAATTGCATCTGCAATTCCGGTTACCAGATTTGTAGCGCCCGGGCCTGATGTTGCCAAACATATCCCAACCTCGCCGGTGATGCGGGCAAAACCTTCGGCTGCGTGTGCGGCACCTTGCTCATGACGTACTAGAATATGATTAATTTGTTCCTGATAATCATAAATTGCATCGTAAACCGGCATGATCGCACCGCCCGGATATCCAAAGATCGTTTTGACGCCTTCGATAATCAATGACTGGATCAGTGCATGAGAACCGTTGATCAGTTCTGGTGCTGCTACCGAAACAGGCCGCTCAGCGATTCCGGTTTTTTGTGTTTGGTTTTCATTAAATTCCATGACCTCTACTTATTTAGTCGGATGAATTTTTTCAATCTCAATTTTATAATTCGTGTTTTCGCATTGAGAAAACAGTTCTATCCATTTTCGGAGGATTGTCCAGGTCGAATTGGAAAGCATTACTATTGAGATAGTTAGCCGCCATCAATCTTTCAACTGACGTTTTTGGCTGATTTCTCGCATAGTATTTTTCAGTTTCTTCATGTGTTCCGGCATGAAAAGCTGTTCTGTCCAATTTGAATGTTTGTTCGTCCACTCCGTTTTAGTATGTCAAAATTTCGTTCAGGCCAATTTTAACCTGACGCAATTCATCATCAGTTATTTGGCCGATTTTATTAATCAAGCGACTTTTGCTAATAGTCCTTACCTGAAATGAAATTATTTCAGAATCCTGCTCCAACCGGTTTACATGGTCTTTTTTCAAAATCACACAACCAGCAAAATTTTTGATTTTTGATGACAAAGGGCAAACAATTCCGATATCCAAATGATCATTCATTGTGTTGCCACTGATGATTACAACTGGTCTTTTGCCACGCTGTTCGCTGCCTTGCACCGGATTTAAGTCAGCCCACCAGATTTCTCTTTGTTTCATTCTTCAATCATTTTTAGATAATCTTCCAAGCCATCCTCGGCAAGTTCAATTATCTCCGGCTCTCCCTTTGCTTTTTTAAAAGAGGCTATGTATTCTGCTTTTTTTATTTCTTCGAAATAATGATTAAGCGCCGTTTCAATAACATCTTTTTTGCTTGTCTTCAACTTGGTTGCTACGGACTCTAATTCCTTGAGTAGTGTGTCCGGTAATTTGCTGGTGTATGTGACTTGCATAGTTGTAAATACTTTTTGTAAATATAAACAATATTTATGCTTCGTCAGTAACACATCCCTCACTGGCAGATTTTACCGTTCGGATATATCTTCCCAGCATACCTTTTGTGAATTTTGGCTCTGGTTGTACCCATGCTGCTTTACGTGTCGCCATTTCCTCGTCAGAAATATGAACCGTAAGCTGGCGCGTATTTGCGTCAATGGTAATTCTGTCGCCATCTTTTACAAGCGCGATTGGTCCGCCATCAAAAGCTTCCGGAGTAATATGTCCTACCACAAATCCGTGTGTTCCTCCTGAGAAACGCCCATCTGTAATCAATGCAATTTTATCACCCAGCCCGGCTCCCATCACCGCAGAAGTTGGTTTCAACATTTCTGACATACCTGGTCCGCCTTTTGGTCCTGCGTTACGGATTACAACCACGTGACCTGCTTTAATTTCGCCTTTGGAAAGCATGGTAATAATTTCTGTTTCATGCTCGCAGATTTTTGCTTCGCCGTCGAAAGTCAAACCTTCCTTTCCAGTAATTTTCGCAACAGAACCCGTTGGAGCCAAATTGCCATATAAAATCTGAATGTGTCCCGAAGCTTTGATCGGAGATTCCAGAGGGAAAATAATTTTTTGTGTATCAAAATCAAGATCCGGTGCTTCGGCTAAATCTTCTGCCAATGTTTTACCTGTCACAGTCAAACATTCACCATGAATCATTCCTTTTGAATACAAATATTTCATTACCGCAGGAACTCCACCAATTTCAAGGATGTCTTCCATGAAATATTTTCCACTTGGTTTAAGATCGGCGATAAAAGGAACTTTGTTCGAAATTGCCTGAATATCATCCAGTGTCAAAGGAAGATCTGCTGCGCGGGCAATCGCAAGAAAGTGCAATGCTGCGTTCGTAGAACCACCCAATGCCATAACCAGTGTCAAAGCATTTTCAAGCGATTTTTTTGTGATAATGTCTCTTGGTGTAATGTTCAGTTCAAGCAAGTTTTTCATTGCCGCACCGATTTTTTTACATTCTTCCTGTTTGCCGGTATGCGTCGCTGGATAAGAGCTGCTGAATGGCAAACTTAATCCCATTGCTTCAATCGAAGCTGCCATTGTATTTGCAGTATACATACCGCCACAAGCACCCTGGCCAGGAATTGAATTTTGTATTACGCCTTTAAAATCTTCGTCAGAAATATTGTTAGCGAATTTTTTACCAAGTGCTTCAAAAGCAGAAACAATATCCAGTTTTTGTCCTTTCCAATGTCCGGAACGTATTGTTCCGCCATAGACCATTATCGCAGGACGATCCAGACGCGCCATGGCCATAACGGCGCCGGGCATATTTTTATCACAACCCACAACAGCGATCACACCATCATACCATTGCGCAGCAACAACTGTTTCAATTGAATCTGCAATAATATCACGGCTCGGAAGTGAATAACGCATTCCGTCGTTTCCGTTTGTCATACCATCGGAAACGCCAATGGTATTGAAGATCAGGCCGACCATGTTATTAGCCGTAATTCCTTGTTTTACATAAACAGAAAGACCGTTTAAGTGCATATTACAAGGGTTTCCTTCGTAACCTGTACTGGCAATTCCAATTTGTGGTTTTGCCATATCCTCTTCTTTTAATCCAATGCCGTAAAGCATCGCCTGAGCTGCCGGATTAGTAACTTCCTGGGTTAGGGTTTTCGAAAATCTGTTTAGTTCTGTCGCCATGGTGAATTGATATAATAAAAAAACACCTCACTCAGCGGGTGAGTGAGGTGCGGATATATGCCGTTAACATCTCACTCACGTCGGGGACGTGACTACAATCAGGAGGAAGATGGAACGTACGATTAACATAAATCAATAGGAAAACGTAAATATTACTTTTAGCGAAATTTCGCTAACTTTAACTTGGTGTTACAAATTAGGAGCCTATCTTTTTATTTTCCAAATTTTAGGCCAAATATTTGCCGATATACTTAGATAAATCCCATATTATTTATTTGGTAAAGGATCGTTCACAGAAAATAATTAATTTTGGATTTCAATCAATGCAACATTCCATGCTTACAACCGAATCGTCGTCTTTATATAATGATCTTGATCAGATGAGTGTCAATGAAATTTTGAACTCCATTAATCGCGAAGATCAAACCGTTCCGAATGCTGTTCAAAAGGTAATTCCTCAGATAGAAGCGCTCATCGAGCAGATTGTTCCGCGTATGAAAAAAGGCGGACGTTTATTTTATATCGGTGCCGGAACAAGCGGCCGCCTTGGTGTCGTGGATGCTTCAGAATGCCCGCCCACATTTGGTGTTCCTTTTGATCTGGTTGTTGGCATTATTGCCGGCGGTGATATTGCAATCAGAAAAGCAGTTGAAAATGCTGAGGACGACTGGAACCAGGCCTGGATTGATTTGGATGCATATCATTTGACCGAAGATGATACCTTAATTGGACTTGCAGCTTCTGGTCGTACGCCATACGTCATTGGTGGTTTAAATGAAGCCAGAAAAGCGGGTTTGTTAACAGGTTGTGTCGTTTGTAATAATAATTCACCAGTGGCAGAAGCATGTGAATTTCCGGTTGAGGTGATTGTTGGTCCTGAATTCCTGACAGGAAGTACAAGAATGAAATCCGGAACTGCTCAAAAACTGGTTCTGAATATGATCTCAACGTCTGTGATGATCCGTTTAGGAAAAGTAAAGGGAAACAAAATGGTGGATATGCAGATGACCAATGAAAAGCTGGTAAACCGTGCTATCCACATGATTATAGATGAATTAGGTGTTTCTCCAGACGAGGCTGAGTCGTTGCTGGATCAATATGGAAGTGTTCGTGGGGCGATTGAGGCTGTGAGAAAATAATGGTTCCTAATCAAATTTTTCATACCATATGAAATGTTTGATTAACTTAAAATATTTTCTATTATACAGTTATATTTTCCGTGTCGTCGCAGATCGGAATTTGTATTTCAATAAAAGAAGAAGGTCAGGAAAACTAGAGAAATCTCTACAATCCTGACCTTCTTTTTGAAATTATTTAAACAATCTTAGATATCCGAATATTCAGTAGGATACATGTAAAAGCTTGTATTTTTTGAAACATTATTCTGGTAATCCGGATTCACTTTCAATTTATTCCACTCTGCATCATCACTGAAAGACTTCCAATGTGCGTCACGATCTGCCTTGTTTTCAAAAGTAGTCATGTACATCAGGTTAGGCTGGTGGCTGCCTGCAATTACTTCACCATAAAAAACGGCATTGAAGTTTAACCTTACAAAAAGTGGAACTTCACCTCCGTCATTAAACATCTTCAATTTATTCTGATAAATTTTTTCCGTATGTCCTTCGTAGCTACGCATTTCATACACGCGCTCATTTTTTGCACTCTTTAAATTGGGTTTTGAATGCGTCGGCATTGTCGTAAACGCCTGTAAAATTGTTGTTTCAATTCGGGTGTAAGGTGGATTTTTAAAAGGAGCATCAATATACTCTTTTCCCGCTGCCAGATATTTAGCATCTTTTTCCATTGTTTTTGGAAGCGCGACTAATTGATCCAGAGAAGCAATTGGCGTAAAAACATAGATCAGTTTTCCACTCATGGAATCCGTCGGTACGGGTTTGAAAACTCCCACGTCTTTAATGCCTGCGCGGTGTGCTGCGGGGATATAGGCATCTTTTAAGTAGTTTTCAACGGTTGTTTCCTGAGTTTTGTCTTTTACGTGGTATATTTTTATCTCATAATATTCTCTTTTCGGAGCACTTGCCATTGCGCCAACGGTTAGAGCCAGCATGAAAAAGCTAAAAAGAAAACTTCGTTTTTGGGGATTGTTCATAAAATAAATAATGCTTTTGGATACGGGATAAGTTTTTAATCGAAAAGAGATGAGATTCAGATTTATACTGTAACAAAAAATGCAGAAACCGGAGCGTCTGCATTTTTTATAAAGATATGTTTTCCAAATCCTAGAATTTAGGACATGAAAGCTGGTGTTTATTACTTCTTGAACGTTTCGGCTTAGGTGTGAGCGGTTCAAAAATATAGGATAGTGAGATTTCATGAGCTCCGCCACTTCCAGCGCCCAAAGTTGAAATCGTTAAGTCATAACTATAACCGATCGAAAATTTATCCTGACGAAAACCAGCCAAAAATACCAGTGATTCATGATTATTAATAGTGGGCTCGTATTTTTTAAAAGGAATTCCGCGGTACCACATACCCAATACCAAAGGTTCGATAGTTACATACATGCCGACATCCAGCTGATCGTATTTTCCCTGTTTTTTGTAAAGGATAGCGGGCGAAATTGTTTTTTCCTTATCAATCTCGTCTCCCAAATATGTATAACCTGCAAAAGGAATTCTCAAACCGGCCTGCAAACTTGCTTTTACCGGAAGCCTTGCTTCAGTACCACTAAATGCCTGATTCGGCCGGTTAATATGATGCGCCGATAAACCCGCCCAATACCAGTCAGAATAGACCATCATACCAGTTGAGAAATCAGCATAACTAACATTTGGGCCGCCTTGTGCAAAAGGATCTGCTGATGGCGTACCGGTAAGTCCGCCGTTATTGTACTGATCACCAAAAGTTAATCCATAATAATCCAACGAGCGTGAAGAAAAACCACCCTGAATACCAAGTCTTAAAGAAGTAACATCATTTAGTGAAATCTGGTATGCATATTGTAAAGCTACATCCGTTGCTTTTAGATTTCCCAAGCCCTGGCTATCCGTTGTGACTTGAATCCCGATACCACTGTTATAGTTTGGAAGAAAAACATCCGCGCCAAAAGAAGCAGTCACAAAATTGGCAGAAAGTGCAGGCCATTGATTCCGGTAATTGGCAGTAAGTCTTGGAGCCAGCGCCCCACCTGCCAAAGCGGGATTGAGGTACAATGGGTTAGCATAAAATTGGGAAAATTGAGGGTCCTGGCTCCAACCTTCGAGGCTGAGCAGTGTCATAAAAATAATAGAGAGTAAACGCTTTATCATACAAAAATAGACTTTGTCCGCTATTTACGGCGAATTGTGTGTAGAGACATAAAAAATTACAAATTTTAATTCACAAATTGTCGCCACATTGCGTATTAATATTCAAATTAGCATGGTTTTTAAGACATTACCACACAAAATTTTAACATATTATTTTCGTTAGAATGATCGGGTAACAAGAATATTAAATGTGGCAGGTAGGGATGATTGATTTAGTAACGAAACATGAGGCGATTTTATAATACACATCGGAAAATATTTTATTCTTTTTTCTTTTTGTTTTTTCTGGTGACAGGATTTGCAAAGGGAGAAACTTTTACCGTAACTGAAAAGTGCGTGCCAAGTCCGGCGTGTGCGGAGGATGGCACTGTGTTTAACGAAGATAATAATAGCAAGGCTACCGCGTGGGCCTGGGATTTCGGGGATGGTGGAAAGGATGATGTTCGAAACCCTTTGCATGCTTATAAAACAGCCGGGTCATTCACTGTTACATTGACCAGAACTTTTGCTGATGGGAGTAAGACAACTGAAACGCAGTTAATTACAATTGGCGAGGTTCCGCCCCCGTTTCAAAAATGGAAAGCAGATACTACGATTTGTCCGGGTCAAACTATTGATTTGAACCCTTATCCTACCAATGCACCAGCTGGCGCAAAATATATTTGGTATCCCAAGGGCGATACTACGCAGATCTTAAAGGTTGATAGTTCCGGTTGTTATTCCGTCCAGGTGATTTTGCCGAATGGTTGTAAGCTCCAGGATAAAGTTAATGTCAAAATCTGTATGGAGCCTACCAATTCGGAAGGTGCCAAATGGTATTTTGGAGCAAATGCAGGGCTTGATTTTAATAATTCCCCTCCGTCGCCCTTAACGGATGGACAGGTTAATTCGGCCGAAGGCGTTTCTTCAATCGCAAATTCCAAAGGTGAATTGCTGTTTTATTCTGATGGAATTACGATTTATAACAAGGATCATAAACAGATGGATTGCTATTTGTTGGCGAATTGTGCGCCTCTTTTAGGAAGCCATACATCAACAGAATCCGTTTTGATTGTGCCTCAGCCAACCTGCCGGGGTTGTGAATATTTATTTAATGTTTTTACAACAACGGATATTCAAGGGACGAAATATCTTACGGTAAGCGTCGTGGATATGCGCCGGAACAATGGAAAAGGTGCGATTATTGAACAAAATACAACTTTACAACAGCCAACAACAGAAAGATTGGCAGCGGTTGAAAATAAAAAAGATACTACGTACTGGGTTGTATCCCACGATTACGGCACGAACAAATTTCGCATTTTTCACGCTACAACCGGTGGTTTGACAGAAACCGGTTCTCCTGAATTGGGTATGGCGCATGATTCTTTGAATAAGGGGGAGGGATATATGAAATTTTCTGCCGCAGATAGTACAACGGGCGAAAGAAGACTTGCTGTGGTAATACCAGGCCCACCTACGAATTACGTAGAATTGTTCAAGTTCAATGATACGACGGGCGTTTTAACATATGATAAATTAATAAATCTTGGTCCCGCCCCACCGATTGCCTACGGAATTGAGTTTTCTTCCAGTGGTGAAAAAATGTACGTCACCTTCCAGGGAGATGGAAAAACGAAATCCTATTTAAAACAATATGACCTCACATTCAGTGATAGCACGCTGGTAGAATCCGCACTGGTTATTGACAGTTCTGCCACACAGAAATATGGAGCTTTACAAATGGCTTCGGACGGCAAAATCTATATGGCTGTTGACGGAAGTGACTATTTGGGGGTAATAGGAAAACCTGAAAGAAATTCTGTAAGTACCATTGAATATAAACTTGAAGGTGTAAATCTTGGAGGTAAAAAAAGTGGTTTAGGATTGCCAAACATGGTACAGGATTTTTCTCAGGAATCATCGGGACCCGGATTTACAGCGGATGGTTTTTGTACGAATGAACCTACGACCTTTGAAGCCGGACCAATTTGTGATCCTAAAAAAGATACGTATAGCTGGATATTTGGAGATGGTTCGGCTTCGCCACCGTCCAAGGAGCAAAAAGTTACGCATACTTACACACAGCCAGGGAGTTACCTCGTAACGCTTTCACAGACAAACGAGTGTACAACAATGGTTACGAAAGATACTGTTGTCATATTCGAGACACCACCAGCAATGAATTTGCGCGCAAACATCGATACCTGCGGACAATACATAAATCTGGATATGGGTATTACCGCGCAGATTTACGAGTGGTATAACAGAGGCAGAATTGTTGGCCGTTCCAGAACATTGAAAGTTACGGCTACCGGCCGCTACATTGCCGTGGCTTATAACGGTCCGCAAAGAGATTGTTTCACTGCTGATACAACAGAAGTCACGTTACGAAAGCCACCGGCATTCGATCTTGGTGCTGATACGACGATGTGCCGCGATAGTTCCATTCTGATTACTGCCCCCGGACTTACGTGGAGGGAATTCTTATGGAATACCGGTGAAACGACACGGAGTATTACCGTTCGTCAGCCTGGTACCTATTTTGTTCAGGTGAAAAACGGAAATGATTGTTATAATGCGGATACGATTCAGGTTGGAGAACTTCCCTCGCCTTTGCTGGGGCTTGCTCCTGAATATTACATCTGTATTCCCGATGGTGGTTCAACCGTGTTGGATGCCAAAGGCGTTGGGGTCATACATTATGAGTGGCCGGCTTCAGGAGACACCACGCAAACGATCATTGTTAATCAAAAAGGAGTTTATACAGTTTTGGGAACCAATAAAGAGGGATGTATTGCGAAAAAATCCACAACTGTTTTTGATCAATGTGAACCCCGGTTCTTTATTCCCGATGCGTTTACTCCCGACGGCAATGGGAAAAATGAGACGCTGGAAGTTTTTGGGGCCTATTACATAAACTATTCGATAAGGATTTATAACCGTTGGGGTGAGGTGATTTATGCCACTAATTCGATAGAAGACCGCTGGGATGGTACTTATAAAGGATTGAAAGTTCAGCCGGGAGTTTATCCTTATATTGTATCATACGAAGCCCAATATTTCCCTGAACGAAATCCTGTTGTCATGCGAGGCTCGGTTATGGTGATCCGTTAAATGTTCGGTTTTGCCAATTAAAACGGTTATTTTTGATCAAATAAACAGGTGCGTTTTTTGTTAAAACGCGATTACTATTGTCAAAAAGCTTATGCGTCAGGATTATCTGTCCGGAGATAAAGAAAATCTTTCTAATACTGAAAAAGATGTGGAGCGGGCATTACGTCCGCTCTCATTTGATGATTTTACAGGACAGGAAAAAATTCTTGAAAATCTTAAAATATATGTTCAGGCTGCAAGACAGCGTGGTGATGCCATGGACCACGTGTTGTTGCACGGACCTCCGGGTTTGGGGAAAACAACATTGTCGCATATCATAGCCAATGAACTTGCTGCCGGTATTAAAATTACCTCCGGGCCAGTTCTGGACAAACCGAGCGATCTTGCAGGTTTGCTTACAAATTTGCAGGAACACGATGTCCTTTTTATTGACGAGATCCATCGTCTGAATCCGATTGTTGAAGAATATCTTTATTCTGCGATGGAGGATTATAAAATTGATATCATGCTGGACAGCGGACCAAACGCGCGCAGTATCCAGATCGGACTGAATCCATTCACATTGATTGGAGCCACCACACGCGCAGGAATGCTGACATCTCCGTTACGGGCTCGTTTTGGTATTAACGCTCGTCTGGAATATTACGATGCGCAATTGTTGAAATCCATCTTAAAGCGATCAGCTGTGATTTTGGGAACTCCGTTGGAAGATGATGCCGCTTATGAAATTGCCCGTCGTAGCCGTGGAACTCCGCGTATTGCCAATAACCTTCTCCGTCGGACACGCGATTTTGCACAAGTAAAGGGTAATGGTAAAATTACCGTTGCCATCGCTGAAATGGCTCTTCTGGCGCTTGATGTAGACCAGAACGGACTGGATGAAATGGACAACCGGATTTTGAGTACTATTATTGAGAAATTCAAAGGCGGGCCTGTTGGTCTTTCTACCATTGCTACGGCATGTGGTGAAGAGGCGGAAACAATTGAGGAAGTTTATGAGCCATTTCTGATTCAGGAAGGGTATATGAAAAGAACTTCCAGAGGCAGAGAAGTTACAGAAAAAGCATATCGGCATTTAGGTGTACTGCCAAGGCACCGTTCCGGAGAGCTATTTTAAATCCCTTTCGTCAGAAAAGCTGATAGCTAGCAATTTACATCTATGTTAAGATAGTGTCAACAAGACAATAATTGAGTTAGCTGCATTGCATTTTCTCTGAAAATTACGTACTTTTGCGTGAAATTTTGTGTCACTGCTGGTATGATAGAAAGTATTGTTGCTGTAAAGTTGGTTGTGAGGGTGCCTTGTGCGATCATTGAACATGATGGAAAAGTCTTAGCAGGACAGCGTAGTGCAGCACTTTCGTTTCCGCTTCAATGGGAATTCCCAGGCGGGAAACAAGAGGAAAACGAAACCGACGAGGAAACGCTTTTTCGCGAAATACGAGAAGAACTTGATGTTGACATAGAAATAATTCAAAAACTACCGGTTACGACCAAAGATCAGGGCTGGAGAGAAATTATCCTTGTTCCGTTTATATGTAAGCTGCAAACTTTTGAAATGACGCTATCCGAACATGAGCAAATCATGTGGCTTGACCCACAAGATTTGCTTTCGTTAAACTGGACGGTCGGAGATCTGGATATTATTAAAAGTTATTATACCTATCTATCGGGAAAATAATAATCTTTTTCCCTTAACGGTTTCATCGAAATTCCCATTTTCGTAAGCCAAATGGCCAGATACGAAAGTATGTGTAATGGCTGACTGAAAGTTGGTACCTTCAAAAGGTGACCATGCGCATTTTGAATAAATATTGGAAGGTTCAACAAAAGTACTTCCGTCAAGATCTACCAGCACAAGATCAGCCCAATAACCTTCCCGAATATATCCTCTGTCTTTAATCTGAAAGCAATCCGCTACGGCGTGACTCATTTTTTCAGCCACTCTTTCCAAAGGTATTTTCCCTTTTTTACTGAATTCCAGCATAACATTTAATGTATGTTGAATCAAAGGTAAACCCGAAGGCGCCTGCCAGTAAGGTAGTGCTTTTTCTTCGATGGTATGCGGAGCATGATCCGTAGCGATTACATCAATCCTGTTATCCAAAAGTGCCTGGAAAATTGCTTCTTTGTGATGCGGCGCTTTGATGGCCGGATTACATTTTATTTTATTTCCCAATATGTGATAATCTTCCGCATCAAACCATAAATGATGCACACAAGCTTCTGCCGTCACAAGTTTTGGGGATCCGTCAGCCAAAAGAATTTTACCATTTTTACGCTCTCCTACTTCAAAAAGAGAAACTTCGTCACCCGTTGAAATATGAAGAATATGTAATCTCGTTTTATGTTTATGTGCTAATCCGCTGGCAAAAGTGGATGAGATCAAACAGGCTTCTTCATTTCTGATGAGCGCATGAATATTATAAGGAACATTATCTCCGTATTTTTCTTTGAAAAACTCCATCCGCTGACGAACCGTCGGCTCATCTTCGCAATGTGTTGCGATCAGCATCGGTGCATTAGCAAATAGTTTTTCTAAAACTTCCGGCGAGTCTACAAGCATATTTCCCGTAGAAGAACCCATGAAAATCTTGATCCCGCAAACCTGTGTTGGGTCCGTGCGCATTACTTCGTCATAATTGCTATTCGACGCGCCCATGAAGAATGAATAATTCGCCAGGGACGTGTTTGCCGCAATCTGGTATTTATCTTCCAGCAACGGTTGTGTAAGCGCATTTGGAACTGTATTTGGCATTTCCATAAAGGATGTTACGCCACCTGCTACCCCGGCACGCGCTTCGGAATGAATATTTGCCTTGTAAGTTAGTCCTGGCTCACGGAAATGAACCTGGTCGTCAATAACACCAGGAAGTAAATACGTCCCTTTTGCATCAATAACCCGGTCAGCGGGAAGATTTTGTAAATCTTTTGCAATGCGTTGGATGTGACCATCAACAATATATACGTCAGATTCCTGGATCGTATTTTCATTGACAATGCGGGCATTCAGGATAAGGGTTTTCATTTACTATACAATTGGTGGATATACTAAATCGCTAATAATTTGAAAAGTAAAGTTAAGAATGTCTTGGTTGACCAGCTAATTTATTCAATCATTCTCTCATTCAAATTATTCTATCATTCTCTCACTCAATCATTCAAAATTGTTATGACTTCTCTCTGGTTTGATTTCGTTGACCTTATCTTTCCAAGATGCTGCGAAGCCTGTGACAAAGGATTGGTAGGTAATGAGGCTATTATTTGTACTACGTGCAGAATTGGTTTACCCAGAGTTGAGCAGGACAGTGTTTTTAGTGATATCGTCAAGCAAAAGTTTGTCAATATTCACGAAGTAGCAGGAACGCATTCTTTTTTGTTATTTACCAAAAAAGGCAAAGTGCAGAAATTATTACATGCGCTGAAATACCGGGGAAAATCGGAAGTTGGTATTTTACTTGGGTTTATGTTTGGACAGGAAATGATGGCAAATGGAAATTTACCGGAGGCAGACCTGATCGTCACAGTTCCTTTGCACAAGAAAAAATTAAAGATAAGAGGCTATAACCAAAGTGATAAACTGGCGGAAGGTTTTTCAAACGCTACTAATATTCCGTGGTCTGGAAATGCTTTGCAACGAACCAGATTTACCGAAACACAAACCGGTAAAACAAGAAATGAACGCTGGGAAAATGTTAAAGGCGTATTCCGGGTAAGTGAAAATGTTGAAGGGAAATCCGTAATTGTTATAGATGATATCTTGACAACTGGCGCAACTTTGGAAGCGTGTATAGAAGTTTTGAGGGAGGCAGGATGCGGACAATTTTATATTTTAACGATTGCTTCCGCTCAGCATTAAAAAGAATTTGGCATTAAAAAAGGAAGGATTCAAGTTTTAAAACCTGAATCCTTCCTTTTTACTTTTATAAATTTATTCTAAAAGAATCTTATTTACGGCTACCAGTCGCAATCATTGCGCAACGGAAACCTACCGATGCAGTGGCAGAATCCTGATCCATGTAACGACGCGTTCCTGGTGACAACCAGTAGGCTACGTCAGACCATGAACCACCTTTGTAAACACGAAGGTTATCATTTACCAAAGAGTTACCGTTTTTGCTGTCATAGTTTTTAGCATCATCCTGATATCCATCACGACGGAATGCGTTCAAGTCATTCACATCATTGTTGGAAAGCGGACGATAAACGTCATAAACCCATTCGCTTACGTTTCCAGCCATATCATAAAGGCCGTTGTCATTAGCAGGATATGAACGAATTTCCTGAGTAATGATCGCACCATCGTTTGATTTACCGGCGATACCAGCATAGTCTCCTGGTCCACGTTTGAAGTTAGCAAGCATTTGTCCTTGCTTCCGTCCGCGTGGCTGACGCATTGTCGATCCATCCCAAGGATAAATACGCTGGTTTGATTGATTTTCATCCGCATACTGTGTACCGATCATAGCGATCGCAGCATATTCAAATTCAGCTTCTGTTGGCAGACGGTATGGAGGCATTACGTAACCGCTCTCAATTCTAAGTTGAGCTGGTTCCGCTGAGGCAACTGCTTCTGCTTCCGCAGCATTGGCAGCTTTTTTCTTCTTGCCAATAGCAAATCCTTTTTTCTTCTGTCCGGCTTTATTACCGATTGCAGTATTGCTTTTACTTACAGCAGCAGTTCTCCATGCGCAATAATCGTTCGCCTGAACCCACGATACACCTACAACAGGGTACAAACGGAAACCAGGGTGACGAAGATACATGGTTACATAAGAATCGTTAAATGACAATTCATTGTACCAAACAGCTGTGTCGGGTAAGGCTTTGCTGTAAAATTCTTCCGAAGAATCTTTTTGAACAGCATTTAAGTATTCAAGATAATGGACGTTGGCAACTTCCGTCTGATCCATATAGAACGACTGGATACTTACGGTACGTTTTGGGTTGTCACGTCTGTTCATAACATCTTCTTCCAAAGATCCCATGGTAAAACGCCCACCTTCGATATAAACCAAGTCAGGACCAGCAGGTAATGCTTTGTATTGTTTCACCTGATAGCCATCCTTGCCATTATACGCCAAGCCTGTTTTTGAACTGGATTTCCCCGGTTTCAAACTCGTTGGTCTTTTTTTCTTACTACACGAAGTAGCCGCTAATAACACAATCAGTATCAACGCGATCGACCGGATACCCATCTTATGCATGCAAATCATTGCTTTAAAGTGACTTAGAGTGTTTGGTATTTAATAGTATGCGAAACTGCAAATGTAAGAAATCAATCGAACTTATTTGCGAAAAATCCATTATTGACACATTTCAACTAAAATCTTGTGCGCCTGGTCAATACTTTGCACATTTTCATAGATCAGCATAAGTTTCCCTTTCTGGTCTTTCAACGAACTTTGTTTTGGATGTAACTTAATGTAATCAATTACTTTACCAAACCTTGGCGACTGAAAAAACTCATCGTTCTGCGAAGTAACGAAGTATCCTTTCAATGTATTGTTTTTTAACGTTAATTTTTCGAAATACAAACTTTCGGCTTCCCAACGCAAACGAACTGTTTTCAACAAATTCTCAACTTCTTTTGGCAGAGGTCCGAAACGATCCATTACTTCTTTCTCGAAACCAAGCAGCTCTTCATTCGTTTTCATATCGTCGAGACGCGTATATAACGAAAGTCTTTCTGAAATATTTTTGACGTACGTTTCAGGTATTAAGGTAGCAAAATCGGTTTCGATCTGGCAATCCGGCAGTAATTTTGCAGGCAGCCCCAAAGCCGATGAGAACAAATCCTTGAACTCATTATTTTTCAACTCGGCAACTGCTTCATCCAGCATTTTATGATACAATTCATAACCCAGATCATTCACAAAGCCACTTTGTTCCGCACCTAAGAGATTTCCTGCTCCACGAATATCCAGATCCCGCATCGCAACTTTAAATCCATCTCCCAGTTCCGAAAACTCTTCCAAAGTCTGAAGACGTTTTCTAGAATCACTGGCTAAGGTAGACGCGTTCGGCGTTAAAAGGTAACAGAATGCTTTTCTGTTGGAACGCCCTACCCGGCCGCGCATCTGGTGAAGATCCGAAAGTCCGAACATATGCGCCGAATTGATAATGATCGTATTGGCGTTGGCAATATCAATTCCGGATTCAATGATATTGGTAGAAACCAGAATGTCATATTCTCCTTCAATGAAGTCGACCATTACTTTTTCAAGTTTATCACCGTCCATTTGTCCATGCGCCACACCGATTCTTACTTCCGGAACCAGACGCATAATAATGTTAGCAATCGATTCAATATCATTCACACGGTTATGTACAAAGAAAACCTGTCCGCCGCGCTGCACTTCAAAACTGATGGCATCGCGGATAAATTCTTCACTGAATGAATGTATTTCTGTCGTTACCGGCTGGCGATTTGGTGGCGGCGTTGCGATAACCGAAAGATCACGCGCGCCCATTAAAGAAAAATGCAGTGTTCTTGGAATTGGCGTTGCAGTTAATGTCAAAACATCCACATTCACACGCATTTCCTTCAATCTGTCTTTTGCTTTAACTCCAAATTTTTGCTCCTCATCGACAATCAAAAGACCAAGATCTTTGAACTGCACATCTTTATTCAAAATACGGTGTGTGCCGATCAGGATATCAATTTTGCCTTCGGCAGCCTCTTTCAGCGTATCTTTAATTTGTTTTGTTGATTTAAAACGATTGATATAACCCACTTTCGCCGGGAAATCTGATAAACGTTCGCTGAACGTTTTAAAATGCTGCATGGCCAAAATCGTTGTTGGTACCAAAACAGCTACTTGTTTACTATCACAAACGGCTTTGAAAGCTGCGCGAATTGCTACTTCTGTTTTTCCAAAACCAACATCACCACAAACCAGACGATCCATCGGATGACCTTTTTCCATATCATCTTTCACGTCGGCAATGGCCGTTGCCTGATCCGGCGTATCTTCATACAAGAAGGATGATTCAAGTTCAGCCTGCATGTAATTGTCAGCAGAAAACTGGAAACCTGGTGCCTGACGACGTTTCGCGTAAAGTGCAATCAGTTCGTGGGCAATATCTTTAAGCTGCTTTTTAACTCTTGATTTTTTCGCTTCCCAATCGCCGGAACCCAATTTACTCATCGCAGGAGGCGTTCCCTCCTTGCCGGTATACTTGGCAATTTTATGCAGGTTATGCACACTTACATATAGCAAATCATTGTCGC
The DNA here is from genome assembly GCF_009801115.1 of Dyadobacter sp. 3J3. Lineage (GTDB taxonomy): Bacteria > Bacteroidota > Bacteroidia > Cytophagales > Spirosomataceae > Dyadobacter. The sequence goes on from NZ_VTOL01000014.1 coordinate 126,204, forward strand.
GGTAAATAAGCCGGATTGCTTCCTGCTCTTTTCCATTGACATCTTTCCGCTCCATACCGGCAAAACGTCCAATACCATAATCCACATGGGTAACAAAATCACCGACGTGCAGGGACTTCAATTCTTTCAGCGTAATCGCTTTCGATTTGCTGAATTTTTCTTTTAACCTGTACTTATGAAAACGGGCAAAAATCTGGTGATCAGTATAACAGGCTATTTTCAGATTTTCGTCAATAAAACCTTCCCGAAGCGAAATATTCGGCATCGGCTGAAATTTGACAAACGGATCAAGATCTTCAAAAATCCTTTCCAGACGATCCAGCTGTTTCGGTTGTTCCGCAACAATGATATTGACAAAACCTTTTGACTGATTTTCGGAAAGATCATCCAGTAAACGCTTAAAGTCCTTATTAAAAGACGGTTGCGGTTTGGAAGAATAGGGGAGTTTGCTTTCCGTTTTGAAATAAAACCGACGCCCGAATTCTACCGTTTTAAATTTTTTAACCTGATTTAAAAAACCGCGTCGTGTCTCAAATAAATCGGCCGGATTTGAAACGATCTGAACACCACCGCTGGTCACTTCCTGTAAAGCTTTTTCCGCTTTCTCGAAACAGCTTTCGATCACTTCAAGCGTTAGTTCTGCATCTTTAAACCACAAAACTGAATCGCTATCCAGAAAATCCATGAATGATTCTCTCGTTTCATGAACCAGTTTTTGCTGAATATCCGGGACAATATTAATTTGTTTGGCTGTTTCAATCGAAAGCTGCGTATCAGGATCAAAAGAGCGGATACTTTCCACTTCGTCACCAAAAAGCTCGATACGGAATGGATGTTCGCTGGCAAAAGAGAAAACATCCAGAATACCTCCACGTACGGAAAACTGGCCGGCTTCAAAAACAAAGTCGGTAATTTCAAAACCATAACTGGTCAGGAATTCTGTCAGAAATGATGGATCCAGCTTCTGGCCTACTTTCACCGAAAAAGTGTTGGCAATCAACGATCTTTTGTTGATCACTTTTTCAAAAAGCGCTTCGGGATAAGTTACGATTTGAAACGGTCCGGGTTTGGCAACGTTCAATTTATTCAGGATTTCTCCGCGCATCAGAACGTTGGCGTTGTCTACTTCTTCGTAATGATATGGGCGTTTGTAGGACGTAGGATAATATAAAACCTCCGTTTTGCCCAGCAAATTCTGCAAGTCATTTTGAAAATAAGCAGCCTCTTCCCGATCGCTCAAAATATATAAGGCCGGACTTTTCTTCTTTTGCTGAACGGCCGCTGCAATTACCGCATCTACACTGCCGACAAGTCCTTTGATCTGAATATGTGCGGCGTCCTGTTTTTTAGAGGCAATTTGTGAAATGAACAGATCCAGATAACTGTCACCTCCGTATAGCGTCAATAAATCTTTTACTTCCAAAAGTATAGCTAAATTATTAGAGGAAATTTCCCCGGTTTTTATAAACTTGATCAAACACAAAAAGCCGTTCCAGGGATTTTCCCGGTCGGCAATAAATTAAGAACAACAGATTTTTCGCTTTTGTTTACTGTTTTTTCTCTTTTACAAAGATAAAGTGAAATCAGTCGGGGACAACGTAAAATTTTTGTGAAATGTCTTAATTTGAAATCAGTTAATTTTCTCTAAAACTTCGTCTGTGAATATCATTTTATTAATGGTTTCACAGGTAATTCGCAAACCGTCCTCAAAAATTTTATGGGGAGTCGCACTTCCCGTCAGTTCATCACTGTAAGTCTGACTGTCGGCAACCTGTATTTTTTTGTTATTCAGGAACAATGACGATTCGAATTGGAACGCCGCTGAGGAATTATTTGAAGTGACAGGAACGGCCACATTTCCTGCAAGAACAGCCGAAGTAGAGGACCCTCCAACCTTCCAGAAAGGCCTGATTCGATAAATAACTAATACTAAACCTTTCTCAGGAGTTATCCCCAGAAAATTAATTGTTTGAAAATTTTTGCTGAAAGTACTTTTCAACCCATCTATAACACTTAATCTGAAATCACTGACTTTCATTTTTTTTATTCCACCACCGTCCATCACAAGGCTATCTCTCACATCTTCCATTAAAACGATGTTCAAAGGCTGGGTGACTTTTTTCTGAAATGGTTTTGCGTAAGGTTGAACCGCAACATATCCCAATGGCCGCAGATGCGTGCTGCAACCGGCAAAAATGAATATCAGGAAAAATGCGGTGGGGAGTGTAAATTTAAATTTCATAATGAAAAGGTAGGTAAGGATTAGACAAACAAAGTTTCTTTGTAACTTAAATGAGTACAATAAATATAGGAATCGTTATGCTAAATGCAAAGGAAGTGACATATGGCATCCGGAATTTTCATTTTAAATACATTCGCGGATAGAAAAAATATCCATCTGCTTAATTTTTGGTTTCTTTGGATACAAATTCAAGGTAACTTTTTCAAATACATGATCGACTGGCTCAATCAATCCATAACTTTCGCGGGCATAGCCACAACGGTTCTTGAAATACTCGGTTTTGTGACGGGCGCAATTTGTGTTTATCTAAATACCCGGCAAAATGTTTTGGGCTGGTTTTTCGGAATTATCAACGCCGTACTTTACGTGATCGTTTTCTGGCAGGTTAAGTTATATGCCGATATGAGTTTGCAGGGTTACTATTTCTTTACCAGTATTTATGGCTGGTGGATGTGGTTATATGGCGGAAAAAGTCATGATGGAATTTCAGTAAGTAATACACCATCAAAACTTTATGGAATTTTTGCCATTATCTTTTTTGCCGGAACCTTACTCTGGGGGTTTCTCCTGGGCCGTTTCACCAATGCAAGTTTTACCTATGTTGATTCTGCGCTAACCATTGCCAGTTTGATCGCACAATGGATGATGGTACGAAAATATCTTGAAAACTGGATCGTCTGGATCGTCGCAGATGCCTGCTACACGGTAATGTATTTTTACAAAGATCTATACCTTACAGCCATTTTATATGCTGTTTTTCTGGCATTAGCTGTGTTAGGATATATTCAATGGAAACGGGATATGAAGAAATTGACAAGCGCCAATTTTTAACAATCACCAAAAGGAATTTCCTGTTCTTCCAGAATGGCCCTGATCCTTGGTGAATCTTCAAAAATAATCCGGAGCTCTTTTTTTGCAACATCTTCCTCTTCGTCCATCCATTTCCAATCTTCCGCTGTTGCGTCAAAAATGTCAATAAGCGCGAGAATTTTATCGTCTGATTTTTCTTTTGAAAGCCAGTCGTTGGAATTTGTGATGTATAAAATTACTTTTTCTTCTGTGATCCATTCCAGATCGTTCAGCATTTCATCAAGCGCATCCAGGTTTTTTCCGGAGTAATCTGGGAAGTTTAATGCTTCGCCAATTTGCTCATGGAAATCTTTTATTGAAGTCGCTTTCTGACCATCAATTTTGGCAATAAAAGCACCCAGAAATGATTTGCGAAGATCTGTGTCTTTTTTTGCAAGAAGAAAATGTGTGTTTTTCATGGTGTTAATACTGACAGAATCAGATAAAAAAGTAAAAGTTGTACAAAGATAAAAAGCTGCCCGGGAAAGTTATTCGATTTCTGTAAAAGAATCATAATGATCCCGCGTATACCACGCGCGTTTATTTTCGCTGGTGATCAAACGTTCCGCACCGCGGTTTTTTCCTTTTTTCTTAGGATTAACGTCCCATTCCTGGTATTTCATGATACTCCCCGCATCATCTTTTAGTGGCAAAAGTTTTTCAAAGTTTCCAAATTTTCTGCCTCCCTGATAACCTTCCGGTGCACGGCCATTTTCACGGACATAAGCCAGAATGTTTAAAACTTTCTGGGGAATCTCCCCTTTCTGATTTTTGCTTAAAAGCGATTTATCAGATTTTCTAGTCAGTTTTAGTGGCTTTTTTGCTTTGGATTCCGTTTGTTCCTGGCTTTGCGTATTTTCCTGAGAAGTATTATTTCCATTACCAGAACAGGCAACAGCTACTAACGTTGCAAGAATAAAAAAACTTTGTCTGAGCCAGGAAGAAATCGGTGTGTAACGGGTTTTGGAAATCATGTATTGCTAAAAATTATTGATACTTTTTTACATAAAGAACCTCATCGTGCAGACAATGAGGTTCTTATAATTTTAAATCATTCGATTTTTAATTCAATGAAAACATGGGCAGCCTAAGCGCAACGACATTGTTAAACATCAGTTTACAAATGGTTGGGTCCATATAATCAATCAGTGGAAATTCTGAAACCAATGACATTACTTCAAACTCAGTTTCCGCTCTTACCACGCACCAGAGTTTCAAACGATCTTCGGATAATGCGTAAGACATAAGTCGTCCCTGCTCCATTAATTCGTTGATTTTTTTTCTCTGCGCCGGTATTTTCTCAGTGTATTCTTCCGTCATAACAGCCGGAAGTTGGATTTCAACCATATATTGACTCATGAGCGAAAGAGGTTAGGTACGTGAAAATCTAAATTTTACTATTATAAAAGGATATGCGCAATGTAATAGTTCCTCCGATATATTTGATCACATACTCTTTAACTCATATTAACACACCAACGATTTTCCGGAGCGTCTCGTTGAACTTAGGTAAGTTAAAAAAAGTTTTAATTATTTAAACCTCTGTTCCAACCATTTTTTAAATATCGGTGTCAACGTATTGAAGAGCTGGTAATTTATTTAATCAGAAAGAATAACGAAGCAAGTTTAAAACGAGACCTAGTCCTTAGTAGTAAGGCAAAAAAATAATAAATCAAACCGAAAGTAGCACCCCCTTAAACTTCGGATGACTTTTAACGAACAGGAATTGGTGATTGGCTGTCAACAGCGCAACCGTGTCGCCCAGAAACAGCTATATGATGTTTTTGGCGGCAAATTGTTTGCTATATGCCTTCGATATACCAAAAACCGAGATGACGCGCAAGATGTTTTGCAAGATGCTTTTATAAAGATTTATGAAAATATAAGTACGTTTCGAAATGATAGTCCGCTTGAATACTGGCTGCGTTCCATCGCAGTCAATACGGCGTTAAACCATTTGAGACAACATAAATATTTAAAACAGCTCGACGATATTGATACGCATGAAAATGGCCTGGCCGGTAAGGATATTACCTTGGCAGATTTTCAATGGCAGCAGCTGCTGGAATTTATCAAGGAATTGCCTATCGGCTGTCAGACGATTTTTAATCTGTACGCCATTGAAGGATACCAGCATAATGAAATAGCCCAGAAATTAGGTATATCTGAAGGAACCTCGAAATCGCAGTATTCGCGGGCTCGTACGCTTCTCCAGGAAAAATTGAACAAAGAAACAAGATTTGATGATGGATCCGTCCAAAAAAAATAGCTTTGATGAGCAATGGAAAAAGGCATTTCAGGAAGCTTCTGAAACGCCTCCTCTATCTGCCTGGGAAGGCATAGAGGCTCGTCTTGACGAGGAAGAGAGGGATAAAGTGGTTCCACTTTGGTGGAAAACACCAGGATATTGGTATGCGGCTGCCTCGGTGGCAGCATTGCTGCTTGTTGGTATTAGTTTATGGGATGGCTCTAACAACGTGAATAATAGTAACGCAGAGAAACAAGTAGCAGCCAATAAAACCAGTCCTGATACTCAAAAGGAAGTTTTAGAAGAAGATAAAAGTGTTATTCCAACTGAAACACAAATCGAAAAAGAGCGGGTTTTAAGCCCGGGAAGCACTATTGCAGAAGTTGGAAGAAGTAAAGGCTTATCGGAAAATGCGGCTGTTTTCAGAAACACCGGGGAAAAATTAGTGCAGCAAAAATCAGGATTTGGAGAAAGTAGAAATACTGATGTTGTACCACCCGTGGAAAATAATGTCGCTGCCGTATCGGGTTTTAACAGCGAAGAAAAATCTTTGTTGGCCAGTGATTTTAAGAAAATAAAGGAAACTCCTGAGGCAAAAGAGGCTCAGGAGTTGACAAATAATTCCGAAAAAGCGGTTGAAATAGCAAAACTTGATGCTGCAAGTCAGATTTTAGCAGAAGCGTTGATGCCGATCGGATATAAAGATCTGGATGTTTACATGCAAAAACGCTATGTTTTCTATAAGCCAGATGCGATGGCTGAAACCAAGCTTCCTAAAAAAGAGAAAAAGAAACAGGAATATTGGGCTGATGTAAATGTGATGCCTGCCAGTTTTAATCCAAATATAAATGTAACAAATGCGCCTTCGGCCTATGCTTCCGCGAATGCATCACGACAGTCATTATCAGGGAGCAGTAAATCCGGATCATCTTATGCAGTTCAGACGCAAGGCGCGAAGCGTATTTCCAAACACTGGTCGGTGGAAACGGGTTTGAATTATTTGCAGGGAAATTCTACCTATGAAGGTGGAGGATATTTATTGAATGCTGTTAACAGCCAGTCCGAGAATGTATTGCAAAGTGCGTTAGCGGATAAAACAGCTTTGGGATCTAATGCTGCTCCTAACAGCCCAGCGCTAGGTTCTAATTACTCGTCTAATACGCTTTATATTGCTTTAAATAAAGAAGTTATTAATAATTACCGCTTCGTTCAGGTTCCTGTTCAGGCTGGTTTTACATTAAATCCTGACAAGAAATTAAGCTATTCAGTTGTGGGTGGAGTGATTACGAATTTCTTTGTCAACAATGAATTTGAGGCCGCTTCGGGATCTGTGATCACAACGAAAGCGAAGGATGATGTGTATCGTAATTTGAATTATTCGGCAACAACCGGTCTGCGTTTCAATTATAAATTATCAGCAAAATTAAAAGCAACACTTTCAGGATCGTATCAAAAATCACTGCTTTCAGGATTTAAAAACAGCGAATCACTGGAATCACATCCGTCATTATATGGTGTTGCCTGGGGTGTAAGATATTCTTTTTAAAAAAAAGATTCATCTCATTCCAACCAATCAGCGGAGAATTGACTCTTCATAATATAACCTGTTACGTAGGTTAAATAAAATTGAAACCCTATACACATTTTATTTATTAGCCATGAATAAAATATTAAAAATCAAGATGTTGATTCCTGCCCTGATGGCAGGAATTCTTTTAGGGTGCAGTAACGACGAAATCGATACTGCACCGGGCGAAGTGCATCCGGTGCAGATTCCTGCGAGGATTTCGGCCGGGACCAATGATTTTGCTTTCGATTTCTTCAAAAATCTTCAACAACAGGAAAAAGCAGATGATAACTTATTCGTATCCCCGCTGAGCCTGCACATGGCAATGGGGATGCTGCTGAACGGAGCAGAAAATGAGACTGCGGCCGAAATTCTGAAAACTTTGAAAATGGAAGGCGTATCGCTTACGGATCTCAATGAAGCATATCAGACACTTTTGAACGACATGCCTGTCGCAGATTCCAAAGTAACGCTGGGACTTGCCAATTCTGTCTGGTACAGAAATACTTTCCAGGTTGAAACTGATTTTAAAAATGTACTGAATCAAACATTCAATGCAGAAGTTACCGGGCTGGAATTTAATAAAACGGCCTTGGATAAAATCAATCAGTGGGCGAGCGACAAAACGAATGGGAAAATCAAAAAGGTGCTTGATCAGATCAATCCGGATGATGTTATGTTTCTGTTGAACGCCCTGTATTTTAAAGGAGACTGGGTGACAAAATTCGATTCAGGAAATACAAAGGATAGGACATTTCATCTTCAATCCGGAGTTGATAAAAATGTAAAAATGATGTATTCAAAATCAGATTTTGCTTTATCAGGCTCCGAAAAATATACAGCGGTTAAATTACCGTATGGTAACGGACAATTTGAAATGACCATTTTGCTCCCGAACACCCAGCATTCAATCAATGAAATCCTGAGCTCATTCACAACTGCGGAATGGACCAAGATTAAATCTGATACTGCAAAAACCGGTGTCAATTTGGGATTGCCAAGATTTACGTTGGAATATTCAAAAAAGCTGAATGAAACCTTGAACAAAATGGGTATTTCCGCAATCTTCAATACAGCTGCGGAATTAGGAAAGATTAATAGGACAGTACCTACGATGGTCAGTTTCGTAAAACAAGATACCTATCTGGGCATAGATGAAAAGGGAACAGAGGCAGCAGCGGTCACATCAATTGGCATAGTTGCTACTTCGGCTGGTCCTACTCAACCGCTACAAATCATCTGCGACCGTCCATTCGGAATCATCATCAGCGAAAAAACATCAAATACAATATTGTTCATGGGAAGAATCATGAATCCGGACAGTAAGTAGCTATTAGCTGTCAGGGATTAGCTTTTGGTGAAAGTGGGTTGATTAATAAGCCAATGCCTAGTGATTACTGATATTAAATGGGCTATTGAACTGTTAGGAATTGGATTTGGGCAAAGGTTGGTTTATTATCAACACTAACGCCGAATCGCTAACAGCCAAAAGCTAAAAGAAAATAAACGTTAGTTGTCGACTAACGTTTTCGGGGTGCGTTATCGTCCGCTGGCTTTGCTTGCGGACGATTTTGTTTGGTATGGTTACAACCTTTCCTTTTCTTCCTGTGTCTATGATTTTAGTAAGAAAAAGTTTCACAGAATCTTCTCTAACAAAATCCCTGCGTCATGAAAAAACAATTACTTCCGCTCTTATTTGTATTGCTGGCCAGCACTTTATGGTCTTGTAATGATCAATGTAAAGAAACAAGAATTACTCGGCGCTATACACCCATTTCAATTTCTCTCGCCGAAATCCGTAGTAATGTAAAAACTGAATCTCCGCATGATCTTGTCAGACCAGGAAAAATTTATACAAAAGATAACTATTTATTTATCAATGAGATAAAAACAGGAATTCATGTCGTGGATAACAGCGACCCGTCAAATCCTAAATTTTTGGCATTTATAAGCATTCCTGGTAATGGAGACATTTCTGTTCGTAATAATATTCTATATGCCGATAGTTACACGGATCTTGTAGCGATAGATATCACTGATCCTGCAAATGCAAAAGAAGTAAGCCGAGTTCAAAATGTATTTCGTAATGGACAGTTTGACGGTGCTGCCTGGTTTCTAAATCAGACTAACGGAGTTGACAATCTGACGATTCAGGATTATACAATTGATTACGTAACAGAAACTGTAACAACCAATTGTGAAGATAATATTGCCTCGCCAATATATTATGATTCCTGGTTTACGACAACCAGCATGCTTTCAAGTTATGCACCGTCTGTGTCTTCTGGAAATTCAAATGGGCAGGCTGGCTCTATGTCGCGTTTTGCACTATATGACAACTTTTTGTATACCGTGAGTCAAAATAGTATGCATTTATTTAATATCAATGATCCTGCAAAACCGGTAGATTATACCACCGTAAATGTGGGCTGGAATATTGAAACTATTTTTCCTTACCAAAACAAGCTTTTTCTGGGTTCTTCAACGGGAATGTTCATTTTGGATAATAGTAATCCCGCTGCACCAAAACAGCTTTCGATGTACGAACATGCGCGCGCCTGCGATCCGGTTGTTGTGCACGACAATATTGCTTATGTCACACTGCGTACGGGCAATTCTTGTGGCGGAAACCAAAATCAATTGGATCTTGTGGATGTAAGTGATGCAAGTGCTCCGAAACTGATCAGGAGCTACACGATGGAAAATCCATATGGATTGAGCATAAACTTCCCGAATTTATTCCTTTGCGAGGGGAAAAACGGGTTTAAAGTTTTTGATGTCAGTGATAAATTAACAGTGGATCAACATCTGCTTTCTTTCAATACCGATATGCATGCGTACGATGTGATTTCTATGGGCAAAAATTTAATGTTGATAGGCGATGATGGGTTTTACCAGTTTGATGCAAGCGATCCAAAAAATCTAAAACAGCTTAGTAAAATCGCAGTTAAAAAAGCAGTTCAATAAGTTGTCGGGACTAGTTTAGTTTGAATAACTTATAGATACCGGTTTCTCTCTCAACAATTTAAAAAATATAAAATGAAAATACTTTTTTCATTCTTCATGGCCGTTCTGGCTATTTCTCCTGCACTGGCGCAGGACGAAACTTTCAAAAGGAAGTTTGTAAACCATACGGAATTTGGAGGTTTGTTTGGCAGAGTAAAATATGACACTTATCAAGGTTATGGTGGTAATCAGAAAACGGTGGATAGCAAAGCGAGTTTGAGTATCCAGACTTTCAACGGAATTCATCTGAACCAGCGACTGGATGTGGGTGTTACGCTGGGTTTTGATTGGTATAAAACTGCGTTATTAAATCCAATTGCAGCCGGAATCCGTTATGATATTACAAAAGGGCCAAAAGCACGATTGTTTCTTACAGGTGACGTAGGTTACGGATTCAACTGGCTGAATCAGGATTCGGATGGTTATAAAACAAAAGGCGGCTGGATGATAAATCCCGGCGTTGGCTTGCGGATGGGAAAAATTAACAGCTCCTCTTTTACATTTTCGGTATCCTACAAACGGCAGGAAGCATTTGCTGATAAGCCCTTACTTTATAATCAGACTGAGCGCACAGAAGATAGAGTATATAACAGGATTGCTGCCCGGATTGGGATAAGTTTTTAGGATTTATTGCGGTCAGAACGGATTTCAATATTTAACATTTTTTTAGTTTTCAAATTCGTTCGGAGCACTCTTTTCGGACGATTTTGTTTATTGCAGTTACATTTCTTTTTTATTATATTGACTATAATTTTAGAGAGAAAAAATATCACCTCCTTTCTTCAAAAAAACTCAACGTTATGAAGAGACAATTATTTGCCTTTTCCATTGTGCTATTAGCCAGTGGTTTATGGTCCTGCCGGGATAAGTGTAAGGAAACAAGGGTAGTAATTAAATATACCCCGATAATTCATCCGGCAGCTGAAATAAGAAACGGCGTAAAAATCCTGGCCTCTCAGGAAATCCAGGATCCCGGTAAAATGTATACCAAGGACAATTACTTGTTCATTAATGACATCAGAAATGGAATCCATATAATTGATAACCATGATCCGTCAAATCCTGTCAAAATTTCTTTCATTCAAATTCCGGGAAATGGAGATTTTGCAATTCAGAGTAACACCTTGTATGCAGATAGTTATTCCGATGTGGTTTCCTTTGACATCTCGGATCTAACCAATATTAAAGTAACTGGGCGTGTCAATGATTTGTTTGAAGCAGGCTGGTTTAATAATACTTCCTGGTCTGTGGAGTCCGGAGGATTTAACCTTTCTGAAACAACAAAAGAATATGTTACAGAAACAGTTGATGTGGATTGCGAGAATGATCCCGAGCCAGAGTCAATTCCATTAGAAACGAGCATTGTAACCCGTCGAGGGCTGAAAACGTTGGGCCGTTTTGCTATTCAGGACAAGTTTCTTTATTCAGCTACGGATTTTACAACGGTTGAGATATTTAATTTAATGAATTTTACAAAACCGGACCCGTTAAATACGATCAAGGTATCTCCTCTGCCGCTTTCAATTTTCACGCATCAGGACAAATTATTTATTTCATCGTTTGATGGCTTCATTGTTTATGACAATTCGACACCAGATTTCCCCAAGAAAATATCAGCTTTTCCACAAGGGACTTCGTGCGATAAAACTGTTATTCAAAATAACATCGCATACCTTATTACCACAATCGGAAGCTATTGTGGTAATGAAGCAAAAAAACTTGACCTAATAGATATCAGTGATTCAAGTTTACCGAAGCTGATTAAATCGTATCCCATGATCAGTACCAGCGGCCTTGCCCTGGATTACCCAACTATATATATCTGCGAGGGAACAAATGGCTTTAAAGTTTTTGATGTCAGTGATAAAATGACGGTTGATCAGCATTTGCTCACTTACACTAATGATTTAAAGGCAAATGATGTTATTCTTTCCGGAAAAATTGTGATCGTAAATGCGGAGGACGGGATTTATCAATTTGATGGTACCGATCCAAAAAATCTGAAACAGCTGAGTAAAATTGCACTCAAGAAAGCTGTCTGAAAATTATTTCTTGCGGTTGAAATAGAGTAATACAACTCCTCCCATTTAAATAATAAACTCAACGTCGTGAAAAATAAACTACTTTTTATTCTGCTAATCAGCGGATTCTGGTCTTGCAAAGAAAAGGGAGATTGCACCAGTACCCGAACAACCCTTGTTAACACCCCGGTAATCCATCCATTTTCCGAGATTCGGGATAGTGTGAGGTTTTTGCCTGCCAGGGAAATGGAGGATCCGGGAAAAATTTTGGTTAAGGGTACTATTTTATTTGTTAGCGAAATAAAAAAAGGAGTTCACATCATTGAAAATAGCGATCCAACAAATCCGGTTTTTCTTTCTTTTTTACAAATTCCGGGTAATGGGGATTTAGCCATTTATCAAAACAGGCTTTATGCGGATAGCTATTCCGATTTGATTTCGTTCGATATTACAAACTTGAATGACATAAAGGAAGTTGAACGAGCACAACAGGTGTTTAAATCCGGATGGTTTAATGGAAAATGGTGGAGCGTGCAGGATGGAGGCTTATATTTTGGTGAGAAGATTGAGAAATACGTTACAGAAATAGTCAATTGTGATGAGCCGGAAGATTTGATAGCCATAGAGGATCCTGCTCCGATCAGTGCTCTGGAACATGCCAAAACTGCTCCAAGGTTTGCCGTTCAGGATAAATATCTTTACACAATTAATAGAGAAGTCCTGGACATATTTGATCTGGACAAAACACCAAAATTGAAAGCAATAAATTCGGCGAGCATTGGCTCGGTTAATTTCTCCTTTACTTCCTTTCAAAATAAGCTAATTCTTGATTACAATTATTATATGTGGATTTTTGATAATACAAATCCATTAACCACTCGAATGATTTCGATTTTGGATAGCATGTCAATGTGCGATAAAGTTGTTGTCCAAAATGATATTGCTTATGTCTCAGAACGGACTGGAACAATTTGTGGCGGAAATCAGAACCGGTTAAAACTTTTTGATATCAGTGATGCCGCACATCCAAGATTTATGAAAAAATGTCCCATGGATAGCCCCCGTGCATTAAGTATAGATTTTCCAATTTTGTACATCTGCGAAGGAATAAACGGCTTTAAAGTTTTCGACGTAAGCGATACCGCCGCCATCGATCAGCATTTACTTTCCCATGAAAAAGATATCCAGGCAAATAATGTCTTTGTGTCAGGAAAAACGGTAATCATTACCGCGGCCGACGGGCTTTATCAGCTCGACGCAACGGATCCGAAAAACCTTCGCCGACTTAGCAAAATAACTTTCAAGAAAGGCTAACACGCATTATTTCTTATCAGCAAGTGCCAGCTTTGGTGCGGGCAGAGTTTTGTCAAAAACTTCAACATTTTTGATAAACATGGCTTCTCCTCTGTGATACCAGTTTCTGAATTTTTCGGACTGATCGATATGATGCGGAAGATAATCCAGCAATACGGAAAGATTAAACGTTTTTGAAGTAACACCCGCTCCGGAAATAACGCCATCCAGTGCATTACATTCCTGTTCATAATGATTGGGAACGGGTACCATCATCACGGGTTTTGACAGGTACATAGCTTCACAAACGGACTCGAATCCGGCTGTGGTTACCAAAGCACGGCAGCTTGCCAGCATGAAAAGATATTTCTGGCTGTTGATTCTGTGAAATGTAAGGGTTTCGTCAATTTTATGTTCATCCGGAACGTCTGCCTTGTCCCAAAAGCATTGCAGACGTATCTCCGGATGTTTCAGGTGCCATGCTATAATTTGCTCGCTCAAACTATGATGGGTCATGTACACCAGGAAAAAATCTTCTTTCAAAGGATACAGATCGCGGACTTCTTGTCTCAAAAGTGGTGGTACCACAATCAGTTTTTTATCAGGCAGTGATTCCATTTCCCGGAACGACAAAGCGAGCCTTTGACTTGCTTTCCAGGAAGCAGCTTTGGAATTAAGGTTGATCAGTATGCGGCTGATGCCGCTGTTTTTGGGAGAAGTAAAATCAGGATGAAGAATTAAATATTGATGGGCGACACAAATCATCGGTATTTTGGTACCGTATATCACATTGTAGAGGCCGCTGTACGTTTCGTAAAAACTGATGATCAGATCCGGCTGAATTTCGCGGACCGTTCTGTGTATATAGCGTAAACTTTTTATGTATTGCGGAAGATGTGTTACAAGACTCAGCAAAGTCCTTTTTACATTCATTCCGCCACCGTTGTAGACTATACTGGGTGCATTGAAATAATATACAGATGAATGAATTTGTTCTTCAAAAAAGGAAGGAATGAGCCTACCTACCGCACTGCCAACCATTGCGCCAACAATGTCATGACCAGCTCCGCGAAGGATCTGGCTCATGGATATGGCCTGCGTCAGGTGCCCCCTTCCTTCACCCTGAACCAAAAACAAAATCTTCATAAGCCGTATTAAATCATCCTTCTTTTATCGTCACCCAAAACAATTCCTGTGAAAGCCACCTGTTTATCTACGGTTGGGAAAGTATCGATCCGTGTAGTTTTAACAGCTTTTTCTTCGGCAGGTTTTTCATCATAATGTGCCTGATTGTAATAAATCAGATTCCAGTTTCCTTCAAAATCTTCAACCAGCGCACTTAATGTTTCCACCCAGTCGCCGGAATTCATGTACGTAATTCCATTGATATCGCGGATAGCAGGATGGTGGATATGTCCGCAAATTACACCGTCGCAATCACGGGAACGGGCCAGTTCTGTCAGTTTTTCTTCAAAATCCGACATATAATTCACGGCCATTTTCACTGACTGTTTTATTTTTTGAGAAAGAGAATAGTAAGGCAATCCTCTCCAAGCACGGTATTTATTATAAAATTTATTTATCCAAAGCAAAAACGTATAACCGATATCGCCCAGATAAGCCAGCCATTTCAAGTTGGTTGTGATCGAATCGAAAACGTCTCCATGTGTAACATAAAAGCGTTTTTCAGAAGAGTTAAGGATATAATCTTTTCTGATCTGGAAATGTTTTCCCAAACGCAGCGGAATGATCTGATCAAGAAAATCGTCATGATTCCCACGGATGTAAATCACTCTGGTTTTGTTTTCTTCAATCATTTTCAAAACCCGTTTGAAAAACATGGTATGTTTCCGTTTCCAGACGCCATATTTTTTCAACTGCCAGGCATCAATAATATCACCATTCAGAATAAGCTTTTTACAAGAGTAGCTTTTCAAAAAATTGGTAACTTCTTCTGCCTTGGAACCACCTGCTCCGAGGTGTAAGTCAGAAATAATAATCGTTCTAAAATGAGTTGTTTCTCCCATGTTACAAATATTCTCATTTCATGTTACCTGGATATTACTGGCAGGTTATCAGTAGATTAAGTTTGAAGACAAACTAGTTCTACAAAAATCTCATAGAACATGAATAATATTAATTCTAAGTATAATAATGGTAAATAAAGGATTCTCTATATTTGGATACAGCAAACTCACCTGACCGATGAAAATATTACTATTAATTTTTGTTCTAATTGGTTATCAATCCGTTAGCCAGACAGTCTACCAGTCGAGCGATGTAGAAATACCTGCCACTCCTTCCGGTGGTGCTGGCCTGCTCAATCAATTTATCGCTTCCAATCTTCAGATACCTTTTCAATCTTCGATCAAAGGTGCTAAAGGAAAAGTTTTTGTCAAAGGTGTTGTGGAGCCGGATGGAACGATGTCGGGATTGGAAATAATAAAAGGTATTGATTCCCTTTGTAACCAAGAGGCAATACGCGTGATGAGCCTTTATAAAGCCTGGAAACCGGCAGTTTTAAAAAATGAAAAAGTAAGGCAAACGGCGGTTTATCATTTGGCTTTTGATTCTGTCCCGCTGGAAAATTTTGATAGCACAAGTTGGAGTTTTATCCATTATTACAATAATAAATTTAGTGTGGTAAACGATCCTGGTCAATATCATTACCGGAGTATTATGCCACTTAATGAGCGTGGGATAGTAAAAGGTGATATAATTTATCAAGAATTGGAGGGCGGGAAATGGAAAAAGGTATCGACCATTCCTTTTGTTAGAAAAGAATTATGGTACCAGGTACACGGCGAAATCGGGGTGGATTCGGTGAAGGCCTATCAGCTGTCGGCCGAAAATAATTATGAAACGAGTTATATTCCCTTTCTCACATTTCAGTCGAATGGCAAACTTCTGTCTCACATTGAATATTTTTCGATTGGTAAAATGGCACTCAGAAAATCATACTATCTGAGTGGTATGCTCAAAGAGATGGAAACTTTTTCGGACAGCGGCAGTATTCATGTGGCTTATTTTAACAACGGACAACTGAAAAGTATAGGTGAAAATCCAAAAAGAAATGTTGAGCAGCAGAAAGAAGGAAAAATCCTGAGCGCCTGGACCTACGACGGAAGACAAATGGTAAAAAACGGAAACGGCTGGTGGAAAAATGTGACTGCTGTATATGAAGGAAGCCAAAAGGTATTGATTGAAGAAGGAGAAGTAATCGACGGGTTGAAAAATGGAAAATGGATCGGCAAACTTGCTGACAGCACGGTTTATTACAACGAGGTTTATGATCTGGGAAAATTAAAAGAAGGGGCTTCGTTTGTGAATGGAGAAAAGGTTGTCTATAAAGAAAGCGCTGTACAACCTCAGTTTAAGGGAGGTATACAGGAGTTTTACCAATTTCTTTCAAACAACATTACCTATCCCTCTGACGCTGCCAAAATGGGAATTTCGGGAAAGGTCTTTATTTCTTTTGTTGTATGTGAAGATGGAAGTTTATGCGACTATAAGCTAATAAAAGGAGTTCGTGATGATATTGATCATGAGGCATTAAGGGTTGTAAAAAGAATGAGTGGCAGGTGGAAGCCAGGTGAAATCCGTGGTCAAAAGGTTCGGGTAAAGTATAATTTGCCTGTTAATTTTGCGCTGAAATAGCGCTTTTGCAAGTATACTTTTTCAAAGTTTATACTATTTACACACCTATCGAATTAGCTATGAAATCATTCTTTTTAGCATTAACTCTTTTGAGTTTCCCGGCTTTAAGCCAGCAAATCTATCAGGTCAACGAAGTTGAAAAACCGGCCGAACCATCTGGTGGAGTTATGTTTATAAATCAGTTTATTAATTCAAACATTCAGATTCCTATCAGATTGGCTGCGATGGGAATGAACGCGAAAGTTTTTGTAAAGGGCGTAATCGAGCCGGATGGAAGTATGTCGGGACTTGAAGTTTTAAGATCAGTGAACAAAGAAACTGACGCGGAGGCCATTCGCCTTTTAAGTTTATACAAAGCGTGGAAACCTGCACTGATTAAAGATAAATCCGTAAGGCAAGCAACTGTTTTTCCGGTTTTATTCAGGACAAATCCAATGCCGGAATATGATAGTACTTCGAATGCGATTATAGAATATCTCGACAAGGATAATTTATTGACGAGAGATCCCAAAAAATTTAAATTTAGAAATGTGATCCCGGTTGATGTGCGCGGTTTTGTCCGAGATGATATTCTATATGAAGAGCTTCGGCTTGGTAAGTGGAAGACGGTCGTAAAAATCCCCTTTGAGAAAAAAGAGATGTGGGCTACTGTATCGGGGTCTGCCACTGTTGATTCGGTAAAAGCATTCCGGATTTCTGCAAAAATGAATAATTATGAAAGTTCTTACGAGGAAATGATTATTCAGCCAGACGGAAAACTTCTCGCGCATAGTACGTATCCCGGATCCGGGAGACCGCCATCTTCCGGAAAATTTTATTTTTTGAACGGGATGTTAAAAGTTGAACAGACCAATATAGATAGTTTGTTGAAAATTACCGATTGGTTTGATAATGGACAGATTCACAGCATTGTTGAATCAGGCAACGGAAAAGGGATTATTGTCAAAAATGTCTGGGAGCGCGATGGAACGCAGATTGTCACAGATGGAAATGGTTGGGGTAAAATCAATGGCAACCCCTTTAACAATAAAAATATTTTTGAAGAAGGAAAAGTGTTAAATGGCAGTAAGTCTGGCCGATGGACGAGTAAGTGGGGTGATAGTACTTTGGTCTATGATGAATTCTATGAGAATGGAAAATTAGTCAAAGGTATTAAACAGGATAAAACTGAGTATAGCTTATTAGATGACCAACCCGCTCAATTTAAAGGTGGACCTTCAAAACTATTTCAATTCTTAGGAACAAATATTCAGTATCCATATCAGGCTTCCCTGCACAAAATTACTGGTAGGGTTGTAGTATCATTTGTAATATTGGAAGACGGCACTTTAACAGATTATAAAATTGAAAAAAGTGTAGAAAAAAGTTTAGATGAAGAAGCGTTAAGAGTTGTAAAAAAATCGAGTGGAATGTGGGAAGCAGGTACCATGCGCGGAGACAAAGTGAAGATAAGATATACACTTCCCATTAACTTCGCTACTAATTAAGCAATAATTATTACCATTCATCCAATCCCAAAGCCATCCAAATGCTTTGGGATTTTTTTGTACCATTTTATATTAAAATATATTCTGAAATTGATAACATTGTGATATCATTTTACTATCACAATTAAGCTATGAATGAAAAAGAATTACGCTCGATGTCAGGCTTTTTGCTATTTGGAATTGGCTTGATCATGTTATTTGGAGGTATCATATATCCGATCGTTGAGGGACGTCCGAATTTTGGTATTCTCATTGCTATTATCGGATTTTTCATCCTGATTGGATTGACTGTTATTAACCCGAATGAAGCTGTGGTTACCACATTTTTTGGAGATTACATTGGAACGATGAAACAAAGTGGTTTGCGTTGGGTTAATCCATTCTTTGGCAGAAAAAAAATCAGTCTGCGCGCAAGAAACCTGAACGGTCAAAAGTTAAAGGTGAACGACAAACTTGGTAATCCGATTGAAATCGCGGCTGTTGTCGTTTGGCGCGTAGGCGATACGGCGAAAGCGTCATTTGAAGTGGATGATTACACAAAATATGTAGAAATTCAGTCCGAAGCAGCAGTACGTCATTTGGCAGGCGTTTATGCTTACGATACCATGGAAGCGGAAGAAGTGGAAGTTCCTGAATTTACTTTGCGTGACGGAAGCGGAAAAATCAACGAAATGCTTGAAGCTGAGCTTACTGAAAGGTTGAGTAGGGCTGGAGTGGACGTTCTCGAAGCTCGAATCAGTCACCTGGCTTATGCACCGGAAATTGCCGGAGCGATGTTGCAGCGTCAGCAGGCTTCTGCGGTGGTAGCTGCGCGCCGTCAAATTGTGAATGGTGCTGTTGGTATGGTGGATATGGCCCTGGCAATGCTTTCGGAAAAAGGAATTGTAAACCTGGATGAAGAGCGAAAAGCGGCGATGGTTTGTAATTTATTAGTCGTTTTATGTGGTGAAAAATCAGTCACCCCAGTATTGAACGCCGGAACTTTGTATCCTTGATATGGCAGAAAAAAAAGCGTTCGTTTTGCGGATTAATCCTGAAATGCTGAAAGAGCTTGAAGCGTGGGCACAGCAGGATTTTAGAAGTCTGAACGGACAAATCGAATATTTGCTTAGTGATGCTTTAAAAAAACAAAAGCGTTCACGTGGAAAAGATGTAAAATTAGATCCTGAGGAAGGAATTAATTGATAATCAGTAGTTAAATAAGGAAGTTTGGGTAAGCCCACTTTACCAAAACTTGCTTATTGTTATTGTATTATGACCAGCCCATCGGATTTTGTAAATCAAAGTGTTAAAATTGCATTAGCAATTATTCGTATAATATTTATTTCATACCCATTACAAATGAAGCATTTGATCAAAGCACTCGTCTTTGTTATTATCTCCTCCCCTTTGTTTGCGCAAATCCCGGCTAATTTTCAGTGGTTGTCTGATGGCAGTGGTTACAGAGATGAGGCAGAAGGTGAAATTTTCGAGATTAAATTACCGGGCAATCAGCCCAGAACCTTAGTTTCAAAACAACAACTTACCCCCAAAGGCTCGGACAAAAATTTAGAAGTTCGCAGTTATACTTTCAACGAAGCCGGAACGAAGGTTTTGATCTATACCAATTCAAAAAGAGTTTGGCGAAAAGATACAAGAGGCGATTACTGGGTTTTGGATCTGGCGACAAACAATCTGAAACAACTGGGAAAAGGCCGTCCGGAATCTTCACTGATGTTCGCGAAATTTTCTCCTGACGGGAAAAAAGTAGCCTATGTCAGCAAACACAATATCTATTCGGAAGATCTGGCAACGGGTACGATCAAACAAATTACGCTGGACGGAACGGATCGTGTTATTAATGGAACATTTGACTGGGTTTACGAAGAAGAATTTGATTGTCGCGACGGATTCCGCTGGAGTCCGGATAGCAAAACAATTGCTTACTGGCAGCTTGACGCCCGTAAAATCCGCAATTTCCTGATGATCAATACCACGGATTCGATTTATTCCTACACGATTCCGGTTGAATATCCAAAGGTTGGACAAACGCCGTCACCTTACAAAATTGGTGTGGTAGATGTAGTTACAGCCAAAACAAAATGGATGAACATTCCGGGGGATCCTCAAAACACCTACGTTCCGCGTATGGAATGGGCCGGAAGCGCTAATGAGCTGGTTATCCAGCAATTGAACCGTAAACAAAATGTCAGCACTTTGTTTTATATCAACACAAAAGATGGCGTTTCAAAACCATTTTTCACGGAAACAGACAAAGCATGGATCGATATCAAAAGTCGTTGGGCAGATGGAAACGAAGGCTGGGACTGGATTGGTGGCGGAAAAGAATTTGTCTGGGTTAGTGAAAAAGATGGCTGGAGACATGCTTATCGCGTAAGTCGTGATGGGAAAAAAGAAACATTGATCACTACCGGAAAATATGATGTGATCACGCCCGTTTTGATCGACGAAAAAAATAACGCATACTATTTCACAGCATCACCGGACAACGCGACGCAGGAATATCTGTATCGCGCTTCTCTGGATGGAAAAGGCGAACCGCAGCGACTTTCACCGGCAGATCAGGCAGGAACGCACAGTTATGAAATTTCTCCTTTGGCAAAATATGCAACGCATAGTTTTTCCAATGCGCACCTGCCTCCTATGATGGAGTGGATCACGTTACCGGATCATAAAGCAGTGGATCCAAATAATTCGATCAGCGAGAAAATGATGCGGATTCGCCCGGCGGGGATTAACATTGAGTTTTTCAAAATAAAAACGGCAGAAAATGTTGAAGTGGATGGCTGGATGGTGAAGCCGGATAATTTCGATCCTGCCAAGAAATATCCGATCGTATTTATGGTCTATGGTGAGCCTGCTTCAAGTACTGTTCATGATAGTTATGGAACGGGTAGAAATCGTCTTTACACGGGCAGTATGGCCAAAGACGGATATATCTACGCCTCTGTGGATAACCGGGGAACACCTTCTCCAAAAGGAAGTGCGTGGAGAAAATCGATATACCGGAATATTGGTACGATTAATATTAATGATATTGCGGGAGCGGCGACTTCCATGTTCAAACAATATGCTTTCATAGATACCAGCCGTGTAGCTGTCCATGGATGGAGCGGTGGAGGTTCTTCAACATTGAATCTTTTATTTAAGTACCCGAAGATTTTCAAAACCGGAATTGCAGTTGCGGCAGTTGGAAACCAGTTGACTTACGATAATATTTATCAGGAACGTTACATGGGCATTCCGCAGGAAAATCTTGAAGATTTTGTGAAAGGATCACCAATAACGAATGCAAAAAACCTGGAAGGAAATTTGCTTTATATCCACGGAACGGGTGATGATAATGTGCATTACCAAAATGCAGAAATGCTGGTAAATGAGTTGATCAAATACAACAAAGTGTTCCAGTTCATGCCCTATCCAAACCGCTCTCACGGGATTTTTGAAGGCGAAGGGACGTCGCTGCATTTGAGAACGCTGTTCACTGATTATTTGAAGAAGAATTGCCCTCCGGGTGCGAGGTGATTAGTCAATTATTATTACCAGATATATAAACAAAGCCCGGCATCCATTGTCGGGCTTTGTTTGTTAAAATAAGTCAATCGGATTGATCTTTAAGAAATCCTGCCAAGGTAATCCAGTATCTCCAACCAAATAAATTTTCTTCGGTTGAAATTGCTTTTGAAAAGCTGCCATTCCGGATGACGATTGTTTTGCTCCGCTTTTGACTTCAATCCCAACAATCTGATTTTTATATTCAAGCACAAAATCAATCTCTTGATCCCGATCACGCCAATAGTATACTTTATAATTTTCAGAAATAGACCCATAATAATTTTACCTTTTCACTCCAGTTGGTGACTTTTTGAATTTCATCAATAACTAAAAGAAATTCTTTGCGGAAAGAAGTTTTTATTTTTAATCGGGCAATTTCCCACTGCTGTTCAAGCCAAAATGAATCGGAAATAAGGACATAATCGGCAGAAACGAAATGGGTATTTATGTTTAACTTTTGGAGCAATTGGGTAACTACGGTCGTTTTACCAACCTGGCGAGGCCCCATAAGCACCTGAATAAACCTTCGTGGTTCATTTATTCGGTCTGTAAGTACTTTTAAATGAGATCGTTCGTACATGATTTACAATTTGCTCAATGTATTGAGTAAATTTACTCAATACATTGAGCAAATTGTAAATTTTAACTTATTTCCCATAAAGTTTTTTCGCAGCCGCTTCATATTTATCGCCTGCAATCCACTGAGGAGCGATTTTGCGATCGGCGATTAACCGGGCTGTGTACGTGAAAGCCTGACAGAATTTCAACAAATAATTAAAATCAACC
The DNA here is from genome assembly GCF_009801115.1 of Dyadobacter sp. 3J3. Lineage (GTDB taxonomy): Bacteria > Bacteroidota > Bacteroidia > Cytophagales > Spirosomataceae > Dyadobacter. Next base: position 148,915 of record NZ_VTOL01000014.1, read on the forward strand.
GTCTCAGGATTGTCTGAAACCTGGTGATAATTCTTCATAATGTCGCCGTTAAATTCTTTGAAACCCGGTGTAAATGTCGGTGCAGGAATTCCTTCTTTTGCGAAACTTACATTATCAGAACGGTCGAATAATCCTTGTTCCGGCGAAGGATCAGCAAAAACACCTAATCCAAAAGCTTTGCTGGCTGTTTCAATTTCTGTTTTCACGCCCGTACGATCCAGGCCAATCACAGAAACAATAGTCGTGTCATTATACCCCGCACCGTCGGAATTAAGGTTCAAAATACATTTATTCATTGGCAGCAAAGGGTGAGCAGCATAATAGCGACTTCCCAGCAACCCAACTTCTTCCGCAGTTAAGGCCACGATCAAAACAGAACGTTTAGGAGGATTTTTTGACAAAGCTTCCGCGGCTGTTAAAAGTGCTACGGTACCAAAAGCATTATCCCGCGCTCCGTTGAAAATACTATCTTCGGGCGTGAAAGCCTGCCCACCCTGCTTTCCGACACCCACATGGTCATAATGGGCGGAAAGAAGAATATATTCACTTTTCAGCGTGGGGTCAGTTCCCTGGATAAAACCGGCTACGTTGTAGCTGTTCACCAATTGGCTTTTTCTACCCGATGTTTTAAAAGTTACCGATTGAACCGCACGTAAAGCACGTGTTATTTTGGCTTCTTTCCCATTCACCCAGGCGTGAGGAATCGATTTTCTAGAGCCATCTTTTGCATCTGCCAGAGCAATTCTTTCACCTGCAAAATAGCGATTTACCATATTCCATGGCATCGGTGCGTTGAATAATTCGATAATAGCCACGGCACCTTTTTCAGCAGCCAGCTTTCTTTTCTCGGTTGAAGAAGCAATGATTTCGGAAGGCGTTTGTACATCCGGCGTTCCGCTTTGTAATAAAACTATTTTGCCTTTTACATCCAGACCCTTATAATCATCCCAGCCTTTTGCTGCGTTTTCCAAACCAAAACCTGCATAAACCAGAGGGGCTGTAATATCCGTTGCTTCACCATTCATCAAGATCCAGTCTTCCCCACTTTTCAAATGTTCGTCACCGGCAACAATTTCTCCACTTCCGTTCGAACCCATTTTTTCAAAAGGGACATTTTGGTAGTAGGTAGACGTACCAGAAGTTGTATTTCCAGGAACCGGTAAAACGCCCAGTTTTCTGAATTGTTCAGCAATATATCTTGCGGCAACCAGATTTCCCTGCTCACCCGTCCTTCGTCCTAATAGCTCGTCCGCAGCTAAAAACCGCATATGCGCCTCTGTTTCAGATTTTTTGATAGAGAATTCGGGGGGAAGTGGCGTTTTCTTTTGGGAGAAAGCCTGAATACTTAGCAGCAATAATGCTGGCAGGAAAAATAAGTATCTTGATTTAAGGATTTTAAGATTAACAGGATTGATAGGAAGGAGTTCTGTTGAGTTGTGAATGTCCATTTGAGTATTTCTATTTAATTTTGAAATGTTAAGTTTTAGTCCGATGTGAAGAGGTAATTTATGTTTAATCAGGCAACAAGATAATTATGATTTTGGGATTAATAGGCCCAAAAAAAGAGGCTTACTCGTTTTAAGAAAGCCTCTTAATATTATTGTCGTATTAATTCTGCTTTTTGACCGGGTTTTTTATTGAGTTAAATATTTTTTTATACTGCAAACTCGTCGATCCAAAGTTAATCAGCAAACCTATATCAAAGTTGTAAGCAATGAGATAATTTTTGGCTTGGGCAAGATGGGCATCTTCTAAATTTATCACTGCTTTTAATTCAATAATTACCTGATTTTGGACTACAAAATCTGCCCTGCGAGTGCCAACGTGAATACCTTCGTAAAATATTGTTTGGTCCTGCTCTCTAACAAATTCTATTTCCAAACGTCTCAATTCAATGGCCAAGCAACGTTGATAAATTACCTCTTGAAAACCATTTCCTAATGTATTATGTACCTTCATGGAGGCACCAATAATTTTATAAGTTAGTTGATCCAGGTCCATTAAACAAATATTAGATCTTATAAATCACCTTAAACCACTACATTAGCAAGGCTATAATTAGACGCAATATTTACTTATAAGTAATTGAGTTGAGATTTTAATGCCCAGAAATGGCAGATTTTAATCAGGAAAATCAAAAAATCCTAAAATCAAGATCCTAATATCACTGCAGCCTCCTTAGCGAAATAAGTCAAGATACACTTCGCACCAGCGCGACGGATGCTCATCAATACTTCCATCATCGCACGGTCGCCGTCCAACCAGCCATTTTGAGCGGCTGCTTTAAGCATCGCGTATTCTCCGGAAACGTTATAAGCAGCAATTGGAATATCGAAATTCTGATCCAGTTTGGTAATAATATCAAGATAAGACAACGCAGGTTTTACCATCAGCATATCAGCTCCTTCTGCGAAATCCAGTTGGGCTTCCAATAATGCTTCACGGCTGTTCGCCGGATTCATCTGATATGTTTTCTTGTCGCCAAATTTGGGAGCAGATTCCAGTGCATCGCGGAATGGGCCGTAAAACGCACTCGCGTATTTTGCGGAATAGGACATAATACTGACATTCGTAAATCCTTCCCGGTCAATGGTATCGCGCAGATAACCAATACGGCCGTCCATCATATCACTCGGCCCTAAAATATCAGCACCGGCTTTTGCCTGGGCTATACCCATTTTGGCCAAAATTTCGATCGTTGCATCGTTGACAATTTCACCATTTTCAACCAATCCGTCATGCCCGTCTGAACTGTATGGATCCATGGCAATATCTGTCATAATTACTAAATCAGGGAATTTCTCTTTGATTGCCGTAATGGCTTTCAGATAAAAAGTATCCTCCTTATAACTTTCAGAAGCATATTTGTCTTTTCTATCTTCATGATAATTTGGAAAAAGATCAATCGCACGAATTCCAAGATCCGTTACTTCTTTCAATTCTTCAAGAATCGTATCCAGTGAAAAACGATAAATTCCAGGCATTGATTTGATCTCAACTTTCTGGTTGGTGCCTTCCTGAATGAACATTGGGAAAATAAAATCGGAGACCGAAAGTGTGGTTTCCTGTACTAAATCCCGGATGGCCGCGGATTTACGATTACGTCTTGGACGACGGGTTAAATAGATCATTTTATTAGGGCGATCAGCAATCGGCTGTCGGCTGTCAGCTTAATGAATAAATGAATTTCTTAGACAAAGAACCATGGAGAAATAATTTGAGTTTCACAGGGATAAATTTTCTGATTTACCCTACCATCAATTTAAAACCTTCGCCATGCAAATTCATGATCTGAATCGAAGCATCTTCTTTGAAATGTTTACGCAGTTTGGTAATATACACATCCATACTTCTGGCATTAAAATAGGAATCATCGCCCCAAATGGTCTTCAAAGCAAAACTACGACTGATGGGTTGATTGAGATTTTCACAGAAAAGTTTGAGTAATTCCGACTCTTTACTGGTAAGTCGCGTTCCTTTTTCGTCAAGAACTAACTGGTGGTGATTGTAGTCAAAAGTGTAATTCCCAATTTGAAAAACAGTACTTTTTTCTTCTTCCGGCAAATCGGATTGTTTGCGGTATCTTCTTAAAATGGCTTCAATTCTTAAAATAAGTTCCTCTCTGTCAAAAGGTTTGGTGACATAGTCATCCGCACCCGACCGGAAACCCTGCATCGTATCCTCCTTCATTGATTTGGCTGTCAGGAAAATAATCGGGACATCACGGCCGGTCATTCTTACCTCTTTTGCCAAAGAAAAACCGTCTTTTTTAGGCATCATCACGTCAAAAATGCAGAGATCGTATTGATTATCGACAAAACATTGCCAGCCTTTTTGTCCATCCGTAGCAAGATCGGTCGGATATCCTTTGTCGATAAGATATTCCTGGAGTAATTCTCCTAAATTGGTGTCGTCTTCAACGAGTAAGAGGTTGGGCATTTTTCCTGGCTATATGATTAGAAATGATTCTACTTCCGCTTGCTAATTAAATACTGCTTTACTGAATGAAATGTTGCAGCTCGGTTACAATTGGAATGCAGCATAAAACTAACGAACTTTCGGAGCAAAGAAACCTTCAAAAATCATAATATATGTTAAAAATTATTGTCTGGATCGTAGCCGTGTTTGCGGTATTTGCCATTGTTTATTTTGCCGGACCGAAAGTAACTCCCACAATACCAGATCCTAAGCTCCCGGTTGTAACACAAAATCTGCCGGAACTTGAAGAGGAAATTAACAAATCTGAGGCGTCAATTAAGGATATGAAAAGGGATAATCAGGCACGCATTGTCTGGGCAGATAGTTTGAAAAAAGAAAAGACAAAATATAGTATCGTTTATATACACGGTTTTGGCGCCAGCTGGGCGGAAGGTGAACCAATTCACCGGGATCTTGCCAAACGTTATGGGGCAAACCTTTACCTCGCGCGCATGCATGATGCCGGAATTAGTGATTCCAATGCCTTTGATGACCTTACGCCCGACAATTTTATCGCCGGTGCGAAACGTGCTCTTGCGATCGGGAAAGCAATTGGTGATAGTGTTATTGTTATAGGAACTTCTGCGGGAGGGTTATTAACGGTATATCTGGCTTCAACAAATCCAGATTTAAAGGGAATTGTGCTTTATTCTCCTTGCATGGCCGTTGCTTCGCCTGCCATAAAATTGATTACCGGACCTTGGGGAAAACAAATTTTACACGGAATTATGGGTGAGCGCAGAAAATCAGCGGATACGATTCCTGAAAGAGCCAATTTCTGGCTGCAAAGTTATCATACCAATGGCTTGCTGGCATTGCAGGAAACCATCGATGCGGTGGCTAAGCCAGAAGTGTATGAAAAGGTGAAAGTGCCGGTTTTTATGGCTTATTATTACAAAAATGAAGAAGAGCAGGATAAGGTCGTTTCGGTGAAGGCGATGCTGGATATGTTTCCAAAATTAGGTACGCCGGCAAATCTGAAAGTGGAAAAAGCATTTCCAAACAGCGGCGACCATGTGATCGGATCTTATCTGCGTTCGAAAGATGTCGAGGGAGTTTACAAAGCCACGGAACAGTTTCTGGAAGAAAAGCTTGGGCTAAAACCAGTAGAAACCGCTCAGAAATAACCTTGTCATCAAATAAACAGATGCTTAGGATTGTAAAAGAATGTGGTTTAAGCAATCAAAATTTTGTTACTTTTGTCGGCCAAAAAGGGCGTTAACTCGTAATTAACAATAAAGAAAATCATGGCATACGGTTTATTAAAAGGAAAAAGAGGAATAATATCCGGCGCGTTGGACGAAAATTCAATTGCCTGGAAAGTTGCGCTAAAAGCAAAGGAAGAAGGAGCTATATTCACATTGACCAATGCACCGATCGCTATGCGTATGGGCGCAATCAACGAATTGGCCAAAGTTTGTGATGCGCAAATTATTCCTGCGGATGCCACTTCAGTTGAAGATATTGAAAAGCTATATACCCAGTCGATGGACGTATTGGGCGGAAAAGTAGATTTTGTTTTGCACTCGATCGGTATGAGCGCAAACATTCGTAAAGGCAAACCATACGGCGACCTTAACTACGATTATTACCTGAAAAGTCTTGATGTATCATCGCTTTCTCTTCACAAGTTTTTACAAGTGGCTGAGAAAATGGATGCGATCAACGAATGGGGTTCTGTGGTTGCTTTGTCATACATCGCGGCACAACGTACCTATCCATTCTACACGGATATGGCCGAAGCCAAAGCGATGTTGGAAAGTATTGCACGCAGTTTCGGATACCGTTATGGAAAAGCAAAAAATGTGCGTGTCAATACAATTTCTCAGTCGCCTACAAGAACAACAGCTGGTTCTGGAATTGGTGGATTTGATGCATTTTATGAATTTGCAGAAAAAATGAGCCCGCTTGGAAATGCTACGGCTGATGATTGTGCAAACTATACTATCTCCATGTTCTCTGACCTGACGCGTATGGTAACGATGCAAAATCTTTTCCATGATGGTGGTTATTCATCGACGGGAATTTCAGAAGAATTAGTTCAAATGATTCAGAATCAAAACAAAGCGGAGTAGAATTCGGATTTGTTTTTTCATAAAAATGTAAAATCCCTCCTAAACATCCCGTTCTGGAGGGATTTTTGTGTGTTGATAAAATAACTAAACCGTTCATCCCGTTTGGCGTTGTATGGTTATGACGAACTGAGTAGTTTCGTTGCGTAAATCCAGAGCTATGAACTTTCTTAAAAATTCCCCGATTCTCATGAATTCATCTTCAAAAATAAAATATACAGTTCTTTCAGTGCTTGTTTTTCTGCTAGCCGCCTGTGGTAGTGAAAAGGAAAAAGCAGCAGCCATTCCGGATGCGCCCGTATATACGCTGATTTTCCTGGATAAAACGCAAAGTGTTAATGTCAATAAAGCTTATGTAAACGAAAAATATCGCCAGACGCTGACTAACATCGTGGAAACCAACATGAAAAATAAAGGAGATAAGCTGGAAGTTTATTTTATACATGAAAATACATCTCAGGCACGTGCCTTGTCGCTGACAATCCGTAGTGAAAAAGAGGTTAACGATGGTGCGAATGCAACCGACCGTGAGGCAATTGAAACTGCATTTCAACTTTCATTACAAAGAGAAAAAAGTATTTTTTTAAGACAATTGCTTTTGAAATTAAACCAGCAAAATACCGGAGCGTCAAATCAGTCGACCGATATCTGGGCCAGTTTGCCGGTTATTGCCAAAGCAGGAGAAAGTGGCGCGCAGGTTAGCGTATATTATTTCAGCGATATGATAGAAAGTGTAAAAGGTGCTGACAGACGTGATTTCCACAAACAGCCTCCGGTTTCCGACGCACAGGCTGAAGGCGAAGCAAAATCAGACGTAAAAAAATTGGAACAATACGCAATCGGTTCGCCTCAGGTTACCATCGTTTCTCCTTTCGAAGCCACAGCTTCTTCCAAAGAAAATAATCCGCATGTAACGCATTACTGGCAAACGCTTTTTCAGGAATTGGGCGGGGTTAGTGTGGATGAGTTATGAGCTAATCAAAACCCAACAATCGTCTTGAAATTCTCCACTTCATCGAAAATCGATAAAATCGGAATTTGAAAACCGTCTACAACGAAACTTGTAACAAGTCCCTGTGAAGATTTAAGAACCAGATCGTAGCTATTTCCTTTAAGATGATATTGCTCCAAAGTCTGGTTTTCCGGATCGATGATCCAGTATTCTTCAATTTTGTGCGCCTGATAATCTTTGAATTTTATACCTCTGTCACGCTTGGCAGTAGAATCTGAAAGAATTTCTATGACAAGATCCGGAGCGGGAAAAAGGGTTTGATCTTCTGTGAAAGTCAAAGATTTTTCTTTTCGGAAAAAACAGATATCTGGTTCATAATCATTTCTTGTGAGGGTAATCATTATTTTTTCAATGCCAACAAAGCCTAAATTATTCTTTCCGGAATAAATACTTAATAATCTGTAAAGTAGACCGCTGGCAACGTTGTATCTTTTAGTAACCGGAAAATGGACAATAACTTCTCCATTAATAAACTCAACCTTTCCCTGCTCAGTAACATCATCATAAAATTTCAATCTGCACTCACGTTCCTGATTGAGTAAGTTGTTTGCCTTTTCGATCAAGTAATAGGCATCGGGCTGATTTAAAATGTCTGCAAGGAGGCGAGTATTCATGGTTACAGATTATCTATAAAAATAATTTTCAGAAAATAGCACATCAACCAGCCCAATTCTCCCGATCCAGACTCCGATACTGAATCGCCTCAGCCAAATGTTCCACCCGAATATCATCGCTTCCAGCCAGATCTGCTATCGTTCTCGACACTTTTAAAATTCGGTCGTATGCGCGCGCCGATAATCCTAACCTGTCCATTGCCGTGCGTAAAAGCGCTGTTCCGGCTGTTTCAATGATACAGATCTTCTTAACCATTTCCGGAGGCATCATTGCGTTGGAATAAATCTCCTTAGTATCTTTAAAACGTTCGATCTGCCTGTCACGTGCTTTAATAACCCGTTCACGAATTTGCGCACTGCTTTCTGATTTACGGGTTGATGCGATCTGATCGAAGGTTACAGGCGTCACTTCTACGTGCAGATCAATCCGGTCTAACAATGGTCCACTGATTTTATTCAGATACTTTTGTACCACACCCGGTCCGCAAACACATTCTTTGTCCGGATGATTGTAATAACCGCAGGGACAGGGATTCATACTGGCGATCAACATGAAATTTGCCGGAAATTCTACTGTCATTTTTGCCCTTGAAATACTTACTTTTCTTTCTTCCAACGGCTGCCGCATTACTTCCAATACGGTTCTTTTAAATTCCGGGAGTTCATCCAGAAACAGTATTCCATTATGTGCCAGTGAAATTTCTCCGGGCTGAGGAAAACTTCCGCCACCAACCAAAGCTGCATCGCTGATACTATGATGTGGCGCGCGGTATGGCCGACGGGAAACCAGTCCCATATGCGTTCCCAACTTACCGGCAACAGAATGGATTTTTGTTGTTTCCAACGCTTCCGGCAAACTTAGCGGAGGAAGAATACTGGGAATACGCTTCGCCAGCATCGTTTTTCCAGCGCCGGGAGGTCCGATCATAATGGCATTATGGCCGCCCGCAGCTGCAATTTCCAAAGCGCGTTTGATATTTTCCTGACCCTGAACATGTTCAAAATCAGCGTCGTATTCATTTTGTGTTGTAAAAAATAAATCTCTTGTATCTACTATAAGCGGCTCAATAGAACTCTTACCTTCCAAAAATTCGATGGCATCTTGAAGCGTTTCAACGGGAATCACGTCAATATTATTGACAATCGCTGCCTCCCTGGCGTTTTCAGCAGGTAAAATAAATCCTTTAAAACCTTGTTTTCTAACTTCGATCGCGATGGGTAAAACACCTTTTATCGGTCGTAGCTTGCCATCAAGCGACAGCTCGCCCATGATCACATAATCTTCCAGATTCTGAACAGAAGTAATTTGTTCAGATGACTCTAAAATGCAAAGCGCAATGGGAAGATCATAAGCAGATCCTTCTTTTCGGATATCAGCAGGTGCCAAATTGACAACTACTTTTTGCCTTGGCATTTTGTAATTGAAATATTTCAAAGAAGCTTCAACACGATGTTCACTTTCTTTAACCGCGCTATCTGCCAGCCCGACAATGTGAAAATGCATTCCCTGCCCAACCTGAACTTCAATGGTAATCATCTTGGCATTCACGCCATAAACCGCACTTCCGAAAGTTTTTGCAAGCATAATATTGATTGAAAATTTGATAGTGTGTGAAAGTCAGTAGACAAACCTTTCCAAAATTAACAGGAAATTACGTAACCTGACCCATTCTGATAAAGATAAGCAGGACCGGAAATGTTGATATTCCTGATTTGATTAAAATCGGATAAAAAGACAACAGAAAACGTCGTTATGGTTGAATAAACGTTAAATTTAACAATCAAAAAAAATCCTGACAAAGGATTTTTTTAATTTAATCATACTCCTATTCCCATGATAAAGTATTTATTCGTTGCCTCTCTTTTGCTGCTTGCACAAGAAAAAGTCTTTTCTCAAAAAAAAACCAGTGTACTTTCCGGCAAAATAATTTGTGTCGATGCAGGCCACGGCGGAACTGCACTTACGGATAGCTACCGGGTCGGTCCGGGAGGTGAACGTGAAGAATGGATCAATTTGCGTGTCGCCAAACTTTTGCAAAAAATGCTGGAAGAAAAAGGTGCCACGGTTTTCATGACCAGAACAACAGACGATACCATTGCCTTATGGCGCCGCGCAAAAATAGCCGTTGATAACAAAGCCGATCTTTTCGTTTCGATTCATCATAATGCTACTGCGGACTCGAAAGTAGACTTCCCTATTATTTATTTTCATGGCAATTCAAGTGAAAATTTGGCAGGAGTCGAGCTGGGAAAAGAACTGGCTACAACTATTACAAAAAGTCTTTTTAAAGGTAATAGTCCGGTTTCAGTCGCTTCTGATTTTAGTATTTTTCCAAAAGCCGGAGCTCAGGTTTTAAGGGTAACCTATGGAATTCCGGCTGTTTTAGCCGAAGCTGCATTTTTCTCAAATCCGGAAGAAGAGCAAAAATTGAAACAGGAAGATTACAACCGTAAAGAAGCTGCGGCATATACGGAAGCCTTTGAAGCCTTTTTTAGCAAACCAATTCCGAAAATAATTCCCAAAAATTCATTGGTTACTATTCCGCCTTTTCTAGTTTTTGAAGAAGCTGCGCGCATGAATGATATCGCCCGTCGCTGGCATCAGGATTTTCTGGATGGACAGGCGCTAATGAAAAATACCGATACGACTTCTCTTCGCCAGGCTTACGATTTATTTACCCGTTCCGCACGTTCTTTTCCGGATTCCTACGTCGCAGCGGATTGTCACGCCAACAGGGCGTTGTTGTTAAGGCTGATGGATAAAAGAGAAGAAGCCAGAGAGGAAGAAAAACGTGTGAGGGAGTTTTACGTCAAATTTGCGGTTAAAAAATGAAGAGATTTATGAATAGCAATTCGGTGATTACGAAATTTCTGCCCGGCATCTTGTTGTTGTTTTTATTACTGCTAAGCGACAAATCGGTGTCTCAGGCCACTTTCCGGATTCTTGACAAACCTATCATTTTTGATGCGGAAAGGAAGCGCCTATCTATTGATTATTTAGCCAACAGGCATTCAATTAAACAGAAAACTCCTTATATCAAGCCACAAATGATTGTGTTGCATTGGACTGCTGTGCCTTCTATTGAGGAGACTTTTGATGTTTTCAATCCGGTTTTACTACCGGGAGCGCGTGCGGGAATTGCTTCTGCGAGTAATTTAAATGTTTCGTCACAATTTCTAATCGACCGCGATGGGACTATATTCAGGCTTCTACCGGATACTGCTTTTGCCCGGCATGTTATCGGATTAAACTATTGCGCGATCGGTGTAGAGAACGTGGGTTCGGATAAAGATCCTTTAACAAAGGAGCAATTAAAGGCCAATGAGCAGCTTGTACGGTATTTGAAAAAGAAATATCCGGCGATAGAATATGTGATCGGCCATTATGAATACACCGATTTTGTAGGGGATCCGTTATGGAAAGAAGTTGATTCCAATTACAGAACTACCAAGACAGACCCGGGAATTGATTTTATGAGAGATATCCGGGAGAAATTGAAAGATCTTAATTTGAAAGGAAGTCCGGTGTCTAAAAAATAAAAAGATCTTATTTGAATAGCATTTTTAAATTGAGTCCTATATCGGTAGCAGGGTCTTTGAAATCGGTTTCGGTGAAATATTGAACAGAATTGTCAGGAAGAAATAGTTGAAGGGTCCTGACAGAGGGCATGATAATCCAGGCGGATTTAACACCACTTGGAAAGTATATTTTCCTGATTTTTCCGGTCAAAGCATCATAAGCTTGTGTCGGAGAAAGTATTTCAATTGCTGTGATCGGTGGTTCTGTGTAGCGAATTATATCCTCTTCCCAGTTGAAAACCAGATTTTGGAAAATTGAAATATCAGGCTTTGCGCGACCGTTGGATAATTCAAGTTCGAGTTCTGGCATGATATCGAACTTATCATCATAGGCAGACAGCAAAATGCTTAACCGGTAAGTCAATCGGGAATGGTTCAAAGAGATGGTTTCTTCAAGAGGGGTTTCAATTTCCGTAATTTCAACTGCTCGTAAGTCCATAGCGTCTCTGTTTTAAACAAATATAGAAAATTTATTTCCTAAAATCTCCTACTCAACCACCGCCGATACACAAATGTAAGTCGGGATAATTCCTGTACTTCTGATCCTGACTTCTGCGTCAATCGCCTGAGTGTTACCCGTTAATACCAACGCAGTATCCAGCCCGAATTTATTTCCACCCAAAATGTCTGTATGCAAAGTATCTCCTACCATGAGGATATCTCTTTTACTCACATTTGGATAATTTTTAATATGCTGATACGCAAAAATAAACATTTGAGGATCTGGTTTCCCAAAACGGATGAACTGCCTTCCAATGGTATCTTCGATCATTTTTGCCAAAGCACCAACGGCAATGGAAAGCCGGGTTTTTGAAGCCGGATAGGTTTTATCCGTATTGGCTACAATCACCGGAATATTGCGTTTACGAAGCAAATTTAGTGTTTTTGTCAGATCTGTATTCCAGTCAAATCCCTCATCATCTAAGAAAACAAGCGCGTTGACGTCGTCGATGGCGCTTAAATCGAGTTCCTTGATTGATAGCGTTTTAATATCAGCCGTGCCGATGTAATGAGCAGAATTTTCTGTTCCAAGATAGGCTACGATCCCATTTCTTACTTTTAGATCCAGATATTCCCGCGCAAGCATACCCGACGAAATAATTCTATCAGGCGTGACATCATTAATTCCCAGTTTTACGTATGATTCAGCCAATTGCTCAGGACTTCTGGATGCGTCGTTTGTAACAACATAGAAATCTTTACCGGTTTCTTTCAGGTAAGCGAATGTATTTTCAATTCCGGGGATTAAACCGTTGTAAGTTTTAAGTACACCAAACGCATCGAAAAATATAACTTCGTACTTCGAGAGCACGGATTTGAAGTTGTCTAGAATCATGAATTTGGTGTCTGGTTTACTATTTATCTAAATTCTGTTTTTTCTTACTTTCTTTTGGTTCTGATTTAATACCCAGATGATTTAGGATTTTTTCAGGATCAAAAGTGTCAATCGAAGGAAAGTAGAGCTCGTAGGCTTCTCTCTGCAATTTGGTTGAGTAAGTTCTATGAAAAAAGTATTTTCCGTATTTTATTACATAATTCAGAATAAAAAAACGATAAGCTTCTTTCATAAACCGCACTTCATTTTCTGAAAGCGGATATACTTTATGGTATTCTTCCAGGAAAATCATAAAGCGATCTTCCATTAGCGGCGTGATAAGATAACTGAAAACGGTACGATCGCCAACGTTAGAAACAACTCTGCTGAAAAAGTAAAAATCAAGAATCCTCGAAGAAACCCGGAACCAGTCATAGTCCCACCGTGAAAATAAATGCTGTTCGTCCGTAACTGAGAAATTTCCAATATTCCAGTCTACGAAAACAGGCATCATATCAAAATTAATAACACCTAGTTTATTGATATTCTTCAAAAAAGTTTCACACTGATCTTTGAGAAAATCGATATGCATCCGATGTTCGTATTGTCCTGCTTCTGTATCCAGAATATCAAGTAAATGGTAAATATCGGTTCTTAATTTTTTCGAAGATTTCGGGAGCGATTTTCCTACTCGAAAGCATGCAAGGTGGAATTTTGCCATTTCCCGGCCCATTTTCCGGATATGATCTTCGTCCAGTCTTTTGGGCATGCGTTGCATTGCCCGGATCGGATTATAAAAAACAACCCAGGTATCCAGAAAATCTTCCTGGTAACGATAGGTATAAACCTGATTATTTTTCAGCAGTGATTTTGCCAGAACATTTTCAAAAGGGTAAAGCAAATTATTGGAAGCGGCCTGAATAATCCGGTGGTCCTCCTTGAAATGTTCATATTTTCCAAAATAAGAAAGCTTGGCAATAACGGTATCATCGTTGTCCAGCGTAACCCTGAAAACGTGATTTGTAGAAACTTTGGCACTTATATCTTCAACCAACTTAATGGAAATAGAATCATCAAATCCCGCCCACGCTTTTTCTATAATGGCCGGATAGTTTTTTATACGCATGAAATTAATTACTGTTTTTAGTTAAATAGCCGACAGAATCGGGTACTTTTTAGTGATAAAGTGTTACAAAGTTAACAACTTCACTGATACTATATATGCTTGTCTCTTTGAGTAGCAAACACTGAAAAATGTTAAAATATTGATTTTCAGTGGAAAGAGGAATTGAAATTCTGCATTACTTCTTTAACATAAAATTTAACATTAATTTTGCAGCGAAACTTACCATTTAATATTTTGTATTTTTTCTATTTTTCCCGCTTTTTGATCCGTCTGGCGCTGCCTATTTTCCTTCGACGGTTGTTTGTTGTTAACTTCGATCAAGTACCAAATAAGGGGCCATTGCTATTGGCTTCCAATCATCCGGATTCATTTTTTGATGCGCTTGTGATCGGTGCAACCATGCGTCAGCCGATTTTTACACTGGCACGCGGAGATGCTTTTAAAAAACCTGCTGTTGCTTTCTGGTTAAGACAAATAAATCTGATACCGGTTTTCAGAGGCTCGGAAGGAAGACAGGCCGTTTTAAGTCTGGACGTGACGACAAGGGAGAGTCTGGATGCGATGAAAGGAGGCAATACTGTAATAATCTTTTCAGAAGGCGTTTGTGTGAATGAGTGGAAACTTCGTCCACTGGGAAAAGGAACGGCACGAATGGCGCATCAGGCGTGGTTTGGAGAAAGTAACTTGAAGGAAATGCAGGTGATTCCAATTGGAATGAATTATGAACATTACAGAGGTACCGGGAAACGGACTGCTATCCGTTTTGGAGACGCAATTCATTATTCCGATATCAAAACCGATCCGGAAGATTATGAAAAATGGCTTCGGGAATTTAATGAAATCCTTCAATTCAAAATGAATCAGGAAATTCTGACAATTCCTGAAACGGCAACAAAGGAAGAGCGTAAAATGGCTTTCAATAATTTTTTCGGACCGAGTTCTATTCCATCAAAAGGTAACTTTTTATTACAAGGATTGGGATGGTTTGGTCGCCTTATTCACCGACCTCTTTATCATGCTTTTGACAAAAAAGTATCGAAAATCACAGCAAGATCTGTTTTTTATGATTCGGCTTTATTTGGATTATTATTATATCTCTATCCTGTGATTGTACTTTTAATAGCCGGAATTGTAGGGATTTTTGCTGGCTTTAAAGTCGCTTTGGCAATTTTTGCGGCACTTCCAATGTTGGCTTGGTTGGGAAACAGATATCGGTAGAAATAACTTTTTAACGAAAATTATCTTTGCCACGAATGCACGAATAGTACACGAATAAATCTGTGAAAATTCGTGCATTCGTGGCAAAACTTTTGGCTAATTTTTGACCCTGTTCAATCTCATCATTGATTGAGCGGGTTGGGAAACAGATATCGGTAGAAATAACTTTTTAACGAAAATTATCTTTGCCACGAATGCACGAATAGTACACGAATAAATCTGTGAAAATTCGTGCATTCGTGGCAAAACTTTTGGCTAATTTTTGACCCTGTTCAATCTCATCATTGATTGAGCGGGTTGGGAAACGGATATTGGTAGAGATATCTTTAAAAAATTATCTTTGCCACGAATGCACGAATGATACACGAATAAATTTGTGAAAATTCGTGTATTCGTGGCAAAACTTTTAGTTAATTTTTGACCCTGTTCAATCTCATCATTGATTGAGCGAGTTGGGAAACGGATATTGGTAGAGATATCTTTAAAAAATTATCTTTGCCACGAATGATACACGAATAAATTTGTGAAAATTCGTGTATTCGT
Organism: Dyadobacter sp. 3J3; assembly: GCF_009801115.1. Taxonomy (GTDB): domain Bacteria; phylum Bacteroidota; class Bacteroidia; order Cytophagales; family Spirosomataceae; genus Dyadobacter. Next base: position 164,372 of record NZ_VTOL01000014.1, read on the forward strand.
GGCAGAACTTTTAGTTAATTTTTGACCCTGTTCAATCTCATCATTGCTTGAGCGGGTTGGGAAACGGATATTGGTAGAGATATCTTTAAAAAATTATCTTTGCCACGAATGCACGAATGATACACGAATAAATCTGTGAAAATTCGTGTATTCGTGGCAAAACTTTTAGTTAATTTTTGACCCTGTTCAATCTCATCATTGATTGAGCGAGTTGGGAAACGGATATTGGTAGAGATATCTTTAAAAAATTATCTTTGCCACGAATGATACACGAATAAATTTGTGAAAATTCGTGTATTCGTGGCAAAACTTTTAGTTAATTTTTGACCCTTTTCAATCTCATCATTGATTGAGCGGGTTGGGAAACGGATATTGGTAGAGATATCTTTAAAAAATTATCTTTGCCACGAATGATACACGAATAAATTTGTGAAAATTCGTGTATTCGTGGCAAAACTTTTAGTTAATTTTTGACCGTGTTCAGTCTCATCATTGATTGAGCGGGTTGGGAAACGGATATTGGTAGAGATATCTTTAAAAAATTATCTTTGCCACGAATGCACGAATAGTACACGAATAAATTTGTGAAAATTCGTGTA
>NZ_VTOL01000015.1 GCF_009801115.1 Dyadobacter sp. 3J3
CTTGGTAAGATTCATGATTATTTCTGTTATATATTTGAATGTGAGATACTTAAATATACAAAGAATGTAGAATCTTACCAATTTTAAACTCTATTTTTCCTGCCAATTATTAATCGAACTCAGGTTAGTAATAAGCGAATTATGATTACGGGCTTTTAAATTCAAATAATTTATTTTTTCGATGTGAAAACAAAAAAGCAGTGGAATCAAATTCCACTGCTTCGTATTATGTCAAATTAAAGCTTATTCTACCACGCTCAATTTAACAGCATTCGTTTTGCGGGATTTTGAAACCGGCATACTCAATGTGTTAATGAATACGTCACCTTTCTTCAATTCACCTTTTTCGATAAGGAAAAGTTTGATGTCTTCAATCAAATCATCCGTTGAAACATCCTGATCTTTATCGTAGAAATATACTTTTGTTCCCCAATAAAGCGCCAATGTATTCATCAAAGTTTTATCCGAAGTGAAAATCAACAAACTCGCTTTTGGGCGGTGATGAGAAAGACGGAAAGAAGTATATCCTGAACGTGTAACACCGATAATTGCAGCAGCATTTGTATCACGAGCCAAACGGCAGGCGCTCATTACTACGTTGTCATTCAGTTTGTTTTCGCTTGGTTTTTCGTTTACAAACGCATGGTGTTTGAAATAAACATCAAGAGAGTTTTCCTCTACTTTTTCAATCGTACGGCTCATCGTTTCAACAGCAAGCAACGGATATTTTCCGGAAGCTGTTTCTGCACTAAGCATTACGGCATCAGCACCATCCAGTACTGAGTTCGCAACGTCACTGATCTCCGCACGTGTTCCGCGAGGACTTTCGATCATGCTTTCCAGCATTTGCGTCGCAACGATAACCGGCTTACCAGCTTTGTTACATTTGTCAACGATCATTTTTTGAATCATCGGAACTTCTTCTGCCGGTAATTCAACACCCAAATCTCCACGGGCAACCATGATTGCATCCGCAGCTTCGATGATTTCGTCAATATTTGCTACTGCTTCCGGCTTTTCGATTTTTGCGATCAAACGCGCAAATTTGCCTTTGTTAGCGATGTATTCTTTTACTTTAATGATTTCAGAAGCAGTACGCACAAACGAAAGTGCTACCCATTCCACATTATGTTCCAGTCCGAAATCAAGATCTTCGTAATCTTTTGTAGTTACCGAAGGCATTGAAACGCGTGTATTTGGAAGGTTTACACCTTTTTTAGATTTCAACAAACCGCCGTAAATAACCTCTGTTACAACATCGCTTCCTTCAATTCCTGTTACCAGCACTTCAAGTTTACCGTCATCCATCAAAATACGGTCACCTATTTTAACGTCATTGTACATGCCGTCGTAAGGAGTACTTACTTTTTCAGCAGTACCCAAAACTTCTGTATTGGAAAGAATCAGTTTATTTCCAGCCTCGATCAATACACCATCTTTTTCAGCTACAAGTCCGATACGGATTTTTGGTCCCTGCAAATCCTGTAAAATGGCAAGGTTCAATCCGAATTCTTCGTTTATTTCGCGAATGGTATTAAGCCTGGCCAGGTGGTCTGCATGCGTACCATGAGAAAAGTTTAGACGAAAAACATTTACGCCGGCAACTGCCAAAGCATGAAGCATTTCTTTTGTTTCTGATGTTGGGCCTACGGTAGCAACAATTTTGGTTTTCTTGGAAGACATAGAGTTAATTGCAGTATTATATGAATTTACTAAACACAATCCACATCAATCACGACGTGGACGCCTTTTATGGTTTTATCGGTTAGAATATCAATGACTTTTTCTTGTATAAACGACTTTGCCGCCTTAAAATTAATCTTTTCTCGTTCAAGTTTAATGAGAATGTCGAACAAAAACTGATTTCTTACTCTTTCAACCAACGGAGGCTCCGGTCCGAGTACACGGCTGGCGCCTAAATTGGCTGTTAATTTTTCTGCCAAAACGACTGCGGCACGTTTCGAAGTCGCCTCATCCATATGTTTTATTGTAATCTTTATTAACCTGGTAAACGGCGGGTAATGGTATTGCTCACGCTCTACGATTTCCGCATCATACATGCCCGTGTAATCATTCTGGATAATTCTTTCCAGAATTTTCTGAGCCGGATTTGCGGTTTGGATCAAAACTTTTCCAGGTTTATCAGCTCGTCGCCCCGCTCTTCCACTAACCTGGGTCAGCATCTGAAAAGCACGTTCGGAAGCTCTGAATTCCGGAAAGTGAATGATCCTGTCGGCATCAAAAATACCAACCATACTTACATTATCAAAATCCAGGCCTTTGCTAACCATTTGAGTGCCAACTAAAATATCGGTACCTCCTTCTTCAAATTCCTGGATAATCTGCTGATAAGCGTTTTTTGCACGCGTGGTATCAAAATCCATTCGTTGAACTCTCGCAGTTGGCAATAGCAAATGCAATTCTTCTTCAATTTTTTCCGTTCCGTATCCAATGGTTTTTACTTTTGGAGAACCGCAAGCCGGACATGTCCTTGGCACTTCTTCCTTATGTCCGCAATAATGGCATCGAAGTTCACGCGCTTTCATGTGGTATGTGAGACTTACATCACAATTAGCACATTCGGAAATCCAGCTGCATTCTTCACATTGCATATACGGAGAATAACCGCGGCGATTTTGGAATAAAATCGTTTGTTCTTTATTGTTTAAATTCGATTCAAGATGTTCGAGCAAAACGGATGAAAATTCATTTTTCATCTTTTTCTGCTTTTTTTCTTTTTTCGTGTCAATTAAAACAAAAGTAGGCAAAGCTGCATTACCAAATCGTTGTGTTATTTCAACCAATCCGTAACGACCATTTCGGGCGTGGTAGTAACTTTCAAGTGAAGGTGTCGCAGAGCCAAGTAAAGTTTTTGCCTTATGCATATAGGCCATGAATACAGCTACATCACGGGCATGATAGCGCGGAGCCGGATCGTGTTGTTTGTAGGAAGTTTCATGTTCCTCATCTACAATAATGAGCCCCAGATTATCAAAAGGCAAAAAGATGGCAGACCGAACACCGACTACAAACTGGAATTTTCCATCCAGAATTCCTTTCCAGACTTCAACGCGTTCATTATCTGAAAATTTGGAATGATAAATTCCCATGGAATCACCGAATACTTTTCGTAAACGGGTAACGATTTGTGTTGTTAAAGCGATTTCGGGCAGCAAAAACAAAACCTGCGATCCACTTTCCATCGCCTGTTTGATCAGTTCAATATACACTTCCGTTTTTCCGCTTCCGGTAATACCATGCAACAGCACAACTTCTTTTTCGGAAAAAGCTTCATGAATTTGCTTAAAAGCTGTTTGCTGTGATTCTGTTAAGTTGACAACCGCTGGCGGACCAAGCGGAATATCAGCAAAGCGGGAAACGATGATATCAAACTGTTCGAAAATGCCTTTTTTAATAAGCGTTTGTAAAGCAGAATCTGATAAACCATCGTCTTGGGAAAAGATTGATTTATCAAGACCTTTTTGATTTAGTTCTTCGTGATTATAAACCGGTACATGGCTTAAATAACGCATCAAAATATCCTGCTGTTTCGGGATTTTATCAAGAGAAGAGGTTAATTCAACCAATGATTTCTCTGAAACAAATGCAGAGGTCAAACGTATTTTCTTGACAACTTTTGGCTTATATCTTTCTTTAACTTCTTCAAAAAGAATAATCGCACGTTTCCCAACCAAAGATTTTATTACGGCCGTAATATTAGTCTGGTTCACCAGCCTGGCCACTTCTTCATAGGAAAGCGTAGCATGTTTTTTTATTTCATCCAGAATATAACGCTCCTGATCCGTTAGCAATTCTTCATAATCAAATTCAGGATTGTGCTGAATCCGTGACTCACTTGTAATTTTCAGTCCGGCTGGTAGGGCAACATTTAAAACTTCGCCGATATTACACAGGTAATATTCTGAAATCCAGTTGAAAAGTTCCAGCTGTTTAGTCGTGACAATCGGTTCATCATCCAGTAATTCAAGAATATATTTTGCCTGGTATAAGGCGGGAGGATTAGCGTGAATATTGGCAACAACGGCTGTAATTACACGTTTTTTGCCAAACTGTACAATTACCCGAGCTCCTACTTTAATCATCTCAGCCATTGTCCTAGGAACCCTGTAAGTAAAGAGCCGGGGCACAGGGACAGGAAGAATCAAATCGGCGAATAAGGTAATTTCGTCCTCAAAAAGGGAGGTCATTGGCAAAATCTAGTTTATTTACTTTTAAAAAAGGGTAAAAGATCCTTCTGATCAATTTTTCTAATATCAAAAAAGACATTGTTCAAATGGTCAAAATCAGAATCAGTAGTAATCAACTGAAGTCCTAAAAGCGCAGCAAGGGAAGCAATCCAAAGATCATTTTTTCCCATATTTCTTGGTGTAGCAAAAGGATAAGTTTGAAATGCAGGATTAGCTATTTGCGAATAAGCATCAATTTCAGTGTAAATATCGACGTTAAAATTGCTGACATCAACAATATTGACCTGGTCTAAAAAGATATCAAGTAAACCCCTTCTTTTACTTCCCCAATTGTTTTGCAACGCTATGGATTTAATTTCCGCTTCTGAAACAACGGAAACATATAGAGGTAAGTTCTCGGGGTTAAGAAACTTGATTATGCCATATCCGTCAGAAGCTCTTATAACTGCAAGAATTATATTTGTATCAAATAGAAGATTCATTATTTGGTAGCATCAAGCTGGGTCATTAATTTGTCCCATTCTTCTGCTGTAAAGGGTTCGGCAGGTTCAGCATTTTTAAGCGCGCTAATTAATGTTTCATTACTTTTTCCAGTCTTCCTACCAAAAGCGGTAGCACCTCCCGAAGCCAGAATTTCCTCAGGAGAATGTGAAGTATGTGTTTTAAACAGACTGGTTTTAGACGAAGACAACTTAGTTCTCATGTTGATTTAGTTGTTTTATAATCAAATATACAAAAATGTAAATCAATTAAGGATGTTAGTTAATGATGTCTTTCAGCTATTATCACGATTAGAATATTGTTTTGATTTCTAAAACAGTCGAATTGTCCCAGTTAACCATCGCATTAAATAATCTGATATGACTATACTGAGAAATACCAGATTCCGGAATTTGGACTTCTTCAATAATTCCTGAATCTAAAAGAAATGCTCTTTGTGTTCCTGGCAGCAAAGGCGTATCAGGTGTGAACCATCGACCATCTTTCAAAAAAGCAACATTACAGTATAACGTATCCGTAACCATTCTATTTTTGATGATTAGAATTTCTTCGGCATCACCTCGCTTTTCATAAAGCTTATTTAACGAAGTTCGATCATCGTATTTGTAGGAATAATTAATTGTAGCGTCGTGCACACGTTGGATTTTCGATATCGTCCGAAAATTATAGGGTTCCCATTTTATGTTATCGATTGTTTTTGAATAAGCTAATCTGCATTTGTAATATGCATCAGTAACATCATCAGGAATCGAAATCAATTCTGATAAATTCCAGGAATCAGTAAAACCAAACAGCTCTGTTCTGGTTTTATTCAGACGCGCTTCGTGATAAGATAAATTAATTAGCTGACGATCTTTAACACAAATCGTTTCAAAGCACAACTGAAGGGACATGGGCGAAGGGTAAATAAACTTTATCAATTAATTCCTGGTATTCACTGTGTGCATCGCTTTTGGCAGTTATTCCGCCTCCGCTTTTGAAAACCAGTTTTCCGTTCTGGTTTTCAATGTAACGTATCATGACTGCACTATCGAAATTTTCTCCGTCGAAATAACCCATTACGCCTGTGTAATAGCCTCTTTCATAACCTTCGGCATCTTTGATGATTTTCAGCGTGCTCGGTTTTGGTGCGCCGCTTATAGAACCTGCCGGAAGTAATTTTACCAGTAGGTCTCCAAATTCACCATCAAAATTATCTGGCAAAATTCCGGCAATTTCTGAGCTTACCTGCAAAAGGGTTTTCTGGTTTGTTTCAATTTGTTCAATAAAACGATACTGTTCAACCCAAACTTTATCAGCCACAATGCTGATATCATTTCTGATTAAATCGACAATCGTTGCGTGTTCAGCAGCTTCTTTTGGGTCTGAAAGAATTACTTTTTCAGCATTAGGGAAAGATGCGTCGATCGTTCCTTTCATCGGAAAAGATGAAATTCTTTTTCCTTTTATTTTGATGAAAATTTCCGGAGAAAAGCAGACAAACTGATCTTTTAACCAAAAACGATAAGGGGCTTTACTATGTTGAAAAATATCTTTTAAGCCAAGATTTGTGTCAATTGGTGTTGGAAGGGAAAGATTAACAAGAAAGGAATTTCCGGCTTTCAGGTTATTAACAACGTGATTGAATTTATTTTGATAGGTTTCAAAAGGAATTGGATTTTTCCTGAAATGAAAATCGGGTAAAGATTCGTTTTTATTATTTAAGGGATCATTTGTGAATCCATTAAAGTTAAATAATATTTCTGACGGATCAATCTCATCCAAACGCCAGGCAACCGGCTTTTGCAGTAAAAAGTCAATGAGGAAGACAAACGGAATTTTCCGTTTCCCCCAATCATTGAGGTGCTTTGAGAAATTTTGTATTGTGTTTGTCAATGGAAAAAATAATAATTTCAACAGGTCTTTTTAACAGTCGGCAAATTTACAAAGTTCAGAAACCAATCGTTTAAATAAAGAGTTAGATTATAATAAGGATTTAGAAACTAAACTCATGCATATCCACGACGTAATTATTATCGGGGGAGGGCCTTGCGGACTTGCCATGGCTATTGAAGCAAGCAAAAACGGTCTTGACCATTTAATTCTGGAAAAGGGTAATTTAACAGAATCGATTAGGAATTATCCCCGCCGGATGCGCTTCTTTTCAACTGCTGAAAATATAGAAATAGGAGGGATTCCTTTCGCAATTTCTGAGGTAAAAGCGAATAGAAACGAAGCACTGCAATATTATCGCAAAGTTGCTGGATATTTCAACCTTAATTTCAAGCTTTTCGTCGATGTCGAGCGTACTGAAAAACAGGCTGACGGAACATTCCTTGTTTACACAACTGACGGGCAGATTTTTCAATCCAAAACGGTAGTTCTGGCAACTGGTTATTTTGACGTTCCCCGTAAACTGAATGTGCCGGGAGAAAATTTACCGCATGTTTCACATTACTACGATGAACCATTTAAATATTCCTATACCAATGTCGTTTTGGTAGGCGGTTCCAATTCTTCTGTTGAGGCAGCTTTGGAACTGTATCGTCATGATGCGCATGTGACGATTGTCCATAAAGAAGCAGATTTCCGGACAAAAGTAAAATACTGGCTTGTTCCGGATGTTAAAAATCGGGTGAAGGAAGGTAAAATTCATACGCGTTTTAATTGTATTACCAAAGCAATAGAGCCGGGCCGAATTCAAATTGAAAACATAGAAACCGGTGAACTGGAATGGTTGCCTGGTGATTTTGTTTTTCTTTTGGTGGGATATTTGCCGGACGAACATTTATTATTCCGTTGCGGCATTGTCCTTGATCCGCAAACAAAGGTACCTACTTTCGATCCTGAAACATTTGAAACCAACATTCCGGGCCTATACTTATGCGGAACGGTAATGGCTGGCGTTTTTACGGAAAAAATATTTATCGAAAACGGCCGTGATCACGCGGCTGCGATTGCTGATCATTTGATGGGAAGGGAAGTGAGAAAAGTGAAGGAGCTGATTGACAGGATTTAGTTTACAAACTAATCAGGCGGTGATAAGTTCAATTTGTGATGTGTACAGTTTGAACTTATCATCTGCTGAAATAATAGTGAGTTTTTCTGTTAAAGCAACGGAAAGAATAAGCCGGTCGAAGGGATCTTTGTGTATTTCAAAGAAGGGTATTTGAATATAATTTGATATGTGAATTTGGGTGATGGGCAACAGTTCAAAACCATCCTCACTTGCTATAAGTACTATATCTTCTATTGATACAGGAAGTTCAGGTAACTTTCCGGTTTTTTGTTTGATTGCAATTTCATAAAGGCTGACCAGGCTTACAAAGATTGAATTGCTCGTATCGGTCAGTAAATTTAAAATTTCATTACTCAGTCTTTTATCATTCAATTGAAACCAGATGAGGATTTGTGTGTCGATAAGATATTTCATTACAAATAGTCTTTCAAGTCATCTAATGGCTCATTAAAATCATCAGGCAAAGACATTTGTTTTTCTTTTAAATGGTGTAAACGGGTAAGTCCGCCGGGTTGACGTTTATTAGGAACTTTCATTTCTTCCAAAAATAAAACCACAACTTTTGTCTTATTTGTTGTTGGTGGAGTTTCACTGAGTGTAAGAACTCCATTTTCAAATACTCCGCTTATGGATTTATACATGGCCCTGACTTTTTATTTTACATGAAAATTACAAAATTTCCATGTAAAATAAAGTATCCCACCAATTCATTAATCGTTTTCACTCCGCAAACATCAATCTCCTCCTTTTCTTCTTCCTCGAAACTTTTTCAATTTTTCCGATCAAACCTTTTCCACCAACGGCATAGCCAACATTTCCTGCAAAGCTAACGGCGTGAAAAGGTTCAGTACCAACTGCCATCCATGTTTTCCCCTGGGTAACAGAAGAACTGCTTCCCGATGGACCGACTGCGACCAGTGCTACGTCATCAGAACGGATCTGGGTGTCGCCGTTCCAGGTTGCGTAGTGTTTGCGATAAATGGCAACACCCTCCTTTAAGCCTAATGGTTTGGTGCTTGCTCCGTATTTCCAGGTAACGCCGCCATCATTTGTCAGCAAAACATTTCGTGTCGTGTCAGATGTATTTTTATAATCTCCGCCCACCGCTATTCCATCCTTTTTAGACCAGAAATGAAGTCCGAAAATCCCGCTTGTCGGTCCGGCCGGCATGGGTGTTTCTGCTACTAACCAGTGACGGCCAAAATCTTCTGAACGAAAAACCCGTGCTATTTTTCCGCCGCCTGTGCCGATAAAAGCTCTGTCTTTTCCCACAGCGAGAATTGATGTTCCGCTTGCTGCAAAAGAAGCTTCACCAGGCATTCCCTCAGGCCGGTTTTCAAGGGGCAATTCCTGCCAGCTTTTTCCGCCGTCTTCTGTTGTCAAAATGAATAATTTCCCGTTAAGCGGATCGCCAAGGCATATTCCCTGATTTTTATTCCAAAAATCGATACCATCCAAAAATACCCCGGTTTGTGTAGATTGGTACACAAGATTCCAGGTTTCTCCGCCATCTTCGGTCCTGTATATTTTCGCTCTTCCGGTTTCTGCTAACCCTGAGCTCATGGCAACGGCTGTTTCTTTTCCAAAAGCATGAATATCGCGGAAGTCAAGTGAATCAGCACCAGGAACTTTCATAACAGACCAGCTTTTTCCGCCATTAACGGTTCGTAAAACAGTTCCGGACGATCCTCCGATCCAACAAGTAGTTGGTGTGACCGCATGAACGCCACGCATATTCACTACCGTTTTTATTTTCAATATGTCCCATTGGGAATATGCGCTTGTAGAAGTTAGAAACGAAGCTGATAGAAATATCAGAAAAAATGCGATAGGTCGACTAAAAAGAAGATTAAGAAGTTTTTTTGGCACGGTATTTTTATAAATTTGGTTAGCTATTTATTTTACATCACACAAATAAGAATTTGTTATGAACAAGAATCAAAAATTTCTGATAGGTACTCTAAGTGCTTTGGTAGCAGGTGTTGCAATCGGTTTGTTAGTTGCTCCAAAGAAAGGGAAAGATACGCGTAAGCTGATTAAAAGTAAAGCATATGATCTAGGCGATACTGTAAAAAGCAAAGCAGGTGACCTTGGTGGAACAGCTAAGGATACCTACGAAAAAAGCCTTGAAGAACTTTCTGTGTTAGCTGATAAATTGAAAGAAGGCTTCTTTAAAAATGTAAATGTGGCAAAAGATAAAGCCACCTCAGTAGCAGATAACGTTAACGAAAAAGTTAGAAGTGTTGTTAATCACAACGTATAATTAACTTATTGTTAGAAGGATATATAGGCCGGTTCATTTGAACCGGCCTTTTTTGTATTAAAGAAATCTCTGTTTTAAATTAACATCAACCAATAACACTTCCTAATTCTTTTGCGGCTGCCATACTGATTCCTTTGTAGAAAATATATTCGTTCATGAGTTCATTTTCCTGATCTTCTGTCTTGGCTTTTTTTAATTCTTCCATGCAAATTTTCATCTTTTCTTCAATAAAAGCCTTTTTAAGACGAAGAATATTGATAAAACTACTTTTATCCAGCATGTCTACTTCGGACGGTACATATATTTCAAATTTTTCTGTCCAAAGTGTGCTCAGTTCATACTTATTTGTTAACCAGCCAATCGTAAGATTGCGGATTTCAGATTCGTGATGGTTTTGGAAATAATCTGTTTGTAAAACAACTTCGCGACTATGGTTTTCACGGAACAAAGTTAAGAGATGACTGAAAACAGGATCTTTAAAATCAATGCCTTGAATTTCTCCTAAAACGTACGCACAGACAGTAATAGTTGGTTCTAACTCATGCGCTCCATACAAAATCAAAAGCCTGATAAATGCTTCTTCCTGATAATAAAGTTTTGTCCGCTGGTTTGATTCCTCTATTTCCGTTGAAGCCGAACCAGATGATTCTGACTCAAAGAAATCAGCGGGTGGCCCATCGCTTGAAAAAGGAATGTCCTGAGGTCCCTGTGGTGTCGCCGGTCGGTTACCTCGTTCCTGCGGTTTAGGCTGCGTGTGAAGCTTTCTAAGTAATTTATTGCCTTCCGAAATCAGCATTTGCTCATCCACCTTCATCATTTCTGATGTGCGATGAAAAAATACCTGACGCTTGATTGCATCCGGAATTTTTATAATGCTGTTGACAACCTCACCAATAACAGCCGCAAGTCTGAAAGGGTCATTTCCAGCATCTTGTAGTAATGTTTCCGTTTTAAAGGTTATAAAATCCTTCGAAGCCTTTTTTAAATATTCCTTAAATGCTTCCGCTCCAACGCGGCGCACATAACTATCAGGATCTTCACCGTCAGGAAAAAGTACAATGCTAACATTTAAACCTTCCTCCAAAACCAGATCCAGCCCACGCAAAGCAGCTTTGATACCAGCTATGTCACCATCATATAAAATGGTAATATTGGGTGTAAACCTGCCAATTAAACGAATTTGCTCAATGGTAAGGGAAGTTCCCGAAGAGGCTACAACATTTTCAATACCAGCCTGATGCAGCGATACAACATCCGTATACCCTTCTACCAAATAACAGGCTTCCTGTTGCCTGATTGCATTTTTAGCCTGAAAAATACCGTAAAGAATATCACTTTTATGATAGACTTCGGTTTCCGGCGAATTGAGGTACTTTGGTTGAGAAGCGCCTTTTCCTGATTTATCTGTTTTTAAAATCCGTGCTCCAAAAGCAATTACTTTCCCGGCTACGTTATGAATCGGAAAAATAACACGACCTCTAAAACGATCATATCCGGCCGTCTTACTCCCTTCTTTATGAATAAGTAAGCCTGCTTTTTCCAGAATATCGGCAGTGTATCCTTTATTTAAAGCTTCTTTTGTAAAAGCATCCCAGGTATCAGGACTATATCCAAGCTCGAATTTCTTTTGGATATCGTTTGTAAATCCACGCTCCCGAAAATAACTGAGGCCGATGGATTGTCCTTCATCCGTATCGTGAAGCTGCTGGATATAAAAGTTTTTTGCAAAATTTAAAATAATGTAAAGACTTTCGCGCGCATTTTGGCGTAGCGCTTCTTCATCGGTAACTTCCTCTTCCTGTATTTCAATCTGATATTTGTTGGCCAGATAGCGCAGTGCTTCACCATATCCAATACCATCAATATCCATAACAAACTTGATCGCATCGCCCGCAGCTCCACATCCAAAACATTTGAATATTTGGCGGACAGGATTAACGTTAAACGATGGCGATTTTTCGTTATGAAAAGGACAGCAAGCCGAATAATTTGCTCCTTTTTTCTTCAAAGCCACAAAATCCCCTACCACTTCCACAATGTCAGCGGACTGCTTGATCCTGTCAACCGTTTCGGGATTAATGCGCATTTTTAATTCTAATCAATTTAATTGTATGATTTTACTGTATCGCCGGTAGTTCTTTACTTAATACGTTCATGCAGTTTCACGGGACTTTTTACTTTTTTATCAAATTTCATACTAAGGAACTCAACGATAAATTTAAATGCCATCGAGAAATAAGCATACCCTTTTGGAATTTAGTAGTGAACAGCCTCGTCTATAAGCAGCTTTCCAATCATTAACAAAAAAGGAAGCGCTAAAATTTTAATCGATGGCGATTATTTACAATAATCGCCGATTTGGGGAGCAAAACTAATCATAATAAAAGTTGAAGCAGTTATTGCAAGTATCACAATACGCATTTCTTTCACAAAACCAACCGTTGTTAAAATGGATTTAAGAAAAAAGATAATCTTTAACGATGCGATTTGAGTCAGGGCTTTCGTGCAACTATTGTAGTAAAAACGATGTTCACCATAACAAGCACGAGTTGAGCAGTGCAAGAGTTAACAAACTAAGATATATTTTTATCTATAATTAAGTATTTTAGTTTTAGGTTTTACTTTTATTAAAAAAGGAGATTGTTTTAAGGCTAATATAAATAAAATCATAAACGAAATTTTTTTCTGATAACATAAATGTGTTATTTTGTGCTTCGTAAATTTTATTCGATCATTCCAGACGTGATATAATAATAATAAAAATATAGTGTGTGTATAGTGTGAAACAGGGCATGAAAATTTTTTCATGTCTTTGTTTTTTTTAGGGATATTGAATAATTATATTCTTAGATAAAGCAAACCGCGTGGCAAGAGCCAAACGATCATTGTGTAGAGGAAAAATATTTGACCAGGTATAAGATTATATTCCACCCAGTTTATCAACAAGGTTGGAATAAATAGAATAATATAAATTTTTGTCCATACCGTATTTCTGATTATTCTCATCAATATTATACTTCTGAATATAACAACCAATAATAATGAGCTGCCTGATAATCCAGTTTCTGCTAATAATCCAATAAAGGTGTTGTGTGCAGAAAGCTTGTCTGCATTATTTTGTTTGTTTTCTACAATCCTGTTCACCGCAGCAAGGCCTTCTCCCATAACCGGTTTTTTATAAAAAGCATCAAGATAAATATCCCATATTTTTTGCCTTTCGGAATAAGATGTTTCTTTCCGTCCTTCCACCAGCCCGAACATTCTTTCAATCCGGTATTTCATGTAGGAATCGGGAAAAGAATCTAGGAAATCCTTGCCGTCGGTTGGATGTATGAAGAAATAGGAAATAATAAAAAGAGAAATTATAAAAATGATCTGGGGCAGTTTCAATGGTAAATAAAGCAATGGAATTGTAAGAATGAGGCAAAATAGGGGACTTCGACGAGCGGAAAAATAAATGGCAACTACGGAAATAATTAAAATGACGCTGTAATATAACTTTTTACCCAAACCTGCCGGGGTAAATCTTAGCTTAATCAATGCCAGAATACCCATAACCATCGTTGGGTACGCCCAGAAAGTATTTGAGGCGAAAAATATATTCAGCATTCCGCCAGTAGGTTTGAGAAATATCAAACTGGCAAGGTCCAGAATAAGAATGACAAAGTTGCCATACCAGATTGCCCGAAGAATATTAAGAGTAAAAGTGGCAAGACTTTGAGAAATGACAGCGGTATAGGAAATAAATAATAAAATTGCCCAAATTGAAAGTAAAGTCCAAACACCATACAGCAGGTAACTGGACATTTCCATGCTCAAAAGTCCTGATAACAGCCAGCTGATACCCAGAAAAAAGACATCGGCATTTTGTATAAAAATTTTTGTAGTAAGTTTTAAGTGAAGCTTAAATGAATAAAGCATAATCCAGAGTGGAAGTGCTATTCTGCAACCTGAGAGAAGATTCAAAAAACCGGACGTATTTTCTGTACCGTGCAAAGAATATCTAAGAAAGGAATAATTTCCAATGTTTAGAAAGAAAAATAGAATGACCGGAAGGATAATATTCCTATTAATTTTTCCCGATACTATCTGTTGCGCTGTATCCACATTTCCAGATCGTTATACTCATTGGTGATTTGATAATGACTTTCCGGAACGGAGAACAATTTTTTGTTTAATTCCAAAAGGTGATCTGGCGTAAGATTGTCAACCAGGAATTCCATAGTTTCTTCTTCATTTTCCAGATTTATTTCCAAAGCTATATTTCCTAAAAGGGTTGCTTTTTTAGAATCCGCCGTGCCTTTTTGTACTATAAAGGGTTTTTTGAAATACAAACTTTCATAAAATCGGTTTGTTCTGGCCAGAATATGATTTCCCATTATTTTGCTGGAAAAAGGATAAACTGCCCATATGATATCAACCGAGGAATAAATGGAATTCAGATCCTTTGGAGATTGGTAGGAGCCGAGATATCGAATCTGTTTTTTGCCAAGAATTGCTTCTTCATAATGCTTCGTCAAAGGCATAAATATTCCCCGTAAAATAATTTTAAACCCTTTGTTTTTTGAAAGTTTGATCAGGAAATCCAGCGACGCCGGACATCTTAAAACACCAAAATATCCGATTATTATAATTCTATTTTGATCATAGATTTCAGGAATGAATTCGCCAGAGTTTTCAATTTTGGGTGGGTGAATTTTATTTTCAATAATTAATGAATCCTGGATTGATATTTTTCGAAGGCCAATGAAATAATTTGAGAGAAAATCGGGAGAAGTAACAACTAACAGATCGATTCTCGGGATCGCTATTTTTTCAATCCACCGTATTAATTTTCCGGAAATGGACGGAGAGAAAAATATTTCTCTGATATCAGGTACTTCATAAATCACTTTGATTTTCTTTCCGGAAACAAGCCTGAAAATCAGACAGATCAGCATTAAATCAAATCCAAAAACATACAGAAAATCTTTGTTTATAACATTTTTTCTAAGTTGACCGAAAAGCCCGATGTAAACACCAATCCGTTTTCTATAAGATGCGTGTTCCATGTTTCCGATAAAAATGGGCGTATAGTTAGAATCAACACCATAATATTTTCTAAAAACTGCAAGGCAAAGGATCGACAAATTTATTTTTACAAGGGCATCCAAACGGGTTTGTTGATGCGCATCAGCCCAGTTATTAGAAATGAAAATCATTCTCATGGTTTGTATTTTTCAAGAATTCCCAGAAAACGATCCAATACTTGCTCATGTGAGAAATTATGACAAACAAAATCATATCCATTTTGTTGTTTCACTAATCGCTCATCCGGATTTTCAATGGCGTGTCGAATAGCATTTGCCAATTCCAAGGGATTGCCCGGACTTACCATCCATCCGTTTTTACCAAAATTCATTACTTCCGGGATACCGCCGACATTACTTGTGATTACACTTAAACCGATTGCCAAGGCTTCCAAATTTGCAACACCAAAGGCTTCCTGACGCGACGGGATTATAAGAAAATCATTTTCCTCCATCAATTTTTTTACACTTTCTTCCGATACCGGCCCAATGAGATTTATCGTGACATTTGCTGATAAATTTCTGTCCAAAATCTCTTGTTTGTAATTTATTTTCGGCCCGACGATTTGCAATTCCAGCGAAAAATCTTTCAACAAATTCAGGGCATCGATTAAATCAAACAAACCTCCACGGGTGAAATCTGATTTAATAAAAAGGATTTTGATACATGAATTTAGCACTGGAAATAGCTCAGGACGAGAATTTTTAATCTTGGCACCTTTATGTAAAATGTGAAGATTGCCAGGATCAGGTTTATAAATTTTCAAAAGAAATCCATGTAAAAATTGAGAATTAACAATAATTCCTGCTTCAAAAATGGAGGCAATTTTTTCAAGATATTTAAAAACAGAATGGCGAAAATATTTTCGACTTCCGTCAAAATTGCGCCAGGAAATGGACGCACTGGTATCGTCATTAATCATGCCGATTACCGGTTTGTTCAATTTTATAGCAGACCAGATTCCGGTAATCGCATTGTTGAAAACTATAATGTCAAAATTATATTCAGCTCTGAGTTTTTGACAGGCGTTATAATACGGGAACATTCTGTAAATGAATCCCCAGATTTTGGTAAAGAAATTCAGTTTTAAGTCTAACCTAAAAACTTTGTTCTGGTATTTGGCAAGAGAGTCAATGGAAATATCTTCTGTCAGGATACGGATTTCAACATGTTTGTAAAGCCGGTTTATTTCGAGTAAGTAGTTAGCAAATTTGGAAGGTCCGTTGACAACATTTTCGAACGTATTGGTACAAAAAAGTATTTTCATGATCATGAATTATGCTTTTGAAACAATTCCAATAAATCACGATAATTTCCGGAATCTGCTTTTTTGAAATTGTTTATCCCAATTTCTTTAAGATCAATTTCACGAGCCAAAGTCATACACGTTTTTAATTCCCCGGAATTTTGAAATAGTAATGATTCCTGATGATTTAATAAATCCTCCGTCGCACCAGTTTTTAAGGTAATAATCGGTTTCTTGAATGACATCGCCAGATCAATACTCCCGGAGTGATCTATTCTTGTAAAAGGTAACACAATAACATTCGCTGCATTGAAAAAATATTGAACTTCTTCTTTTGATATAAACCGGTTATACCAAATTATTCCTGGAACATTATTGGTTAATTTCAAAAGTTTAGAGAGATATTTTGAATCAAGACATTCTCCCGCAATGAAAAGATAATTCCCGGATTTTTGCACTTTCTTAAAAGCCCGGATCAGCTCTTCGAGACCTTTGTATTCTTTTATTTTCCCAAAAAAGAGAAAAACAAAATCATGGTCATTGATATTAAAATAGGCCCTGCTTTCTTTTTTTGATACATCATTGGGGTAATAATGATGATAAGGAATGTCTTGAATGACATAAATAACACTAGACAAAACCCTGAATTTATTAATGATTTCTTCTCTTACGGTTTCTGAATAGACCCTGATTTTTGTGCATTTTCTTAGAAAAAAAGCATAAATAATCCGCTCCCAGGGCAACCAAAATCCGCAATGATTTTGAGTGTTATGTAGGGTATGAATGATAGGAATTTTTATTAGAAAACGGAGATATAATATTTCAAGAATGAAAAAAAAGGATTTTGTCAAACTCCACGAAAATGTTCTCCCAATGATATAACTGTGAACCCAATCGAAATAAATAATGTCTGGTTTGAATTGATTTACGGCTTCATAAATACTTCCCAGTTTTCTCTTTTTACCAATAAATATCTCAAACCCATGACTTCTTAGAAACCCGATCATTTCATATTGAAATGGATTTTCAGGCCCGGCATCGGGCAGGATTAGTATTTTTTGATAAGACATTTTTTTCAATGAGCGGTTCGGGAAGTTTCATGATGAAGCAAATATTTAATTCCTTCAAGCTCATATCCATACCGGATTCTGCCTACATAATGTTTGCAAACACTTTCCTTTGGTATTTTTTCAAATGACACATCATATTCTTTTGAAAAATAAGCTGTATCCGTTTCGGAAACTTGTGCCAGCAAAGCCATTAAGGTTTGTTCCAGTCTGTAATCACTTTGTTGTTTCTTTAAGAAAGGATGTTTTAGCCAGAGCTCGATTTGGCGTAGGTTCAGATCCTTTTTGTTCATCGTCCACAAACCGGCATTAATCCTTGGTACAGGCGCAAAACCAAGCTCCTTTTTGATGTTGGCAGCACTTGAAATATAAGCATCAGCAATATCCTGGTTGAAATAATTAGTGTCAGAAATGGTTTTTAAGGACAGAAGATATTCTTTGGGATATTGGAAAAAGAGTACATCGGAATCAAGGTATCCTATCCGGTCATTTTGTGCCCAAATTGCGGTATCAATCAGTTTCATGGCCAATACATGTTTCTTACGATATTCCAAAATGTTGGGATAGGCCAGTAATTTCTGACTTGCTATAAAATCAGCAATATTACGACGTACAACCAATGTCCCTGGAAAATGATGATTAATGGTTTCTTCCATTTTATCATCCATGGTTCCATCGTCGTGAAAGATGAAGGAATGGCCTGTTTGTGCAAGATGATTTAGCTGTCCGGCTGTAACCATGGCCATTTCAAAATCACGTTTGCAAATGAGCATATGGATTTCAGACTGATTTCCCTGAATTTCATAAACAGGCAACCGACCTAGCATTTCCTGTCGAAGTTGTTTTCTGAAAATATTACGAACTTCGTTAAGGATACGCAGAGATATCCGGCTGGAAAGTGTCGGCGCAGAAATCATAGGTAGTAGAGGAGAAGCAATGAGTTTCATAGGGCTAATAAATTGGTATTGTTGATGGCTATTATCGACATAAGATTTTCTGCAAGAACAGGCAGAGAATGAAGCGGTGTATCTGATCGGATTTTTGGATTTGGACAATGTCTGAACTGTCCTCTGGCAAAGTTTTCAAAAATATTAATCAGCTCGTCATAACTCTTAATAACAAGAGAATCGGAAGTATTGAGATATTTGTCATTTTGATATTGATGTACAAATCCGTGTAACAAAGGATCTTTCTTTTGATCAGCGATATCGAGCAAATAAGACGGAGTATCAAAATAAATGGCTTCATAACCCATTGTAGTACCAAAATGCAGGAAAGCTTTGGCGTGTTTAATTTTCAGGAATTTATCATCGGACAAAGTGCTTTCCTCAAAAATTACATTGGGCAAAGTCGTGAGTGACGCATAAATATTTTTGTTTTTTTGAAACGGATATGGACGGATAACTAATTTCCAGTCCGGCAATATTGTTTTTAAATGAGTAGCAATTTGATGACAATATTTCACCTCCTGACGAGCCAAGGCATTATAGCCGGTCGCAAATCCAAAATATATGTACTGAAAATTATAAGGAAGTTTTTCAGTGCGATTCGCTTCATGACTGATAAATTTTTCAATGGGAGCAAATTGTGTGGCACCCCAGATTTTGATTTTCTCTGCTTTAATATGCTGCAATTTGATCAGATCCTCTTTTATCCCTTCATTCCAGACAAGATAATTTGTCCGTTTTGAAAAAGTTTTCATTTTGCAGGCATGATCCCAACTGTATACATAAGTCCAGACGGGTTTATTTTCCTGAATTATTTTGGCAAAAATAAAGTCATTGGAAATCTCGGTAAAGCATAAAAACATATCAATGTCTGTATCGATTAAGAATGACTTTTTTAGCTCGGAAACTAAATCAAGAAATTGGTCATAACTTATAATTTGGGGCGTAATTTTACTTAAAGAAAGCAAAGAAGATTGTATAATACGGGCCCATTTTTTGTTAGAAGAATTCGATAATTTGATATGCTCGGTCAGGTAATAATTGTAGCCGCTTGCCGGGAGTTTACCAAAAACAAGATAAGTATACTGCCAGAGCAGTTGAATTATTCTTGAAATTCCAGTCAAAGCCTGAATTGGAATAACAGTTACTGCGGGCAACAGTTTTCCCATCTTTTGTACGTCAGACTTCTGTACAAAAGCCACAATATGGTGATCCTGACTTAGCAAGTCAAGCAGATCACGAAAGTCTTTACGTGTATCAAGATAATTTGCCAGAACGCCTATTTTCATTGCAATTTTTGAAAAATGATAATCCGACTTTGTTAAAAAATAATTTATTAACGTTGATAGTCAGAAGATTTTCATTTACAGAAATAGTGGACTTTCTGGCTTGTTGAGTTTTGAAGTGATATCGGGTTTCTTAGATGTTAGATTTCAAAAAGAATTTTTGGTCACATATTTTGTTGTCCGGCATTTGTAATTCAGGATTTAATCCATGGTTAAAATCAATTCAGAGAACTTCAATTCCATGGCATAAAGCAGGAAACGTACTTTATTCGTTTTACGACTAATTGAAATTTGAATAATTTAAAAGTATAAAAATCAGTTAGACGGGTAAAATTCTTACGTTCATTTGATTTAAAATCAAACTCTTATTTGTCAAATTCAGTAGTGAATGTTGAGGTCTGGCATCTTCAAAAGTTATAAAAATTCCTTCTCCAATATTTTGGATAACGTGATTGTTAATGAAGAGTGAGATCAATATCTGATAAGTACCCGGACTGCAAATGATGTTATTCTCTGTAAAAACCGCTTCGTAATTTCCTTTTTCTGCTTGAAAAGGTGTTGAATAAACATTTCTAAGCAGAACATTATCGGATGTCAAAAGACCAACCGCTACCACGAGATTTGAAACTGAATAATGCGTTTGAAAACCAATTTTTAACTGCCATAAATCGGTAACTGAAAAATGGTTACTTAACTGATTTTCATTATCTGTAATTTTCAAATGGGTAAAATATGCTTCCTGGTTTTCAATCTTTTCAAAATGAAATTCACTTTGATTGTATGCAAAATTGTTAAGGTATTGCTTAATGGCCAGATCAGTTTCTCCCTGATATTCAAGTTTTCCGTTTTTCAGAAAAATACTTTTAGGACAAAGCGATTTCACGGATGTCAGATTGTGACTTACAAAAAGTACCGTCCTGCCTTCATTTTGGCTGACATCTTTCATTTTGTCAAGACATTTTCGTTGAAATTCTACATCTCCAACCGCTAAAACTTCATCAATGACCAAGATTTCGGGCTCCAAATGTGCAGCGACAGCAAAAGCAAGCCGGACGTACATGCCGGATGAATAACGTTTTACAGGCGTATCAAGGTAAAGTTCAACACCGGCAAAGGCGACAATTTCATCCAGTTTATTCTGAATTTCACTTTTCCGCATACCAAGAATTGCGCCGTTTAAAAAGATATTTTCACGACCGGTAAGATCCGGATGAAATCCGGTTCCAACTTCAAGTAACGATGCTATTCTGCCTCGGATGCGGATTCTGCCCGTTGTAGGTTTTGTGACCCGGGATAAAATTTTTAGAAGCGTGGATTTTCCGGCTCCGTTGCCTCCAATTATTCCTAAAACGTCACCCTGTTTTATTTCAAAAGATATATCGGACAAGGCCCAAAATTCCGTAATAACATTTTTTTTCAAAACTTCGCCAATTTTACTGACGGGATCAGCTTTACCTCTGGTAAGCGCCCACCATCGGGAAAGATCGCGGGAGATAGTTCCGGTTGAGATTTCTCCAAGCTGATAGCGCTTCGAAACATTTTCAAAATGAATGACCGTTTTTGTCATATTTATATCTTATCCATAAAAGTTTTCTCAACTCTGTTGAAAATTATGATACTGAAAAACAAGCTTGTTATCATAAATAGAGAGCTGTAAATCAGGTTGAAATACGACAGGTTTCCATGGCCGGTGAAGGCGTAGCGAAAAGCCTCAACAATGCTGGTGATCGGATTTAACAATAAAAGCCATCTGTATTTTTCAGAGGCAATTTCCAGGGGATACACAATGGGTGTTGCATACATGAGTAATTGTATTCCAAACTGGATTAAAAACCGCAAATCTCTATATCGGGTTGTCAGGGATGAGATCAATATTCCAAAACTGAAACCCAATCCCGACATCAAAATAATGTAAAAAGGAAAAAGTAACATAGTAATGTTTGGGCTTATACCGGCTGTTTTTTGAAATAGGAAATAAATCCAGACAAGTAGAAAAAGAATGAATTGAATGAAAAATTTAAGCAGACTGGAAATCACGATAGAAATGGGCGTTACCATTCTTGGAAAATATACCTTACCGAATAGATTCTGGTTGGCAATAAAGGTTTCAGACGTTTTGAGAAGGCATTCCTGGAAATAATTCCAGATCGTGATTCCGCCCAGATAAAACAAAATTTTTGGAGAACCGCCTGTTGAAATTTTTGCCATATTGCCAAAAATGATAACATACATGAGTGTTGTCAGCATGGGTTGGATAAAAAACCATAATGGACCTAAAATCGTCTGTTTGTAAGTAGCCACAACATCACGCCTCACGAACAAAAAAATGAGGTCACGATATTGCCAAAGCTCATGCCAGTTAATATCGAAAAGTCCGGTATAAGGGATTATTTCCAAATCCCATTTTTCTTCTGAATCGCTCATTGGATTATCAGTTAATACTTGATTTACCACGCCGTCCATCCGCCGTCGACCGTTAAAAGTGAACCTGTCATATAGGTTGAAGCATTGGAAGCCAGGAAAGTAAATGGCCCAATCAGTTCTTCACGATCACACATTCTTCCGAGAGGGGATAATTGAGCAAAGTTTTTTAAAAAAGCTTCATCGTGATCATTGTAAATTCCATGCGGCACAACGGCATTGCAGCGAATTCCTTCTCGAGCATAAAATGAGGCCAGGTATCTTGTAAAATTTGGAACAAAGGATTTAGAAGCCACGTAATCAATCGGTTTGTAATTCTGATTTCCATCTCCGAAGTCATACAGATTTTGATTAGGAGAAACCACAGAATAGGTTGATGCCACATTGATAATATTTCCTGATTTTTGCTTAATCATTTGTTTACAAGCATATTGGGTAATCAGTATTGTGCCGGTCAGATTAATATCAACTGATTTTTGGAGTAAATCGGTAGGATAATTTTCAAAGCGGCTTTGATTAACTTTTTTGGATGATTCCTTGTCAAATTTGGCGTCAAGTCCGGCGTTATTAATCAGTACATCCAGTCTGCCAAATTTTTGAATAATGGCGGTCATTGTCTGCTCACAACTTTTTTTGTCCGTAATATCCAGCTTTTGAAAAAGAAACTGGCTGGCCGGGAAATTTCTGGAAATTTCATTTTCAATCTTATTCTGTTTGCTTTCGTCAATATCAGCAAGAATTACGAAGGCGCCTTGTGCAAGAAATGCGGAAGCAATCGTTTGTCCGATTAGGCCATAAGCCCCCGTTATAAGAATAACTTTGTCGGCAATGGACAAAGAAACGTGTGTGTGATATGTGTTCATTATTGACAAATACAGATAATTACTTTTGATTCTTCGAGTGAGCGTAAAGAGTTCTCTTGAAAATTTCCGTCATGAATTTTTTGAAAAAAATTCATTATTTGCGATTCATAAAGCTTGTTTCTATCAAAATCCGGAATCGTTTGAATCGTGGTTTTCTCCTGATGAAAAGTTGTCATGATCGATTTGTAATAATCTATTTCAATTGATCCATCTTCAAATACGAAGCGGTACCAGCGTCTGGGATTTCTTTCGTGGAAATTCATATGACAATGTGCAGTAATTCCATTTTGATAGCCAATTGAAATGTCAGCTCCCGATTCCACGTTTATTTGAAGTGAAGCATTGTAATTTTTCAAAGTATGCCAGGTATTTACTGTACTTCCTGCGAGCCAGTTTACCAAATCAATATCATGACTGAGCGTGAGTGCGGCGCCTCCACCAAACTCTTTTCTTGCTGCGTAAGATTGTTGATAATCCTCCCACGGATGCCAGTCGGGCAGATATTCTCCCCAATACGTTTGCATATTGATCAGATTCCCCATTTTTTTATTCTGAACCATCGATTTGACAGTTTGGAAAAAATCATGATAGCGGAGCATATAAGCAATCTGCACACAAGCGTTATTTTTTGTAATAGCGTTTGTAAGTTTCTCGTAATCAGTCAAATTATGAGATAATGGTTTTTCAATCAGGATATGAATTCCTCTTTTCACACAAAGTAAAGCTTGCTCTGTATGTTGAAAAGTAGGTGTGCAAATAATCGCAGATTTGGGTTTTAGTGTATCGATTAGGCTTAAATCGGTAAAAATATTAATTGTTTTTTCATCAATATTCCTCAGAGGAAGATTCCTTTGTCGGTAAATCCAAATATTAGAATAACCTGATTTTTGAAGAATTTGAATATGCCTTTCTCCGATAGAACCAGCGCCAAAAATAAGAATTGGGTCATCTTTTTTAATCATGACTAAAACTTTACACAATCATATTTCAAGATCATTTCCTCGGCACGTTGAAAACTTGCCAGATCATCAATATCGATAGCGAACTGCTGTTCAATGATATAAGGGAGAATATTTTTACCCGACATTGATTTTTGTTTAATAATCACGTCAGCCCGAATAACATCCAGCGTTCCGATTTGCCAATATATTTCGGGTAAATTCTGGCGTGGTTGATTGTAGGATTCATGGATTATATCTTGTTGAAGCAATGGTTTCATTTTTATACTTGCTTCATCTAAAATCCACATTTTGAATGGAGTATGAAAAGCGGGAGTAACAATTCTTAAACTATCAGCTTCTGAACTTTGCATTTTGTGTATACAAATTTCTATATCATGAATAAAACGGACAGGAGACGTCGGACGAAATTGTACGACTAAGTTCGGCTTGTAGTTTTCATTGATATCAAGCCATTCCAGTGCGTGGGTGAATACTTCCAGATCCTTGCTTAAATCACCAGCAAAGTGGGCTGGACGGATAAAGGGGACTTCGGCTCCATAAGATCGTGCAACCTCCGCAATTTCTTCGGAATCGGTCGAAACAATCACACGTGTTATGGACGGTGATGCTAACGCTGCTTTTATACTGTAAGCAATCAAGGGATGACCGGCCATAAGTTTTATATTTTTTCCGGGAAGGCCTTTACTGCCACCTCTTGCTGGAATGATAGACAGAATCTCTTTCAATGTGCGTGTGATTTTAATTTGGTGCGCTGGATTTTTTCGACATCGAGTATGTCCTCAGACTTGAAATGTAAAGCCACGCAGGTATGATGAAGATCTCTCACCAGTTTTTGCAGGCCTGGCACTTCCAGAGATGCAGCGTGATCCGTTCCTTTCCAGGTTCGGTCTTTGGTAAAGTGCCGTTCAATCCATTTGGCACCCAAAGTATAAGCAGCAACGTCTATTGCAATACCCAAATGATGGCCTGAAAAGCCGAATTCTTTTATTCTATGTTCGAAATGGAAGTATAGTTTTCGTAATTCCAGCAGACAGATATCCTGGAAATCAACCGGATATCCCGAAGTGCAGCTGTAAAGAATTAATCGGTTTTGAGCCTGATTTGTTTCTTCAAAAAGGGTAACAATTGTTTCAATTTCCTCCCAGGTAGTCATTCCGACAGAAATATGAATGTCTCCATCATAATAATCACGGAGGTAAAGCAGCATTTCGAAATTGCAATTGCTGGCAGCAGGCACTTTGATGAAATCAGGATTGAGCGCTGCAATTTCTTGTGCGGAAGTTAAATCCCAAACCGAACAGGCATACCCAATTCCAAGATTTTCGGAGAATTGTTTAAGTTCTTTATGCTGGTCAATATTAAACTCCAAAGCTTCGCGATGTTCGCCATAAGTGGCTCCATAGGATTGATATGGAACGGGATGAGGCTTAATGAACTGCTCTTTTGTTAATAATTCCTTCGGATTTCGTTTTTGAAATTTGGCATAATCTGCTTTGCAATCTTTTGCTAAACCAATTAATTCTTTGGCAATATCAAGATTGCCCATGTGATTACAGCCAATCTCTGCGACGATTTTGGGCGGTTGATAATTCAGATAATTCATATAAAGTGTGTGTCATGTTTGAGTCAATCTGGAAATCTTACCTTTACCCTTTTCGTTGAAATATGTATTTCGTTTATAATCGTAACCATATTGATACGGATAAGCCTGCGATGCTGTTAATGAACTATATAGATTATCAGGATAAAAGTCATTGATTAACACTTCGATTTTGTCAATTTCGTAATCCACCGCCAGCGTTTCTGCGAGTCGGGAAGCATCTTGATCTGAGTACAGCCATCTTATAATAAACAGTATTAAATGACTTTCACGCAGCAGCGGAATATTATCAGAAACCAGTCCGACGGGAGCGGAATCCAGAAAAATGTAATCATATTCTTTTCTGCAATGGGTCAGTAAATCGTTAAACAAATCCTTTTGCAGAAGTTCAGCGGGATTGAATGGGGGAGGACCGGCCGGGATATAATCCAGATTTGATATGATTGAGGATTTTATAACATCATTCAACTGTGTTTTCTTTTGTAAATAATTACTCAAACCGTTTTCATTTGAATCTTCGAAAAAATGATGCAGTCTGGATTTTCGTAAATCGCAGCCAATAACAATAACCGTTTTTCCAATTTTTGTAAGAGACAAGGCAAGATTAACAGAAACAAATGTTTTGCCTTCGCCGGATTGCTGAGAGGTGATCAAAACTTGTTTTCCTTTTTCCGGATGTAATATCTGATTTGTATTTAAAAAACTTAACCGCGTTCTAAGCGCGCTGATGGATTCGGAAAAAATGGATTGATCGGATAATAACGTATTTAGCTTGATCCGGTTTTCCTTACCCTGCTTTTGCGGGAAATGGTAAATTAAGCCTAATAAATGAATACTTGCGGAAGCTTTCCCAAGATCAATATCTACAAATTTCCGGTTGAAATAACGTGCGAGAAAGATCGAAGAAATACCTGTTAATAAGCCAAGAAATAATGTTAGGGAAATAATCTGAGCAGGTTTTGGAAATATTTTCTCTACTTCCATCAATGTAATGATACGGAATGAAGGTAACATCCCGGCCCTTACGATGGAAGATTCAATTTCCTTGTTCAGCAGTAAAGAATAGATATTTTTATTGACTTCAAAATTGCTTTGAAGGTACAGGAAGTTTTTTTCAAGAGCCGGAATTTGTCTGAACTGTTTTTGTAACGATGCAAGATTCCGGCCAAGAATTCCAATTGTGCCTGCATTTTTCTGTTTTTGAAGTAAAATATTATCCAGTATTTGACCTCGGGTTTTACCAAGTTCCTCATCCAGGTTTTTTATGGCTGACGAATTAATACTGTATTTTATTAAGAGCTCTTTTCTCTTTGAGATCAATAAATTAAACTGATCAATCAAATCAACCAATACTGCATCCGTAGTTCCATCCAATCCTACCGACAGGTAATTAACCTGCTCAAAAGTATTTCCAAGATTTTTTTCAAGCGTTTGTATGTATGCTTTTTGGATCTCGGATTCATTTTTTCGTAGTTCGATAGCGCGTGTTTTTTCAGAAATTTCGATAGCAGAAGCACTTACATCGAAAACGGCATTTTTTTGTTTGAAAATCTCTAATTTATGTGCAGCTTCTTTCAAAGCATCCGAGTAAACTTTTAGCTGATCGTTAATAAAATGCAGTGTAAGATCGGAAGATTGTTGTTTTTGCCGAAGGTCATATAGCTGGTAAGATTCCAGTAGCTTTTCCAGGAAATCTTTGGCGAATGGTTTGTTATGGTGTTTGAACGAAACGGTTAGAACGGGCATTTTGTCCTCAATTTCTGTTACTTCAATCCGTTTCATAAAATCGCGTGCTATTATGGACGGATTGTTATAAACAAATTCAATGTCGAAGTTTTCTGTACTATTTATTTGTTCAATTTGGAATGATAAACCTGGTAACGAACAAGTTGTGCCCTTGGCAAGCTTGAAATTTTTAACGTAATCCTCGGTTTGATAGGAAAGTTCTGACCATGAATGAATTGAGAATTTTCCTTTTTCAAACTTCAATTCATCAAATGAAAGTACACGAATTGTCAGTGGTTTATAGGGGTAAATATCAATGCGACGGAAATCTTTTAACCGGTAAAAGGTAAAGGGATGGTGAAGTTTGGTCAAGGCATTTTCAACAACTTCACGGGATTGTATATTGTATTTTTCTGTCAAATATTCACTGCTCCCGTCATTGATCAGGTACGTGGGTTTTGTATTGGTGATCTCATCCAGTTCCGTTTGCTTGTCAAGATATTTAAGGTTGATCGACGCAACATATTTTGGTTTGACAAGTTTTAAAAACAGAAAGCCGCTAATACCAAAAAACAAAAGTGATCCTGCCACCCAATACCAGCGGCTAAGAATCACTTTGAAAACCTTTTGAAAATCCAGGGAATCAGAGTGATTAAGAAATTCTTCAAAAAAAGCACTTTCATTCCCTTTCGCCATTCTGTTAGTCAGATTGTAAAGTATGATTCAGCAACCGGGTATCCTTTAAAGTTTTGAAATAAGGATTTTCGACTGCCTCTTTTATATACTTATACTGACTTACGCGGTGCAGGTCACTTCCCAATGCTCCAATCCAGCCTTGTTGAATAAGCCTTTCCGCTGTTATTTGTTCTGTTGGCCCATAGGCGCCACCAATCGAAAGTAAATTTATTTGAAAAATCACACCCAATTCATGAATTTCAGCATAACGTTCGGGTTTGTTATGCCAGGCCTGATATCTTTCAGGATGTGCTACAACGGGCTGATAACCCTGCAAGATCATTTCCTTTAAAATATCACGAAAATAGGGCTGATCATGTCGCAGCGACGTTTCAACCAAAACATAATTTCCTGAAATAGGCAGGATTTCTTTTTTTTCGATCAGGGTTAAAAAATAGTCATCAGCGAAATATTCGGCAGCATACTGAATTTCCAGATCCGGATACTGCTCTTTTGTAACGTTGGTCAATTCTGTCCAGGCGTTATGAATTGATTCCTGCGTGTTTTTGAAAAAGTCGATCCGGATATGAGGTGTAGCAATAATTTTTCGAATTCCTGCCTGATAATGTGAATCAATAAGTGCCAGACTATCCTGCATATTTTGGGCTCCATCATCGATTCCTGGCAATACGTGCATGTGAAGATCCAGGCCTAACGAGCTTAAAATTCCTGAATTTGCGGTTTCAATTATAGTGGGTATCATTACCTGGTAATATTTACAATGAGTAACGCGAGATTTAGTGCAATCAAGACAGGTTGAAGAATGACGAGTTTTCGTGACAATTTAACAGATCTGATTCCTTCCTTCGAAGGCGGAATATAGACGATATCGTTGTCGGAAACCGGGAGATTCATTATTTCGGGATTTCCCAACTGATGAAAATCATATTCGATTATTTTCTGCTCTTTTCCATCTCCACGAATGATCTGAATCGTATTGCCGGCTTCATTGTATTTTATTCCGCCGGCTTTTGCCAAAACTTCGCCTAATGTTTGCGTCTCTTTATCCAACGTTACAAGGCCCTGAATGGTGCAGGCACCCAATACTTTTACCCGTAAATTGGTGATTTCTACTTCAAATATGGGTTCCCGGATAATGTCACTATATCGGGAAGCCAATGAATCAGTGAGCTGGGATCTTGTTAAACCTGCGACATGAAATTTTCCAATTTCAGGCATGATAATATCTCCGCCTTCATTTACCTGAACCGGATAACCATTTTCAGAAATAGACTGGCTATTTTGTATTTTGTCGGGCTCCGGAAATAAGCGGGAAGACCAGTTTAGATTATGGATCAATAATCTGTTGCCAGGCCTAAGCAAATAAGCACCTGTACTTTTTTGTACAGGTGCTGTTATAAGTTTTTCTGAAATTAATGAAGGCGACTTTTTTTGTGCCGTGCAGCCGATGAACAATAGCCATAAAGCTACACAGGATATAATCCGTGAAAACATATTTTTAAGTTGCCCGGAGGCATTATAGTGTGTGTTATTTTTGTATTATTCGCCGAAATGAACCTGCACTTTTTTCAAAGCCGATCCAATAACCTGGTGCATATCGTAATAACGATATTCTGCCAGTCTGCCGCCGAAAATGACTTTTACTTCATTCTTGGCTAATTCTTTATACTTACTGAAAACCTCAGTATTTTTATCATCATTTACAGGATAATAAGGTTCTGAGCCGGTTGTCCATTCTGACGGATATTCGTGCGTTATTACCGTTTTAGGCTGTGTTCCGAATTCAAAATGTTTGTGTTCGATAATTCTTGTAAATGGCGTTTCAGCGTCTGTATAGTTGATTACGGCATTTCCTTGATAATTTTCCTGATCCAGTAATTGATTATCAAAACGCAGGCTGCGGTATTCAAGTGAACCGTGGCTGAAACCGAAATATTCATCAATCTGTCCCGTGTAAACTACTGTTTCCGCCAGTGCACTTAATTCCTCTCGATTTTGGAAAAAGTCAGTATCCAATCTTACTTCAATGCCTTCCAGTAATCCTTCAGTCAACTTGTTGTAGCCACCAATTGGAATTCCCTGGTACTTATCGTTGAAATAATTATTGTCATACGTAAAGCGAACTGGTAATCTTTTGATAATAAAATCAGGAAGTTCAGTCGCCTTTCTTCCCCATTGTTTCTCTGTATATCCTTTGATCAGTTTTTCATAAATATCAACGCCAACCAGAGAAATAGCCTGCTCTTCCAGATTTTTTGGATCTGTAATGCCTGCTTCTTTTACTTGTTCCTGAATTTTCGCTTTTGCTTCTGCCGGTGTGCGCACCTTCCACAACTGGTAGAAGGTATTCATATTAAATGGAAGATTGTAAAGTTCTCCATTATAGTTCGCGACAGGGGAATTTGTGTAGCGGTTAAATTCTACAAAAGAATTAACGTAATCCCAGATATCCTTATCGTTTGTATGGAAAATGTGAGCTCCGTATTTGTGTACATTAATGCCTTCCACATTTTCGCAATAAGTGTTTCCACCAGTGTGCGGACGTCTGTCTATAACCAGACATTTTTTTCCTCTTTTAGTAGCTTCATGTGCAAAAACAGAACCCCAGAGTCCTGCACCAACTATAAGATAATCGTATTGAGCCATGCGTAATGTATATGAGTGGTTTTTATTTGAAGTGATTGTGTAGTTTTTGCATTGGTATAAAATCTTATACCAATGCAAATCTAGTGATTTGAAATAAGAAAGGCTCCCATCGGGAGCCTTTCTTATTTACTGAATTATTTTTATTCCTTATGGAAGAAGTTTCAATTCTACACGACGGTTTTTCAATAGACCATCACGAGTTGAGCTTTCAGCGATTGGTTTGAATGAACCGAAGTAATCAACGATTACTTTGCTGGCATCTTTCAATCCTGCTTCATTGATCAGGTAGTTTTTAACTGCATCTACACGACGGCGGGAAAGTGCCATGTTGTAACGATCCGTTGCACGACGGTCAGCGTGACCAGCCAATTGCAGACGACATCCGTTTTTGTTCATCAACATCGCTACGTTTTTCAACATATCCTGAGATTCAGGTTTAAGCGTGTTTTTGTCTGTATCGAACTGAACATTTGCGAAGATTTCGCTACATGCAGCACCAGTTGCAAGCGCGTTTTTCACGTAAGTGTCAAAGTCAAGAACACGACCGCTACCATCAACAATGCTTCCGGCTGGAGAATTTGGTTCTTTATCGAAGAAGTCAGAAACACCATCACCATCAGTATCAAGAAGTAATCTTGGATCGATATCTTTTGGACGGTTCGCTTTTGCAACAGAGTCCATTTCTTCAAGTGTAAGAATCTTAACAGGTCTCAACAATACTTTCGGATCTGTGTAACGTAGGTGGTAGTATCCTCCTTCGTCTGGCTTGTAAGCCCATTTTCCATCCTCTTTCTTAACTTTAAGAGGTTTCTTGCCAAGTTTGTAAGTCAATACTACCGAGCCGTAACCATAGCTATCAAGTTCGGAGTTTCCTTTGTGTGATGTCTTAGCATCTTTGATAGAATTAAGGTTTGGTGTTCTGTCGTAGTCACCACCCCAAGTTGCATCAAGATAATCAGAGTTTGTATAGTTCAAACGGAAATCAAGGCCAAGATCAAGACGTGAAGTCAATTCGTAGTTAACGGCAAGACCTGTTGGAATGATCCAGTCATTTTTCTTACCTGTTTCGCGAAGTTTAACGCCACCTGTAAGATCGTATGCTTTGGAATCATAGAAAACCTGACCGAACCCAACGTAAGCATCAACTTTCCAACGCTTCATTTTATTTGGTCCCATCAATAAACCTTTAAGGTTGACAGTTCCTGAAAGAGAAACATCCTGATATTTTCCTTCAAAATAACGGTTATAATTACGACGTTTCATACCACGCAAATTACCGATGGATCCGTCAAGACGAGCTCCAAACAAATACGAAAGTTGTTTGTTAATCGTTAAGCCTCCTTGAAAAGTTCCTGATTCTTTGTGGCTGTCGGTGGTAGTTTTGTTAACAGGCCAGAAATCGTATTCTCTCAAATCACCGAAGAACATCGAAGGACCTCCATGAATCGCGATTGACCATGTGTTAAGTTTGTAAGGGCCGTCATACGTAGCTTTTGGATTGTAATCCGGAGAATTCGGCTGCTCTAAGGGCTGCGCAATTGAAGGCAAAGCCATCAAAGACCCCAAGGCAAGCGAACAAATCAACTGGGATACTTTTTTCATACTATTCAAGTTAGCGTTATTAAGATTAACTAGGATTGATCTTTAATAATCAATTATAATAAAAACAATATATTATTTCGTGGCCAGATAACTAATCAAAATGCCTAGTGGGCACAAAATTAGGTTAACAATGTCATTTAATCAACTCCTATTTCTGAAATAGCGGAATTTAACTGTAATTAAAGCAAAATCTTTTCGAAAGAAATGTTCTTTTTCCAATTTTTCAAAGGCGTTGCATCAATTTTTTTTCAATTCCAGCCTTCCAGGCGGTAAATGTTCCTTCTATTATTTTTTCTCTTGCTGTGTTTACCAACCATAAATAAAAGGTCAGATTTTGGACACTGGCAATTTGTGCCCCTAACATTTCCTCTGATTTCACCAAGTGACGAAGGTACGCTTTAGAATAGAATGTACTCACATAACCACCAAGATTTTTGTCGAGAGGTGACAAGTCATCTTTCCACTTTTCATTCTTGATATTGATTATACCTTCGGTAGTAAAAATCATGCCATTGCGCGCATTACGTGTAGGCATCACGCAATCGAACATATCTACGCCCAGTGCAATGCATTCAAGGATATTGGCCGGTGTACCCACACCCATGAGGTAACGTGGTTTGTCCTTCGGCAGAATATCGCAAACAACTTCTGTAAGTTCGTACATAATTTCAGCAGGCTCGCCCACGGAAAGTCCGCCTATCGCATTTCCTTCACGCTCATAGGAAGCAATGACTTCCGCTGACTGTTTTCTAAGGTCTTTATATACACTTCCTTGCACAATTGGAAAAAGTGTCTGGCTATGACTGTATAAAGGTTGTGTTTCATCGAAACGGGTGCAGCAGCGGCCAAGCCACCGGTGCGTCATTTCCATAGAATTGCGTGCATACGTGAAATCACATGGGTATGGAGTACATTCATCAAAAGCCATTATAATATCTGCTCCGATTGTACGTTGTATATCCATCACGCCTTCTGGTGTGAAAGTGTGTATCCCGCCGTCAATGTGTGACTTAAATACCACACCTTGCTCGTTGATTTTTCTCCCCGTGCCCGCAAGTGAGTACACCTGATAGCCACCGCTATCGGTCAGAATCGGTTTGTCCCATCCATTGAATCCGTGAAGTCCGCCAGCTTTGTGAATAATGTCCAATCCCGGACGAAGATATAAATGGTAGGTATTACCTAATATGATCTGCGCTTTTATATCTTCCTTCAACTCCCGCTGATGTACTGCTTTCACAGTTCCGGCTGTTCCCACCGGCATGAAAATCGGCGTTTGAATTGTTCCGTGGTCTGTTTCCACTAGTCCCGCACGTGCTTTTGAATGCTGGTCCTGGGTTTGTAAGGTAAACTTCATTAATGGTAATATACAAGATGATGCTGCAAAAATAGGTGGAAGGCATCTAACATTCCTGACAATGACCGTATATTTGTAAAATTACTTATGGAAAAAATTTACACACCCCCTGTATCGTGACGGATTCTCTACTTTATGTGCTTTGCGCATTTGTTCTGATTCAGCTGTTTTATTATCTTTTTATTTTCACGCGACTCGCCTTTTACGGAAAGAGTAGGAATTATGAAAGTCGCCCGCCTGGGGTTACCGTCCTGGTTTGTGCCTTGAATGAGAAAGAAAACCTGATGGAACTGCTGCCACTTCTGGATGCCCAGGAATATCCTGAATTTGAAGTGATTCTGCTTGACGACCGCTCTGATGATGGAAGTGAGGAGTTTATGCGTGAAAATATTCATAGCTGGAAACACATTCGCTATATCCGTATCAACGACGAGTTTTCTCATGTCACACCTAAAAAATATGCGTTGACGGTTGGTATGAAACAGGCCAGATATCCATTGGCATTGATGACAGACGCTGACTGTCGTCCAGATTCGCTGCACTGGATTACGTCGATGACTTCACAGATCAGTGATGAAAAAGATATTATTATTGGGTTTTCGCCGTATGAAAAACATTCCGGTTTGTTGAACTGGTTTATCCGCTGCGAAACTTTCTACACAGCCGTTCAGTATCTTTCTTTCTCTTTGACAGGGTTGACCTATATGGGAGTCGGGCGAAATATTCTTTATAAAACCGAAGTGTTTTTTGCTAATAAAGGTTTTTACAGACACCGGCATATCATGGGCGGGGATGATGACATATTCTTGAACGAGGTTGCAACAAGCAGTAATACAGCTATTTCTATCGAACCGGAATCTTTTGTTTATTCAAAACCAAAAACAAGCTGGTCAACGTGGTTAAGGCAGAAAAGACGTCATTTGGCTGTGAGCCAGTTTTACCGGAAGCGGAATAAAGTGATGCTTGGGATTCTTTCTTTTTCACATATGATCACGTGGATAATAGGTTTCGTTGCCCTTGCTATTGGGGTAATGAATAAGGATATTCTTTTTCTTCAGGAGCTTGGCATTATAGTAGGTGTTCGCTGGTTTGTCCAGTGGATACTTTTTTTTATCATCAATAGAAAACTCGACAAAACGGTTGAGTGGTTTAGCTTTCCATTGATGGATTTTGCATTTTTTATTTATTATATCTTCTTCGGATTGTTTGTGATGACAAGAAGAAAACCCCGGACTACATGGAATTAATATTAAAATATTTCCCTGACCTTACAGATATCCAGCGTGAAAAATTCACTCAGCTGGAAGCATTGTACCAGGACTGGAATTCAAAAGTGAACGTAATTTCCCGTCAGGATATCGATACCTTATATGAGCGGCACGTGCTGCATTCATTAGGCATTGCGAAAGTGATTCAGTTCAAATCCGGGACGTCGGTGTTGGACGTGGGAACTGGCGGAGGCTTTCCTGGTATTCCGTTGGCAATTATGTTTCCGGATACACAGTTTCATCTGGTGGATAGTATCGGAAAGAAAATAAGAGTGGTGCAGGAAATAGCCGCCGCACTGGATCTGAAAAATGTAAAAGCCGAGCAGATCAGGGCGGAAAAACTGGAAGATACCTATGAGTTTGTAGTGAGCCGGGCTGTGACACGTATGGCGCCGTTTGTAGGCTGGGTTCGTAATAACATTAGCCGAAACTCATTTCATTCGCTCAGGAACGGTATTTTATATCTGAAAGGTGGCGATTTGACGGAAGAGTTGGCTGAACTGAATATCAAAACACGCTCTTATGAGCTGTCTGATTATTTTAAAGAAGAATTTTTTGAAACAAAAAAGGTCGTATACGTACCTTTGTAAGGAATTTTATAATCGCGTAAACTTATCTAACCATAAAAATATGAATGAGCGTTTTAGTGCCAGCGGGCTTATGAATCCATTTTTTCCTGATGAAGTAACATTTGGAGAAAAAGGAGTGACTTTTACAGTGAAAAAACTTTTCAAAAGCAATGACAACTTTGTTTTCTATTCCGATATTTCAGGAGTTGAAATTGAAAATAGTATGTTTTTTTCAACCATTCATGTGATACCAAGGATGCGTCCGGAAATAATTATAAATAATTTTTCAAAGGCAGATGCTAAGAAAGTCAAGGAGTTAATACTTGCGAAGGTTCAAAGTTGAAAAATATTTTTGTCAGGGACTTGCGCCATATTTATCGAATAACTATATTTGCACCACAATTCAGATAAACAATCGGATTTGAAATTCCTGAATAGCTCAGCCGGTTAGAGCATCTGACTGTTAATCAGAGGGTCGTTGGTTCGAGCCCAACTTCGGGAGCCCTGGTTCAGAAGCACTTAACGAGTAATCGTTAAGTGCTTTTTTCGTATATGACGTTAACTTTATGTTTTTGCAGGATATCTTGATGTATTGCTGTCAAGATTTAATTTTCCATCATCTTATTGACTAAT
This sequence comes from Dyadobacter sp. 3J3, assembly GCF_009801115.1. Classification (GTDB taxonomy): domain Bacteria; phylum Bacteroidota; class Bacteroidia; order Cytophagales; family Spirosomataceae; genus Dyadobacter. The sequence goes on from NZ_VTOL01000015.1 coordinate 35,929, forward strand.
TTTGTCAATTGAAATTTGAATGAACCAGCTCGAAATAATAGAAATCTTAATATGGTTTTGATTCTATTGGAGAGTGTACACCGGCCTTGTGGCCTTAATGTTTCGAAATAATACGTTTTCTAATCTGATAAATTATATGGCAATTGCATACTGGGTAGGATCTTCCAATCATGGTCACATCGGTAGTCCCCAAAACATGTTGAAAGAATTTATTCAACAAAATTACTGGGCCACTGACCTGAACCTGAAAAAGCGGGACAATAAACATATTTTGGCTTCGCTACAATCAATTAAGGTAAATGATCGGTTTTCCGTTAGCAGTTTGCGTAACAGATATCAGGAAGTTGATGTCAAAGTAATTGGTACGGTAACTAATGTCGATGACGCAGAAAACGGAAGACTGGAAATAAAGTGGGATGCAGAGCAGCCTTTATACTCTGGCTTGATCCCGCTTGGAACAAAAAATGAGAATTGGCATCAGGTACTTTTTAAGGTTACCACCGCAGAAAATATTACCCTGATATTTCCTGATTCGATCGTTAATAAAAAAGTTGCAAGGCTGGCCTGGAATGACGAAGGATGGACAAAACCTTCCGGTGTTAAAGGGAAAGCCTCATCGAATGATACGCTGGAAGGTAAATTTGGCTTCGGACTGGAAGAGTGGTTGTTTGACGTGAGTAAGGTCGTGGATGGCTATCATTACGGATTTCTTGAACCGATTCGTAAAGGTCAAGCAAGTCAGGCAAATAAATCATATCCCATCTGGTTATATACCATCAATGGTTCAACAAAAAAGCGCTATTGGATCGCTGAAATAAAAAAGACTATCGTAATTGATGAAGCTGAGGCTACTTTTGTAAAGCAAAAATACCAGGAGTTGGGATGGCTTAAAGAAATGCAAAAGCAAATCTCATCAGTAGGCTCCAAGGGTGAGGATTTGGCGGGTTATGCAGCGGTTGATTTGTTCAACGTAAAGTTTAAACCAGAAGATTTAATTATAAATCAAGAAGTAAAAGAGCTTTCAGATACGCATCCTGCAAATAAGGTTACGAAATACTCTTTTGCTAACTTCACGGAAGCATTTATAGTTGAGTAATAATAAGAGGATCAAACTTATTAGTTTGATCTGATTTAAAAAGCATTTATTTGAAGCACTTAATGAGAAATCGTTAGGTGCTTTTTCTTGCAAAATGAGTTTATTCTAAAAGTATAACAAATGCCGTCGCAATAAAAATCAATGTTAAAGAGTATCATTCCGAAAGCTAATTAATTAATCCTAAGTAAAATACGATTGCATTAGACTCGAATTTTCCCGCACTTTTCCTTTCAAATATTCATTAATCTATTTAGCTTGCGAAATACTTTTTGCGTGTTAAAAACGTTGAACTTTGATATTTAAGGCCGTATTAAATTTTTAATACTATGGTATCAGCAGAGATTATAGCAAAACAATTTGTGAACATGGGAATTTCCGCCGGCGATCCGGTTACACAAATGAAGTTGCAGAAAATGGTCTTTTTTGCTCAGGGATTGCATTTAGCCCTGCATCAGGAAATCTTATGTAATGAACCGTTTTTTGCATGGAAATTTGGTCCGGTCATTCCCTCAATATATCAGCTTTATAAAAAATGGGGAAGTAGCCCTATTATTGAAAAACCTGTTTCTGAGGATATTGGTTATTCTGATAATTCTGACTTATTGTCTTCTACTGAAAGGGAGACCATTGATTATACCTGGGAAATTACAAAGAATCTTGATGCAATAACGCTCTCAAACTGGTCACATGCAGCCAATTCACCCTGGGCTCAGGCCTATGCAAAAGGAGAAAATACAGTAATTTCTAACTCAATTATTAAGGAATACTTTGAGCAAAATCTCATCAAACAATCCGCCGGTACCGAGTCCTGAGCAAATTGTAGCACACGGAATTCAAATGGTTCAGGGAGCCGCTGGACATGAGACATTTTTTAGTGAACCGAATTCTGTAACCACCGAAACCTTACTTCAGGAAATTAGGAATCTTCAGGAAGTAAGGCATCTGGACAAGGAAAAAGATGTCGCGCTGCAAATTCAGATCGCACGTCTGGAAGGAGTAATTCAGGATATCAGTGAGCGGAAGAAATATGCAGCCCGTATATTCAAATTAGTCGCCACCTTTCTTTTTATAGTTGTATGCATCGTATGGCTCCATGGAGTCGGTAGTTTTTATTTGCTAAATCCGTTTGAAGGAGGTTTTTTGAAAGGCCCCAAGTCTTTTGAGTTTTCATTTCATCTTTCAGATACCGTAATCATCACTTTACTGACGACCACAACAGCTAATGTTGTCGCATTTTTTATTTTAGTGACGAAATATTTATTTCCAAATTCTTCGTTTCCAAATAATCATACGTTACCAGATGCCAATTCCTGAGCTGATCAAAAAGTGACGACTACGTCGCTTTATCAAGCGACTTCAAAAATTTATTCGCCGTTTTCAATAACGCTTTCTGTTTTTCAGCTTCCATTTTATCATAACTTTTAACCAACATCCCTATCCTCGGATTTCGCTCGAAGAAATCACGATGTATGTGCATAAATCGCCAGAAAAGCGCATCCCAGATTTCCTGCCAGGGACCTTTTTCGTAATTGCTCATTTTCATGATGTAATTGCTCGCACTGATGTAAGGTTTTGTAGAAAGCATGCCACCATCTGCAAACTGGCTCATGGCGTATACATTGGGCACCATCACCCAGTCGTAAGCATCCACAAACATTTCCATAAACCACCGATAAACTTCGTCAGGATCAAATTCGCATAAGAGCATAAAATTGCCCAGTACCATCAGACGTTCGATGTGGTGACAATAACCGCGCTCTAATACTTTTTTGATCGTTTGGTCAACAGGTTCAATGCCGGTTGTTCCGTCATAGAAAGATTGAGGTATTTTTCTGGTAAAATTCCAGAAGTTTTTGGTTCTGGCGACAGAGCCCTTGCATTCATAATATCCACGCATAAATTCACGCCAGCCAATTATTTGCCGGATAAATCCTTCGGTTGTATTCAGCGGAATATTTTCTTTTTCAGAATATTTTAAGACTTTTTCGACAATTTCCCTGGGAGCGATAAGTCCAACATTTAACATCGGCGTAAGTATGCTGTGATGTAAAACTGTTTCTTCTTTCACAATCGCATCTTCATAGGGACCGAATTCTTTAAATCGGTTTTCAAGAAATTCGTGAAACCACTTTTCTGTGGATTTATGATCTCCGGGATAAAAGGAATACTTTGTCAGATGTCCCGGATTGTTGTTAAAATGTTGCGTAACGTAGTTTTTCGCTTCTTCGTAAAATTCATTGGTTTCCGGATAATTAATATACGGCGGCTGTTTCTTTGCCGGATATTTTTTTCGGTTATCAACGTCATAACTCCATGAACCTCCGAAAGGTGCATTTTTTTCGTTAATCAGAATTTTGTGTTTTTTTCGCTCCTGAATATAAAATTCAGTTTGAAAAAACTTCTTTTTTTCAAATTTGAAAAATACCGACAAATCTTCTTTACTATTCAGGAACAATGGGTTGGGGTAGGATACCATTTCGATTCCCGCTTTTGCAGCACACGAAACAAGCCGTTTCTGAAGCCAGTTATCCGTGGGATCTATGTAATGAATTGTTTCAACTTTCCTTGATTTCAGACTCGCCACAAACTCCCTTATATCGGAAAGTGGATCGATAGTTTCGATGTAAAAAACTTCAATATTTTTTGATTCGAGATAAGCCGCATAAGATTTCATCGTGGCCCTGTGAAAAGCGATTTTTTGTTTGTGAAAAGCAAATTCCTTGAAGAAAAGATATTCTTCCAGCAAATAAACCGGATAACCGTTTTCAGCAACCGGACTTTCTCTAAAAAGCTGGTGCGGAAATATAACGTTAATTGCTTGCATGAGGCTTGTTTTTATTTCCCCGGCACTTGTCGCTGCAATATTTAACTTCGTCCCAAACCTTTTCCCATTTTTTTCGCCAGGTAAAAGGCCTGCCGCAAACGACGCATATTTTTACGGGCAAATGCTCTTTTTTCATTTAATCGAATTGATGATATTTAAACGTTTGATACGTTCCGTATTTGAATGTCCTCTTTGGTCAGGTGCATGAATTTATAGATTTTGCAGTGTTGAAATTTCCTTTTTGCATAATTTCCAAAACCTGAAAAATGACTCATAATAGCCACTAACGTCAAACATCCAGTCCCGGCTTTCTTCTGTTCCCTGGTAATGGCTGTTTGTAGGATGTTCTTTGAACAAGATATTTTTGAGCTGATATTCTTTTACCAAATCGTCAAAATTGCCAGTGTAAATCTGCAAGTTTTCAATATTTTCTCCAAGTGCTAAAATGAAATCAATTGTTTTTCCGGAAACCGGATATTTTGCAAAATGAGATGGTTCGAGTAGTAAAATCCGGTTGGCATCAACATCTTTTTTCCAAAGCGGATCCAGATTGTAGAAATTATAAAGTAATGTTGGCTTATGGAAATCTATTTTTAAGGATTGTTTATTGGGTAAAATAGTCAACAAAGCCGGAGTGGCAAGTTGCTGTAAGCTTTCTGGAATTTGTGAAAGCGGAAATGCATCATACCCAATATCCAGAAACGTACCTTTTTGGTCAGAGTAAAAAAACTTGTTGATATTCTCCTGGTTCGCAAAATACTTGTTGTTGCTGTTCGTTCCGGCTACCCATTGCCAGCTTAACGCATTACTCGCCCAATCTCCATCTAGCAAATGATAATACAGCCATTTAGCGGGAAGTTTCCAATGACTTTTCGCAACATTACACGTGATACTGGCAATATATAGTCGGAGATGATTGTGCAGATATCCGGTTTCATAAAATTCAGAAATTGCTTTATCAACGACCTCAATTCCTGTTTTGCCTTCGATAATGGCTTTTGGAATTTGACGATTTTCAACATCCATTTGCGGAGATTTGAAATCTTCGTCAATCAGATTTCCTTTTTCAATCCAGATCTGCTGCCAATAATCCCGCCAGGCCAGTTCCTGAATTAATCTTTCAATTTCCAGAGGATTATATCCGCGATTTAATAAACTTCTGAAAACGTATTTGGTAGAAATAACGCCGCGTGAAATGTACGGCGATAGCCTCGTCACATCTCCGTCAAGAAAGTTACGCGTTCTGCCATAATCAGCGGGCTGGATGTTTGTAACCAGTTGCTGAATGGCTTCAAAGTTGGTTAAAAACATCCGCTTCTATTGTTTTACGTGATATGAATAACGCAAGGATATTGAATTTTTTATAAAACCACATGCCGGTTATAGATTTTATATTCAGGACAGCCATCATACTTTACCGAAAGGTCAATATCCACCCAATCTCTATTAAGTGGATTGATATAGGCACCATAATAGTCAGGAAATAAATTGGTGAGAATAATAACAGAATCCGGCTCCATATTTAGCTCTTCGTGCCCCAATTCATTGACGAAATAATAACCGGTACAAAGTCCTTTTGATGTTTCAAATTCAATTTTTACGTGACTGCCCACTACCTCATGCTGCACAACTTCTACCGCAATTTCCTCTCTTAAATCCTCAGCCGTTCCCAGCGTTTCTTCCTGATCACCTAAAATATCAATAGTAGAATCCATATCCGTTGTTTAAGGTAAATGTTGAGTTTGATACTTGCCTTAAAAAGTTATACCCGGAGTTGGAAATGTTGGGAAATCAGTAATTAATTAATAATTGAAATCTCAGGAATGTTGATCTTAACAACTTCTCCATAAGCCACTTTAATGTCAAAAGCGTTGGCCAGTTCAATGTTTCGAAGATGTGCAAGAATTAACCGTATAACGCCACCATGCGTCACAATAATCGTTTCCTTATGGCTAGTTTGTATCAATTCAGCCCAGAATGCCAAAACCCTCACAGACATTTGTCGCATACTTTCGCCACCGGGCACGACAACATTTACAAAATCATCCATCCAGATTTGAAGATCAGATTCATTAACCGTATCCCATGTCGCGCCTTCCCAATCGCCAAAATTCAGCTCGGTAAGTCGGTCATCTATTGTAAAAACGGGATTAAGTTTTTGTGCTAATACAGTACAACGTGTGGAAGGACTGGAATAAATGGCATCCGGATTTTCGGGAAGTTTTGTCTTTATAGTTTCAAATTCCGCGGAGAAAGTATCTTCCAAAGCAACATCCAGCCGACCATAAATAAGTCCGGGCGAAAGGGAAGGTGTGGTATGCCTGACTAAATAAATTTCCATAAAATTGCGGTGATGAAGTAAAAACCGATTTCACAAACCTGTTGTGTTGCACCCAGACAATCGCCGGTATACCCACCGATCCATTTTGTGAAGTAACGGGCCAGCAATATTTTGATCAGATATAGGAGAGGAATGACCAACACAAATACCGGTTGATTTAAAAGAAAACACAAAAGAAGAAGTGGAATTAATGCAAAAATAGCGGCGATGAAAAGTGTGTTTTTGCTTCCAACTTCTGCAACAGGTTTTGATTTGCTGTCTTCGGTAAACCGGACGTATGTATGCGTGAAAATCATCGTCACAGCCATGAACCGGCTTAAAGCATGAGCACTTATCAGCGTCAGTAAAACAAGAAAAGGTTGATTTTGAATGTATGGAATGATAGCTTTTATCAAAGAAAATTTTAACCCCAGCAACAGAATAAGCCCGACAACGGCGTAGGTTCCAAGGCGGCTGTCTTTCATAATTTCAAGAATTTTTTCCTTGGTCCAACCACCCCCAAAACCATCACAGGCGTCGGCAAATCCATCTTCATGGAAAGAGCCGGTTAATAAAATGGACGAAATCATGGAAAGAATGATGCCGGTAGAAATGTCGGTCAGATAAGATCCAAGCAGCAAAAAAATACCAGAACTTAATCCGACAATCCAGCCAATAAGCGGAAGATACCGCGTCGCTTTATTCATATCATCCGGATTATAACCAACCCAGGCGGGAACGGGTAGTCTGGTGTAAAACTGGAGTGCCGTAAAAAAAAGCCGTAGTTCCTGCTTCATACATTTGGATACAGTGCCGGGAATTTATATTGATTTACGGATGATATTTATCTCTTCATTTTTAAAACCAATGTGCAAATGCTGATGATCCATAAAATTGAAAACCTGGCCGTTATCACGAACAGGTTTTAATTTCGCAAAATCAAGCTCCTGAATTAGCCAGCCTTCTTTTTGAGGTTCCAAAGTTGAAATAATTCCATCTTCCGGCATATCGTTATCAGGTGTGGAGTAAAAAGCGGAAAAGCCATAATTTATGTCCACCGCCGGCGACCAGAGTGCGTTTCCTACTGTTTGTGAAACAATAGTATAGGCCTGATTTTCCATCGCCCGCGCCCGCGCTCCGATATGTACGCGCGTAGCGCCGCGAATGGTTTCTGTACAACTCGGTGCTAAAATAAGGGAAGCGCCGGTTGAACATAACAATTGCGAACCGAGTGCAAACTCAATATCATAGCAGATTTGAATACCAAAAGTACCCCAGGAAGCTTCAAAAAGTGTCAGGTTTTTGACACCGCTTTGAATTCCCCATTCTTCATTTTCAAAACGGGTCATGAAAAATTTGTCCTGATAACCGGCCAATCCTTTGGAAGAAAAAACATAAACACGGTTTACATTTCTTTCATCCTCGATCACCGGAATACTCGGGGCAACTATGATGACGTTATATTTTTTAGCCAGTTCTGAAAAGACATAGCAGAATTTATCTTTCAGAGAATCGAGCTCAATGACCTGGCGGCGGATATCGTTTCGGATTTCACTCGAAAAAATACTGACCAATTCCATCGCGCCATATTCCGGGAAAAGCAGCAGTCCGGCATTTTGATTGACGGCATCCAAAACCCATTGTTCAATGTGAACGCGCCAGGCATCAAACGTCGCGTGTTCGGTAATCGGGTAATTGGCGGAAGCGATGATCATATGGGAATTATTGCGGTGCGCTGCACCTTTTGCTTGTGGATGGATTTTCTTTTGCTACAAATATTACAGTGCTCTGCACCTTGTCTTTTGAATTGGTGCTCTTTTCTACAAATGTTTTAGTGCGCTGCACCTTGCCATTTTTGCTAATAGCTAACTGTAAAAGCCAATCACAAGCGACTTTCCCTCATCCAAAATATCATTGTTTTTGGGGTTGAAATTTTCTCGCCGATATCCGGCCATGCCATCGTTGCTTTCAAATCCGGTACTTTTTTGTACCCTCTTTTAATCCAAAAAGCATCATTGGGACGAAAATTAGCTGGTTCGGCAGGATGATTTATTCTTTCAACGGAACAAAAACAAGTTGTATTGAATGTACCAAAACTTGCCGCATATTCTTCTCTCGCATCAAAAAACCGATGTCCAAGTCCCAAACCACGGTACTGACTTAGCAAGATACTTTCACCGAAATAAAAAATACTTCCTACATCATAACCGGCCTCTACAAAAGGAGCCCGAATATCCTCTGTTTCGTACTGCAAAGGGATACAGGTCGTGGCACCAACCATTTTTTCTTCGTCGTAGATGGCAAAGAGAAACGAACTATCGCATTTAGAATAAATTTTCAGATACTCTTTTTCATACTCCTCTGTGCCCTCATACAAATAAGGGAAATCCCGAAAAACCGCTATCCGTAACTGCGCCAGATCATGAAAAACAGATGCAATGGAAGAGCCTTGTTTGGTTATAAAAGTGAGAGACATATGTTTTAGGCTTTCGGCTGTCAGCTATCGGCAATCAGTTTTTGGCCAGTTTTGAGTTTCTTGGTTTACAGGATATGGTATGGATAAAACCTATTTATTATCCAAAATCTGACAGCCGACTGCCGAAAGCTGACGGCCTAAGAAACCAGTTTTATCCAATGTTCCAGATTATAGTAAGTCGTTACCCTGCTGATTTTTTCATCAGTTACTTCCAGAAATGCAGCGGCAGGTATAACGTATTTTTGTCCGTATGCTTCCGGGAAGCCTTCGTCAGCCTTTTTATAAATTCCGTTTACGATAAACTCGGCAGAAACTCTTTTGTCGGTTGGTTCTGAGAAAAATACGATATCGGTCAATGTTTCTTCGTACGAATCATCCATCATTTTCATGAATTCCGTAAACTTTTCAATACCAACTCTGGCTTCACCCTGATTCGGTTCGTGGCGAACTTCCGGATGAAGAAGGGCAAGCATGCCCTCAAAGTTTTTCTCGTTGAATGCGTTATAGTATTGCTTTACGATGTCTAATGCAGCCATTTTAGAAATTGATTTTAGTCAGAAACGTTTTCACAAAGATAGGTTTCGTCTTATGGATTAAAAGGTTTTTTGCTCAGAGAAACTTGTCCATTCGCGTCTTTTTCATATTTGGCGATACAGTTTTGTTGAAAATGAGGATCAAAATTTGGTTCCTCCAATTTGATTGAGGTTGGTGCAGGCTTCCCTTCCTGAAAGAAGAAAACTTTGGTATCTCCATATTTGGTATACGGCATCAAATCGCCATATTTCTGCATTTCCTCCCAAGGTTCACCTTGAACGGTAACCGCATAAATCCGCAAAATCGGGCCTGTGTTGTTGGGATTACGATATAGTGCAACTTCCTTAAAATTTCCTTTCAGATCATTGACGGTAGGTTGAGAAGTGGAGTCGTAAATGATATAGGCGATTACAAGGGCGATAACTGCTGCAATGATATACTTAACTTTCTTCATAATTTTTTGGTAGGTTACACGGAGAACCACAGAGGTAAGGGGAGGTACACAGAGTTTATCTTAATCTCAAAAAAACTCTGTGTACCTCTTTTTGAACTCCGTGGTTCTCTGTGTAACCTCAGAAATTACAACAAAATTCATTTATCAGACACTCCTGCGCTTTCGAAGCTGGCCATTTCGTTCAAAAATGTTACTGCACTTTTTAACAAAGGAAATGCCACAGCGCAGCCCGTTCCTTCACCCAGTCGCATATCCAGGTTTAATAAAGGTTTGACATTCAATTTTTCAAGCAAAAGTTGATGGCCTTTTTCTTCTGACTGGTGACAGAAAATAGCGAAATCTTTGATAGCAGAATTTAGTTTGAAAGCGCACAAAAATGCTGCGGAAGCGATAAAGCCATCCACCATCAAAACCATTTTCTCTTCTGCCGCTGAAAGAAAAGCCCCACACATCATCGCAATTTCAAAACCGCCAAATGTTTGTAAAACCTGCATTGGATCCGATGAAACTTCTGCATGATTTAAAATTGCTTTTTGAAGAATGTTAATCTTGTTTTGATATTGATCAGGATTTACGCCCGTCCCTTTTCCAACGCAGTCTTCAATCGTGATATTAAGTAATTTGCTCATGATCACCGCCGCAGAGGAAGTATTTCCAATACCCATTTCTCCAAAACCAATCACGTTGCAGCCTGTTGCGGCAATGTTTTTTACAATTTCTTTTCCCTTTTCTATCGCCTGTTGACATTCTTCTTTTGTCATAGCAGATTGATTCAAAAAACTTTTAGTGCCGTGATTAATTTTGGCATCAATCAGTTTTTCATCAGGTTCAAAATCATGGTCAACACCGGCATCAACCAAGGTGAGATCTATGTTATTTTGTTTGGTGAAAACGTTAATTGCTGCACCGCCATTCAGGAAATTCAAAACCATCTGAAAAGTTACTTCGGAAGGATAGGCACTCACGCCCTCATTGGCAATTCCATGGCTCGCCGCAAAAACAACGATATGCGGCCTTACCAATTCCGGTGTCAAAGTTTCCTGAATCAAAGCAATTTGCAAAGCCGCTTCTTCAAGTCTCCCAAGTGATCCGAGAGGTTTTGTTTTATTATTTATCTTATGCTGTATCTGTTCTTGTAAAGTCATAGTTCTGAATTTTTAGGTTACACAGAGCGGGCGCCGCGCGGAACCACAGAGTTAAAAAGAGGGGCACAGAGAATATTATATGTTAGCAAAAACCTTTGTGCTCCTCCCCTTAACTCTGTGGCCCTCTGTGTAACCTACCCTTTTAAATTTAGTGCTAAGCCGGATACCATGAAGATGGCTTCGTCGGCCTTGCCAGCCACATATTGATTTGCCCAACCCTGCAAATCCGTAAACTTTCTCCCGATTTCTGTTTCCGCATGAACACCCATTCCAATTTCGTTTGAGATGACAATGAAAGTGCCGGAAAGTTTTGCAATCGCATCAATTTCTTCTTTAAATGCAGTCAGCGATTTGTCGATATCATTATCAAAAGCGACGAATAAATTGGTTAACCAAAGCGTTACGCAGTCAATCACAACTACCTGATTTTCGATAGGCAGTTTATGAATATTCGTCTCCGATTCGTAGGTTGTCCATTCCGGTCCGCGTTCATTTTTGTGTAATTGAACGCGTTCAGCAAAATTGTCGTCCCAGATATGTGCCGTCGCTACATACACCGGAGATTTGCTGAGCTGCAAAGCTTTTTCCTGTGCAAAACGGCTTTTTCCACTGCGTGCTCCTCCGGTGATGTAAATGATCATTTTTCTTCCGGTGCTTTAAATCGTTTGTATAAAAACAACTGCCATTTCTCCTCAGCGACTCCCGCTTTGTCCATTTCAGCTCTTGCCAAAGTGAAAAATAAGTCAGATAAACGGTTGATATAAGCAGGAATCGCTTCGTGAACGATATCTGTTTTTATTAAAGAAACAAGGCGTCGTTCGCCCCTTCGCATTTGCGTACGTGCCATGTGGCATAAGGCTGATATTTCATTTCCGCCAGGAAGCAAAAAATAGTCAGACGGTGAGGTCATTTCTGATTCAAGTGTATCAATCCAGTTTTCACAAAACTCAGCGCCGTCTTCCGGCATCGGATTTTTGTTTTCTTTTTTAGCATCCGAAGGACGTGCCAGATGGGACATCATATCCATTAAATCTTTCTGAATCTTATGAAGATTGGGCTGCCATTCGTGATCATTTCCCAGTTTAACACGAAGCAATCCGATCGTAGAGTTTGCTTCATCCAATGTTCCGATACATTCAATCCGAACGTCATCTTTTGAAACGCGACTTCCACCAAATAATCCTGTCGTGCCTTTATCGCCCTTTTTGGTATATATTTTCATTTAAATTCGATTTGGAAAATTATTTTTAATCTTTTGTAAATCAGTAAGTAATTCGCTGATACTGTTATGTTTTTTTATGGTTAATCCGTCGTGAAATTCCCAGACAGGATTTACTTCATTTTCTGTTATTTCGATTTTATGCTGTAAATCGGGATCGTTACTTACCACAAAATCTTCGCGTTGCAACGCACGTTTTGTCCAGAAAACGAGATTGGTTTTTCCTGCTAAATAAATAGGGGTTGATGAAGCTTCTTTGTGAATGGTGAACGTGCCGGTATTCCGGTCAAAATGGAAGCCATTTTTGATAAAAGCCGCTTCAAAACTTCCGTTCAAAACCAGATCTTCCGGTACACCGGAAACGAGTTCTCCATCCGGATGCATAAGCCAAAGTTTATCCGCCGCTTGCAGCGCGAGATCCAGTTCGTGCGTAGAAAGTAAAATTGCCTTATTGGTTTGCCGGGCGAGATTGTGCAGTAATCGCATCATTTCAACACGGTTTGGTAAGTCTAGATGTGCAGTTGGCTCGTCCAATAAAATTAATCTGGTATCCTGCGACAATGCCCTTGCGAGCATCACTTTTTGCCGCTCACCATCGCTCAGCTCATTCATACGGCGATTGGCATATTGTTTTGTATCAGTTGCATCCATCGACCAGTCTATTTTTTCTTGATCCAAATCAGATAACGATCCCAGCCAACCTGTGTAAGGCGTTCGTCCCAATGCGACAAGTTCGCTTACAGTCAGGTTTCCTGTATCAATACGTTCTGTTAGAACAAGACTTAATTTTTGCGCAAGATCAGCGGGTTTTAGATTTGTTAATGATTCATGATCAATCAGAATTTCTCCCGAAAGCATGGGCTGTAAACCCGAAAGTGTCCGCATAAGCGTGGATTTTCCAGCGCCATTCGGACCTAATAAACATACAAGTTGTCCTGGAAACAAATCCAGATTCAGCGATTCTGAAACGATTCGGGGGAGCTTTTTTCCAGCTTTGTAGCCGATGGACAAATTTCTGGCTGTTAAAATTGGCTTTTCGCTCATGAGAAAGAAGAACGTAAATTATTTCGACTAACGATAACCCAAATCACCACTGGCGCACCCAATAACGAGGTTACAACATTGATAGGCAAAACGGTCTGTGTTCCCGGCATCTGAGAAATAATATCGCAAACAAGCATCAGGACTGTTCCAACCAGACAGCAGCACGGAATTAAAATCCGGTGATCGGAGGTTCCCAAAAGTGCACGGGTGATATGTGGAATGGCAATACCAACAAACCCAATCGGGCCGCAAAAAGCAGTAATACTTCCTGTGAGTAAACTGGTACTGGCCATGATAATGAAACGTGTTTTTCCAACGGTCAGACCCATACTTCGCGCATAATTTTCTCCCAATAACATGGCGTTTAATGCTTTGGAGGAAGCAAAAGCGATGAGCAAACCGAGAATGACAACACCGGAAAGTACGTATAAATGATATTGAACAATCCCGCCCAGCGAGCCAAAGGTCCAGAGAATATATTCCTGCAACTGTTCCGGTTGACTGAAATATTGCCAGATACTGATTATGGAAACAGTGATTGTCCCGACCATGACTCCGACGATCAATAAAATGACATTATCCTTAATCCGTCCGGCAATGAGCAAAACCATAGACAAAACCAGTGCGGCACCTAGTGAAGCCATGACCACAATCAGCCAGCTACCGGAAACACCCAGCTGCCGGATTGCATAAATACTGGCCGTACTGCCACTTGTTAACATCACGGCTGCAACGCCCAAACCAGCTCCGGCAGTTATGCCCAATTCTGATGGGCCGGCCAATGGATTACGAAATAATGTCTGCATTTGCAGTCCGCTGACAGATAATCCGCAACCTACAAGGATAGCGGTTATTGCTTTTGGTAGTCGTATTTTTTCGATAATAAATAGCCATGCGGTGGTATCGGATTCACCAAAAAGGACGATTTTCCCAACTTCTGAAAATGGAATGCTGACTGACCCGAGCATAATATCAAGCAAAAAGAAAAGCACAGCCAAAACCGACAAACCAATAATAATCAGTCGCCGTGAATTTCCAGAAGATTGAGAAGATAGTTGCATAAAGAAGTATTTGAAGCACACAAAAAGTTGGAGTGAGCTTAGCCGAAAGCTGATAGCCGAAAACCGACAGCCTAATTCACCTGCTTATAATAAACCAACTCATGCTCCGGCAACAATTCCGGATGCAGGATCTTGATCAGATCTGCCAAAACAATTTGCGGATTTACAGCGCCCGATTCCCAATAATCATTCGAGCCGCGACTATTGACACGTTTGTTGTAACTGTAAATCTGTCCTGATTTATAGGCTTTGAAATCGGTATAACGCGGATCCTTCGCCAGAATTTCTTTTTTGTTGTCGTAATTACTGATCCCGACATTCAACCAATAATCAGCAGTCAGCGCAATCGGGTAAACGGCTTCAAAATTCAAAGCTAAACTACCCGTTGCTTTGGTATTATTCCAATGATAATCGGCGCCAGAATCGCGGAAAAACTGAGCCATATAACTATTCCCATTTGGAACAAACCAGGAGTCTTTGGAATTCATACCGGTGATGATACTCGGTTTGGATTTTACTTTTTGAGATAAAACCGCAAGACGTTTGTATTCCTCCTCCATTTTGGCAAATTTCTTATTGACAAAATCTTCACGGTTTAGCAGGGCGGCTAAAAGTTTAACCCATTCCGCACGACCCAGAGGTGTTGTTTCCACCCATTCAGAATTAATCAAAACAGGAATTCCTGCCGCGTTCAAAGTGGTATAACGTTCCATTTTAGAAACCGGACTGCCCGTTGTCATGATCAGATCAGGATGCATCGTAATCAGTTTTTCTTCATTCAATCCCTGATCTTTTCCTACTTCGGCGATTTTGCCTGCCTCGATTTGTTTGATAATCCCGGGATTGGAAACGTATTTCAGATTGCCAAGTCCGGTTACAATTTTTTCTTCACCTAAAAGCCCGACTAAACCGACATGCATGGACGACATCGCGACCAGACTCCGGATTGGAATTTCAATAAACTGACTGTTTGGATATCCTTTAGGTTTTTTAGTGCCTCGTTGAAGTAGTACATATTTGGCCGTATCCGTGCTTTTTTCGAATGGACTTAATACATTGATTACCTTATAGTTTTCATGGTATTCAATCGTGAAGCCTTTGGCATGATGAATCTGGATTTTTTCGGAAAAATAATCTTTCCCGGAAGAAGCCGTTTCTGCGCTTTCAGTTAGGTTTGAGGAGGTGCCGCAGCCTGTAAAAAAAAGTACTGCTGTGAAAAATAAAGCTGCGAAACCAGCAGTTTTACTAAAATTGGAAAGCCACGCATAGTGATAGCGAACTTCCTGAACGGAGGTTTTCTGTTTTTGTGTCATTTGTGCTGCAAGCCTTTCTTCCGAAAGCTTTGCGTGTTAAGTGAAAAGGCAGGTCTTCTGACTCGTTCCATTTCTATGACGCCTTCCCGGAGTTAATTTTGAATGAAAGAATGTTGGAATGAGAGAATGTTTTGCAAGTGTTCATTATTCACTCAGTCTATCATTCAAAATTCAATCATTGCCCCCAGTGGCTTTTTGTCATGAATGTTTTTGTGAACTTACAGCAGCGGAGACTGTTCCGGACTTTCACCGGTATTCCCTTTTAAAGTATCCGGATTTTTTGCAAAACCGGATTACTACCCTGATGCGTGCAAAACTACTAAGATTTGCGTCGGGTTTTTGATTTTTGAAATAATTCTAACCTGGCATTTACAAATGAAAGAATAACTAAGCAGTCAGAGAATAAAAAACAACGATCATCAAAATCATTACAAAACAAGTTTTATGGTTAATCCATACTATTTTCCTAATCTCTTCCGGCTCAATTATCCGGTCGTTTTCTCCAATAAAGGGTTTATTTACCAACTTTCCATGATACACATTCGGACCGCCAAAACGACAATCCATAATGCCTGCCAAAGCGGATTCCGGGTAACCCGAATTTGGACTTTTATGCTGGTTTCCGTATTTAAAGACAAATTGTAAACTCCGATAGTTTCCTGTTACAATGACCATCAGCAAAGCGGTAATACGTGCAGGGATGAAGTTCGCAACGTCATCCAATCGTGCGGAAAATTTTCCAAACTGTTCATATTTATCACTCCGGTAACCAATCATAGAATCCAGTGTATTGATCATTTTATAAACCATCATCGCCGGAACGCCGCCGAGCGCGTAGAAGAATAGTGGCGCAATCACACCGTCGCTGAGGTTTTCCGACATGGTTTCAAAAACTGCTATCCGGATTTGCTGTGCGCTTAATCGTGAGGTATCCCGGCTGACGATGCGTGATAATTGTTTTCTGCCAGCTTCCAAACCTTCTTTTTCTAAAACCAGAAACACATTCCGGCCTTCCGTGATCAACGCGTTGTTTGCTAATCCATACCAGACCCAAATGCTGTTTATTGCGATGAAAAGCCACGAATTAATATTTAAAAGTATTTGATTTGAAAAATAAAAAAAGAAAAACGTTATTAGGCATAGACCGATTGCAAGCAACATTCCTTTCAAAAATCGCGATGAATTTTTGTTTAAAAGTTTGTCGCCAGTTGCAATGGCATTTCCAAAAACACGAATGGGATGTGGCCAGTTATCAGGATCACCGACAATTAAATCGAGGATATAGCCGAAAATCAACGGAGCGATTATTAATAATTTCTCCATTCGTCGAGGGCTTCAATTAATAGATTATTTTTTTCGGGCGATAGCGTTGCTATACGGAAATGTTGTTTTGTTAAATCTCTGAAATTGCTGGCATCACGAATCAGAAGTCCGTGTTTTTTAATCAAAAATTGTTTCAGTTTTGAGGCATCGTCTTTCAGTGTTTCTGCTAGGAAAAAATGCGTGGCACTTCGATTAATTTTCAATGATGAATTCTGACCAAGTCTTTGGCTAAATCTTTCCTTTTCTGATAACAAATCCTGTAAAGGAATTTGAATTTGATGATAATTTTCAAAAATGAATTTCCCGGCTTGCAGCGCCATTGTATTCACTGTCCACGGTTGTTTGATACTTTTCAATTTCAAAATTAAATCTTCCGAAGCGACCACATAACCAAGTCTTAATCCCGGAATTGCATAAGCTTTGGTTAGCGAATGCATGACCAAAAGGTTTCGATACTGGTTAATTAGAGGAATGGAAGAACTGTCTTGGACTGTGAAATCAATAAAAGCTTCATCAACAATAAAAAGTGTTTCAGGATTTTGCTGAACCCAATTTTCAAGTTGAGGAAATACTGCTCCGGTAGGATTATTGGGATTGCAGATGAAAACCTGATCTGTTGATAATGTAGGGAATTCCTGGATTTTAGACCATGGCAAAAAGGTTAGATCGTGATGATATAGTTTACATGCGTCTTCATATTCAGAAAAAGCAGGCGTTACGATTGTCGTTTTTTTTCCTGAGAAAGCCTGTGCGATCAGGTAAATACTTTCGGTTGTACCGCTGTTTATCAAAACCTGATCAGGATTTAAGTGATGATGAGATGCCGCCAGTTCACTCAAACTTTCAGCCATTACCTCCGGATAACGGTTAATCGCTGACCATTGCTCAAAAATATAGTCTTTCAAACCCGCAGGCTCTCCGCCAAACCAAACGTTGGTACTGAAATCTGCGATAATTTTTTGGACATAACGGTACGAATCGTCACCGTGGCCTTGTAACATAGATTTTCTATTTATTCCAGACTTTTATAAATCATTTCCATATCCACATGCGTACGGATATGATCTGCCAGCCGGTCGTATTGTAATTCTTTAAATTGCTGATAGTTGAAAGTTTCGGCTGATTTTTCTGTTGAAAAGTCAGCTAATAAATCTTCGATCACTACCGCATTATCCAAAATTCCATGCAGATAACTTCCCCAACACATTTCATTTAAAAAATAACCATCTGGTTTTCCGTTTGATAAAATGGTAACCGGCGAATCGAAATCAGCGTTTGTTTCGCCCATATGAATTTCATAGCCGAGACAAACTTCCGGATTTTTTCGGTAGCTAAACTGTTGCTGTAATGTTGTTTTTACAGGCTTTAAAATTGTTTTCACAGGAAGCAGACCAAGGCCAGGCATAGATTCCAGAGAACCTTCCACATGATCAGGATCTTCAATCAGCTCGCCCATCATTTGATAACCGCCGCATATCCCAATGACTTTTTTGCCATTTTTATGTGCTTTCACAATCGCCGCGGCGGCACCGTTATTCTTGATCGTCAATAAATCATCAAGGGTATTTTTGCTTCCGGGAATGATAATGATATCGGCTTTTGCAATTTCTTGCGGTTGCGAGGTATAGAATAAATGTACGCACGGATCTTTTTCCAAACGGTCAAAATCGGTGAAATTCGATAGTCGTTTCAGTAAAATGACCGCAATATTTATCTTTCCTTCGGTTGTCGTATTGAATTTATTTTTAAGTGAAACCGAATCTTCTTCTTCGATGTGGATATCTTTGAAAAATGGCAAAACACCAACGACCGGAACGCCGGTTAAATCTTCCAGCATCTTTTTGCCGTCTTCAAAAAGTCTCGCATCACCGCGGAATTTGTTCACGATTATGCCTTTGATACACTGTTTTTCTTCTGGTGTCAGCAAAGCGATGGTTCCGTAAACACTTCCAAAAATACCTCCCCGATCGATATCTCCGATTAGATAAGTGGCTGCTCCGGCATGAAGGGCCATCCGCAGATTTGTAATATCCCGTTTTTTTAAATTTAGCTCAGAAATACTACCCGCACCTTCCATGACAATTGGCGAATATCGGTCAGATAATCTGTCGTATGCCTGTGTAACCGATAAAAATAATTCGGCTCTGTCGTTTGTTTTGAAATATTCAAAAGCCGATTGATTTCCAACCGGTTTTCCATTTAAAATTACCTGTGAAGATTGGTCATTTGTAGGTTTTAACAAAACCGGATTCATATCGGTATGACAAGGAATTCCTGCTGCTTCGGCCTGCACAGCCTGCGCTCTTCCGAGCTCCAAACCTTCCGGTGTGACGTAACTGTTTAAAGACATATTCTGTGCTTTGAACGGCGCCGGATGATAACCATCCTGCTTAAAAATCCTGCAAAAACCGGCACAAATAACGCTTTTGCCAACATCCGAGGCCGTGCCGACGAACATGATAGGTTTTGTGAGGATGCGGGGATTTGACATTTAAGTAGATTTCTTTCACGCAAAACAAATAAGAAAAGGGCAAAGATCGCAAAGAATCTTAGCGCACTTTGCGTTTTATCTTTTTTGCTTTGCGTGAAAGGATTAAGAAATTCGCCCGGAAATAGTAACCGTAATATTCTCCGAAGAAAGCTCTTCAAGCGATAAACATTCAGCGCCCATCGCTTTTGCCATTTCTGCTGCTCTTCCAAAACGAAGATAATCGTTTTCAGTATCGAGCACCAAAGCAGGAATATTGGATTGAAACAATTGACCTGATAATTGCAAGGTTTGTTGCCATGCATCGCCCCCGCCCGGAAGCGGCACATTGGCTTTCCCATCGCTGAGAATGACCAAAAGCGGTTTTAAATCTTTATCCGGATTTAATTTATTGATCACCTGCATGGCCAGTTGCAGTGCGTGAGGCAATGGTGTTCTTCCGCCGGTTGGCAAATTTTGCATAGCTTGTTCAGCCTGCTCAACGCTGTAAGTTGGCTCCAAAAGCAGTTGAGCTTCCACACCACGGAAGGAAATTACACCCACCATATCTCTTCTTTGATACGCATCAGTAAGCAAACTCAGAACACTTCCTTTCACCGCTTCCATCCGACTGCTGGCTGCCATAGATCCCGACGCGTCTACAACAAACAGAATTAAATTTCCGGTTTTCCCTTTTCTGACTTTTTGATGCAGATCATTCCGTGTTATCTGAAAATCATCCTGATCGCGAATCAAGGCAGATTGCACCGTTGCCATCATCGAAATATCGGTTGGAGACTGATCAGGAATTGCTCTCAGTTCCGACCCGCGATTGGTATGAATGGCATGACTTCTCCGGCCTTCCGGCATTTGATGGGAAACAGGATTTAAGTCAACTTTAAAGTTAGACGCTTCTTTTTGAGGTGTTATACCAAATATTTGTTCTTGTTTTGGGGAAGGTAATCCCTGATTATTTGAATTTTTTTCCTCAGGTAATGCACTCTCGATTTCTTGCTTTTCCTCCACTTCTGATTGAGGTTGATCTTGTTGTTGTGGCTGATCTTTTTGCTCAGGTTTTTCCTGTTGCATCAATTCATCCAATCGGTTATCACCTTTGCTATTTCCTTCGAAAGGTTTTTTTCGCTGTCTGTGCATAAGCGCTAATTCCGCGGCCTGACGCACGTCGTCGGCGGTAACCATAGTTCGTTTATCTAAAGCCGCCAAAGTGATCGCTGTTTTGTACATCACAATATCAGCCCGCAAACTGGTTACATTTAATTCCGTGCAAAGCTGGCTGATCAAAGTCAGCAAGCCATCAGGCAAAATAACAGTTGGTAATAATTGCTGGGCAGCTCTGACTTTATCCTGCAATTCTTTCTGACCAGAAGCCCATTGCGTAGCAAAAGCTTCCGGATTATTTTCAAAATGAATTCGTCTTCTTACTACCTCTGTGCGTTCTGCTACATCACGTGGCGCTTCGACATCAACCATCAAACCGAACCTATCCAAAAATTGCGGACGAAGATTTCCTTCTTCCGGGTTCATGGTTCCGATCAACGTAAACTTCGCCGGATGACTTTCAGAAAGTCCATCGCGCTGGATTGTATTGACTCCCATCGCTGCTACATCCAATAAAACATCCACCAGATGATCCGGAAGTAGATTTGCTTCATCAATATATAAAATCCCGCGGTGCGCATTTGCTAGTAAACCCGGCTGTAACCTTTTCTTTTTTTCTGACAAAATTCCTTCCAGATCAAGACTTCCTAAAACACGATCTTCGGTAGCACCGAGGGGAAGGTTAACAAAAGGGACCGGAATTTCTTCTATATCAACAGGACATTCTCCACAAATATCCTGCGACTCGTTCTCTTGAATAGTTAGTTGAAATATTTCGTTTTTAGGAATTAAAGGCATGATTTCAGCCAATCCTCTGGCGGCAGTACTCTTTGCCGTGCCTTTTTCTCCTCTGATCAATAAACCTCCAATCGACGGGTTAATAGCACATAGTAACAATGCACGTTTTAATTTTTCCTGTCCGACCAAGGCAGCAAAAGGGTATTTCATAGAGAAGAAAATTAATTTCACATTTCCCATGTCGTTAGGGGAATGGTAAAATTAGGTAAACAAACGCAGTGTTACGCATAGTCAAAGTTAAACTCATTTAACTCTGCGGTCAACTCCTGTACCTCTGCGTTTAAATTTAAATTCAGATATAGGCAAGCATTTTAGTTACATTACTTAGACCTGCCTGAATGGTATCAACCGATTTGGTTCCGTGATAATACCCAATTATATGCAGCTCATCGTAAACGTTAACCAGCAGTCTCAAAAGCTTCTTATCGTATTTTCGCACCCGGCTGGTGTAGTCTTCAATGCTTTTGGGTTTAATAAATTTAACGCCTTCTTTTTTTTGTAAATATTCATCCAGAATCAGTAAGGCGGCTGAATAAGCGGTTCCGGATGCCATTTTAACATATTTTATATCAGCATATAATCCATCTTTCTTGCCTGCTTTTTCGCTCAGGATTTCTTTTGCGTTCTGCAAATACCGGGCAGCTTCTTCGGCTGGGGAAAGTACATTGTCTTGGTTCTGAATGGCCATATCAATAGGAAGTAATAACGATTTATTGATTTGACTCCGATTTGGTAAAAAGTCATTTCAAAAATAACACAATTTCTTGCCTTATCGTGTCAGCTGTTGAGGTTTAATATTGGCATGCTTTTTATTAAATTTCCCGTCATGGCGACACAATCACTTTTACAATTTACCGGCAAAAGCATTTACTGTTCCCAGGCAGATGCCCACATTGATCCCTGGATACCAGTGGATCGCGCGATCATCACACACGCACACAGTGACCACGCCCGTTGGGGGAGCAAACATTATCTGGCGCATAAGGACAGTGAGCCGATTTTGAGGCTTCGTTTGGGGCCGGATATTTCCTTGCAAACGGTTGAGTATGGCGAGAAATTTGTGATCAATGGTGTTGTTTTTTCCTTACATCCGGCGGGTCATATTATCGGTTCCGCTCAGGTTCGGGTGGAATACAAAGGTGAAGTTTGGGTGGCGAGCGGAGATTATAAACTGGAAGACGATAAGTTTTGTGTCCCTTTTGAACCTGTAAAATGTAATGTTTTTATTACGGAATCTACCTTTGGATTGCCAATTTATAAATGGCAGCCACAACAGGAAATATTTTCAGAAATGGATAACTGGTTTGCCCAAAACAGACTGGAAGAAAAAGCCAGTATCCTGATGGGTTATTCGTTGGGGAAAATGCAGCGGATTTTGAAGGGAATTCAATTGCCAGATGGGCCTATTTACGCACATGGGGCCATTTACACACTAAATGAAAGGTTGCGACAAGCCGGGCATGATTTACCGGAACTCACTTTGGTCACCAAAGAAACTGATAAGAAACTCTTTCGCGGATCATTGGTTTTGGCACCTCCGTCGGTTGATAGCAGTACCTGGATACGAAAATTTAATCCTTATTCTCTCGGTTATTGTTCAGGCTGGATGGCTTTGCGTGGTGCTAAAAACCGCCGGGCTGTTGACCAGGGTTTTATATTAAGCGATCACGTGGACTGGCCGGATTTGAATACGGCAGTCATCGAATCTGCGGCTGAAAAAGTTTATGTCACGCACGGATATACCAGTATCTTTTCACGCTGGCTAAATGAAAATGGAATTGAGGCAGGAGAGGTGACGACGATGTACGGAAATGAAGAGGAAACGGAAGACAGGGCGACAGGTGAAGGGCCGGAATCCGAAGGCATTGAAAATAAAAAGGATATGTCGCCAATCCCGGATGATCCGGATCTGAAACTAAGCTAAACCCTAACCGCTAAAAGCCAACCGCTAAAAATGAAACAATTCGCTGAACTTTTCATGAATCTGGACCGTACCAACAAGACCAATGCAAAGGTTGAGTTGATGAAAAATTATTTTCTGTCTGCGTCAGATGAGGATAAAATGTGGGCACTGACTTTGTTTACAGGTCGTCGGCCATCTTTTAAGGTAAACAGGACAATGGTAAAAGAATGGGCCGCCGCAGAAGCAAATATCCCGATGTGGCTTTTTCAGGAAAGTTATCAGAGTGTGGGGGATTTGGGTGAGACGATTTCGTTGATATTACCAAGAAATGGGTCTGACAATTCTGATAAATCTTTATCGGAATGGTTTTATTATCTTGGGCTGTTGCCCAAAATGACAGACGAAGAAAAACATGATCATATTCTTCAGGCCTGGTCGCAGCTTTCGCAGCACGAAACTTTTGTTTTTAATAAATTATTAATGGGCAGTTTCCGGATCGGTGTTTCACAAACGCTGGTGGTAAGAGCATTGGCCGAGGCGACTTCTACGGATTCCAATGTGATTGCTCACAGAGTTATGGGGCAGTGGGATCCTTTGGATACTACATTTGAAAAATTGATTTTAGATGAAGGTGAAAACGATAACGCGTCAAGACCTTATCCGTTTTTTCTTGCTTATCCGATTGAGGGCGACGTTTCAAATTTAGGTAATCCGGAGGATTGGTTTGTCGAGTGGAAATGGGATGGAATTCGTTCTCAGATTATTTACCGGAATAACGAATTGTTCATTTGGACAAGAGGTGAGGAATTATCAACCGATAAATTTCCAGAACTGCATTTTTTGAGCACTGTCTTGCCAAACGGTACCGTTCTGGATGGTGAAATTGTAAGTTATTTTGACAACAAGCCAATGCCATTCAATGTTTTACAGACACGGATTGGCCGGAAAAATCTTACAAAGAAAGTATTGGAAGAAGCGCCTGTTGCTTTTATCGCTTATGATATCATGGAAGCAAATGGTGTTGATATCAGGAATTTAAGCCAGATGCAGAGAAGGGCTCAGTTGGAAGAAATTCATAAAAACATGCCTGTTCAGTCTATATTCAATCTTTCTCCTTTGGTTGAATTTAAGGAATGGAGCGAATTGCATGACTTGCATCCCACTTCCCGCGAAAATATTGCGGAAGGGTTTATGATCAAAAGAAAAAACAGTACCTATCAGGTCGGACGGAAAAAGGGTGACTGGTGGAAATGGAAAATTGATCCGCTAAGCATTGACGCTGTTTTGATTTATGCGCAAAAAGGATCCGGCCGGAGAGCTGAACTTTTCACCGATTACACATTCGCCGTTTGGGGTGAAGAGGGAAAATTGGTCCCTTTTGCCAAAGCATACTCTGGATTAACCGACGTTGAAATTGGTCAGGTTGATTATTTCATCAAACGCAATATTGTTGAAAAATTTGGCCCGGTCCGAACTGTTAAACCTGAGCTTGTTTTTGAGATTGGTTTTGAAGGAATTAACGAATCAACGAGGCATAAATCCGGAATTGCTGTCAGGTTTCCAAGGATTTTAAGGTGGCGGAAGGATAAGAAAGCTGCGGAGGCGGATACTTTGGAGAGTTTGAAGGGGATTTTGGAGGTTTATAAATAAGGGAACTCTGCAAATCTAACACAAGATGTTAAATTTGCAGAGTTCGATACTTTTTAAAAGTATTTTGACGAGTTCATATCTAAACTCCAAATTCGGTAAACTATATTTTATGATTATTCCCAAATAGTATCAACAACCTTATTATACAATTGAAATTTACCATCGGCAGAAATAACTTGAAGTTTTTCGGTAAATGCTGTTGATAAGATTAGTCGATCAAAAGGATCGCGATGGTTTTCAAAAAGTGGGATTTTATTGTTCAATTCAATCTTACCTATATTTTTCTTTATTGCGATTTCGAAGAAAGAAATTACACTCACAAAGCAATCTGAATCTAGGTCTGAAATGATCGTTTCAGCTTTTGAAGAGAGTTTATCGTTTTTGTCAAGAGCCCAAAGCACGACATGTGTGTCAAGCAGATATGCCATTACATATAATCCTTTAAATCATCAAGGGAATTATTGAAATCTTCCGACATTGTGATTGTTCCTTTCATAGTTCCCAAAGGGCGCTTTTCCAAGATTACATTTGGCTCAACTTCATCCATGAAAGTTATCAAGACTTTTGTTTTTTTTCTTAACGGAGCATTTTCGGTCAAAATTACCTGACCGTTTTCATAAACACCTTCAATAGTTGTTAACATAGCTATCCTCTTTAATCTTAACAAAGATACCTATTTCAAAGATTATTTTATATTTTAAAAAATCAGGAATATTAAGATATTCAGGAATGGAATTTGATACATAAATAACATTCTGAAAATTCAGAATATCAAGTTCCTATTATTTCAAACAAATACCATCCCTTTGACAAAATCCCGTGGACATATCGCTGTTGAGCAGTGGTTTAAGTATAAAAACTGGAAATGGGCGGCTTTTCAAAAGGAAGCTTCCGCGGCTTATCTTTCCGGGAAAAGTGGATTAGTAAATGCTCCGACGGGAAGCGGGAAGACTTATTCTTTATGGATTCCTTTTTTAATCCGGTATATAAATTCGCTGCCTGAAAATCCTGCAAAACGAAGTAAAGGTTTGCAGATTTTATGGGTGACTCCGCTCCGGGCGTTGTCAAAAGATCTTTTCCGGAATATGGAAATGGCTGCACTTGAAATGAACCTGACATTGCGGATTGGCGTTCGTTCTGGTGATACCAGCACCAAGGAAAGAGCCAGTCAAAAAAAGCAAATGCCGGAAGCTTTGCTGATCACACCGGAGAGTCTGCACCTTTTATTTGCACAAAAGGGGAGCTCGGAGACGTTTAAAAATCTGCATACAATCGTCGTGGATGAATGGCACGAATTAATGGGAAGTAAACGAGGCACCCAGACTGAACTGGCAATCGCGCGATTACGAACCATCAATCCAGACCTGCAAACCTGGGGGATTTCGGCGACAATCGGAAATCTGGAAGAAGCGAAACAGGTATTGGTCGGCATGGATTCTGCCGAGGAAGATAATGTGGTCATCAAAGCAAAAACACAAAAGAAGATTCTTGTCGAAAGCATTCTCCCTGAAAAAGTAGAAACACTTCCCTGGGCGGGGTATATGGGAACGAGACTTATTGACTATGTGGTTGATATCGTTCGAAAAAGTAAAACAACGTTACTTTTTACAAACACGCGTTCCCAAACAGAAATCTGGTACCGGATCATCATTGAAAAATATCCGGAATTTGCCGGGATTATGGCCCTTCACCACGCTTCTCTGGATCGCGAAATCCGGGATTGGGTGGAAGAATCCTTACATGCAGAGAAATTGAAGCTGGTCATTTGTACGGCAAGTCTGGATTTGGGTGTTGATTTTCGCCCTGTTGATACTGTCATTCAGGTTGGAAGTCCGAAAAGTATTGCCCGGTTTATTCAACGTGCTGGCCGAAGCGGGCACCAGCCAGGCGTCGCCAGCAAAATATATTTTTGTCCCACGAATGCTTTGGAATTGATTGAAGCTGTTTCTCTTCGTGATGGTGTTGAAAAACAGATTATCGAAGATCGGCCGCCGGTTATTCAGGCTTTTGATGTTTTGGCGCAATGGATGATTACGCTTGCCGTTGGTGAAGGTTTTGATGAAAAACAGTTGTTTGATGAAGTCCGGAATTGTTATGGCTATCAGTTCATCAACCGCGAAGAATGGGAATGGCTTTTGGGATATATCACAACCGGAAGCCCGTCGCTGGAAGTGTATGATGAATATAAAAAGGTTGAAAGGATTGATGGACTTTATAAAGTTACAAGCCGGCGGATCGCGCAACGGCATATGCTGAGTATGGGCACCATCGTTTCGGAAACCTCGCTGAAAGTAAAATTTCAACAAGGAAAATATTTAGGCTCGGTTGAAGAATCTTTTGTGACAAGAATGAAAGCGGGTGATGTTTTTGTGTTTGCAGGTATGAGCGTAGAGTTTATCCGTATCCATGAAATGACCGTAACGGTTAAAAAAGCGGAAGGAAAACGCGGATTTCTGGTGCGATGGGCGGGAGGCAGAATGCCGTTATCTTCTCAATTGTCAGCTTTTATTCGCGACCGGTTGTCCGATGCAATAGAAAATCCACATAAGGAGAAAGAGTTGTCAAAATTAAAACCGCTTCTGGAATTACAACGGGAGCGGTCGATGATTCCGAATACAAGTGAATTATTGATTGAGCAATGTGAAACCAAAGAGGGTCATCACATTTTTATTTTTCCTTTTGAAGGCAGGTTGGTTCATGAAGGTATGGCGATTATTCTTGCTTATCGGCTTAGTAAGCTGTCTCCAATCACTTTTTCGATTGCGATGAATGATTATGGTTTTGAATTGCTCAGTGATCAATATGTGGATATGGAAAAAATCACCAAGGAAAATGATTTATTTTCAACGGCTCATTTGGTTGATGACATTTATCAAAGCGTGAATGCAACGGAGATGGCGAAACGAAAGTTCAGAGAGATTGCCGCCATCGCAGGATTGATGTTTCAGGGTTATCCTGGCAAATTTATGAAAACGAAACAGGTTCAGGCGTCAAGTTCGCTGTTGTTTACAGTGATGACCAAATATGAAAAGAATAACTTGCTGGTAAATCAGGCGTATCAGGAAGTTTTGACGTATCAATTGGAGGAAGTCAGGATGCGCGAGGCACTGGATAGGATTGCAACACAAAAAATAATGATCAAAAAAACGAGAAAGCCAACGCCTTTTTCGTTCCCTATTATGGTAGACCGGCTAAGGGAGCAACTTACTTCTGAAAAATTGGAAGACCGGATACAGAAAATGCTCAAACAGTATAGTGATGCAGATTGAAATACAGAATAACCACTTTGATTTATTAACACAAAAGGCGATTTTTTGGAAGGAAAAACAAACACTTCTTATCGGTGATCTGCACTTAGGGAAAATTACTCATTTCAGAAAAGAGGGGATCGCGATTCCTCAAATTGCCGCTGGTAATAACTTTGAAAGATTGGATCAGTTACTGGAAAATACGAATTGCTCACGTATCATTTTTCTTGGCGATCTTTTTCATAACAAATACAATTCCGAGTGGGAAACGTTTTCTGAATGGAGGAAGAAATATCATTTTGTTGAAATGATCATTGTGATCGGTAATCATGATGTTTTGCCGGTCAGTTTGTTTTTGGAAAATAATATTGAAGTTTTCAAAAATGATTTTGAAGAAGATAATTTTATTTTTACACACCATCCGAAGGTAGAGTTGGATCCGACGAAATTTGTTTTCGCCGGGCATATTCATCCGGTATTTACATCGTATGGAAAAGGGCGGCAGAGATTTCGGCTGCCATGTTTTGTGGTGGATAAATACCAGGCAATCGTGCCAAGTTTTGGCGTTTTTACCGGTGGTTTTGGCGTTGATCTGGTAGCAGGAAGAAAGATTTATATGTTGACGGAGGAGCGGGTTTTTGCGGTTGGATAATATTGATCTGAATTTGGTTAAACAAAAAGTGGATAAATACGGAATTGAATTCCGTATTTATCCACTTTTTGTTTAAATTGTATTATGATACAGAGAAGTGCAACATCAAAGATTCTACAACTAGCGAGTGTTTTTAAGTCAATTGCCATTACCGGGCCACGACAATCAGGAAAAACGACACTCGTGAAAACACTATTCCCGGATAAAACCTATTTATCCCTAGAAAATCCTGATACAAGGAGGTATGCAATAGAAGATCCGAGAGGATTTCTCAAAAGATATGAGTCGGGTGCCATTTTTGATGAAGTCCAGAGAACACCTGAATTATTTTCTTATCTGCAGGAAGTTTTGGATCAGTCCCAGGAGCCAGGGCGCTTCATTTTGACCGGATCTAACAATTTTCTGCTCCAACAAAATATTTCCCAAAGTCTGGCTGGCCGTATTGCGATTTTAAATTTGTTGCCGTTCAGCTCTATCGAACTATTCGGTACGGAAAATGCCGCGCCGGATGAAAATGAACTAATTTTTAGAGGATTATACCCGCCCATTTACGATATGGGTATTCCACCGGAAGACTGGTTTCCCAATTACTTTCGTACCTATATTGACAGAGATGTGCGTCAAATCAAAAATATTACGGATTTGATTGTTTTCGAAAGATTTATCCGATTGTTGGCGGGAAGAACCGGACAAGAATTGAATCTGACCTCCTTGGCGGTTGAGACAGGAGTGGATACAAAAACAATTCAATCCTGGATTGGAATTCTGGAAAGCAGTTTTATCATTTATCTATTAAGACCACACTATAAAAACTTTAATAAAACCCTGATTAAGAGACCAAAAATTTATTTTTATGACACTGGACTGGTTTGCTCCCTATTGGGTATTACATCATCAGATCAGCTCTCATTTCATCCTTTAAGAGGTAGTCTATTTGAATGTCTGGTGGTTACGGAATTGTTGAAAAAGAGAACTAATGCGGGGAAGCAAATCAATTTATATTATTGGAGAGACAAAACCGGTCACGAAGTTGACGTTATAGTGGATCAGGGAATGAGCTTATTACCCATTGAAATCAAAGCAGGGAAAACGATAAATAGTGATTTTTTTAAAAGTCTTACTTATTGGAATAAATTAAGTGGCGAGCAGTCCGGATTTATTATTTACGCGGGCGAGCAAGAAGAAGATCGTACCACCGGAATTAGCGTTGCAAACTGGTTTAACTTTATGAAAAAAGACATTTGAAGTGATACTGTGATTATATTATTCTCATTTCTTCTCAATCAAATGCTTCCAATATCGCTTCGGCACATGCTGCACATGCAACTTGATATTTCGCCTCGACGGAATATTCACATTTTTGAAATAATTTTTCCATAACTCCTGATACAAAGTTTCCGAATCATGAAAAACATCTTTCACCGATGTTTTTGCTCCGGCTTCATTGGAAAAATTCAACGTGATTTCTTCTACTTTATCCTGGTCATAATAAATGCCGTACTTCCTTTTGATATCATAAATCAGCCAATTCTGGTCGGCATAACGTTCGGCGAAATGCTGGCTTAATAAAGGAATTACATTGAAATCAGGCTCAATGCCGGCATAATATAAATCATCAGCCGTGCGCTGAAATCTAACAAATGCTTCCATTCTGTGTTTTTCCCGATAGACCATTTTTGACGTCTGGTTTATCTTCAAGACGTCGGGGTTGCCATAGGCCAGATGCGGCGAATCAAAACCGGAAAAATAAAATTTGATGCAAGAAAAGATGGTAAATGCCATTCCGGTCATTTCAGAAAGGTAACAGCGGTATAATTGAATACAGTTTTCTTTCGGAACTTTCTTTTTCAAACCCAGCCAAACACGCTGCGCTTTCACTTCATCCGTCACCACAATAACTTTTTCAGCAAAAAAATCCGACTGACTTTCTCTGTCAATGACTACAAAACCCGAAACATTCCACTTTTTTGAATATGCTTCAAAAACAGCAGTCAACAGTCCATACCAGGTTCCATCGTAGGAAACATTGACGGGTTTATCCGAAAAGATTATACTGCTGGCCTCCATTGGTAAGAAATTTACTTCGGGATTCGTTGAGGATGAATTGCCGGATTTTGGCTTCCGTATAATCCTTTCGATCAGTTATCGGACTATTGCAGGTGATAAAATATTTTGCCCGGTTAAGCGCAATCCCGATTTTTTTAAGATGATCCCAACCTAATTTGTTAAACCGACGGGCACCAACAATTTTCTGTGCTGATTGTACACCAATTCCGGGTACACGCAGAATAAGCTGCAAATCAGCCGTATTCACATCAACTGGAAAAAACGCCATGTTTCGAAGCGCCCAGCTCAGTTTTGGATCAATTTCAGGATCAAGATTCGGGAATTGATCGTTCAATAATTCATGGACGTTGAATCCATAAAACCGCATCAGCCAGTCGGTTTGGTATAAGCGGTTTTCTCTTAAAACAGGTACTGCACTTCCTAATTCCGGAAGCCGGTTGTCGTTACTAATCGGAACATAACCAGAATAATAAACACGTTTTAAATTAAACCCTTTATAGAATTTATTTGCCGTGTGCATAATATCCTTATCTGATTCGCCACTGGCACCGATGATCATCTGCGTGCTTTGACCGGCAGGAGCAAAAAGTGGGGCAGATTTGAAGATTTTCGATTCTTCCTTGGTCCTGATGATTTCCTTTTTAAGGTAAGTCATCGGCTCAATCATATCTTTGATATTCTTATCCGGAGCTAA
This sequence comes from Dyadobacter sp. 3J3, assembly GCF_009801115.1. GTDB lineage: Bacteria > Bacteroidota > Bacteroidia > Cytophagales > Spirosomataceae > Dyadobacter. The sequence continues at coordinate 67,336 of NZ_VTOL01000015.1, forward strand.
AAGTTTCAAGCCGCTTTCTGTAGGAATTTCAATATTAACACTAAGCCGGTCAGCCCATAAACCAGCTTCATGCATTAACTCATCACTTGCGCCGGGGATTGTTTTAAGGTGGATATAACCGTTGAATTTGTTTTCCGTGCGAAGTTTTTTCGCAACAGAAACCAACCTTTCCATCGTGTAATCAGCATTTTTGAAAATACCGGAACTCAGAAAAAGACCTTCAATATAATTTCTTCGGTAAAAATTCATGGTCAGATCAACAACTTCCTGAACCGTAAAAGCCGCCCGTTTGATGTCATTGCTTTTCCGCGTCACACAATAAGCACAATCGAAAATGCAATGGTTAGTGAGCAGAATTTTTAAAAGTGAAACGCAGCGGCCATCTTCGGTATAGGTATGACAAATGCCACTTCCCGTCGCCTCGCCTAAACCTTTGTTATGATTTTTTCTCTTGCTTCCACTGGATGAACACGATACGTCGTACTTAGCTGCATCAGCAAGAATTTCCAGCTTCTCATGAAGTCTTTCCGACATATCGATGTTCTAACGTTTGTTGATGATACTATTAGTATCACAAAGATAGTAAATTTTTGATACTGAAATAAACTTTGTCTCGAATTTATTTATAAAATTCAAATGTGAAACAATTAATTTTTAATGATATTTCCTTTACTGTCAATACTTTCCATGAAACGGTGGATTTGATTGTAGCGTTTGTTCCAGGGATTGAAAAATTGTGTAATCATGGGAATGTGTTTTTTGCTTTTCAGAACTACATAAGAAGTTTCGGGAGCAAATTCCTGCATGGCTTTGATGAATTTTTCATTACTGGAAATAATGGAAGGATATGATTTTCCACCTCTGAAAATCGTCATAGGCGGCATTCCTTTATGTAAATGATAAAGTGGAGAAGCGTCTTTCCAATTCTTTTGATCGGTTGTAAATGTTTTGAGGTAGGTATTATCTTTCGGAAATTTTTCTTCCAACAGATAACCATACATATCCAGTCCCGCTGCGTCGATTAGTATCAATCCTTTGATCGGATTAGCCATTCCCAGCTTTTGAAAGTATTGATCATCAATAGAAATAAGCGCTGCCAGATGTCCGCCAGCCGAATGACCTGAAATGAATATCCGGTCAGGATTTCCACCATAATTTTGAATATTTTCTTTTACCCATTTCACTGATTTTGCAGAATATTCAGCCATTTCTTTATAAGTCGCAGCTGGACTTAACGGATAGTCGATGATGACATAGACAATATCTTTTTTTGTCCAGTTTCTTCCCATCAGGCTATACTGCGATTTCTTTCCGGAATTCCAGTTTCCTCCATGAATGAAGACCAAAACATCTTTTGGTCCTGTGGGTTTTTTCGGTTCGAAGATATTTAATTGTTGGTCAGAAATTGCTCCTGAGCCTTTTGCATAAGTGATATTTTTATGTGCTTTATTACCCAGGAACGTACATCCAGAAAGTGTTAGTAAAAAAGCTCCGAATAAAATTAGGATAATAATAAGACTGACACGGGTTTGCGAATTCACTGATCGTTTATTTAGTTTTTATTTTGGATAACATACGTCAAATAAATGATCGTGGATTAAATGCTATAAAAATGAATACCCAATAAAAAATCCACTGGCTTGTGAAAACCAGTGGATTTAGAATAGAATTTTTTTTGGTCTTAAACTTTCTTGGGAGGCAAATTAAATGCAACCGCATTATGTTCAAAATGTCCTTTGTGAGATCCGTCACAGAAAGGTTTGTTCGCTGAAAGTCCGCAACGGCATATCGAAACGACCGTTCTTCCTTCCAATCCGTACACATTTCCCTGCGCGTCTACGATTTCAAAATCTCCGTCAACTTTCAGAGATCCGTTATTATTTACGGTAAGCTTTACTTTTGTCATGATGAATAATTTTGACCAAAGGTAACAATCCGAATGGAAGTGAGAGCGGGCAACGTCTAATTTAGCATGAGTACAAATCTAAATATATCCGATTACAGATTTAATTGCTTGCGGATAACGGAAGTCAACTCGTCAATTCTGAATGGTTTTGTGATGAAATCCTGAAATTTACAATCAATAATTTCTTGTGAAGTTTGTGCAAAAGTATCTGCTGTAAAAGCAAGGACGGGAACTTTGGCAAGATGCGGAAAAGAATTCCTGATCGCTTTCATAGCCGTAATGCCATCCATAACAGGCATTTGTAAATCCATCAGAATGAGATCGAAACTGCGCAACTGCAAGGTTTCCAAAACTTCCTTACCATTATCACAAATGACAAAATCGGCTTCCCATCTTTTAAGCAGGTGTTTAAGCAAAAGTTGATTGGCAAGAATATCTTCGGCAACAATAACGCTGTAACCTTTAAGAGAGAACGGAATATTTGTGTTCAATATATCGCTGGTTGGGGCAGCATTCCCTTTTAGGAAAGTAAGGGTAACACAAAAATTACTGCCTGTGCCAAGCTCGCTTTCTACTGTAATTTTTCCCTGCATCAGTTCCGTTATTTTCCTGGTAATACTTAGACCAAGTCCAGTACCACCAAAAAATTTGGTTGCATTGTTGTTGTGGGCTTGGGAAAAACTATCAAAAATCAAGCCAAGTTTATCATCAGAAATCCCAATTCCTGAATCTTTTACGCAGATTTTTAAATCTACTTTATCAGCATATTCTTTTTCAACCAGAGTGGAAATTTTGACGAAACCTTCCGAAGTAAATTTCAACGCATTGCCAATAAGATTGACCAGGATCTGGTTCAAACGGTATGCATCACCGATCAGAATTGCCGGCACTTTGTCATCAATTTCATAGGAAAGCTTGATTCCTTTTTCCTTTGCTTTAAACTCAAAAGTCCTGTATAAATGCCCGATTTTTTCCCGAAGGTCAAATTCAAAATCTTCCAGGATAAATTTACCAGCTTCAATTTTGGAAAAATCTAAAATATCATTCAGTATAACCATCAGATTATCAGCAGAATATTTAATGGTGTTTAAATATTGCATATATTCTTCCGGTAAATTACTGGTTAGCAGTAAATCTGTAAATCCTATGATTGCGTTCATCGGAGTACGGATTTCGTGGCTCATGGTTGACAAAAAATCTGACTTGATCAGTGCAGCTTCTTCGGCATCTTTTTTTGCCTTTATCAGTTCCTTTTCAGCCAGTTTTCGGCTTGTAATATCAATGGCGGTGCCCAAAACTTCCAAAACTTCACCATCATTATTTCTCTTAAAAGAAACTTCGCGCGTAATAATCCAGACATCCGATCCGTCTTTGTGTTTCAGGCGAAATTCTTTTTCCATTACTTCGCCATCTTTTAAATGCTGTTTGATATAATTATAATGTTTCCTAAAAGTCAGTAAATCGTCATTATCAATCAGTTTAGAAAAAGCAAGTACATTTTGAGGAAGTGGTTCTTCTGCCTTGTAACCCAATATTTCACTGATCTGATTGTTATGAAAGATGTTTGTCCATTTTTCAATATCTATGACATAAATAATATTGGGTGAAAGCTGTGCTACTTTCTGGATAAATTCCTCCTTTTCTGCGAGTTCTTTCTGTGCAACTTCACGCTCTTTTTCTACCTCGAACATCTGGCTCATGGTGTGGAAAGTCTTCGTCAGTTTTTCAGCATTGATCTCTGCTTTTGGAAAATATTCCATAGCCCCAGCCTTCATCATTTCCACGGCAATCCGCTCATCGCCTTGAGAAGTCAAAACGATAACCGGAAGCTTTGGTGCAATCTTTTTTATTTTTTTAAGTAATTCCAGACCGTTAGTTTTTGGTAGCTGGTAATCAACAAAAATGCAGGTGGGCAGCCAGGTTTCAAGGGTCGTAATGGCCTCTTCAGCATATTTACATATGCGCATTTCCTGAATTTCAACATTACATTTTCGGATGGCACGTTTGAATTCCATCGCGTCAATATCATCATCTTCTACCAACAGCAGATTCAAGGGGGTCATAACATTTTGAAAAGAAGTGGGCTTGCAGGCTTATTCAGGGTACTCGCAAAGGGTCCAGTAGCTTTTCAAAGTAGACACGGCCGCAATAAAACGGTCCATGGATAAAGGTTTTAAAATGTAACCGGCTACGTTGAGGTTAAAGGCATCAATTTTATCGCCGTCTTCATTGGAGGTGGTCATCACAAAAACGGAAAGAGAACTTAGCTCTGGATCTTGTCTGATTTCTTTGAGAAATTCAATTCCTCCCATCCTTGGCATATTAAGGTCTAGAAGAACAATTCTTGGTTTTGGTGCATCTGTTGCCGTCGACCGTAGAACTTCCAGGGCTTCAATACCATTATGGGCAATCACGAGTGGATTTGAGATATTATTTTTTTTAAATGCTCGCTTCACATTCATGATATCTACTTCGTCATCTTCAACAAGTAAGATTGTCATGGGGATTGGATTTGAATTGGACATTTTGTAAAGATTGTTATAATTAATGACTTTTTATTACTAATATGTTGCTGGTTACTCAAATTAATTCTATATTTTTTCGATCTCAGCTATTTCGTTTACCGGCCATGTGAAAAAGAATGTAGTAGACTCTTTCATAGTCGATTGGATACTGATCTTTGCTCCTTTTTCATCCATGATCTTTTTTACGATGGCGAGTCCTACGCCGGTACTTTCAACTTCATCCCTGGCTTGCAGCGTTTGAAAAATGACGAATATTTTTTCATGAAATTCAGGACTAATTCCGGGCCCATTATCCCGTACAAAAAATTCTATGCCTTCCTCTCCATCTTTCCAGCCAATAGTGATTTTAATTTCATCCTTGTCGTTGTATTTAATTCCGTTGGAAATCAGGTTTTGCAAGATCTGCCCCAGCGTAATTTTTTCTGAAAGCAATTCTTTCTTCGGGTCGCCTTCAAAAATAAATTCGATTGGTTTTTTTGAACTGAAAGTGTCACAAAGATCATCCACCAATGATTTAATCAAAAATCTTTCTTTGGTTGTTTTGATACGTCCGGCTCTGGAATAGGATAAAATTCCGTTAATAAGGCTTTCCATCCGATGCACGCGTCCACGTAAAAGTTTGAACTGATCTTTCGTGTCGCCATCAAGATGATCTTCGATATCTTCCTCAATCCATTCGGATAAATTATTAATAGCACGTAACGGAGCCTTCAAATCATGACTTACCACATAAGCAAACTGGTCAAGTTCAGCATTGATCCGTTCCAGATCGCGCATGTAAGATTTTAGTTTATTCTCAGCTTCTACCCGTTCTGTAATATCCCGGATAAATGCCAAAACATAGCCTTGGCCGTCAGTTTCGTAATATTTTACACTGGATTCAACCGGATAAGTACTTCCGTCTCTCTTTTTATGAAAACCGGTGACAATCATTTTGGACGTGCTTTTTAAAGTAGCTACATACTCCGCCCACTTTTCAGGATCTTCAAATATTTTTTCTACGGTACTAATATGGGACCCAATGATTTCTTCCTGTTTTTTTCCTAAACGACGGGCAGCCTCGTGATTAATAAAGAGTAACTTTCCGGTATCATCTGAAACCTGAACCGCTTCACTGGATTCGTTAAACCATTCAACCATCCGGTTAATCTGCTCTTCCTGGGCTTTTCTGGACGTAATATCACTGACTGTTCCAATAAATCCAATCACTTCTTTACAGGAATCCAGCTGTGTCGAGATCGATATTTCCAGCCATTTTTCAGTTTTATCGGCCGTAGTCAACTTAAAAGTATCCTGAACTGACTTGATTTTTCCGGTAAACAGCGATTCCAATCTTGTTTTTGAATCACTATTGATCTGGAATTCAGCCCAGTTTTTATTCAGACTGTCGATTACTTTAAAACCTGTTACCGTTTCCCAGGCATTGTTGAGGTAAATAATATTCCCATCTTTGTTGAGCTGAATAAGCACTTCTGAAATACTATTCGCTACTTCTTCCAATCTTCTGTTGGTTGAAGCTGCCTCTTCCGTTTTCTGATCGGCGATGCTGATCAACTCTTTATTTGCCCTGAATAATTCTGTCGAACTTTGTTCGAGTATATGTTCCACTCGGGCGATATCATCCTGAAATTCAAGATAAGCCTGATTGACAGAATTGAGGAAATCCTGGAATTCAGGATTTTCGGCAAGTTCAGGAGATAGCGATTTCCTGATCTGACGTTTTAATAGACGGTGATAAGTAATTTCCGTTGTTTCCAATAGTCGATGATTTTATGATTCCCGGAAAGTGGTAATCGTCATAGTTTGATTATGAAGCTCACATTGAACATTCTGGTTGAAAGGCGCAATTTCTCCGTAAGAGTAAAATCCGGTAATAAACGGCTTGTCTAGTACCTCCGAAACAGACTCAACTTCCTCTTCCACAATCTGTTTCAATACGAGTTTTCTACCGACGCAACTAACCAGCAATGCAAATTCCGGAGATTCATTATCTCCATTTTTAGCAGCAATAGCAGCCTCTTCCGCGCCGTTTATCAGTCTGTCCGTATTCGCTTTCATCAATCTTACAAAGCTTCCCTGTGGAATATCTCCGGCAAAAGTGAGGCTTTTATCTTCCTCGCTGATACCAAGAATCGTCCTGACAACGGGAGCGCGGTCTTCGCTGTCGCGCATGCTTAGTGGAAACAAAAGTCCGGATGACGGAAGGTCTTTCGCACGGTCGCCCAGGAATGATTTGTACAAATCCAGAGCTGGCTGACCATCAATCTCATACAATACATTTTCTTTTGATTTAGTGACCAGTCGGTCCAAACCAAAACTGTCCCAGCCTCCGCGTGAACCGAAACCAATATGTAGGGTATCGCCGTAAAAACCGATCGCTGCGATACTTTCCGTTGCAATTGTTCCATCGGGCTCAACAATTACTGTTTTTGAAAAATTGGGGCCGTCACCAGCAAGTCCGCCTGTTAAGGTTACATTTTCTGGCAATTCATCGGCGATGCCTTTTACCAGATCCGTACCGTTTACTTTGAGTCCGTCGGAAACAACAAAAACATGTTTTAATCCTTCCTGAGGAAACTGGGAAACCAGTTTTTTGCCAATTTCAAAACTGTTATAACCGGAATCTTTCAAGCCGACTTTTGCCGACTGGATTTTGACATCGGCAAATTCAATGGCTGTAAAAATGATCGTTCCGTCACGAACCGATTCACTGATAATTTCTCCAGCTGTGGAGCAGCCGGTAAGAATTGCATTTGGGTAATTTTTGGCCAGTTCCTGTGTTAAAGTTTGGCTTTCAAGAAGTTCCCGGTGGCCGAATGCGAATATAAGTTGGGGGTTTATTGTAAACGGTTTTACGGAGGCTTCGCCTGTGTAGACGAACTGTTCAATTTTCATAGTTGAGATAAGGTTTTTGAAAACCAGTTTGAGTTTACAAGATAATGAAAGTTTTTGAGCAGTTGACTAATATCAGGATGCGAAACCTGCCCTTGTTAAACACCTGAAAAATATAGAATTTTAATACGTGCCGACTAAGTTTTCTAACTGATGGAAGGAAATGAAATCCCTTTGATCTTTCGAAATAATTCTACTGCATAGAGATCTGTCATTCCGGATACAAAATCTAGAACAGTCTGGATTTTTGAGTATTCGTCGGTCTTTTTTGTGATGAATTGTTTCGGAATCAGCTCAACAAGTTTTTTAGAATAATGTGAATTATTGTTTAAATAAGCCGGAATAAATTCCTCCAAAAGTCCTCCCATAACTTTGTAACCAGCCACTTCTATCTGTACAACAGAGGAATAATTGTAAATTTTCTTAATCGAAATGGTTTCGATATTCTTCATGATCGATCGAAACGGTTCATTGATCTGATCAATCAGGCTGTGGTTAAAATCTCCTTCTAAAATGGTTTCCTGCTCTTTGTAAAAAAGCTCAGAACATTGACCAATCAAAGTGTTAATCGATTTGGCACGTAAAAAACTTATTTTGGCATCATCATCATCAATTTCGTCTAGTCGCTCAGCCATCTTTGGATCGTTGGCCAATGGTAAAAGTAGCTCTTCAACTTCACGATAGGATAATATTTTCAACCGGTGTGCGTCTTCAAGATCTATAATGTTATAACAAATATCATCTGCCGCTTCAACCAGATAAACAATAGGATGACGCTTGTAGATCAGATGATTATCTTCAACTTTTGCCAATCCAAGTTCCGTGGCAATTTTCTCAAAGCCAGCTTGTTCGGATTGAAAAAATCCATATTTTTTTCTAAAAATTTTCGATTTATCATGTCCTGCCAGAGATTCGCAGGGATATTTTGCGATGGAGGCCAAAGTTGAATAAGTAAGGGCAAAACTGCCATAACCTTTTCCTGCATAAGGATGTGTAAGAATCCGGAAAGCGTTGGCATTGCCTTCAAAATGCGTCAAATCTTCCCATTGGGCTTCGGTGACTTTGTCTTTATAAATACGCCCGTCGCCATTTGTAAAATAATAAGAAATCGCAGCTTCACCGGAATGTCCAAAAGCCGGATTTCCGAGATCATGCGCCAGGCAAGCGGCAGCCACAATGTTTCCTATTTCACTGATCAGGGGAAGTTCTTCGTCTAAATCCGGTCTGTTTTTTTTCAAACGGTTGTAAAAAATCCTTCCCAAAGATCTTCCTACACTGGCTACTTCAAGACTATGTGTTAGTCGGTTATGGACGAAAATGCTTCCGGGTAAAGGGAAGACCTGTGTTTTATTCTGGAGCCTTCTGAAAGGGGAAGAAAATATTAAACGATCATAATCACGCTGGAATTCCGACCGGGCTTCGGCCTGATCTTCAATATTTTTATCTTCACTTCCCCAGCGTTTTGCCGAGAGTAATTTTTCCCACTTCATGAGGAGAGTACAAATACGTTGAATGTGTCTGCTTGTGTTACAATAGTACGCATTCCAAACGGTTTTATATTGGCTTTAAGCAAGGGAAATGTTCAGAATTTATATAGAAATTGTAGTATTAATTAATTGTAAAGTATAATGCGGATTTAAAATACTGCTTGCATAAAGTCCCTGTAAGTGACATAGTTAACCTTCCCGATTAGTACATCAAGTAAATTTCCAAATAAAAAGGAACGATCTTTGAATAAAATAACAGCAAAAACTGTCAACAATCCAGCTTCATGACCGAGTCAAAACATCGTTATTTTATCATTAATAAACCGCCGAATATGGTTTCGCAGTTTATCAGTCCTGATGCTGTGGGCCTGCTTGGCGATCTGGAATATGATTTTCCGGAAGGAATTCATGCCATCGGGCGGCTCGACAGCCATTCCGAGGGATTGCTGATATTAACAACGAACAAAAAAGTTACCCGTTTATTATTTCAGGGGGAGGTTCCGCATAAACGGGTTTATGTTGTTCATGTCAAACATGTGGTGAATCAGGAAAAACTCGATTTGCTCAGGACTGGAATTCCGATCAGAATTAAGGGTAATGTTGAATATATTACCACGCCTTGCGAAGTTGACATTGTAGAAAAGCCAAAAGGCTGGGCGAAACTTTCAAAAGAGCCGGAAGATGTGCCGCATTCCTGGCTTAAAATTACTTTGACGGAAGGGAAATATCATCAGGTAAGAAAAATGGTACTTGCTGCCGGTCATAAGTGTAAAAGACTGATCCGGATGTCTATTGAAGATCTGGAACTGGGTGATTTGCAGCCGGGAAAAGTTCAGGAAATTGAAGAGGAAGATTTTTTCAAAAAGCTGAAAATAGAAAATTGGAGTGAAGAATCAGTCCAGTCTGTTGTAGTAAATAATTGACTTTTACTCTGATTTAATAGTAACAAAGCAACGTCATGTTCTTTTGTTGTAAAAGCAAATCCATGAAGTTGACTATATATGCGGACAAGGACGCCATGTCCAAAGCCACGGCGGATCTGATTGTTGATCAAATCCATCAAAAACCGGATTCTCTGTTATGTTTCCCTTCCGGTGAATCTCCTACGATTGTATTAAAATATCTGGTAAAATATGGCCTGGAAGGTTATGTTGATTTCAGCCAATGCCGTTTTGTAGGTTTGGACGAATGGATCGGTATGGACGAAAAGGATGAAGGAAGCTGTAAACATTATTTATATTCCAGTTTTTTCAACCCCTTAAAAATTAACCCCGAACAAATTACTTTTTTCGATGGTCTTGCTGAAAATCCTGATCAGGAATGCAAGCGAATGGATACTTATATTCAGGAAAATGGCCCGATTGATCTGATGTTAGTCGGGTTGGGAATGAATGGCCATATTGGATTAAATGAACCTGGTGCGGACTTCCATTCATACGCACATACGACCGAACTGGATCCGCTTACCGTAAAAGTTGCTCAGAAATATTTCACAAAAAATACTCCGCTTTCCGGTGGAATCACCCTTGGATTGCAACATTTTTCCGAAGCGAAAACAGCTGTCTTAATCGTGGCCGGGGACAAAAAAGCAGATATTGTTTTGAAAGTTCTTACCGAAGAAATATCGAATAAAATTCCGGGAACCATTATCCGGGAGCATCGAAATTCCTTTATATTTCTTGATGAAGAAGTCGCTTCAAAACTTTCTGAAACTATTCGTGGAACCCATTTCTAATTAATAAGTCGCCATGACAAATCCTTCACAAAATTCAGGACAGGATTCAAAATCCACGAATCATTTCGATGCAATCGTAGTAGGCTCAGGCATCAGTGGCGGTTGGGCTGCCAAGGAATTATGCGAAAAAGGAATGAAAACGATGGTTTTGGAACGCGGAAGAAATGTGGAACATAATAAAGATTACCCAACCGCACATCTTAATCCCTGGGATTTTGAACATCGTGGAAATCTGACGAAAAAGTTTCTCGATGGTAATCCGCTGATCAGCAAAGCGGCCGGTTTTGGTGATGATACCAAACATTTTTTTGTGCAGGATAAAGATCATCCTTATGTGCAAGAAAAGCCTTTTGACTGGATTCGCGGGTATCAGGTAGGAGGGAAGTCGCTAACCTGGGGACGGGCTTGTCAGCGCTGGAGTGAATTTGAATTTACGGCTCCGGAGCGTTATAGTTACGGAATTGCCTGGCCGATCGGGTATAAAGATGTGGCGCCCTGGTACTCACACGTGGAAGAATTTATAGGTGTTTGCGGTAGTAAAGACGGTCTGGAATCCATGCCTGATGGTGAGTATTTGCCACCTTTCGACTTAAATTGTGTCCAGAAAGTGGTTCAGGAAAAGATCACTGAAAATTACAAAGACCGGCATTTGGTCCACGCACGATGGGCGCATTTGACCAAACCCAAAGAAATTCATATTCAGCAAGGCAGAGGCGGATGTCAGGCCAGGAATTTGTGTATGCGCGGTTGCCCTTATGGCGGATATTTCAGCTCGGTAAGTTCCACCTTACCTTGGGCGGAGAAAACGGGGAATCTCACGATTCGTCCACATTCGGTTGTTCATTCCATTGTTTATGATGAAAAAACAGGAAAGGCAAGCGGTGTAAAAATCATCGATGCAAACACAAAAGAAGTGCATGAATATTTTGCCAAAGTGATTTTTCTGAACGCTTCGGCGCTGAACAGTAATCTGGTTTTGCTTAATTCAAAATCAAAACGTTTCCCAAATGGTCTGGGAAATGACAGCGGTATTTTGGGTAAATATATTGCCTTTCATAATTACCGTGCTTCGGTGGCTGCTGATATGGAAGGTTTTGAAGATAAATATTATTATGGAAGAAATCCGACAGAACCGATTCTGGCAAATTACCGCAATCTGCATACACAGGATACCGATTATGTTGGTGGTTTTACAACTTTCATGGGCGCATACCGGACGCGTGGAAATGAGAAATCAGTTTCAACTTTTGGCAAAGATTTTAAAAAAGAAATGTCAAAACCTGGCGGCTGGAAAGTTTACATGTATATGCAGGGAGAAACGATTCCAAAAGCCTCAAACCAGGTAACTTTAAGTCCCGATAAAAAAGATCAGTGGGGAATTCCACTTTTGGTAACTTCGGTAGGTTATGATGATAATGATGAAAAAATGATTCGCGATTTTTTGAAAGAAAGTGCCGAAATGCTTGAAAAATCAGGTTGTACCAATATTTCTCAACACGATAACAAACAGGCTCCCGGACTGGATATTCATGAAATGGGCGGCTGCCGGATGGGGAGAGATCCTAAAACTTCCATGTTGAATGAACATAACCAGCTGCATCATTGTCAAAATGTATTTGTCACTGACGGCGCTTGCATGACGAGTACGGGAAATCAAAGTCCGTCGTTGCTATACATGGCACTGACCGCACGTGCGGTGGATTATGCCGTGAAGGGGATTGAGGGCGGAAGTTTTTAACCGGTATTATAAAAGTTTATTCAAAAGAAACATCATAAAGTTTTGCAGAAATATCTTCCTGAAATCCTGCATTATTCTGGAGGAATTCCAAATGAGTTATCGATTTGGCTTTTCCACCGGTTTTAAAAAAATGTTCGGCCTCGTTTTCTGTTTGTACTATTTTTAAAAATGTGCCAGCTTCGATTTCAGATATAATGGCTTTAAAAACCTCTGTTTTTCCATCTTCAAAGGTTGCTCGCACTTTTAAAATTGGGGGCTGAACTAAAACTCTTTTCAGCTTTCCCCATAGTGAATACTCAACTTTTGTTTCCATCCATGTCAGTCTGCCAGAGTCCGTAAGAGCGATACGCTGGTTCATTTTAAACGATATATTTCGCTCTTTTGAATGCAGAATCTTTTTATTATCAAGTCGTTTTCTTAAAATCTGGAGTGTATCTCTGCTGATTGTCGTGGTCTGATAATCGTAACACTGAAGCATTGCCAGTGTACTTTTGGAATCTCCCCAAAAATTGTACCTGCCGACATCGGTTGTGGCCCCGACATTATACAAAATATAATCTGGCGCAGTGGTAGAGGAATATTTATTATAATTTAACGTAGTTAGGTAATTGTTGTAAGCCTGGTAAGACTGGATGGCCGGTCGTGGGTTGTAATGTAGATCGTTAAAAAAAGAGTAAGCGATATCATAAGGGAACACATCCACTGTTTTACCTCTAAAAGTCTTGGAAACGGCTGGGTCAAGATGGTATTCCTTTCGATAATTGTCGTTATTGACTTTTTGCTGAAAGGGCAGGTTCTGAAAAACAATATCCTGATAAGGAAGTGATATTTTATTGTAGGACAAACCAATTCCGGTACTTGCAAAAGGGGAAACAAAAAGAAAAACCCTAAACACATTGCCAAGGTTATTTTTTAGCATAGGATTATCAATAAAAAGATAGGCAATTCCGACAAAAAATGCTCCGTAAAAAAATAAGTAAGGCATTCCAGCGGGTTGAAAACGAGTAAAACCTTGCTTAAAGCCCAGATATAGTGCGAGGAACATAATTACCAAAACAGGAATATCAGAAGGAGTTCTTAAGAGAAGCCGAGAGGAAATGAACAGGAAAATGATTAGTGAAAGAAGAACAATGATGGTAAGTGCTATATTAAACCAGGCATATCGGGCTGCCAGATTTAAATAGTCAACGCTGAACATGGCGTCGTTGTAGTTGTCTATTATATACAGCGCGCTTTTGATATAGCCTCCAATTTCAACATGCAGAAAAAAAGCCAGCAACAATGTTACGATTACATGTGCAGTGATAACTAGTAATGTTCTGCTTAAAAATTTACGATCAATAATTGCCTGATAAATCAGATAAGCATATAATATTACAGATGTGACGATACCTAAATTTAATTTTATGTAGAAAATCAGGATCGAAATTATTACGCTTAAAATTAGTGAAATAACGTTTTTCGTCCTGAAATGATGCAATATCAGAAAGACAAATAATGTAAAAAGTTCAAAAGTTGCTTCTGGGTTGTACGAGATCAAGACGAGGAAATATGGTACAATAAGACATTTTGAAAGGCTGTTTAACTCTTTAAAGGTATATGCCAAAATATAAATGAGCACGCCGACAAGAAAAATATCATAGAGAAGAATCGGAAAAACGCCTACATAAGTCGGTATTCTGGTACTTAAAAATCCAAGCGGTCCATAAGTGAAAATCCAATCCTTTCCGAAGATCAGCCCTTGATGAAGAGCCATATTAATGCTTATTTTCCATGATGGATCCTGGCCTCCACTTGGATTGTCCACTAGATTTTTGGGAAGGAAAAGCAAAATAGAGAAGAAAATCAGAATTCTATCAGTAGTAATTTTTTTGTATGCGTTTTGATAGTGTAGAATAGAACTCATTTTAAAATATCTTTATGTTACTACAAGATTACAGCGATTATATATTAAAAAAAAGAAAGATCTTGCATACTTATTAAATGAGGACACATGAATTTAATCGGTAACATCATCTGGTTAATCTTTGGCGGATTTATCGTAGCCATGGAATATTTTATTGCGGGGTTTCTATTGTGCGTCACGATTATCGGTATACCCTTTGGTATTCAATGTTTCAAAATCGGGATTTTGACCTTGATGCCCTTTGGAAGAGAAGTGCGTGAAGTGCCTGGGCAAACCGGCTGCTTGTCGACGATTTTTAACTTAATCTGGATTTTTATCGGCGGAATCTGGATCGCACTCACCCATCTGATTTTTGGAATTTTGTTGGCGATTACTATTATTGGATTGCCTTTTGCCAAACAACATTTCAAACTAATGAGCCTTTCTTTTACACCTTTTGGGAAAGATATTTATTGATTTTTCTATCGATTTGAACAACAATGAAGCCTGGGATTTCTCAGGTTTTTTTTGTTTTAAAGAATTCAGTAATGCTTTTAACAAAATAAAGGCACGGAAATTGTGAAGCAGATCTATACTATAAAAAGTTATGAAAGCAGTTGTCATTACACATCCGGGCGGACCGGAAGTTTTAGAAATCCAGGAGCGGCCAATTCCAGATTGTAAAGCAGATGAAGTTTTAATCAAGGTTTACGCAGCAGGAATTAATCGTCCTGATGTTTTTCAACGGAAAGGAAATTATCCGCCTCCTCCGGGTGCTCCTCAGGATATTCCTGGTTTGGAAGTAGCCGGAACTATTGAGAAAACCGGAGCGGACGTAACGAATTGGAAAGTTGGCGATGCCGTTTGCGCATTACTGGCCGGCGGTGGTTATGCGGAATATGCGGTTGTCAACGCCCAACATTGTTTGCCAATTCCGTCCGGATTTTCTTTTGTACAGGCGGCTTCATTACCCGAAACTGTTTACACTGTTTGGCATAATGTATTTCAAAAAGGAAAACTCCAAAGCAGTGAAAATCTTTTGGTACATGGCGGAAGCAGCGGAATTGGTATCACAGCGATTCAATTGGCAAAAGGTTTTGGTGCAAAAGTTTTTGCTACGGCCGGGTCGTATGAAAAATGCGAGGCTTGTGTCTCACTTGGTGCTGATTTGTGTATCAATTACAAAAAAGAAGATTTTGAAGAGGTACTTAAAAAGGAAGGTGTTGATGTGATTCTGGATATGGTTGGTGGAGATTATATTCCCAAAAATTTAAGATTACTGCGTGTTGACGGCCGTATGGTTTTTATCAATACCATGAAAGGAAACAAGGCCGAAGGTGTAGATTTTGGATTGATTATGAAAAACCGGTTGACAATTACCGGAAGTACGCTTCGTAACAGAGATGTGACTTTTAAGGCTGAATTGACAAAAGAAATCCTGGAAAATGTCTGGCCTTTATTGGAAAACGGGAAATTTAAACCTGTGATTTATCGTGAATTTCCATTGGAAGAAGCCGCAAAAGCCCATGAATTGATGGAAAGCAGTGATCATATCGGGAAGATTATTTTGACAAATTCCTGGTAAAATCTGGTAGAAGAAGGGAGCGGAAATCCAAGCTGTGCAGGAAAGAACAAATAATATTTTACCTTGTAAAGAGTGCAGGCATATAAAAAAACTTTATAACTTATATTCCATGCTGACTGATAATTAAATAAGGTTCGCTAAATGTGAACTTTGTTTAATAGATTTGTGGTTATGAGAATATACTCACTTAAAACACTTAAAGTATTTTGGGACAAGCATCCTGATGCTCAAATTAACTTGCTTCATTGGTATGGTAAAATTGCTAAGCAATCTTATAACACTCCTCAAAGTCTTACTGATCAGTTTAAAGGTGCGGACTATGTAGATAATGAAAGGATAGTCTTTAATATTTGCCGCAATAAGTACCGACTAATTGCGGCTTTTAATTATGAATTCCAATTATGCTATATCAAGTTTATCGGGACACACAAAGAATACGATAAGGTTGACGCCAAAACAATTGAAGTTTAATTTAAATATACTCATGGAAACGATCATACCAATCAAAACAGAGCAGGAATATGATCTTGCACTTAAACAAATGGAAAATGTGTTCTCTGCATCAAAAAACACACCTGAGGGAGATAAGCTGGAAATATTGGCACTGCTAATTGCTGATTATGAAGCACGGAACTATCCAATCAGACAATTATCACCAATTGAAGCTCTAAAAGCTGAAATGGAAGAACAAGGATTAACTCAAAGCAACCTGGCTGAGCGTTTTGGCATGAGCAAAGGAGCAATTTCTGAAATCATTAATGGTAAAAAACAGATGAGCGTAAGATTTATGAAGTTTTTGCACAAGGACCTTGGAATTCCAGCTGATATTTTGCTTGCTTGAATGTAAATATTTTAATTAACACAGACTACTCTCCTCATTATCAACAAAGAAACGATAGTTTTTTTAGCTCCATAAAAATTCCCACATAGTAACTTATCAATAACGAATTCTCCTTGCTTCCCTTCTCATAAACCAGACGAGCGTAATGAAAATCAGCGTGTAAAAATAAAAGGAATCATTGTAAGGCGAACTGACCAGATATAATTGATTATTGCTGAATGCGTGAATCAGGGTGGTTAAATAGATATTGTCTGTCATAAAATACACGAAAAAGTAGGCCATTCCGTAAAAAAAGGCGCTTATGAGCGGAAAAGCCAGTTCTGAAAAAGAGGTATGATCCCGGAAAATATAAGCAGAAACGTGTGAAAGACTGAAGACGAGAGCGACACCTACGGCCAAAACTATTAATTGCTGTCTTGAAATTCCTTTCTTTTCTGCATAATGAACCGGAAGAAAACGGAAGATAAATTCCTCAATTAAAGCAGCCGGAACAGAATTCAATAAAAATATGAAAAGGTATTTTCTAACTCTTGAAGATGTTGGATAATCGATTGAGAGTCCGGTTGCATAATGTACCCATACCTGAGTTAAAATCCAGACTGCAAATCCCGCAAACAATCCGATCAGAAGTTTCTTTTTACTAAAAAGAATCCTGGCAGAAATATCTTTGAAGTAAGGTTTTACCAAACCGGCAAGAATGACTGACTGAAAGGCAAAAAATATTATTCCTAAAACGATTGCCTGCGGCCATTTTTTTAAAATATTTTGAGCCCATTCTGTAATGAAAATCAGGCTAATGGTGTTAGCTAATAGACAGCATATCAGAATAATTTTTGCCAGAACTTTTAATCTCATGCGTATTGGTCAGAAGCTGTTGGTAATAAAAAAAACAGAAAAAAATGAAACGAATTGGTTAAAAACAAGATGCGTTTCTCCCCTCACAACAATCACCTGAAATAAGAATAGTATTCGTTTTTTCGTTTAAATTTAATGGAAATCATCGTGTCGATGAGCTAATTCAAAAAAAGATGGCAACAAAAATTAAAGAAATTTCAGCAGCCAGTATCACAGAAATGTATATTCATTACTGTCTGGAAAATAATGAAAATCCAAAATCGGTTTATCTGTTTTGTAAAAGAAACGGAATTGTTGAAAAAGAATTTTACGCTTATTTCTCATCCATCGAAGCGATTGAAAAATCGGTTTTTATCAGCTTTCATAAACTGACACTGGAATTGATGAGCAAAAGCGCTGATTCCGAGTCGCTTGGCTTTCGGGATAAATTGCTGACCTATTATTATACATTCTTTGAAATTCTGACAGCCAACAGAAGTTATGTTGTTTTCGCTTTAAAAGGCGATAAGAGCAAGCTGAACGGAATGATGAAATTGAAAGAATTCCGGTCCTATTTCAAATCATTTATCACGGCAAGCAGTCAGGGATATCTGAAAGTGAAAAGTGAGCGAATCCAGAAATTACAACAGGATGGGTTGGAAGAAGGAGCATGGGTCCAGTTACTGGTAACACTAAGATTCTGGCTTGATGATGAATCGGTTGGGTTTGAAAAGACAGATCTTTTCATCGAAAAATCAATCCGTGCGACATTTGACCTGATTAACATTACACCGTTGGAAAGTGTGATCGATTTTGGTAAATTTTTAATTAAAGAAAAATTACGGTAGTGAATGGAAACCATAGACAGCATACCTACTTCAAAAATTCAGCGTGCATCCAAATTGATTACAACCGGTGTTAAAATCGGTGGGAATTATTTAAAATATTACGGTGAGAAGATCACAAATCCTGAATCTGCACGGGATAACCTGAATACGAATAATGCAGAAGATATTTACGACGGACTGAAAAACCTGAAAGGAAGTGCATTGAAACTGGCTCAAATGCTTAGCATGGAGAAAAGTTTTATGCCACAGGCTTACGTTGAAAAATTCTCTCTTTCGCAGTTTTCTGTACCGCCGTTGTCGGCTCCTTTGGTCATTAAAACATTCCGAAAGTATTTTGGCAAATCGCCGCTAGATCTTTTTGATACATTTAATGCAAATGCGATAAATGCTGCAAGTATCGGACAAGTACATAAAGCAACTGCAAACGGCAAGGAACTGGCAGTGAAAATCCAGTATCCGGGTGTTGCAGAAAGTATCACTTCGGATCTTGCGCTGGTAAAACCGATCGCGATGAGAATGTTCAATATCCAGAGTAAGGATTCGGACAAATATTTTCAGGAGGTTGAAACCAAGCTGACGGAGGAAACAAATTACATCCTGGAAATTGCTCAAAGTAAGGAAATCGGTGAGGCGTGTTCGCATATTCCAAATCTTCGTTTTCCAAAATATTATGAGGAGTTTTCTTCGGAGCGTGTGATCACGATGGACTGGATGACGGGAATTCACCTTTCCGAATTTGTAAAAACAAATCCTTCACAAGAGGCTTCTGATAAAATCGGACAGGCACTTTGGGACTTTTATATGTTCCAGGTTCATCAGTTGAGGAAAGTTCATGCTGATCCGCATCCTGGAAATTTCCTGGTTGATAAGGACGAAAACCTGATCGCTATCGATTTTGGTTGTATGAAAGAAATTCCGGAAGATTTCTACACGCCTTATTTCGAGCTTGCTGAAAAGGAAAATATGAATGATCCTGAAATTTTCAGAAACAAATTATTTGAGCTGGAAATTCTGACGGATAAAGATACGCCTGAAGAAACCGCTTACTTTTCAAAACTTTTCCACGAAATTCTGACTTTGTTCACCGAACCTTTCCAGGTTGAAGAGTTTGATTTTGCGGATGAAGTTTTCTTTGCAAGACTGGTGGAATTGGGCGAAAAATATGCCAATGACAAGAATTTGAGAAAAATGAATGTGAACCGTGGTTCAAAACATTTTATCTATATCAATCGTACGTTTTTCGGTTTGTTCAGCTTGCTACACGAACTGAAGGCGAAGGTTAGCATCAATCAATATGTTTCTTTGACGTAAAGAAAATAGATTTTTAAAAATGCGTGATGTCGAAAGATATCACGCATTTTTTTGTGTCTTCAAAGTAATTTTTTAAGGCAAACACTGATTTCCAGGTCGTCGTATTGGTTATAATTTTCAATGATCTTGTAACCGTATTTCTGGTAAAGCTTTATTGCATTCGGCTGGCCTTTTCCGGTTTCCAACACAGCTTCTTCGTATCCCAATTCTTTCGCCCATTTCTCTAACTCTGCCAGGATAGCGGAGGCAACTCCTTTTCCTCTTTGATTTTCTTTGATAAACATGCGTTTTATTTCGACGGTTTTATCATTGAAAATCTTGAAACATCCGCAGCCGACGGGCTCTTCATTTTCATAGGCTAAGACAACTGTTGGCAGGCCGGTAATTCTGTTATATTCTTCGTAATCTTCCGGATTAGTATTGTAAATTTTACATAGCTCAATATCCAGTTCTCCGGTTAACTTTTGAAAATCTATGTTGTCGCTGTTGGTTCTTAGAAGCATTTTGTTTAAACGTAGCGTTAGGAGGGTTTAGCGCGGAGTTACACAGATTAAATTTAAAAAAAAACTCAGCGTAACTCCGCGCTGAACTCCCTTAACACTGCGTTTAACTTTTCACCATTTCTTTTTTAACCCCCATTTTCACCTTCGGTTTTTTACTTTTCTTTCTTCTTCCCCACCAGATAATAAATCCGGTTACCGGCAGACTAGCCGTGATGGCTGAGATAATGAAAGCCAATATTTTCCCGGGCAAGCCAATAATCGCACCAATATGGATATCGTAATTCATCCTCATGATTTTGTTTGCCAAAGTCAGCTCGTCATGATATCTGCCGAAATTATGCGTTACCGGAATTTCCTTTAAACTATACTGATCATAATAAATATAATCAGCTTTGTAAAAAGTACCTGCGACAGGATTGGTAACGGCAGCAATCGTAGATTTTGCTGTTTCCGGATAATGCATTTCAATTGTTTGTGCAGCCGGATATTCAGCCATTGTCTTTTTCCAAAGGAAATCGATGGCAGGAATTTTTTTATTAGGATCTGGTTTTCCGACCGATTCCGCTTCATAAAATGGCGTCATGGTTTGTCCGCCCGAAGTTGCCCAATAAACACTTTTTGAGAACCATTGAAAACCCATAATCAGACCTGTGCAAGCGATGATAAGCGCAATGGGAATACTATAAAATCCTAACACATTATGTAGATCGTAATTTTTTCTTCTCCACTGGGCATTCCATTTTACTTTAAATCTTTGCTTCAAAGCCGCTTTATTTTTTGGCCACCAAAGTACCAGACCTGAAAGAAGCATGAAAACAAAAATCAACGTTGCTGATGCGGCAATTGGCTGACCGATTGTCGGTGGAAGCCATAAATAGTAATGTCCCATCAGAATGAACCGGAAGAAATCACTATCCATATTTCTCGTTTCCAGTATTTCGCCGGTGTACGGATTGGCATACATCAGATAATAATATTCCGGGTCAAAATTGAAAAAAGTGATTACCGCAGCCGTTTTGCTATCACCATATTGTACGCTGTGGATTTTCTTGTTTGGCAATTCTTTTTCCGCAATAACCCTGAATGTAGAAGGAGCCAGGAAAGGTTTATGCTGAGGTTCAACAAAACGGAAAGACTGTGTAGCGTCCTGGATTTCTTGTTGGAATCCGTAAATACAACCCGTTACAGCCAGGATGAATACAATTATTCCGGAGCCGATTCCTAGCCAGAGGTGAAGAAAATGTAAGACCTTTTTCATGGTGATTGAGTTATAAATCGCTGCAACAAATTTTTAACACGAATCCCGTATTCCGGTTTTTGGCCAGAATACGGGAAGGAAATGATATTGGTTTTACTTAGAAAATCAGTCTGGTTTTATTAAAACCGGAAAGAAACGCTGGCAGTAAAACTTCTTAGTTTTTGTGGATTAATGGATGAATATCCGATCCAGTATTTTTTGTCTGTAATGTTATCCACTTTCACCCCGAATCTGAATTTCGATTGTTCGTAAAAAGCAGTTGCGTTCAAAATTGTATATTCCGGCAGGATGAAAACACCCTGGCTTCTTGTGTTCACCACTTTATTATCACTTGCATAGTTTCCACCAAAGCCAAATCCAAGACCGCGAACCATTCCCTCAGGAATCCGGTAGCTGATCCAAAGGTTTCCAAGATATGGAGACATGGCAGTAGCAGGACGAAGACCAACAACATCTTCATCTGCTTTTTCATATTTCGAATCGTTGTAAGCAAAACCGGCAACCACGTTCAAACCACGTAACGGATGCGCGATTACTTCTGCTTCAAAACCTTTGCTCCGCTGCGTTCCATCCTGAATAGAGAAGTTTGGATGAGCAATATCAGCACGGATCAGATTCGAAACCTGAATGTCGTAATAACTTAAAGTAGTAGTCAGTTTTCCGTTGAATGCGTTAATTTTTACACCACCTTCTGCCTGGTTAGCATGTTCGGGCTCGAAAGCTGCTCCATCAAAACTATTTCCTGCCTGATTGGTAAACCCGTTTTGATAGTTAGCAAAAATCGAAACAACATCTTTAATCGGCATATAAATCAGACCAAATTTTGGAGAAAAGGATGTTTGGTTATAACCACCTGTCCTTTTACCTGTTACAATGCTGTAATTTCCTTTGTTGTCAAAATAATCGATACGTAATCCTGCGGAAACGATCAATTTATCTGTGATATTCAATACATCCGACACATAAGCGCTGTATGTATTGTTGATGAAGTTGTAAGGATAATCAAAACCTTTGCCTGCCTGATATGCTGCCTTCAAGGTATTAAGATTGAATTGTCCGTATGTTGGAATATCACCCGTTGCCGCTATTGTATCAATGGTTACACCTGTGAAGTATTGATCTGCAACCCGGTGGAAGAAATCAAGGCCACCTACAAAGCGGTTTCTCATGCCCGCAATCTGGAAATCACCGTTAAAATTTTGTTGAATTTCCGTCACACGATCCTTGCTATTTTCCGTCGCCTGGTCATTACGTGACAGATAACCATTTCCAATGTCCGTCGAAACGCCTGTTACAGCCGATTTACTTAGTAAGTAGAAGTATGGATTTACACCGTCTGAGTAACTATTTGTAGCAGTAAAGTTGGTCGATGAAGTCCAGCTATCAGAAATCTTGTAATTCATCTGACCGAAGAAATTCGCATTTCTTGATTTCTGAGAAAGATCACCACGAGAATAAGAACGTTTGTAATCAATATCCAGTTTATCCGCGCTGTTCACACCAAGCGCTGCAATTGTTCCTCCGAATGGAAAGAAAATAATGGTATTCCCCTGATTTTGTCCGTCGTAAAATTCTGCATCAAGATTGAAAGATAATTTATCATTCACCTTATAAGATAGACTTGGAGCCAAGGTGAACATTTTTCCAAAACCGTTGTCCTGGAAACTTCCTTCATAATTGTAAGCTGTATTAACACGCATAAGAATATTTTTCGCTGAATCCAGCGGAGTGTTTACATCAGCGCTGATACGGTTAAAACCAAAACTTCCGGTTGAATAAGCAACCTCGCCTCCGAATTTTGCAAATGGTTTCTTCGTAACGCGATTGATCAACCCACCGTAAGAAGTTAACGCGTTTCCGAATAAGGTCGCCGACGGGCCTTTTATTACTTCAACACTTTCAAGGTTTGCTGCATCAATTTTAGTGGAAACATTTCCAGCAATACCGTTTCTCAATTTACTTTGTAAAATGAAACCGCGTGAGTTGTAATAACTTCCTCCGTCACCGCTTCGGCCCGTTGCTTCCCACATTTTGCTGATACCCGGCGCATTTTTAAGCGCATCATCAATGCTGAAAACAAGCTGTTCTTTCATCAGCTCTCTTGTGATGGTTGTGTAAACCTGAGAGTTTTCCAGATTTTTCAAGTTCATTTTAGAAACATATTCGCTTGATTCGCGTTGCAGTTTTCCTTGTGCGGTGATCACCACTTCGCTAAATGTTTTTGCATTTTCTGCCAAAGTAATGTCTGGCAAAACAGTGGTTTCTCCTGATTTTATGTCAACGGCAACTTCTTTTGTTTCCAATCCAATGAAGGAAGCGATCAGGATATATTTTCCTGCTTCGATATTTTTGATTTCGTATTCTCCTTTTGCATTCGCTGTTGAGCCTTTGGAAAGTCCTTTCAATCCTACATTTACAAACTCCGCACCTACGCCGTCGGATGTCCGGATTGTCCCTTTAATTCTTCCTGTTGCTTGTGAAAATGCGCTATTTGAAATCAGCCAGATGGCCAATACCAAAGTGAAAGTAAACGTTAAGTGTTTCATCAGATATTTCGCCTTGTATATAATTAGTCTTAATAAGAGGCAAAGCTATTGATTGATTAGATTGAATCCAAATAAAAATTATGGTTCTTCTAATAATCTAAAAGTAGATTTGGAAAGTAATGTAATTGTGCAGGATCGAATTATTTTATACGGAAACGGAAGAAAAGCTGGCCGTTTAAAGTTCTCAGTGGAGTAGAAGTAACGGAAACATCCGTGAGTGGAACAATAAGATTTGCTCCAACCTGGAACCGGCCGGGATTGAAGATAATGCCGGTTTTGAAGGTGATAATATTGGTTTGAAGAAAGTTTATAAGATCCGGTTTTTTCAAAGTAACCATTGAGACAGGAATAATTTTTCCGGCATAATTTTGGAGATTTCCCTGAAACAAAGCTTTTTGCAATTTGCTATATCCGAACCCACCGGAGATTGCCCAGCTGGAATAGAACCTGTAATTGTATTGTAAAGAAAAATTCAATCCCACCGCTTTGATCATATTCGTGTTTTTCGTTGCGATGAAGATGGAATCTGCTTTTTGATGAATTAGCTTGTTTCCACCAAAATAGGATTGGTGAGGTAAAAAACTAAATGTCACAGATTGTCTTTCACTCAGATCTTTGCTAATCCAGATGCCCGGAATAAGTAGCAGATAAGGTTTGCTAATGCTATCCGCTCCGCTTAAAATATATTTCGTGTTTTTAAATGAAGTCGTTGCATTCCATTCCAATCCCGCGTGAAGTGTTTTTAATATCGGTTTTCTGGACTTTGTTTTTGGGTTTTCCTCTTTTTTGCTTTCAGGTTTTGCAGGAACTTGTACCATCCGGCTTTTTTCCGGACCAGAGAAACGGGTTGATCTCGGATTCAGATTTTTTACTGGAAATGAGAGCTTACCGGTTGATTTAATATTGTTTATGTTTTCCAGGGAATTGGTTTTTTCTTTAAAATATGCAGTTTGATTTCCTGCCGGACCAAAAGATTTTTCCGAAGTAGTGTTGCCGGATTTCGCTTCTTTCAAGCTTGAAACCTGCTCATTCCTTCTGATACTTTCGGGTAATCTGTTTGATACGATTCTTTTGTTGATCTTTTTCTTTAATGTGTTTTCAAAATGATCAGCTTTCTCGGCTATCGAAACCGCCTTATTTTCGACGTTTTGCTTAAACGAGGTATTCGTTTTTCCATCTGATAATGTTGTTTCGGAATTGTTAGTTAAATCAGAATTATTGGCTTAATTTTTGCTAACCGCGAAAGGTTTGAAATTTGTTTTATCGTTTGTTAATGAACCAGTTATAGTGTTATTTTCAATGTTGGCTGCACTATTTGATAAACTGTCTTTTCGCATAATCTGTTTTTCAGGGATGTTTGTTTTGATTTCTTCAAGTGCATCATTGAATACAATACTATCTCCTGATTTTTGCTCCAGATTCGATTTTATGTTTGTTTTTTCTTTTTTATTTTCGGGAAGTACCAGCCATGTGGCAGTTACAATCGCTACTCCAGACAAGAATCCTAACCCATATTTTAAAAAGTACTTGAACTTACCAACGTTTTGTAACTGTGGATCCGGAACGGAAGTCTGCCCCAACATATCATTCAATTGTCCCCACGCGTCATCCGC
Organism: Dyadobacter sp. 3J3; assembly: GCF_009801115.1. Classification (GTDB taxonomy): domain Bacteria; phylum Bacteroidota; class Bacteroidia; order Cytophagales; family Spirosomataceae; genus Dyadobacter. The sequence continues at coordinate 92,843 of NZ_VTOL01000015.1, forward strand.
CTGAACTTCCGGTTCAGGTAATTTACCGTTAAGGTATTTTTTGATATGTGGGTTTTTCTTGCTCACAAGTTCTTAAATCGACTTTTCAAATATAATTTTTAGTCTGCTGCGACTTTCACTCAAATGCCATTTCACTGTTCCCTCACTAATATTTAACGCTTCTGCAATTTCCTTAACCGAAAATCCATCCAGATAAAAAAGACTGGAAACCCGTCGTGTTGCCATGGGCAGCTGACTCATGTAAACTTCTATATCATCATATTCCAGTTCCTGAAACGGGTTTTCCGTTGCTTCAAAAAACATATTTTCCTTAATCTCATCGTAATCAAAATGCTGTGTTTTCTTATCCCGAAGCAAAGTCAGCGCGGCATTTCTAACGGTCGTATACATCCAGTTGAAAAACTCACCTTTTGCCGCATCGTATTGATCCAGATTTTTAAAAACCTTCATCATTCCGTTATTAATGGCCGTTACGATATCGTGTTTATCGTCAAAAAAATTTCTGCATAAAGCAAATAGGACAGGGTAAAACTGACGATACAGTTTCTCCTGACTCTGACGCTCTTTTCGTCGGCAACCGGCTAATATTTTCTGTAAGTCGTCCAATCTTATGCTCCAAACGCCGGCAAAGTTGAGTATTTGCCGGCGTGAATTTTTGGTAGGTTTACGTTACAATGTCTTCGTCGTGAAAATTACGCCATCATCATAAGGCCATGTGAACTGGTAATTTCCACCATTTCTTGTAAAAGATCCTTTATAATTTTTTCCGTTAAAAGTGATTTCAAGATTATAATTCTTGCCGTCTACTATCGGCTCATTGGTATAAATGTATTGTTTCAGTTTCCCCTTTTCGGTAGTACAACCTGCTCTGATGACAACCTTCCTAAAATCATACACAAATGTATCCTCGACCTTATCTCGGGAAAAGAACAAATAATTATCTGTGCATTGATAAGTGTTTTTTGTTTCGGCATAAAATTCAAGATGAAAGGTAGAGTCTGCGAATGTGATGGGTGTTAGACTAATAACATCATCCAAATCAAAATCTTGTTGTTTATCAATGTTGGTGTTTCCGGGATCGGTAATGACGATATCAACTGTAAAAGAAATGGAATCCTGAGAAATACTATCCAGAGCGGTAACGGTGTAATTACCGGATTGAGGGAAATAAATAGCTGCAGTGGTATCACTTTTGGCTATTCTGACATTTTGCGCGGGTGAAACTTTCCACTGAAAATTGATTGGGGATAATCCGTTTTGTAATACAAAAAGAATGGGTTTGCCTTTTTCTATACTGGTATTACTGGCAACTTTTATTTCTTCCAGCTTGGAAGTTTCAATTTTGTCAGCGGAATTATCCGAATCAAGATCGTTTCTTTCACAAGCCACCAGCTGAATGAGCGCCAGCAAAATCATTCCAATTACCAATTTTCCTTGTTTCATGACCATTTGAAGTTAAGTTTAAAGAATGACAGAAACTTTCGCTGTCAATAAAATAAACTACAAAGGGTATGCGTGAGGTTGGGTCGGAGAAGGAAAAAACTTATTTTAATTTTTTTGCGAGCTGCTGATTCAGGATTTTCGATATTTCCTCATGCTCTTTGTAAACCATCAAATGTCCGCCACCTTCAATAATAACATCCGGTTTTACAATTTTCAACGGAATAAGCCGGTCGGCCGAGCCGTGAATATGGTATAAATTTTCAGCCCTGCTCGGATGTTTCCAATCGGTCATACGGGTAAGTGCCCACTTTAAAAATTTACTATCCGTATCATGAAGGATTTGTTTTAAAAGTGTTTTTAATTCAGGAGTATCAGCGCCGAAATATTTGTAGGTATATGAATTTGTAGATTTCAATATTGGTGCAGCAAATGGACTAGCCAGGAGGACTTTAATCAAACCACGATTAAATTTAGAAATGGGAATATTGGTAGGCATGCTTGAAATCAATATAATCTGCTCCGGACGAATAATCTCCGCAATTTCCGAAGCCATAATGCCGCCAAAAGACAACCCGACTAACTGGAATGGTTTGGTCGTATCCATTTGTGCAATTAACCTTTGCGCATAACTATGCAGTGGCTCTTTTTTCTTGGGGGAAATCCATTCAATATAATGAACATCACAACGATCATCCAGTTTTAGTTTATCAAAAACACGTTTATCCGCTCCCAAGCCACTTAGAAAATAGACATTCATTTTTGTGGATTCGGTTGTTATCGGTTTTATAATTTCTGTTTGAGAAACGGATTTTTCTGAGGAAATCAAAGGAGAAAATAAGGTTAAGATTAGGGTAAGGTAAAGCATATTTTTAATGCATCTGTTGAAAATGAACTTTATATATGTACGAAGCCAAGTTCAGGAAAGATTAAAAAAGGGTTTCACGCAAAGCAAAAAAGTTAAGGGCAAAGATCGCAAAGCTTCTACTTCGCGTCCTTTGCCCTTTTTTCTTATCTTCTTTGCATGAAACCCTTCTTTAAGACTTACTTCACAAAACTATATCTCAATCCGCCCATCAGCCATCTTCCCGGCATTTTCGCTCCTAATAAATCACTGTATTTGGTATCACCCAAATTATCCGCCTGTACAAAAACGGCTAATGTTTTTTTCAAAATAGCATATTCAGCTTTGGCATTCAACACAAAATAATCTCTGGAAATAGTCGCTTCAATAGCTGATGCTTCACGTTTTGCGCGGTTTTTATAAATTCCGTTGACGCTAAGTGAAAAATTGGAATATTGATAAAGTACCGAGAAATTGCCTAAAAATTTGGCGTGAGAAGAAATGTAAAATGAAGTCGTTTCACTGCTTTCACTATTCAACCAGGTAAGTCCGGTTGTCCACCACAATTTTTGATTATCTGCAATAGTTTTGGAATACTGGATATCCAATTCAGCACCGGTAGTATTAACGCTGGCAATGTTTTTTGCCAATGCATAAGTTCCGGTTGGAGAGAGATTATCCTTCCGAGGCATCTGCGCATAAGGCGAGGAGGTATAGTCGATCAGATTGCTTTGCCTACGCTGAAAAACAGTTCCTGAAAGTTTCAGATTCGTTAAAAACCAGTCTGCACCAGCCTCGTAACTGAATGAAGTTTCCGCTTTCAATGCCGGGTCGCCAACGCTACTTCCGTTGCTTACGATTGGTTTTTGGTAATTGTTATAACGTTCAGTAAAATCGGCGTCACGTATTGTTTTTCCAGCACTTCCGCGTAATTGCCAGTTGTCTTTTTTGTATGATAAATTAACCTGCGGAACGGCTTCTGTGCCAATATGTTCCCTCCAGTCAAAACGGATGGAAGGACTTACTGTCAAGTTTTCTCCAATTCTTTGGGACAGAGTGATAAAAGGAGCAAGCTGGTTTATGGAATGATTTCCACGGTCGTTGGAAGCAATATTTTTATTTTGGTAATTCAAACCCGCAACCAGACTGGTGCTGGAAGTGACAGTTTGCTGCCAGGTTACCAATCCCTGCCAAAGTTTGGATTTGCTGTTATTTTTAATAGACAGGGAATTGAACAGGTATTGATCTTCAACAAATTTGTATCCTGCATCAAATGAAAATGCAGATTTCCCTTTTTTGTAACCCAGTTTCACCTGGTTCCAAAGTGTCTTTACCTGCTCATTTGCTGTATCAGATTTTGCGGCAGTATAAAAATTTTGCCCTGCAAAATCGCGGTGATCGAAGGAAGATCTGACTGCCAGGTTCCAGGCAGGAGAAAATGCGTAATTTGCAGAAAGTGACGCCGTATTATTGTGGAAATAACCTTTTGTGCCGCGTTGTTGGACGCCATCGGCATTATTGGATATGAGTCCACCGGAGACTGCCAGCTTATTTCGCTGAACAAATGCACCAACATTTCCTGTAAATAAACCATACTGACCACCGGCAGCGGAAGCATTTACCACTGTTTTGTTAGCACTAGGAATTGATGCATCATCACTTTTTGCAGCGAGCTTTGCAGCAAAAGTTTTTGAAACAATGTAGATAACGCCACCCACAGCCTCAGAACCGTAAATGGCAGAAGAGGCTCCTTTTAAAACTTCAATCCGTTCAATTTCGGAAGGTACGATGGGAATGTAACTGCTGAAATGGCCGGTATTCGGATCGTTCAATCGCAAACCATCCATAATGACGAGGACCTGCTGAAATGTTCCGCCTCTTAAAACGATATCACTTTGAGAACCCATTGGGCCACGCGCCTGAATTTCCAGTCCCGGGATATATCGCAACAGATCATCAATACTATGAACTGGCAAATTTTGAAATAAATCACCTTTGATCACGGCAATGTTTCGTCCACTTTCTGACGCCCGTTTTTCAATAAGCGACGAGGTAACGGTCACAGGATCCAGTGCTATTTCCTGTGCTTTGGCAACGTGTAAAACGAAAATAAAAAAGAATAAAATGTAAAACTCTGACAACTTCATAAACAATGATTTTAATAAATGCACTGCAAAGGTATTGTCTGGCCGGACTCTTCATGTGCTCCGGTTTTAAGTTAATAGGTAGTCCGGTAGAAAACGAGCCGAAAAGAGAATCTCGGCTCGTTGGTTTTTTTCTTAATCCTCAGATTTTTCAGGATGTTTTTTCTTTTTAAACCCAAAAAAACTGCTGCTGGCTTCCTTGGGCGTTTCATCTCCAAGCAATATTCCCCAGGCTTCCAAACCGTCAACGCGATCAAAAACTACTTTCATCATCGCAATTACGGGAATCGATAAAAACATCCCGGAAAGTCCGGCTATGGCGCCGCCAACCAAAACCCCGACGATAGAAACCAAAGCATTGATCTTAACTTTTGAACCGATAACCAGCGGAACCAGAAAGTTGTTATCAATGAACTGAACAGCCAGAAATATTCCGACAACGCCTAAAATAGTATCAATTTCAGGATGACTGATGAACGTCACCATGACTGCCAAAACGATAGCAACCAACCCGCCGATGTAAGGGACCAGATTCAGAATCGCCGCCATAATTCCCAGCAGAATAGCGTATTGGACATTTAAAACCAGTAATCCAATACAGTTTAGAATCGCGACGCTGGCTGTTTCCAGAAGCAAACCGACCATATAACTCTGAATAATAGACTTGATCTCACCCAAAACTTCCATTACTTTTTCCTTGTGTTTTTGGGTAAACAATTCAACCATAAAGAGTAAAAGCATCGCTCGGTAATAAAGTAGCAAAAACATGTAAATCGGAAGTAAAACCAGACTGCCCAACGGTCCTGTTATGATTCCCAGCGTTTCGCCGCCCTGGAAATTTTCCATGGTTTGTGTCTGTGCCTTTTTCAAATACTGATCCTGCTGACGATAACTGACACTATACTCACGCCGGATCCAGCGCCGCGCATCTAAATAAAAATCATTAATATTCTTCCGCAGTTTTGGCCATTCGTCTGAGAAATCGGCCAGCTGCATGGAAAGTAAAACGGTAAGTCCGGCTACAATCAAAATAGCAAGTAAAACGGCCAGACTTATCGCAAGCATTTTTGGAATTCCATGGCGCGTAAGCCAGCTTTCAATCGGTCTTAGTAAAACGGCCAGTAAAGTTGCCATGGCTAGCGGCACAATAATATCCTGTCCAAGGTAAATGGTAAGCGTAATTAGGGCCAAAGCGATCATCGTATGTGAAAGCTTGTGGTAAAAGGGCTGCGGTACAGTTGAATTCATATACAATTTACCAAAAAATTAGGTTTTCTCTATCCATATTAAAATCAAGCCACCAAAAATGTCTCACCTTCACCGCTATACGAAAGCTTCCCTTCTTGGCGCTTTTGCCCTTCGCGCCTTTGCGTGAAATAAGTGAATTCCTTAAAGATATCGCAACCATTTCATCTCCCGATGCGCAGATTTATACCTTGAATACCAGGCACATAACGGATAAATCGACAGCACAACAAAAGCCCAGATCAGGTAAACATAAGGAAGCTCAACCCCGGAGCCGTTAACAGGCCGGCCAAACATAAACGGACCAAAAGGTAAATCCTTCCAGGTAAACCCTTGAAAAAAAACCATAATAAACATCAAAGAATGAATAAGATACCAATGAAGAAGATAATAAAACAGAGGTACTTTCCCATAAACTGAAATAAATCGTGTGAATCCATTTTTAACACCATCAGCCAAAGCCAGAAATAAAAATGCAAAGCCTAAGGTGATCACCGAATAAAGCAAAGAAGGTGGATATTTGGAAATATTGATAAAAGACAAAAAAGTAAAAACGGGATTTTTTTGCACCGACCAAGGTGAAGGATCGCCATAAAAATTGCTTAAACGTAAAATCGTAAAAAATGCCAGCAAACAAATTCCGATGAAAAATAGGGTTTTTTTTCTTTGCTTATCTTCAAGTAGAAATAACTGTCCACAGCCATAACCCGCCAGCATAATTCCCAGCCAGGGAATGATCGGATAAAGAATAGCAAATGTGAAATTTGGCGTGACGGTTAAAACATCCAATCGGAAAAGGAAAGACCAGATTACCTTCAAAACCGGATTTTCTTTGAAAGTGACATTACCTAAAAGGTTATGTCCAAAAATGATAACCAATCCGATAATCCCAATCGTCCGGGAAGATAATTTTAATAAAAATGAAATAATGATAAGTCCCGCGCCGATGGCTGCAATAACCTGAAAAACCAATATTCTAAAATGGATATCAGCCCATAAAGCAAAATTAATGAGTGTAAATTCCAGAAGGATCAGCCATAATCCCCGGCGAACCAGAAATTTTCTCCCGGCGGAAATATCAGTATTGTTTTTGAGCGAAATAAAAGCAGAAGTTCCTGAAAGAAAAACAAAGGTTGGGGCACAGAGATGAGTAATCCAGCGGGTCAGGAAAATCCCGGCCGTGGTCGTAGTCAAATCCACAGGATTTTGGGATAAAGATGTGGTATGCATCAGGTCTCGGACATGGTCAAGAGCCATAATGATCATGACCAAACCTCTGGTAAAATCAATAGTTTCAACGCGTTTCATAGCCTGGAAGAGTATGGTTAGTACCAAAAGTCTCAAAATGGAAAGTTTACTGATTGTAAGAAACTCATTTGGTACAGTTCTTTTCCCTAACTTCCCAAATATCTGCTCACTCCTGATCCTCATATATGGCCGAAGAATCCAAACTCCCTATTTACGGCGCATTAGGCGCCAATATTGGTATTGCAGTAATCAAATTTATCGCCGCATCTGTTACCGGAAGCTCCGCAATGCTCTCAGAAGGAATCCACAGTACGGTAGATTCAGGAAACGAATTATTACTTCTTTTGGGGATCAGCAGAAGCAAAAAACCAGCTGATCAGGGACATCCTTTTGGTCATGGAAAAGAGCTGTATTTCTGGTCGTTGATCGTCGGGATTTTGATATTTGCGCTGGGCGGTGGAATGTCTTTGTATGAAGGAATTACACATATTCAGCATCCGGAGCCGCTCAAAGATCCAAAATGGAATTATATAGTCCTGGCCGTTTCCATGTTTTTCGAGGGAGGTTCGCTTATTATTGCGGTTAAAAAATTCAATGAATTAAGAGGAAAAGGTACTTTTTGGAGTGAATTGAGGGCGAGCAAAGATCCTTCTCTTTTTGCTGTTATTTATGAAGATGCCGCAGCGTTAGCGGGTTTAATTACAGCATTTTTGGGGGTATTTCTTGGTCATTATTTCAACAATCCGATTTTTGACGGAGTTGCTTCCATCGTAATCGGTTTAATATTGTGCGTTGTAGCCGTTGTGATGGTTGTGGAAAGCCGGAAATTACTGATTGGTGAAAGTGCCCAGTCTGATATTGTTCGCGGAATATATGAGTTGGTTAATCAGGATGAGGATATTTCCACAGTTTACTATCCTTTAACGATGCATCTTTCTCCCAATGAAATTTTACTTGCGCTGGATGTTCAGTTTAGAAAAGATATCAGTTTGAAAGAAGTCGTTGATGCCATCAGCCGGACAGAGAATAACATCCGGGCCGCTTTTCCGGATGTTAAAAGAATTTATATTGAAGCAAAAAATCTGGCAAAATCAGGAGAACAAATCGCACGGGAATATAGGGAAAGGGAAGAATTGTAAGAAAAGGGCTTCGGCTTTCGGCAGTCGGCAATCGGCTTTTGAACCGGGATTGACAAACTAAGTCAATAATAACTATTCGAGTAATTACCACTTAAAAAACGCTTCTTTTTAAGACAAATAATATATTATCGCTTTTTTGTAATTATTAAACTAATTTGGGATAAAATTATATTTTGATCCGAATTGGTATGAAGAAAAGAACCTTTTTAAAAATATCATCTGCATTAATGACGGCTCCATTACTTTCTCCATTATCAGGTTGGGCGACCGGTGAAAAGCTCAAAAACTGGGCCGGAAATCTGGAATATAGCACTACCAAATTATACCAGGCCAAATCAACAGAACAGGTAAGTGAATTTGTTAAAAAACACAGCAAATTTAAAGTACTCGGCACCCGGCATTGTTTCAATAAAATCGCGGATAGTAAAGATGAATTTATTTCACTGACGCAGGCCGACGAGCTGATCGAAATCTCTTCGGATGGTAAAACGGTTACCGTAAATTCCGGTTTGAAATACGGACAGTTAAGTCCTGTTCTCGATAAAAAAGGATATGCTTTGCATAATCTCGCTTCGCTTCCGCATATTTCTGTGGCTGGTGCCTGCGCGACAGCCACGCACGGTTCAGGGAATAAAAACGGAAATTTGTCTACAGCGGTTTCCGGGATGGAAATGGTAACGGGAACAGGCGAAACGATAAAATTGACAAAGGAAAAAGACGGTCAGGAATTTTTAGCTGCCGTTGTTAACCTTGGTGCTTTGGGCGTAGTAACAAAGGTGACACTGGATATTCAGCCCACTTTTGAAATGAATCAGTATGTTTATCAAAATCTTTCATTCGAAAAATTGAAAGACAATTTTGAAACCATAGAGTCAAAAGGGTATAGCGTCAGTCTTTTTACTAACTGGCAAAGCCGGGATATTGCAGAAGTGTGGGTGAAACGAAAAATTGAAAAAGGAGAAAACTACACTCCCGACGCAGAACTTTTTGGAGCAAAACTGGCAACAAAAAATTTACACCCGATTCCGGAATTGTCGGCTGAAAATTGCACGGTACAAATGGGTGTGCCAGGTCCATGGTATGAACGTATGCCACATTTTAAAATGGGTTTTACCCCAAGTAGTGGTGTTGAACTGCAATCTGAATATTTTGTACCGCGAAAAAATGCGGTAGAAGCTATCATGGCAGTTTACAAACTGGCAGATCTGGTAGCCCCTCATTTGATGACTACTGAAATACGTACCATTGCGGCTGATGATCTTTGGATGAGCCCATGTTACAAACAGGATAGCGTTGCCATACATTTTACCTGGAAACAGGATTGGCCCAATGTCAGCAAAGTTTTACCTGTTATTGAAAGAGAACTTGCGCCATTCAATGCGCGTCCGCACTGGGGGAAAATGTTTACCATGGCACCTGCCAAACTACAATCTCTGTATGATAAACTGCCTGATTTCCAAGAGGTAATAAAGGAATATGATCCGCAAGGAAAATTCAGAAACGGATTTTTAGATATGTATATTTATAAAAGTTAACTAATAGAACAAGCGTATTTACCGTACAATAAGATTTGCTTATTTCATTACGTCAAAACGTATGATGATAAGCATATTTTTTTGTCCTTTATATGTGTTCTACAAAATTTCATTTTATAAACATCTCTATTTTGCGCGCCAATGTATTACTGTCGGTGGTGTATATTTTAATTATAATGGTACCAGTTTTTTCATTTGGTATCTTTATTTTTAAACACGCGCTCAATGTCCCCTACAACGATGACGAAGCTTTGTTATATTCTCTGAATCAAATCATTACAGCTCCATCAGATTCATTTTATTTGTTATTTGAACAGCAGAATGATCATCGTGTGTTCTTCTCACGTTTGGTAAGTTTGATCATAAAGTTGATGTATGGAAAAATGAATTTCAGAGTAATGATCATTTTTGGCTACCTGAACCTGGTCTTACTGGGATATGCATTTTTTTTAATTTTTAAATCAGCCAATACCGGGCTGGCTTATTTTATACCAGTAGCTGTTTTGCTTTTTTCGCCTATTGTTTATGCTACCCATCTCTGGGCAATTACCTCATTTGAATATACCCTTGCCATTACATTTTCACTTTATTGTCTTATATTTTTACAACCTTCAAAACAAAAGGTTTGGTACTGGTCAATTCCTTTTGCGATTGCCGCGACGGTATCTAATCTGGATGGGCTGAGTGTTATCCCGGTTGGGTTGGTGTGGCTGGTCACCCAGAAACGAAAAAAGGAAAGTATCTTATTTGGCATTTTTGCTGTACTTTATGTGATCATATTTTTTACCGACTTTCACTTTTCAATCGCATCTAAATTTCCTCCTTTTCCTCAAATCATCGGGATTGTATTCAAGGCTTTTGTTTCTTATTGCGGGTCAATTTTAAAAGTATTATCCGATTCTTACGGACTTGCTTTGTCAACGGTTGCAGGCACATTTTTCTTAATTGTGCTGGTCGTAATTAACATAGTCAAGTTTTTCAACAGGAGCCAGTGGCGGGATGTTCTATTTCCTTTAAGCATAACGGAAATTTGCTTTTTAGAGCTCCTGGCATGTGGCTTGATGATTGCTATTGGCAGAGCCGGTGACGTAGCCGGAAGTATGCTGGCAATAAGATTTCAGGTTTATGCTGTCAGTACTTTTATCCTGTTTTACTTGCTTGTATTAAGTGCTTTAAAAGACGATAGGTACAAAAGATACTTTTTTATATGGTTTCTTTTCTGCGCCATCGCCCTGAATGCTCTTTCTTACTCAAAGTATGACAAGGCTATTGCAGTGCACAATGACGAATTGAAAGTAGATTCCTACAATTTCCCAAATCATGCTTTTTTCTTATATCAGTACACCGATACTAAGGATCCAAATATTGCACTTTATCAACATTACGAATTCCCGGGTTTTTTTAGCAATGGAGATATTGAAGATTGGTATAATAAAATAAAGGCTGCCACGGTGAGCTCGGATATACAATTTACAATTGAAAATTTGAATCATTTGCCTGAGTATCAAAAATGGAAATATCCTGCGATAAGTTTTCAAGTAAAGAGCCTCCCATCATCAGTCCCGGAGAGCGATGTTTACCTTGCTTTGTTTAATTGTGACAAGCCCGGCAAGCCGTTTCTGGTTGCTGTAAGGCATGAGAATAGAAATTGGCTCAATAAAATAACAAAATCTAGTTTGGCAGGAAGTGCCCGATCTGTGATTTTTCCCCAAAAAATGGCTGGAAAGCATTACGATGTTGCGCTCTGCTGGAAGAATAGGAGAATTAACAATAGTATCTTGGTCGCCAGAAATGTAAATCTGGATAAGATTATCAAAACCAGATTTTAATGGCTTTCTGTATAAAATGAGTTAGATATTATTGTTTCAGGATACAATCAGATTGGAGTAAAATGGCGCCCAAATAAATTTTTTAGCAGAATTACTAAGTTTATTTATGGTAAGTTTTTTTCAAATTGAAAATACGTTTTTCAAAAAATCTTTCTTATTATATGCGCTGTTCGTAATAGTAATATTTTACTTTTTAGCAGCAGTAATTTCAGATGGATGGTTGAATAATGACGAACATTTCCAGATTCTTGAATTTGCAAACTACAAGAGAGGATTACTTGAAAAAAAGTATCTGGCATGGGAGTTTACCGATAGGCTCAGACCGGCACTTCAACCCATGATAGCTTATATTCTGCTTAATACGATGAGTTTTGCAGGATTGAAAAATCCTTTTGACCAAGCGATTTTACTTAGGCTATTTTCCTCATGTCTGTTTCTTTTCAGCTCTTACTTTTTGTTCAGTTCATTGCGAAAAAGATTTGCTAACCCATTTTATCAATATTTTTATTTTTTATCAACCTTCTTTTTGTACTGCTTTCCTCTCTTTGGAGTGCGTTTTTTTTCTGAAAACTGGAGTGCCTGTTTTTTAATTATCGCAATAGCAACTTTCTGCAAATATGAAAAGGGAAGTAATAAAATGGTTCTCACAAACAATAGCCAGTTGCTAACAGGAATGCTGTTAGGATTATCGTTTTTGTTTCGATATCAATCAGCAATCATGATTTTTGGACTCTCTTTATGGCTTTTAATATTTTATTTTAAGTCGATAAAGAGGTGGATTATGATATTTGTGGGATTCCTTATAGTCTGTTTCGTTGGAATACTAATTGATCGATGGTTTTATGGAGAATGGGTACTAAGTTCATGGAACTATTTTTACATTAATCTAATAGAGAACAAAGCTGCCTCGTTCGGTACCGCTCCATGGTGGTGGTATTTTGAACAGCTTTTGGTTGGAAGATGGCTGTCTGTTTTAAACATAGTTCTGATAATTCTTGTGGGAGTTTTTGGAATCAGGAATTATAAACACCCATTCACCTGGTTATTCTTTCCATTTCTTTTTGTACACATGTTAATTTCGCATAAAGAAATACGATTCATTTACCCAATAATGGTATTTGTACCATTTATGATCGTCGACTCGTTTTTATTTATTGAAGGGTTTTTTAAAAAGAATATATTGTATAGCGTTATAGTTTTATTAGCGATAATTAATTTCTTTGGGTTTGTAGCAAACTCCTTTCGTGTACACGACAATTCATCTCAGATCTTCAAATTTATTGGAGCATTACCTTACAAGCCAATCGTAATATACACTCAGGGAGAGTTCTTTTATTATACCCTGGCCAATGACGTAAAATCCTTATCTCCAAGGTTCTATCGGAAGAATCATACAATCTTGCGAAGAGAACTTACTGAAAAAAGTGTTGAGCTTGAATCGAAAAGATTGATGAATGGTGATACGTTGGTTTATTTCGTATTTAATTCTTTTGACGAAAAGTTAAATAATACCCGACTTAAGACGGTTTACAGTGCTCAACCCTTGTGGCTTTCAAAATTGAATTATCGTAATTGGATGCATAAAAGTTTTGGTGACTGGAAGGTATATGAAATTGACGGTTCCAATGAAATCAGGAAATAATTATGCCGGTTGGAAAATGATATTCTTAAGAGTTTTTAATTACTATTGACTTGTTGTTAGAAATAATTAAAAGCAAAATCTCATTTGATTCTTTCTAAAAGAGCCATGTAAAATCCGTCATAACCTTCATCTGCTACGGATGTACGGCGCTCGTTCATCAACCTCCAGCGATCACCAAATTCCATGATAAATCTTGTTACCTGATCTTCCGATTCGGAAGGTAATAAGCTGCATGTGGCATAAACCATTTTCCCGCCTCTTTTTACCATTTTAGAATAAGTGCTCAGAATATGCCATTGCGTATTTCGGATCGTATTCAGAAATGTTGGTTGAAGTTTCCACTTCGTATCCGGGTTTCTTCTCAAAACGCCAAGTCCTGAACAAGGTACATCCAGCAAAAGGCGATCAGCCTTTTCAACCAGATCTTTCACCGTAGAGTCATTTTTGATCAGGCCGGTTGTCAGGATTTTTACACCGTTCCGGGTTGCACGTTTTTGGAGTTCTTCCAGTTTGTAATTTTCAATATCGAGGGCAATGATGTTGCCTTTGTTTTCCAGTAAAGAAGCAATTTGTAGCGTTTTTCCACCTGCGCCTGCACAAGCGTCTATCACAGTTTGTCCTGGTTTAATATCCAAAAACGGAGCAATTAATTGAGATCCAGCATCCTGGACTTCAAAATGTCCTTTTTTGAAAGTTTCCTGTCCAAAAACATTTTGCCTCTTTTTAAGAATAATCGCCGTCGGGACCTCGGGAACGGTTTCAACTTTATCATTACCAAAAACAGATATCACAGATTGTAAATCCGATTTCAACGTGTTGACACGCAACACAAAAGGAGCCTGGTTATTCAACGCGGTGATTTCCTTTTCCCACTTCTCACCCAGTTCTCTTTCGCCCACTTCGTCGATCCAATCAGGAATGGACTGTGCGATTTTACGGACTTTCAACGCTTCCTGATACCGACTCAAAACCGTTTCCAGATTAATTTCTTCAAATTCCGCCCATTCAGGCAGTATATTATCCGTTTCAGTAAGAAGTTGTGCAGGTTTGATAATTTGCCAGGTACCAACCATTTTCCAGAAATGCTCAGGCTGCGTCACTTTTTCCAAACTGGCAGAAAACTTGATCAGTCGCCACCAACGAACGATTTCATAAATATTTTCCGCCAGAAAAGCCCGGTCGCGTGCTCCCCATTTCGGGTTGGATTTTAATAAACGTTCTACAACACGATCTGCCTGTTGCTTGTCTGAAAAAATTTGCTGCAAGGCCTGAACCGTCGCCTCTATTAATCCTCTATATAATTTCAATGTCAAAACAGACTGGTTGTCCGGAATTAGATTTTATGGTTTGGAAGTAAACCAATGTGGGGGCAAAGTTCGGGAAAGTTTTTGAGAGTGCTACCACTGATTACAAATCCATGTTAGTACCACTACACCCCAATCTCCCTCAACTCCATCTCAATCCCTCTCAACTGCCCAATCATCTCTGCCTTATAAGCCAATGTCTGATTTGTAATTTTTGGTACCAGCTCTTTGTAATAATCAATTCCGGCGAGTAGCTGTTCTTTAAATTTGATCAGATATTTTTTCTTTTTCTCATTCAGTTTTTCAGCACTTGCTTCCAGGTCTTTTTTGTAATAATCAACATACAAATTCAGCTCGTTGATAAACATATTGGGGCGGCTCACTTTGCTAAGCAAATTAACCTTTCCATAAATATGGTTTACCATTTCATCCAGAGAATATACTTTTGAAAACCAGGCGAGGTTTGGCCCAGGACAAATAGAAACTGCTGAATTTTCTCTTGGTTTAAGCAAATGATTTTTGAGAAGCGTGGATGTGCTCAGTCCGTCACACAAACAAAGTTTTTCTGTGATCGCATTGAATTGCTCTTCGTAATCAGCAGGTTTTGGCTCAATTGCGTGCAATTGTTTTATTTTCAAATGTTGATATTGCCGGGATGCTGTGCAAATCGGTTCGCTCGTGAATTCGGTATTGGAAACCAGATATTTTTTCTTGCACGGACTTCCAGGCCTACCGGCTGCTATGCGTTCCAGCCGTTGTATTTCGGCGCTGCTTTTTTTGAAATTGTTAAAAAGAACGCCAAGCGGTGAAGAATTACTGATATAATAATCATCACTTTTTGCTTCTGCCAAATCTTTTAACGTAGTTTCATCAACATTGGTAACCTCGGGAACCAGCAAAAAAGGACTTCCCCAGCCGGTCGCATTTACCTGATAGTGTTCAAGTAAAAAATGATCCTCTTCGGCTGTTCCTATCCCGCCTTGAACGGTGATTTTTAACTCAGGAATTTTATTGATTTGATAGTCTTTTACTTCAAGCGCAGTTTTATACAAGCCAAAAAGTTCTGTCAGCATTTCCTGCTTTCTATCTTTAAATTCTTCCAGAATCGGTCCTAATAAATATCCTTCGGTAGCAAAAGCATGTCCACCGCAATTTAATCCTGACTCAATCCTGAACTCGGAAACCCAGATTCCCTTTTTTGCCAGAAACTTGGCCTGTATGAAAGCAGAACGAAAATCGCTCACTTTTAGAATGATTTTTTTGCGGAAATGATCATGTTCATCCGGATAAAAGTCACTGAAATTTTCGAGGTAATTGTAAAGTCTTGGGTTCATTCCTGCGGAAAGAATAAGCGAGGAAGTCAGCGTACTATTCGCAAATCCGCGCAGAGCTGCTGACGCATCAGAATAGTCGTCAGTCAGAATTTCACCAAAAGCATCTTTGTTTAACTTATCCACCTTTGACATAATGTTGACATCAATTGCTCCTTTTGTCAGACAATTCCGCAAGGCATTTTGCATCCATTTTTTTTCTTCCGTATCTGTTGATGAAAGCATTTTTTCATAACGCATTTTTAAAGAAGAGGTATTAGGCAAAAGGTCAAAATAACGGGTGATGTCAGTGCCTTCTTCAAAAGGTTGCTGACGCAAATTTTCGAATTGTTTGTTGACGATTCTTTCCATTAAATCCAGGTAAGCGGTAATTCTCCTGCTTCTGAAATCGTGTTCATTGGAAAGAATCGGAATATAGGTTTCGCCGTTTCTTAGGTTATGAAATTTCCGCATTCTTTCAATCATTTCATCATCCACAATCGAGGCAACGGAAGAAATTCCGAAATGAGAAACTTTAATAGGTGTATCAACAGAATAGCCCAATCCTAAAACGGGAATATGAAAAGTATGCGTGGTATTTTCCTTGCTCATGAGTAGCTTGAAGTAGTAATTTTTCACTTTTCAAAACTAGAACTTCGTTGAAGCAGAAAAATTGATGCAGGTTGGTCGCATTCATGATAATCGTCATCTGGATCTTGATTTTGGGATTGATGGATTTTTAGGATTGAGAGTTTTTGGTTATCTCCTTTCGTTATAAACACCAACTTCGGCCAGCGTAGGCGGTGATGAAAATTCATCGATTGAAATTCTCACTTTTCCTGCCCAGATTCTGTCAAAACGCAATGTTTTTATTTTCTCAGGATTGGTCACCGTTTGAAGCGGTTTCCAGATTCCATTTTCGAAATATTCAACCCGGTATTTTTTTATCGAAGCTTCACCCTGCGCAATGGTAATCATATTGAATGCCTTATCCTTATCAAAAGAAATCTCAAACCACGGATTTTTAACTTCTTTATTTGAAACCCAGGAAGTGCTGAAATTATCATCATTGGCAAAATCCATGATATCCATATCATTACTCCAACTTGAATTTGTCGGCTGATGTTTGGCAATGTTGGACGAAATTATAGGTGCATCGACTGGTCCAAGTTTCGGGACATTTCCACCTTTTTTCCATAAATCACCCATTTCTTTTAGTGCTTTTAATGCGTTATCATCAATCAGTCCATCACGGTTTGGCGCTACATTTAGTATGAAATTGCAAAAAACCTGGTTGAATGGAATCAGATTATTATTCACCAATTCATTCGAATTTTTCACAGGGTCAGTTGCGAAAGTCGTTTTCCAAAACCATGAGCCATTGATCGGCAGACAGGAAAGTGCGGGAAGTTTATTCGTTTCTTTTGAAATTTTCTGTCCGGCACCTTGTTCGTAGGATTTGATATCGGTATAATAAAGTGCCTCTTTTGGATATTTGGCCGCGTTCAAATCCATCAGCAAACAATTCGGCTGCAAGGTTTTTACCAGTGTGTAAATTTCTTCAAAAGGAACATCGTCATAAGAAATTCTGGACCAGGGCGCATCCCAGCCATCAATAATCAGCGCGGAAATTTCACCATACTGAGTTAGTAATTCGGTTAACTGCGCTTTGATCATCTCAATATGTTTCTTTTCTATATAACCCGGGCGAAGTTTATGATGCGTATCCAGAATCGAATAATACAGCATCACTTTTAATCCGTTGGCCCGGAAACTTTCTGCATATTCTTTCACGACGTCTTTTTTCAAAGGATTGTTCATGACATTGTAATCAGTTGTTTTGGTATCCCAGATGCAAAAACCGCTGTGATGTTTAGTCGTCAGACAGCCGTAAGTCATCCCGGCAGATTTCGCTGCTTTTGCCCATTGATTGCAATCCAGTTTTGTCGGGTTGAAAACGGAAGGCGAAGTATCCGGATCCGGCCAATCCTGATTTACTTACGTCGGGATATTGTAATGGATAAACATACCGAAGCGCAAGTCGATAAATTGCTGTTGAAGTTCGCCGAGAGGTTTTCCTTTTTTTGCCGTTTGAGCTTTTCCGGAAAAGGGTAGAGATAGAAGTAGAAGGAATAAAATGGATAGTGATTTTTGCATGTTAATTTCAGCGGCGCTATGCACCTTTGTTTAAGATTATATTACGGTGATCCGCACCTTGTGGAAATTTAATTGTCTCGTTGGTGCTACAAATATTCAGGTGCTCTGCACCTTTAACCACAAAATGACTTATGGTTATTCTATAAGTATTTTGGTGCGCTGCACCTATTTTAGATCTACGGTCTCAGCATCTTTGTTAATAGCTTTTCAACACATTTTTAATAACAGAATCTTTTTGCGCAGCTTTTAATTTGAGATTGTATTGATAAACCGCGCCTTCCCAGTCACCATAAACCGGATTTGGCAAAACAATAAATTTTTTACCAAAATCAGCTGCCGATAAATATGTATTTTTCAATCTTTCGTCTGCCGGTTTTTTATCAAATAATGCGCTGAAATCCGCCAGGTTATCGCCCATTAGCATAATGATGTTATGTGTTTCAGCAATTTTCTGGCGTCTGGCTTCTTTGGAAGAAACCGTTTGTTTCAAAATCAGATTGTCATTGACAGCATCAGGAAATCCGAATTTTACCAGATTTGCTAACGTACCTTTACGTTCAGCTTCCGCGCGATTGGTCAGATAAAATATTTTTATACCTTTTGAAGATGCGTATTTCAAAAAGGGTAAGGCGCCGGGAATTGTATCAGCTTTGGAAAGTGCTGTCCATTCCTCCCAGGATTTTTGTTCATAATCTTTTCCCTGCAACGACTGTTTTACGTCATATGGACTGTTGTCCAGAACGGTTTCATCTATGTCGGTAACAATGGCCAATGGTTTGGATTGCGGTAAAAGCAATGCTTCGTCAACGCGGATATGCGCAATGTTGAACGCCTGAAAACAAAGCGCTTTATATTCTGCGGCACGCTGCTGGAATAATGCTGTGAATAATTTCCCGTCGGCGGTAAGATTTGTGGACGATACTGCTGGACCGGATTTCTGTTTGGCTGTTGTGCATCCCAAAACCAGCGTGGCGATTAAAATGGCGTATTTTTTCATAGGACAAAGTAAATCAGTTATTGCTAATTAGTTGACTGATAGGCCATAAATACCGGAATTTACCACAACATTCTTACATTCAGCAACATTGGCGCTCATTGGTGCGTATGGTCTGTAAAAACATACGTACTGAACTATGGATCGCAAAGAATTTTTAAGAAGGGGTATTTTATCAGCATTAGGATCGACGGCTATTCTTCCGATTTTAGGGTCGTGCAGTAAAGATAGCGTAGATCCGACAACGACGGAAACAACAACCGGGACCACCACTGGAACAACAACAGGCACAACCGCAGGTTCGTGCACGACAACGGTTACGGAAACAGCAGGGCCATTCCCAACAAAAACGCCAGGTACCCTGGTGACAAACGATATTACTTCGGATCGCACAGGAACAAAACTTACGGTAAAAATCACGATTCAAAACAAAAATAACAGTTGCGCGGCTTTGGCCAATGCTCTTGTAGACATTTGGCATTGTGATGCTGGCGGAAATTATTCGGAATATGGTGGAACCGGGATGCAGTCTGCCAATTTTACAACGGTTCATTTTCTTCGCGGAAGGCAAACGACGGACGCGAATGGTCTGGTAACCTTTACTAGTATTTACCCGGGTTGGTATTCAGGACGTGCGCCACATATTCATGCGCATATTTACAATAGTTCAGGTACTTCACTTTTGGTCACGCAAATTGCTTTTGATCAGATAATTTGCAATGCCGTTTATGCTCAGGGTGCATATAAAAGCCACGGTTTGCAGGATACCACAAACGCAAATGATAATGTTTTTAGTGATGGAATTACAACAGAACTGGCCTCGTTTACGGGTAGCGTTTCCGAAGGTTATGTGCTGGCACATACCATTGTTGTTGCGGGATAATGTAAAGAGCCATAATGCAGGGATTTAACTTTTCGATATGATCACACAAACAGAAGGACAAATTTACCTGGCCGGACAACGGGGATGCTCTCAATTGCCTTGGTTTCGTAGTTTTCATACATTTAATTTTGGTCTTTATCAGGATCAGAACAGAAAACCATTTGGTAATTTGCAAGTTTTGAATGATGATACATTGGCCGCCGGAAAAAGTTTTAAAATGCAGTTGGGAGAAAATACGGAAGTGATTTTACTTCCAATTGTAGGTGCGGTTGAATTTAAAAACAGTTTGGGTGAAACCGGAATTCTGGAATCCGGTCAAATGCAGATTTTTTCAGCTGCAAAAGGCATGAACTACAAAATTACGAATCCTTATGAAACGGAACTTGTTAATTTTATCCAACTGTTTTTAACAAATAACAGCAATTCTTTTCCTCCAAAAATTCAGGAAATTAATATTGATCTGGAAAACAGAAATAGGCTTTTCCCGCTTTTTTCTCCGGCACAAAATGGTCTTACTACGCATCAGGAAACTTTCGGATATATTGGAAAATACGTTGGGCGGCAAGAAGATTTATACCAACTCAAGAATCCAGAAAACGGAATATTTGTTTTTATTATCGAAGGCGCTTTTGAAGTTCAGAACAGGCTAATGGAGGCCCGGGACGGCTTGTCACTCCGGAATCTTGATGAACTGGAATTTGAAGCACTTTCCAATGACGCTATTATATTGATCCTTGAAATAGCCGGGATATAAGCAGGCTGCGGGTCCTGTTTTATCCTGGAATTTCAGGGTTCGATAATTACATTTAAAATGCGCGTCTCAGCCGGTGGATTCTTTTCAAAAGAACGGCTCAGGTTGAATTTCAACACATCTTCCCCCATTGCTTTTGTGGTGCGCAGCGTAAATGTTTTCATCATTTTACCTCCTGGGAGATCTTTTTCTGCTGATTTTTGTGTGGAGGATGCTATTTCTTCAATTTGAGATTTGCCTTTATCCAATGTCCAGTCATAACCGGTTCCCGCTTGCAAAGGGAGTTTTACAGTTAATGATGAACCGCTCCGAAGTGCCACAGTGGCCTCGCTTTTTTCCAGAATCACAACCTTGTGTCTGCTTCTAGACGCGGCACAGTTACAATTAAACAACGCCAAAATAATCAATGAAATCCACATTAATTTTTTCATAATCTTACTTGGTAAAACATGGACGGAATTTAAATTTACGACTCCGTTTCGTTATGAAAACTAGCGATTTTTAAGTCGGGAAACAAACGAATAAAATTTCTTTTAATATTATATAATAATCTTGTTATCAGATATTTGTATGGTTTTGTTCCTTGTTTTATTAAATAATAATTTCATATGACATAAAAAAACCGGCAGAATTTTTCTGCCGGTTTCAGGTCGTTTTTAAAGCTTATTTTGACGCTAAAATTTCAATTTTTTCGATCACCGGATCTGATGCCAAAAGTTCAGGAGCGTTTGCCATCAATGCTGCGGCTACTTTTCCTGCCAAATGTGCATTGCGCCCCGCTTCGTCAGGAAATGTATCAAAAATCCCGAATGTTGATTCTCCAATTTTTATTCCGTACCAGGTAATGGTATCAGGTTCTTCCATAACCAATGACAATCCACTTTTCAGGAAATCCGCTACTTCCTGTTCTTTTCCCGGCTTTGCTTCCAGTCTTACAAGTAATCCTAACGTGATCATAATTTTGGTTTGGTAAATGGTTGTATAAAAAAGTTATGCATTCATAATCTACATACGTGAGAATTACGTATATGGATTTTACGTAACCGCATAATCCTCATTTATATTTCATCAGTTTAAGATTCCGATAAATTGTACACGTTTTACCTTTATTTAGCAATCGTGCAGGCGGTAGGGGATTTGTACTTTTGAATTGTCTATTAAATGGTATTGCAATAAACGGGAGTGAAGCAGGTACTTTATTCCCGTTATTAATTTCTGGAAGGAATATTTTATCTCCGGGAACAATTAACCTGAAAACTTTAAGATTCTTAAACCATGAGCGATAACAAAAAAAGATCGGGTGTTTATTTGGGAAAAGGAATACGGTTTAAGCAAGGATTTTTGTCGGATTCGGAATGCTCTGTTGCCTCTGAATTCACAGGAATATCGCCCTTATTAATGAATTTCAACACCATAGCAGGTTTTTCAGAAAACGAAGAGGATTATAATTTACCCGGACTTTTTTACAGGGAAATGTTATCGGACGAAGACAAGATCAATCTGGTATCTACCATTGTCTGCACGTTAAAGGGAATCAATAATTCCCAAAACGATGAAGCTGTCAAAGATCAGCTTCACCATTTTTTCAGAATCGATACAAAACTTGGTCTGGCCGTGGCCGATGGACTGAAAATTAAAGTCGGGACATTTTTATTGTCACGATGAATTTTACGAAAATTATTATTCTTTTACCAGCTTCATTTTTTCGAGAATAACATCATTCTGATCTTTTACAATAATGGTATAAATCCCGCTCAGATAGTTTTTTAGACTGATCTGAGTCTCAACTTCTGACTTAGATTTTTGAGATAAAATTAAAGCACCCGACGAATTATAAAGGTCAATTTTATTTCCCTGCTCCACACCTTTGATAGTGACATGATCAATCGCAGGATTTGGGAAAACCGAGATATCATTTTTTGAACAATCTGTCTTCGCAGAAACGATCCGGCTAAATTCATAACTTTCATCATTATCCAGCATTTTTAGCCGGTAAAGAGTATTTGTAGCCAAGGAATTTTTGTCCGTAAAACGATACAAATGATCAGTTCCGGATGCAGGAATTGATTTTATTTTATCAAAGCTTTTGCCATCTGCACTCCTTTCCACCTCAAAATGTGAAAAATTACTTTCAAGCGAAGTACTCCATTGCAGGTCGATTGAACATCCATTGCCTTTGGCGGTGAAGTTTTCAAGTTTGACTGGAAGAGGCGTAGTCGGGCCCGTAATTTGTGCAATGGTACCGTCATAAAAAGAAATTGCGTACAATTCTCCCTGGTTATCTTCACCAAAAGAAACAAGAGAAGGGTAGCTGACATTGGTAAGAAAACCACTAAAACCAGCCGGCGTGATCATTCCTATTTTAAAAGTCTGGTAATCCCCGAAAATGTAAGAGCCTTTTAATGAAGCATACTTTGTTCCCCGATATATGTAGCCGCCCATAACCGAAGCGCTGTTGCCGCCATTGTTGGTGAAGCCGGGATAAGCAAATTTTGGAGCAATAAAGGAAGTGGAAATTGTACAATTACAATTTCTGTAAACCGCATTTCCTTCCATATAATCCCAGCCAAAATTCCTGGGCGTTGTAATGTCTGTCGCTTCTAAATAGTTAACCTCTTCCCAACCATCCTGTCCGTTATCACCATACCAGAAATCTCCGTTTTCACGATCAAAACTGATACGCCAGGGATTACGCAGGCCTTTTGCCCATATTTTTTGAAGAATATTATCTGCCGGGGAAGCGCTGTTGACGTCGAGTCTAATTATTTTGCCAAAAAGCAGGTTCGGATTTTGAGAATTTAATTCAGGATCACCCATCACACCACGGCTTCCGGGGCCGTTGTCGCCCGTGGAAATGTACAAAAAATTATCTTTTCCAAAAGCCATATCACCGCCCCGGTGACCACCCAGAATATCGGTATAAGGAATGGTTAAAATCAGGGTTTCAGATGATGCGTCGGCCAGGTCCGAGTTTGAACCGCCTACTCTTGTAAAACGTGAAATATTGATCTCAAATTTACTTTTCACCACATACATCACATAAAAATATCCGTTGGTCTGATAGTTTGGATCGAAAACGATACTGAATATTCCCGCCCAGTCCAGGTCGTTCATTTTGGAGCTGATATTCAAAAATGGATTATTATGATCAACAATTCCGTTTTTTACAACTTTAATTTTTCCTCCAATTTCCGCAATAAATAACCTCGAATCATAAGCATGCGTGACTTTTACGGGGCGAGTAAAACCGGATAAGTAAGGCTGTAAAACTGGAATTGGCTGAGAAAATGATATTATTGAAAAGAAGAATTGTAAGACGAAGAATAGTAGTAATTTTTTTTTCATAATCTGGGAGAAGGTTATTCCGTAAAGGAACAAGTTTATTTCAAGTAAATAAAGTCATTAGATAAGTTATCACTTGTTTCAATATTATCTTTTTGTCACAACTTGGTTACTATTGAAATAGAAAAAAAATGAGCTTATTTATGATTTTATAAAGGTCGAAAATTTTAGATTTCAATAATCGCTATATTAGGATTATTGTTTCTACCTGACTAAAATTTCTGCTCCCTTTATGAAAAACATTTTTCGAAAAACAATCCGTGTCCTGCTCTTTTCCCAGATTTTGATGAGTCCGGTTTACGCCCAGAATTTGATGGGTTTTGGTGCTGAATCTTCAAAAAAAGAAATTGATCTGGAAGCTTCATTTGACAAACAGCTGCAAGCCAAAAATTTGCAGGAATGGATGAAAAGAATGACTGCATATCCTCACCAACTGGGATCAGCTTACGGACTAAACAATGCGCTTTTCCTTCGTGATAAACTTGTTTCCTGGGGTTTTGAGGCACATCTTGATACGGTACACGTTTTATTCCCGACTCCTAAAATCAGGATTGTAGAGTTAACAGAACCTACAAAATTTAAAGCTTCTCTGACCGAGCGTTCTGTAAAAGAAGATGCAACATCCGGACAAACCAAAGATGTGCTTCCTCCTTACCATGCGTTTTCAGCGGATGGTGATGTAACGGCCGAACTGGTATATGTTAATTACGGAATCCCGGCAGATTATGATGAACTGGCAAAATTGGGAATTGATGTAAAAGGGAAGATTGTAATCGCGAAATATGGTAATTCATGGCGCGGAATCAAACCAAAAGTAGCGTATGAACATGGCGCAATCGGTTGTATCATTTATTCTGATCCAAAAGAAGATGGCTATTTTCAAGGCGAAGTATATCCAAAAGGTCCGTTTAAAAATGATGCAGGAGCGCAGCGCGGTTCTGTTGTAGATTTACCTCTGGCACCCGGCGATCCGCTTACAAACGGTTTTGTGGCCAGTGCGGAAAACAAACGTTTGTCGGTTAAGGATGCGCCAAGTATGATGAAAATTCCGGTTTTGCCGATTTCATATGGTGATGCTTTGCCATTGTTAAAAGCATTGGGCGGACAAGTTGCTCCGTCTTCATGGCGCGGTGCTTTGCCGATCACCTATCATATCGGGCCGGGTCCTGCGAAAGTACATTTGAAACTTGAATTTAATTTTGATATCGTTCCTGCCTATAATGTAATCGCAACGATTAAAGGAACTGAATTTCCTGATCAATGGGTTGTTCGCGGAAATCATCATGATGCCTGGGTCTTTGGCGCAAGTGATCCCGTGAGCGGTGCAGTGGCTGAACTTGAAGAAGCGCGTGTGCTTGGAGAATTGATGAAAACCGGCTGGAAACCAAAAAGAACCATTGTTTATTGCTGGTGGGACGGTGAAGAGCCAGGTTTGTTAGGTTCAACGGAATGGGTTGAAAAGTATAAAAAAATCGTCTCAGAAAAAACGGTTGTTTACCTGAATACCGATGGAAACGGTCGTGGATTTTTGGGCGTAGGCGGTTCGCATACCCTTGAAAAATTCATTAACCAGGTTGGACAGAGTGTTACGGATCCTGAAAAAGGAGGTAGTGTTATGGAACGTCTTCGTTCCAAAATGATACTGGATGGTCCTGCTGCGTCGAAAATGGAAACCCGTAGCCGGAGTGACGTACGCATAGGAGCGTTAGGTTCTGGTTCTGACTTCACACCTTTCATTCAGCATTTGGGGGTTTCTTCGCTTAATCTTGGTTTTGGTGGTGAGGACGAGGGCGGTGATTACCATTCGATTTATGATTCTTATGACAATTATGTGCGTTTCAAAGACACTGATTTTTCTTATGGTGTGGCGCTTGCCAAAATGATGGGACGCTCCGTTTTGCGATTTGCAGATGCGGAAGTTCTTCCGTTTGATTTCAGCAATTTTTCAAACACCGTTCAAACCTATGCAATGGAAATAAAACGTGATCTTGAATCGGTAAGGACGAAGGCTGAGGATCAAAATAAATTGATATCGGAAAATCGTTTTGAAATTACTGCCGATCCAAAAGAGCCTTTTGTGAAGCCCATTCCGATGGAAGTTGCACCTTACCTGAATTTTTCACCTTTGGAAAATGTATTGATTTCATTGGAGAAAAGTGCATCCGCTTACGCTGCTGCATCGGCTAAAATGACAACATTGCCTGCGGATAAACTGAAACAATTGAATGATATTTTATATAAATCAGAGCGTTTTTTGATCAACGAACAAGGTTTGCCAAGACGTCCTTGGTATAAACATCAGATTTATGCGCCCGGATTTTATACAGGTTATGGTGTGAAAACCTTGCCGATGATCCGAGAAGCGATTGAGCAGCGCAACTGGACTGAGGCAGATCAGGGTGTCGTTCGTGTGAGTGATGCGCTTAAAGCATTTACAGCTGAAATTGATAAAGCGACTGCTTTGATGAAATAACCCGGAGCAAAGCCCCGGGATTTTTTCAGGCTTTTACATATTTCAATTCAGCTTTCAGCCCCTCAAATGTAGCTTTATATTTGGGGGGCACTTTTTTTAGGTCGACCGGAATTTCTCTTCCATCCACCGCCAGGTAATGACAGATTTCATTCATGCTTTCTGGCTCCTTTTTTTCATCCCGGCAAATGTGATCGATCAATTGTTGAAGTTCCTTGTCCGACCAGCTTACCTGCGTGGTAGCTTCCTGTTTCATGGGAATCATACCTCCAAAACGCTGCAATTTTATTTCCATAAAAAAGTAATATTTATACTTTTGCTGCATTCCAGCCATCTGTTACCGCTTTTGCTTCCAGACTTCCTGTTCCAAACAATAATTCTGCTTTCTGGATGGTAAGATTTTTGAAGTCAGCAAAGCTGGCAGTTGGTTTTAAATTTTGAGTATCGGTTAATGCGGAATACCATATTCTTCCCGCTTTCTCCCAGGAAAACCCGCCTAAATTAAAAGCGGTTACGTAAAAAGCAAAATTGGTAATACCGGAATTAATGTGAACTCCTCCCCAGTCACCGCGATCCGTATCTGGCAAATTTACCAACTTATCGAAAGTTGCCGGCTGCGGATCCGTTCCCAGATCCGGATGATTAACATAACCTGTTCCCGGTGCTTTCATACTCCGCAAAGCATATTTGGTACCTTTCAAAACATTTTCACCAATCAGCCATTTTGATTTTTTGACATCCAGATTTAATAATCTTTGCTTGATCATAATCCCGAAAACATCCGAAACCGATTCGTTCAAAGCTCCGCTTTGCATATGATATTCCAGACCTGATTCATATTGTGTGACGCCATGTGTCAGTTCATGCCCGATAATATCCGGATCAGCTGTAAAACTGCCGAAAATTTTTCCGTCTCCATCACCATAAACCATGCGTTGTCCGTCCCAGAAAGCATTATCATATTTATTGTCATAATGAATATAATGTTTTAGCACCATACCGAGATTATTAACAGAATTCCGTCCGAAAATCTGAAAATACATATCCCAGGTGGCTGTCCCTGCCCTCACCACATTTTTAGTATCCGCGTCCATCGGCTTTTTTTCCTTTCCGTTGTCCCAAACCAGTTTTCCTTTACTGATCACGGTATCATGGAGCATATCATAAACCTGCATTTTCATAACGGGTTTCGCAGCTGGTTTTGGAGTTGGGATAAAAGCGGCGCGCTGTGTTTCAGTAAGTTTTGCGAAAAAGGCGCGATCACTCCTGAAACGTGCATTTCTCAGATCTGTATTCAGCATCATTGGCAGTTTACTTTTGCTCGCTTCTTCCAGCAATTTGTCGCTCATGTAGGGCGGGATAATGCATTGGATCGGGTGGTGTGAATTGTGGCGGCACATGGCTTAAAGTTTTGTTTTAGTTTGAAAAATGCAGATGACTTCCGGAACTGATAATCTGCTGAATAACGATTGTGATTCGTATTTGTTATCGCGATTTTCTTTATTAAAAGTATGCAGGCATTTCTCTTTTTCCTAATTACAAAAGCATATGTTATTGACCGGAGATTGGGCTTTTATTTTATTAAATATCAATTAGTTATGATGCGTAAAAATGTATTCAGTTTAAAGGTTTCGCTTCCAATTAACCATTTTGGAATCTAGTGATTTGCTGTATAAAGTTCTACTAAATCTGCCATTGTAATAATTATCTTTAACAAAACCATCTTTGAAAATCACCCTATAAGGAACTCTTTGATAAAAATGAATAATTCGCCCTTTTCTGTCTGTAAAACCCCATAAAGAATCTTTGCGAATCCTGTTTTTAGTACCATCCACCATTATAACTTTTACATATTTGCTATATTTCTGCCCACGTATTTTCTTAATCGTCAGACTATCGGACTTGCCTATATCTGAACTGTGGTATAGCAATTTTTGATGTTGGCCAAATGAATCAGAGAAACTGCAAATAATAAAGAGAATCAGTATTAACAGTGGTTTCATGTTGTCGGACTTTAAATTTTTAACAATTTAATTTACAACCTTTTGGTGATTTTCGTACTCTTTAAGTAAAATCTAATTAGCTATGAAAAACACATTTCCAAACTTTTATAACGAATTAGCAATTCCGGTATTTTTAAGGTTATCCGTTTTCTTCCTCCTCATTGTTTCCGGTCTCTCTGGTTGTAAAGAAAAATCTGTGGAAAAGGAAATAGAACCAGAAGTAGTAATAAAAGAACCTTTAAAAATCCCGGTTGACAGCGCCTTTATATCCGTATCATATGAATTTGAAAACCTGCTGATTAAAAATAAAATAGATCCTGACCAAAAACTGAACGGAAAGATCCGTTATGAGTATATTAAAAACGTTGACAGTCTTGATATTTCTTTTTACGGATTGAACAAAAGCTTGAAAGGAATTGAATATTTTACAAATCTTAAATATTTGAAAGTCAGAGGATTTTACTCGACAGCATCAGTCAATCAGATTATTTACTATTACGCGTTTTCGAGTGGCGTGGTGGACAATTTTGTTCCTGCGATTGATACACTGGATGTCAGCAATAATCTGAAACTGGAATATCTTGATTGTTCCGGCACTTCGGATGGGGGAGGTTATGCATCGTCAATTGGAAACCTGACGCTCGGGAATAACTCAAATTTGAAAACAATCATATCCAATTCCAGTATGATTAATTCACTAGACCTGAATGGGTTACCTGCACTGGAAAATCTTGAAATTGCATCCTGTTATAATCTCACCTCTCTAAGTTTATGTAAAAACAGTGCTTTGGTTAAGCTAAAATCCTGGCAATTGAAAACGATTTCTGTTCCTTATCCCAAGACAATCAATCCAGGTTGGGAAATTGGAAGCGCAGCACTTATTCAATGTAAATAATGTCCTGAAAAAGGAAATTCCGTTGCAGAGATTAGAATCTGCAACGGAATTTTTTCTATCTGGTTGTGTTACAAAATCACCATAATATCGGAATCCGGGTTTTTATTTTTATGTAAATATTCCCAGTCTACAATTTTATATTCCTGATAAATATTATTGATATCCTCAGGATTTTTCCCTCCCTCTGTATCAACAAAAGATTTTAGAACTTTGCTATAGTGTCCTTCATGGCGGTTGCCATCCTGATCTATAAAACGAAGTTCTGTGTGATCGGCGGGCATACTTATATTTTCCATAGTGATGTAATTAATGGTTATGATTTTTATAGTTCA
Source organism: Dyadobacter sp. 3J3 (assembly GCF_009801115.1). Classification (GTDB taxonomy): domain Bacteria; phylum Bacteroidota; class Bacteroidia; order Cytophagales; family Spirosomataceae; genus Dyadobacter. Next base: position 122,350 of record NZ_VTOL01000015.1, read on the forward strand.
AAAATAATGCCAGATGTGAAGGTGGATGTATTGAATGAATCAATATAAGTTACAAAATTCTGAGATTAAATAGTAATTAAAATAGTTTAAGTGATGAGGAAATGTGTGCGTAATTATACTTTATTTGATTAAATTTTACGGTAACAATCTGAAAAAGATTTACTTAAAAGTAATATTTTTCATTTTTTTTTGCCCTTATTATCACCACATTTTTCAGTTCAGTAACTTTTAATTTAACATAGAACCATCCGAAATTTTATGACGAAATTATTATTATTTATAAGCTCAGTTTTTCTGATTTATGGGAATCATTCTGAAAGTAAAAAGGCATCTGTTATGTTTTTTTCTGAAAAGTATGCTGCCAGGAATGCCCCTGGGACTACTATCAGCGGCACATTAACCGGCGGTCCGAATGCAGGAGCATTTTCTGCGACGAGCGTTGAACCGACATGCAGTATGGGGTTAACCGGCCCAAAGTCTTTTGGAAATCAATATTCCGTAGGCGGTAAGGCGGACAAAGAGTTTTCAAGTCTTCAGCTTTTGGTGGATGATTATGAAGCAGCAAAAAAGGGTACCGACAAGTTTTATATCAAAATAGCTTTTGGAAAAAGACTGATGGGCAAAAGCTATGAAGTGAGCAATAGCGACAATTCTATTTCCGGCAAAAAACAGGGAAGCGGCGGTAAATTGACAATTAAAGAAAATGGAAGTTCAAAAACTGTGACCGTAACTGGAAAAACAGCGGATGGAGTCGTCATCAATGCTACGATTGTTTGCAATGCAGTTGTAACAATGCCGGGCAAATAAATCCTGACCGGTGAAAATTTGAAATTAATAGCCAATTGGCCGTACTATTACTATGGCCAATAAATTTTATCAGGCCGCAAGTCTTTCAAGAATAAGCTTGCATGGTATTTTTGAAGTAACAATCACGGTATGAGACAAGTACAATGGAATTGTAAATACGTCACCTGATTTGAGGTGGTTATCCTTTCCATCAACAATAATATTGCAGGTGCCTTCTATAATAAGAAATGTTTCATACTCACTTTTGTGGATTTCGGGCGGAGAACCGTTTTTAATCCAGACAATAGCCGTTGTCCGTTCAGGAGTCGCAGCGATAATTCGAGCGTCAATTTCATCCAGGGGCTCTACTGGTACAAAATCGGGTCTTTCGAGCCATTCATTGAAATCAGAAATCAAAGAATCGATATGCAGTTCTGGTGGAAATGATTGTTTTTCTCCTCGGGTCATACGCTCCATATATTCCAAAGTGGCCATTAAAAATGGCTTAATTACCGGGTCAACACTTGTGGCTTGACTCAGTGCATAATTTTCCAGAGAAACTTCAATTATAAATAATTCCTCCTTTACTTCGGGATGTATATTGACCATCGACTCTACCAGTACATTTTCCTCGGGACTAGTGTCTCCGATGACGTACATTTCCAATATCCCTGAATCAATAAACTTTTTTACCTCAACCATTCGATTGTACTCATATAAGTATGAATCTAAATTTCGAGCTATTCTGTGAAGAGATTTTTTGAAAATTCCCTCTTATTAAAAAACTTTAAATCGAATAGCCTATTCACCTCAAATGTAACGCTATTGAACGAGACATCGTTCGGGGTTAGTGATTGAAGGCAATATTTAACGGTTTATATTTGTGAATGATGAAATATTCAGACGTAATAGCAAGGCATCTGAATGTTACTGAATAAAATGGATTCCTATTCAGCTGTTGTCGGATCGATAATTGCTGTTATCTCGTTGACTGAATTTGCCGGAAAATTGCCTTGTCTGGCGTGTTCAAGAATCATTTCTTTATTTGGAGCGATGTAAATGCAGTAAATTTTGTCACCCGTAACATAGCTTTGCACCCACTGGATTTGTGGCCCCATGTTTAACAAAACTCCGCAGGAAGTCTGCGAAATTCCCTTTAACTGTTCCCCGCTCAGATTTCCTGCTTCAGGGATTTCTCTTTCAATGACATACTTTGGCATGATGGTATGTTTTTAGAATGAAAAATAAAATTAATATATTAAAATTAAGTACTTTAAGTGGTTGATTATCAATTGTGTTATTATTCGGTTACGGAGATTAATTTACATCATTTTCAAGTCTGGGAATTCCTGACTCTTTCGAGTTATCTTGCATAAATCATCCCGAATTTGAAATGAATAAAAAGCCATTGACAGATTTTATTGAGAAAACTATTCCTGCATCAAATGAAACGCTGACTGCAATAGCGGCACATTTTGAGGAAAAAACATTTCCGAAAAATGATTATTTTTTGAAAGAAGGGAATGTCAGTAACAACTATTTCTTTTTGGCAGATGGTTTTATGCGGGCTTTCACTTTTGATACCGACGGCAATGAAGTGACAACCTACTTTTATCCCAAAAACAGAGTTGTGTTTGAGGCGGCGTCCTTTTTTATGCATACGGTTTCCACCGAAAACATTCAGGCGCTGACCGATTGCACGGGTTATATCATTACGTTTGAAAAACTGAATATGCTTTTTCATTCGATTCCTGAATTCCGGGAATTTGGACGGGCGATGCTGGTTAAGGAATTCGTTGTGTTTAAACAGCGGACGCTGGCCATGATCAACAAAAGTGCCGAAGAGCGGTACGAAAATCTGATCAGTTCGGAAAAAGAAATTTTTAAATATGCGCAGTTGAAATATATCGCTTCTTATCTCGGGATCACGGATACATCTTTGAGCAGGATCCGGCGCGAATTTTCAAAGAAAGAGTAACTGAAATCATTTCTTGCCATTTGACAAGTGCATTCGGTCAGCCAATGTATTCCTTTGTCTTATAAATATTTAAGCAATGGAAAATCTACCAAGTTACGTCTATCTGGTTTTTGGGCTCACCGTATTAGCAGCCTTGTTCCTTTTCTACAAAGCGACAAATTATTCCAAAACATTTCTGATTGTTATCGCCAGCTGGATGATCGCTCAAACGGTTATCAGTTTTTCAGGATTTTACAAAATCACAGGCACAGTTCCACCCAGAGTTGGTTTGTTATTGATACCGACTCTGGTAATCACAATCATACTTTTCTCAACAAAAAAGGGAAGGAATTTTATTGATTGTTTGAATATCAAAACGTTAACATTATTTCATATCATCAGAGTCCCGGTTGAGCTGACTTTATTGTGGCTTTTCATGTACAAATTTGTTCCGGAATTAATGACTTTCGAAGGAAGGAATTTTGATATTCTTTCAGGGATTTCGGCGCCGATAGTTTATTATTTTGGTTTTGTAAAGAAAACAATAAACCGATCTGTAATCCTGATCTGGAATTTTACCTGTTTGGCTTTACTGATCAATATTGCCGTTAACGCGATATTATCTGTTCCAGGCGCATTCCAGCATTTTGCTTTTGATCAGCCGAATGTTGGGATTTTGATGTTTCCTTTTATTTTTCTGCCTTCAATTTTGGTGCCGTTGGTATTGTTTTCCCATCTTACTTCGATAAGAAGGATTTTGATAGGAAAAGAGATTTAGTACTTTTCAATACTTCGCTTCACAAAAATTCAGGAATTCTGCACGAAGCAAAATTCCTGAATGCGTATAGACTACATCGTTTTAGGAAGCAAGATCCAGATCCGCAGCTCTGCTGAATTCCTTTTCAAGATGCTTTATATACAATCGCATATCCCTCGCGATATCTGCGTTTTTTTCAACATCGTGAAAATGTAAACTTTCCAAAGGAGTCATCCCGGTAAATGCATTCATCCGGTGAAAACCGAAAAGCGCACCCTTATCTACACTTGTTTCCATGAAAAATTCGCCGGGAAGTGTGAAGGCCTCTTTTGGTGCATTCCAGGAAGTGGTAACCATGTATTTTTTTCCTTTCAACATGCCTCCTGTTCCATAATTTATAGCAGGATTACTTGCAGAACGGCCGTCGCTGTGGTAGATTCCGTTGTTATGTCCTTCGGTAAATACCACATCAATGTATTTTTTGAATTCGTGCGGTAGCTGGAACCACCAGATTGGTGTATGGTAAATTACAAAATCTGCCCATTTATACTTTTCAACTTCTTCTTTGGGATCGTAATCCTGATTGATATTGGTTGTTTTAACCTCAAATCCTTCTTGTTGCAGGAAAAAGTTTTCAGTAGCATTTGTTATGGTTTCATTAAACCGTCCACCCGAATGACCAAATTTTTGTCCCCCGTTGATGATGAATATTTTTGTCATTTTGATTGTCTCATTTTTTAATGACACAAAATTATCAAGAATATGATCATCATAAAAATAACATGTTTTATGGTTTGGTATTATAATTATGATAGATATAACGAGGTAGCAGAACTGAATTTAGGTAAATTATCTAATACGTTTCCATTACTTTAAGCTTATTCCGGTCGTTGACCTTAATGGAAGCAAGTGATAATTTATAACAAACAAAACCCGCAGCCATCAACGCACCGCCCACGATAAATGCTGAGGCGTCCGATGAAAAACGCTCGCCATCCGTTCCTTTGTTCACAAAATCTGCGCCGATATAAAGTAGACCTGCCATGGGAAAGTAATAGGCTGCTTCTGTTACAAAGGGAATGCGTTTCGAGACTTTGATTAGCCGTAAATTTTTAAGCGGAATTTCCTGGTAATCCATAATGTCCGAAGCTTTATTGGTAATCGTAAATGACGAATCAGTGATACCGGCGATCACTGACTTGAAACGTATCTTTTCATTATGTATACGAAACCTGACCTGATCTCCTACAAAAAACCGGTAACGGCGGAATTTTCCAATGCCTGGGCGAAAATCTAAAACCAGGTACTTCTGACCTTTTTTACCGGTAATATTCTTGTTGCCATTTTGTTTCAAAAATAGTTCGTCGCTGGTAAGTGGCTTTGTTCGATCATTGGCATCTTGCGATCGGACGGAAGAGTTTACCAACATCACTACAAAAAGGGTAAAAAGATATTTTTCCATGTTATACTTGAATGCTAAGAATTGATTGTAAGATTTTACTAATCAATTTAAGCTGAAAACCTGCTCAGCGTTTCTCTTGAAACACCAAGGTAAGAAGCCATCAGCGTTTTGGGGACTCGTTGATATAATTGCGGATATTTTTCAATCAGATGCATATATCTTGATCGTGCGTCAAACTTCAAAAATGTTAAAATTCTTTGCTGTAAACCCACATAACCCATGTTAGTTTTAATCCTGAAAAAATGCTCCATCTTGTGCATTTCCGAGCAAAGCTTGTTTTTATTAAAATCTGTCAGTACAAGCACGGATACATCTTCAATACAGTCGATATTGAGCGTTGCTTTTTCATGATAATAAAAAGCCTGATAATCCGTAACCCACCAATTTTCCATAGAAAATTGTAGAATATGCTCTTTCCCATCATCACCCAGATAAGTAGATTTTAGAAGACCTTCCAATACAAAATATTCCTGATCCACATCATTTCCCTCCTGGACAACAAACTGATGCTTTCTAAATTTCTTCAATTCAAAATGAGACAGAATGTAATCGAATTCAGCGTCGGTTACATTGATAATTTCTTCGATATGTTTTCTTAAACGTAAGCTCATACTTTATATCTGATCAGTTGAACCAGTAAATATTTAGACATCACCAACTAATTGCCTGATATAACCGTGTGATATTTGTCACAGCAAAACAGTGATTTATTTCCTTATCCTGATCGTTCATTACGTGTTACCTTTGTAAAAGAAACGATAAAAACTTTATCATTTCTTTTAACGTTTTGTTTGATACCCTTTGTGATTTTAAAGGCAAACAGGCTTGACGCAAATTTAAGTAAACAAATGACTAACCATATGAAAACTAAAAAAATCCTGTTTGTGGTAACCTCTTATGATCAGGTACCCAACGGAACAAAAACCGGAATCTGGATTGAAGAATTTGCTTCTCCTTATTATTTATTGACAGCAGAAGGAATCGAAATTACGATCGCATCACCAAAAGGAGGTAAAGCGCCGATTGATCCGAAAAGTACAAAACCGGAATTTAGCACAGAATCAGTTAAGAGATTTTTCAGCGATACATCGTTGCAGGAAAAACTGAATAATACGGTCGCTTTGGAGGATATCGATCCAACGGCTTATGATGCAGTTTTTTATCCTGGCGGTCACGGCCCGATGTGGGATCTTCCTGAAAACGCAATCTCGATTAATATAATTGAATCATTTTACGAGGCCGGAAAGCCTGTTGCGTTGGTTTGTCATGCACCTGCCGCTTTGAAAAATGTTAGAAGTCAGAACGGTGAATCTTTTGTGAAAGGCAAAAAAGTGGCCGGATTTACAAACAGTGAAGAAATTGCCGGACAGTCAACAGGCGAGGTTCCTTTTATGCTGGAAGATATGTTAGTAGAAAATGGTGCAGTTTACCAAAAAGGTGCAGATTGGCAGTCCTTCGCGGTGAACGATGGCGTGTTGATAACCGGACAAAATCCTGCATCGTCGGAATCGGTGGCTGAAAAGATTCTTTCTGCCTTGAAATCAGTTCAGTAAACACCAGAAATAATTGTTGTGTAAGGGAGACCTCCGTCAGGGGGTCTCCCTTTTGGTTGCTCAGTTACTATCTTATAATACGGATCAATACAGATTAATAATTGGTATTAAATTGTAGGATTTGGATTTAAACAACACCGATAAAACAGAATTATCTAAATTGAATAAATTTTGGTAATCATGTTTGAGGTTTTTGAAAAATATTTACGTCAGAAAGTGGACATTTCGGATGAGGATCTGGAAGTGATCCGGGCTGCTAGTGTTGAAAGGAAATTGCGGAAATGGCAATCTATTTTGCATGAAGGCGAGGTGTGGCGTATTACCTGTTTTATTGCAAGCGGATGTTTCAGATTATACCGGTTCGATAAAAACGGAACGGATCATACGCTCAGGTTTGGTGTGGAAAACTGGTGGATCACGGATCAGGAAAGTTTCAATCAGGAAAAACCATCGGAGTATAATATTGAAGATTTGGCAGCTACTACGGTTATTATCTGGCAAAAGATAAATGGGAGGAATTATTGAGGACAATTCCTGCGCTTAAAAGTTTTAATGAAAAGCTTACCGCAAACGCTTATGAAGCGAGCCAACGAAGAATTTTCTATTTGATAAGTTACTCGGCCACTGAAAAATACCTTGAATTTCAAAAGACTTATCCCAGCGTTTTTAATCGTGTTCCGCTGCACATGGTCGCGTCTTACCTTGGAATTTCAAGAGAGACTTTGAGCCGGATCAGAAAGGAAAATTCCAAAAGTTAGAAGGTGGTTCACTATACAAAAAATGCGACGGATCAATGAATCCGCCGCGTTTTTATTTTTTTTAATTATTTAATCGATCGGATGCAAGCCGTATACTGCACTGTTGGTCTGTATCAACTCACCCAGGCTAAGAATTGTTGCTTCATCAAACCATCTTGAAACAAGCTGGATGTTGATTGGTAAACCTTTTGAGCTTAAACGGAATGGTACAGAGAGAGCTGGAAGGCGGCAGATGACATCCAGCCGACACGGATTTTCTCACCCGGAAGTCTGAAAGTTGCAGGTCCCGCATTTTTTGCGAAAATGCTGTAACCATCAATGCCATCGGCACCGTTGATAATCGAATAACCCAACGCAACATCCCGAACTGTACGCGCCAAAGTATGGTCAGGATTCCATGGATTATTCGAGCGGCCGGTGACCAGATTGTCCGATTCCAAAAAGGTTGAGAACTCGGGAATGTTACTTTTTAGAAGCGGAATTCCTCCTGCATCTTTCATGCGGATAACCGCTGTCGCATCTTTTTCAGGAATAAAATCTTCGAATATTTTAGAGCCGCGTTTTGTCGGTATACCAGCTGTATCAATTGCATCTTTTATTGAAAAAGGTACTCCGTGAAGCGGACCTAGTTCCTCGCCTTTGCTAACAACCTGAGTTCGATTAATAATTGGCAGGAAAAATAGAGTTTAAAATTGGTAAGATTCTACATTCTTTGTATATTTAAGTATCTCACATTCAAATATATAACAGAAATAATCATGAATCTTACCAAGG
>NZ_VTOL01000016.1 GCF_009801115.1 Dyadobacter sp. 3J3
ACTTTATAACCAACCTGATATCAGGGTTGATTGCTTATTGTTTCTTTCCCAAAAAGCCTGCCATCAAATTTGAAACAAGTAATACAAATCAAATTACTCTATTTTAAAATCGAACTCAGGTTAATAGGTATTCCCTGTTTTATCATACGGTCCCGGAGCGCTGATTGAAGCCCCTGCAACACCGGCCATGTAAGCAGGTTCTTTACGAACTATAAGAGGTTTTTTAGGATCAAGGGTTATCAGTTTCTTTTTATTGATAAATTTAATAAGGCTGGGAATGATGTCGGAAATCGCTTTTTGGAAATCTTGCTGTTTAACATGAGTCACGGAAAGTGTATCGATCATAAGTCCAATCAATTCAAGCGAATCTTTCGGCATTGACTTAGTCCCGAAATATTTCGGCCACAATTGTCTGCTCAATACCGCCATTTTCGATTGAACCTCTTCTTTCCTGGCTATTGCTGAATCATAAATCTGATCGGCGGTATATGCCGATTGAATATTGTAAGCAAATTTTCTTTTATAAAGATCTTTTCCTAACCTGAAACTTCTAGGCTTGTCGCTTTTTAGTGCTTTTAGCCACTTTGCATAATCTTTAATAGCAACAACAGCATTTACGGATCTTTCATTAATCTGTTTCTTTTCGGCGGCATCAAGCGTTGATACTTTCAAAGAATCCATCAAATCATTTTCAAATACAGACAATCCTCCCAAATTCTGATCGACTGCAAGACTTAACAATTCAGGCACCGGATTTGAAATACTATTTTTGGCAGCTTCATAATATTCTGCAACGTTAACAAGTCTTCCTTTTATACTTCTCAACCTTTCATTCAGAGGCGCATAATTTTCAGTCAGGATAAATGCAAAAGTTCCGCTTACATTATAGGAAGAAGGATCCCATTGATATGATTTTAGCGTATCAGTATTCCACTGGCTTTCTTTTAGCAAATTTTGTATTAAATAGAAATCAGTCTGGTTAGCAGCTGATAATTGTTTGGGATTAATTGCAGCAAGTGAATTAAGCTGGCTTTTTGTAAAAACAATTGAAGATTCGATCGACTTATCATCCGGAATCACAAGCACACTGTCATATTTATGATAACCCGCCGTTGTAGCCCAATCCGGATTTTGTTTCCATAACGCTTCGATAAAAGATGCTGAATAATTTTCGAAAGCTTTGTCTGATCCAGAACCTTTGTCTTCCGAGGTTGAACTTTTACATCCTGAATATAAAAACGATGGTAACAGGAAAACAGACAATAGGAGCGTTGTAATTTTTACACTTCGCCTCAATGATTGCAGATATAATTTCATACAGCGTTTTTATGATTGTTTAAGTTTCTTCCTTATCAAATTTAAAGTCAATTTGCGAATCGAAAACAGTCAGGTTCAGATCGCCAAATTTAGACTTTAGCCTCAGTATTTTCTCCTTTGTATTTAATAAGTTTTTAACCGATTTTAACCTGCCCCTGATGTATCTCAATTAAACTGATCATTGGAGGGTGATGTGATTCGGGATTAAGACCTGGTGATTGAACCATGTGGGGTAAAAAATGGGATCAGCCAGCATTTCAGCGGATAATATGAAGAAAATCTCAGAAACAGCTACTTATAACAACTGCCAGGAAGAGAAATTTAGATAAGAATATCAGGAAAATTATATTGAAGCTAAAACTGCATCCAATCAACGCATTGCCAAAAATCTGCCGAACTGTGACTATTATAAATTAAAGAATAACAATTTGTCTGGTCACATCAACACCCGCACCTTTTATACGGACAATATACTTTCCGGATGAAAGGTTTCTTACCGGAATTTTCACCCGGCTTTTGATATCCTGCTTTTGGAAAGTCATTACCCTCCCCAAAATGTCATATACTGTAATTTCTGCATTAGCGATATCGTCGCGGGATTCTACAAAAATATTATCCCTTGCACCCGGATTTGGGAATACAACAATATCCGATTCCCCCTCAGTAATTACTTCAAGATCATTTGAAAAAAGCGAATAACATGTAAGTAAGTTGGCTCCTATTGCAAAGGTTTCCCTATAACGTGCTGAATATGTGCCAGTTACATTTGTTCTCACACTATTCGTAGTAGACGTTGTCAAAATCAGCTCGTCTCTTTTCCAGTCGTATGACTCGTTCAGACCAGTTTCGTTAATCGTTGCAGTCGCTGTAAAAGGTCCGGATTTGGCGATGACTGGCGTTGGAAGTTCAGGGCGAACCAGTAGTGCCGAAACATTCGAATTGTCGGAAACGCAACCAAAAACACTTTGGCTTCTTACAAAATAATTTCCTGACTCTGAAACCGTCAGAGAAGAACCGCTTTGTAATACATCATTTGCCCCTTGTTTGTACCACGAATATTCATCATTTCCTGAATTGATTGAAAACGTAAAAGATGAGTCTGCACAAACCTGTTGCGAGCCGGACTGCAAAATTGTTGGCGCGGTAGGCTTAATGGTTGAGCTGATAACCATTTTCTGACTGCGAAGTGTATTGCCGAATGCATCCTTTACGCGTGCCATGTATGTTCCCGGATTTGAAATGTTGATGGTTCTGCCCCCACCTAAATCTCTGAGCGTTCCATTCACATCCGTATACCAGAAATAATTTAGATAACCATCCGGCAAAGTCAGATTCACAGAGGTATTATTTGCAGCACAGGCACTGGTGATTTTTGGTTCATCAGAAACAGAAACAGGAGCAACTGTTGAGAAAAAAGTAGTGCTCAACACGTCATTCCAAGCATTGGCCAGAATCGTTGTGCCTTCAACTCCCTGGAAATGAGTTCCATCTCCACCACGACTTACAAATAAATTATCAGTTTCAGGACCAGCATAAGCAATTCCGGGAAGATCCTGTATTACAGCATTCTGTGCAGCAATTATGGACGGACTTGTGATTGATACCTGATTTTGGTTCGCAATTCTTGAAGTTCGCGCTATTACCCATGGAACTTTAAAATTAATATCACTGCTCAACTTATTGATCAAATCCTGAAGGCCATTTTTGTAATCATTAAAATTGGTATTGAGAGGAAAGGTATCCGATTCTCCCTGCATCCATAATATCGCTCTCGCGCCATATTGTTTTACATAATGCTGCATGGAAAGCCTAACGTTTGCATAAGGCATCTGAGGTGCAAATTGCACCAAACCACTGAAAACGTCCCATGTTGGCTCGTTCCGACTACTTTTACTCCAATTCATAATAGCTGTACCTTCCCATGCAGTATTTACAAAAAGTACAGGAACGTTTAATTTTACAGCTAAAAGATCGCCAAGGATCCCCCAACACCAAGTTCCGTGCCCCCTGAGGCCCATTGTGATGTTGCTGTTGTTGAGCTGAGTAAACAAGGGAGGAGGAAGATTACCGAGTGAATTACTGATTTCATTATTATTATCAATATAATTTACCCGCTCATCAGTTGCTACCGGACTGGTATAATTAATTCCTTGAGCATTAGACTGGCCCGAAATTATAAAAACTTCTCCGACGCCCACTTTGGAAATTTTGTAAGGATTTCCAATAATTACCCCATTTTTTGAACCTCGGACTTCCATGCTGTACCAGCCTCCGGTAACTCGTACGGCTCCACTAAAAATGCCGCCGGTCGGATTCGTTTGTAAGGTTCTCCACGGAATTTCCACTCCTTGCAAGGAATTTACCGGTGTAAAATGCACTTCAATTTTATCGACGGCTATGGAGTAACTGCCGCTTATCGTAACGTTTGCCGATTTATCTAAATCCCTTTGATAAATGGCGCGTTCGAGAGGTGCAGTAATTATAATTTGTGCTTTAACACAAAAAGGTAAAAATATAAGGAAGATTCCTACTTGGCAGGAGGCTGTAAAGCTGGATCTTTTTAAAAAAGAATTTAAGATATATTTCATGCAGTGTGCAAAATCAATAGAATCACCGTGTAACTAATACGACACAAAGTATATAAAAAACGTTGTGAAGAGCAATAAAAAACTACTAACCGGAGGAAGGTATTCTTTACTTCTTTATAGAATTACGATTAACTCTTATGATTTGTTGCGCAAGCCGGTACTAACTGACCGAAAATTAAATCCTGTCCCACGGGTGATAGGACAGGATTTAATTATTTATTTAAATCTTCCCGAGACATTAAATTTCTTTCGCTTTACTTTTCATTTGAGCATCAATAACTGCCACAAGTGCCATATTATAAATACTGCGGACAGAACTCCCCAATTGAAGAACATGAACTGGCTTTTTCAGGCCTAATAAAATCGGGCCAATGGCATCCGCATTCCCAACTTCCTTCATTAAGTTATACGCAATATTGCCAGCAGCCAAATTTGGGAATATTAATGTGTTAACATCCTGACCAACCAACTCGCTGAAAGGATAACTATCCTGCAAGTTTTTCGGGTTGAGGGCAACACTTGCCTGCATTTCTCCATCCACAATCAAAGACGGCATACGCTTTTTAATAAGCTTTCTGGCATCTGACATAATTTTCGCCTCAGGAGAATCACTGCTTCCAAAGTTGGAATAACTAAGTAATGCAATACGTGGAGTCAAATTGAAATTTTGAACTTCCCTCGCTGCCAACTCCGTAATATCTGCCACCTCTTCTGCGGTTGGATTGAAATTAACAGTTGTATCTGCCAGGAATAACGGGCCCTTTTTAGTTATTAAGAGGTACATCCCGGCTATCTTTTTCACGCCATCTTCTGTCCCGATAATCTGAAGAGCTGGACGGATTGTGTCAGGATAATTTTTGGTAAGGCCTGAAATCATCGCGTCTGCATCACCGGTTTCAACCATCATACAACCGAAATAATTCCGGTCAGTCATTGCTTTTTCCGCCTCATATTCATTGATTCCTTTACGCTGACGTTTGTCAAAATAAAGTTTTGAATATCTCTTTCTGTTTTCTGCCTGCGCTTCACTTCTAGGATCGATGATTATCATACCATCCAGATCAATTCCATTCGTAATTGCCAGGGATTTGATCTTGCTTTCCTCTCCCAACAAAATCGGGAAAGCTGCTTTTTCATCATAAACAAGTTGGGCTGCTTTCAACACTTTCCAGTTGTCAGCATCAGCAAAAACAAGTCTGCGTGGATCCAGACGGGCTTTATTTCCAATGACACGAAGTAACTGATTGTCAAGACCCAGACGGTGGTTCAGTTCTTCCTTATATGCTTCCCAGTCAAGGATATGTTTTTTCGCCACACCACTTTCCATAGCCGCAAGTGCTACCGCCGGCGCAACAGTCGATAATAATCTTGGATCGAGCGGTTTTGGAATGATGTAGTCTTTTCCAAAAGAAATCGTTTTTTCATTGTAAGCAAGATTCACGATATCCGGCACAGCACTTTTCGCCAGATCGGCCAATGCTTTTACCGCTGCCAGCTTCATGGCTTCATTAATCTGCGTGGCTCTTACATCCAGTGCCCCGCGGAAAATAAACGGAAATCCAAGTACATTATTAACCTGATTTGGATAATCACTTCGCCCCGTTGCCATAATCACGTCATTTCTTGCACCTGTTGCGGCTTCGTAAGAAATTTCCGGATCCGGATTTGCCATCGCAAACACAATTGGATTATCGGCCATGCTTTTAATCATATCCGGCGTCACCACATTTCCTACACTTAATCCTAAAAACACATCAGCGTTTTTCATCGCAGAAATCAGTGTCATATCAGAAGTCGCGGAAACGGTATAAGGAATTCTGTCTTCACCCAGATCCGTTCTTGAAGAATGCAGTACTCCATCTTTATCAAACAGGATGAAATTTTCAGGTTTAGCACCCAGCGAAGTATACAAAAGTACGCAGGACATTGCCGCCGCTCCTGCCCCACTGATAACGAATTTTGCCTTATCGATTGTCTTTTTCTGTAATTCCAGTGCATTCAGCAATGCAGCACTACTGATGATTGCGGTACCATGCTGATCATCATGCATGACCGGAATTTTCATTTTTTGCCTTAATTGTTTTTCAATATAAAAACATTCCGGCGCTTTAATATCTTCCAGATTGATCCCTCCAAACGTCGGTTCCAATGCCAGAACGATCTGGATAAATTTGTCCGGATCTGTTTCATTTATTTCAATATCAAAAACATCAATATCCGAGAATATCTTGAACAAAACTCCTTTGCCTTCCATTACTGGTTTACTTGCTTCAGGCCCGATATTTCCAAGACCCAGTACCGCAGTTCCATTTGTAATTACACCAACCAGATTTCCTTTGGCCGTGTATTTATATACTTCTTCAACATCTCTGAAAATTTCCTTGCACGGTTCAGCCACACCGGGAGAGTACGCAAGAGACAAATCCCGCTGGGTTTTCGCATCTTTTGTAGGAATTACTTCAATTTTCCCCGGCCTTCCTTTGGCATGATAATCCAGTGCCTGCTCTTTTCTTAATTGCTCCTTCATAATTAAATTTCAATTCACATCTCAATAAGCTGTACGCATCAGCCGCCTTTGATCAGAAAATCTTTTGCACAAATCGTTTAATCTTTTGATAGCACAAAAGTATCACACTTTACATTGAATACCTGTTACTAATTCATTGTTTTACTAATAATCTACCAAATACCTGCTCAAATATCGATCGGTCAGGGTAGATTTTTGATCGCGACTGCAAGCATTTCTATGTATTGTTCACGATCAATATCATAAACAACCTCCACATTTGGCTCCTTTTGCAGCACATTGAAATAATCAACAACGGTAGCGCCGCTGGTAAGTTTCCCATTAGTTTCTACGGCAACGTAACAAGGTTTTGACTTAAACATTTCCGGATTCATCAGCCATGCAATTGCGCACGGATCGTGCAATGCCGCACCGCCTTCGAGTTCAACACGGTTTTCTCTGTAAAAAATGGAAAAGAATTCCAGCAAACCAGCTGCGGCTAAACCTGTTTTATTTCCAATACTTCTGAACGTTTCAATATCTTTTTGAAAAACAATCGCTTTATGCGTCACATCTAATCCGCACATCGTAATCGGTACACCTGAATCAAAAACGATGGCTGCTGCTTCCGGATCCGCATAGATATTAAATTCAGCAAGCGGCGTCATATTACCACGAAAAATCCCGCCACCCATCAGAGAAATTCTTTCAATCTTGTGTTTCAAATTAGGGAACGCCAATAGAAAAGCAGCAATATTAGTCAGCGGCCCGGTTGGAACAATTGTAATTTTCTCTTCACTTTCTCTCAGAATATTCGCGATTCCTTCAACAGCCAAAATACTTTCAGCTTCTGAAACAGGAGCAGGAAAAACGGCACCGTCAAGGCCACTTTCGCCATGGACATGATCTGAAACCAGCAATTCCCGAAGCAATGGTTTTTCACACCCGCGGTATACCGGCACTTTCACATTCATCAAAGAAATCAAACGCAATGCATTGAAAAGCGTTTTATCCTGTGTCTGGTTGCCTGCTGAGGTTGTTATTGCTTTTACATCAAATCTGCCACTTCCAAAAGCCAGCATTAACATCAGCGCATCATCCAGGCCGGGATCGCAATCTATAATTACAGGTATTTTTTTCATTTTTAGTTTAGTTCAGTTTGATAAGGAGCAGAACTTTGTGCACCCATCCGGGTGACAGAAATGGCGGAAGCTTTACAAGCAAATGTACAGGCATCAATCCAGTTTTTACCTTCCGCCAGTGCGGTTACTACGGCACCATTAAAAATATCGCCGGCTGCGGTTGTGTCCACTGGTACTACTGTAACGGCAGGAATGATTTCTGAAAATTCACTATTGAAAAGATAAACACCATTTTTCCCCAAAGTAATAATGACATTTTTGATCCCTTTATTTTGAAAAAAAAGAGCCGCCTTTTTCATATTTTCGAGAGTATCCGGTAAAATTCCGGTCAAAAGCTGTGTTTCAGTTTCATTTGGGGTGATAAGGAAAATTCCACTTAAAAGGTTGTCATCCAATTTTACCGCCGGAGCAGGATTAAGTATTACACTGATTTTCAATTTATTACATTTCTTTACAATGTATTGAATGGTATCAAGCGGGATTTCCAGTTGAAGCAAAACAAGATCGATATGATCAAAAATTGAATCCGATAAATCAGAAGATTTTAAATCCATGTTCGCGCCGGATGCCACGACGATCTGGTTTTCACCATTTTCATTTACTATGATAGATGCAACGCCGGATGGAAAATCAGCGGTTTGCAGAATATAATCTGTATTTAAACCCTCTTTTTTAAAACCTTCCAACGCTTCCTTGCCAAAAATATCCTTCCCAACTTTCGCTACAAAACGCACATCAGCACCAAGACGAGCTGCTGCGACGGCCTGGTTAGCTCCTTTTCCACCCGGATTCATTAAAAATGTTTGCCCCAAAACGGTTTGCCCGGGTTGAGGAAATTCTTCGGTTTTAATCACCATATCGGTATTGGAACTACCGATAACAAGTATTCTGGCAGACATATTCTATTATTTTTCTGATGAACTACTTTTTAAGAAATTTTTGGTTCAAATACCAAAAAGCTAAGTTATTGATTACGCCAAATATCCGGCTCGGATATCTAGTCTTTTAGAAATTAAAAAAATGTGAAAATTTATGCAATTCTTATAAATCATTAATTTGCAAGGACATAACACATTTCCCGTTTAAAACTTAACAGGATAATTTAATATCCTGGTAATAGATCTTACAATTGAAAATTGAAGAGATTATAATCAAGTCTGTAACCGCATTTCAATTGTAAATCACCGATTACGTTGAATAGGAACAATTTCTTTTCTAATTTCGACCAGAAATACTGTTATGCCAAAACGTGTTTTCAAGACACAACTTTGACGTTTTGGTAAGTAATAAAAGCGTCTTGGTGCTTTATATATTAGCATTTACTTTTTCTGTTCATACTATTCCGGATACCCTGTTACATTATGTTAAAAATTACTTTGAGCCTGTTTTCCGCCTTTCTTATGTTTGCCTGGTACAACCCGCTGCATGAGAATTCCGAAAACCGGACAACTCCACAAACGCGTATCGATTCATTACCAAATGCATCCAGCTGGCCCAGTGAGCTCGTGCTCACCAATTTTGCCGGACCAGATTTAACGCCAAGTCCCGCCTGTTTGGCGGTGGCTTCAACAGGCGAAGTTTTTGTAGGCGTCGACATGATCGGTTCCCTTGGAAAAGATCCGGGAAAAGGTAGTATTGTTAAACTGGTTGACAGTGACAATGACGGAAAAGTTGACAAACACACGATTTTCGCCATGGCCGATGACCCGCGCGGAATCATCGCAATGGGTGATAAAGTTTATGTCCTTCATACCGTTTTTTCCAAAGAAAATGGCCTGGCAACAGGAATGGATCTTGTTGTTTTTGAAGACAAAAATAAAGATGGCGTGGCGGACGGTCCGGCAAAACCATTGATCGAACATATCAGCAATCCAAAATTCCTGCAAAGCCGTGGTACTGACCACGCTACCAACGGAATTCGTATGGGAATTGATGGCTGGATTTATATCGCCGTTGGTGATTTTGGCTTTCATGACGCAATTGACCGTTCCGGTAAAAAAATGACGATGCTTGGTGGTGGAATTGTCCGCGTGCGCCCGGATGGTACAGAAATGGAAATTTACACCCACGGTATGCGCAACATTTATGACGTTGCCATTGACCCATTCATGAATATTTTCACCCGCGACAACACCAATGATGGTGGTGGCTGGAATATTCGTTTCAGTAATCAGATACAGTCTGGTGAATATGGATATCCGGTTCTTTTCCAGCATCATACAGACGAAATCATTCCCGCACTTATCGATCTTGGCGGTGGTTCGGGAACGGGTTCCTTATATATGGACGAAGATACCTGGCCTGCAAAATACAACCACGTGCCAATGATGGCCGACTGGGGAAGAAGCCAGGCTTATATCCATCGTGTTACCCCAGACGGCGCAACTTACACGCAGAAGGAAGAAGATTTTATAAAATTGTCACAAATAACGGATCTGGACGTGGATGCTTCCGGTCGTCTTTATTTGGCTGCCTGGGATGGCGCCGGTTATTCGGGTAGTGCTTCCAAAGGGTTTGTTGTTCGTGCGGTACCTAAAAACTGGAAGTACAAAGCATTTCCTGAGGTTAAGAAATTATCAATAAAAGAGTTGGTAACCATCCTGAAATCAGGAAGTGCAACGGCTCGTTTGGATGCTCAGCAGGAATTGATAACACGTCCTGCGAAACAAGCCACCGAAGCTACCTGGAAACTTGCCTCTGACAAAAGCTTGCCCCTTTATACCCGTGTTGCAGGAATGTATGCTTACGAACAAATTGCAGGCGAAAGCGGTGTTACAAATCTGGTAAAACTTGCTGCTGAAAAAGATATCAAAGAATACGTTTTACGTGCTTTAACGGATCGTAAAGGAAATCTTAAAAATGTTCCGACCGAATTATTTCTTGCCGGAATGAAAGATGCTAACCCACGTGTTCAGCTTGCAGCTACTATCGGACTTGGTCGTTTGGGACGTATTGAAGCTGCTGAGGCTTTGCTTGCGGTGAAAGTTCCGGCTTCTTTCGTTGCGCCAGCCAAAGATGTGGAAGGTCCTCATGCGACTCCCAATTCTCCGATTATTTTGCCCCACATTGCTGTTCGCTCGCTTGTAAAATTGAACGCTGTTGACGCAACTGTGAAAGCAATTGGAACAGAAAATTCAACCATTGCACTTTGGGCACTGCGTTATATGCACGACCCAAAAGCGGTTGACGGACTTATTGCTGCTTACAAAAAATCAAGCGATCCGGAATTGAAAAAACAGATTCTGGTGACTTTGGCAAGACTTTACAAAAAAGAAGCTGATTATGATGGTTCATGGTGGTGGAGCACACGTCCGGATTCGCACGGACCATATTACAAAGCTGTTACCTGGGAATCTTCTCCTGAAATCAAAAATATTTTGACGGAACAATGGAATAAAGCAGACGCCGCAGGAAAACAGTTTTACGCCGATTTGAACGCCAGAAACCGTATGGAAATTACAGAATTTGGTGGTGAAGAAGTTGCAGTTGCCAAGGAGGAAGTAAAAATTGATTTTGACAAAATAAGAAATAAAAAAGGTCAGGTTGGCGAATCTTCGATTGAAGACGTGATGTTGGCGATGGCAAAAATTAACGGTGATCCTGCTTTGGGTAAAACCTTGTTTACCAGACAAGGTTGCGTTGCCTGCCACAGTCTGACAAAAGGTGAAACGATGAAAGGTCCTTTCATGGGACAAATCGGGTCAATAATGAACCGTGAACAAATTGCTGAATCCATCCTGAAACCAAACGCTTCGATCTCACAGGGATTTGCTTCGGTGGTGATTGAGACGAAAGGTGGTAAAACTTATATGGGTTTCATCACGCAGGAATCTGCCGCAAAAGTTGTGATGCGTGATATCACGGGTCAACTTTATACTATCAAAGCTTCCGACATTGTTTCGCGCAAAGAACTGGAAGATTCCATGATGCCGACTGGACTTGCCAGCGCATTATCCTATGAAGAATTCGCTTCTCTGATTACTTTCCTTTCTCAGCAGAAAAAATAAAAGATTCTAAAACTGAGTTTGACAAAAAGCAGATTTTCACGAATCTGCTTTTTGTTTTTTAGGTCGATGCAAAAACTGTCCGTCCGAATTCAATTTTTCGTAAAAACTTAGTAGCTTGAAGATCACTTCCCATTACTTAACCGTCATTTTATGAAAAATAAGATTACTTCATTATTAAGTTTTGTTTTAACATTTTCCATCTCTTCAACCTCACTTTTTGCCCAGGATGATGTTCTTAAAAAATTGCAGGAAATCGCGATTATAGAACAAAAAATCATGATGCCCATGCGTGATGGCGTAAGACTGGCTACCGATGTTTACCGGCCTAAAACGGACAAAAAAGTACCCATCATTTTCTCAAAAACGCCTTACAACTTCAACGCGTGGGGAGATGGTGAGTTGAAACCCCGCACCTATCAGGATGCGCTGGACGCTGTGAAGCGTGGATATGCCTATGTTGTACAAAACGAACGTGGAAAATTCTTTTCCGAAGGAAACTGGGAAATATTAGGGCCGCCAACAACAGACGGTTACGATGCATTTTCCTGGATGACCGCCCAGCCATGGTCCAATGGAAAAATCGGTACGCTTGGATGTTCTTCAACGGCAGAATGGCAAATGGCGGTCGCCGCACTAGATCATCCTTCCCACGCAGCTATGGTTCCGATGGGATTTGGCGCAGGGGTCGGAAAAGTAGGTCCGTTTATGGAGCAGGGAAACTGGTATCGCGGTGGTGCGCAGCAAATGCTTTTTACAACATGGCTATACGGTACGGAAACCGATAATATGGCTCGACCATTATTTCCTAAAACGGCAACAAGTGAAGATCTAACGCGGATTTCGCGTTTTTATGACTTGGCTCCTGAAATGCCAAAAGTGGATTGGGCACAAGGTCTGAAACATTTGCCGGTTCAGGATATTATCCAAAATGTGAACGGTCCGAAAGGTACTTACGAAAAAATGATTGTCAGAAAACCGAACGATCCGGAATGGTACAAGGGCGGATTATATCACGACAATATGCCTTTCGGTGTACCAAGCTATTGGTTTGTTTCCTGGTACGACGTATCGACAGGGCCGAATCTGGCTCTTTTTAACCATGTCAGAAAAAACGGAGTTGATCAGCCGGTGCGTGACGGACAGTTTCTTGTCATTTCACCAACTTTGCATTGTGCTTACAAACGCGCGACAGAAAATACGGTTGTAGGTGAACGCAGTGTAGGTGACGCGCGACTGGATTATGACGGATTGATCTACGGCTGGTTTGATTACTGGCTTAAAGGTGAAGACAACAATATACTCAAAAAAACGCCACGAGTTCAGTACTATACCATGGGTTCCAACAAATGGCAATATTCTGAAACCTGGCCGCCGGCAAATGTTGAGCCTACACCCTACTATTTTTCGAGTAAAGGAAGCGCTAACAGTTTGTATGGAGATGGGAAACTAACAGCCAAACCGGCTGGAAAAGAAGACAAACCGGATGCATTTGCTTATGATCCGGCTTTCCCAGTCCCTTCTTATGGCGGAAATGTTTGCTGTACAGGAACTGCCATTCAGGGAGGTTCGTGGGATCAGCATCAGATGGAAACACGCCAGGATATTCTGGTTTACACTACTGAACCTTTCAAAGACGGAGTGGAATTAACCGGTTCAATTGAAACAACTCTTTTCGTTTCTTCTGATGCTAAAGATACGGACTTTACAGTCAAACTGATCGATGTATATCCGGATGGCCGCGCTTTCAATCTGGACGAGACTATTCTGCGTGCCCGTTATCGTGAAGGGTTTGACAAAGAAGTGATGATGGAAAACGGGAAAGTTTACAAGCTGACTTTAAGTCCAATGTCAACCAGCAATTTCTTTGAACCGGGACATAGCGTGCGGGTCGAAATTTCAAGCAGTAATTTCCCTCGTTTTGACAGAAATATGAATACAGGCGGAAATAATTTTGATGAAACAAAAGGTATCGTAGCCCACAACAAAATTTTACACAACGCCCAATATCAATCCAAATTGGTACTACCGATAGTTCGAAAATAAATTGTTTAAACGCAGGGTTTGGCGAGTTTGACGCTGAGTTATATGAGTTTTTTTCTCTGTGTAACTCAGCGTAAAACTCTTTCAACGCTGCGTTTAACCTGTTTAATTTATGGCTTTTTCATGTAGTCAATGGGT
This sequence comes from Dyadobacter sp. 3J3, assembly GCF_009801115.1. Taxonomy (GTDB): domain Bacteria; phylum Bacteroidota; class Bacteroidia; order Cytophagales; family Spirosomataceae; genus Dyadobacter. The sequence goes on from NZ_VTOL01000016.1 coordinate 13,739, forward strand.
GGGCCTACCCTTTCAAAGCCGTGAGATTTGCGGAAACTGTCTTGTTCCTGATCCGACATATTTGCCATCTTACCTTCACTCACAGCCTTAAAAAACATTTCCATTTTGCCCGCAGGCTGAAATGACATCAATAATTTCGCCTCACCTTCGCTGGTTTTACTAAATGCATGAGGGATACCCCTTGGGCCAAAAACACTATCTCCTGTCTTTGCCGTAAAGGTTTCATCTCCTACCCTGATCAAAAATTCACCTGATAAGACATACCACCACTCATCCTGATTATCATGACGATGAAGTGCAGGCCCGCCCTTTTTCACACGGGTTGATTCAAATATGTACAAATCACCGTTCGTATCTTCTGATGATACTTTCGTAAAAAAAGTATCACCTTCAAGTAAGCTAATACTTTTTTCAAACCTGTCTTTCCCGATATCCACCTTGATCCCCTTTTTTAATCTGTCAGCCGCAAAAGCTTGCCGACTAAACATTACACCCGGAATCGCTCCAATTGATAATTTGAGAAATGTTTTTCTTTTCATAACAGAGACTTTATGATCACAACTCCACATAAAAGAAATTTATCAATTAATTATTTATCAAGCAATTAATAGTAAAAAACCGTTATCCAACGGTTAAATTCAAACGCAGTGTTACCGGGAGTTTGACGCGAGGTTAAAAGTGTTTTTTCTCTATTTAACTCCGCGTGAAACTCCGATTACGCTGCGTTTAACCTTTATATTTCTCTGTTGGGACGATAATTAATTGTAAAAACTGTATCAAACGGTTAAATTCAAACGCAGTGTTAACGGGAGTTAGATGCGGAGTTAAAGGAGTTTTTTTCTCTGTGTAACTCAGCGTAAAACTCTTTTAACTCTGCGTTTAACCCTTTAACCTTCATTTTTTTTCGCTAGGAACAATCATAAAATTTAACAACTCCGTGTGTCGTATTACTGAAATATCTACCATCGACAGCACTTCACGGTGAGTCAGTTCTTTGAAAAGTTCGTTGCTGCTGCTTACTGGTTTGTTATTAAAGGAAACAATGATATCCCCTTCCAGTAATTGTGAGCGGGATGCAGGAGAATTGGCTTCAATATGCGTAACGAAAATTCCTTTATGATTCGAAAGTTTGTAATGCTGCCGGATTTTTTCATTGATCTGTACATCCTGCAATTGTAAACCCAGATAAGCTTTGAAAACTTTTCCATCCTTAATCAGTTGTCTGGCGATTTCCTTGGCGGTATTTATGTCAACCGAAAAGCTCAATCCCTGTGCTCCCTGAATTACAGCGGTATTTACACCAACAACTTCCCCATCAGTATTAATCATAGGCCCGCCAGAATTTCCCGGATTTAATGCAGCATCGGATTGAATTACATTGTCAACATATCTTCCTGACTGCGTTTGCAATGATCTTCCAAGCGCACTTACCACCCCGGTCGTTACGGTATGCTGGTATCCGAAAGGATTTCCGATTGCTATCACAAACTGCCCGATCTGCAATTGACTGGCATCACCAAGTTTGGCAACTGAATAGCCTTGCGCGTAAATTTTCAGAATGGCAATATCAGTATCCGGATCTTTTCCTATTAGTTCCGCTTCAATTTCATTATTGTTGAGCAAACTTACCATGATCTTCTCAGCACCATCCACAACGTGGCAATTGGTGAAGATTAAACCGTCTGAGGAAAAAATAAAACCTGAACCTGAGCCCGCAGGACGAAGTTTTCCTTTCTCCGTTTTAAAAACATCTATTTTTACGACTGCGTTTTTTGTTTTTTCCACAGCCTCAATGATCATACTCGAAAATGCGTCCATGTCGGTAAATTTTTGTACAAACCTGAACATCAAAAATTTATCCAGAACTTTTTTTACGCCAATGTGTCCATTCTGGCCTTTTTAGTATGCCAAAAAGCCATATCGAAACTTTTCGAACAATGAGTTTAAGGTTGTTGAAAACAATTAAATACAGGCTATATAAATGAATAAGTCCTTCAATAGCCGTAGCTTTTGAAGGACTTATTTCAGTTCCGTCGATGAAATGAATTTGTCTTTTCGAAAAAATCAAGCTGTCATTAAAAGTCGTCTGTTGATATCAGTAAGTCTTATTCCTTTTAAAGTTTTTAATCTCTCTTCGATTTTGATACCGTTGCTAAAAATATATCCCGGACCGAAAAACTGCTTAAATTCTTTGATTGCCATATCAAGTTGTTTCTTTGAAACTCCACTATAAACTAACTGCATCAGCTGCGCTTTTTCAGGAGTCAGGCTTTGTAGCTTCCAGTATTTAGGATGTTCCAAACCAATTGGTGACCTGAAATATTTATCGTGTTTTTCTTTAATTAAAAATTCAAAGTCAATATTGATCTGTTTGCTGTTGTTAGCTACATTGCCTTTGACAACAATTTTGGCTTCTCTGTCTACGGCCAGGATAAATATTTTTTCGTGTATCATGATTACTTATATTTTGTAGTTACCGGCAGCTTAATTGATTAAGAACCAGCTTAGTTATGTTAAATTTATACGGTTGTATTTATATAACTAACATTGTGCCAGAAAGTAACACTTTTTTCAGGAAATTTATTTTATACTATGAATAAGAATAGAAATGCAATTAAATCTTCATTAATTGACCAAAACGATTTAGAATTATTGGAAAATTTGTGATTTGAGGCAATTAAATTGAGGTGTTAGTCAGGTTTGAGGAAGCGAATTCGTCATATTTAAACACTAAATTAGTGAAATACAAATACTTTGACTCAGGTAATGGTTTAATCTAGAGATTGCATATACCAAAATTGGGTGGTTCAAGAATTCCGAAGTGTGAATTTATAAATCCTTACACCTAGGGACAAGAGATAGATAGATTCAGGAAGTTAAAGATGGCTCTAAAAACAGGTATGAATGTTTAATTTTTTCTGATCATCGAGAATAAGGATTATTTATTTTGTCAGAACATCTTACAAAGCAAATTTCAGGTTGTACTGCGTGTTAATCTTCACCAATTTCCATATGCATATTGATTAATTGTTTGCTGAATCCAACTTTTTCATAAGCTCTCAGCGCTGGTAAATTGCCTTCATAAACATCCAGTCTTAATTCCGAAATTTTCTGTGAAATAGCCCATTTTTTTAATCCTTCGATTATTTTGCTGTTAACTCCTCTGCCGCGGTACGCCGGATCAACATACATAAATCCTAGGTAAGCATGCGCTGGATATTTCAAAAAATGCCGTGCTTTCTCGATGCGTGCATAACCAGAGCCCACGACTTCTCCATCAATTTCTGCCACCAGAATTTCAATGTGAGAGGCCCGGATCATTTCTTCAATGTCGTAATAATGCACCGGATCTGGTTTTATTAACTTGTCATAAGCGCGTTCAGCATGAATGACGCCTTGCTCGAAGCGATGTAATGCTGGCAGGTCGGAGGCTGTGGCAGGACGGATTTTTATTTCACTCATAAACATTAATATTTCAAATCAATTTTAGTTTCGGATCATTCGGCCTGAAACTTCACATTGGTTTTAATCTAATATGGACTATGACAATATATCGACAATAGCTTATTTCTCAAAAATCAGAATATCCTGAAAGAATACGCCGGGAATTTCTTTCCAGTTTCCCGGATAATAATTTACCAGTTTTAAACCTGATTTTTCCTGAAGAATACGAAGTCCTTCTTTGGTGATAGCAATAGCGTCCTCAGGATGTTTGGCTGTTTTTAAAGTAAACCAGTTTTCCGAATTGTAAGCCGACAAATCGAAAATCCAGCCGTTTTGCGTCGTAAAATGAAATCTTCCTGGCTGATCGCTTCGTTTATTAAGAGAGTTCTCATATTCCTCATCCAGCAGAAAAAAAGTGATCATGGCTTTTGCCCCTTTTTTCAGAACTCTATGAATTTCAGTAAAATAAAAAATAGCATCCGTTTCACTCATATGAGTCCAAACGGAAAGTGCCGTTACCAGATCCTGCGATTCATCCCGGATCGGCCAGGATTTTAAGATTATGGACTGGTCACTGGCGTATGTCGGATTGGCTACGTCCAGATGAATAAATTTATAATTATCTGATTTATAATGCTCTTTACAAAAATCAACATCTTCTGTCATGATATCAATTCCGGTATATTCGCCATTGTCCGATACAAAAGGCTCAGAAGAAATCCCAAGCAAACCCGTTCCGCAGCCAATATCCAGAATTTTATTTCCCGATTTCTGTTTCAGATTTTGATAAATAATCGTTTGAAAAATACCAATCACATGTGCCCATTCCGCATAAGATAATTTCCCGCCTCTTCTGTTCTTAAAATCAGGGATCAACCTTATATTTTTTGTCCTTCTGATATGCGCTCTGTCTGTTTCACGAAAAAGTTTGTCTATCCAGGGGAATAACTTGGTGATCATATTTTCATGTTTTTTTTGAATGGAAGTGACTGGTTTGGATTATTTAAATTACTTGTTACATAAAACTGTAAGTCATAATGTAAAGTAACCGACGGTCATATTACAAATTAATATTTACTAATCGGAAAATTTAATGCGATTCGAATAGGAATTTAGACAAAAGCGGAAGCTTTTACTTTTTTACTTTGGAGGAAACAAAGTCGGAAGATGGATTTGAGACTTCAACCTAGATTTCAACTGTTTGCAAGGTTGTAGAAATATTATCAATGTGCCGTAGGGAGGTCAGCAAAAAGTAATATACCAACTATATTTAAAACTAATTACCCATCACATAATCGATTAGTACTTTGTTGACCAAATCAAGCTTATTTCTTTTCGTAATGCTAACATCCCTTATACTTTGCTGTGAGCAGGATAATGACGCTGCGGCTATTGAACAACAGATATTTACTTCACTTTTACCCGAAATGATAGAAGCCGTTTATAAAGATCCTGCAATTTATCTAAACTTTCCAGAAGTCTCGAAAAGAGGAAAGATTGATTCTGAACACATAACAACGCTAACTTCCCGGCGAGGCAAAAACGAAAAAATCATTGTTTTCATCTCTGATATCTTAAATCAGCCAGATAAAAATGACCTGGAATCAATTCAGCAAATCATCAAAACCAATAAATTAAACATTCACATTTCGGCTGACAAACTTCCTCATAAGCTTGTTCATCGTATTTATGACAACAAGCGGTTTTCGTTTAAATATTCTCCGGAACCTTCCAACGACGACAGCATAAACGGCATAATTTATACTGATGGAATCAATATTTTCCACATAAGCGTTTCCTTTTCAAAAATTCAATTTGACGAAAACAAAGAATATGGAATAATGACCGCCATCTATGATTGTAGGCCTAAATGCGGAATAGGATATGTCATTGTTGTCAAAAAAGAATCAAAAGGGTGGAGAATTTATAAAGTTTTTGACACCTGGGTTTCGTGATTCTTTGGTAAACATCTCAAATATTAATTGTTACCAAATTAAAAATCCTAAACATTCACAAATGATTTTCATCGACCACGAAATATTTTGCCATAACCTCTTCCGTAAGCTGCCGTTCAGTAATCAGTGCCCAGTCGCCCGTATTTTCCGGTAAGCCATTTCTACAATAACCTGCTTTTGTTCCAAAATCAAAAAGAGCGTGGTAATGATTGTTGATGATCAGAAAAGCAATCCAGCCATCTTCACTCCACGTAATTTGCAGCTGCGTGGGCAATGTTTTTTCAGTAATATCGGCAACATTATAAATATGCAGCCCATCCCAAACTTCCGGCTGTTCCGATTTATTAATTGCATAAAAAACGCCGGTCATCATATCATCCTCAAAAGCTACACCGAAATTTTGGGTTGGTGAAAAGCTGTGGATGAAGGTATCTTGGCCGATGAGGAATTCGTGGGTTGTAGGTGCAGTCAATTTTAATAGAAATTGGCGTTAATATTATTGTAAAAATTATTTCAAGCTGACTTCGTTTCCTTCACAATATATGGCACAGCTTTAACCAAACGAGTATTATTGAACTCTTCAATGGTACGTACATTTTCAGCAGGAATAATTCCCCTACTGATCCAGTTTGTAACGGTTTCAGTATTTCTAATATCAAAGCGTTTGCAATATTCCTTGATCGTAACCCAATCGGTAAGGTCAACCACCTCACCCTGACTGATCAGATAAGATTTCGCTTCATTGATCATACGATCTGTATCCGCGATGAGTGCCTGTAAACTAGCTTTAAATTCTTCTTTTGTTTCCATGGTCAAATTTTAATTTCAAATTGATATGGTTTATTTGTTCTCTCTCTTTTTTAGGATTTCAATAAGAGTAGTTAATAGGTTTATCTGATCAAGTATCTTGTCTATTTCTTCCTGAGACATCCATTCTGATCTATCTCTTAACAACTGCCTTAACGCAGCGCGACGCATTCTCAAATCAAATAAGTCCATATTTTTAGTGTGTGGCATTATAAATGTAGCACTTGTTTTGTAACAAAACAATTAATATTTTATTGAAAAAATGCGGAATAATAATCCATATTGTTAACTGAAATTTTCGGAAACATTATAAATATGAAGCCCATCCCAAAATTCCGGCTGTTCTGATTTATTAATTGCATAAAAAACGCCAGTCGTCATATCATCCTCAAAAGCTACACCGAAGTTTTGAGTTGGGGAGAAGCTGTGGATGAAGGTGTCTTGGCCGATTTTGTAGTTGTGGGTGAGTTGTGAGGTCAAGATTTATAATATTATGGTGATAGCGCTAACTTAGTTTTGTAAATGGCTATTAATTCTATTTTACTGCGTTGAAGAAGAAAATACTGGTTTAAGTAAACAGTGTACAAAAACCAATATAACGGTCATAATTATTAAGATTAAGCCATTTTTGCAAACCAATTCGGCTAACAAACAATCTATAAAAAAATAAATTTAGTGACTCTGTCATTGAATAAAAGTTTAAGTTCGCCGAGACGGTTTTCTTTTGATAATCAAATCAGAAGGTAAAATCTACACCACAACGCCTATACATATTTTGCTTAAGATTAGACTTCCCGAATGCCTTAAACTAATTATATATTTAAAAAAATAGATGTTAAACCTAAATTAAAATAGCAACATATAGAAACTTTTTTATTAGAATAGATTGGTTACCTACCTTTTGTAATCTATTTTGAACTCCCAATACGATTTAAATCCATTTAATTAATTCTCAAACTATGATTTCCAACAATAAAACTTCTGAAAGAATTGAAATATTAATTAGTAAACTAATATTAGTTTCCAAAAACCTGGACGACATTGAAAAATCCTTAATTGATCAACTGGATAATGATGAAGAAACCGCTCATCACTTTCTCGACAAGGCAGTAGATGCTGCAAGCATAGAATATAGACTCATCGGAATCGAATTGAATGATACGGGAGGATTCGAATTAATGCAATTATGCTATTACAAAGTACCAGTAGAATATGACTGCGGTAGTGTTATTGAAATGGCATGGAATGGGATAGGCACATGGCGGTTTTGAACTTAATGTATGACAAACTTTATAGACAACCCGGAAAATATATCAGTCTTAATGGAGAATGACGCGTTTTTCGTCACTATTTCTAACAATCATTTAAATAATCAATATTGTGTAAAAGTTTCTCAGACCGAATACATTAACTATCTACTAACCAGAGATCTAAATAAGTCATTTGCTAGTTTAAAGGAAATAGATGCTGAATTTTTAAAGACAGGATTTACAAGAAACGAATTTAATTCACGCAACAATAACGAATTTTTCGTAACTAATGCTAATATAAAAAGGACACTTTTTGATATTGATAAAAGTGGTGAAACTTCATCTGGGCTTATTTATAAAACGGAGTTGAATTTTCTTAACAAACTAGAGAAACAGAGCCTCCTGCAATACAAATATCTTTTTGAATTTCCTGAAGACTTTTTAAAAAAGTATCGATCAAAAATTATAATTCGTAACTCTAAAAAATTCATTTTTAACGAATCATCTCCTGCTTATCATTCTTCAATGGAATGTTTACTACTAAATAGTGATTTTATCAATTTTCAAATTCCAGAGGAGATTATATATCGAAACGAGCAAGAATATTATGAAGAATGGTTTAAGACAAATTACAGACCGGAAGCCAACTCAGCTTTAAGTTTAAGTGATGCTTTTAAAGAAAGGCACTATTTAAGATGGAAATGTTTTCCAATAAAGGTTGATTATAACAATTCAGGAGTCATCTATTATGAAAATTTGACTTTACCTGAACTTGAATTAATAATAGATCAGCATTTAGTGGATATTGAAATATTTATTAATTCAAGTTCTCAACACAAAGATATTTTAAACCGAATGGCAACGCAGTCCTATTTATATCGCGATCATACCCGTATAAAATCTTATAATACAGTTATAGAAGGCGAAAAAATTGTTCAAATATTAGAGTTATTCGAAATTAATTATAAAAGACCTCTTCTGAATCATTTAAGGGAATATTACAGAATAAAATTCAATCCCAAACTGATATTTGGACAAAATATTCTTGTAGAATTGGGCTTTAAGCATTGTTCAACTTGCTTAAATAGTGCTTAATAAGTAGGTATATAAATAACAACAAGCGCTATTTATATACTATTTCCTAAATTTTGGGAACAAACAACTGAATTAACTATAAACCATTATTATCCAAAAATTAACTTCAATAAGCACATTTTTCTCCTCACGAAATCCGCAGCGAAGACTCCCTTATAATCAACTCTGTAGGCAACACAATATTTTCATGCACAAAATCCCCCGATCCATTCAACTGATTCAAAAACAAACGCGAAGCCTCCATACCGATCTTTCTGCCCGGTCGGTGAACGGTGGTAAGCGATGGATAGGTATAAGCGGAAATGGGAGAATTATCGAAACCAACGATACCAACGTCACCCGGGATTTTTAGACCCCGGTCTAAGATAACCCGCATCGCTCCTATCGCCACCTGATCGTTAACACCAAAAATCGCGTCAGGTGGAGAATCCAGATCGAGCAATCTTTTTGTTGGTACAATCGCACTTTCTACTTTGAAGTTGGTATTGATGATCAATTCTTCACGGATCGGTATGTCATATTTTTTCAAACAATCCCGGTATCCTTTAAATCGCTGCTCGGAAACCGTCAGTCCGTTTGGGCCTTTCAGGTGCGCAACATTTTTGTATCCAATGGTTAGCAGATGTTCGACTGCAGCAAAGGCGCCGTGATAATCGTCGACCGTAGCGCGGCTCGTTTCAAAATCTTCATATTCCCGATCGATAAAAATGAGCGGGGTCTTTCTTTGGATCACACTTTCCAGGTGTTCATAATAACCCGCATCGTAGGTTTCCTGGGAAACGGACAGGAAAATTCCTTCGGTCCGGTTGGACAAAAGTTTGGATAAATATTCCTTTTCAAGCAGGTAATTCTCGTTAGTTACACAAATATTGAGGGTATATCCCAACGGCTGCAAAATGGTGTGAAGTCCCTCTATGACAGCCGTTTCGTAATAATTTCCAATCGTTGGCACCACCACGCCTAGTGTCGCTGTTTTTTTATTCAACAAGCTCAAAGACACTTCATTACGCTGATAACCCACCTCTTTTGCGTACTCCTGGATATTTTTCCGGGTATCTTCATTGATTGCCGGATGATCATTGAGCGCTCTGGACACCGTGGAAGGAGAACAACGGAAGCGGCGGGCAATGTCTTTGATAGTAACCGGGCGAGAGGAATTCATGAGTAGGATAATTACAATTAAATATTTAAAATTTTTTCAAACGTTTGCATACATTATAAACATATTTACACTTTGTATTTAATTTATACCACGCTATCATTGTGCAAATGTAATTGAAAAACAACAATGAGCGACCTACTGGTAAAACCAAAAACCGATCAAAAAACCTATCATTCCCTCACAAGCGAACAAGCCGGCTGGACTTATCTGAACTTTGAAGCAAAAGTTCTTGACCTGAACGAACAATATACACTGAACACGGGAGATTACGAATATTGCATCGCGTTATTGGGTGGAAATTTTAAAGTAGAAACCGATCAGGGAATTTGGGAAACGGGAAACGGACGGAAAGATGTTTTCAGCGGAATTGGTCACGCGATGTATTTGTCTAGAAATACGGAATTTACATTAACGGCTCAAACTAATAAAACAGATATCGCCATTTGCTGGGTTGCCACGGACGAAGATCATCCGCCTTACATGAAACGCCCGGAGGAAGCCGCCATCGAATTCCGGGGAGGCGACAATGCCAACCGGCAGATTAACAGCTTGCTACAACCGGGATTTGATTGTCATAAAATTGTTTGCGTAGAGGTATATACGCCGTCAGGAAACTGGTCATCCTTCCCAGCTCACAAACATGATGTCCGCACAGTTGATGCCGACGGAACGCTTATCGAGGCGAATCTGGAAGAAATTTATTTCTACAAAATTGACAAACCGCAAGGTTACGCCATTCAGCAGGTTTATACGGATGACCGTTCGCTGGATGAAATTGTGCGTGTGCATCACAATGAGGCCGTTTTAGTGCCAAAAGGATATCATCCCGTGGCGGCGGCTCATGGCTATAATGTCTATTATCTGAATTTCCTGGCCGGTAGCGATCAGTCGCTGGCGAATACTTCTGACCCGGGTCATGACTGGATTTATGGTTCATGGAAAGGTCAGGATCCTCGGTTGCCTATCGTGACTTTGGAAATGAATAATGCAAAATAGTTTCGTCCGAAAAAACGATTAAAATAAAAAAGTAACCTGGCTAACATTTTTTCCCAATGCCTAAACACGATCTTTTAACCATTGGCCGCTCTTCCATCGACTTGTATTCTGCGAATATTGGAAGTCCGTTTGAGAAAATAAGTGCCTTCAATGCGTTTGTGGGCGGCTGTCCGCTCAACATTGCGACCGGCGCACAACGGCTTGGTTTAAACACCGCAATCCTTACAGGAATCGGAAACGATCAGGTTGGAAACTTCATCAAACATTTTCTGGATGAAGAAGGAATTGCAACGGAATATATTCCAACGATTGATGGAACAAGAAGTTCAGCAGTAATCTTGGGAATTGAACCACCGGACAAATTTCCACTGGTTTATTACCGCGAAAACTGTGCAGACATCAACCTGACGATTGACCACGTTAACGCAATTCCATTCGAAGAATTTAAAGCGGTAGCATTTTCAGGAACTGCATTCAGCAAAGACCCAAGTAGGACTTCCATGTTTTACGCGTTGGAAGTAGCAAAAAAGTATAATCTAAAAACACTGCTGGACATCGATTTCCGCGCCGATCAATGGGACGACCCCCGGGCTTTTGGCGTGACACTTCGTGCAGCGTTAAGCAGTTTCACGATGGTGGTCGGAACAGAAGAAGAGATTCTCGCGACTTATCTGACAGACAAAGAGCAGCTTCTCATCAAACATCAACAGATTTCCGCCCCCGAGATTCGTGGTAATATCAATACTGCAATTGAGAAAATCCTGAAATCAGGCGTCGAAACCCTGGTAGTAAAACGCGGAAAAGATGGCGCTTCGATTTTCCAACCAGGCAAAGAAGAAGTAAAAGTTCCAGGATTTCCAGTTGAAGTATTAAACGTGTTAGGAGCCGGAGACGCATTCTGCGCCGGTTTCTCCTACGGAATTCTGAATGGATGGGATTTGTATAAAAGCGTTAGAATGGGAAACGCCTGCGGCGCCATCATCGTAACAAGAGAAGGCTGCGCGAACTTCATGCCAACCTATCAGGAAGTAACTGAGTTCGTAGAAAGCCGGGGCGGGTTTTAGGTTACACAGAGAACCACAGAGATGTAAAGAGGGGCACAGAGATTTTATTTTGTAAATCTCTGAATTAAAAAAAACTCTGTGTCCCTCTTTTTATCTCAGTGCCCCTCTGTGTAACCTACCAAAACATAACAAGATTTCAATTAAAATATTAACATGGAGAAATTACAGAATTATATTAATGGCCGTTGGGTGGATAGTCATTCCAGCGAATTTACCAATGTTGTCAACCCTGCTTCACAGGAAATATTGATGCAGGTTCCAACTGGAAATGCACAGGATGTGGCGGATGCTGCTCAGGCAGCGCATGAAGGATTTCAGGAATGGAGAAGCACGCCGGTATCGAAACGTGTGCAGTATCTTTTCAAACTAAAAACATTACTGGAAGATAACCTGGACGACATCGCGAAAACGATCACTCTGGAATCCGGAAAAACGTTTTTAGAAGCAAAAGCAGAAATGATCCGGGCGATTGAAAACGTTGAAAATGCTTGTGGAATGCCTGCTTTGATGCAAGGCGAATTTTCGGAAGATATTGCCAAAGGAATTGATGAATACATGATCCGACAGCCGCTTGGGCCCTGTGCGTGTATTGCGCCGTTCAACTTTCCGGGTATGATCACCTTCTGGTTTTTGCCTTATGCACTTGCCTGCGGAAACAGTTATATCATCAAACCTTCTGAAAAAGTACCGTTGACGATGACGAAAATCGTCGCTTTGATGGAAAAACTGGATCTGCCAAAGGGGGTTCTTAACCTTGTTCAGGGCGGTCGTGAAGTGGTGGATGCACTTTTGGAACATCCTGTGATCAAGGGAATCAGTTTTGTTGGTTCTTCCAACGTTGCCAAATATGTTTATTCCAAAGGCGCAGCGCATGGAAAACGTGTTCAGGCACAAGGTGGAGCGAAAAATCCGGTGATCGTTTTGCCGGATGCTGATATTGACATGACAACACAAATTGTAATCGACAGCGTGTACGGATGCGCCGGCCAGCGTTGCCTTGCTGCTTCAACCATCATCACAGTTGGAGAACATAAGGATATTACAGAAAGTCTGGTCGAATCAGCGAAAAATCGTAAAACCGGTTTCGGACTTGAAAGTGATGTACAAATGGGTCCGGTGATTACAGCGGAAAGTAAAAATCGTGTGAATCATTTAATAGAACGAGGAATAAGTGAAGGCGGAAGATTACTGGTTGACGGTCGGAATCCAAATGTTCCTGGTTTCGAACAAGGCAACTTCATTGCCCCAACCATTATTGAAGACATTCCGCTGGACGGCGAGCTAGCAGCGACTGAAATTTTCGGTCCGGTATTAAGTCTGGTTCATATCAATACGATCGAAGAAGCGATCCGGTTTATCAATTCCGGTCGTTATGGAAACATGGCTTGTATTTTCACGAGCAGCGGATTAAACGCAAGAAAATTCCGTCACGAAGCAGAAGCTGGAAATATCGGTATCAACATCGGCGTTGCCGCTCCAGTGGCTCAATTCCCCTTCTCTGGCTGGAAAGACAGTTTCTATGGCGACTTGCACGGACAAGGAAATCATGCAGTAGAATTTTTCACCCAAACAAAAGTGGTGATTGAGAGGTGGCTGAAAGAGTGGAACAGGAAATTCTGATCTGGCTGTTAGCGATTGGCTTTTAGCTTGACCCGGATATTTGAAATTGACACCATAAATAGATATTGAAATAAGAAACTAACTAAGCTCGGATTGGCAAAGCGAACAGCTAATAGCCAACCGCTAAAACCCAAAAAACATGTCTAAGAAACTAAAAATCGGAGTGATTGGATTGGGGCGTATCGGGCAGATACACCTGAGCAATCTGCTGCATCATATCCCAGGTGCGGAAGTAGTTATCGCGTCGGACGTATCGCCAGAGTCACATGCTTTTGCTACAAATCTTGGTGTTAAAGAAGTGACTACGGATGCTTACGATGTCATTAATCATCCGGATGTGGAAGCGGTGATTATCTGCTCTCCTACTCCTTTTCACGTTCCGTACACGGTTGCAGCTGCGAACCAGAAAAAACACGTGTTCTGTGAGAAACCGCTGGACGTAACTTTGGATGCAATTTATGAAGCCCAAAAAGCAGTCAGCGAAAATGGTGTAAAACTGATGCTAGGTTTTAACCGTCGTTTTGATGCCAACTTTGCTAACGTGCGCCATATCGTGGCGGATGATAAAATCGGAGATCCGCAAATTCTTCGTATCACCAGCCGCGATCCGGGACCACCTCCTATCGAATATTTAAAAACTTCCGGCGGAATTTTTCTCGATATGTCGATCCATGATTTTGATATGGCGCGGTATATTGTTGGCTCGGAAGTAACAGAGGTTTTTGTAAAAGGTGATGCTTTAATCAATCCTGAAATCAAAGAATTCGGAGATATTGATACGGCTGTCATTGTGCTGACTTTTGAAAACGGAGCGCTTGGCGTCATTGATAACAGCAGAAAAGCAGTATACGGATATGATCAGCGACTTGAAATTTTTGGTTCGAAGGGGATGGCGAAAGCGGAGAACAATACGTCTGATACTCTGGTACAATACGACAGTAATGGTGGCCACATCTCACTTCCGCTGCATTTTTTCCTTGAAAGATATGAAACGGCATACCGCGTTTGTCTGAAATCATTTGTTAATTGTGTCCTCAATGACACGCCTTCGCCGGTTGATGCGCATGATGGCTTAATGGCTACTGCTATTGGTATCGCGGCGATGAAATCCTTGCAAGAAGGAAGGCCGGTGAAGTTGGAAGAAGTCATTAGTCATACATTGGTGTAATCAGATTATACCCTAAACCAACCCCATGAAACAAGGCCTGCAGTTGCTTGATTACGTCGTATTTTTCATCTATTTTATTGCTGTTTCCTCGTACGGATTTTGGATCTACAAAAAGAAATCGAGCAAGGAAACAAGCTCTACCGATTACTTTCTGGCAGAAGGTTCATTGACATTCTGGGCAATCGGAGCTTCGTTGATCGCATCCAATATTTCGGCAGAACATTTTATTGGTATGTCGGGATCAGGATTTGCAATTGGCCTGGCAATAGCGTCTTATGAGTGGATGGCGGCTGCTACGCTGGTTGTAGTAGCCATTTTCTTCGTGCCGATTTATCTGAAAAACAAGATCTATACGATGCCGCAGTTTTTACGGCAGCGATATAATCCGGTGGTGGCGACGACGATGGCGATTTTCTGGTTGCTTTTATATGTCTTTGTCAACCTAACTTCCATACTATATCTCGGTGCGCTGGCCCTGGAAGTAACCGCAGGTATTGACTTCAACTGGGCAATCGGAGCATTGGCTATTTTTGCGATTATCATCACCGTCGGCGGGATGAAAGTGATTGGTTATACGGACGTAATTCAAGTAATAGTACTCATTGCTGGTGGGTTGGTTACGACTTACCTAGCGATGGATCTTGTAGCTAAACAGTTTGGTAACCCAAACGTTTTCAGTGCATTTGGCACTCTGAAAGCACAGGCGGAACCTCACTTTCACATGATCCTGAAAAAAGACAATCCTTATTATAAGGATCTTCCTGGTTTGTCTGTGATCATCGGAGCGATGTGGATCAACAATCTGAATTATTTTGGTTGTAATCAGTACATTATCCAACGTACTTTGGGAGCGAGTCTTCCTACGGCGAGAAAAGGACTTTTATTTGCTGCGGGTTTGAAACTAATCATTCCAATTATCGTAGTAATTCCGGGAATTGCAGCCTATGTACTTTTCCAAAACGGTATGTTTCAGACAGAAATGCTTGATGTTAATGGCGTTGTAAAACCGGATCATGCCTATCCTGTGTTGCTCGACCTTCTTCCATCTGGTTTAAAAGGAATGGCATTTGCCGCTTTGACTGCCGCAATTGTTGCTTCTTTGGCAGGAAAAGCGAACAGTATTTCAACAATTTTTACGCTTGATATTTACAGGGAATATATCAAACCGGACGCATCGGAAAAACATCTGATCCGCGTAGGCCGTTATGCCATCTGGACTTCTATGGGTATTGCAGCTTTAATCGCGCCGCAACTCCGGGTTTTGGAACAGGCGTATCAATTTATTCAAGAGTATTCAAGCTTTATCACACCCGGTGTTTTCGCGATTTTCTTCCTTGGTTTTTTCTGGAAGAGAACGACTGGAAATGCAGCGCTGGTCGCAGCACTTTTGACAATTCCCCTATCAACAGCGTTCAAATTCTGGTATGAAGAAATTCCGTTTTTGAATCGTATGGGAATTATCTTTTTGATTCTTGTCGCTATCATTATCGTGGTAACATTACTGGATCCAAAAAGCAAAAACAATCCAAAAGGGCTTGAAATTGACCGTTCCATGTTCAAAGTGAGCAATGGTTTTATGATCACTTCGATTTTGATCTTTGGTATTCTTGGTGCCTTGTATTGTGTATTCTGGTAAGATTTGAGTAGAGATCAAACACCTGTGATTCGCTAATTATTTTATTATGTTTTTAACAACAAAACAACTTTTTGACAAATGCTACGGCCGCTACGCAATTCCTGCGGTTAATGTGTTTTTCATGGAAGAAATACACGGATTATTTGCCGCCGCACAGGAAGCAGATGCGCCGTTCATCGTGCAGACGACACCTTTTGCCAGAGATTATGCCAAAGCCGATATGCTGCTTTCCATGATCCAGTCAGCCGCTCGATTATATCCCCAAACTGTTTTTGCTGTTCATGTTGATCATGGGGTTGAAGAACATATTTGGGATGCCATTGGAAGTGGCGGATATAGTTCGGTAATGATCGACGCGTCTCACGATAATTTTGAAAAAAATGTCGCCAGAACGAAAGAAGTTGTGGATCGTGCTCATGCACACGGAATCAGTGTCGAAGCGGAACTTGGCGTTTTGGCAGGTGTGGAAGATGATTTAATTGTCGATGCAGAACATTCGTCATATACCAATCCGCAGCAGGTTGTTGATTTTGTAAAGGCAACCGGTTGTGACAGCCTGGCGATTGCCGTTGGAACCAGTCATGGTGCCTATAAATTCTCTGGCGGACAAGGTTTGCAATTCCACATTCTGGAAGAAATACAAAAACGCTTACCAGGATTTCCCCTGGTGTTGCATGGTGGTTCGAATGTAAGTCAGGAGGTAGTTGCACGGATTAATGCAGCCGGAGGAAATCTCAAAACGGATGCAAAAGGTGTTCAGGAAGATGAAATTCTGAAAGCCATTCCGCTTGGGATTTGTAAAATAAATATTGCAACCGATACCCGTTTGTTATGGACGATGGTGAACCGCGAATTTTTCCGCGATCATCCCGATGAATTCGCGCCGACAACGCCCGGGAAGATTTTCATGGAAGAGTATAAGCGTTTTATGTTACAGAAATTCGAGTTGTTTGGATGTGTTGGGATGGCGTATGAGTTTTTGTATTAGATTAATAAACAAGATTATCGTTGGAATTATTTCGGTGCTCTGCACCTTGGGATCATAGAGCGTTGGACGTGTTTCTACAAGTATTTTGGTGCTCTGCACCTGTCTGAAAATGGTGCAGAGCACCCCAAATATTTGTAGAAAAGGCAAACGGGCATCCCATGACCACAAGGTGCAGAGCACCGAGATATTTGTCGATTGCTGATAATAAAATCCAATATTCCCCCGTATCCAACACGTCTTAAAATCATCAAAAATATTCCTTAAAACCATGACCAGAAGATTAACCGTAGCCCAGGCTACTATAACATTTCTAAAAAATCAATACATCGAGCGCGACGGTATTGAAGAACCTTATTTCGGTGGATGTTTCGGAATATTTGGTCATGGCAACGTGGCTGGATTAGGGCAGGCGTTACAACAAAATCCTGATTTTCGCTATTATCAATGCCGTAATGAGCAATCCATGGTGCATACCGCCGTGGCTTATGCAAAGATCAAAAACCGGCTTGGAGCATTTGTTTGTACAACTTCGATTGGCCCCGGCGCTACGAATATGATCACGGGTGCAGCTTTGGCGACAATTAATCGTTTACCTGTTTTGTTATTACCAGGCGATATTTTTTCAACCCGTGAGCCCAATCCGGTTTTACAACAATTGGAAAGTGCCTCGACGCAGGATATTTCCGTAAATGATTGTTTTAAACCTGTTTCAAAATACTGGGACAGAATCAACCGTCCCGAGCAACTGATTTATTCTTTGCCGGAAGTTATGCGTGTACTTACTTCTCAGGCTGAAATGGGTGCAGTTACACTTTCCATGCCCCAGGATGTTCAAACTCATGCGTACGATTTCCCGGAAGATTTATTCAAGAAAAGAGTGTGGCATGTGGGTCGTCCACGGCCAGATTTACCAACTTTGCAAAAAGCGGCTGAGTGGATTCGTACTTCCAAAAAGCCTGTGATCGTTGCTGGTGGTGGCGCCATTTATAGCGGTGCAGATGGAATTTTGCATGATTTTGCTACAACAACAGGCATTCCCGTTGGTGAAACATTTGCTGGAAAAGGTGCTGTTAAATTTGACGAACCTTACAGCATTGGAGGACTGGGCGCAACCGGAACAAAATATGCCATTGAAATTTCCAATGAAGCCGATGTGGTGATCGGTATCGGGACCCGGTACAGTGATTTCACAACGGCTTCAAAATCAATATTTAAAAACCCGGACGTTAAATTCATTAACATCAACATCAGCGAATTTGACGCTTTCAAACATGCTGCGTTACCGGTTATCGGTGATGCAAAAGTGATTCTGGAAGAATTGTCAGATTTACTTGGCGACTTTGAAGTCGACGCCGATTACCGCAAAAAAATCGCGGATTACAACCACGCTTGGGATGAAGAAGTTACACAGATTTATATCGAAGGAAACAGCACCGTCCCTCCTATTGATCAGGCGATTGTGATTGGGACGTTGAACAATTTCATGGGCCGCCGTGATGTGATGATCAATGCATCAGGAAGCGCACCGGGAGATTTGCATAAACTTTGGCGTGCGACAGATCCTAAAAATTTCCATCTGGAATATGGTTTCTCCTGTATGGGCTACGAAATTGCTGCCGGTTTAGGTGCAAAAATGGCGGATCCTACGCGTGATGTATATGTGATCTGTGGCGATGGCGGTTATTTGATGAACAATCATGAGATTGTAACCTCTATTCAGGAAGGAGTCAAATTCACGATTTTGCTATTGAATAATAACGGATATGCAAGTATCGGCGGACTTTCTGAAAGTATTGGAAGCGAGCGTTTTGGAACAATGTATAATTATCGTGATGAAAATTCCGGCCAATTATCAGGTGATTTCTTACCTGTTGATTTGGCGAAAAATGCAGAAAGTTTGGGTGCTATTGTGATAAAAGCTACCGACAGAACCTCGCTGGAAGCAGCTTTGGAACAATCGAAGATCAACACCAGAACGACTGTGATTTATATTGAAACTTCGTTGTATCGAACCGTCAAAGGTTACAACGCATGGTGGGAAGTTCCGATTGCGGAAGTTTCTGAATCGGCGTCTGTTCAGAAGGCTTATGATACTTATGTGGAGAACAAAAAAACGCAGCGGATATTTTTGTAAGGGATTTCCAAAGCATGTTTTCCGCCACGAATACACGAATTTTCACTAATCAGCTTGAATGAACTAACTTCCATAATCTGAATAAAATGAATTTTGAAAATATAAAACTTGGCGTTGCTCCTATTAATTGGACAAACGACGATATGCCGGAACTTGGCGGCGAAAATACATTTGAACAATGTATCAGCGAGATGGCTTTGGCAGGATTTACCGGCTGTGAAGTTGGAAACAAATTCCCACGTGATACGGATGTCTTGAAAAAAGCACTCGACTTACGCGGTCTGCAAATCTGCAACCAGTGGAACAGTTACGAACTGACGACAAAATCTTTGGAAGAAAATATTAAAAACTTTACTGCTCTTCTGGATTTCCTTGAAACCATGGGTGCGAAAGTTATTGGTGGCGGAGAAGTCGGAAATAGCTGTCAGGGACAAATGACAGTACCTGTTTTTGAAGGAAAAGGGATGTTGAATACAGATGAAGAATGGAAATATTTCACTAACGGTTTAAATGAACTTGGTAAAATTGCCCGTACCAGAGGAATGAAGCTTGTCTTTCATCACCATATGGGAACCTGTATTCAAACCATCGCAGAAACCGATCGCCTGATGGCAGAAACTGATCCTGAAAATGTTTATTTAAATTACGATTGCGGACATTTCTATTTCGCGGGAGAAGATCCTGTGGAGGCTTTGAAAAAATACATTGGCAGAACAGCTCATATCCATTTAAAAGATATCCGTCCAAATGTGTTGCAGCGTGTCCATGATGAAAAATTAAGCTTTTTGACTGCTGTAAAACAAGGGGTTTTCACGGTTCCGGGTGATTTGGAAGGCTGTATTGATTTTCCATCTTTATTTGATGTAATAAAAGAAAGCGATTATCAGGGTTGGATTGTGCTGGAAGCGGAGCAGGATCCTGCGGTTGCTAATCCGTTGGAGTATGCGATTATTGCGCGAAAATTTTTCAAAGAACTGACTGCAATTTAAAATTACAGTTACCAAAAAAAGCCGTTGTTAGGGATATCTCTGACAGCGGCTTTTTTTGGTTCTAACTTTTACGATGCTTCTTAATTTTTCTATCCTTTTCGCCTAATCAGGTTTCAAGCTGCTCATTTGTTTTTACTAAATCCGCTCTTCTCCAATATTTTAAACTTTTAGCGTTTGTAAAATTATCAGAAAGATTGAGTTCACAAGCCCAACCTAAAAAACCATTACCTGAAACAAACCGCTTTTAAGAATATTCAGTAAAGAAAATAAGTTTTATCCCTACGCCACACTTATTTTCTTTCCTACGTAATATCAATTGTGCACATCTGTATACCAAAAATCAATCTCACAATTTATGTACGAAGAATTTACTCAATTTTAATCTGACTAAACATGCTAAATTTTAAAAGGATCAGCCAAATTGGGTTTATCGCAATTGCCGCCTTTCTGGCAAGCTGCAAGGATAAGGACGTAACTCCTACAACTTCAACAACGGACACAACAAGTTACAGCGTTATCAATAGCTGGGTTTACAGCACAATGAATGACGCTTATTTCTGGTATAAAAATATGCCTGCGGAAAGCAGTCTTGATGAGACAATCAACCCAACGGATTTTTTCGAAAAGCTGATTTATAACCGTACAACCGTCGATCGTTTTTCAACCATAACGGATGATATTGACGCATTGACGGACGACTTTAATGGTGTTGGCAAAATTTTCGGGATCAGTTACACTTTGTCATATACCGACGATACCAAAACCAACCTGGGCGCTTTTTTGAGTTATGTGGTGAAGGGAAGTCCTGCTGAAACGGCCGGTTTGAAACGTGGTGATATTATTATGAAAATAAATGGCACTCAACTTACAGCTGCCAATTATGCTTCATTATTTTCCAGCAGTGATACTGAAACTTTTACACTGGGCAAGGTTGTAGGAACAACTATCACGGCAGACGATACCAAAACAATTTCGATTACCAAAGCTACCATCAGTGAAGATCCTGTCTTGTTTTCTACGGTCATCTCGAAACCTGCTTACAACAAAACCATAGGTTATCTGGTATATACCCAATTTGTTCCGGGAACTACGGCGAGTGCAAGTGTTTATGATAACGAACTTCGGCAGGTTTTCGCTGATTTCAAAAGTAAAGGAGTTAATGAGCTTGTTCTTGATCTGCGGTTCAATCCTGGTGGTTATATAAGTTCTGCGGAAGTACTAGCTTCACTGATCGGTACGGGTGCTTCCAGTTCAAAGATTTTTTACAAAGAGCAGTGGAACGATAAATATATTACTTACTGGCAAAGCAAATACGGCGCAAACGCACTAAATTATAATTTTCTGAATGAAGCAAATAACATTGGAGCAAATCTCAGCCGTGTTTTCGTGCTTACTTCAAACGGAACAGCTTCGGCCAGTGAATTGGTAATAAATGGTCTGAAACCTTATACAAGTGTTATTACCATCGGGGAACATACTTATGGAAAAAACCTTTTTGGGTCTCTGATTGGTGATGACCAAAATCGTTGGAAATGGGGACTGTATGTGATGCTTGGACAAACTGCTAACGCCAACGACCAGTCTGATTATGGAACTGTCAACGGGATAGCCCCTACTTACATTGTTGAAGATACCACAGTTCCCTATCAGCCATTTGGCAATGAAAACGAAACTTTGTTAAGGAAAGCCCTTGATGTAATCGGTATTCCTGCACCGACTACAACCCGTATTGCTGCAACAATGCAGGTTCAATCTTTTATCAGTGAAAATCTGAGAGATAATTTGCTGGTGCGCGATAAGAGAATGATCAAAAATACACCCGTATTAAGAACCAATAAGTAACCCTTCTCTGTAAGTTTTGGAGATTTTGCCAGCGGTGATCGGTTTTCAGGTCCGGATATCAGATTTCGTCGAAAATCAACTGAGGTCCCAAAGCCGATTGCTAAGTGCTAATCTCCAAATTCGTTAAAGGTCCGCCGCAAAGACATTGAGCTGCAAATATTAATCGTATTGAATGCTCAATGTCTTGGATCTTATTTTGGCGGTCAGCTATCGGTTTTCGGCGGTCAGATCTCAATCTTTCATTTTCCTGTGATGATACAAATATCGAGGTTTCCTGACGCCAAAAAGCTAACAGCTATTTCCTGATTACCACATCACCATGTCCACGGAATTCGCATCCTCCGTTTATAAATTTGTAATAAACACGAACAGTATCAGTTATTCCAAATGCAGAGAAATCGACCAAATTGATCTTGGAGTATAAAGAATCTTTCGCAAAAAGCGTTTTTAAATTTTTGTCAACAATACGAATAGCCAACCGTACGGAATCAGGTTTGTAAACATGAATGGCGGTCTGCCCTCTCGTAGGATTGGGATACCCAATAATTTCATAATCTGTTGCAGGACAGTTAGTTTTTAAGTTACTTCCAAAAAGACTCATCTCCTGCTCTACCCAGGTATCTTTGATATTCCAATCATCCGGATCTACCTCACTTAATGGAAGTCCTCTCTCATCCCTTACCAAAATTCCGGAAAATGATATTTTTTCAGGAGTTTTGACCAGATCCCCGGGATCATTTTGGTTACAGGAAAAAAAAGTAAAACCTAGAATAACGATGAGTATAACTTTTTTCATTTTTCAATATTAGGTTACGTTGAATAATATTACCCTCTTCGCATTTTTAAATATTCTTCAATTTCAGTTAACGAGAAAGCATTGAAAGTCATTTCCTTCGTCAATCCACCTTTGCGGGCCACGGCCACTCCGTAATGCATATCGTAATATCCTTCTTTTTTATGCGCGTCAGGATTAATACTTAACAAAACACCTTTTTCCATACAATAGGCAATCCACCGCCAGTCCAAATCAAGCCTCCACGGCGAAGCATTTATTTCAATCACTACTTTATGTTCTGCACAGGCATCTATAATAACCTTATGATCAATCGGATATCCTTCTCTTGACAATAAGAGGCGTCCTGTTGGATGACCCAATATAGTCGTATAAGGATTCTGTACTGCCTTCAACAAACGTGCAGTTGCTTTTTCAAGCGTCATCGTAAGATTACTATGCACAGAAGCTACCACGTAATCAAAACTTGATAAAATCTCATCCGAATAATCCAGAGAACCATCACCAAGGATATCAGACTCAATTCCTTTTAAAATTTTAAAAGGTTTGTCACTTCCCGACAGTGCGAAACGTTCATTTAATTTGGCGATTTCTTCATGCTGGCGAAAAACATCATCCGGTTTCAAACCACTTGCATACGATGCTGTTTGTGAATGATCTGCAATTCCTAAATATTCAAAACCCAGTTCCTGGCAAAATAGCGCCATTTGTTCCAGCGTATGCTGCCCATCGGAATAAGTACTATGGTTGTGCAAAATACCTTTTAAATCATCCCACGTAATAAGTTGATCAGAAGTATGCGTTTCTGCCCAGATAAATTCATCAGCACCTTCACGCATTTCCGGAACAATATAGGGCAAACCTGCTTTTTCATAAATTGCCTCTTCACTATCAAAAAGCTCATATTTGGTTTGCCTCCAAAGCGAATTTCCCGAAACGGCAACTTTATTCAAATGTTCGGCAGAAGCAGTTTCAAGAAATAATTCATTGACAATATTTTCAGGTTTTACTGCCAACACTTCAATATCCACAGCAATATCCTGCATTTTCCCTCGCCAGATAAAAGGAGAAGAAATTTTTTCATTTTGAATTAAAAATTCCAGAGAATTTAAAGCTTGTTGTAAAACCAAAGGAGATTCTGTGGCTACCAGCAGACGAATGGTTTCAACAATTTCAGCTTTCCTCCGAACGTCACCAGCAATTTCAACCTTGTCAAAACTTTTTTTCAATTCTTGTGAAAGCAATTGCGCAATCGATTCAGCCTTATCCATACGAAGTTTACCAGCCTGATCTTTCAGAAAAGCCAGCGATTCCAGAATTTTCTGTTCCGTGCTTCCTCCAAAACCTTTTACTTTCGCAATTTTACCACTTTGACAGGCAAGTTCGAGTTCGTGTAAATTATCAATTCCCAACTCTCTCCAAAGGATAGCGATTTTTTTTGCACCAATACCTTTGATACTAAACATTTCAAGCACACCAAGCGGCGTGTTTTCAAGCAATTCTTCCAACTCCTTAAAAGTACCACGCTGCACAATTTCGATAATTTTTGCCGCGGTACTTTTTCCAATTCCCTGGAGCTTTGTTAGTTCTTCAAGCGTCAGAAGTGCTATTTCGCCATCTTTATATTTGTCAAGATAAAAACCAGCTACGCCGTAACTTTTCACTTTAAAAGGATCAGCTCCGTGCAGTTCAAGTAGTTTGGCAGTCAGTTCAAGTATCTCGACAATTTCGGCGTTGCTCATTGGGGGTATGCTTAATTAATATTTAATCTGCGAATTACGAAGTAACAACGAGCAAATGCAAATAAGATGACGACAGATTTTTAAATTCTGCCCCATTTATGTTTATCTAAGACAAATATTTCCTTACAGAATACAAATAAAACTGCCCAAGACTCTTACTTCTAACAAGTAAAGTAGTTATAAGCAAACATTGCCTTCAATAGAAAAAACTCACATATGGCTACGAATATTGTCACTCCCTTTTCACGCCGCAACTTTTTGGCTGCCAGCGCAGGTATTATCACCACTTCAATTTTTTCACCGTTCAGTATAGCTTTGGGCAAATCTAAGGAACGCCTGGGAATTGCGTTGGTTGGCTGGGATATTATAGTACTGATTTACTTGCTCCTGCACTTCAAAAAACGAAAAATTGCTATCTGGCCGGAGTTGTAACAGGCACTCCTGAGAAGGCTGAAACCTGGAAAAAAAGTATAATATTTCTGATAAAAATATTTATAATTATAAAAACTTCGATTCGATAGCCAATAATCCGGATATTGACGTAGTATATGTAGTGCTTCCGCCTTCGATGCATAAAGAATTTGTAATTAGGGAGGCCAAAGCAAGGAAACACGTTTGTTGTGAAAAACCAATGGCTCTGAACGTGCAGGAATGTGAGGAAATGATCAAGGTTTGTAAGGATAATAAACGGAGCTTGTCCATCGGTTATCGTTGCCAGCATGATCCGAACACGCAGGAATATATGCGTACCGCAAAGGAAAAAACATTAGGAAATGTGCAGCTTATATCCTGTGCTGCCGGATATATGGGAAGTCGCGCCGACAACTGGAAAGTAAAAAAATCAATGGGTGGTGGTGCGATGTATGATATGGGTGTCTATGCATTACAAGGCGCACGTTTGGCAGCCGCCGCAGAACCGATTTCTGTAACAGCCGAAATTGTTATTAATCGTACCGAAATATTTAAGGATGCCGATGAAATAACATATTCCAATTACATTTTCCAGGCGGAACCGTTGCCAATTGTACCGGAAACCATGGTTTGAATACCAATTTTTTGCAAGTCAATTACGACAAAGGAATGTTGTATATGGATTCGCTTTCAGGATATAGCGGAAACAAAGGTTACAGCACGCTGGGGGAAATTAATTTCCCGGTAGACAATCAGCAGACCAAGCAAATGGATGAAGATGCGTTGGCGATTATGCAAAGCAAACCTGTATTGGTTCCGGGAAAGGAAGGTATGCGTGATAACCGCATAGTTCAAGCTGTATACCAGGCAGCTCAAACTGGCAAAACTGTAAAAATCGGATAAGATTATTTAATATATAAACCAGAAAATCATTTAACCGCACATGAATGTAGAACAGCTTAAACAGTACCGCGACGAAGCGACTCAACATCTTACCACTGAATTACTTCCATTTTGGGAAACCCGGTGCGTTGATAAGGAAAACGGCGGTTTCATTACTCATTTTGACTTTGAAGGAAAGGATTCAGGAGAGGACGAAAAATCATTAATAGCTCAAACAAGAACTGTTTTTACATTTTCCTCTGCACATCGGGCAGGTTACGGCGAGGGCAGATATGCGGCCATAGCCAAACACGGCGTTGATTTTTTAATTGACAAAATGTGGGACAATGAATTTGGTGGCTTTTACTGGCTGATGGACCGGAAAGGTAATGTCAAAATTGATGAAAAAATAGTCTATGGACTTAGCTTCGCTATTTATAGTTTAAGTGAATACACCTTAGCCACCGGCGATGCCAGAGGCTTGGAATATGCCGAAAAGGTTTTTGATTTGCTTCAAATCTATGGTGCGGATACTTTTTATGGTGGTTATTTTGAAATGTTTAACCGTCAATGGGAGCTAAAAGGCCCTGGTGCTGCCGGTGGCGACAGGAAAACGCTGGATGCCCATATGCACCTTATGGAAGCTTTTACCACGCTGTATGAAGCAAGTGGAAAAGAAGTTCACCGAAGAAAACTTGTTGAAATCATTCAGCTGCTGATCAGCAAAATAATGCATCCGGTTTATGGCACTGGTATTCCACAGTTCTGGGCCGACTGGAGTGTGGCGCCACAAATCAAGTTTGACATTATCTGGGGCTGGGACCGATTTTCGGAAGATGGGCTAAAAAGTTCTGCTGAGGATAACACAAGTTATGGACACAACGTAGAATTTGCCTGGCTGCTGATGCATGCGCTGGACATTGCTGGTATTCCTTATGATGATTATCAAACTCAATTACTGAAATCTTTCGATCACGCCATTGCCTATGGAATTGACTGGGAATTCGGCGGAGTATATGTAGAAGGCTCGCACGCCGGAGAAGTTTATGACCGCGAAAAAGAATTCTGGCAGCAGGCAGAAGTACTGATCGGTATGCTGGATGCCTACCGGATTTACGATGATGAAAAGTATCTGAAAGCTTACGACGCTACCCATCGTTTTGTTTTTGATAAAATGATCAATCACGAAGTTGGTGAATGGCTGCCGCTGCTTACCCGCCAGGGCGAACCAATATGGAAACACATGAGCCATTCGTGGAAAGTTAATTATCACTCAGTACGTGCGATGGTGCAAAGTATCGTCAGACTGAACAAACTACTAAAAAAAGCTTCGCAGGAATAATGGGTAAAATGGGTAGCATTGTGAAAAAATAAGCACAAATTTGGGAAAACAATTCACAGAAAGCATCTTCCATTTTAAATCAAATCGAAGGTCAAAAGGCAGAATTGGGATGGATTTCGATCCTCTCAACTCTGCCTTTTTTTGTTATAGGTTTGATAATCAATAACGTCTAAACCGTTAACTCTGTCAATAATACTTTATTTTAATAAAAGAGCCCGGGCTACCTAGTTTTTGGCACAATTTATTTAAGTTTTCAAGAAATTGCTTAATTCGATTATCATCAAATTTAAACTTAAAACATTTAAAGATATGAGTGCTTTCACACAACAAGTTAAAGGAAATTGGACAGAGTTAAAAGGTAAATTCAAACAGCAGTACGCTGACCTTACTGACGACGATTTATTATACGAAGAAGGAAAAGAAGATGAACTTTTGGGTAAACTTCAAAAGAAACTGGGTAAAACCCGTGAAGAGGTTGAGACGGAAGTGAGTAGCTGGTCCAAATAAATTTTAATTAAGGTTCAAAATAAGCCTGGGAGATAATTTCTCTCAGGCTTTTTTTGTCTTTTTTAATTACATTTTTCATAGCCTTGTAGCCAATTCCATATCGGTCATGCCTACGGCATTCAGGATTTTACATTTGCGATTTTTGTCCCCGGAATAAATTCCGGGGCTATTATGTCGGTCATGCCTACGGCATTTTTTAATTCTTGTGAATGATCTTTTCGGTAATATTGAAATTGGTTTTTAAGATTCGTAAAAAAAGCAAATGGCTAATATAATGTTGGCCAATATTATAATTCAAAATCTTCTCTCTGCCAAATAACTACAAACACCCAGATTTAAAAGGCCATAGGCATAACCGACATAATAACCGCGGAATTTATTCCGTGGAAAAAAATCAAAAAAACACAACCCTAAAATGCCATAGGCATGACCGACATAATAACCGCGGAATTTATTCCGTGGAAAAAAATCCAAACGCCCAAATCTAAAATGCCATAGGCATGACCGACATAATAACCGCGGAATTTATTCCGTGGAAAAAAATCCAAACGCCCAAATCTAAAATGCCATAGGCATGGCCGACATAATAGCCGCGGAATTTATTCCGTGGAAAAAAATCAAAAACACCCAAATCCAAAATGCCATAGGCATGGCCAACATAATAGCCGCGGAATTTATTCCGTGGAAAAAAATCAAAAAAACACAACTCTAAAATGCCATAGGCATGACCGACATAATAACCGCGAAATTTATTCCATGGGAAACAATCCCCAAAACACCCAAATCTAAAATGCCATAGGCATGACCGACATAATAACCGCGGAATTTATTCCGTGGGAAACAATCCCTAAAACACACAAACCTAAAATGCCATAGGCATGACCGACATAATAACCGCGGAATTTATTCCGTGGGAAAAAATCAAAAAAACACAACCCTAAAATGCCATAGGCATGACCGACATAATAACAGCGAAATTTATTCCATGGGAAACAATCCCAAAAACGCCCAAACCTAAAATGCCATAGGCATGGCCGACATAATAGCCGCGGAATTTATTCCGTGGAAAAAAATCAAAAACACCCAAATCCAAAATGCCATAGGCATGGCCAACATAATAGCCGCGGAATTTATTCCGTGGAAAAAAATCAAAAAAACACAACTCTAAAATGCCATAGGCATGACCGACATAATAACCGCGAAATTTATTCCATGGGAAACAATCCCCAAAACACCCAAATCTAAAATGCCATAGGCATGACCGACATAATAACCGCGGAATTTATTCCGTGGGAAACAATCCCTAAAACACACAAACCTAAAATGCCATAGGCATGACCGACATAATAGCCGCGGAATTTATTCCGTGAAAAAAAAATCAAAAACACCCAAATCCAAAATACCATAGGCATGGCCGACATAATAGCCGCGGAATTTATTCCGTGGGAAATTAACCCCAAACGCCCAAACCTAAAATGCCATAGGCATGGCCGACATAATAGCCGCGGAATTTATTCCGTGGAAAAAAATCAAAAACACCCAAATCCAAAATGCCATAGGCATGACCGGTATTGTAGCCGCGGAATTTATTCCATGGATAAAATCCAAACGCCCAAATCTAAAATGCCATAGGCATGGCCGACATAATAGTGGAAAAAAATCGAAAACACCCAAATCCAAAATGCCATAGGCATGGCCGACATAATAACCGCGGAATTTATTCCGTGGGAAACAATCCCTAAAACACCAAACCCAAAATGCCGTAGGCATGACCGATATAATAGCCGCGGAATTTATTCCGTGGGAAATTAACCCCAAACGCCCAAACCTAAAATGCCATAGGCATGACCGGTATTGTAGCCGCGGAATTTATTCCGTGGAAAAAAATCAAAAACACCAAATCCAAAATGCCATAGGCATGACCGGTATTGTAGCCGCGGAATTTATTCCGTGGATAAAAATCCAAACGCCCAAATCTAAAATGCCATAGGCATGGCCGACATAATAGCCGCGGAATTTATTCCGTGGAAAAAAATCAAAAAAACACAAAACTAAAATGCCATAGGCATGGCCGACATAATAGCCGCGGAATTTATTCCGTGGAAAAAAATCGAAAACACCCAAATCCAAAATGCCATAGGCATGACCGGTATTGTAGCCGCGGAATTTATTCCGTGGAAAAAAATCGTAAAAACACAACCCTAAAATGCCATAGGCATGGCCGACAAAATAGCCGCGGAATTTATTCCGTGGAAAAAAATCGAAAACACCCAAATCCAAAATGCCATAGGCATGGCCGACATTGTAGCCCAAAATCTCGGCTTATTCGAAAAAAATCTCCTCTTACTCGCAAAACAATTTTGTAATGAATAACTTTAAGAACCACTCCTTTTCCGGAGTTGGTATATAACTTTATCCTAAACCTCATATGAATACCAATGAAATCCCGGTCGCTGTTGTCGGCCTTGGCCTGATGGGTTCCAGCATTGCCACCTGTCTACTGATTGCAGGTCATCCCGTTGTGGCGCTGGCGCCGTTAAGCAGTGATCTTTTATTTGCAGAAAAACGAATTATTGACCATTTAGCAAAAGCCGTCAAAAATGGAATTATCCCTCATACTCCTGAATACTACTTAGCCAATCTGGTGATCACAGAAGATTATTCAACGTTGTACGCATCCAAATTAGTGATTGAGTGTACAATTGAGGACATCGAAATTAAAGAATCTGTCTACAAAAAAGTAGAAGCTGTTATCGCTTCTGACGCACTTTTGGTAAGTAATACTTCTGCTATTCCCATCAGTACACTGCAAAAACTCACATCACATCCTGAACGTTTTCTGGGGCTTCACTGGACTGAACCGGCACATACAACCCGGTTTCTGGAAATAATCTGTGGTGACGACAGTAACATTTCTTACGGCGAATATCTGTATGAACTTTCACATCAATGGGGAAAAGAGCCCATTTTAGTCCGCAAAGATATTGCTGGTTTTATCACCAACCGCCTGATGTATGCGATGTATCGGGAAGCCATAAACCTGGTAGAAAATGGTTATGCTACGGTTGAAGATGTCGATCGGTCTTGCAGAAACAATGCAGGCTATTTTATGACTTTCGTTGGTATTTTCCGCTGGATGGATTTGACAGGAGTTGCTGCTTATCATACGGTTATGAAGAATTTGTTACCAACCCTGCACAACAGTCCGGAGGTACCTGAATTAATTTCAAAAATCGTGGAAGAGGGCGGTCGCGGCATTTCAAATTCCAAAGGTTTTTATGAATATGAACCGGGCGAGGCAGCGATGTGGGAAAAAACCTTTTCTGAATTTAATTATGAAATCAGGGAAATTGCCTTGCGTTATCCTGCTGATATTGTAAAACAAAAGTTGAAACAACAACAGCAGCAACAAAATCAGTGATCAGCTAAATTGAATCCGGGAATTATTATGTCACCCTTTCATCGTTAAAATAGCAAATACCTATTTTTTTCTATAATAATGTCATCCCTTCGGGATTTGAGCTATTGGTCTTTAAGGATCAATCGAAATCTAACTCACCTTTTAAATGACATTATTATAGAAAATCTTATTTCAGTTAATAATAAATTCGCTAGATGCAGAAACATTTCTATGATCCTTCAAATAGAAAAATCCATATTTAAATCCTTCTTTCGGAATAGGGCTCGATAATATTTTTGTCTTAGGATCGATATTCACTTTCTGACTATTCCAAACCCGTGTTTCATTTAGCGAAGTAGTATCATTGGAATAATAAAAATCAGCTGTCCAGATTGAAACCGGCGAAGAATAAGAAACGGTGATTAAGGAATCTTTAATTGCAATCTGTTTAACTTTTGGTAGCGGAGGAGCCTGATTGATTACACTTTCGAATAAGTAGCGAATTTCATGCGGCTCCCAACCTGCTTCGTGGCCATGTTTCATATCCGGGATCAGACACATCGATCTTTGAGTTTCCGCGATCAGTTTATACGTTTTATCGTAGGGAATGACATTGTAAAACCTGTCTTTATTTCCATTGACAAACAAAAACTGAGGTTTGGCAAACGACATATAGGAAGACGGATCGAAATATTTCATCCACTTTTTTCTAATTGCAGGAGAAAGTTTTTCGAGCGGAACTTTAAATATATCCGATTCATCATAAAATGCGCAGCCATAAACCGGAGCCGCCGCTTTAAAACGATTATCCAGACTGCCTACCAGACAGGTAAGATAACCTCCCCAACTGATACCCGTCAAACATGTTTTTGTTATTTCAACTTCGGGAAAACTTAATAGCAGCGAATGAGCAAGTATTGCATTGGCCACCGCCTGATATGTCCACATATTTTTCAGATCACTGCCGGTTTCCAGCTTGTAAAATTTGTCAGTATCACCCTGTTCCGGGCCGGGCGATGTATAGGCTTTTACGTCCTCCTGTTTCCCCGAAAAATCCATGGCAATAGCGGCATATCCTTCTGCTGCCCATTTTTCAACCCATTCCTTAAAAGCTTTTCCTCCTCCTCCGTGCAACAATACCACACCCGGAAACTTTGTTTTGCCAGTTTTCTTTCCTAGGAGCAAATCCGGATTTGAATAATATGCAAAAACCTGGGTAGGTTTTCCGTTGTAATCCACGCCTTTATAAAACAATGAATGAATATTACCGGTTTTGTCAAACCATTCTATTTCAGGCGCTTTACTTAGTGTTTTCAGATCCCATAACAAAGTGTCCACCTTGATAATTTTGTCATCAATCACAGGCACATGCTTTTGTTGAGCATGTGAGATTTGAACACTAAGCAGAAGGAAAAAAATTAACTTTTTCATAAATCACCGGGGATTAATTTCTGTAAATTCTTCAAAAATAGTATTGCTTAAATTCGTAATTTCTTCCCGAGGTATATTGTTAACTTTCAAGGCACTTCCAGGGATATGATAGATTTTGTTATTCTTGATCACTATATCTTCCCCTTTGGAAATATGAATTCCGCTTCCTTGTTTTTCAATTTCTCCTGTGTGATGGATAGTATTATTACTAATTGAAATCTGACTGGATATATCATTTTCAATTTTAATATTTCCGAGTAAAGAAATCGCATTTGCTCCTACATGGTCGATCAGACAACCAGCAATTGTATCATTTTTATTATAACCAGAAAACATGACTGCATTTCCTCCCAAATCACTAAAACTGCAACTTTCAATATTACAATTTTCTGTGCCGTTAAAAAGTAACGCTCCGCCCCTGTAAACATTCCAATTACTTCCGGAAACTGCTTCCTTACTTTCCATAAAGGACCGCTCATTATGCCTGAAATGCAGATTCCTGAAAACTACATTTCGCACAGGATTTTGGGCGGAACCTTGCAATTCTATACTGTTTTTCAAATTTGAAACTTCAATTACAGCATTTGATAAATCTGTTCTCTTTGCCGGATAGAAATATAAAAAGTTAAAGGTTTTATCAAAATACCATTCACCCGGAGCGTCCAGTTCTCCGAAAATATTTTCAACAAAATGAAGAGATTTATCCGGATGAACAGGTTTATTAAATTGCCATCCTCCATCCAGTTCTACATTGTCTGTATCATCCACCCCAGTAATCCGGTAATGCAAACTCCCTTTTTTGTATTCATCCAGCGCATGGAGATAACCTCCAACCGGATTTCCCCAGCTTAAAACACGAACATAATAAGTTGCATCCTCAGCGGTACCATTAAATATTCCAGCCGTGGTATCTGCATTCGGATAGCGCGCCATCGGTTGCGAAATGCCATTGACATATAATCTTTCAAAAGCAATTTCAGGAGAAACCACCGTTCTGAATATTCCGTTTCTGAATAATTGCCATTTTGTATTAATCTTTTTACCCGCACTTATAGTCACTTTTTCATTTCCAAAAGCCTTAATTACCAGCTCTTTGGGCAACTTTGCATCGCTCTTTATTACTATGGTTTCAGTTAAATAATACGTTCCAGCTCTCAATTGAATGCTCACCTTTTTTCCGAAAAAGCTTTCGCTGACAGCCAAAGCTTTATTCAAAGTTTTAAAGGGTTTTGCAAAAGTTCCGGCGTTGGTATCCTTCCCTCCTGTTGAAACATATATTTTATGAACCTGACCCACAGCAGGCTCAGCCAAAATAAAAAAATAGAAAAGAAGACAAAAACGCAGCATTAATCAGGCAAATTCAATTATGGATTTATTCTATTTTTTTAAGATCGTCAAATCGGTACAATCACCTTATTTTAAAAGAACCGATCCCTATTTCTTACTGCAAAAGCGGTATTAATTGTTTGTTTATTTTTCTAAATAAAGTGGTTCTTCTGGTCAGAGTTGAGTAGATTTGGGGCGATTCCGGAGAGGAGTATGGAGGCATATTTTTATTAAGTTAAAATATAAAATTACAAAGATAGGCTCTCTAACTTTTTCTGGAATATTTTCAGTTTTACTTACATAATTGCAACTCACCTATGGATAATTTCCTGGCTGCAAGATCTCAAATGGCCCTATCATTGGGTTTTCACATCATATTTTCCTGTATTGGTATGGTTATGCCGTTTTTCATGGCAGTAGCACATTACTACTATTTAAAGACCAATAAAATTGTTTACAAAAATGTAACAAAAGCGTGGAGTAAAGGCGTTGCTATCTTCTTTGCAACAGGCGCAGTTTCAGGTACAGTTTTATCCTTTGAACTGGGACTGCTCTGGCCTAAATTCATGGAACATGCAGGCCCCATTTTTGGTATGCCTTTTTCTTTGGAAGGAACTGCGTTTTTTATCGAGGCTATTGCCCTTGGATTCTTTTTATATGGCTGGGACCGCTTCAATAAATGGTTTCACTGGTTCACAGGTGTTATTGTAGGCGTAAGCGGACTGGCTTCCGGAATTCTTGTTGTAGCTGCAAATGCCTGGATGAACAGTCCGGCTGGGTTTGATTTTGTTGACGGACAATACATCAATGTAGATCCCATAAAGGCAATGTTCAACAAGGCCTGGTTTTCGCAATCCTTGCATATGTCAATCGCAGCTTTTGCTGCCACGGGTTTTGCCGTGGCGGGTGTTCATGCCCTGATGATCATCAGAAGACAAAATGTTTATTTTCATACCAAATCGTTCACCATAGCGGCAATTTTCGGTTGTGTGGCTGCGGTTCTTCAACCATTAAGCGGGGATATTTCAGCAAAAGATGTCGCGAAAAGACAACCCGCAAAACTTGCAGCTATGGAAGCTCATTTTTTTACTGAAAAATCTGCCGGACTCATAATTGGCGGAATTCCCGATCAAAAAAATAAAAAAGTTGATTACGCGATTAAAATTCCAGGCCTGCTAAGTTTTATGGCTCACGGAGATTTCAATTCAGAAGTGAAAGGCCTTGATCAGTTTCCCGAAAAAGATCAACCGTCAGTACCTATAACCCATTATGCTTTTCAGATTATGGTAGGTCTGGGAATGGCGATGATGGGCATTTCATTTTTGTATTTTCTTGCACTTTGGAGAAAGAAGACCTGGCTTCAGAGCGACTGGCTTCTTAAACTTTTCGTAGCGGCTACACCGCTTGGATTTCTGGCAGTTGAAGCCGGCTGGACGGTTACAGAAGTTGGCCGCCAGCCCTGGATTATTTACAATGTCATGCGCACGGCCGATGCTGTTACCCCTATGCCAGGCATTGGTTATTCATTTTATATGTTCACGCTCATGTATTTTTCACTCGCAGCAATCGTAAGTTTTATGCTATACCGTCAAATAAAAATGGTACCTAAACTCTACGATTTATCGGAAGAAGAACAAAAAAATCATGGCTAGATATTTCTACATTCCAGCACTCTATCATTCACCCATTCTATCACTCACTCATTAACAATATGTTATACGTAGTCATCATATTCCTCTGGACTTCTATCCTCCTTTACCTTTTGCTGGGCGGAGCGGATTTTGGAGCGGGAATTATTGAGCTCTTCACTTCGAAAGCCAATAAAATACAAACCAGAAAAACGCTTTATGAAGCTATTGGGCCAATATGGGAAGCTAATCATATGTGGCTGATCATTGCTATTGTGATATTATTTGTCGGTTTTCCGGTGATTTACAGCACTATGTCCGTTTACCTTCATATTCCTTTAACGATTATGCTTTTGGGTATTATCGCCAGGGGAACGGCTTTTACTTTCAGACATTACGATGCAGTAAAAGACGATATGCAGGATATTTACAATCCGATTTTTGAATATTCCAGCTTTGTTACGCCGTTTTTCCTGGGAATCATTGCCGGAAGCGCCGTATCGGGCCACATTGATTTAAAAGCGGATAACTTTTTAGACGCCTATATTTTCAGCTGGCTGCATTGGTTTTCTGTTTCAGTAGGATTATTTACTGTTACTATTTGTGGCTTTCTTGCCGCTGTTTTTCTGATCGGAGAAGCAGACAATGAACATGACCGTCAGCGTTTTATACGAAAGGCAAAAGCGTTCAATATTGCTGCGGTGATCTGCGGTTCACTGGTTTTCATTTCCTCGCTGATTGAAGGAATTCCGCTGATTGACTGGTTTTTTGGTAACATCGTGGGTATTATCGCGATTTCAGCAGCCACTTTATCTCTTGTTCTTCTTTGGTATCTGATGTACAAAGGGAAAGCAAATATTCTCCGGATTCTGGCTGGGTTTCAGGTTACCATGATCCTTTTAACAACTACTTATCGCCATTATCCCAATATTGTTATTTTGAAAAACGGCGGATATCTTTCACTGATCGAACACAGCGGTCATGAAAAAACCATATATGCGCTGGCAATGGCATTATTGATCGGAAGTATTTTTATTTTGCCAGCTTTATTTTATCTGATTTACAGCTTTCAAAAAAAGAAGGTTGATTATGCTACGGATTAATTTGGTATTTCCTTAAAATAAAATCAGCACAGCATTTTCGAATGCTTTCGAAAATGCTGTGCTGATTTTTGTTAAAACATTCACAAACTCATTCCTTATCCTCTTTGATAATTTTGAGCCCCCTTGTCCATCTCAACAATTCTTTAAGCATAACCTCAGCGGACCTGTACGAAGATTCTCCGGGAGAAAACACGCCTTCATCCGTGATATGCTGGGTAAACATCGGGAAGTTCACAGCATCATAAATCGGTACAATTTTAAAGGTCGAAAGATCTCCCTTCAAA
Source organism: Dyadobacter sp. 3J3 (assembly GCF_009801115.1). Taxonomy (GTDB): domain Bacteria; phylum Bacteroidota; class Bacteroidia; order Cytophagales; family Spirosomataceae; genus Dyadobacter. The sequence continues at coordinate 50,738 of NZ_VTOL01000016.1, forward strand.
CTATTTGCAGATCTCGTACCGCCCGACAAACCACCATAACTGACAATTCCGGCAGCTTTGTAACCCCATTCATGAAAAAGATATTCCAACGCATTCCGTAACGGTGCCGGATAATTGAAGTCATATTCGGCCGTTACGAAAATAAATGCGTCGGCTTCTTCAATCGTTGCGCTCCACTTTTTGGAATGAGCATGTTCGTATTTTTTCATGACCGGATGATTGGCCTCATCCATCATCGGAAGTTTCAATTCCCCCAGATCAATAAGTTCAACGTTAAAATCCGGATTCTTCCGGGCTACTTCTGTAATCCACGCCGCCACCAGCGGACCTTTTCTGCCAGGTCTCACTGTCGACGATATAACTTTTAAATTATACATAAATCAGATTTATCGTTATAAACTATTACTGTCCAAACTCACCATCTGCTGTGATGGTAACTTCTTCACTAAGCATTGGCGGAGCAAATTTTGGACCAATACCGAAATCAGCACGTTTGATCGATCCAGTCGCACGAAAACCTGCCACAGACTTTTTGTTCATCTGATTTACAATCGTTCCGCGATACCACAGTTCCAGTGTTACTGGTTTTGTAACTCCGTGCATAGTTAGGTCTCCCGTAAGCTGGTATTTGTCTGCACCGGTTTTCTTGATCCCGGTACTTTTAAAAGTCAAATCAGGATTTGCAGTTGCGTCAAAGAAATCAGGTGACTTAAGATGCTCATTCCGTTTGTCAACACCTGTATTAATAGAAGCCGTTTTTGCAGTCAGCTCGAATGAGGCGTCACTAAAATCTGGTTTTGCAGCTTTAATTGTTGCATCAAAATCCGTAAATGCACCTGAAACAGTGGAAACGCCGTTATGCGTAATATCAAATTTCAGCTGCGAATGAGCTTTATCGGATTTCCAGGCGGTTTGTGCAAAACAGGCAATTGAAAAAACAGACAATAAAAGAACGAGGGAAATTTTCTTCATGATTAGAGCAAGTTTAATTGAAACGATTAGGTGATAAATTTGAAATAAAGCCCGACAGAAATTTATAAAATATTCCTGCAAACAGAAATGAGAACGATTAATTTATGAAGATTAAATGAGTAAATACAACATTATCAGCACTTTTATTTTATAATAATTTGAAGGTAATATTTTGACATAGTAAGATGTAAGGTTTTCAATTTATTCTATTATCGTGATGGAAAAGGATACGTTGCTCTGGCAGAGGTTTAAGGATGGAGACCGCACAGCCTTTGAGTCAATGCTAATACTATATTACCGGCCATTATTCGAGTATGGCAGGAAAATCATGCATGATCCTGATATGCTTAAAGATTGTATTCATGATCTTTTTACATCACTTTGGGAACGAAGAACTTCAATCGGTCAAACGGATCATATCAAGCCATATCTTTTAACAAGCCTGCGGAACAGAATTTTCAAAGAAAAACAAAGATCTGATTTGCTTGTCACAATAGAAGACTGGCAGGAAGAATCCGTTATGATGGAAGATGCCATTGAAATGAAAATTATTTCAACCGATTCTACACTTGAAAATGAGCATAGAATCCATCACATTATGCACACACTTACCCGTCGTCAGCAGGAAATAATTCATCTTAAATTTTATGAAAATCTGTCTAACGACGAAATAGCCGTTGTTATGGCTATCTCCCGCCCCGCTGTTTCCAATCTGCTGCATCAATCCCTTAAATTGTTTCGCGAGAAATGGCTTTCACTACTCTGCATGATTATAATTCTTTTTATATTATTTTGATAATCAGGAAGATACATTCCAATTAAATATATTTTCAAAATTTATAAAATTTTTTCAAGATTTTTTGATGATATCCGGGCACAACTGAGATTATACTTGTGTAAGCTCGTTACTTTTTGTGCTCTGATATGAAAGAATATAAAAATTACAATCTTGAAGATTTTCTGCTCGATGATTCTTTTAGAAACTGGGTACTTGGTGAGGATGTCCAACTGGATGAATTCTGGATTGATATTGGTCAGCGATATCCTGAAAAGCAAGCCGTAATTTCTCAGGCGAAAGATCTGATCCTGACCTGGCGAAGACAGAATTCGGCACTCACCAATGATGAGATTGAATTCCAGATTTCACGCATATTACGAAATACAGAAGCTGAGCCAGAATACGAACGCACTATCTGGTCAGTAAACTGGAAATTGTGGTCCGCTGCGGCAGTTGTGATCCTGGCCTTAGGAATTGGCTGGCAAATATGGCGGGGACTCAAACCTGTTCCCAAGCCTTTTACCTACAATGCCTATGTAATGGATACTCCCGTTCCATTGCATGAAATTGTCAATACAACTGATAAATCGTTGAAAGTTACTTTGCCGGACAGCAGTATCATTGAATTGACACCGAAAAGCAAAATAAGTTATTCACAACCTTTTGTAAGTAATAAAAAGAGAGAAGTTTTTCTTTTTGGAGAAGCACTTTTTAGCGTTACCAAAGATGTGCAAAATCCGTTTTTTGTGTATGCTAACGGACTTCTCACACGCGTTGTCGGTACTTGCTTTTTAGTAAAAGCGTCAGGCGAAAATGTTGAAGTTTTGGTAAGAAGCGGTCGTGTTTCTGTGGTTCCTATGAAAGATGTGAATAATCAGAAAAAACGCAATACCGAATTATTGCTCACCCCAAATCAGCAGGCTACGTTCTCCGCAAAAGATAATCTGATATCAAAATCAATCATTGAAACGCCTGTTGCATTAGTCAAAGTTGATACAAAACCGGATTTCAATTTTGAGAATAAACCTATTTCAACCGTTTTTTCAACCCTTGAAAAGGTATACGGAATTCCATTTATCTATGACAATACCCTTATGAATAAATGTTTCCTTAGAGTAAAACTTAATGACGAACCTTTCTTTACCAAACTGGACATCATCTGCCAGACTATCGGAGCTACGTATCGGATCAGCGACGGACAGGTAATTATTACCAGTGAAGGTTGTCAGTAATTCACTAATACTTAACCCTTAACCACTCAATTCTATGCAAAAAAAATAATTCTATTAAAGAAAATCCGGTAATGGGTTCAGCATTACCGGATTTGTAACCCCCTGATTTCCAAGCAATGCATGATGCTCCATACTATGGAGCCAGAGAGAGCTTTGTGATTTGTCATACCCAAAACCATCGAAATTTATGAAAAAAAATAGTATTCCGCTAAATTATTTAGTGACAGCGATGAAAGTTACCCTGGTACCCTTTTTAGTCTCGCTTTTATTTACCGGCCTTGCTTTTGCCAGGGACGGGTTGGCACAGGAACTTTTGAAGCGCCCTATCTCGATCCAGGCGGATCAGGAGGAGTTGAAGACAGTTCTCAACTCCATTGAAAAAACAACAAAAGTAAGATTTTCATATATCCCCTCGCTGATACAAAAGCAAAAGGTTAGTATTTCGGCCAGCAACCAACGGCTGGATGCGGTGCTTGAAAAATTACTTATTCCATTACAAATTAAATATACAGTATCCGGAAACTATATTATACTAAACAAAAAAACGGCCGCAGCACCCGTTCGGGATGATAACCTGGAAACGCTGGTCCCCCTTCCTTATCTACATTCCCGGGAAGTAACGCTGAAAGGAACCATCGCTTCCGCTGATACAAAAGAACCGTTGCCCGGCGTCAGTATCGTGCTGAAAGGAACATCCCAGGGCACAACGGCAGATGCGGGAGGAAATTTTGAGATCACTGCTCCAAGTGCTGAATCTATATTGGTTTTTAGTTTTGTAGGATATGAATCCCAGGAAATTATTGTTGGAAACCGTTCCAGTTTACAGGTTTTATTAAAATCGGATGTAAAAGCATTATCCGAAGTTGTGGTTGTTGGTTATGGTACCCAAAAGCGCTCAGATCTGACAGGTTCAGTGTCGTCTGTGAAAGCTGAGGATGTCAAAAACCTTCCCGTACGCAGCGTTACCGAAGCGCTTCAAGGCCGTGCCGCAGGTGTACAGGTTACAAGGAATGACGGATCGCCGGGAGCAAGTTCGGATATTGTTATACGTGGCGTTGGTTCTATCGGAGGTATGTCGCCTTTATACATTGTGGATGGAATCCGGATGTCTGCCGGAAGCAATTTCAACATGCAGGATGTTGAGTCCATTGAAATCCTGAAAGATGCCAGTGCAGCAGCAATTTATGGAGCACAGGCAGCTGGTGGAGTTGTACTGGTTACAACAAAACGTGGGAAAACATTGGATAAAATGACCATTAATTTCAATGCTTATTATGGTGTCAGGAAACCCTTAAATCTGTACAGTTTATTAAACACAGCAGATTATATCAAAGCCAAATCAGCTTTCGGCGTAGCTACCAGCAGCTGGGGTGATCCAAATACTTTACCGGACAACGACTGGGTTAAAGACTTGTATACCAATGCAAAAGAGCAAAGTTATTCCCTGTCCATGTCGGGTGCAACGGCCAAAACAAACTACTATCTATCAGCAAATTATCAGCGCGAAGGCGGTACGATGATTGATAATTATTTCGAACGGTATGGTCTGCGTTCCAATACAGATTTCAAAATCAGCAGAAAACTAAAAGTTGGAGAAACACTTTATGCATGGGCCACCAAGACCAACCCGATGGTAACCAATACATTCCCGTTTCGTTCTGCTCCCGTTGTAGGGATTTACGACGAAACCAATACCTACGGCGGCTGGGCTAAAACAGGAACATTTTTTACCGGGCCAAATCTCGTGGGACAGGAATACCAGAATCATATGCAAAATGCGACTAACGCACTCGAAGGAAGCTTGTATGCCGATCTGGAAATCATCAAGGGATTAAATCTTCGTTCAACCGTAGGTTTGTCTTATTATAACGATAACAATTACCGGTTCAATGAAGCTTATGATTATGGTACGGTATCGAATCATACGGCCTTTTTGAGCAAAGATAACAACAGCAGGAAAAACCTGACGGCCAATTTTGTACTTACTTATGTAAAAAACTTTGGCAAACATGAATTGAAGGCTCTTGCTGGTTATGAAGCATATAAATCAGATATTAGTTCACTCCATGCTGAGGCTCGTGGATTTCCATATGTAACTTATAATCTTGGACTTACAAACAATCCGAGCAGTTATGTTGCGGGTGGTGGAGATCTTCCTCAAACACGGTTACTTTCACAATTTGGACGTATCAATTATTCATATTCCGACAAATATTTATTCACGGCCACAGTTCGCCGGGATGGCTCGGACCGTTTTGGCCCGAATAATAAATTTGGTGTTTTCCCCTCAGCTTCTGTGGGTTGGAAACTGAATGAAGAAGCGTTTATCCGCGATAACCTTAGCTACGTTTCAAATCTTAAAGTAAGAGCAAGTTATGGTAAACTGGGAAGTACAAGTAACATTCCCCAATATACTTATCAAGCTTCCTATGGCGGTTCGGGCGGTACAAATGCGCAGGGATTGCCAGACGGAACGCGTTCAAAAGGGTATTCTTTAACCGCGCAGCTTGCCAACCAGAATATCAAATGGGAATCGGTTCTTCAGACAGACATCGGTTTGGATATGGGCTTTTTGAAAAATGCTTTAAACATCACCGTCGATTGGTACAGCCGCCAAACCCAGGATATGATTTATCAGGTTCCGGTGCCAAGTTCAGCGGGTTTTAATAATACTTCTGTTTTCACAAACATTGGTAAAATGAGTAATAAAGGGCTTGAAATTGCAGCAGATTATCGTGGTAAAAAAGGCTCTTTCACGTATGGAATTACGGCCAATGCCTCGTTCAACAAAAACCTCGTAAAGAAACTTGACGGAACAAATAACAATCCGATCAATGACGGCTCAGCAGGCGATTATCTGGAAAGCGTAGTGGCCAGAACAGAGGCAGGAAGACCAATGAGCCAGTTTTACGGATATAAAGTTGAAGGAATTTTCAAAACCGATGCAGAAGTTCAGGCACTCAATGAAAAAGCACAACAGGCTTCTGGCGGAGCAACAGGCGTTTTTTACCAGGCCGCAGCAACCGGAGCAGGAGATCTTCAATTTAAGGATGTAAACGGTGATGGAAAAATCACTACGGCTGATAAAACCTTCATTGGAAATCCCTGGCCTAAAATGACTTATGGTTTCACATTAAATGCCGGTTGGAAAGGATTTGAAATTACGGCTCTATTCCAGGGTGTTCAGGGTGTGGATGTTTTCAATGGTAACAAATATTATACTCAGTTTTTTGTAGGTGATTATAATACAACGAAAGACATTTTCAAAACATCGTTTTTTAATGGCAATGGCCTTACCAGCGAACCAAGAATTGGATACAAAGCGGCGGATGGAACCTACGTTCGTGATCCTAATTCAAACTATACCCGCATTTCTTCTTTTGCAATTGAAAATGGATCTTTCCTCAAGCTGAGAAATTTGCAGATCGGTTATAACCTTCCAAAAAGTGTTCTTCAATCTTTGAAAATCTCGGATCTGAAAATTTATTTACAGGGTCAAAACCTGCTGACTTTCACGAAATACTCAGGACTTGATCCCGAAGTATTGGGCCGGAATGGTACAACAGGAAGAGGTATCGATGCGATTTATTCTTATCCGCGTACCGCGCTTTATTCTTTGGGTATCAACTTGACTTTTTAAGAGGCCAGTATTATAAGTAACCGAAAACGATATTTCTAAAATGAAAATAATACAAAAGCTTTTCATCCTTGCCTTTCTGCTTTGTTTGGCATCCTGCTCCGAAGATTTCATAAATGTTGATAATGCCGGAGCCATTTCAGTTGCCAGTTATCCAAACTCAGTATCTGACCTTGAACAATTATTAACTGGCGTTTACGGAACTACGCATTCGTCTGGATTGTACGGTCACCATATGTTAGTAAAACATACCTGGATGTGGGATCATACGGCTGATCTTAGCTGGCAGGGATCGCCGGACTGGATTGGACTTTCCCAGAATAATGCTGTTTCCAGTTATCCCTTTTTGCAGGCAACGTGGACCGATACCTGGCGTGGCGTTCAGCGCTGCAATACCTTACTGGCAGCTCTTGAAACGTATCGAGCCAAAGCGTCGGCGACAGATATGGCTAACATTGATCTGATAAAAGGACAAACTCTTTTTCTACGCGCATTTTTCTATTTCCACTTGACCACAGCCTGGGGCGAAACATTTATTGTAAACGGTGTTGGCGGAGACAAAATGGGTGTTCCTATTCTTAAAACTACGTCTGCCAGTCTGGCTGAAACTCAGGTTTCAAGAAATACCGTTAAAGAATGCTGGGATTTTATCGTAAGTGACCTGAAAGCATCTGAAACACTATTGGCCGGAAAAACCTGGACTGGTGCTGCTGACAAACATAAAGTAAGTATCTGGGCGGTGAAAGCATTTCTTTCCAAAGTATATGTTTTCACGGAGGATTGGACGGATGCCAAAACATACCTGACCGACGTGATTACCAACAGCGGGAAATCGCTTGTCCCTTTTGATACATATAAAACGATGTTTAACGGTCAAAATGAGTTCAATGCAGAATCATTGTACGAGCTTAATTTTAATGTTGATCTGACTTATACCGGTACAAATGATTTGTCAATGGGATGCAGTATTGGGATGGTGATTGCCCCTACTTATGTTGGACCTACCGGAGCTGCTTCAGCTTCTGCCTGGTCCAATTTATTTCCGCACGCAAAAAACCTGACACGTTTTGGCTTCAATCTTGGACATTATTTTCCTGCCGGTGTAACGACAGCAAATATTGCCAATGTCGATCAGTCTTATGTTACAAGATCCATTGCGGCAAGAAATGCGAAAACTGTTGATCCAAGATTGTGGGTTGCCTGTCAGCAGCCATATGTGGATTCTATGGTTGTAAATGGCGTTAAAAAGCCAATTTCCCACTATCTGGATATTACAGAAACCGACATGGAAGCATGGAGTTTCCGAAAATACACCAACATTACGGGTACAGAAGCAGAAGTGAATATGGCAAATGGAAATAATATTCTCTGGCTGCGCATGGCTGATATGTATTTACTTTATGCTGAAACACTTACGCATACCGGAGACAATGCTACGGCACTTGAATATGTCAACAAAGTACACCGCAGGGCATATAATTTGCCCATTAATACTCCCTCGGCTGTTGACTATGCCAGCCTCACTGCCGCCACAAAAGCAACGGATAATGTCCTGAAAAACGATCCTTTAAAATATGAACGGTGGGCCGAATTGTTTGGTGAGGCCGGATGGTGGTATGACGTGTGCCGATGGAAACTCGGGCCACAGGAAGCTGCTTATTATCAAAAAGTACGAGGTGGTACAATTCAATGGAATGATGCCACAGATTATGCACAACCGATTCCGATTAATGAGTTAAATGCGAATGTTAATATGAAACAAAATCCTGGTTATTAAGCAGATAAAGAACCCGGATCAGTATTAAGCTGATCTGGGTTCAAAATAAAAATCAACATTATAACTGTCATTTTTATAGGTAGGTGGAGAATTTCGTGACCAGTCGTAACACGGTTTCGGATTTGATATAAATTAGAAATGTCGGTTCAGGTCATTCACTTTTATATCAAAGATCACTTTCTGCCAGGAGATGAGTAAAAGATTATTGTTTTATGACTAATTCTTTCGTCAACTTTCGCAAGATAAAACATCACCAGTTATTCATATTAATTGCTTGTTCACTTTGCCTTTCAGCTGTTTTCCTTGCATTTATTAGTCCGAACAAAATAACAATCGAAGAAGAAACCGGTAAAAACTGGCCGGGTTACGGAGGGAATAAAGCTGGAAACCGCTACTCCCCACTTTCACAGATCAATACAGGAAATGTTGCAACACTGAAAGTAGCCTGGCAATACGACGCAGCAAAAAGACCGGAAGGAAGTCCGGCACCAAAACGCCAGATGGAAATCCAGTGCCAACCTATTGTCATCGATGGTATTTTATACGGAACCACGCCAAACCTAAATCTTTTTGCCATAAAAGCAGACACTGGCGAAGAACTCTGGAAATTTGATCCGTTCAAAGACAAAACGCCAAGATTTCATGTCAGTCGTGGCGTAATGTATTGGGCAAATGGAATGGACAAAAGGATTTTATACACCGCAGGCCCTCAGCTTTTTGCTCTCGATGCCGCCACAGGAAAACCCGTTGAAAGTTTTGGAGAAAAGGGTATCGTTGATCTGCGCGAAGGCACCTCTGATAATCTCGACCGGGATAAAAGTAAAATGTCCGTTGACGCCACCAGCCCGGGTGTGATCTATAAAAATATGCTCGTGATCGGTTCCCGGGTTTCTGAATACGGCGATGCCGCTCCCGGCACTATCCGCGGTTTCGATATCCTAACCGGTACACTAAAATGGGCATTTCACACAATTCCTCAACCGGGTGAAAAAGGCTATGAAACATGGCCAAAGGATGCGTGGAAAAAAATGGGCGGAGCCAACAACTGGGCAGGGATGGTAATGGATGAAAAACGAGGTGCAGTTTATTTTGGAACAGGCTCGCCATCCGTCGATTTTTATGGCGTTGACCGTGAAGGGAAAAACCTGTATGCGAATTGTGTGATTTCTCTCAACGCCGAAACAGGAAAACTGAACTGGTATTATCAAACGGTTCATCACGATTTGTGGGACCGGGATATTTCCTGTCAGCCTAATCTGGTCCGGGTAAAAAGCAAAGCGCATATGGTTGATGCTGTGGCTCAGGCTACAAAGGATGGTTTGCTATTTCTCTTAAATCGTGATACCGGACTTCCTTTATTTCCAGTCGAGGAACGTTCTGCTGCTACCAATTATAAATTACCCGGAGAACATCCCTGGCCTACACAACCCTATCCGACAAAACCAGCCCCCTTTTCACGTCAGGTTTTCACAGAAAATGAAATCACCAATATCTCTCCCGAGGCAAATGCTTTTGTAAAAGCGAAATTTGATCAAAGCCGCTCCGGAAATAAATACATGCCGCCAAGTAAGGAAGGCACGCTGTATCTTGGCATTGGCGGTGGTGCGGAATGGGGCGGAAATGCTGCCGACCCTGATGGAATTCTTTATCAAAATGGAAACGAAATGGTCTGGGACTTAAAAATGCTGGACTTTAAAGTACCAAACGTTGATGAAGGTATTACTGGAAAATCACTTTACATGCGCAATTGTGCCGCATGCCACCGCTCAGACCGCTTGGGTAGCGGACAGGAATATCCCAATCTTGTCAGTGTGGGAAGCCGACTTTCGAAGGACGATATCAATACGATTATTAAAAGTGGTCGCGGCAGAATGCCTTCTTTTCAACATATCCCGGAGAAAGAACGTGAAGCACTTGTGAATTTTCTGCTTGGTATTGACACCAAAGCCGTAGCCTCCACAGACAATCACAGTGCCACCGCTGCACCGGAAACAACATCAAAAAAATCAGATTTCCCCTATATCCCACCCTACATAAACAACGGTTGGACAAGGTTTTTTGACCAGAATGGTTATCCTGCAATAAAACCACCATGGGGAACTTTAAATGCGATTGACCTGAATACGGGAAAATATTTATGGCGCGTTCCACTCGGAGAATTTCCGGAACTGACGAAAAAAGGGATTCCAATCACAGGAACTGAAAATTACGGAGGCCCTATTGTTACAGCGGGCGGACTGGTTTTTATCGCCGCTACCAAAGACGAACGGATCAGGGCTTTTGATAAAAAAACAGGAAAAGTTGTCTGGGAATACCAGCTACCCGCCGGAGGTTTTGCCACGCCCATAACCTATCAGGTGAACGGAAAACAATATGTGGTAATTGCTGCGGGAGGTTCTAAAAATGGTCACAAACCTGGTGGTTCCTACATCGCTTTTGCGCTGCCATAAATTCTGTAAACAAAAACTATTACTAAACCCTATATTTTTACAACGACCTGTTGCCAAACCTTTTAACCCGTTACCCATGTTTAAAAACAAAAAAGACAACTCCGATTTTAACCGTCGCGATACGCTGCGAATGATTGCCGCCGGATCAACCGCCGGATTATTAAGTCTCTTTGGAGAAAATTCACAAGCCCACGCAAGAGAGCATTACAGCACTCCCGCCTATCAAAAGGGCCTGGCTCCGATAAAAATAAAAAGCGTAAAAGCCATTGCCACAGCCCCGCAAGGCTCCAATCTAATTATTGTAAAAGTAGAAACAACCGAGCCAGGTTTATATGGATTGGGGTGCGCCACCTTTACACAACGTGCCGTATCTGTAGTTACCGCAATTAATTCTTATCTTAATGAATTTTGCACGGGCAAGGATGTCGATAACATTGAGGATATGTGGCAGTCCACTTATGTAAGTTCCTATTGGCGGAATGGGCCTGTATTAAATAACGCTCTTAGCGGATTGGACGAAGCGCTGTGGGATATCAAGGGAAAACGCGCCAACATGCCAGTTTATCAACTACTTGGCGGAAAGGCACGTTTTGCAATTCCGTGTTATACACACGCCAACGGAAATTCACCGGAAGCTACGGCGGATAATGCTCAGGAAATTATGGACAAAGGTTTTAAATATGTCCGTATCCAACAAGGCGGTTATGGAGCGGTTGGCAGTACGGAGCAGAAACCGGATTTTAAAACGGCTGGTTTTGGTGGAGAAGGCGACAGCTTCATGAATGAGCGGGCGTACCTGAAATCGGTTCCCAAACTTTTTGAAGTAGTACGAAAAAAATGTGGTGACGAGGTTGAACTGCTTCATGATGTGCATGAAAGGGTGCAGCCGATGGACGCGATCAACATGATCAAGGCCGTAGAACAATACCGACCGTTTTTTATTGAAGATCCGTTTTCTCCGGAAAATATGGGATGGTTCAAACAACTTCGCCAAAGTACCACGGTACCGATTGCGATGGGTGAATTATTTAACAATGTTAATGAATTCAGAGATCCGATGGCCAATCAGATGTTTGATTATATTCGCTGTCACGTTTCTCAGATTGGTGGTATCACTCCTGCCATGAAAGTGGCCCGTTTGGGAGAATGGTATAATGTAAAAACGGCCTGGCATGGCCCGGGCGATGTTTCTCCGGTAGGTCATGCAGCACATGCACACATCGATCTGGCTATCTGGAATTTTGGTATTCAGGAAGCTGTAAGTTTTAATGACAAAACCCAGGCTATTTTCTCGGGTTGTCCAACGATGAAAAATGGCTATATGTCTGTGAACGAAGCTCCCGGACTTGGCGTGGACATTAATGAAAAAGAAGCAGCCAAATATCCGATAACAACCAAATCAAACTGGCAGGTAAGGAAATTTGACGGCACGATTATCCGGCCTTAGTTTTTTTAGGTTACACGGAGAACCACAGAGGAAAAAGAGATACACAGAGTTATTTGAATTTAAATCTCTGTGTCCCTCTTTTTTGCTCTGTGTATCTCCGTGTAACCTAATTTTTTAAACCATTTAAAACAAAGTATCTGTGAGCAGAAAGCGAATTTTGCTTTTTAAAATACTGGCGATATTCTTTCCAGTTATCGTTTTCATTTTGTTGGAATGTGGACTGAGATTATTTGGTTATGGCCTTGATCTTGGTCTTTTTGTTGATGATCCGAATCACCCTGGTTATCTGGTCATGAATCAGCACACTTCGAAAAAATATTTTGCGCAGCAGCAAAATGCTACGATTGGAAACTACGAATCATTCAGAAAACAAAAAGCAGCTGGCACTTTCCGGATTTTTGTTTTGGGTGAATCTACAACCATTGGTTACCCCTACATGCACAATGGTTCGTTTCACCGCTGGCTTCAATATCGACTTACGCATACTTTTCCTGAAAAAGAATTTGAGATCATCAATCTTTCCCTGACTGCTGTTAATTCCTACACTGTTCTTGATTTCGCCAACCAGATTATTGATTATCAACCTGATGCCGTTATGGTTTATACAGGGCATAATGAATATTACGGCGCTATGGGCGTAGGCTCGACAAGTTTTGCGGGTTGGAATCCTGCGTTGATCAGGTTTACTATCAAAACCAGAAATCTGAGAATTATTCAATTTGCCACGAACATTTTTGCCAAATTAAAATCTTCTGCTTCAACTGAAAAAATTGACCTTCGCGAAAATCTGATGAAACGGATGGTTTCTGATCAGAAAATTGCCTTGAATTCTGAAAAGTTCAAACAGGGAATTAGTCAGTTTGAAGCGAATATGACGGATCTTTGTAAGGTATTTTCAAACAAAAACATTCCGCTTTTCATCAGTACGCTCGTTAGTAATGAAAAGGATTTAAAACCATTTATATCAGATCCAGGAAATAATTCAGCGTCTGCTAACTATCAATATCAACTTGGTATTGAATCTTTTAAACAAAATAAATTTCCGGAAGCTGAAAAATATTTTGTTAAAGCAAAGGAACTTGATCTGCTGAGATTCCGCGCTCCGGCAGCGATGAATAAGATACTTCGTGGATTGTCTGCCAAATATCCTGAGGTGAAATTGGTTGATGCAGAAAAGGTATTTAGAGAAAATTCTGCACATGGTATGCTCGGTAATGAAACTTTGCTGGAACATGTACATCCGAATTTGTTTGGTTATGCGCTTCTATCGGATGCTTTTTACCAGTCTTTGAAAAATGAAAAATTGATCAGCAGCGATTGGAAAAATGAAATTTCCTTTGTCGAATTGAGAAATCAAATGCCGATCACGCCGGTTGATTCACTCAAAGCAGTTTACGAAATGATGATGTTAAAAGAAGGTTGGCCATTTAATGAGCCTATGCCAGCCGAAATTCCCCATGAAAAAACAATTGAAGAACAACTTGCTGGTGGACTTTCTGTAAAACAAATTTCCTGGGAAGGCGCATTGTCAGAATTGTTAAAGGTGTATTTGAAAGAAAATAATCTGAAAGGCGCTTTGCAGATCAATGAAGCATTTACGCTGGAATTCCCCCTCGACCCAACTTTTTTCATGCAGGCCGGAATGCTTTCTGCGGGTTTAAATCAAAACGAAAAATCAATTTTTTATCTCAAAAAAGCATTCGCTATTCAGGATAATTTCAAAACCGCCCAGACTCTTTTTATCACACTTTTGAAAGAAGACAGGCCGGAAGAAGCTGTTGTGTATCTGAATTACGCTGCAACGCACAACGAATCCAATTTCAATATGACAGAACTGCAAAATCTTGTCAGTGAGATCATTAGCCTCAAACAGCGCTATCAATCCGATTCATCAAATATAAATCTCAGCAACCAGATCGCACTAAACTATCTTAAATTTGCTAATGCCAAAGCCGCTGAGAAATACATAAATAAAACGCTCCAAAAAGATCCGGCAAATGCTAATGCATTGCTATTGAGAGAAAAAATAAAAACTATATAAGGTAATAATCAGCTTAATGTTGTGTCAATGGTAATCGTATGCGTTAGCGTATTATGAATCGGGCATTTATTGGCAATGATTAATAATCTTGCTTTTTGCTCTTCATTCAATTCACCTACAAGCTCGATTGTCCGGTTCATTTGGGAAACATTTGACTGAATATCCCTTGAAAATTCTACCTGGACATTTATTTCAGTCAACTCGGCCCAACCTTTCCGGTTGGCATACATACGAAGAGTTCCACACGTGCAAGCCGCCAATGCGGATGCCAGCAATTCTTCCGGAGAAAATCCAAGATCCATACCCCCGGCAGAAATCGGTTCGTCAGCTATCAGGCTATTGGTGGCCGATTTTATTACTGTTTTATAAAGTTCAGTTCTGATACTTGCGACTACTTTGGCCATTATTTACGTTTTAAATTAAGGTTTTCAGCTGGTAAGGGCACAAAATCTGTTTCGCCCGGTACCTGTTTAAAGGTTTGTGCAAGCCAGCTTTCTTTTGCTTTATCAATTAATTCCTGACTTGTCGCGACAAAATTCCAGTAAATAAACCGGTCTTCGGCAAAAGGTTCGCCGCCAAAAATATAAACTGTTGTATTTTCAGCCATCGTAAATTCGCACAAATTTGTGTCCATAGCGACCAAAAGTTGTTTGGGAAGATAGGTATTACCCTGGGTTTCAATACTTCCTTCAAGAATATAAATCCCTGCTTCTCCGTAAAGTTCATGTCCCAGTTTTACCGATTTCGCTTCTTTACTTTTTATTTCCAAAAAATATAACGGACTAAAAACGGGGACAGGTGATTGTTTGCCCATAAGCTTCCCTGCAATCAGTTTAAAAGCAACAGAGTCAACTTCCCAGTGCGGCAAATCTTCCTCCGAAGCATGAAAAAATTCCGGATCCATTTGTTCCAGTTCCTTTGGCAAGGCTACCCAGATCTGTAATCCATGCAGTATTTTATCCGAATGACGAAGGTATTCCGGCGTCCTTTCCGAATGTACAATTCCGGCTCCGGCCGTCATCCAGTTCACTTGTTTGGGTCTAATTTCAATTTCGGTACCCAGACTATCCTTATGCATGACATTACCTTCAAACAAATACGTCAAGGTCGACAAACCGATATGCGGATGCGGTGGAACGTCCATATTCTGATGGTCGTTCATATTGGCAGGGCCCATGTGATCAATAAAAATAAATGGCCCAACCATCTTTTTTCCTCTGAAAGGAAGCAATCGGCCCACCATAAAATTTCCAATATTCCGTGGGCGTTCCTCAATGATAAGATTTATATTAGACATAATTTCGACCTGAAATCAGATTTACGTTCAGAGGCAAAAGTTAAATATTAATATCGGATTTGAAGCAAAAGTTCTTCGTAGATTTGAAAACACTTTTAACACTTCTATGCAAGCCAACATTCCCAGAATTGATATTAACTCGCTTTCAGAACATAAAGATGACGACATTCTGATAAGCCGGTTTGCAGAATACCTGGCAATACATCCTAACCTGACCTCGCCACACCGGCATAGCTTTTACCACCTGCTTTTTTTCACAGAAGGCGGCGGAATGCATACGATTGATTTTAACCATTTTGAAGTAAAACCGTATCAGATATATTTCATGACTCCCGGACAAGTGCATTCCTGGGATTTCAAGGGACATGTGGAAGGTTTTGTTGTTAATTTTTCCGGCGATTTCTTCCAGTCATTTCTGCTGCGTCCTGAATATCTGGCTTCGTTTTCATTTTTTAACGGAATTTCAGAAGATGGTGTGATCAATCTCCCCGACAATATTCATGATCCTGTAAATCAGATATTTGAAGATTTAATTTTACATTTTTCGCAAAAAACTGTGTTTCGGGAAGACATGATCCGCATACTTTTACTCCAAATATTTATTACCATTGAGCAAAGCACTTCTTTAAACCGGCAGCAAAATATTCCTTTCAAAACCAATGTACTGCTACATAATTTCCATACCCTGATTGAGAAGAATTTCATCGAAATCCGTTTACCCGGTGAATACGCGGAACTGCTTAATATTACACCAAATCATCTGAACGCGCTATGCAAGGAACATTTGGGTATGCAAGCCGGTGAAGTTATCCGAAACCGTGTTGTATTGGAAGCAAAAAGATTACTGGTAAATCTGGGACTTAGCGTTTCAGAAATTGCTTATAAACTTAACTTTAATGATAATTCCTATTTTACTAAATTTTTCAAAAAAGAGGTTGGGATGAGTCCGGAAGTTTTTAGGAAAAAGTCGGTTAAAGAAAGACAGTAAATAAATTTGTTATAATATTTATTGTTATATTTGAAACTGAATCCAGTTAACGTTATAACATTATGAAAACTAACATAATAAATATAGGAAATAGTCAGGGAATTATTCTTCCTTCTATGATTTTACGACAAATGAAATTAACATTTAAATCTAGTGTCCAGATTGAAATAGAAAATGGTACTATAATGATTAAACCTGAACCTCGTCAAGGTTGGGCCGAGGCGGCTAAACAGATGCATGAAGCCAAGGACGACGAGCTTTTGTTGGGAGATTTTCCAAATGATTTTGACAATGATGAATGGACATGGTAAAACATTTTGAACAGTACGATATATACTGGATTTCTTTGGATCCGACAATTGGAAGTGAGATTGCAAAAACTCGCCCATGTGTAATAATAAGTCCAAATGAAATGAATGAATTCTTAAAAACCATTATTGTTATTCCTATAACTTCTACGATCAAAACTTATCCGTGGCGTGTTGAATGTGTTGTGTCCGGTAGGAATGGATCAATTGCTACGGATCAAATAAAAGCAGTAGACAGAATTCGAATTGGTGCCAAAATTGGGGAACTCTCAAAAAAGGAAATATTCTCTTTAAAAGCAACCATGAAGCAGATGCTGATAGATTAATATTCCCATCAATAAGGCGCCGGCTGCCGTGACCTGACATTCAAAACCGTTTGACTAAAATAAGGATACAGAGAAATAAGCAGCATTACTCCCACAATCACCCAACAAATGATCGAATAATAATCCATTGCGTACCGCAGCATCATTTGTTTGTCAACGGCTTTGCTCAGCAAAACGTTGGCAATTTTCATCGCCTGATCTTTTGCAACTCCATGACTTTCCATGGCAAGCACGTACCCTTTAAGTCTTTCCTGCACAACCGGGCTCAAAGCAGTGATCTGATTCCGAAAATCTTCCTTATGTGTGCTTTTGGCAAATAACTGAAATGAAGTAATCATAGCCATACTCATTGTAAAACCAATAAATCGAAACAGAATTCCAGCCATGGAAGCAGAAGCGCCAATCGCGGCCGGAACAGAAGAAACCGTAAAAAGAATAATCGGCGCCATAAGCGTTCCTGCACCCAATCCCTGAACAATTAAAGGTAAAATAAAGGTTGAAGCATCAGCTTGTGTAGCAAAAAGGAAATACATCCAGCCATGAAAAAGCAGTAAAAATGCAAATCCGCCAAGCCAGATCATCCGCATCGGTTTTTTCATCAAAATAAGCCTGGAGGAAATAAAAACACTTACGATCACACCTATCATATTAGCAAGCATCAACTCCGATACATGAATCGGATCCATGCCTAATACAACATCGAAATAATTTGATGTGATATTTAAAGAACCACGGCAAATATAAAACGGTATCAGCAAAGCGGCGCCGATACGAAAATTGGAATATTTGAAAACAGCCAGATTAATAAAAGGTCGTTTTAAACTTAATTGCCGGAAAATAAAAAGCGGCAAAAGCAACAGAATTGCACCGATACAAACCCAGATGTGCAGACTTTCAAGCCAGTAATTCTTCTGCCCATAGATTAATATATAGCCAAATAAGCATAAAATGAGCATGTAATAAACAAAACTGCTCCAATCAAGTTGATACAAGGGAAATTTCCTGGCCAGGCGCACGTTTTTCATCATGCACATTAACAAGATGCATCCCGGTAAAATCATAAATATCAAAGCCTGATAAAGCGATTGATAATTAGAATATTCAATGATCAGCGAAGCAAGCAGCATGACCAACGGCGAAGAACAAACGAGCATTCCGTAAAAAACAGAATATCCGATTTCCCGGGAACGCTCACTGGAAAGTTTCCTGAAAATCAATGTAAGACAAATACTGTTGATACCTCCGGTAAATATTCCCTGCAAAAATCGCGTCAGGAAAAATACGAAAGAACTGTGAGTAAAATAAGAAACATAGCAGGTTAACAGCAACAAAATTACGTTAATAGTAAAGTACTGTTTTGCCGCTAAATTATTAAAAAAACGTTGCTCCAAAGAATACCACCCAACCAACGCAGCATAATAAACGATGGTTGAATATTGAACGTCAATCGGCTCGATTCCGTAATAACCAGCCGTTGCACTAACGTTACTCGTAAATAATCCGAAGAGCGTCAGAAGTGGAAAAAGCACCATGCCGATACCAACTTTAACCAGCCATTCAGGGACCCAGGACTTAAATAACGAAGCGTGATTTGACATAATTTCAGGCTCCTTTTTTTACAAAAACCATCGCATTCATCCCGGCACGAAGATTTTCAATCCTATTTTTGGCATCCGTCAACAAGATTCTGACCGGTATCCTTTGTGTTATTTTCACAAAATTCCCAGTCGAATTGTCCGGCGGAAGCAAGGAAAACCTTGAACCTGTTGCGGGTGAAAGCGAAACGATCCTGCCGTTGAAATGTTCTCCAGGTAATGCGTCCGTTTCGATATCAACCATTTGTCCGGTGTGCATATGACGGATCTGCGTTTCTTTGAAATTTGCAATTACCCATTTGCCCTCCTGCTGATCTACGATGTATGCCAAAGTTTGCCCAGCCTGGATCATTTGTCCGTTTTGAATCGTTTTTCTTCCCATTTTTCCGTCATAAGGTGCCGTCACAACGGTATAGGACACGTCCAGTTTATTGCGATCCAGAATAGCTTCCCTTCTTTGTATTTCAGCCCACGCAACTTCCTGCTGCACTTTTATGTCATTTACTTTTGACAATGAAGCCTGATAGGTATCCAGAAACGACTGATAATCAGCCTTGGCAACTTCGAGCGCCGTTTCGGCGTTTTCAAATTGCTGCCGGGTTACTGCTTCAACCTGTAATAACTTTTCATACCGAGAAAACTCCTGTTCCTGATGCCATAATTTTGCTTTGGCAGCCGCAATTTGTCCTTCGTTCACAGTTGCATTTTTGGAAGAAGTTTCCACAGTGCTTTTCAAAACCGAGATCTGCGCTTTTGCATTTAAAAGGGCAGCCTCTGCTTCTTCCTGTCCCAACTGATATTCCCGGTTGTCAATGATCAGCAACGTATCACCCTTTTTTACTGATTGATTTTCCTCATATCGAATATCACGAATAAACCCTCCCACCCGGGACGTCACCGGATTGATATATTCTTCAATTTGTGCATCCTCGGTTTCTTCATATAGCCACAGATCCCACAAAGTAAGGCCACCCCAGACACATAGTCCGAGCAAAATAAAACCGGCAATCCAGGCCGTTATTCTGGTTATTAATTTATCTGAATTATTGAATTGATTTTGTTGTGTGCCCATTTTCTTAAAGATTGCCGATCGTTTTCATGAGGTAATAATATTCCAGTCTGGCCCGAATCTGAGCCGAGGTAAGGTCAAATTTTGATTGTAATAATTGAGTATCCGCGTCAAGCAAATCCGTTAAAAGCGCCAGCTGGTTGAAATAAGTATTATATACTATTCGGTAAGTTTCACTTGCCTGATGAATATTTTCTTCCGAAACCTTGATCCTTTTCAACGATTCGTTATAGCGCACATAGGCTTCATTTACCTCGACGCGCAACGCATCTTCCTCATTCTCATGGATCAAATGCTGTTTCTCAGTCTGAATTTCCGCTGATTTTACTTTATGTTTATTTTGGTACAGCGACGATAATGTGTAAGAAATTTTCACTCCCGCCTGGCCAAGTCCGTAAAGTGCTCCTGCATATGGATATAGGAAAATCTGCGGATACGTATAGCCATATTCCGCGTAGGCCGTCACCTTTGGCAAATTATTCGCTTTTACAATTTTCAGTGCCAGTTTTTTTAGTTCGGTTTCTTTTTCAGAAATCCGGATTCCATAGGCGTTAGAAAATGCATCGGAAAGATACTCATCATAAATTTTGGCAGAATCAACCGGGCTGTTAACATCTTCGGAGGGATTTAAAAACGTATTTTCCGGCAGCCCTATTAATACATCCAGTTTCTGGTTGTTAATAGCAATCGTATTTTCGATTTCCACCAAAAGCATCTTTTGTTTTGATAAAGAAAGTTCAGCACGAAGTACATCACTGCGTAGAATGACGCCATGTTTGAACAATTCCCGGATCTGATCAAGTCGCTTTTGCTGTTCCGCAATATTGACGTTGACCAGGTTTTTTAAAAGCAGATTTCTTTCCAGTTCCAGATAATAAGCCGTTGCCTTAAACTTCACCTCCGAAACAGTCATATCTTTTTCAATAGATGAAATTTGATTTTCAACGTCCTCTTCCTTAACCCGGTTTTTAAGTTTTTGACCATTGTAAACCACAACGGATGCTTCCGCATTTAGCTGAAAATAATTGTGAAGAACAGGATAGTAAGAAGGCTTGTTCAATATGCCGTTATCATAAATTGGCAAATTGGAAATCCGTGCATATTTTGTTCCGGTATTGATTTCAGGCAAACGTTCTGCACGGGCATCTTTAAGATTTTCAAAGCTCGAATTTATTTTTAGCTGGCTGATTTTAACACTTTTATTCTGCGCCTCGGCTTGTTGCCAAATTTGGTGCAAGGATAATTTCAGTGTGTCTTTTGGAGTGAAATTTGTTCTTGCAAATGCTTCGTGAAATACAACTGAACAAAGTAAAAGAGAAGACAGGATTATTTTTTGACGGTAACACATATACTGGCTTGATAACATCACAAAGGTAATGCGTCATCAAAACAACCCTTTTCTATATATTGCCAAAAATTTGTCAATTCCGGCCATTATGAATATTTCCGAACAGTTAATCAACATAGACAAAAACCCCGAGTCCAATTACGTTCTTCACGACCGCATGGAAAATTTGTTTCCCTATCATTTGCACCAAAAAGGGCAGTTGACTTATGTGGAGGGTGGAATTGCTTATTTGAACACAAAAGACAAGGCATACTTTTTACCAGCCAGACATTTTATATGGATCCCGCCGGGACTTGAACATTTTGTGCAGCAAAAAAACAGATCTTCGATTGTCAGGAATCTTTACTTTAATATGGCGGATATTAAGAGTAGCCCGTTTTATGAGAGAATGGGAATTTATCCGGCTCCCAACTTGCTATTAGAAATGTTACTTTTCACAGAAGATTGGAGCGGAGAAATCAGGGTTGATTCTTTTGAAAATCAATTTTTGACCACGATAAAGAACCTCCTCCCCAAAATAAGCAGCCATCCACTACCGATTGTACTACCCACTACAAACCATGAAAAGATGCAGCCAATCATTAATTATATTCAGGACAATCTGGAATCACCCTTACATCTTGACGTAATATCTAAAAATTTTGGGATGAGTCCGCGTACATTTTCAAGATTATTTCAGGCTACTCTGGAAACATCCTTTTTGCAATATTTAAAGTTGTCGCGTATGATCAGGGCTATGGAACAATTGCTGCAAACCAATAAAACTATCAGCGAAATTGCCTATGAATCCGGATACAACAGCATCGCCACATTCAGTAATACCTTCTACGGATTGGTAAACGTCCGCCCTTCAGAATTCCAGAAATTTTAAATCATCGATCAAATAGTGGCAGAGTCACTACTGATATGGTTTCCGCGGAATTTATTCCATGGAAAACATCATTTTTCGTGACAACAGGGCGAACGATTTATTACAAAAAAAACATTTGGCGATAAATCCGGTACAGCAGATTTACAACCAAATGAATCCCACAAACAATATCTTTTTATAAAATTCCTATTTACCGACCACTTCTTCGGGATCAGGAGATATAAATATAGCCAGCCATGATCTTCGAGCCAACCGATAAAATAAAGGTGTTAAAAAAATCAAAACCGGAATAATACTATACAGGAAATAATCCAGATATGGTTCAAAGAAGTGAATGAACACAAAAAAGTAAATCAACATGAAAACAACATAAAAAGCATAACTCATGTACAATGCGCCCTGATAAAACCCAGGTTCCGGCACCAGATTTTCACCACAATGAGGACAAATTTTATTCATTTGGTCAAACTTGAAACTATATGCACTTTTAGTAATAAAAAAATCGCCTTGACCGCAACGTGGGCATTTATTAAATAAAACGCTATAAATTCTGTTATTTTTCATGATTTCTAAAAATTAGAAGCCTTTATCAATTGTACTCCCAACACCCTCCCGGAAGTATTTAATTTCTAAATCCTTTAAGTTTACGAGATTTCTACGACCTCATTTAACTTGTGACAAATGTCGGCAAGAATCTCTGAATACGAAAGTACAGATGGTGCAATCTATGGTATAAATCAACGATTTATAGAAAAATAATAAGTTATTCAGAAAGTATCATGTCGATCCGTAGAATGAACAACGTAAACAAGTATTTATACATTTCCTTCATTATAATCACTATCTACCTTTGCATTAACGTTTTACAAAATATAAGACAAGTACTCATTCGTTATCTCGCCTGAAAACATCATCAGTATATTCAGATGTTTCTCATGGTGTTTTTAAAAGATAAACGCCAATCAAAAAAAATAGTTTATAATTAATTAGGAATGTTCGTTCCGTTATTATTACCTTTACGGAACAATCGTTCCATAAACAATTTTTATATTTATTCAAATGAGCAATCTTCAAAACAAAGTCGCAGTAGTAACCGGTGGCAATAGTGGAATTGGCTATGCCACAGCAAAAGAGTTTTCAGCGCAAGGTGCGCAAGTAATCATTAC
This sequence comes from Dyadobacter sp. 3J3, assembly GCF_009801115.1. Lineage (GTDB taxonomy): Bacteria > Bacteroidota > Bacteroidia > Cytophagales > Spirosomataceae > Dyadobacter. The sequence goes on from NZ_VTOL01000016.1 coordinate 74,040, forward strand.
CGGCAGAAACAAAGCGTTACTGGATCAGGCTTCCCAAGAGCTGAATGTGACAGGAATTATTGCCGATCAGGCGGATATTTCTTCTCTTGACAAACTGGTAGACACTGTAAAAAACAAATTTGGAAAAATTGACATTCTTTTTCTAAATGCCGGTGTAACATCCTTCTCTCCTCTTGAATCAGCAACAGAGGAACATTACGATTCCATTATGAATATCAATGTAAAAGGTACGTTTTTCACCGTACAAAAATTCCTGCCAATCCTGAATGACGGAGCTTCTGTAATATTCAATGCTTCAATAAATGCAAACGTGGGCATGTCAAATACAGCGGTGTACGCTGCAAGCAAAGGCGCCATATTGTCATTCAACAAAGTATTTTCAACTGAACTTGCACCAAGGAAAATTCGTGTTAACGCCGTTTCTCCCGGTCCGGTTGAAACACCACTTTATGGAAAACTAGGTTTAAGTAACGACGAGTTGTCGGGCCTGGGTGAAATATTTGGTAAAAAGATTCCATTAAGCCGTTTCGCTCAATCTGAGGAAATTGCAAAAACAATCCTGTTCCTGGCCTCCTCAGATTCCTCATTCATTACCGGAACAGAGATCGTTATTGATGGAGGATTGACCGTTAATTCGGTTTTGAATTAATTTCAGCTTCAAATACGGAACAAATGTTCCAAATAAATTAACTTTGCTGAGTTTATCAGCAAAGTTTTCAGCATTATGGCACGTACAAAAGAATTCGATCAGGAAGCAATTTTAGATAAAGCCGTAGCGCTTTTTTGGTACAAAGGTTATAATGCTTCTTCTATGCAGGATGTAGTGGACGCACTTGGCCTGAGCAGATCAAGTATTTATGATACCTTTGGCGATAAACATAAGCTTTACATTGCGGCTTTGGAAAGGTATCGGGCACAAGCCGCCGGAGGCTTGATTGATATGGTGAATCAATCTAAAAATACGATGACTTCGCTCGAAGAAATCTTTAAAATGCTGGTTCACGACAGCTTTACTGACAAGCTTCCAAGAGGTTGTTTTATGGTAAACAGCACTGTCGAACTGGCCCCGCATGATGAAGAAATTGACAAAATTGTACGTGAGAACATGCAGGATATTGAAGACGCATTTTTTAAACTTATCGTAAAAGGTCAGGAATCCGGAGAGATCTCCAAAGATAAAAATCCAAGAGCCGTTGCTCGTTTTCTGTTCAATACGATTTCAGGTTTGCGCGTTGCGGCTAAATCCGGTGTGACGCAGGAAATTTATAACGACATTGTCAGTATTGCGCTTGCAGGAATAAAATAGGAATCCGGACAGTCTTATCTAATTTTAAACAGTCCGGATCATTTTATTTCTTCTTCACCAAATCCCCTTCTCTCATGATTTTAAGAATTTCCGTATGATATGAAAATACTTTTTTTATATCGTCTTCATCCCAAACTACATTGTCCAGAGCAATTATGCTTGTTTTAGTTTTAGGAAAATAGAAGTCCATGGAAATAAATCCTGGCGAAAAACCGGTTTGTCCGAGTTGCAGGATACCATCTTTTGTGTCATGCGTAATGCCGTACCCATATTCAACTTTACCAAAAATGGGATGATTTCTCACGGCTTCCGGTTTTTTAGAAATCATTAAACGATACGTTTCCAAAGACAATAGTTTCCCCCCATGAAGACAATTATTCCATAATAATAAATCATGCGCTGTTGAAATAAAAGAGCCCGCTGCAACATAGTTTTGAAATGTCGTAGTTTCAACCGCAAGTTTTCCATTGTTTTGTTCGGTGTAACCTTTTACCAAATTCTTATATAGCTTCACATCCGGATGAAATGTGTTGAACATTTTACATTTCCTGAAAAGTTCGGCTGACAATGACGCGAAAGACTTTCCCGAAGTCTTTTCAACAATTTTCGCAAGCAGATCATAGCCAATCTGAGAATAAGAATATTTCGTCCCCGGCTTGAAATCAAGCGGCCTGTCCAGAGCAGAGATTCCATTCATGTGTGTCAAAAGCTGATCAATGGTAACAGAATCTGCCCATGACTGGGTTATTTCTGGCAGATAATTACGGATTGGTACGTCCAGTTTAACACGGCCCTTTTCAAATTCCCGCAATAACAAAACAGCTGTAAATTGTTTGCTGATCGAACCAACCACGAATTGATCATCAAATTTCAGAGGCTTCTTTTTTGCAATATCAGAAAACCCAGCCACCTTCGCATACTTGGTAAAACCATTTTGATAAATTAAGATAATTCCATTAAATGGTTTTTGGGTTGAAGATGTAATTAAAGAATCTATTCTCTCAATCGTATTGACTTTTACACTATTAGCGGCTTTTTTGACCGCAATATTTTTTCTTACTGATTCCGTTCCGAATTCCTGTTTAGCCCACTTCGCTGATGGTTCAAGCCATTCTGGTAAAGCTTTAAAAAGAAAACCATGTTTCAGTCCCGTATTCAATTCAATTTCTTGAAAACGGCCAACAATATTCGTCGACTTCAATTTCATATTCACACACGACTGCCCAATAATATCACTTTTTTCATATATTGATAAAATATTGCCACTGAAACTAATATCCGGGATTTTGACAATATCTTCCTCACCGCAGCTACCAATAAAAACATAATTTAAATCCTTATTCTTTTGAATACTGGAAACAAACTGGGCGATATATCCGCCTTTTGACGTACCAATAACAGTTATCTTTGATGGTTTTATGCCTTTCGCCACAAGGCTATCAATTTGTGATGCTACTTTCTGAGCATATGTTTTTGCATTGGTATTTGCAGCACGTTTCTCTCTGATAACAACAAAATTTTCCTTTGTGTAATAGTCAAGAATTTCGTCGAACTGTGCTATTCCATAATCAGGGTGTTTTGCAGTCAGATCATTTTCTTCAATAAATTTATTGTGAAGAAAAAACACATAACGTTGAGCAAAAACGAAATTTGAACTGAGGAGAAGGCAAAAAACAAGAATTAATTTTTTCAGGTTTGAAGTAATTTTCATAGCTAATGCTGAATTTTTAAGTAGCCATAAAGTTAGTATCAGATACTATAACTTTCCTAAAAAACCTTCCGATTATAGTGCTTTATCCAAATAAATCCCGATTCAATGCTTCATTTCTGATCGCCTTGTAAGTATAATATTGAGTACCAGAACAATCTGGCCTAATACTAAAAGTACAAATGCAATAAGTGCGACCAGGGTTAAAGTTTGTATATCCTCAGTGGGTTTAAATATCAATATCAAAAGAGGGATTACCGTCAATACGAAATGAGCATAACCCAACGGATTACGCAACGGCCATGCAAACCATGCATAAGCAAAATAGATGACAAAACAGGCAATACAAATCAAGGATAGAAATTGTGCGAAGAATTTTTGAGAAAACACATAGTATGTATCGTATAAGTGAATTGAAATATCAGATTTGAAAAACAAAAAATTGGCCAGTGAAATAAAAAAGGCCGAGGCAGCAAAAAGGGTCTGCGGCCTAATGATTTTTTTTTCTTTCATTTCAGCATAACTTTAAAAATTTGATATCAATTTCTGCAAGCAAATTAAAACCAAAATCCAACCTGAAAAGCAATCCTCGGTTTTTCTTCCTGTTTTTCTTTTGGAATAAACGCACCGATAGATAACGTAAGGATATCCACTGGTGCAACCCAGATTCCGCCTCCGTAATTGTAATGCCAGTTCTTATTAGGATCGTTATCGAGCCACACACGGCCATAATCAAAACTGCCAAAAATTCCATAAGTCAATGGTAATGTTGGATTTACGCTATTGCCCAATCGAATCCTCAAATCATTGGAATGCCAGACACTGCTTTTGCCGTAAAACCGCTGTGTGCGATAGCCGCGCAATCCCTGATTCCCTCCGATGGTAGGCATTTGGAAAAACTCGTAGCCTTTGCCAAAGTTCAATCCGGTTCCTAGCTGTGAAGCAAAAATGATATTTTCCTTGGTATCCAGGCTAAAATAAAACGCGATCTGTGCTTTCAGTCCCGAAAAACTCTTATCCTCTTTCAGGTTTTTGGTATAATTAAATCCCGCGTTAAAACGTAATCCGGAGTGCGGAGAGAAGATATTGTCAACACTGCTAAAATTAAATAAAAGCTGTCCACCACTGTAATATTTTGTTTTGAAAACATCATCACTAAGCTGATTGGCGTCACTGGTAATAAATCTGCCAGCGGTAGACTGCACATCCGAAACTTCAAAAACGGGCCCCAGAGTCACAAAACCGCTATTTCCTGCAAAATGTTTTTTGATAGCAGGATATACATGAAAAGCACTTTGACGCACCCGGTAAAAGTTAGGATTATCAACCGGGCGTTCCGATGTGTTGCCTAAACCTGCATAATTGAACGCATATGCCGGACCATGATAATAGGTGTCCAGATAAAAATCAAAACTCTTAAATGCATTGAGATAATCTCCTGTATAATAGAGCTTAACTGCTTTGGTCGCAAAAGAATAACTTCCTCCAAAACGCTGTTGAGATGCATACGGCTCTTTTTTGAAACCATATTTGATCATGTTAAAATTAGCACCAACTAAAATTCCGTCATCCGGATTGTACCCAACAATCGGAAGCGGAACGGTGATATCATAGTCACTTTCTGCACTACGGCGGTCATAAACGTTGTAACGATAAAGACCAGTCCGTTTGTCTTTTGTTTCCGGCCCACCATTGATCTTGTTTTTTCCTAAGTCATCATACACGATCGTTTTCTTACCACCTCCATGCACAACGGAGCTATCCGTGAAAATATCTTTTCCAGTTCCGCCAATCAATCTTACCTTGATCCCTTTGTTGACATCACCGGTAACGATAAATTCATCGTCGTCCCCATTACCATACACGTTGATTGTTTTGGTGATTTTATTATCAAAAACACGTCTATAATTCTGTTGTTTGATCTCTCCTTTTTTATTTATTTCAGAAACCGTTACCCGCGTATGCTGTTCATCTATGCGCTCTACTTCGAACCTTTCCTTTTCCTCCGTTCCGATTACGTTCACCGATTCACTTACAAATTCGTAATGTTTCCGGGCTAGTTCAAGTAAATTATCACGTCTTGTTTTGATACTTTTAATTACCAATGGTGCTGCCATTTCCCTGGCTTTATCCGGCCAATCGGTAAAAGAATTTTCAATAACCTCATCCGTCATGTTCTTCTGAACATAATGCACCTGCTCTTCCCAATCTTCCCAACTCAATTCATTCAGGAAAGTACGGTCAAATAAACGCGCGCTCCATGTTGTCCATTTCATACTGGGAACTTCTGGGCCGTAAACCTGCAACTGACGTAAAAAAGGCATAGTAAGTCGTGCTGCATTCGTAAAAAGTCCGTCGTATTTTGATAGTGCCTGATCTCGGTCGCGTGGAATCGGGCGATACAGATTTGTTCCATCCGGCTGTTTTATATCCGCCCAGGTCCACTGATCATCATGACGGTCCCAGTCGCCAATGATTATATCAAGAAAACGGGTTTTCAGTGCCCATTTTTCATCTACCTTATATTTATTACTTTCCAGAATATTTTCAAGCAAATCGGGCGTACTGATAATCTTATCCGCATTGCCAAAAAACGGGGAATCTTTCCATTTTTTACCATCCGGACGTTCTTCCACCAAGCTCAAACTTCCACCAAAAACCTGATTAAAATCTCCCAGTGCAGGTTGCGATGGAACATAGTAAATTTTCGGATTCGTATGATATACCTGAATTGCATCGGCAAGTTTTGGTATGGCCAACGGAGCAAACGGCAGCGTAGAAAGGAAATTTTCCTGAGCTAGAAACTGTGCGGCAAGCATTTTATTGAAGGGATAAGGCAAAAAGCGACTGACATCCTTTGTCATATCTCTCAGCACATATTCTTTCCCGTCACTTCCCCGCACCCGGAGTGAATTTGTCTGATTTCCCCCACCCTGTTTTTCGGGAATTATGCCACCTTTATATTTGGAAAAGTCAAGCACCGGGAAAGGATATTTGTTTAAATAAAGATTCCGGTGGTGTGCTCCAAAAAGAAAATTGTGAAAACCTTTTACCGGTTTTATTTCATTTTTTAATACAAATCGGCTGGTACTATCCTGATGCTCTTCATATTCTTTATAGGCAATCGTTGCCTCTTCTTTTACTACCGGTAATTTACCTTTAATCTTTTTTTGATAAACCATTTTAGCACTTTTGCCTTGCTCATCCACCTCCCAATATTGCACCCATGTTTCTCCGCCTTCATAAAATGACAGCGTGCTGTAACCCAAAGCAGTTGAAGCAAATTGCGAACCTTTGCCCAAACCAATCGGACTGGTTTTAGATCCACTTCCACTTACAATAAATTTCTGACCCTCGTTTTCGATGAATTGCAATGCGTGTTCATGACCACTGGCAAAGATAAAATTTCCATTTTTCCTCGCCGCCGACAAAATTCCGTCACGCATATCCTTGTAAACTTTGTTATGTGTATCCTGGCGTGAACCAATTGTACCTCTGAAAAGTGCACTCAAACTTCCGATACCAGGCAAAGGAATATACAAATTCGGATTCAGTTCCGTGAGCGGAAAAATGTGTTGTTTGATTGTGAATTTTCCACCATGCGGACCATACGTAAACGGCGGATGATGCATGGCGATCACTACATTTTTATTGCGGTATTTACGAATTACATTTTCAAAAATGAATTTGAAAGTTGCCCTGTTTTTAATTTCGCAGCCATCATTTATTTTTGTATCCTTGTCCCAGTCACTGAGCCACCATTGGGAATCCACAACGATAACGACCACATTATCATTAAGTTCTATCACCTCCGGGCCAGAACAACCATCCTGTGGAAGAAAATAATGCTCATAATCATCCTTATCTGTTTTTCCTTTTCTAGTGTTGAGATAGGATTCAATAAAATTTTCCTGACGTTTCAGCCCTTTTCTGCCCCATCCACGCCAGTCATGGTTTCCCGGAATAAAAAACGGTCTTCCCTTAAAATCATCAAGCGTTTCCAATTGAGACGTAATCCGATATTCTGCCACTTTTCTTTTGGCTGAATCATCCGAAGGCGGCATACCATATTCATAAATATTATCTCCCAAAAACAAAGCAGAGCTGTTTTTAGTCTCTTTGGCAAGTTTATCTTTTAAATAGAGAAGTACGGGTGCTTTACTTTCCGGCTTGTCATTTCCTGCATCCCCCACCAGGTACATGGTATGCTTCAAAACAAGATCAGGTGAGGGCACACTTTGCTGCCAGCTTTCAGCTTCTTTAGAATATTGCAGTTTCTTGTAACTGGAACATGAAGAAATGATGACCAGCGCGACAATTATGAATATTGAAGTGAATTTCATATCAAGATAAGATCAAATCAATTATTTACTTAACTTTTTAAATTTCAGTATATTGCCTTCCGCAAAATCATCTCCTTCATTGGAAATATAAAGGTTGCCATCTTTATCAAAAGCTATTCCTTCGGGCTGGGTAAACATATTGCCATTTAGCGACAGAGCTTGCTGAACCTTCCAGTTTTTGTCTGTGATTACCAATAATTTATTTACAGCTGAGATGATATACCAGTCTTTTGAAAACGGATTTTGAGCCATTCCGGAGGGCCGGAAACCTCTTTCTACTTTTCCTGTCAACGCTTTTATTTCTTTTACACTGATCTGGAAAGTGCGGGGAACAGAAGCACTGTCGGCCATGTAAAAGACATATCCTGTAATACTTTTTTTGGAATCATCCTGAATGCAGTTTTTACAAAGAACATACAAACTATCGGTTTCCTCATTTCCATAAATACTTTCATATTCACCTTTTGGCAAAACTTTTTTCCATTCGTGCGTACTGTCAACTTCCTCATAAGCAGAGTCTAAAAACGGAAATGTATAAAGTGTACCATTACTTTTAAGCACCACAACCTGGTCATTGACAATGGCCAGGTCTTCATAATCTCCTTTTTTTCCAAACTTGGCGTGATATTGTTTTTTAATGCCCCAGGCCAGACGAAAAACTTTACCTTCCTCATCCTGAATGGCATAGATTGTATCAGGATTTCCTTTTTGGAAAGCGATTCCGGAAATTTCAAAGAGGCTTTCCGGCATGAAAAACTTCTCAGGACTTTCAAGATTGTAATCTTTTAACGTTTGCTCGTTTTCATGCGAATTTGAACAACCTATAAAACAAGCCGTTAAGAAAATAGCCGAAGCCATTATTTTGTAAAAGTTACAAATCATATTAATTTAATTTCTAAACGCGTTAATGCGACAATTGAAATTTCATTTCTGTTTAAAATCAAAATGAAATTTATTTACCAAAAAACATGGAGGCAATCACAAAGGAAACCACCGATGCCACAATCCCAAACATGAAAACGTTGTAGCCTACGCGTAACAATCTGTATTTCCTACCTAAAACGACACCTTGTGAGTAGACATCTTTTGTCAAACTGCCATACAAAAAGTCTCTATCGTTCATCATGGCTTGCATTCCGGCTGCATACTCGGAGTAGGCCATTCTGTAAAAATTACCGAAGAAAAGCAGATTTACTTTTTTGTCTGTTATGTCCTGTTCTGTAAACGTTCCGTGCGGAATAGTCGGGCGTGTGGCCAGAATTGAAAACACCATCGTAATCACGCAAATCGTAAGCAATAAAATTGTAGGGAATATCAAATACGCGTTATCTTCCAGTTTCCTAAGTAAAATACTCAATAAAACGGAAATGATGATTGAAGTGGTTGTGATCATAATATGTGCCTTATTATCAGCCATATCACTCAACCTCTGATGATTATTAGAGCTGATCCGGAACATGGTTTCGATTCCCTTATCCGGCCTGTCGGACTTCGCTTTTTTATCCTTATCCTCTTCCGTTTCTGGTGCCTGTTTTATATCGTCCACATATTTCAGAAGATTAATCGGCGGTTCAGGTTCTTTCACTTTTTCGGTTTCCTTATCTTTTAATTTCTGAATATTTCTCTTTTTAACATCGTCCAGCAAATTTCGGCAATAATCAGTCTGATAAGTATGCGCTTCCAGAAATTCGATGGTATGTTTCCGCCAAACCTTTTTATCTATTTTTTTGCCAAGCGATATTTCCTTTTCCTTCCGCATGAGCTTGTTTTTTTCAAAAAACTCATCCGTCCCCAAATGGTATAAATCAGCATCACAAACAATTTGCTGAAGAAATACCAACGGTTGCTGAGGAATGGTTGTTGCCAGAATACAGCCCTGTACCGCCAGAATTATCTCCTCTTTTACTTCCAGTTCTTCAAGATAAACTTTTGCAAGTTCGGCTCCCCGCTGTTCATGTCCTTCCGCACCACCAGTGCAATATCCGATATCGTGAAACCAAGCAGCGGCTACCACGACAAAATTATCCTTATCATGCAGCTCGTAATGTTGGGAAATATCTATTGCGTGCCCAACCACTTCTTCGGTATGCGTCAGATTATGATAAATTAATTGTTCAGTCTGCTGCGTTTTGAAAAAGTGTTTAACATGATGCTGAACATGTTCCAGGGCCTTATCGTAATTCATATAGTAATTTTAATTTTTCTGACAAAGTAAAGATTCAAATGTCTCAGCTCCATTCCTCATCCACATTCACGCCGATACGCAGAGCCTTCAAACCTGTAACGCCCTGCAATTCTTCCAATTCCAGATATTCAAGATCATTTTTCAACGTATTTTTTTCCTGAAGATATTTAATATAGTTAACATATTCCTCAGCCGATTTGCTGTTGAAATATACCAGCGCAATTTTTCCGGGCTGCGTTAAGCGTTCACCAGTTTCCTTCACGTGCACTTTATCAATCCTTTTTTTAATCACGTGATAACGGATATTATAAGATCCTTCCACATCAAAACGCCGTTCGTCGTCCCTGAAACTGATGTCAATACTATTGGAATTTATAAAAATGAGCTGTGTTGTCTGCAGCGGATTTTTCATCTGCGGCATCAGCTCGTGTGTAATTTTCGCTATCGCTGCCATGGAAGTCAGTTGCCACAAACGAATATTATTTAGATACAGGACATTAAAGTTCTTCTCCGGCGCAATTTCCTGACCGATATAAATGTCATACTCCACACCGTCCGTTCTGAATTTTTCAAAATAACAGGGATAAGATTGTTGTATCTCATTTTTGAAAAGTTCAAGATAAAGATTGACAGCTGAGTTTATGGTCTGCATGGAAGCTTCCAGCGCATTTCTATTTGCATAGGCAATGCCGGTTTCCTTGTCTACAACCTTATAGTAAGCATCAATACTTTCTGCCAGCTTTTCCTCACTCTGCCTGAAATGTTGTAAAAACGGATAAACCTCATATTCAAAGAAATCCAGAACCTTTACCTCGTCATTTTCAGTCGACTGGTCGGAAATCCGATCCATCCACTTTTTGCATTTGTAGATAATTTCGTCTGCCAGCCCAAGTCCCACATTCTCTTTAATGGTTTTTAGTACCATTATCAAAGCGCCGAATTGAACCTGTAAATCGGTATGCAAAGCGGCATTTCTCTCAACGGTAGAATTTCTGATATCTACGGCTCCGTACAGTGGATAAACATTTTTGAAATGAATACTTTCTATCGGAGTTTTAGGAAGCTGAACGACGTTGTCGCGCAGATAATGCCAGGCAACTTCTTTAAATTTCCATTGAACGGCGGGTTGCAGCGAGGTGAATTTCTCCTTGATCACATTTTCAATTCGCGAATCGAACTCATTGATATTGTTCTGCAAAAGCTGTCCAATCAGCGGAAGAGCCGGTTCCAGCCTGGAAAGTGAATGCTCACTAAGCAAATCTTTTTGTTTACTGTAAACTTCCAGCACACCTACAAGCCTTGCCCCATTATAAACCGGAAGCAAGGCGTAAGACTGAACTCCGTTGCTTTTCAAAACCTTCAAAAAATCACCATGATCTTTTCCGTCATTCAAATCTTTATAAAAACAAACTGACGGATTTTCGAAAAACTTGTCCGCCAGATTCAGGAAATCATTTTCTTCCAATCCCTGTTCAAGAGAAGTTTGCACCAGAATACTATGCGTACACAAATCATCGCTAAAAACCAGTTTTTCATTGACACGAAGCTCGGGCAGCAAACCAAATTTCACCTCGTGCGTGCCGATGAGCAGGTTGAGTGAAGCAATAATTTTTTCGTAATACGACTGCGCCGTTTCAGCAACAGGATTCAGGATTATATTTTTAATATTTTCAACTGCCTGATCTGCCGTTACGTCTGTCAGCGTAATAACAGAAAACCCTTCAAATTTGAACATGGAAAGCGGCAATATCCCGGCCAGTATATTCCAGTCAAAATCCCGTTGCGCTTGTTTTTGAATAATTTCAATGCCAAGTTCAGGTAACGGCTGCTTTGCTGTGACTTCGATGAAATCCTTACCAAGATGCAGTTTGTAATATTTAGACAAGCAGGTTTTATCATCCCGGATCGAGAGGATCATCTCGTTGTTATGATAGGAAGGAATGCCGTAAAACTGTTCCAGAATAAAACCATAAATCATCTGCACTTTTTGCTTTTTTTCAATGCTGATGTCAATATCACGAAGCAAATCACATTTTGCCACTCCGGTCTCTTTATCCGCCAAAAGGTCGTGAAATGCAGAAGTTTCGTAAAAAATAGTTGGTTTTAATGGCACACTTAATGCCCACAAAGTCTGCTTTTCATCCGCAATTACGGGCACGAGCATATTGTAAACAAGACTTAGCTGCTCCTGAAACTCACCAATCTCGGATAATTCAATATCACCTGCAAATTTCGGATTTTCGGTAAAGCGGTCGAGCACAAATTCAAAAAATCTCCTTTTTACGGTTGTCTCTCCTGCAATTCTTTCTTTTATATAAGTTATGAATTTTTTAAAGGAGAGCGATACATCGATCTGCTCGATTTCTGGAGGAATATTTTGCGCTATATCTAATATGGTTTCCTTCATTAGTTAATCTTTTCAGTGGATTCAGTTTCGTTTTTCAACATGTTTACACATGAAGGAAGACGAACGACGCGGCCAATTACTTTCTAGTTTTCTTGATTTATTTATTACAGAAAAACGCCAGATATCAAAAGAAATAATTCTCATCAACATCAGCGTCTTATCTATACTAAATTGAAACAACAATCCGGACTATTGAATTCCTTATTGGCTTTTATTTTGCCGGGAAGGTTTTATGATCATCCGCAGCGACTGGTCTTTTGTCAAATACGCTATCGTCCAGTTATAAAAAGTCCTGAATCGGTTTCGGTATGTAATCAATGACAAAAGGTGAATAAACAACCAGATAAGCCAGGCAAGAAATCCATTTAAATGTAATTTCGGTACTGGCAAATCCACCACAGCTTTGTTTTTACCGATAATTGCCATAGAACCTTTATCAAGATATTTAAATGGTTCCGGAGATTTCCCCTCGGCGATCAGCTTGAAATTTTTTGCAAGTTTTTTGCCCTGCTGAATAGCAACCTGAGCCACCTGTGGATGTCCGCCGGTAAAGTTCGGATCAGTAATTTGAATGCAGGTATCTCCTATCGCATAAATATTTTCGGTACTCTGGACTTTGTTAAACTGATCCACCATCATTCGCCGGCCTCGGCCGTAGCTTTCGGTTGGAATACCGTCAAAAACTTTGGCAGTCACACCCGCCGCCCAAATCAGGTTTTTCGTTTCAATCGGCTCGCTGTTATCAAACACAACGATGTCATTTACGTAATCCTTAACATGCGTATCCAGTTTTATTTTCACCCCCAGTCGGCGGAGATCGTCGTAAGTATTTTTCTGGGATTTTACACTCATCGGTGATAACAATGCATCTCCACCGTCCACCAGATAAATTTCGCTGCCTTTTCCTGCGAGCTCCGGATATTCTTTACGAAGGATTCCGTTCCTCATTTCAGCAAACATCCCCGAGACTTCCACGCCCGTTGGGCCGCCGCCTGCAATCACAATAGTAAGCAGCTTTTTGGTTTCCTCCGGATCCGTACAGATGGATGCCATTTCCATCTGCTGTAATAATTTATTTCGCATTTCGATGGCATCGTCAAGCGTTTTCATCGGAATGGCGTTCTTCTTCACGTTTTCCATCCCGAAATAATTCGTTTCGGCACCGGTAGCAAATACAAGATAATCGTAGGTAAGATCGCCGTTGTCCAGCACAATCTTATTTTCGGCAGGTACTACTTTTTGCAGCTCACCAAGCCTGAAATGGACATTATCTTTACCAGAAAACAATTTCCTGAAAGGATAGCTGATGCTTGAAGGCTCCAAAAAAGCTGTTGCTACCTGATATATTAGTGGAGGAAAAAAATTGTAGTTATTTTTATCTACGAGTATTACTTCAAACTCGTCATGATTACCAAGGGAAAGTGCAAAATTTACTCCTGCAAAACCACCGCCTATGATCACTACTTTCATTATCAATTCTATTTTAATTAAAAAATAATCCGACTGAATACTTTATTTGGTGCTTGTTTCTCAATTATCATTCCAAAGAAATTTTCATACAGATACTTAGCCAAAATCCTATTTTCACTTTGTTTAGTCAATACATTTCGGCGACAGACGAAGATAATAAAAGAAAGGAGTATTCCAGAAAGTTTTCAGTTAATCCAATACATACACTGTGAAAAACAGTTTACGAAAAAGGATCAAAATCATACTTTCTTAAATACTCCGGTAATAAAATAAAATCGTGCTTATTTCACCCTATAAAATATGGGAGAACAAACCTATTTTTCCTTGATTCTTACATTTTCCGGTGTGAATAACATAGCAGTACAAAAACAGTTTTTGCAATCCTTGCTTTTCAAAGTCTGATAATTCACACAACTTTTACAACCTTCCCAGAACTTCTTTTCTTTGGTAATCTCGTTGTAAGTAACTGTTTCAAAACCCAGTTTTGTATTCATTTTCATAACTGCAAGCCCGGTTGTAATACTGAAAACCTTTGCATTGGGAAAACGTTGTCGGGATAGATCAAAGATCTTCTCCTTAATCGCTTTGGCGATTCCGCATTTACGGAAATCAGGTGAGACAATAAGACCAGAATTTGAAACGAATTCTCTATTTTGCCAAACCTCGATATATGAAAATCCAACCCACTCATTTTTTGATGTAAGTGCGATAACCGCTTTTCCTTCTTTCATCTTTTTAATAATGGCAGCAGGCGACCTTTTTGAAATCCCGCAACCACGCGTACGTGCAGATGCTTCCATTTCATCGGTTATTATTTTCGCAAAAACGGCATCATCGCAAGTTGCCATTCGGACGGCAATATCGCTAAAAAGTTCAGTTTCGGGTATTTCAGGGACTTTTACCGGTATCGGAAGATGTTCCAGTTCTTTGAGATAAATGGCATAAAAATCATCCGGAATAAAGAACTTCAAACGCTTTTTCTCAATATCATTTTGTTGAAGAAATGCAGAAAACGAATAAATAAAGCTTTTTTCAACGGCACTTCTTATGATCATGTCGCCTTGACTATATAAGTGTTTGGCTACGGAGAAACATTTTCGTGACAAGTTTAAATTGTAATCCAAAACGGCTTCTTTGGAAAAATCCAGAAGGCGCTGAACCGCTTTGTAAATATCAGTGGAAAGAGAACTTCTTTTATATAAACTGGCCAATTGCGGAAACTCGGATTCAATCAGTTTTGTGCCTTCGTACTGGGATATCATGATTAAGCTGTCAGTATTTTTTGGTTTAAAAAATAGATTAAACCAAACTTATACCAAAAATTGAAACGCAAATTAAGTTACTAGTAATCAGCATTTCACAACTTTATATATTAAAAAAAATCAAAAATTTAACCTTTCAGTTTGATAGGTTTTTATCAATGTGAAAGGACACTAAAAAGGCTTCGGGTGAAAGAAAATCCTTCCACCCGAAGCCTTTTTAGTGCCACAATATTACTCAGTTTTTAACGATTTGATCGGATCTGTTAACGCGGCTTTTATTGCCTGATATCCAACAGTTGCCAATGTAAGCATAGTTACGGAACCACCTGAAATTACAAAAACGCTGATTCCCAGATCGATACTGTAAGCAAATTCATGCAGCCATTGGCTCATTGCCCAGCCGATTAATGGAAAGGCTATCACCATGGCAACCACGATAAGTTTGAGAAAATCCATAGAAAGCATCATGGCAATATTGCCAACGGTAGCCCCAACCACTTTTCTGATACCAATTTCTTTTTGGCGTCTTTGTGCTGTAAAAGCAGCCAAACCAAATAAACCCAGGCAGGAAATCAAAATAGCCAGACCGGCGAAATATTGCGATAACAGACCGATTCTTTGTTCTGAAACATATAAGGCCTGGTAATTTTCGTCAAGAAACTGATAGTCGAAAACTAATCCGTGGTTATATTGCTGGAAAACTTTTTCAATCCTTGCGAGAGTTCGTTTTTCCGAGCCGCCACTGATCTTTACCATGACATTTGGCATGATTGGGTAAACCTGAAAAAAGCATGGTTTAACAGTTTCATACAATGATTCAAAGTTAAAATTTTTGACCACGCCAACGATCTGTCTTTCTTTTCCCCAGAATTTAATGGTTTTACCAATCGGATCTTTCAGGCCCATACTTTTGATGGCAGCTTCATTAAAAACAATTTCGTTATACGCATTTTGATTCTGCGAAAAACTACGGCCTTCTTTGAGCTGGATCCCAACAGTTTCCATGAAATTGTAACCAACTTCCAGATTAGAGAATTCTATGTTTTTACCCGGCGTTTTTCCTGGCCAGTCAAAGTCGGAAATAGAGCCGTGATCGCCCGTGAGATTGTGGGAATAACTGGATGCATTGATAACGCCGGGAATATTTTTGATTTCACCCAGGAAACTTTCTGCCGTTTTCAGCTTCACAGAATCCATTTCCAACGGAATTTCAAAGTGAATAATATTGTCCCGGTTATAACCCAAATCTCGGTTCTGAATATATTTAATCTGCCTGTAAACTACTAAAACAGAAACGATAAAGATCACAGAAACAGCAAATTGAAAAACAACAAGTCCTTTTCTCACCCAAAGTTCGCCAACGGATGTTTTAAGCTTTCCTTTCAAAACCGCAGCCGGATTAAAACTGGAAAGATATATGGCAGGATAACTTCCGGAGATAAGTCCTGTCAATAAAGTTATTCCTAAAACGATAAGGATTAATAATCCGTTTAGTTGTATTTCAATCTGTTTCCCGGTTATTTCATTGAACTGTGGCAATAGTAAAATAACGAGAAGAATGGCAATAATTAGAGACAAAAACGACATAAGCAATGATTCGCCCAGGTATTGAAAAACCAACGAACTTCGTAATGCGCCTACTGCTTTTTTAATACCCACTTCCTTAATTCTTCCGGAAGCTTTTGCCGTGGACAAATTCATGAAATTAATACAGGCAATGATCAGAATAAAAAGACCAATGATAGAAAAAAGTCGGACGTAGGTAATTCTTCCTCCCGATTGAACTCCGTTTATAAATTGTCCATGCAGGTATTTATCGGAATATTTTATCGCAAATAATTGTGTGGTTGATTTGCTATCCTTTGACGTCAGGTAATTTTTGATCTTTGCATTGAAACGGTTGAGATCCGTTTCTTTTTTCAAAATAACAAAGGTATTAGGATCACTGTTTCCCCAGAATTTCATACTCTGCCGTTTTTCCGCAAAAAGATCAAAATTGAAAAGGATATCAAACTGGTTTGTAGCATTGACAGCATTATTCTTAAAAACCCCACCAATGGCATAATTTCCACTAAATTCACCATTGTCCCATTTTATCGTTTTGCCGATAACCTTATCCGTAGTATGAAACATTTTCAAAGCTAACTCTTCTGAAATGGCAATGGTTTGAAGATCTGAAAACAGCGAATTTTTATCTCCTGCTGTAAACGGACAAGTAAAAACGTCAAAATAATTTTTGCTGATAAACTGCCCCCCGGCTTTTAAATGTGCGTCATCAAAAGAAATAACGCCTTTGTTTGAAAACCAGGAAGCCGGTACAACGGTAACCGAAGATTCAACTTCCGGCATTTCCGATGCAAGTGCACTTGCCAAAAGACCTGGCGTGTTGCCACCTGTTTTGATACCGTCGTCATTTGAATAATTGGCCATAATCTGAAACAACTGGCTATCCTTTTCATTGACTTTGTCGACATGCAATTCGTCATTCACCCACAGGTAAATCAGAAGCGTACAAGCTAGTCCGGTTGACAAGCCAATAAGATTCAGCATTGTAAACTGGCGCTCTTTCAAGAGATTTCGCCAGGCGATTTTGAAATAGTTTTTTAGCATTTGGCTGTTAACGTGATGATTTTCATTTTACCTTACTTACTCGCTTCTCAAACTTTTCACCGGATCCAGTAATGCTGCTCTTATCGACTGATAACTTACGGTCAGCAATGTAATAAGTAATGCACCAAGGCTGGCAAAGACGAAAATCCACGGTGAAATATCCGTTCGATACTCATATTTTTGCAGCCATCCGTTTAAGAAATACAGAGCGATTGGTGTGGAAATAATGCAGGAAATAAGCACCAGGACAACAAAATCCATTGATAGCATTCGCCACAAATTTGCTACTGACGCGCCAAGAACTTTCCGCACTCCAATTTCTTTGGTACGCTGTTCTGCTGTATAAGAAGCCAGACCAAAAATCCCTAAACAACTGATAAGGATGGCCAAAATTGAAAAGAACGTTGTCAGCTTACCAATCCGCTCTTCGTTAAAAAATTTGCTTGCATATTGTTCGTCTACAAAATTATATTCGAAAGATGAACCGCTATCGTACTTTTTAAATACATTTTCAATCTGAGCCAAAGCTGTGGAAGAATTGGCCTGAGGATTTAGTTTGATGGTTGCAATACTACCTTGTTCGGATGATAGACTATAAAAAATTGGAACAATGGGTGCGTATGGAGATTGGATAAGCATGTCTTTTGTCACGCCGATGATTTTCATAGGTTTTCCGTTCCAGGTCAGCATTTCACCAACCGGATCCTTTAAACCCATAAATTTCACGGCCGCTTCATTGACAATCAAAGCGGAAGAATCTGTTGAGAAATCCTTCGAAAAATCCCGGCCGTCTTTAAATTGCCATCCAATGGTTTTGCCATAATCATGAGATACTTCATTAAAATGAAAGTCAGCAGATAAGGACGGATCTTTTCCTTTCCACATAAAACCACTGGTAGACGACCAAGTTTCCGTAGTAGGGCTTCCGGACTCCGCGATTTCTGCAATGGCTCCTGATTTTTTCAACTCATCTTTCACCGCTTCAAAATGATTATGTATATCCGGCGTTGATAAACTTATGACTATCAAACCCTTCCGATCATATCCAACCGGTCTGTTTTTTGCAAATTGTATTTGTTGAAACACAACGGTTGTTCCAATAATAAGAATGATCGAAACTGTAAATTGTACCACAACCAGTGCTTTTCTTGGTATGGCGGCGAAACGACCAGCTTTAAATGTTCCTTTTAATACTTTTACAGGTTGAAAAGAGGACAAATATAAAGCCGGATAACTTCCTGCGATCATGGCAGTTAATAAACTAAAACTAATTCCAACGAGCCAGAAAAGAGGATTGCTCCATAATATGACAAGTTCTTTATCGGCGACCTGATTAAATTGAGGAAGGATAAGCAATACAAATAGCATCGCCAAAACAAATGCGAGCGCAACGACAATGAAAGATTCACTAAAAAATTGCAAAATCAATTGTTTCCGGATTGACCCGATTGCCTTACGAATCCCAACTTCTTTTGCTCTTTTCTCAGAGCGAGCTGTACTCAAATTCATGAAATTGATACAAGCCAAAAGCAGTACAAATGAACCGATTATTCCAAAAAGCCAGACAAATTCAATTAAACCTCCCACTCGTTTTCCATCTTTAAATTCCGAATACAAATGCCACTCGCTCATCGGATTAAGGAAAACTTCGGGCTTGTATTTTTGTTGTTCAGGACGAATATTTTTTACTTTAATATCCTTAATTTTTGCTGAAACCTTTTCAATATCAGCATTGTCATTCAGTTGGACAAAAGTCTGAAAACTATTGGATCGCCACGGATCTTCTTCTGTTTTCATCCAGGGAGAATCTATTTCATAAAGGCTCCATGGTGCCATAAACTGCATTCCTTTAAAGGTAGAATTACGTGGCATGTCTTCATAAACGCCGGTCACTTTTACATCCAGACGGTTATCGATTTTCATAATCTGATCCACAGGATCTTTATCTCCAAAA
Organism: Dyadobacter sp. 3J3; assembly: GCF_009801115.1. Lineage (GTDB taxonomy): Bacteria > Bacteroidota > Bacteroidia > Cytophagales > Spirosomataceae > Dyadobacter. The sequence continues at coordinate 93,285 of NZ_VTOL01000016.1, forward strand.
AAAGCTTTTGCAACCGATTCAGAAAGTAGGATGGAATGGGGATCTTTAAGCCCGGCAATTGTTCCAGACAACATTTTGACTGTTAACATTTCAGGCCCGGCTGGTTCAATGTAAGGTCCGCTTTTTGCCAATTTCTTTTCACCAAATGCAAGCACGTGCCTGCTGTTCCAGGTAGACCTGACCACATATTTAAAATCGCTCTCGTAACTTTTTCTAAGCTCGGGACCTAACGGAAACGGAACGGCGGATTGTGTTTCAACTTGGCCATTGTAAGTTTGATGCTGCATAACCTGAGCAACCCGGCGATAATTTTTATGAAAACGGTCATAGGAAATTTCATCATAAATCCACAGGCCAATCAGTATAGCGACCGCCATCCCCATCGCCAAACCGGCGATATTAATAAATCCGTATCCCTTGTTTTTGGAAAGGTTTCGGAAGGCAATTTTTAAATAGTTACGCAGCATATGTTTTAGCTTTAGGCGTTAGCGTTTAGCCTTCGCATTTGATTTTTATAAGATCTTTTTTACTAGGCGGGAATGCTAGAAGCCAATTGCCAACAGCTCATTTCCCCTACTCGCTTTTCAGGCTATTAATCGGATTCATCAACGATGCTTTTATGCTTTGAAAGCTGAGCGTCAATAAAGCTGCGCAGACCGTTAGTAAACCAGCCAGTGCAAAAACCCACCATTCTATATCAATTTTATAGGCTAAATCTTTCAACCTGATTCATTCCGTAGCATGGGAGCGGCGTTATGGATATGGATTGGGAGGTTTGATTTGGATTGAATTTTTGATTTAGATTGGGCGACCACGAGGGTCGCCCCTACTCGCTTCTCAAACTTTTCACCGGATTCATAAGTGCTGCTTTTATGCTTTGAAAACTGATTGTTGCAACAGCGGTCAATACTGTGATCAGGCCACCGACTAGAAATAATCTCCAGTCAATATCCACTTTGAAGGCGAAATTATCCAGCCATTTTTCCATGAAATACCAGGTAACTGGTACGGCAATGAATATTGCAAAACATACCAGTTTTAAAAAATCCTTTGACAGTAATTTTGTAATACTGGCTACCGAAGCACCAAGGACTTTTCTTACACCAATCTCTTTTGTTCGCTGCGCGGCGGCAAAGGAAACAAGGCCCAAGAGCCCAAGGCAGGAAATAACAATGGCAATTCCTGCAAAAAAATTGAATAATTGTTCCATCTGCTGTTCCGACTTATATTGGTCATTGTAATGTGTTTCAAGAAATTTGTAGTCGAAAGGATATTCCGGTGCGTATTTGCTCCATAACTTACGTGCGGCAGCCACTGCTGTCGCGGCGGATTCACCTGTGGTTTTGACAAGTACAATATTATTAATTTTAGGGCGGCTGGATAAAATCAAGGGCCTTATTGTTTCGTGAATTGAGGCGATGTTAAAATCTTTAACCACACTAATAATCTCTCCATCTCTACCTTCGACTTTTATGCGTTGCCCAACAGGGTTTTTCAGTTGCATTTGCTTAACTGCCGCTTCGTTCAACATAAACTGAACTGAATCCGAAGGACTTCCATTAAAGTTTCGCCCATCCAGAATCTTAATCTCAAAACTAGGAATGAACGACGGATCGATACTGACATAAGCAAAAATGGGCATGGATCCAGGATCTTTTCCCTCCCACTCGACCGTACCTGTCCCTCTTAAAACATTGACCGGGGAATCACTTGAAGTACTTACGTTTTTAACGGATGGTTCCATCGACAAGGCTTGCTGCAACGGTAAGGCAAACTTTTTTGCATCGAACGAGAAAACATGCTCCCGATTAAATCCGGGATTTCGCTCACGGATAAAGCGTAACTGGCTGCCAATAATTAAGGTACTGGTAATCAAAATCGTGGCCAATGCAAATTGCGTCACCACAAGTCCCTTACGTAAAACCGACGTATTGCGCTGGTTCGACAGCCCTCGTAATGCACGGATGGGGTTGAGACCAGCAATCATCAGTGCCGGATAAATTCCTGCCAATAAAAAAACCAGAATCAAGGCACCAATAAGGATAAGTACTGAATTTAAATCAAGCACCGAAAACTGGTCTGTTTTTCCTGTTATCTCCCGATAAAAGGGTAGAAGAATTTCTATTAGCAACACAGCAAAAATCAGTGATAGGCTTAAAGTCAATACTGATTCCACCATTAGCTGCCCGGCTAGTTGGCCAGGTTTGGCACCAACTACTTTGCGAATTCCCACTTCCCGGTTGCGACGAGAGGCACGGGCGGTTGTCAGATTTACGTAGTTGATACAACCGATACTCAATAGCAAAAATGCAATCAGACCTAATAGGTTAACCTGCTGCATTCCGGAACTTTTTCCATCCGGGGCATATAGATGCAATTGACTAAATGGCTGTAAAAAGAACAGCGCAGCATCGTTATCCTTGTTTCTGGCAGTTGCTTTTATTGACGTTATCTTTTGACCAACAATTCCAGGATTTGCACTTTTATCCAGTTTCACAAAGGTTTCAAAGTCGTAAGCAATCCAGCTTTCATTCAGATTATCTCCATTGTTTTCTTCCTTGAATGGCCGTTCTTTGGCTTGCATGGGCAAAAACATCTCTTGCTTAAAGTATGAATTATCCGGGCTGTTCTCAATCACAGCACCAACGGTCAGAATCTGATTATTTTCTATGTTCTTGAAAATTTTTCCGACTGCGTTAGCTGAACCAAAAAATTTCATCGCCAAATCTCTTGTCAAAATTGCGGAAGCGGGCGTAGGAAACAGGTTTTTTTTATCGCCATAAAGCAAAATAAAGCCATCGAAAAAATCCAGAAAATTTCCATCCACATAAGCCTTCTCGCCTTTCTCAGTAATTGTTTTATTACCTGCACGAAAAATACTCGCCCAGTAACGAGAAACACGAACAGCAGAACGAACGCCGGAAATTGATCTCAAAGAAACCGTTGAAACAGCACCCGGAGTATCAGGAAACATATCTTCGGAGGTTTCCGATCCGAAGCGTGTATTGACACGATAAACTTCTTCGACATCCGAATGAAAATTATCGTAAGTCAATTCGTCTCTCACCCACCAAAAAAGAAGAATGCTAACGGCCAGCACTATACCCATTCCGCCGATGTTCAACAACGAATACCACTTTTCATTAACAAGATTTCTAAAAGCGATTTTGAAATAGTTGCGCAGCATGGGTTTTAGCGTTTAGGCGTTAGCATTTAGCTTTCGCATTTGAGTTTTTGTTAGATTTTTTTATTAGCTCCGGTCGCTATTAGCTAGCCGCCAGCAGCTCAATTATTCACTTTTCAGAATTTTAACCGGATTCATCAAGGCCGCTTTGATGCTTTGGAAACTTATCGTAAGCAAAGCAATAGAAATTGCAAGCAATCCGGTCAGCGCGAAAACCCACCATTCAATATTCACTTTGTAGGCAAAATCCTGCAACCAGCGGTTCATGCCATACCAAGCAAGCGGAGTAGCGATAAGGATAGCGAATAAAATCAGCAGCAGAAATTCTTTGGAAAGTAGCCCAACGATACTAAGTATCGATGCCCCCAAAACCTTTCTTATACCAATTTCCTTGTTGCGCTGTTCTGCGGAGAAAATGGCAAGTCCAAATAATCCCAGACAGGCGATCACGATGGCTATGAAGGTGAAGTAAATGACAATGTGTGCTGTGCGTTGCTCTTTGTCATAATTCTTTTGAAAATCCTGATCCAGAAATGAATATGAGAAAGGCGTATCCGGATTTAGACGTTTCCATGATTCCTGAAATGTTTCTAACAATTTGGAATAATCACCTGGTTGCACGCTGGCGATAAAGTACTGATGTTTGTTGGCAATCTTGGTAGTGAAAGCGTAAGGTTTAATTGCATTGTGCAAACTTTCAAAATTGAAATTTTTTACTACCCCCACAATAGTCATGCTTTTCCGAATATTTTGAAGCTCATAAAATATCTTTTTTCCCAGTGCATTTTGCAGATTGAATCCCAGTTCTTTAACAGCCGCTTCGTTTAAAATAATACTGTTAGAGTCAGCTGTAAATTGTTTTGAAAAAGTTCTTCCGGAAAGTATTTTCAAGCCCAGTGTTTCTGTATAATCATTTTCAACAGCAGCAAAATGGATGTCAACAGCTTCATTCACCGACTTTGATTCAGGATAAAATAGCAAATCCTCAACACTTTGTATTCCGGGATAAGAGGATCCGCCGGAAGCAGAAATCACGCCGAAATTTCTTTCAATCTCATTTTTGAGTGCTGCAAAATTGTTTTGTGATTGCGGTGTTTTAAGGGGAATAATAATCTTTTGGTTTTTACTGAATCCCAGATTCTGAGTTTGAAGAAAAGATAATTGTTTCCAGATCGCGACAGCTCCCAAAATCAGGATGATCGATACCGTAAATTGAAAAACTACCAATCCTTTTCTTAAAACGGATGCTGAAATATTGTTGACCAAACTTCCTTTCAGAACACTGATTGGCCGGAAAGACGACAGATAAAAAGCAGGATAAATACCTGAAAGCAACCCTGTCAACAGAGTAATACCGACGATCCAGCCGACAAAATTCAGATTGCCATTAATGGTCAGATTCTTACCCGTGAGGTAATTAAAATATGGAATTGAAACCTGAATAAAAAGTAAAGAAAGAAAAAGCGCAAGTACCGACATAGCCATGGACTCTCCCAAAAACTGGTAAACAAGCGATATTTTAAATGCGCCCATTGCCTTACGAACACCTACTTCTTTCGCTCTTTTTTCAGATCTGGCCGTGGACAAATTCATAAAATTAATGCAGGCAATCAGAAGCAAAAGTGCAGCAATCATCCCGAAAATGTACAAATAAGTCATACTTCCATTAGGAGAAATCTCTCCGCCAAGATCCGATTTTAAATAAATATCCGGAACAGGCTGTATGAAAAGTTGCTTAGTAATACCCATGGCTTTAAGATCTGCTCCACCATTTCGGTTAAGGAATTCAGGTAGCTTACTTTCAAATTTTTGAGCATCCGAGCCTTCACGCAACTTGACGTAGGTATGAAAAATATTGTTATTGCCCCAGTTCTTTTGACTGCTAATCCACGGACCTAAATCTGTGTTTTGCATCGAAAGGAAAAAATGTGCGTTGATATGAGATTTGTGGTCATTTTTAAAAACTCCGGAAACAGTATAATTAAAGTCGCCAAAGAAAAGGCCGATCTTAATCGTTTTTCCCACTGGATTTTCGTCCCCAAACATTTTTGTCGCCAGTTTCTCAGATAAAACGATTGTGTTGGGTTTATTCAGGGCATTTTTCGCTTTTCCATATTTAAAATTGTAAGAAAAAATCTCGAAAACTGTTGAATCAGCATAAAATCCGTTTGGCTCATAAAATTGCTTGACGGATTTATTTTCTTCGATTCTTAGCAGCATATCTTCAAAGCCTGGAAATTTCATAATCCGCGTGGCAACCTCCACCTCCGGAAAATCGTTTTTCAAACCCTGGGCATACGGACCCGCCGTTGCAGCCCAGGTTTCACCACTTGACTCCGTTGCAATACGAAAAATACGATTGCCAAACTGATGATGTTTGTCGACACTGTATTCGTCGGATATATATAGTACGATCAAAAGACAAGTCGCCAGACCAAGTGCCAGACCGAAAATATTAATTCCGGTGTAAACCTTATTTTTGACAAGATTTCTAAAAGCGATTTTGAAATAGTTACGTAGCATGGATTTTAGCGTTTAGGCGTTAGCATTTAGCTTTCGCATTTGAGTTTTATAAGGTCTTTTTACTAGGTAAGAATGCTAACAGCCAATTGCTAACAGCTAGTTTTCCCTTACTCGCTTTTCAGGCTTTTAATCGGATTCATCAACGCTGCTTTTATGCTTTGAAAACTGATCGTCAATAAAGCAGTGCAGACCGTTAGTAAACCAGCCAGCGCAAAAACCCACCATTCTATATCAATTTTATAAGCAAAGTCTTTCAGCCACTGATTCATTCCGTACCAGGCGATCGGTATGGCAATGAAAATGGCAACGATAATCAGATTAAGAAAATCTTTGGAAAGCAAAGTAACAATGCTGACAACCGAGGCGCCCAAAACCTTGCGCACACCGATTTCTTTGGTACGTTGCAAGGTTGTAAAAGCCGCCAAACCGAATAATCCCAGACAGGCAATAAGAACAGTAAGTCCCGCAAAAATCCCGAATAAAGCCCCGATCCGCTGCTCTGACTCGTACATTTTATTGAAACGTTCATTAAGAAAAGTATAAGAAAACGGACTGTCCGTTTGTGCTTTCCAGTTTCGCTCCAACGTTTTTAGCAGCCCCGACATGTTATCGGTACGGATGCGCAGGGCCATTTGATACCTGTCGCCGCCATACATCATGATCAACGGAGCAATGCTTTGATGCATCGATTCAAAATGAAAGTTTTTTGTTACGCCAACTACGGTATAAACCCGTTTGCTATTGGCACTTCCGTCACCGACTGTCGAAATCTTCTCGCCGATTGCTTTCTTCCAGCCAAATTGTTTTACAGTCGCTTCATTGACTAAAACTGCTACGCTATCAGAGGAAAAAGACTTTGAAAAGTTACGCCCGGTTGCCAAACCAATCCCCAGCGTAGACAAATAATCTTCGTCGATCTGATAGGTTCTTATACGATAGGGAGAACTATTTCCCGCTGCACTTTCTGGCAAAAAACCATCGGTTCCGTTATTGGAAGCACCAGCCGGCAAGTATCCGGCCAGTGTTACATCTTCAACCTGCGATAACTTTTTCAGTTCTTCTTTGAATATTTTTGATTTGTCACCAAGAACATAAGTATCCTGTAAAACCAGTACCTGATCTTTATCAAATCCTACCTTTTTATTTTGAATAAAACGAAGCTGCTGGTACACGACAATGGTTCCGATAATCATGCCGATAGAAACAACAAACTGAACGGTAACCAGGGTATTTCTCAGCCAGCCACTTTTTACACCCATTTGAAGTTTTCCCTTTAAAACACTGATTGGACGGAAAGCAGAAAGGAAAAAAGCAGGATAACTTCCAGCCAATAATCCAACGAGTATACAACCTGTCAGAGCAAATCCAACTAATCGAAAATTGAGGATTGTGTATACATCAAACTGTTTACCTGCCAGTTGATTAAAGCTTGGAAGAAAAGCAATAACCAATACAAATGCCACTAAAAGAGACAGAAATGTAAGCAGAATTGATTCAGCAAGAAATTGAAAAATAAGCTGCTGCTGAATGGATCCCAACACTTTTCTGACACCAACTTCTTTCGCCCGGTTTGCGGATCCGGCAGTTGACAGATTCATAAAATTGATACAGGCAAGTAGCAAAATAAAAGCAGCAATGGCAGAAAAAATATAAACATATTTAATATCTCCGTTTGGTTCAAATTCACCTTCCAGATCCGAAGTCAGGTGAATAGCCGTGAGAGGCTGAAAGGAAAATGTAAAACTGTCGCCCTTACGAAGATATTCCTCGTAACTCATCCCCAAAAATTCCTGGATTTCAGGAGCTATATATTTTTTTACAATCTGCGGAGCTTGTGCAGCAAGTTTTTCAACAGGGTAATTTTTCCTTAATAATAAATAGGTATGTGCCCCGCTTGCAAGCCATTTCTCGCCCAAATGAACGGAAGCCAGTGATCCAAAAAAGTCGAAATGAAAATGTGAGTTGTCAGGAACATTACGGCAAACGCCTGTTATTCTGAATAAACCCCGGGTTCCCAAAGTGATACTTTTTCCAATCGGATCATTCTTTCCAAAATACTTGTCTGCGGTAGCTTCTGAAATTACAATGGTATTCGGCTCTTTCAACGCACTTTTTGCATCACCTTTTACCAGTGGAATTGAGAAAATTGAAAAGAAATTGCTGTCCGCAAAAACCACTCTTTCTTCTTTAAACTTTTCAGTACCGTATTTGACCAAAAATGACCCTTCACTCGTGAGCCGGGTATAGGATTCTATTCCTGGATAATCACCGGATACCGCCGGGCCAACGGGTGCCGGAGCTGTGGCAATATTTAATTCCTTTCCTCCAATTTTACCGTGCACTGTAACCCGGAAAATCCGGTCAGCATTCAGATTAAATTTGTCGTAATCAGCTTCGCTCTGAACAAAAAGTAAAATCAGTATACAGGTTGCTAGTCCAACGGCTAACCCGAAAATATTGATACCAGAAAATACCTTTTTGTTCCAAAGACTTCGCAAGGCGATTTTTATGTAGTTACTGATCATGATAACGGAACGTTTATGGGTTAGTGTAAAGCATTTCTGGATTAGATGAGTTTGTTTTTACTTTTACCTGGCCTGACCTGGAATTGGGCTGTGCCAGGAATTGGGAATTGAGAACTTGGAAATTGGAATTGGAATTGGAATTGGAATTGGAATTGGAATTGGAATTGGAATTGGAATTGGGCGACCACGAGGGTCGCCCCTACTCACTTTTTAAACTTTTCACAGGATTCATCAACGCCGCTTTTATACTTTGAAAAGAAACCGTAAGCAGCGCAACGGTCAATGCCAAAAAGCCTGAAACTGCGAAAATCCACCATTGAATTTCTACCCGGTATGCAAAATCCTGTAACCATTTGCTCATAGCGTACCAGGCAATCGGAACAGCAATTACCACTCCGATTAAAACCAGTTTGATAAAATCTTTCGCGAGAAGTTCTACGATACCGGCAACGCTTGAACCAAGGACTTTCCTTACACCAATTTCGCGTGTCCGGGTTTGCGCGGTATAGGCGGCTAGTCCAAATAACCCCAGGCATGAAATGCAAATCGCAATTCCGGCGAAAATATTGAACAGCAGACTGGTTTGCTGTTCCGTTTTATATAAATCATTAAATGAATCGTCCAGAAAAGCGTACTGGAAGATAAAGTCAGCATTATATTGTTTCCATAATCGTTCGGCAGAGGCAATGACCTTATCCGCATCCTTACCGGTTGTTTTTATAAAAATCCGGTTCATTTGATTCGGTTGGTAAAAGAAAATTGTAGGTTCAATAACCTGTTTCATCGACCCATAATGGAAATCTTTAACCACACCAACAATTGTCCCGCTTGTATTCCACAGTTTAAATTTCTTGCCAATCGGGTCTTTGATCCTGGCTGTTTTTACAGCTGTTTCATTCAAAATAAAATGACTGGAATCTGCTACGGAACCCGCAAAACCGGCTCCATCCAATAACTGCATTTTAAAAAATGAAATAAAATCTTTGTCAATAGATAATGTCCGCAACATCAACGTTTCACCAGCTTCCTTACCATCCCACGAATTATCTCCTGTCATCCCTGCCAGGTTGATTATATTGGAATTTGCCCGTGTAATACCCGTCACGCCCGATTCATTCAATAATTCTGCTTTGACAGCCTCGTAATGTTTACCCATATCCTGCATGTAAAAAGACAGCACATGATTTTTATCATAACCAAGTTCTTTCGAACGAATATAATCGAGCTGACTTCCAATAATGAATGTACCGGCAACCAGAATTACAGAAACCGCAAACTGAACCACAACCAAGGTTTTACGAAATATCGCTTCGTTGATCTTGCCCGAAACTTTTCCCTTCAATGCTCTTAATGGCTCAAAAGACGATAACAATAACGCCGGATAAATGCTTGAAGCAACCAGCGTACCAAAAATTGTAAAACCAACAACTTTCCAGATTGAATAATCAGTAAAATCAAGCACCAGCGATTTACCCGAAATTTGATTAAAAACGGGTAAGATTGCATACATCAAAGCAAGAGCAAAAGCGGTGGTGAGTGCAAAAATGAGGACGGTTTCTACCAGAAATTGCAGGAATAATTGTGATTTTGCCGCTCCGACAATTTTCCGCATACTGACCTCTTTCGAGCGTAAAATTGCCCTTGCAGTGGACAGATTAACATAATTGATACAGGCAATCGTAAGAATTAAAAGTGCTATAATTACAAACATTCTAACCGTTTCAATACCTCCGTCTGTTCCATCGGAATGGTACAAATGTGTATCCGCCAGCGGTTGCAAAAGATAGGTAAGATCAGTATCATCCGGCTTATTACGCAGGTGAATGTTTCTCAATTTAACCGCAAGCTCCGAAGGCGATTTCCCCGACTGCAACTGTAAGTAGGTGTAATAATTAAACTGTACAAAATCATTGTCAGAATTTCTGCCATCACTTCTTTCAGCATACATCCGATCAAAGAAAAGGGCAATTGGGAAGAACATATCTCCTTTAAAACCTGAATTTTTCGGAATGTCCTGTATTACGCCGGATACTGTAAAATTCGCATTGTTGTTTGCAAGAATCACTTTTCCAATCGGATCTTCATTACCAAAATAACGTTTGGCAGTAGTCATTGTTAATATAACGGAATGATTGTCAGGGAACGGTTTCGACTGATTTCCTTGTATCAAATTGAAATCAAAAACAGAAAATAGCGATGGATCAGTGAAAGTAGAATTAGCCTCATTGAAAACTTTTTCTTTGTATTTGAACAAAGTAAATAACCCGTTATAAGTTAGTCGAACGGCATCTTTGACCTCAGGAAGTTCTCTTTTAGCAAATCCCGCAATCGGCGCAACGGTCGATGTCCAGATTTGCTGGCTTGATCCTGTACCTACCTTGTTTTCAAGCTTATAGATAACGTCAGATTTTTTATGAAACCGATCGTAGCTAAGTTCGTCCTGAACCCACAACAAAATTAAAATACCAACACCAAGTCCGACCGTTAAACCGGCACAGTTGATAAGTGAATAGAATCTGTTTTTTAATAAATTTCGCCAGGCAATTTTAAAATAGTTCGTGATCATAGCTATGTCTGATAATAATTTTAATCCAAAGAGGTTTTACGAATTGTCTTGTTAAATTTTATTCACTTTTTAAACTTTTCACCGGATTCATCAGGGCCGCTTTTATACTTTGAAAACTAACTGTGAATAAAGCAATTGCAAGCGATGATAAACCGGCGCAGGCAAATACCCACCATTGCATTTCAATTTTATATGCAAAATCCTGTAACCAGATCTGCATGGAATACCAGCCGATAGGTGTCGCAATCAGAATCGCAGCCAAAACAGGTTTCAAAAAGTCTTTTGAAAGAAGTGAAACGATGCTGCCGACGGAAGCGCCCAAAACTTTCCGCACACCAATTTCTTTTGTCCTTTGTTCCGCAGAAAATGCGCTGAGACCTAACAATCCCAGGCAGGCTATCAGTATGGCAATTCCCGAAAACGCGGTAAACAATTTTTCAATGCGTTGTTCTGAACGATACATGGCATCAAAATCTTCATTTAAAAACGAATATTCAAACGGTTGTCCGGGGGAAATCTCTTTCCATTTTTTTTCAATTTGAGCAAGTGAGGATGTTACATCAGCAGTATTGAGGCGGAAAGAAACTGCTTCCAGAAATGATTTTTCTAACGGTCTGTCAATCGCATTTCCATTAATTACCAACCCCATAGGATCAATTTTCGACCGTAACGATTCATAGTGAAAATCTTTTACGACACCAATTACGGTTAGTTGCTCGCCTCCGGTTTTATGAATTATTTTTCCAATCGGGTCTTGTAAGCCAAATTGTTTTGCGGCACTTTCATTGATAATTACCGCCGAACTATCCGTTGTTCTGCCATCAATAAAATCTCTTCCTGCTACCACTTCCATACGGAGGGTTGAAATATAATCAGGATCAACCATCCATTCCTGCATGTTGACAGAAAATTTCGGATCTGTTTCCTGCTGTGGATACCACATGTCGTCCCAGCGCTTAGAAGTGACGGGAAGGAAACCACTCACCGTTCCACTCTTTACCGACGGGGTCCGCAAAACTTCATTTTTAAATGTCAAAACCTGCGATTTCGTGGATTGGGCTGTATTAACAACAACGACCTGATCTTTGTCAAAACCTATTCTTTTTGTCTGAATATAGTCTAGCTGCTGATTGATAAGCAGTGTTCCGATGATTAATAAAACGGATAAAGCAAACTGGAAAGCAACAAGGGAATTCCTGAAACCCTGCGATTTGGATTGAACTCTGATGCCTTTTAAAGCCTTTACGGGTTGAAATGATGAAAGATAAAACGCGGGATATAGTCCGGCAATTACACTAACCAAAGTGGTTCCGGCTAATAAATATAGTATTGACGTAAAATTAATTTCTGTATTGATGGAAAGATGTTTTGCCGCAAGCTCATTAAATGTTGGAAGCAATAAATACAACAATATCAGGCCCGTAGCCAACGCAAAGAAAGTTGTTAGCAAAGATTCTGACAAAAATTGAAATACAAGTACCGATCTGTCGGAACCCATTACTTTCCTAACTCCTACTTCCCTGGCTCTTTTGGCTGAACGCGCTGTCGTCAGATTTATAAAATTGAAAACGGCAATTAAAAGAATAAATAAGCCAGTTAAAAGAAAAATATAGACATACTGGATGCTGCCATTTGGCGAAAGCTCGCCCTGACGATCGGAATATAAATGAATGTCTGTCAGTGGCATCAATGAATAACTAAAATTATTCCCGGCTTTTCTGGTATCCGCAAGTGTAGTTTGAAAATATTGCTTTAAAGCCTGATCAAGATAGGTTTGCAGTATTTTTTCAAATTTCCCCTCTACTGATTTTGGGCTTGTTCCGGATTTTAAAAGCACATAGGTATTGAAAATATGATTTCCCCATTTGTTCACTTTTGCATCTTTGGTTTCGTACAAAGGCAATAGAAAATCTGCGTGAAAATGTGATTGCTCTGGCATATTTTCCATCACGCCGGTGACGCGGCGAACTTCATCATTATTAAATGTTAGGATTTTGTTTATTGCATGAGTCGTACCAAAATATTTTTCGGCAATTCTTTTTGAAATAACAACTGAGTTCGGTGCAGTCAGTGCTTTCTGCGGATTACCAGCAAGCATTGGAAGGGTGAAAACATTGAAAACGGTGGAATCTGCATAAAGAATATTTTCTTCACGAATTGCTGTTTGCCCATTTTTTACAATCTGGCTGTCGTACTTTCCTAATCTTGTAAACTCTTCTATTTCAGGAAAATCCTGTTTTAGGGTTTGTCCCATTGGCGTTGGTGCTAATGCGCCTTTTGAGTCTTTTCCCGAATAGGTGATGTCGCTGTTGATGCGGTAGATATGATCGGATTTGGTATTGAAGTGATCGTACGCCAACTCGTCTTTTACATAAAGTATGCTCAGCATACTAACCGCCAGGCCTAATGCCAGGCCGAAAATTGTCAAGGCAGAATATCCTTTATTCTGTGACAAATTTCTGTATGCGATTTTTAGGTGGTTGCGGAGCATTTGAGTTTTGGGTTAATATTTGTTGGGTTTTGTTTGCTTTTGTTTTTTTGCGCTGGATTGGGTTCGGCACTTTGCATTGGATTGGGCGGGCGCTTGCCTTCGATTGGACGGGCGCTTGCCTTCGATTGGGCGGGCGCTTGCCTTCGATTGGGCGGACACAAGGCCCGCCCCTACTCGCTTCGTAAACTTTTTATTGGGTTCATCAGGGCCGCTTTGATGGCTTGAAAACTTACCGTTAGTAAAGTGATTACCAAAGCACCACAACCCGAAACGGCAAATATCCACCACGACATTTCGGTCCGGTAATCATATTTATTTAACCAGTTGTCCATAAAATACCAGGCTATCGGAGCCGCGATAAGGCAAGACAAAACCACAAGCAGCACAAATTCTCTTGAAAGCATGCTCCATAAACTGGCTAAAGAAGCCCCGAGAACTTTACGGATTCCAATTTCTTTTGTGCGTTGTTCTGCAATAAAAGTGGCCATTCCGAATAAGCCAAGGCAACTAATGAATATGGCGAGAATAGAAAAAAATGAAGTAAGCTTGCCAATTCTTACTTCCTCACCGAATTTTTTCGCATACTGCTCATCCGTAAATTTGTAGTCAAAAGGAGCAGAAGGATTGAATTTTTTGAAGACTTGTTCTATCTTTCCCAGCGCTTCGGTCGATCCTGATTCTGGATTTATTTTAATATTAAATACATTGGCCCAGCTATAATCGAGAAAGAAACAGGTACGAAAAGAAGCTTTGTATGGAGATTCCATGATCATATCCTTGATCACGCCAATAACCTGATATGGCTTTCCGTCCGCTTTAATAATGGATCCCACAGGATTTTTCAGTCCCATAAATTTGGCGGCGGTTTCATTGATCACAACACCGGAGGAATCAGTAGAAAAGGACCTTGAAAAATCTCTGCCTTCCTTAAATTCCCATCCAACCGTTTTTCCAAAATCATGAGAAACAGCCATGGTACCAAAATTCCCCTGTGTCGCCGGATCCTTGCCCTCCCATTCGTAACCATTATTGATCGCAGCGATATAGGTGGTGGGATTAGATGATTGTGACATTTCCTTGACCACACCCGTTTTTAATAGTTCACTTCTTATGGCGTCATAATGACCCTGAATTTCGGGCGTGTTCATAGCAACCATCAACAAATTATTTCTATCATACCCAACCGGCCGGTCTTTGGCAAATTCGATCTGACGGAAAACGGTGATGGTACCAATGATTAAAATAATGGAAATGGTAAACTGAACGACAACCAAAACTTTACGTGGAACTGCCGCAAAACCTCCAAGCTTTATACCTGTAAAACCACTTCCTTTTAAAACCTTTATTGGCTGGAATGAAGACAAATAAAGTGCCGGGTAACTTCCTGCAATAAGGCCGGTGAGGAAACTGAAACCAACGCTGGAAATCCAGAACAAAGGCTCTTTCCATGGAAATATGATCTTTTTGTCTGCCACTTCATTAAAAAATGGTAAGGCGGAAAGCACAAAAATGATGGATAAAATAAAGGCAAGCGCCACGACCAGTAATGATTCACTAAAAAACTGTGTAACCAGCTGACTTCTCAAAGAACCAATTGCTTTCCGAATCCCAACTTCCTTGGCTCGTTTTTCACTTCTTGCCGTACTCAAATTCATAAAATTGATACAAGCCAACAGCAAAACAAAAGCACCAATGATGCCAAAAAGCCAAACAAATTCTATACTCCCACCAGAAATTTTTCCATTTTTAAATTCAGAATACAAATGCCATTTACTAAGTGGATGAAGAAAAACTTCCGGCTTGAATACCGCATCCTGTGCTGTTACTTTATTTAGTTTGACGTCCCTGATCTTGGCAGAAACTTTGTCCATGTCGGCATGATCAGCAATTTGTGCAAAGGTGATAAACATGTTTGCGCGCCAGGGATTGGTCTTCTTCTCCGACCAGTTTTCGTTATTAATGTAAAGTTCCCAAGGCGCGATGTACGATAAATCTTTAAAATCGGAATTGTAAGGAATGTTTTCGTAAACACCGGTAACTTTCAGATTATACTTATTGTTGATTTTGATGATTTTATCAATGGGGTCATTTTCTCCAAAAAGAGCTTTTGAAGTTTCCTCCGAAAGCATGATAGAATTAATTTCTTTCAGCCCGGACCGCGTTCCTCTAATCATTTTCAGCGATAGCATTTCCGTAATCCCCGGCTCTATATAATTTCCTTTTTTCGAAATTTTATTATCTCCAAAAGCCAGAATTCCGGTAGAAGATCCGGACGACATAACGACATGCTTGAAGTCACTTCCGTATTTATTACGAATTTCTTCACCCATTAAATACGGCACAGAACTTTGGGTTCCAATTTCATTATTGAAGGTCTGATTTTGCTTGATAACTGCAAGACGATCATAATTTTCAAAAGATTTATTGAAAGAAAGTTCGTCAAAAATCCACAGTCCAATAAGCATCGCAACGGCAAGCCCCGTAGCAAGACCAGCAATATTAATAAACGAATAAACCTTGTTTTTCACGAGGTTTCTCCGGGCGATTTTAAAATAGTTGCTGATCATATCTTACTATGTAATGGTTTTCCAGCTTTGCTGTTCAAATAGTTTGCCAACTATTTTTTGATAAATTAAAATTCTTTTAATCAATAACTTAACAAAAACAAAGCGAACGAACAATGTCCGATAATGAACACTATTCGTTCGCTTTGGAACGGAGGTTTTAAAAAAGGCAGAGTTAAAAGTTCATAAAATGATTTTACTTTCTTTTAGCTTTTGGATATTATAACTGTTAATTCGCTGATCGCATAAAGTGGAAGATTTATTAACCAATCTTCTATTCTAAAATCGGACATAGAAGTTCTTATTGTGAAAGCAGGATTATATTTCTGATGAAATACTTTTAAACTTTTTGCCTTTAAATTTTCCTCCGCTTTCACTTCTAGCGGAATAATATTTCCTGAATGTTGTAAAAGAAAATCTATTTCCGCAGTAGCGTTTTCTGCTGACCAATAATAGGTGAAAGTTTCTTTGAATGTACATAACTGCTGCATTACAAATTGCTCAGTTAAAGCTCCTTTGAATTCCTCAAATAACATATTACCCTCCAAAAGTGTTTTTATATCAATATCTACCATGGCACCTAAAAGACCTATATCAACCATAAATAACTTAAAAGCGCCAAAGTCTTCATAGGCTTTTAATGGAATTGCTGGTTTTGATATGCGGTTGACTTTATGAACCAATCCACAGTCAATCAGCCATGACAACGCTAATTCATATTCTCTCGCCCTTGCTCCCTCTTTAATGATCCCATAGATAAATTTTTTATTTTCTTTGGCAAGTTGAGCTGGAATTGATTGCCATAACATACGTATTCTCGGAACAATTTCTTTGGGAGCATGTTTTGAAAAATCCTGCTCATAGGATTCGAGTATTCTCTTCTGAACAGCTCTTACTTTATTGAAATCCGAATTTTTTGAAAATGATAATACCGCCTCCGGCATACCACCAACATAATAATATTGTTTAAGTAACTGAATGTATTTTGTTTTGAAAGTCTTAATTAATACCCAGTCCTGACTTTCCAACAGATGAAGTAAGGAGATTTCCCCAACGGCCTGCAAAAACTCGACAAAACTTAAAGGATGTAAATCTAAAAAACCAACCTTTCCAACAGGAAACGAAGTTTGTCTGTTCAACGCCACACCGAGCAGGCAGCCAGCAGAAATTATATGATATTCAGGAGCATTTTCATAAAAATATTTCAGCGACGTCAACGCACCTTGCGCTTCCTGAATTTCATCCAAAATAATTAAGGTATTTTCCGGATTAATAATAATTCCTGTTTCAATTTGAAGAGCAAGAATTATCCTCTTTATATTAAAATCTTCCTCGAAGATGCTGCCAAGCATTTTGTTACTTTCAAAATTCACATAAACACATTGTTCATAGTACTGATTTCCGAAAGCCTTCATGAGCCATGTTTTGCCAACTTGCCTTGCTCCGCGAATAAGTAATGGTTTACGGTTTTCGGAATTTTTCCATGCAATTAATTGTGCAATTTCGCTTCTCTCCATATAATAAATCACATAAATCAAATGAAAATATGTGTAAATATACATTTTTACCAATGAATAAATGTAATGGCTAACATTTATTCATTGGTAAAATGTAAATCCATATGGTTTCTAATTCGTATTCAAATTGAAATAAAAAGTACTTCCCATCCCAATTTCAGAATCCAGCCCAATCTTTCCTCCCTGCGCCTCAATAAATTCTTTACTGATAGCAAGTCCTAAACCAGTTCCTGTTTTTGCACTTCCGGGCACCTGGAAATAGCGATCAAAAATTTTCTCCCGGTAGCGACTTTCAATGCCTTTTCCTTCATCTTTTACGAGAAATAAAACGCCCGTTATTTCCTTTTTCACAGCAATGATGATTTTAGTTTCTTCCGATGAATAACGGATCGCATTCGTCAGAAAATTGATCAGAACCCAGGCCGTTTTTTCTGTATCTGCTTTTACTTCCGGAAGGTTTTCATCTATTTCTGAAATCAGTTTAATATGCTTTTGTTCTGCCTGAAGTTTTACCGCTTCCATAGCATACTGCAAAATTTTATATGGACTACTTTGCTGAATATTTAATTGAATATTTCCGGTTTCGACCTGCGAAAGATTTAGCAGTTCACCTGTGATTTTCAGAAGTCGATTGCTGTCATCCTTAATACTTTCAATCAGTTGTTTTTGCTCTTCATTTACATCACCGGTTTGCTTATTTTCCAGCAACTGCACACTCATCTTAATCGATGAAATGGGCGTTTTCAATTCGTGTGATACGGTGGCTATGAAATTAGTTTTTGCAAAATCCAGCTCTTTAAAGGGTGTTATATTTTTAAGCACTATTACCTGGCCAATAAAAATCTTTTCCCTTTCTCCTGTTGGTGTAATCGTAATATTTACTATTTCTTTCTCGAAGTAGCTTTCCTTATTATCAGCGTAAATTTTGAGCGGTTTTTCTTTTTCATTATCGGCTTTGGGTGTTACTAAACCTTGCACCAAAGAGCGGATCAGGTCATTGTGAAGTGCTACTTCAACGGCAGATTTCCCAATAACATCTTCGGCTAAAAGCCCTGAAATTTTTAATACTTCGTCGTTGGCAAACAACACCTTTTTATTTTCATCCAAACCTAAAACAGGTTCATGCATGTTGTTAATAAGTGCCTCAATTCTTTTCTTTTCAAATAATAATTTAGACAAATTACTACTGTCATATTCTTCCAGCTTTTCGGCCATGGTATTAAAAGAAGCAGCCAATTCGCCAAATTCATTTTTGCTGCCAAAATTCACCCTTTGCGAATAATTTTTAGCTGCAATTTCCTTAATGCTTTCCGTTAATTCCTTGATCGGATTGGCAATATTACTGGGCAAATTAACAAGCAAAGTGAAGGCAAAAAGAAAACATAATGTTCCTGTCATAACGATCCACAAATTGGCAGAACGTGCCGTTACCTGAGCTATTTCACTTTTCCTTTGAATCGCTTCCATATTCAGGCGCATCAGTTCTGTAATGTCCTTTCTTATTATTTGGTGGAGCAGAAGATTGGACGGTGCTTGCCTGAGTTCTGCCAAATGGTCCGAAATCGCAGCAGTAGCCTCCCTCTCACCTATTTCAGTAACATTTTTACGCTGTTTGTTCAGATTATCTTCAAAGACCAAAAAAGCTTTTGTACTCTGCTGCGTCTGATCGAGAGACCGGAGCATGTTTCGTGAATATTCTAGTGTGTTATAGTTATCGACTAGAATATTTTCTGTATCGTTTTTCAAAACATTGATATATCGCGCTGCTACCAATGAAAGAATAATGATCATCAGAAACAACAGGCCCACACCCAGGGTTAATTTAGTTTTTATTTTCATCAGGACAGAATGACCAGGTCAATTTCGGAAACGGATAACTTTTTCAATAACTGGTTAAAGATATTGGTAGCCAAAATTACTTTAAACAAACTCATATGCGGCTTACCAATACAAATTGTTGTGATTTGTCTTTGCTCGGCAACTTCCATAATAGTTCTGGACACATGTGCGCTTTCTACGCGAATTATTTCGCCTCCGAGTTCAGTAGCAAGTTTAAAATTATTAATTAGGTGACGTTGTTTATCCAGTGCAATTTTATCCGTACTTTCATTTGGTGTCTGGACGTAAAGCAACACCCAGGGACTGTTGTAATAGCTGGCAAGTCTGGCAGTTTTTCTAATCACATTTTTCGAAGTTTGCGCATTACTGCTGATACAAGCCATGAATTTATTCGACTTCAAGGCTGTGACACTTCGGGAAGTTACCTCCGTTTCAACCTTCCTAACAACCTGACTGGCAACCTCTTTAAGTGCCAACTCTCTTAATTGCAGAATATTTCCTGATGTAAAAAAGTTGTTCAGCGCAGTCGGGACTTTTTCAGCGGCGTAAATTTTACCTTCTTTCAAACGGGTGATCAATTCATCTGCCGTAAGATCAATATTGACAACCTCATCCGCCTGCTGCAAAACGCTGTCCGGAATTCTTTCCTTTACCTCAACGCCGGTAATTTGCTTGATTTCTTCATTTAGGCTTTCAATATGCTGGATATTAACGGCACTGATCACATTGATTCCGGCATCAAGTATTTCCATTACATCCTGCCAGCGCTTGTCGTTTTTACTTCCCTCAATATTGGTATGAGCAAGTTCATCGACGATTACAATTTCGGGTCGAAGACTTATAACAGCCTGCAAATCAAACTCTTCCAGCTCCTTCCCTTTATAAAAGAGTTTTCTTCTTGGGATAATGGGCAAGCCTTCCAGCAGATCGTGTGTTTCTTTCCGGTTATGGGTTTCTATATAACCGACTTTCACATCAATGCCGTTACGCATCAATGTGTGGGCCTCCTGCAGCATCCGGTAAGTTTTACCTACACCGGCACTCATG
Organism: Dyadobacter sp. 3J3; assembly: GCF_009801115.1. Taxonomy (GTDB): domain Bacteria; phylum Bacteroidota; class Bacteroidia; order Cytophagales; family Spirosomataceae; genus Dyadobacter. Next base: position 113,541 of record NZ_VTOL01000016.1, read on the forward strand.
CCGATGTAGATTTTAAACTTCCCCTTTCTGGATTTTTTGATCAGGTCCAGAAAATGTTTTACGTTGTTTTCTTTTTCAGTCATTAAAATGATAGTGCCACGGATGTTGTAACAAAGAAATTCTGGTTGTCGGCCTTGCCATCCTTTGTAAATATATTGTCTTTGCTATTAAAAGCCCGAGCTTCCAGTCTGAACATTACATTCTGTGCAGGCAGATAATCAAAGTTGGCAGAGTAACCAAAAGTTTTAAAACCGTTCGGTGTTCCTGTGCTAATAATGACCCCTTTTTCATCTGCATAATATTCACCTCTTGCTGCAATTCTGACTTTTTCATTCGGCATATACCTGGCAATTAAAACAGGTGTATACCATGCATTGTAACTACTGCTTCCTTTACTTTTTTGTTGTACCCCGATATCAAAACCGGCTGTCAGCCCAAATTTTTCTGTCAATTGAAACTGGCCATAAAAGTTGTTGAAATATCGCCATTGTTTCGAGCTGTCCGGCTGCTCATTTCCCATGTAAGTGCTCCAATTCAATGTTGTATTGGAAGAGGGTTTATATGTTAATTGTGTTCCAAAAGCGGGAGTTTGGTTTCCCGGAATTTTCTGGATACGCTGCCAGCCGTTCAAATACATCGCCGCTGCATAGATTTTTTCGTCTTTACTTGTAAAACCAATCTTTACACCTGCTTCATAGTACGGCGAATTTTCAGCTAAAATACTGCGTGTCAAACTCCAGTTGTCCTTTCCTATCGCACTTTCAAAGCCAATATGAGATGGCATAACACCGGCGTCAATCCAGAGATTGTTCTTTTTTGATATTTTAATTCCGACATTGGCTTCATAGATATTTTTCAATAATCCCTGCTCGGCTGCCAGATTATATTGTGGGTAAGTACCGGCCATTACAGCCAGATTTGCGCGAACATTTTCTGTATTATAATTTACTTTAAAAAGCCCCAGATTTAAATTGACCTCATTGTGTTTGTTGTAATTGTATAAAAAACCTGGTCGTTCGTGATTAGCTGGTTTGTTAAAATCGTAACTATAAAAAGCTTCAACGTAACCTGAAAAAGTTAATGGATTTGGTTTTGTTTTTTCTGTTGAGATGGCATCCTGGGCAATGGCTGGTATTGAAAAAATTCCAGCTGCAAGCAGTACTAATTTATTCATTTTCATTCTGGTAAGTGCACTAACGCGTAAAGTCTTTTTTATTGAAATCTGATATTTTTTGTTTTGTGAGGCTTACAGAAGCCTCACAAAACCTGTAACCTTGAGTTTTTAATGATTAATTTTTCAATCCGTCAAGCGCCATATTCAATTTTAAAACATTCACTTTTGCTGGCCCCAATAGTCCCAGCAAAGGAGCTTCTGTATTTTCCTCGATTAGTTTTTGCAACTTTTCATTAGAAATATTTCTATTCTTCGAAACTCGTTTAAGCTGAACAAGCGCGGCGTTTGGAGAAATATCCGGATCAAGCCCACTGCCACTTGCCGTTATTAGTTCAACCGGAATGTCTTGTTTTTTAACCTCCGGATTGTGTACTAAAAAAGTGTCGATACGCGCTTGGACGGTTGCAAGATATTCTGGATTGGAAGGTGCTTTGTTACTACCGCCACTACCGGCCGCATTGTAATCCACAGCGGATGGACGTGAGTTGAAATATTTATCTTCCGTAAAAGTCTGTCCGACATTGGCGTAGTATTTTTTGCCATTTTGCATCACCACTTCACCATTTCCGTGGTTTGGGGCAAGTTGTGCAATCCCCCAGATTATGATTGTATAAACTCCGGCAAAGAAAACCAGCGTAATAGAGGTTAATTTGATTGCAGGAAATAGGTTCGTTTTCATAGATTTATAGCTTTTAGTTGTTAGCGGTTGGCTTTTAGTGCTCCGCGTGAACTTTTTAATTGATTCTTCTTTTTTATTTCGATCGTTTTAAAACCACACACTCACCAGCATATCAATCACCTTAATTCCGATAAATGGCACAATTACTCCGCCTAAACCGTATATAAAAAGGTTTCTTCTCAGCAATGCGCTCGCACCGATCGGCTTGTAAGTCACACCTTTAAGCGCCAATGGAATCAGAATCGGAATGATGATCGCGTTAAAGATTACAGCGGATAGAATCGCGCTTTCCGGACTATGCAGATCCATGATATTCAAACCTTGTAGCGCTGGAATTGAAGCGATAAACAAGGCAGGAATGATGGCGAAATATTTGGCAACGTCATTCGCGATGGAGAAGGTGGTTAGCGTACCTCGGGTCATCAAAAGCTGCTTTCCGATTTCAACAATCTCAATCAGTTTCGTTGGATCATTATCCAAATCCACCATATTCCCTGCTTCTTTTGCTGCCTGCGTACCGCTGTTCATCGCAACTCCAACATCAGCTTGTGCAAGTGCGGGCGCGTCGTTCGTACCGTCTCCCATCATAGCAACCAGTTTTCCGCTTTCCTGTTCTCTTTTGATATAGTTCATTTTATCCTCTGGCTTGGCCTCGGCGATAAAGTCATCTACACCCGCTTTTTCAGCAATAAACTTGGCAGTCAATGGATTATCACCTGTAACCATTACCGTTTTCACACCCATTTTACGCAGACGTTCAAAACGTTCACTGATACCAGGTTTGATAATATCCTGCAATTCAATCACGCCCAGCACCTTCTCATTTTCAGTAACCACAAGCGGCGTTCCACCGTTGTTTGAAATAGCCTTTGTTTTTTCTTCAATATCAGCCGGGAAATTATTTCCTGCTTTAATTGTCAGATTTCTCATGGAATCAAAAGCACCTTTACGAATTCTGGTTTCATCAAAATCGACACCCGAACTTCTGGTTTCAGCCGTAAATTTGATAAAGGTTGGATTGTTCAGATTGGCATATGTCGACGGATTCAAATTTGCAAGTTCCAAAATTGATTTTCCTTCCGGTGTTTCATCTGCAATCGAACTCAGCACCGCGCATTTGATAAAATGATTATCAGTGATGCCTTTTGCAGCATAGAAATTCGTCGCCTTTCTGTTACCAATCGTGATCGTTCCTGTTTTATCCAAAAGCAATACGTCAATATCACCTGCTGTTTCTACCGCTTTTCCTGATTTGGTAATCACATTGGCGCGAAGTGCTCTGTCCATCCCGGCAATACCGATCGCAGAAAGCAACCCACCGATAGTTGTCGGAATCAGACAAACAAAAAGTGAAATAAAAGCGGCAATTGTAATCGGCGTATTAGCGTGATCCGCGAATGGTTTCAAAGTCACACAAACGATGATAAACACAAGTGTAAAACCAGCCAAAAGGATTGTCAATGCAATTTCGTTCGGTGTTTTCTGACGACTGGCGCCTTCTACCAACGCGATCATTTTATCAAGAAAACTTTCGCCAGGTTCCGTTGTTACCATCACTTTTATCTTGTCCGATAAAACTTTGGTACCACCTGTTACACTGCTCTTATCACCTCCCGCTTCACGAATTACAGGTGCACTTTCTCCGGTAATGGCGCTTTCATCAATCGTTGCCAAACCTTCGATAATTTCACCGTCCGTCGCGATATTGTCACCCGCTTCACAAATAAATACGTCTCCTTTTTTCATCGAAGCAGACATCACTTGTCTTGTCGAAACTGAGAATCCCGCTTTATTTTCAATAACAAGTCTGGCAGGTGTTTCTTCTCTGGTTTTACGCAAACTGTCAGCCTGTGCTTTACCCCTGGCTTCTGCAATTCCTTCTGCAAAATTGGCAAAAAGTAAAGTCAAAAGAAGAACAAGAAAAACAGTAAAGTTATAGGCAAAACTTCCCTGGGATTTTTCGCCCATTAATGTCCATATACTAACTACCAGCATAATGACCGTGCCTATTTCCACCGTGAACATCACAGGATTACGGAACATTATTTTGGGGTTCAATTTTACAAATGCCTGTTTGAGGGCTTCGTTAACCAAGTCCTTCTGAAATAAGGACGTATCTTGATTTTTCATTTCATTATGGCGTTTAGCCGTTAGCGATTAGGTATTGGCTACTTTTTCGATCTTTGAAAATCTGTCGCCGGAACAGATTTTCTTGTAGCCTTTTTTATTTTTTATGAAATCGATTCTTAACGCAGCGTGAAATATTCAGCGATCGGACCCAGCGTAAGAGCCGGAAAGAAGGATAATGCTGTGATGATCACGATAACCGCCAGAACCATAATTCCAAACGTTGAAGAATCTGTTTTCAACGTTCCCGCACTCTCGGGAATGAATTTTTTATTTGCTAAAAGTCCCGCAATAGCGATCGGCCCAATGATTGGAATGTAACGTGAAAGGATCAGCACAAAACCTGTTGTGATATTCCACCATGGATTGTTATCACCCAAACCTTCAAACCCACTACCATTATTTGCTGACGACGAGGTATATTCATAAAGCATTTCCGTAAATCCGTGGAAGCCTGGATTGGCAAGCGTAGCCGAAGTTATGGTAGGAAAAGCAGCTGCCAAAGCAGTACCAACCAGAATCAGAAATGGGTGAAGCAAAGCCACAATCATGGCGATTTTCATTTCGCGAGCCTCAATTTTCTTACCCATCAACTCGGGTGTTCTACCCACCATTAATCCGCTGATAAATACCGCCAGAATAATAAAGACAAAAAAGTTAAGCATACCGACTCCGACTCCGCCATAAAAAGCATTGGTCATCATAGCCAGAAGTTGTGTCATTCCGGAAAGCGGTGTGTAGCTGTCATGCATTGAGTTTACTGAACCGGTCGAGATGACGGTGGTCGCTATACTCCAAAATGCAGATGCTGTTGTTCCAAACCGGACTTCCTTACCTTCCATCGCCCCGGCACTATTATCGATTCCCATCGCTGTGATAGCGTGGTTGCCTCCGTTTTCCCAAATAATGGTTGGCACGGTAAGAAGCAAAAATCCGATCGTCATGACTCCGAAAATCATCCAGCTCATTTTTCTTCTTTTCAGAAAAAAGCCAAAAGCAAAGATCATGGCAAATGGAATGATCAGCTGTGCGATCATTTCAACGGTGTTTGTCAGATAATTCGGATTTTCCAACGGGTGCGCCGAATTGGCTCCATAAAATCCTCCTCCATTCGTACCCAAATGTTTGATCGCGACAAACGCAGCAACCGGTCCTCTTGAAACCTGAACGGTATCTCCCTGCATGTTTACGATCATGTCTTTTCCTTCAAATGTCATTGGTGTACCATTGAAAGCCAATATGATAGCAACAATAATAGCAAGAGGAAGCAAAATTCTCAGGCAGGATTTAACTAAGAAATGATAAAAATTGCCAAGCTTATCTGTTGTGCGTTCTCGTAATGCCATGAACAAAACAGCCGCCGCCGCCATACCTGTTCCTGCCGTTACAAAATGCAGGAACATAAGAAATAGTTGAGACAAATAACTAAGTCCCGATTCTCCGGAATAATGCTGTAAGTTACAGTTGACTACGAAAGAAATACTCGTATTAAAAGCCAGATCAGCAGTTTGTCCAGGATTTCCATCCGGATTTAACGGCAACCAACCTTGGTTCATTAAAACAAACATACCGAGCACGAACCAGACCATGTTAATCGTGATAAGCGAGAACATGTGCTGTTTCCAATTCATTTCAGCTTTTACATCAATACCGCTGATTTTGAAAAACAACTTTTCAATAGGGTTAAAAACAGGATCGAAGGAGGTTTTTTCGCCTGCATAAACTTTTGCTATGTACTTGCCGAAAGGTATTGCGAAGGCAATCGTCAGGGTAAACATGGCAATGATTCCAAATAATTCAGTGTTCATTTTTTCTATTTTTTTAATTCGATTTCGTTTCCCGGGATTTGAATCCGGTTAGAACTTTTCGGGTTTGATCAACACATAACAGATGTAACCAAACACACATATTGAGACTATAAAGAGCGCTGCCATGATTAGATATTTTCAAAGAAGTTTACTGTTTTGTAGAAAAGCGCGAAACATAAAATTCCTGACGCTATTAAGAGGATTGTGATCATACTATTTTAAATTTATTTGAGTGATTGACTTTGTATGTAGTAATACCAAATTTATTCCGGGCAAGACACAATTAATTCAACTATTTGCAAATCAGAAAGATAACATCATAAACACCAACCTGAACCCTGAAAAAAGCAACTCAAAATGATAGGATTTTATCAGAATGAAAGGTTTTAAGTGCCTGAGCATTTCAAGCTTTTCCATATCCTAGAATGCGTTGATTTGCTTGATGTATTCGCGTTTCAATGTATTAGGAAGAAGTTTTTCCGTATTCAGGTGCTTCAATTCCATCATGCCCGAAACAGAATATAAGTACACGTTTGAAATAGCAGTTTTTGTTTCTTTATTTCCATTGATAAAAAGATTCTCGGCGATGGAAAAGCATTTTTTTGCACGAGCCATGTTACCTTTTAAAATCATAATTTGGGTCAGATCTGCAAATTTTTGCATCTGTTTGTAAATCCCCCTGGATATTTTCCTTTTCATAGTTTTGATAATTTGAAATATGAAAAGGTTGATACCAAATACGATCCAAAATTTCTATTCTATGATTATTTTACTGAATGCCAATTAATTGCTCGAAGATTAATTAATATGATACCTACTAATGGCGTATCATTTTGATATGGATTTATCAATTTGGGAAATGCAACAATTAAAATGGCCCCGGGAATAAATTCCCGCGCTACCATGTCGGTCATGCCTGACGGCATTTGTTAATAGGCAATATTTGGTTGAAAAAATGCCGTAGGCACGGCCGACATTGTAGCGCAGGGTTTCAACCCTGGGGCAAAAAAAATCCACCAACCAAAATTCAAAGAATTTCGATTGGCGGATAAAATTATCTTATCTAATAACTATTAAATATTCTTCTTCTTCAATTCCTTAACGGCAAAATCCGCAGCTCTTGCCGTAAGTGCCATGTAGGTTAACGACGGATTTACGCAAGAAGCCGAAACCATAGCAGCTCCATCTGTAACAAAAACATTTTTCACCGCATGCATCTGGTTGTTTCCATTCAAAATAGACGTTTTAGGGTCACGGCCCATACGAGCTGTTCCCATTTCATGAATGGCCATACCTAGATATGAACCGTTATCGTGTGTTTTTACATTTTTAACACCCGATTTTTCGAGCATTTCGGCTGCGTCGTTCTTCATATCTTTCCGCATTTTCATTTCGTTTTCACGAAGTTCGGCGTCAAAAACCACGGTAGGCATTCCCCATTTATCTTTCTTTTCCTTGTTCAGGTACATATAGTTTTCATGGTAAGGTAAAGTTTCACCGAAGCCACCAAAACCCATCGTCCATTGTCCCGGCGTTGTCAAATCCTCTTTGAAATCAGCGCCAAAAGCAAGTTCAGCCACATTACGCTGCCAGCCCTGACGACCGCCGCCGCCCTGATATCCAAATCCGCGGATGTAATCACGTTTATCGTTACCAATATTCTGATAACGGGGCACATAAATACCATTTGCACGGCGACCGAAATAATATTTATCCAAATCACCTTCCCAAACTCCGCTAGCGCCCGTACGGAAATGGTGGTCCATCAGATTATGTCCAAGTTCACCAGAATCATTACCCAAACCATTTGGAAAACGATCCGATGTTGAGTTCAAAAGAACCAATGATGTACCAATCGCGCTCGCACATACGAAGATAATTTTGGCAAAATATTCACGTTCCTGCAAAGTCACAGAATCCGTAACTTTCACACCAGTCGCTTTTTGTTTTACTTTATCATACACAATTTCCCTAACCACAGAATCAGGACGAAGTGTCAAAAGCCCGGTTTTCACTGCTGGTGGCAATGTACTTGATTGCGTACTGAAATAAGCGCCGTATGGACAACCATAAGAACAACGGTTACGATACTGACACGGAGAACGACCACCTTCCAGCTGGATTTTGTCAGGCTGAGAAAGGTTTGCAACACGTCCAATCGTCATCGTACGACCGGGAAATTGCTTTTCAAGTCTTTTACGTACTTCTTTCTCAACGTGATACATTTCCATTGGCGGCAAAAAGTCGCTATCCGGCAGTTGTGGTAAACCAAGTTTTTCACCGGAAATACCTACATGTTTTTCAACATAAGAATACCAGGGCGCAACATCTTTGTATCGGATCGGCCAGTCAACGGCGATTCCGTCTTTTAAATTCGCTTCAAAATCAAGGTCACTCAACCGATACGACTGACGACCCCACATGATCGATTTTCCACCTACAATATTGGGTCTGAACCAGTCAAATCTTTTCTTTTCTTCGTACGGTGAATCCGAATCGTTCATCCAGTACTTTTCGGTCATCTCGTTATAAGGATAATCGCGGGAAAGAAATGGATGCGTTTCCTTTTGTTTCACCGTCAACCGACCGTTATATTCAGTCTCCCATGGAGCTTTTAAAGCATTTTCATAGCCTGTTACGTGTTCAAGCGGTTTCCCTTTTTCAAGCATCAATACGCGCAACCCCTTTTCAGTCAACTCCTTCGCTGCCCAACCGCCCGAAACTCCGGAACCGATTACGATGGCATCGTAGGTCATATCTTTTATTGCATCAACATTTAAATTCGCCATGGTGATAATACTTTTTAAAAAAATAGAAAGGTTAAGTTCTTAAAGTGCCCAGGTTTTTTGCCCTTCTTTCATCGGATATGAGCCATCAAAACGGCCTGGAATCGGTAGATAATCCAAGGCCTGCGTCGCTCCGATTTCAGAAGTAAAATAAGCAGTAACTGTTAAACCTTTCATTTGTAAAAAGAATGGTTTATCAGCTGTTGTGCTGCGTTTTACAATTTCATTTTTCTGAGCTGCATCCAGGGCCACAAAGCCTTTTCCATAGAGATCATTACTGTCATTGTTCAACCTTTCAACACCAGCATAGAATTTCTGCTGTTCTTCCTGAACATAACAATCCCGCATGACACGGGTGATAAACTTCTCAGCTCCGGCAGCTTTTGCACCCGGCGTTTTTGTGGTCGGGATAATCACATCCGCGATTTCAGCAAGCAACGCTTCCTGCTCAGCGGAAACTTCAACCGATGGGCCGAAATTCAGCCTCTCTCCCATTACACCAGCCATTAAAGGTGCAGAAATAACGCCTCCCATCAGAAGGGTTAATTTTTGAACGGCTTCTCTACGATTCATCTCAAAAGAAAATGGTTAATAATTGATCCAGGATTTTTCATTGAAAGTCAAACGGATAGGAATATCCATCTTTCTGAAAGACAAACAACTTTGTAAGTTAATCAAATACAGGATTTAATTAAACTTTTTACCCATAGCTTTTTTAAAATTTTAAATATTTCTTTCAACTAATTCAAGGTATATGTACATTTTATTGATTCATTTTAATAAAATTTCAAATTTGATAAAATAAATTTGGTTGATATGTCTACCTATTTTACATTTGCGTTATGGAAATAGAAGTTAAAGACCTGAACAAAGCAAATTATGAGCGCCTGAGCAAAATGATGTTGTTCAATATCATCACGGTTTCGCATCTTGTCGGACGTAATACGAACAAGGAACTAGCTAAGATGGGCTATACCTTGCAAGTGGAACAGCTTCAGATATTATTTGTGGTTTACCTGCGAGAAGGAAATTCTCCATCGCAGCAGGAAATTGCAAACTTTACTCAAAAAGACAAAGGAGGCATTCAAAGATCTATTCAGACACTTTCGCGAGATGGTTATGTGCGGATTGTTGGTGATTCAAATGATCGGCGCAAGAACATTATTGAACTCACACCGGCTGGTAAAATGGTTGTAACAAAAATGATGGAATCGATTGAGGATATTGACAGACGCATGACCGCTTCCATTAGCCAGGAAGAGATTGATTCTTTAATATCAATCGTTAAAAAAATTTCGAAAATATTAAAAGAGTAAAAAAATTTGGATATATAGTTGATATATCCACAGTAGACACATCAACTTATTAGCATGAAAAAAAGATTTTTTTGTAAACTGTTTTTGACGCTTGCCTTGCCCTCACTTACGCAAGCACAGACAGCCTGGACATTAAGGGATTGCATCGATTATGGTCTCAAACATTTTGGAACCGTAAGAATTGCCCAATATCAAAAAGAGAATGCGCGGCAGCAATCGCGGCAGGCTTTGGCCAGTTATTTACCTCAGATTTCGGGTACCGGAACTTTGGATGACAACCTCAAATTGCAGTTGACGACTTTGCCTGCTGGATTTGCGGGCCCTGAGCCTACCCGTGTCGCCTTTGGTTCAAAATTTCAAACCAATTTTTCCGCATCTGCCGAGCAGGTTATTTTTGACCAATCATTATTGACCGGAATCAAAGCCAATAAACCGAACCAGCAACGCGCTCAGCTTAATGAAAAGCAAACGCAGGAGCAAATCATTTATGAGGTATCGAAAAATTACTATCAGGTTTTTGTCTCACAACAGCAAATTTCGCTTTTACAGGATAACCTTGAAAGGACGCAGCAAGTGCTGAACATTCTAAAATTACAACGGGATAACGGGGTAATTCAACCTGTTGATTATGACCGTACGGATGTAACCTATAACAGTAACAAATCGCAGCTATCATTCGCAAAAACAAATGTAACGCTGGCAATGAACCGATTGAAATACCAAATGGGACTTGATCAGGATAAGGAATTAATTCTTAAAGATTCGCTATTGCTAACCCAGGTTCCAAAGATTGCAGAAAGCCAGTTTGATGCTAAAAATCTGACAACTTATCAATTGAGTGAAAATCAACTCATACTGAACCGTTTGGATCAACAAAGAATTACGGCTGGATATTTGCCACGATTAAGTTTTAACGCACGCTATGGTCAACTCACTATGACAAATGAATTTGGTAATTCATTCAAGAACTTTCAGGGATTTAGCACCATCGGATTGAAATTGAACATTCCAATTTTTGATGGTTTCAACAGAAGCGCACAAATTCAGCAGGCGAGAATAAAAGTGGTAACTCAGGAAGAGCAGCAGAAAATGAATGTACAGTCCTACCGTCTGGCTTTCAATAATTCACAGTCGCAAATTCAGCAGTCGCAGATTAATGTAGAAAATGACGACCGGAATGTAAAACTGGCCCGAAAAGTTTATGACATGACTACGCTTCAATATAAACAAGGAACAGCACCTCTGACGGATTTGATCAACGCTGAAAATTCTTACCGCCAGGCGCAAACGGATTACGTGAATTCACTGATTAATTTTTATCAGGCCAAACTGGATCTTGAACAAGCGCAGGGAACGCTACTACCTTTCTTTAATCAACTTTGATAGTACAAATAGTATAAAGCAATGAAAAAGACAACGATAATCGTGACGCTGGCAGTGCTTGCCATTGTAGTTTTAATTGGCGCAAGGCTGGTTACGAATAAGAAAAAAATTGACGAAAAAAATAAACCGGTAACACTTACAAATGCACCGATCCCGGTAACGGTGATGGAAGTGAGCGAAGATACGGTTAGTCAATCGCTGCTAAAAACCGGTAATTTAATTCCTTTCCGTGAAACTTCTCTTATGGCGACGAGCCAGGGACAGGTCCAAAAAGTGAATTTTGATTTAGGAAGCCAGGTCTCACAAGGCTCCGTTTTGATTCAAATTGATAATAAGTTAAATCAGCTTGCGCTCGAAGCTACGCAGTTGAATATTGAAAAATTAAAGAAAGATGTAACGCGTTACAACACGCTCTACGCCGGAAATGCGACAACCGAATTACAGCTTAACCAAACTAAATACGACTACGAAAGTGCCGTAAACAAGGCTGAGCAGATCAAAAAGCAAATTCAGGATGCGACTGTGAAATCTCCGATCAGTGGAAAAATTGTCAAAAAAGATATAGAAGTGGGTGAATTTGTAAACGCAGGAACCGTTCTGGGGACGATCCTTGACGTATCACGATTGAAAGTGCAGGTTATGGTAAACGAAAAGGATGTATACCAACTTCATGAAGGCCAAAAAGTCAAGGTTAGTGCGGATGTATTAAGCGGAAAAATTTATCCCGGTCAAATCACTTATATCGCTCCACGCGGAAATGAAGAACACAGCTATCCGGTAGAAATCACCGTTGGAGGTTCAAGTCCTTTGAAAGCGGGCACATTCGTAAATGTTGATTTTTCTCAGAAATCACATGAAACATCGCTGCAAATTCCTCGCATAGCGTTGGTGGAAAGTATTAAAAATCCTTATGTATATGTAGTAAACGCAAATGTTGCACATCAGCGTAAAATTACCGTTGGCCGCGAACTGGGTGACGCAATCGAAGTACTCGGTGGATTAAAACCAGGAGATCAGGTCGTGACTACCGGTCAGCTAAATCTTACTGACGGAAAACCTGTTCAAGTCTCAAAATAGACCGGAAGTATATTTCCGAAAACTTTAAAACATACAACCATGTCTATAACCGAATTATCAGTTAAAAGACCGCTGTTGATTACCACTATTTTCACCGTATTGATTCTCTTCGGTGTGATCAGTTATCAGCAGCTTTCCTATAACCTTTTGCCCAAATTTGAGGCAAATGTGATCAGTGTTTCAACAACGTATCGCGGAGCTTCTGCGGACGAAGTTGAAACCAATGTTACCAAAAGAATTGAAGATGCCCTTGCTTCCATCGAAGGATTGGACCGGATTAATTCCACTTCTCAAGAAGGTGCGTCTATTGTTGTGATCCAGCTAAAAAATGGTGTGGATGTTACTCTGGCACAACAGGATGCGCAACGAAAAGTAGAGCAGATTATTAATTTACTGCCGGATGAAGCAGATCGCCCGACAATTAACAAATTCTCGACGGATGAACTTCCGGTATTACGGATGGGTGTAACGGCCAATATTTCTCCTGCCAAACTATACGATCTGATTGATGATGAATTGAAGCCGCAATTATCAAATGCAGCCGGCGTTGGACGTATTGATTTGATCGGTGGAAATGAACGGGAAATACAGGTTAATGTTGATGCTCAGAAATTGAGGGCTTACAATCTTTCCATCGGGCAAGTAGCTGCGGCTATTAACAATGCAAACACAAGTTATCCTGCCGGACAGCTTGAAACAAGACAATCTCAGTTGTCAATTCGTTTTGATGCTTCGGTTGCTAATACAGATGGTTTTAGAAATCTTGTAATTTCAAGAAAAGCGGACGGTGGAGAAGTACAGTTAAAAGACGTTGCAGAAGTTGTGGATGCTACCACGAAACCTACGGCGATAAATCACATCAACGCGAGACCTTCTATCGGTTTACAGGTTTTGAAACAATCGGATGCAAACGCGGTTGAAGTAAGCAAACAGGTAAAAGCGAAAATTATTTCACTTGAAAAACAGTACGCATCAAAAGGACTAAAATTCAATATAGCAGCCGATCAGTCTACCTATACTTTGGCCTCGGCTGACGCCGTTGTTGAAGATTTATTCCTGGCGGTAGCTATCGTTTCGGTGGTTATGCTTCTGTTCCTGCATAGTTTCCGGTCGTCACTTTTTGTGTTGGTCGCGCTTCCGTCATCCATTATCCCAACGTTTATTCTAATGTATTTGTTAGGATTTTCGTTGAATTTGATGACTTTGATGGCACTTTCTCTGGTTGTTGGTATTTTGGTGGATGACTCGATTGTAGTTTTGGAAAATATAAACCGACATCTGGAAATGGGAAAAAGCCGCTGGCAGGCTGCACTGGATGGACGGAGTGAAATTGGTTTTACAGCTCTAGCCATTACCCTTGTGGACGTTGTGGTTTTTGTCCCGTTGGCTATGACCGGCGGATTGATCGGTAATATTCTTCGCGAATTTTCCCTGGTTGTGGTTTTCTCAACCTTGATGAGTTTGTTCGTTTCTTTCACGCTGACACCACTTTTAGTATCCAGGTTTGGGAAACTGGAAGTGCTAAGCAAAACTTCTCTTTGGGGTAAGTTGAACATTGGTTTTGAAAATCTCCTGACCCGTCTGCAAAATGCTTATGGTCGGATTCTTCTAAAAGTATTGAGTCACAAAAGATATGTATTTCTGGGTGTTCTGGCTTTGCTGATCGGTGCGATCGCATTAGTTCCAACAGGATTTATAGGAGCAGCTTTTATGCCCGCAAGTGACCAGGGAGAATTCACGGTGCAAATTGAACTGGCACCAACCGCTTCCATTTATGAAAGTAATAAAGTGGCGCAACAAGCCGAACAAATGCTTTTGAAACATCCCGAGGTAACAAATGTTTTCAGTAATATCGGATACAGCAGTAATAACCTGACATCTTCATCCAATAGTAATTTGTCTACTTTAAATGTTAAGTTGACGGATAAAAAGACAAGACCGGTTTCTACGGAAGATTTTAGTGTGATCGTCAAAGCTGAGATTGCTAAAATTCCGGGAACAAAGGTTACGGTTAGTCCGACAGGCTTGGTTGGAACTTCCGAGGCTCCGATTCAAATTGCGGTGAAAGGCACCAATCTGGATTCGATACGGAAGGCCTCTGCAATGGTGAAAAAAGTAGCCGAATCTGTTCCGGGAACTCAGGATGTAAAATATTCTGTGCAGGATCCGAAGCCGGAAGTAAAGGTGATTCTGGATCGTGAACGTATGGCGCAGCTTGGTATCAACGCCACAGAAGTGGGTGTTGCACTGCAAAACGGGTTCCGCGGTGATGACCGTTCTAAATTCAAACAAAATGGAAAAGAGTATGATATTCTGGTAAGTCTGGACCAGTTTGATCGTACCAGTGCATCGGATATTCGTCAGCTTCTTTTCGTCAATAATCAGGGACAATCGTTCCAATTATCTCAGTTCGCTTCGGTTGAAGAACAAATCGGTGAAAGTGTTTTGCAACGCATTGACCGACTGTCGTCGATTTCTGTAAATGCGCAGGTTGTGGGCCGTCCGGTTGGTACCGTTGGTGCTGATATTCAGGCAAAAGTGACAAATCTAAAAATGCCTAACGGTATTACAATCCAGTATCTGGGTCAGATGCAGCAGCAAGGTGATGCCTTTGGAAGTCTTGGACTTGCACTCGTTATTGCAATTTTGCTTGTTTATTTTATCATGGTTGGACTTTACGAAAGTGTCGTTTATCCTTTTGTGGTACTTTTTTCAATTCCTGTTGCGTTAATTGGTGCGCTTTTAGCACTCGCATTGTCCATGGAAAGTCTGACTGTTTTCGCGATTGTCGGTATGATCATGCTTTTGGGTCTTGTAGCAAAAAATGCCATCCTGATTGTCGATTTTACAAATCATTTGAAAGAACAGGGACATGAAGTGGTTGATGCTTTGGTTGAAGCAGGAAAAGAACGTCTTCGCCCGATTTTGATGACTACGCTGGCGATGGTTTTCGGGATGCTTCCGATTGCCATGGCAAGTGGAGCGGGTGCTGAAACTAAAAATGGTATGGCCTGGGTAATCATTGGCGGGCTGTCAAGTTCTTTGATTTTGACTTTGCTGCTCGTGCCTTCGGCTTATCTTGTTGTCGATCGGATTAAGGCGCGCTTTGAGAAGAAGAAACCGGAAGTTGAGCAGGTGCAGGAAGTAAGTGTAGGGTAAAAGTTTCACGCAAAGTTACCCAATAAGGAATTTTGTTTCGTGATTAATAACTTTATGAAAGCTCTCTGCAGCAAAACCGTTTCTGTAATGAATTTGAATTCATCGCAAAGTTTGGTTCGGATTACTTTT
>NZ_VTOL01000017.1 GCF_009801115.1 Dyadobacter sp. 3J3
TTCGCTCTAATATATTTTCTATCCCATTTTCTGGTATCGTTTGAAATAAGAGATTCTCGCTATCTATACTCATATATTCAGCCGTCAAACTTAAAGCAACAACTTGATTATCAGACATTTTTGGCTTACGTCCCACTTTCTTAACAATACAATCGATACTCAGTAATTCGATCGTTTCCAGGATTTTATAATAATTTTTCACTAATTTTGACATACATATTGGGGTTTGTTTGGCGACTTTAAGATACTGAATTTCAGTATCTTAACCCAATATGTATACACTTTTCTTCCTTAATTATATTTCACCCAACGGGTAATTCAAGTATCATTAAAGCCCTTATTGAATGAAATTTTTCTATACCTCACTTCTTCTGATCTTTATTTTAAGTCAGCAAAATAACTTTGTTAACGCACAGTCGCCAAAAATAACTGCTAGCGTTGATTCAATTTTTGCAGAGTGGAACAAACCCGGAAAACCCGGAGCTGCGGTTGGCGTGGTTCATCAGGGGAAATTAATTTACGCCAAAGGTTTTGGGGAATCTGATCTGGAAACAGGCGCTCGCAACGGACCCGAAACCATATTTCACATAGCCTCGGTATCCAAACAATTTACAGCTTTTGCGATTGTTCTTTTATCGCAGGAAGGCAAACTTTCCTTGGAAGATGACATCAGAAAGTATTTGCCAGAGGTTCCGGATTTTGGAAAAATTATTACCATTCGTCATTTGATTCATCATACCAGCGGTCTTCGTGATCAATGGAATCTGTTGGCAATGGCCGGTTGGCAGCTAGATGATGTCATTACGAAAGAGCATGTTTTTAATCTGGTAAAAAGACAAAAGGAACTGAATTTTGAGCCAGGTTCGGCTTATTCTTATTGCAACACGGGTTATACTCTTTTGGCCGAAATAGTCAGCCGGATTTCAAAGCAACCCTTTTCTGCATATATGCAAGAGCACGTATTCAAGCCGTTGGGTATGAAAAATACATTGTTTTATGATGATTACGAGCGCATTGTTAAAGGAAGAGCCTACTCTTTTCATAAGTCTGAAAAAGCTGTGGAAGGATATAAGAAAAGTGTGTTGAGTTACTCCAATGTTGGAGCAACAAGTTTATTCACCACCGTTACAGATCTTTCGCACTGGATTGATAATTTCAGTTCTCATAAAGTTGGGAATGCGGCAACGATGACGCAAATGCTGGAAAAGGGAAGGCTTACCAAAGGAGATACGCTTCCTTATGCTTTTGCATTGATCCACGGAAAGTTAAAGGGATTGGCCTATTACGGACATAATGGAGCAGACGCCGGATTCAGATCTTTTTTGTCATATTTCCCCAAAGAGGATTACGGTTTTATCGTGCTGAGCAATCAAGCGGAGTTTGACCCGCAGAAAAAGGGTTTTGAAGTAGCTAATCTTTATTTGGCTTCACAATTTAAAGAAGATAAAACGGTGAAATCGTTCGCTGTTTCTGCGTCCAACACAGCTTATAAATTTGATTCAACGCTTTTTAAACAATACGAAGGATCGTACGAACTTGCCGAAGCTCCTGGTTTTATTCTGAGATTCTGGCGTGACGGAGCTCGTTATTTGACGCAGGCAACCGGGCAGGGTGAGAATGAAATATTTCCCTCTTCGGATTCTACATTTTTTTTGAAAGTTGTAGAAGCTTCTGTTGTTTTTCACAAATCAAAGGAGGGAAAGGTTAGCAAAATTACACTCAGACAAAATGGAGAACATCCGGGAAATCGTGTTAAGGCTGTTGTTCAAAATGATATAAAACGAGAAGAATTTGTGGGCAAATATTATAGTCCGGAACTTGAAACTTTTTATTCTATTACACTGAAAGACGACACGCTAAAACTCGTTCATGTGCATCATGGTGACGTGGTTTTAAAAGTTGTAAGTAAAGATCGCTTTGCCGCTCCCTGGTGGTTTGTGCAGAATATAGAGATTGCCAGAGATGAATCGGGTAAAGTTTCTGGTTTGCGTATGTCAAATGGGAGGGTAGTGAATTTATGGTTTAAACGCCTGAATGAGGATTTTGCAGCGGGAGAACCTACACCAATGAAAAAATAGTTTGCCAAAGCAGGATTGAAAATCTTCCTGTTTTTTTCTTATATAAATGGAATTTTAAAAAGCCGGATCTCTGCTGAATTAGCAAAAGTCCGGCTTTTTAAATTTGACAATTCCAGTTTTAGAAATCAAATGAAGTTAGTTTAGTATCAAAATGGAATAATGACTTTCACACTTCCATTCCGCCCCATATTGTAAATACCTGAACGTCCATTCGGAGAAGCAGCGTAATATTCGAAGTATTTAAGACGGTTCAAATTTGACTGATAAGCGGTATCAAACAAATTATCAATTTGTAAAAACAGCTGAAATAATGGCTTTTTATTTTGATTATTTATGGTGGTACCGCAACCAATATTGAACAGTGCATAACCTGCCGTAGCTGTTTCTGTATTATCAACGCCGTAGAATTTATTTTGTGCTCCATAATAATCGATTTCAGCTCTGAAATAAGTACCTGTTAAATTTCCAATCGGTTTCCCAAGGGAAGCCCTGATCTCGGATCGACCATGAACGGGAGGGATGAACGGAAGATATTTGGCAGAATTTCCTTCCAAAGCTATCAGTGCATTATTACGGTTTAAGCCTCTTATAAAGGCCAGACTATTGTTGAAAGTCAGCCATTTTACGCCGGTAGGGTGCAGGTTTATACTAAATTCTGCTCCGTATAATTGCGCTTTGGATTGCTGGTATTTGTAAGTAAAATTGCCCGGAACAATAATGACAGGTTTTCCATCAGCGCCCACGAGCCTCGCCTGATAAATGTAATTGTCGATGGTGTTATTAAAAAGTTCGATACTAAAATCGAATTCTTTAAGATAACCAATGAATCCAATATCCGTTTGCAGACTGAATTCCGGTTTGAAATCCCGATTTCCCAGGTAAACAATGTGCGCGCCGGGATCCAGACCATTCGAGCCGATTTCGGTGATGTTGGGAGCCCGGTAACCTCTTGACAGATTAGCTTTTACCAAAAGCCGTTCGGATAAATTGTAGGTTGCCCCAAGACTTCCGGAAATTCCGTTGAAATTTCGGTTATACGAAGGGAATTGTAAAACTGCGCCGTTTCCTGGTTTTGTCAACAATTCATTAAATCCGGTTTCAGGATTGTGTTGTACATATTGATCTTTCCAGTTCCAGGACCGTGTGTCATAACGCAGGCCACCACTGATGTCTACTTTACCCAGTGATTTTTTTACAAACAAAAACGAACCGATATCAAGCAGATTATAGTCAGGAATAGGGAAGTCCGTTCCACTTAGATTTCGGTTCATCTGGTACATTCCGTTCACACCCAAAGTGGCTTCCAATCCTTTCCATTCGGGGAAATTGTATTTGAAGTCATAATTATAGGTATTCAGCTGAACATAAAGTCCGGGTTGTGCTGGCAGCGTCGGGTGGTTATATTCCCGGCGCACACTTTGCTGAAATCCAAACAGCGCAGTCAGATCTGCTTTTCCTAACAAAAAACGGTTTCTGGTAAACAAACGGTAGTGCTGAATCCGTTGGTGAAGCGGATTGATACTATATGTTTTTAAGTCGTGCTGAGATACCAGAGGGCGATTTTTGATATTATCCGGGCCGCTTTCAAGTACTTGTCGGGTGAATTTCCGAGTCAGCGAATCACGGCTGCCATCCGGAATTTCCTGTAAATTATTGTAAAGTGTAGCGTACACATATGAAGATCCCCAACGTTTTTCAACGCCCGTCATCGCTGAAAGATTCAGCTCATTAAAGGCTGTTCCAAAAACTCTTCCGTCAATTTTATTTTTGTAGGCTGTTGCATTTTTCCCGGAAACCCGGAAAGCTGATTTCCACCCGTTTTTGTTATAAGCCAGTCCTCCGGAAGCGCCGATCATGCCGTTGTTGGTATGGTATTCCGAAGTAATATCACCTTTAAGTTTCCCTTCCGGGCCTTTTGGAATGTAAGGAATAAAATTAATTACGCCTGCAACTGCGTCCGATCCGTAAATAAGGCTTGCCGGACCTTTCACTACTTCCGCCCGTTCAACACCATATTGGTCAATTTCAATGCCGTGTTCATCTCCCCATTGCTGCCCTTCCTGACGAATTCCGTTATACAATGTAAGTACCCGGTTATAGCCCAATCCGCGGATAAAAGGCTTTGAAATATTGGGTCCTGTTGTAACGGCGCTAAGTCCGGGAACACCTTTTAAAACCGCATCAACAATGTTATTATTTACATTCATATCCATTTCCTTTTTGCTCATCACGGCAATAGCAACCGGACTTTTTCTGAGTTCGGTCGCTCTGGAAACTCCTGTCACTACAACCTCACTAAGTGTGTTGTTGACCGGCTGTAAATCAATGTTCAGTGTTAATAGTTTGTTTTCTGTGATGTCTATTTTTTTTGTAAAGCTGTCAAATCCAATGGATGAAGCTATAATTTCATATTTTCCAGCTGTAATATTTGATAATTTAAAAGCGCCTGAACTATCTGCCTGGGTTCCAAAAATTGTTTTGGAAACTGTTACCGATGCAAAAGGGACCGGCTTTCCTCCCGAAATAATCTGGCCAGAAACCGATCCGGTTTGTGCTTTTACCAGAGAGTTTCCAGACAGCAAAAAAGCAATTAAGAGAATATATATTTTCATAAGTAAATTAACGTTAGAGGCAATGCTGATCCTTAACTGGTTGCTATACGCAAAAGGATTTTGTTAGGGAATGAGTAAATAATATTTTTGTTATTGTGTTGAAAATCAGGAAACAGGAGGGCCCCGGAGGAATAAAACGGGAAGTTTTTGATCTGCCTGCTTTTCTATATACGGATAGTTGACCAGAGCGGGTTTTTTTAATAATGCTATCTCAAAACTTACATCAGAAGTAAAAGAATCAAAAGGAATATTGCTTAGACAATCCAGCCAGTTTAGCTCAGACTGGGAATGGTGATGATTTGGAAACGGACATTTTGAGGCAAATTCAGTGTAGGGGTGGACGTGGCTGATAATACTGCCGTTGGGTAAACGATGAGCATGTCTGAACACAACATTACTCAGGCAGATCAGTGCCCAGAGCAACAGCAGAAAGCTGGCCGTTCGTTGTCGTTTAGAAATTTGAAGTCTCATTGTTTTTTTATTTATGCAACAATGTTGCAAATATATTGTTTAATAAATTACCCACTCTCTTTCTGAAATTTATTTTGTCAAAATGTTTGGTCAAATAAACTTGCAACAGTACTTGTTAGTTTTGCTTTAATTAAAATTTAGACAAATCTAAAAATTAAATTTAACAAAGCAAATTTAATAATTAGAAACAGTATATAGATAAGTTTAAATGGAACTTAACATACTGATAAATAAGCCTTAGTGAAATTTTGGGAAAGGATGTATTTATTATATGGTACTAAAATTGAGGAAGAGGAATGCTCGGAAATTATATTGGAGGTCATTTTTTCGCTATAAGTTTTGGCGATTTCCAAGACAATGTTGAGGAATAATTTTTGTTTTGAAAGTATCCGGTAGTTGTGTCAATCCGGTAAAGAAGAGGTGTTAAACTGAGATTATCGCAGAAGAGTAACAGAGTTGGATTGTGCCAACTCTGTTACTAAATTATTTTCTATACTTTGTTTTCAATCGTAAGTGATTTGAAGCTTCTTGTCAGATCGGTCAGTGATTGTTCAACGCCCATACGTTCAAGTGATGATGCTCCTACAAATCCGTGGACATTCGTTTTGTCCAATATGACACGCACATCCGCAGGTGTGTTGATAGGGCCTCCGTGTGCCAGAAAGAAGATATCAGGGTTGATGGCCTTGGCTGCATCAATGATTTTTTGCGTACGTTCAATGGCATCATCCATTGTGCATGAGGCATCTGTAACACCGACCGAGCCGCCAACGGTTGTTCCAACATGGGCAATAATCGCGTCTGCTCCGGCTTCTGCCATCTGTGCGGCTTCTTCCGGTTTTGCTACATAAACGATAGAAAACAATTCCATTTTACTGGCAATTCTTACCATTTCAACCTCTTTATCAAAGCCCATTCCTGTTTCTTCCAATACCTGGCGAAAATGCCCGTCGACTATGGAATGTGTGGGGAAATTATTGATTCCTGAAAAGCCCATTTCCTTCACTTTCAACAAATGATGCCACATCCGGCGTCTTGGATCTGACCCATGTACGCCGCAAATCACCGGAATTTCCTGCACCACTGGCAACACTTCAAATTCTCCAATTTCCATCGCTTCTGCGTTGGCATCGCCATAGGCCATCAAACCCGCAGTAGAGCCATGTCCTGCCATTCTGAACCGGCCTGAATTGTAGATAATGATCATATCAGCACCGCCTTTTTCAATAAATTTGGCACTGATTCCAGTACCTGCACCGGCAACGATAATGGCTTTATTTTGATCTAACGAAGCTTTCAAACGGTCTCTGACTTCCTGTCTTGTGTAGGGATTTCCCTTACCGGTCCATGGATTTGGCATAGTGATTTTTAATATGTATTAATTTTTTATTATGTTTAAATAGCCTACCTTTTTGCGGTTTCAATTGCTTCCATCAAGGTTTTAACCAGAATTTGAGCAAAAGATTTGTCATTAATATGCACATCTGTTTCGATGATCCTGACACTTTCAGCCGCATGTTTTTTGATCGAATCGAATAACGCCTGATCATTTTCCGGCTTGTAAAAAATTCCACCAACGCTGTCAATTTGCGAAATTCCTTTCAAGGGTAAAACAATACTTACCGGAGCGGTCGATTTATTTAGTTTTTGTGAAAGCTGTTTTCCTAAAATGAGGTTTTCTTCGATATTGGTCCGCATCAGTGTTACATCCGGCGCCCAGCTATAAAAAAACCGGTCTTTGTATTTTTCAGGAACCGTATCGGCATGACCAAAATTAACCATATCCAGACATCCCGGAGCGACTACCTGTGGAAGGTTCATTTCCCCGGCAGCCAGTAATCTTTCAGGGCCCGCACTGCAAATACCACCGCAAAGATCGTCTGCAAGTTCGGTTGTGGTAACATCCAAAACCGCATCAAAATAACCTTCCCTGATCAACGCCTCCATCGTTCTTCCACCAATTCCGGTAGCATGAAATGCGAGCACTTCGTATCCTTCTTTTTTCAACAATTCTGTGCATTGATCAACGCATGCCGTGGTATTGCCGAACATGCTGATCGCAATTCTTTTAACTATTACATTTTCAGAATCAGCAATGCTATTGGACATCGCACAAATGGCTGCCGCCGACTGGCTGATCAATACTTTTATAATACTGTTCAATCCTGCAACGTCAACAACAGAAGGTACCAGCGTAATATCCTTATGGCCGATTTGTCGGGAAAGGTCTTTGGCAGCGATCGTGGTCAGACAAAGTTTGGGAATGCCAAATGGAATTTGCTGCATTGCGAAAAGTGCAATGTGTGTTCCGCCGCCGCCACCCATTCCGATTGCACCTTTAAGTTTTTCTTCGGCAATAAGTATTTTGACAATTTGAGCAGCACCTTTTCCCATTACATCCATGGCGTGCCCGCGATCTCCAAGTTTTCTAAGACTGGAAATTTCAGAATCACCTTGTAAAGCCACAACGTCCGATTCAAAATCCACAGGAAATAAATCTGTCGTACCCATCACGCCGGTATTGATGGTAATCACATTTTCACCCAAAGCCAGAATACAGTTTCTCAAATAGGAGAAAACCTCACCTTTGGTGTCAAAACAACCCAGCATTAGAATATACTTTTTAGTAGAAGGCATTTCTGATTTTACAGATTTGATAGCTGGTAAGCAACTTTTCAAATTTAAGGGATCGTGCCGAGGATTCTACTTTTTTTGGAATTGATTATTTTGACCTTCATTTACAAGATTTGAAAATCGATTATGTGTAATTGGGTAGTAATATTTTATATTAAATCGAAAACATTCAAAATCAGTAGCCGATGTGTAAATTAAGATTAAAAATGTTTTGAAAAATACCTGTAACTTAATCGAATAAAGTGCACAATAAGTGTTTTTGCAACACGATAATTTTCAAACATGTCAACAGTTGCACTTGCCAGTACAGAGGGAAAATGGATTATGACGTCAGTCATTTTGGCTTCTGCGATGGCTTTTATTGACAGTACCGCGCTGAATGTTATTTTACCATCACTACAAAATAGTCTTGGTGCAACGGGTAGTGATTTGTTCTGGATACTGAATGCGTATCTGCTTATGCTGGCATCCCTGATTCTGATCGGAGGGACTTTGGGAGATAATCTGGGCCGAAAAAAAGTTTTCATGGTGGGTATTGTCATTTTTATTGCAGGTTCTGCCGCCTGCGGATTTTCGCCCACAGTAACCTGGCTGGTTATTTTTCGCTTGATTCAGGGAATTGGAGGAGCACTGATGATACCTGGAAGTTTGTCATTGATTTCGTCCTCGATTAATGAGAAGGAGCGAGGTAAAGCCATCGGAACCTGGTCTGCATTTACAACAGTGGTAACCATTGGGGGACCAATTCTTGGTGGCGCTTTGGCCGATGCAGGACTTTGGCGTTATATATTCTTTATCAATGTGCCTATCGGTGTTGCTGCTTTGATCATGTTGTGGTTCCGTGTGAATGTCACTGAGGAAATTCCTTCCGGCAAGCCTTTGGATTTTGCCGGAGCTACTGCAATTGCCTTGGCACTGGCTACGTTAACACTTACTTTTCTGAGGATTCCGTCCATAGGTTTTAATAATATACAAACATACATTTCTCTGGGAGCAGGTATTTTGCTGGTCGTGCTTTTTGTATATCTGCAATACAAAAGTGCCAATCCGATGATGCCTTTGAGTCTCTTTTCCAGTGTGACTTTCAGTGGCGCTAACCTGCTAACCTTCTTTCTTTATGCAGGGCTTGGCGGCGGGATGTTGTTTTTATCGCTGAATCTGGTGCAGGTTCAGGGGTATAGTCAATTGGAGTCCGGACTTACTTTTTTGCCTTTTACAATTTTGATGATACTACTGGCGAGATACGCCGGGAAACTGGCAGATAAATTCGGACCAAGAATATTTCTGATCTCGGGACCTGTCACGGCCGGAGCAGGTTTGTTGCTTTTATCTTTTGTAAAGCAAACCGGTGGTCCGTCTGACTACTGGACAACGTTCTTTCCCGGCATTTTGATTTTCGGTTTGGGTATGTCATTCACCGTGGCTCCTTTGACCACGGCTGTAATGGGCTCGGTCAGCGATCATTTTTCCGGAACAGCTTCCGGCGTTAATAACGCGATGACAAGAATTGCCAATGTTTTTGCCAACGCAATTTTCGGGGCTTTGGCGGTTTTATTTTTCTCAGGAGCACTGGCTGATCAGTTGGAAAATTCTTCTTTTAACAGTTCTCAAAAAACTGAAATTTTGAAAGAAGCGGCGAATTTGGGAAATGCAAAAGTGCCGACTAATATTGAAAAATCACAAAGAGCAGTTGTGGTAAATGCATATCATAAATCTTTCATTCACGCTTATGCCATTATCATGCGCATTTCTGCCGGACTTGGGTTTTTGGGTGGGTTGATGGCTGTTTTGTTTATTAAGTCTTTGAAAAAAGGAGCTGAAAAGGAAAATTGAGATAGTAAAAGAACCTATTATTTAGCCAAATCTGTCAAAGTTTTCTGCAACCAGATAATGTCGAAATATTGTCCTTTTTTATTCGCAATTCCTTTAAAATTTCCACATTCTACAAAACCTGATTTCTTATGAAAGTTAAGGCTGACCAGGTTTTCGGAAGAAACATTAACCAGAATATTTTTGTAATCCAGACGAATTAGTTTGTTTTCAAGAATTCGGTATAGCTCCTTTCCGATTCCTTTCCCTGTGACAGCAGGTTTTAGCCAATAGGTAAGTTTCGCGGTTTCTGAAAAGGTATTTTCAGATCTGAAATCATAAGCATATCCCAATCCGATAATTTTCCCTTCCTCTTCAATTACATATCTGGGGAGATTGGTTTCTTGAAGTATCAAATCATAGATTGAGCTAATTCCGATGGGCTGATCGGAAAAATGATAGGTTGTTTCGGAAATATAATAATTGACAATCTCCAAAATGTCGTGAGCGTCACTTAACTGGATCGGTCTGAACGATACTTTTTCGGAATTAAAAGTGTTATTCATTTTAACAAAAATAAGTGTAAACTATTTGATAAACAGACATTAAATGGAAATTATTCCTTTGTAACTTTCATTTCTACACGGCGGTTTAATTTCCGGTTTTCTTCACTATCGTTAAGGGCGAAAGGTATTTTACTTCCATAACCTTTACCGCTAATTCTGGATGAGGCTATACCATTGCTGGTCAGATATTTTTTTACAATACTTACCCTTTCCTCTGACAACTTGTAGTTTTTAATCGCATCTCCCCGGTTGTCCGTATGGCCGGATAGTTCGATTTCAAGTGTAGGAAATTGTACAAGATAACTTAAAATCCGGTCTAATTCCGGTTGGGAAGATGGTAAAATAATCGCTTTACTTTGCTCAAATTGAATCGCTAATATTACTTTTTCACCAAGCTTGGGTTTAGGGAAAGCTAACAGATTATCTGGTTTTTGAATATCTATAACTTTGGCAATATCTTTAATTGATTCTGGCGATTTTGGCTCGGAAACTTTTCTTGAAAGGTTGGATGTCGTTAAAGAAGCCAACTTCTGTGGCGCACTTTCATCACTGGATTTTGTAACCGAAAATGTTCCGGGAGGACAGTCAAATTCTAGGTAATTACCGGATTGATGAACCTTACGACTTGTCCATTTTCCTCTAAGAATAAGTTTTCCTGTATCATTATCAGTAAATAGATATCCTTCCAAAATTTTCAAGCACCAGGATAAGTTATCCTCGGATTTTTTAATTACTTCATATTCAGTCATTACAACTTTATGATCACTAATCATACCTCTAAATTTCTGGATTACAAAACCTTGCGGATGATTGGTTTTTATTTGACCGCTTAGAAATCCTCCCACCTGATTCAGGCTAATTTCGATGGTGCCGATTTTAAACTGAGAATTTTCTTGTGTTACTTCTCCTGACCAACTGCCAGTCAGATTTTGACATCTTGCAGGTAGAAAACTTATAATGTATAGAAATACAAGGGGTATCAAATTTTTCATGGCTGTTAGGGAGGACGCTGGTAATGTCGATTCTCAAAGTAATTTACTCTTTGAAAACTTAAAACAAATTATCAATTCCAATCTACTTCAAATCGATTACTCGTTTTTTGAAATATTTCAATACAATATAAAGACAAAACGCCCTCAATAAATGATTAAATCTATCGAGGGCGTTTTTTAACTTTATTTATATCAGCTTCTTATTTTTCCAACCACAATCGCGCGTTCACAAATGCTTCCATCCATGGAGAAACTTCGTCTTTTCTTCCTTTTATATAGTTTGCCAAGTGCCACTGGAACAATACCCTTTTGATATGAGGCATTATTGAAAAATTTGGATAGGTGGAGTATGTCTCGTATCCATATTTTACTAAGATGGTGTATTGATCTTCTGTGTAAGGAAGTTCAAACTTACTTTCGCCATGAGAAATCCATACACCAAACGTGCTGCCTGCCAGCGTTATAAGCATTTTATAATCCGCCAATATTTTTTGCAGGAAAAGCAGTTGTAATCGTCAATAAAAAATCCATTCTTATTTGTTGATTGCGATTACCTGACTAACACCTTTTTAATTTCAAGGGCAACCGGCGCTACCTCAATCAATTCCAGCGATTTGACCATTTTTAGCGTACCATTTTTATATTTTAAAAAGTGGGGTGTTTTTAAGTGAAATTGATAGGCCTCTTCACTGGCATATACTTCAAAAACGGTGAAAAATTCAGGATGTTTTTTATCCTGAACGGCTTGCAAAGCAAGCACTCCCGGTTCAACTTTTACAGCAGTTTTTGCATGTTGAGCAAGTGCTTCTTTTTATGCTTCCAGGTCGGCAGGATACACCTCTATCTTTGCTATACGCAACTTTCTTAAGTCTTCTTGTGCAAAAGTTTCGGCTGAACCCAGTGTAAATATAAGTAAAAGGAGGATGGTTGATTTAATGTTCATATACAGCATATCTTTTGATTTTAGATAATTGATCGAATTTTGCTATCAATCTAATCCACATATTTTAACATGGATTAAATCAAAAAGTGCCCCCAATAAATCTTTGAATTCATTGACGGCACTTTTTTTGGATTTTAATTTTATCAGCTTATTTCTGTTCCAACCACAATCTCGCATTCACAAACGCTTCCATCCATGGAGAAACTTCGTCTTTTCTTCCTTTTGGATAGTTTGCCCAATGCCACTGGAAAAGTGATCTTTCAATATGAGGCATCATTACCAAATGTCGTCCTGATTTGTCGCACATCATGGCTGTGTTGAAATCAGAACCGTTTGGATTGGCAGGATATGTTTCGTAACCGTATTTTGCTACAATGCTGTATTTGTCTTCTGCGTAAGGAAGTTCAAACTTACCTTCTCCGTGCGAAATCCAAACACCCAGTGTGCTGCCAGCCAAAGTGGAAAGCATTACCGAATTATTTTCCTGTATCGTCAGTGAAGTAAAACCGCTTTCGTGCTTTTTACTTTCGTTATGAAGCATTTTAGGTTTTTGCTCGTGATCTTCATTGATAAGGCCCAATTCTATAAATAACTGGCATCCATTACATATCCCAACTGAAAGCGTGTCCTCGCGTTTAAAGAAGTTTTCCAAAGCGATTTTTGCTTTTTCATTATAAAGAAATGCACCAGCCCAGCCTTTGGCAGAACCTAAAACATCAGAGTTTGAGAATCCTCCTACGGCACCGATAAACTGGATATCTTCCAGTGTTTCGCGACCCGAGATTAGATCGGTCATATGCACATCTTTCACATCGAAACCAGCCAGATACATCGCATTGGCTAATTCTCTTTCCGAGTTGCTGCCTTTTTCACGGATAACCGCTGCTTTTGGTCTTGGTTTTGAAGAATCAATAACAGGTTTTTTACCATCAAATTGCAATGGGAAATTGTATTGCAATACGTGGTTTTTATAATTATCAAAACGTTCTTTTGCTTTAACCGGTCCGCTTTGTTTCTGATCCAGCAAATAAGAAGTTTTAGACCAGACATCGCGTAGTTCGTCTATATCAAAATCCTGAGTTCCTGACTGATCTTTAACCGTCAAAGTTGCAGTAGCAGTAACGGTTCCGATTTTATGGAAATCAACACCGGCAGCTCCAAGAACAGATTCAGCCTCTGAATCTGCCTGGAAAACGATTCCGATATTTTCAGAGAAAAGTTTCGTGATAAGATCCTGATCAGACAAAGATGAAAGATCAATGTTTGCACCCAGATCACGATCCGCAAAACACATTTCAAGAAGCGTGGTAATTAATCCGCCGCTACCAATATCATGACCTGCCTGAATTTTACCTGCTTTTATCAGCTGTTGAATCGTATTAAATGTATTTTTAAATGATTCGGCGTTTTTAATATCCGGTGTTTCCGTTCCGATTTTACCCAAAATCTGGGCAAAAGAAGAACCGCCCAGTTTGTAAAGATCTTCGGAAAGATTGATATAATAAATCGCTCCTCCGTCTTTTTGAAGGACTGGTTCAATCACAGCAGTGATATCATCGCAATGTCCGGCGGCTGAAATAATGACAGTTCCCGGAGCGATCACTTCTGCATCCTTATATTTTTGTTTCATCGACAAGGAATCTTTTCCCGTAGGAATATTGATTCCAAGACTGATCGCAAATTCTGAACAGGCTTTTACGGCTGCATATAAACGCGCATCTTCTCCTTCATTTTTACAGGCCCACATCCAGTTGGCAGAAAGCGAAACACTCGCAAGTCCATCTTCCAAAGGTGCCCAGATAATATTAGACAGTGATTCTGCAATCGCATTGCGACTTCCCGCAGCAGGATCGATCAAAGCAGAAAGAGGAGCGTGACCAATAGATGTTGCGATTCCTTCTTTTCCTTTGTAATCAAGCGCCATTACGCCAACATTATTCAGCGGCAATTGAAGCGGGCCTGCACATTGCTGTTTCGCAACGCGACCGCCTACACAACGGTCAACTTTATTTGTAAGCCAGTCTTTACTCCCAACAGCTTCCAGTTGAAGAAGTTGCAAAAGATAAGTATGCAGTTCTTTCTGATCGTACGTTACAGGCTGATATTTTCTTTCAACCGTTTTGTCATGCATAACCACTTTTGGCGAGCTGCCAAACATGTCATCCATTTCAAGATCCATCGGTTTTGCGCCCGTGGACGAAGATTCAAAAGTAAAGCGGTGATCCGAAGTCACTTGTCCGACGGTATACATCGGTGCTCTTTCGCGATCTGCTATTCTTTGAAGCGTATCAATATTTTTCTGTCCGATCACAAGTCCCATACGTTCCTGGGATTCGTTTCCAATTATTTCTTTCGCCGAAAGGGTAGGATCTCCCACAGGCAATTTATCCAGATCAATTTTTCCCCCGGTTTCTTCCACCAATTCAGAAAGACAGTTTAAGTGTCCGCCTGCGCCGTGGTCATGAATGGAAACAATGGTATTATGATCACTTTCTACCATTCCGCGAACCGCGTTGGCAACTCTTTTCTGCATTTCAGGATTGGAGCGTTGCACAGCATTAAGCTCAATTCCTGAGCTCATTGCACCGGTGTCGGCAGAAGAAACTGCTGCTCCACCCATACCAATCCGGTAGTTTTCACCGCCCAGTACTACAATCTTATCATCAACAGAAGGTTTTTCTTTTTGTGCCTGATCCGCTTTTCCGTATCCGATTCCACCAGCCTGCATGATCACTTTATCATAACCAAGTTTTCTGGCATCTTCCTCATGCTCAAAGGTTAGCAAAGAGCCAACGATCAAAGGTTGTCCGAATTTATTTCCAAAATCAGAAGCACCATTAGAAGCCTTGATCAGAATATCCATCGGTGTCTGGTACAGCCACGGTCTTTCAGCCATCGGCTGCTCCCACGGACGATTTTCTTCCAAACGTGAAAATGAAGTCATATAAACAGCCGTTCCCGCAAGTGGCAAAGAACCTTGTCCGCCTGCTAGTCTGTCTCTGATTTCCCCACCTGATCCGGTTGCTGCGCCATTAAATGGCTCAACGGTGGTCGGGAAATTATGGGTTTCAGCTTTCAAAGAAATCACTGAATCAAAATCTTTTGTTTCGTAGTATTCAGGAACGTCCGGGCGTTTTGGAGCAAACTGCTGCACGCGGGGTCCTTTTACAAAAGCAACATTATCTTTATAGGCAGAAACAATTCCGTTTGGATTGGTTTCTGATGTTTTGCGTATCAGTTTGAATAAAGAAGACGGCTGCTCTTCTCCGTCAATAACAAAAGTACCGTTGAAAATTTTATGACGGCAATGTTCAGAATTGACCTGGGAAAAACCGAAAACTTCCGAGTCGGTAAGTTTGCGATCCAGTTTTTCTGACAGCTTATTCAGGTAATCTATTTCTTCGGAACTAAGCGACAGACCTTCCTGCTGATTATACTCAGCAATGTCATTAATTTCAAGAATTGATTCAGGCTTGATGCTGATGGAGTAAATTTGCTGATTAAGCTCGCTGTATTTTTGAGACAGCATCGGGTCAAAACCTGTAAAATCCGCTTCAACTTTTTTAAACTCCTCAATCCTGATAATGCCATGGATATCCATGTTCTGGGTAATTTCCACGGCGTTTGTACTCCATGGTGTAATCATCGCAGCACGCGGCCCTACAAAAAATCCATTCAGTACAGTTTCTTCACTGAGCTGGGCGTTACCAAAAAGCCAGGATAATTTAGAAATATTTGCCTGAGTGAGGGTTTGTTCAATTTGCAGAGCAAAGACAGTATTGCGGTCGTCGGAAAAGAAGTAAATCATGATATATTTTTAATGCGGCAAAGGTATTTAAAAAATTACCGAAGCCCATCTATAAAGTAAAAATTGATCTGATTTATAAAAAAGGTTAAAATCCCAAGGTTAGTTCCTGCTTTGGCGTTGAATTTCCTGATTGTTACAAAAATTGTATTTTAATCAGATCCAGTTTCCAGTCAATTTCTTAAAAGCATCCCGGTATAACTCACCAACTGCGATTTCCATAGTACCAATGTAGACCGCGTTTTTGCTGATGGAATCCACTTTTGAAAGAGAAATAATGAAGGAACGGTGTAAGCGCAGAAACCTGGACGGCGGCAGTTTGTCTTCTATTGATTTCAGGCTGCTCAGTGTTATGATGGGTTTTAAAGGAGGAATTAGATGTATTTTGACATTATCCTTGCTCGATTCAAGATAGAGAACTGAATCAAAATCAACGCGGACAAGTTTGTAATCAGCTTTTACAAACATGCAGTTTTCTTCGCTTTCATCAATCAGCGAGGTATTTCCTTGCAGCAGTTCAAAATAATTTTTAACCCGCATTGCAGCATTTAGAAATGCTTCATAACCAAATGGTTTTAATAAATAATCCGAGGCATTTACTTTGAACGCTTCCAGTGCAAATTGATTATAAGCTGTTGTGAAAATGATTTTGGCGGCAGAAGAAGTGCCATTTTGGGTAAGAACTCTCGCAAGTTCCATTCCATTCAAATGCGGCATTTGTATGTCCAGAATTATAAGATCAATCTCTTGGCTATGAATAGCTTGCAACGCTTCGATCCCGTTGGCATAACTGCCTTTTAAATTTAAAAAAGGAGTTTGTTCAACAAAAGTGTTGATCAGGTTAAGCGCAAGCGGCTCGTCGTCAACTGTGATGCAATTTAAAATAATACCTTGGCCGGACATGGAGAATATTTAAGCGTTTATCAACCACAGATCAATTTGTAAATCAACTTGATAAGTTCCTTTCTCTGTGTTTTCGTCAATGGCTAGTATGTGACGGTCGGGATACAATAGATCCAGCCTTCTTTTGGTGTTGACCAATCCAATGCCACCGCTGGACAGATCCTGAGAGACTTTTTCGTTCTGAATATGATTAAATACTTTAAGAGACAAACTGCCTTTTTCGACCGTGAGATCGATCAGAATCTGTGTTTTTTCAAGCGAACTGGTTCCATGTTTAAATGCATTTTCTATAAAAGGAAGCAGCAGCATTGGCGCTACCGAATAATCATGGTCTGCAAAAGGTCGGTTAAAATCCAGCGTGGTATGCCCATGCAAGCGCAGTTTCATCAGTTCAATATAATCATTAATAAAGGATATTTCCTGGCTCAGCATGGCCTTGTCCTGCAAGGTGTCATACAAAACGTAACGCATCATCCGGGAAAGTTTTAAAATAGCTTCTCTGGATAATGGAATATCGGAATAGGTAAGCGAATAGATATTATTAAGCGTATTAAAGAAAAAATGTGGATTGATTTGAGCTTTCAATAATGCCAGCTCAGACGCAATGTGTTGTTTTTCAATCATTTCATGTCTTTTTTCATTGGCTTGCCATCTCTGAGCCGCCGCCATTCCGGTGCTTATAACCAGCACCAAACATGTAATAATGAAAAGATAGAAATCCAGATCAAATACACTTCTGACTCTTTTATCATGTGTAACAGCCTTTAGGTCTTCAATCACATGGAGATTGATTTCGATGATTCTTGCAATAACAAGAACTATGATCCATGCTGCGATAAACCAGATAATAAATACATTTCTTTTTCCCTGAAAAAGAAATGTCGGAACCATGTACAGTGCATTGAAATAGAAAAAGCCAGCCAAAATGAAAATATTAAGGGTTTGCTTGATCCAGAAAGAAGCCGGGAGTATGATATCCCAGGTAAGTGGCGGAAAAAAAAGTAAAACGAATCCGAGCAGTACCCAGACCATGACGTGCACAAAAATGGTCAATCCATTCTTTGACTTTCCTAAATACATAGTGGCAAGTTAAGTTGCAAGATTACGGCAATTTGTACAAAACTTCATTAAAAACCGATATAAAGGCAGTATTCGTGGATGCAGTGAAGGATTTTGGCTGTGAAAATGAACAAAGAGAAAAAGGTTTAACCGGAAATTTTAACAATCTGTCTATGATCTTCTGGTTTCTATCCGGTTGATGGTTCGTGTTCAAAGTTTTTTTTGTCCATTTACATGTGTTTTTGTAATGTATGCCAATTTTTCATTTTAGAAACTGGTACGAATTTTTTCCTTGAAGATATGAATCAAAGTGATAAAATAGAGTCGGTCTTTCTTACCCTTTGCGGAGAAACCTTGAAAAAACTAACCGATCAGGAGTCCAGAAAAGAGTGTATTAAAGAGGTACTGGAAATTAAATTTGAGGCTAAAATGTCCGAGGAAGATTATGTTCAATATTTGTTCTTCAAAGCGTTGAGTGAAATGTACAAAGCAGGGCTTGAAGAGTTAAAAAATCATGATCAAACCGATGATACAACAGATTTGAAACAAGAGAAAAGTATTGTTTATTTTCACCGGAAAAATTCAAAAAGAAGTATCCCTGCCGATAATTTTGCCATGAAACTTGCGCCTGTTTTGAAAGAAATAAGACAATCCGGGCCGAAAACATTACTGGAAATTGCAAATAAACTTACTGAACTCGGTATAAAAACAAGTGAAGGCGGGAAATGGCATCCTGCCACGGTAAGATCTCTGGAAAACCGGATTATAAAAATTACGAATAAGACTTCTGAATGGAATCACGTTAAAAAAGAAACTCATACTACCTGATTTTAAAACTTTATCCGCATGAGCCAAACCGATAAAAATATCAATTACTGGTTTCTGGATGTGTTTTCCATCGAAAAAAACTCACCAGTTCCAACTTATCAACAATTGGTAAATGCAGTTTCCAAAGCAGTAAAGGAAAATGTTTTGAAGCAGGGCGAAAGACTTCCTTCGATCAATCGGTTGAGCGCGCACTATCAGGTTTCCAGAGCAACCGTTGAAAAAGCGCTTGGAAGTCTAAAAAAAAGAGGCATAGTTCAATCGGCACCTTATAAAGGTTTTTTTGTTGCTGAAAATCTTAGGCTTGAAAAACACAAGATTCTTTTGCTTTTTAATAACCAGGGATCGGTTAATGATTTGATTTACAAGTCATTTTTAAGACGTATTGGTGCGAATGTACAGGTTGATTGTCTGGTTTATAACAACAATGTCGGCCTTTTCAATCACCTGACCAAACTGAAATCAGCTGAGGCCGACTTCGTGGTTATACCTCAGATTGCCAGTGATTTTGAAAATCTGTTTAGCAGTATCATCAATCTTCCGGGCGAGAAATTGCTGATGCTGGAAAAGTATGTTGAAAAATTGTCAGGCTCTGCTTTTAGTATTTTGTAAGATTAAACAATTGTAACGGTGGCTATTTTACAAGCTACTTATACAATTACTTTAAGGGTGCTTATCGCTGATATGTATTATTTGTTCTAAAAGCTGTCAATCTTTTTTTTGAGCAAAAAGCCAATCTAAAAGATGCGGGATACGTTGCACCTGTCCGCCAATGTTATGATCGGCATTTGCGAATTCGGTATATTTTGGATGACCACCCGCTTTTCTGATTCCTGCAATAATACTTCGCGTACTGCTCACGGGAGCTAAGGGATCCTTATCCCCATGAAATGCCCAGATCGCAACATGTGTCATATTTTCAGAAAGACCAGGATCGGTTCCGCCACACATGGGAATAGCGGCTGCAAACATTTCCGGATGAGTACCAATGAAATACCACGATCCGAGGCCACCTCCGGATATTCCCATGACATAACGCCTTTTTGTATCCACCGAAAACTGTTTTTCCAGATCATCAATTGCTTCAAAAATGAGTTTCGAAAAAGCAGGATCGGCCCAACTCAGGTTTTGCGGACATTGAGGAATAAACAAAAATGCAGGGTATTTTCTTTTGCTGACATAATTTGAAAAAAACGGGGCGTTAGATCCTTCCACCTGAATAATATTATCTGTTCCGTGCGCTCCGCCATGATGCAAAAGTACGGCGAGCGGATATTTGTTTTCAGGATTGTAATCCAGCGGTTTCATAAATCGGTAACGAAGCGTATCTCCATCTGCATTTACATAATTCCGGGCTTCAAACAAGGAAGCTATTCCTCTTGCTTTTTCACTTATTGGATGAGGGAAACCTACAAACTGACTTTTGGAATACATTTTTTGTCCCAAAATCAATAGTGGAACAATGGCGATTAGTGCAGGTATTATTATTTTAAAATTGAATAAATTTCCTGTTTGATCTTTTATCTGTCTGAGTTCGCTTACAAAATTGCTGAGAAGCAAAGCCGAAACGATACACGAAAGCCAGGATGTGTAAAAGTTAATTTTTTCGAAAACCGGTTTTAACTGTAACGTGACAAAAAAATGATTTCCTATTACTGATGTCAGCAGAATTAATCCAAAGGTCAATTCGAAAATTCCAGCTAATTTTAACAATGGTCTGTTTCCGGAATTTGAAAATATCAGAATGATGGAAAATGAAATGGAGATTAGCAAAAGGATTATACAAGCAGGTGTATAAAGTGAATACAATGCTCTGAATACCGTCATTATGTAAATTATAACATTGAAAATGACGGATGCCGAAAGAATAAATATACCTGCGAAAAAAGTAAGCCGGTATTTTTTGTGGTAATAATATTTCATCAAAATAGATGAGCTTACGATATCCATTATAGTCGTCAGAATTAGCCAGGAAGGCAATGTCGGAACAGCATATATCTGCGCTCCGTGCTGCAAATAATTCAGGGACTGAAAGGAAGTTGTAAGGATACCTAAGGAAAGGAAAAATATTCCGAAATAGTAAAAGTTTCGTGTTAAGGGATGAGATTTCATAATGGAATAAAGCGTTAGTCTATGGTCTATTTTTGATTATTATAGCCACATAATTATGACGGCTATTGTATCTAAACCATGGAAGGATTGCTTTATACCTTCTTTGAAATGTTAAAAGATCTTAATTGATAGATGTTGATAATCAGGTGATTGAGTTTAGTTAATTTATAATAATATGGGAATAAAAGAAACCTGTTTCTGAATTAGTGAAAAAGTTTGTTATCACAAGTCATTTGCAGCAAGTAAGAAGGAAGAATATATTTGCCAAGCAAATCATCTTGTCCGATACCAATAATCTGCTTCGTATGTTTTTGAATATTCCAAAATTGAAATAAAAGACAAAGAAAAAAATGTCCATACAACAGAATATGCACATGATTTCATAAACAGGGACAATTCAGATCCTGAGATTGTATTGAATAATGAAATTGAAATAAGCATAAGGAAAAACGAAATTATAACTCTGAAAACCATTTGAGATTTTACTACCCCAAAAAGATGCCATCTCACATATCTTTGCAGAAGAAATACGGGTACCATCACAATTGGTGATATGGCTGATCCGAATAGAAAACCATTTGGGAAATTGAAATTCCCTGGACTATTTCTGGCAAACATGCAGAAGTAAAAGCTCAGTGCTGTTAATGAAGCTGCTATAAGACAAGACCTCAACATCTTATATCCCGAAAACTGGCTTTTTCCCAATGCCCATATGACCCGGAATTGCTTTTTTACAAATCTTTTCTGAATTGCCATTCCATTTTTCGTATAGCAGCCAATCCTCCAAAATCTTCAATTGTCGAATCCATCGCTGCATCAAATGAAATTGATTCAGACAGTTTTGTTTCAATCGAATCGATAAAATGGTCGGTCATTTCTTCAATGAATTCTGTTTCGACCAGCCTGCATTTTTCTGTAAAAAATTCCTCTATTCTGAAATATTGCGCCTGTGTTATTTTCATGGAACATATTATTTTAAGGATATTGAAATTAAATCTTTGGGTTCAAGTATCAGTTGAAGTTGATTAAGAAAATTTTGAATCGATGCCAATCTATCCACAGCATTACCCTGCTGATCACTTGCGATGGAATAATATTTTCTGGCGCGGCCATCCACAACTTCGGTTTGCGTTGTCAGTATTCCTTCTCCTTCCAGCTTGTGCAATGCCGGATATAATGCTCCTTCAGTTATGCGTAACTCGCCGCCGGTCATTTCTTTTACCTTTTGGCATATTTCATATCCATACATCTTTTCGGTTTGGGAAAGGAGTTTTAGTATCACCGCATTGAGGCTGCCTTTTAACAGTTGCTGAGCATTTTTATTCATATTGTAAATATACTTCAATAAATTATACATCCAAATCTTAGGTATGTATTTTTTGATATAAAAAATCCTCATAATCCAGGTTGTCGACCAAACGAAGTTTCGCTCTTTTTACAACAGAGATTATGAGGAATACAATGTTATTTAAGGATTAACCAATTTCCCCTCAATAGAATCATCCAAAGTTTTGCCCAGAATTGCGCCTACCACCGTTTTGGCAAAGGCTACTGTATTTCCATGTTTGTTATCCCAGTAATAACCATCTTTGGTTTCGACTTTGATCGCGGTTATTCTGGGATCGTCGATGCCATCTGTGAACCAGGCTTTCAGAATAGGCTCCCAAAGTTCTTTGATTACTTCTTTATCTTTTGTAATTGTCGCTGTGCCATACACACTCAGAAAATCCGAATATGCCGAGCCTTGAAATAAAAGGTGAACGTTTGAATCATCAGAAATATCAGCATTTTTATGACTATCATCCGCGCTTAAAAACCAGAAATTGCCATCTTTATCCACTTTCTGAACCGACATCGGTCTTACTTTTAACGGTTGTTGCGATGAGATTTTGGTACAAAAAAAGCAAGTGCCTGCATTTTTTGCCAGCTCTTTAATTTTTTCTCCGGCTTCCTGGCCAAAAAGATCTTCGTGATTTTTTTCAGGTTGTTGTTGATTGATGCTGTCCATAATAATTTCAATGGTTAGTGATTTACAGCGCAGGTAACAAAGATCATTCCAGCAACTTCCTAGAAATTTCAGATTTGAGCTTCCTCATTTTTTAAAATGCTTTTGGGATACCTTTTCGAGGAAATGGCATTTAATGATTTGTCAGGTTAAATTATCCAGATTACTGTAATTTTTAATTGAATTTTAACTCTAAAATTATAATTAGAATATTGCTATTTATTTGCCTTTTTATGATATAAATTGCATAGTATATTAGAGGTTAATTAAACCTGCTTATCACTATAAGACAGTTGTTTAGATAATTTTTGCAGTGATTTGTATCTAAAAATCTCCGATTGAACTAAACCCTATATTTAAACAGAAAGATAATGAAAGCAATACGTATGGTTACGACCATTTTGGCTGGACTTTTATGTTTTTCGTCTGTGGTTTTAGGCCAAAGTAAGTTGGCCTTTTCCGCTACGGTGGCACCGTTTTACGGTCATATTAATTCCGAAAAGACTTATGTAGTGCCCTACAATAGCGGGCTGATAAGTTCTGAAATGAAATCTAAAACAACTTCTAAAGGTTATTGGGCGGGTTTGAATGCGCGATATTCTTTTTCCTCAAAATGGTCAGCATCAACCGGGTTGTGGTTAAGTGAGTCGTGGAATAATGTGCCCGATATTACTTTTAATCCGGCCATACCATATTACACCGGACGGGGCAAATCGCATAATTTTGTTATTCCGGTCATGGTGAATTTTCAAACATCGGGAAATAAATTGTCTCCCTATTTTTCAGCAGGCGCATTATGGAATTTTACTAATACAAGTCGTGTAAACATAGCCACTCAGGAATCTTATGTGATATTCAAGAACAGCGATTCCAGGATTATGCCTATGATTGGTGCAGGAGTGATCTACAATTTTGCACAGCATTTATCCATAATCGCCCAACCAACTTTCAGTTATGCCATTTCTCCTTCCGGAATTGATTCACATGCCTACCGGGCAAGTTTCAATGTGCAGCTGCTTTATAAGTTGTAATATACATTACTGAAATTTTTGATCCTCCTCTTTATATTAAATCCTTAAAACCGGCAGCAATGAGATCAATATTTACCCTCGTAGTAATTTTGTTAATAGTTTCATTTGCCACGCCAAAGGTTTCGGCACAGTGTAAATTTGCATTATCTGCCACGGTGGCTCCATTTTACGTGCATAACAAAACCACAGCTACCATTAAAGATTTTGATAACAACGGTGTGCTGCAAACTACTGTTTACAAATCGAGTAATTCCTGGAATGGCAGTTGGTTTGGTTTGAACGGAAGATACTCGTTTTCATCAAAATGGTCAGTTTCAACAGGTTTGTGGCTAAATGAGTCCAGAGCAAGTTCCGTGAATTCCAGAGGCAGATCTCACAGTTTTTCAATTCCATTAATGGTCAATTTTCAGACTTCACAGGGAAAACTATCCCCCTATTTTTCGGCGGGAGCTTTATATAATTTTCAAACAATTTCTCATACCTATATTGATGATTTCGGTTCATTTGTATTTAAAACCGGAGATAAAACTTCCAGGATCAGCCCAACGGTTGGCGCAGGGGTAATTTATGATTTTACCAAACATTTATCCGTTATCGCCCAGCCGACTATTAGTTATACTATTCCGCGTTCGGGGATTGATTCGCATACGTATCAGTTTCTTTTTCATATACAACTGTTATATAAATTGTAGATTTTTTGTGGAAACTGATTTGAAACGGGATTTAATTTTCATAAATGTAGTCTAATGCATAGGTACCGCAAGAAATTCACTCACCATAGCCACAAACAATTCAGGAATTTTGCTGTCGGAATCCCTTGACATAATTTCGCCGATATAACTCCCATGTGTGGCGGGAAATATAGCAAGCCTCCCATGAGGAAATAACCTGTACATGGCAACCGCATGTTCGGGAGAAACAACATCCTGATCCGCACTGATTACCAGCGCCGGAGCCTGGATCGAGCTGATATCTTCATCTTTCTAATCCTGAAACGTTAGCATTCGCTGCAAATCTTTGTCATGCATAGTCTGTAATGCGGCCGGATTGTTGTTGATTTTAAGGAATTCGTCCTGATAAATTTTCGGCATGTTATCCAGACAGGCATTGTGCATAAAGTCCCAAAAACCGGGAAACATTCCCTCTCTTTTGTAAAAAGCAGAAGCCAGAATCAGCTTTTTTACAAGTTGAGGATGTCGTATCGCAATCTGCATCGCGGTATTTCCTCCATTGCTAAAACCAAAAATGCTGACGCCGGAAATATTCAGTTGTTTTAATAATTCAGCAACATCATCCGCATCCTGCTCAAAACTTTCCGGCGCATCTCTGTCGGAGGTATGACCGTGTGCCTGGAGTTCAACACCAATAACCTGGTACGTTTCGGCAAGCAGAGGCAATATTTTTCCAAAAGTGGTATACAACGTTGAGCCTCCGCCGTGTATGAGCACAAGCGGCGCGCCGGTACCATGGATTTCATAATACATTTTTAGCCCGTTAACCTCTGCGAATTGTCCGTTTGGAGAAAGTGGTGTTTTATCATTTGAAATCATAATATGCTGGCTTTCTATTTGAATAAATAAAAGGTAACAGATCAAATATATACCTGTATTTTGTCAAAAAAGGGGTGAAGATGAGAAAATGATACTGGTAATTTGGGACATTCGGAATGGTGCAGATTGCGTCAGAAAAGTATTTTTGACTGGCGTATTTCTTATTTATCAGCTGGCCAATTATCAAGACTTTTAACGGGTAAATTTCAATAAAAATAATAAAACATGGAATATCGAAAGCTCAATTCTCAGTTGTTTTCGGATTTTTCCCGTGGCAAATCGACAATATATTATCATCGATCAGGAAATAGCCCTCGCCGGAAAGCTTATCTTTTATGATTTGTTCTCCAATGAAACCGAGGATTTCTTCCCTTCGCGATAATGGAGTTTTTGTGTGCCCTTCCCAGTATTTTGGCTCGGGAATCCCGATAATGATAACGGAAGGAGGCATAGCCAATTCGTACCACATTTCTAAACTGGTTTCCTCACTTTTGAAGTATATAGTGCCACCGCGCCCGTCGTGGACATAACGAAGAGGGGAATCTGTACTGGAATCTTTCATGGAAAAGTATTTTTAGCCCAGATATATCCGGAAATAAATGAAAGAATAAAACCGATCGGGCCGAAGACAAATATGCTTGTCATACTAGCTTCAACACTTCTGTCGTGACCGTTTGATGAAAATTTCCCTATTAAAAAATAGCTTAGGGATGCTGCGATGATGAAGCCGGCAATGCCAGCGACCATCGCAATACCAAATGATTTCATATGGTTATTTATGGTTTAGTATTGTTTGGAAATGTTTGGTTCCGGCATTGGGAATTTGGCAACTTCGGCAATCAAAATCTGTTTTTCTGTTTTCAGTTTTGCCATAAAAGGTTTGATCTCCTTTCCATATTTTCTGTTACTGGCCGCCAATAATAAAATTCCACGCTGTCCCGATTTGGCTTTTACCGTTTTGAAACGATACACATCGCGCTCTGCCAGACTATTCCTTTCATCCGGAGCCGTTTGTAAAATCACACAATCCAGAATTTTTTCTCCCGAAGCAGCATTGACAA
This sequence comes from Dyadobacter sp. 3J3, assembly GCF_009801115.1. Lineage (GTDB taxonomy): Bacteria > Bacteroidota > Bacteroidia > Cytophagales > Spirosomataceae > Dyadobacter. Next base: position 26,457 of record NZ_VTOL01000017.1, read on the forward strand.
GAATTTCAAATTTCACATCCAGATTTGGCCTTTTCAGCTGTTCGAGTTCTCTCATTTTCGCGGCTACAACCTGGTCAATATTAGATTCAGTGACTGAAAAGTCAATAAAAAGCATTTTGTTATAGTTGGGGAAATCATCACCAGCGACCAGATATTCCTGTTTGAAAAACGTGGATTCCGGATGCGAAGACCACACTAGCTGATAACTGTTTTTTTGAAGTAAAAGGGCGTTTTGAATTCCCAGGTAATTTACGGCGGGCTTTTTTGTTTGTGCCATACTTTTAAAGGTTAACAAAAGTAAAGTAGCCAGAGTGACACCTATGACATAATTTTTCATTGGTAATTTGTTTTGGAATGATTGAGGCCTACTTGTATAATTTAATTTGTGGCTAACTGGTAAATGGTGAAAAGAAGAATTGCGGAAATGATCATTGCGAGGATTTTCATCCATTGGTGTGATGTCAGGTTTAGGCCTATTACAACCAGGAACATAAGAAACATCACTACTTTAATTTCCGATTCTAAATTGCCCATTTCGTGGCTGCGTTTGCTTTCCTGCATAAAAGCCCAACCCACAAATCCGCCGTAAATACTGATAAGTATCCAGTTAATGATGGTAATAATTTTAATAAATGTCATGGCTGTAAACCTTAAAAGGGTTTTTAAACTTAATTTGTTTTTCAGCTTTCGGACTTCCGGTTTTCTTATCAGTTTGAAAATCGGAAGCCCTCAGCTTTTGTTATACCTCGAAGGGTAGTTCGTATTCTTTGCTGATCACCTTGGAGCTGCGTGTTTTTACTTCAACTCTTGCTTTTAGTGGCGAGCCGGGAACCAGATAATTTCTAATGAACTGATCTTCATGTGCGGTCCAGGAATAATCCGTAAGCAAAAAGGCGGTAGCCCCCTCTTTGGAAGCCTGGTATGCCCAGCGTTCAACGATATTGGGTTCAAAATTGATAGTGTTTCCCATGTACAATATCTGTATTCCCGGCAGCGACTGGTTACCAAGTTCTGTGCATTGCACCACAGTTATAGTCAGGGACGATCCGTCTTCAAGATCCTTGACCGCCCATTCTTCAATCAGTTTTTTTACGTTAGCCATTTTGTGTTTTAATTTTATGTTTAAATTGATTTTGATTTTCTCGTAACGCTTTGTGCCATACGCAGGTTAATAAATCAGACAATTGTCGTTAGCATGGTTAAAGACACAAGGCTGCTTAACATCAGATTGGCGAACCATTTTAACCGTGGAGGCATAGAAAGGCTTTGCTGATGATTCTGGTATTCGTGCCAGTGTGCGCCAAAAATTACATTCAGAAGTTCCAGAAATGCTCCTGCCAAGTCACCGTGACGAAGATTTACGGTTACTGTATCCAGGCGTATGAATATGCTCATCGGTATTAAGTTGTGAATAAGAATGTGTGGATTGAGTATTATTAATTTTTTCATGACTAAGAATTGCTACTAAGTTTGGTAGAGAGAAATACACTGGAATTGTGTATTTCTCCGGGCTTTTTTTATGAGTAAATTTTAAAGATGAAGAGTCATTTCTGTGACCACATAATCATACAATTTGGTTTCAACCAAAGCGGCACCAATAAGCTTGTATGTTTCTCTTTTAGTCACATATCCGTCGTTGTTTACTATGTAATTGTAATACCTGCCGCCCGGTGTGGATTTCTCGGTGATCATTGAAACGAGATGTTTGGCCTGTTTTCCGAATATTTTAAGGTACGGATCAGGCAGATTGGCCTCCTCAAAATTCACTGGTGACAAATCATCAAGTATTGGATCTCCCCCAGGTCGTTCGTAAGATAAGGTAGATTCTAAAAGTAATTTTGGTGCGGGACCAGTTCCTGAATAACCGTAATAGCTTATTTTGTTTAAATCACCGATCGCATTGTAGCCAAAAACTGTTTTTATATTTGGCGCTTTTTTGTCCGTGATATCCGTAAGCTGGCCCTTTGCGTTATAGGCATAAGAAAGTATAATTTCTTGTTGCTGATAAGAATTTGTGCCCAATGGCATATAAGTAATTTGGCTGGATTCGTAGCAATTCCCTGTGTTTGCATCCAGGGAAAAAGTATTAATCTGCACGACTTTGCTATTATTGGTTATCGTGGCAACGATGGAATTTGTGTTGTATGCATACGTAACATTGGTCAGGTAGCTTCCACGCATATTCGCTCCAAAACTCGCTTTTTTTAATTTTCCATTGTCAAAATAGGACAAGGTGACATCTCCGTGTTTGATCAGTTGATACATTTTTGGAAGACTGGCGGAAATTCCGTCTCGCAGTGCTTGTGCCGAAGCTGGATTCGGAAGAGCCGGCGTTGGTACATTTTCGTGCTGACAGGAAACCAAGCCAATGGCCAATATTAATTCAACTGCTAAAACTACTTTTTTTTCTAAAAATTTCATTCGTTTTGGGTGTTTTTTATTTTATAATTTGTGACTAATTGATTTTTGAAATACGCTTGCTGGTGACTTTAATCCACAAGAGAAATTCTTTTTTCTGATGAAAGCTGGCTTGGTAAAATTCTGTCGAGTTCAATGAATTTGCTGATAACTTCCTGTCCTTGTCTGATACGTAGAATATATCTTCCATTCTCTAAATTCGTCATATCAAACTTCTGACTGAATTTGGTGCTTTTTCTAGGCAGAGAACTGCCGTAAAGTGCAACTCCGCCTTCTGTAAGTAGTTCCACAGTGGCTTGTGTTTTGGGTAGTTTTTCAATAGTCAGGCAGAATTTGTCTGAGTTCCTGACTTGATACATACCCGCCGCAAGGTGGGCGCACTCCTGAGATTGTTGAGCGAAAACGCCCGAACTTCCTAATAGAAACAGACCTGCGAATACTGTTTTTACGCCGATGTTTTTCGATAAGATTTTGAAATTTTTCATGCTAATAGTTAAATGAATTGTAAAAAAAATGATTGAAGTTTTCTTGCCTACCGGTTTAAAGCATAGTGCTTTTGGAAGGCAATGCAAACGTATGGCAGAAAAAATCAGCCGTCAATTTTAATGGGTATACAAAAGGTTGATCAAACTAAAAAAGGGGTGTACAAAAGGTTAAGGGTCGAAAAATGAAGTTGACAAAAGGTGTACAAGGTGGTTTTCAGGCGGGAAAATCATTTTTTAGCACTGATAGTTTGACGTCTTGGAGGCTGATTGGAATTTCTTCCAAAGCATTTTATGACGTTACAAAAATGTAATTGGTGATCGGCTACTTATTGGAAAGATCTATTTCGTAGTTTGAAAACTAGAATAATTTCACTTAACTGTTTGTAACTGGGTTGGCATGAACTTAAATTTTGAGGAATAGCAGTAAGCACTATTAGAAACGCTGGGTGTTTCAACACCGGAGCATTCGAGGAAAACAAGGGATAAGGGCGTAAGTGTTAATTATCAAATTTTACTTGCTGTCCAGGCTAAAAGCTGCGCGCAGGGCAGGAAAATAATTTGCGCCGCAATTGTACCGATAAGTCGTGCTATGGTCATGTACACTACGTATTTTCTGAATGTAGGTTCGGAGCATTTTCCGAGTGTAACGTCGTCTGTCATTACAGATAAATGAGGATCTATGACTGCAAACATCAGTATGGTTGCAAATCCGTTTACAAAGGCAGATAGATTGCTAGCTGTCGTTCTGTATTCTGGATTTAAGTAAGAAGCGTATACAGCTGATAGAACGCCAATTGTTAAAATGGCAACAGCGACAATGTTGAAAATAAAAATTTTCCAGGGAAAGGCTTCTAGTTTGATTTGCGTAATGTTAGTTTTGGCTGGTATGCTGATATTATCTTTTAGGTAAAGTATTCCTGCTTTGGAAAAAGCATGCATGATCAGTTTTGGCATTGATTTATGCATGCTGAAATTTAATACCGCTTTTGATAATATTCTTTGAAATGTCGGAATTAGAAATGCGCCGAAAAGTGTGGCCAGCGTGCAGGAAATAATGATTAACCGGAATACAAATTCATGACCAGCGACTCCGTTTTTTATATCGTTTTCCACGGTTTTTGCGAGAAGAGGAGCCTGGAAACCGTTGGCCGTTCTGGAAATCAGTACAAGAATATTAAACAGCGCGAACGAAATTGCTATGCGCCCGGTTCGGATTCCAACAATCCGAACAGAATATGAAAGTGTTGTTATTAAGTTAATTATAAATGTTAATGCAAGAACTACGAGAACTTGGGTTGTCATTTATGGCTGGCTAATTTGGTTGATTATAAAGCAATGACCTTAAACGTATTATATTGACAAAATTAGCTGAAGTTTTGTTTTGAACTTCAATTGCGGCCTCTTTTATATTGTTAATCAGCTCTTTTTTCTGGTTGTACGTTCATGAAGTTACTTTCCATTTTGCACTTACTTTTTGGTAACTACTTACCTGTCGGTAACACTTGTTTTATCAATAGGTTAGCTCGCTACATTTGTATCATCATAAACTAAAATAAAATAATGGAAAAAGTATTTCAAATAATGCTCATGGCAGCAACAACAATGGTTTCGGTGGCGGGTTTCGGACAAAAAATAAACCTTCCTAATCAATTTACACCTCAAAATTCCGCCATCCTTTTGGTTGATCATCAAAAAATGACAATGGACTGGATTTACAGTCAGGATAAAAAAACAGTAGAAAATAATTTAAGGATGCTTGCACGTGTTGGGGCGGAAGTGAATGTACCATTGCTTATCACCACTACAATGGAAGAACAGGTAGGCCTGACCTGGGAGGGTATTCAACAGGCTGCACCAAAACAATTTGCAGCGAGAATTAAAAGAGGAGGGACTTTAAACTGTTTTATTGATCCTAATTTTAAAACAGCAGTAAAAAATCTGAAGAGAAATAATCTTATTATTTGCGGTTTAACAACTGACATTTGTCTCCTGCACACAGTAACTTCTGCGGTTGAATTAGGCTACAATGTAATTGTGATTGCCGATGCAAGCGGAAGCATGAGCCAAATCGCTGATGTAACTTCTTTTGATTATTTCAGACAAATTGGTGCAAAAGTATTATCTGCAAATGCAGCTGTAACCGAGCTTTTCCAGGATTTCAGCACGCCAGACGGACAAAAAGTAATGCAAATTAATTTGCAGGAAGTAGTATCAAAATTGGGTAAATGAAAATTCAACATTTCATAAACTGCCATGTTGTAATAATACTGAGAACCTTTTCGACAACTACAATAAGGTACTAAAAAATTTCAAATAACCTTATCGGCATAGGCTGATAAGGTTATCATGCTTTTTCGGCGAGTATTAAAGCAAATTATAAAATAATAAAGAACATAGTTATCATTAGCGTCCAGATGACGATAATGATAATTTCAGATGTTGTCAATCTATCCGAATCACGAAGTCTTATTTTTTTCATTTTTATATGACAATTACATTTCGCAGGTTGAAAGGAGCAAAATATTGTTACTTTTCAACGTGTGAAAATATTTAAATTGTAACCTGTTTTACGTCCAGAATCTCGAATTTTTTCATTCCTGCCGGCATTTTCCATTCCACTTTTTCACCTTTGCAAAGGCCAATTAAAGCGGCGCCCATGGGTGTCAATACAGATATTTTCTGCTGGTTTATATCTGCAAAAGCTGGCATAACGATTGAGAATTCCAACTCCTTATTCGTGATAAGTTCCTTCACTTTTACGATCGAATTCAACCGGATGCTATCTTCCGGTAGCTCGTTATTTTCAACTACAATAGCGCGGTTTAATTCATAAGACAAGGTCATTTCATTGCCACTGGTATTGGATGGAAAAGTTTCTGTAAATTGTTTTAACAGTCGAAAATCATCTTCGCTCAGTATTACATGATTCTTTTTATTATTCATCTTGATATCGGTTTAAATCAAAGGCAGTATCTGAAACTTTGGAATGCCTTAATACAGGTTTCCGGTGCGGAAACCTGTGAATAGTAGAAAATGGGCAGATTGACCCATTCTTAAAAGTTTAGCCTGGAATTAGTTTCCCCAGATCCGGGGAATTGACCCCGATATCTCGCATTAAAGCAGATTCGGGGCAATCGTGTTGAAGTCCTTGAAATTGGAAATGTAGTAGGTTTTTGCAACAAAGCTATGGAACGGTACCTGATTTTCAAGATGGACACTCTCCATCTGAAAATCATGATATCGTGTAATTCTGTAACTGTATTTTTCTGATTCAATTACCATAATTTCTCTACCAGAAAGTTTTTATTTAACAATATTAAATAGGGTTTGAGCCCGCTACGTCCTTGCTTCACTAATGCTTAAAGTCTGCGAATTTGAGCCCAAAATTCCTGTATGAAATTTCGGTCTCTACGAGAAATTCCTTCGTGTAATCGCGTAACACGCTGCATGGTACGCACAAATCGTTGTTTATTGGTTTCATTTAATTCAACACCCTGAACTGCTATTTTTCTGAAATCGGAAATATATTTTTCTTGATCCGGATTACTAATTATTTCCCCGATAAAACTGGCATATAATTCCAGATCTTCATTAGGGAGCGCTGCGAAAAGTTCCTTTACGAAATGCTTTTCTTTCAAATTGGAACTACTTCCATTCAGAAATAATGATTGAATTCCTGAAACCGGGCGTAAGCTGGCTGAATGCATATTTTAATGAATTTTACACGTACTGAATTTTTGTGCTGATAATACTTGTCAACAAAAAACCACTTAAAATCCCATACCTAAGCATAAGAACGGGCCGCCAAATGGTGAAAAACACGCTCATCCAATTTGTATCGGTCATTAAGCGTCAGACTGCTCCGGGCCGTGAATAAAGCATAATTTACCGCATTATACATGAGCCAGTAGGAGGGATCGGAACTCAAAATCCGCTCTTCCAACCTAAGCCTTTCTTGCGCCTGTTTTGCAAGTTGAACCGGAATTGGTAATGTTTTTAGCAATCCCTCATCTGCTTTTTTTATAGCCGTATTATGGAAATGTTCATAAATATCGGCGGTTAACGTTGGTTTTAGCTTTATATGATAGGCGAGCATCGCACGTAATCGCTCCTGGAAAATGTCAATTGTAAGCTTTCCATGATGAATTTTCCGAATTTCTGAGCCCGGCTGTGCTGAAAGATTTTTACCTTTCGGAATATTTGCTGTCCGCGCTTTTTCTTTTCCCGCCGACCATTGTTTCAGCCATTGCTGATACGCTGAGACCTTCAAAAACGGATCAGCCCAGCCAACCAATCCATTCTGGCAAACTGTCCGAAACATACTGCTGCCCGGCAAAGTGTTGTGATCCGCTACGGAAGTCAGTGTTTGTCCTTGCACACTGAATGGTGTTTTTCCATTATAACTATTCGTCAAAATCAGGCTTTTATGAAGCTTTTCTCCACCAATCGATAATTCCTCGGGCAAAATAATGCTGATACTAAATTCCCCTGTGGTCGTGTGTTTGATTTGAAGCGTATAATCATCAAGCAATTCGTTAACTACATCACGGATCGCTGCGTTTGGAATAATGGAATAGTCAGCACTCTGTATTCCGAAAATAGTTTTACGTCCGCGATCAGGTTGTCCAACAATAAGTTGCTGACGATCCGTGGCCATAATATCATATTCTGGCAAAAGATCCGCCAGCCACACCGGATTTACAGGATAACAAATGTCATCCCATGAGCTCGCTAATTGTGGTTGTGCACTGATATAAGTCATTAATTTTACTTTTTTATTTTTACAGTTGTAAATTTACAGCCGTCTTTTTTATAAACAAAATATTATGCTAACAATTATTTTGTTTATGATTTTTTTGAAACTCAAAACTATTTGATAGCTTATGTTATTTAAAGTTTTAAATTGGACTGGGACGTTTATTGAAAATTGATCGCAGTCAACAAACCTCAACACGAATAACATTCCCTGTTTTTCAAATGCTCAATTTATATATATCGGAAATTCCCTTATTATAATCCACTTTCCGCCATCCGCTTGTTCGATTAAACTTATGGTATTAAAACCTACTATAGACGGTAATTTGTATTTCGTTATTTGATCAAAAATCAAATCGCTGCATGTCGAATTTCTTGGGTGCATTAACGTGATGTGCGGGAGATAATCTTTGTTGAATACCTTGGTACCTTTTAATATTTCTTTCCTTAGATTGTAAAAATCATCGTTTCCAATTTTGGCAGGAAGTAGCACTCCTTTTCCCTTTTCAAATCTTTCCACAGGTTGAAATATAATCTGCAAAGATTTGATACAGGAAATTGATTTGATATTTGTAATGATCTTATCCAACTCTTCAATCTCAGTTTCCCGGCACAACGTAACATGAGCGGCTATGAGCTCAAATTGTACGGGATTGAATTTTGCTCGTATTTCTTCAATTTCCTTGTTTTGATCAGATAAAAAAAGGGTAAGTTGGCGTCTCATATTTTATCTGATGAATAGAAAGGAGGAAACTTAACTTCTGCAATAATCAAAGAATTTTCTTAACTCCGGGAATCTGAACGATCAGGTGACCCAGCAGAAAACTTAGTAAAACACCGGATGGTGCAACAATTAAAAGTTTTACAGCCGGATCTACCGGCCAGGTTCTTAGTAAAAGTGACAAACAGATAAGAACGAACGGATGGAAAATATAAACTGCGAAAGCACAACGTGATAACTTTGCGAAAAATACAGATGGTTTGTTCCAATTATTTTTACCTATGTAAATTAGAAAAGTTATGATACTAAATCCGGTAAGTTGTTCCCAAACAGCATACAATAAAGATTGAAAATGCGCGCCGCCGCTGTACCATTCGATAGGAGTGTTAAATATAACCCTGACGGCATAAATTATTGGAAACCCAAAAAGGATCAGGCAGAGCACGATAATGCCGGATTTTTTATAGCGGGAATTAATCTGGTCCAGCCAGTTGCTGTTAAAACAAACAATTCCCCAACAGAACAGAGCAATGTATTGTGGGAAATGCCCAAGCTGAAATCCGAAAGGATCTAAAACCCAGCCCACAGGAAATACGATTCTTACCAGAAAACTTACGAAACCCAGACCGCCTGCAAAAAGTAAAATACTGCTAACTGACGGTGCTTTCCGGATAATTGGCTTTGACTTGTTTGCCTCCATTGATAAGATATATAGGAAGGTGAATAACAAAAGTGCGACAACAAACCACATCACGCCAAAACTGATCCAGTTGTCATAACCACTCAAAAACTGTATGAATGTGATATGATGCGCTCCGGCGTAATAATAAACCAGATAATTCATCACCGGGGAAAGGATAAACGAGTAAAAAAGTAATGGTATGCCAAGTCTTTTAAGTCTGTCTTTTATAAAAACTGCTGTACCTTTTTTAATAAGTGAAGCCGGAATAAAAAGTGCGGAAAGAAAAAAGAAAAATCCCATAAAAAATGCCTGATTGGTTGCTACAAGCATCGTAACTGGAATTTTTACAGCAGCGATTTGGGTCTTTTCGGAATAATACCAGGAGCCCGGACCGGCGTAAGTCACACACGCATGGTGTAAAACGACCAGTCCGGTGAGCAATACTTTAAGGTGGTCAATATAAAGGATTTTGCTTCCGGATGGATTCACCGGCGCAGTTGGATTTGATTCTACAAATGACATTTTTAGAAGGTTTTTTCATAAAAATAGAAATTTTCTTAAGAAAGACTTTCGATTTAATACAAACGGTAAATGCACACTAATTCTTCGCCATTTATTGTGACGAAAGTGTGAAAGACCTGAATGATTTAGGATTCATCACTATCAGGCCATCGTCAATTCGAAAATCAAGAATTTTCCACCAAAACCTCAAAATTAATCCGCTTTGTAGCATCAATTTTAAGCCAAAGTAATGCGCCAATGACTAAAAGAATGGCAAGAAGCACAACCGGGGCGTGGTAATTGTTGCCAAAAGCAGTCACTAGATATCCGAAGCCAATGGTATTTAAAGTGCTTCCAAAAAGTCCGGCTGTATTCATTGCACCGGTGATGGTTCCCGCATTTTTGCCTCCAATATCCATGGCCGTTGACCAGGATGCCGGAATTGTAAAATCCATTAGCCCAAGTCCTGCGGATAAAAGGATGGTTGCGACAGTATTGTCATTGACAAAAACGGATATCATCATCAATATTCCGGAAAGTCCCAATCCAGTTAGTGCCACAGCCGCGCGGCCCCATCTCGGACCAATCTTTTTGACCAGAAAATCACAAACAAAACCACCGGAAAGACAACCAATTGCGCCTAAAACAAATGAGAAGGACGTTATAAAAGACATTTGCTGATCGTCGAGTCCGCGGCCTTTTTGCAGATAAGTCGGCAGCCAGGCCTGAAAGAAAAACGCTCCGGAAGCATAGCAAAAGTACATGGCCATCAGAAGCTGTAAATTGGTATTTTTAAAAATCGCCCACGAAAATTTATGATTTCCCTGCGGCAGATTTCGCTTGCTGAGAATGTTAGTCAATTCCTGTTCACTGATGCCTTTCATTTCAGAAGGCTCTTCTTTGAACCAGAATTTCCAGAAAATAACCCACAACAAACCCAGAATCCCAAGGAAGAAAAAACTACCGCGCCATCCGAAATGATTTTGAATAGGTATAACCAAAAAAGGAGTCAACGCGCCGCCAACACGGCTGGCCGACCATATCCAGGCTTGTCCGCGTGCTCTTTCAATAGCTGGAAACCATTTGGAAAGTACAATAGAAGAATTAGGATACGCACCGGCTTCTCCAATTCCAAAAAGAAAACGTGTTATCACCAACATCCCGAAACCTGTGGCAAAGCCGGTTAGTACAGTAAAAGCCGACCACCATAATACGACCCGTATCAGTACTTTTTTGGCACCAAGGCGGTCGCCCATTAAACCGGTTGGAATTTCAAATCCGCCATAAGCCAATGCGAAAATACCCAGAATCCAGCCTAGTTGCTCTTTACTAAGTCCCAGATCTGTCATGATTTTGGGACTGGCGACACTAATTGCAATTCGATCCAGAAAAGTAATGACAGAAAGAAGTGAAAGCGCAAAGAGAACCTGGTAACGTTTTTTCATGAATTTACAGGAAGGAGAAATTTAATTTAACAAGACGAAATTTGAGCTATACGCAGCAATTAATTTTTACTATCAAAAGTACAACCTCACGACTTTTACTTGCTATGGTTCCAGATTTAAATAGATTAAACATCAAATAATGTTATACCTGTTTTGATATTAATGATCATCATAATTTTTCTACTTTTGATAAGTGAAAAATCAACAGGAAAGTATCCAGGATTTGGGGCAGGAGAGAGCAAAAATTACCTGAATCTTTTTATGAAACTGGTGATCAGGTTTTTTCTGAAAGATCAGTATCAAGATAAAACGTTGATGGAAAAACTGCTGGCGAAAAGTAGTTTAAAATGGGAAATTATCCGGCCAGGTATGCTGACCAACGGAAAACGGACAGGAAAATATCAGGTTAAAACCAAACTTGATGCGGATATCAAAATTGGAAAAATATCAAGAGAAGATGTGGCAGATTTTTTGCTAAAACAAGCTAAGAATCCAGACTTGCTTTTTAAATATCCCACCTTAGCGAATTAGGATATAAAAGAGTTGGAAAAAGAAAAATATTCTTCAAAATTTTTCGTCAGCTTGGCACTGATGGCTAGGGTATCGTAGTTTGTCGGCTATTGCGATTTGGTTTTATTTTAACTTTATCAATGTATCTTGTTGAGACATTATTATTTTCAAATATTTTACTAAAACGACGACCACTAACTCCTGTTAAAAATGATGAACAGACGAAAATTTGTGCAGCTGGGTGCTGTAACTGCTTTAACGGCAAATAGTGCGTTAGCCCAACCCAATAATGAATTGAAAGAGTTGAAAAAGAAAATTTTTATTACAGGAGGATCGATGGATAGAAAGTTCATCATGTACATTGCCGGACTGACGGGAAAAGAAAATCCAAAGATCTGTTTTTTGCCAACCGCGACCGGCGATTCTCTGGTCACCATTACACGTTGGTACGAATCCTGTGCAGATTTACCGATCCGTCCTTATGTCCAGCATTTATTTATTTCGTCTTATACTCAGAAAGAGTCGTTTGAAACGGTGCTTTTAGGAATGGATGCAATTGTTGTCGGCGGAGGAAATACGCTGAATATGATGGTAATCTGGCAAGCTCAAAAAATTGATGAAGTATTAAAAAAGGCCTGGGAAAAGGGTATTGTTCTCGGCGGTGGAAGTGCCGGTTCTCTTTGCTGGTTTGAACATGGAACAACAGATTCCCGTCCAACGGAATTGACAAAAGTGGAGGGATTAGGATTTATAAAGACCAGTCACTGTCCGCATTATCATGCCGAAGCTCCGCGGAAGCCACTTTACTGGGCCAAAATTAAAAGTGGAGAATACAAAGCCGGATATGCTGTTGATGACAAAGCCGGTATTTATTTTGAAGATAATCAGGTGAAAAAGGTAGTAGCGCTTGATCAGCAAAGCAACGCTTATTTTGTATCTCTTGAAAAAGGAGAGATCAAGGAAGAGTTGCTGCCGAAGGAAATTTTAAAATAATCGTATCAACTTTTAACTTAAAAGGTCTAATACTGAAACCGAAATCTCATAAAAAAACCGCAAGGCTTAAAAGCCCTGCGGTTTTTCTTTTTGTGTCAATTGTTAGAAAGAATATCTCGCACCAATCTGCATCTGGCAACGTGATCCTAGCGGATCAATCGAGTAAGGTGCACCTGGTTTTGTCCATGTAAATGTTGGATCACCCGTTGTTGGGTTTGTCGCGCGTGTCAATCCAATGGAAGCGGTTGAGTTAAATGTATTTGGAGAGAAATAAGAATAACCTAATTTTTTGTCAACCAGATTCAGGAAATTAAGAATGTCATAAGTAACCTGAATTGACTTAGGACCTTTGATCTTAAATTCATGCATGAAACGTAAATCCATTGTATTGTTCCAAGGCGTACGTCCACCGTTTCTTTCTGTAAAGTTTCCTTTCTGGTCTTTCAGGTATGATTTTGAATCAACAAATGCCATGAAATCAGCAGCTTGTGTTCCTGTTGGCAATAGTTTTTGCGCTTCTGCCAAATCTTTTGGAATGTAAGCCAAGCTGTTTGCCTGACCTGTTCCGTCAACCGTTGTATTGACAAAACCCCATGAGAAAGGCGTACCTGACTGGAAAGAATAGAATAAACTTACCGTAGTTGCGTTTTTCGGGTTCCACATTTTGCGGTAGTTCACTGTTCCAACAATGCGGCTGCGAACGTCAAAGTTTGAGTAAGCAAGCTTTGGATTGTTAGGATTCAATGACTGATTCAGCTGCCAGTTGGATTCCATCGAGTTTCTGATACCGTTTGTGATATCATATGATTTTCCGTACGTATAGGCTGCCGAGAAACCAAAACCTGTTGAGAAATTCTTCTGAATTTGTCCTGTCAAACTGTAACGATACCCTTGTTTTGTGTTTGAAAGCATGTATGCATTTGCAAAGTTATTATCGATACGCTGCGCTCCGGCTGATCCGTTTGCTGCAACATAAATCGGCTGCTGATGATCTGTATCGTAGCTGTAATAACGTACCGCATCTTTTGTGTTAACCTGCTGAAATTTAAGGTCCTGGATTACTTTTGTGTACAAAGCTTCCACAGTGAACTTGTAGCCGTCAAGCGTATAATCAACCGCCAGGTTACTTCTAAACATTTGCGGCATTTTGAAATTATTGTCGATTAAGTCAACTTGCGTACGTTTTACGCCTCCGTTTGCCGGGTTGTTGTTGATCAGCACACCACCATTTGGTACCAATGGGTCACCCACAAGTTTGGTTGCTGCCGTTGCATTGTTGTTAAAATCATAAGCGCCATAACCAACACCGTTGTTATAGAATGCATACCCCAACCAGGCAAAAGGAATACGACCTGTAAACAGACCCGTTCCACCACGAAGAATAATGCTCTTATCTCCTTTGATATCAAATTTGAACCCCAAACGAGGAGAAACTTGTACGTTGTTCAGATATTTGTTATTTATCTCTTTCAAAGGCGTGTAAGAATACGTTCCGCCGTAGCCAGGATCCGTAGCCGCTCCTGTTACCAAAGGACTCAAAGTTGGTTTTGTAGGCAATCCTGAATAATCCAGACGAATGCCCGGAGTGATCTTAAAGTTGTCTGTAAGCTGGATATCATCCTGAATATAAGCGCTCAACAAGTTAACTTTGAATTGTGCGTAAGGATTATCAAACTGATTATCAAGGTTGTTGCTTGGATCAGCGAATGGATAAGATCCTCTCACACGGTTTGGCAGTGACTGATTGTTTGGCGTACCAATTCCTAAAAACTGATTCAAATTACTATATGAAATACGGCCATTCGGAGAGTTTACAAATCCGTAGTTGATGTTGTAAAACTCGTTGTGCGTACCGACTGTGAATGTGTTTTTACCTACATAAAAGGTAAAGTTATCAGTCAGTTCAAACGTTTTTTGTTTAAGATTGAAAACCGATGCCTCGCGGTCATTACCCAGGAAAATAGTTCCGCCGTTATATCCGATTTCAACCTGAGGGAATGTTCTTACGTTGGAAAGCGTGTTGCGATAATCATGAATCGATGAATATCCTACGATCAAACTATTGGAAGAATGTCCGCCAAACTGGCTTTTTAATTCAGCAACTGTACTTGTTTGGTTGTTGTGTTGTTTGTAATCAATACTTCCAAAGCGAAAGTTTTGTGAATCACGTTCCAGGTTGGTAGCTTCTGAAAATACAGTATTGTTACGGATCGACAACTGATGTTTGCTGTTGATGTTCCAGTCGATACGGTTGAAGAATTTAGTACTTTTCGAGTTGATAGAATAATTACCAAAAGAACCAGCATCAAGACCATAATTCGTTTTTACATAATCACTGATCTGTTGTGCAACCGCAACATCTTTAATCAAAGAAGAAGCAGTGCCGGCCTGAAACTGAACAGGATCCTGGCGGTTTGTGATTTCTTCATTTGTAAAGAAGAAAAGCTTATCCTTTATCAAAGGAAGACCTACGCGCGCTCCTGTTTGGTATTCGTGGAAAGTACTTGGCAATTTTTCTTTTGCATCAGAAGCTCCGTTCCATTTGGTAACAAGCGATGAATTTCGTCCAAATCCGTATACCGATCCAGTTACTTCATTTGTTCCGCTGCGTGTCACGGCGTTTACCGAACCTCCTAAAAAGTTACCAAGTCTTACATCAAAAGGAGCAACGGCGATCTGAATATCCTGAATCGCATCAAGACTGATCGGGTTGGTACGTGTACTTGATCCCGGTTGTCCGGTCGAACCTGTTGAACCACCCAAAGAAGGGCTGAAACCAATCGCATCATTATTTACCGCGCCGTCCACTGTAACGTTATTATAACGAAAATTGGTACCAGCAAAAGAGTTGTTATTGTTCACCTGAGGAGAAGTTCTCGTCATATCGGTCATGCTGCGGGAAATTGTAGGCAAGCGGCGAATTTGATCCGCATTTATGCCGGATCCCGCACCTTCGCGCTCTCCGCCACGTGAACCTGTCACCGTTACTTCGGTCAATGTCTGGCCTGCATCTTTCAAAACCACATTTAAATTTGTCGTTTCACCAAGTTGCAAAACGATGTCAGTTAAAGTTTCAGTTTGAAATCCGACATAAGTAATCATGATCTGGTAAGGACCGCCAGCATTCATGCTGTTGATGCGGAAACGTCCGTCAACATCTGTAACGGTTGCATATTTAGTTCCGGTTGGCACATAAGTGGCCTGAACCGTTGCTCCAATTAAACTTTCTTTTTTAGAGTCATTAACAAGGCCGCTTATTCCACTGGTTGTGATCTGGGCCTGAGAGATCGTTGCAAATAATAATAAAAATAGCAGGGTAGAAACTGAAAGCTTCATGATTCGTAACTGTTTGATTGTTTTTGTTATACAATACAAAAGTCACAGAAAGAGATAGAATGTATGTTAAGGCAATGTTATGTAACGTGTTTTTAATCCTTTATTAATTTCATAATCGGTCTGTGGTATTTGTGAAACGTATTAAAAAAAGAGAACTTAAAAACGTGATCATATTAGTAAATTAGCCTCCATATTTTTGAGTTGACCTGTGATTTTCTTCATTTCCTGCCTGGGCAGATTTCTCGTCAGAACTTGATAAAAGTCGTTTAATAGAGGTTTCAGCTGCTTTTCATACTCCTTTCCGGATTCGGTCAATGATATGATTTTATTTCGGCGGTCAGCTGGATGTTCGTTTCGAATGATCAGATTTCTTTTGGCCAGATTATCCAGAAGCGAAGTAAGACTTGCTTTGTTTTTTTGAACGTGGTCTGCAATTTCCTGCTGGTTAATTTCCCCTTTTCGCCAAAGCACGGCCAGCACCTGAACCATTTCGTAAGTAAGATCCAGCTTGTCTTCGCGTATACGCCGCTGGACATATTGTTTCATCGCAATCCTGATATTCAGAATTGCATCGATCATAGCCTTGGTTTCTTTTAAAGGATCTTCCGTCATTTTTAAGTACAAATCTGAGTGATTATGAAGAGGTCAATAACTCAGATTCGTAATTTTTTAATTGTTCCGAAATCAGTTTCATCTTTTAGTTTTCCTTGAAAATCAATACCGGAATTTTTGCATTTAAAGTGATCGCTTCGGTAATGTTTTGGTGGGTAAGGTTATAGAAAAAACTGTACCGGCCGGGAAGGGCTACGATAAGCTGAATATCCCTGCTTTCATATGCGAAATCCAGAATTCCTTTTGCAATATTTTTTTCCTGGGCATAATAAACCGTATAGCTGAAATCACCCAGCATTTCCTTGATCTGCGCCTGGTAATTTTCGTCGTCGCCGGTATGTTTATTATCCACATTCAGAATCACAAGTTCAGGATTTGGCAGCATCTGGCGCAAACGATTAAGTCTTGGAAGTTGAGAGATTGCTCCGGCGGCACAGGGTACCAATACTCTTTCCACTTTTTTATATTTACTAGCCGACGGGATGATCAAAACCGGAATTGTACTGATCTGCGCTATTTCGATCAAATAGTCTCCAATCGGACTTTCCTCGTTATTTGCATCACTTCCCAAAATCAGCAGAGTTGGGATTTGGTCTCTGATCATATCATGAACTGCACGCAACATAGGCAGGTCACAAATGGCAACTTCGATTTGCACACCGGGTTTACACTGTTTAAGCAATTGCTGTGCGGTTAAAGTCAGTTGTTCTTCGGTTTCTGTTCTTTCCTGAACAATGTATTCGGCATTAGACTGCCCGTAGCCCGAAGGAATAATATTGGAATAAATGGAAACGTAATGTGTTTTAAGTAAGATAATTTTCTCAATATCAATGTCTTGATTCAGGTCTGCGATAAACTGCAAGGCGTTGGAAGAAGTATTTGAAAAATCGACGGGAATCAGTATCGTTTTCATTTTACTTGAATTTAGGATGTATTTTTTTTGTTTAAATTTTTCTGATTTAAACTTTTCAACACGATTTACAATCGCATTTATAATACTTAAAGTTAAGCATTGAATAGTTAAAATTCAAACTAAATTTGATAAGAAAAATTAATGGTTTTGGTGAATTTTATCTTGTGATATTTCTAAATATAACATGATGCACAAAATGGGGTTAAATTTATTTCAATAGCTATGATTATCTATTTCCCTTTCTCTATTTGCAAGCCAGGATTATTTTTAATAGCTTATATCCTAAACCTCATTCTTAACTAATGAACAAATTAATAGCAGCCGATAAAATTGTATTTTTTATCGCAATGGCCTTGATCGCTTTTAACGCATCTGCGCAGAAGCCAAAATTGACAGGATATATAAAAGGAGTAAATGATAAACCAATTGTTTTTGGGTATTCACAAAAAGGGAAAGATCATATGGATACTGTTTATGCAAAAAATGATCATTTTGTGTATTTCCCTAAACCTACCGACGATGGTATGATTCGACTTACAATTAATCCAGCAAGATCAACACGTTTTTGGTACGAAAGTGGAGATATTGATCTTATTGGTTTCATTGAAAAACCATATGCACTTACTGTAAAGGGCGGAACTGAAAATAATATTTTAACAAACTACAATACGACAATTAATTGGCCATATGTTGACAAGATGCGTACTTTATCCAGATCCGATTTTGAAGCAGCAATAGAAGAAAGACGAAAAGCTACCCTTGATTTTATTGCAAAATATCCAAATGCGCGAACCAGTGCGAATCTGCTAGAGCAGGAAACTCATCATTCTGACAATGATATTAATATTTTCGAAAAATTGTTTGCTTCTTTTTCTCCGTCAGTGAAGAAAAGCTCTGATGGTCAGGAAGTAGAAAAACGAATCAGCATAATTAAAAACCAGCCCGTTGTAGGAAAAAAAGCCATCGATTTTACGCTGGCAGATACATCTGGCAAAAAAGTTACTTTGTCATCTTTTCAAGGAAAATATGTACTTCTTGATTTTTGGGGGCATTGGTGCAGTCCCTGCATAGGCGCTTTTCCTGATTTGGTAAAAATTCATGAGCAGTATGCCGATAAGCTTGTCATGATCGGTGTTGCGGCAGAATATAACGATGACAAAAAACTATGGACTAAGGCTATAAAAAAGGGAAATGCAACATGGATACAGGTTTCAGAACTGGAAGGAGATCGTGGTAAGGTTAATACCAAATACAATATTGTGGAGTTCCCGACTTACTTTTTGCTTGATCCAAATGGTATGGTTGTGAGTCGGGTAAACCATGTGGATGAATTGAAAAAGGTTTTAGAAGTGGTTAAATAACGGATTATTACATTTCAGATTATTAGTATTTTAAAGGTGTAAGTTAGAAATTTTTATTTCATAGCCTTCATGTTTACAACTTATCGACATTTCGTTTAAAGGGCGTATAATCGATTTGTTTTTAAAAAATTTTAATGCAAAAATTATGGCAGATTATCAGGTTAAAGTTCTTGCTGTTAAAGATGTAACCCATAACGTTCACGCTTTTACGATAGAAAAACCGGCAGGTTTTACTTATGCGCCAGGTGAGGCCACGGATCTTTCGATCTTGAAAGAAAACTGGAAAGCAGAAAAGCGCCCTTTTACATTTACTTCATTACCAGAGAGCGAAACGCTTGAATTTACAATAAAATCATACACGGATCATGACGGTGTGACCAACCAGTTGACCCAAATAAAACCTGGTGATAATTTTGAAATCAGTGATGCCTGGGGAGCAATATCATATCAGGGCGAAGGAGTATTTCTGGCAGGTGGTGCCGGAATCACTCCTTTCATAGCCATTTTCCGACATTTGTATTCGCAAAATAAAGTTGGTAGCAACCGTTTATTTTTCTCCAATAAAACCGTTTCCGATATTATTTTGAAGGAAGAATTTGAAGAAATATTGGGTGAGCAATTCTTTAACCTTATTTCATCTGAACAAGCGGAAGGATTTTATCAAGGTCGAATTGATAAGAAATTTCTTCAAACGCATATCCGCGATTTCTCGCAACCGTTTTACGTATGCGGTCCGGATGCTTTTACTTCGTCGATTTTATCAGCTCTGGAAGAACTTGGCGCAAAAGCTGAATCTCTTGTATTTGAAAAATAACTTATTTTTTGAAATCATCAGAGTTTTTGAGAATCTACCAGTTTTGCATTATGGATTTGGGGTTCATAAAAAGTTTTCAAATTGATAACGATTACTGACCCAAGTATTAACGCTACCCCTGTCCATTGTACCAGGGAAACGGCCTCTCCAAGAATCACATGCGCCGAGAAAATGGAGATAGGAATTTCTACCGCCGCTATTATCCCACCGAGTGCCATGCCAGTCATCGGCATTCCTTTGGTAAACAATAAAGGCGGTAAAATGGTACCAAAAAGTGCAAGTACGACACCCCATTTTAGAAAAGGAAGCCAGTTAAAATATTGCAGTATATCTGTATTCCAGAATAACAGGACTATCATCATTCCGCCGGCAATCAGGTATTTGCTCCTTGTATGACTATCAAGATTTGAAGCAACATGATTGGAAGCGTGCATGGAAATGGTGTAACAACAGGCGGCCAAAAGTCCTAGAATAATTCCTTTCCAGTTTAAATCTACACTCTGGCTGAAAATATTTGTCGCCAGTACTGTTCCTGAAACGATAAGTATAGCACCCAGGATTTTCGACAAACTGACCGGAGTTTTTTGCCAGAATGCTTCCCAGACAATACTCATCCAGATTGTTTGCATTAGTAAAATAATACCAACCGACACAGGAATGTAGCGTATCGACAAATAATAAAAACAACTGGTCATACCCAGGGAAGTGCCAAAAAGTAATAATTTCAATTTGCCTTTTTTGTCATTATTATTAGTCTTGGTCGCACTGCCACCTTTTATTTTGGAATAACAAATCAAGAAAAGCAACCCGATTAAAAACTGTGCAAAAATCAATAGACTGGTATGGACTCCCTGATTATTTGCGAATTTGACGATTGTGGCCAGTATTCCATAACTTGCTGCACCCAATGCAATTAATGCGGCACCTTCAATTTTTTTAATATTCATAACTTAATGTAAACGAGAAACTGATAAAGTGAAATTCGAGCAACAAAGTTCAACTTCTCTTTGACAGGGAACATTTACATATGTTGAGACTTAGAAGAAATCATTACACCGATTTTCTTATTCGGCTGAGTTGGGTAGGGGTTATGCCCAGAAAAGAAGCGATTTGGTGTAATTTCAACCGGCTTTCAATTTGTAGATATTCCTCGCGAAATTTTCGATATCGTGCTGCTGCCGTTTCGTATTTGAGACTGATTTCCAGATGCTCTTTTTTGACAACCCAGTTTTTCTCAAGATAGGCAATGTGGAAAAAAGCAAGTTCAGGATACTTGTGCATCAAACAGCGATACTCCATATTGTTGTAAGTCAAAACAGTGCTGTCTTCCAGTGCACAGATATTAAAAAGGCTCGGGGTATTTTCTATTAGGGCAGATGTGGAAGCGATCAGGGAATTTTCGGCAAAAAACTTTTTGATGATAATATCTCCGTTTTCTGAAGTGAGGTAATAGGAGAAAAGTCCCTTGGAAACAAAGGCATAGGAAACTGGAATTTCCCCAGCCCGAAGCAAAAATTCATTTTTCTGAATAAAACGGGTCTTTAAAAGACCAGCAATTTCATTTCTACATGCTTCGGACAAGGTATAATACTGCTCAATTTCCTGAAAAAATTCTTCCATGATTTAGAATGTACAGTCGGATTATTTAGCACTAGCCTGACTGGGTTTGGGAAATACCTGATGGGTTTTCGCCCAGCTGTTCCAAAGACTGTCAAGCTGATGCACCTTGGATGGATTACTGGCGGCCAAATCAATGGTTTCCGTTTTGTCCTTACTTAAATCATATAAATGCCAGCTCGAATCTCTTGGAAATGACACCAGTTTCCAGTTTTCGCTGCGAATATATCTGGCTCCAAAATGTTCATTGAAAAGCTGTATGTGTCCTTTTTCATTTTTATTTTGAAAAGAACCTGCCATACTTTCACCGGAAGATGGGGTGATCTTTTTACCGTTAAAACTTGAAGGATATTCTGTGCCAGCCAGTTCGCAGAACGTAAGCATAAAATCCATAACATGACCGGTGAAATCACTAAATCCTCCTTTTTTAATCGTAATACCTTTTGGCCAGAATACAATCAGTGGCGTGTGTATTCCGCCTTCAAAAGATTGCTCTTTCCAGTAGCGGTAAGGTGTATTGGCAACGTGAGCCCAACGTGGACCAATGGATGAATAGGTAGTTTGAGGGCCCGGAGCTGCCTGTTTTTTTGTAGCATAAACAATTGTTTTACCATCCCGCGTCTGACTTGGGCGGTCGAAACCCGGGCCGTAATTCGCACAGTTTTCAGCACTGGCACCATTGTCGGACAAGAATAATATAAGGGTATTGTCCAGTTGTCCGGTTTGTTTCAAGGCATTGATAATTCGACCGATGCCCTGATCCATGTTGTCAATCATGGCGGCGTGCACGGCCATTGCGGTAGCGTCCCAATCTTTATCCGGATTGTTTTCCCATTTTGGTTCGTCGATAGGATCAATCGGAAGTTTTGTTGTTGCCGGATCAATCAGGCCTAGTTTGATCATTTTTTTGTACCGTTTTTCCCGAATTACATCCCAGCCAACTTTGTAGGTTTCTTTATATTTCGCAATATCTTTTGGCTTTGCCATCAGCGGCCAGTGCGGTGCATTTTGTGCTACATAAATAAAAAATGGTTTGTCGCCTTTTGCATATTCTTTGATATAAGAAACCGTGGTGTCATTAATAGCATCCGTATGGTAATAATCCTTTGGAACCGATTTCACAGGCTCCGTACAATTGACCAGACTGAAAGGATCGAAAAAATCAATCACACCCCAAATCGTGCCAAAGAATTTCTCAAAACCTTTGGCAGTAGGGTATTGCTCAACCGGAGAAAATGGCCCGAAATCTTTTTGGTGGTTAAGCCAGTCCAGCTGCTCCTTTGGATCTTTTTGAGAAAACGTATTGGAAACATGCCATTTGCCGGACATGGCCGTGTGGTAACCTGCTGATTTTAGTACTTCGGCTATTGTTACCGCGTTATCGGTAATGTGCCCCTGATAACCAGGCGTATCTTCGGCCTCAGTCATTTTCCCAATTCCGGCCTGCTGATTATACAAACCTGTAAGCAAAGAAGCGCGGGTAGGGCAGCACCGGGAAGTATTGTAAAACTGCCGGTATCGAATTCCATTTTGCGCAAGAAAATCAAGATTGGGCGTCTGGATTTCTCCGCCGTAACATCCTGCATCTGAAAATCCCATGTCATCCGCCATGATGACGATAATATTGGGGCGTTTAGCTGGAGTTTTACTATTTATATTTTCCGTTTTGCTCTTCCAGGAGAGCAGTGCGGTGATAGCAATCGTAAAAAAAAGGACGCCGGAAAAGATCTTTATTTTGTTCATTGCAACAGGGGAGATTGTTTTTAGCAGCTAATCTACCGGCTAAGTTATATCAATCATCATGCGCTTTTTAGAAATCAGAGAAATTATTTTGGAAATCAATTTGGTGTAAAAGAATTGAAATGTAGCCTCAACAGCATTATATATGTTTATATTCTGATAAGTTTTTGTCTGATTTCAACTATTCCATCAGGTGCTTAAATTTTGAAAAACTTTCACTGAAAGTAGCATCGGATTTTTTGAAAAATAGTGAAATCCTGTTTATATTGAAGCTGACGTCTTTCATGGAATCTGTCTGACTATCAGAGCTTCCTGTTTTTGATCATCTTTAATAAACCCTAATTTTAATGGAAAGTAATCAAGTGAACCGCAGAGATTTTCTGCAAAAAGCAAGCGGTTTTCTTGCCGCCGCACCGTTTTTCAACAGCCTTGATTTTTCCGTAGATGATAAGCCATATCTGACATTTGATTTTCACGCCCATCCGGGTCTATTTTTTGCCAAAGAAACGAAAATGTATCCAGGCGACGGGATGTTGAAAAAAACGCTGGGTGATATCAAAGAAGGTAAATTGACAGGTGCTTTTTTTGCTTTGGTTGCTGATGCAAAGGTTATTGAAATCGGGCCGACGGGTGTAAAGCCTTCACGCTCTTATGAACCCAATGAGGCCTGGGCGGAATATAACCGTCAGATTAGAATACTTAAAGATCTGATATCAGCCAATGATTTAATTTTTGCTACAAAAGCTTCCAATCTCAATGATGCTCTGAAAAGTAAAAAAACAGCTGCTTTTATTTCGGTTGAAGGTGGGGATTTTCTGGAAGGAAATGCATCACATCTGTATCAAATGTATGCTGATGGCGTCCGTTCCCTGCAACTTGTTCATTACCATACCAACGAACTGGGCGATCTTCAAACTGAGCAAGCGATGCATAACGGTCTTTCGGCGGCGGGTAAGGACGTTGTCAAAAAAATGAATAAGCTAAAAATGCTGATCGATCTGGCGCATGCGACCGAGGCGACTACCAAAGCGGTTTGTGATATCACAGATGCGCCCATCATTATTTCTCATTCCATTTTGCAAACTGCAGATAATCGTCCGATGGCCAAACGTGCCATTACCGTGGAGCACGCCAAGCTTGTGGCGCGTACCGGAGGTGTAATTGGCGCCTGGCCATCGGGTTTCAATACCAGTTTTGACGAATTTCTTGACAATACATTAAGGCTGATCGATGCCGTCGGAATTGACCACGTGGGTTTGGGGACGGATATGGACGGAAATTTCAAACCCGTATTTTCAGCTTACACCCAGGTTCCTGAATGGATACAAGGTTTAAAATCAAAAGGATTAAAAGACGACGAAGTACGTAAAGTGGTTGGTGGAAATGCAAAAAGAGTACTCAGTAAAGTACTCTGAAATCAATTTTCGACCTCTACTACCATTTCAATTTCAACAGGAATATTAAAAGGAAGAGAATTCATGCCCACAGCCGAACGGGCATGTTTTCCTTTTTCTCCAAAAACAGCAACCATCAAATCCGTTGATGACTTTTGGATGATCTGTAAAGTTTTCGCCGCAATTGACCATGCCCAGAACTTTGACAATACGTTTCACTTTGTTAAGGTCACCGATTTCGTCTTTCAATGAAGAGAGAAG
Source organism: Dyadobacter sp. 3J3 (assembly GCF_009801115.1). Taxonomy (GTDB): domain Bacteria; phylum Bacteroidota; class Bacteroidia; order Cytophagales; family Spirosomataceae; genus Dyadobacter. The sequence continues at coordinate 51,015 of NZ_VTOL01000017.1, forward strand.
GCTCAATCCTGTTAATTTGGCGGCGTCATATCCTTGTTCAACAGTCATATCTTTGCCCACTTTTCCAGCGAGTAACTTCCCATCCATGGATGCAGGCCCCTGACCGGATAGGAAAACAAGATTTCCCGATCGCACCGCTTTCACATAGTTGGCAATCGGTTTCTGATTTAGAGGAAGTTGCAAACCAAGTTCTTTGAGTTTCTTTTCAACATCCGGCTGCTGTGCAAAGGCCACGGAAGCACTGGTAATCAACAGGCAAAGGAGAATTAGGGTTTTCATATTTTCTTTTTATTCAAAATAAAGAGGATTCTGCTCATGTGATTACCAGAGCTGTTTTTTTGAAAGCAAATGTTTATTTAATCCAATTTTCTACCGAAGATAGAAACACCGCCTGCTGGTCAATAAATAGCGTATGAGAACTGTTGTCAATATATTTGAGATGATCCTTGCCAATTATTTTTCTCAACTCAGCCATTTGTTCTTCGCAAAAAATTCCGTCCTGCCGGCCATAAATTGCAAATACCGGAATCTTTTGACTACTTATTTTTTTTAGACTGCCACTTACATCAAGATTTTTCAGTGGTTCATTTTTCCAGAATGTGGGAACTGACTGCTCATTTTTTACATATTTTGTAATTAATGGATCCGTTGCATATCCGGCATATATTTCTTTTGCCTCCGGATTTGGATTTTTTAGTTTGAAATAACCGTTTAATGTAGCATGTTTAAAGCAGGCTGTCCGGTATTCAAGTGAATTTTTGTCCATTTTTTCAATAAGTGCAAGATCCTGAAGATTGGCATTATCTCCATTTTTCTCATAAATGGCTTTTGTAGTTCTCAGTATCGTATTGTAGGATTCCTGCTGGGAAACGAGCGCACTCACCAGCACGACTGATTTGACTTTTTTCGGATATTTCTCTGCAAATTGGGCGGTTACCAAACCACCAAAACTAAATCCGATCAAAGTAGCTTTTGTCAATCCATATTTGCTGTAAAGGTCATTTAGATCTTCAAAATATTCATTAAAATTCATTTTAGCATTTTCATCTTTTGAACGGCCTTCGCCGCGTCTGTCGTAAATGATGACATAAAATCCTTTGTCGGCAAGTTTCTGCGCCGTTGTCGCTTCAAAATAGACGGAGCTGTTTCCGGGGCCGCCGTGAAGGAAAATAACTGGTTTGTTTTTGATGCTGCCAAAGGTTTTTGAATAAATTGTCTGACCGTTTGCAATCGAAATTGTTAAAAATAAAAACAGAAGCGTACTAATTTTTTTCATTAAACTGATTTGTGTTTTTAGCGTAAATTAAATTAAAAATGCTTCATTTTCGGTCTGCAATCTTTAAAAAGATGCGGGCCGTAAATGAAGCGGAATGATAAAGTTTTGAACCAGAGTTACTTGCTTTATTTAGCCAGCTGCTTAAAATCCTCTTTTGTAACCTGATCCTGTTTGCCCAGATATGCCCAGTCAATTACGGTCATATACTTGTTAAAGGCCTTATTCAGATCTGCCAATTTTACCGTAGTGATCTTGGTGTTGATCTCATCAAACAATTTCCAGTTTCCGGATGCTTCACAAAAACCCAGTTGTGATGCTTGTGCTGCGCTGGATTCGTTGGTCATATAATAACGTGTCAAAAAGCTTTTCTTTTTGTCTTTCACTTCTTTTTCTGTGAATCCGTCTTTTTTGATACTGTTAATAATATCCGTCATTACCAAAAGTGATTGTTTTGGATCAATCGTTGTAATGTACAAATTTGTTAATGGCTGCTGAATAGTATTCTTTCTATAACTGGCCGCAGGTGCATAAGAAAGACTTCTTTTGGTACGAAGTTCAACAAAATAACGGTCGTAAAGAATACGCATGGCAAATTCAAAAAGCGGTCCGTCAACCGAATTGTATTTTGGTGCGTTCATCGTTCCCAAAATATAATTGGTGGCCAGCGTTCTGTCTTTAATAATCGCATCAGGCGTAGTTACACTTTTGAAAGTTGGGATTTTAGCAAGTTGTCCGGCAGGTAATTTTGCCAAACTGTTTTTTACATTTTGCAAAAGCTCCTTTTCGTCGATATTTCCTACAACCACCAGATAGCATTTTTTCTTGCCCAGTAAATTTTGGTAATACGTTTTTACATCGGCCAATGTGATGGTTTCCAATGTAGCAGGTGTTCCTTCCGGAATTTTCGCATAATCCGTACCTCCGAAAAGTGCCTCAGAAGCCATTTTTCTTAGATAAGTATCAGGATCTGATTCACGCTGTTTTGCCTGCGCGATCATCTGGTCTTTCAAAACCTTGAATTCGCTTTCATCCATGACGGGCTCAAATATTGCCTGGTTGAACATTTCCCAGCTCGCCCCGAAATTTTCTTTAAGGCAGGTCATTGTCATCGTACTGTAATCTGTTGAACCGCTGGCTGCAAAACTGGTGCCCAATTTGTCCGCTTTGGAAGCAAAATCATCTTTGTTCATTTTTTTTGTACCGCCGTCCAAAGCTAGATTCAAGGCCATAACTTCCAAACCTTGCTGGGTATCTGTAATATTCGCAGTACCGCCTTTGATGAAAAGACTGGCCGTAACAACCTGTTTGGGCGTCTTTTTATAAATTATTTTAAGGCCTTCAAAATTGATTTCTTTGGTCGTGTTTTGCGCGAAAATCGGGCTGGAAACTAAGATCAGACAACAAATCGTTGCTGAAAAAGAAAATATGTTTTTCATAGGAAATGGAGTCTTTTTAGTTGAACAGCGCATCTACATTTTTCACATTTAAGGTTTTTTGCTGCTCAGCGTTAAGCAGTAAACCTTTCACACAAGGCTGGCCTTTGATATATTTCTGAACAAAGGCATTCAAATCAGCTCTGGTAATTTTATTGACTTCGTTGACATAATTAAAATAATAAGGCAGGGAAGCCGATGCCCACCAGAAAGTAAGCGTATGAATGTATTCTGATGTAACCTCGGAACTGTACTTTTCCCCGTTGGCCAGTTTTATTTTTGCTGTTTCAATCTGTTCGTCGGTATAATAATCCGGTGCGTCAAACTGGTCGATCTGTTGTTTTAATACTTTAAAAGATTCCTCGAATTTGGCAGGATTCGGGATCATGAAAAGCTGGATTGGGCCGACATATTTCTGCGTCAGATAATTGATACTCAGGTTAAGCGCATATCCCTGATCGACAAGTGATTTCTGGAATTTGGAGTTTTTTTGTGATAGTATATAGGAAAATACATCAGCCACCAGCGTGTTTTTTATATCATTTCTGGTATCCGGGCCATGCCATGCGATTTCAAGTGCGGGTACGCGGGCGTTTGGACTGGTAACAACAAAACTCAAAGAGTCAGCCGGATTTAATGGTTTGATTTCCGGGATTGGCCATTTCTGTATCGGATCAAAATCAGCTGCTTTCCAGTCTCCGAAAATGGTTGTCACCTTTTTCAGAATGTCATCATACTTAACATTCCCTGCAACGACCAGAATCGAGTTATTTGGATGGTAATACTTGTCCTTGATCACATTCATTTTTTCCGGTGTACAGGTTAAAATGATATTATGATCTCCAATTACATTTTTTCTAGAATACAAATCTCCCCACATTTTATGGTCAAACTTGTTCAAAAGAGGGAAAAAAGGACTGCTTTCCGCGCGTTGAAATTCTCCATCCACAACCGGATTTTCGTTTTTCATTTCCTTTTCAAGAAATAAAGGATAGCGGATAGCACTGTTCAGGAACTGCAAACCTTCTGAAACCTCGTCGCTGCCCAGTGTAAAAAAGTAATTCACCCGCTCGGTACCGGTGGTTCCGTTGAAAGAAATCCCCAATTCCTGAATCCTTTCCAGATATTTTTCCTGTGAAGGAATATCTTTATTTGCCTTGAAAAACATATGCTCATAAAGATGTGAAAGGCCATTATATTCCGGAGATTCGGCAAAGGATCCGTTTTTGACGGCAATTTCAACTGTTACCAGGGGAACGGAATTATCTTCCAGCACTAGTAATTCCAGCCCGTTGGGCAGCTTGGTAAGGTGGACGTTCGAGGGGAGTTTGTCCTGTGCGCGGCCGGATAGCGAAGCGAGCAGAGCGAAGCAAATCAGGGAAAATTTGTTCATAAAAATAAACAATAATTTGGTGGTAAGATTTGTCAAATTAGTTATTTTTAGAATAAGTAAGGTGCTGGATCTGCCTTTTTTATATGAACGGTAATTGTAAATGATATTTGAAGTAATCAGGATGTATTTGAGCCAGTTTCTTGACATAAAATGAGCAGAAATCATGGATACCTTAAATTAGCAACTGGTTTGGTTTACTTCCAAAACAATTTCCATGTTTATTGCCTTCCTAACAAACCGTAATTAAATGGCTATTCTTGTTATTATTCTCCTGATTATTTTAAACGGATATTTTTCCCTGGCAGAGATTGCACTGGTTTCGGTTACGGACGGTGAATTGTCGGATGATAATTTCAAAAATAATCCAAAAGCTGCGCAGGTACTTAAACTGATAAAAAATCCTGATGAATTTCTAAGTGCGGTGCAGGTTGGGATCACGCTGCTCGGACTGGTGGAAGGAATTTACGGCGGAAATATCGTTGCCAAAGAGTTAGAAGTATGGCTTATCGGATTAGGTGTTTCCAATTTCTTAGCACATGGTTCATCGTTAGTTGTAGGTATTGGACTGATTACTTACCTGACAATTGTTTTTGGAGAACTGCTCCCAAAATCGATTGCACTGCAAATACCCGTGAAAATATCGCTGGCTATAGCGCCCTCATTGAGCCTATTTTCAAAAATTATCTATCCTTTTATCAAACTGCTGACGGTTAGTTCCAGGTATCTGTTGTCGCTACTACCGATTCAAAGTCAGGGCAGTAAAAACTTTACAGAAAAGGATTTGAGAAGAGTACTCAGTGCGGCCTATAAGCAGGGTGTACTGGAAAAGCAACAATTTTGGCTGCACCAAAATGTGATCACTTTTAAAAATCTGACCGCAAAAAGAATCATGAAACCGGCTCGTATCGTTGCATCGGTGCCTGTTAGTTGGAACCGGAGGGAAGTGAAAGAATTTATTGAAAAGAAACCCTATTCATACTTTCCGGTTGTTACGGGGCATGAAAGTAATATTATCGGAATTGTTAAGACCAAAATTTTCCTGTTAGACGATGATCAGGACTGGCACAAGACAATGCTCGATGTATGTTATGTTCCTGCCGATATGCCGGCACGAGATATTTTCAACATTTTTAAAGAGAGGCGGGTTGATTTCGGGATAGTCGGTGATGCAGAAGGTAAATATCTGGGCATTATCGCTATGCAGGATATAATGGAAGGCGTTTTTGGTGATATGCCAGAACTGGAAGAATATTCGGAATATTTTTATGCCCAGTCTGAAAAAGTATGGATTTCGGAAGGATTCGTGCATTTGCAACGCATCCGTAACACTTTATCGCTCCCCTGGTTGAGAGATTATGAAGGCAGTTACCTAAGTTTAGCGGAACTGATCACGGGAGAAACTGCTGATTTAAAAAATGGTGATCCGTTGATTTTAAATGGAGTAAGTTTTGAAGTGATCGCAGGCACAAAGCAAGATCCCGAAAAAATATCCATGACCTTACCGTGATTTGATGCTTCGCGGCATAAAACTTGTAATAATTTAAAAAAGCTTTAACTAAAAAATAATGATATGTTACAAAAAGGAGATAAAGCACCCGATTTTAAATTATTTGCAACGCCGGATCAACAGATTTCTTTGAACGAACTGCAAGGTAAAAATGTAATTATTGCATTTTATCCTGCCGACTGGAGTCCTGTTTGTTCCGATCAGATGGCACTTTATAATGAGATGTTGAAATATTTTGACAAGTACAATGCTACGATTCTAGGCATTTCTGTTGATAGCAAATGGTGCCATCTTGCCTTTTCAGATTCCAGAAAACTAAAATTTCCATTACTTGCCGATTTTGAACCGAAAGGTGAGGTTTCGAAATTATATGGCGTTTACGATGAGCAGGAGGGCGAAAGCAACCGTGCTCTGTTTGTCATAGACAAGGAAGGATACGTTGCCTGGAGCTATTTGTCGCCGATAGAAATTAATCCCGGAGCTGATGGTATATTGGATGCCCTTGAATCAATAACCCCAAAAAACTAAAACAATATGTCGAGTCACTTAAAACCTGCGGTAAGTAGCCAGGATCATATACAGGGAAATGCGGAGGCCTTAATAGAAATTGTTGAATATGGCGATTACCAGTGTCCTCACTGCGGCACTGCTTATGCCGTAATAAAAGAAATCCAAAATAAGTTTGATAATCAAATTCGTTTTGTCTTTCGGAACTTTCCCTTGTCAGAATCACATGAATTTGCTATGCCAGCTGCTGTGGCAAGTGAAGCTGCTGGTTTGCAGGGTAAATTCTGGGAAATGCATGATATCATCTTTGAAAATCAAAATTCATTAAACAATGATGGATTGATTAAAATGGCATCAGAAATTGGCCTGAATAATGAGAAATTCAGGAAAGATATTCAGAATCCGGAATTGGAAAAGAAAGTTGAGTCAGATTTCGAAAGCGGAGTACGCAGTGGTGTAAATGGCACACCTTCTTTTTTTGTAAACGGAACCAAATTTGACGGAGATGCCCAGGATCTGATGGATATGCTCACTGAAAATTCGACAGACTAATATTTCTAAAATCTAAATCGAAATCTGGAAAACCTGCTGCAAGTCTTTTGACGTCCAGCGGGTTTTGTTTTTTGGATTGTAGTGAAAAAAAAGTTAAAATTTTAATAATCAATTGATTGGATATTATTTTTGATTTAAAATAATAGTGAAATCCCGCCTGTAAAAATTGCTGCTTTTAACAGAACGGTTGCGAATCTGTAAATGATTAGAAAATGAAATTCTTTTTTTGCAGAAAACAAAATGGGATAAAATAAAAGATTAGCGAATTGGTATGATACTTTTAAGCAAATTAAACACCTTTGCAGCTGCAAAGGCCTGTTTGCGGTCTTTCTGAGATAGAATTAAGTTATTATTTTTATAAGCATATTACATTTTTAAAAACAAAAATGAGTTCTCTTAAACACAGTGACAGGGCTTCGGCAGCCGGTCTTTTGATTGCACTCGGGATTATATACGGAGATATCGGGACTTCTCCTTTATATGCGATGCAGGCTATTATTGGCAAAGAACGGATTTCCCTGGATGTGGTTTACGGTTCTGTATCTTTGATTTTCTGGACCCTTACGCTACAAACAACATTAAAATATGTAATTCTGATTCTGCGGGCAGATAACAATGGAGAAGGAGGCATTCTGGCACTTTATGCGCTGGTGCGGAAAAACGCCAGGTGGCTTACGATTCCGGCTATTATTGGTGCGAGTACATTGTTGGCAGATGGTATCATTACACCGCCAATTTCAGTTTCATCAGCGGTAGAAGGACTAAGAATTCTTTATCCAAACATCGAAACAATACCAATCGTCATCGGTATCCTGACACTTTTATTCATAATTCAGGTTTTTGGAACAACCATTGTTGGCCGGGCTTTTGGTCCTGTAATGACGATCTGGTTTTTAATGCTGCTTGTTCTTGGCCTTTCCCAGGTTATTTACCATCCTGAGATCTTCAAAGCGTTCAATCCTTATTACGGTTACGCGCTTTTGGCAAAACATCCTGGCGGATTTTGGCTATTAGGATCGGTTTTTCTTTGTACAACAGGTGCAGAAGCACTTTATTCCGACCTTGGACATTGCGGAAGAGGCAATATCAGGATCAGTTGGATTTTTGTAAAAAGCTGTCTGGTTATCAATTATTTTGGTCAGGGTGCATGGCTTGCACTTCATAATGGAGAATTTTTAAATGATCGCAAGCCATTTTATGAAATCATGCCGGATTGGTTTTTGCTGCCGGGAATTTGTATTGCCACAATGGCAGCGATCATCGCAAGCCAGGCCTTGATCAGTGGTTCATTCACGCTTATCTCCGAAGCGATCCGGCTTAATTTATGGCCGAAAGTGCGTCTCGTTTATCCCAGTGATCAAAAAGGACAGCTTTATGTGCCAAGCGTCAACTGGCTTTTGTGGGCGGGATGTGTCGGTATCGTACTTTATTTCAAGGAATCATCAAATATGGAAGCGGCTTACGGGCTTGCTATTACGCTGACGATGATCATGACTACGCTGCTGTTTTCGTTTTATCTGTATGTTCATAAAATCAATAAACTATGGATTGCCGCTTTTATGATCGTCTATCTGGCTATTGAAGGGTCATTCCTGGCGGCCAATCTGTTGAAATTTACACACGGGGGTTGGGTTTCGCTACTTCTGGCGATCATCATTGCGGATATTATGGCGATGTGGTTAAAGGCGAATTCGATTAAACTTCGTCTGACGGAATTTGTCAATCTGGATGAACACATACCGGCATTGAGAGAACTGAGCAATGATATCAGCATCCCGAAATATTCTACACATTTGATATTTATGTCAAATGCAGCCGGAGAAAATGAAATTGAAAGCAAAATTATTTATTCAATATTTCAAAAAAGGCCCAAACGTGCCGATATATTCTGGTTTGTTCATGTTGAAACAACGGATGAACCTTACACGATGGATTACCACGTCAATATTATGGCTGAGGACGATGTAATTAAAATCACATTCCGTCTTGGTTTCAGGGTTGAGCAGCGTATTAATCTTTTTCTCAGGAAAGTGGTACAGGATATGGTGCTGAATAAGGAAGTGGATATCACCAGCCGTTATGAATCACTGAACCGTCAGAATATTATGGGTGATTTCCGTTTTGTTGTGCTGGAACGTTATCTGTCGGTAGAAAACGATCTTCCCTGGTATGAAGAATTTGTCATGAATTTTTACTTCGCAATTAAAAATATTACTAACTCGGAAGATAAGTGGTTTGGTCTCGACAGTAGTTCTGTGAAGGTGGAAAAAGTGCCGTTGGTGATCCGGAGTAATGTTAAGATAAAGATGAAAAGGGTTTACAGCTAATGAATTATCACCGACAGATCGGGGAAATAGCTGCTAAATTTTAGTGTTTAAAATATTTCAAAAAGGGATGATTTAGCTTTAAAGCCATATCATCCCTGTTGTCAATATCTAACAAACTAAAATATTAAACTACACTATTTTCAGATTGTTTTTTTTGAGACAAAGGCCCGGCATCCAGTTTTTGTATAATACTGATATTACCACTTCCTTCAAGGCAGCAGGATTTTACCTGACTTATATCGTCAATACCCTGTTCCCTCAAAATCCCAAACATTTCATCCTCAGTGATCAGTTGACTTTGAAGGTTCTTCTTCTGTAATTCTCCATTTTTAATCAAAGACAATGGCTTGGGCTGGGCAAATTTACCAAATGCAATGGAATGATATCCAAGCCAGTTGATCGTGAAATCCCAGAAAACCAACGTTGCGATTAAAGCGATTCCTTCCGTTACAGACTTGTATTCCCCTGCCATTGAATTTTGTGCGGCGTCAGCAACTAATATGATAAACAGTACATCATTAACGCCAAGCTGACCGGCTCCACGGCGAAAAAACCTGAGCAAAAGAAAAATTACCCAATACGTAATACTACCGCGAATAATTATTTCCAGCACGGAACTGCTGGGTTTCCACATCGTCTGCCAGTCAACTGAAAAAAGTATATGTTCCATTTTTTTGAACGGTTAGCTATCAATTTTTAATTATTGAGGTAAAAATGTGAGCTGAAGAACGGCTCCCTGAGAACCATCCCGATTACTTCGTTGCCAGCCCAGTGAAAGGGGAAGGCGCTGGGTTAGAAAAATCTCCAGGCCCAGAGTCAACCTTCCTTTGTCGTGAGAACCAGAGATCCAGTCTGCCATAAGATGAAGCTTTTTGTACCACAGCCCCGCATCCACAGCACATTGAAATCCATAAGAGGGTCCCTGGCTCAAATATCTATGATTACTTATATATGGACCTGCCGCAACCTGATACTGATCCTGTTCCCCGGCAGATGCCAGCATATTTGCATAGCTGTAATAAACAAATTTTCTGTTATGAGAGCTTGTCAGGTTTGTACCTGCTATTGCGCCTAAGCCAAAAGATAATATGTCATTGATTTCAAAAACCTTTTGGGCATTGGCTAGCAGCAAAGGCGCGTAAGGTGATACAATTGAGGAGTCGTTGGTGTTAATTGATTTCTCTTTGATATTGTAATTAAGGTTGACAAGATTAAGACCTATTTCCCACTTTTTCCCTAAACCATAGGTGAGTGTCGTTGAAGATTCGATTTGATCCTGAATCTCAAACTGCTGCTGAACACTGATCTTACTTTTATCTGTAATGGTGGACGAGGAAACGTTAAATACGGTGAGCTGTGCTGATACCTTTGTAACGGGTGTTGCAAGCAAAAGCCAGCAAATTTTGTATGGTTTAAGTTTTAGCATATGCTACCATTTAAGTGAAGGAAATATCCCGTTGGGAAATCACTATTCAAAAAGTTTGCCAGCCTCATTGTGAGAATATTGATGTAGTTAATCTGCTATAAAATATATTTGTTAAACATAAGTATCTCACAATAAGAATATTGTTTCTTTTTAAAATGATTATAGGATTTCATTTAACGATGAAATTTGATGCAGGAATTACCCAGAAAGCACAATTTTTTTTGTGATCCAGGCCTTTTGACTTAGGTGCTGGTCTGGAACAGTTTTGTATGGATTAGAGCATACAAACAAATTATTCATCATCATGGAAAATCAGACTGGATCAGAACCAAAATTTAAAACTAAAACTTCGGCTCATGCAGAGCCGGCACTCATGGAATTATTTATGGATAGTATCCGTGATATTTACTGGGCAGAAAATCACCTTGTCAAAACACTGCCAAAAATGATCAGCGCCGCAACTTCGCCTGAACTTGCCAAGGCGCTTGATAGTCATTTGGCGGAAACTAAGGAACACGTAACACGGATTGAACAGATTTTTGATCTGCTTAACGAAAAGGCGATCGCAAAAAAATGTGATGCTATGGAGGGAATCTCAAAAGAAGGTGAAGGAATTATTGAAAGTACAGACGAAGGTACAGCAACAAGAGATGTTGGTATCATCTTGGCTTCTCAAAAAGTAGAGCATTATGAAATTGCAACATACGGCGGATTGACTCAATTGGCAAAAACACTTGGCCTGGACGACGTTGCAGAGATTCTGTATCTGACTTTGACAGAGGAAAAAAAGGCAGATGAGCTGCTTACCGAAATTGCAGAAAACGATGTCAACTATAAGGCTTCGGAAGAGGCATAATTAACTTTCAACCCATTTATATGGCAACCAATAAAACTCCCACAGATTCAGGCCAGAAGCCTGAAAATGATAAAATTGCAGATCTGCAACCTTTTATAAATGATGCACAAGGTCAGTCGATGACAACCAATACAGGTTTGAAAATAAACGACGATCAAAATTCTTTAAAAGCAGGCGAGCGCGGAGCTTCATTGCTGGAAGATTTTATTCTCCGTGAGAAAATAACACATTTTGATCATGAACGTATCCCGGAGCGCGTCGTACATGCACGCGGTTCAGGTGCTCATGGTGTTTTCAAGGTGTATGATTCACTTTGGTCTGTTACCAAAGCACAGTTTCTTTTGGATCCGTCCATTGAAACGCCGGTTTTTGTACGTTTTTCAACCGTAACGGGTTCAAAAGGTTCTTCCGATCTTGCCCGGGACGTCAGAGGTTTTGCTGTTAGGTTTTATACTCAGGAAGGTAATTTCGATCTTGTTGGTAATAATATGCCAGTCTTTTTTATTCAGGATGCGATTAAATTTCCTGATTTGATTCACGCTGTAAAACCCGAACCCGACAGCGAAATGCCTCAGGCAGCATCTGCACACGATACTTTCTGGGATTTCATTTCTCTTATGCCGGAATCCGCTCATATGATCATGTGGGTAATGAGCGACCGTGCTTTACCAAGAAGTTTACGTATGATGGAAGGATTTGGCGTGCATACATTCCGTTTTGTAAATAAGGAAGGCGTTGCAAGTTTTGTCAAATTTCACTGGAAACCAATACTGGGCGTTCATTCCGTTGCTTGGGATGAGGCGCAGATTATTTCCGGGAAAGATCCTGATTTCCATCGTCGTGATCTTTGGGATGCTATTGAAAGTGGTGCATTTCCTGAGTGGGAACTTGGTGTACAGATCGTACCAGAAGAAGATGAATTTAAGTATGACTTTGACCTGCTGGACTCAACAAAACTGATTCCGGAAGAACTGGTTCCGGTACAAAGAATTGGAAAAATGACTTTGAACCGAAATCCGGATAATTTCTTTGCAGAGACAGAACAGGTTGCCTTCCATTTGGGAAATATTGTTCCGGGTATTGATTTTACAAATGATCCGCTTTTACAGGGACGTTTGTTCTCCTATACCGATACGCAACTGTTACGTTTAGGCGGACCGAATTTCCATGAAATTCCAATCAATAGACCCGTGGTTGGCGTGTATAACAACCAAAGAGACGGTCATATGCGCCAGACTATCAATAAAGGTAAAGTAAGTTACAGTCCCAATTCACTTGGGGGCAATGATCCTGCCCAGGTGAAAGAGTCTGAAGGTGGATTTGTAACCTATCCGGAACGTATTGATGCCAAAAAGATAAGGGCAAGAAGCAAAAGCTTTTTAGATCATTTCTCACAGGCCAGATTGTTCTTTAACAGTCAGTCAGATCCGGAAAAAAATCACATTGTAGATGCGTTGAGTTTTGAACTGGGTAAGGTGAAAACGGTAGCCATTCGTGAAAGAATGCTTGGAATTCTATCACTGATAGATAATAATCTGGCGGCAGAAGTTTCATTTGCACTCCGTATTCCAGTTCCGCAGGATCCTTCGCTGCCGTTAAATCACAGTATGCCTGCTGATGCCGATCCGGCAGATTACGATTCAGAAATGGTTGAAAGTTCACTGGTTTCTTCAGATGCTTTAAGTATGGCCAACACGCCAAAAGATACGATAGAAACACGTAAAATCGCTTTTTTAACTGCTGACGGTGTTGACGGTAAATCACTTAACACTGTAAAAAATGCCTTGATGGCCGAAGGTGCTATCGTAGAAATAATTGCGCCAAGACTAGGATATGTTCTGACCGAAGACGACGAGCAAATTCCTGTTGATCACAGCTATTTAACTGCCGCTTCGGTACTTTATGATGCTGTGTATGTTCCGGGAGGGACTAATAGCGTGGCCACTGTTGAAGCTGAGGCCGATGCCATACATTTTTTAAACCAGGCATTTAAACACTGCAAAGCCATTGCTGCCGATGCGCAGGCCATTCAGGTTTTGGAAGCGACTTATTTCAATAGCAAACTTCCTTCCGATTTCTCAGAAGAAAATGTTTTAACGGAAGGTCTGATTGTAAGTGATGACGCTGCATATCTTGCAGAAAAGTTTGTTTTGGCAATTGAACAACACCGTTTCTGGGAGCGTGAAAAACCAAGAAAAATACCTGCATAGCCAATTTTAATATTAAAAAAAATCACCCGCTGATTATTATTGGCGGGTGATTTTTTATTGAGGGGATGGCATAAAAATATCTCGTATTTTTAGTCAGGTATTTGATATTGTCATAAATCAGAACAGACAAACTTTTATAAAAGCTTATCTATTGATTAAAATTCGATTATAATATATGGACAGTTACATTTTAATTGAATTGTAAACTTATCGTGCATTAATTTAGTGAATTCGGGATTGACAAACAGTTAATCTCTGATTTTGTATCGTTTCAAATGCCTTATGTAAATTGTCAACTAAAATATAAGTTTCCTATTTCTTTACCTTTACTCTATCATGAATTTAATTCTCTTAGCATTAAGGAAACCCATTACCATCATGGTAATTGTGGCGACCATGCTGTTTTTTGGGATCAATGCACTCCGCACGATCAAGATTGATATTTTCCCAAAACTTGATATGCCGGTTTTGTATATATCCCACCCGTTTGGAGGTTATACGCCTAACCAGATGGAAACCTTTTTTGCCAAACCATACATCAACCTTCTTTTGTATGTAAATGGTATCAAAAGTATTGAAACCAAAAATATTCAGGGATTAACTTTAATCAAGGTGAATTTTTACCCGGGTACCAATATGGCCCAGGCTGCTGCTGAAGTGAGCGCCTCTTGTAACCGGGCACAGGCAATTTTCCCCCCGGGTTCTTCGCCACCTTTTATTCTCCGTTTTGATGCTTCAACACTGCCTATCGGTGAGCTTATTGTAAGTAGTGATGTTAGAGGAAATAATGAGCTTCTGGATCTTGCCAATACTTATGTAAGGTCTTCATTTACAACGATTCCAGGCCTGGTTTCAGCGCCTCCTTTTGGTGGAAATATCAGGACTATCGTTATCAAAGCAGATCCTGCGTTGCTTCGTTCACATAATATGACTCCGGACCAATTGGTGGAAGCTATCAGGATCAATAACCAGACTGCACCTTCCGGAAATGTGCGGATGGGGAGCAAAAATTATATCACACCTACGAACACAACGATTCATAACATCAAGGATTTTGCCGATATTCCTTTGTTTAAAGGGGGCGTTCAAAATCTTTATCTGCGTGATGTGGCCACCGTTGAAGATGCTGCCGATATCACAGTTGGTTATGGATTGGTTAACGGCAAACGCTCTGTTTATCTCAGTATTGCCAAAAGTGCGGATGCATCGACGTGGGAAGTGGTACAAAAATTGAAAGCCAATCTGCCGAAAATGCAGGCTTTGCTTCCGGCAGATGTGCAACTTACTTATGAATTTGACCAGTCCGTTTACGTAATTAATTCGGTTAAAAGTCTTGTCACAGAAGGAGCGCTTGGTGCAGTTTTAACAGGCTTGATGGTACTGCTTTTTCTGGGTGATCCACGAGGTGCTTTAATTGTAATTTTAACGATTCCGACTTCCATCATCGCCGGTGTTTTGTTCCTGAATTTATTTGGGCAAACCATCAACATCATGACTTTGAGTGGTCTGGCACTTGCCATCGGGATTTTGGTTGATGAAAGTACGGTAACAATTGAGAATATTCACCAGCATCTCGACATGGGAAAACCCAAGCGGCTGGCCATCTGGGATGCCTGTCGGGAAATTGCCTTTCCAAAACTGCTCATCCTTTTTTGTATTCTCGCAGTATTTGCGCCTGCCTTTACCATGGGCGGTATTCCCGGATCGCTTTTTCTCCCGCTGGCCCTTGCGATCGGTTTTAGTATGATTATTTCGTATTTTCTCTCCCAGACTTTTGTACCCGTAATGGCCAACTGGATTATGAAAGGACATAAAGCCAAAGCAGATGACGCGCCGGAAGAAAAATTGTCACGGTTTGAAAAACTTCGTTTACGTTTTTTAAGATTCGTCGACCGGACCTTGCCTCTCAGAAGACCTATCGTTATTTCTTATTTGGTCGTCACCATTGCGCTAACCGCTCTTTTACTTTCCATTATTGGAAAAGATGTACTTCCGAAGGTGAATGGCTCACAATTTCAGGTAAGGCTCCGGGCCGCGGAAGGTACACGTATTGAAAGAACAGAAGAGAAAACGCTGGGCATGATCCAGATCATCAAAAATATTGTCGGTCCTGAAAATGTTTCTGTAACTTCTGCCTATGTTGGGCAGCATCCGGCACTTTTTTCTTCCAACCCTATTTATCTCTGGATGGCAGGGCCGCAGGAAGCTGTTTTACAGGTTGCCCTTGAAGAAGGTTTCAAGACTAATCTTGATGCGTTAAAAGAAAAGATACGGAGCAAAGTTCATGATTCTATCCCGGATGTAAGTCTTTCTTTTGAGCCTATGGAATTGACTGACAAGATTTTAAGTCAGGGATCTCCAACGCCTGTGGAAATTCGTTTTGGTGGCAGAAATAAAAAGCTTAATGAGCAGTATGCCAAAAAGCTTATGGTTGAACTTGCAAAAATCAGTTATATACGTGATATTCAATTGGGGCAATCAAACAAATATCCTGCTATTAATATCGAAGTAGATCGCGTTCGTGCCGCTCAGCTGGGAACAGATATGACCGATGTTTCGAGATCCATGACCGCATCAACATCGTCTTCCCGGTATACAGACAAAAATATCTGGGTGGATGAAAAGAGTGGTTTGAGTTATAGTGTTCAGGTTCAGATTCCTGAAAATCAGATGAACTCACTGGAAGAAATAGGGGAGATTCCGTTATTGAAAAATACAAGCAGACCAGTTTTAAGTGATATAGCGACGATCAAACTTGACACAACGTATGGCGAAAATGATAATCTGGGAGCTTTACCGATATTAACAGTCACGGCCAATCTGAATGACAAAGATTTGGGTGCTGCGACTGTCGATGTGCAAAAAGCAATTACCGCACTTGGAGAACTTCCAAGAGGAATTACTGTGGAACAAATCGGGATGAGCTCTACATTGACGGATACATTAAGCAGTTTGCAAAACGGACTTCTGGTTGCCATTGTGGTGATATTTTTAATGCTAGCCGCTAATTTCCAGTCATTCAGAGTGTCAGCGATTATTTTAACAACTGTTCCGGCGGTAATTCTGGGTGCTCTTGCGATGTTGCTTTTGACAGGATCGACCCTGAACCTGCAATCGTATATGGGAATTATCATGTCTGTCGGGGTTTCCATTTCCAATGCGGTACTTTTGATTACCAATGCAGAACAGCTTCGGCTGGTTAATGGCAATGCGTTAGCCTCGGCCAAAGAAGCCGCGGCGCTTCGGATGCGGCCAATTGTGATGACTTCTCTTGCGATGGTTGTGGGTATGTTGCCAATGGCCAGCGGACTTGGCGAGGCAGGTGACCAGTCTTCTCCATTGGGTAGGGCCGTAGTTGGCGGACTTATCGCTTCTACTTTTGCGGCGCTCTTTATTTTACCGCTGGTATTTGCCTGGGGACAGAAAAATGCGTCTATAGCATCGGTTTCACTGGAAGCTAATGACGAGGAAAGTATGGAATTTATGGCCTTGAATCCGGATAAGATTCATTGATAAAAAAAACAGCACTGCAAAAGCTATTAAGCCAATGTAGTGCTGTTCTTTTATGCAATGAGTACTAAACTTGTTTTGCGATCTGGATATTGGCAATCACTTTAATGTTTTCGCCCAACGCAAGTCCGCCGGTTTCAGTAAGGGAGTTGAAAGTAACACCGAAATCTTTGCGATTTACAGTTCCTGTTACTTCAAATCCAACTTTAATATTGCCATACTGATCTTTTTCAGTTCCACCATATTCTGCTTCCAGTTCCACTTCTTTTGTAACACCTTTCATTGTAAGATTGCCGATCAGGTTGAATAAATCACCTTTCGCTTTTTTGAAAGAAGTTGAAACGAAAGTGATTTCAGGAAATGCTGCTGCATCAAAAAAATCTGCTCCTTTCAAATGTTCGTCACGGCCTTCCTGACTTGTGTAAACGCTGTTTACATCCATAGAAAATTCTATTTTTGCATCTTCAAACTGATCATTTTCGGTAGTAGCCTGACCGCTGAAAGACGTAAATGCACCTGTAACAGTGGAAATAACAAGATGTTTTACTTTAAATTGTACTTCGGAGTGAAGTTTATCAACAACCCATGTAGTTTGTGACATTTTTTGAAAAAGTTAATGTTAATTTTACTTATTGAGACTCGTTTAAGGAGACAAATAAAATGGTAACCTCAAATATACACATCAAAGGTAGGTCTATAAAATCAGTATAGTAATAGGCCTATACTATTGTATAGTGACATAAATTGATTTGACAAAAACTCTCTATGCATTCTGATTCGTATAAAATTCTGGACAATCCTGTTTGGCACGCGTTACAGACAGTGCACCAAAACTTTGCTTTGGGAACAACCAATATTAGTCGCTACCAACCTGGAACATTGCAAATCCTGGGTTGTGAAAATCCTGAAAAAGCGGATCTAAATACTTTACGTCCGTGGGTATCGGAAGGTGAAAAGCTGTTCATGGTTGGCAAACTTGCTGCTCCGGCATCTGGCTGGACAATCAGCAGGAGACTGGATTGCATTCAGATGGTTTGCGAAAACAACGAAAGCCTGATCCTTGAACCTACCGAAGAAATCATTACGCTTACCGAAGCTGATCGACCTGAAATACTTGAATTGATAAATCTGGTACAGCCGGGATATTTCTATAAGGATACGCCGTTGCTTGGAAATTATTTCGGGATCAGAAAAGATAATAAAATCGTTGCGATGGCGGGAGAAAGATTCCGGATGACTGGATTTTCAGAAATCAGTGCCGTCGCTACGCATCCGTTACACACAGGAAATAGGTATGCGCAAATGCTGGTCAGCCATGTAGCAAAAAGTATAATGAATGAAGGTGCTGTTCCATTTCTTCATTTTATAAATACCAATGCAAGAGCTGGTAAAGTATACGAATTTTTGGGGTTCAGAGAACGCAGGGTTATTCCTTTTTGGGAGCTTATTGTGGAACCATTAAAGTTGAAATAATCCATGTTAAAATCAGATATGCATAGGATTAAGTTAAATAATACTTATGCAATATTCTTAAATGTATTGCATCATAAATTTCGGTTTATTGTAAGAAATATCTTAATATTAGATCAAATATTACAATGCAATCGACTCATTGCAATAATTAATTCTTAAATGAGATGAAGTATTAACTGGAACATTTACAAATGCGATGGTTATAAATTCGGATATCTACAATAATCGTAGTAATTTTACTACAAGTCTTACTAGCTAAGACTGTGAGAAATATTTAGTAAAAGAGCTTCGGATTTTCCGGAGCTTTTTCTTTGCTTTAACTTTCTATAAATCTGCAACTTATCTTTATATAATTTTAAAAGAATAAAGTTTAAGATTCAGAATTGCGTTACTGCAAATATTTTAGAAGGTTTTGCGTATATAGTATTCAGTTCAAAAAAAGGATTTAGAAAAAATAAAAAAATTGAATTATTTACCGATAGTTACTAATTTATTTTAATTAGGTTCAGTATTTTTTTTGACTGCCGTATAAAAACATGAATTGAAGAATATTTATGGCAAGCCGTCTGTCAGTTTTATTGAAAAAATTATAATCCAAATCTGGCTTGTTTACGGGCATTATTTGTAACTTTAAATAATCAAACCCTCAACGAACATACAAGTGAATAAGTCAAACATCTTCGTATACACAGAACTTTCCAAACTAGTAAGCAGTCTAAGTAGTAATATTTTACTTTCAAAGCAATATTTAAGATCTCAGGCAGCTTATTTCAATATCATAGTCCCCAAATATTTCTCCGATACGCTAAGTCCGGAGTGGGAAAGTATTACAATCCAGATTAAGAAAATGGGCCCGAAATTTGACAAAGATGGAAAGCTGACTGCAAACGCAATCATTAATACTATTGATCAAATGACTTCGGAGGAATGTATTTCACTTGCTATGCGGGTGATCAGCCTTTACGATAAAGTCCGGATTGAGTTTGAGAAGGCGTGATTTAGTCTAAATGGGAAGTAAATAACTTACACTGCGACCGCCGCCGGTTAGTAGTAACGCTTGTATTTCAACCAGATGTTGAAGATCCCTTGTAGCCGTGGATTTTGAGGTTTTGGTGATGCTCATATATTTTTTTGCCGTCATTCCCCCTGTAAAGCCATCTGGACCGGATTCGAGCATTTTCTGAATAGCTTTGGCCTGACGTTCATTAAATTTGTTTTTAAATTGATCATAAAACTTTGTTTTCTGTAAAGTGAAAGTCAATATTTTTCTTGCTTCCACTTGTGCGTCAAAGATCACTTGAACAAAGTAATGGATCCAGGCCGTAATTTCGTTATTACCCTGTGCTTTTTCCAAGGCACTGTAATATGATTTTCGGTCTGCTTCAATGCTACGTGACAGGCTTAACATGACAGGACGTCCCATAGTTTGGGATAAGGCTTTTTCTGCTAAAACTCTTCCAATACGTCCATTGCCATCCTCAAAAGGATGAATTGATTCAAAAAATAGATGAACAATGGCTGAACGAACAGGTCCTCTTTTGATTTCTTTGCTGCCACCAGGCGCTGTTGCGTTAAACCATTTTATAAATCTCTCCATCTCTTGTGGAACCTGTTGAGAAGGAGGGGCTTCGAAATGCACTTTTTCTCTTCCTATTGTTCCTGAAATAACCTGCATCGGTTCCATTCCTTTTCGCCATGTTCCTGAGTTGATTGTTTTATTTTCACTTAGCAACATCTCATGCCAGGCGAAAAGCTTTTCCTCTGTTAGTAAATTGGCATAGGTTTTACGGACATCAACCATCAGTGTACTTACCCCTTTGGCTCGCTTGTCTTTTACTATCTGCGGCCCGGAATTTAGTCCCAAATTATTTCTGATGGAAAAAACTACATCCTGGCGACTGATGTACTCGCCTTCAATTTCCGAGGTTTTAATGGCTTCCGAAACCAATATATCAAGTAGGTTTTCTGTTTTCACATGCTCAGGAGCGGCTTGCAGGATTCCTGAAATATTTCCGGTCTCTTCTGCAAAAGATAATAGCAAATCTTCTAAGTCCGAAAGGTTGTAAACGAAATCCGGCCATTCTGGTTGCTGCCAATTATAAGTCATGAGCCAATTAATTTTCCTATTCGGCTCAAATATAAGAAAATTATGAGCCGAATAGGTAATTTATTCGGCTCATAATTTTCCTATTTTCATTTAAAGCTGCTATAATCTTAACCCGTATGAACAGGCCCTCCATCAATAATGTACTCAGCACTTTTAAGATATGCCGTAGGTGGAGAGGCCGAAAATGCAAGCAGTTGAGCAACTTCTTTCGATTCTGCAAAACAGCTATAAAGCCTTTTGTGTAAACACTTAAAGTAGATTTTGCAGGAGCATAAGTCAGAGTTTATTCATACAGTGGAAATAAACTCTGAACGTGTTGAGGAAAATAATTCAATTGAGATAAATTCTTCCCTATTCTTTGAGTAAAAAAGTGTTAACTGGAAAATCGGTGAGTGATACTTTTGTAGCTTTGCTTGTAAGCAGAAGCTGAAATAACCTGATTTTTAATCGACAATATATATGAATCCGGGAATCAAAATTATAAAAACAGACAAAGCCGCACCGGCGGGTGGGCACTATGTACAGGCAACTGTATTTAATGGACAAATTTATATTTCAGGGCAGTTACCTGTAACGGCCGAAGGCCAGCACACTTTTCATGAATCTTTTGAAATACAGGCCAGACAAGCCATGAGAAATTTGTTGGCTATTCTTGAATCGGCAGGCGGAAATGCCTCTGATTTACTGAAAGTTACAGTTTATCTTGTTGGTGTCAAGCATTGGCCTGAGTTCAATATTATCTACGCGGAAATGCTGGGTGAGACGAAACCGGCACGTTCTGTTGTTCCTGTGCCGGAGCTGCATCATGGCTATATGATCGAAATTGACGCAATTGCCATAGTGCCCTCTGACTCGTAGTGATCATAGTAAGATAACAATTGTCTATTTTCTTACACTGGAAGATTTTCTGTTTTATTTGACGGTATGAACAGCTGAATTTGGACAATAAGCCAAATTAAAAGACAGGGTAGAACTCTTACTACCAGTGGTGGAATTGTTTCGTCAATGGGCCATGAGGATGGAAAGAAATCCCTGTTTACCAAAACACAAAAAGCCAGAACAAAAATGGATAGAGGTTTCCACCACCAGTTTTGATCGCTTTTGTTGGCAACAAAGAAAATTGCCGCACCCATGATGGCGATAATGTAAGTAGGAGATTCAGAAGCGTGATTAAAAAGTATTACCCATAAAAAAGCATAAGCCAGCAAAAGCAATCTTTGTTTTTGCGTTTTATAATCACCGCTTAGCCAGGTCCATCCCATTGTGATGGCAAACAGAATAACTCCCAGGAGCTGGACCTTACTAAGATCATTTTCTGTAAAAGATGGCATTGCCAATTTCATCATCCCCATAACAGAAGATCCAAAATTAACTTTATGGTCGTCAATCAGGCAGGTGATCCAGTTTTGATATACTTGCTGAAAGTAATCCAGTCCGGTAAACGGGAAGGGAAGAAGTGTTAGCGCTGCCAGCCATAAAATTGAATAAATGAAGTACTTTTTCTTTTCGGGATAAAAGAGAAAAAGCACGGCGAAAACAAGACCATACCCTTTGATGCAAAAGGCCAGTAACGGGAAAACGGCAGCCCATTTTGGCTTTGCCTTTTCCAGAAAAATAAAGGTAAATAATCCAAGCCCGGCTATAATGGAATTTGTTTGCTGACTGTGCAGGTTATTAAGCAATTCAATCAATACGAACCAATACATAAATACCTTCGCTTTTTCCGTAACAGGCATCATTCTGACCGCATAATAAATTAAAAGCGAACTGATAGCGGTCCACAAGATCAGCGATAAGGAAACCGGTATCAAACTTAACGGACTAAAAAAAACGGGGAATGCGGGGTGATACAAAAATATATCATAATACTCCGAAGGATATTCCAGATAAAGATTTTTGTGATCAAGAAGATGGAAAAACGACTGCCTGTAAATTATCAGATTATTATATCGACGAGGTCCCTGATTATAAAAAACTAAACTTATTACAAGGCTTAAAAGCAAATAAACGGAAAGAATTATTCTCTCTTTTGAGAAAAATCGTAATGCACTTTTCATTGTTAGGGATAATAGATATTTCTCAAAAGTAGTAATAACTTTTGGCCGTTAGCAGTCTGCTCTGGCAGGCAACGAATTTATAATGTATAGCTAATGTTGGAAACTCAGGATTTTTTGAAATTAGCGCTTGTTATATTCCTTTATCTGAAAAACAAAACGGGCTGATAATACATCTAAATTGATGCGTTATCAGCCTATTCTTAAAAAAATTAAAGCAATAATTACTTTAATTTTTTGACTTCGGTATTATAATATTTTGTGGCTTCCCGAACGGAATTCAGATTACTCGGTTTTTGGGTTTCATCCTTTTCAATATAAATGTTTCCTCGGAAATCCTGTTTTTTTAGCTCAGCGAAAATGCCAGGAAAATCTATAACGCCGGTACCAACCGTGACGTCTGAAAGTTTAGGATTATTAAATGCAGCGATATCTTTCAAATGTATCGCGATGATATGTCCTTTCAATTTTTTGATTGCATCCAACGGGTCAACACCACTTTTTGGCCAGTGACCAAGATCCGCACAAGCTCCAAAATTCGGATGGTTTTTGATAGCCGCCAGCACAGAATCCGGATGCCAGTAAGCGCTGACACCCTTCCAGTGTTCGTGAATGGCCACCTTCATACCATAAACACCTGCAAGACTGTCGATGCTGTTCCACATGCTCACGGGCGGTTCCGCACTAACGAACTTCACCCCGAAAGTTTTTGCGATTTCAAATTCTTTTTTCCAGGAATCTACCGTTTTACCACCTCCAATATAAATGGACTCAATTTTTATGCCCTTTTCAGTAACGAGTTTTTTCAACTTCTTAATTCCCGATGGAGATAGTTGCGAAATCAGACTGTCTTTCAATTCCGGCCCTGATTTATGGAAAGTCATTCCTTCAATATAACGGAGTCCGGCGCTGTCTACTTTTTCGACTGCATCCGGAAAGTTATAAGTGTGAAAGGTATACATGGCAACGCCTAGTTTCCAGTCGTCGGTTGCTTTTGTTTTTCTTTGGGCAAAGGATGAGGAAATAATAAAAATCAGCAGGAAAGTAAGAAACGAAGAACTTGATTTCATATTCAGCGATCAGGATGTAATGGTTTTTTTAAATCTAGTAATAAATTAATTTCTATTGACAAATTAGCTTATTTCAACTTTCTCAAATTGTAACTAAGTGATGATTAAAGAAAATAAATATTTGGTTTATCGTCAAAAATAAAGCATTTTTAAAAGTAGTATTCCGAAAATACCTCATTAATCTATTGATTTCACTCCAAATACCTAACTTAATCTACCGTAATGAAAATTTGCCATTATTTTTTATTATTATTCCTGTTTTTAAATTTTACATCATTCGCCCAGAAGATTCCAACGCCTAAAGAACATTTTGGATTCAATATCGGGGACGACTATCATTTGGCTTCCTACGCTCAGTCGGAAGCCTATTATTTAAAAGTCGCAGCCGCCTCCAATCGTGTAAAAGTGGTGGACATTGGTTTGACAGAAGAAGGTCGGCATCAATATATGCTTATCGTATCTTCTCCTGAAAATCTTAAAAAGCTTGATCGCTACAAAGAAATTTCCCAGAAGCTCGCTCACGCTGAAGGCATTACTCCCGAAGCCGCCAAGCTTTTGGCAAAGGAAGGAAAACCGGTGATTTGGATTGACGGCGGACTTCATGCCACGGAAACGGTTGGAGCGCATCAGCTGATAGAAACATATTACCAGCTCGTTAGCAGAACAGATCCTGAAACCATGGCGATACTGGACAATGTGATTATTCTTCTTTCACAGGTAAATCCTGATGGTCAGGAACTTGTCTCAAACTGGTACATGAAAGATACGGATGATAAAAAGCGGAATATGAAAATTCCGAGGTTGTATCAAAAGTATGTAGGACATGATAACAACCGGGATTTCTACATGAATAATATGAAGGAAACCACCAATATTTCTCGTCAGCAGTACATTGAATGGATGCCTCAAATTATTTATAATCATCACCAGACAGGGCCGGATGGCAGCGTTTTAGCTGGTCCGCCTTACCGTGATCCGTTCAATCATGTTTTTGATCCTATGATTATTACTGGTCTTGACGCTGTTGCGGCCGCTATGATCAACAGGCTAAATGTAGAAGACAAACCGGGTTATACACGTTTATCAGGTTCAAATTATTCAACCTGGTGGAACGGCGGACTTAGGACTGCACCTTATTTTCACAACCAGATCGGTATTTTGACAGAAATAATTGGCGGGCCAACGCCTTCAAAAATTCCATTGGTTCCGGAAAGACTGATTCCTGATAATTCTACACCGTTTCCGGTAACGCCGCAGGATTGGAAATTCAGACAGTCCATCGATTATTCGGTATCACTTAATTATGCAGTTTTTGATTTTGCCAGAAGATCGGGCGATGAGTTGCTTTTCAATATTTACAAAATGGGAAAAAATGCCATTGATCGCGGAAACATGGATCATTGGACTATGCTTCCAAAATTTTCTGCATCGGTAACTTCTGCTTATGAAGCGGATAAAAAAGTTGTGAAAAAAGATACGGCAGCTGCAAAAAGGGATTCTCTTCTGGCTGCGAGAAGTGATGAATATGGCCCGGGACCGGGAGTTCCTGTTAAGTTTTTTGATGCGGTTTATAAAGATCCTGCACTGAGAGATCCGCGCGGTTATATCATTTCCACCAAACAACCTGATTTTCCAACGGCTGTTAAATTTCTTAATTCCTTAATTAAATCCGGAATTCAGGTGCATATCGCAACGGCTGATTTTTCGGTTGAAGGGAAAAATTATCCGGCCGGTTCTTATATTGTAAAAACGAACCAGGCTTTCCGTCCGCACGTACTTGATATGTTTGAACCTCAGGATCATCCGAATGATTTCCAATATCCGGGCGGCCCTCCCTTGAAACCGTACGACGTAGCAGGCTGGACGCTAGCCTATCAAATGGGTGTAAGATTCGACCGGATTTTGAATGGATTTGATGGACCATTTACAGCAATTCCTTATGGTGAATTACAAAAACCAAAGGCTGATAAATTGCCTGATACCAAAGCAGGATATGTTTTAAGCAGTCAGAATAATGACGCTTTTACTACGGTGAATAATTTATTGAAAGCGAAAGTACCGGTGTCCAGGATCACAGAATCTTCGGCAACTATTCCGGCAGGTTCGTTTCTAATTGGAGCAAAGGGAAAAGCATTACTTGAAAAAGCGGTTACGGATTATGGAATTAAAGTGACAACTCCATCGACTAAACCAGCTAAAACGACACAAATCACAGCTTCCAGAATTGCACTTTTTGACCAGTATGGTGGTTCAATGCCATCAGGCTGGGTACGTTGGCTTTTAGAACAAAATAATTTTGCTTTTACGGTGATCTATCCAAAGGATATTGATTCGGCAGATCTTCATTCCAAATACGATGTAATCTTGTTTATGGGTGGAGGAATTCCTTCGGTAACTGCAAAATCGGCAGATCTGGCAAAAAGATCAAGAGATCCGAAAGCTTCGGAAATACCTGCGGAATTCCGTCCCTGGCTTGGATATCTGACAGCAGAAAAATCTATCCCTGCTTTAAAGAAATTCATGGAAGATGGCGGATCGGTGGTAACGGTCGGAAGCAGCACGGCATTGGCTTATCATCTGAAACTTCCTGTTCACAGCGCACTGGTTGAAATGAATAAAGGTGAAGAAAAACCACTTCCAGGCGACAAATACTATATTCCCGGAAGTATTTTACAGGTTGCCGTTGACACAACAAATAAGGCAAACTGGGGTATGGGTTCAACGGCAGATATGGTTTTCAGCAGCAGTCCTGTTTTCAAACTGGATCCGGATGCAGCTTTGAAGGGTGTGAATCCGTTGGCCTGGGTTTCTGGCAAAAAATCTCTTCGCAGTGGCTGGGCCTGGGGCATTTCTTATCTGGACGGCGGTGTGGTTTCATTTGAAGCAAAAGTTGGAAAAGGAAAACTTTATGCCTTCGGGCCTGAGATCATTTTCAGAGCTCAGTCGCACAGCACTTTCAAGCTTTTGTTTAACGAGCTTTATAAATAATCGGGGTTGTTAACTGGTTAATCCTACAATTTTTGTTTCAAAAAGTTTAGCAAAATGGGCATATTATCACAGCAGGAAGCAAAAAAGATTATTGACAAGGTTTTGTCTTTTTCAAAGGCAGATGAAATGAGCGTTAGCCTGAGCGGGGAAAATGTCGGAAACATACGGTATGCCAGAAATTCCGTAAGTACCAGCGGTGACTCCCGAAATGTATCCTTAGCCGTAACTGCGGTTTTCGGTAAAAGAACGGGCACCGCGACGATCAATGAATTTGACGAAGAATCGATCAAGAAAACGGTAGCAAGGGCAGAAGAACTTGCAAAACTGGCACCGGAAAATCCGGAATATGTAAGTATGCTTGGTCCGCAGAAATATCCTGAAACCAAATCTTACTCGGATAATACTGCCAATATTGACCCGGATAAAAGAGCACAAATTGCCTTGGACAGCATCGACCTTTGTAGAAAGAAATCCGTTGTGGCGGCCGGTTATCTGGAAGACTCTGCCGGATTTAAGGCCATTGGAAATAGTAAAGGCCTTTTTGGGTATTATAAAACCACATCCGTTGATTATTCAATAACAGTCCGTACGGAAGATGCAAAGGGTTCCGGTTATGTGGTGCGTGATTTTAATGATGTTTCCAAACTAAACAGTGCGTCGCTTACTCAAACGGCACTGCAAAAGGCTATGGCTTCCACGGCAGCACAAGCGATTGAACCTGGAAGATATACGGTCATTTTAGAACCTACGGCAGCTGCGGAACTGATGCGCAATATGATGTCGAATATGGATGCCAGAAGCGCGGATGAAGGAAGAAGTTTTTTGTCAAAAAAAGGAGGCGGAAACCGGTTGGGAGAAAAGCTTTTTGACGAAAGAATCACCATTTATTCTGATCCGATGGACATTGATATTCCGGGTTCTCCGTTTGTAATTGGTGATAATACCGTCGACGGAAGAGCGCAGGAAAAGGTGGTATGGATTGAAAAGGGTGTTGTCAAAAACATGTTTTACTCACGCTTTTGGGCTGAGAAAAAAGGCGTAAAAGCGATTGCCGCTCCATCGGGATTTATATTTGAAGGAGGTACAGAATCGATTGCTGACCTGATAAAAAGTACACAAAAAGGGATTCTGGTCACGCGTTTCTGGTATATCCGTGATGTGGATCGCCAGACGCTTTTGTACACAGGACTAACACGTGACGGTACTTTTTATATTGAGGATGGAAAGATCAAGTTTCCTGTCAAAAACTTCCGCTTCAATGAAAGTCCGATTGTGATGCTCAATAATATTGAGGCGATGGGAAAACCGATGCGTTCGGGCGGTAACATGATTCCGCCGATGAAAATCCGAGATTTTACATTTACAAGCTTGTCGGATGCTGTTTGATTTAATATCAACAAGATAGCCGGTCTTATTTTTCAACCTCAAATAAAATAGTGTTTTGAATAGAAGAGATTTTATCCAGCAAGCCAGTATCGCAGCCGGTGCTTTTATAATTCCGGTACTTACACCCGGTGGAAGATCGGTTGCCAGTGAGGCATTATTGGAACCAGGACTTGACGTGATCGTCAAAAAAAGATTGGCCGATGCGGGACTTAATGCCGCCACTGCCAAGGGCGCGTCATATGCTGATATTAGAATTGGCAGATATCTCAACCAGTTTGTCATTACCCGTGAAGACAAAGTTCAGAGTATCGTTAATACAGAATCATACGGAGTAGGCGTGCGTGTGATCGTGAATGGCTGTTGGGGATTTGCATCCTTAGGTGAAGCAAAAACGGAAACTGAGGTGGCCAAAACGGCTGAAATTGCAGTTGCGATTGCTAAAGCCAATGCAAAACTTTTGGCAGAACCGGTGCAGCTGGCCGTGCAAAAAGGTTTTGGTGAGGTTAGCTATAAAACCCCGATTATTAAAAATCTGTTCGAGGTTCCGATCAAGGAAAAGGTTGATCTGCTGATGGCTGTAAACGGAGCCGCTCAGAAAAACGGAGCAGATTATGTGAATTCACAGCTGTTTATGGTAAACGAACAGAAATACTTCGCATCCACGGATGGTTCTTACATTGATCAGGATATTCACAGGCTTTGGCCGACTTTTACGGTAACAGGAATTGATAAAGCCAGCGGACAATTCCAAACCAGAAATTCTCTGGGAACGGCGAAGGCGATGGGTTACGAATATCTCGAAAGTAAACCTGCTGACAGTATCACCGGCAGGAAAACGACATTGTTCAACAGTCGTTATGATATGATCGATGATGCCACTTTGGCGGCTGTTCAGGTGAAGGAAAAAATAAAGGCAAAATCGGTTGAACCGGGGAAATATGATCTGGTACTTGATCCGACGCATCTTCGTTTAACCATTCATGAGTCTGTCGGACATGCTACCGAATTGGATAGGGTTTTGGGCTACGAAGCCAATTTTGCCGGTACTTCTTTTGCGACAATGGACAAATGGAAATCCAAAAACTTTAACTACGGAAGCAAGATCGTAAACTTTTTTGCCGACAAAATTCAGCCTGGTTCGATGGGTGCTGTTGGTTGGGATGATGAAGGTGTGAAAAGTAAAAAGTGGGATTTGATAAAAGACGGTATTCTGGTTAATTATCAGGCCACGCGTGATCAGGTGCATATGATCGGGGAGACGGAATCGCACGGTTGTTCGTATGCCGATAGCTGGAATTCGGTACAGTTTCAGAGAATGCCGAATGTTTCTTTGGCACCTCAAAAGGAAAAATTATCGTTTGAGGAAATGATAAAAGATGTCAAAAAAGGAATTTATATTGTCGGTTATGGATCTTTTTCAATTGATCAGCAACGATATAATTTCCAGTTTGGAGGACAGCTTTTCTACGAAATTAAAAACGGGGAAATTGTGGGGATGCTGAAAGATGTGGCTTATCAATCCAATACCCAGGAGTTCTGGAATAGCTGTGTGAAAATATGTGACGACAGTGATTTTCGTGTGGAAGGATCTTTCTTTGATGGAAAAGGCCAGCCTTCACAAAGCAGCTGTGTCTCTCATGGAAGTTCCACTTCACGCTTTGATGGGGCAAATGTGATCAATACGGCAAGGAAAGTTTGATACTGGCAATGACTAAAGCCTGGGAATTGGCGGGCTGCTTACTACCCAGGGTTGAAACCCTGGGTTAATTTTATGGAGACACATTGACCGAGATCAAAAAATCATGCAAAGTACCTAACCCAAGGTTTTAACCTTGGGTCTCCGGGCTATCTGAGATGCTCCTGGCTTTGGCCAAAGCCAGCATCTTTATTACAAAGCTACCTATCAATCCTTAGCAAAAACAACCTTTATCGACTGTACCTCCCGGATCCAACGCGCCTGTTTTTTATCATTGGGAGTTATAATCCGGAAAGGACCTTCACCATTTGGCAGCGGTTGCCCGTCTTTTTCTGTTGCAAGCATGATCACCTGATCCGTAAATTCAGGATCAATTTCCGGTAAGGAATAAATTACTTCATATCCATCCGCAGCTTTAATCAAAACATATTTTGCCAGATTTTTACCTCTCAATTTTCCGCCGGTTGTGACACCTGCTTTTTCGAAAACCTCAATGAGTGCAACTCCTCTAAATTCATGCTCTTTCCCGTCCTTATCTTTTACTTTATGGCTGATCTGCTTATAAGCCGACAAATCCTGAACTGAAAGATTAAGTGGTATGGTTACTTCACCCGAAACTGTAATACTACTTGTATTTTGAGAAAAACCAGAAACTGAAATGCATAAAAGGCAGATCTGAAGCAATTTGGATTTGTAATAATGAGATTTTAATAAATACATATTATTAAGATTTTAAGGTTAAATGCAGATTGGTAATGAAGGACGGTTTGGATAACATGGATAGAAATGAGATTATAGATGTTTTTTCATCCTTTGTCGATATGTCTAAGTGGATATATCGACAAATATAGAGACTCTTTTATACTAACAGTTTTTTGCTATCCTAATCCGGTGACCAAACTTTTTTATTGTTCTGTTTAAGAACAGTATATATCTGTTTTAAAAATAAATATGGCCTGTAATTTTTTGAATTTTTTAAATTAATATAAAATGAAAATATCTGAAAAGTACAAAATTTTCTATTTGAGATGGATATTTTGTAACCTATTGTAAGAAAATATTTTTTATTGTAAATAGCTGTTAATCAGCAACTAAAATTTTTATTACCAAAAAAGAAGATAAGTATATTACCGTTAACTAAGTTTTGTATTGCCGGTTAATAAATAATTTATAGACTTGTATTATAAAATCCTCCTTTATCAATGGTAAGTGGAAATGTCAGCTGTAAAAAGCTGACATTTTTTATAAGTACCTTTTACACACTGCAGAGCAATGAGCTTTTGAAATTTTTAGATTTTTATAATTTCGACCAGATCTTTTCCCTGAAATAACTGCAATATTCTATAACCAAATTCACCTGATAAAATTTTCTGTAACATAAATACGAGGTTTTTTTTAAAATAACTATTTAATTAGTTGTTAGAACTAATTAAATAGTAGTATATTTGACGTATCTATTTCAGACTTGTTTAAGTGCAAAAAATGAAATCACTAACCCGGGCAGAAGAAGAAGTGATGAGGATATTATGGCAGCTAAAAAAAGCTTTCGTAAAGGATATTATTGCTGAAATGAAAGATCCCATACCCGCTTATAATACGATTTCAACCGTTATCAGAATTTTGGAAAAGAAGGAGGTCGTAGGTTATAAGGTATATGGAAACACACATCAGTATTTTCCTTTGATCAGCGAAGAAGAATATAAACGGCAGGAAATGAAACAAATGATAGCCAGCTATTTTGACAATTCCATACCCAACATGGTTTCGTTTCTTGTTAAGGATAACGACCTCGATGTCAGCGATCTGGATGAACTGCTGAAACTTATAAAAGAACATAAAAGCAAGAAATAACCCTGAAATCGCGATGGAAAATCTGATTTATCTGGCAAAAATGAACTTGTACTGGATCATACTGTACGCTTGTTTCTGGTTATTTTTCAGAAAACATACTTTTTTCAGACTCAACCGATTTTATCTTTTAGGAACTTTGCTTGCAGCCATGTTTCTTCCACTGATCCCTATAACTGAAACTACTACCGAAAATATTCCTGGGGGCGTATATACTATATCGGTAAGTACGGTTTTACAGGTCGAAAGACAGATCTCCAGTGAAATTACAGACTGGGTCTTTTTCATTTTCATGATCTATCTGGCAGGAGTTATTTTCATGTCTTTCAATATGCTTAAAGGATTAACGGATCTTTTTTATTTTATCAAAAAAGGAGAGCCTCTCAGGTTTGAAGATCACACCCTGGTGTTATTACCTCAGCAAGCCAGTGAGCATAGTAAGACAGGTTCCTTTTCATTTTTTAAATGGCTTGTTGTTACCAGAAATGATTACGAAAATTGCCTGGAAAACGTACTCAGACATGAAATGGTACATATCCGGCAGAAGCACAGCGTTGATATTATGATCGTTGAATTCCTGAAAATTATATTCTGGTTTAATCCGGTATTGTGGTTTTATAAAATTTCAATGCAGCATATTCATGAATTCCTGGCTGATGTATCTGCTTCCGATCCGGAAGATTATGCAATTTTTCTTATTTCGTATTCTTTTAATGCTCCTGCCCAGACATTATCAAATCCGTTTTTTAATTCTTCTCTACTAAAAATTCGAATCAAAATGATGTTTCAAAATCGTACGCCATGTTGGTTATTAAGTAAATACATGATAATTTTCCCAGTTATTGGTTTGTTAATTATTCTCACTGCTGCGAGAGAACCATTAACCAAAATTTCGGATTTAGGTGTTAAAATCATTGAAAATAATCGTTCTGTGCAGGTCGAGAGATCAGTAGAAAAACCGGAACCTTTGAGGCAGCTTAAAATTGAAAAACCAGACAAAAAATTGAAGACAGCATCCAGTGATACTTTGCCAGAAAAGTCAGGTTTGACCAGTGATTTTAAAATTGCATTTTATTACAGTACAAACTTCAGTTACTCATTTTACAGGGGGTTTTCAAACAACGACAGTAGTGCAGGAAAAAAGGAAAATTATTTAACTGCGAAGATTGCTCCTTTTCAGACCATCTCGGAAATAGGACGATTTTTGAGGAAATCTATTGATTTTTCAGAGGATAGTCCACCGAAATTAAAATTGGGGTCGTACAGGTTAGGATTTGGGAGAAGGATTCCAACCGATTCTGTAAAAACCGAAAAACCCTGATAGGAAAAAACCGGAAAAATGACCTGATTTTTAATGTAAATTTTAAATTAAAATTCGGCGAAAAATTTCAGGTTTAATGAAGGATTCATAGTTTTTGTATCCGTGTAAGTAAAATGAACAGGAATCTAATCAGTATACTAAGTTGTTCTAAATCATGACTTTGTCTGATTATTAAAAGAGAAATTCCTGTTCACTTCGTCCAATTAGGCTACTAGTGCAGAAAAACCCGCAACCACCTAATCAACCGACATTAAGATATTCTCCAGCGAGTGTTTCCTGAATTTCCACAATTCTTCTCCGTGCAATTGGTAGTTGTTTGCCACCGTTCAGTACAACCCTGTCCGGATTAATACGAGCCAAAAGGTGCATCGGATTAATCATGTATGACTTATGTATACGCAAAAATCCTGCATTTAGAATTTTCTGGATGGCTTTCATCGTCTTGGAAATAAGATAACGCTTGCCCTGTGTCGTGTATACGTAGGTGTAATTCCCGTCTCCCTGAAGATACACGATTTCATGGAATTCGAGCAATAGTATTTTACAACCCAGGTGTACATTAATTACATTTCCCGTTTTTTTAATTGCTGAAATTGTCATGTTTTCAAAGGGCTGGTTTAATAATGTTTTCATCACGTTTTTAAGATTAAGACCCATTTGCAGGGCCGGGTTAATAAAAATTTTTGATCCAAATAGTGTTTTAGAAATTAATTAAGTTTTGTAAAAAAGCTGACAGCTAACACATCCTTCCGGATGGTAATAGGTTAGTCGTGATGGAATGGGAGGGAGGTAACAAGAATTAAGTTTTTTCGGAAAATTTTTTAAACCAAGTCCGGGAGGGTGGCGTATTCTTTTTGAATAAATAGTCTTAAAATCAAATGTAATGATTTTTATAGCGCTATATATCAGTCTGTTGTTGTGGAGGTATTTATTTTTTTTGACTTTTTCTGCTGAAATATTTTCTCAATAAATCAGCCTCGTAAAGTTTTTTTTCTGAGAAAAACTGGTTTTAACCATAATCCTGAATAACCCGGCTTTGGCATAAATTTTTATCCTTTAAGCGTGGTCAGTTGAAAGCTGTTTGCAATACTTTCAAATTTTTTTTAGAACACACTGCATTAATCCGACAAGACGTTGCGTACATGCTAATGTTATCATTTTGTAATCAATGATTTTGACCGAAATTTTACTCCTTTTAAACGGTTAACATTGAACAGAAATACGAAAACTCAGCTTATGAAAACAACCGAACTTTCTTTGCAGCGATATTTTCCATGGTTACTAATAATCGGGATATTACTGAATATGCCCGGTTTGTGGCTCGATGTAATGGAACCGGATGGTGCTTTGTATGCCACAATTGCCAAACACATCGTGCTTCACAATGACTGGATTAATTTATTCGGAGACGGTCACGACTGGCTTGATAAGCCTCATTTTCCGTTCTGGATGGCTGCTGTCAGTTATAAGCTCTTTGGCATTAGTGGTTTCGCATATAAGTTTCCGGCATTCGTTTTCTGGCTGGTAAGTCTTTTTTATACCTATGTCACTGCCCGGGATTTATTCAATGCCACCGTGGCCAAAATCGCATTATTGCTTTATACAGTTGCATTACACAGTACACTGGCCAATTTTGATGTACGGGCAGAACCGTATTTGACGGCATGCACCATTGCAGCCGTTTGGCATATGCTCAATATTTATAAGGGCAAACACTGGATTCATATCGTTGCGGCTGCTTTTTTTATCGCTTGTGCAGTCATGACAAAAGGGATTTTTATTCTTATAACCATAGGCTCGGGATGGTTTATTTTCTTGGTTATCACGAAACAGTGGAGACAGTTCCTGAATTACCGCTGGTGGGTTATGATGGGGCTTTCTTTTATTTTTATTCTACCCGAATTATATAGTTTATATGTCCAGTTTGACCTGCATCCCGAGAAAGTAGTCTTCGGCAGAACCAATGTTTCCGGCCTTCGTTTTTTTTTCTGGGATAGTCAGTTTGGGCGGTTTTTTAACACGGGTCCCATTAAAGGAAGTGGAGATCTCAGCTTCTTTTTACACACAACTTTATGGGCATTTTTGCCTTGGTCGGCCGGTTTGGTGGGAGGATTGGTGTATTTATTCCGGTATGAAAGAGACAAGAATTCACTAAGATGGATTCTTTATGGCAGTTCTCTGGTTACATTTTTACTATTTTCTTTATCAAAATTTCAGCTGCCGCATTATATCGTTATAGAATTTCCCTACTTCGCTATAATCACTGCCTACTTTTTATATCAAAAAGCAAATGATCCGGTCCTTGACTGGTTTGCCAAGATTCAAAGTGGACTTTTGTATATTTTATGCGGTTTGATCTTGTATCTATTTTACATCACGGACATACAAAATGCCTGGATCGGAGCTGTACTGGCTGTTTCGATTGCGATCATTTCTGCGTTTTTGAGGGATAAAATTGTGTTGAGGAAGATACTTTTCCGGGGATATGCCACTGCTTTAATGTTGTATATTTTTCTATTTGTTTTCTTCTATCCTTTTTTACTTCAATACCAGTCAGGCGCAAGTGCTGCCAGGCTAATTTCTCAAAAAGAGGATGATATTCCAGTGGCTTCCTATCAATCATTTTCCTACGCTTTCGAGTTTTATACACCGGCGGGAGTAAATCTTATCAAAAGCAGCAATCAGCTGGATGATTTTATTGATGATCAAAATCCCTGTTATTTGTACACCTCTGCTGCGGTAGGAGATAGTCTGATCCGGTCAGGAGTAGATGCTGAAATCGTTTCCGCCTCGAAAAATTTCCATATTACAAAACTTAAAATGGGATTTCTGGATCACAAAAAGAGAGGGCAGGCACTTGAAACAAGATACCTGCTCTACATCAATGAAACCGATTTCGACTAACGGATTTTGCCTTAAAACGAATAACCAATTCCAACACGACCGCCCGAGTTGATCATACTTCGTCTGGATCCCTGGTGTGAACCCGCAATGCCAATGAATGCATGTCTTTCCAAAAATGGATTGACAAAAATGGAAACATTCCTGAATTTATATTTTAAACCGGCACCCAATCCAAATCCGATACCTGATTGTTTGTTAATATCATTTTCCTTTTTATCAATCTCTGTATCGATAAGCGCACCACCGTTGATAAAAAGATATCTCAAAAATGTTAAATGTGCATATACAGGGATGGAGATAAGTTTGGCTGTTTTCTGATTGTAGGGAATCGTTACATCAGGATTGTCCACGTAATCAAGTTTGAAATGATAATTTGAATATTCAATTCCAGTTTCAATTGTAATAATCTTAGTGCTTTTCATAAGATATCTTATTCCAAAGGAACTTGATGCTACCGGTTTGTATCCGGCTCCACCAACGACATCTCCATTATACACAGGTTCCGGATTTGAAAGTGCATAAGTCAGAAATAACGTATTGTCATTTTGAGCGAAACAGGCAGAATTTAATAAAAGTAGCAGACTTAAAAAGAAGAGGTTTTTCATAACAATTTGAGTAAAATTTAAATTACTAATATTGGTGTTAAGATAGTGTATGTCAGTGACATTCTATCATTTTTCTCCACCAAAATTTTGAACCAGTCGTCCATAAGGTGCACGTCTTTCCTGGTAAGGAGCGGGGCTTAGTCTGGCTGCACATCCTAAATAAGTATATTGTTTATTTAAAAGATTTGCGCGGTGTGGTTTAGATTCCATCCATTTGCTAACACAATAGTGGGCATAATCTGCATAGGTGTAGGGTTGGCAAACGATATTTTCTTCTATATCAATATATTCATATCGACGTTTTTGGGAATCCCAGTGGGCGCCAAACCATTGTTTTGTAATCAATGTCTGATACTGTCCGATGTTTTCTGCCGTCCGCATAAAACGTTTGGTGATCAACTCAATCCTTTTATCAGCGGTTCTTTCAAAACCGCTGTATGGATTTCTGTGATTATAGAAATTGTTGACGATCATCGAACGTGCATGGTTGGATGAAGATAGATATAAGCTAAAATCATAGTTGAAAATCGGTATTCCGTTTTTTCGACGGGCTTCGTTGCTGGCCTGGAAGATAGCCGCATCCAGTAATAAAGTATCTGGCGCAGTTAGAGGAATGATTTGCTGTAATTTTGGTAAGGCGAAAAAGTCCTCATCCGTCATTCCGTAATACCCGAGCTTGCCACTGTTGAGGAGTGAATATACATCCAAAAATAATCCAAAGATTATAAAATATCGCATGGCGGGCAAACTTTAAGTCCCTCAAATTTATTGATTTAGTTTTGTAAAATAATGTAAAAGTGATGAAATTTAAAAATGCAAAAGAAGTATAAGTTATTGTGACAACCAAAAATAAAAAGCAGTGATAAACGAATTTACCACTGCTTTTATATGCTTTGTTTTGAAAAAATATTGTCTTTTTATTTGGCAGGAGTTATGACAATGTTACGATACTCAACCGGACCGTGATCGCCCTGAATAAGTAATGGACCTGGTTCTCCTTCGTTGCTATCTAACGCACCGCCGGTAATACCAGGAATTTCCTGATTTGTGATTACCGTTTTACCATTTACAGCCAATGTCAGAATTCTGCCAACAAGTGTCAGGTCAAAAGTTTGCCATTCTCCCGGTTCTTTTGCCATCATTTCACTTGGACTGATAAATCCGTAAACTGCTCCCAATTGATCCACGGCTGGTTCGAGGCCTTTGCCGTCGGTCACCTGCATTTCGTAGCGGCCTCTCAAATACACGCCACTATTGCTTCCTTTTGGAATGCGGAATTCGGCATGCAATTTGAAATCACCGTATTTAGCATCTGTTATCAGGTTTGCACCTGATTTCTCACTTTTTAAAATACCGTCTTTGGCAATCCACTGATTTGTGCCTTCGGCGTGCCATCCTTTTATTTCATTTCCACCCGTTAATGGAATCGCTTTTCCCCAAACTGGCTGTGTCGTTTTACGTAGTGACGGTGCACGAACACCCGTCCAGTTATACGTTTTTCCATCCACAGTATTCATCGTTCCGGTAAGTTTATCACCTGAAAGTGAGCCTTCAACTGTTAAATCTTTATCTCCTTTTTCCCACTGCGGTGGAATTGCGAAGGTTAATTTTCCATCCTTGAAATGAACTTCCGAGATAGGACGGGCGCTGCCTGAAAAGCCAACAAATTGTCCAATCAAAGTGTGATTTCCTGAATGTCTCACTTCCAGCCAGGAAGGTGAAGGTTTTCCAGCTACGTCAACCGTAATATCCCAACGGCCTTCAAGTGGTGATGCAAGCGGTTTTACAAGATTACTGGCCATAGCTGACCCAACAGCTATCAGTAAAGAAAGTACCGGAAGAAAAAAATACCGGGAAAGATGTTTGTGGTTTGTCAGGAATATTTTTCGCATACAATTTTAAGAATATTATAAGCCGTGAATTTACCTATAAATCTTAAATAAATTGTTTTTCATGACAAATGCTGTGGAATCGAAAGTAATATTGAACTTCGATTTTCTGAAATTTCGGCAAAAACCAAATACCTTTCGGTTAATTAATCCTCCGTAAATTCAACAACCCGATAAGCCATGAAGATAATCAAAACGCTTCCAGTAGTGATACTGATCATTTATTTTGGACTGGCATGTAGTAAAAAAGAATCAGGAAAAGTAAAAATTTCAGTACATGCTACCGGGATGAAAAATTTGAAAGTCCAGGCTTTCACCAACGATATGGTAAGTATGGAACCGGTTGTGATCTCAGAATCTGTGTTGGATAGCTCAGGAAATGCTGTTTTGGAATTTAAATCTGATCATCCGGTGTTGGGATTTGTGAAAGTGGGAGATATTGAAACCTCAGCATTTTCAAAGCCAGGAGATGAATATGATATAATATTGGACAGTCTGCAAAAAGCAGAAGGTGTTCGGTACGAGGGTGACGAGGCCGATATGAATGATTACATCGTAAAATGCGAAGCTGCCCGATTAAGATTCGAGAGGATAAATGATAAGTATTATTTTCAGCTGGAACCAGATGAGTTTTTATCGTTAAAAGATTCTCTTGAAGCAAATTATCAAAAACTTTATACACTTTTAAAGGAAAAAACAAGACTTGATCCTGAGCTTGAAAGGGTACTGGAAATCCAGCAAAAAATGAACATTACATATTTCGTCCATAATTATGTGCGCTCGAAATATGGAAGTCAGGGTGAAATTCCAACCGCTTTAAAAAGTATAATTGATAAAACACCAGACGATTCTCTTGTCTTAAACTATAAAATGCGTGTTTACAGTCTTGTTGTGAACGCATTTTTGGAATCCAGGATTTACGCTCCATTATATCAGGAGCACAAAGATTTGTCGCCAGATTCAATCAATGGAATGATGCCGCTTTTGGGATCGGCAAAAATTGAAAAATCGGATTATCCGAATTTTATGAAGGAGCTTTTACTAGCTAAAAACGTAAATAACTATC
Organism: Dyadobacter sp. 3J3; assembly: GCF_009801115.1. GTDB lineage: Bacteria > Bacteroidota > Bacteroidia > Cytophagales > Spirosomataceae > Dyadobacter. The sequence continues at coordinate 90,419 of NZ_VTOL01000017.1, forward strand.
TGGTATTTAGTGGTATTACTCCTGAGGTAGATTCGATTTATCTTAAATTTAAAAATACTTACAAAAACAAAGATTATTTAAGCGCATTAAAAAAATCGTATGATAAATGGCTCAGCATCGGGCCGGGAAGACCAGCTCCGGATTTTAGCGGAGATACGCCTGATGGCAGGAAAATAGCTCTTTCGGATCTAAAAGGGAAAATCGTTTATATGGATGTGTGGGCTACCTGGTGCGGACCTTGCAAAACAGAATTGCCATTTACAAGAAAGATTCAAAAGGATTTCAAGGGCAATGACCAGGTTGCTTTTCTCTATGTGTCTATTGACGAAAGTATTCCCGACTGGCATAACATGTTAAAAAAAGATAAAGAATTTGGTGGAATTCATATCAATCAGAAACAACACCAGCAACCTGGCGCTATTTGGGAGTTGTATCTGATGACGGGAATACCGCGGTATGTGCTGATTGATGCAGAAGGGAAAATTGTACAGTCTAATGCGTCAAGACCTTCGTCGGGCAAAGTAACTGGCGAAATAAACGCACTTCTGAAACCAAAAAGATTGGTTATTAAATAATAAGGGATTCATTCCTTTATCATTTTATACAGTATATTTTTGTGCGGAAGAGTTTTCCAGAAATCCTTTCAGACTTCCCAAAGCAGCTTTCCAGGCATCCTGATGGGGTAAAGCGGCTGCCTCTCCTGGTAATCCTTCCTGTTTTACATGAAGAATACTACCCGATTCTTTGTCTTCAAAGCCAATTGTTAAGATGTACCTTTCATCGGGCAGATCGTTAGAGAAATCCCATTCCCAACTATAGACAAGTTTTTCATTAATCCTCACCTGCTGATATTTTCCAGTTACACGAAATTCTTTTTTTTCAAATTCATAAAGTACCTCTCCGCCATCCTCTAACTCATTTTTTACATCTGAAAGAGAATTTTCCATCGGATACCACCACTGTTTTAGTTTTTCCGGCACGGTCCATGCTTCAAAAAGTGTTTCTGCCGGCACTGTAAAGTCCTGGCTGAATTCGATACTATATTCGTTTTCCTTGATTTCCATCGTTGACATCTGTATAAAGTAAATCTCTGTTTTACATGATAATCTAAATCATCCGGCAGCTTGATCAACTATAATAATTATGCCTCCAATAAAGCTCCTTTTTTTAATTTTTATTTGGGAATAAATGCAAAAAGGCCCCGACAAGTATCGGGGCCTTTTATACTTATGCTATATCTTAAAGAGGTAGTTGAAATTTGGTAAAGTACACCAAATAACCTTTGCAAAACTGTCTTGGGGAAGAGTAAATCATAAGTATTATCCATACCTATATTTACTCGTTTATCCTTCTGACCGCTTTTTTTGCTTCAATTATTTTACTTGATGCTTTTCAATTTTAGCTCAACAATATTTGCTTTTTGAATGGCAGTTTTTGTTGATTCTGCTGATAAATTAACACGTTGTGGTGCTGGACCGTCCAAAATTGGAAGAGAAGCTGGCAAGATTTTGTTTATCAGGGTAACTTTTGATTTTTCTTCGTTAGAAGCAATAGCACTTGTTGCGATAGTCAATGCTAATAAAGCCAATGCTATCATTTTGTTTGCATTTTTCATAGATAATCATTTTTACAACTTTTCTGTTGTTGTTGTTTTATTACAATGCAAATATACTACATATAATTATAAAATGTACACTCAGTGAAAGTTATGTATATTTTTTCATTTTATTTTTAGCCCTAATTTAGCTTAAATATTGATTTTTCACCAAACTATATATAGGATTATTTAAATATTAAAATCTGGAATGTAACCATTTTGTATAAAACAGAGCCTAATAAGATTTTGACTTGTTGGCTGCATAGCAATGATCTTATCAGTTAAAGTTTTGGATCGATACTTTATATTGACAAAATGTGTCTTTCTGAAATTTTATTCTGAATGGACTTTACTAATGGGCAATTTTCGGGGATTTGTGCAATTTTATTTTTTATGAGGCTAAAAATATTTTGAAAATAATTTAAAATATTTTCAAAGATTGATTCAACGGTCATTTCTAGCACGGGATCACGACCCGAATTTCAAGTTGAAATGAAGAATGTCATGAATTATATGTTCAGGCTTCGGCTCTTTTCTTTACCAGATAATCGGAAAACTGTTTTACTGTTTGAAGGTCCTGATACTCTTCGTCAGGAATGGCAATTTTAAACATATCTTCCATTTGTAAAATCAGGTCGACGGTATCCAGACTATCCAGACCGAGGTCTTTCGAAAGATGTGAATCTTCCGTGATGGATGTAAAAGGCAGGCCGGAGTTCACTGCGAGAAGTGCCCTGAGTTGATCATTCATATGAAAAGTATTTAAGATTTTTAAAACGGAAATGTTTCCAGGTAAAAATTACTTCATATGATCAGCGCTGTCTTTTTCTGCTTTTGTTATAAAATTTTACATGCTCGCCAATTAGCAAGCTATCCTTCAAATAGCAGTACATGCAAAGACGCGATAATGTGGCAAACCATCTAATTTTTAAGATTTGTTAACATAAAAGACGCCTTCCGGAGCTGATGATGGTTGAGTAAAAATAGTGAAATTAATGTAGACCGCCATATTGCATGGCAACACAGTCTAATGGATCAAATTGTCACATTAACGACTGGTTGCAGGTTGATTTACTTTATAATTTCGAGAAGAACTTGTAATTTTTTGAGAATATTGTAATTTATTTGGACGAATTTAAAATAAGACTAATCTTGTGTATATTAATTCAATTTGGAATGATTAAGTCTAATGATTTGACATTCTTTTTTTTAAAGAAGTTATTGAACTATACGGTCTGGCGTTTATATGAAGAAGAAATACACATTCAGAAAACTAATTAATGACCTTCATCTTTGGGTAGGCCTTCCGAGTGCGATCGTTCTTTTTGTTATGTGTTTGACCGGCACAATTTACGCTTTCAGGATTGACATTACGCATTTTCTGGATACGGATAAATTTACAATGACGACCGAAAATAAAAGGCTGATGCCAATGGCCGTCCTTATGGCAAAAGTCGAAACGGAGATAAAAGGAAAAATAAGTAATATCCAGATTCCGGAAAATACATCCGAAGCCTGGACCGTTGCGCTGAACATTCCTGAAAAAGGAGTAGCAGAAGGAAAAGTTAAGGAAGAAAGCGCTTCCAAAATGTCACGGAAAAAGGAAGAACGCAAAGTTAAATCAGTCAGTTATTTTGTCAATCCATACACGGGAAAGATACTGGGAGATGCGCAGACATCTTCTTCTGCGTTTTTTGCCACGACATTAAAACTGCACAGATGGCTTTTAATGGATAAAAGCATTGGCGGCGTAATAACCGGCACGGCTGCCGTCATGATGATTTTTCTGCAAATTTCAGGACTGATCCTATGGTTTCCGGCAAAAATAAAAAGCTGGAAAAAATCAGGAAGCTGGACGCCTGGATTTAAAGTTAAAACGGATGCAAGGTTTAAAAGAGTAAATTTTGATATGCACAAAACGTTGGGATTTTATGCTTTTGTTTTTGTGACGATTATGGCTTTAACTGGCCCGTATTTTGCTTTTGACTGGTACAAGGAAGGATTTACGAAATTAATGGGTGTTACGAAAAAAGAAAACCCGGTTTCTGCAATTCCGGGGAAGAACACACCAGTTGATTTGGAAACTGTTTTAGCGAATGCTGGCAAGGTGTATTCGTATACCGGTAATATTCGCATCAACATGCCGTCAGATTCCGTTGGTACTTTTACCGTTCTTAAAAGCCAAAGCGGATTTTTAACACTGGCCGCAGTCGACAGGGTTTATTTTGATCAATACACAGGAGTATTGGTAAGGCTGGAAAAATATTCAGATAAACCTTTGGGGGAAAAGATTACTTCCTCTGTCAAATTTATCCATACCGGCGAACTGTTTGGAACATTTTCCAAAATACTTTATTTTTTAGCCTGTCTTGTTGCAACCTCATTACCGATTTCCGGCTTTTTTATATGGTTTAATAAAGGCAAAAAAGAACCGAAAAAGGGAAAACTGAGAACAAAGGTTTTGGTTGACCAGTTATAAATCATTTATTACTTTGTTTTCAGGGCTAATTCGCTACCGGATTAGCCTTATTTTTTTCGTCTTCCGCAAGCTCCTGCCTGGCAGATTTTGAATCGGGATGGCTGTCATCGTCACCCAAAACCATTCCCCAAGGTTTCAGGCCCTCAACGCGGTCGAAGATTACTTTGATAATCGCAATGACAGGGATGGATAAAAACATGCCTGTAATTCCCCATATCATTTCCCCGAGCACAAGTCCGATTAGCGCAATCAGTGTATTTATTTTCACTTTTGACCCAACAATTTTAGGCATAATGTAATTGCTGTCGATCAGATGTATGGCCGCAATGGCTGCCATCACGAATAAAATATGACTGGAAGTTGATGTGGCGAATGTGATCAAAATGGCAAGCAATAATGCTGTAAGGATGCCGATGTAGGGTATCAGATTGAAAATTCCGGTAATAAGTCCAAGCAAAAAGCCATATTTTATGCCCAGGATTGTAAAGGCTGCAACAGAAAGGCCTGTCACGATCATCATTTGGAGAAATAAACCAACAATGTATTTTTTGACAATATATTGAATCTGGCTCACCACGTCATACACAACACTACTTTGTTCCTCACTAAACAAAGAAACAATGAAGCGGAGTAGCAAACGTCTGTGCAGCAGAATGAAAAAAGTATATAAAAAGGTAAAAAGTAAAAAGAGCAGCACGGAGGAAACTGAAAGTAAAGTGTTACCCAGCAAAGTTGTTCCGGTATTCAAAGCTTTTTCGGTAGAGTCATTGATATAACTCATTTGCTGGTCGCTATCCACATGGAATCTCATAGAAATCCATTTTTGTAAATCCTCTGTACCCGTCAGTACTTGCTGCTTAAAGGCCGGCCAATCCTGGGCAAGTGCAGTAAGTTGAGATCCAAGGATGGTTATGATGCCAACAATCGCAAAAATTAAACACAACAACGCAATTAGCGAGGAAGCCCATCTTGGTAAACGAAGCTTATTTTCCAGAAATACGGAAAAAGGAAGCAGTAATAATGAAAATAAAAGAGCAAAAATCAGCGGAGCAAGTAATGTACGCCCTATAATTGCTATGTAAAAAACACAAATTATGCTGATCAGGATTTGAGCTAACCGGGTATAAAAAGGTGTGACGCGTGTCATGGAAACGGAAATTTTGGAATTTGATTTTGATAATAATAAATATAATCATGCCAGACAAATATGAGCAACTAAACCAGGTAGTGTTTTCTATTATTGGCCTTTACACAATAAAGCTAAACACAAACGTATGAATCAGCCACTGGCTCCGAAGCGATGGTTTCGAATTATTCCCATTGTATTTATCACATACAGTCTTGCCTATCTTGACCGGGCCAATTTTGGTTTTGCGGTAGCGGGAGGGATGGCTGCTGATCTCAATATTGACAAAGCTACTTCATCTCTTCTGGGATCTCTATTTTTTCTTGGATACTTCTTTTTCCAGATTCCCGGCGCTCATTATGCGGCAAATAAAAGCGCAAAAAAGCTAATTTTCATTTCCCTGATATTATGGGGAGCTCTGGCCGCAGCCACAGGGATGGTCAGTAATGTTGGTTCTCTGATCACGATACGTTTTATGCTGGGCGTAGTTGAAAGTGCCGTTATGCCGTCCATGTTGATTTTGTTGAGCCATTGGTTTACAAAAAAGGAACGTTCAAGAGCCAATACTTTTCTGATCCTTGGAAATCCGGTCACCGTATTATGGATGTCAGTGCTGTCGGGCTATCTGATCGACTCTATGGGTTGGCGCTGGATGTTTATTATTCAGGGAATTCCCGGGATAATATGGGCATTTATCTGGTGGAAAATGATCGATGAAAAACCAAAAGATGCAAACTGGCTTGATGAGTCTGAAAAACAGGCTGTGGAAAAACAGCTTAGTGAAGAACAAGCGGGCATTAAACCAGTGAAAAATTACGCCGAAGCTTTTAAGTCTGCAACGGTAATACTTCTTTGTTTTCAGTATTTCTTTTGGAGCCTGGGTGTATACGGGTTTGTAATGTGGCTCCCGTCTATCATCAAAGCTGCGCCAGATATGGATATTGTGAAAACGGGTTGGCTATCGTCCGTTCCCTATTTGCTTGCGATTACTGGTATGCTAGCAACTTCGTATTTTTCAGATAAAACGTTGAACCGGAAAATATTCATCTGGCCATTTCTGCTGACCGCTTCTGTTGCATTCTTTTGTTCTTATTTTATCGGTACGAATCATTTCTGGATATCATTCGTATTGTTAGTAATCGCCGGTGGAGCACTTTATGCACCTTACGGGCCGTTTTTTGCTGTAATAACTGAAATATTACCCAAAAATGTTGCAGGAGGTGCTTTGGGGCTGATCAATAGCATAGGAGCGCTCGGATCATTTATCGGAGCTTATCTTGTGGGATATCTGAATGGGAAAACCGGAGGTTTTGAAGCTTCGTATTTATTGATGGCCGTGGCTTTGCTGATTTCCGGGGTCATTACTATCATCGTTGTTAAGGCTCCGGATTATAATCTAAAGATGACAGTACAAAACTAGCTGTTATTATGTTCAAAAGGTTTACTGGATACGGCTGCGTGTCTGGGAACGGAAATGTAGAAACACGAACCTTGCCCTGGTATACTGTCAAACCATATTTTCCCATTTTGGGCTTTAATGTATTCTATACATAGCAAGAAACCCAGGCCAACTCCTTTTTCACCTTTGGTGCCAAAAGTGGATTCTGCTTTCAAAGAAAAAAGATCTGGCTGTCTTTCAAGGGGGATTCCTATGCCCGTATCTTTTATGACAATAATACAGTTGTCCGGCCCTGTTTTGGCATTCAAGGTTATAGCACCCCCTTTATGAGTAAACTTTATAGCATTTCCAACGAAATTTCTGACAATGAGCTGCATCATGTCCTTATCGGCAAAAATTGTCAGATCAGGATCGAAAGAATAATCAAGTAAAATATCTTTTGCGGAAGCAACGGTTTTCTCAAAATCCAGCGTTTCGGACAACAGATCAATAACATTTAAATATTCGGGATAAGCAGCAACCCCATGAAGCTGGGATTTGGACCAGGCCAAAAGTTTAGTTAGTAGTGCGAGTGTATCCTTTGTTGCGTGGAGGAGATCTTTTTCGATATCTGTCTTCTCTTTTTCTTCGAGTCCGTAAGAGGAAAGTAATTCAAGATAACTCTGAATGCTGGACAAAGGAGATCTTAAATCATGGGCGATTATGGATATAAGTTTGCTCTTCTCCGCACTCAGGCTTTCAAGTTCCTGATTTTGTTTTACAATTCTTAAATTCTTTTTCTCGATGGATTTACTCTTTATCAATGCAGATATTTTCTCGCGCTCATAACTTTTTCGAATGTAAGAAGTACAGAAAAAAATCAGCAATGCAACTTGAATATATGAGGAAGTTTGATCAATAAAATGTTCAAGCCTGCTAGAATAGGGGTCAGGGAATAATTCTGGATAATAATATTCAATAGCATACAATGATAACACAATGCCTATATTGGTAGGAATCCAGATTTTGTATTGTTCTACCGGACTTATTATAATGCTCAGAAAGAGAAAAAGCAGAAAAGACTCATCAACAGGCCCGTATAATCCACCGTCTGCAAAGTAGATAAATATGAAAAGCCCTAGTCCAAGACAATTGGAAATTAATATACTTATACCGACTTTATGTAAAAATCTGGAATTATAATATAAACCTAGACATGTAATCATCACTACCAGACTTGCCAAAGCTATTTCCGGTATGTTGATTAAAATATGGAAGGGAATATTGTAAAATAATGCCGCAATAGATATAAGACAGGCCGAATGGAATATACGTGCGTTAAGCGGGAACTCGGATGGATGTCCCGTTAACTTAACACAATACTTATTTAAACGCGCTTTAATTGAAAAATTTTTACTTTTCATTTGTACAAATATAAGATTAACTTATACGGATACAGTTGCATAGCTTAAAAAAAGGTCATAGTAATGGAGGGAAATATAAAAAAAGTATCCTGGTTAAGGGATACCTTTAATTTTCAAGAATGTAAACGGGCTGGCAAAATTACTTATAAAATCACAGGATTCAGGTAGGAATCAAGCGGCTCACCCGCAGATCCACCAGCCATCCAGCGCTGACGATCAGCTTCCTGATGTTTGTTTTGTGGTTCAGTTATTTTGGCACCATCGGCCACAAAAATAATAGTCATGACTTCCCTTACCACCTCGGTAGATTTATTTCCCGGTGCAGAGTGCAGTGTCCAGCCATAATGCCAGGTAGCATCACCGGCGTTCATGGTTTCCGCTCTTGCTATTTTGTAGCCTTTATCATTAACAAACTTTTGCAGCATAATTTCTGATTCGTCAGAAATCGGTACATTTTCAATAAAACCGCTTTGATGTGAGCCGGAAGCAAATGTGAGCATCCCCATATCCGAATCAATATCAATCAAAGGCATCCACATCGTAATGGTTTTGTCGGTGTCAACCGGCCAGTAATACTGATCCTGGTGCCAGGGTGTAAAACCGCCTCCGGGTTCTTTGTATAAGGCCTGATCATGATAAATTCTAACATTTTCGACACCGAGTAAGTCTGCGGCAATTTTGCCAAAACGTTTTGCCAGTGAGAAATTCTTTACATTTTCATCAACTTCCCATAAATTAGTAATTTGCAGAAAAGCCTTTCCATAAGTGTCTCTGTCTTCCAGTTTGCGCTTTTCCGTGTTGTAGGCTACGGCCGCTTTGTTGATAACATCTCTGTAATAGGAAACTTCGTTTGAGTCAAGAACCCCGGGAATCATCACATGCCCGTTTTCTTTAAAACTCTCAATTTCAATTTCGGTAACTGTTTTGTAACCATTAATGTCGGGAGCGGTAGGGGTAATCATAAAAATTTAAGGTTTAGGAATAATCATGCTCAAATTTCGGGGCTTTATTGATTTTTAGTTAGGCGGATAATGGCAATTTTATGGCGTATATTATCTATTTTTATTGTTAAGATTGACAATTGATTAATAAAGTCAATATGAAGCCTTTATTCGAAAATTTACAGCCCGGGCCGGAAAGTTCTTTCATTGTAAGGTCTTTTGATCTGGAACAATTTACCGTTCCCTTTCATTTTCATCCTGAATTTGAACTTACACTGATTTTAAAAGGAAGTGGAAAACGATACGTTGGGAATAATATGTCGGATTTTAAGGAAAAAGATCTGGTTTTAATAGGCCCGGATCTACCGCATTGCTGGAAAAGTGAGAAAGAAGATGGCGTAAAATCAGTTGTTGTACATTTCATAAGGGATTTTCTGGGTAACGATTTTTTTGAAAAGCCTGAGCTATCCAATATTCTGAATATTCTCAAACGCAGTGCTTCCGGTATTCTTTTTACCGGACAGACGGCAGAAAATGCTGTAACCAAAATGCAGTTGCTTTCGGCTGAGGAAAACCCTTTCCGTAAAATGCTCCGACTATTAGACATTATGGAAGATCTCGCCGCATCTTCCGAATATCAATTGCTTGATCGTGTAGGAACAGTTGCTCAGCTTCCACATGTCAGCAAAGAAAGAATGAATGTGGCACTGGGTTATATTGTCGATAATTTCAGGCAGGGCATTATTTTGAATGAAGTAGCCGCCGAAGTCAATATGTCGCCAAATGCGTTTTGTAAGTATTTTAAAAAAGCAACGGATAAGACATTTATGGAGACGGTAATTGAATACCGTATAAATTTTGCCATGCAACAGCTTTTATCGACTGAAAAACCAGTAGCTGAAATTGCTATGGAAAGTGGATTTGGAGATGTTTCTCATTTTTATAAACTTTTCAAAAGATTGATAAAAATAAGTCCGCTGCAATACAGAAAGGATTTTCAAAAGGGAATTTGAGAAAAGAAACTTTTTCTTTTCAAAATAATTTTATCACATACATCAATGATACATTGCTGCTAATGGCCTCCTATTTTTACAATTAAATGTACTTTGTGTAATCAATTTCAAGGAAATCTTCCACATTTTTCACCCATAGTTTTTCAACAAATTGAACGTGATCCGGATGGGCTGAATAATCGTCGTAGCTTTTTTGGTCATCAAATTCCATCGTCAGACCGTAATCGAATTTATTTGATTTACTAACCTCTCTTACACACTGAAAATTATTAACTCCCGGAATAGATGACAATTCCATCGCTGCATTCAAAAATGTGTTTTCTTCTTGGGAACCTTGTGGATGTTTGAGTTTAAAAAAAACAGAATGCTTTATCATAGTTTTAAAAAGGAAGTATAATGGTTGCAACGGCTAAGTTAATAGTTCGGTTCTGATTCTTTGTCATTGAATTGAAATCTTAACTTGCCATAAAATAAGAAGAGGGAAAAGAACTTAATCTTTTCCCTCTTCTTATTTTTATGATTTGACTTAATCGTTATTTATCAAAGGAATTGCCCAGAAAATACTGGCCTGAATCACGCTGTTCTTGAAATCAGGATTAATATTTTGTCCTGTGAAATTACCAACTTTTGAAAGTCCGGCGATGTAGCGGGCTCCAATTCCTAAACCTATTTTAGTCTGGTACCCAATTCCTGCGCCAACTGCAAGGTCAAGATTTTTGGCGAAATGATTGATCGTTTGGTCAGGCAGATCCTGTGAAGTTCTGAAACCAACCTGCGGACCCGCTTCTACAAAAAAGCCTCCATTTGTTTTCAATTTGAACATCACCGGTATGGTAAGGTAACTTATTTTAAAATCCTGCTGACCAGCCGGACGCTGAACTTTGGCTCCTTGTGTCGAAAACAAAACTTCCGGCTGGATCGAGAAATTTTTGCCAAAACCAAAATTCAAAAGACCACCGATGTGATAACCTACCAAAGGATCTGAATCAATATCACCGCTGGTATAATTGCTGATATTAATACCAGCTTTTGGACCGATACTGAAAGTTTGTGCAAAAGTAAAAGTGCTGATTGTTGCCAGGCATATTGTAAAAAATAGCTTTTTCATGTCTTTTGATAAGTTATAAAATTAGAAAGTTTTATTTTTTAGACTATTTTGATGTTTCAGTCTAAAAACTTTCGTTTAAATAACTATACCTGCTTTTTCAAGTCTCATTTAGCTGACATTTACACAAATTTGGATTAAACTTGGTATATAATCACTTTTATTTTAAGAAAGCATCCTGATGAGATATCTTATTTCGCTATTTTAGAGCAAACCGAAATATGACAATGGTTCGATATAGGCCACGGAATTCATTTTTGTCACCTTTGTTAATTTAACTGGGGAAATTTTTCTCATCATCGGGAAAAGCAATCCGCTAAACGTATGTTATTACTTATAATTTTCAAAAAATAGCGAAAGTGGGAATCTAGTAAAATATTTACATCTGTTCAACCAGTTTTTTTAACATATCAACGTCAATGGGTTTTCTGATAAAATCTTTTACTGAATCAATAGCCATAGCGCGGTTATAGTCATCCTGATCGTCAGAGGAGCTTGTCATGTAGAGCGTCATTTCTTTTTCTATAACAGGCTTCAGCTTGGAATAGCCAGCCAGAAATTGCCATCCGTCAAGAATTGGCATATTGATATCAAGCAATATTAATTCCGGAAGTTCTTCCGGCTGCATTTTCTTGTCTACAAAAAATTGGAGGGCATCCAGACCGTTCTTGAAAAAAATGGTGTTTTCTGCAACTTCCGCATGTTCAATTATTCGCTTGATAAGAAATGTGTAAATTTGATCATCGTCAATAACACAAATAAGATTAATTTTTTTCATAAAACGTTACCTTAAATTTGGTTCCTTTATTTAGTTTACTTTCCACTGTAATTTTGCCTCCCTGCGATTCAATTTGGTTTTTTATCAGGAATAATCCTACACCGTTTGAATCTTTATGTGTGTGAAATGTTTTGTAAAGCCCAAAAATTTTCGCGCCGTGTAATTCAAGATCTATACCCACGCCATTGTCATTATATTCAAGAATTGTGGTCTGATTTTTATCAGTGTAAGTTTTTAGTTCAATGCGTAAGTCCTCTCCTTGCTTTTTATACTTAATACCATTGGAAACCAGGTTCATGATAATACTTTCAAGATAAATCTCGGGATACAAAATCATATCAACTTTAAAATCCATATCGACGACAGCCTTACTGTCAATAAGCCCGGTCTCAAGAATACTTAATACCTTTTCAGTTGTCGTTTTAAAACTCAATTCCTGACTTGGCAAATAGCTTTCCCTGATTTTAATGACAGCTGAAAGGTCGTTTAATGTTTCGTTAAGATTTGCGGAAACACTTTTGATTTTCTGGAAAATTTCAGTGTTGTTTTTATCCAGCGTGGTTTCGTCAACAATGTCAGTGAGCATCGTAATATTACTGGAATGATTCCTCAGATTATGTGACAGGATATGTGTGAAATTTTTAAGCTGATTATTTTGCTGCGCCATTAAATCAACTGACTGGCTAAGTGCCATTTCATTGGTTTTATATTTATCAATATCCATAATTACACCCCTCATTTTGACTAAATCTCCGTTTTGGTCAAAATGAGGCTTGCCATAATAACGAATCCATTTTTTGTATTGATCGGGCATAACGAGCTGCAATTCCAAATCCCAACCAATACTTTGCATATGAGCATTTTCTATTGTTTTTCTGAGGATTTCCTGATGAGGTTTCACGAAAGAGGCCACTAATTCCTGGGGCCCGATAAAATAGTTTTGGTCACGCCCGTAAATTTCATATGCTGTTTTTGACCAGTTGAATTGTTTGGTCCGCACATCAAGCTCCCAGCCGCCAACACGTCCAACATGACCCGCCTCTGATAGTAAAAATTCGCTTGCGGCTAGTTTTTCTTCTACCAATCGGCGTTCATTTATTTCATGTTCCAACTCCTGCACGGACCTGAGCAGTAAAACGTTTGGCAAAATCCTGTAAAGTACATAAACAGTTGTCATGGATACTACCGCAGTGAGCAGCCTGATAAAAGCACTCAGGCGATAGACTGGCCACCAGAAAATAATCGCATCAACAAAGTGAGTGGTGCCGCACAAAACAATAAAAGCACCAAAAAGCCAGACTACTTTTGGGAAAGGAAAATCTTTCCGAAGAATGACAAGACGAAACAAAAATATAGGAATAAGGAAATAGGCTGCCCATATCAAAATATCAGAGATAATATAAAGCCAGCCGTGAAAATCTGACCAGTTTCCGCAGTACCACCGGGCCGGCCAGTCACTTGTATCGAAAAGGCCAGAAAAAAAAGTAGTAAACTGTTCACCCAATCCGGCCCGGGCTGTTACTTGATGCTTGTGCCCGATTTCACAAATTGGGCCGCAATCCGGGATTTTGGAAATAGTTATGGCATGTGGTTTCAAGATGAATAGTTTAGGGGTGTTGTAGTTGAGTACTCATTAAATAAATATTTTTTAACTTATTTAAATAATAGACAATATCACGAATAGAATTGTAAGAGCATAAAAAAGGCCGCCCTGTTTTTAAGTTTGTAGCTGTGAAACAAATAAACGAAAAAGCCCGGGCGACCTGCGACAAATTTAGAGCTCTTAGTAGTCTGAACAAAGCAGAATATGAATCTTTATTTTCTGTTTTTGACGATTTAGTATCTAATCGGTTAAAACATTACACTTTAAAAGGCGTAAAAAGGGTTGCAAAATTTTACAGGGAATCCCGTAACAGTAGCTTGTATGGAAGCCGGTCTAAACTGGATTTTATTCTGATGTATCTGAAAGAAAACCCTAATCAGTCCTACCATGGTTTGCTGTTTGAGATGTGTCAATCGAAAGTAAGTGAATGGATTAAGTTTCTGTTGCCGTTACTGGAGTCTTGTTTGT
>NZ_VTOL01000018.1 GCF_009801115.1 Dyadobacter sp. 3J3
TTGGTAAGATTCATGATTATTTCTGTTATATATTTGAATGTGAGATACTTAAATATACAAAGAATGTAGAATCTTACCAATTTTAAACTCTATTTTTCCTGCCAATTATTAATCGAACTCAGGTTATAAGGTATTTTAATATGTCTCAAAATTAAAATACCTTATAAAATTACAGGGAACACCAGCTTTCTGACAAGAAATGAAACCTACCGAAGCCTTGTTATAACCAGATGTGCAGAAACAGGATTTGTTCCGCCGGCAAGCGGGGTAATTGTCAATGCGGAAAAGCTTGAAGACGAGTTTCTTAATTGCAGAGTAGAAAATCCGGAAGTTTCAACAAGGGACATTCCTACAATTTGCGAAGATCCCGCAGCCCTGCCCACAACAGTATACGCCAAATCTGTCCCGTCGATATTTAAAACAAGCTGACCCGCTTCTATAACACTCACCTGAAATGAAATCTGATAAACGCCAGGAGCCGCCAGAAGAAAACTACCAGCGCCAATACGTTGAATTTCCCCGGTAACAATAGCGGTCCCAGGAAATAATATTGCGTTACCCGGGCTAACAGTAGCTGCGTTATCCGGAGGAGACAGAGCGTAGAAATCTGCAAATGCAAGGGCTCCGGCCGTTACTGCACTTGTTGCTGACTTTGCATGCAGCGCATACGGAACACTCAGAAGCTCACTGGTTCCGGAAATTGTATAACTGGTTCCTCCCGCAGGGTCTGTTTCAATCTTAATAAAATAGGGCCCGTTTGCCCAGTTAATGGATGCAAATACGCCGCTTACAACAGAGCCGGTACCAACGGATAAAGTTACCAGTCCATTAGCATTGGTGCCAGGGGTATGGGTTTCCACAAAAACGGCCGTTCCGCTGACCGAACCCTGCAGAATGCTCACCTTCATACCAACTGCATGGCTGACCACCAAATCGCCTGCCCCATCCCTGATCACGGCCTGATAACTCATTTTTTCGGGAGCCTGAGCATAGGCAGTCAAACCAATGAATAATATGATCCAAGATAAAATTGCACCCGTTTTACGTACCGTTGCGGTCATAGATTTAGTTTTTTATAATCTTAAATTGTTGTATTTCAGTTTCACCAGCGATGCGGATCACATAAGCGGCTGGCGAAAGCCCGCTCATATTTATTTTATTTTCTGTTTCTGAAAGTTTACTTTCTCGCACAAGTTTTCCAGTTAAATCAAATATCTGATACGACCGTATTTCATTTTTAACGGAGCTCACATACAAGTAGCTTTGAACAGGATTAGGATATGCAACGGTGTTTGTAATATTATTGATCCTTACCGCCTTGATTGTGGAATAGGCGAAAGTTTGATCCAGATCGGTTTGTTTGAGCCTGTAATAACTAACGCCGGGATATGGGAAAGGATCCGTCCAATTGTATTTTTTCAGTGTTTTGCTGTTGGCATCAACATCCACCTGGGCTGCTTCGGCAAATGTAATACCATTGACGCTCCTTTCAACGGTAAAAAAATCATTATTGATTTCAGAAGTTGTTTCCCAGCTAATAAGTACCTTCGGGCCATTTTCAGACACCATAGGTAAAGCCTCAAAAGAAACCAGAGTGACTGGCAGCGGAGCACTGTCAAAAGGCTGCTGCACACCCTGGCTGACCTTGCCGTTTGATACTGCAACACTGGTGTAAAAAATCTGTCCTAAGGAGTAACTCACCGAGCCCCCGCTTCCAGTTGCATTACCACCAGACGAAACATTAGCCTGCTGGGCCACAGAAGATTGAAAGAAAAATACCAGTAGCAGACCAAAGCAATATGCAGACAAGCCATGATAGGATGAGGTGCTCTTGGTTTCCAATTTTTAAGGTTTAGGTTTTAATTTGTAATAGTAGTGAATTTAATTTAAATGATAGAAAAAATTCTATACTTTGTCTTGGCAAGTAAGTTCTAAAAAACCATCCCGTCACCCATTACCTTATTCTCAGACAATTATTATATTTTAAAATGATTTGTGATAATTTACAGAACCATTTTAATAATGAAATACGGGTATTAAATTGACCAGTTCCATCCCATAAAAAAATGCTTAACAAATGATATCAGATCCAAAGAGTAATGATGCAGAATTAACTATGATTGTAGTTGACCAGATATCGGCTATGATCGCATATTGGGATAAAGAACTTATGTGTCAATTTGCAAATGCACCCTATCTCAAATGGTTTGGTAAGAAAAAAGAGGACATGGTTGGCAGGATTACAATCAGAGAACTTTTGGGGCCCAAACTTTATGAGATGAACCTCCCATACATTCAAGCTGTCCTGAACGGCAAAGTACAAACTTTCGAAAGGGAAATAACACTTCCAAATGGTGATAAAAGATTTACGCTCGCTAATTATTTTCCTGACATTGAAAACGGAGAAGTGAAAGGATTCTTTGTTCAGGTTGCAGATATCCATGATTTGAAATTGCTAGAGAAAGACCTGACGCTATCAAATCAAATCGTTAGCGATCAAAACAAGAGGCTTCATAATTTCGCTAATATTGTCTCTCACAATCTCAAATCTTATTCATCAAACCTGGCTTCACTACTTCAGATGCTTCACTCGGCTGAATCTGAAGAGGAAAAAAATGAAATTATTCGTTATTTAACGGATCTTTCAAATGGCTTTTCCGGTACTGTAAACCACCTCACAGAGATTGTCAGCGTGCAGAATCTCCGTGACAAGGATCATGTAGCTTGTAACTTATTAAGTTTTATTAATAAGATTATTGAAATACTTAAAATTCAAATTGAAAACAGCGGCGCAGTTATTCGTCATAATATAAACCCGGAACTGATCCTTCATACAAATCCTATCTACCTGGAAAGCATCATACTAAATTTATTAACAAATGCCTTAAAATATCGCCATCCGGGACGGCCGCCATTGATTGAGTTAAATGCCCGCACCGAAAGACAACAAATTGTTTTCCAGGTAAAAGACAATGGACTTGGCATTGATTTGAAAAAATATGGTACTCATCTTTTTGAAATGAACCAAACATTCCATGGGAATCAGGATGCAAACGGAATTGGGCTGTATATAACCAAATATCAGATCGAGTCGCTCGGAGGTTTTATTGAGGTGGCAAGTGAAGTAGATGCCGGGTCAACGTTCTCGGTTTACTTCAAAGGCTATGAAGCCGGTGTGACGACAGAATAGCGCAGTGAGCTTGACCGGCGGCCGGTTTTTCTAAAAGTGCTGAATAGATCTTTCAACGGAATTTTTTATCTGGTCTATATATTCACGCTGGGTTTAAACGCTGCCTTTCCCGCAACTGTATTTGATGGCAACAACACTCCTCCGAATGCAAAAATAGGACAGGAAATCATATCTTCACAGCCAATTACAGGTTGCTCCGGTCTTATTTTAAACGATCTCGATCATTTTTTCACTGTAATACTGTGCGTGTCCATCCGACCAGTTTAACAATGCCCGCCAATATCCCTTTTCAAGTTTCTCTGTCGAAACGACATGTCTGGGTAGTTTTCCCGGCTGAATAGGTATCGTTACATTTTCTGCTCCGGAGGCTATTCTGGTAAAGACAATTTCTGCTTTCCAGAAATACAAAGGCAGTACAAAAGCAACTTGATGGGCGACGGGCTGGTAGGTCATGGCTTCAATATTTTATAGTGGATTTCGGATAAAATCTTTTCTATAAAATTAAGTCGGGCACAGCGAAAATAGTATGAGCTTTATCAGCTGTTTAACATATTCTCATTTCCTTTTAGACCGTATGAGAATCATTTCTCTTAAATACGCGGTTAAAATCTTGAATATTTTAGAGGTTCAACATCTGTTCTACGGTCACCAGAATCCTGCTTCGCCTGCGTGAACAGGTATTGAACCGGCAGCCTGTTAAAGAATAATCTGTCTCATATATTCTTTCATTAGAAGAAGATATTTCCGGGTAAATTCCAACTCTCCCTTTTCTCCCGATTCCATAACACGCAAAGCGTGTACTTTCGCACGGACGTTGGCCCTTGCCAGTTTATAGTAAATAAACAGCGCGTTATCTCCGGCAGTCTGAAAACAAGGAAGCAGATCAACATACTGATTGACAAATATTTCCGACAAAGAAAACTGACCATAAAATTCAAGATCCATACAGAGAAAAGCAATTTCGTTCAGTACATCAATTTGCCGGTAACGGTCATTAAATTCGATACAATCAAAAATGACCGGCTCGCGGTAGAGAAAAACATTACCGCTGTGAAGGTCCCCATGAACATCCCGTTGAAAACCCAGACGAATCCTTTCCCTGAACCGTTTGATGTGAAGTAAAAGAAAAGCTTTGCTAAACGACACTGCCAAGTCTATAATTTCCGCAAATTCCATTCCCAATTCTTTTAAAACAACCGGATGAATACTTTTGAGATCATCAAAAGTATCTGACACCTCAGTCAGATCGAAAGGCTTCTTAACGATTTTTGCCTTTTGATGGAAGCTTGAAACCTGCCTCGCCAAAGCGAGCATATGACTGGTCTCCACATTTCCTTTTTGAAGGAGCTTGTCCATTCGTTTTGCACTTTTCATCTTCTTCATCCTGACGGCATAATCCACAACCCGCCCCTTTCCGACACCAAGTTTCCAGTCACCGTCTTTTTCACGGACAGGAATTACATCAAGATAAATCTGCGAAAAACGCTGGTTTAAAAGCAGCTCTTTTTCACAGAATTTTTTCCGTTGCCCAAGTCTCGAAAAATCAAGAAAACTAAGTTTTACCGGTTTTTTTATTTTAAAAGCATAATCATGCGTGAAGAGAACCCAGGAAATATGGGTCTCTTCCAAGTGGCCGTCCATTCGGTCACCATTGTAACTTCCATTTTCTGCCAGTACGACAATTTCTGAGTCATTCATGGATTTTATAAATGTAATCCGACGCCAATTGTAACATTGCCTCAATATTATTTTTTTCGGATTGAAGAACCAGGTGCGGCATATCCATTTTTTCAAACTCTTCCTTCATACGCGTGTAAACGCCAAGGTCTGCCTCGCTAAGCTCCCTGGGTTTACTAAGCCTTTCCCTGATTAAATACGTATCCGCCACAACCAAAATTACATATAACGGCGTTTGATGCATATTGGCGAGTTCCATAAAAAGATCTCGCATGGTATGATGATAAAAGGTCGCGTCTACAACCACATGCCGGCCTTTGTTCACAGCCTTGGCTGTTTGATCTGACATAGCCAGATAAATAGAAAGCTTGTCCTTTAATGAATATTTACCTAAAGCGTTTTTATCCAGCCTTAGCTGATCGCTGCTTAAATAAGTTGCACCAAGCTGTTTAGCAAACCGGGAGGCGAAATAGCTCTTGCCCGATCCGGGAAGTCCTGAAACGATGATGATCATATGACGGGAATTTACATTCTTTATTCAAAGCGAAAACAGATCTAAGCACTCGTCCATCAACGAAGCTTTTCCTGCAATTTTTTGTGAAGTTCCAGACCGGTTTTCAACATATCTGTTTTAAATAGGAGTTAATTTATCAAAACGCTGCTAACGCATGTTGGAAGGAAAAATAATTAAAGGCAGTTTTTGAGTTTCCACAAGATCGTTTGCAGTACTTTGGCGTAACATTCTGATCAGCAAAGAATCCTGCTGATGTAAAAGACCAAGCAGATCTGCTTTTTTTTCCGTACATAACTTTATTATTCTGGATACCACTTCTTTTCCATGGACCTCAGTATGTTGTAATTCCGGATAACGTAAATCTTCCAGCATGTTCATAAAAATTTTTCTATCCTTCATTTCTGAACTTTCACTTTCGCCAAAAGGCTCAACATGAATAATTTCCAATTCAAAATAAAGGAGCCTGGCAAGACGTGCCAGATAACTGACAGCCTTGATATCAGAAACGTTGAAATCGGTAGCAAAAAACACTTTACTTATCTTGGTTAACTGAGCTCCCGGGGGAATGATGATGACCGGACGGGTTGCGTGCGCCATAACGGATTTGGTAGCGCTGCCAAATAAAATGTGATCAAAGCCGGTGTCGTTACTGCTTCCCATAATAACAAGCTCAATATCCTGATGCGTGATAATATCTTTCACATTTTCGGCAAGGCCGCCCTGAACAGATTTAACCGTTACATCCGGGCGCCATATTTCACCCGGCAAAAGACTGTGGATGGATTCCGAAAGCTCCATTGCTATTTTATTGAGCTGAGTCACGCTTTCCTTCTCCCACCAGCTTTCGTCTTCTCCAATCCACGGACCTGCACCGTAGAAGGGCGTGACAGGAATTGTCTGATAGCTATTAAAAAGCAGAATATCGGCGTGAAGTTTCTCTGCCAGCAAAACAGCTGTCTGGGTCAGATTGGTGACGTTTTCTGAGAGGTCTGTGAGAACAAGAATCTTTTTCATGGATTTGTTTTTAGATTAAATGAAGTTGTACCGGCGGCTATTACTGGGCAAGATATCCTCCGTCAACAGGGTAATAGGATCCGGTAACAAAGGACGCTTTTTCGCTGCTGAGCCATAAAACCAGTTCAGCCACTTCCTCCGGCTGGCCTAAGCGGCCAATGGGATGCCTGGTGATCAGCCAATCAATTGCGTCCGGACCCATATCTTTTAAAAGCGGCGTCTGAATGAAAGCAGGGCCGACAGCATTTGCGCGAATACCTTTCATCGCATATTCCAGCGCTATGTTTTTGGTCAGTCCCACCACACCGTGCTTGGCTGCAACGTATGCAGGACTATTGGCAAAAC
The DNA here is from genome assembly GCF_009801115.1 of Dyadobacter sp. 3J3. Taxonomy (GTDB): domain Bacteria; phylum Bacteroidota; class Bacteroidia; order Cytophagales; family Spirosomataceae; genus Dyadobacter. The sequence continues at coordinate 6,741 of NZ_VTOL01000018.1, forward strand.
CCACGCTTCCCAGGATGGAAGCCATGTTCACAATAGCTCCCCCACCCGCTTTAATCATTTCAGGTATTTGATAACGCATCCCGTAAAAGACGCCGGAAAGATTAACAGCAATTACCTTGTCCCAACTTTCAACAGGATATTCTCCGGTGGGAGCTGACGCGCCTCCAATCCCGGCATTATTGCAAGCAATATGTAAGGCCCCGTATTTTACGATAGTTTCTGCCACTAACTTTTCGTTATCCTGTGCATTTGATACATCAGCCTTAAAAAAAATAGCTTCACCACCTTTTTCACGGATAAGATCAACTGTTTCTAAACCATCAGCCTCCTGAATATCAGACACCACTACTTTGGCTCCTTCCATCGCATACAGCAAAGCAACACTGCGGCCGATTCCAGAGCCGGCTCCGGTAACAATAGCAACTTTATCTTTTAATAAATTCATCTTTTCTTTGATTTGAGATACTTATTTTCGCATAAAAATTTAATGGTTTCAGTCATTAAACTTTATTGTAAGTTCCCTGTATTTACACTTTTTAAAAATGATATAAAACATAAAAAGATATGACCCTATCTCATAAAATTCTGTTTATGCCAAGCATCAGAACAAAACCTGATCACTGAATTAAATGGGATTCCGTATTGGCTTGTAATCACATAAAGGCCAGGAAACCCTGAGGATGTAATGTTTTTTGTTGAAAGCAAAAAATAATAAGCAGTCTGGGTTTCACACATGCTACACATTTGCCCTAATCTTCCCTTCGCCTCGGCCCTGATCCGGACTTAATACTCAGAAATTTGGGATACATATTTACCGCGTGCCATTTTATGGGTTATTTCATTTCCTCCACCCAGCGCACTCAATATTTCAATTTTTTAATTATAAAATTATAGTTCCAGAAGCGGGTATTAAAAAATATAAATAATTTGAGTTTATTATTTTGTATTGGTCTAAATAAGAATACTTTTGCTTTCTCATTTAGAAAATACTCATCAAAATAAAGAATAATGCGTTTACCTTTTACAATTACTTTCATACTGCTAGCCTATATAGCAAACGCCCAGACAGCAAGCATCAGGGGTCAGATCAAGTCCTCAAACAATCAACCGGTTGAATTGATCAATCTGGTTTTAAAGGGCACGGGCAAAGGTACTGTAACCACAGAAACCGGAGAATTTGAGTTTACCGGTTTAGCAGCCGGAAGCTATCAGTTGTCAGGTACCGGATTGGGTTTCAGGGCAATTGAAAAACACGTTCAGCTTGGTGAGGGAGAAAACGTAATTTTGAACCTTACTGCCCATGAAGACACCAAAGAGTTGCAGACTGTGGAAATTACCGGACGCCGTGAAACTACTTATAAAAACGACTTGTCGTTTATTGGAAGCAAAACCGCAACACCAATTAAGGAGGTACCGCAGGCGATCAGCTACATTACCAAAGAAGTGATGCGCGATCAGGGGACATTTCTGATGGGTGATGCGGTAAAAAATATGAGTGGCGTCAATCAATTTACTTTTTACGATGATCTCACCATCCGCGGTTTCAGAATGAACGGCGGCAGTACCACACAGCTCTTTAACGGCTTGCGAACGTTTTCGGGCTTTTGGAAGCAACCACCGGTAAATTACCTGGAACGAGTTGAAGTTATTAAAGGAGCCGCATCTGCTTTGTATGGCAATACTTCTCCAGGCGGAACGATTAACCGGGTTACAAAAAAACCACTTACGACACCGCAAAAGTCGCTGACATTTACCACCGGAAGTTTCAATACCATTCGCACCATGGCCGATTTTACCGGACCCATGAACGAAAACAAAACGCTTCTTTACCGTCTGAATGTGGGTTATAACAATGCGCAGGGATTCCGGAATTTACAATTTGATAAGAATATCATTGTCGCTCCGTCTGTTTCATTTTTACCGACTGAAAAAACAAGGATTAACTTCGATTTGGTTTACAACAGATCCAACAGCCGTCTGGACCGTGGACAATCAGTAGTAGGAAATGATCTGTATTCGAGCTCGATAAAAACCTCATTGAATGCAGTTAATGATTACCTGAATGAAGAAACGTATCTTATAACGACCTCTTTAAATCATCAGTTTACAAAAAACACCTCCTTCAATATCGCTTACTTGCGAACCGGTTACAGCGAAGATCTGCTTGAACACCGAAGCAGCAATGTGAATGCAGTGGACTCGTCCGGAGCTGCCATTCCGAATCTTGTGGCACGCCAGGTTTTTATCCGTAAAACCAAGTCGTTTATGGACAATGTTTCAATGTTTTTTAACCACAATTTTAACACCGGGAAAGCGGAGCATAAGCTGGTTGCGGGATACGATTATATCCAGTCATATACACCAAAGGGTTCGGGCCAGCAAACTGCCAGCGGCTACTTACTTAAAGCAGGAGGAGCCGGAGCATACAATGCCAAGACACCTGAAAAGTACATTTTTTATAACTACACCGAAAACGGAGTTACCCGAAGTATTCCCAAGCCGAACGTCGCTCATTACGATCTGACACTTCAAAACAACCAGATGGAGGATCCTTCCAAATACATTTACAATGTAACAGCCAATGCAGCAACTACGCCGGTTTATTATCAACTGCATGGTTTGTATTTGCAGGAACAAGTAAAAATTGACCGATTACAGATCTTGCTGGGACTTCGATACGACACTTATGTTGACAAGAAAGGTTATACTACAAATAATGAAACCAATGTAACGCAGCATGCTTTGCTTCCCAGAATCGGAGCGGTATATACGCTTACCAAAAATATTAACATTTACGGTACGTATACCAAGGGATACAATCCACAGGATGCGGCCGTTCAGAGTAATCCGCTTTCCGGCGGGCCGTTTGATCCGATCAGAAGCAGCCTGACTGAAGCAGGTTTAAAATCGGAATGGTTCGATGCCCGGCTGACTGCAAATTTATCGGTATACAACATCACCCAATCCAATACTTTATATTCTGCCAACGCGCCTGAAAACCTGGATCTGATGCAGCAAATTGGGCAGGAAAAGGCAAAAGGAGTAGAATTTGACGTTACAGGAAACATTCTTCCCAACTGGAATCTGATTGTGGCATATAGTTACAACGATGCTAGAATTACAGACGGAGGTGCAAAAGCTGCTGACCAGGTGCTGGTTAACAAGCAAAAACCGAATGCTCCTAAAAACCAGGGGAGCGTCTGGACCAAATATATGTTTGTAAACCAGGGGCTGAGCGGCCTGGGTATTGGACTTGGCGCAAACTTTGTGACAGAACGCAATCTTTCTATTAGCAACACCCAGACACTTCCCGGCTATATGCTTCTGAATGCTGGCATTTATTATAAAATTGACAAATTCCAGTTTCAGATCAATCTCAATAACCTGGCTGACAAAACCTACTGGGTGGGAGGTTATGACTATCTGAGACTGTTCCCAGGTGCGCCACGGAACTTCATGAGTACTATATCCTATACTTTTTGATCAACAATCGCCAACAATTGTAAGCTTCAACCTGTGAAAAAAATATTGAAAAATATTGCTGCACAACTACATTTATGGCTGGGGATTTCCTCCGGCCTGGTAGTTTTCATAGTGGCCCTGACCGGGAGCCTGCTCGTTTTCGAGGAGGAGCTTGAACCCGTTATCAACAAACATTTTAATATCGTCGCAGTTGGGGAAGGAAAGCAAAGGCTATCACTGGACAGCCTGGCCACCAGTGTCAAACAGCAGTTTCCAAAAAACAAGTTAGACCGCATTACCATTGAAGCTCAGGAGGACCGAACATTTGTTTTTGGATTGAAGCAAGATAAAAAAAAACAGGGACTGCTTTCGGTAGCAGTCAATCCTTTTACTGGCAAAATTATCGAGGCAAGGCAAGAGCACGATTCATTTTTTGAAGTTGTACTGAGACTGCACCGATATCTCTGCATGGAGGAAACCGGAAAGTTTATCACAGGTATCTCATGCATTTGTTTTCTTGTAATCATGATCACGGGCCTGATACTATGGTGGCCTAACCGAAAAAATCAAAAACAGAGATTTCAGGTAAAATGGGGAGCATCACCCAAAAGGCTAAACTGGGACCTCCACGCAGTATTCGGCTTTTATGTCATGCCATTTATATTTCTCATTGCGCTAACAGGTTTAGTATGGAGCTACAAATGGATCAATAATCTTATTTATCTGGCATTTGACGGGAAACCTCAGCAGAAGAGGGAAGCTCCGGCAAACATTGCTTCGGGTGACTTTCTAACACATTACGAACATATTTTACAGGCAAGCGCCAAGATTCTGCCACATCAGGGTAAGGTGACATTTACCACATTAAATGCAGATAGTTTATCGATCACCGTATCCAAAGCGGACGACGAAGCGGCCATCAGTAACATTGTAAGTTTCCTGTATTTTGATCAAAATACAGGAGCCTTACTTTCAAAACGATTATACGATAACGAAACCGCCGGGTTTAAAGCGCGGAGAGTTGTGTTTCCAATCCACACAGGAAGTCTGCTGGGATGGCCCACCAAGATCATTGCTTTTATTGTCTCTTTAATAACAGCAAGCCTGCCAATGACCGGAATTTTTATTTGGCTCGGGAAAAACAGAAAGCGGAAAAAGAAAGCGGGCGACATTAAAATAAAGCGTACATCAGTTGCCGCAACAGAGGAAAAAGAGTCCGCCACCAGAGTTTAAAAGGTTGTTATCCACTGGTAATAAAACCGGGTATAGACCGAAGATCTGCCGTTTTGAGAAGTTATGTAGCAGACACAAATTCCAATATAGATACTAAATCAGAAGAATGTCCAGTACAATGAGACAAACCTATTTCTATCTGTAAAATACTACCAGTCCGCTAGTTTTTCTGTGATGTTTTGCCCGGTAACAAAATCCTGACCATAAAACAGGGCATAATCCAGGTTTATCCCAAAACCAGTGGAACCTTCCCTTAATTTGAGAAAAATCCGGTCCAGATACATTTTTTTATTGTTGACAGTTGTATATACTTTGGGCTTACCTGCCTTATCCAACATCAGGTAGAAATTAACCCTTTTTGAAGCCGCCAGCTGCATTTCATATAAGTTAGCCGATACCAGCGTTGTTTTCATTCCAAAAGCCAGCGCTTTCTGAATACTATTCAAAGGCTCCTTTTTACCACCTTCTGTATAAGCAATCCTGAAAATATCCAGGGGTTCTTCCGCTACGATACTGCCATTTTTCAGATTGGCATTATAAACAAAAGTGTTATGGTTATCGCTATGCTGAATATAAAATACGCGGTTTACTTCCTGGGCGGGCACAGGGTAACCTTGCTGAGCATACGTGCAGATGGAAAAACCAATCAATATTAAAAGAAAAACGTATTTCATTTTCTATCTCTTTTTGTTAAAAACTTATTGACCTGTCATTTTGAATGCGCATTCCTTAAATTGGAAAAGAGCTTTAATTTACGCATAAAAATGTCTTTTTTCCTGACAGTGCATTTGAATTTATTTATATTAAAGCATATTCGAAAGCCAGGTTAAGACTAAATGGCTGTGGCAGAAAGCTTCCCAAATGTACCTGCGGATTTGTTGAAAAATCATTCAAAATGAAAATCAGGAGTTAAAATTATTAATAATTGTCAGCCTTTCCGCAATTAGAAAACATTTTCTAATTTCTAAAACTTCACTGGCTTTATCAATTTTAAACAAATAGCTTTGGCCTTATCAAAATACCCTCGTTGTTATGCATGAAATTTCATTGGTAAGAAATATTTTCCGAACCCTAAAAGAAGAATTTCCTGACGATTTTGGGCAAATCAGGGATATTTATCTTACTGTCGGAATTTTGTCTAACGTGCAGCCCATTGCTATGGAAAATGCTTTTCAGGCGGTTTTGGAAGACGAGCCTGGCTACCGGAATAAAAACCTTAAAGTAGAAGTATTACCAATTCTCATCCATTGCCATTATTGCGATAAAAACTCTCTGGTAGAACAATACCGGTTTATTTGTTCCTATTGCGGAAAGCCTGGCAAGGACGTGATACAGGGAGAAGAACTGCTGATTAAAAAAGTTGAATTTGAAGATTAAACATCCATGGAAGCTATAAAACCCAAGTCAAACCGTGCGGCAGTAGGTTCGCTGCAATGCGACAACACTACTTTTAATTTATTGAAAGTGAATGATTTTGTCGCCAAAGCCATTCGTGACCGGTTGCCGGAAGTACTGGTCGTTAACCTGTGTTCCTCGCCTGGAAGCGGCAAAACCACACTTTTGCAGGAAACCGGCAAGCGTTTAAAAGGAAAAATCAACATGGCTGTGCTTGTCGGAGATCCTGAAACTGAGCGCGATGCCATCCGTATGCGCGATGTTGGCATTCATGCCTTGCAAATCGTGACAGGTGGCATGTGCCATATTGAAGCACAAATGATATATCAGGCCCTGGATCACTTTGATCTGGATGGTGTAGATTTATTGGTCATTGAAAATGTCGGCAATCTGGTTTGTCCGGCCGCTTTTGATCTGGGTGAAGATTTTCGGGTGACCGTACTTTCAGCTACCGAAGGAGACGACAAACCGAAGAAATATCCCCGCATGTTTCTGACCAGTGAGCTTATGCTGGTATCAAAATCCGATCTGCTGCCTTATGTCCCTTTTTCGGTAGAAGCAGCGACTCTGGATGCACGTGATATCAATGCAGATATTGAAGTGATTACCGTTTCCAGTCTCAACGGAGAAGGCCTTGACCAATGGTGTGACTGGCTGATTGAGCGCGTTTCAGAAAAGAAAAGTAAATTTCAGGAGGCATGATAAAACCAGGCATTTCAGTATCCGAAGACACGCTTGGCTACCCAAACGAACTGGAAACCTGTTGGCCTGCAAGTGATCAAAAAATAAATAAAGACGTTGAAACAGTCTATTCAATTACACTGACAGGCTTGGTACAGGCAATCGGATTTCGTCCTTTTGTATATCAATTGGCAAAAAAATGGAATTTGAAAGGTACGGTCACTAACGGGCCATGTGGGGTGAACATTCAAATTTTAGCTGACAGAAAAATTGCTACCGATTTTTTAGAAGAAATACTTTCCAACCCGCCCGCACTTTCAAGAATAACCGGATCAAAAATCGTAAAAGGCATTTTCAATAAATTCAAAAATTTTGAAATAATTGAAAGCGAAAATAATGAAATCAGCGTTTCTGCACTTCTAACCCCAGATCTTGCGATGTGCGAACAGTGCAGGCGCGAACTCTACGATAATTCCAACCGCCGTCAACGTTATCCATTCATTACCTGCACACATTGCGGCCCGAGATATTCGATCATCCAAAAACTGCCATACGACCGGGTCAATACTACTATGCAGGAATTTGCCATGTGCATTGCATGCCGTAATGAATTTAACGATCCTGAGAACAGAAGATTCTATTCACAAACCAATTCCTGCAAAACCTGCGGCCCTGAGTTATTTTGGTATGAAATAAAAAAAGCACAGGCAGAACCGGTACTCCTTGTAAGCCAGGAAGAAATCCTGTCTGCCATTAAATCTGCTTTGACAAATGGAAAAATTGTGGCCGTTAAAGGAATTGGTGGTTATTTATTGCTTTGCGACGCAACCAGTGAAAACGCCGTAGCCATTTTAAGAGAAAGAAAACATCGCCCTGCAAAACCGTTTGCAGTTTTATACCCGGATTTAAAAAAACTGCGGGAAGATACTTTGGTAACCGACCTGGAAGCAAAACTGCTGCAAAGTCCGGTGTCTCCCGTAGTTTTGGTCAAAAGAAAAGACAGAAATTCACCCACGATCGCAGAATCTGTCGCGCCAGGGCTGGATCAATTAGGCGTAATGCTTCCCTATTCCCCTCTTTTAGAAATTATTGCCAGCGATTTTCAGAAACCGCTTGTAGCAACCAGTGGAAATGTCAGCGATAGCCCCATTATTTTTCAGGATCAAAAAGCATTAGAGGAATTAGCAGATATTGCCGATTTCATTTTGACCAACAACCGGAAAATCATCACACCGCAAGACGATTCAGTAATTCGCTTTTCTGCTTTACATCAAAAAAAAATTATACTGAGACGAAGCCGGGGTCTTAGTCCTGATATTCATATTACAAAAATAACAAATTCATTTCCAGCGCAAAAAATCGCCTTTGGCGCATCGGCCAAAAGTACTTTCTGCATCCAGAATGGCAATGAAGTTAACATCAGCCAGTATCACGGAAACCTGGCAAATTATGATGCTCAGCAAGATTTCGAACATTCGCTAAATCACTTGAAAAATATTTTTAAACTAGCTTATTCAGGTGAACAACATACACTAACGCTACTCGCAGATATGCATCCTGCATATTTTTCCACGCATTTGGCGAAAGAATATGCAGAGAAATATGATGTACCGCTTAGGAAAATACAACATCATAAAGCACATTTTGCAGCAGTTTTGGCAGAAAATGACCTTGATGATGATTCAGGAAATGTGCTTGGGGTTATTTGGGATGGAACCGGTTATGGGACGGACGGCATGATCTGGGGTGGTGAGTTTTTTTATAAAAACCAGCGATTGCATTTTCCTTATTTCCATTCTTTATTGAATTATAAAATGGCAAAAGAACCCAGAATTTCCTCATTCTCAGTCTTTTATGCCTTTTCAAAACAACCATTGCCAGCTCTAATAAAAGACAAATTTACCCACACCGAATGGACTTATTTAAACAAGGCAGCTGGAATTAATACCTTAAAAACAAGCAGCATCGGCAGGCTCTTCGATGCGGTAGCAAGTTTGACAGGCTTGATTGACAAAACAAGTTATGAAGGCGAGGCAGCTTTGTTACTCGAACGGGAAGCACAGCGCTATTTTGAAACCAACGGCTATGACTTTTCTGCAAGCTATTTTGACAAAGCTGAATTTCTGATCGATGCATTAATTTCAGATGTGCAGGCAAAAAAAGAAAGTAGCGAGATAGCGGCTAAATTCCATTATTCACTGGTAAAATTCATAGAATACACTGCGAAAAAAGTTGGTGCTAAAAAACTTGCTTTCAGTGGCGGTGTTTTTCAAAATGCTGTGCTGGTGGATCTGGTGATTATAAATTTGACAAACAACTTTGAGCTTTATTTCCATAAACAGCTATCTGCGAACGATGAAAATATTTCATTTGGGCAAATAGCTTACATCAATGCGGCCGGGATTTGAGCATCCTGGCTAACTCAGATTGGCAGGAAATCATTGAAAAATTAAAATATCTTTTAAACCGCTCCGTGCATTCGTAGCATAAATGAATCTATATGTGTTTAGCGATTCCTGGCAAAATAAAATCTATTGAATATCAGTACGACGGGTTGGTGAAAATGGCAAAGGTGGTGTTTGGCGGAATCACCAAAGAAGCCAGTCTGGACATGGTGCCACATGCCAAAGTGGGCGATTATGTTCTGGTGCATGTGGGTGTTGCCATTAGCATTGTGGATGAAGAAGAAGCAGAAAAAACATTTTCATACCTGAAAGAGATCGGCGAACTGGATGAGTTGATCGAAAGCAGCCAGCTCGACAGGCCTAACCAATTATAATATGAAATTCCTAACCGAATACCGAAACCCGGAAATGGTGGAAATGTACCTGGAAGAGCTTCGAAAAACCGTAACTCAGCCCTGGACTATCATGGAAGTATGCGGAGGACAAACGCATAGTCTGGTCAAAAACGGGATATTAAATATTCTTCCGGAACAAATCCAGATGGTGCACGGACCCGGCTGCCCGGTGTGCGTAACGCCGCTGCAACTGATTGACAAAGCCGTTTTTTTGGCTGAGAAGAAAGGCGTTATACTTTGTTCTTTTGGCGATATGATCCGTGTACCCGGTTCAGAGCGCAGTCTACTCGAAGCAAAAGCTGCCGGGGCAGATGTCAGGATTATGTATTCGCCGCTCGAAGCGGTCAAACTGGCAAAGGAAAATCCAGACCGTGAAGTAGTATTTTTTGCCGTTGGCTTTGAAACCACCGCACCAGCCAACGCACTCTCTGTCATGCATGCAAAATTACTGGGCCTGAAAAATTATTCTATTCTGGCTTCCCACGTGCTGGTCCCGCCTGCAATTGAAGCCATTATGAACGATGAGGTAACGCGGATTCAGGCGTTTTTGGCAGCAGGCCATGTGTGTGCGATTATGGGTATGGGACAATACTATGATCTGGTCGAGAAATTTGATATGCCCATTGTCGTAACCGGATTTGAACCCGTGGACCTGTTGCAGGGAATACTGATGACGGTCAGACAACTCGAAGCCGGCAAAGCTAATCTGGAAAATCAGTATGCGCGTGTTGTAAAACCGGAAGGCAATCCGGAGGCGATAAAAATAATAGAACAGGTTTTTGAAGTAACCGATCGTGAGTGGCGGGGACTTGGGGTTATTCAATTAAGCGGCTGGGAAGTAAAGGAAGAATTAGCTCAGTTTGATGCGTCCAAAAGATTTTCTATTAACATAGCCAGAGCGCCAGAATGCCCCGACTGCATTGCCGGACAGATCCTCAAAGGAATTAAAAAACCCGGACAGTGCAGTGAGTTTGCCACCCGGTGCACTCCGGAACATCCACTGGGTGCGCCGATGGTTTCATCAGAAGGTGCCTGCGCCGCTTATTATCACTTTGCCAATGTTCGATAAATGGCTATCGACTTTCAGGACATAGCAACGAAACAATTTTCAACGGATTGGCCGAGCGCCAGTGGAAAGCCGAAATCGTAAACATCTGTGCTAATCTTTTAATTACTTTATACCATGTCCACACTTTCCTTTGCCCAGCTTTCCTGCCCGATGCCAAAGCTGGACTTTGATATCATTACACTTGGACATGGTTCAGGAGGAATTTTAACCAATAAACTGCTGGAATCCGGCGTATTCAACCTGTTGAAAAACCCATATCTGGACGAAAGACATGATGGCGCAGTATTTAATGCGACCGGAAAAATGGCTTTCTCAACGGATAGTTATGTAATTACACCTATCTTTTTTCCCGGAGGAAATATTGGAGATCTGGCCGTAAATGGTACGCTGAATGACCTGGCCATGTGCGGCGCTATCCCTAAATATTTGTCTCTCAGCTTTATTATCGAAGAAGGGCTGACAATGACCGAATTCTGGGACATCCTGGTTTCCATCAAAATAGCTTCGGAAAAAGCGGGCGTGCACATCGTAACGGGCGATACCAAAGTTGTGGAGCGCGGAAAAGGCGATAAGATCTTTGTCAATACCTCCGGTATCGGGCAGGTGCATCCCAGCGCTGCAATCTCTTCTAAAAACATCGTTACTGGTGACAAAATAATTATTTCGGGTAACATAGCAACCCATGGAATCGCCATTATGTCGGTGCGCGAAGGGCTTGACTTTGAAACAGACATTGTAAGTGACACAGCCAATGTGGCCCATGATGTGATAAGTCTTCTGGATGAGTTCGGGGCACAGATCCACTTGCTGCGTGACCCCACCCGAGGCGGTGTAGCAACGGTATTAAATGAAATCGCGAAAGACATTTTGCTGGGAATTGATCTTGTTCAAAAACAGATCCCTGTACTCGAACAGGTTCAGGGTGCATGTGAACTGCTGGGCCTGGATCCGCTCTATGTAGCCAATGAAGGCGTATTTATAGCCATCGTTGACGCAGAAATCTCAGATCATTTTTTAGCAAAACTAAAAACCATGGAAACAGGTAATGATGCGGCTGTAATCGGAGAAGTGACAGCAGCGCATCCAGGTCAGGTCGTGATCAAAAGTCCGATTGGAGGCAGAAGGGTTGTCAATATGCTGGTTGGGGAGCAATTACCAAGGATTTGTTAGCTGAAATTATGATTACTTACAACCAAACATCGAAAAACCTCCCGCAGATCATCAGCGGGACGAGCATTTTTCTGGGCGCAGCTAAAAATCCCTTTCTGGCTCCACGTGGTGTATGGATTACAGGCAGCAAACTGATCGTTGCGGATACTGGTCAAAACCGGATTTTCATCTGGAATGAGCTTCCAGAGAATATTTTCGGCGAACCGGATCTGGTTCTCGGACAATTGCAAACAGTTGATACCGGCAGAAATTCTGGCGGCGGAGTAAATGCTTCCACATTGCAGTATCCATCCGGGATCTGGTCTGATGGAAAGGTTCTGATCATTGCCGATGCATGGAATCACCGGGTATTGATTTGGCACACTTTCCCGATAAAATCCGGCCAGCCAGCGGATGTTGTGATTGGACAGCCGGATTTCAATCACAATTTGCCAAATGTAAAAGGTATCGGAAATAATCCGTCGGACAGATCACTGAACTGGCCGTATGGTGTTTGTTCTGATGGGAATAAACTTTGGATTGCTGATACAGGTAACCGGCGCGTTCTTTATTTTAAACAAATTCCGGTGCATGATTTCACAGCGGCGGATGACGTTATAGGTAAGGATCAATTTACAGAACGAGATTATGAAAGTAATGATGCAGTTTGGCCTTATTCTGTAAGGATTTCGAAAACCGGAGCATTGTCAGTTACCGATACCCAGTACTACCGGAATTTGATCTGGAAGGACTGGAAAACAGCTTTTGTTCAAAAGGCGGATGTGATTATTGGCCAGCCTGATCTTGAATCCAGCGGGCAGAACCAATACCGATCTTTACCTGAAAGCAATACAATGAGCTGGACTTATGACAGCTTTTTCTATAAAAACGGAATTATCCTTGCGGATACCGGTAATAGCAGGCTTTTATTTTTTGATAATATCCCGGATACCAACGCTGCCGAAGCTGACAACCTGATCGGGCACCATACATTTCAGATAACCAGTGAAAATGCAAATACAAGAAATGGAACGGATAAGCAGCTTTACTGGCCTTTTTCAATTTGCATTTCCGGCAATTCGATGGCGGTTGCCGACACGGGGAATCATAGAATTATCTTATACGAGCTAAAATAAATCTTTTCATATTTTTATCAACCGCAGTTCAAATGGAAATCCTTCCTTTAATGCTGGCAAGTTTAGTCGGTTTCACACACGCTTTCGAAGCCGATCATCTGGTGGCTTTAAGCTCGATTGTGACGCGCCGAAACAATACTTTTCTTGCTGTTAAAGATGGGATTTTCTGGGGGCTTGGGCATACTTCCACTATCCTGCTGGTGGGCTGCATTTTCATTCTGGGCACTTGCAGTATGAATTTCGCCAGCTTTAAATACCTGGAAGGCTGCGTTGGAATCATGCTAATTTTTCTCGGTTTTAGAAGATTATACGAAATTACCAAAACCGAACTTAAACCTACGCAGGAGCACCACAGTGCCCACGCTCACGAACATAAACTAGCTTACAGGGTAGGCCTGCTGCACGGCCTGGCAGGCAGCGGCACTTTGATACTTTCTGTTTTGACGACCCTTAAAAGTCCTTTTAGCGGCATGGCCTATTTGCTGATCTTCGGTATCGGATCCATCGCAGGAATGATGGTTGCGGCGGGCATTTTCAGCATACCTTTTTCGGAGAAATTGTTAAAGAAAAAATCATTACGACTGGCACTTGTCCTCTTGTCTTCGCTGCTTTGTATTGCTTTGGGTTGTAAGATTGTTTATCAGAATTTCATTCATTGAATTTTCAAAAAGTTTATATATCGATTTGGATTCAGGGCTCCTGGATATTTATAATAATGCATTATCCTGACAAAGGAAAAGTGCGGCTTACCGAAATAATTCAGGCAAAATAGAACTACCCATGACTTACGACGAAGCAGATTTTGTGGCCTATGCCTTGGAACAAATGGATATCACCGTTATTAAAAGGGATGGAAAATACTTCGATCTGCAAAACGATTTTACCCTCGAAGTAGAGCAGCGGGCATTGTATAAACTTTCTCACAAGAGTTTGGTGATCTCTCCGTTTGATGACATAGGCAAACTCTGTACCTTTATCAAAAACGCAACAAGACCAGACGCTGAACAAGTTTAAAACAACAAAATCCCGGATTAGATTTACCCGAACTTAATCATGAATCACGAACTCAGCGTTGTAGCACTTTCGGAAAGTATTTCCAGCGCGGGAAACTTTGTATTGGTATTGGAAGATTGTTTCAGCAAACAACGTATTCCACTCATTATCGGCAGGCCGGAAGCCCAGTCTATTGCCATTGCGATGAAAAAAATGGAAATTTCAAGGCCACAGACACACGACCTTTTTGCATCAACCCTTACCGTTTTACAGGCTGAATTAAAGCAGGTAATTATCAATCGGTTTGAAAAAGATGTCTTTTATGCTTCCATTTTTATAAAAAAAAATAATCAGGAAATAATAGAAATTGACGCGCGTCCTTCTGATGCCATTGCTTTGGCAGTCCGGCTGGATTGCCCCATTTTTGCTACGCAGGAGGTGATTGAGCAAGCATCTTTTCTTTCAGAAGATAAGTTCAGAGACAAAAAGGGCTCTTACGCAGCCTTTTCTCTGGAAGAGCTCGAACAACTTCTGGTGGCTATTCTTGCCAAAGAAGATTACGAAAGCGCAGTCAGGATCCGGGAAGCCATTGAAAAAAGAAAAAATCGCTGATGCTAAAAAAGAACACACCGAAAGAAGCGCTGACTACGAAGGTAAAAATCAGCGAAGCTGCTTTGTTTTTATTTAACCATTTTGGATTTGTCAATGTCCGGCTACAACATATTGCAGATGAGGCCGGTTTGAGCGTCGGCAATCTGGCTTATCATTTTAAAACAAAAGATGAAATTGTTGATTTTCTTTATGAAGAAATTGTAACCCGTCAAAAAAATCTATTGTCGGATTTGAGAATGATTCCGCTCTTTATCAATCTTAATACTTATATAAACAACACGTTTTTGATGCAAAAACGGTATAGCTTTTTCTTTACCGATACACTGGAAATTATGCGATCAAGCCCTGTGATCAGAAAAAAACACCGGGAGCATATTCAATGGCAAATGATTCAGCTGACCCTGTATATCCAGTTCAACATCGCAAGAGGTGCTTTTCATACTTTCGAACTTCCCGACACGATCGAAAATTTTTCCAGCCGCTTTATCTTATTGACCGACTCCTGGATTGGATATCAAATGCTTCAGGGTGAAAAAATTTCAGAATTAGACTCAAAACAATTTAACTCAGCACTGTGGGGTATGACAGCCCCAAACTTTTCACAGGCTGGAAAAAATGAGTTCGCCCAAATGTATGCTTATCCTTATGACGAGCTGGCCTGAGACGAATATTCGATATTAGAAAAAAATTTCCAATTTCATCTTATTGTGTTAATTTTAAGGTTTAGTATAAGGTTAGATCCTATCCAAAAATACCAGAAACAATGAAAACCAGGTTCAACATGGATACCAAAGCTTACGATACCTTTTTACAGGGCTTGAATGAGCAGTATTTTGTTGAAAAACGTGGTAATCAGTCCGATTTCAGGCTATATTTCGATGATCTTTGGCTGGCCGATACAGCAGTGATTGACGATGTTCACCGTAGCCATGGAGCATGGGCGGTTGATCTTATATTTGCCTCGATCCATAATCCGCTAAAATTTATCAAGCGGCATATCACAACACATTCCTGTCCGAAACGCGCCGCCCAGCAGGGTGAATTTATGCGCCGGGCAGCAGCAAAAGATCAGAGGGGAACACTTTCTGTAAGCGTAAACCCTTTGCAAGTTTGCAAAAATTAAGATCATGTATAACACCAAGATAAAAATCCTGAATGCTTCCGTACGCCTGTTTAACGAAAACGGGATAGACAGCGTGCGCCTTCAGCAAATTGCGGATGAGGCAGAAATAAGCGTTGGGAACCTCGCCTATCACTACAAAAGTAAAGACGTATTAATTGAAGCTGTTTATGAGCGTATTTTTGAAGAGTTTCATGAGATTTTCCGTCACTACCTCAAACGTCCCGATCTGGCCGATTTTGACATCCAGATAAGTATATACTATGCGTTTTTTAGTAAAAACCGTTTTTATCTGAGCGAGTTTTTTAAAGCCAACAACACTACCGCTCCGCATTATCTACAGTGGCAGGATTGTACCGCAAAAATGCTTTTACAACTCAGAAGCCGGTTACAATTTTTGGTCAAGAACAATGAGCTTTTGCCCGAAAAAGAACCCGGCCAATACGAATTGCTGGCGGAGCAGATGTGGATGTCGCTGGTATTTTTCATCCCAAAAAGCAATATGATCGGCCAGCAATATGATGAGATTAGCTATAAGAAAAATATATGGAACTTGCTAAAACCATATTTCGGTCCGGAGGGATTGGAAGAATTCAGAGCGATGATTGTACCAGTTTTATTTTGAAATGTGATTTTTCTTACTTTTTCAACAGATAATATCAGCCAAATAATTAAACCATTAATCTCAGCTCTGATTATTTAAACTTTTAAGGTATGATTTTTGAGGAACAGTTTATTAAAAGGAGAATTCAATATTCTGCCTGCCAGACCCTACTCTTTATAACGTAACAATGTCGCTTAAACCGAAAAGAATTTTCAGCTCTCTTTTGTTGATTGCAGTAATGCTATTCATTCAACTTGCATCCCTTGCCAGTTACGGCCAGCCTTTATCAGATTTAATTAATCACTTCAATCGGTTCAAAGGCAATCCATCTGATTCCATTCAGGTATCAGTATGCAACTTACTGGCTGAAAAATATTTTTATATCAACCCGGACAGCTCTATTACATTCGGAAAGATTGCTTTGCAATCCGCTAAAAATCTCCATCTCAACAAAGAAAAAGCAAAAAGTTACAATACCATTGCAAAAACCTATTATATCAGAGGATCCTACTTTGAGTCTTTGACCTACGCGGATTCTGCATTATTAATAGGTAAAGAACAAGGTTTCAAGTCCGAAATTGCGACTGCCATCAATACCAGAGGGTTGATCTATATCGGCCAGAACAGGTTTAATCAGGCAATACCGGAATTTTCGAAAGCATTATTACTTAATGAGCAACTCAAAGACAGTGCAAGAATTGCAGCAAATTATTTCAACATAGGACTGGCATACGATGAACTGCGCCAGTTCGAAAACGCATTTTTAAATCTAAAAAAAGCACTGCTAGTTGCAAAACAATGCAAAGACGGCCACTTGAACCAAATGTCTTTAAACAGGATTGGAGAGACTTATTACCATTCCAAAAATTATAAAAAGGCTTTATACTACTACCGGTCTGCGCTCGGTTTTACTGGATATCAGGACAATTGGGAGAAGGGTTTTGCTTACTCAGGTATGGCTCAGGTACTTTACGAAATGAAGTATTATCAGCAGGCTTTGGACTATGCGGGCAGGAGTTTTATACTAATGAAAAAATTAAATACCGACTGGGATACCGAGCGGGCAGCCCGTATTTTATCAAAATGTTATGCTAAATTAAAAAATTATCAAAAGGCTTATGAGTACCAGACCATAGCATGGGCTTATGGTGACACCATTCTTAACGAAAAAAAAGAACAGGAAATTAATTATCTGCATTTGCAGGACAAAAAAGCAGAGAATTTGGAGTTATTAAGTGAAAATGAACGCATTCGGCAGGTAGTCAGAAATAACCGCGTTGTGATCTCACTCACTACTTTGTTCTCACTTTTACTCCTTGCAGCGCTATTTCTGCTCAGACGTAACATCGTACGCAAAAACATTTTGAACAAGGAACTGAAAAACAGAAATCAAGAAATAGAAAAACAAAAAGAAGAGATTCAGCTGCAGCGCGAAGAGCTTGTATCGTTGAATAAAACAAAAGATAGGGTATTATCCGTCATTGGCCATGATCTGAGAAGCCCGTTTGCATCTGTTCTTCAGGCGCTCGAACTGATTAGAAATGGTGTATTAGACGAACGTGACCAGGAAATTTTATTTGATGATTTCCAACGGCAGATAGCACTGGTGTCAGAGCTGATCGACAATCTGCTTGCCTGGGCCAGCAGCCAGCAAAGCGGCGGCGAGATTAAATACTCAAACATTAATTTATCAGAAGTTGCCCAAAAAGTACTATCGCTATACAAATCCTCATCTGAACAAAAAAAACAGCAGATGATATGCCGCTGTGAAGAGCATGTCTATATTGAAGCTGATGAAAATCATGTCAGAATCATACTTCAAAACATCCTGAGCAATGCCATAAAATTTACACCTCAGCACGGGACGATTACTTTATTTTACACCCTGGAAAAAGATTTCGTAGCTATCCATATCAAAGACAACGGAAGGGGCATGTCAAAGGAAAAATTAGCAGCATTATTCAAATCCTCAGGCATGGCCATAACCGAAAAAGGAACGGACCTGGAGCCTGGTACCGGCCTTAGCTTATTGCTCATAAAACAATTTGTAGAAGAAAATAAAGGCCGGATCGAAGTAAAAAGCGAAAAAGATAAGGGGTCTGAGTTCATAATTTATTTTAAAGCAAGTCAAAAAGACTGATATAGATAACTATCTAAAATCCCATCCATACCAGCATGAATTCTCCATGTTGCTGATAACAATTGCCTTCCTCTATAAAACTAAATAGACGGCCTGATCAAAAATATGATCCTGGTCATTTCCTCCCGATTATGTTGTATCTAACTTTAACACATTCGTATCGTCTGATTTAAAAAACTTACAAATCAGGCAGTTATATAGCGTTCAAAATACGCGTTATTTAGAATACGGATAATTTAGAAAATAATTTCTATTTTTAGAAAATAATTTCTAAATTTCGTTTGTCATAGAAAATATGAAATAAGTTCTATAATTCACCATGTAACTTTTAACCCAATGGCAAATGTATTATGGCTTCAGGGAGGGGCGTGCAGTGGCAACACGATGTCTTTTCTGAATGCAGAAGAACCTACTGTTGTTGATCTGGTAACTGATTTTGGAATTAATATTCTCTGGCATCCTTCGCTCGGACTTGAAATCGGAGATCAGGTTACCCAGCTGCTCAATGATATTGTTCAGGGAAAAATACAGTGCGACATTCTTGTATATGAAGGAAGCATCATCAAAGGTGCTCACGGCACGGGAACTATGAATTTCTTTTGCGACAGGCCTATGAAAGACTGGGTAAAAGAGCTTTCAGAGGTTGCTTCCTATGTTGTTGCCATCGGTGATTGTGCTACCTGGGGAGGGATTCCGGCCGTGGAACCCAATCCTTCTGAATCCACAGGCATGCAGTTTTTAAGAAAAGACAAAGGCGGTTTTCTCGGCGCAGATTACGTTTCCAAAGGCGGCTTACCTGTTATTAACATTCCCGGCTGCCCTGCCCACCCCGACTGGATCACTCAAATTCTGGTTGCCATTTCCACCGGACGCATTGGTGATGTATTGATTGATGAATATCATCGTCCAAAAACATTTTTCACCGATTTTACCCAAACCGGTTGTACAAACGTTGTCAATTTTGCAAATAAAATAGACGGCGGTTTTGGCAAGCGTGGCAATGGCTGTCTATTTTATGAAGTAGGATGCCGCGGGCCAATGACAAGATCAAGCTGCAATCGTATATTATGGAACCGTCAGTCTTCCAAAACACGCGCCAATCATCCCTGTCTTGGCTGCACAGAACCTGGATTCCCACACCATCAGCTGGTAAAAGGAAGTATTTTTAAAACAATGCACTATCTCGGTTTTCTACCCAAAGAAGTACCTGATGGCAATTCCAAATTGGGATATTACATGCGTGCCGGATTTGAAAAAACCATTAGTGTGGTCGAAAATGTATTTGGCAACGAACCTGTAAGTCACCAGAGCTCCAAGTAATTGCGGTTGGCTCACATCCTAAATCTATCATTGACAACAAGTTAGTAAAATCCAATCATGGGAATTCAGAAAGAACTTAATATATCACCGGTTGGCCGTGTTGAAGGCGATCTGGATGTAAAAGTATATATGGAAGGCGGCGTTGTGACGCGCGCGCATGCCCAGGCCTCTATGTTCCGAGGGTTTGAAAAAATCATGGAAGGAAAGGACCCACAGGCCGGGCTGATCGTCACGCCGCGGATTTGCGGAATCTGCGGCGGCTCACACCTTTACTGTGCATCTTCGGCGCTAGACACGGTTTGGAAAACAACGCTGCCACCGAACGCACTATTACTCCGGGCCATTGGCCAGGCAACAGAAACCATTCAGTCCATTCCAAGATGGTTTTATGCGATTTTTGCAACAGATCTTGCCAATAAAAAATTTGCCAACAAACCACTTTACCCGGAAGTCGTTCGCCGATTTGCCGCATACGTTGGTACTTCATTTCAAAAGGGAGTTGTTGCTTCGGGCAGGCCGGTAGAAGTCTATGCCATTTTTGGCGGACAGTGGCCGCACTCGTCCTACATGGTACCTGGCGGTGTGATGTGCGCCCCTACCCTTAAAGATA
Source organism: Dyadobacter sp. 3J3 (assembly GCF_009801115.1). Lineage (GTDB taxonomy): Bacteria > Bacteroidota > Bacteroidia > Cytophagales > Spirosomataceae > Dyadobacter. The sequence goes on from NZ_VTOL01000018.1 coordinate 27,065, forward strand.
TCACAAGAGCACACGCCATTATGAACCAGTTTCGCAAGGATTGGCTTGAAACGCTTTGGCTTGGCTGTTCACTGGAAAGATATCTACGTATCCAGACCTGGGAAGATCTGATGGAATGGGTTGATGAGAATGAATCTCAGCACAACTCCGACCTTGGACTTTTTATTCGCGCCAGTCTGGAATTTGGACTGCATAAATTTGGTCAAGGAGTGGGGAAATTCATTGCCTTTGGTACATATCTGAGTAAAGACCATTACCAGCACCCCACGATTGAAGGTAGGAACAAGGCGCTGATCAGTCGTTCGGGATTTTTTGATGGTAAAAACTATTCTGAGTTTGACCAGATGAATATCAAGGAACACGTCAAACATACCTGGTTTGAAACTGTTCCGGCGGCACATCCCTGGGATGAACCTTTGCCCACACCAATGGAATCACAAAACCTTGCAGGTACGGATTTTAGCGGAAAATATACCTGGTCGAAAGCACCGAGATATAACAATATGGCTGCGGAAGCAGGACCGTTTGCCAGAGTTCTCATGAATGCTAATCCGGATAATTTGTTGCCACACCAGATTTACGATCCGCTCTTCGGTGATATTTACGATAAAATGGGCCCAAATGTTTTCACAAGAACGCTAGCCCGGGTTCACGAAGCGGTAAGGACTTATGAAAATATTAACAAATGGTTATCCGAGATTGATCTGAACGGCGAATTTTATATCAAACCCGAAGAACGTGACGGCAAAGGTTTTGGTGCAACCGAAGCAGCACGCGGCGCTCTGGCGCACTGGATTGAAATAGAAAACGGTGTGATAAAAAACTACCAGGTTATGGCACCCACGACCTGGAACATAGGCCCCAATGACGACAGCGGAAACCCCGGCCCTATTGAAACTGCATTGGAAGGAACCGAAATTGAAGACGTTAATGATCCTGTGGAAGTAGGTATGGTGGCGCGTTCGTTTGATTCCTGCATGGTATGCACCGTTCACGCCCATGATCAAAAATCAGGTAAGGAACTTGCCCGCTTTAAGCTTTGATGAAAAAAACGGCCATTTTAGGGTTTGGAAATCCTGTCAGAAGTGATGACGCCGTGGGCTGTTATGTGATCGATCAATTAAAAGAAGCCGGGCTTGAAAGCGAAAATGTCAGTCTTTTTGATATGGGCACGGGTGCTTTCGAGGTGCTTTTTAAATTGTTGGGACATGAAAAAATCATCATTGTCGACGCGGTCATCAATACAGGAGAACCTGCCGGAACACTTTATAAAGTTCCGGCCAGTGAAATTGACTCTGCCATTCAGGACGACCCTATGGTTTTTCTGCATAGCATCAAATGGGACCAGGCACTTAGTTATGCCCGGAAGATCATGCAGGAAAATTATCCCGACGACATCACCGTGTATCTGATCTCGGTGGATAACACACGTATGGACATAAATCTTTCAGAGGAGGTAAAAAAAGCCGGTGACAAAGTTGCCGGATTTATTAAAGATGCTGTTTTCTCTATAATTAATGGTTAAAAAAAATTCCATATTACTTAAAAACGGACATATTATTATTCCGGCAGCCATTGTTAGTCAGTGGCTTGATAAGGACAGCTTTGTGAATATGGTTTATTACCCGGAACGAAAGCAGTTACTTGTCGCTGCCAAGTCCAAAACCTTTTTTGAAAAGCTGCACCAGACCAAGTGGATGGTTTTAAAAGATAAAAACCTGCTGGGCGACAAAACCTTGTATGTACGGGAAATATTGATTGACAACGATCTGGATGATTCAGACAGGTCTTTAAATTTTGAAATTAAGGCCACTGGTATTGTAACCATAGATCTGTAATAAGTGCCACTATGAATTCATTTTCAATTTATACCGAAGAAAAAAAAATAACCGGAATACAGCAAATTATTGATGCGCAGTTTCGGCTCAATGAAGTCGTTTCGGTCATTGATCTGAACGACATTCAAACTGATTCTTCTGCGCAGTATCTGTTTGTAGCAGATGGAATTCGATTGCCGGTTGACTGGAACAATGAATTTCCTCCGTATTTATTTGCACTACCCATATCATATAACACGCATAACCTGCTGGCAGTACTCTATGCGCGGTTGAATAACTATGAACTGGCATATTCTTCTTGTTCAACTAATCAGCTGCTGCTACAAGAAATCGATCGGGTCAACTGCATACAAAATGGTATAGAAATAACCCCGTCTCAGGAGCCTGAATATTTTGAAAGTGAATTTGAGCAATACAGATTTATGCATAATCAGGCGATCACCATCCATTACGGAAACCTGACGACTTCAGGCTGGTATCAACAATTGGACAGGTTTTACGAAGCAGCATTTCAAGCCGCCGCCAACGATGAATACAAGGCTTTTACAGGAAAACATCGTGCAACCTATTTACTTGATAATGATGAACTAAACGCAGCCGAAGCACTACTGGAAAGCTGTATTTCCTTATCAATTTCAGAAGATGCGCAGCATGAAATCATGAGTTTGCAATATGCTGTCTGGATGAAAAAGCTTGTGGTACCATATGATATCATTTTGCTTGAAAAGGTAAAAAATACACTTTGGCGGGTTTTAAAATATCAGGAAAATAAACAGAATCATGCACAATCTGCACTGCTGCTGATCGATGCATCCCATATAGCGAATATCACAGATAGTTTTGCGGAATCCCTGGGATATATTACCAAAGCCATTAATATGCTGGATACTCTGGATTTACCCGAACTGCTTGCCAGCGCGCATTACAGAAAGGGTACTTTGTTGTATACCTGGTCTCAAAACGGAAACCCCCAGTTTTTGAAACCTGCTATGGAGTCATATCAACGGGCGTTAAAAGTATTTACGAAGGAACAGGCTCCGGATACTTTCGCTGAGATTCAGCATCATCTGGGTGTGATCTATTCTGAAATTCCGGACGAGGTCAGAAAGAAAAGTATATGGGCTGCCGTTTCTATCAGCTCGTTCAATGAAGCCCTGAGCTATTTTACACAAGAGAGCAATCCCTATGAATATGCCAGGATCTGCAACAATTTCGCAAACGCTCTAACCAAGTATCCGGATGCGAAGTTATCCGACAACTATGCCAAAGCCTTGTCGTTTTACCGCGATGCACTTGAAATCCGAACAGCCGATTCCTTTCCCGCTGAGAGAGCATTGACAATCTTAAATTTTCTTGAAGCTGCGTGGCAGGTTTCCCAGCCCAATGAATTTGCCGAACAAAGCCTCTTTATGGAAATGACGCAACTGGCAGATGAAGTTGAACGTCTTGTTCAGGATGAATTTCTCCGGAACCAGGCAAGCAAGCATCTTTTTCGGTTGGAGGAACTCAGGCTGGTCTTGTAAAATTCCATTCGATGCTAACTAATATGATCATAGCCGTTTACAACGAGTCATCACCCGTTAAAACCGGTTGATCATGACATAGCGCGTAATAAAATAACCACTAAAAAATAAAGGCTCTTAAGTTTCGCTAGGAGCCTTTATTTTAGAAAAGAAACCTTTAAAACGAAAATTTAAATATCTGAATACTCCGTAGGATACAAAAACTTCGTATCATTTTTCGAAACATTATGAGCATATTCAGGCATGGCGACAAGCTTTTTCCAATAATCATCTTTCCCAAACGCGTCCCAATGCTGGTCACGTGAAGCTTTATTTTCAAAAGTGGTCATATACATCAGGTTTGGCATACGGCTTCCGGCCAGCACTTCTGCGTAAAAAACAGCATTAAATCCAAGCCTTTTAAACAATCCCACTTCGTCCCCTTTATTGAACATGGTGATTTTGTTTTCAGATATTTTTTCTGTGTGCCCTTCGTAGCTCCTCAGCTCATAAATACGATCTTTTTTCGGACCAGTCACTTGCGGCATTGTAAAATGAGGGCTTTTTTCGAATGCTTCAAGCACAATGGTTTCAATCCGTTCGTAGGGCGCATCGTTGTAAACGGCATCCAGATATTCCTTTCCATCAACGGCATAGTTCTTGTCGGATGCCAGTTTTTGGTCTAACCTGAACAAATCTTTTTGAGATGAAAAGGGTATGAAAACATAGATCAGTTTTTCGGCAGCCGCTTCGGTGGAAGCGACAGGCTTAAATACGCCAACCCTGGAAATTCCCTGGCGGTGAAGTGCCGGTAGGTATGCTTTTTGAAGGAATTCATCCACCCGTTTCTCCTGCTCCTGATTTTTAAGATGATACACTTTTATCTGATAAAATTCCTTTGAAGGAGCATAAAATCCGTTTGCAGACAACCTGCCTGCAAATAGAAAAATAACCAGAATAACGATTGGCAATTTAGACATTGAAAATGGAGTTTAGGAATAGTTTTGTGCTACAAAACAAATTAACATTTTGCACTAAAACTATTTTCCGCAGTCCGGTTTCGGGCTCATAATTTTCTTAGTAGAAGTTGAAGGCTAAATATAAACGAATAGCTTAAATTGCTGTTTGTTTATTAATTCCAAACTCCATTTCAGTCTCAGAAAAATCGCACAAACCACCGAGAAGATCGCTTAGATGTGCCCCTGTTTTGGTCAATTGATAGTCTGCCCTTGGACTTAATGGGCTGAGATCTTCTGAACGGGTAATAAGTTTGTATTGTTCCAGCAGTTTCAGCCGATTTGCAAGCATGGTATCGCTAATATGGATCAAATCTTCTTTCAAAGCTGAATAGCGGTTATTTCCTTCTTCAATACTGAACATGACTTCGGTGAGCCAGCGCTTGCTAAGCAAATGGATCAGCTCATTCAAGGCACATTTCTCTTCAAGAAATGTCTGATTTTGGGAGTTGGTAGAATTAAGTTTTCTCATCGTAGGGGTTATTTGTATATCAACTGCTAATTCAATCAGGTATTGTCACAATCGTTGTAAAGTTAGCACTATGCACTTGAAAAACACAGCAATCAGCGTATGGCGATAAAGGGATTGCCTGAACTATTTAGCATTTATCCCTAAATCCTCAAAAAGAAAACGCTTGTAATTATTACTAACTGGAATTTCGCTTTTTCCCGTAAATATCCTGTTACCTTGTAAACTCGTAATCTTCGATCTGTTGACAATAAATGACCGGTGCACGCGGGAAAATATTTCGTTTGGCAATAGCTTTTCGATGGATGATAATGATAAGATACTTAAAAACAATTCCTGAATTGTTACTACTTTTGTATAGTTCCTGGAAGCTTCTAAAAATAGTACCTGATCAAAATTTACTTTGTTGATTATGCCATCGCTTCGAATCAACAAATGATTATTTTGATATACTTCTGGCTTCGATTCAACAAGCATATCTCGCGGAGCTATCCTTTCCACAGCCCGGTCAATAGCAATAATGAACCTCTCCAGGGAAAATGGTTTTACCAGGTAATCACAAGCTCCCAAATCGAACGCATCTGTTGCAAACTCTTTGTAAGCGGTCGTAAAAATAACCTGAGGTGGATTTTTTAAGGTTTTTATCAGCTCAATACCTGTGAGTATGGGCATATTGATATCCAGAAAAATCAAATCGACCGGCATTTTCTGAATTTTCTCCCTGGCTTCAAAAGCATCTGCACAACTACCTGTAAGATAAAGCCTTGGTAACAGTTTGCAATATTCTCCCAGAATATCCCTTGCAACCGGCGCGTCGTCGACAATTAGACAATTTATCATATACTGATGACTTTTAAACTTAGCTCGACGTTGTAGCTGCCATTTTCCTGAGAAGATTTGTAGTCATAGTCCTCACCATAGATGAGCCTTAATCTTTTCAAAGTATGGTGCAGTCCCACACCCGAAGTTTCATCAGATTCCGTTAGGTACTGAGGAAAAAGATCATGTGAATTTATGATGCTGAAGTATATCCATCCATCTTTTACATGCAGCTTAATGGATATAAATATTTTCAACGCCCTGGTAATCTTGGCATACTTAAAGGCATTCTCTACAAAAATAATAAGCAGCATAGGTGCAATCAGTAAATTATTATCATTAACTCCTTCAATTTCAAAATCTAATACAAGTTTATCTCCTGTTTGTATTATTTCAAATTCAATGTAATTCTGAATATACAGTATTTCATTTTTAAGTGGTATAAATTGCACTCTGGTTTCATAAACAGAATACCTTAGGGTTAAATTAAAAGTTAGAACCAAAAGTACCGCGGGTTTCGCGTAGCAAAATTGACGGGGAGTAGATCAGCTATATTCAAATCTCAGCGCCATCTTTGAAGATTTCATCAAGATTGAAGGCTTGAAAATCTACTTTTTCTGAAAAGTCATATTCTCCAAGCATATTGATATGTTCCCAGCTGTGGGTAGATGTGGCTAGTATGTTTTTTAATAATACTTCCCGGTCTGCCGGTTTCTTACATTCTGCCAGACTTCCTGATAAGTGAAGTAGGTTCCAACAGTTAATTGAATTGGCGATCAACCTTTTGCAGCCTTCTGCCGTAAGCTGTTCGCGGTATGTGGCCCCGATCAGCTGTTGATTGTTGCCGTGGGATATTGCTTTGGAGAAATTATTACTGTTCTCAACTTTGCTCAAAACCCTTTCAACGGATTTACGGACAGCCGGCTGATCCATATACTGAAGTATATAAAGGGTTTTGTAAATCCTGCCAAGTTATTTAAGCGCTTTATAAAGTGGGTGCTGCCAGGAATAGGAATTCAGTCTCCTAATCAATGTGGACGCTTTTGAGTAGCCCAGCTTTATCGTTGTAATAAACCTTAAAATCTCATCCCAGTGCTCGATAATCAGTTCAAAGTTTATCTTTGAATCTGGCTTTACCTGGTATCCTAAGTCCCGGTAGGTTGAGACTGAATCAATCGAGAACAAATTATGCTCATGGATTTTGGCAAGCCTGGGGCGGAAGGCTATTCCGAGCAAAGCAGTAATAGCAAATATGATCTCAGAAAACCCGCCTGTATCTGTCGAATGTGCGTCGGATTGGATCACACGGTTATGCATCAGGCCATCAATCATATAGGGTGCTTCATGATCCGATGAACTGAATGCTGTTGAATAGAAAAGCTGACCTGCTTCATCCAAATGAGAGTATACAGTTACACCTTTTCCACTACCAAAATATTTAAATGACCATGCTGCTCTTAACGACGCAACGGAAACGTCATATTTTTGCCCGTCACTGCTCGTATGGATAAAACCAGGGTGAATCCGGAACTTGTCAGTCAAAGGCAGTTTGTTGCTGAATTCGACAACCAGGTCATTGGCCTTCAAAGTCATATCAGGTGAAAAGTACTGAACCGAAGTCGTTTGCAATGCACTGGCTGCTATATTCTTAGAAATCATTGACATTTTAGGGATGCCAATGTTGCAGCCCAATCCGATAATAGTAGCAAAAAATAGCTTTTCCGATGGTCTAGGCGGCAAATAATCAATACCCTTATGCTGAAAAGCAGTATTGAATCCGCTAATCTGGTCAATTGTTGTTAAAACTTCCAACAACGACACAGCCCAGGTTTGTGGGTATAGGTTCTGTGGATCCTCAATTTCATTTTCGTCAGGTTTGTACCGGTGCATATGCCATTGCCCTTCTGCATCAACATATACCTGCTGGTTCTCTGTCCATTACCTATGTGTTGATTGACAAGCCTAAACTGGAAATTTAATTCTTCATTCAGTTTTAACAAAATTGGAGCAGGCTTTTGAAGATGGCTTAGTGATGCCCGTTTTAAAAGAAAATCCTTATCCTTAACCCATTGTAGTTTTGGAATCATGTATTCTTCAAAAGACCGGTACAAATACGAGGATCGAACATTTAAAGCACCTGCCCGGATATGGTCGCGCATTTCTCTGAACAACAATACTTTATAAAGTGATATCCTGATCTTTCCATCTGGTGTTATCACGCGTTGTTTCTCTTCAAGAGATAAAAAATCAATCGGTACACTGTTGTGTTGCTGTATATTGCCAAACTTCTTTTGAAAATAATCAATGGCGTCCAACAATTGTTTCTGGGACGTTCCAAAATCAAATGCCAGGACTTTGATTAAGTCAGATACGCGGATTTGTAGACGCAATGACCCTTTTTCGAGCGCTTGGTAATAGTCCTCCCGGTCACTGATCCGCTGATTGACCAGTTTCAAATTATTCAACCTTTGCTGATCTTCCAAAAGTACCTGAGAAGAAACCTTCCGTTTTCTTAATAGCTCATCAATCAGTTCTACTTTCTGGCTTGCTTCCATTACCTGATCATGGATAATCCGCTCAACTTCGCTCAAAACATCAATATGCGTAACGCTTCGGATAGAAACGGAGCTCACTAAACGTGAGGTATTCATCCTGTTTTCAAACAGGCTTTCCTTGATTTTATTCTCACAATCGTTTACGGCACTGGTAACAGCCTAGTTAAAAGTGAGCACAAGCGCGTCACCCAATTGGTAGTACTGCGGGCCCCGCCGGGGTGGATTATGAATGAGACCAGCAGCAGGTAGCGGGTGTTGTCCCGGTCGGCAACTTGGAATATCTGGTTATCAATCACATACTCAGCATAAAATTTTATCGTTTCTTCCGGAAGATTAAGCCTGGTAATAATGGGCAGAAGCTGCGAGTACATTTCCTTCAGCCGGACAAAATTGTCTATTCTTCCTTTGATTACGGACGGTTGCATGGACTGGGTAATCCTTTTAAAAAAGGTAAGCTGATATCTCTGGACTTTCACATGTTTTTTCTCTTCTTGTTGATAAGAATCATGCTGCAAGAGTAACGAATCCAGTAAATTTTTGTCCTCCTGTTGAAGATATTGAACCATAATTGCCTCAAGATCTTGCTCAAATTGCCGAAATGACTTTTCAAGCAAAACTCTTAGTGTGGCATATGGCGGTATTTCAATACGGTGTTCATCCAAAAAGGTTATTACTGATTCCATTATAAGAACCGGTTCGGTCCGAAGTGAAACCAGCCTTTTCATTTCCTGGGATATGAGTTGGGAAGCATTTTTATCAAAACCGGTATAGCCTAGTTGCCTGAGTATCTCTTCCTGATGGCGGAAATAGGTAGTCCTGAAATAATCTGTAAAATCAATCTGATTAGGATCAACCATTATTCCATTGACGATATAGTTAATGTCAGCCTGAATAAATCGGTTAGACAAAAAAAAGCGACTAACTACACGGAAATACCCGAGCTGCAACAGAAAACCGACCTGTGTTGTTGGCGTTTGCAAAGTTTTTAGATAGGCGCTTGCCCATTCCGGAATTTGGAGAAACAGTCCTTTTTACTCGCTCAGGAGTTGGGGCAGGTTATCAAACCTGGTTCGTTCTTCTGGTGTCAGATACTCTTTCCTTTCCATATCATCTATGTATTAAAACGACGGTATTTTTACATAACTCCAAACCCGGATATTTTTTGGAATTTACCCATTTATATTGCCATGTAATTAAACTAAATGTAATATATTTGATTTTATTAAGTTTCGTACATAAAATGATCAAATTAGGATATGCCCGGGTCTCTACCCAGGAACAAAACCTTGACCTTCAGCTGGACGCCCTAAAAAAAGAAGGATGCAAGCAGGTCTTTACGGATAAGATCTCCGGAGTAAAGGCTACCAAGCCGAATTTTGAAAAATTGATGGAATATGCCCGGCCTGGTGACACCATGTAATATGGAAACTGGACCGGCTTGGAAGAAGTACCATTAAGCTCATCGAGTTGATCGAAGAATTGAAAAATAAAGGAGTAAATCTTAAATCACTATCTGAGTCTATTGATACCAGTACAGCAACCGGTAATCTGTTTTTTCAATTTATGTGTGTGCTGGCCGAACATGAGTGAAATATCATTAAGGAACGGACCAAAGCGGGTCTGCAATCAGCCCGTGCGCGGGGCAGATCCGGAGGGAGGCCGGAAGGGTTAAGCGAGCGATATCAAAAAATTGCCCCGGAAGTCAAAGAGGTTTATGAGAAGAATAACCGGAGCACGGATGAAATTAGAGAGATGTTCAAAATAAAAAGCCAACCTACACTTTACAAGATTTTAAAGTACAGTGGTGTCGATATTAAGGGCTTTTTGAAGAAGAGACGATAATGCTTTGACACCTCCTGTACAATCTTTTAATTTAACCCATAATTGCTTAGCGTAATTCTTTGTTCACTTACTAAAAGAAGGCCACTCCGGCAGATACGAACGGCTGATTTCTAAGTGCTACTCTCCCCCTTTTGCTTTTTCATTCTGTATTCTTCCCCCCACTTAGCCATAGATTGCATTATTGGCGACAACGTAAGCCCAAACTCGGTTAATGTGTATTCAACCCTTGGTGGGATTTCAGCATAAATTTTCCTGCTTATTAACCCATCATCTTCTAATTCTCTCAACTGCTGAGTAAGCATTGATTGAGTAATTCCCTTTACACTTCGCTTCAATTCCCCAAACCTTGCAGGAGAGGTATGATAGATAGCATTAATTAAAATTGCTTTCCATTTTCCACCTAAAACTTGCATTGTTGCAGTTACTGGGCAAGATTTTTCATCAAAAACAAAAATTTTTTCGTTTTTAACTTCTTGATTATCAATGTTAGTATTTCTTTTCATACTTACACATATTAAATGTACTACTTCTATTATTCATTTTAACTCTGAATATTTGCACTACAAAAATAAAATAAAGTAACAAATATGGCAAGTAAAATCATTTTAATTACAGGAGCAAGTACAGGTTTCGGCAACATCACTAGACTATAATTCCCAAAAAATAAACAATTAAACAAAAATTAAAAATGGAAAAAATTTATGAAGCAGAAGTGACAACCTTAGCAGGTCGTAACGGTCACGCAAAATCATCAGACGGTTTATTGGATGTGGATATCAGATTTCCCAAAGAAATGGGAGGTGCTGGTGGTGCAACCAATCCAGAACAACTTTTCGCAGCAGCTTGGTCGGCTTGTTTTGGTACGAGTGTAACAATTGCCGCAGGAATCGAAAAAGTTAAAATTGGAGACGTTACTGTGGTGGCTAAAATTGGTGTATTGCATTCAGACGGTAATTATGATCTTGGAGCCCATCTTCTAATTAAAATAAATGATGTAGACTACGATACGGCGAAAAAACTGGTAGAAGCCACTAAATCAATTTGTTCTTATTCAAAAGCCACAAAAGGTAATATAAACACTATTTATGAAGTCGCACCAAATTAATTAAAAACCGATAAAAACAAATAAACTTTAATAGACATGGTAAATACTCTAAATTGGTTTGAAATCCCGGCAACAGATTTCGCAAGAGCAAAAGCATTTTATGCTACAGTGTTAGATGCTCAAATTCATGACGACCCTAATCCTAATATGCAATATGCATACTTACCGTCTGATCCACAAAAAGGCGGATTTGGTGGAGCAATTGCTAGCGGTGAAAACTTTGTTCCTGCAATGACCGGCACAACTGTTTACTTAGATGGTGGAAATGACCTTTCAGTTCCATTAGGCAGAGTAGAAAGTGCCGGTGGAACAGTTATTCTGCCGAAAACTGCTATTGGTGACAACAGGGGCTTTATTGCGCTTTTTATCGACACAGAAGGAAACAAGGTAGGGTTCCATTCAATCGGTTAATACAGAGTTCTCCCGTATCTTTGTAAAATAGCTGATAGAAGTGTTATCATTGATATTTCTATCAGCTTTGCGCTATATCCATTTGCGTTTACGCCATTATCAGGGTTTACCTATTATCCCCTCTTATATATCATTGCTTTATCGCTTTGTGCAGTTTATTGCGCCATATTGAATTAAATTAAAAGAAAGGAGAAAAACCGTCACGACTTCCGTGTACTGTTTTTCTTTGCCATAATTTTGGTACAACCAATTCTAAGACATTATTTCTGCATTATACCGAACTATTCTCGTAATATGTTTAAAGATGGCTCTGAGATTTGTTTGTATTCCACATCTCACCAGGAAAAAAGCTCTATCAAACCCGCGGTACTTTTGGTTCTAACTTTTAATTTAACCCACCTTAGCAATTCGGACAGCTTCAGAAGTAATGCAGGCACTCTTTGATGCTGGGTTAGCGAAATCCCGTAAATATTGTTGAGCGTGTTAAACAGAAAATGCGGACTTAGCTGGGATAGCAGTAAACGCAGTTCGCTATCCTTCATCAATTTAACAATGCCATGCAAAACACAGAGGAACTTATTATTGAAACCAGCCATTTGTCCTTTGCCTTTTCAAAAGGTCAAAACGTACTGGATGAAGTAAATCTAAAAATTCCCAAAGGAGCTATTTATGGTTTTTTAGGTCCAAACGGCGCAGGAAAAACTACCACGATCAGGATACTTTTAAATCTTTTGAAACCCGGCAAGGGCTCTGTCAAACTTTTTGGAAAGCAGATCAGTGAAGAACCTTACAAGGTATTTTCTCAAATCGGATCACTGATTGAAACCCCGTCGTTATATGAGCACCTGACCGGGCTGGACAATCTGCTAATAACGGCTAACATCAGAAATATTTCCAGAAATAGAGTGATGGAAGTGCTGGAAATTGTGGGGCTGTGTTCAGATGGCGACCGGCATGTAAAAAAATACTCCCTGGGTATGAAGCAACGGCTCGGATTGGCCATTGCCCTGCTCCCATCACCAGACCTGTTAATTCTTGATGAGCCTACCAACGGCCTGGATCCTACCGGCATTATCGAAATTAGAAACTTGTTGCTTATGCTCAATAAAGAACATGGTGTTACGATTTTGATATCCAGCCATCTACTTTCAGAAATAGAAAAACTTGTTTCACACCTGGGCATACTGAACCATGGCAAGATGCTTTTTCAGGGCTCATTTAGCGCCTTACAGAAAATCAGGGAGGCAAAATCGATCATAGAAATCGGTACGGATCAAAATAACCGAGCTTTGATGCTGTTGGAGGAAAACAACCATCTCGTAAACCAGGGCAAGCAGTTTTTAGAAATCAAATTCCTTGATATCTATCAAGTGTCAGCAATTGCCATTTCAGATGTGGAATTATCAGCATACCAATGAACTCATTTTGCCGAAGTTCTTTTGGATTGATGTAACTTACACATTGTCATTTATTATCTTAAGCTACCACGACTTTACGGGAAAATTTCGCGGGTGATAACAAAACGCCTGACAACAAATCACTTAAACTTCATTGCCAGCGTTATCATATCAGACTGCATACCTGTGCCTGCATTTCGATAAAAGTGACCGTACCGCAGTTCCAGCGATGCCAAATGGCGAATACCCATAACGCCTCCTGGCGGCGCTAATCGAATACCCATTCCACCGTAATGACTTTGGAAAGACGATAAATCATAGTCGCTCGTGTAATATTCAGCTGAGGTGTTGTGCTGCATATAGGGTGCAAAGTAGCGAACTCCGGTCTGGCTGTTGAATCTGTAAAAGGGGCTCAGCGATAAAAATGGGGATATTTTTACAGGAACTTCCAGTGAAACGGTATGCGCCTTCATGCCCCAGCTATCCGCATAATACCGGTAAAATCCGCGAAAAATAACCCGGTCGCCCATGAAGTAACTTCCCCGCAAGCCAACTGGAATTTTGAAACGACTTCCCGGAAGTTTCTCAACACGTTCGCTGCCGTCGGTAAAATATGTCCTGTGAAAAGGCGTGCTAAGCAATCCTTCCTGGTAGGTGGGCTCGACGATGAAAAGAACCTGAAGACTTTTGTTGACGATTTGAGAAAGCCCGACCGAACCGTTATAGGTTTTTCTGGGCTTGTGATAAAGATTTGCCTTGTCGCCCTCAGCACCAGAACCATATCCGGGCGGCCGCAGGTCAGACGGCAGAATCGCAATATACGTATCCTGGAATGTGCCGGCTTTTAAGGTCAGTTCCCGATTATTATCTTTGGAAGATTTCGAGAAATTGAAATTAACACCATAAGACTTATAATCATACTCAGTCGAGTACAAAGCGCTGATTCCTTTGGTTGTGTGATTCCTGTCGTCTTTGACACTCCACGAAACCGAAGGATAAATGTGCGTATCGGTTTTCGAAGCGCCGGAAATAGTGAGCGGATCGATATTGTCCTGAGAAGCCGAAGAATAATAATCAACATTTAACTCGCCGGAAATCGTATGGACACGGTTTTTTCTATCCGTTTTTGTGAGTTTAATTTCTATTGAATTGGCAAAGTCAAACAGTTTTTCTGTACCAATACCGCCGGTTATGGCCGAGTTGTTACCGTTTTGATTATAATAGCCAGAAACGAAATTAATCTCTTCAATTTTTAATTTTTTAGGTTGATAACCCGTCGCTGTACTATCAGTATTCTGGGCAAAAACCGACGTCCAGAAACCGAGAAGGGCCGCTACTGTATATGTAAATTTCTTCATCTGATCTTGCTATGATAATGTTTAATTACAGCCGCAGCCACCGCCGCTTTTCCCTCCGTTCGCCCCGGACGCACCTTCTCTGTACAGATAAAAACTCTGTTCGAATTTCTCAGATTTCCGTGCAGAAAGATCCATTTCTGAGTCATTAATCCGATTTTTCTGATATTCCTTCACAGTCACACACGAGGAAAGCGCTGTCGCGATCAGACAACCTATTATAATTTTAATATGCGTAGGGGTTTTCATAGTTAGCTTATTTTGATGTTTTTTGAGCTGAATAACCGGTTATGATCGTCCACGATAATACAGGCAATGTTTTTCATCTGGTTAATGAGATCCAGCCCAACCGTAACGCCCAGCACCGTTACAGGTGTTGCCAGCGCATCAGACAATTCCGCGTTAGGTGAAATTATCGTCACGCTTTTTATTCCGGTCACGGGCAATCCTGTTTTGGGATTGATTGTATGAGAATATTTTTTCCCGTCGATCAGAATAAACTTTTCATAATTGCCCGAGGTGGCAACAGCCATATCACTGATTTTCAAATATGAAAAGGGTTTGTTTTTAGAATCCGGATCAGCAATACCGATGGTCCACTCAGACCCGTCAGGCTGTTTTCCCCATGCCGTCAAATCGCCCGACGCATTGACAACGCCACCTTTAACGCCATTTTCCTGCATGATTTTCTTGGCCATTTCTGCCGCATACCCTTTCCCGATTCCACCAAATCCGATACGCATCCCCTCTTCTTTCAAAAATACCGAGAAATGCTCAGCATCAAGGACGATGTTCTTATAATTAATCAGCCTGACCATATTTTTAGCGACTTCCGCTGTTGGCAATGATTGCATATTCAGGTCGAAATTCCAAAGTGACTTGTCGATCGATCCATAAGTGATGTCAAATGCGCCCTGAGTAAGCTCAGAAATTCTGATGGACCTTTCAATCAGCGCATAAACTTCATAATCTACGGCAACAGGCCTGATCCCAGCATGATTATTGATCAATTGTGTCTGGCTGTCCTCCCTGAATGTGCTCAGCAGCTGTTCTATCCGCTGGATCTCACCCACCGCCTGATCTATACGTTGATTAGCCCAAAGCTCATCCCCGGAAACAGCGCTGATCTCAAAACGGTTCCCCATGAGCCTTAGTGACCTTTTGACAATGAGGTCTGCCATTTATTTACCAGTAGATTTTGTCCGGATATCTGTGATGAAAGCCTGAACCGACGGCTGAAAACCTTCCCATTCTTTCACTATTTTTCCATTCGTATCAATCAGCACAGTCAAAGGAAAAAGGCCCTTGGGGTTGTATTTTTCAGCCAGGATTTCATTTTGTGAAACCTGCTCTTTGCTGAGTTGGTTTTTCTTTTGTCTTGGAAAATCAGCACGGACAAGCACCAGATTCTGTTTTGCATATTCTGAAAATTCCGTAGACTCAAAAACTTCTTTTTTCAGTTTGATACAAGGGCCGCACCAGTCCGATCCTGAAAAATTCAAAAGGATCATTTTATTTTCCGCTGCTGCTTCCTTATTTGCTTCTGAAAAGTTCAGTTTCCATTCCAAAGGTGATACCAGCATTGCCGCCGCTATCAGTGATATTAATATCGTTTTCATGTTGTTTTGTTAGTATACAATTACGGTATTTCCGTCTGTCGCTGTTTTATAAATGGTCAATCCGCCGCTTCCGAAGTTGTTCAGGCCTGCACCAGTCAGACTAAACCTTGCTCCGTGTTTGGTGCAGTAAAATTCGGTTTTATTAAAAATTACATTTCTTTTTGGTTCATGGCTGCACGTTTGTGTAGCAGCTACAATGACGCCCGCCGACGACTGTGCCACAACCATGCCGTTTTGCACCAGATAGCCCCGGACGGCAAGCAGTGCTGCATTGGCTGCCAACGTCAGATCAATCCTTAATTTCACACCGGTCAATTTAATAAGTGCCTCAGAGGTAATCGCAGTTGGACTGACCAGTTTTACGGTACTTGCTGTTGTTGTTCCGCTGCTGTCTGTGGTGCTCACCGGTGTTGTTGGTAAAACCTCTGCCTGCAAACTCAGCGCATCAACAACGGTATCTTCATTATTTACGCAGGAGGTCAACAGTGCCATTAACGCCGGTCCAGTAAACCCGGCCGATTTCAAAAAGTCCAGACGTGTCATCATTATCATTTAATAGTTAAGGATCTGATCAACAATACGAAATCGCTACACAAATTGTTGCACGATACCTGTAACCGAAATTGTACTTAAAAAGGATATAGACAAATATTACAGTGGAACTTAAAAAACGTTCGCATAAACATATTTTATATAAATCATTGATTAACAAATATTTAATATAAATCAATCCACTTTTTATACCTTTTCAATTATTAATACTTTGCTTTATTATTTATAATTATTCTACGGTTAAATAATTTTTTAATCGAATTTTAACTTCTAATTGATACGTTGTCCGAAAAGATAACCAACCAGGGCGGTTACAACCATCGCGACAGTGCCCCAAAAACAGATTCTGATCACAGCTTTGCCAATATCTGAGCCACCTGCCATTGCAGAAACAACGGCCGAAAACGCAAGAAAAATGATTGAAAAAGAATACTGCATCGGCACCATCCATTTCAAAGGAGCAAATATCGAAACCAGCAGCGGGAGCATTCCACCGGCTAAAAAAGAGGATGCAGAGGCTACCGCAGCCTGTAAAGGATTGGCTTGAGTAATTTCATTGATGCCCAGCTCGTCCCTTGCGTGAGTACCCAACGCATCATATTCGGACAGCTGAATGGCAACTTGCATTGATAAATCCGGCGCCAAACCTCGCTGCTGATACAATTTTGCCAGTTCTTTCAGCTCTACATCCGGCATAGTGTCCAACTCATTCTGCTCCCGTTTGAGATCGGAAACTTCTATATCAGATTGGGAGCTGACAGACACATATTCTCCTGCGGCCATCGACAAAGCACCCGCAACAAGTCCAGCAACAGAAGCCAGGACAATTGGATCCCGCGTACTACTGGCCGCAGCGATGCCAATCGCCAAACTGGTCGTCGACAGAATTCCGTCATTTGACCCCAGTACAGCAGCTCTCAGCCAACCGCTTCGGTTGGTGTAATGTTTTTCCAGTTCCATGGTTTTATTTTGTATCCGACCGATTACACCCGACCCTTCATTGCAACTAAATTTCCTTTTTTTGCGGTGCTCTTCTTTTCATCACCAGGCTGTCAGCCGGATATTGTTCTTTCAAAATATTCATTTGATTTTTGGCCCAGGTAATGATCAACTCGCGCTGTTGGTCTGTCAGATCTGCTTCTTTATGCAAACCTAGAAAAGTGTACGATTTTAACGGCATTTCTTTCTTTTCGACCATTTCAATTGTCTCATCCAACTTATGGTTTTGAACCGCAACCGGCATCTTTAAAAAGGTTGAAAAATTCAATTCCCTTTTCCCTTCTTCAACGTGATCGGCCAGAAACCATGCCATTGGCTGCACATTGGCATACCAAGGATAGACAGTCTTGTTGGAATGACAATCGTTGCAGGCTACCGATAATACCTCTTTTAGTTCGGTATTAATGGCATATTTTTTTTCGATGTTAAATGTTTGGTCGTCAGAAAGATTTTTTTCCGGTCTGATAAACTGTATTACGATTAAGATAACCAAAAGTCCGATGGCGATTTTTTTTAACATGATTTAGATTGATTGGTTATGGTAAATTGATATGATAATTGACTCATTTACAAATACTATGACTATATCTTAATCCTCTGATTTATTTTTCAAAAACATCAAAAGTGAATAGGCCCCTTTTACAACGCACTGCTGGTTTGCAAGGTCCGTTGTGGTAATTATTTCTGTAAATCCATTTTCTGTTTCGCCTGTTTTAACCTGGGTCATTTCAAATTTACCTGCACCTTTTGGAATAAAAATAAATTCTTTTCCTTCGTAGCTGACAATGGCGTCTTCTGGTAAAACAGTTGCCATAGTTGTTTTTAAATCGATCTCAGCATTCATAAAAGTACCCGGCAGCAGTGTCGGTTCGTATTTTTCAAAATGGCAATGTACGTCAGCGGTTCTTTCTGAGGATAAGTCCTTACTGATCAGGATTATCTCACAGAAATATTTCTTGTCGGTCTGCGAATTGGTGTAAGCCAAAAGTTTCTGTCCGATTTTTATTTTATCAAGATCCTTTTCAAAAACCTTCAAGGCCAGATGAATATCAGAAGGATTGATCAGCTCGAAAAGAACTTCGGTAGGCGAAACATACTTGCCAATATTGACATTAATTTTCGAAACGTAACCCGAGATGGGTGAATAAATGTTGATACTGCGCGAAATATGGTCTTTTGTTAGTTTATCAGGATTGATCCCGGTCAATTTTAGTTTCTCATACAACGCATTAACCATCACCTGCTGGCTCCGGAAATCAGATTCGGCCTGCTGGTAGATTTTATCGCTTGCTGATTTTGTCGCATTCAGTTCTTTCTGGCGAAGGTATTCGTTTTCAAGATAAACAATTCTGGTCTTTCCTGTCAGGTAATCCTGCTGCAACTGGATATACTGCTGGTCTTCCATCACAGCCAGTATTTGGCCTTTGTTCACGTGTGTACCCGGCAGAAGACTGGTCGTTTTCAGATAGCCACCAAGTGGTACGCTGATCGATACCATATTTTGAGGCGGAACATCAATTTTTCCATTCAGTTTCAAAATGGATGAAATCTGTTTTTTCTCAGGCAAAGCCGTTTTTATGCCTGCGTTCTTTATCTGCTCATTTGTCAATTCAGCGAGGTTTCCATTTACTTTTTTTTCAGTCGCCGCCGGTTGTTGCTCTGCTTTTTTTGAACAAGAAAAAATGGAGCAGATCAGGGCGATATATAGGAAATATTTCATGTGCTTTCAGGTTAATTTTCAAAAATGTAATCAAGCTCAATGGCTTTGCTGTTCAAATTCATCAAAGCATCCAGATAATCGCTTCGGATCATCGTCGACTGATTCATCAGCTGGCTCCATTCCAGGTAATTGATACTTCCGTTCGATAGCTGTTCACCGGCCGTTTTTATGATGATACCGGCGTTTTTTAATGCATTATTTTCAAAGTAGGAAACAGTTTCAGAAAATTTCTGATAGGAGCTCAGCGCAGATAAATACTGCGCTTTGAGTTGCTGAGAACCGGCCAGATAACTTTGTGAAACAATTTGTTTATTGACCTTGGCTGCGTTGATTCTGGCTTTTTGAGCGCCGGCAAAAATGGGAATACCAATTCCGATCTGCGCGGCCTGAAAACGACGGGAAGCCATATAGGTTTTGTCGTCCGCTCCCGTTCCACGCATGCTCATGTTGTTGTATGCCAAACTCAGTTCAGGTAAAAGTCTTGCTTTTTCCGCTTCCACCGAGGCCTGGGCTATGTCCTGCTGTTGTTTTAAAAATTTCAGCTGCGGATGGTTCATCAGCAGGGCAGTATCGAGTGCCATTGAAAACAGATACTTCGTTTCAAAAGGTTGTGGCTGAATATTTTCGGTTGTATTCAAAAGCAGTCTGAACTGAATACGCGCCAGCTCTTTGTCTGCTTCCAGTTGGCGGAGCTGAATTCGGATCTGTCCGAGCTGGGTTTCGGCACTGGTTTTTTCCAGAATATTACTTTCCCCTTTGTCCAGGCGTTGTTGCGCGTGTGAGAGGAAATTGGCATACAAACTATCCAGGGACTCCAAAAGGTCCTGTTTTTTTTGTTGATAAATCAAAAGGTAGTAAACCTGAGAAACCGTACGTTTGAGCTCATTTTCCCTGACAGACACATTGAGCACACTCGCTGTCAGCTCCTGATTCAGCAATGTTTTTTGCCTTTTATAAACCGCGGGCAAACTAAAAGATTGCGAAACATTAAAGCGCGTGTCGCTGTAAAAACTGTTGATCTGTCCGCCCTCGGCCAATAAGCTGGTTTGCGGCAAACTTACTGCCGTTTTCAAAAGTGCCTTTTGGTATTCAATTCTAAGTTTTTCGTTTTTTAGCAATTGATTGTTTGTCAGCGCAATATTAATGGCTGATTTTAGATCTATCTGGCTTTGCGCGTTGCTTTTCTGACCAAAAAATAAAAGTGAAAACAAAAGAACGGAAGCTGTCATCGGCGTTTTTCCACCTTTATTAAAATTAAAACCTTTTTCAAAAACCATATATAAAACCGGAAGTACAAACAAGGTAAGAAAAGTTGCTACCAAAAGTCCCCCGATCACAACCGTAGCCAACGGACGCTGCACTTCTGCACCCGCGCCGTTGCTGACCGCCATGGGCAGAAAACCAAGTGAAGCCACGAAAGCCGTCATTAACACGGGCCTCAACCGGTGCTGTGTGCCTTCAATAACAGCCTTACGAATATTGGTTTCTCCTTCTTTTCTGATCCGGTTAAATTCTGCTACCAATACAATTCCATTTAAAACTGCCACACCAAAAAGGGCAATAAAGCCTACTCCCGCACTAATACTGAACGGCATACCGCGCAGGGCAAGAAAAAAGATACCTCCAATGGCAGACAAAGGAATGGCAGAATAAATCAGCAATCCTTCTTTTACAGAATTGAAAGCGAAAAAGAGAAGCACAAAAATTAATACCAATGAAACAGGTACGGCAATCATCATACGGGCTTTAGCCGCATTCAGGTTTTCAAACGCACCTCCGTAGGTGATGTAATACCCAGCTGGTAATTTCAGGCTTTGATTAACTTTCGACTGAAGTTCGGTGACAATACTTTGCACATCGCGTCCACCGATATTAAACCCGACAACAATCCGACGCTTGGCGTCTTCTCGCTGTATCTGGTTTGGCCCATTGGAAATTTTCACTTCTGCCAGTTGGGACAAAGGAATCTGAATACCTTTGGCTGTTGGAACGAGAAGGTTGCGTACATCCTGGACATTTTTCTTTTGCTCGCCACTTAGTCTGACAACCAGATCAAACCGCTTTTCACCTTCGAAAACCATCCCGGTACTTTGTCCGGCAAGTGCGGTATTTACAATTTTATTGATCGCTCCGATGCTAAGTCCGTATTGTGCAATGGCACTTCTGTTGTAATGAATAATGATCTGCGGCATACCGGCAACTGCTTCAATATAAAGGTTTTTTGTTCCCTCAACCTGATTGACAAACTTGCCGAGTTTGGCTGCATAAAGCGCCAGTGTATCCAGATCTTCACCAAAAATTTTGCACACCACATCTTGTCTGGCGCCGGTCATCAGCTCATTGAAACGCATTTGCACCGGAAACTGAAAACCTGCGGTAACGCCGGGAACGGCTTTCAATGCCTCACCCATTTTTTCGGATAGTTCAGGAAAAGTTTTGGCGGAAGTCCACTGGCTTTTGTCTTTTAAAATCACCATCATATCACTCGCGTCCATCGGCATAGGGTCGGTTGGTACTTCGCCGCTGCCAATTTTAGTCACTACTTTTTCAACCTCAGGGAATTGTGTTTTGAGAATATGAGCGGCTTTCTGGGTATTTTCAATTGTTGTGGTCAGACTGCTTCCGGTCAGTACGCGGGTATCGACTGCAAAATCACCTTCTTCAAGTGCGGGAATAAATTCTCCGCCAAGTGTTGTCAAAACAAAAACTGCGCAGGCAAATAAGCCAACAACAGAGACCAAAACGATTTTGGGGAAACCAAGCACTTTATCCAATGCTGATTTATATTTTCTTTCCACAAAACCCATAAGCCTGTCTGACAGGTTGGGTTTGTGTTTTACTTTTTTACTCAGGAATAGCGCGCTCATCATCGGTATGTAAGTCACAGAAAGTAAAAATGCGCCGAGCAAAGCAAAAGCGACAGTCTGCGCCATGGGCTTAAACATCTTACCTTCAATGCCTTGCAAAGTGAAAATCGGAAGGTAGACAATCAGGATGATAACCTGTCCAAAAACAGCGCTGTTCATCATCCGGTCGGCCGATTCATTTACCTCTTCATCCATTTGAGGCTGGGAAAGACGGTCGAGGCCGGTGAATTTTTTGCTGTGCGCAATCTGGTGCATGACCGCTTCGACAATGATAACTGCGCCATCAACAATCAGCCCGAAATCAAGCGCGCCCAGGCTCATCAGATTTCCGCTCACCCCGAAAGTATTCATCATAATAACGGCAAAAAGCATCGCCAGTGGAATCACCGAAGCGACAAGCAGACCAGCCCGCAAGTTTCCCAGAAAAAGTACCAGCACAAATACGACAATCAGCGCACCTTCCAACAGGTTTTTCTCGACTGTGCCAATGGCGTTATTCACCATTTTGGTCCTGTCCAGAAAAGGCTCGATAACTACGCCTTCAGGAAGTGTTTTTTGTATCTGAGCAACGCGTTCTTTGACATTTTTTATCACTTCGCTACTATTGGCCCCTTTCAGCATCATTACTACCGCGCCTGAAACTTCGCCTTTGTCATTGTAACACATCGCACCGTAACGTGTTGCAAAACCAGTTTTCACATCGGCTACATCACGGATAAATAAGGGCTGACCGTCGGCCAGGTTGGTAACGGCAATATTTTTAATGTCTTCCAGATTTTCAACCAGCCCCTCACTTCTGATGTATAAAACTGCCGGGCCTTTTTCAATGTAAGCACCACCGGTGTTTTGATTATTCGATTCCAGCGCAGTAAAAACGTCGTTGATCGTGATGCCGTAAGAGAGTAGTTTTTCAGGATTGATCTCAATGGAATACTGTTTTAGTTTGCCACCAAAACTGCTGACTTCGGCTACACCTTTTACGCCAAGAAGCTGCCTGCGCACAATCCAATCCTGAATCGTTCTCAGATCGGTTTCATTGTAACGGTGTTCAAAACCTTCCTTCGGCCGGACAACATATTGATAAATTTCACCCAAACCCGTGCTTATCGGGCCAAGTTCCGGTGTCCCGATACCTGCCGGAATTTGTGTCTGCACTTTTTGAAGCCGCTCGGAAACCTGCTGCCGCGCCCAGTAAACATCCACATTATCGTCAAAAACAATGGTAACCAGAGAAAGACCAAACCTTGAAAAGCTTCGGATTTCTTTGAGCCCTGAGATATTATTGTTGGCCTGTTCAATCGGGAAAGTGACCAGTCTTTCTATGTCTGTTGCGCCAAAAGAAGGCGCGATGGTAATAACCTGAACCTGATTATTGGTGATATCGGGAACGGCGTCAATAGGCAACCGTGTGAGCTCGTAGCTTCCATATCCGATGAGTGCAATCACAAACAACCCCACAATGAGCTTGTTGCCCACTGAAAAGGCAATGATTTTATTAAGCATAATAAATTTCTGTTAACCCTGGATTTTGAAAATCGGAAATGCACGAGCATTCAGCATGTCTCCATCCCGTGCTCAGGTACCTTCCAAAAATGTAGCCTAACAGAATTTTGGCGGTTGCCAAATGGTGGACAAGTAGCTTGATATCAGCGGTCCTTCGGAGTAAATAAAGTAATGTCTTTCAGAAAAGAAAACGGGCGCTGCTACTTTAAAATAGAAATAATCGGTACTGGCAGGTGGCGTAACAAGAAAGCTGAGCGCTGTTTGATCCAAATGTGATTTGAAAGGCAGTTTCATATCCAGATCTTTGTCCGGATTTCCGTTTATACTTTCTGCGTAATGTTCATAGATGAATTCGAAAAAAGTAACTTCCTCATCCCAGGCCTTATGCTGCTGATAGTGCTCGAAAAGTACAGGCAGTTTTACCAGTTCAACCAGCTGAGTGGTTGAAAAAAAGTAAATGACAAGGAGCGATATGGAAATGACTTTTTTCAAATTCTTCAATCTATGGTATTAAGGTAATTTAATTTAGGTTGTTTTCTTTGGTACAAGCACAAATTTATTTTTAACTGAGATCGATTCTGCTATTTTGGCAAGTACCAGCGTGGGTACTTCGATTTTATGATCCGTAAGCTTTACATCAAAAGCGTTCGTTAAAGTGATTTGTCCGTTTGCGATCACAAGTTGCCCTTTCAAAGTGCGGTTTTGTTTTACCCCGTGCATATCAAGAACGCCTTCCGCGTTGACGCTATAACTCCCGTCTTTGGTATAATCAACAACCTCTTTAATTTTTCCCGAAAAAACTGCGGTCGGAAATTTTTCCGTTTCCATGTAGTTTTCATTGAAATGTTCTTCCATCAGCTTATTGGGAAAATGAAAAGCTCTTTGCTGCATACGGATCGCAATTTCGCCGTTAGCGGTGTTAAGCAGCACAGCTACCTGGTTGTTAAGGGCTGATATATTTTCAAGCGGCGTTTCAGAGAAAAAACTGCTCTGACCCGTTTTTGTCATGTAAATCTGTCCGAAGCATGTAACGGCAATGAACTAGCTGATCATCAGTATGAGCAGCAATCTGAAAGTTTTAGTATCCATTGGATTTGCTGCGTTTTTTGTCTTTGTCAAAACTGAAAGTCCTGGAAACATTAAATCCGTAAAAAATATCGCCGCTGTTCCATTTTCCGGTTGTCTGGCCGATAAATTGCCGCTCGATCATACCTTTTGAATTTGTCAGGTGAAGCTGGAATACGTGGCCGCCTGTTTCAATATCAAAACCGAGCGATAAGGTGTTTGTAAATCTTGGATCACGCTGAATGGTACTGCCGATCTTTTTCGGTGTATACCAATACTCCACATTAAAAGAAGTCCTTTTGGTCAGTTTATAACGGCCGCCCATTCCGAGCGCATACAGATTATTTGCATCGATCGCATTCTCGGCCAGGTTTCTGTGCATGACCGTTGGTGTGATTTGAATGGATAATTTATCACTGAATTTCCGGGCAATAAGTGCCTGAAAAGTATAGGTTTCCCGCTGTGCGATAGTATAGAAAGGCAGCTCGGCCGAAGTACTGCTGGCATTGTGGGCATCGCTGGCAAAAAGTGTAACCGAAACCGGTATCGTTTTATAACCCGAAGACTGCTTCAACAATCGGTACTTTGCAAAAATATCAACTGTTTTCTGATAGCTGCTTCTTCCGATCCCGATCATTAACCGGTCTGTTAAACCATATTCAAGCCCCAAACGAATCTGCGCCTGATCCAATCCGAAAAAATTACTCACGCCGGAATTGACAGCCCCAAAACGGTGCGAAATCATAAAATCAAGATTTCTCTTACCGACAGTTTCAACTGAATGCCCATTAATAATACGGGTTCCTTTAAAAGTGGCAGCAGCATAGGTGATGGTGGAATCCTGCGTTTTTTCGAGCTCATTGAGCAGATCATTTTGTGCATATGCCATCGTACATGTCATCATCAACAAGACGGCCGTTAAATTTTTTATCATATCAGAATGTCGTTAAGCCGTGATTGTCAATATGTTTCCGGTAAGTGTCGTTGTATACACGGCTATTCCATTTTTGCCTTCGCTGTTGAGCCCTTTGCCGGTATTGTCGTATTTAGCTCCATGTGCAGTGCAGTAAAAATGGTCGGTCTGGTATGTAATCTGATTTTTCCCTTCATGACTGCATGTAAGCGTAGCTGCAATGTAGGCACCGGTGTTACTGCGCGCAATGACAACGCCATCTTTGATAATGTAGCCACCATTGGTTTTAAGCGCCGCATTGCCAGAAGCAGTCAGGTCAACGGTCAAATTGGTAGGTGCGGGAGTGACCCGGTCGTTGGTACAGGATTGTAAATGCGCTCCAAAATATACGGCTGCCAAAGAGGCACCGCCGAAACCCAGTTTTCTTAAAAATTGATGGCGGTCGATATTGTTGGCATTCTTTGTAAAACTCATAGCTTTGGATTAGTTTATTTTCAGTCTGATAGGACTCCCAAATGTAAACCTGGCTGCCTTAGCGTTTCCTCAAGATTTTCTTAAGGTTTCCTTAAGACTTCATTACTTAGAATCGATTTAGGTAAATGAATCGTGGTACCAGCTTCGGAAGATCCGTTTTTATTTCTCCACTTAACAATGACAAAAATCCCGAAGAACGCCTGGGAAAGTATTACACTTCGTGGACATTAAGTTATATATATCCCACTTACCTTAATCTGATAATTACCAGCGTATATAACTTAGCAGGATCAAATTTTAAAGATTAACGCAGCTGTGGTTCCATTGCCGGGCTGACTTTTTATGCTGAGGCTTACTCCCAAAAGCTGACACATTCTCTTTACGATGGAAAGTCCAAGGCCACTCCCTTTTATCTCAGGATGCTGCAATGGCTCCGCACGATAAAATGACTGCTGGATATGCTGGATTTCATCCGCTGCAATACCGATGCCGTCATCATTAACGGTATAAATCAAATTATTTTCATCCCTGGATATTCCTATCATCAGCCGACCATGATCCCTGGAATACTTTATTGCATTGGAAATCAGGTTTTCGATGATAATATCGGTCATATACGGATCTGAATATACGTGATCATGTACTGTAACGTCAAATTCAACCGACAGATCTTTTTCCAAAATAAGTGTTTGTTGCCGTTCCAGAATAGATTCGGTCAATTCTGTCAGGTCAACTTCCTGCCAGTCCAATGCACTTTTCTGGCTTTCAAAACGTGCCATCAAAAGTAGCTGATCTACCAGATGGTTGATCCGGTCCATTTCTCGGATGCAATAATTTACTTTATCAATGTATTCTTGTGAGGTCCGGGGTTTGCGTATCAAAACTTCAAGTGTACCTTTAATAACTGCCAGCGGCGTTCTGAGCTCATGCGACGCATCGGATGTAAATTGCTTTTCACGTTCCACCGCATTTTCAATCCTGTCCATCAGATCGTTAATCGTGACGACGAGCTTTTTGAGCTCATCCTTGTTGGCTGGCAAAGGGATGCGGCTGCTTAAATTTTCGTTTGTTATTTTGCTGGCCGTTTCAATAACCGTTATTACCGGCTGAATGCTTCTGCCTGCGATGATCCGGGTAATAAGAAAAAGAATGACCAGGATTATCGGATATGAAATAAGGAGCACTTTTTCCAGATTCGATAAAACCATTTCAGATTCGTCAATGGGAACAGCAACGATAAGATAGCCCGTGCTTTTTTTATTTTCTTTTATGCCGATCTGAATCTGTGCAATGCTTTGGCCAAGCAAAACGGATTTAAAATATGAATTTTCAGGTTTAGTAAAATCCGGTTTCAGAATACTTGTTTTCAGGTTAGGAGATTTGTCCAGAATGTTTCCTTTCAGGTCAACAAGTTGGATAAATACCGGATTTAGTTCCAGCATCGAATGTTCTCTTTCCAGCCATTCCGATGTATCGAAAAAATACGGCTTGCCATCTTTTATACCTACCTCATGAAAATGTTTGTCTGCCTCAAAATTAATATCCTTTTCCAACCGGCTGAATACCGTCAGATTGACAATATAGTAGATCAGGAAAAAGATAACCGCCACCATCAGCGCGGTACTGAGCGTGAAATTAAAGGCGATCTTGTTTTTAAAAGAGCGGTTCATAATTTGAAATACTAAATCTCTTTGGCAATGTAACCCACACCCCTGATAGTCTGGATGTAATCTTCTTCTTTGGCCAGTTTCAGTTTTTTGCGGAGGGAATTAATATATACATCAATCACGCCGGTATTGTATTCAAAATGAATGTCCCAAACGCTCTCAATAATGCGGGTCCGGCGGCATACCTTTCCTTTGTTTCGCAAAAGATATTCAAGTAATCCAAATTCTTTCTGAGTCAGTTTAATCTCCTCAGCTCCTTTGAAAACCTGATGCGACTGGGTATCGACCACAATTGGCCCAAGCTTAAATTCCGACTGCTCGCCGGTTTTTGGCCTGAGCTGCACTTTGATCCTTTCCAGTAATTCATCAAAGCTGAAAGGTTTTTTGATATAATCATTCGCGCCAGCTTGCAAACCAAAAATAGTATCCTGAATCGTATCCCTTGCCGTCAGAAAAATGATAGGTGTTTTATGACCCTGTTTTCTGAATTCCCGGCAAACCTCGATACCGCTTTTGCCCGGCAGCATCCAGTCGATCAGTAGTAAATCATATTCTCCTGTCAAAGCCATTTCCAGCCCCTTTACACCTTCTAACGAAGTATCCACCGCATAGGATTCTTCTTCGAGCCCCTGCTTTAAAAAGTTCAGTATACCGGTTTCGTCTTCAATGATCAGGATTCTCATAGTACTTATTTGATTAGCTTAATGCCGGATTGCAACGAACATCAACAATCTACGAAGTAAAGCATCTGAATTTATAAACTATCTTAATGTTTTCTTAAGATATGCTTAAAAGATCAGATCCTGCCGGAAATAGTAAACACGGCGACCAACATAGGGTACTGGCTAGCATATATGTTTCAGCATGAATATTTAAAATAGACTTTCTCATCTCACTATCATACGATAAAAATTGCAATGATAGCGATTCGATTAACCAGCCTTTTCAAAAAAAGAATAATACGCTCTTTTTGATTTGGTTCTGCTTACCTGTTCAAATTTACATGATGCATGTACTGGTAATGATGAAAAACCAAAAGTAAAAAAGATACTTGATGGAGGAACTTCCTATTTGCCATTTACCTTCCCCTCTCCCAGCCTTTTGTAAAACCAATGTTTAAGTATTTCGGCACTAAATAAATACATGGTAACAATGCCCAAAAGAACCATGTAAAACCTGAACGGCAATGGTGCAAACCCCAGCTTTGCTGTGAAAGGAAGCCAGGGAATACTAAGTGCGATTAAAGCAACCAGTATTGTAGTCCCCATTAGGTATTTTCCGGTTTGGCTCTTAAAAAATGGCTTTCTGGTTCTGACAACCAGCACGATCAAGGTTGCAGACACAACAGATTCAATAAACCAGCCGGTCTGGAATTCTGTCTGAGCTGCTTTGAAGTAATACAAAAGCACACCAAAAGTAAGATAATCAAATACTGAGCTCAGCAGGCCGAACACGATCATGAAACGCTTGATGAATGCAATATCCCATTTCCTGGGTTTCTTGATCCACTCCTCATCCACAGTGTCAGAAGCAATGGTCATTCCCGGAAAATCTGTCAGCAGATTCGTCAGCAATATTTGCTTTGGTAAAAGTGGTAAAAAGCATAAAAACAAGGACGCTCCGGCCATACTGAACATATTGCCAAAATTGGCACTGGTAGCCATGAAAATATATTTCTGGGTATTGGCAAAAGTGCGCCGCCCCTCTTTGATGCCTTCTATAAGAACATTTAAATCCTGATCCAACAGCACGATATCAGCAGCTTCTTTTGCAACATCCACTGCGGTATTAACTGAAATGCCCACATCAGCGGCGTGCAGTGCCGAGGCATCATTAATACCGTCGCCCATATACCCAACTACTTTTCCAGCCTTTTTAAGAGCAATAATAATTCGCTCTTTCTGATTGGGCTCTACTTCGGCAAAAACATCGGTTTTCAGAACCTGGTGTCTTAATGCCTCATCACTCATTTGTCTGAGATTCTCTCCGGATAGAAAAACGGCACCCTTGATTCCAATTTTTTCACTCATACTTTTGGCCACCAGCAAATTATCCCCGGTAATGACTTTGAGGTTGACGCCCAGGTTAGATAGGTTCGTGATCGTTTCATTGATGCCTGTTTTTGGTGGGTCGAACAAAGTCACAAATCCAGCAAAAACCATATTATTTTCATCCTCCTTATGAATCGGGCCATTGTTTTCCCAGTCACGGTACGCAACGCCAAGCGTGCGGTAGCCCGATGCACTTGAAGTCTGATAGTTCTTATTTATTTTTTCCAAAAGTGATGCCAGGGGCACCCTTTTTCCTTTTTCGTCCTCGGCCTCGCTGCAAACGGCAAGCACCTGATTGACCGCACCTTTTGTTACCATCGTAAAGGAACCTTCCATTTTGACCAGTAAAGTCAGCCGTTTCCGGTTAAAATCGTAAGGAATCTCATCCAGCCGCTGCGCCTGCTTGAAGGCAGGGACATCAAATCCTGAAATAGCTTCATCAATTGGATTTTTAAATCCCTGCTGCAAAGAAGCATTCACCTTGGCCAGCGTGATTACTTTCTGACTTTGGATACCAAAACAGTCTGTTCCCTGATACACTTTTACCTTACCCTCCGTCAGCGTCCCCGTTTTATCGGAGCATAACACATCCATGCTGCCAAAATTTTCGATAGAGCTCAACCTTTTGACGATGACATTCTTTTTTGCCATTTCCCTGGCACCCTGAGACAGATTTATTGTAATGATCGCGGGCAACAGCTGCGGTGTAAGCCCTACGGCAATAGCCAGTGTAAACAGAAATGAATCCAGTATGGGTTTGTGCAGGAAAACGTTGATCCCAAAAATTACAATCACTAAAAACATGGTGATCTGCATCAGCAGGTAGCCAAACTTCTTGATACCAATTTCAAATTCTGTAAGTGGAACTTTGTTTTTCAAACTCTGGCTAATGTGCCCGAAGCCCGTAGAAGCTCCTGTGAGCATGACAAGCACGCGGGCCGACCCGCTCACAACATGCGAGCCCATAAAAACGGCATTCGAACGTTTAGCCAGAACCGTGTCAGCTGGTAAAACGCCCGGCATTTTATCAACCGGAAAAGTTTCCCCTGTGAAAGCCGCTTCATCTACAAACAATTCGTTGGATTCAATGATCAGGCAGTCGGCCGGAACCACATCACCTGCATCCAGCACAACAACGTCGCCCGGCACAATTTCTTCAACCGGAATCTCCTTTTCGGTTTGATCGCGAACCACGGCCGTTGTGATACGCACCATGGCTAAAAGCTGAGCAACCGCGTTTCCGGCAGCCCTTTCCTGCCAAAAACCAAGACCACTGCTGATCAGGACAATAACAAAAATAATTACCGCATTGGTATGATCGTTTAAAGAATAAGACAAAGCACACGCCAGCAGCAAAATAATTGTGATCGGACTTTTAAACTGGTTGATAAATAACAAAACGTTTGTCTGGCTGTCAACCGATGCGATACTATTCGCTCCAAATTGTTTTCTAAGCTGATCAATATCTTTTTCAGCCAATCCGGTCACCCTTGAATTAACCTGTTTGAGCGCCTGTTCCAGATTTATTGACCAAAATCCAACATCCTTATTTTCAATTATTTTACCCTTCATTTCAACTAATTTCGATCAATGTCAATATGTTTGTGTTAATAGCCTCCGGAATATTTCGGGCAGCCATCAAAGAAAATAACATATTTGTCAACTCATGAGTAAGTCACCATGAATGCAAAGATGAAAATTACTAAATCCGCAAATGTTACACCACTGGCAGCATAAGTTGTACAAATCACATATCGAAAACCCTTTCAACGGGTGGAATTTGGCAAAAGATCGATAGATTTGTTAGGATTATTTATTGGATATGAAAAACATTCTTTCAATTCTTTTCGCGATCATTGCCTGGATTGCTGTCTTGACACAATATAATTTAATGATAGAAAATAGGGTAACTCCAATTTTTGAAACAACAATTCGCTTCTTTAGTTTTTTTACAATTTTGACAAATTTACTGGTAGCCATATATTTTTCGTTGTCATTGATCAAAACAAGGCAGGGCTACATGTCAATCATTAATAAGCCTGGAACACTAACTGCCGTTACAGTCTACATAACGATTGTTGGGCTGGTTTACCAAGTTATTTTACGGCATACCTGGGAACCCCAAGGCGCACAAAAAATTGTGGACGAATTACTTCACTCGGTGATACCTGTCCTTGTTATTATTTTCTGGTATTTGTTTGAAGAAAAAAAATCGGTGACCTATCAGCAGATACCCAAATGGCTGATTTATCCACTTATTTACCTGATTTATATCTTAATCCGCGGAAGATTTTCTAATTTCTACCCTTATCCATTTGTTGATGCGGGAAGGCTCGGTTTGTCAAAAGTGTTGGCCAATAGCGCAGGGCTAATCGTATTATTTATCTGTATATCAGCCCTATATATCAAAATCGGAAAATTCATTTTGAAAATAAAATGAATAAGTCCGGACGGTGCTTCACATTGTTAAACATCGCTTTAGAATCTTTACGAAAAACCTTATTTTTTAGCCTCCCATAGGACTGGTACTTCCCCTAATGAAGCGCATACTTCTTGCAATAACGAGCAAAAATAATGTCACCTTTATGCAGGCTCGGATTGTGTTGACGGTTTGACTGGATTATTCCTGACGACAGTGAAAATCAAGGCCTGAAAATCATATTTAAATTTACATCTACTCATGAATGGTATAAATAAAGGCGACAACGCGCGTGATTCGGAAATGGAGAAAGCCCAGTCACATATCATCGTTGAAATCATAGAATACATACCCAATGCGGTTCTAAGCAGAACAATCCTCAAAAAATTGACAGGAAATATCACAGCCTCTTCCTTTGCCGCGGGCGAGGAATTAGCTCAGAAATACTCTGCTTTCGATACTTATATTCAAATTATTGACGGAAGTGCTGATATTATTATCGATGGAAAAACCCATAAGCTAAAACTTGGAGAGGGAATTATTATTCCCGCCCACAAACCGAATTCTATGTCAGCCGAAGTACAATTTAAAATGATCTCGACGGTCATTAAAAACGGATATGAGTGAAAATTTGCTGTGCATCTTTTTCTTCGCTGGTATGACCGCCATTGTGGCCAGTCCAATAAGCAAGACGACAATCCCTATCCATAGCGACAAGGTGAAGAGGTTATCATGCTCTTTCACTATTTTGAGCTGGCCCACGTGAATAATCTTTTCTGCGGTAATAAAGTCATACCGATTGAATACAAAAGCAGAGTGCCTGTAAGTATAAAAACAACTCCCGGAATGATATTTCACTCTATGAAACTTTCAGTAATTACAATTGTATAGTTCCTTCAATTGAGCGGGCGGATTGTTACAAAAAAAATACGGATGATTGCATGATTCACTGGTGTGGCTCAACAATGAAGATTTCAAAATAATGGAGTACTGCCGGCTATTTTAAACTTTAAATTAAAGTCATGTTAAGCATAAAAGACCTCAACTTTAATTCTAAAAACCTGTGATATATGTAAGTTATTGACCTCTTAATGTAACCTTTCCGCTTTCAAATAAACGCACCTTTGTAAACCGTGTAACACGCAAAAATCGAAATACATCAACCTTAAATTATTTAAGTCAAGTCCGCCACAAATATGAAAAATATACTGCTTCGAGAAAAAGTAGTTTTGCTCAGAACCGGTAAAATGGTTAAAATTGTGAGAAGAGAGCATATTGAAACTATTTCCCAAAAAACTGATAATCGAGTCGATGTATTTGTCAGAGAGCTTGATCAGGACACTTTCAGTCCTTTTCTGAATGTCAGCCATCCTAAATATTATAAGTTCATAAATCACCTACCCCGACCGTCCGTTATCTTACAGTTGCGATATTCCGGTTTATCAAAAAAAGAAATAGCTTTGATAATTGAGGAGTTTATCTAAGCTGAGTTGTACAAAGTTTAACCATTCGGAATTCACTTATCATGACAAGAATTCTGGTACCCTGTGATTTTTCAAAGTATAACGAGAAGGCGCTGAATTTTGCCCTGCAACTAGCTGCTCAAATCGACGGACATTTGCTTTTAGTAAACGTTGTGTCTGAAT
The DNA here is from genome assembly GCF_009801115.1 of Dyadobacter sp. 3J3. GTDB lineage: Bacteria > Bacteroidota > Bacteroidia > Cytophagales > Spirosomataceae > Dyadobacter. Next base: position 60,869 of record NZ_VTOL01000018.1, read on the forward strand.
CCACCAGCGCAGCAATTACATCGGCACTAAAAATTCATGCACTGGAAAGCTTGACAGCCCTTGTTAAATCCTGCCAAAATTCCGGAATTATTACGCAGCAGAAAATTTTAACCGGGAGGTTTATGCCCTCCATTCTAAAATCTGTAATAAATGACAACATTGATCTGATTGTGATGGGCACGCATGGATCGCGTGGATGGGATGACTTCTTTTTGGGATCGCATATTGAAAAGATCGTCCGGACATCACCTGTTCCGGTATTTGCGGTAAGAGGCTCAGTTAACACCAAATCAATCAATGACATTGTATTTCCATGCGATATGAAGCTTAATCAATTCGAAATGATTGAGCAAATCAAACTTCTTCAAACGCTTTTTCATGCAAGACTTCAAATCCTGCGCATCAACACCGGCTCCTCCTTAAATGACGAAAAAATCAAAGAAAGACTTGAACAATATGCAAAGCATTACCAGCTTGTGAATTTTCGGATTAATGTTTTAAAAAACAAGAATGTAAAAGATGGTATCCTGCATTTTACAAGTGAAAACAATGCAGACATGATCGCTATGATAACGCATAGAAAGCGGGATTTAAAACATTTGTTCTCCCAAAGCACCACGGCCGATGTTGTTAACCATGCCAACGTATTAGTATGGACATGTTGCAGCGAACAACTCTCAGCCAAAACCCCTGCCAAAAATGACGATTAATGAACCTGCAATTACTTCGATTAAGGCTATTGACCTTTCACCCAGGCCAGGCAAAATTTATTGGACAAAAACCAACAGGGAATGGCGGGAAGAGTTTATTTACTTTTTGCTCGTCGACCGTTTTCATGACGATCTGGACAGAAACCCAAGCAATACGAATGGCAGGCAAAACGGCTTTGGCGATGCAGAAGCTTTGCAGAAAATCTGCGGTGGTACATTGAAGGGTATTACAAATCACCTCGATTACATTCGGGACCTGGGTTGTACTGCCCTATGGCTCAGCCCGGTATTTGAAAATAACCTTGCTTCTTATCACGGTTATGCCATTCAGGATTTTCTCAACATCGATCCTCGTTTTGGAACAAAAGAAGATCTGGCAAACCTTGTAGACGCGGCACATGCCATGGATATCAGGGTATTTCTGGATATTGTGCTGCACCATTCCGGCGACAATTGGTTTTATCCACAAGATCAGAATTACTACTATTACGAGGGAGCCGTATTTCCTTTTGGCGGCTGGCGCACAGACAGCAAGCCACTTCCCATTGAGCTGAGAAACCCCGAACTATATTGGAAAAAGGGCCAGATAAGGAATTTCGACAGCTATCCTGAGACCCGTGAAGGAGATTTCCTTTCGCTAAAAAGCTTCAAAAATGATACTTCACCAGAGGCATTGTATGTGCAGCAGATGCTTACCAAAATTCATTGTTACTGGATTAAGGAGGCTGATATAGATGGATTCAGGATAGATGCAGTCAAACACATGGGCGAGGAATATATCAGCCAGTTCTGCTCCCATGTCCGCGAATATGCCTACAAGCTTGGCAAACGTAACTTCTTTCTTTTCGGTGAGCTGGTAGGGCCGGAGGAGATGTACAACAAATACATTGGCCCCAAAACATCTGTTGTGGTGGAAGACAAAGCCATTTATTTTGGTTTGAATTCCGTTCTTGACTTTCCATTATATCATATTCTTGCTGATGTCATCAAAGGTATTGCAACGCCAGACAGCCTCATTGACCGTTATGAATCGCTTCGAAAAAACGCGTTAAACCGCGGAGAGTTTGGCGAGTTTCTGGTCACTTTTATCGACAACCATGATCAGGTAGGACAAATTTTCAAAAAGCGGTTTGGCAATGGGGCGACAGAAAATCAGATCATTGCCGGTATTGGTTGTTTGTTATGCGCGCTTGGCACGCCCTGTATTTACTACGGAACTGAGCAAGGATTTAACGGAGCAGGACAAGGTGATTTTAACATTCGTGAGGCCATGTTTAGTATGCAGGACTATCACTTAAATGCATTAAACAAGTCAAACCGAATTTACAAAGAAATCGCTTTTATAGCAGCTCTGAGAAAGGAAAGTCCTGTTTTAAAGTTTGGCAGAATGTACATGCGGGAGCTTTCGGATGATGGTCAAAATTTCCATTTGCCTATTTATAAAAAATGTCTTCTCGCTTTTTCAAGAGTACTTTATGATGAGGAAATTGTAGTAGCCTATAACAGTTCGCTCAGTGACCAGGATGAAGAATACATTCTCGTAGATCCGCTGCTCAACCCCGAAGGAAATAAATTCAAATTTCTATATGGCCAGTCGGGACATATCAGTGTATTGCGAAACGAGGAAGGGAACAGGCATTTTATCAAGCTTAAACTTGAACCGTCACAATTTGTCATACTTACAAATAGTGCACTTTAAATAACAATAGCAACGGTTGTAGTGCTCAAAAACCAGTCATCAGAAATACTTATAAGCACTTCCAACCTACTTAAAACATTCTTTTTAAATTTCAGCAAAAACATGTCAAAACAGCCTGAACCAAAAGTTTCAAAAGGGCGTGAAAATGATACAGATCCAGAGAAAGGTCTTTCAAAGGAAGAAGCCGAGGCACGTACTGCCCAATTTGGACTTAATGAGCTGGAACTGGTGAAACCTGAAAATATCTGGCTCATAGTACTCAGGCAGTTCAACAGTGTGATTGTATATATTTTGGCTGCGGCAGGCATTGTTTCTTTTATTCTGGGAGATGAACTTGAAAGTTTTACCATCATAGCAGTTATTTTAATCAATGCGATAACTGGTTTTACGCTGGAATACAATGCCCGGCAATCTATGGAAGCGTTGCGCAAGCTGGACGTAACACCGGCAAGGGTTATACGTGACGGCCAGATACAAGAAATCCCATCGGAGCAGGTTACAATTGGAGATATATTGGTTTTGGAAGCAGGCGACCTTGTTGCTGCTGATGCTTCAATTATTGAACGCAATCAACTCCGGGTCGATGAATCGGCATTAACCGGAGAGTCTCTACCATCTGAAAAAAGTCTGGATCCTTCATACGAAAATGCCCCGCTGGGTGATCAGCATAACAATTTATTCAAAGGCACTGCCATCACCGATGGAAATGCCAAGGCCATCGTGACCGGAATTGGCCAGTTGACCGAGCTTGGCAAAATTGCCACCATGGTGCATCAGGCCAAGCGGACAGCCACTCCCCTGGAAGGAAAACTGAATAGTTTGACAAAGGTGCTGATCTGGGTAACCCTTGGCATGGCGCTGGCATTTTTGGTTGTTGGCCTGCTACGCGGACAGGAGATAAAACAGTTGATTGAAACGGCAGTAGCACTTGCCATTGCCGCTATTCCCGAAGGAATGTCCATTGTTGCCACGGTTGCTCTCGCTTACGGAATGCTGCGGTTAGCAGAGAAAAAAGTGATCGTAAAACGTCTTTCAGCCGTAGAGACACTGGGAGGGACCAACGTCATTTTTACTGATAAAACGGGCACGCTTACCCAAAATAAAATTGAAGTACATGCCCTGCACTTTTCCGGAAACGATCTGACGATTCGTCTTCACCCCCAAAAAAAAGGTTTAGAGGCCATGGAAGTAATAACGGGGGATCAGAAACTGATAAAATCTAAAGAAATGCAGATGCTCAGCATGACCGGCGCTTTGGCTAACAATGCACAATTGGATGGTAAAAATAAAAAAAATTTAGGCGATCCTGTTGAAGTTGCCCTGCTACTTTTCGCAACTGCCTGTGGCATTGATATCAATAAACTGAATAATGATTACAAACGGAAAGCTGAAAAAGCTTTCAGCTCCGATACCCGCATTATGGCCACGCTGCATCACGCAGGATCGGGATATTTTATATCAGTAAAAGGTGCCATTGAGGAAGTGTCAGCTCTGTGCAGTTGGGAAAATGAGGAGCAGCGAAATAAAGAACTTGAAGTTTCCGAAGTCATGGCCGCAGATGGGCTCCGGACGTTGGCTTTTGCTTACCGCCAAACCAATAAAAAACCCGGAAACAATTTTACCTCTGAAGAAAAACTTACCTATCTGGGGTTGATTGGATTTCTGGATCCGCCCAGAAAAGAAGTAACAAAATCATTGAATGCCTGCCACCACGCGGGAATCAAAATCATTATGGTTACCGGTGACCACCCTGCCACTTCGCTAAAAATTGCGAAAGAGGTAAAACTTGTCGGGGAGGATGAGGTATTGGTTCTGACTGGGAAAGATCTGGAATCATTTGACTTTAATTCTGAGACTGATCGAAAAAAAATGATGGACTGCAAAGTTTTCGCCAGGGTAAATCCTGCCCAAAAACTTGATATGATTGATTTTTACCAAAAACAAGGAGACATTGTAGCCATGACCGGCGATGGTGTAAATGATGCGCCTGCCTTAAAAAAATCGGATATAGGCATTGCCATGGGGCTTCGAGGCACTGCCGTGGCGGCCGAAGCTGCCGATATGGTGCTTAAAGATGATTCGTTCGCTTCCATTGTCCACGCCATTGAGCAAGGCAGGGTGATTTTTGAGAACATCAGAAAATTCATCGTCTTTCTACTATCGTGCAATATGAGTGAGATTTTCGTGGTCACTTTTGCAGGTTTTCTAAATGTAGGAAACCCGCTGCTGCCTTTACAGATTCTGTTTATCAATATCATCACGGATATTTTCCCGGCACTTGCGTTGGGCGTTGGAAAGGATAATGAAAAGCTCATGAAATCTGCTCCCAGAGACCCTAAAAAATCCCTTCTCGAAGCCGCAGACTGGAAAAGGATTTTATTTTATGCAATGGTCATGACCGCATCGGTTCTTGGCTGTTATTGGTATGCTACAACTGGCTTGGGAATGAACACAGCCGAAGGAAATACGATCACTTTTTACGCACTTTCTCTGGCGCAATTGCTGCATGTTTTCAACCTGCATACAGGTAAACGCCGATTTTTTAATAATGAAATCACACGCAACAAGTTCATTTGGATGGCATTAATACTCTGTATTGCGATCATGCTGGCGACTTATTTTATCCCTTTACTACGGCAGGTTCTTTCTTTACAACCGATGGGGATAGCTTCTCTGGAACTGATACTGGGAGCCGGGATAGCACCGATCATCGTCATCCAAGCCGTTCGACTTCTATTTCCTGCGTACTGGGAAATCAAAAATTGATCATTGGATCTTTCATTTAAAACCGCTTTACTGATTCAAATCCTGTCATAATGTGTGATTGATGCAACTTGTATATTTTTTTGTGTAACACTTCACCGTGGATCAGTCACTAACTTTACAGCCTATTGCAGCCATTTGTAAAATTCCAGATCATGCATACGAAAGACAAAAATGAAAAAGGGAAAGATACTGAAATGGAAAAATCAACGCCGCACATCATTGTTGAAATCATCGAGTATCTCCCCAACGCCATGGTAAGTAAAACAATCATAAAAAAGTCAACCGGGAACATCACGATTTCCTCCTTTGACGCCGGAGAAGAGCTCGCAGAAAAATCTTCCGCTTTTGATACTTATATACAGATCATTGACGGAGCAGCGGAAGTTATGATCAGTGGCAAAAAGCATAAACTTAAATTGGGGCAGGGCATTATTATCCCGGCTAATGCAACCAATTCGTTTAACGCCAGTGTACAGTTCAAAATGCTCTCAACAGTTATCAAAAGTAGTTATGAGTGATGTAAGTGAAATAAAAACATTATTTTAGATATAGAAGAAACTTTGCTCACTAACGGATGGAAATCCCAGAAGGATTTATAAATAGATGATGGATTTTTATTAATCCAAATCGCCCGAAGCATGGATTTTAAGACATTACATTTTCGGAACCTCAGCCAGGTAAAGGCAGACATCAAAACCTGCTGATTTGTTGAAAAAGTCAAAACACAACTTACAGATGGCAACATAAACTAACTTCCTGAAATTGTTTTAAATGAAGATAAATAGCGCAAAAACACTGTCTATACTCGTTATCAATGCCGGTTCATCCAGTATTAAGTTCGCACTATATCAAAATGACCAGGAGCCGAAGGTGCTGTTCAAAGGAAAGTTGGAAAATATTGGAATCCAAAACACCACTGCTACTTTCAGCACTAGCATCACCGAAAAAAAACAAAATCTTCTTCTTCATACCAATGACTATTCCCATGCATCAAACTTCCTGACCGGGTGGCTCGAAAAGCAGGAAGGATTTAATGAAATTAGCGCAATCGGTCACAGGATCGTTCATGGCATGCAGCATACAGAGCCACAGCTCATCACGGATGAACTGATCGAAAACCTAAAAAAAATAAGTCCATACGACCCCGAACATCTGCCCCAGGAAATTAAGCTGATCGAACTCTTTAGCAAACATTATCCCGAAATTAAACAAGTGGCATGTTTTGATACCAGCTTCCATTCAACCATGCCCACTGTTGCAAAGCTATTACCAATTCCTCGCAAATATACAGAAAAGGGCATCCGCCGATATGGGTTCCATGGACTGTCTTATGCTTACCTGATCCATGAACTCGAAAGATTAACCGATAAAAAAACGGCCCATGGGAAGGTTATCCTGGCACATCTGGGAAATGGAGCAAGTCTTGCAGCTGTAAAAAACAGTCATAGTATTGATACCACGATGAGTTTCACACCAGCTTCCGGTGTTGTAATGAGTAGCCGTACAGGAGATCTTGATCCGGGAGTGGCCTGGTATTTGATGCAGTTTGAAAAATTAAGTCCAAAACAATTTGACCATCTTGTTAATCACGAGTCTGGATTACTGGGCGTTTCCGAAACGAGTTCCGACATGCGGGAACTATTAAAAATTGAACTTCGTGATTATCGCGCTGCCGAAGCTGTAAACCTGTTTTGTTACGATGTAAAAAAAACAATCGGTTCGTTTGCTGCCATTCTCGGAGGTGTGGATACACTGATTTTCTCAGGGGGGATCGGTGAAAATATTCCTCTGGTCCGCAAACGCATCTGTGAAGGACTTGACTTTTTAGGCATTGAAATAGATTTAGATCGTAATGAAAAAAATGATACCGTTATTTCCAGCAATTCAGGCAAAGTAACGATCCGCGTTATTCCCACCAATGAAGAATTAATGATAGCCAGGCTGGTCAGTCAGGTTTTGGATGTCAACATCAAAAATTAACGATCCGATATAACCTCACAAAATCCCGCGTCATCCTATCAGTTCATGACCACTAAGATTAAAATCATGAAAAAAATACTTGTTACAACCGATTTTTCCACTGCATCCAAAGCGGCTTTACGCTTTGCAATCCAGTTAAAAACACAGCACCCGTTTGAACTTACTTTCTTTCATTCATTCCATGTGACATCCCCGACGGCATGGAGCGCAAGCAAGATCCAGGCGCATGAAACTGCGGAGCGAAAAAAAATACAGGAAAAGCTTGATCTATTTGTGAAGGAAGTTTATCAGGATTTAAAAATAGAACACGAACCCTCGGCCTGTATCATCAAAAGTTCTGTGATAACGCAGAGTAATATCATGGACCATGCCGCCGGGCATCACTTTGATTTCATTTGCATCAGCACCCGTGGAGCAGGGAGATTGAAAAGATTGCTTGGAACAAACACTGCAAATATCATAAACCATTCAACGGTACCGGTAATCGCAGTTCCGCACAATTACAAATTAAAAAAAATCACAAAAATACTTTATGCCTCTGACCTTGCTGAGCTGGACTCAGAATTAAAAAAGGTAACCGAATTTGCCGGTGCTATCAAGGCTGATGTGGAAGTATTTCATTTTACGACATATCTTGAAGCTTACACCAATCCCAAAGCAATTGAAAAAGCGTCAGAGGCTTTGGAGAAAGTTAATATTAAAGTGAACATAAAATTTTCAGCTCCTTTCCCGAATTTAGTTTCACTCATCGAAGCAGCCACGACAAAAACTAAACCATCGATGCTTGTCATGTTTACGCAACACCACAGGACACTTTTTGACAAAATATTTTCGCCTAGCGCATCCGCTGAATATTCTTATCATCCGCATGTTCCGCTGTTGGTTTTTAACAAGGCGCAGTGGGATTAGATTATTCTTATCATCAGTATACTTAATAAGAAATGTAAATCTGATGGAATATAAAATTGAAATATGCTCAGCCTGAATACCAAAACTGACTCCCTTTAAAATTCCCTATATTTGAAATATAAAACCTTTGGCAATGGATACAAGTAAAACCCGCCTTCCTATGCCCACAGCCCAGACCAACGCCCACAAGGGCCTCACCGACAGCCTGGTTACGCAATCCCGCATAACACATGGGGAAAACAAGGTGGCAGATACAAGCAAAAATGGCTTTCTGTCGGCGGTATTAGATCTGGTCAAGGAACCTATGCTGATCATACTGGTTGTTGCAGCAGGAATTTATTTTTTAACGGGCTCTACCGGTGAGGGCTTGTTTATGCTCGGTGCCATTATCCTCATTTCGGCAATATCCGTGTACCAGGATACCAAAAGCCGCAATGCCCTTGAAGAGTTAAAAACACTCACACAACCCAAATGCTCTGTCATCAGAAATGGCATTGTTATAGAGATCTCGCGGGAGGAAATCGTCATTGGCGACTGCCTGATACTGGAAGAAGGCAACAAAATTCCGGCAGATGGTTTTGTACTTGAGGCCCACGACTTTTCGGTGAATGAATCGATATTAACAGGCGAGTCAATGGCGGTGGTAAAAACCGAACCCGGTGAAAAAATATTCCAGGGGACACTTGTGGCCAGCGGAAGGGCTGTTTGTGAAATTGACGCGATAGGAAACGGCACCAATCTGGGAAAGATCGGTCTTAGTCTTGAATCCATAGAACAAGAGGCAACGCCGCTGCAAATCCAGATCACAGACTTCGTTAAAAAAATGGCGATTGTAGGTATCGTCGTTTTCCTGATCGTCTGGGGTATCAATTTTTATCGCTCACATCTTTTTTTAGACAGTTTGCTAAAAGCACTTGCCTTGGCAATGAGCATCTTACCCGAAGAGATACCTGTTGCATTCACCACGTTTATGGCACTGGGTGCCTGGCGTCTGATGAAAATGGGGATTATCGTCAAAAAAACACAAACCATCGAAACCCTTGGCAGCGCAACAGTCATTTGTACAGATAAAACCGGCACAATTACCGAGAATAAAATGACATTGGCCAGCTTATTTCTGCCAGTTTCCAATGCGTTGATGGTACCAGACCAAAACCTGAACGATGAAGGTCAAAAACTAATTTCAATGGCCATGTGGTCCAGCGAGCCCGAGCCCTTTGACGCAATGGAGGTAGCGCTGCATGAAGCTTATGGCAAACGTATTCAAAGCGATCTTCGACCTGATTTTAAACTGGTCCATGAATACCCCCTGGAAGGAAAACCTCCCATGATGACCCATGTTTTTGAAAATAGTAGTGGTGAAAGAATAATAGCCGCGAAAGGAGCACCCGAAGCAATTATGGCTGTTTCGGATTTAACCGAATCCGCAAAGAGTGCCATTTTCGATGCCATGACAACACTTACAAGTGAAGGCTACCGCTTATTGGGTGTTGGTGAAAGCAAATTTGCGGGTAATGATTTTCCAGAAAAACAGCAGCAGATAAAATTTCAGTTTATGGGCCTTGTTGCATTCTACGATCCGCCAAAGGCCAACATCCGAACGGTATTTGAGTCGTTTTATAAGGCCGGGATTCAGGTTAAAATCATAACCGGTGACAATGCCGCTACCACGCAGAACATCGCCAGACAAATCGGATTTCAAGGAGCAGACCAGGCGATTTCGGGTGACGAGCTCATGCGCATGGACGACCAGACTTTACAGCAATGTGTACTTGAAAAGCAGATTTTTGCGCGCATGTTTCCGGAAGCAAAACTGAAAGTTATCAACGCACTTAAGGAACAGGGACAAATTGTGGCCATGACCGGCGATGGCGTCAATGACGGCCCTGCATTAAAAGCGGCACATATAGGTATTGCTATGGGTAAAAAGGGAACTGAAATTGCCAAACAAGCTGCCTCTCTCATTTTGGTTGATGACGATCTTGGAAAAATGGTTGATGCTGTGGCGATGGGACGAAAAATTTATGTCAGCCTTAAAAACGCAATCCGTTACATTATCTCCATTCACATTCCAATCATTCTGACAGTTTTCATTCCTCTGGCGTTGAACTGGAAATACCCATCTATCTTCACACCGGTGCATATCATATTTTTTGAGCTGATCATGGGCCCCACCTGCTCGATTATTTATGAAAATGAACCGATGCAGCAAAATCTGCTTTTACAAAAACCAAGACCAGCCACATCCACATTTTTCAACCTGAAAGAATTGTCGGTAAGCATTGTACAAGGATTGGTTATTACGATCGGAATGCTTTTAATCTATCAATTTGCCGTTTCAAACCAGTATGACGAATCACTCACCAGATCCATGGTCTTTATTGGACTGTTATCTGCCAATGTGTTTTTGACGTTGATCAACAGATCGTTTTATTATTCTGTTCTTACCACTTTAAGATATAAAAATAACCTGGTGACGCTGATCGTTGGTATCACTGTTTTACTTTCAGTACTGATTTTTGTAATCCCGGGCGTTAATCGCTTTTTTAGTCTGGAAGCTGTTAATCTGCGACAGTTACTGATCAGCATCGGCATTGGATTTGCCTGCACAATCTGGTATGAAGGCGTCAAATTTTACAATAGGAAAAAGTCTCCTGTCTGACTTGATAACTTAATATTTAACCAAACGAATATATGTCAAGGCACCTTGAACAGGTTAACAGTTACATCAATTACTGGTGGACATTTCTGATATCAGGGCTAATTTTGATCTTACTGGCCATATTTGTGTATGCAAATCCTGATATTACCTACGCTGCATTAAGCCTGGCATTCGCAATGGTGTTTGTAACTAATGGAATATTGGAAATGACATTTGCGATCAGTAGCCATAAGTCGTTAATTGGCTGGGGATGGTATGTGGCAGGAGGCATTTTCGACTTATTTATCGCGATTGTATTTTTTACCAATCCTATCCTTGCCGCAGCCTCGTTGCCACTTTTTGTTGGGTTCTGGCTGCTGATCCGAAGTGTCCTATTATTAGGCAGGAGCTTTCAAATTAAGAAAAAAGGGCTTGCTGACTGGCCCTGGCTTTTGTTTTCAGGGCTGGCAGGGCTATTCTTTTCACTGGTAAATATTTACAATCCTTTATTCGGATCTGATGTTGTCATTTTTTGGACCGCCGCCGCATTGCTGGTGGTAGGAATTTTCTATCTGCACTTCAGTATGCGGATACGAAAAACGCAGCATTGGATAATAAGCAAGTAAATACCTGATTATTAATCTAAAAATCAGTACCAAGTCGTTTTAGAGAGAAATTGTTTTAACTATCACTCTTCCCTCCCTTTCAAAAGTACAAACCGCTGATTTGCTGCCTGGCATCATCGCCAGTTTTGGGTATTGGCCGTTACCCAAAACATGTGAATGCAAGTCTCCCGGTCTCCGAAACTGAATGGTACTATCTTGCTGCCAGGCGATTGCAGTGCCATTAGCAGCTTGAAGAATGACAGGCGTCCGGCCAATACCAAGCTTAATTTCCTGCATTCCGGGTTTTGATATAAAAACCTCCGTCTGCCTGCGCCAGACCGTAGTAATATTACCTTTTGCATCGACTGAGATATCACCGCCATCCATCGGACAAGCGTTGATCAGGTAATTTCCCACACCCAGTTTCTGCGCACTTCCGAAATGCCGACCGTTATCTTTTGAAGTAATCAGGTACATATTGCGTGCGCCGTCGAGTTTGTTACGGAACATGACGTGTATCTGCCCCGCTCCATCAATCACGGCAGATGGCTTACAGCAGTCACAAATACCTTCCTGACTGCCTTTATAAATAAGCTGGTTTTTTTCCCAGGTTAATCCTCCGTCGCTTGAAGAGGACCCGAATAAATTGTTATTCCCAAGACGGCTGTCAAGCCAGACTGTAAACAACCTGTTATCTTTTCCGGCACTAAGTCCGGATAACGCTTCCTTTGCAGTGGTATCCGAATCATTAACCCTGACCGGCGCAGACCATTTGTTGGTAGCCTTGTTTAAACTAACTGCAAAAAGATTTCCGTGATGATCGCCGACGGTTATCACTGTATAGTCTTTTGTTGTAGCGATCTGCGGCCCGCGGCCCATACCCAGCCCCATATTTGAAAAGTTGCCAATCAGATAAGGTTTGGAATAAGAAACCCCGCCATCCTGGGAACTTATAAAATAAAGATCTTTTTCCTTACCCGTTTTAACTCCGTATACAATCCGGATGGTGCCTTTATCATCAACAGAAATTTCTGGCTGGCTACCTGTCCCAAGGTTATGCTCCGTGATTGATGGGTTATCGCGCCTGATATTTCCTTGTAAAATAAGAAAAAGGGCCAAAAAGACCAACCTTGATTTTGATAGCGGCATAATCTGTTTTTTAAGATTTCAACATTCAATTTCTAAACTTTAAGCAACATTGCAATGCATTTTATTTTCATAAAATTCTTTAACCTGTAATTATGTAAGCGTTGCCCATAATTCTATAATTAGCTTATAACTTTAATGATGATATTTGTGTTGTAGAAAGATCCAGCTCTTGCCGGGCCTTATTCTTTCCCTTAATAAATTTTGTAATTCTACTTTTTATGAGATTTAACTTCCTTGCATTGCTACTGATGGCATGCTTACTGGTGATACCGGTAAGTTCCACTGTGGCATGTGGCAGCAAGAAAGCTGGTCACAAAAAGGAAATGAAGGCAAAAGAACATAAGAAAATGTGCTGCGACAGGCATGCGGATCAAAAAAAAGGCAATAAAAGTATACCATGCGATCACAATTGTAACCAATCCGGATGTGATTGCGGCCATGCCGTACCTGTATTTGCACTAAAAGCGCAGCCTTCTTTTTCCCTTCAAAAAAAGGAATACGTCACGCCGCTCAAGCTGCACTGGTTCTTCATTCAAATGGCTCCAAAACCCGTTTATCTCTCTCTTTGGATGCCCCCTAACCTAAGCTGTTTGTTATCCTGACGCCACAGTTGCGTCTTTCAGAAGGCATTTTTTGCTTTTTGGATTAGTAATTATTAACAACAGTTTAAGTTTTTATCAGATGAAATCAATAAAAGTATTGATGGCAATTGTCTTATTGCTGTCCTCATTTCTGTTACAGGCAGAAATAAAAAATGTAGTTACTGAAAATGTAACGATCTCCGGATCATGTGCGCTTTGTAAGACAGGGATTGAAAACGCGGCGTTTCAAAAAAATATATCTCAGGCAAGCTGGGACAAAGACACAAAAATTGCCACTATTACTTACGATAACAGAAAGACATCAATTGATGTAATCCTTAAAAAGATCGCGTTGGCAGGATATGACAACAAAAACTATCTGGCCCCGGATGACGCCTTTGCCAGACTTGAAGAATGCTGTAAATACGAGCGACTTGGTAAAAAAGAAGTTATTGCAGAAAAAATGACTGCTGAACACCGGCACGGATCCGAGATGGCATCGGCAGAAAAAACTGTCACTGCCGATACTGATCCTTTAAAAGCCGTTCTGGATGCCTACTTCTCGGTAAAAAATGCCCTGGTATCTTCTGACGGGAGTGCCGCATCCGTCAATGCTACAAACCTTGTGAAGGCTATCAAGGCAGTGAAAATGGAGGAGCTTGGAACAGCACAGCATATGGTTTGGATGAAGGTCATGAAAGACCTGGATCTGGATGCTGACCGTATTTCAAAAACCAAAGACATCGCCCAGCAAAGAGAACGGTTTACTGTGCTTTCAGACAATATGTACAACCTTATCAAGAATGCAAAACCCGTGCAGCCTGTATATTATCAGCATTGCCCAATGGCCAACGACGGCAAAGGTGCAAACTGGCTTAGCCAGATACCTACGATACAAAACCCGTATTACGGCGCACAGATGTTAAGCTGCGGTAAAACAACCGAGACCATCAAATAGAATAATCCTGTGCTTTATGTTCATTTTATCAAAACACGCCTTATGGATTTTCGTAAAAATATTAGCCCAGGCGCTTGGTTAATTCTGGCTATAATACTTTTTTTATCCGATGTTTCAACTGCTCAGAAAATCGTGCGTTACGACCTGTACGTAAGAGATACCACAGTAAATTTTTCCGGCAAAGAGAAAAGAGCCATTGCAGTAAATGGACACATCCCCATGCCTACCCTCACTTTTACGGAAGGTGATACTGCTGAAATTTACGTACACAACGAACTGGACGAAGCGACTGGCCTGCACTGGCATGGATTGTTTTTGCCAAACAAATACGATGGTGTCCCTTTTTTGACACAGATGCCTATCAAGCCTCATACAACACATCTTTACAGGTTTGCTATTATTCAAAACGGCACGCATTGGTATCACAGCCATTTTGGTTTGCAGGAGCAGATCGGCATGTACGGATCAATGATCCTGAACAAAAAGAAGGAGCCTGATATTTCCACAGTCCCCATTGTATTAAGCGAGTGGACTGACTTGAAACCTGAGAACGTGCACCGCATGCTGCATAATGCAAGTGACTGGTTTGCGATCAGAAAAGGGACTACACAAAGTTATTCGGAAGCAATCAGACAAGGCTATTTCAAAACAAAGCTGGCCAATGAGTGGAAGCGCATGAACGCAATGGATGTCAGCGATGTCTACTACGAAAAATTCCTGATCAATGGCAAAAATGAAAGCCAGCTCCCGCAGTTCAAACCTGGTGAAAAAGTGCGTTTGAGGATTTCAAACGGTGGTGCGTCAACCTATTTCTGGCTCAAATACGCAGGTGGAAAAATGACCGTGGTCGCAAACGATGGTAATGATGTTGAGCCCGTCGAGGTCGACAGATTGATTATAGCCGTTTCAGAAACTTATGATGTGGTGGTTACTATTCCTGAAGTTACTCCAGGTGCGAAACCAGTTTCTTATGAATTTCTGGTCACCTCCGAAGACCGAACCAAATCCGCCTCCTTATTTCTCGGAGATGGTGTGAAACAACTGGCTTCACCCATGCCTCGGTTGAAATATTTTGAAGGCATGAAGATGATGAACGGTATGATGAAAATGAACGGCGATCTTTATGATATGGGCATGAATATGAGCCTCAACAAGATGGATATGAACCTTGTAATGTACCCGGAAATTACAGGGGCCATAAAAGAAAAATCCTCTGAAAAAGTTGCTCAAAAACCGAAAACAGGCAAAATGGATGGTATGGAGATGGACGATAAAAAGCAGTCCGCAGATGCTGGACACATGGACCATAACATGTACAATAGCAATGCCTTATCCTCTATCACTACATTGAATTATGCCATGCTAAAATCAACATTAAATACCAGCCTGCCAAAAGCGGCATCTGTGAAAGAGCTCCGTTTTGTTCTCACCGGAAATATGAACAGGTACGTTTGGAGCCTGGACAATAAGGTGATTTCTGAAACCGATAAAATCCTGATTAAAAAAGGAGAAAATGTTCGCATGGTTATTTACAACAATTCGATGATGCGTCACCCTATGCACTTGCATGGCCATGATTTCAGGGTATTGAACGGTCAGGGAGAAAACGCTCCACTGAAAAACGTGATTGATATCATGCCCATGGAAACGGATACCCTGGAATTTGCCGCAACCGAAAGTGGAGACTGGTTTTTTCACTGTCATATTCTCTACCACATGATGAGTGGAATGGGCAGGATTTTCTCATATGAAAATTCCCCGGCGAACCCAGAGATACCAAACACAAAACTGGCGCAGCGAAAACTCTATGCTGATGACCGGCAGCCTCATTTCATGGCGGAAAATGATATTGCCACTAACGGCAACGATGGCCAGGCTATGCTGCAAAATACCCGCTGGAGTATTGGTACCGAGTGGCGATTGGGATATAATGAGCACCATGGCTATGAAACCGAAACCCATTTCGGGCGATACATTGGCAAAATGCAATGGCTGATGCCTTTCATAGGTTTCGACTGGCGTTATCGAAAAATGGGCATGGACGAGGTGGAGACTAACCTTTTTGGCCAGCGGAACACAAAAGATCAACGGTCTGTTTTTAGTGCCGGTGTGAACTACACGTTGCCCATGCTTGTGATGGCGCAGGCAGAAGTATTTTCAGATGGCAATGTCCGCTTTCAGCTGGAAAGGATGGATATACCTGTTTCAAAGCGTCTTCGGATGACCCTGATGGTAAATACCGACAAGGAATACATGGCCGCAATTAGATATATTTTCACCAGGTACGTTGGTGCCACCGCGCATTATGACAGCGACATGGGGTTTGGTGTAGGGCTTACTTTGAATTATTGACAAGGATTAAATGCATTTAACCTTAAATGTTTAAAAATGGAAAATCACCTCGCGCATCACCACCAGGAGGAAAAGAATACTTCTGCTGATGAGCATGTAAAAAACCAGATGGATGAAAATGCAGGGCATGACAAACATGCAGGGCACCATACCGAAGACTTTCTTAAACGTTTCTGGATATGCATGGCCCTTACCGTACCGGCACTGATGTTATCACAAATGATCCAGCAGATGGCCGGTTTTGCATGGAAGTTTCCAGGAGACCAGTTTGTTCTTTTAGCAATTAGCAGTATCATTTATTTTTATGGAGGCTGGCCTTTCCTGGCAGGCCTGGTCAGTGAAATTAAAAATAAAAACCTGGGGATGATGACCTTGGTAGCCGTGGCCATTACTACTGCTTATGTGTACAGCGTAGCCGTCGTATTTGGGCTTGAAGGCATGGATTTTTTTTGGGAGCTGGCAACGCTGATTGATATCATGTTGATAGGTCACTGGCTTGAAATGAAATCACAGATGGCTGCGTCAAGAGCACTGGAATCGTTGGTAGAATTGCTGCCTTCAATTGTGCATGTAGAAAAGGATAACCTGGTTAGTGATGTTGCTTTAAAAGATCTCCGGTCCGGTGATTTGTTGCTTGTTAAACCTGGTGAGAAGATCCCGGCAGATGGGGTGGTGCAGGATGGTAGTTCCTATGTAAATGAAAGTATGCTGACTGGCGAAAGTCTGCCAGTACAAAAGAAAAAAGATGATAAAGTAATTGGTGGAGGAATCAATGGTGATGGTATTTTAAAAGTCCATGTAACCAGCGCAGGTGATGATACTTACCTGCAAAAAGTGATTGGCATGGTCAAGACGGCTCAGGGAGCCAAATCCAGCACTCAAAATCTTGCTGATAAAGTGGCCAAGTGGCTGACACTGGTTTCGATTACTGTCGGTGTGGTAACCTTTATTGTCTGGTTTTCAAGCGGGCAAAGCTTGTCTTTTGCTTTGGAAAGAATGGTAACCGTCATGGTAACATCCTGCCCCCATGCATTAGGCGTAGCTATTCCGTTGGTTATTGCAATTTCAACAACGCTTTCTGCCACACATGGCCTGTTGATCCGGAACCGTACCGCTTTCGAAAATGCACGAAAACTTACGACGATCATATTTGACAAAACAGGAACACTGACCAAAGGCTCACATGAAATCCAGCAGATCATCATGGTGGATACTGGGTTCTCTGCTGACCAGCTTTTACAATATACCGCAGCGGTCCAGCAAAACTCTGAACACCACATCGCACATGGTGTAATCAGAAAACTTGAGGAAAAAGAACTGGACCTCTGGGTCTCGACTGATTTTATTTATATGCCTGGGATTGGTGTAACCGGAACTGTAAATGGGAAAAAAATAGTTGCAGCAGGACCCAATTATTTCAAACAGGAAAACCTGCCGATACCTACTATTCCCGATCAGGTTGATCAGGCTACGGATACAGTAAACTTTATACTAATTGATGGAAAACTTGCTGGCATCATTACACTGGCAGATGCCATCAGAGAGCATGCGGCAGAAGCGATTGCTGCCTTAAAGAAGATGAATATTAAAACCTTTCTGCTTACAGGTGACAATGAGAAAATAGCAGAGGCCGTAAGCAAAAAGCTGAATATGGATGGTTACATGGCCAATGTGTTGCCTCATGAAAAGCAGGATAAGGTCAAGGAATTTCAAAAGAAAGGAGAAATTGTCGCCATGACTGGCGATGGAGTGAATGATGCCCCGGCTCTAGCTCAGGCCGATGTTGGAATTGCCATTGGTTCCGGCACAGATGTCGCAGCTGAAACGGCTGATATTATCCTGGTGAACAGTGATCCGATGGATGTGGTACAAATGATCACTTTTGGAAGGGCAACTTACCGAAAAATGGTACAGAACCTCGCTTGGGCCGTCGGCTATAACGTCATCGCGATACCTTTAGCGGCTGGGGTACTCTATCCAACATTTATGCTCAGTCCGGCCATGGGTGCTATCCTGATGAGTGCTTCGACGGTTGTTGTAGCCATCAATGCAAAGCTGCTAAGCGTAAAATAATGATTAGATATTAATTAAAATAAACACGCTATCTGGAAAAGATGATTATAATCTACAAACACTTAAAAAAGTGCGACAACCTACGCAATTTACTGATGATCAAATAATTAAATTTACTTCCAAAATTAATTTACATTCAAAATAAAAAACTTAAAATTGCTTTTTTAAATAACTTGTCCGCTGATTGCAGTTGCGAATTTGTCTTACAGCCAGAATTAAAAACAACCGGCATCAGATATTGATGCAAAAGGAAAACAAATGGGTTCGTTCACAAGTGATGGAAGCATTAGAGATGCAACTATCCAAATAGGGCATGCCGACAATGAGAGAAGTGCAATGGATGCAAATACAGGGAAAAGTATTGAGAAAGCTTTCCAAAAATGGCACTTGTGAAGTGAAAGATTAAAATGGAAAGACAGTACTAATTCACGAAAACTATAAGCAGTTTGGTGCGTGCGCCATGCATGTCTTCAAATGAAGGACGAGGAAGGATAAGAAATGGAATAAAGTAAGTCAGCGGTGTGTAGTTCAAAAAAATCAAGGCACCAAACGATGGAACATGAAACAGACTTCCCACCCCATAGAAAAGTGCTCATACTAAAAGCATGGGCACTTTTTGAAATACACTTCCATTTTCTTAATCAACCAGCGAGTAATCATACTCGATAACCAGATCATTGGCAACAGACTTAACGCCAGGCGCATTCCAGGTAATACGTTCTGCCTCATCCTTTTCATACCATGACCCAACGGTTCCTGTCAAAAGTACTTTGTTGCCGGTTACTTTTACGTGAATGTCACTTTGTTTGATCGACCAGTTTCGGGCCAGTGCACTTTCAATACCCATTTTCTCAATCTCATCATGGACCTCAGTACTGATGGTAATGTGGTTCATAATACCTTTTACACCCACGTGTTTTTTGATTAACCTTTCTGCCGCCTCTCTCTGATAATTCCATTCAAATTCACCATCAAGCGTCACCCAGCCATTTTCGACCATGATTTTCACTTTGTCATTGGGAATTTCCCAGTTCCATTTGTAAGTGTTTAATATCTCGCTGGCAATTTCATTATCGTCCCTTTTATCAAGATCGCTAAACGTTTTCAGTTCAATCTCTTCAACGACTACTTTCACACCCTTCACTTTTTTTGCAGCTGCTTCCGCTTCCGATTTTTTCGCGTAACTATCCACAGTACCTGATAGTGTGACAACACCGTCTTTTGCTGTTACACCTATTTCAGCGGCTGTCAATAATGGTTCCCATTTGATGGCATTCTGAACATCTTTCTGCAAATCCTCATTCGTTCTCATAATCATAGCGTTTATTTTTGATAAGTATTATTACGATGTAAAGTTCCATGAACTTGTAAATGAATAGTTTACACATTATACCTTAAAAGTTATATCAATCACACCTTGGCTTGAACAGAAATTTGCCGTTTTATCTCCATCAATTCAATCTCAGCTTTTTCCCATTTAATATCCTGACGAATAAGCCCAAACAGGCTCATGTAAACATTTGCAATCCATACAAGCGAAAATCCGGCTATAATATACCCTTTCCAATCTGTCATCAGAAAATGATAATCCGTTAAAATAATGGCCAAAATGGTAACGTAGTGGCTAAAACAATATTCGCATGTGACGAGATAAAAAAACTTGCGTTCCATTATTGATTTGCCATTAATGCTTCTTTTAAGACAATACAGACGCGGTTCCCGAAACACCTCTTCGTGTGTAACTGTCCATGCAACGCAGGCGATGGGAACCGCAAGGAAAAATAACCAGAGTATTTGTAATTGAATGGACATAACGTAGAGTAAAAAGTATTTTATATCAGACCTTATCACGATTTTAAGCTACCGGAAATCAGCTGTCGGCTTTCAGATTTTGACAATTTGCTGCTTTTATAGCACATTTGCCACCCAAAGCCGATGGCCAGACAAAATAGTTGTGATGCGTCTGATTGTTTATAGGTTTCAAAAATTAAAGTATTTGATTTTGGTTTTTAGCAACCGGCAATAAGTATAAAATTGATGTAGAGCATCGTCTGATTACCGATATCCAGGCGAACCTGACTTCTCTGTTACATAACCAATACTGCCGCGCCCCGAATATCTCCATACCTAAGTGCATTCAGTGCTTCGTTGGCTTCTTCCAATTTGAATGTTTGGGTTTGCGTCTTGATTTTTACGATGGTTGTGAGTTCGAGAAACTCCCTGGCGTCTTTCCTGGTCAGGTTGGCTACTGAGCGTAAAGTTCTTTCTTCCCAGAGTATATCATAAGGAAAAGAAGGTATGTCGCTCATATGAATCCCGCCGCATACCACAGTTCCGCCTTTGTCAATATCGCCTAATGCTTTGGGAACAAGCTCCCCTGCCGGTGCGAAAATAATTGCCGCATCAAGTGCAACAGGAGCAGATTCCGTTGAATATCCGGCCCAAACTGCCCCTAGTGAAAGTGCAAATTCTTTCGCTTTTTCATCGCCTTCCCGTACAAATGCATAGATATTTTTCCCCTGAGCGATCGCGACCTGGATCAAAATGCTGGCAGCCGCACCGAAGCCATAAATTCCAATATTTTCGTTATACGGGCCTGTCATGTTATAGGAACGGTATCCGATCAAACCTGCACAAAGAAGCGGTGCGCCGGATGGGTTACCATAGTTTTTGTCAAGCAGGAAACAGAAATTCTCGTATGCAACAGTATATTCGGCAAAACCGCCATCCATGGTATACCCTGTAAAAAGCGCGTTTTCACACAGATTTTCCTGATCTCTCAGGCAATAACGACAATAGCCGCATGTGTAACCCAGCCAGGGAATCCCTACCAGGTCTCCTGGTTTCAGCATGCTGACCTCCTGCCCTGTTTTCACAACGATACCTACAATTTCATGACCCGGAATGAGTGGTAATTTCGGGCTTTTCAACTCGCTGTCCATAATATGAAGATCCGTGCGACAAACACCGCAGGCGATAATTTTAACCAATACCTGCATACTGGATGGCTTTGGCACGGGAAGCGTTTTGCTGACCAACGGTTTGCCTTGCTCCTCCAAAACCATCGCCCGCATGGTCACAGGCACAAGGAAATGCTTTTCGTCATGAACTGCAAGATCAGAAAGATCAGCACGAACAAATGGATTAGGAGGATTGATCATAAAAGTTATTTTACGTTGTCTTTAAAAAGATCTCTGATAGCAGTACCAAGTTCGCTCATATCGTGTTTGAACTCTCTTTTGAAAGATTCATTTTTTGTTTCCACCGAGGCATCAAACTTATCGATTGACGCTTCAAATTCGGTGTTACGTTTGTCCAGCTTATCCTTTTGATCACTCAGTTTTTGCTCCATTTTTTTTAGGTCTGCGTTTAGCTTGACCTGCTCCTTCTTGCTGCTTTTGGCAATTTTATCCTTCAAGCTGACCGTTTCTTTTTTCATGGCAACAATTTCACTGTCAGATTCCATTTTAAAATCTGCCCAATCCGTTTTTGCTTTTTCTTTTGCTTCCGCGTCCGCGTCTACAACCGCTTCTTTCAAGTCCGCATTGGCGTCCTTCATATTTTCATTTGCATCTTTGATATGCTCTTTTGAGGCTTCCCCGCAGCTCATTGTGATTGAAGCAAACAGAAAACTTATTACGATGGTATTGATAACTGACTTTTTCATTTTCGATTTTTGATTATTAAATATGGGAAAGTAACGGCTGATGTTAGCTGATTTAAAAATGCATTTTACATTGTCACGTTTTTGTCATCAATAATGCCCTGTGGGGCTAAATATTTATAGAAATCAAGTATCCGGATAATTCAGGAGTGCCGCAGGTATACAACCATTTTGTCTGGTGATGGATTGAGATGCAGCCTTTTATACCAATGCTTCTTTTAGCAGGTCATTCAGTTTTGTAAGTTTGATTTCCTGTCGGGTTATTCTCTTTTTGATCAGATCCACTTCCGTCTCCTTGATTTTAGCGCTCACATGCTCACTGGCCGAAGCTATTTCCGTTTTCGCGTTATGTATCGCTTTTTTCACTTTATCTTCTGCGCCGCTGGCTTCTTTTTCACTTCTTGCTATCAGCTCAGCGAATTTCTGTCTTCTGGTTTCTTTGAGTTTAGCTATTTTTTTAGTGACCTTTTCTCTGGCTTCACCGGCCGATTTTTTCAACTCAACCCGGGCAGCATTAATCTGGTCGTCAAGTTCATCCAGCTTTTCATTGGCATAATGGTCAAACTCGAAATCAACATCGCTTCTGGATATCGTACCTCCAAATGTTTTCACGGCCTCATCGATGAATACATTGCTGTCCTCATCTATTTCTGCAATGATGGAAACAGTTCCTGCCGAGGCTCCCTGCTCAGTTTTTGCAATAAAATCGGCTTCGAAATTGTATTCACGGATTTCTGAAACAAGACCTATTGCAGCACCTGTGTAAAGACCGATGACAAAGCCCACGGGCCCTGCCAGCATACCCAGAAGACTTCCAACTGCCATACCTTCAAGTGTTTTCCAACCCTGAGATTCTTCCTGTTTTAATATTTCATAATGTCCGTTTTCAAGTTTACGGACCATTGTTTTTTCATAAACCGTAATGTCGCCATACGATTCCAATGCTGCAAGTTTATGTAGCGCCTCTATTGCTTTTGACTCCTGATCAAAAGAAATTACAATTATTTTTGTCATGGGTTTTATGCTTATGAATGATTAGTATTGATTTATATATTTTTAATTCAGCCCATTACGCCTCCATCAAGAATACTCTGGGTTCCGTTGCAATAACTTGAATCATCGCTGGCAAGATAAATAAATGCCTTGGCAACTTCCGACGCTTTTCCAAGTCTTTTCGCCGGTGTCCATCAATCCACAACTGGTGAACTGCTTCTGGCACAGCACTCAACAAGGGCGTTTCAATGTAATACGGACAAAGTGCGTTGGCCCTGATATTTTGGGTTACGTATTGAACCGCAACGTTTTTTGTCAAACCCATCAGGCCATGTCTGGCGCAGGTATAAGGCACCAGACCATATGCTCTGCTTTCAATCCGCCGAGGGAAGACATGTTCACGATCACACCTCCGCCTTGTTTGAGAAACTGCTGCAATTCATATTTAACACAATAAAATTGTCCGGTAAGATTAATTGCAATGCCCTGTCCCAAACCGCTTCGGGCATGTCATGAATTGCCGCATTTGATGAAAACAACCTTATTTTCTAACTTTTTAATTTTCAATCATTTGTAACGATAACATGTTGAAGTCCTTTGAGATGAGCCCGCAATGTCCAGGCCATATTTTCATGCTGCTCCATAATGGCCGCGATAAAGTCGCTGGTACCGGCATCCTTATATTGATTGGTAAAACGGTGAATGTCTTCCCGGCAATGAATGATGATACTGTCGTGATCCGCCAACAAATCTTTCAAATAAGTCTGACTATCGTTTTGATCACCTTTTGTCTCGGATAAGTGTGTCAAGGCCAAAAAAGATTCCAGCGTTGCGAAGGCATAATGACCAATAGCACGTATTCGCCTCGCGACCTTGTCAATAATTTCATTCACTTCAACAGCCTGATCAACAAAAATCCTTTCCTTGTCATAAAAACTGGCATCTTCCAGATTCCACCCTGCATTTCTTGTTTTGATATACAATACATTTTCATCCGCTAAAAGTCTTAACAAATCATTGGCAACAGCCTGACTATTGTTTTCGGTGATTCCTGTTTCCGTGGTCATATCGATATTTATTTCAGTTAAAGATGGACAGGAAGTGAAGAAGCAGAATTAAAAAACGAACCTGTATATACGCACATCGCATCCACGCTTCAAAGCAGGTTTCCGTTTGTTTTATTTTTCATGGCTAACTTCTATCACAACCATGTAAAGGTCTTTGTATTCAAGATCGGAAGTCTTACATATCGGACGGGAAAAGTTACATGATTCACTGAATTTTTTGGGTCCGCATTCAGGTAAGCATGGTAAGAAAAATATAGGTTTTAAGCCATTCCATTTACGATAAAACTGAGACTGATTTTTGAATATCAATTACTCGTGATGCGTTAACTTTTTAAAAATACTTATAACACGTTGTAATTAAATTAATTACGAACGTTCTTTGATTTGTTGATTTGACCTTTAGCTTTGTGGCTTTTACACAAGGCTATGAATTCAGGAAAGTACGTTTTTGCTCAGCTTTTGCATTTTATTGACTCTTTTGAGTTTGAAAAATGTGTATCAAAGCACATTGCGATTTCCGCACACGAGAATTCAATTGCTGGAACCACTTTATTCAACTGTTTTTTGGTCAATTGACCTTTCGTAATTCCTTACGTGATATAAAAGAAAATTAAAAAGCGGAGATATTTTAAGAATGGGTGAGTCAAATTTTAAATTTGAAGAATTATAAACCTGACACGAACTTTGATCTTTGTAGAAATGAGGCTTGAATTTATATTTCTTATTCCCCCCAACTTAATTTAACTACAAACTGTTGGTGCTAATGGTGAATTATACCTGAATCAAAATAGTAATATCCCTGCCCATATCTCATTATACCTTCAAAATTATATTGTACTGCAATACAGTAAAAATTTTATGAAACATTTCTCAGACTTTCATCATCAAAACACTTCGTTTCCTCAAATCGGATTAAACTTACCAATGGGTGTTTGTGGTTTGGCAGTTCCAATAATCGAAGCAGCTCGGAAACAGAATTGATGTTTTACGCTTGAAGATCAGGCATTTTCCTCTCGGTTAATTTCCAAAAATAATCGAAATCAGTCGATAAGGCTACACGTTTCCAAGCCTCAAATCTTCCATTGTTTTTGTCTATGTTTTGTTAACAAATCAAGTATCAGTACCTGATGATAAACGCAGTGGTTGAAATATTGTATCGTAAATTAAATTTGTCTCCAACCATTGCCCGGGCACGGGTATCCTACTCACTGTCTCGCCTTGTCTGTCTTCGCTTTTTCGCCCCAAAGGTTTAGTTGTTCCAAAATGGGCTGCAACGACCAGCCTAATTTTGTCAAAGCGTACTCAACTCTTGGAGGCATTTCCGGATAAATTGTTCTTGTGAGCAGTCCGTCTGCTTCTAATTCTCTTAAATGTTGCGTAAGCATTTTTTCACTTATTGGCGGAATGGCACGTTTAAGTTCTCCAAACCTGTAAATGCCTTCGGTCATTTTCCACAGTATTGCAGGTTTCCAACGTTTACCCATTAGCGACAGAGCAAAAATAAACGGGCAATCAATTTCCAGCATCTGTTCATTTTCTAAACTAACCGAACTTTCCTTTCTATTTGCCATATACTTACTTTTTGGTAACTACCAGACAATTTGGTAACTACTTGCGAAAATAGCTGTATCTGGCGAATTTTACAACTCAAATTTAACATAGAAATGATGAACATTAGTTTTATCGGTGCCGGTAATGTGGCATCAAGTCTGGGAAATCTATTGAGCCAGGCCGGACATTCCGTAAAATATGGCACTCAAAATCCCGCTGGTAATCAACTGTCTGTAAGCGACGCAATTTCTGCCGCCGAAATTGTTTGTTTTGCTATTCCGTATTTCGCAATGGATGCGGTTTTGTCGGAAAATAAAAGTGTGTTGGCTGGCAAAATTGTTATTGATATTACCAACGCAATAAATATGGCAGACTGGTCTCCAATGTTCCTGGGGGACGATAGCGGAGGTGAACAAACTGCACGTTTACTGCCGCAGAGTAAAGTTGTAAAAGCATTCAACACGATTTTTGCCGATGCAATGAAGATCGATAAACAAGAATTTAATGGCAATAAACTCACAGCATTTATTGCTTCCGACGACCAAGATGCCTCCGCTATCGTAAAGCAACTGGCAGATGATGCAGGTTTTAATGGTCTGATCGTTGGGGGAATAAAAAATGCCCGCCATTTAGAAGCCATAGCACATTTAAATATCTCGATCGCTTTCAGTGGTGTTGGAACGCATGCAGGCTTCACTTATGTTCAACGCAAGGCTTAAAATGAGACACTTCTTTATTATAATTTTACTAACTTTTTATCATTTTGTAATGGCTCAAAAACCAACCATGCAGGTTTGGACCGATGCCTGGCATTCGGCTCATGCAGAAACTTTTAAAAATGTTTATTCAGAAGACGCGTTAATCTTTCCGCCCAGCAAACCAGGTATTCAAGGAAACATATCTATACTTGAATTCATGAAAGGCGGCTTAGGAAAGGTTGACGTTATTTTTGAAGTCGAAAATAAGGTTATTTCCGGAAATCTGGCATTTGAGTCTGGTTTTTTTAAAGATATTGAATTTTCTGGCAAAAAAATTATAGGCGAAGGCAAGTATGCCGTTACGTGGATTTTAGAGAACGACATTTGGAAAGTCAAGTGCCATACCTGGTCAATGCCGGTGAAACACTAAATTTTTCGGTGGTGCTGAAAAGTGTTAAGTTTGAAGCCTTCACTGTTTTTGGTATTGGTTTATATTTGCCACGACCGCAAATAGCCCTCCTTTCTCTGACCCAAAGGCGGCTCAATCCTGCTGAAACGTCAATACTTGTTAGTTGTCATTTAATAAGTCCACAACTTTTGCTTAGAATTTTGCCAATACGCTTTTCATGATTTCAACCTGTTATGCCAGGTGTCCCCGCAAAACTATAATTCGGTCACAACCCTAATGCAAGTTGTGACCGATACTATTGTTTTGGATTGCCGGGAAATTTCCTGTCAGTTAAATCAGGCCATCTTCAATGGCAACCGATTGATTCTAACAAATAAAATCCTTTCACGTACTTCTGCAAAGTCAAGTTCAGCACCAAGATGGCGCCATCCAACGTTGTTGTCAGGAAGATATATTTTGTATTTTTTTCCATAGATAAAATGACCGCTTGGGGTGATTATCCGATAATAATCCTGCTCTGATGTTAAATACTGAGGTTACAAACCTCAGTTAGCGATATTGCTTATTTTACCACCGCAATCTTCTCCAAATCTTCCGGTATAATAGGCGTAAAGAAATTTACAAGGTTGCCATCAGGGTCACGGAATAAAAGAGACTTATTGCCCCACGGCATTGTAGTGGGTTTTTGAACGAGATAATTTTGAAGATAGTCTGCCAATCTTTCATAGTCATTTTCTACATCATCTACTCTAAATTCTATAATAACACTGCGATTTGGGGCTGGCTTGGCCACTGCGTCCCCTCCAAAAACCTGTAATGTTTTGGTACTTCCAATGGCCAGTGTTGCTGTTTCTGTTTTTAGTTCTGCAAAATCAGGGGTATATCGCACCACAGGCATTGCTGTTACTTGCTCATAAAATTTAACTAAACCATCGAAGTTTGCTGTGATAATGCGAATTGATGCTAAATTCATTTCTTTTGTTTTAAAAGTTAAGTGACAAAAGTAATTTGGCATTATGACAGCAGTATGTCAGGGGTTTTAAATTTCTTTTCCTTTTCAGCTAAATATTCCTTTAGTGTCAGTTTGTGCGGTTTGAAATTTAATTCTATTTGTTTGATTTTCAGAATTCTATCTAGTCTAAACATTCTGTAATCCTTTCTTAATCTGCAATATGCAATAAGTATCCAACTTTCCTGCAAGCTGTAATACAAGGCGAAAGGCTCAATGTTTCTTTCTGTTTTTTCATCTTTATGTTCTGAATGATATATGATACTCAAAACTTTAAAGTCTGTCAGGGCATTTTGAATGCAGGTTAATGAATTGCTCGCATTTATGGCTACAATAGCAGGACTAACAGCGATCCTTTCTGACAATAATTCAATTTTACGCTTCGTAGCATTCAACAAAACTGCTTTTACTTTACCGATAGCTTCTATATATTCCTTGATAAGTGAACGATCCCCGTTTTTTAGTACCAATTGTTCAACCGTAATTAAAGCATTTGCTTCGCTTTCGGAAAACATGATGGGTGGAATTTTGTATCCTTCCATCAGCGAATATCCCTTCCCATCTTCTGTGATTATCGGAATGCCTGCATGTTCTAAAGCCTTAATATCTCTGTAAATCGTACGTATACTTACACCAAATTTTTCAGCAAGACTTGTCGAAGTAACAAGTCGTTTTGTTTGCAATTGTGTCAAAATCGCAGTCAGCCTGGAAAGTCGTTTTGTATCGTTGCCGTTCATGTTTGGTCTGACAGTTATTTTGGTGGGCTCCAATGGCATTAACAATTCATGTTTAAGGGTTCATTCTGTCAAAAGTTGCTTTGATAACATCAGGTGTTGCTTTATACATTGTATCACTAAATCCAAAAGTTATTTCTGTTTTGCCTTCGGACATTTGCAGAAAAACTGCGTCCACAAAATCGCTTACCGCCGGTTGTCCATCGTGTAAACCTTTTCCACCAAGGTCAGTATTCAATGCCGGTGGTATCAATTCAATTACCTCAATGTTTTTTTCCTTTAACTGATACCTTAAAGAGAGCGTAAACGACCGAAAAAATGCTTTTGTCGCACAATAAACCGGCACTTTTGAAAGCTGCACAAATGCCAAACCGGATGTTACATTGATAATGGTGTTCAGCGATTTTAAGTTTGCAAACAGGGAAGTCAAATGTACCGGTGCTACTACGTTTGTGGTGATTTCAGAAGCGGCTTTTTCGTAAAAATCGCTATCAGCAATATTCATCCAATTTTGAACACCTGCATTGTTCACCAGTACATTCAAGTCGCTATGATTTGCTGCAACCCAATTAAAAAGTTCAATTCTATCTGTTTCAGAAGACAAGTCGCAGACTTTTGTTATAACAGAAGGATACTTGTCTAATACTTCCTGCAAAGCGCTTTCACGTCTTCCGCAAATAATGACGGTATTTCCCTCTTTAAGAAATCTTTCGGCTAAACCAAGCCCAATACCGCTTGCACCACCCGTAATTAAAATTTTGTTGTTTGCCAATTTCATATTGTTATTGTTTTTTGAGGCCTTTTTTACCATGACCGGCGGTTCGGATTTTGCGCCGTTTGGGTATTAACTATCTATCCGCCTGGAACCGAAGCTAAATTTATAATTAAAAGTGCATGATAAGAAGAAATTCCCGGTGGATTTTCACTACTTTTTATGGAAAGATTTGGTTGGGCGAATTGCACTTTCACCCAATTTTCTTTTTTTGTAATTACATTACCGGGTTTTAGCAGAGATTAAGAAAGATACTATACCGGTTCCGCATGTCTTCAAAATTAAATTAAAAAAAGTAGCATCTTCCATAGCTTCGCCATAATACATTCTAAAAAATCCCGAATCAAAAAATATAAATTTTTGCAGACGGCTCCCTATTTTAATAAACCTTTTTACGAATGATTAATTTGGGATAGTGGCAATCAGCAGTGGGCTATCAGATTAAAGCTTTTAACCAAATTTTAGCCCGATTGACTCACCGATGACTTACTGCCGAAAGCACGGGTAAAAGCCATATTTATTAATTCATGATAATGTCTGATACCTATTCATTTTTTACATTTTTCCGCGTAACAATATTTAACACCATTGCAAAATCTGATGTAGAAACAGGTATGATTAAATTCACTGCAAAATTCCCCGTTGACCCACTTACTTATAGTTATAAACAACATCTTTAAGTACAAATTTTCCATAAGTAAACTTTCCGTCCGGATATTGCCAAACCGCTTCAGCACTGGACATCAGATTATAGCCATTGATATTTTTGTATTCAGATACAGGCGTTGAAAAAGTATACTGTTTCATATCCGGAAGGGCTGTTCTGTCATTGGAACTAAAATTGACCAGCTGGCCTTTATCGGTGAAATACAGGATGGCGGAAATACTGATATTTTTGTTGGTAAAAATTGCTTTTACCGTTTCGGCATTAATCATCTGCCATTGAATATTTTTATCGATCAGAGAGGCTGGCGCCAGTAGACACATATCGTTGAATACAGTAACTGTTTCGGCTTTGTCCATCACAATTCCCGAATGTTTGACAACAGAGAACAGACCAAAAAGCCTGATATCCATCGATGCTTTACCATTTTTATAGCTGTGATAACCAGGGACTGTCATACCAAACATCTTGGCTTTCATAAAAAAAAGTCGTGCTGGCTCCTCGAAAAAGTTAAATTGCTCAGAAGTAAACTGGAAGTAGTTTTTTCCTTTCTCCCGCATTTGTCCAGCAAACACAATCCTTGCATTTTTGACCTTGGGCCTGTTCACTGCACCCACATATCTTAAATACTTTTGAACAGGTTCAGGCAAATCCATCAGGTCTAATTCGGTAAGTAATTCTTGTGATCGGGGCTTTAATTGATTTTCACTGTCTTTGATATCATTTCGAAAAGTATGGTCAAAATGGATGTTTCCCCAGACCAGCACTGCGGCAACGACAATGATGATGAGCAGCAATAAAAGTATGATTTTCATGGTTTTAAATTCTTTTTGAACATAAGTGCCAAAAGCAACATAGCGGCTGGTGCCGTGATTGTCCAGGGCAAAGCTAAAAGCAACAATTTCTCGGAAAATGCAGGATAGAAATAAACGAACGCGATCAAAGGCGTAACCAAGGCATTGGCCAGAAAGGATATTCTAACCCATTTTTGAAAACCCCTCCTTTCAAAAGCCGGAACAGCGAATAATGTGGCAAAACCCATGGCGATATAGCCGATTGCATCGAAATCCCAAAATAATGAATGAGGCGATTGTTGCAGCATGCCGATCTCACTGACATTACCATCGAGCGTTGCCGGAATGACTGTGCCCAACTGGACCACATAATTGGAAGTAACAAATACGGAATAAATGATTGTAAAAATCAGCGCGGCATGGCTCCAAAATCTTTTCTCACCTTGGGTAATGTAATGAAACGCAAGCATTTCAAGCAAAAAAGGAATAATAATTCCGATAGAAAATCCGTAGATCAATATTTGATCATACGGAAAAACAAGTATACCCGTTAGCTGTAAACCCTGGACCAAAACAAAAGCCGCATTGGACCCGAATGCAATCATTCCTGACCAAAACCCAACTTTGTTAATTGTTTGATTCATGTTGTAGCTTATGCCGATTTGAGATTAGCTGTACACAAAAACTGATCATTGCCTCACAAAAAGTGACTGAAAATTTCTTAAAAACCGAGCGGCAGCCGGATATTACTCAATGAAATTATAATGATAGAAGCTTGAAATTTGCTTATCATCACTTTTAAAAACCTCTTCAAAATTTCCGGTTTTCAAAAATTTACCATCAAAAAGCATAGCCACCCTGTCGCCAGTAACCTTTGCACAAGTTAGATCGTGGGTAATGATGATGGAACTTGTACCGTATCGGCGCTGAACCTCTTTGATCAGCTCATTGATTTCTATGCAGGTGATTGGATCCAAGCCGGAAGTTGGCTCATCGTAGAGCATAATTTCGGGTTTAAGTATCATAGCACGCGCAATGCCAATTCTTTTACGTTGGCCGCCCGAAAGATCCGTGGGCAGCTGACTCACTTTTTCTTTTAAACCTACCGCCTCTAACGCCTCTTCTACGGCAAAATCAACCTCCTTTTTACCCAGTTTTCGGTTGTTCATTGTCAATGGAAATGACAGATTGTGGTAGATATCCATACTGTCGTACAACGCGCCACCCTGAAATGAAAAACCAATCCGCAGTCTTAGCGCATCAAGTTCCTTTCCCTTCAATTTGTCAATCTGCTGTCCAAGTACGAATACATCTCCTTTGTCGGGACTAAGCAGGCCGATTATTATCTTAATTAAAACAGACTTGCCTGAACCGGATTTGCCCAGTACGGCCACATTTTCACCTTTTTGAAGGGTGAAATCTATGCCTTTGAGCACATCCAGATCACCAAACGACTTATACAATCCTTTTATTGAGATAACGGGCTCAGGTTTTTCTGTGGAGGTTTGCTTTGGCAAATCCTTACTATCGTGCGGTAAAAAGACATTTTCGGCGGACAATTCTGTAACACTTTCCATTTGCACAAGACGGTTAAAAATTCATAAAATCAGCCCTTTTAAAATTTAAAAAATGGAAACGGAAGGAAAATTCCTCTCATTTCCACAAGTACTTTTCAATAAGCATAATCAATTTCCAGATCATTTTTGACCGAAAAAACACCCGGAGCGTTCCAGGCCATACGTCCGCATTCATCCTTTTGAAACAGCGAGTGCACAGAGCCGCTCAGCGTGACCGTATTCCCTGACACTTTTACCTTCACATCATCATCTTCTATGAAAGAATTGCGTTCAATAGCCTTCTGAATATCTCTTTGCTCAATGCTGTCTTTGATATACGAGTTAATAATAATACTGTCAGTAACGCCTACAACGCCCAGCAGACCCGTTACAGCTTTTTTTGCAGCTTCTTTTTGATAGTTCCATTCTACTTCGCCATCCAGCGTAACCCAGCAATCTTCCACTTTTACGTGGATCGTAGCATCAGGAATTTCCCAGTTCCATTTAAAAGCGCTGATGATTTCAGAAGCGATATCGCTGTCATCTTTTTTACCAAAACTGCCAAATGTGAGTTGAATCCTTTCAACCACCGCTTTCACGCCAGCCACATTTTTTACAGCATTTTCCGCTTCGGTTTTTTTCGCATAGGTATCGACTGATCCTGTCAGGGTAATCACGCCATCATCTGCAATAACACCTATTTCAGATGAATGAAGCATGGGTTCCCATTTCAGTGCTGCCTGTACTTCAATCTGCAATTCTTCGTTGGTTTTCATATTTTTGTATATTAATTGTTATCAAAAATTAATTATACAAAGGGAGTCATTAACCGTATCAAAGCGTTATACATAAACAGCAAAGAGTTACATGAATCACATATTGTTTCATGCTCCTAACATGTTGATATGGTGGCTGCCAGCCTGTGGAATCACATACTCAACAGCAAAGGTTGAATGAATTGGTTCAGTCCGGTTGGACTGAAAATGATTTTAAAGATATCGGAAATTAAAAAAATTAATTCAAAAAAGGATAACCAGGTATCGAAGCCAGCTTTTGCTCATCTTCCGAAATTTTGTCTTTCAAAGATTGAATGTCTTTTGTAAGATTTTCCAGTTTATCAGCAGCTTTACGCGCTTTTCTGGAATCACGCTGAGCTTCACCGGCAGTATGGTGAGCATTGCGGGCGAGCTTTTTATCTTCTGCGTCCTTTACTAATTTATCCGCAGCTGTTACATTATCGACCGCGGCATTTTGAGCATTCGTAGCAGTTTGGCTGACATCCTGCGTTTTTACCGGCATTTCATTTTCCAGCTTCGCTAGTTCAATCTTACGGTCATTTAATCTTTTACTTATTTCAATGGCTTGTTTTTGATGATTCAAAATGTCTATTGAATCTCTGGATACTACTTGTGCGGATATTGTAAAAGACATCAGTGACAGTAGTGCCGCGTTTAAAAGAAAATGTATTTTCATGGTTACAGTGATTTATCTGAATAAATATTATCCCGATTAAAAATATATGGCTTTCTAACCGGGCTTTCGGCAGTCGGACAACAACCGGTTTAAAGATTCGATCTGATAGCTTATGGCCTTATGAATCATTCGTAACAACGAGTCATTATAAAAGAGGGGAATTGTATGGTACAACTCCCCTCCTGACCCAGGCTCAAAATCTAGTTTTTATTGATCAGCGGAATCACCCAGAATACACTTACCTGTACAACGCTGTTCTTAAAATCGGGCTTTATCTCAGTGGATGAAAAATCACCTACCTTTGACAAGCCAGCCATGT
Source organism: Dyadobacter sp. 3J3 (assembly GCF_009801115.1). Classification (GTDB taxonomy): domain Bacteria; phylum Bacteroidota; class Bacteroidia; order Cytophagales; family Spirosomataceae; genus Dyadobacter. Next base: position 94,995 of record NZ_VTOL01000018.1, read on the forward strand.
ATCTTAAGCCAATACCCAAACCAGCATCCGACTGATAACCAAGTCCGGCACCCACCGACAGATCCAGATTTTTAGCAAAATTATTAATGGTTTGATCAGGAATACTTTCTGAAAGTTTAAAGCCTGCCTGCGGTCCGCCTTCAATATAAAAGCCATTGGCGATCCGAAATTTAAGCATGACAGGTATGTTCAGATAGTTTGTTTTAAAATCTTTTTTGCTACCAGCACTCTCCACTTTCGCGCCCTGTGTAGAAAACAATACCTCGGGCTGTATGGAGAAAATACTGCCGAATCCAAAGTTTAGCAACCCCCCAAAATGGTATCCTACCTTTGCATCGGAGTTGATATTTCCTCCGGAATAATTACTTATGTTGACGCCTGCTTTCGGCCCGATGCTGAATGACTGGGCAAATGAGAACGTGCTCATGGCTGCAAAAAGAATTGCCAATGTAATTTTTTTCATAACGTTAATATTTAATGATTAATTGCAGATTATACTCGCAGTAACCGGGCTGAAAAATATCGGACCACAATAATACAAACCTGTTTGATGTATCAAATGTCGCAGTAGTTGAAGAACTTAATAGTGACTACTATCACACATTTCACAAACCTTTAACATAATTCGCCAAATAGAATTTTCCCGTTTAAAACCATCTTAATCCTCAGCGGATGAAGAACCGGATTTTTGCCACAGATCAAGATTTTTGATTGTCAGAATGGCAATTTGCTTTAAGGCTTCTTTGGTCAAAAATGCCTGATGCGGGGTGATAAGCACATTGGGATAGGTTAGCAATTTCGTAAGTAAAGGATCTTTTCCCGCATCCATGCTGTGGTCCTGGGAAAACAAATCTTTTTCATATTCGTAAACATCCAAACCCAGATAGCCTATTTTTCCACTATCCAAAGCGGGTGACAGATCAATTGTTTTAATCAAAGCACCTCTCGCAGTATTAATAAGCATAACGCCATCTTTCATCGTTGCGATCGTAGACGCATTGATGATATATTTTGTTTCCGGTGTTAATGGCAAATGCAACGAAATGATATCCGATTCGTGAAGAAGTTCATTTAAAGACACCTGCGTAATATGTTTCAGGTCATCAGAAACAATTAAATCATATCCGATCACATGGCAGCCCATGCCATTAAAGATAGCAGCCGCAGCCCTTCCAATACTTCCCAAACCGATGATCCCTACTGTTTTCCCGTTGAAATTGAAGCCGATCAGCCCGTCAAGTTTGAAATTAAAATGATGGCTGTTTTCATTGGCCTGCGTCAAATGCCTGTCAAGAGACATTGATAAGGCAACTGCATGTTCCGCAATGGCAACCGGAGAGTAAACCGGAACGCTCGCAACCTGAATATTTCTTTCAGCGGCAGCATTTAAATCAATCTGGTCCGTTCCCGCAGAACGCGTTGAAATGTATTTCACGCCAAGATCTGCCAGTTTGTTGATCACTTCCGCGGATAGATCATCATTGGATGAAACTATCACAGCCTCTTTACCTTCCGCAAAAGCAACTGTATTAAAACGCAACAAATTAGATATCAGCGTAATATCGTGTTTCCGCTGATTGGCATCGACCAAAAGTTTTTTTTCAAAGGTTTTAATGCTGTATGCTACCACTTTCATAATTCAGGCTTTTCAATTCAATACGAATTTACACCTGATCATTTATCGCAATATGATTGACTATCATCTAAAAGTGTGACGCTCGTCAGTTCTTCATTTTGGAAAGCCGGTTCATATCAAGTATACGGATCACACTTCCTTTTTTCTCTATGATTCCCTCATCCTTAAAATCACTCAGCGTACGGCTGACCGTTTCGGTCGCTATACCAACCATTGAAGCCAGCTCCTCTCTTGAAACTTTAAATTCCACCGGCTCGCCAGAAGACTGTTTATTTAACTTGATTAACACATTGGACAGTCTTTTCCTTACCGAATTATAAGCCAGATCCAGCATTTGTTCTTCCTTGTCGCGGATGTTGTTTGACAAAATTTTGATAAACTGGTTGCCAAGCTGCGGGTATGTACTGAGCAGTGTGATCACCGATTCTTTCAGCAGAAGGCATACGGCGGTATCTTCAATGGCCTCTGCAGTCTCATTAAATACCACATCTAGAAGCAAAGCATCTACCCCAAGATAATCATCTGCACTGTAAAGTCCCGTAATCAATTCCCTGCCATCATCCGTACGTTTAATCGTTTTGACACTGCCGCTTAGAATCAGATAGATGCCCAGGGGGGCATCACCATCGTAATATAATGTCTGCTTCTTTTTGATATGCCGTATTTTACGGCATTCAATTAAAGCTTTCAATTCCGCAGCACCGCTGTCAGCACCTATGGTCAATTTCTCAAGATTTTTGAGCGTTTTGCTGTGATAAGCTTTTTGTTTTACTTCCTTAGTGAGCCTGCTTTCTATGGCGCTAAGCAGTTCAATGTCATCAAAAGGTTTGGTGAGATAGTCGTCTGCACCCATTTCCATTCCTTTCCTGAAATCGATCCGCTCTGCTTTGGCCGACAAAAAGATAAACGGAATTGAATCTGTGTCGGGATTTTTACTAAGCAAATACAAAACACCATAACCATCCAGTTCAGGCATCATAATATCGCATAGGATCAGATCTGGTCGCTGATTGGTGGCCATCTCCACTCCTTTTTTACCATTACTGGCTTGTAAAACAGTATATCCCGAAAATTCAAGGATCTCTGCCGTGCTTTCCCGTATGTCTTTACTATCTTCAATAACTAAAATACTCTCATTCATGATTATGCGGAAAAGTAAGGGTAAAAGAGGTTCCCTGATTCACTTTGCTTTCGAAATCTACCTTGCCATTCATCAGGCCCGCATAGCGGGTTACGATGTTTAGCCCCAGGCCAGTACCAGCAATTGTGCCCGTGTTATGTGCTCTGAAAAAGGCCTCAAATAAATGTTTCTGGTCATTTTCCGGGATCCCAATGCCATCGTCCTTGATACAAATCGTAAGAATCGACTTGTCAATTTCAGTATTAAACTCAATAAAGGTATTTTCGCCAGAATACTTGATCGCATTGCTCACCAGATTTACAATAGCATTTTTTAACAACGACTTATCCATTGTCACCATCGCCGACGTGCCCGTATGCTGGTAAACGATCTGCTGATTTTCCTTGGCGATCAGCTGCATTTCCTCTGTTATTTCCTCAGAGAATTTGATAAGATCAAACATAGAGAGCACAGGTTTGAATTCGCCGGCCTCCAGTCTTTCAAGCGAAAGAAAGTCATTCAGAATACCGGTAAGATTGCGGACACCTGTTTTTATCTTGGCAAGATGTTTTGAGATTTTGGGATTGATATCTTCACCTGCATATTTTTCAATTAAAATAGCAGAAAGCTGAATGGCACTTAATGGTGTCCTGAATTCGTGCGAAGCCATGGAAACAAATCTGCTTTTAAGCTGGCCGAGCTCCATTTCCTTTTCAAGAGATTTACTCACTTTTTCTTTTGAATCTTCAAGTGCTTTTACTGAATCGTTTAATAAAAACGTCCGTTCCTGCACCTGCTCTTCCAGATCTGATGCATAATTTTTAAGCATTTCCTCTGCCGCTTTTTCCCGGCTGATATCATGTATAAAACCGGTATATATTTTCCGTCCGGAATATTGTACTTCACTAATGCCCAGGCGAAAAGGAAATTCAAACCCGGATTTCCGAAGTCCCATAACCTCACGCCCAATCCCGATAATATGTGCCTGACCTGTCTGGTGGTATTGACCCAGGTAACCGTCGTGCTGGTGCTTGTCAGGCTCGGGCATCAACATGGAAATATTCCTGCCGATTACCTCGCCAGGTTCATATTCAAACAATTTACAGCCGGAAGGATTTATGGTTTCAATGATTCCTTTTTCATTGATGGTAATGATACCGTCAATGGCATTCTCAATGATTGCTTTTAACAAGGCTGTGTTTTCCATAAAAGCAAAAAAACTTTGATTTAAAAGAGGTCGATTTTATTTAATAACCTGAGTTCGATTTTAAAATAGAGTAATTTGATTTGTATTACTTGTTTCAAATTTGATGGCAGGCTTTTTGTGAAAGAAACAATAAGCAATCAACCCTGATATCAGGTTGGTTATAAAGTTGCCAAATGATCTATGCCTTGAATGCTCAACTTGGCACATATTCTTTAATTCATCGTTAATTGTTTCAATAACAGAGCG
>NZ_VTOL01000019.1 GCF_009801115.1 Dyadobacter sp. 3J3
TGGCAACTTTATAACCAACCTGATATCAGGGTTGATTGCTTATTGTTTCTTTCCCAAAAAGCCTGCCATCAAATTTGAAACAAGTAATACAAATCAAATTACTCTATTTTAAAATCGAACTCAGGTTTATAAAATTATGCTATTTGTCTTAAAACTGAACGATGTTTTCAACTTACTTTACTTGAAAATTCACCAAAGTGCCAAAGGATTCCTGACGGATCATGCAAAAAACATTCTCTTCCCCAACCTTCAACCCGTATTGGAGTTAATTTTACTCCCTCGTATTTGCTGCTTAGGTCCATGGCTGATAAGTCTTCGTAATAACGCGCAACATTGTCGACTTCCATGAAGATCATCGTATTATCGATCCAGTCCTTTACATAGGCGCGCTGAAGATAAAATGCTAATTGCTCCATTTTAAATACGGAAAGATCTGGCGCTAGAACGCTTTCCTTAAACCCCAAATCACTATAAAAACGCCTTGAAATTTCAAAATCTTTGGCTCCGATGAAAGGCCGTATTGATATGGCACGATGTTCCATAAGTCTTTGTCGTTTTATTGTGATAAAGAAACAAAGGTAGAAATCCGGGCTCTTTTAATTGCTTGATTGCAATCAGTTATTTATTTTTTTCTCGTTTAATTTCTATTTGATGTCGGATCCATCCGCAGCCCGGTGTCATATATTCATTTAATAAGCAAGGTGAACTCAGATTTGCGGTGCGCTGTGATACCGTTTAATCACTTTAATTGTTTTACCTAATTAATTATATTTTAAGTGCTTATCTTTCAGCGAATTAAATATATTATCGTTCGCAGCGGATAAAAACCTACACACTATTATTTTTTTACAAAAGCGTTTTATTTTAGCTTTTCTTTCAAAGTACACACACGCATCTTCATTTATTGTTTCTATTATTTGATCTGAATTTAGTCAAAAGGTTCTAAAGAACGGATTCAACGTGGCTTCCTTTTTTTGACCAGACAAGCTTGTGCAGTTATTAACTGCGTATATTATTATACGTTGTTGTTTTGCGCTGTCTGAAATTTTTTTCTGGTAAAATTCGGGCAGATATTTTAACAATTTAATCTAAACCAAAATACTGACGATTCATTCCCTCTTCTTTTTTGAAAGCCATCCACAATCAGCTCTTAAATTATGGAACGTGACTCCGGACAATTTTCATTATCTAGTTTCTTTTCATTTGACCGGAAACAGGCTATTGTTTTAAGTACAATACTGTTTATTCTTGTTGCCGGCGCGTTATACTCTTTTGTTTACATTCCCTCTAATCGAAGGAATGTTGACGCGCTGCGTTCGCGCGCTTTGCAGAATATCGATAAGAATATTCACAACAAAATCGATAATTCGGTGGTGTTGATGAATGTGATACTGGATGTAAAGAATAATTCATACCCGGACAGATATTCCTTCCAGGATAAAGATCGATTGCAAACGTATGTAAAATCAATTCCCAGAAAAGATTTTAAACTGGATTCTATAAGTAAAACCCCACTTATAGACCCAAATACACAGGATAGTTTACGTCAGGTAAAATTTACTGGAAACAACGTGCAAATTATTTTGCAAAAGCACCTTATCAGTTTGAAAATGGATTATTCCTTTCATCAATTTATAAAACCGCTTCTTCCTGACGAAATATTTGATCAGTATTTATTATTAGACACCCGTGGCGAAATTATTTACCAAACATTTCCAAGTGGTGTTATTGAGGTTATCAGTGATTCGCTTCTGACAAAACGTACACCGTTTTTACAAAAAAGTGTACGGGATATTAGGCTCAGTGGTACTGATTATAAAATGTTTCTGCAACAGGTACGGTTAGACTATAATTCTTCGGTGACTATTGCAGGTCTTTTAGAAAAAAACAAGTACCAGCATTTAAATACAAGTCTGCCGGAAACACTCGTCCTGTTTATATTTTTTATCGTGATAACCACCATCCTGTCGCTTCCCTGGATAAAACTTTACCACATGGGAAATAAGGACCGCCTGACAGTTTTTGACGGACTTTTTGCTTTTGTAACATCTATGCTGCTGATGGCATTTCTGGTCTTTGGGTTTGTCAACTACAATGGATCCATGCGGCCTGGCGATAATCCATCCACCATTAGTAAAAAGAATCTGGGAGATGGTTTGAAGGCCGCCTTTGAGTTGGAAATTCGATCGGCTTATAAAGCTTTAATCCAGGTAGACCTCGCACGGAAAAATTTTAAAGTTGAAAGGAATATTTCCAATGTTTCGTCATCAATGGCCTATCAATGGGAGAAAAATGTCGAAGTAAAGCAAATCGACAAGGCTTTTTGTAAAGAGATACAAGGGAGCCTGGCCGGTATAAATGTAAGTGAAATATTCTGGCTCGATAAAGACGGGGGAGAAGTACAAAATTTCAATTCAACTGAAAGTGCTCCGGCGGCGAGTTATGCCAACAGAAATTATTTTAAACAGCTTAAATCGAATAAACCATTTTATCTTGATTCAAAAAAAAGTCAAAAGATTGGTATTGAGCAGGTTATTTCCTGGACTACCGGGAGTTTTATAACCGTTGTATCAATTCCATTACCGGAAAGAGATCACAGCAGCGCCAGCTACGCTGCTATTGCTTTTAATCCGAAAAGTATGAACAAACCTCTGCTTCCGGCTGGGTTTACTTATGCAATAGTTGATGATGCGGGAAGTGTGTTATACCACTCCGATCCATCAAAGAATCTGAATGAAAACCTGTTAGATGAATTTTCAGAATCGGATAAACTAAGTAATGCGTTTTTAGATAATGAAGAAACATCATTTCGGACAAAGTATGGTGGGCATGAATTTGACGTGTATTTAAGTCAATTTACAAATCTGCCATATCATATGGTTATATTCGAAGACAAAGCTTTTAGCTCGATTCGGGACATCAAGATTTTTATTTTTACGTTTTCATTGCTTCTTCTTTTCTTTACATTTCTGGCGGTTCAGTTTCTGATTGTATATCTGTTTTTCCAGAGACCTTCGTTTTTTAAAAAACACTATTTTGATATTTCGTGGTTAGGTCCGGACCGTAATCTTAAATACCAATACCTACAGGTGATCGGGTTTAATTTATTCATTATTATCATTTTATTTTTCGTCTCGTTCATTACAACCTTCTTACAGTTTCTTTTCTTTCTGCTCGTTTCTTCCACAGCGGTAACCATCTTTTTAAACAAACAATATAAAAAGCGTTACTTCGATATTGACGAAGAGAAATTTATCCAAAAAGAAAAATCGGTCAAGGCGCTATGGATTGTTGTCGTTCTTGTTAATCTGGCAGCTTTTTTTGCAATTAATTTCTGGTATTTTATTGGTTATGAGGTTTTTATTCTAATTGTTGCTATCGAATATACGCGTTATTTTGGCGACGATGAAAACGTGGAGATATTGGATTGGGTTGCTTTGAAACTCTCAGTCAGCAACAGTTTTGCACTGATGGTTTTTACCAGGCTAATTATCATCAGCGCAGTTCCGGTTGTTTTTCTTTTTACCTCAGCGTATAATTATGAATCAAGACTTATAAGTATTGATCGTCATAATCAGTTCATTAAAGACCAGTTGGATTTAAGCAACGGAAAGAAAACCCCAGTGGAAAATGTAAATATGTTTTATGACGGGATCTGGGTAAGGCATCAAGCGAAGATTGATTTTGAAAGTGTTAAATATGACGATTTTACAAAGTGGATATTTCAGCACCTGACATACTATAATGCCTCTGATCCAGCCAAATCTTATCACAAATATCAAAAAGGAGCCATACATCTTTTTGGCAATGGTATTACTTTGACCAATTACAGCAAACCTGAAGGAGGCAAAATTAAACTGGCCACTGCGGATATTAATTACAAATTTCCCATACGATACGATCGTTCCGAAGCCTGGCGGGGCTTCAGTTACTGGTTGTTGGCACTGGGGGCGCTTTCATTATTTTTCTTCCTCTTGCACAGGATCATCAGAAAATTGTTTGCCCTCAATCTTCCATCACAAACTGGCTGGGATAAGATCGACAACCAATTACTTTTTAATAATAATATGAATTTCAGGCTCTTCATCATTGGTTTGCCTGGTTCGTCAATTCTTGATACGGTTAAGAAAAATATCCGGAAAGGGCTTTTGCTCGGTGTAAACGGGGAAGCACTATTTTTTGACCGGAAGGATCCCTGGCTTAACAATACTTACATTGTTGATATGTTGTTGATTCCTGATAAAGAAGGAGAGACTGACGATCCCGCTTGGAAAGCTGTTACCGACAGAGCATTGAAAGGCAAATACGCGATGGTTATTATTGACCATTTTGAATATGATTTAAACAACTATAATACCAACAGAATCAAATTAAATTTCCTTGAAGGCCTCAGACAAAGAAAGGATTGTAAAATTATCATTGTCTCGACCGTTCATCCGGTCAACTTTCTGGATTCATTAAATCAGGACGAAAGCAGAAAACCTTTGGGGGAACGCCAGCCAGAGCATGATTTAAACAGATGGCATGTGCTGCTTTGTCATTTTAGAATTATGATAAAAAAAATCGTAGCATTCGAGTACCCATTGGATCAGGAAAGCGGATGGGAGAAGAGTTTGAAAATTGAGACCAATTATGGTAAATTTTTCCATGAAATGCGTCTGCCCGTAACAAATACGCTAAGCGAATTATCTGAAAAAGAACTGCATGGGCTCAAAGGTGATCCCCTGGCTTTTAAACTCGAAATTACGGGCCATTATTATTATATGGGCCTTTGGCAGTCGCTTACCAAGGAAGAGAAATTTTTGCTTTATGACCTGGCGGAGGATGGTCTGGTCAATCCTTATGATGATTATAATCTTTCACTGCTGATCAGCAAAGGTTTGATCATTCAGGCAGATAGCGGTCTGCGTCTTTTCAATAAAGGTTTTAGAAATTTTATACTGACATCCATTGGTGCTACCGAGGCAATGAAAATCCGTAATCAGATCAGAGACAACGGTACCTGGAATAGCTTGCGTATTCCGCTGATACTATTGATCGTTGCGGTATTTGCATTTCTTTTTGCCTCGCAGCAAGAGGCTTATGAGACGGTTCTTAAGTATCTTTCTGTACTTACGATCTCTGTTCCCGCAGCTTTGAAGTTCTTTTCTATGTTTGAGAAAACACCGAAAAATAATTAGGAAAATCTGGTGAATACCGCTTAATAATAAGTCGAAATTCTTTTAGTTTTTCATTTTAAATTATAAAAAATTATTGTCAAATTTATATAGATAAATCGTTTATCTGACTGTATATCAGGATTGCAGGTTCACAATTTTCTTTTGACAGTGTTATTTATCCAAAAAAAGGGAAGAGCTTTTACATGATGGACTGAGTCCACAAATACATGTTTTTTATTTGTTCAAAAAATAAGTTTCGTATAGCATATAGCGGCTCTTTTCGTAGGGGCTTGAATAATAAAATCCGGTTAAAACAATATTGTTTAAAGTTAAACCCTTAGAAAATCTGGTTATGTTTGGTTCTGAAACTCTGGAAGTGGCCATTGGGATAATATTTGTCTTTTTGATGGTTAGTATTATTTGCTCCGCAATCCGGGAAGGTATTGAATCCTGGCTCAAATCACGTGCGGCGAGTCATAGTTATCAGCAGGAGCTAAATTCACTGGCCTTGCCAATTGGCTGGGACAGGGCCGACTTTGGTTTCCCGTTTACTATAAGAAAAGGATTTGTAAAAGAGGATAACAAATGGGTACCTGTTCATGTGAAGAGGGGATTATGTGTTTTCGCCGGTTTTAGGCGGATGATGAAAGTGCGGTTGATAGCTGTGGAATATACGGCCATGATGATAGCGGGACAGAATTATTAACAGCGGATGAAGAGTTACCACAATCAAAAGGAGGGATAGCGTAAGATGAGTCATCGGAAAAGGCCCGGAGTTTTGTGCAGGACATAAAGAATATGCTTTGCCAAGAGGCCGTAAAACGGATCCCAGTTTGGATATGGTCACTTTCAGATCAAAGGTAGCCGAAATTTTAAGCGGGATTGCGCCAGCTGTTATTTTGATTCCTTCAAAATCGGATGACGGCAGAATGACGCTTCGAAGGGGAGGGCAAGGTATGCCAAGGGAATTAATCATGGAACTTCAAAAAAATCCGGGAATTCCTGCTGATGGTGATTTTGGTCCGAAAACAGAAGCGGCCGTTCGCGCTTTTCAACGGGAAAATGGTATGGTGCCTGATGGGATTGCAGGTCCTAAAACCTGGTTGGCTTTGAAAGTACCTGTCTGAGTTGGTTTTTTTGAGGGTTGTTTATTTTACAGAAATAGTGAAGTATTTCTGCCGGGTTCCTTGTGCGTATATACATTACAGTTTGTGATTGGCAGACATGATCATGAATTACAATTATAAGCTATCGGATATCGGTATACGGCTTCCAGATTCAGGCAATTTGGACATTTACAGAGGATTTGCGACCAAGGGTCGATAGCAAAAGTTCTCTTACAATTCATTTCGTAATAAGATTTATTATTTCCAACCATTTGTATGGCAAAGATCAAAATTGAAAAAGAGCAGCGGTTTTATCCGATCGTTTATGTCAGAGGTTTCACCCCAACTTCTGGTTCCAGAGAAGATGCTTTTTACGATGCCTATTACGGATACAGCGAAACGTCTGTCGAAAAAAGGAACGCGGCTCCTCCAAATTTTGCAGAACCTATTATTTTTGAAGGACAGCTCATCAGGCTACTTAAAGAATATGGCTATGTGGATGCGGCCAATGGCGGCCTTGCTCTGGCACTGGCCAATAGTTTTGGAAAAAAACAAAACCCTGCCCGAAGTTTATGGATCAGCCGGTTTTACGACCGGGACGTAATTCAGGATAAGGTGCGGCCCATTGAGGAACATGCAGAAGATTTGCGAAGCCTGATCTGTGAAAAAATCCCCAAAGAACTCATGGATGCCGGGGTTGATCTTGGTAAAAATAATGGAGATTATAAAGTGATCATCATCGCCCATTCCATGGGCGGCCTGGTGAGCAGATGTTTAATACAAAACCTGCTTCCGTCCCAGGGCATTGATCCGCAGCAATGGATTCACAGACTGATAACCATTGGTACGCCCCATGGCGGCATAGAGCTTGGCGCTGTGCCCGATTTTCTTGAAGATCTTTTGGCAGGGCAGGCCAATTTACTAAATGGCGCAATATTTAAAGAGACCCGAATGCGACAGTATCTGAAACTGAATGCCGTAAACGGCGGACCCGAACCAGACCTGCAAAGTTTGAACAATACGCTCCCGGAGGGTAAATGTCTTTGTATTATAGGCAGCGATTACAATAGTTACGGCGCGGTAAGGAAAGCAACGGGCAATCACAGCGATGGATTGGTGAAGCAGGACCGGGCTTATATAAAAGGTGCCTATTGGGCCAATGTACACCGTGCGCATTCCGGACGAAAGGGTATTGTGAACAGTTTTGAAACCTATGAAAACCTAAAACGTTTTCTCTTTGGCAATACAAAAGTCAGGATGTGGCTTGAAGATCTTGACCTCAAAATTAAAGCACCCAACGAGGGCGTTACTGAATTTTTCGATATCGAATTTTCATTATCGATCCGCGGAACCGGAATTTATTTACACCAGCGTAAGCAAAATCCCTGTGAAAATGCGTTCAGAAAGACAAGAGATGAATTTCCAGTGAACCAACTGCACCTTCACACCGGCTTTCTGGATACTACTCTGAAGCCCGAGGGTGATCCGTTTTCACAATTTCTACTTGCTTTCAAGATTTCACAGCATCAGGTAAAAAAGGGGTTTTTGTTTGAAACTCAGTTTCCGGAAAGAACCATTTACAGTGAAAGTATGGACATCCGGGTCAACCTGGCCAATATTGCTGTTGCTGGCAAATCCATGGTCGATTTCAGAGACAATTGATATGAATGACACACAAAACTGGATCCCCGCCGATTTGATTGACGGTGTATTCCGTTTTCCATTTCGCCAGGCAGAAACCATATCCGGTTCGTTGTGCATTCAGGCAACAGAATGGAATGAAGACGGTGCCGTTTTATTCGGCGAGGATGTATCAATGCGCTAAATCCCATCCGGATTATTGAATCGATGTGAGAAAACTGATTGATGGAGCAAAAAAATATTCTCCTCCTTTTAACGTAACAAATCCGTTAAAAGATTTTGCTCCTTCAATTGTTTTTTTGTCATTGTAAGTTCTGGCATATTTCTGCTGCTGGTCAGCAAATTCCCCTTGCCCTATGATGGGATCTTTTCCATGCTCATCTGCGTTTGCAAAAACTTCCTGCTGATGCTGAAATTGTTGGAAAATACTGGATTGAAAACTCATAAATAATAATCCGACTTTTTCTTCCGATGGTTTTCCGTAACTAATTCCCCTTCTGGCCATCATGTGTCGTTTTTCTTCTTCGCTTTGGGCTGCTGTTGATGAGGTCCTTGGATTTGTTTTTCTGATGTGTGCGTGAAAAGGACATTTTGCTCCATCGGCATCGCTGTCATAATTGAAATCATTTATTTTTCCGGCCAACGTGTTGTTAACAGCCTGGGTTCCGATCTTTTTGTTGCTGCTGCTGATCGTAACGGGCACCCCGTTTTTGAATCTGCCAACGATCATTGCTCCGGTCAGATCGAATTGGTCATTGCCGGGATCGTTAAAGAGTTCTCCGGCCAGGTCCACAACGGCGTTTCTGAAACCGTTTACATCCTGTTCGAGTTTTCGAAATACAAAATAGCTCCCGTATGCGTGTATACTTTTACCCCTGCTGTCCTTGATCAGCACAAGGTCCAGCGGCATCAACGGATTCCAGTGAACGGTTTGAACGCCATTATCTTTCAACTCCGATAATTCTTCATTGAAAAATTTTGGTTGGCTCACCCCGTCCACATAGCCAAAATGTTCAATGTGATCGTTGTTGGCGTTTGTGATAGCGTCGCCTTTTTCGGTTGTTAAAATGGTTGCCAGATTGTTGGCTTTCAGTCTGTCGGTTATTTTTGATGTTTCTGCGTCGAGCGCTTCTCTGGTTTTGCCTCCCCAGCCAATCAGGATCATCCCATGGATTTCCTTTTGATAACCGGCCTCCCAGTTTTCGACCGGAACGTCAAACATTTGAAAGCTGGAATCATTGGCCTTTTTCATTCCGGAGTTGAAGTCAGCTTCAAGATCTGTGGTATCCTGATGCAGGTAAGCATAACCTTTTGAGCTCAGCATAAGGCTGATAAACAGTGTCTGAAGTGCTTCAAGTCTGGGTTCTCTGTTTTCTTGTCGGGCCAGTTTTTTTTCCGTTGTTATTTTATCGCTGTCCTGTTTTTGTTTTAAAGCAGAGGTGAGCCGGGTCAAAGCAAACTCTTTTATGAATTTTTTTGCATCTTCGGTTTTGCCGGCATTGAATTGAAAAAAGATATGCGAAGTATGATCCCGGCCATGAGATTTTACAATATTACCCTGTATTTCGGGGGCGATTTTGCTAAAATCGGCGCCATTATAACTGATTCCTTTCCGGCTTAAATCTATCGGTTGCAATTCCAGCGGGTTGCCTGCAAGAGCAAAAGGTTTTGCATCCAATATAGCCTGTCCTCTGGGGTATACACCTCCGGAGCTGATTATTTTTTTATTCTCAAAAACATAAACGGGAATACCTTTGTGAAGGAATCGTACCGCCAGCGGATCTACGGTTATTATCCTGCCCAGATAGCTTTTTCCATTTGCAAAAGTCACCGATGTAAATGAATTTAACGTGGGAGGATTTGTGCTTTCTGTATATAATTCATGGGAAGTAAGCGGGGTGCCAACTGGAAAAGCACCGGTCGTTTTCAGTACAGTCCAGGTTTGCTGAGAAAAGGTATACAGACTTTCAGAGTGCACAAACCTGCAATCAAACCGATCCTGAAATACGTTTAAAATTTCGGCTACATATACCGTTACATCTCCTTTGAAGGTGCAGATTAAAAAGTCATGTTTTTTCATAATGTATTGTTTGTCAAATTGTTGTTTTATTAAATGACCGGAAGGCTTATTCAAGAGATTTCCTTACGAATAGGTTTCTCCTGGTATAGGATTGGGCAGCAGAGGCAATTTTTTGTATACAACCCCCAGCAGCAAAAAGCTGTCGACCGGCTTAACCGATGTAAGCGCAACTGCTCCAATGTTGATATTTGCAGTAAGTTGAACATTGGTTTCAAAGATCGAAAAACCGTCTTTTTTGGCTGTGATATGATAACTGCCAAACTTTATATTATCACTTGAAAAAGAGCCGCTGGCATCACTGATATAATTTCTCGGAACTGGAGAGTCTGCACCCAGAATATTTATTTCGGCCCCTGAAATACCGGCATTATGCTCATCCACAACATGGCCTGAGATTGCAGCGGTGTTCTGCGGTATAGCTCGTTCTCTTTCCCAATGATCGCCGACCCAAACAAAACCTGCCCTGTCAGCGACCTGCACTTTTGTGAATTTTTTTCCAAAAGGTGTTTTGAAAGCTGTTACTGCCGGCTGTATGTTGCCACGTAATTTGATATCCTGCGCAAACAAGGAAAAGTTTTTTCCCTGTACCGTTTGTACCTTTTGAATAAAACTCATACCCACATTTTTTGTCCGGTGGTCATGGACGACAGCGCTCTCCGCAGCGGATTTTCCTACGACAGACAGTTGCTGTCTGGTATAATTCTGTACCTGAAGCTGATTGGAATCCGATTGAGCAGTGGCAGAAGTTTTTAGCATAAATGGTCCGGCAAATACAGGCAAACCCGATTCCAAATGTGTCTTTACCATTTTGTTTTTTTCAGAATCCGGTGATAATACGGGATTTACATTTTTGACAAGTATAAATTCAACCGGGTATGCGGGCAGTATTCCTTCAAAATTGTCTTTCTCCGCAGAGGAGATCAACACATCGGGATAGTTCCAGTACCGGCTTAACAAAAGGCTTTCTTTGTACCAGGCGCGCGAGAGGATCACACGGCAAATCTCAAACTTTATGCTATCAACTTCCAGTACGTCGTTTCCGAATACGGATTCAATATCAATGTTTCCTGCGTTTTGTTTTAGCGCTGCCGTCAGGTTATTTATTTCATTTTTATCCAGATTTACTTGTGTCCATTCAAACCCTCCGATTTGATACAGGTTATTCGGAATGCAGCCCATTGGATATATATCGGCGCCCGATGCGATATTTTCTGATCGTAAAGTGCTCAGTGCTATTTTAGCCTCCTGCCACTGACTGCAAAATTCATTGCGTTCGGTATTGTCCCTGGGCTCATCAAATGTTTCAATGGCTGCTTCTATTGCATTTTTTTGACCTAAAACTTTCCATTCAAATTCTTTACTCTTTAATTCATTTTCATAGTCAGCGAAGGTACTGTTCCATAAAACAGCTTCGGGTGATGACTCGCCGGGTTGTGTAGTTTTATGCAGCTGTATTTTGTCAATAATTTCTTTGTATTGCTTTTGGTAACTTTTGTAAGTTTGAAACGCCGCTGTTGGTAAATTATCCTCTCCATAAAGTACTTTCCTGGCAACGGCCTGCTGATCAAGTTCGATCTGGTTAAATTCCCTGCTTGCTATTAATCGCGCACCATTCAGGATCTGAATGTACTTATCGTAAAGAAAATCAGCCGAGTCAATCTCCCAGATGCCTTCCTTTTTTATAATTGAATTTGCCTTTTGCGAAAATTCAAGTGCCTCGTTATAATATTTTGCGGGGTCTTTTGCATAGATCTCGCTGTTCAGGAACAGGAAATCATCGTTGGTGAACGGCGTGGCCAGTGGAGCAAAGGCTACTTGCTTTTCATCATTTGCCCCAACCATCTTTTTTATATACTGGAACATTGCAGGAATTAAGCTCATAACTTTAAAAGGCTTTAATTCAGAATTATTTATATTTTATTAAATGATAATTAATTGCCGGAGCCAATTATCTGATCCGGCAATTAATTTTTTATACCCAATTGGTAATCGTTGGATTAGGATCCGGGCATACCGGCAGCAAATGGCAGTTAAAACCAATGCATTGCAGTCCGTCTACGCTTATTCCCTGGCTGTCGCTGTGGAATTCCCTCCTGGCTTCCGAGGTGGTTTTTTTTGCGCTGCCGCCCAGGAAAAATGGCCCAAAACTCAGCGCTCCGCCACCATTGGCAGTTGTCTGGAGACTTTCGCCAACCGAGACTGAATTGGCAAACTTTAACTTCAATCCTCTAATGAATATCATCGAGGTAGCAAAAGCCGGCAGCATGGAGTCAGCACGTGGCGGTCTTTTTCCGTCACTTAAAATATCTCCTTTTGATTCAGGATTGTTGGGGTCAAAACGCCAGGTTTTACTGGTCAGGAAATTGCTTTTCAGCCAGTTCGAACGCTGTATCTGAACCTGTGCAATCTCGAATGACAGCTCAAAATTACTGACATCAGCCTGCGTTTTCAAGGTTTCTTTACTGCCTCCGCCGGAGCCGCCAATCGTAAACAACCCAAGGCTGAATCCGCCTCCTGCCTTACCGCCGGTTGAAGTTTTGTTTGAATAATAACTGAAATCATTGTTGGTGAAGGTAAAGCGTGTCTAGCCTTTTGACTTGATAAAACCGGCAGGCGCAAGGCTGGTATAATAGAAATCGCCGCCACCGACAATACCGGTAAGTCTGGCTTTGGCCAGCGCATCTTTGTAAATGGCTTTGATAATGGTCAGGTCCCTTGAGCTCATCTGATCGATCCGGGCTGCAATGCCTTCAAACTCGTTTTTGTATCCGTTGTTAATCCAGTCGCTCATCGCAAAATTTACCCGGCTGCGATAGATGCTGGCGTTTATTGCAAAATCGTGAACATCCCTTGGCGTGGAGGCAGTAAGTGCATTTATTCTTGAATTATTATAGACCAGTGATGCTTCTTCCCAGGCGGCCCGCTTTTCAGCATATAATTTTACCAGCGGACTTTCTTCCATCACTTTGATTTTTTCACCCGTTATCAGGTCTTCTTTTTCCCTTTCTACCTGAAGCAGCTGACGATATTTCTCAATTTTGGCCTTGTCATCCGCAGAAAGCTCCGTATTGGCAACCTGGCTAAACCGCAGTACAAAATCATAAACGTCCGAAAGTGTGCCTTCGTCATTTTTGATATTCATGCGTGCCAGGGCATCATTCATGCCCGAAGCATCCGGGATGAAATCTACAAACCTTGCAAAGGATTCTGCCTGCATATACATTTGTGATGTGTTTTGAGCAAGCAGTTCAGCGCGTTCCACATCGGTCAGTTCCCGCTTTGTTTCAACACCTGCTGCATCTTTTGTGGTCAAAGATTCAGGCTTGATTACGCCTGTGAGGCCTTGCTGTAAAAAGTCAAATTCATTTTCATCAAAGGGAATTCCCGGCGAGCACCAGGTGAAAAAATTGTCCTCTGATTTAGGAACAGTGACACCGTCACCATTGGCAATAACGTCGTAAAGCTTGGCCAATACTGAGTTCATCAGATTTTCTGGCATTGGGTTTTCTGGCATAATAAAGGTGTTTTTGTTTGTTAAATTGTATTTCGGTACATAGGATATTATTTTTTTGGCAACAAAAAGCCAGTCTCTGATCTTACAGATCAAAAAATACAATGGACAGTAATAGGAAATGGATTGCCTTGTTTTGGCTAATGCCGTTTTACAACTTTGGTCTTAACGGATTGAAAGGATGAGTAAGCAGATACAAAAGTGATCTTTAAAAAACATTGATAATGGGTGTAAACCCACGCCGTGGATTAGTCGTCCGGAAAATGCCTAACGAGGAGAAACGTTGATTTTAACGGGGGGAGGAGAATTTGAGCTTCGTCTGTCCAAAGCTATTGATTTGTTTGGTCTGGTGTAAATAATTCAGCTTTAAGTTATTAAGTGGTAAAGTGCCCGCGTTTCTTGATTATTCGTCAGATCATGGTTGTATTGAAAAATGGCTAACCGGAATATCCTTATGTGGGGCATACTTGCGCCTGGCTGACCAGTTTCCGGATAACCGCGTCCGACTGCCTTAAAAACAGGCAGGATAGCACAGGCTGGTTCTATGCCTGAAATTGATTTATTTCCGGAAATTTTTACGATCTTAAAGCAATCATTTCTAAACCTACGCCGCCCAGTGAAAAAACTACTTGCCCTGCTTTTCTGTTTATTATACCTTGAAAACCAACCTGTTTTGGCGCAGCATTTACCCCCGATATTTGGCACAAACGTTACCGCCGAAAAAGATGCCCGTATTAAACAGTATCTGACGGCAACCAGAATTGTCTGGAAAACAGCCGGATCAGGTATTTCAGGGGAGCAGAATCTATTAAGGCCCGGCACAGGACAGGCCGATCTGGTGCATCAGAATATCTGTACGATGACCAGCAGGGACGGCGAAAAACCTGGCCTTATTCTTGATTTTGGAAAAGAAATACAAGGAGGAATACAGCTGGTAACAGACCAGCCCGCCGATCACCGCCCTATAAAAATAAGACTGCGTTTTGGAGAATCTGTCAGTGAGGCTATGTCTGAAATCGATACCGTTAGCGGCGCGACGAATGATCATGCCATGCGTGATTTTATGATCGAAGTGCCCTGGCTGGGCGTGATGAATGCAGGTAATACCGGATTTCGTTTTGTGCGGATAGATCTGGTTGATGATAACCGCGAGCTGCAATTAAAGGAAGCGCGCGCTATTTTTGAATACCGTGACCTGGCCTATGTGGGCTCTTTTAAAAGTAATGACGAAAGACTGAACACCATCTGGAATACCGGTGCTTATACGGTGCATCTGAACATGCAGCAGTTTTTGTGGGACGGTATCAAAAGAGACAGACTTGTCTGGGTTGGAGATATGCACCCTGAAATTATGACGATCAACAGTGTATTTGGTAAAAACGAAGTGGTGGCAAAAAGCCTTGACCAGGCACGGGACATCACACCGCTTCCGGGCTGGATGAACGGCATCAGCGCCTATTCGATGTGGTGGGTACTGATTCACCGCGACCTTTACAAATACCAGGGCGATAAAGATTATCTTAGAAAACAGCAGAAATATCTGGTTGAACTGCTTGATCTTTTGATCAGTAAAACCAAAGACAACAAAGAGAATCTGGACGGCACCCGGTTTCTGGACTGGCCATCAAGCGAAAACCCTAAGGCCATCCATGCGGGGCTGCATGCGATGATGATCATGACCCTGGATGCAGGCGCGGAGCTTTGCACGATCCTGGATGAGCCCGCCGAGGCACAGAAATGCAAAGCCGCATCGACCAACCTGAAATTATATGTTCCGGATGCAAACGGTTCCAAACAGGCTGCCGCGCTTCTGGCACTCTCAGGACTTGTGCCTGCACAGCAAGCAAACACAGAAGTGCTGGCTGTGGATGGTTGTGCGAGAATGTCCACTTTTTATGGCTATTATATGCTTCAGGCCAGAGCCAAGGCGGGTGATTACCAGGGCGCGCTTGATTGTATCCGGAATTACTGGGGTGGAATGCTGGACATGGGGGCAACCACTTTCTGGGAGGATTTTGATCTGGACTGGACAAAAAATGCAGCCCCGATCACCGAAATTGTACCCGAAGGGAAAGATGACATCCACGGTGATTTTGGCGCTTATTGTTACAAAAACCTGCGCCACAGTCTTTGCCACGGCTGGGCATCCGGGCCAACAGCCTGGCTGAGCCAGCATGTACTGGGTGTCACTGTGCTTGAAGCCGGTTGCAAAACGATACGCATCCAGCCCAATCTGGGTGATCTCCAATGGGTGGAAGGAACATTCCCAACGCCGATGGGGCCTGTTAAAATCAGACATGAAAAGCTTGCGAATGGAAAGATCAAATCAACCATTGACGCACCGAAGGGTGTGAAAGTGGTGGGGAGTAATTTGTAGGTTGTGCGGTAGGTAACACAGAGTTTCACAGAGGGTAGGAGAGGTGCGCAGAGGTTTTGAGGTGGTACCTTGACAATCCTTGACTATTCCTTGACAACCCTTGACCGTCTCCTGACAACCCTTGACAAAATCTGGCCACCCCTAATCCGTTGCAAGTAATTCCATTAATTTATAATTTATAAAATAGGTGGTCCTTCCTATTTTTTGTGGTCTTAATATATCCGACTCTGATAGTTTTTTTAGCCAGATTGAGGCCGTTTGTCGATGAGCAATTTCTTTTTTTTCTAAAAGTTCTATCTTAAGATAAGGCAGAGTAAACATTAATTGCAATAGGTCATAGCTGAAAGCAGTGCCTAATACCTCCTTCATGCGTATTTCTGTTGCATTTTTAAGTGTCAGCATATTCCTTATTTTCTTTGTTGTCAGCTGAGCGGTTTCAATCAGGGCAGTAAGTATATACATGATCCAGTCATGCCAGTTATTTGTCTCGGTCACCTCTCTAAGTAGTTGATAATAAAGCGTTTTATGTTTTATTATGTAGGAGCTAAGGTATAACACCGGTAGCGACAATAGCTCCTGTTGAACCAGATATAAGGCATTGATAATACGTCCTGTACGGCCATTGCCATCCGCAAACGGGTGAATTGCTTCAAACTGATAATGTATTAGAGCCAACTTGATTAATGGGTCAAGTGAAGAAATTTCCTGGTCATTCATAAATCGTTCCAGGCTAGCGAGCTTTTCTCTCAAAACTTCTTCACAACAAGGAGGCGTGTATATCACCTCTCCGTTGATCGCGTTTTTTAGCGTAGTTCCCGGTATATTTCGGATCCCGGAAGTATTCTGTGTGACGGTCTGAACAATTTCAACCATCGTGTTGGTCAGGATTAAATTGTCCTGGGACCTTATTTTTTCCAATCCTCTGTAAAGTGCTTCCCTGTAACTCAAAACTTCCTTTGCTGTATGACTGGCTGTTTGTTCTTCGGTGGCTGCTTTATAAAGTTCATCCTGAGTAGTTACTATATTTTCAATGGCAGAACTGTTTTTACTTTCCTGTAAGACAATTGTGCTGATGAGCAATTCAGGATCTGGCAAAGATGCGCATAAACCATTTAATTC
Organism: Dyadobacter sp. 3J3; assembly: GCF_009801115.1. GTDB lineage: Bacteria > Bacteroidota > Bacteroidia > Cytophagales > Spirosomataceae > Dyadobacter. The sequence continues at coordinate 16,994 of NZ_VTOL01000019.1, forward strand.
TCCAATATAGCGGGATGCTTTCGACAGATGCCGAAATATCTCGACAGATTCCACGAAATTGACAGGTGGTAAATTTGGCAGATCATTGTAAGGTATATCTTTGTTTTGCATCATGTCAGGTTTAATTTTCAGCAAGACTCATGTAGAAATGTCGCTGAGGGTAAGTTTCATGTCTATGGATTCACCATTACTCTCCATTTATGTCGAAAATAATACTAATTTTCGACATAAGGAAAATTTCATGTTGAAGCGTTCGACATGAAATTTTCTTTGTGTCGAAAATTTGATCTTTTTCCGACATGAATGATGATGTATGTTTAGGTTACACAGAGTAACACAGAGAGCAGGAGAGTTGCACAGAGGTTTTGAGGCTGGTTACGTTGACGATCAATGACAATTTCTTGACAAAACCTGACAATAGTTATACAGAGTTACACAGAGTTTCACAGAGAGCAGGAGAGTTGCACAGAGGTTTTGAGGCTGCTTACGTTGACGATCAATGACAATTTCTTGACAAAACCTGACAATAGTTATACAGAGTTACACAGAGCTGCACAGAGAGCAGGAGCGTTGTACAGAGGTTTTGAGGCTGGTTACGTTGACGATCAAGGACAATTTCTTGACAAAACCTGACAATAGTTACACAGAGTAACACAGAGAGCAGGAGCGTTGCACAGAGGTTTTGAGGCTGGTTACGTTGACGATCAATGACAATTTCTTGACAAAACCTGACAATAGTTATACAGAGTTACACAGAGTTTCACAGAGAGCAGGAGAGTTGCACAGAGGTTTTGAGGCTGCTTACGTTGACGATCAATGACAATTTCTTGACAAAACCTGACAATAGTTATACAGAGTTACACAGAGCTGCACAGAGAGCAGGAGCGTTGTACAGAGGTTTTGAGGCTGGTTACGTTGACGATCAAGGACAATTTCTTGACAAAACCTGACAATAGTTATACAGAGTTACACATAGAGCAGGAGAGTTGCACAGAGGTTTTGAGGCTGCTTACGTTGACGATCAATGACAATTTCTTGACAAAACCTGACAATAGTTATACAGAGTTACACAGAGAGCAGGAGCGTTGCACAGAGGTTTTGAGACCGACACCTTAACTATCCCTGACAATTCCCTGACAAAACCTGACCACACATGACACCCTAGGATTGTAACCGACATTAATTTATTGTTAATTAGCTTTCCGTTTCGGGTTCAAATTTATAACTTAGTGCTCTGTAAACCAGTTTGTTAGTTCAACGTTATTCGTTAGTAAGATGTCTCGTTATATTATTCTATTTCTTTCATTTTTATTACTATTACAGCCATGCCGCGCCCAGGAAAGCAAGCGGGCTAATGTCTGGTATTTTGGATATGAAGCCGGAATAGATTTTAACAGCGGAAAACCAGTTGTCTTAAATGATAGCAAAATGACCCAGTGGGAGGGGACGGCCTCTATTTGTGATGAAAATGGAAAACTGCTTTTGTATACAAACGGAATACAGATTTGGAATAATAAACACAAAGTGATTGAGGGCGCCACAGATCTCGGTGGTAATGATTCTGCCACGCAATCCGCTATCATTATCCCAAAACCCGGAGATCCCAATATTTATTATGTCTTTACCACTTTTAGCTATTTGAGTTGTATCATTGTGGATATAAGTCTGAATCAGGGAGAAGGAGGGATTGTTTCCAAAAATATTTTAATGGAGCACTCCACTGAAAAGCTAACGGCAGTGCAACATTGTAATGGCCTGGATTTTTGGATTTTAGTGCATGAAGCTGGAAATAATACATTCAGAAATTATCTTCTTACGAAGGATGGTCTAGCGAAATCGTATGTAGAAAATAGAATAGGTAATAGCCAACATTCATCTTTGGGTTATCTGAAATTTTCACCATCCGGAACAAAGTTGGCAGCAGCTTTATGGGGAAGAGGAATTGTTGAACTTTACGATTTTGATACCAGTACCGGTATCATTTCTAACCCTGTAACCATAAAACATCAGGATTTTTTCAAAGCGTATGGCCTGGAATTTTCTCCTGATGAGAGTTTTCTTTATGTTACGGAAACCCTTGAAACCGCAAGCCGAATTTTTCAGTTGGATATTTCAGATAAGAATCCAGTTACAATTTTGAAGTCAAAAACCACCATTGGGCAGACCGCCGTATCCTATTTTGGAGCGCTAAAAATGGGTCCGGATAATAGAATATATGTCGCTAAAAACAGAATGAAAAATTTGGGCGTCATTAATAATCCCAATAGCAAAGGAATCAGCTGCGGTTATGTCAGTGATGGACTTGAGTTAGGAGCGGTTAGTGGTATCGGGCTTCCAAACTTCGTTTCAACCTTTAATTTACAAAAATCGACCCTGGCTATTATTGAAGATAAAAATTGCAATGACATTACACTGACCGCTGATTTTTACCCGGCTTCTACAAACACTGTTTACCAATGGTATGATGGTAACTCTAAAATTGAAACCGCGAAAGAGAAAACGTTTAGACCAGATCGTTCTGGTTTATATTCCGTTGTTGTGCGTAATCATTGCTCAATTGAAAAGATAACTTCTCCCGAAATAAAAGTACAGATTCTTAAAGCCGAACCAGAAGCGATAAAGGTTAATTGTGGTTTTTATAAACTAATTACGAATGCCAACACAGATTTTGAGTGGACGGGGGAAACAATTAAAACATCAGATCAAAATACCGATTCTATTGTTGTCAGCGGAACGGGATCCAAAACTTTCAAATTAAAGGTATTTGATCATGAGGATCCGACCTGTTTTATTGAAAAACAACTGCATATAGATTTTGGCATTTGTGATGCCCGGGTTTTTATTCCCGCCATCTTCACTCCGAATCAGGACGGGATCAATGATACCTTTAAAATTATAATAATCGGGGGGACCCCTCTCAAACTTGAAATTTTTAACCGATGGGGCTCGCTGATATTTACGGATTCAAGTCCTGCCGCTGAATGGAGTGGGAAAATGAATAACTCCACACATGAAAACGGCGATTATGTTTATGTTTTTAAATATAAAACTGAAATGGGTGAGGAGTTTGTGCGGAAGGGAAGTATTTTGTTGCAGCGGTAAGTTTGTTTAACCACAAAGCACTAAGTTTTACACAAAGATTAACGCTTTGTGCCTTCCTTAGTGTAAAACGCTGTGTCCTCGTGGTTAACAAAATTCAAAAACTAAACCAGCTTTTTGATACATACGTCCAGACTATCTCTCCAGTATGGAATTTGTATTCCGAAAGTGGTTTTGATTTTAGTTTTATCCATTACCGAGTATGCAGGTCTTACGGCCCTTGTTACGTATTCCGATGTTTTCACAGGGTTTACTTTCACGGTGGTATGGCTGATATCAAAAATAGTTGTGGCGAAATCAAACCAGGATGTTACCCCTTCATTGCTGTAATGATAGATGCCGTAAGTCGTGCTGCCAGATTCTATAATGTCCAGAATGGCACCGGCCAGATCAATCGCGTAAGTAGGGGAGCCGGTCTGATCCACGATCACGCCCAGTTGGTCCCGCTCGCTTCCCAGACGAAGCATTGTTTTTACAAAGTTATTGCCATATTCGGAATACAGCCAGCTGGTACGTATCGTGAAGTGTTTTTCCAATACATCCGCAATGGCCGCTTCGCCTTCCAGTTTGGTAAGCCCGTAAACATTCTCAGGTTCAGCAGGATCTGTTTCTGATAAAATTTGAGGAATGTTGCCTTTAAATACAAAATCAGTGGAAACATGTATTAAAGTGGCGTCATATTTGGCACAGGCCTTTGCAATATTTTCAGCTCCGTCCCGGTTTACTTTGCGACAAATATCAACGTCATCTTCCGCTTTATCAACGGCAGTATAGGCAGCACAGTTGATGACAAATTCAGGTTTTTCTTTTGTGAATAATATATCAAGAAGATTGACATCCAATATATTACCTTCCTGTTCCGATGGAAAAGAAATGTCTGTAATGCCTCTTTCTTCGGCAACCTTTTTAAGGCAATGGCCCAGTTGTCCGGATGCGCCTAGTACGAGTATTTTCATTTTTTAGTGTTAATGTTTCCTGGCAAAGTTAGAATATTAGCTAGTTATTCTCTTTGACTGTTCAGATAATTGGTGTGGTATTGTCTAAGTTTTTGATCCAGTTGATAGCCCGTACGATAACGTTCCCCAATCTGGAATCCGCGTGTGTAAGAGTATTCTGCACGAAATTGATCCGCTGTTCTTAGTCTTGCATTTTTTCCTTGCAAAATCTTTCCTGGTGGAATTGGGATGATGAAGTTAAATCCTGCGGTAGATCCATTATTCGTTTTCATGGCATAAACACCAATCTCTACGTTTGTAAATTGGCGGATCAAATCTACTCTCACACCACGATCTTTCCAAAGATATTGCCCTCCGGATAACTTCATCGTTACATCCGGTCGGTTGAGGCGATATGCAACATCTGCCTGTAAGAATAACTGTTCAAGAGGTCCTGTGTAAATACCATCTTTTGCATAATAATACTTACCTGTTAGTCCTGCTTCAAGTCCATACGACAAAGGAGAAGTCATGTCAGCGTGTCGGTATTGAACATTAACTCCATATTGATCATTGTAGAAATATCCAGCCGAGGCACTCACGAAATTTTTCCCAAATGCAAAAAACTGATTCAGGAAAACAGGAGCAGGGCGTATTATTTTTTCATGCCCATCTTTGTCATTGGTTATTGGAAACAGAATTCCGGCATTTAAAACCATGCCCTGCCACAAATAAAATTGGGTTTGCAAGAGTATGCTGGTGTTACTCTGAACAACCTGATCTCTATATCCGAAAATAGCAGAGAATTCCGGTTGTATCCAAAAATCAAATTTGTAGCGACTCGGGTGGGGAAGGAATTTGATACGTTGCTTTTCCCTTTCTTCCAGCGTAGGAACACTTGCAGTAATTTTAGGGCCAAGTTTATAATTAGCTATAATAACTCCCTGGAACATTGGGAGATATTCTGTAAACCGTTTGTTCGCAAGCGATTTGCGCATTTCCAATAATCCGTACAAAGGATTTCTATCAATACGTTGTTCATAATAAACTTTTCCATTGATGGAATCCAATGTTGTATTTTCGTAATTGAGCCATAACGATTTCCTTATTGCTTCACTCTGAGCTGTTTGCGCCATGGAAACAGAAGATATAAACGCAACAAGAATACCTGTAAATAGTATATTAATTTTCATTCGCTTGTTTTAGGCGCTTGGGAAGCGATTTAAGATTAAGTGCATAAGAGGTACCAAATGTAATCTGGTCGAAATTCATAACACCTGCCTGGATGGTCCACTTTTTAAAAAGAACGCCGTATGCTCCTATATTAAAATGCTGGGAATCCCACTCAAACATGATCCCACCTTTTTTCGCATAACGAAGATTAACGCCACCAATCGGACCCGATAGATATCGGTATTTTAAATCCTTCTTATTCTTTAAAGAAAGCCCTTCAAAAATATTATAGTTGGTTTTTTCAGATTCGTCACGTTTGAAGTAATAAGGACTTCCATAACCGCCTGTTACCTGAGCTGAAATGTTGTTGGTGAACTTAAACGTTTTCGTTGCGACAATTGCATTTGATGTAAAGGAGTTGTCTATACCAAAGGGCGCTGATACAAAAACAGCAAGGGAGGGCTGGTATTTTTTTTCTTTTAAAATAAGATATTTAAAATCAAGCTGTCTGTCTCCAATTCCTTTATCCGCATGTGCTATATTACCATTCATCCTCATTAAATTTAGATTGATGTCCAAACGCGAGAAAATGGTTAAATTAATATAATACGTGCTTTCGGAATGTTGGCCGTTTCTTCTAAAGCTATAATCAATAGGGTTATGTACATAGCCAAATATGAAAGATCCGTTTTTAGTTTCAACGGCGGTAGGAACGTAGATTAATCCTGGCTTTCCTGAAATATTCATTTGACCATAGGAGTAGCTACTTACACAAAAAAATACTAAAAAGGGCAATAACCTATTGCCCTTTTTAGTATTGAATATGTGAATGTAACCAACTAACCTATAAATAGATTTTGTTAGATTTCGATTCATAAACTGGTATCTGATTAGATAGAACCTTGGTTATGGCATGTTGCCAAAGCTTGCGTGTTAAGCGCATTAGCTTGTGTAAGAGCAGTGTTGTAAGCTGCATCTACCTTCGCCTGATTATTCGCTTTAGCTGTGGCCGCATTGGCAGTAGCAGCTGTTGTAACTGCTGCACAAGTTTTACCACCAGCTTTTTGCATTTGATTAATTGTGTCAAGCGCATCAATTAATGAAACGTTTGTCAATGCTACAATCAGGTCGTACTGAGCACCTAAAACAGCTTTTGCACCAGAAAGCGCAGCAAGAGCAGAAGATGCCTGTGCATTAGCCTGTGTTCTGAAATCATCGTATACTGCCGTTGAAGTAGGAGTGCTTTCACAAGCAGTCTGTGCTGGAGCGATAAGAGCAACAGCAGCAGTATACGCATCATTTACAGCTTTTGTCTGTGCAGCTTTTGAGTCATCCAATGCTTTTTTTACCGGATTGAAGATAGCAGCAGCTGCGGCCTGACACTCGTCAATAGCAGCAGCCGTTTTTTCAACTTTCTCAACAGCATCGGTAGTTCCGATACGAGTTCCCGTTAGTGCTACACCGGCAACAGCAGGAAAAGTGAATTTTGGAAAATATGCAGCCAACGCCGGATTTGCTTTTGCTTTGTCAAGAGCAACTTTCAAATCAGCCGGTACAGGTCCTCCTTTTGAGATCGCAGCCAAGGTTTCAGAAGATACTGAATTTAAAGCAGCAACATCAGATGCAGATAGTGCTGTTGATACCGCAGACGAAGCAGCAGTTACACTTGCAGGTACTGTTCCGGAAGCCGCAATACCTCCTAAAGCACCGTTCACTTCCGTAGCCTGCGCAGACGCTGCTACGCTTGCTGCTGTGATGGCGGGAACAACAGGTGCATCGATTGCTACTGTTGGCATTGTAATTGCCTTTAACTGATCCGTAATTTTAGTATCCGGAGCCGTAGGATCAGTATCATCCTTCTTACAGTTGAACAGAACTGCCGTCATCATCAGACTCAGTACTGCTAATTTGATTGTACGTTTTTTCATTTGCGAGTAAAATTGATTTGTGGAATTAATAGTTTACATTATTTATTTACATAAATACAAAAGTTCAAAACACTCAGAGGTAGTTGCAGTTCTTCTTTGCTGGTTTACTAAATATGAGTCAGATCACTGTCCTCTGCCCAACACCATCACCTGCATGGTTTTAAAAATCAGGTTGATATCTTCGAGTACACTGTATGTTTTTAAGTATTGGAGGTCGTATTTCAATCTTTCAACATTTTTTGCAACCGTGTCCGCATAACCAACGTTGATCTGACCAATCGACGTAATACCAGGTTTCACCGTCAACAAGCGTTGAAAATCATGTGGTTCTGCTTCCATCAGCATATCCACATCGTACTTGTAGAGAGGGCGCGGACCAACCACAGACATATCACCCTTTAACACATTGAAGAATTGTGGCAATTCATCCAGTCTTGTTTTACGCATGATCCTGCCAATAGGTGTTATACGCGGGTCATTGTCACCCGTAGAATGCTGCCCCATTTTATCTGCATTCAGGCACATGCTGCGAAATTTGTAGATTTCAAACATTTCCCCCCATTGTCCGCAACGTTTTTGGCGATAGAATACGGGTCCCGGAGACGAAATTTTGACAGCAGCCATAACGGCCAGGAATACAGGCGCACCTAGGATCATCACAACACTTGAAAAGATCAGATCGAAAGTGCGTTTTAAAGTTTGTTCGTTGACGCTGGAAAATGGTTTTGTATTAACCTGAATGATCGGGTACATGTCATGATACTCAATCGTAGCCATGTTGGTCATGAATCCGCGAAAATCAGGAACGAGGCGGATTTGTGTTTTCTGGCGTTCTCCAAGTTTGATCACACCTTTAACCTGTTCATCGGACATTTCTGACAGACAGCAGTATACATAATCCAGCTTCTCAGTACTCATGAGTGCTTCCAGATTTGCCAGTTCGTCTCTGTGGTCGTTAAATTCATACATACCGCAGAAACGATAACCCAGTTCTTTACGCTCATTGTAAAACCCACGGATCAGTGAGGCCAGATCACCCTTGCCCACGATGGCATAGCGACTGAAATTATAACCTGCCTGACGGTACAATTTTAAAGATAAAACGGTTGCCGCACGAACTGTAATAGCCAGGACAACAAACATGCCATAGGTCATCACAAACTGTTGCCTTGAATAATCATCTCCTTTTTGTGTAAGATACAAAAAGGCCATAATCGCCGCGGCGTGAATCAGTGTGGCTTTAAAAAGATTACCGATCTGGTTATTGAAATTGTAGGAAAGTCTGGTAAAAAAATATGTTTTTAAAGAGTAGATAACAAATATCCAAAGCAAATTTGATACCAGCAATAAGTTAACATACTGATTTTCAAACAGGTTTGACAGATTTCCAAAACGTACTGAATAAGCAAAGAGAAAGGCCCCATTAAGCAGGACGAGATCTGTCCATAGATGGGCCTTGGGGAGGAGCCCGGGATAGCGATTTTTCATGATTTTAAAAATAACGTTGAGTATGTTGTTAGTACTACTTTGTAATGATCTTGAAAGACTACTACGTATTTATATTCTTCTTTATTTTAGCCGATCATACTTAAAACTATATTTCAAAAATCGTATTTATCATCAACAATGTGTAGTAATTATTTCACACTAGGTGTAGTTGGATAGTTTTAACAAGTTTACGACAAATCTTTGGTAAATCCCAATACCATTCAATAAAAAATAATGTATTAGATTGAAAATCAATTCATTAAAGATTGGCTAAATGGAAAAATAACCAATGATTCTTGATTACTTACTATAAATTTTCTATAATTTTTGTAGTATTATTTTATGAAATCTATATGATCTGTCTTTAACTTCAATATCTTTTTAGAAGTAATAGTGGATGAACGGATATAAACAAGCATAAAACAATAATAATCATACTTCGTACAAGAATGCACTTCATTAGTTCATTGAAGTTGTAAATTGCTGAGGTAAATTCGCAAACATGCTAGGTCAGCGTACATTATCGTTTGGTATTTGGAACCCGTAGAAATGGATTTAATGAATTATACTATCTAAGTACTTTTCAGGTAATAATTTACACTCCAAAAAGCAGTTGTCTTACTTTGGCAGAAAAAAGCAGAAATAAAAACTTAGTATTGGTAACTGCATATCGGCGAAATAGACGTTTAGGCTCTTGGGAAAGCCTGAATAACCACTCTAGGCTGGCTTTCTGAAACCATTCAGGTGCACGTTTCTGAAGTCCAACCATTACAGGAAGAGCACCGCCAATTCCAATCATTGGCATCATAACGCGACCTTTCATGCTGGCCATCCATTTTTCTTGTTTAGGGCACCCTAATGCAACAAAAAGGAGTCTCGCTCCGCTTTTGTTTATTTTTTCAGCGACATAATCTTCTTCAATTTTTGTTAGCGGGCGAAATGGAGGACTATGTAAACCTGCAATGACAGAACCGGGATAATTCGTATACATGAACTGTTCAGTTTTATCGAGCATTTCCTGGGTACCGCCATAAAAATAAACAGGAATTTTTTGTTTTTGCGTTTCAGTCAGTAAATCAGGTAGCAGATCCATGCCTGCAACACGGTCTTGTTTTATTCCGTGGAGGAGATTCATGCTCCAAACCAGAGGCATACCATCTGGAGTAGTAATCGCTGCTTTATTTACGATGGATGCAAATTCAGGATCGTTATGCGCTTCTACAAGCATGTGTACATTAGCTACACAGATATAGCAAGAATTAATTTCATTGATAAGACTAAGAATATTATCAATAAACATTTGGTAGCTTCCCGTGGTAATGTTGAGACTGATTATGAATTTCTTCATCTTAAAAAAACAATCTTTAATTTAAGAACGTTGAATATTAATGCGAATTTATAAAAGTGCAAATGGTATTCCTATGCCACTTGTATTTTTAATAACAAGTTGAATCACTTGGTAAGTGATAATAAAAATTTATATAAAAATTAAAAGAATTATGTCAAATTTTAATTGATTCGATTGGAATAATCACACCAGTTTTTTTAGGCTGTAATTTCTGTCTAAAACCCACTTCAACATATTTGTAGGTAAGTTTTGATACTTTAAATATAGTTAATAAATATATTGGTAATATAAATGTTAGTAAATAGGGGGAATCAATTCTAAATACTTTTAATATAATTTCAAATAGTATAGCTATTGCTGCATGAGTCATATAAATTGAATAGGACAGTTCCCCTAATTGCTTGAAGAAATTATTGGATAGCCAACTCGCGACTTTTCCTAGCTCAAACGCAAAACATATGATCGTAAATGAATATATCAATGGAAGAAGAAAATTATATGATTCTGGCAAATACATTGTTGCTAAAAGGCTTAATGACAATGTTAGAATTTCCAGTATGGTTGAATGCTTAACCATTCCCGAGCCATTGACGACAGAATAAAATTCATATGCAGCACATCCAATGAAAAATCCAAACATACACCTGAACATGCTGAAGTTACTGGTAATTTCTAGATTGTAACTTCCATTTGTCACTTTAATTAAATATAAAGAAATTATGGAAATAGCTACAAAAGCAATTATTCGATAACTGCGAGTTACTTTGTTGACGTAGACAATCGTTAAACAAAATACTATGTAAGCGACAATCTCTGCACTTATACTCCAGCTGGGATAATTCCAGGATATTGGAGTGATGTTAAAGGATTGTAGAAAAAATAGATTGACAATAAAAGAAGTGATATTATTTTTTTCAAAAACCGGACTTTTGAATATTCCCTGGCTGAATAATAGAAACTTTCCAATTTCCAATAATAAAAAAATAACCAGCATTAATATATGCAGAGGATAAAGCCTATAAAATCTATTTTTCATAAACTTAATTTGCGCAGAGCCGACAGACAAGTGAGCGTAATTGTGATAAATAATAAATCCACTTAATACAAAGAAAAAATCTACAAAATGCGATCCTTTCTGAATAATAAGAAGATTACTTATGGGGCCAGCAGCTTTGAAGTGACAAATTGCTACAATATAGGCGAATAAACCTCGAAATGAATCCAGGACTGTAAATCGTTTGTTCATTTTATATTTTGTTTTTTTAAGGTAAGCAAGTCTTTGTTTTTACCAGTTTTCTCAAAATAATTGATGCCCATAATTATCTTGGAAGAGTCAGTTTTATTAAATCTATAATCTTGATTTTTAATATTAAAGACCACATTACTATCTACTAGAAAGTCAGACGAGCCTTGATCAAAAAAGAAACCGTTGTTGAATGAGCCGATTGCTCGATTAGACCTGAAAACATCGCGTATAATATTTCTTTTGTAAACAGAACCGGTTTGTTTACCAAGAGTATAAATCCCGCCACCGTCTGCCAATACCGTCATCACTTTTGCTATTTGATTATCAGTAATTGAATTGTTAAAAGTGTAATTATCAACCTCAGAAAATGTCCATCCAACGCTTATTCCAGTATAAGGAAGATCAGTGATCGTATTTGATTCAATAATTGTATTATTAGCCTGCATCACGCCAATCCCCACCGCTGATGGAAAAACAACACCGCAGCTATAAATATTACAATTTATAATTTTGTTATACGAAGGGGAAATTTGTTCTGATAGGTTTCTTTTCTTTCCTCCAAGAAGATTAAATCCAACAATAACGCCTCCGCCACCGTTATCCCAAACATTACAGTTTTGTATTATGCAACTCTTTGAGAACTCACCAATTCTTATCGCATAATTTCCTAGATGGGAGAAGGAGCAGTTTATAAAGGAGCAATTAGATGCATTTTGCATTAGTATCGCTTCACCGCAATCTATGGCGGTTTGATTCGATGAAAAACCTTCATTGAATCTTATCCAAGAAAACTTTTGCAAATTTATTGCTTTATCAATTTTAGGAATGCCGTTTACACCCCAGGCTGACTTTGAATAAATGAAGTCTATATTTTCGAATTTGATATTGCTAACATATCTACGATTTGCACTATACCCTTTAATTGTAACCAATTTATCCAAAACCGGAATAGTAAATTTCAATTTATTAGGATTTTCATTTTTATTTACGAAATAAAAAACTTCACCACTACTGTAATCGAGTATCCATTCTCCTGGTGAGTCTAAAAAATCCTTGGAATTTTCGACTCGGTAAGGAACTTTATTGGAGTAAAATCCGACAGGGTATGTGGCAGGATTTCTAAAATATATATACTGATTTTCTTTATCTAATTTTCTAATACTGTGCCATGAAGCTTCCCAACTATTATAAACTATCACTTCAGCGGATGATAAATCCACCATCTGATCTAAAGAGTGGTTGTCATAAGAAAACCCGCAAAAAACTTCAATGGAATCTTTAATTAGTCGGCTCAAAGCATTAAAGTCGTTTCTTTTTATTAACGGAAACCCGGGAAGTGGCCCTTTACTGAATAAGGTGTCCGAGGAGGCTCTTTTTAATCTTGTACCCTCTATAAACAGACTTCGGAATTTATCTTTTTGAGAAGTAAATCCATCAATTTTCAACTTCCATATATTCTTATTTTTTGTCATTACCCAATTTCCTTTCAATTGTCTTCCGCCACTTATACTAACTTTCTCGCCTGAAAAAGCGATGTATTCCGTCTCGTAATTTGAATCAGAGCCATCTAAAGTGTTAAAAGTAAGTGGTTTGTTTAACTCATAAATACCTTCTCGCAAGATGATTCTAAAATTAGTATTTTTTAATAATCTGTCATGCCGAACTTGTTCCTGTGCTTTTAAGATACTATTAAAGGGATCTTTAATAGTTCCTGATGCCTTGTCAAGTCCACTTTTGGAAACGTAATATTCTACCACTTTTTGTGAGTAGAGGTTATGAGAAGCTAGCATACAAGAAATGTAGATAAGAAGATAATACTTCATTTTGATGCATTTAATGTTTAAAGAATGTCAAGGAAAAGTGTATTTTAAAAATGAAATCGAATTATACTTTATCTGTCCACTTTCAAAACCTTTACATAAACTTCCAAAAGTTTTTGCAGGTTTATTTCAGGTGTGTAATTTTCTAAAAATGTAGAATACGAATTGGAATAATATACATCCTGAGTAATTTGTGGTAAGAAATTCCAATAAGTTATTTTTTCAAGTAAGTCTTTTTCATTATTTACTTCAAAGTGCAACCCATTAAAATTAGGGGTAATCATCGTTGCCATCGCTCCAATGTTTGAAGCAATGACTGGAGTTCCCAAGGAAAAAGCTTCCAATATAGTCATTGGCATCCCTTCGTACCATATGGACGGAAAAACCAGTGCTGTGCATGATTGCATTTCGATCTGAATACTTTCACTGTCAAGAGCACCCAAATAAATTATATTTTTATTAGTCGAAGCTACTTCAAGCAAGTACTTTTGTAATGGCCCTTCTCCTGCAATTTTAATGATGAGATTAGTTTTAATAAATGTGTTTATAAGCATCTGCAAGCCTTTTTCTTCTGATAATCGCCCGACAAATAAAAAGTGTTTTTGTCTTTCTATGTCAAACTTTTCAGGAATTTTCACAAAGTTTGGTTTAATCGAAAACTTTTCTTCAGCAATGTTAAAGGAGGAATTATGAAAAAGATTTTTTGAAAATGCTGTAAGACATATATATTGATCCACCATAGACCAGGTTCCTATTTTTTTATGAAACCAAATTATAAAGCTTAACCAAAATGTTTGCAGACTAGAATTACGGTAAACTTTCAACCTTACTGCTTTCCATGGAAAAGAAACGTTTACACTATTTAAAAATAGCTTATTATTGTGCATTAATGTAGCTGAGGGACATAATAAACGATAATTATGTATTGTCAAAATCACCTTGATTCCTAAACTATTAGCAACTCGAATTACCAGCGGCCCCGTTGCAAAGTGCCAATTATGAATATGGATTATATCAGGTCTTAAAGAGAGTAATCGTTCCTTTAAATCTTTGGCCACTCTTAAATTCCATACACTTTTTAGAAAAAGTATTAGACCTTTTAAACCGGTACTATTTTGATAAGACTGCGAATTTACATTAGTGACCTTTTCCAGAAGAGACAGTTCTTGTTTAAAGACTGCGTCTTCACCACCTTTTTTCGAGTAGTAGGTATGAATTAGAAAGACTTTCAAAGTTACGTTGAGAATAAGATTTAATTAGTAATAGCAGTTCATATACTGACAATTGTAAGATGTTGAAAAGTTGCTGAAATGCCCTCCGCAATTTTTACTTCAAATAAAGTTATACGCACAACCTCAATTACATATTTATTCTTTCGACTAGCAAAGACATACAGTCTTTGTAATAAACATTCATTTTAGAAGGCCTAATACCATCCAAGTCTTCTGGTAGCTTGTGGTGTACTTTTTTAATTAGTTTCAACAAGGCTGATTTAAACTCGTTTTCATTGATGGTATCAACAATATACCCATTGGACTTGTCAATTAAAGAAGTTGCTCCGGCATATTTTGAGCATAATACATAACAACCGGAAAGTAATGCCTCGTTTACAACCGCTCCAAAAGGCTCATAAGTACTTGGCAGTATAAATATATCAGAACAGTTATACCATCCCATCAATTCTTCTCCTTCAAACCTTCCTACAAAATTTATTAAATCCTTATTCCTTAGCGACTCCTTTAATTTATACAATTCATCTCTTTCCGGGCCCTCACCAACAATAATCAGGGAAATATCATTGTTGGCAATTTGATCAAAACATTTCATAAGAGCAGATATGTTTTTGACTTTGGCTAGCCTGCCAACAAATAATAAATTTATTTTTCTTTCTAAGTTATATTCTTTTAGATATTTTTTTGAAAAATTCAAGCTTTTTCCCACACTTTCGCGATACTTCACTTCATCTCTAATTATAGGGAAAACAATCGGGGGATTTTTTAGATTAAACTTTGAGTTATACCAATTTGACACCTTCTCATTAACCAGGATAATTCCATCCAGACGGGGAGCTAGAAAGTCTCTGAACAATTTTCTTGCCCCGCCGCAGCTTTCTGCAATTTGTATACTATCATCGCAAATTGTGTATAGCTTAAACTTCTTGTTGAAAACTATACGATATAGTAGCGGCATCAATGTCGGTAATCCATATTCACCACCAATTACTATATCTGGTTTAAATTTTGAAATGTAGGGCCAGTAGCCAAAATTTAGGTCTCTATCTTTTATGACAATTTTTTTATCTAAAAAATAATAGTTAAAGTTGGCACCTGAGAAAAGTTTATTCTCATCAAAATTTTGATTTCTTACATTTCTTGACAAAAAAATGACAGTTAAATTAAATTTGAGCGCTAAATCATTAAAAAAATCAACTCTGTAAGGAGCTAATGCTGAATGAAAGATCAGTAAATTTCTCACACCTGATGTTTTTTATTTGCTATTGGTTAGACTTACTATACAAATCATCATGGTTATTAATAAATGCTTCAAGAGGAAAAACTGACGTTGCTCTCTCATGTGATTCATTCGCCATGGCAAGTCTTATATCTTCATGCTCTAAAAGAAAAATTATTTGTTGTGCCCATTCATTTGGATCATACGGATCCACTATTAAGCCCGTTTTGTCCTGTGAAACTAATTCCGGCAAAGCACCGGCATTAGAAACTATGGCTGGACTTTTCATGTACATTGCTTCCGTAACTGCAATTCCAAAGCCTTCGGTATCTGCCGGGTGAACGTAAATTTTACATTTGTTCAGATATTCAGTAATCTTTGTGGAATAACCTACTAGAATTACATTGTTTTTTAAATCTAATTCTTCAATTAAAGTCTCAATCTCTTTTCTGGAAGGACCATCACCAACAATATATAATTTCTGATCAGGGAATTTATCTACAACTTGTTCCATTGCCTTTACTAAAACCCCTAAATTTTTTCGTTGGCAAAGGCCTGAAACGGATACCAGATCAGTTCTATCTACCGGATTAGAAATGTTATCGGTCACCTGTATTCCGGCATTATAAATAATTGTAGAAGGTTTTTTTTCTAAGGATTTATAATCGTTAATGTATAACTTCTTGATATAATTTGATATAAATATCACATGATCAACAGGCTTCAAAACCTGATTTAAGACGAATGATCTTGCTTTACTTAATGGCTCGTCATAACCTACAATGGATCGAATCAGGGTTGCTTTGGGGTAGAATAATTTAACCAAAGGCGCAAATGTGTTTTCAAAATTGAAATAAAAGTGAATCACATCAATCTGGTTTTCTTTGGCAATTTTAATAATATCCATTGAGTATTGAATAAAATTCCGCCCATAAAAGCCCTCGAATACTTTTACTTTATCGGATGCAAACCACTTTTTATTTTCAGGATAATCCTTTATTATGTCTTTATCATATAAGGCAAAATATACATAGTGATCGTGAATAGACTCCTCAACTAATTTTTTAAGTTTAATTGTGGTACCACCTGTTTTGCCGCAAACTGAAATTACGCTTAATATCTTTGCCATAAAATCCTTTAAATAATCTAACGTTGTCTTGAATAAAATGCATTGAAATTTTGCAATTTCAAAAATCCGATAAATCAGAATAGCTCCCGCCTTCGTTAGGTAAAACTATCTTTTTCCTTGCTATTTGATTTTGACCAAAAGCCATTGAATTGTTAGCAACGTCATGAGTAATTACTGCATTAGCCCCTATTATAACGTCGTTTCCGATAGATACCGGCCCGCCTATTACTGCGCCAGGATGAATATTTATTCTGTTCCCTAGTATTGGTAACTTCTGTATTGCCCCATCTGCTAAAATTTTGGTTTTCTTGAAATTACCACCAATTGTGACATATTGCCCAACATGAACATGCTCTCCGATAACCACGAAGTCAGCGATAATGATACACCTGGGATGAGGGAGCCAGAAATAACGGCCAATTTTACATTTTGTACCTATTTCAATATGAAAACTATCAAGATAGATTTTCGAAATCAATCTCAATATAGATTGACTACTCGACCGTAGTCTAATTGCATAATGTATCCGAGCAGTTCTATACCTTAGAAGCAAATTAATAATTCTAAGCGTCCCTACTTTTTCGGCAGTTTTTAGAATTTTGGCTTGAATTAAATCCGTAATTAGTAATTCTGTTATTAACCGCATAGGCCTAAATTTTCAATGAGGGTATGTCTTAGAAATTAATTGAATTCTGAAGGATTCCATGGAGGCATACCTTTTATCTTTCTAATGGTATTTCTAATCAAAGTATTATTTCTTAATGGATTGGTTAAAATAAAAAAAACATCGTCTAAAACTCCTTTACTAAATATAGATGCATTGTGTTTTTTTGCGATTTTTAAGTGATCGTATCGAAATTTAACAAACATATTTGTAGTCTTTGATCCAGATTGTATTCGCAGGGCAGCAAGTGTTTTATTAATGTAAGGAATAGTTCTAATTTGTGATACCCGTAGAAAAAAATCGAAGTCCATTGCATAATGAAGGGTTTCATCCAAATAGCCAATCTTCTCGAAAACTGATCTCTTGAAAAATATAGATCCTTGGGTAATCCCTCTTTGCTTGCTGACCATATCCTTATAAATCACTGAATGACTTATGATCGTTTTTAGATGTTCTCCATTTTCATCTATTAACTCCAGATCTCCTATTACTCCAATTTCGTCTTTGTTGTTTTTGAGGAATTCGGTAACATTTATAAGGGAATTTGCAGTCAAGATATCATCGCTGTTAATCCAGGATATTATATCGCCTGTCGCTTTCCTAAACCCCTTATTTAAGCCATCAGATTGCCCCTTATCTTTTTCTGATATCCAATTTAGATGAGGATATTCTTTTAAGATTGAAATGGTTTCATCAGTTGAACCTGCATCAATTATTATATGTTCAACATCGTCATAACCTTGGGATAGGACGGACTCAATATTTGCCCTAATAAACTCCCCCTGATTATAGGAAACTGTAATTATTGAAACCTTCATTTTGTAATAAATTTTATAACTATTATTGGAGATCGAAAAATCTTTTTGGAAAGACAAATACATTCTCATATGTAATATGCATTTGTCCGCCTTTATATTTAGTTTTCATTGAGGTCCTTCAATAAGTAGATGTTAATCTTATTGGACCCACAAAAATTTTTAAGATTATGCAATGCCATTATATTTTTAGGTTTATTAAGTATTAAAGAGGGAAGGTATTTTTTATCGGTAATGAAACTTTTCGTATTTGGACACAGTATTTCTTTTTGATTTGTGGGACAATTAATTTAAAACTTTGGCTTGGAGGCGATTCATCCTGCTCTCAACTTGTAGTAATTGAAAAACCCTATATAATAATAGTAAATCAAACATGGTAGTCATATATCGGGTAAAGATTGTTGACTGAACTATATTAATGCTCTCGGCAAATATTGTTCCAACAATAACGATCATCAAAAAGGATAACGCCTCTGATTTTACAGAAATCAAATTTCGAAAAGCTATTAGTAACAAGACTATGATAGGTATAAAACGAATAGCTACGCCGTAATAGCCTTCACAATAAATGACTCCTGCAATTGAAGTATCCTGTGTAAATACAATTGATTGTATGCCAAGCGTTCCGGATAACTTTGTACTTCTATGGAAATCTCTTTTATATCCTAAGCCAAAGGTCTGTGCGTTTTGTTCCTCGACGGCTAATTGGGCATTTTCAATTATTCTCTTACGAACTTTGAACGTGCCTTCATCATTCTTGAGCTCACTATTTAATGTAGAGTTTATATGATTTTCCCAGAAAGTGATAACTTTAGGGAAAATGAAACTCAACAGGACTATTGAAATTATTCCAAAAAATGAAAGCCTAATAGCTGGGCCTAATTTTCTGAACTTCAATGAATATAAAAGAACTACAATTACTGACAATAAAATAAATGCAGCAATTTGTGCTCTTCCTAATGAAAAAATAACGCAGACAAGACAAATGAAATAATATATTAGTGCTTTTCTATTATTCTTTAATGCATAAATTAATGCAAATGGAAAAAAAATTCCAACGTCAGGATAAACGCCATAAACTCTTGTTAACGAGACTCCGCTTGACTCCATTTGTCGAACATCCAGAAATCCCAATCCCGTATATTGGAGTATATAGATCCCAATTTGAATAAATGTGAAGTATAAGGTAAGTTTTAATAACGCGAAAATTGTTTCCAATTTCAAGGTCTGAAGGAAGGGAAGGAGTAAAGCTAAAGACATCACTTGAATATAATTGTACTTCAAGACCGTCATCAATTCTTCAAAGTCATCTCTTGTATAGTATGTTACTATGGCACGAATAAATATGCTAAGCGCACATAACAAAACAAGCCATAAATGCCAACCCTTAATTTTAAAACTAGGATACAACACAAAAAATAGAATAGAAAGCAAGCAAGTACTTAGCGCTGCACCTATTTTTAAAAATGAAAAGAAGTTAAGGAAAAATTCCCACCATGCTGCTGACATATATCTAATTACAAAAACAATAAAGAAAAAAAATAATTCTTTGTTGTTTAGTTTGGAAATATCAGCATTGAGAACTCGATTTATCAGCATTGGGATATTATTAAATGAAATGATTCAGAAATGAATTTTGTTTAAAAGAATTTGATTTTGAATCAACCATTCTTTTACTTTTTCCACCACTTGATCCATAGTAGTTTTGTTATCTTATCATTCTCAAATTGATATATCATTAATTGTTTTCTTAATAATAACCAACTTGAAGAAAGAAATCACTTCGGTTAATTAATTATCACTTTTGTAGAATATGTAAATGGTTTTGCTAAAAAGCCATTTTATTAAAATAGTTCAACCAAATTTGCAAGGAAATATCAATTTTCATAAGCCTTAAATGGCATTTTTGATTTATTGAAAGATTGCAATTCTAATGTATTATTATATGGTACCTCTGTTTTTTTTTGGGTAGTAGTCAGTGAGGAATTATCATGTAGATATCACTTAATGTCGTTAATAATGATATTAAGGCAACTAAAGTTAATTAACATTCTTTATAAATTTTATCGGATTACCTGCCCAAATTTGATCGGGGGGAATGTCCTTTGTCACAACGCTCCCTGCACCAATTATAGATCTATCTCCAATCTGAACTCCCTTTAGAATTATAGAATTAGCACCTACAAAGACATCATCACCGATTATTATAGGTTTACTGCAAATAGACGCTTGATCATTCACTCTGCGCTTTATATAATTTATAGGATGGAAATCTGTGTCCCATATACATACATTTCCACCAAAATTTACATAGTTCCCTATGTGTATCTTCGAAGAGCAATAAAGAGACAGCCCTGAAAATCCAGAATAATCCCCGATTTCTAAAACTGCATTTTTGCCTACAGCAATAGTACATGTTTTGAAAAGGCCGACATAATTAGAATTTATAGAACAATTAAATGTTGTACGAAGTCCAAGTCTAATTGTACCACTATTTCGGATAATAATTCTTCCCTTTATAATTGGAAAAGATTGATATTCTACTTTTCTCATTCTTAACAAGATGAAATTGATATAGTAATTTACTAAATTAATAAAGGATGTTACGCCGTTGTTTAATGTTTTCAAAAGTTTCAATAGCATATAATTAGATAAATAATTCACAAAGTATATTACTTACTCCAAACACCCTTATCACGTTTATTTAGAATTTTGTCACATTGGATCCATAAGATTAAGCACATGATACCTGTTATTAGAGTATTAGCTAAAACGACACCTATAATTCCAATGGTTTTTGTCAAAATTATTCCTAGCGGAATGTTTATGATACAAGAAGTTATGTACAAATACAATTGAATTCTTAATTTCCCAATGCCATTAAGAAAGTAGCAATTTAACATCATTCCAGTATAGGTAATAACATAAATGCTCATACTTAGAGAAAGTGAAAAAGGAATTAGAACGGCTTTACCAATCCAAACTTTATATAAATATTCTGAAGATAGAAGTAAAATTGGAACGGCAACAAATGAAGAGATTAGCCAAAACTTTCTAACTTCTTTCAAATTGATTTTCATCCATTCAAAATCTTTTTTAGAATAAGCATCAGTAAAAGCACTCCAATAAGGAGTTATAATAATTGTAAAAATCATTATAATTATAGAAAACAATTTATATGAGATATTAAATTCTGTTACCGCTTCTGGACCAATTACCTTGGTTATTATTATATTACTAGTCTGAAATAAAAACATAGCACCAATTTGGAGGACAAAAAAAACTCCACCCGTATTCATAATACCTTTGACGTATTTAAGATTTACCAACTTAATTGAAGGCGCTAGGTAACTAAGTCTAGTTGTATACAAAAAGATACTCGAAATTATAAAGACTAAAACCGGTATAATTGTTAAAGCATAAGCTAAAATAGTTAAAGACCCCACATAATACTTCTTGAGAAAAAATATTGCAACTAATATACCTAACTGCCCTATAAATGAAATAACTGAGGCAAGTGCAGGTTCATGAATTGCGGTAAGAACCGTATTTATTAGTTGAAAAACGAATTGAATACAAAACGTACACAAAACAACTAATACTACAAATGAAATATTATCAGGAATGCTATCTGGAATGTTTAAAAGTTGATTCCAATTTAAAATGGGTATAACTAAATAAAATAGGGCGACGAGTAAAAAAGATATAAAGCAAAGAGCAGCGTAGGTTGTGCTTACATATACTCTCGCTTCCCTTAATTCACCTTTTGCTATCGAGGTTGCTAACTTATTTCTCAATCCATTTCCTAAGCCTATGTCAAAAAAATTCATCCAACTTACCACGGAGCTAATTGTTAGCCATACTCCGTACTGAATCGGGGAAATGTAATTAATTGTCATTGGAATTAATATTAAGCTAATAGCTATACTTCCTCCTTTTACACCAAAAGATAAAAAAATATTTTTTATTATTTTTTTAGATCTGTCGTTATCTATTTTTAGGAATGTGCTAAGCCTTAATTTCAATAAATCGAACATTTCTAAATTGTTTGGCCCATTTATACGTTGTATTGATATTTGCTGAAGAGCTTATTTTCATAAGTCTCTTTGTAGCATTAATATGGTAGTGGAACTTTTGACTAAATATTGCAAAGCACGTTAGAATACCCGCGAATACTAGCGGTATAAGGTTCACACAATTACCTGATTTGAATTAATTATCTTAACGTGTAATCCTAAAAGATAAATAATTCAAATCGGGTATTATTACATGCTTCATTCAAAATAATTCAAAACCCCAAAACCTTCTTTCAACAACAACTGATCCTTCTGGAACAAACGTAAATCAGAAGTGGCCATATCTTCAATGAGCATATCCAATGTATGTTTTGGTTTCCAACCCAGTTTTTCATCGCATTTACCAGGATTTCCAATTAACAATTCAACTTCTGTTGGACGGTAATATCTTGGGTCAATTTTCATTACCGTGGTTCCCAGTTTCAGATGCTCACCTTCCAGAACACCCAGCTCTTTCAAACGCGCAGAATCCACACCAGAAATTGTAGCGAATTCATTTTCTGCTTCACCTGTAAATGTTAATTCAACACCCAGGAAGGCAAAAGTTTTGCGTATGAATTCACGGACACGGGTTGTTACACCGGTTGCAATCACAAAATCTTCTGAAACTTCCTGCTGCAAAATCAGATACATGGCTTCTACATAATCCTTTGCATGGCCCCAGTCACGTTGTGAATCAATATTACCCATGTAAAGGCAATCCTGCAAGCCCAAAACGATCTTGGCAGCAGCACGGGTAATTTTACGCGTTACAAAAGTTTCGCCGCGTAGGGGAGATTCATGATTGAAAAGGATCCCATTTGAAGCAAACATGCCATAAGCTTCACGATAGTTCACCGTGATCCAGTAGGCGTACATCTTCGCCACGGCGTAAGGAGAACGAGGGTAGAAGGGCGTTGTTTCTGACTGGGGAACCTGCTGCACCAATCCGTATAGTTCAGATGTGGAGGCCTGGTATATTTTTGTCTTTTTAGTCAAACCTAACAAACGAACCGCTTCCAATATACGAAGTGTCCCTATACCGTCCGCATTGGCAGTATATTCAGGCATTTCAAAACTTACCTGTACGTGGCTCATCGCGGCCAGGTTGTAAATTTCGTCCGGCTGCACTTCCTGGATGATGCGGGTAAGGTTCATGGAATCGGTAAGATCGCCATAGTGCAAAATGAATTTCGCATTGTCTACATGAGGATCCTGATACAGATGATCGATACGATCGGTGTTGAACAGAGAACTTCTGCGTTTAAGACCGTGAACGGTGTATCCTTTGCTTAAAAGAAGTTCGCTAAGATAGGCGCCATCTTGTCCTGTTACGCCGGTGATAAGTGCTACTTTTGACATGTATTTAGCTTTTAGCTATCAGCTTTTGGCTTTTAGCGGTGGTAGATATAGGGTTATACTAGACTGTGTAAATTTCTTGATTTTTTAGGAAGTCCTGGTAGGCTAGGTTTACGCCTTCGGGGAGTTCTATAGTGTGTTTCCATCCTAAACTGTGAAGCTTGGATACATCCATTAGTTTTCTTGGTGTTCCGTCTGGTTTGGTCGTGTCCCATTTAATTTCGCCTTCGAAACCTGTGGTTTTGGCAACCAGTTCTGTTAGTTCCTTAATGGCCAGATCTTCTCCGGTTCCAATATTGACCAGTTCGCGGCCATTATAAGTTTCCATCAGGAAAAGGCAGGCTTCGGCCAGATCGTCTGCAAAAAGGAATTCTCTTTTCGGCGATCCTGTACCCCAGGCTTCCACAAAAGGTTTGTTTTCTTCTTTGGCTTCATGAAACTTACGGATCAGAGCAGGCAATACGTGCGAGTTCTTTAAATCATAATTATCACCGTATCCGTACAAGTTAGTCGGCATAACGCTGATGAAATTAGAGCCGTATTGATCATGGTAGGCCTCACAAAGTTTGATGCCTGCAATTTTTGCTATGGCATAGGGTTCATTGGTTTCTTCCAATAATCCTGTCAGCAAATAATCCTCACGCAAAGGCTGGGTAGCCATTTTTGGATAGATGCAGGAAGAACCCAAAAACATCAGTTTGGTCACCCCGTTAAGATGTGCCTGATGAATGATGTTGGATTCGATCATCAGGTTTTCATAAATGAAGTCTGCACGATAGGTATTGTTGGCTACAATGCCGCCCACCTTCGCCGCTGCCAGAAAAACATATTCCGGTTTTTCTTCTTCAAAAAAGTCGGCAACAGCCTGCTGATTCCGAAGATCCAGCTCGGAAGAAGTACGGGTAACAATATTTTCAAATCCTTTTTTTGCCAACCCTCTGGCAATAGCCGACCCAACCATCCCACGATGCCCGGCAATATAGATTTTTGAATCCTTTTCCATGATTATTAGCGTTTGGCTATTAGCAGTTAACGTTTAGTGCAGCTCCGAACTTTCCCAGCCCGAACTTATTTCTAGCTATTTATTTCCCTATTCAACATTAACAATTAACCGCACCGGCGACCCGGCCTTAACCATTAACCCTTAACAATTAACCATTACTTGACTAACTCTGGAATCTCCCGCTCCAGTCTCTCATAGATTTTTTTAACGTCTTGAGAATTACTTTTGTCGAGAACCAGGATTGCATCCGGTGTTTCGACCAACATCAGATTACTCACGCCTAAAAACTCAACATGTTTCGTTGATCCAACGACGCAGTTGTTTTGTTTGAAATGGTGCACTTCTCCCTGGTTTTCCCAGTGTTCCCAGATGGATTCAAAGGAACCCAGATCCGACCAGCCAAAGGTTGCTTCTACCACTTTGATTTTTTCAGAGCGTTCCATGACAGCGTAGTCAATGCTTACGGACGGAATCAACATCGTTTCTGTTTCCGGCAGAAAGGCGTTGGAGCGTGCTTCCCAGGTTTTCAGGGAAGTTTCATAAATTTCGGGTTCGAAGTTTTTTAACTCTTCAAGATATATACCTGCCTGGAAGCAAAACATACCACTGTTCCAAAGGAAATTGCCCTGTTCCAGAAATAATTCTGCTGTACTTTGGTCCGGTTTCTCACGGAATGCGATGACTTCATTTCCGTTGTGCTCAATATACCCATATCCGGTTTCCGGTTTGGATGGTTTGATACCGAAAGTTACCAGATAACCTTGTTCTGCCAGCTGGATGGATTCGGCTATGGCATTTGCATAAGCCTCTTCATTGGTAATGATGTGATCAGAGGGTGTTACCAGGATGACATCCTCTTTTTGCAGATCAAAAGCGGCGAAAGCAATGGCGGCTGCGGTATTACGTGGCGCGGCTTCTATCACCTCCGTGTATTGATGCACGCCTGCACGGATCAGATCTGCCTGGGATAAAAGATAATTGTCTTTGTTCCCTACCACCAGTACGTGGTCTGCCAACTGTGCATTTCTTTCTGCGGTTAGCTGAAACAATGACTTCTCACCAAACATGGGGATGTATTGTTTCGGCATTGATTTCCTGGAAACGGGCCATAACCGGCTTCCAACACCACCTGATAAGATTACATGAATGACTGCCATATTTTATTTTTTATATCCGTTGAGTATATGTCTTGTTATATTTCACGCAAAGAAGGGAAGGTAAGGGCAAAGCCCTAAATGACACCATCAATCGCACCGGCGACCCAGCCTTAACCATTAACCATTAACCCTTAACAATTAATCGTCCGATGCTGTGATATACAAATCCTTGTTCTTTCATCGTATTCAGCTCGTATAAATTACGGCCATCGAAAATTACTTTGTTCTTCATGAGTTTTGCCATTTTATCAAAATCCGGTGTGCGGAATTGCGGCCATTCGGTAAAGATCATCAGTGCATCCGCATCGTCCAGGGCTGCGTAGGCTGTATGGCAATAGGTCAGATCTGGCAAAAGACGTTTTACATTGTCCATTGCTTCCGGATCGTACACGGTAACATTGGCTCCTGCGGCTATCAGGGCTTTTATATTTTCCAAGGCTGGTGCCTCACGTATATCGTCCGTATAAGGTTTGAATGCCAATCCCCACACTGCTATTGTTTTTCCATTTAAATCACCCTCGAAATATTCAGTCACCAACGGAAGCAGGCGTTTTTTCTGATCGTCATTGACGGCCATTACGGACTTCAGTGTACGGAAGTCATAGCCATAATCATCAGAGGTTTTGGCTAATGCCTGAACATCTTTTGGGAAACAGCTTCCACCATAACCTATACCGGCAAAAAGGAAACGTTTGCCAATCCGGCTATCCGTTCCGATTCCTCTGCGGATATCATCCACGTTCGCGCCCACCTTTTCACAAAGATTTGCTATCTCGTTCATGAAGGTTATTTTAAGGGCTAGGAAAGAATTGGCTGCATATTTTGTCATTTCCGCAGAACGCTCGTCCATGAAAATAACGGGATTGCCCTGACGTACCAGGGGAGCGTAGAGTT
Source organism: Dyadobacter sp. 3J3 (assembly GCF_009801115.1). Lineage (GTDB taxonomy): Bacteria > Bacteroidota > Bacteroidia > Cytophagales > Spirosomataceae > Dyadobacter. Next base: position 43,558 of record NZ_VTOL01000019.1, read on the forward strand.
TCTCCATGACCTTTTTTGCTTTTTCGGAAGTCGTTCCAACCACAACGCGGTCCGGTTTCATGAAATCTTCCACGGCAACACCTTCCCGAAGGAACTCCGGATTGGATACCACGTCAAAATCTACTTTAGCATTCAATCCGATTGCGGCACTTACTTTTTCAGCAGTGCCAACGGGAACAGTGCTTTTATCGATGATGACTGCATAACTTTCCAGGATAGGGCCAAGATCATTGGCTACACCCAGAATGTATTTCAAATCGGCTGATCCATCTTCACCAGGAGGTGTAGGAAGCGCCAGAAATATTACCTCTGCATCTTTTATTCCTTCTTTCAGATCGGTGGTGAAAACCAAGCGGCCTTCTGCGATATTTCTGTCAAAGAGTACATCCAGACCAGGTTCGTAAATAGGTATCTCGCCTTTTTGCATGCGGGCCACTTTATTCACATCAATATCAACACAGGTAACCTGATTTCCGGTTTCTGCAAAACAGGTACCTGTAACCAGGCCAACATAACCTGTACCAACAACTGCAATTTTCATATCGGGATCAGGAATTAAAGTGAATAGAAATGGAAGTCTTTAATCGGTTATCTAATTGAATAAATAACGGATTTAAATGCCAACCTTCACGTTGACTTAAAGAGGATTTTAAATTTTTCATATAACGTTGAGTAAAACCTATTAAAGCATTCTGATAATCGGATTTAATCTTTAAATCAAGATCCGGCTACTGAATTTAATGCAATTTATTTAGAGAATCAAGTGTTTTTTTATATTCATGATTTAATACAAAAAATACTTGATTCAATATATTAGGGGTCTTTTCGTATTATTAAAGTACTAAATAGTAATTCAGATATCTGGTTAGTATGTATAAGTATTGTACCAAAAGATATGAAACTTGATTAACAAACCTTTATCTGAATTTTATAATAAAAGGGAGCGTATTGTTTGTACACATTGATGTTATATGCTCCACTTTTAACCTAAGCTTTACCGACCATTTTTCTTAAACGGTAGCCAATACCCTGCACCTTATTTTCTTTATCGTCTCCGTAATAACCATAACCGTATCCACCGTAACCGTATCCGTATCCATAACCGGCACCATAATTAACGCCGTTAAAAATTACGGAAAGATTAGAGAATCGTTTTGCACGTTGGAGTTCACCAATTCGCTTTAAGTGATCAACCAAGGTGTAGTTAAACCGCACTAAGTAAAGCGTTGCATCTACGTGTTCAGCAATTAAAGATGAATCTGTGACCAAACCATAAGGAGGAGAATCTATAAGAATGTAATCGTACTCATTACGTAATTCTTTTAGTAATAATGGTAAGCGACCATTACTCAAGAGTTCAGACGGATTTGGTGGAATAGGGCCACTGGTCAGAACATCAAACTTTGGATGAATTATTGTTGTTTGAATAAAGTCTGAGGGCTTTCCTTGTCCAATTAGGCAATTTGAAACCCCATACTGATTAGGTACCTGAAGACGTTCGTGAAGGGTTGGTTTTCTCAAATCAAGACCAATGAGCAGTACTCTTTTATCTGAATAAGCTAAGCTCGCTGCTAAGTTTATACTGACAAAACTCTTTCCTTCACCGCCTATTGAGGATGTGAACATCAATGTTCTGCAACTTCCATCTCCGAGGTACTGTAAGTTTGTCCTTAATGCTCTAAACTGTTCTGCAACTGCGCTACGGCTAGTCATTTTTATAATAGCATCTTCTCCGGGATCACCTTTTGCAGTTTTCATCTGGCCAATTTCACCTAAGATAGAAGCATGGGTTGTTTTTTCAATTTCTTCACGGTTTTGAACTGTATTATTCAATAAAAAAATTAAATTAATTAGAATCAACGGAATGATAATTCCAGCAGCCAATGAGCCCGCCCAAATAAACGGTCTTTTTGGTTTAATTGGGTTATAGGTCGAAATTGGAGCGTCAATCAAACGGCTATCGGTGACAGTAGAAGCATACATTAGAGCAGTCTCTTCTCTTTTCTGCAAAAGATATAAATAGAGATTTTCCTTAATGCTTTGTTGTCTTTTTATACCAACAAATTCTCGCTCCTTCTGTGGGATACTTCTAAGACCGGCGGAGAACTTCGTATTAATTCCTTGCAAATTTTGCTTGGTTACATCCATACCCCTTCGAAGATTCTGAACGTTTTCTCGAATTGCTTGGCGTGTCCCATCAAGTTGTGTATTAATAGTTTGCAAAAGTGGGTTATTTAATGTGGTTGTCCTCGCATACCTTTCTCTCTGAAGTTCAAGCTCATTAAATTTTGTTAAGAGAGAAATTAACACGGGGTCATTAATCATATAAGTAGCTGGTGCAACTGCACCTTCACCAGCATTTTTTATATACTTGTCTACACTTTCCAAAATACTGATTTGGGTATTGACTTCATTTAATTTTGCATCATTTTCTTTTATATTTTCCAAAAATAATTGCGACTCCGCACTTATATCTGTAATGCCTTTTGTAGTTTTATAAGATTCAACATCTTTTTCAACATCACCGAGTTCTCCTGTGATCAATCCCAGTCTAGTCTCGATAAATTTAAGTGTATTGCTTGCTTCGTTGTTTTTGTCACTTAACGATGACTGTACGTAAACGTCTAGAAGTTTGTTCAGGACGTCTTTTCCCCTCTGAATTGAAATATCCTCATATGTTAACTCAATAACTGTACTTTTTATGTTAGGTTGCTGTACGGATAATCTTGCCAACATTCCCTGTGCCAAATTTATAATATGGCCAAAGTTTACATTTACATCATCAAATTTCGAAATCTTACCTTTAGTTACAATAAATGCACCCCATGCATTATTAAATCTTTGTCCAAAGAAGTGGGAGCTGTCTTCATCATTAAACCTAAATCTTAAACTATCCACCAAATGAATAGTCATAGGCTCCGCCAGGCCGTAATTAGTTATTACTTCTGGTTTAACAATTATCGGACTGATGCCATAAAGATCAATAGTTTTCAATCCATCTTTGGATGAGTATCCTACTTCTAGACCCAGGTCTTTCACCACTTGTTCCATAAGTGTTTGAGATTTTAGTATTTCAACCTCGTTTTCAACTAGCTTATTTCCTCCAAATTGATTACTTAACTCAGACAACATATCACCTTGCGATCCACCCAGTCCTTTTTCTTCATCTTTTATCAGTAAAGTTGTTTTTGCACTGTAGACTGGTTGCGTGATCTGAAGATAGAAAAAAGCAATTGTCAAAGCCAAAACAACGAAAACTGGAAATAAATACCAATATCTTAAACAGCGTCGGATATAATCCTGCAGGTGAAATTCCTGTTCTTCATCTTCCAAAAAATCTTTTGACATTTTAATGTGATTTCGGTCGTAAAAAAGTTTTTATTTTAATCGAGGGAAATAAATTATTTATTTTGTGATATTTATAATTAAGATACCGAGAGTACTTATTCCTGCTACAATAGATGCAATCAGAGGAACTGTTCTTATTCTGCTGTCTGTATCCAACATTTTTGACTTAACCGGTTCAACATAAATCACATCGTTTTTATGTAAGTAATAATATGGAGAATTAAATATATCTCTTGAAGTCATATCTATTCTGGCATATTCACGTTTGCCATTTTCTTCACGGATGATCATAACATTGCTTCTGTTACCATAAATTGTCAAATCACCGGCCAAACTTAAAACCTCCGGAAGTGTGATTTTTTCGTCGGGTATTACATAAACCGCTGGAAGTTTAACTTCTCCTAAAACCGATACTTTGAAATTCAAATTACGAACCACAACAGATGGCTCTTTAAGGAAATTTAATAATTTTTGATGAATTGTATCGGCGGCAGCGGAAGTGGTTAATCCTTTTACACTAACTTTTCCGATCATAGGAATCTCAATTTTACCTTCCAAATTTACCAGGTAACCCAATGGCTGTAATTTTGCACCGGCAGCAGTGCTTGAATAATTGGTGCTTGCCGTCATGGCTGTATTGGCAGAATTAAACATTTCATTCGCTTCTGCATTTAAACTTCCTACAACAACAGACAATAAATCATTACTCTGGATTGTAGGTACATAAGTTTGGGTAACAGCTTGTGAATAATACCGTGAACTATCCCCTTGAAAATACACAATCGTCTTAGGAGAAACACATGATGTTGCTCCTCCCCATATCACAAGATATAATAAAGCGATAAAAGCACTGTAACCGGATATTTTTGAAAAGGTATTCTTCATAAGTCGATGTAAAAAAGTCGGTTGTTGGAAATTAAATTGTTGATGGTAAGTAGCTTAAATTGGTTTGTCAGGAAACTGGTTTTGACTTATTTAATTTTTTATACTTTACTTTGTATAATTCGTGTTTCTGCTAAATTCTTGGCAAAGTTATATAAAGTTCTTTTCAATACTACTAAAAAATGACGAAAATTTCTAATTCAATTGTAGAATAAATTCTAATTTTTAAAATCAGGCACTTAAAAGTTTTTCGTTCTGAAAGTCGTATTTTGTCAACCAGGATGCTTTGTCACCTTTGGAAATTAAGTCTAAATGCTGCATCCGGTGCGCGTCAGTGCCTAAAAAAGTAATGAGCCGGTGGCGTAAAAGCCAGTCGGCCATTTTGTGCACATTGTCGCCGTAGTAACCGCCAAGGGATAATATGTTGACCTGTAACTCACATCCCTGGTCTGTTAATTTTTTAAAAACTGAGGGGTCGGAATAGAAATATGTGTAACGTTCCGGGTGTGCCAAAACTGGTTGAAAACCTTTTTCGATAATTTTGAAAAGTGTTTCGGAGGTATTCATCAAAGGGGTGGAGTAGGGTAGTTCCACCAAAAGCCTGTTTCCCGGTAAAGTTAAAAGTCCTTGTCCGGTATTGAGGGTTTCCACAAAGTGTTCGTCTATGAAATATTCAGCGGCTGCGTTGAGCTCAACGGTAAGCCCGGCGATACGGCAGGCGCTGCGGACATCTTCCAGTCCGGATAGGATGGCTTCGGGGGTGTTGCGGTAGCAATCCCACATCACATGGGGTGTGGTGTAAATTTGGGAATAGCCAAGATCCTGCATTTTTTGAACCATCACCACGGACTCTTCAACGGTTTCCACGCCGTCGTCAATACCCGGGATCAGATGTGAATGAATATCCATTCCAATCCTTTCGAGGTTCACTTCTTTTTTCTTCTTATCGAATAACCAGTTGAGCATATATTTTATAAGTGCCCCAAAAAATTTCCTTACCCCGGATGTTCGCGGTTGGGTAGTTACTTATTTTCAGGAATATTGTGTATCTAAGGGTAGGGCAAATTTAATGTAAAAAACGGCACACTTCACAGAATATTGCTTGGAATTTTTGAAGTTTAATACAAAATTCACAATTATTTGATTTGTTTATCAAAATTCCGATGTTAAAATGGATTATATTTTTTTCTATAAGGCCCCGCCGATAAATTCTATTAGCTTGTAGATGGAAATTGACACCACGGCTGTCGGCACGGTCCGTCGTACGGGTAGGCTTTCGGCAATCGGATTGGTGATGGGAGGGTGGAAATTTCGGATATTGAACAAGTTGATTTCCGTTTTAACTAATCTCAAATCCTGAGGTTTTTGTAGGTCAGTTGCCGGAAAGGAATGGTTGAATTTCGATTATTGGACAAACGTTTTTAAGCTACAATTTGAAAGCCGACTGCCCCAAATATTGGTTTTGCTCTTTTCATCTGGTTATGGGAAAAATTCTATTTTTAACTGGACTTATTCTCTGTTTGTCGCTCCGACTGTACGGTCAAAAGGTAGATTTCGGCAGCATAGGTTTTGAAGAAGGCTCAGCCAATGGCTGGATTCTGACACATGGAACGGTTGAAAATGTCGGAAGCTCAGTGGTTTACAACAATGAAACTGTTGGTATATACGCAAATGGTCATCTGGTGACAAAAACCTCCGATGGCCATGATATCAGGGTGAGCCCAGGTGACGGAAATGTAAAGTAAAGGTGGCGTTGGCCACCCGTCGGACGGCTTTTTCAGCCGTCCGACGGGTAACGAAAATTATCCACGAGCCAATACAGCTGGAAATCGTGTTTCTGTTCAGGCTGAAAAGGACTGAGGATTCTAAAATCTGATTGATTGAAAAGTTTTCTTTTTGTTACAGATCGGGAAGGTTTTATTACCCGTCCGACGGCGGGAAAAGCCGTAGGACGGGAGGCCCGAATCTGGCAGAAATGTCGCTTAACCCGTAATCCCAGCCGAAAGCCAGTCGCCGGCCACCAAAAAATTATCCCAATGATTCCTGTTCATCCTTCCCCATCAGATCGGCAAAGACCTTACTATTTGCTCTCAGGTCGGCATAAGTGCCTTCCTCAATCAAACGGCCGTCTTTTAAAATGTAGATATAATCAAATTTTGGTAGCAGATGCAGTCGGTGCAGTGCAGAAAGCACAGCTTTGTCTTTGAATTCGGCGAACATATTATCGTAGATCAAAGCTTCCGTTTTCGGGTCTACGCTGCTGGTAGGTTCATCCAGAAGAATGATATCACTACTTTTAGCTGCCAGCACACCACGGGCAAGTGCAAGCCGCTGTTTTTGCCCACCGGATAAGTTGACACCTTTTTCCTGGATGTTAGATTCGATGCCATTAGGCAGTTTGTCGAGCACGGTACTGAACTGGGCTGTGTCGCAGACGTGATTAATTTCTTCGGTAGGGAAGGGGAGCCCCAGCGTGATGTTGTAGGCGATGGTATTTTCAAAGATTTCAGGATCCTGCGGGAAAAGCGTAACGGTATCTGCCAGCATTTCCAGCGGCAGGTTTTCGGAACCGTCAACACGCAGTTCCACATTTTTTTCTGCATCATACAAGCCGCGTAAAAGTGCCAGAAGCGTACTTTTTCCGCTGCCGCTTTCACCAATAAAAGCAATACGCTGGCCTCTTTGAATCCGGATATTAAGCCCATGCAGACTATGCGCCTTTTTTTCTGGTTCGTAAACAGCCGAATGTGAGAAATTAAGATTTCTGATATCGATGCGTTTCCAGTTTTCCGGCAGCGCATTTTGGATTTCTGTGCTGTGATAGCTCGCGTAAGCTTCGCCAATGTTTCGGGCAGTTTGTACCTCTGTATTATAGCGGATGATTTCTGTGTACTGCCAGGCAACATCCTGAAAAACGCTGGTAAACTGGTTGACGTAGCCCAGCAGCGTTACCAGTCCGCCGACCAGAAAAATGGTTCCGGGAACATAATTCTGATAAATATATCCGACGGTGATCACCACATAGATCAGACCGATAAAAAGACTGGCCACAAACCATTTCCATTCATTGATAATAACGGTTCTGAGAAAGGGAGGGAAAACGTCTGCAATTTTCGTTTGAAGACTCACCTGCATCCGTTTTTCAAGCCGCAATGTGATTACGGTAATGATATTGGATAAGCTGTCAAAAAGCGTGGAGGAAACAATGTGTTCTTTTTCGTTGGTTTCGTCAAGTGCCTTGATAAAAGGTTCGTCAAATTTGAAAATCACCAGGACCGTAATAATCCCGATCACAACACCAATACTTCCGTACAAGGGAGAAAAGTACACGATAGCGGCAAAGGAAAAGACAAATTTGGAAAAGGCATGCAGGAACATAAAACCGTTCTGAAAAAAATCTTTCAATGCCTCGTAGGCTTTTCTGATCCGGTTGATCGTTGCGCCGCTATGGTGGTCCTGATGCCAGCGGATCGGCAAATGCAGCGACTGGTGATAGAGCTCATCCAGAAAATTGCGGCTCAGATCAAAGGCCAGCTTTCTTTCCATTACACGCGCCGGTCCGTGAAATGCCCACTCCAAAAGGTTCAGCCCAATATAAGCACCGGCATACCACCACACATTTTTCAATACTTCACTGCCTTTTGTTTGCAGGGACTGAACAAACCATCCGTACAAAATCGGTTGTAAGGCCAGCACCAGGTTGGACATGATAAACATGCCGTAAACCAGTAGGTAGCGCTTTTGCTGCTGCCGGGCATAACGCCAGGAGGTGGCTAGTAGGGATATGTAAGGGTTGCGCATTCAGATTTTTTATTTCAGAGGTAAAGATAGCGGGATTGTTTTTCACGTAGAAACGCCGTTATCAGATCTTAACCGGACAATATTATTTCCGGACAACAGGGAGTAGTTTTTAATAAATTTTCTTCTTTTTAGAAATAAAAAACAACAATTAATCCAAACGGTTTTAAGACCAATCTTATGAAGAAGACAATAAATTTTTTTTCGGCGCTGCTCGCCCTTACGGTTTTAATCAGTGCTGTTTCAGCTCCTAAACAAGACGGATGGATCTCTATTTTTGACGGGAAATCTTTGAAGGGATGGAAAGTAGGCAATAATGCAAGCTCTTTCTCCATAGAAGACGGTGCGATCAAAGTGAATGGACCGGTGGGTCATTTGTTTTACGAAGGGCCTGTTAAAAACCATATGTTTAAAAATTTCGAATTTAAGGCGCAGGTAATGACCAAGCCAGGTGCAAATTCCGGAATTTATATCCATACGATGTATCAGGAAACAGGCTGGCCTTCAAAGGGATATGAAGTGCAGGTCAACAATTCACATACGGACTGGAAAAGAACCGGGAGTTTGTATAATATTCAGGATGTGAAAGAAACTTATGCCAAAGACAATGAATGGTATACCGAATATGTGAAAGTAGAAGGTAAACACATCACCATCAAAATCAATGACAAAACGGTGGTGGACTATGAAGAAAACGATACGGACAAAAGATCGGCTGGAGAAAAAGACAGAATTCTGAGTAGCGGAACGTTCGCATTACAAGCGCACGATCCTAAAAGTATTGTATACTTCAAAGATATCATGGTAAAACCATTGACTGAGTAAAGGATTTTAAACGCAGCGTTAAATGAGATTAACACGGCGTTGCGCTGAGATAGAAATAAAAACAGCGTTACGTTGCGTTCAACTCCCACAACGCTGCGTTTAAATCCATCATTATGACTTATGAAAAGAAACGACACACTATGGAAGGGAATATTGGAAAATATATTCTCAGATTTCCTTTGCTTCTTTTTCAAAGATGCAGAGGAAATTTTTGATTTGGAGCGGGGGTTTGAATTTCTGGATAAGGAATTGGAACAGCTATTTCCAACAGAAGAGATTAAAGCACCTAAGTTTGTTGACAAACTGGTGAAGGTATTTACCAGTTCCGGTGCGGAAGAATGGGTGCTGGTGCATATAGAAGTGCAGGGCTATGATGACAAAGATTTTGCAAGGAGGATGTATACTTACTTTTATCGAATTCTTGATAAATATGAAAGACCTGTAACGGCGATAGCTATTTTTACGGATGGAAATGAAGGATTTCATCCGCAAAAATTTGAATATAATTATCTGGGTACGAAAGCTACTTTTGAATTCAATACCTATAAAATTCTTGATCAGGATGAAGAGGCTCTGGTAAATAATAGTAATCCTTTTTCCATTGTTGTGTTAACCGTTCTTTTGGCTTTAAAAAAGAAAAAGCTTGACGATGATGGTTTGTTGAATCTGAAATATTCCCTGGCCAGAAATCTGTTTGGTAAAAATTTTCCGAGGAAAAAGGTGGACGATCTTCTTATTTTTTTGCAGCGTTACGTAACGTTTGCTAATCCGGAATATAATATTAAATTTGAAAGGGAAATTGAGGAATTAACAGACAAACAAAAAACTATGGGTATAAGAGAACTCGTTTTGGACCAGGTCAAAAAAGAAGGAATAAGGTTGGGTGAGGAAAAAGGAGAATTAATGGGAATTGACAAGGCAAAGACCGAAGTGGTAAGTAACCTGCTGGCCATGAATAAATTTTCGGTTGAAGAAATTGCAAAACTTGCAAGTGTATCTGAGTCCTTCGTCACAAATGTGAAGAATTCATAAATATTAAATTCATTCAAAGAATACCAATTATAAAATCACATTCCTGATCTCATTTGCAAGCTGCTCGATCGAATTTTGTTTGGTCAGTACCTTTTGGATCATAAGTCCTACTTTGTCATGAATTTCGAAACTGGGCCTGGAGCCGGAAAGTATATAAATGGGGGTTCGGTCAATTCCTGGAATAGCACGGAGTGCTTGTATGGCCTCAATTGAATCCATGTAAGGCATACTCCAGTCCATAAAAATATAATCAGGTATTGTGATCACCTGTTTTTTTAAAAAATCAATGGCGTCAGGGCAATTGAATGCATAGTCACAGGTGGCATCCGGATCCGCTATTTTCAAAGCATCCGAGAAGATAAAATGATCATCCTGATCATCATCAATAAGAAGAAAAGACCGATTTTTCATAGTGTGGTTTTATTTAGCTAGAGTTTTTCTAAATACTGAAAATATCATTCCACAACAAATATTTTTGTACTTTTGGGTATTGATTAGTATTAATTTAGAAGAAGTTATAAGATATGGATGATAGCAAAACTGTTCATCTGGCTGACGACGACGAAGACGATAGAATGTTATTTAAGGAAGCTTTGGAGGAGGCGAATGCGGATGTAAAGGTTGTAGAGGCTCAAAATGGTAAAGAGCTGATCGAGAATATTAAAAATGAGGACGATCTGAAAGATACTGTCATTGTGGTGGATATGAATATGCCAAAAATGAACGGTATTGAGACGATCAAAGCCATAAGAGATGATCTTGAACTCTCAGATGTACCAGCTGTTATGCTGTCAACGTCCAATAATCCGGAGCTCAAAAAGAAAGCCATAGAGGCGGGTGCTACTGATTATTTTACCAAGCCAAATTCTTTCGTAGCATTGATTGACATCGCTAAAAAAATATTCTTCAGATTTTTCAGATAGCTCAAAACGAGATAATTGACCCCACTCCCATAATTGTGGGAAAATCAATAAAAAAGAAAAAAAACTCCAATACCTCCACGTCATAACGCCCCAAACCCTGCGTTTAAAAACCATTACGTTTCCTCAAATCCACCCGAAACATGCCGGTACTGCGAAGGAGATATGCCTTCGGATTTCTTAAATTGTCTTCCAAAATAATTCAGGTCCGAAAACCCAAGCTGGTAACAAACATCCGAAATCGTGGCTTTTGAATCTGATAGCAAAGACTTTGCTTTTTTGATTTTTTCCTTCAAAATAAACTCAACCGGACTGATGCTGAACTCTCTTTTGAAGGCCCTGTAAAATGAGGCACGGCTCATGCACGCTTTTTCGCTCAGCGCTTCCACCTGGATTTTCTCCCCGATATTGGTTCTTATGTAATGCAGCACATAAGCCAAAGGACTATCATGTTCCTGATAAAGCCCTTGTTGCGCGGAATGAAGATGCTGTGTCTGAATAATGTGTACGACCAGTTCCTGCAAGGTAAGATCTGCCAGGATATCTTTACCCAATGCACTTCCCGAGCAGATGTGGATCAGTTTGTTAATGCTTTGGGCCAGATCCAGATTATTAAGAAAATGGTACTGGTTGTGGTGCAGCTGCCAGTATTGATCCTGTCCTTCACGCGGATACTGCTCGTTTAGCCGGTCAACAATTTGCTGAATTTTGGTCTGATCCAGGGCCAGGGCGATACACTGGGTCGGGTTAAGTTCACTTGCTTCCGGGAAATCAATTTTCATTTTCACATGGGCAGGTACCAGCACAGTTTCTCCGGGCAGATAATCAAAACCCGGCTGATCGAATAAATGCATGACTTTTTTGCCTCTAAGCATACTGGTCACCACAAAATCAGAAAAGCTTAGCGGGACAAGGGAGGAAGTCTGCTGGGTTTCAAAAACATTCAGCTCACAGTTTTGAAGTGTAAAAGCCCGCCTGTTCTCAACCAGCGTTTTCATTGATTTTTGTGAAGAAACGGCAATTTGGTTTAACTTGAATCCGGACGACATAGAAGTGACAAAAGTTAAGATTGAACTGGGTTTAGGTACCGGGCAGGTAGCTTTTAGTATTCGAACATTGGCTAACAGCTAATTAACTAACGCGCAAATGCTCCATAAAGTTATCGATTATTTTATTTTTTTTGAGAATATTATCCTATTATTTGATTCAATAGTGCCAGTAAAAAATCAGGCATACCCGTAGGTTTGTAATAGTTATTCACGAATTAAAATTGATAAGTCTATGGAAACCCTGGAAGTAGAAAAAAAATCAGAAGTGAGTTCAACCCTTGCAAAAAGACCGGAATTTAAGGCCCAATATGATAATTTTATCGGTGGTAAATTTGTGGCTCCTGTGAAAGGGGAATATTTCGAAAACATTTCCCCGATCGATGGGAAAGTATTTACCAAAGCAGCCCGTTCAGGGAAAGAAGATGTAGAGCTGGCTTTGGATGCTGCACATGAAGCATTTAAAACATGGAGCAAAACATCTGCGACCCATAGAAGTAACCTGATGCTTAAAATTGCGCAGGTGATTGAAGATAATCTTGAATATCTGGCCGTTGTCGAGGCTATCGATAATGGAAAGGCAATCCGTGAGACAAGGGCAGCAGATTTGCCGTTATGTGTGGATCATTTCCGGTATTTTGCCGGGGTCATCCGCGCGGAAGAAGGCGGGATTTCAGAGCATGACGAAAATACTGTTTCCATCGTTTTACATGAACCACTTGGCGTAGTCGCACAGATCATTCCCTGGAATTTTCCGCTTTTAATGGCAACCTGGAAAATTGCGCCAGCGCTGGCATCTGGCTGCTGTGTGGTGGTAAAACCAGCCGAACAGACGCCGACCTCAATTATGTGCCTGATGGAACTGATCGGAGACATTTTGCCACCAGGGGTATTAAACATTGTCACCGGTTTTGGAACTGAGGCGGGAAAACCGCTTGCATCTTCACCAAGGGTTGCGAAGGTGTCATTCACCGGAGAAACAACAACTGGTCGGCTGATCATGCAATATGCTTCTGAAAACCTCATTCCGGTTACCATGGAGCTTGGCGGGAAATCCCCAAATATTTTCTTTGCATCCATTGCAGACGAAGACGACGCGTTTTTTGATAAAGCAGTCGAAGGAGCAGTGATGTTTGCTTTAAACCAGGGTGAAGTTTGTACCTGTCCTTCCAGAATCCTTGTACAAGAAAGCATTTATGACAAGTTTATGACGCGCGTCATTGAGCGCACCAAAGCGATCAGGATGGGCCACCCGCTCGATAGCAATACCATGATGGGCGCTCAGGCCTCTAATGATCAGTATGAAAAAATCCTTTCCTATCTGAAGATTGGCAAAGAAGAAGGGGCAGAAGTATTATGCGGAGGCGAAGCGCAAACTTTTGAAAATGGAATATCCGGCGGTTATTACATCAAACCGACACTTTTTAAAGGTCATAACAAAATGCGTATTTTCCAGGAAGAGATCTTTGGCCCGGTGGCCTGCGTCACTACTTTCAAAACAGTAGAAGAAGCCATCCAGATCGCCAATGATACTATGTACGGTTTGGGTGCTGGCGTTTGGACACGGGATGCACATGAGATTTATCAGGTGCCAAGAGCGATCCAGGCAGGCCGTGTGTGGGTCAATAACTACCATGCTTACCCGGCACATGCACCTTTTGGTGGTTATAAAAAATCAGGTTTTGGACGGGAAAACCATAAAATGATGCTTGGCTATTACCGCCAGACTAAAAATATGCTGATTTCCTACGACCGTAATGCGTTAGGATTTTTCTGAGCATAAAAATTAAAAACTGCCTGTGCACGGATAAAAAATACTTTCCTTCGTGCATAGGCATCTGTTTTTAAATTGAGTCGTTACAATCATAAAAAAATAAACTAACATGAAAACGCCCCGTGTGCTTATTACGGCCGAAGCTGTAAAAGTTGTAAATCAGTTAAAAGAGCGGTTTGGCGAGCTGATGTTCCACCAAAGTGGCGGATGTTGTGACGGATCTCAGCCGATGTGTTTTGAAAAAGGTGAGTTTAAAACAGGTGAAAGTGACGTTTTGCTCGGGGAAATTTCGGGCTGTGAATTTTTTATGAGCCGTGATCAGTTTGAATACTGGCAGCATACCCAGCTGACCATTGGTGTGACACCAGGGAGAGGATCCAGTTTTTCGCTTGAAATTCCCATGGGTATCCGCTTTATTACGCATTCAAGAATGTACAGCGCTGCTGAGGAAGAGAATCTGAGTGAAGTGCGCAGCGGTGCTGCGGCTGCATAAATTAAGCGGATTATTTCAGCACAGCATAGAAACACGTAAATAAATGAACCTGCCCAACAGCAAATAGCGCTGGGCAGGTTTATTTATTTTAGCGTTCTAACGCTTTTTAAATTAAAAGGTGCGACAGTGAGGGATCATTTAAAATCTGGTTTCATTTAAAATCAAAGTTTTATAGCAATTTACGGGCAAGTACTTACACTGTTTAGACTACTTTAAGAAAATGGTTAGCTAAGGTATGGATAGTCCCATTTCAATTTTGGATAGTGGTAATTCTTGTAATGGATGCCGATGATTTTTGTCTTTAAGTCAGATAACTTCTCCTTTATCTTGTTGTTAAATAATGGTATTAGTTAGAATCAACAAGCCGACAACGATTTGGAACTTACGAAAAATCCATTATTCAGAATTTAATATTTAGTAGACTAAAAAATGGGAAAAATCTGTTTTGGGTATAAAAAAGTCTGTTTTTGTCAATTTTATTTTCTCGTTCAATTTTAGTTTTGTCACTGCATTAGATAACAGTGCTCAGGGCGGAATCCAATTATCTCACAAAAAATTAAAGCAAGAATTTCAATGCATAAAATACACACTCAACCCGGTGAAGATGTAAATTTTATTAATCTTCCTCCTGTTGTTTTTGGAACAAGCTGCCTGGGCAATATCTATCAAGCCACGAGTTATGAGGAAAAACTGGCAATCGTAAAAGCCTGTGTTGAGAGCTCACCTGGGAAAGCAGTATTCGATAGTGCCGGAAAATATGGGGCGGGCCTCGCTTTACAGTCGTTAGCGAAATGTCTGGATACTTTAAATGTGGATCCGGAAAATGTACTGATCAGCAACAAACTTGGTTGGTATCAGGTACCTCTTACCACGCCAGAACCAACTTTTGAGCCGGGAATTTGGAAAGAGTTAAAGCACGACGCGGTACAAAGAATTAGCTATGAGGGGATATTGGCTTGTTTTGATCAGGGGAACGATTTGCTGGGCCCATATAGCTCCCAACTCGCCTCTGTACATGATCCGGATGAATATTTGGCCAGAGCTCGTAACAAGGATGAAGAAAATGCCCTGTATCTGGATATTCTTGACGCCTACAAAGCGCTGGCTGAATTAAAAGCTTCCGGCAAGATTTTAGGCATTGGCGTTGGTGCCAAGCAGTGGCAGGTTATTGAAAGGATTTCAAAGGATGTAAAGCTGGACTGGGTAATGATTGCCAATAGCCTCACACTTCATGACCACCCTCAGGCATTAATTGACTTTACGCGCAAACTCTGGAAAAAAGGGATAACAGTCATAAATTCAGCCGTTTTTAATGGTGGTTTTCTGATCGGAAGTGACTATTACAATTATCACCTGATTGATAACGATACAGAAGACGGAAAAAGCCTCTATGCGTGGCGTGCTAAATTTTGGGCAGTATGTGAGCTGTTCGATATTACACCCGCACAAGCCTGCCTGAATTACGGCTTTACAATTCCTGGCGTCAGCAGTGTGGCTGTAAGTACGAGCAAGGCGGCCAAAGTAAAACAGAACATAGAGATGGTTACTAAGGAAATACCCTATGATTTTTGGAAGACATTACGCAATGAAGGCCTGATCGATACACTTGATGAGTAATTAACTTTTTGAAGTACATTGATCCATATTCTAGGGTGCAGCAATTGTTTTGTTGCGAAAACAAAAGTGACAGCAGCCGTTAGTTGAATTTTAATGATGTAGAACGAGATTGATGAAAAATACCAAACCAAAAATATTCAAGCGTTTTTGTAAGACGATGGAGCTAAGACAAGACAGCGCTTTGATTGACACTTACAGGAAAATTCACGCCCGGGGAGCTGCCTGGCCTGAAATCACCCAAGGCATGAAGGAGGTGGGTATTCTGGAAATGGAAATTTATCTTTTAGGTACGAGGCTCTTTATGATCATGGATACCGAAGTTGAATTTGATCATGACAAAGCCATGGCGGAACTAGGCAGCAAACCGAGGCAAAGCGAGTGGGAAGCCTATGTGTCACAATTTCAAAACGCAGCAACAGAAGCTTCTGCCGATCAAAAATGGCAGCTTATGGAGCAAATTTATAAAATGGAATAACATCTTTACACAAGCGTCTATCAGTACAAATGTGTTTCGAGGGATTTGTAAATTTCATTTTCGAATAATTAAAAGTAAAACAAGCAGTACCTAAACGACCAAGACCAATCATATGACCAGAATAATATTTTATGCCGTTATGCTTTGTTTTTGCATGATGAGCACCATTATGGCGCAGACAAAAGCTCCGGATGGGGTTGGCCCATTACCATCTGAAAACCAGATGCGCTGGCAGGAAATGGAATATTACGCTTTTATACATTTTTCAACCAATACTTTTACAAACCAGGAATGGGGATATGGTGAAGCCGATGATGCCAAACTCTTTAACCCTACCGATCTGGACTGTGACCAGTGGGCAAAAGTATGCAAAGATGCAGGTATGAAAGGAATCATCGTCACGGCCAAGCACCACTCCGGGTTTTGCCTGTGGCCAACTGAAACCACCGAATATTCCGTAAAAAACAGTCCATGGAAAAATGGTAAAGGCGATATTATTGGCGATCTGGCAAAAGCATGCAGGAAATACGGACTGAAATTGGGAATTTATATTTCACCATGGGATAGAAACAACCCAGCTTATGGACTGCTCGATCCGGACGGAAGCGCGCCTTATGTAAAGAATGTTTTTCGCAAACAAATTGAAGAATGCCTTACCAAATATGGTGATGTTTTTGAAATATGGTTTGACGGTGCAAACGGCGGCGATGGGTATTACGGGGGAGCAAGAAACAGCCGCAAGATCGATAGGAACACTTACTATGACTGGAAAAATACCTACAAGATGATCCGGGAGCTTC
This sequence comes from Dyadobacter sp. 3J3, assembly GCF_009801115.1. Classification (GTDB taxonomy): domain Bacteria; phylum Bacteroidota; class Bacteroidia; order Cytophagales; family Spirosomataceae; genus Dyadobacter. The sequence goes on from NZ_VTOL01000019.1 coordinate 60,568, forward strand.
AACCTAAAATCGTTATCTGGAACGACAACGGTGACAGGGCTGATCTTCGTTGGGTGGGCACAGAAGGTGGTTATGTGGGTGCAACAAACTGGAGTCTGTTAAATGCCAAAGGGGACGTTCCATATGATATGCTGCACCACGGTGTAGAAAACGGCGATTCATGGGTGCCCGGTGAAGTGAATACCTCAATCCGCCCGGGCTGGTTTTATCATGAATATGAAGACAGCCGGGTGAAGACATTGCCGGAGCTGCTTAATATTTATTATAGTTCCTTTGGCCGGAACGGAACGATGCTGCTTAATTTTCCGATTGATAAAAGTGGCCGGATCCATAAAACTGACGAGAAAGCGGCACTGGAACTGGCCAAAGCGGTTAAAGAAGCTTTTGCTGTGAATTTGGCTGAAAAAAAGAAAGTAACCGCATCGAGTGTTCGTGGCAATGCCAAAGAATACGGAGCCGATAAGGTATTAGACGGTAATAAGGATACCTATTGGGCTACGGATGATAATGTCAAAACGGCTTCAGTGGTAATAGATTTTGGTAAACCGACAACCTTCAACCGCTTTCTGGTGCAGGAATATATCCGCCTGGGGCAACGCGTAAAATCTTTCAAACTGGAAGCCCTTGTCAATGGCCAATGGAAAGAACTGAAAGATCAGATGGTAACTAATGGCACCGGCACCACTACGATTGGCTATAAGCGCATAATTGGGTTTCCGACAGTGCAGGCGAGTCAGCTCCGCTTTACGGTTACCGATTCGAAGGCATCTCCGCTGATCTCAAATATTGAAGTATATAATGCTCCGCGAATATTAGACGCCCCTGTTATCACACGTGGAAAATCGGGAGAGATCAGTATTGATGTATCTGATAAAGAATCGCAGGTTTTTTATACCCTGAACGGTAGCGTTCCGACGGATAAGTCAAAAAAATATACCGGGCCGATTGAAACGGAAGGAAAGATACAAGTTCGTGCTATTGCGCATGACCCTGTTTCCAAAAAAAGTAGCCCTGTAAGCCAGCAGCAATTTGACATTTCCAGAAAAGCATGGAAAATTGTTTCTATGGATGATGAAAAGGTGAACCGTATCATCGACGGGAACCCGGATACGGACTGGTTCCAGCCAAAGAACAAGAAATTACCAGCCGAAATCGTCATCGATTTGGGGAAAGAAGAAAATTTGGCAGGATTTCGGTACCTTCCCAGCCAGAGCAGGAACGCGGGGATCATTAAAAATTATCAGTTTTCAATCTCAGTAGATAATCGGAAATGGAAACTTGTGGACGAAGGAGAATTTTCCAATATACAAAACAACCCATTATGGCAAATCAAGAAGTTTGAACCAACAAAGGCTCGTTATATCAAATTGGAAGCCGTTCGAAATACGCAAGGTGATGACGCAGCAGGTTATGCTGAACTGGACATCATTACAAATTGATTATCCAAAAGTTCCTGAGTGAAAGTTTGGTTCAACCCAATGTTTTTAAATACTATGACTGATCGTAAAACAAAGCTGGCCATTATTCTGATTACTTCCCTGTTTTTCTTATGGGGCTTTGCATTGAATCTAAATCCTATTTTAATCCCGCATCTTAAGAAAGCATGCCAGCTTAGCGACTTTCAATCTGCCCTGATTGATTCTGCGTCTTATATTGCATACTTTCTCATTGCCCTGCCGGCCGGGATTTTCATGAAAAAATTTGGTTATAAGGCCGGTATTACCCTGGGGCTTGTGTTGTTCGCATCCGGGACTTTTCTTTTTTATCCTGCGGCCGAAACGCGTCATTTTGGTTTCTTTCTTGTAGCTCTTTTCATTATAGCCAGTGGATTGACATTTCTGGAAACAGCGGCAAATCCGTACATTACCGTTTTGGGTGATGCTGATTCGGCCACACAGCGGCTAAACTTTGCACAATCCTTTAATGGATTGGCGGCATTTCTGGCTCCTTTAATGGGTGGTACTTTTATCCTTTCAGGAAAAACCTTATCGGGTGAGCAGCAGCAAGCCATGAGCTCGGTACAGCTGAATGAATATCTGGATATGGAAGCTGCGTCGGTGCAGATGCCCTTTGTGATCATTGGCATTGTCGTGTTGCTGGTGGCCGTGCTGATCTGGCGTACACAACTGCCGGAAATTCAGGAAGAAGAGGAAATAGAAGGTGCTGTAAAAGGCTCAATTTTCAGTGAAAAGAACCTGCTTCTAGGCGTGGCCGCCCAGTTATTTTATGTTGGCGCTCAGGTTTGTATCAGCAGTTTTTTTATACGTTTCGCTGGTCAGGTGGCTGGTATCGAAGAAAAAACGGCAGCGTATTTGTTGTCCGGGGCCTTTTTAAGCTTCATGATCGGACGCTTTATAGGAACTTATCTGATGAAATTTATTGCTCCCCCGCGTTTGCTTGCAATATATAGTATGATCAATATCGTCTTGCTGATTGTGGCTATTACCACTTCCGGGATGGTTTCTTTATATGCGCTGGTTGGTGTTCAATTTTTTATGTCCATCATGTTCCCGACAATATTTGCACTCAGTATTCGCGGCCTCGGGGCAAAAACGAAAGTTGGCTCTTCACTGGTGATCATGTCCATCGTTGGCGGCGCAATATTTCCCGTAATCATGGGCCAGGTTTCAGATATTTCGTCTATTCAGACTGCTTACATCGTACCGGCAGTCTGCTTTCTTGTGGTTCTGTATTTTGCGATCAAAAACAATAAAGTCAGTACGATTAAGTTAGGTGCTTCGCATTGAAGGATATATCTTCTTTCTTTTGCGTAGTTAGAGGCTTAAAACCGCATTTGATGCGGGCGAAAATCAAGGAAAATTAAAATATTACGACTTAGAAATATGAATACATTAGTTTGTGTAACGCCGGGCGAATTCGCTTACCGTGAAACCGAAAAGCCGGAACTTACCGCGGGACAAACCATTATAAAAATCAAAAGAATTGGTATTTGTGGAACTGACCTCCATGCGTTTGAAGGAACACAGCCTTTTTTTAGTTATCCCCGGATTCTTGGGCATGAGCTTTCGGGAGAGATTGTGGAAACAGATGGTACAAGTGAATTTTCAGTAGGTGAAACCGTAACATTTATCCCTTATTTCAATTGTGGCAAATGTGTAGCGTGCCGTACTGGTAAGCCTAACTGCTGCGTAAAAATGCAGGTTTTTGGGGTACATATTGACGGCGGAATGTCTCAGTACGTATCTGTTCCTACCTATTCCCTTGTCCATGGCCAAGGGCTCAGTGATGATGCGCTTGCTTTGGTAGAGCCGTTGGCGATTGGAGCACATGGCATAAGAAGGGCAGGAGTTACCGCTGCTGATACCGTTCTGGTGGTGGGGGCCGGGCCCATTGGGTTGGGTACGATGGAATTTGCCAGAATAGCTGGTGCCAGAGTTATTGCACTGGATATCAACGATGGCAGACTTGAATTCTGTCGCACAAAAATAGGGGTTGCGCATACCGTGAACGCGCTCACCGAAAATGTGCATGAAAAACTTCAGGCGCTGACCCATGGCGATATGCCAACCGTTATTGTTGATGCAACAGGGAATTTGAAGGCAATCAATACCGCATTTCAATATCTGGCTCACGGAGGCACGTATGTACTGATTGGTCTGCAAAAGGGAGAGATCAGTTTTAATCACCCCGAGTTTCATAAACGTGAATCCACCTTGATGAGCAGCCGAAATGCAACCAGGGAGGATTTTGAGCATGTAATCCGAAGTATGAAGGAGGGATTGATCGATCCGACGACTTACATAACACACCGCGTTAGTTTTGGAGAAGTTAAGAACGAATTTAAAACCTGGCTTGATCCCGCGAATGGTGTGATAAAAGCTATGGTATCCATGGAGTAAATGCTTAAATGGCGCTAAGTAAACTTATTCATCAATAACAGATTGGTGCCATATTTATGCAAAGTTTGATGATAAGTAAGGAGTCTGATTCAAGACTCCTTACTTATCATCAAAAAATATCCAATGATTATTCTGTTCGAATGGATTTGACTGGATTCGCGAGCGATGCTTTAATGGCCTGAAAACTTACGGTGAAAAATGCAATCAATAAAGCGATAGCCCCTGATAGCAAGAAAATCCAAAATGGGATATCAATGCGCTTGGCAAATCCTTCAAGCCATTTATTAATTAGTAACGTGCCAATGGGGATCGATAGCACAAAAGCAATGGCTACCAGTATCAAAAAGTCTTTTGATAGTAAATATAAAATAGACATATCTGAACTTCCCAGAACCTTCCTGATCCCTACTTCCTTAGTCCGTTTGGAAATAATAAATGAGGACAACCCAAACAGCCCTATAGCTGCGATGAATATACTAAGCAGGGAAAACACTTTTACGATCGTGCCGAATTGAACTTCATTTTGATATTGGCGATTGAAGAAGTCATCCAGAAAAAAGAATTCGATCGCATTTTCAGGAAACATTTTCTTATAGGTATCTGTAATAATGTTTACATCTGTATGGACATTCGTAGCATTGAGCGAAACAGAAACGTAATCATTTCCCCATGGAATAAAATACAGAATCAAGGGAGTCTTGCTTTTCTTAAATGACTCCTGCTGAAAATCCTTGATAACGCCAATCACTTTTTTAAGGTCCAGGCCTACCTGAATCTCTTGATTGAGTGCATTTTCGGCAGAATCATAACCAAGAACCTTCAACGCCGTTTCATTAATGATCACCGTGTTCCCATAATCAGAAATTCTTTCCTTAGAGAAGTTTCTGCCGACAACAAGGTTAATGCCGTAACAAGGTATGTAATCATCATCCACAGAAACAATGCTGAAAATACTTTTCTCATAGTCCGATGCTTCCTTTCTTTTAAATTCATTTGTCCAGAAAATTTCTTTTCCAGGCACTTCTGAGGACGTCGCGATTTTTATAATAGAGGGATATTGCAGCAAGGCATCTTTAAAGGATTGTATCTCATTTGAGTAGCTACCACTTCTGAGAATTTTTGGGGCTCGGATAATCAATTTATTATTGATGGTAATCCCCAGTTCCTGCTCCTGCATGAAACGGATCTGTTTCCCGATAATAAGGGTACCGATAATTAAAAGGATTGAAGCTGTAAACTGCAAAACAACCATCCCTTTCCTGAATTTCTCTCCTGCGCCGCTTTTGACAAACTTGCCCTTCAAGGCACTAATCGGTTGGAAAGAGGACAAAACGAACGCGGGGTACAACGCCGACAAGAATGTTCCGGTCACAAGGATCAACGTGACGGGGATCCAGAATGAGCTTTGCTTGAAAAAGTCCGATGAAATATCTTTTCCTACCAATTCATTAAAATACGGTTTAACGATGAACAGAAGAATCGCTGCAATCCCCATCGCGCCTAAAATCAACAGCAGGGATTCAAAGAGAAACTGAAAAATGAGCTGCGACTTGCCCGATCCCATCACTTTTCGTATACCCACTTCCTTTACTCTTTCCATAGCTTTAACGGTGGAGAGATTAAGGTAATTGAGCCAGGCAATGCCGATAATCAGGAACGCAATAATCAGGATAAAAGAGATGAGTTGCGCGTTCCCATTCACATCCATTTCGGAGAAAATGTTGGAATGCAAGTGAATATCCCTGATGGGTTGTAAAACGAATTTCTGTATGTTATTTGATTTTAACATTTCCCTGCCAATGTGTTTGTAGAGAATGGTATCCATTTTAGATTGAAATTGCGAGATATCAGTAGCGGGCCGTAATCGTACATAATTATAGAAGTTTGTCCAATACCAGGCACCATGTTTGAACTGGGCGTTGGTAAGGAGCTTTTCAATTGAAAACAGCAGATCAAATTGAATGTGGCTATTTTTAGGAAGGTCTTTCACAACGCCCTCTACAATATAATCGCCGCCCTGCCACTCTGTCGTAAGCGTCAGTACTTTCCCTAATGGTTCTTCATTTCCAAAATATCTTTTTGCAACGGACTCGGTGATGACTACCGAATTCAGGTTTTTTAACACTTTATCTTTATCACCTTTTACCAAAGGAAAAGAGAACATGGAAAAGAAACCGGAATCGGCGTAAAAGCCCTTGCGTTCAAAATTACTGATGATAACTCCGTCTTTCTGGTATTTGATCATTCCATCCGCCCGGTGCAGGCGTACATAGTCCCGTACCTCTTCATAGGTTTCTTTGAGTTCAGGCGATTCGCCGTAATAACTGGTGGCGCTACTGTTTTCAAAAGACCCGCCATGATAATTATCCAACCGGATTCGATAGACATTCTCGCCGTGGAAATTGTCATAATTCAACTCAAAACTTGCATATTGAAATAACAGCAAGGAAGCTGTTACCCCTAACCCAAGACCCAGTAGATTAATAATCGAGTACACTTTGTGCCGGATTAAATTTCTATAAGCGCTGATTATATGATTGCGTAGCATCGTTAGTTTTTATTGAAATTTTTATTCAACATATACTCCACCTGGGAAACAGACTTCATTCTAATCCTATGGCTGGTAAATATATCTCAAATATAAACTATAAACTTAGTTTTCAAACTTTCGATGTCATTTATACTAAACGTGATCAAATGAGCAGGTTAAAGTAATTTTTGCAAAAGTGGGCAGTAGGTAGGATGGAAAGTGCAATAATCTGCATAAGCAACTAGTCTTCATCAGGGAAGTCCTGCATATGTTTTCGATAGAGAGCAGGTGGACGTCCCGTTAATTTTTTGAATACGCGTGAAAAATGGGAGAGGCTTTCGAAACCAGTCAGGACTGATATTTCGGAAATGGATGCAGGACTCGTTGCCATGATATGAATAGCCCTCTCAACCCGTGCATCATAAATAAAGTTGAGCGGACGCGTGCCGGTGTGTTTTTCGAAAAGTCGCGAAAAATATTCCGAATTCAAATTTGCCCTTTCTGCCAGTATTTTTACTTTGAGAGGGAGATGAAGATTAAGATATACAAAACGCATTGCGTCAAGAACCTTTGCCGGTGTGATTTTGACATCCTTTGTTTGGAAAATCTCAGGAACTGTAAAGCGAGATAGTAACTGAAACAGAATCCCCTGAGTTTCTAAAAAGTCTGAAAATCTTTGCTGGTTATTTAGCTCCTGATATTGTTTGTAGTAAATATTTTTTTCATAAACTTTCGGGTTATCAGATCGTTTGATTCCTCTCCCCGGATTGATATCGACCAGCCTGCGAAAGTTAATAGAATCAATATCGCTGGCCTTTACCTTATGAATAAGCCTGACATTAGAAAATAACGAAGTTCCGTCCGTTGACTCTTCGAAAAATTGTACGAAATATTGGCTGAGACGGTTTTCGCAAACCAGATTGCAAAGCGTGTAGGCAGGAATGATATATAAATAGCCTGATTCGAGGGTCAAAGTTTTGGTTGTATCAGAAATCGTCCCTTCCCCTGCATCAATGTAATAGATGCGGTGGTATGGACTTATAACATTTTTGTAGTTCCAGCGGGAATCCAGTTGAACATAATCTGTATTGAGCAGGGATAGCGTCTGTTTTATAAATCGTTTATTCATTTTTTCATGGCAAAATTGACTTAAATTTAGAGAAAGACTTTTTTATTTGGAAATTACAAACTACTATGCAAAATGACACTGCATTTTGTCCCGTCGATTTGCGTTTTAAAAGAGCATCTTTACCCTTGTTATTTTAACCTTTCATTTTGAGTGTTCTGCCAACATCCATAATAATGCTTGAATCTGTCAGTCTGCTGCTAAATTCGAATTAACACCGGTAACCAGGTGAGTCAAAAAGTGTGGGTTCAAAAATTTTGGGCTAGTTGAGAACAGTTATAAAATGATCATTGCAAGAGTTGGGAACAACTATTAATGCAAGTAAAATTCAGTAAATAACTAAATCTCCTATACTTTTTTTGCTTTCCTTCTGTATGATAAAGCCAAACGTTTCCACCGCCAGTAATCTGAATTCATGGCTCCTGTCGTTACTCAGCAGTAATGACGGATGTAAAAAAATGTATTTCAGAAGCTCATGCTTTGCTTGCTATGTTGATTCGTGTGGCAGGAATTCGAAGATTAGCAGGTAAGTCAACAATTATTTTTTTTTTAAGACGGTGGTGGTTAAGTAAAAATTCGCATTGCTTATGCGACCATACCATCTTCTTTTTTTAGAAGCCGGATCCCAGGAATCACAGCAGTATGAAAACAGACTTTACTTTCCGAAACGAATAAATTTCTGGCAAGAAAGTCTGCGCTGGTTTTGGCTTTAAAAAAAGTGAAACCAGTTACAACCAATTGAAATAGAAGCGGGTCATAAGAATATGATTTCAGAATGAAAAACTGATTTCTCCTGAATTATTCCCAATTCCTAATATTAATCTATATGAAAATTTCAAAAACCGTTCTTCAAGCCCTCGCCGTAGCTGTTATTGTTACCTCTGTTGCGGCCTGTACAGCTGATGGTGTGAATCCGGAAAAGGAGAAAACAGCCAAAACAAAACACATGGATCCTTGTCCTGCTTGTGGTATGGGTTGATCCCTGATCGAATGACTATTTTATGCAAAAAATTTTTACTTCCGTTGCTTGTAATCTGGATACCAATATTTTGTTGGCTGCATTACCGCTTTTCGAACAGGATAAAATCCAGGCGCTGGAATGGTCATTCGACACTTTATTTAAATATGAAGAAATTCCGGACTGGTTTACTGATCTGGTCCTGGAATTCAGCAAGAACAACAGGTTGATAGGTCATGGAGTATATTTTTCTCTTTTTTCAGGAAAATGGCTGCCAAGCCAGCAGGAATGGCTGGAAAAGCTAAAAATTTTCACCTTGAAATTCCGATTTGATCATATTACGGAACATTTCGGATTCATGACCGGATCAGACTTTCATAAAGGTGCTCCGATAAGTATTCCTTTTACTCCGGTAACACTTGCACTGGGAAAGGACAGGCTTAATAGAATACAGGATGCCTGCCAGTGTCCGGTTGGGCTGGAAAATCTTGCATTTTCTTATTCTATTGAAGAAGTAAGAAAACACGGTAATTTTCTTGATCAATTAACCGACGAAATCAACGGATTTATTATCCTTGATCTTCATAATCTATACTGCCAGATTCATAATTTCGATATCACATTTAAGGATATCATTCACCTCTATCCTGTTGAAAAGGTCAGAGAGATCCATATTTCGGGAGGAAGCTGGGATGAGCGTTTAATAGGAAATGGTAAACAAGTCAGGCGGGATACACACGATCAGGCTGTGCCACAAGAAGTTTTTGAACTGCTTATAAATACAATTCCTCTGTGTCCGAATCTTAAATATGTGGTGCTAGAACAGCTGGGGACTGCATTGGGCTCAGCTGAAAGCCGGATCATGTATCAAGAGGATTTTCTGAGAATGGATGCTATTGTTAAAGGAGCAGAATTCAATGCCAGTGGACACAATACTTTTATGCCTTTGTACAAGACAAACCTGCAAGCCACTCCTTTAGAAGATCTTAATCTTTATAAACAGCAACAGCAATTATCTCAGATTCTGGAAACTGCTGTTGATCTGCATCAGGCCCAAAAGTTACTTTCTTTATCAGACCTGAGAAATTCTGCCTGGAATGTAGAAAACTGGGAGCCCTACATGCTTGAAACCGCTATGTCCATCGCGCAAAAATGGAAAAATGGTTTTGACTAGAAGGTTTTCCTGCTTATTGCCGTTAGAGAATCGTAATACAGGGCGGGGCTTTCAGCAGTGGGTGTTTTAATGATAACTTCGGCCTATATTCCTGTACTTTTAATTATCTTAAAAAAATGGTACCATGGCCTTAGAAGTGGAAATTTCAATGAAACGGACCAAGAAAATCCGATACGGAATCAGTGGACCATAATACTGAAATTTCCATTTAAGTAGTATCGACGATCAAACTACATGAATCACTGGTCCGGATTCTTGCATTTTCAAATGTCCAAAAGAGATCAGTTCATGACCAAGTTCAGAGAGGCTTTGCTCAAATTCAGAAGTGAAATCTTCACTGACAGCAACCAGCAGTCCACCACTGGTCTGCGGATCGGCAAGGATATATTTTTGCTGATCTGTCAACTCTGAAATTTTATGTCCGTAACTGTTCCAGTTGCGCTGTGTTCCGCCGGGGAAGCATTTCTGGTTCAAATAATAAGTCAAACTGGCAATGACGGGTATTTTGTCAAATTCTATTTCTGCATGCAGCCCACTTCCTTCACACATCTCGCAAAGATGGCCCAGAAGGCCGAAACCTGTCACATCTGTCATTGCTTTTACACCTTGCATCTTTCCGAATAACTCACCCAGTTTGTTTAGGGCAGTCATACTTTGAAGGGCAATGGCCGCGTCGTCTGGCAATAGCAAACCTTTTTTCTGAGCAGTTGAAAGGATTCCCACGCCGAGGGGTTTTGTCAGATACAGCCTGCAGCCTGAGGTGGCTGTTGAATTTTGTTTGAGCTCGGATATATTAACCATTCCGCTCACAGCCAGACCGAAAACCGGCTCGGGACAGTCGATGCTATGGCCACCTGCCAGGGTAATACCAGCCTGAGCGCAAACAGCCCGTGATCCTTCCAGCACTTTTTGTGCAACTTCCGGAGGCAGTTTATCGATGGGCCAACCCAAAATAGCGATTGCCAGTACTGGTTTTCCACCCATTGCATAGACATCGCTTATGGCATTGGCGGATGCAATCCTGCCGAAATCATAGGCATCATCTACAATGGGCATAAAAAAATCGGTGGTTGATATAAGTGCGGTTCCGTTACCAAGGTCCAGTACAGCGGCATCATCGCGTTTATCGTTTCCGACCAGAAGCTTTGGGTCAGTCTGATGCGCTATTGGGCTATGAAGTATTTTGTCCAGAATGGCCGGGCTGATTTTACAGCCGCAACCTGCTCCGTGGGAGTATTGCGTGAGTTTTATATCTTTGGTATCCATGTTATAGTAGTGGGGCAGGGGTGACCGTATTTAAAAAATTCAGGATCTGAATGGCATTCATAGCTGGATCCAGGTATGCGATTTCCATTGAATGAATATGGTCTGGCTGCCGTTTGGACAGACTGGTACGGTAGGTTTTATCATAATAAACTAATACAAATCTGATAAAATCTTCCATTCGGTTTTCTTTAATGGCTGCTATTGTATTTTTAGTTTGTAAAGGTCCCAGCCTCTTTTGAATTCTTTCCGTACAGCTGATCAGAAACTCCTTATCCAGTTGCCCATATTCCGTTACAAGATTTTTAACCCTTTGATCCGGGTCAACAATCAGATCGATTAAAACGGCCTGGTTCATTTGTTTCCAGAAATTGTTTGGAATGGAAAGTTTTCCGATGTTATGGCTTTCATCTTCCACCCATATAAAGCGTGAAATAGTGAGGCCTTTTAATTGATAAGCCAAATTGTTTTCAAATTGCTCCTGGGTAGGCTGTACCATTTTATTCATCGTACCAAAGGTCGATCCCTGATGCCGGGCAAGCGCTTCAAGATCGATCATCTGTTCTCCTGAGTTTTGGAGTTGTTGTAAGATCCTGGTTTTACCGGAGCCTGTCATACCACCTAAAATAAGCAGTTGGTATGATTTTTCAAACTGATCCAGGACCCACCTTCGGTAGCGCTTATAGCCACCTTCTATCAGGTAAACTTCGAATCCATAAAGATCAAGTGCCCAGGCCATAGCGCCGCTGCGCATTCCGCCGCGCCAGCAGTGCACCGCTATTTTTTTGTCAGGTGCTGCCTGTAATGCCTGCTTTATAAAGCCCGACCACTTTGGTCCGGTTAGATCGAAACCCAGCAGAATGGCCTGTTCCCTGCCAATTTGTTTGTACGTTGTCCCGACAATGACTCGTTCCTCATTACTGAAAAGTGGTAAATTAAATGCTCCTGGTATATGTCCATGCTCAAATTCAGCGGGTGTTCGTACATCGGCAAGTGGTACGTCTAGCTTGAAAAAATCACGAATTGTTATGGTTTTAATCATTTTATTTTTGAAGGCGTAATCGCTTTGTATTTTTTAGAATCAAAAAAGGTAACAGCAGCCTTAATCATAACAGGGAAAGTTGACAAAGCCTTTCCTTCTGTCAGTTCATTGGGTAGCCTTTATCGATCCAGTTTACTTTGAGATTTTGAGATAGATTTAACAATTTATGATTCTTAAATCCCATCTGGTTAAGAAGTGTAAATGCAGGACGTATGTTGGGACAATCCTTGAAAGGGCAGCAGCCACAATAGATTATCACGTTTCTTTCCTTAGGTTCGTTCAAAAGCATTTCACGCAGCCCTTCAAGATTTTCTTTTTCTTTGGCAGGGTTGGCTGCAATTGCTCCTTTAATCAAACCGGAAGGGCCGATACTGATGATCAAAGGATGTTGACTCGGATCTGCTAATATTTCGGCCAGGTTCCTGGGTTCCATGAGCTGAAATGGATTCCAGGGCTCTTGTTTGCTCATTATAAAACTGACAAAAACTAAGGCTGAAAAAGCAGCATAAAATAGAATTGATTTTTTGTTTTTCACGGGTATAATGTTAAAGTACTTTGATTTTCTACGCGACGCGGTTTTGTTTAAGTGCCTAGTGATCTAACCTGTCTCTGCGGCACACCGCCAAACATCTGTTACTGATTAAATCGTTGAGCACTTTATCGGCTTGAAGACAAAATGGCCCTGGAGCTACATGAAAACGCGTTTACTAATAAGATCAGCCACTCTTTGTCTTACTATTCTGAACAATTCAACAATGAATCAGATCCAATACCAGACATGGGAGCTTAAGTAAATCTAACAAAATTTGTTTGACCCTGGACTATATTAAGTTATATATACTGTCGCTGATTGTATATAGTTCATTATCAAAGACCTTCAAAGGGGAAGGTAATGAGCTGTCAGCTAAGGAAAAAGACAATGGTTGAAAACTGATTTGGTATGGCTGAACAATTACATGCTGGACAAGTTCAGGGTCTGACGGTTTTTCTGTAACAGGCCGACAAATCGATCATGGTGTATTGAAAGAATTGAAAAATGGGAAAGGTATTGATATTCTCACTCCAAAATAATATAAAAAGTTTATCCTGAAAGCAACTTTGAAAAATACGGGAAGGAGCCAACAATGGCATATTATATTTTAAAAACAAAGGAGTTAGCGTACGATCTGATTACAGCATCTTCTGATAAACAGTTTAACATAGAAGGATTTGATACGGCAAAAATTGTTGTAAATGATAACCATGCAAAAGCATACGAACGGAACAATCAGATGCGGCGGACATTTGCCAATCACAGTGAATAAAAAGGATTTCGGATTTAGAGATACAGCAGAAGGCAATATTTTATTGCAGAATCATTGTGGCGAAATATGGTTCAGTGTATTTGCCGAGGCATCAAAAAGCCACCCCGAAATTTATGAGGAAGTTTAAGAAACCATGATATAAATGCTCTATTTTCCTAGCGGTGCGCGCGCTCCCTGCCAGATATAAATCTGGTACAAGTGGTAAAAATGTCAAAATCTAAAATTTTGGGAAGTGAATAAAGATGGCTTTGGTATAGAAATAGCTTCACTTTGAGTCTGACCGAGAGCCGGACTCGTCTTCAAGAACTCTAACCACTCAGAGAAATAACTTTTAGCTGCGGGCTAAGAGTCTGATTGATTTGAATCAATAAGTATAATTTTATCTTTCAGTAAGGAATAATTTTGTTTTTTATAAAATAATTAATATAATTACATTCCTTAAAGTGTCATTTTGACACATTTTTTTCTTTAATTTTTTTTAAAGAAAACGATACGAGGGACGTATTGAAAATTGCATTTTTCAATAAGTACAAATACTGAATTAAAAGAAGTAACAAATGATTCGTGTATATATGAAGTGGATTTTTTCTTTTTTAATCAACATTGTTGCGTTTAGTGGTCATTCTCAAACGCCACGCGTGCAGAAGCTTTGGTATGACAAACCCTCAGCTGATACCTGGGAAAATGCTTTACCAGTTGGTAACGGCAGGCTGGGAGGGATGGTGTACGGCAATGTGGTAAAAGAAAGGATCCAGCTCAATGAGCATACTTTGTGGTCAGGTGGCCCAAACCGTAACGACAACCCGGACGCGCTCAGGGCGCTGCCTGAAATCCGTCAGTTGATATTCAATGGAAAGCAGAAGGAAGCTGAGAAACTCGCTAATAAATCGATCATCAGTAAAAAATCCCAGGGGCAGATGTTCCAGCCGGTGGGCGAATTACTACTTACTTTTCCCGGGCATGAAACTTACGCCAATTACTACCGGGAGCTGGATATTGAACGCGCTGTTGCAACCACATCTTATACCGTTGATGGAATAACTTACAAACGGGAGGTGCTAGCCTCCTTTCCTGACCGGGTGATTGTGATCCGCCTGACCGCAGACAAGCCTGGTCGCTTGTCGTTTGAGGCGTCCTTTTCTTCATTACACCGCAAAAAGGAAATAAAAGTAACATCTGCCAATGACCTCACGATTTCTGGTACTGCTTCCGATCATGAAGGTGTAGCCGGACAGGTCAGATTCAAAGGAATTACGCGCATTAAAACAGAAGGAGGGACAGTTTCGGCGCACGACAGCTTGCTGGTTGTAAACGGAGCTACTGCTGCGACCATTTATGTTTCAGTCGCGACCAATTTTAAAAACTATCACGACGTAAGTGGTGATGAAAATGCGCTGGCAGCTTCGTATCTGAATAAAGCCTTTACTAAATCATACGTTGCCATTGTTGCTCCTCACGTAATTGCCTATCAGAAATACTTTAACAGAGTTAAGTTTGATCTTGGTGAAACTGAGCAGGGTAAGTTGCCAACGGATGAAAGGCTCAAAAACTTTCGTAATGTAAATGATCCGGAACTTGTGACTTTATACTTCCAGTACGGTCGTTATTTATTGATCTCCAGCTCGCAACCGGGAGGCCAGCCAGCTAATCTGCAGGGTATCTGGAATAATAAAATGATGCCGCCCTGGGATAGCAAATATACAATCAATATCAATGCCCAGATGAACTACTGGCCGGCAGAAAGAGCGAACCTCAGCGAGCTGCACGAACCATTCCTGAAAATGGTAGAGGAATTATCACAGACCGGAAAAGAAACTGCAAAAACCATGTATGGTGCCAGAGGCTGGATGGCGCATCACAACACGGATATCTGGAGAGCAACCGGCGCCATTGACGGTGCGTTTTGGGGAATGTGGATAGCAGGTGGCAGCTGGACAAGCCAGCATCTGTGGCAGCACTACCTGTATCAGGGTGATAAGGCTTATCTGGCGAAAATATATCCGGTTTTAAAAGGAGCCGCCACATTTTATGCAGACTTTCTGATCGAACATCCGAAATATCACTGGCTCGTGGTTAATCCCGGAAGTTCTCCTGAAAATGCACCCGCTGCACATGAAGGTTCTTCCCTCGACGCAGGAACGACGATGGATAATCAAATCGCGTTTGACATTTTTAGCAGTACAATCCGGGCAGCCGGCATTTTGAAAAAGGATGTCGCGTTTGCAGATACGCTAAGAGCGATGCAGAAGCGTTTGCCGCCGATGCACATCGGTCAATATGGTCAGTTGCAGGAATGGCTTGACGATGTGGATGATCCAAACGATCACCACCGCCATGTGTCGCATTTATATGGCTTATTTCCTTCAGACCAGATCTCGGCCTATCGGACACCGGAACTGTTTTCTGCTGCCCGCACAACATTGATGCACCGCGGTGATGTGTCGACCGGATGGAGTATGGGCTGGAAAGTGAATTGGTGGGCCAGATTACAGGACGGTAATCATGCTTATACGCTGATCAAAAGTCAGCTTTCTCCACTGGGTACAACACGTGAGGGCGGAGGAACTTACAACAACTTATTTGACGCACATCCTCCTTTTCAGATTGATGGCAACTTCGGCTGCACATCCGGTATCACTGAAATGCTGATGCAAAGTGCTGATGGAGCCGTTCATTTACTTCCCGCACTTCCTGATGTTTGGCAGGCTGGTAATATAAGCGGTTTGCTGGCACAGGGTGGTTTTGAACTGGTAAATATGCAATGGACAGGAGCAAAGTTGACCCGTGCAGAGATCAAATCGAAGCTTGGGGGCAACCTTCGTCTGAGAGTGCCCAATGCGCTCAAAACAGCAGCGGGAGCGGCATTGCACAAAGCATCAGGCCCCAACGCGAATCCTTTTTACACAACACAGGAAAGCTTATCTGCTGTCATATCGCCAAAAGCAAAAAAAGAAACACTCGTACTTAAGGAAACTTTTCTTTATGATTTGCCTACCCGGGCAGGGCAGGTTTATGTATTTGTCTCCCAATAAAAGAAAGTTGAATTATAACAAAGTTGAAATTTTATAAATGATATGTAAGCGATTTGCCAAGGCCGTTTTGACAGCACGCTGCGTTGTTTCTTACAATTTCGTAATCGCATAGACTACAACATTGGTCAATCCCATTTTGAATGGTTTCTATCCGGATCCAAGTGGGGTAAAGGCCGGCGCAGATTATTATCTTATAAACTCCACTTTCCCTTATTTTCCTGTAATACCGGTCCTTCATAGTACAGATCTTAAAAACTGGAAGCAAATTGGGAATGTGGCCAACCCGTGCGTTACAGATGGATTTTACGAGAGAAAAATAAGATACGATAACCGGTGTCACTTTCTGGAATGTTTCCGATAAATCAACCTGACTGGACAATTTCCCCGTTCCCAACCGAAAGGATTGCCCACTTTTGTTCGATCAGAATTTAAAGCCTAAGGATGCTTTTAAAGGTGTGGTTAATTTTTGATCTCCCATACCCGTTAGAAAATAGTAAAATGAACTAAATATTCCTTATTTAAATCGTATTTCATAACATAGATTATCCACGTTGATACTGGATTGAACGTTATTACTTTTTTAGGATTTCAAGCAAAATTTCAGTCACTTTATCAGGCATTGATAAGAAAGGACAGTGGCCACTATCGAGTATATACGTATTGGTTATTTTCGCAGCTGCAACCATTTTTTTCTGATTGTCAAATCCTATTGCATGATCTTGGGCAGTATGGATATAGTATTTATTGACTTTGCCGAATTTAGGCTCGGTTAAAATAATTTTGTCTGCAAAAGGAATAGCCGGTTCTATTTTATACCGTGCCACTAAAAGCTGTTTGACAGCAGTGGAGCCATCCTGACAAAAAATATCCACAATATTTTCATGCTTTACATCAAGAGTCAGTTTATCAGCAGAGGGAATTAAATTGGGCCCCAAAAGACTGGTTGCGTCCTGTAAAGCAATATCAAGTAAAGATTGCCCGTCGGCTGGAAGAAATGCACCAATAAAAATCAGTTTTTCTAATTTATCCGGAATTTGTTCTGCAACAGCCGAAACAACCATACCCCCTAAGCTATGACCAACCAATATGACTTTTCCATTTTCTGCATTAATTGCCGAAACAACTTTGTCTCTATATACATTTAACGAGACAGCATTGGCCGGTGTATTATCATCACCATGAGCTGGAAGCTGTACAACAATAACTTTTTGTCCATTCTTTTCAAGACTTGATTTTACTTCATCCCAGACATACGCCGACTGCCAGGCGCCATGTACTAAAATGAAAGTTTTGACAGGCTGTACCACTGGATCCTGATCATTGCCAGAACATCCGGTCAAAGAAAGGAGCATTACCATTGCCAACAAAATAAACTTGCCCGCAGGCATGTTAATTTTTAGTGACCGACCGGAACTGCAGTCAGGAGAAGTTGTCTCGTTTTTCATTTTTCTTTTGGTTTAAAATAAAGCGTGAATTGTTATAAACCATACAACCAGATATGATGCAGTGCAGCCGTCCAAATAAAAAATCTCTGGATGCTCAGGATAAATTGCTACCCCTGAATGATAGTTTTGAAAGCCCGGATCGGAAAATTATTTAGGACAATTATTGTAAACCAAGACACACGAAATTTGTTATTGGATGCCTGTTATTTTAAATCAAAGCTACGAGCTTGCTAAGACTTTTTAAATGTATAAACTAATGATTGACTTATATATTCAGGGGAATATTGGCTGGAGAGCGCATCAATATGGCAAAATGAGGTGCGATATACAATAGTTCCAGGAACTCGTGCACTTCAATTTATTCAGTATCAGTCAATGACCGGATTATTTTTCGAAAAGCTGTAAATTATCATTCGAATATTTTACCTTATTTTTTGAATTCATTTTTACTCAGCTAAGGAAATATAAGAGATCAGATAATAGAACGACCAACCCAGAAATCCAATAATCAATATCCAGAAAAGAGCCGGAATGCTCTGAGGTGTCTCACTGCCTGTAATCAGGAATTTCTTCTGGTCACCTTTTCCGTAGGCATTTATCATCAATGGAACAATTCCGTCAACTACATCATTTTCGCTGATACCTTCAATTGCAACGGCCGGTCCGTTTTTTACTTCAAAAGGTATCAGCCTGATACCCTCCTTGCCAGTAGGATCTTTGCTGATTATTTTAAGCGTATGTTTTCCATCAACCATTTTGCGGGTATCAAGCTCGAAATTCACCGGAGAAATAAATTCCCCGACTGGCTTTTTATCATCATCCAGGAAAATGAAAATAGTGCTTTTATCTTCCATCATAAGGGTTGGTCAGGATAAGCCTTTTAATATGATTTTCTGAGGATTCTCCGGGTTTTACAAGCCATTTTACTGAATAGAAAAGTGTCAGTATGACGATGGCTGCGGCTGATGTAATGATCAGGTAATCCCAATTGCTTTCCGGACCGGCGCCATGGGTTATGCCACGTAATATTTTGGGCTGTCGCTGATCGCAAACCGGACAGGCGAGCGAGGTCAGCCCTATTAAAATAAATAAGCATAGTATCAGAGGCTTTTTCATTGTTGTAAGTTTTATCTCGGGAAAATTAATTTTTCGCTTATTGATTTGGAAGTTGTTGAATTGCCTCCATTAGTTTTTTTACTTCGCTGACGCTGACTTTTCTGGCACTGTTCCCCCAGGAAGTCCGTTCATGGTTCATAATGGCAGCAATTTCTTCCGGTTTCAAACCAGCGTTTTTACCTACTGCGGGCATTACACCAAATTCTTCCCGTGCGTCATAACCGTTCATGATAATAGTCAGCATCAATTCAGGATTTTCATTCAGGACAACCGGGCTCCCTTTTAACGGGGGAAATGCACCTTTCAGACCTTCGCCGTTTTGCTGGTGGCATGCCTGACAATGCGTTGCATAAAGTGCCGATCCGTCCAGCCCTGCGTCATTGTCCGCATTGCTACTTTCCGGGTTATTTTTTACTTCCTTTTTATATAAAAATCTTCCCGCTACTCCATCCGGTAATTCCGTCTGAACGAGTGATTGCAGGTAAGCAACAAGCTGTAAGGCCTCTTTTGTAGCCACCACAGATCCTTCCTGATCCAGATACTGCGCCGGAACGGATACTACAACGTCTTGTTTTGAAGGCTCCTTTTTTGTTTCAAACAGCCATGAGTAAGCAGGCATAATGGATTCTTTTACGACAATACGCGGATTAAATAAATGAACAAGATTCCACTCCTTGCTGGGCTGGCGCGTACCCACAGCGGTAAGATCAGGTCCGGTTCGTTCTGTTCCCATCAGGGTCGCTGTGTTTCGCCATAGATCTGTTCTTTTATTGACAGCATAATCGGCCGCAATGCTGGGCCGTTTTCCCCACTTTTTGTCCATGTCCACATTTCGGACCTGCTGCGTGTGGCAGGCTACGCAGCCATTGGCTACAAAAATTGCTTTCCCGGCCATTGCATCATCACTTAGAGCCTGTTGGCCTGGTAGCGGTGCGTTGTTTTTATCATTATTGACTGCCGGTATCAGGGCGACAAAAACTGTCAATATTAGAAATAACAGGAAAGCAGCACCAAATAAATTCTTATGATTATCAAAAAAATCCATATTGAAGAACGTAAAATTTAGGGTATCAGTGGATCGTATCTTCGTGGGCAAGCACCTCAAATGCTGTCTGGCGAATATCAATTACACCACTGCTTACCAACATTTTGTAAATATTATAGGCAAAAAATAAGTGGGACAACCACATCAGGCTTCCGCCGATTGCCCGCCATAGCCAGAAAGGTGCCATGAAAATAACGCTGTCAATAAACGGTTTTCCTTCCATCCACATCAGTCCACGCAGCGTGCTTCCATACATCAGTGGAATTGTATAAAACAAAAGTCCTATCAGTGCCAGCCAGAAATGTGCACCGACGGTAGTGTGCGGCGGTTCTATACCCGTGAGGCGCGGCAGCAGCGCGTAAATGGCTGCCCATACAAAAAAGCAAATAATCCCATACATTGTTAGATGGGAGTGCGCAACAGTGAAATCGGTAAAATGCCAAAGCAGATTTGTCGACCTGAAAGCTTCCGCCGTCCCTTGCAAAGATCCTGTGAAATAGAACACAATGCCGGTTAAAAAAAAGGGGAGGGTATAGCTGTCATTTATCTTGAACCATGCACCTTTAAATGTCATCAAAAAGTTAGTTGTACCAGCCACGACAGGGATAACCATTCCAACACTGCCTACAATGGCAACGGTTTGAAGCCACCATGGAATGGAACTGAAAACAAAGTGATGGGTGCCGATTGTGGTGTAAAATAATATTTGCGTCCAGAAGGCCAGAATTCCCAGACTGTAAGAATAAATCGGTTTATTAAGCTGCTGAGGCAAGAAATAGTAAACAATGCCCAATGTAAAAAGCATAAACCACATCCCGACTCCCTGGTGCATGTAGTATCCCTGGATGATGGTTTCACCCAGTCCGTTTTGCCAGAAAGGCAAATAGGCCACGACTGTGATGGTAATTCCAAAAATAATTGACGCAACAATGTACCAATTGGAAATATAGATTTCTTTGGTGGTGCGGCTGGCAATTGTTTTAAGGAAATTATATAAGGTCAGGGCCAGTCCTATACCAAACAACAACATTACCGGCCAGATATATTCGCGGTATTCGCCACCACCATTATTAATACCCGACATCAAACAGATCGTTCCAAAAAATACAGCAGCATTAATAAAAATTAACGAATACCAGCCCAGGTTTGTACTGAAAAGTTTCACATTGCTGACTCTCGGCACCACATAATGTCCGAGTCCAAGCATGGCCAGCGATGCCCAACCCCAGAAAACAGCATTGGTATGTACGGGCCGAAGCCTTCCAAAACTCAGCCAGCTGATATGATCGGAGTCTGGAGCTACAAATTTTATACCGATATATTCTCCAACCGTTGTTCCAAAAACAAGCCAGAATGTAGCGCAGCCTATATACCAAAGAATGAGCCTTGTCAGTTCACTATCCACTTTGGGCCGAAGCTGACTATTTTTCTTTCGTGCTACAAAAGTCAATGCGGCTTCATGTACAACATTATTCAAAAGCCCCCTTTCATCTTCTGCCAAGCGTGAACCAGCGAGCTCATTATTTGTCAACTGAAAATCAAGCTGTGTTTTTCTTCTTTTTAAATCTCTTTCCAAAGCTTCACTTTCAACCTTTTTGAGATAAGCTGCGAGCTGCTGCGCTTCACTCATATGCTGCATGTTCCGGTAGCGTTTTATCGCGCTTAATATTTTAAAAAACAATAAAAATATTCCACCGGTTACAGGGATACCTATCAGAATAATGGTGATTATTATGCCTGTATGCCCAAGGAGTGGTACGGATCTGGCAGGTGCCTGCGCAAAAGACGAGGTTTGCTGAAGACAAAAAATTAGTAATAAAATATTGAGTAATGTCTTATCCGTAGGCACTAGTGATTTTTTATTTTCTTTGTTTTTCAAGAACAAACCGATCTGATCGCTAGTCAGGTTGTCAAGATATATAAGGAAATCTTTAGGCTCCTTCTGTTTTTGTGCCTTTCCAAACTGTTTTACAATTTGTTTTGTAAGTACAGCCAGCAGTAATACACAAATGGCAATGCTTAGCACTACCAGCGATGCGAAGCCAAGTATTAACTTTTCACTCGCTATCTGTTGCGGGTATGCTTCGGTAACAAGCAATAATCCGGCGGCCGTTAGCAGTCCTGATTTCGGAATTTTAATTTTACTATTCATGATTTCTATTACAAAACTTGATCTCTTATTCAAATTTTCGACTTGGTAATAAGAGCAGCGAGCCATTTGGATCTAAAAGGTTTCCTGTTCTTACCCGGATCGGACACTTGTAATTTGATTTTCCAAATACTGTTATTTGTCAAAGCTATGATTCTGCAAAGCCTTATTCAATGTATAATCTATGGGTTGAAATGTACATTACTACTTTACGAAACCTTTTTCGTAAAGTTTAATCTTTGTTGCGCATCTCATCCCTGAATCAGAAAACACAGGCTGTCTTCTTTTGCTTCAAGTGCGTGAAGGATATGAACAGGAATTTCAAAGTCATCATGTTTATGAAGGGCAACGCCTGTACCATCCGCTTTGTAAACCACAGATCCTTCCATGACTACGAGTCGGGTGGGGACATCTGTTTTATGTTCCTTCCAGGTCATTCCTTTTTTTAATCCAATTAATATGGCCTTGTAATTTTCGTTCGACTGAATGATTTTGGCTACCGGGATCACCGCGGTTTCCAACTGTTCCAATACTTTTTTAATGATCATCTTCATTTTGTTTAAGCAGTTCGCTTCGTTAATCGGTTATTTTTTAATACGCTTTTTTGTAACAATCCCGAAAATCCTAATGTCCCTTCGCGTTTTACTACTGCGTTTAATTATTAAGCAAATATGCAAATAAAATATTAAAATACCTTTTTATCTTTTATTGTTTTTGAATTTAATTTTTATATACTCACTGGAATGATTTGATCTTGTGGCTAAAGCCATCATTTAAAATTCTTCCATTTTAGATTAAATAATGAGTTTGCCGAGCTGCCGGTCAATATATTGTATTGATAATCTGCATTTTAATATCCAATTATTTACTAATTTAATGGTCTGGATGATTATACAATTCTTTCTGTATGAGAAAAATTTTATGCTGTTGCTGCTTTTTTACTGTGCTGTCCGTTTCAACAGCCCAGGTTCCTGCTGTTAGAAAATATAACTCTAAAAAGCTTCATTTACTGATCCAGTTGAGCGGAGCCAATATTTATTTATCAAATCAGGGGCAAATAGATTTTGACAGTGCAATGGTGGTAGTGTGCGCTGCATATGGAGTGAGTAGATTATTGGCATTTGACGAAAATTTGCTTGATGGCTTATCGAGCTCTGGACGTATTGCCTTAGAAAATAACGACCCCGACCTGGCTAAATCGATATTATATAAAGTAGACGATAGAAAAGATAGAAATTTGTTGCTATTGGAGCTGGGTGGCTTTTATCTTTTTAAGCCTGGTAATGAAAAAAGAGACATGGCCGAAGCATTTAAATATTTAAGCCACGCAAAATCATTAAGCGATTCGCTTCGGATTGTTAAATATCAGGACGAGAGCCTGAGCATGTTAGGGAAATATTACGCGGCGATCGGAAATTTTCAGGAAAGCAGTATTTGTTTTTCGAAGGTAATTGAGGCAACAAGTAAGTCAGGGGAAAGATTGGCAACCGCAAACGCCTTAGCAAATCTGGGGACATTCCTTCCTTTTCAAAATCCCTCAAAAATAGTAAATCTGGAAAAAGCCCTGGCAATATATAGGGAAGTTGGCGCCAAAGAAAAAGAGATTGAGATACTTTGCAAAATACTTTCAATTCATTTTTTGCACGGAGAAATCGCGGTTACAAACAAGGAGCTATTTAAGCTATTAGAACTTCAAACTGCTATTAACTTCTTACATACGCATTATACTCATACTGTACTTTCCTATAATTACTCTATACAGGGACAACAGCAAAAGGCTCTTTTTCATGCAATAGAAAGTGTTAGAAGTATGGAAAATACCAGAGATACGCCCCTTGCAGGATACCTTTATTTAAGGCTCGGAAACGTTTATGAACACATGCGGGCGTATGAAAATTCCATTCAGGCGCACAAGAAAGTGATGGAAGTTTCCCAAAAGAGCGATCACCTGTTGTGGTATAAAAGTTTTTTAAGCATTGCCGGAATCCTTACAGAACAGGGGAAAAGCAAAGAAGCGCTAAATTTCATTCAATCTTCTATAAAAAGAAATCCTCCTACGAGCATTCTGGAAAAAATGTCCATCGCTGAGCTGACCGCCAATTGCTACGGTAATATAAAAAACGTAATGTTAGCTGATTGGTATTATAATCAAATGATTAAATACGCTGAGCAAATAAATTCAGTTCACATGATTAAGGATGCCTATAGGGCATATATTGTAGCTCTATATGATTTGTAGTGGGTCGGCCTCAAATTTAGTACTTTTGATTTATGAATAGTAGTCAAATATTTGAGCTTGCTTTGGGGTTATCAAAGCCATGGTTTGTCAAGGATTTAAAAATGATTGTTGGTGAAGGAAGGTCGCACGGACAAATGGATATTTATCTTGATTTCGAGCGTGGCTTCAAGTGTACGGACCTTTCTGGAAACGAACTAATTACTCATGATACAGTTGAGCGAACCTGGCAGCATTTGATTTTTTTCAGCACACCTGCTATTTACACGCACGTGTCCCAAGGGTAAAGACTCTTGAAGGTAAGGTTATCAATGTTGACGTTCCCTGGGCTCGGGCGGGAAGCGGCTTTACGCTGCTTTTTGAAGCTTTTACAATGCTATTAAGAGAATCGGGAATGTCTGTAAGTTCAGTGGCTGATATTGTCGATGTTTACCCTCAAAGAATGCGGGTCGCCGCTGAGATGGAATTTATTTAGCCATTGGGTTAATAAGGCCTATCTGGCTGACTATCATAGTATAATAACGATATTGGGCATAGATGAAACATCGACAAAAAAGGGACATAATTACATGACTTTGGGAGTTGATATGGATAGTAGACGTGTTGTTTTTGCAACCCCTGGTAAGGATGTCGGTGCAATCGAAAAGCTCAAAAGTCATTTAGAAGAAAAAGGGACTAAAAAGGAAGCTATAGAGCAGGTAAGCATTGATATGTCTGTTACCTTTATTTCTGGAGTAGGCAATTGTTTTCCTAATGCGGACATCACTTTCGACCGTTTTCATACAGTCAAAGTAATTAATCAGGCAATGGACTCGGTGAGAAAATTGGAAAGACAGGAATTTGCAATGCTCAAAGGTCATAAATACACCTTTTTAAAACACGACAAGAATCTTTCAGATAAGCAAAAGGAAGGGAAATATGGCTTATTGACCCTTTATCCTGTAATTGCCAATGCGTATCGGCTAAAGGAGATGTTCAATGAGCTCTGGACTTTTAATACAATAGAAGAAGCAGGAGGCTTTTTATCTTACCGGGTAGATTTGCTGGAAGAATCTAAAATACAGCCGTTTATAAAAGCAGCTAAAAATATAAAAGCGCACTGGTCAGGCATCGTCAACTACGCAAAATCCAAACTTACAAACGGAATTTTGGAGGGCATAAACTCGAGAATTCAATTGGTAAAAAGAGAGCGTGAGGATACAGAAATATTGACAACTTTATCAATATGATGTACTTTATCGCAGCCAAACTCAAATTCGATTACCCACTATATTGGTTCCCAGTAAAGAAAAGTCAAAAATTCCCCATCGGTCGCGTAGATTTATTTTGTCAGGAAAATGTTCCGGATAAGCAAACGTCCGGCTCTTAAATCAAGTTTAGAAAGCAAGTCCAGATCAAAGGACATAAAATTTTCATGTTCGGTGAAATCATAGGTTCCCTTTAAGTTAATGTGCGACCAAGTATGTGTGTTGGTTTGCACGATAAGTTTTAACTTTTCCTGCCTTTCTTGCATTGTGCAAGTATTTTTAACATCAGTAAATGATTGTAATAACTTATTGCATTCATAATCAGCCGCTTGCATCCTTCCGCAATAAGCTGCTCTCTTTGTGTAAGCCACCGGTAAGGCTCATTGCCCATTACAGCCCTTGAAAAAACATTACCATGTTCACCATTGGCTAAAACTGCTTCGACAGAGGCCCTTATCTCCGGGTCGTCAACATATCTGAGAATATAAATTGTCCTGAAAAGCCTTCCCAAATCTGAAAGGGCTTTATAAAGTGGATTTGACGATCGTATGAATTTAACTGGCGAAATAGATCCGAAGCCTTGGTATAGCCTAGCTTGATACTGCATACAACCCGTAAAATATCCTCCCAATGCGTTATTATATTTTCATAGTTCACCCGTTCATGGGGTAATATTTTATATCCTTTTTCCTTATACGTACTTACCATATCAATGGAAAACAACGTTTTCTGTTTGAGATTGGCGATCCGCGATCTCAAATCAACACCAATGATGCTGGAAATAGCATAAAGAGGCGGGGAATGGCCATGATCGTCGGTGGAATGGGCGTCTGGCTGAAATAATTCATGATAGGTCAAACCATCAAGCAAATACGCGGATTCGGGTTCATTAGCAGAGAATACCGTTGAAAAATTCAGTTGTCCTCCTTCATCCAGGTGGGAATAAATAATGATACCTTTCCCATTTCCAAAGTATTTATAAGATTCGGAGGCTCTAAGGCAGGGCCCTGTAACATTTACTTTCATTCCATCGCTGCTGGTATGAACAAAACCAGAATGTCGTCTGAAATGGTCTTCCAAAGGCAATTGATTGGTTAACTCCACCAGATAGTCATTGGCTTCCATCAGTATTTCAGGGCTGAAATAGTGCGTTGCAACGTTCTCCAGTGAATTTCTGCCAATGTTTTTAGAAATAGTTGCCATCGCTGAAATATCAATATTTTCTTCGTAACCAGTGATAGCGGCATAAAATAGACGGTCTCCGGGCCTTTTAGGATCCATTAAGGGACTATGGTGTTGGAAAAAGGAGATAATACCGGTCAACCGGTGGAGCTGGGAAAAAACTTCCAGTATTGAAATAGAGCGGTCAGCAGGATATAATAATTTAGTCAACCTGGTTTTCTCTTCCTGTATGAACTCTTCTTCTTTGAGTTTATGAAACTGCCCTTTTCCATGTACATCCACACTCAGAAAAGGGTTATCGGCCAAATTTCTATTCGCAATTTCCAGTTGGCGGTTCAAAGCCTGGTTGACCCTAAGCATTGCCATAGCTCCATTTTCATAATTAGTGATCCCGGCTTTTTGAATATATGTGTTTCTGAGCTTTTGCCATTGTTCTCTTGGGATTAAAAAGTGTGTATACGGCCGGTATTGATAAGAGTTTTCAACGTAAAGGATTCCTGATTTAAGGTTCTGGTTGATTTCTTTAAAGAGTAATATCTTTTAGAGTGACACCTTAAGTTTGCCCTGGTCGGTATAAACTTTTTGCCGTTCATCCATACCAAGAAAATCAACGGGTAAATCTTTCTTTTGGCTGATATTTCCTTGGCTGTCCTGAAAATAGGCTATTGCTTTCAATAATGGGTGCTGTGCACTTTGCATTGAAAAATGCGCGTGCAGCAGGATATTTGATAATTTCAGCTGTAACCGAAAAGATATTTTTTCCAGTTCCTGATAATAATCCTGGTTGTCCTGATGTGTGTGATTTAAAATTTGCAGCTCCTTAAAGCGGTCAATATCGACGGCCAAGCCTTTACCACTGATTCTTTTTTGCTGGTACAGATGCTAATGTGCGAAATTTTAACTTCTGCCGTTAGGGAACCGTCATTTGAAATATTTTCAATTTCTGCCAGCATTTCTGCATGAGTGATTCCACGAGCTGATATAGAACTGGTTAGCCTTGTCTTGACAGGTTTTTGTTTCCAATAGTTTTCCTGTTGCCGGTTCTCTGAGCTGTTCATGGCCATTCTGACCGCTTTCTTAAAAGTCAGTACCAACGCATCGCCCAAGCTGAAATACTGGTGAATAATGAAAGCAATTAGCCACAGATTACGCTGACTGAGGTTATTTTTAAGCTGGGCAGTCTGGGTATCAATGACGTATTCTACATAATAACGTATGGTTGCGTCTGACAGGTTTAACCGTTTAATAACGGGCAAAAGTTGCAGGAAAATCACTTTGAGCTGCGCAAACATCTCAACCCGTGTATTGATTTCCTGGTTTTGCATGGACTGGGGAATACTTTTAAAGAATGTCAGCTCATAACGCATCGACTTTGGCGCGAAGCTTTTTGTTAGCGGGGATTTTTCAAACAGACTATCCAGTAAAACGTAATCCGAAGGCTGTAAAAATTTATTTAATACTTCATTAAGCTCTGTTTCGAGTTTTTTAAGGGTTTCCCCGATCAACATTTTGAGTGTATAATAAGTAGGTATTTCAATTCGATGATCCCATAGGTAGGCCACCATATTATCAAATATCAGTGCCGGGCTTGTCTGGTTACGTGCAATGCGTAGGACTTCCTGAATTAAATCCGTCTGTCTTTCTTCGTCAGAGTCGTAAGCTACAAAACCAAAACCACGCAAGATAATCTCACGATGCCGGTGATACGTAGAAGATTTATATTCATTTAAGTCTACTTCGTTAGGGTCTCCTCCGAAAGCCTTTAATATAAAATCAATGTCACAACTAACATACGTTTTAGGATGAAAGAAGCGCCCCATCAGACGAAAATATCCGATCTGTAATATGAAGCCGATCTTATTGGTTGGACTGATAATGAGATCAAGGGTAGAATTGGCCCAAACAGGAATAATGATCAGTGATGAGCGTTCGAGATCTGTTAATTGTGGCGGGGTTTTAAAACGCTTCCTTGCCTGCGAAGAAATCAATTCTCTAACTGCCATAAAATCCCGGATTAAGAGAGTAAAGTGGTTAAAACTAATGCTCCTTGAATGTATACAAAAAATAAGGCATAAAGAGGATATATTTTCAAGCAATAAATGTATAATTATATTCAAATAACCCGTTGGGTGAAATTATGTGATTTGAATTTTGATATTGTTTATATTCCTGTTGAATATAAATTTATTAAGGTATTGAATCAAAGTTAAGGACGTAATTTTTGCAAGAATTCTTGTTCTAAATC
>NZ_VTOL01000002.1 GCF_009801115.1 Dyadobacter sp. 3J3
GGATTTAGAACAAGAATTCTTGCAAAAATTACGTCCTTAACTTTGATTCAATACCTTAATAAATTTATATTCAACAGGAATATAAACAATATCAAAATTCAAATCACATAATTTCACCCAACGGGTTAAAATATATTTTGATTTATTGTCAGTCAAAACACATTCGATCATTGTAATGAAACGGACAATGATTCGAAACGCCGCGTGTTTTATGTTTTCGATGGACATTATTGGCTTTAAAATTTTTCGACATTGACTTGTGATCAACAGACGAAGAAAGTATATTTCACCGATCGGTAACTGCTATATCTTGATCTTCAAAGCAATTGTATTTACGCGTTGCCTATCGAATCCAACAGTCGGATCACTACCTTTTTTGTATTCATAGCCAAGTTTCACATCGGCAAATTTCGACTTTGCTTTGCTCACAATGACGAAATTAACCGCTAGTTTGAATAGTTTATTAATTCTTTCTTCTGCCTTGCTGGTGTTTGAAAATGCATTTCGATAAGCAAAATCTGGTACGATCTCCAATCGCTTATCAAGCATTTTCGATAAGGGATAAAAAGTAACTGCAACGCGCAGATACCAACGTCCTGTTTTACCCTTGAAGTTAAGATCAGCTACCTGTGACCGGCTCTCAAACTCCAATCCACCATAAACATTGTAATAATAATCGAGAATTTCATTATTGCTAAAGACATCGGGAAGAAGACTTATCGGATTATCATTTCCGACGAAAGAGGGAGTAAAATACAAACTAGCTTGGGACCCTTCCGTTTTGTTTTCTGCATCATGTTTATAATTTGCTGCAACAATGGAATACATTGTCCATTTCTTGCTTTCACCAAGATCCAGATTAAGAATTTTCCATAAAGGCATCTGGAAGTTGATACCAGCTATAAACGCATTTTGCTTTTTATCACTTAGCGTATTTCTTTGCCATTCGACAAAAGGGTTAAGTGATGCCTCACCTCTGCCACTTAGTACATTATAGCCTAAGGCGAAACTGAAATTTTGTGACGAGGCTGAATCTTTTGGATAAATCAGGGTCGCATACGCGGGTTCTGCTTTGTCGTTCTTATGTATCGCTCCGACAAAACGCGTCTTGCTAATTTGGCAAACGTAGTTCTGGGTTAATTTTCGAGATTTCTGAACTTCTCCCAGTTGTTTGGTAGCAATTGATAAAGATCTTTATGTTTATGAGATTGTATTCTTTTAAATACATCGGCCAGCCACAGTTGCTCATCAACATCATTTTTCTTGCATGTTGCCATAAAGGAATACATAGCGGCTGTCATCTCAGCTGCCTGGTGGGAACCAGCAAACAAAAACGCTTTTCGTCCAATTTTATGTAAAGCTTTACATAAGATTGGTTATGCATAGTTAAAGATTATGTAAAGTAAGTGAGCAATACCTTGTTCTATTTTCAGTGGACAGCGGTTTTGTGTCACATTACTTTACATAATAACAATGGTCAAAAACGTTTGAGCCAGTCCAAAAGATTTTCATTCGACAACCACACCGGTTGCTTTTCCGGTACAACTGACGTGTATGCTCTTTGGATGGCTTCCCGTTTCGCCCGCGAATCGGCTCGTGCGTATACTTCGGTGGTTTGAACAGAAACATGACCGAGAATATCGCGTATATATACCAGATTGACGCCTGCTTGCAGTAAATGCATTGCTTTGCTGTGACGCAGGGTATGGCAGCTGATCTTTTCTGGTAAATGAACCTCACCTGTTGTCTTTCTGGCCATATCAGCATATTTGAGCAGAATATGATTTACACCAGCCCGTGTAAGTTTTTCTGCTCGACTATTGAAAAACAATGGATGTTCATTATTACATGCCTGGAAAAGATCATGTTCTTTCAGATAAGGCTCTAATAATCTCACTTGCTGTTCGAGCATTGGAACAATGCGGGTTTTATTTCCTTTGCCATTAATCCGGATTGTACTCAGCTTGTCAAGCCTGAGACTAGACGGCGTCAGATCAATAATCTCCTGAACGCGTGCGCCTGTATCGTACATCAATGAAAGCAAAGCCAGATCACGTCTACCTCTAACGGTCCGGGTATCCGGTTGCTGCAAAAGCATTTTAATCGCCTCAATTGTCAGATAGTTCATTGGTACTATCGCCTTGCGCTTCATCGGTATTGATAAGATTTTCTGACATTCATAAAGATGTTCAGGGTGCTGATACTGCATGTAGTGAAAAAAAGCATGGATTGCAGCCAATCTCGCATTCCTGGTTGCGTTACCATTTTTGCGTTCTACCTGTAGCCAATCAAGAAAACCGACGACTGCCATTTGATTAATATTCTCTAGCGTTAATCTTGATACAGGGATACCCTGGACTTCCATGTAATTTATGAACAGGATGAAAGTGTCCCGATAAGCGCTGATGGTGTTCTTACTTGCGCCGCGCTCGTGCGCCAAATACCCGGTCAAAAAACCTGTCAGGCATTTTGAGAAGTTAGTAGGTTTCATAGGCTGAGCTGTTAGGAAAAACGTTTATACAGATCCTGTCAATATCCTTCAACAACCCAGGGTACATGGCAGATACCAGCCTGACATAATGATTTGTCGATTCTACTGATTTATGACCAAGGTAAGTTGAGAGTACCGGTAAGCAGCAGTAGATATCCGCTCCATGTTCGGCCATCATCGCCAGTGAATGGACACTAAATGAATGACGTAATGCATGTGGAGTGGTACCGCGACCTTTTGGAATTCCGGCAGCCAATAACAAACGTGAAAACCATCGGCCAAAGCAGTGGTGTGATATCCTTTTTCCATCAAGGGAGATGAAAAAGCGGTCCTTCTTGACCAGGCAAGCGGGTAACTCATTCCTGTAAAAGGCGTATTGCCTAAGTACCGCTGCCAACGAATCTGAAAAAGGAATAACACGCTGCTGTCCATTCTTGCTGTCCCGCACAAGGATGGTCTGGTCATCGAGGTTAACATCACCAACCGATAAAGCCAATGCTTCGCCGCCTCTCAGGCCGGTACAGTACAGTAACCTTAAAAGTGCAGGCATAGCAAACATGATTTGACGTAAACCCTTCCTGATGCGAAAATGATCTGCTGCTTCAAAAAGGCGCCTAAGCTCATCTTGTGAATAAATATGTGGCGTAAAATCCATTTTACATACAGGTAAACGCATCAGGTAAGAGTGGATACCCTGTTCGTTAAGGAATGATGCCAGTTTATTGATTAGCAATGCGCGATGAAAGTTATAGGATGACGACAAGTTGGCGCCTGTTTGCATCCATGCTTGCGAAAGTTCCGTGGTGATACCCAGCCGGGTTTCACCACGGCTCACCGTAAATCGGTCAAAAATTGCAAGTATTGACTCCTCTGTTTGCTGCTTAAAGCCTAATTGCCTTTTATAATCCAGGTATTGATCCAGATACGTGGCATAAATGCCGGTGAAGTGATTATGCATAAAAACAACATCCTTTCTGATTATAGAATCCATCAGCTACTGCAGGCGCCTCAAGCATACACTGCTTCATGGATGTCAGGTCTATCCGTAAATAGTATTTTGTTGAACGGGAGTTTTCATGACCGAGCACTTCTGTAATAACCGGCAAAATTGTACTTTGCTCCAGAAGTAAATTGGCAAGGCTGTGACGAAGCGCATGAGGTCCATGGTGTCGATGCTCAATATTAACGCCTGAAAGAATAAATGCGCGGTTCACAAGACTTGTTATGCCAGGGGTATGCATCCGTCGAAAGGGAGAGCCAGCTGACAGGAACACATACGGTTCATTAGAAATTGGCCTTCCGTATTTCAAGTACTCAATGATCGCTTCACCAACTTCAGCAAGTAAAGGCAGTTGGAGTTGCCGCCCGGTTTTGTACTGACATATTGATATGATGCTCTGCTGCCAAAACAAATTCTCAAACTTCAGCCCGGCAATATCAGATGCTCGTAGGCCCAGTCTGGCGGCAATTAATACGATGGCATAATTACGTTTACCACTGGGCCTGGCGCGGTCTATTTTACTGATCATTCTTTGAATCTCATCGACGCTGAAGACAGACGGGAGCTTGGCCTGTTTTTGATAGTTATCTTGTGGGACAGAAAGTGAAATGTCTTCTTTTATTAATCCCTGTTCAAAGAGAAATTTTAAAAATGTTCTGATTGCTCGTAATGTCATATGAGCAACAGTGGAATGCCGTATGTCTAAGGTTCTTAGATAATCTATAATCACAAATTTATCCACCTTGTCAATGGAAGCGATACCCTTTTTTTCATATAGATAAGAAACTTGCTCAGGTAATGTTCGCGCTCCCTTATTGTTGTTGACTTTAAACGCAGCGTGGCCAGGTGATCAACAAATTGCTTAACCAGCGCGCCGATTACTCCGTCCAGTTGGAGCCGTTCCCGGGATCTGGTTATGGTACCTGTGTCATAAAATTCACATAGTACACTGACAATTTTCACAAAATCCTTGTCTCTTTTGGAAAGTGTAGCGTAATCGAGCTGGCCAAACCGGTCAAGTAAATGTTGCCTGCCAAGATTAGAAGTGAATTCGGGTATGTCTTTGCCCCGTATCTCACGCCACATTCGTCGCCAATAGATACGATACCAGTTAACTGTCGCGTCAGTTCTTAATAGTTTGGTTCTCAACACTTCGCCTGCATCATAGATGAGCTGATCAAAGCATGTCTGTATTTTCCTCATAGCTGCGTTGTTTTAGTGATTGCAACATCGCAATCACTAAAACAACGTATTATTATGTAAAGTACTTTCGTCTTCCGGTAAGCCTGGAAGCAACTTTTATATGCTGACTTTACATAATCTTTAACTATGCATAACCAATCGCAAGGGGCCTAATTACGTTCTCTGCAAGGTTATTATCAATTTCAATTTGCCCGTGAAGTGCGTAGGCACTCAGTCCTTCCCAGCGGGGTAAGGTGTAGGCTATGGCTTGACCGAGAGGACTTTTGGGGATTACCAGCGGAAGCTGCTGTGTCATCCACTCCTTTAATTCCAAAAGAACCGGAGCCGATTTTTCCTGTCTTAACTTTGTTTTCTCTTCCCAATCCAGTTTTTCTTCACGCATCTGCTGCTCCAGGGCGTAGAGTATTTGCATGCGTTCAAGCACGTAAGTCGATCTTTCTTTATCATATTTAAGGGCGTCCACGAATTTGCGGCGGGCATGAGCCATACAGTAGACCAAAAGAATGTCAGGATGATTACCAAAAAGCTTTTCGTACACCGAATAGCCGTCCACTTGCAGTATACCGGTATATCCCTCCAGCATCTGCTTAGGTCCACTTTGATCGCGTCCTTTCCGGTAATCAAACAGCGTCAGCTTATCGCAGGGAGCATTGTATATCCACATATAGCCTTGATGGATACCATTTTTGTGGTCTCTATCAAGTACTTTCAGAGGCGACTCATCAGCCTGTAAATACTTCTGGTTGAGAATCAGGAGTTTTAAAAGCTCCCATAATGGAACCAGACGCTGCCAGCCTTTCATGATCCAGTCTGAGGCAGTGGAAGCAGGAACATTTACTCCTAACCGTCTGTATTTATCGATCTGGCGGTGAAGCGGAAGACCGAATACATACTTATCGACCACCATTTGAGCAATGACTGCTTCCGAAGGAATGCCCTTATCAATTACACGGTCTGGAAGTGATGCCGTTATGATACCCTCGCCATTGGCACGGGCATATTTGTAGCGGATATAACGTTTTACAAAGAACTCGGCAGGAATTAGATCCAACACCTCCGTGACCTCTTCTCCGATTATAGTGCAGCCGGTAACATCTTCCGTAGGTTCAATAACAATGATCTCACGGCGTAGGTTTTCAGGAAGCAGCATTCTACCCGTTCCCTTTTTACGTTTTTTGGCAGGAATTTTTTCTTTTACAACGTCAGCGGCTTGCTGAGATAGTTCTTCTTGCTGCTGTTTATCTGTTCCCAGTTCGAAGAGATCAATCTGGTTTACATCCGTGTGGACATTGGCCAATTATTCGTTCTTTTTTCCGAATATATATCGCTTGTATTTGTCAAGCTCAAAGTTCAGTTCCTGGATCTGCTGATCCTTTTCGGATATCAATTCCAGCGACTTCTCGTAGAGTAATTTATAATCCGTCGCTGTATCTTCCATAACCCGAAGATACGATACAAAATCAGCTTAAAAAAGCCATGAAGGCACTTTTTAGGTAAATTCTACTTCTTATTTTGTGGCATGATTTGCGTGCTGATACCGCTTTCTAAGGCGGACAGAATCCAGCATTACTCCTTGTAAAAGAAGTGTGAGTTGCTGGCTGGTAATGGATACCTCTTGACCTTTTGGCCACTCAAAAGTGCCTTGTTCAAGCTTTTTGATGTACATCGCGAACCCATCTCTATCCCACTGCAAAAGGCGTATTTGGTTAAGCCGTTTGCCCAGAAAAACGAAGACATCGCCGCTCGATGGATCAAAACCCAATTCATTCCGAACCAGGCCAGCTAGGCTATAGATTCCAAAACGCATGTCCGTCGGGCTCCGGTATAGAAAGTACCGGCAACTGTAAGATAAAGCCAACATATTAAAGAATGAGCTTTCTTATAAATGATGCGTCCAGAGAGCCGAATAGCTCTATACGCGCTCCTGATGGAAAACTAATGGCCGCCAGCAGATGTTGGTTTTGTTCAACTACATCCGGCTGTTGAACCGGTACCTGGCTGAACCCACGGGTGGGTGCAACAGGTGCAACATTCTTATGTCGGAATTTCTTAACCCAATAATTAAATTTGTGATATCCCATGCCATTCTGATTGCAGAAAGCCTGTTTACTTATTCCTTGCATTTGCCACTGATCGTACAAATCGCGCATTTTTTCTGTCTCATTTTTCATGAAACAAGATTACGAACTCTATCAATTCAATAAAATATGGGTATCATCGGACGGATACATTTATTATATAATAATTAAGGAAGAAATTTAACTTTTACAAGTTGTGGTTTAGTGAAATACAGCGGTGAGTACTTCAGGAGATGGTATTAAATAAAACTAAAAGACATCTTAGCATGGAGAATTCGGAGCCACTGATCATCCCAAGTCGGAAATTGAGGGCAGGTTGTTTCGGTTGTAAGTCAATGGTTGATAGTTATTTAGCAGATTGCGAGTAATAATATGCTGATGGTCAATCTGCGGTTCTTCCCCACTTTTGGTGGTAAATTATTAAGGAGATAATTTCCTTCTAAAAAAGATGCTTAATTCCACTGAGGCCTTGAGCTTATTCTTGGAAGCTGGCCAGCGGGCATTCCAGTCTTTCTCCAGGTTTCTGACCGCCTTCCTTAGAAGCTGAACAGCGAATTTATACAAAGATAAATGGTCGAGGCTAAGCGTTGCATTGACACTGGTTGCGTACATTGCGTAACGCATTCCGGCCATACCGAATAGATCAATGGCCTTCTCATAGGCCCAATGCTGCTGTTTAAAATATCCTCTTTTTCCGAGTATTTGCGCTGTTTCGACTAGGAAAAAGGCTTGGTCCACAGGTAGCTAGGGCAATCCGATTTTTTTCAGATGACCAGGCATCTCCCGTTTTGACAATGCTTTGATAATGCTGATTATTTGTGAATGTTTAATCCTCGAGGCCATAATCTATGTGAGCAAATGGGGAGTTTTTTTGTCCGACATGTTAGATATTCCCAAATTGTAAAATGATAAGTACCTCCTTCGAAACTGGGTAGCTTAGCATACTGAGTAATCTGCTTCTTATTAGTTAGTTAACATATTTTTTTTGTGTTAAACTGGTCAAAAATGAAAAAGGGAAAGTTTACAAAACCTGTTTCTCTCGGTTGTCGTTGGTGTAAATTGCCTGCTTGTATCGAATGTATTACTATCCGCTGCGATGTGGATAATTTTAATGAGTCGTTCTTCATTGTTCTTCAATGCCGATTATAGCTTACATTTAATCTGATCATTCTGGGTTGATCCTGGTAAGCCTTTGTTGATTGACCATTCATGTTCATGGGAAACAATTGTTAGTGCCCCATAAATCTTTCGGCTATATAGGAATAACTTCAAATTTATTCTTGATTTGAGTCATCTTTTTAATAATAACATTAGGGAGCTGTTTAGCAACGGTTGCTCTTAATTCCCCCTCATTTTCTTTCAATATTTTGCTTCCTAGAAATACCGATACGATTGAATCTTTGTCGATTGGCTTGATATGAAGCTTATCCTTGAAGACTAGATCATATAAAACAATACGTATTTCTTTTTCATATTCCCAATCAATCGATTTTGTCCTAAGCCAGTCCACGATAGACTCCCATCGGTGTTGATAGTGGTCTTTCGCCACAAAATCTTTAGAATATTTGACTTTTGCCATAAACCTTTCCGGATGAGACGAACTTCGTATGCTACCATATAAATTTGCCAAATTAAAGCCAATGCAAATTCCCGAGTGAGAGTTTCCATAATGAGACCACATCAAAAGATTTGAAAACGTCTCACTGAAACAAGACATTCCTCGTTTACTTAGATCCCCCTGCATTCCGATGTTAATTGCGTCTCTTACTCTGGCGTAGGTATCTTCTAATGGTTCGGTTAACAATTTTTTTTTAGTTGTTTCATCAAAGTATGTGGGGTATTTGTTTATTAGATTCTCGATGAAGCTACGTGGTACTTTTTCAAAATCAATAAGTGATAGATTGCAGTCAAATGGGTCATTGACTTCCAATGGACAACGAAATGCCAATGTATGGTCAGAAAGTATCTTCATACCACTCTCAAAGTTTATGTATTTATAAACAATAGGATGGTTCAATACCAGATCGACCTGCTGCTGGTAAAAGGATTCTTTAAATTGTATTTCGTCCGGATTAAGGGGATCGTACATGGAATCGGCGTTTTTTGTAACAATACTCATCAGTAGTAAGTTAGATATATGCTGTATTTAATCAAAATAGGATTAAATAGCAATAAGGTATCTGACATTATCATCTAATCTGGCACTACTTCCTTGCCTTAATTTTTTTTCTTTGTATTGACGGCCAACAGCGTTGATTCATTTTACAGCAACATTCAACAATTGCTAATAGCTATTGGGAATGTCTCGCAAGTGTATTGAAGGTCTTCCGTTCATCTGGAGACTATGGAGTTGCTTAATACTTCCTGTACAATGCTTATGGTACAGATAGAGGCATTCTTGTAGTTTTCCAACGCTGTCGAGATTTGAGACGCTCTCTTTGAATTTTTTAAATCATCTCGATTGATAGTTTTCTTACAGAAATGTTTGGAAAAGCAAGCTTGGCTTTGGGACTAGTCACCTGATCGATTGCTGGTGTCTATCAAACGCAAAGGTAGTCTTCGCCAAATAATGGTCAAGGACTGAGCAAGTTCCGTCTTTGCCGGAACCCTTGACCTATATTTTGCTTTCGGCTGGCTTTGCATTAAATACACACCGATGGGCATTTACTAATTGCCAAGTTCAACTTGTAATTGTCATAAGACGCTTGCTATTGGCAATATACCATTTGAAAACGCTTATTGAATTACAATCCTTATTCAATTAATTAGCATGTAAAGCCCTATCCGGTTTTTTTGTTTTTATTTAATGTTTCTAATTCAATAACTTGATTAAGTCCATTCCGGTATATAAAAACTCTGTCAAACACTGACTCGATCTGGCTCGTTGACGGGAAATTGAAATCGAAATAGGAGGTGAAGCGCTTATCATTTTCGACCATCAAAAGCCATATCTCTGCATATTTTTTAAGGTAATTCGCTGGTTTTTCGTTCTTTTTACTCAGCGCAGTAAGAAAGGCGGAACTGCTAAAAATTGGAGGGACAACTCCTCCGGTCACTGGCGACCAGCACGAGTCATCCCGATAGTTTGTATTACTGATCGTGATCGACTCGATCTTTTCAGGAAGTATTTCTTTTCCGTCTTCTAAATCGTAGCCATCAAAGTCTATCGTAGATCTTTCCGCAGGAATATGGTTCGCTACAAAGTTTGCAATAAATGGACTTAGCGTTTTGACATCACTTTTCGCCAGTGAAACAGGAATACTCCCCAGTCTTAGTCCATACTCAGTTTTGAAACTTACATGAACATTGAGTTTGATTTTATTTGTCTTGAAATATAGCGATTCAGCCTTCTGCATAATTTGCTCCCCCACAACTTCGTGGATTTTGGGGTCCACATTATTAGTATCTTTTTGGTGAATGAGCTGGGTGTGTTCAATGCCAATCAACCCGCGGGGCGTTTCTAAAAAGAAATCGGGCTCCGGAGGTTCCTGACTTATTGGCAAAATGTCTGGATAAAACCCGGAAACCTGCCAAAAGGATCGTAAATGGGCTTCCTCAATCTGCTGCTTTTCCATCGGTTTAATTTGATTTGGGTAGATTCGTAAAGATCAAAAAGTCGTCAAAAACGATCTGCT
The DNA here is from genome assembly GCF_009801115.1 of Dyadobacter sp. 3J3. GTDB lineage: Bacteria > Bacteroidota > Bacteroidia > Cytophagales > Spirosomataceae > Dyadobacter. The sequence continues at coordinate 10,408 of NZ_VTOL01000002.1, forward strand.
GCTTCCCCCATCTTGAAATTTGGCAGTCGTTGAAACAAGTAGTTCCCATACCCCATTTAATTCGCCAGTCGTAATGACACGGATGAATGATGGGTACTTTTAAATTTTCCGAGCCTTCAATAAAATCCAGATTCCAGGTCCAGGTAGGCCTTAAGGCATCTGTGTTAATAAACTCACGGTCCCACAGCTGAAGATAATGCCGCGATGGAATATCATCTGATACTTTTTGGCAACGTACCAGGGTTTTATAAAGCTGCTTGTTTTTAATTTGAAAGTTTTGCTCGTCTTCAAGAAACATGTCTTCAAATCCAAACTTTTTCCAAATCACCTCAGATGATGCTGGCGCACATTGAAGTGAAATGACTAAAATGCCGTTTTGTTCAAGAAAAGCAAATAAGCTGGACAATAATATTTTCGAATATCCTTTGCCCCGTTCTGATGGCTGGATTTCTGTAAACTCAATTACAGCAGATAGCCGGGAAGTTATTCTCCATGCTGCAAATCCAATGGTTCGCCCTTCAACTGAGGCAATGATTACTTGCTTTTTCTGAAACCAAGATTTGATTTCTTCCCATTTATAATAAAAACCCTCGTTAGCTGTTCGATCCTCCTCAAAAAGCCATTTTTCAATTTTAGAGATCTGTTGAGAGCTAGGGTTAAATGAAGTCGTAATATTTTTAACTGATTCCAAATTTAATTTGATAAGATGAAGTTTGCGTACGCGCGAAATTGATTGAAGGCCTTTATTTATTTTTCGATTTATCCCTTAGGTATTCCAGAATTTGTCCCAAATCTTTATTCTTAACATCTCCCCATTTTTTCAAAGTTCTTTCTTCTATTTTTTGTTTTTGAGCTTGACTCATGCTGCCAAGAGCGTTTTCTAACTGATTAATTCTATCTAATAATGTGTATCCTATGTTAGGATCGTTTATAAATCCATCATTTACTCGGTAGCTTCCGCCACTAATAAAAATTTCTGTATCTGTGAATTGTTTTTCGTCGATATTTGAGACTGGAATTATAAATAGGAACCGAGGGATTTTTAGAAAAGCCACATGGTAGGTATTTCCATCATCAATTACTCCGGAATCGATATTCCTAGCCATGTATTTTACAGCCCGATCGGTGATCTCTTTCTCCAGATTTGAGGTGTTCCGCATCACATCAACCCCAATAAGTAAATGTAACTTGTTGAAGCGTTCTAGCGTCCCGTTGTCCAAAAGGTAATTCTTCCATTGTTTTTCAGCTTCCAGCAAATATGGATAAGTGCTGAACTGCTTTTCTTCTTGCAGTAAGCCATGGTGCAGTGTCCTCCAGAATACTGAAATTACAAATTTAAAAAGTCTTTCGTCATACTTAAATTCTGTGACAGAATCATTGACAACTGGGTGAAAAATCGACTTCGCTACGTAGGTCTCGAGTTTCCCAAAACGATCTTCACAATTTGCGCATAGCATATATGACTTAAAACCATCTTGACGCCTGCGATTTACGTCATCTGCCGACCTAAGAAATCCGTCGCCGGTTTCCTTAAGCCAATTCATGATAAATTTCGGATAAATATGGCTATGTTGAAGTGTGGTATTCGAGTTGCACAATTTGCAGTACCCTTCATTTTTATTACTTTGATCTGATAGCATATTTGAACTAGATTACTTTTTGGGTTGAGGTTTTATTATGGGGTTAAACAAATTGTTGAAACCGATAAACGTTTCCTTAATGTCTATATCTTCAAGGCATGCAATGATTTACTCGAATGTATCATACACGCGGGGTGTTAAAATCTAAAGCGGTAGCCAATCGTTTAAGCAGTGCTTTTTTGTCTGAGTAGGGGAGAACGATATCATGCATTATTGAGCGAAATCCCTTAAGTTTTGCCAGATGCTCTTGCTGATTTCGGGGTCTTTTTCGTATAATGTCTTTCTTACGTGTGAAATAAACCTGCATTATATCCGAGATAGTTGTTTTGCTCGATTGAATCAAAAATTGCATGTCAATTATATCTCGAAGATGGACCAGCGTAACGTTCCTTACTTTGTGTCGTCTAACAGGTCTTTCTTTGAGTAATTTGCTGAATTCGTCGCTAACGATATTCTGTATACCGTCTAGCGAAAAGAAATCGTCTGTATAGACGATTATTGGATAAATAATCAGGCTTCTTATTTCTCGGGCAGCGAAGTCATAAAACTCGAAGCCGCCTTCTTCAATATTTTGAATGACATTAATAAGCTGGCCGACTCCTTTTCTGCGATTGTTGTCAGGACTGTAAACCAACTTTTTAAAAATTTCAGCTTTGATTCTGGCAGCATCCCGAGATTGTTTTACTTGAGCATTCATGATACTGTTTTTGAACTCAAATAGAAATAGTTTGTTGCCCTGTCTAGCATAATAATCTGAATATTCAAACTCGTTAAATTGATTACCTGGAACAGTCACTACGTATTTTTTTGGAGGGAAACACTCTGCCACGTAACCGTAAAACAGATGTGACTCGGCAAAATCTTGACCTAAAAGCTGCAAGAAATCCCCAAAGGTCTTATGGGTAGCTTTAATAGATGAATGTTGAAAGAAGTCAAATAGTAAGCCCTGATAGATTTTATCAACAAAAAAGTTATTATGAAGGGGATAGTAATTTCCGTTTACTTCTTTGATGAGGGGCCTGGATCTTAACAATTTGAAGTCGGAATCAGGTTGATGCTTGGCAGCTAAATCTGAAAAAGTATGGGCTGCTAGATCATACGCTATCGAATCGAAAAATGGTATTACGTGTACAGCCTCATCTGGGATGCCAAATCCGAAAGATCTACCCGAAATACCCTCACCGTATACAGTCAGAAGATGTGACAAATATTCATTGGGGTTTTTTACTTGTTTGTTTGCTAAAAACTCCACCAAGTAATTTTTTAGCTTTTCGTTTTCGGATAGAAAAACAAAGAAAGACTTTGCTAACAGCGTCTGATATATGACATCTTTTGTATGTATGAACTCGTATTGAGAGGCTTGATTCACTAAGAGCATATCCGGGAGGTTGGCTATCACAGGGTCCAATCCTTTAACTACATCAGCGTCAAAAATACTATTTATGATAAGCCATGCCTCAAATAAAGTCATTTCGTCTTCGATATCTTTTTTGTGTTTTTCAGGGAGGTCATTGAAATTGAGAATGATTCGCTCAGTTAAACGGAGAAGCGTAGCCGAAGCAAACAGAATCACCTGATGGCCCTGACGTTGAGTATGCTTTTTGAACAGGATATAATTTTTCTTAACTTCAAAACGAGTTGGCTCAGCAAACGGGTAAATCCATTTCCATAAAATATCTTCTTGTTCAGCCAAATTTGTTTGGGATAGGTGCACTTTACTATTCATAAAAGCAACGGCTTTTAATAAATCTTTCGACGATGTTCTTGATAGCACTTCATCGAGATCTGGCAACTGGATTCCAGGAAAAATATCTTCATATTTTGGGAAAATACCGAAGGCCATTATTTGGGTTTATTTGTTAGGTTAATTAATTCACAGTGACATTTCCGGGGTCCAGATTCCTGACTTATACGCGCAATCTGGTTTATCGATCTATTGAAGGCGAATTGATGAGAAAAAACTGTCGCGCGTCTTCCGCTGGATTGCTTATTTGATCATTGGCTTCCGATGTCTTGTAGTCGCTTAATTTTGCACCCTCTGTTACTTTTTTCTTGTGTTTAAGATGGTTTATTGAATTTCTCCAACATGATCTTAAAGGCCTCCTTTTTGTCTGGGAAAGTATAAATCACCTCAGATATAATACTAAAATTGCTACCGTTGTACCCCATCCACGTCCACACAATATCACCGCCTATGCCAACCTGTTGACTAGCAAGTCTCTGATCGTCTTCCGATTTTTGTATACTTATAGCTCGCTTAATGATACTCTTTGCATTTAGCTCTTCATTTTGAAACACCAGCTCCATTTTGTTGGTTATGCCGCTTACCGCTGGCTTCGTAAGGAGCTCTCCATCCTTAAACGATGGCAACTTCTTCCATTGAAAATCAGTCTTGCATAGATCCATAAACAGATAATATCCTTTAAAAATGCTTTCTTTATCATCGAAGCCATACAGGAAAATTGTTCCAAATGCATCGTCTATCCCCACTTTTCTTAATTCAACAGCAAACTTGGCCAGATCAATTTCTAGAATACTTCGAATATCAAGGCCAATGTATTGCCTAAGAAAGTCGTAAAATGTGTTTCCAATAAAATGAAATCCTGTTATTCCAAATAAGGATTTAAGATGTGGAACATGATAAACCTTAGATGTAAAGTATGCGGGTGTTAGCCGAAGCTCTCCCTCTTCCCAAGGTTTACAGGCCAAAGTGTCAGAGCCGAGCATTACTTGATCATCCAATAATATACCTACAATTGCACTCATGATAGAAAGTTATATTATTATTATGGGAATTCTTTACAACATACTAACTTTAATTGAACATTGGCATATCAAAAATTTGTGTTCGGTAACGGAGTTCACAGTTACAATAACGATTTCTTACTAATTGGACTTTTTGCCTGGCAATTTGATGAAACAGGCAAAGAGCTTATTATCAAGAGTCTTTGTCAACAAGAAGGTCGTTGAGATATCTCTTGCGGGCATTGCGAATTTAGACTACAACTGTATAACTCGTAGACCTATGTTAACCTCTCGCCCAGGATGGCCCTCTTTTCAAAGTCGAAGGAATACTCTGCTCCGCTGAAAAACAGGAGAATCCGTTTCTGTCAATTCCCAGGCGGTACGAAGGGGGAATGAATCTTATCGGTGTTGTGCTGTCTTACCGTTGATAAATTTCTGACTGGTCAATTCTGACCGAGACATAGTATTTCAAAGTCCGATTGTTGGTGGTTCAAGATTTCTCTGGTTTCCTGAAGTCATATCATTTCCAGAAGAGTATTCCTTGTTGAGTATTTGATTTGTAGTGGATTATTTGACCAATAAACTTGTATGCAGTTCGAATTCTGCGACGTAGTCTGATGATCACACCGTCCGAATTCTCCGGCTTAACGTCATAAACTTAGATTTCTGACATTGTCGTATCTGTGCCATTTGGCATTTTCCAGGTTTAATCAACTTTCTCCTGCAAACCTGGGGATTTCGGTGTCAGTGATCATTGAGATAAGGAAATCGAAATCCTCTAAAATCTGGAGTGGCAATTGAATTTAAATGGCGAATTATAAGAAAAAGAGGCTAAGGTAAAACGCTTTCGCAAAAATGGTCAGTTTAACATGAAGCTTGTTGGTCAAGGAATCCGAGTTTTACATTCTAGATGTTCTAAGTGGTATATATGTCTATGTTTTCTAACAGAGTCTTTCCAAATTGCCGATAGTTTCTGCGTCAGGTAATCCATCTCTGTCAAAGTAATGTATGAAATAGTTCTCAGAATAGATTTAATTTCAGTGAAATGTTTGATTTTTATTTCCAGTCAGGTGAGTTTGTAGGGGATAACAGCGACTTATTGAGCTTTCTTTCAGATTTCGTCGTTCAAATTGCCGGAACCTTTGTTGGCGCTTGGTTTGCAATAAAATTGTATCGTAAACAAACTCAGGATCAGATTGACAAGAGTATTAAAGATATTGAAAACAGGGATCTTGATAACATGCGTTATTTAGACTTCATGTTGAGAAATTCAATTAGCGCGGCTGACGGGCTTGTAAAGAGTTTCAAACAGCTGGCTGAGGAATTTTCAAAAGCAAATAATTCTTTGCCGGATCTCGAGATTTTTACATCTTACAGCGACATTGATCGGATAGCCAAAGTTATTAATCAAAGTGATTTTTACCATTCCTATAACAACCTAAACCGGAAATACAGGTTTGACTTAAAAAATGATTCGCTCTATTACGTATTTGTAAATATTGATTCTTTATACCATAATATTAATAATGGTGTAGCATTTAAAAAGGATAGAAGTAATGAGTTGGAAAAGACAACAAATAATGTAATAAAAATTATCGTCCTTCAAAATACGAGTATTGAACTGTTATCAAAGGAGAAAGAATATGTAAAAAATTTGAGAAGAATAAGGGACGAATATACTAGAATGACAAGTATTAGTCACCTTGATCGATTGTATAAAATACAGATACGTACTGAAGCAATCACTGATTTAATCAATTCTATTGATTTATCAAAGATTGAAGAAAGCGTCGTAAATATTCACAACCTCAATAGCGAGATAAAGACCCAGTTGAATTATCTGCGAATGCTATACTTGAACTTGATGGATGGAATTGTGAACTACACAGAAATGTTTGACCAAAGTGCTGATAATCTAAAAAGGCATAGTAAACATCTGAGCAATTTTATTCGCGGTATGGAATTGTAAACCAGCTCCCAAAGTTTTCACCAAAATAAGAAATAATTGTATTCACCTTCAATGTAAATATAGTGAAAAACCACTTAGTAAATTTATTACTAGAGCAGTACAAACAACATTTTCTGTTTGGAGATCTGGAAAAAAGGGGTATTGACCTGAACAATGTTGCTGTTAATAATTTAGATATTGTTCTTGACATAGTTGGTTTTCCAAAGGATAATTCCAGAGAATACGATTTGATGACATTAGAAAATGAGAATTCAATTCCACGTTCCGGAAAAAGAAGTAAGGATAAGAATCTTTTTTTGCGGGACTGGCTATGGGATAAGCATTATGAAATATGCAGCGACCTGAATGAAGGAAAGGAGATATTTATTACGGATAAAGGATTGGAAATCAAATCCGGTGCGCAAGAAACAGAAGTTCGTGAGCGGCTACTGGAATACGTCGAATGGCTGAATATTGAATTTTCCAAATTGGGTACCAATAGACCAGATTAATCAACGCTATTTTTGATGGGAAGATAATATCTAACTATCGGCAGTTGCTCACATTTATTATTATGACTTGGGATACTTTCCAAACTTACGGACTTAGCCATCAATCGGCGTTTGAAACGTTAAACAATCAGCTTTTTGAGAGGTACATTAGAAGAACCTATCAAAATGATGTATCCGCGTTGCACACGGTTGGAGAATTCGGATGGCTTGACCATGTGATTCCGTGGTAGATTGACCCCCGACATAATACTGTTTATCAATAGTTAAATAAATATAAATCAATTATTTAGCTTGGTCAATTTCAACCGAAACGACATGTCTTAAATTTCCGAATTGTGGTGATCTATGGGTCCGAATTCTCCACCTAGATTCGCACCAAAGTCAAATTTCTGCAAGTACCTTTTTTGAGTCTCGTCATTGACCGGGTCACCGAAAATGCTTTTTTCCTTGATAAGATTGCCTTGAGCACCCTTCCCGCGTAGGCTGGCACTGGTGAGTGCACTCACGTAGGGGCCGGCTTGTAGTCGAAACCGATGTAGTTTCAGGCTAAGACTTGCCGGAAAAAGATCGATGTAGTTGGCGCGCAACTTTGCGCTTCAGTCTTCGAAAAGCGAGTCTTTGGGCGTAACCCCAAGGTTCCTTTGGCCAAACGCCAGCTCGTGGCTTAACATCCATTTTTTGCTCAAATGGGTACGTACAAATATTGCCGCATGGTATCCTGTCCGAAGGATGGTTTGCCCGTTTGAGAAAACGTAATCCAAATCATTTCCGCGAATATATGTCACGTTAAGGCCGCCGATAATGCCCCATTTAACAGGTTTTAGCAAAGCATTGGGTAGGAGTGGATTGCTTATCGAATGATGCCATCCCGCCAGAGTATGGTCCCAGCCAGAGCTTTCCGCTCACGTCCTGAGATATTTCAACAACAGAATTAGAGGGAATACCGCTGTTGCCAATGTGATAAGTGGTCCATCGCCCTGCTCGGAGCCCGAGAATTTGAAACCCGGGCAAAATTAGGCTCTACGCCCCAGGGGGATTTGTACCGGGATAGGATATACAGAAAGATGGATGCACTAAAAAACAAATCATAATTTCTATGATCATCTTTCCCTCACGCAGGCGCCGCAGTGTACACTTCGTTTAGCTTGATCAGGTAAATATGCTCAAGCTTGTTTACCATGCTTAGCGTCAGCTCGTAACGCCGAAAAGGACTTTGAGTAGATCGTAAACCGCCGAAGCAGTTAGCGATTCGGCCAGCGGGATGCCATACTTGCTTCCCAGGTTTACGACTTTCGATTTTAAGTTTTCGATCAAACTAATTTCTCCCTGGGCCGTCTGGGATTCAACAACCTCAACGTTGAGGTCAGTAACTTCCCGCGGCGTAAGTTTGGCTATTAGTTCTTTAAACTTCTGTAAATCTGTTTCTGTTATGCCCGAAACCGAAGCAAAAAAATCGATTTTGTCGATTCTGTCCGCGATATTGATTTGGGAGCCACTATGTGCGATTAAATTTTCGATCTTCATATTATTAGTAAATTTCTGAATCGTAATATTGATCTGGTTAACAGCCTTGTTTGTATCCGACGTCGGTATCAGGCCGACAAGTTCTCTGGTCATTTGTGATGACCAGATTTGATGTTGCTCCTTAAGTGCTATGTTAAGCGTAACGCCTACGCGTGCTGCGAAACTGTCGATCCTTTGTGCTATGCTTTCTGTATCATCTTCATCAGCAAAATCGAATGTCCAGAATTTATCCGCGGCAAATTTTAGCTTTTGTTCCAGCTCCTGGTTCGTCATGTCTTCGTCAGTGAAGTAGAAGATACTCAATGACCCCAGGGTCTTGTCGATGAACTCAACGCCCAGGTTGATCCCGTTTGTCGAAGTAAAGTAACTGGAAAACGAATGCGTAAGCTCGCTGATCAGACTCCGGTTTACGTCCGTGGATTTGATTGATACCGGACGCGTCTGTGCCCTGTATTTAATGCAGCCGGGGCCGATTGTTACTTTGTTTTTCCTTGAAAGCTCGATCAGCTCTCGACGATCCTGCTCGGCAATATTGCTCAAATTCGCGTTCTCAAAAATGAGATGCCCTGTAAGCTCCTCCTCCTGATTGAGGATGAGAAAGTGTACACTGTCCTCGAATAGCTTTCTTTGGGATTCCGAAGACGTGAAGTAAACGTTATCGCTATAAATATTACCAGTCAGCTCAAGTGGTCCTTGAAAATGAGCATTGTGGAACTTTAAAGTTTTGTCAAATTCACAGTTTTCGATGGCGATATCCTGTTCAAAAACCGAGGCGGAGAAGTCGACCTGGCCATGGAAGTTTACGTAAGACAGCAAAAATGAATGGCATTCGAACCTGGCTTGTGGAAGGAAGACATTTGTCGTAAACTCGGTGCTGGTGATCTGGAAACTTTCCTGTACAGTCGCCCCGGAGAACTCCGTGTAACCCTGGATGTCGCATTTACTGATCAGAATCCCGGCCGAAAACCTGCATTCTGTAAATCCAAGTTGAAATATCTGACAATTTGAAATTTGCAGGTGCGATTCAAAACGGCAGTCATTAAATACCAGAACAGTTTTTTTTATCCTGCATTCCTGGAAGCTTACCGGCATCACGAACGTGGATCCATTTAAGTACAGCTGAATGTGGTTTTTTAGCCTCAGCTTCTTAAAGCTGAGTTTCGCTTCTCCCCCTTTTTGTTTAGCGAGCTGATTTTCGATAAAGACGAACCCCATCAGATTGAAATCCCTGAAAGTTGTTTGAAGGGGGATCTTATCCTGATCAACAAGGGTAATAACTTTAAAAAGGCGTTCAAGCCAGTAGCCAAAATTGTTTTCCCGCTTCCAGTCCAGTTTACTGCTGTGAAAAATGCATAGCCCGTCTCCATCGATAGGGATGACCAGATCACTTGGGGTAACGGCATTCTGGTCGGATAGCAGCCCGACGTAGGCAGTGGCTTGGCAAGAGATAATTTTATCTGCTTCGAGGGTTTGAAATCGACACATAGTTTAACAGAAAGAACAGCCTTTGATGGCAACTTGATAGAGATTGGCGTAACGAGCATTTATTACTCGAAGATATCTAAAATGCCTTTAGGCGCCGCCAAATCGAGCCAGGATAGTGACAGTCGGTTCATAGTGATGACCACTCGCCAGTTATCGGGATCGCCGGAAATCCATCGAACTAAAAAATCTGGAATCAACATTCGCCCTTAGCCGGACTATCATAGCTGCCAATGAGTATATACCGGGGACTGACAGTAACGAATGCTTAGGCTTCGGATGCTGCTTTCTATAAAAACTGAGCGAGAGAGATTTCGGCTTGCCAAGATGTCACCTAGCTCGGATATAAAAGCTGTGTTTGATTTGTGTTTCTACCATATAAGTAATTTATTATAAATGTGTTTGTCGTGATAGGGAAGGTGCGACTCCGGTGGCAAATACGACCTTGGCATTTTGAGAATTTTTCACCAGACCCAAATTTGCCTATCTTTAAGTTTCCGTTTAGTCCTCCCAGAACGCTTGCGCTTTAGAATATATGGAACCGATTGACCTTGAATCTTCGATAGTGGTGATCTTAACTGCGCTTGAAGAAGAATATAATGCTGTAAGAGAGCAGCTTGAAGATATTGAAGAAATTGAAGAGAATAGCTCAATTTATGAGCAGGGTATTTTTAAAGTGAATGGAGAGCCAATAGCAAAGGTGATCATCCGGGAATGTGGTCAGAGAAATGATACTGCTGCCATGGAAGCTGAAAGGGCGATAAACAAATTTTCGCCAATCATGATTTTTTTCGTCGGTATTGCAGGTTCAAGGAAACCTGGGGATTTCGCGGTAGGCGATGTGATAGTTGGAGAAAAGATTTATCTCTATGAAGGAGGGAAAGAGCTCCGAGATTCATTTAGGGCAAGACCTGAGGCGCAAGGATCTTCATATAAAGTGGTTGAGCTGGCAAAGTCGATCCGTAGAAATCATGAGTGGAAGAACCTATTTAAAGGTGGGGAAAATATTGAGAATGTGAAAGCGGATAAGGGTATTATTGCCTCCGGTGGGAAAGTAATTGAGCATGTTGATTCTCACCAGGGAACCATTTTGACTATGCACTACGGCGATGCACATGCTGTTGAGATGGAGGGATTCGGATTTGCAAGTGCGATGTTCAGACGAGAGGGACGGGAGATTTATGGTGTTGTTAGGGGAATATCAGATGTTTTAGAGGAGAGTCCTTCCGATGTAGAAGAACAAGTCGCCTCTGATTCAGACTTGGCAACGCAGAATCGACGCCCAGTAACAACAAAAATATTCGCCTCGCGGACGGCTGCCGCATTTACTTTTCAGCTGGTCTACAAGATTGTTCTCGCTCAAAAAAAAAGTCTGAACGTGCCCAGTCATCTCTAAGTGGGCAGCAATTTTCGATTTCTGGAACTGGCAATGCGGGTCAAGGATTCTCAACTGGGCAGCACGGTAGCGATGATCAGATCAGATCTCAGATCGACCAGATACGAAATAAATTTGTAGCGCCATTTTTTATTCAACAGCAATACGACCTGCGCGGCGTGATTCCTTATCACGTCAATGGTCCGAGAAATATTGCGCGAAAAATTGAAGAAAGCCTTCAAAACTCACTGATTGAAAATAAATGGGTCAATCTTGTAGGCATCGTTGGCAGCGGTAAAACAATGCTTGCTACTAGCATCCTGCAAAAATTTGAAAACCAGTATTGGATCGATTTGAAACAGTTCCCCGTCGAGCTGGTGCCCGGGATTTTGCTTCACGAATTATGCGTCCACTTTTCCCTGGAATATTCAAAGTCATCAAACTTCTTGCAGTTGGCAGAAGCAGTTAACGAAAATAGTTTAATTGTTCTAGACGATTTTCCCAGGATCGATTCAAGCAGGAATACCCAACTTTTTCTTACAGATCTTCGGCAGTTTTTAGTGAAATCCGGCGCGAAGCTCCTAACAACTAGCAATTACGAAGTGCTGCCTAGGCTTGGGTTTTTACCAGAAACCGATGGTATCGTTGAATCTAGACTAGAACTTTTTGAAGAAAGCGAAATTCAGGACGTCGCAACTGGTTTTGGCTGTGAGGCCGCCCACCTGGGAGTTTTTACAAGTATTATCTCCTCTTCGAGCGGCGGGCAGCCGACATTGGTTAACGCACTTTGCAAGTTCTTCCAAAGCCATGACTGGGTTTTGACAAATCTAGATATTGAAGCGCTGACCTCTGTTGGGTATGATCCATATCTTGAAGAGCAAACTGTTGAAAAAGTATTGGCCGACGTAACAGATGCAGCAACTCGGAATATGCTATACCGCTTGCGACTCATCATCGGCTTATTTTCCAACCCTCAAATTGATATTGTTTGTGAAGCAGCCCCAACGATCGAACTCCCATACGAAAAAATGGGGATGCTCACCGGTAAATGGATCTCTCGACATAGAGATATCTACGCGCTTTCTCCTTTAGTGTCCAAGCTGGGGGGAGACAATGTCGCGCCTTCGCTAAGATCGACTATTAACGAGAAGCTTGGGCGTCAGATTATTAGAAATAGCGCGATAAGTCTTGTAGATGCGGATAAGGCACTTAGGTACTTCGAGAGATCAAAAAGAGTCGATCTAGCCGGTTTTGTGCTTTCTCTAGCTCTTGAATATCTGAACGAGCATTCCGACGCCTTTCCTGATATACCCTTCATTTTGTTCTGGACAAAAGGTTCAATTCCGTCGGGGGTAGACCTTCATTTACAGGCAGTAATCCGTACGATACAAATCTCGTTGGTCAAACGACGAAGCGATTGGTTGACAGAGTTTTACCTGGATTTTTTGATTGCTGACCTTGAAAAAATTGTTGAACGAGCTGTCAAAGGCGCGGTTGATGTTTCGTATCCAACTTTGTTTTTAGCACTTCATTTTTCAGGATCTGATGATTTTTCCAGAAGCAATCACTATCTGGTGCAGTCACTTCGGTACGTCCACAATATTGATGATCCTAAATTCGATAGAATTTTAGCCTCGAGCAAATTTTCGGTAGAAAGTTTGCTTTGGAGAAATCTAACATCAGTGAGCTCTATTGAAGAGTTTCGTTTGTGGTTAGTGGGGTTCAATGAATTGACCGGCGAGCAGAGGTCGAAATCCCAGTCAGGGGATATGCATATTGCTTGTTGCCATATGTTCTTTAAGACGCAGTACGAGCGAGAGGGTGCATCAAAGAATCCCAACTGGCCTTTGTTGCTCGCCTTCCTTGAAGAGATACTCAGCGCTTCGAAGGATCAAGGATTACCAATCTTGATAGCTTATGGAATCAAAACGAAGATTTTGGTTCTGGTAAAGCATCTAGACGATGCGCTGGCTGCATCAGCATCTGCCAACGCATATCTGCAAAATACCGACCTGGCAGATTTGGATCGTTTTATTGTATGCAATGAAATAGGGCAGCAATTGTTTTATAAAGGGGAAACAGATGCGGCGAAGGATTATCTTCTGACAGCCGTAGAGATTCAAGTGCCAGAGTACTTCACCGAGCAATCGGAAATCTATCTCATTCTCAGCCAGCTCTATGAACGCATTGGGAAGTCTCTAGCGCATACCTATGCAGAAAAGGCGTTTGAGTTTCAGGTTGATAATAGCTACGTCGATGAGATTTTTTCATATAAGATAATCGGGGAGTACGCTGTTTCAGTCTGGGAAAAGGATCAAAGTACCAGTACTTTTTATATCATGGAGCAGGGAATGAAACGAATTCTCTCTTCCTATCAGGGAACAGGCGAGTTCAAAGCAATGGTCGTCCGATATTCCCACGTGATAAATTACTATTATCATAAGTTTATCAAAAAGCCGCTTCCACCTGCCGAAGGGGGGGAATATACTGTTCCCTTTCGGGGTATTTTCCTCAGAAGCAACACACAGTTGTTGGCGGGGGATTTTTATTTTGAGCAGCGTAGGTTCATGGCCGCTTATCTGATGGTGCAGATATTTGAGGCACTCGAAGATCAGAAGTCGGCATCAAATTGGTTTGAAGAGTGCCGTCGTCTCAATCAGGATGACCATGATAACAAATTTGCCATCCTGATGCTGGGAATGCACGCTAATCTGATCGTGGAAGAAAAATATGAGGAGGCGGCCTATTTCGTTTTGCAACTACTTGAGCAAATCAATCAGTTAAGTTCAAAATTTCAGACCCAAAGCGCTGGCGGTCAAGACGAATTTACCAGGAAAATGTCCATACTGGGCTCAGTAGTTCCCAGTGACACTGACCTCGTTCTTAACTATTTCGTAACATTACCTATCATCCTGAAATTGCTTGGAGACTACACTACTAGCGGTGATTTGGATCAAATGCTCAGCGGCATTGAGCGTTATAGAAAAATCAGTCCATGCTTCGTCCACGAATCAGCATTTATAGATCTTGCCGAGATGTTTAAGGTTTTCTCAGACCCGAGAAGCACTTATACTGACTTGATGAATCTTGCAGGAGAAAGATCTGATTCATTCCGAACGATCGTAGTTTATTGGTTTGCTTCTCTGAAAGGAAATGCTGTGGAGGCATACAGAACTCAAATAGCCACTATTCGTACCTATTTAAGTGTCGTTTCTCAAAGTCCCTCTGATGCATTGACTGTCCTGCTAATTAGGCCGTTCTTTGTCGAGTTTTGGGAACAGAAATTCCACCGTCACCAAAATGAGTTTGCTTACCAGAAACACCTTATCAGTACTGGGTGGCCGGAAATTGCTACTACAAAAGGTGTTGCCGGTTTAAGGAAACTATTTCAAGTCATGGCACATCATTTAGACCAGGAGTTTGACGAAAGCCAATTTGAATAAAGCGGGCCACCTCAAAACTTCGGTATTATTTCTTACTGCTCGCATTCTTTGTTAACAGCAATTGATAACAACTGGGTGTATTCTTGTAGTATGACGATGCTACTGCTATATATCCCGAATCGGATAAGTCTTTAATCAGCCGTACGAAAAAAGCCCCTCAACTTTCGTTGAAGGGCTTTTGTACCGAGAACCGGAGTTGAACACCTAATCAATCCTTAGATTTATTGCCTGAATTAGCTTCAAAAGCTTGGTCAGGTGTCCGATTTCACTCCCGCCATCTCCACGCAAGCTGATTATTGTTTTATCCAAATTAGTATTAACCCGAAGTTATTTTATCTCTCGAAAAAGCTTTAGAAGTGGCGTCAATTGTTCGATTTGGCTCTCACTAGCTGCACCTAAGGAAAATATGATCGTTCCTTTTTTTATTGTAAATAATGAGTGTGTTAGCCTGGTATTTCAAAGTGCCTGTCGTGGAAAAAGTTGTGTTTGGGTATGTTGCTCACCAACCACATCGAGTAATAAATAGTGCGAGCGATAGGGATTACATTCCGGATAATATTTACTAAAAATATTATCCGGAATGTAATTAGCCATAATTTTCTGTAATTGCCGATATTTGTAAATAGTAGCCGATTTTAGAATGTTATATGTCCCTTATTTGTCCCTTAAAATTTATAACTAATTGAAAATTAGTTAGTTTGAAGTTTTGTATCGGATTAAATATGAAGGATTATCAACAAGACAATCCCGTTTTCTGTATTGCAACTAATGTTTTCATAAAGTACCACAGGCTATGCTTAATCATACCAAAGGAAAACACACTGGTATCGCTTCTTTTTTTTAATTCCCAATATAAGTTTCTGCTCCGTCAGGAATGAGCTTCACCGTTTTAAACAATAAATATGTGAATTTAAATGGAGTCCAGTATTTTTGAAATTCTGTAATTGGAGTTGTGCAAGTCAGATAGCTGCCCTAAAATCTGAAATTGATAAGCTTCTGAATATACCGGTGAATACATTCTTGAAAGTAGTTTGAAATTATTCAGTAACCTAAATGTAAGACAATGGCAACAGAGAGAAAGCACAGAGAGAGGGGAGATGTCATTTTCGCAAATCAGCTTGTAACTATGGGCGACCTTGAGAATTTCAAGTCTGATCTACTGGACGAGATTCGAACGATTGTAAAAGTAGATCATGGACGCCCAACTAAAAAATGGCTTAAATCCAGCGAAGTCAGGAAGTTGCTGGATATTTCCCCTGGTAAACTTCATTGGCTCAGATCCAATAGACAACTTGAATTTATTAGGATAGGTGGGGTAATTTATTACGATAGGGAAGATATTACAAAGATGTTTGAAAAAAGTAAAGTTCGGGTATCATCTTAATTGGGTATGATAAATTTGAAAAGGACATCAGGATATGGCACTATGGTTCCACCTTCATGGAGCCATGTTAAAATTTATTTTTTTCAGAGTGGAAAAACTGAGACTATGGCTAAAGGATTTTTTTGCTATTATTCCAATAAAAGTTGGTTGAATCCAAAGGGTGAATTAATCACAGATTGGAAAATGTGTGCCTGGCAATGGATCTGGAATAAAACTGAGAGGAGTAGTTAAGGGCAAAAATGAAACACCTTTCCTGAAAAAACGCCACTAAGTATGATTTTACTTAGTGGCGTTTTTGTATTTTTTAATATGAGCTAGCTGACACTTCTCAGTTTTCCTTCACTGGTAAATAGCAGAGATTTTACCATTTCCATGTTTTGACTGATCCTTGGCTTACGTACCTTGGCATAGCGCTGTGTAGTACGGATGGATTTGTGCCCGAGCATTTTGCTTACATCCTCGAGTGGCACACCGCTATTAAGCATAATGTCAGCAAAAGTATGTCTGGCTAAGTGCGTATTCAGCTCGCGGGCGACATTACAGATGATGGCTAACTCCTTTAAATAGCCGTTGTAATGTGCATTGCTGTTGACAGGAAGTAATTTACCATTGATTTTGCAACATGGATGACCTTTGTACTTTTCAAGTATCTCTTCCACAACAGGCAAAATTGGCACCATTTCAGACACACCTGTTTTGCCACGATCTTTAATGAGCCATCTTTCGGCGTTTTTACCTACTCTGACTATATTCTCAGTTTTCAAATCAAAAAGATCCTGATAGGCAAAGCCAGTAAAGCATTGAAATATATAGACATCACGTACTTCTTCAAGTCTTTCAACCAAATTTTCTTTTTTGTAGATAGTTTCCACTTCGTAAAGTTCGAGTGGTGGAATATCTGTTTCATCAGCACCGCATACAAAAGAGCTGATCGGATTTGCGCTGATTAGTTCTTCGTTTACACAGCCTCCTAAAATTTGCTTTGTTTTTTTGATATGCTTTTTTGCAGTCGGCTCTGCCAGTGGATCTTCAACTTCCAGTGTCAGGTAATTATAAAATGAATCCGCAAAGGAGTATCTAATCTCTCTTAAGTCAAGGTCATTCCGGCCATATTGATGCTTAATGTATTGTGAAACCTTCTTTCTGGTCGATCGCCAATGACGTAAAGTACCCTCAGATCTCAAATTCTTTTTCACCTTTTGATCAAAAGTTTGAATAAAACGATCAAACGCTTCTAAAATTGTCTTTGTGGTGTTTTGAGTGGTGCTCCCTGATGTTTTTCTCTGGCTAATTATCGGCAGGCCCAAATAAGCGTTTTTGAGCATCGTAGGAGTGATATGGTCTTGCTGAGATTGCAGGAGCATAAAATGACTTTCCAGATCCGTTTTAAGTTTGCCAATCTTTTGGTTGGTGATTCTGGCTTCACTGCTTCCCTCTGTCACAAGCTTAATTTTGTTATCCCAAAACTTAGGCAAGGTTTTTCGGCCCAGTGAAATTTCTTCATTGATACCTTCAATGGTGATTCTAGCATAAATAGGAGCCTTGCCATCCCTGGAAGCTTTGGCTTTAAACAGCCAAAACAGGATTGAGAGTTTCTGATTGCTTTTCATTCTTCACATTGTTTAAGTGGTCAAAAGTTTTTTCCGTTCTACCGGATTGACACATTGATTTCCAAAACATCTTCTCACACAAGTCTTTATCGGAAAATCGGTTACCTAATTTAGGGATTTCAAATGGTAACTGAATAGGTAACCGAATACCTTGATTTACTTTGATTCAGAATGAACTACTTTTTTGTAAAAATGACTGATTATTAAATCATTATATACAAAAAAAGCGCCGTTTGAGGCGCTTTCAGTGATCCCGCTGGGATTCGAACCCAGGACCCATACATTAAAAGTGTATTGCTCTACCAGCTGAGCTACGGAATCATTATTTTTGCAGTTGGAATAGCCGTGGCGTTTTCCGTAATTGCGATGCAAAAGTAGAATTCTTAAAAGTCAAATGCAAGCCCTGATAAATAAAAACCTAATTTTCTGGATACTTTTGGGTTCAATATTACCCAAATGTGAAGTGTTTTCGGCCAGTAAAAATGAATTAAAAAGAGCTGATTCTCTGTTTGCTATGGCTAAGTATTCGGAGGCGACGGTACTGTATAAAAAAAATTTCGGAAATGGCGAAAAAAATAATCAAAGCCTGCTCCTGAAGCTCGCTTTTTTGGCTGAAAAGACAAATGACTATACCGATTGCCTTTATTATCTTAGCAAGCTCGCGTTAATTTCGCCTTCCAGAAAACTGTTTGAAAAAATGGATAAACTGGCGTCGGAGCAAAATTTAAAAGGCTATGAATTCGACGATTATAATTATTTTATAATTTTTTACAGACGTTATGGTGATTACATACCAATTTTGCTCCTAACTTTGGGAGCATACATCGTTCTGATCATGGTCATGAAAGTACGCCGGAAGGAACCGATTTTAAAAATTCACAAGATCTCAATAATTTTCTATCTTGTCGCTTTGCTGGGGTTGCTTAATATTCCATCGCTCTATAAAACCTGTGTTATCGTCAATTCTAATACGTTTTTGAGAGATGAGCCTTCCTCCGCATCACTGGTTGTTGAAAAGGTCGGTAAAGGCCACAAACTTACCATTGTTGGCTCTGTTGATCACTGGGATCGCGTTATCTGGAACAACAGGATTGTATATGTAAGAAAAAGCGATTTGTGGAATATTTAGTGAATCTGGCTGGTATCATTTTTGTGGAGAAGTAACTTTGTATATATTTATCGAATAATTTGTTTTAAAAATCAAGATTCATGAAAAAGCCAATGAAACGTTTTTTACTATTAATGACTGGTGTTGCTATGTTAGGCCTGGTTTCTTCCTGTAAAGAAAAAGGGCCACAAGAAGATGATGTAGTAAAATTTCATGCAACAATTAATAGTCAGCCGGCAATTCCAAAATCTTCATCTACTGCTCAGGGAACAGGTGTATTTGAGTACAACAAGGTGACTAAGGAGTTGACTTACAATATTTCATATCAAAACGTTACGCCAACAGCGATAACGATCAATGCGGCTAATCCGTCGTGGCAAATTGGAGGTGTTGTATATACTTTGGCATCCACTCCAACCGGTGCTCAGATTTCAGGTTCTGTTAAAAACGTTTCAGTTGGAGATCAAACTTCATTGATTTTAGGTGCCATGTATGTTAATATTACTAGTAAAACTTATCCTTACGGTGAAATTCGTGGCCAGATTACTATTGATGAGGTAGAATATTAAAAATAAAACGGGCATAAAAAAAGCGATCGTAGAATTTCTACGATCGCTTTTTTTATGCCCTGAAAATTATTTCTTTTTCTTCTTTTTCTTGTTTGATTCAAAATCTTCAACTTCCTTCATCAGCGCTTTTAAATCATCTTTTGGCTCGGCACTGAAATCTATCGTTTCTGAATATTCCTGGCCTGTTATTTTCAAAACTTCAATTGGTTTTCCAAGGAATTCCTGAATTTCTTCCAACATAGGTTTTTCTTCCGGACTGCAAAACGAAACGGCAAAGCCTTTATGGGTTCCTCGGCCGGTACGTCCAACGCGATGAACATAGTTTTCTGCCACGTCAGGAAGGTCATAATTTACTACGAAATCGACATTGGCAATATCAATTCCCCTTGCACTTACATCTGTAGCAATCAGTATCTTAATATCACCCTTTCTAAATAAATTCATAGCTTCAAGGCGGTCGTCCTGATCCTTATCACCGTGGATGGTCACACTTTTGATTCCCATTCGTTCCAGCGCTTTGAACACTCTTTCCGCACGGACTTTGGTACGCACAAAAACCAGAATTTTACTTTCTACATTCTCTCCAACGATCCTTTCCAGAAAGAAACGCTTATCGTCCATGCCTATAAAAGCTACGGAATGCGTAATGTTTTTAGCAACTTTATCATTGGGCGATATCTGTATACGTATCGCATTCCGAACCAGTGAATAAGCCAGTTTTTTAATTTTCTCATTAATTGTTGCAGAGAAAAATAAGGTTTGTCTCGTGTTCGGAAGAAATTTTATCAGATCCTGTATATCTTTTATGAAACCAAGATCCAGCATATGATCGGCTTCGTCCAGTACAAGTATTTCTATGCGGTTGAGCTTTATATGTCCCTGACTCACGAGATCGAACATTCTTCCCGGTGTTGCAACCAGGATATCGATACCTTTTTCAAGTTGTGCAATTTGCGGTCCTTGTTCTACGCCTCCAAAGACGCTAAACGCTTTAACTTTGGTGTATTGACCAATCCTGTCAAAAACTTCTGTGATCTGGATTGCAAGTTCACGTGTAGGTACCATCACAATGCATTTTATTCCCTCCGGTCTGGTTGCTGATTTCCTGCGGTGTAATATATCAATGATAGGAATAGCAAAAGCAGCTGTTTTTCCGGTTCCGGTTTGGGCAATTGCAAGTACATCTTCACCTTTCATGATCGGTTGAATCGCCTTGAACTGTATATCGGTTGGGCGCTTGAACCCGGCTTTTTCCAGACTTCGCTTTATTTCGGGAACAATGTGGTAATCTTCGAATTTCATAAATTATAATATGGTCAGGCAAGTGATTGCTCATTTGCCTTCATTTAACATTTGGCAAAGATACGCCGTTATTTGTCAATCATTATTTTTTGATTTTTATACAAGTAAAAAATGGCGGTAGGAACTGGAAAATGATAAAATCTAACGACGTTAATTATTCTTACAAAAATAGAAATTAAGTAAAATTTTAATTCATTAATATGATTCTTTACTGATTTTAACAATAAAAAGCTACTGATTGTCAGTATATAAAACCAGGTTTTATATACTGACAATCAGTAGCTTTAATCCTAACAAAGAGGCATTAAGATTCGTAAAGGCGCAGTCTGTTTTTTAACAAAACGATCTCTCCCTGCATAGATTCTACACGTTTCAGTAAGTGGTGAACAACCTCTATTCCTTCCAGATTGACATCCAGATCGTCATGGAGGCGAATCATTCTTTCCAGTTTTTGAAGTTGTGGCAGGTGTATATATTGTGTTTCCTGAACAAAAACAGTATCAATTAGTCCAACTTCCTGCAAAGACTGGACGAAAGAATATTCAACTTTATAATGGTTACAAAATATATCAATCGAAATCAGCTGATCAGTTTCCATAGCAAAAAATTGGATTAGGATTTAGATAACTCAGTAAACAGCTCCTTTTGTTTTTCGGTAAGATCTGTCGGAATTTTTATATTAAACGTTACATACAAATCTCCAAACTGGCCATCCTGTTTGTAAACCGGGAAACCTTTTCCTTTCAAACGAACAATATTTCCGTTTTGTGTTTCCGCTTTAACAGGAAGCTTTACTTTTCCGCTCAATGTTTCAATGATCAATTCTCCACCTAAAACAGCAGTATACAAATCAAGATCAGCTGTGAGGTATAAATCATTTTTCAGCCGCTTGAATTTCTCGTCATTTGCAACAGAAAATGTGATAAACAAATCACCATTAGGGCCTCCGTTACTTCCGGCGCCACCGTGCCCGGAAATTTTTATATTTTGCCCATTTTCAATACCTGCCGGTACTGTTATACGAATATTTTTTCCGTTTACCGTTAAAGTCTGTTTATGGGTTTCATACGCTTCGGTTAAAGTCAGATGCACTTCGGCCTGATAATCCTGGCCTCTGAACTTAGTTTGTCGGCCACCAGCACGGCCACCGCCAAATCCCGAATTTCCTCCAAACATTGATTCAAAAAAGTCGGAGAAATTATCACCGCCGCCTGATGAAAATCCACCGCCATAATTGGCGGAAGATGCACGGGCTTGCCGGGCTTTTTCATATTCTTCCCCATGCTCCCAGTCTTTTCCATACTGGTCATATTTTTTTCGTTTTTCAGGATCGCTCAAAACCTCATTGGCTTCATTGAGTTCCTGAAATTTCTTTTGAGCCTCCTGGTCGTTCGGGTTTACATCAGGATGATATTTGCGGGCCAGCTTCCTGTAAGCAGCTTTAATTTCTTTTTCAGTAGCAGTTTTTTGTATACCCAGTATTTGATAATAATCAACGAAAGCCATGTTTTTATCTGATGAAGTAAGTCAGTATCCAGTTATTTAATATCATTTTTTTATCGATTAAAACGCACAACGCAACATCGTTGCGACGTTAGGATTTATTTATTGTTCAACATTTTTAAATATAAATCTTCTACTTTTTTTCTTGCCCACGGTGTTTTTCTCAAAAATTTCAGGCTCGATTTTATGCTCGGTTCATGGTTGAAACTATTAATATTGATTTGAAATCCAAGTTGTTCCCATCCGAAATATTCTACCAGTTCATTCAATATTGCTTCTAATGTTTTTCCGTGCAACGGATTATTCAGCTGGCCTTCCATGCGTAAATTTTAGTATTGATATTAAAGGTAAAAGGAAAATTTGTTAGAATAAATAATTATTATGCTTACTTATTAGTTCAATTTAATATCAGACACGAATGGATCAGATAAAATGGGGGATTATTGGCTGTGGTAATGTTACCGAAGTAAAAAGCGGTCCGGCATTTAATATAGTACCAAATTCTCAGCTCATTGCAGTTATGCGCAGGGACGCTGAAAAAGCAGAGGATTACGCAAAAAGGCATAATGTGCCAAAATGGTACAGCAACGTGGACGATCTTATCAGTGATCCGGAAGTGAATGCCATATACATTGCGACGCCGCCCAATGTGCACGAAGAATATGCGGAAAAGGCAATGCGGGCCGGAAAACCGGTTTATGTTGAAAAACCAATGGCAATGTCCGCAGAAGAATGTGACCGGATGAACGCAGTAAGTGCAGAAACCGGAATTCCGCTTTTTGTAGCATATTACCGCCGCTCCCTGCCTTATTTTGTAAAACTTAAAGAGTTGATTTACAGTAATATTATTGGCGATATTCGTTACGTGAATATTTGTTTGCAATGGCAGCCTTACGATGAAGAGGTTGGGGAATTGCGCAAACCAAGATGGAGGGTGCAGCCGGAAATATCCGGTGGCGGGCATTTTCATGATCTGGCTTCACACCAGTTTGATTATTTAGAATACGTTTTAGGGCCTATCAAACAGGCAAGTGGCATTGCGAGGAATCAGGCGGGTTTATACGAAGCGGATGATATCACGGTTGCAAATTTTGAATTTGAATCGGGTGTTTTGGGAACCGGTACCTGGTGTTATACAATCAATAAAGAGCAGCGGGAAGACTCAGCGCAAATTGTTGGGTCAAAGGGAAGAATTAAGTTTTCGTTTTTTGAAAAATTTGATATTATCGTGGAGACGGAATCCGGTTCAGAAACATTTAACATTCCTTATCCGCCACATGTGCAGCAACCGTTGATCGAGTTGATTGTTGCGGAATTAAGAGGAGAAGGGAGAAGTCCGAGTAACGGTATCACGGGCGGCAGAGCCAATTTAATTATGGATTGGATTACAAAAGGACAAAATCACGTTTTGTAATTCCTGAAAATTTTTAAGTAGCTTGCGATACAAAATATGGGGTTATTTCTGTTATTTTACCACATTAAATTTAAATCTTAATAGTCATGGCAAAGGGTAAAAATCTGGATAAGGGAAGCACAAAAAAAGAGCCCGAGAAAAATCTTAAAGAAAAACGTGCTGAAAAGAAGGTAAAAAAGGATAGTAAAAAAGAATATTAATATCTTTTTTACTTTATAACAAAAAAGCTTCTTCACAAATATTGGAGAAGCTTTTTTGTTATAAAGTAAACGGGCTTAGTAAATTTCCCTGTTTGTTTTATATTTTGCTAGTCTCTTTCTGGCTCTGGTAAGTTTAGAATGAATTCTGTTTTTTTCATCCGGAGCCATAAAGCCATCTGCCTGTGCTTTCAGGATAGTGTTTTTAATAATCTCCTGCTCTTCCAATAATTTTGCATACTCTTTTGAAGTGATTTTCTTGCTTTTATAGGCACCATTAATGGATGATATTAATGCTTTTTGCTGACCAGTAAAATTTTGTGCCTGAATTTCTTGTATGTAAAGAAAAGAAATTAACAAGCTTACAAATGGATAGTTGGCTAACTTCATAAAATTTTTCCTTTATCATTCATACCCTTTGCCTTTCATTTCCAGCTCTTTCTGATTTTCAAGAACCTCAATGAAATCAGTATGGGTCATCGGTTGACTAAACATCGGGAAATCACTTTTTAAAGCGTTGTCATGTTCTGCCTGGCTTAAAGTGGCGCAGCAATCGGTCAGCGTGATCACATTGTAGCCTTTGTCATATGCTGTCCTCATAGTTGATTCTACGCAGCAATTGGTCAAATATCCAGCCAGAACAACATTTTTTATTCCGGTACTGCGTAAAATATAATCCAGATTGGTGCTGGCAAATCCGCAAAAACTACGTTTTCCTTCAATGATTACATCACCACTCTCTGGTGTTAAAACGTCAATAATTTCTGTTCCCCAGGTATTTTTTTTGAAAGCTCCATTATCAATAACACCTTTCATGATGCCGTAAGGTTTGTTCGTGATTTCGTGGTAATCTTCTGTAAATGAAATTGGTACAAACACGACGTGAATGCCAGCTTCACGCGCTGCTGCAACAGTATCCACTGTATTTTGTAGCATGTTGTTAGATTCCATTACACCTTTTACTGCACCGTGAAATATTCCTCCTTCCGAAGTGAAATCGTTCTGAAATTCAATTAAAACAAGGGCGGTTTCATTTGGGTTTAATTCCATGATCATTACGGATTGGATAAATAATTAATAGTCTGTGAATATAACTGCAATCATTAATATTTCCGTATTTCACATACTGGTATTTTTGATAATAAACGCAAGTTTTGGGTTGAAGAGCAGTTTTTTTGGAGGCACCTTTGTGTAACAATTTAACAATCAAATGGATCAGGAAACTTATAATTATGAAAAGATTGCCAAGGCAATCGAGTACATATCAGAAAATGTCAAAAATCAGCCTTCTTTGTTTGATGTGGCGGAAGAAGTAAATATAAGCCAGTTTCATTTTCAAAGAATGTTTACGGAATGGGCAGGAGTAAGTCCGAAGAAATTTTTGCAATACATCACGGCAGATTATTTGAAAGAGAAAATCAAAGAGTCAACGAATCTGGTGGAGCTTGCAGAATTGGCCGGACTTTCCAGTCAGAGCCGGGTCTACGATTTGTTTACGGGTATTGAAGCGGTAACGCCTCAGGAATTTAAAACCGGTGGAAAAGGATTAAAAATTAGTTATGGTTTTCATGTTACGCCTTTTGGAGAATGTTTCATCGCGGTGACGGAACGCGGAATTTGCGCCATGGCTTTTGTCGACGACGACACCCGTGAACATCAACTAATCCTGTTAGGCAAAAAATGGCATTTTGCGACTATTGAACCGAATCAGAAAATCACCGAAAGTTATGTTCACCGAATTTTTTCGCCCAATCTGGATACGCTTACAAAACTGCCGATTATGGTGCAGGGAACAAATTTTCAACTGAAAGTCTGGGAAGCACTGCTGACAATTCCGCAAGGTTCGGTTACCACCTATCAGCAAATTGCAAACAGTATCGGAAATCCGAAAGCGGTCAGGGCTGTGGGAACGGCGGTAGGGGATAATCCGATCGCCTATCTTATTCCTTGTCACCGCGTTATTCGTAAAGAAGGTGTTTTGGGTGAATATCGATGGGGGAGTTTACGCAAAAAAGCGTTGATCGGCTGGGAGGCAGCTAAAATGGATGGCGGATTGGTTTCCTGAGTTAATTCTTTGTTACAAAGCAGTCAAGTCGCTAACTTGCCGCTTTATGCAAACGAATTGTTACTATTTTGAATTCAAAATCAACTTTTACCGGCGAAATATTTGACTGGCTTTCGTCGATGCATTTTGATTGGGAATTGAAAACCAGTGCCAATGATTTGTTTGACCTGATTGAAATCCGGAAAAATGAGAGGATCTTTTTATTTCTAAAACTGATAAATCTAAAATCCTGGCAGGATCAGAAGATTATTGTTGAATCCGAAACTGCTGTCTTCAAAATAAAACGAGCTGAATTTAGGTCAAACGGAATTGCGACCATTACACTTTGGGAAGATGTATGGTACAACAAAAGAGAAATCGTTCAATCCAGATTAAATGCTATTTTGGGTATTTCGGAAAGAATTCCCGGTAGGGTTACTCAGATAAGGAAATTGGATAAACTCACGGCAAATGATTTTTTGGACAAAAACCATTTGCAAGGATCCGTTTCATCTAAGATCCGATATGGACTATTTTTGCCAAAACGCTATTTTCGTGTCCTTAGCGCTGATTATCAAATCGATACGGGAATAGAAGAATTACTAGTTGCAGTCGCAACGTTTAGTCACCCGCGTACTTTCGAGCGTGAGGAAATACCATATCGCTCTTATGAATTAATCCGTTTTGCAAATCTGAGAAATACAACGGTGGTTGGCGGGTTTGATAAGCTGCTTCAAGCATTTACACTAGATTACCGACCGGGTGATATTATGACTTATGCTGACCTGGAATGGTCGGACGGCGCAAGTTACAGGCGACTGGGATTTGAGGCCATATCAGACAAGGATCCTGTTCGTTTTTGGCTGGATCCTGTTCGTAATATTAGATATAGCGACAACAGAAAGCCTGAAGATGACAAACTAATTGAAATTTATAATGACGGAAGTCGTAAATTTGTCAAAACCATTCACTGAATTTCTTTATCAATTTATTCTCTTTAATCCAGTCTCTTGAATCCATTGTTAATCATTTTGGGCCCCACGGCTTCCGGTAAGACACATTTGGCCAATCAGGTTGCATCACGGATAAATGGTGAAATTTTAAGTGTGGATTCCCGGCAGGTTTATCGTGGAATGAATATTGGAACAGGAAAAGACCTGGAAGAATATGTAGTTGACGACCGGCAAGTACCGTATCATTTGATCGATATTCTTAATGCAGGAGAAAAGTACAATGTAAATCTTTTTCAACAGGATTTTCAAACTTCCTTCTTGGATATTAGAGACAGAAACAAAGTCCCGGTTGCCTGCGGCGGTACTGGTTTTTATTTCTATGCTTTATTGAAAGGACATTCATATACTGTCATCCCGGTTGACGAAGAACTTCGTGAAGGACTCGAAAAAAATTCTAATGAAGACTTGCTTCTCTTATTTAATAATCTTCCGAGTTCGTATCAAAATCTGGCCGATACTTCAACCCGGAAACGGCTGATCCGCGCCATTGAGATTTCAACTTTTTTAGGACAAAATCCTGAAAAAGAAATTTTATTAGAAACAAATTTGGCAACCGTTTACAACCCTCTTGTTTTTGGACTGAACCCGCCTGCCGAAATCCGGCGTGAACGGATCAGTCGGAGATTGGATTACAGATTGAAAAATGGCCTGATTGAAGAAGTGGAATCTCTTCTGAAATCGGGGATCAGTGCGGAAAATCTGATTTATTACGGCCTTGAATATAAATACGTAACCCAATACCTGACCGGCGTATTAGGTTATAAAGAAATGAATACAAAGCTTGAAACCGAAATTCACCGTTTTGCCAAACGCCAGATGACGTTTTTCAGGAAAATGGAAAAAGACGGAATTGCAGTTAACTGGCTGGATTATAATAATGACGAAGAAGAAAATATTTATCGAATTATTACGGCCTACAATTCGTTTAATCAAAACATTTAACCAAAACAGCATTTAACAATTATCAGTGTAACGTTATGAATAAAAAGCTAAGCAGTGTTCTGCTTTTATTTGTTTTAAGTGTCACCGACGCCTATTTGTTAGCACATCCCAATTTGATCGGTAAATTGGGTATATTGATTTATAAACACAGTTATATTAAAACTTTCCCAAGGGCGCTGGGAACGGTACTGCTTGTTGTAGTTATTTCGGTAATGATTTCAGAGGTTTTATTTCGCTTTGTTGACAAGAAAAAAGCGGCATTTGGATACATAACACTGCTTTTCATCAGCGCATTCTGGTTTGTGTATGTCTACTCGATGTTCTCATCTTTTGCTTACAGGATTACAGGGAAAGCCTTTATTTACGGGGCACATTTATTGCCGGTAATACTTACAGGGCTTTTTGCAAGATATTTTGTAAAATCATCGCTAAGGCCTGTGCTGAATTCGAATCCGGTCGGTATGAATGAAACAAAAAATGATGTTTCCTAAGTATTAAAGCCGTTTTCAACTTTTTGTGAGGTAGATTCTGAATATTGTTCGGTTGATCCATAGAATATTATTATTAATACTTAAAATTGTGTAAGATTATAGCTCCTTTCTTGAATTTTCACAAATTAAACATTGATAATAATAGAAAATACAAGGTTTTTTAAGATATTGCGGCTTGTGTTTTTACGGCTAATAAGTCATTTTCGAAATTTAATCTAAAATTAACATATCGGCTCAGTAAATCAGAGGTTGGTTGGTTCTTTGGGCTTTCAACCGTCATCAACATACATATAGTAAACTAACCTTTTAATTTTATTCTTAATTTATATGTCCGAAATAGCTGAATTAATCATTGAAGGTAAAAATTACCAGTTCCCAGTAATAGAAGGTAGTGAAAAAGAGAAGGCCATTGATATTGCTAAATTGCGTGACCAGACCGGTTACATCACCATAGATGCAGGTTACAAAAATACAGGCGCAACAAAAAGCGCTATAACTTTTTTGGATGGAGAAGAAGGAATATTAAATTACCGTGGATATTCGATTGAGGAGTTGGCAGAAAAATCTTCGTTCCTTGAAGTAGCCTATCTTTTGATATATGGTGAATTACCAACAGAAGAACAATATTCAACTTTTCAACATGAAATAACGACGCATACGCTTGTAAACGAAGATATGCGTAAGATTTTTGAAGGCTTTCCGGTGAACGCGCATCCGATGGGTGTTTTATCTTCATTGGTAAGTGCAATGAGCGCATTTTATCCTGAAACGGTTGATTTGGACAGTCCTGAAACTACGGAATTGCATATCATCCGTTTGCTTTCAAAATTGCCTACCATTGCTACATGGTCATATAAAAAATCGCAGGGACATCCGGTAAACTATCCAAATAATGACCTGGACTATTGTTCGAATTTCCTGAACATGATGTTCTCTTTACCGGTTGAAAAATACAAAGTTGACCCTGTTGTTTCTGCAGCTTTGAACAAACTGCTTATTCTACATGCCGATCACGAACAAAACTGTTCTACTTCAACGGTAAGACTTGTAGGTTCATCCCACGCTAATATTTACTCATCTATTTCTTCTGGTATCAGTGCTTTATGGGGCCCGCTTCATGGTGGCGCAAACCAGGAGGTGATTGAAATGCTTGAAGCGATCAAGAATGATGGCGGAGATGTTCAGAAATATGTGGATATGGCAAAAGACAAAGCAAGCGGTTTCCGTTTGTTTGGTTTTGGTCACCGGGTTTACAAAAACTTTGATCCGCGTGCACGTATCATTAAAAAAGCAGCTGACGATGTTTTGAGCAAACTAGGAATCAGTGATCCTGTTTTGGAAATAGCTCAGAAACTTGAAAAAGCGGCTTTGGAAGATGAATATTTCGTATCACGTAAATTGTATCCAAACGTAGATTTCTACTCTGGTATCATTTATCGTGCGCTGGGTATTCCTACGAATATGTTTACTGTGATGTTCGCTATTGGACGTCTGCCGGGCTGGATTGCCCAGTGGAAAGAAATGCGTGCAAATAAAGAACCAATCGGACGTCCGCGTCAGGTTTATGTTGGTGCGCCAAAACGTGCTTACGTAGAAAGAAGCGAGAGATAGGTTTTTAGCTGTTGGCTACTAGCGGTTAGGCGTTAGTGTTGCAGTTTGATATTTTAAGATAAATAAAAAAGACTGACAGAGTGTTCTATTGGAACTTATCTGTCAGTCTTTTTTATTTTTATAATACTCGTATCAGTCCACAACTAACGCCTAAACGCTGACGGCTAAACGCTAACTTATGGCGACAAGCGCTCCGTTACCCAAACACCATCTTTCAAAACATAAGCCAACCTATCATGCAGACGACTCGGTCTTCCCTGCCAGAATTCCACATAATCAGGAATTACGCGGTAACCTCCCCAATGCAGTGGGCGCGGGACAGTTACACCTTCGAATTTTTCTTCAAAGGATTTTAATTTTTCTTCGAGAAATTCACGGTTTTCAATTATTTCGCTTTGATGCGATACCCATGCGCCGATCTGGCTTCCTCTTGGGCGTATTGCGAAATAGTCATCTGACTCCTTTTCTGATGTTTTCTCTATTTTTCCTTCAACCCGTACCTGACGTTCTAATTCTTTCCAAAAGAAAGTAAGTGCTACCTGAGGATTTGCTTCGATCTCCTGGCCTTTTTTACTTTCATAATTGGTAAAAAAAGTAAAACCATTGTCTTCGACACCTTTCAGCAGAACAATTCTTCCCGTTGGCCGTCCATTATTGACTGTACTTAGCAGCATGGCATTTGATTCTGAAAGCCCTGATTTTAAAACTTCGTCAAACCATTTATTGAACTGAATCAGGGGGTTAGCATCCAATTCTGATTCATGTAATCCATTCTGGCTATAATCCGCTCGTATATTTGCTATTTTCTGGTTCATTGTTTGGTAATATATCAATGTTACAAGCTCAAAATTAGCCAATTCATAGGAAAGATTGTTAGATTTGTATTCTATAAGAGGACGTACTTACGAAACATTAATCACGATGGCACAAGAACAACAAGAAGGGGTCGAAAGCAATGCGCAGGAAGACCTGACACAAAAAACGATTGATACCCTTGAAATTGATCTTAACAATGAATTGACGGAAGAACTGGAAGAAGAAGCGCCAGATGTAGATTATAGCCAATTGTCTAAGGAACAACTTGTTAATTTGTTGGAAAACGAGTTAGCCTTGATTAATAGCGAGGGAGTGAAGCCGACGTCCCTTAAAAAGGCAGAGGCTTTGGCTCGTGAAATCCGTCCTGTTTTAGATCATATCAAGCAAACCGACAGAGAAGCCGCGCTTAAAGTTTTTGTAGCGGATTCGGGTAGCGAAGATGGATTCGAATTTAAATATGATGCGGAGACGCAAAAGATAGATTCTCTTAGCCGTGAAATAAGAGGATTGAAAAATACTTATTATCAAAGTGTTGAGAAGGAGAAGGAGAAAAATTTCAATGTGAAAACTTCTCTTTTGCAACGCCTTCGGACACTTTTGGAAGAAGAGGGAACACGGGAAACCGATCCTTCGGGGATGAAATCCAGCTGGGAAGAATTTAAGAAAATTCAGGAGGAGTGGAAATCTGCGGGTAATATTGCATCTCCGCATAATGGTACGCTTTGGGCCACATACAATGCGCTGATTGACCGTTATTTCAGTAACAGGAATATTTATTTCGAGCTTAAAGAACTGGATCGCCGGCGTAATGCAGAGTTGAAAGCAGAGTTATGTAAAAAGGTGGAAGATCTGGCCAAATCTCTTGAATCACGCCCGATGACGAAAGAAATTCTGGCTGAGGCTAACCATATTTTTGAGGATTACAAACACCTTGGGCCTGCACCAAAAGAAGATCAGGAAAAACTTTGGCAGCGTTTTAAAGTGGCTTTGGATCAATTGTATGATGCACAGCGCGGACAGTTTGCTGAGCAGAAAAAATCCATGCAGGAAAATTATGATCAGAAGCTGAAAATTTACGAAGCCATTGTTCCTTTCACGACCTATAATTCAGGAAGTATAAAAGAATGGAATGCAAAAACCAAAGAGGTGATGGCGTTTCAGGATCAGTGGGTGGCTTTAAAAGGTATTATGCCGCGTGAAGAAGGAAAGGAACTCAGCAAAAAATTCTGGGCTACGCTTAAAACTTTTTTCCATAATAAAGGTGAATTTTTCCGTCAGCTTGAATCGAAACGAGAGCAGAATCTGGAATTGAAAAATCAGCTTTGTGCAGATGCAGAAGCGATACTGGCAACAGGCGAAGATACGGCTTCCAATACGCAGAAAGTAATTGAGCTGCAAAAGAAATGGAAAGCAGTAGGACAGGTTCCTGAAAAATATAAAGACACAATTTACGATCGTTTCAAAAAAGCCTGTGATTCTTATTTTGATCAGAAACGTTCGAAAAATAAGGAAGTGGAAGCTGAGTTTGAGGAGAACCTGCGCCGCAAAATTGATTTGATCGAACGTATTGAAATTGCTGCTGCGAATAAGGATGAATCATCTCTGGATCTGCTCAGTGCTTTCAAGAGCGAATGGACTTCTATTGGTTTCGTTCCGAAAAAGGATATGCAAGCCACACAAAAGCGCTATATAGCCGCTGTAAATACCTATGTGAGCGCAATTGGTAAATTGTCGAGCAAGGAAAAAGAGCAGGCTGTATTAGAAAGCGAAGTTGAACTGGTGCGTGACGGTGAAAGCAGCCGCGGACTATTCCGCAAAGAAAATGATATCAAACGTAGAGTTTCACAACTTGAAAATGATATTTCTTTATGGCAGAATAATATCGAATTTTTCGCGAAGTCTAAAACTTCGGATCGTTTGAAAGCAGAATTTGAAAGAAAGATCAGTAGTGCACAAGCGCAGCTTGAAGAGTTGAAACACCAACTGTCTATAATTCAGGAAGCTATCTAAAAAGGTAAAAAAAAGTTTAAAATATTTGCATGAACGTGCATGCAGTATTGAAATTTATTATACTTTTGCACCACGATAACGGAATAACAAACGGTGTCGCAATGTAAAAGAGGCCTCCATAGCTCAGCTGGTAGAGCAACTGACTTGTAATCAGTAGGTCGTTGGTTCGATCCCGACTGGAGGCTCTGAAAAGATCAAGCACTTGACATTTAATGTTGAGTGTTTTTTTTTGTGTGCTGTTAGTTATATAAATTTTAAGAATTTTAACAATCGCTGAATAATTAAAAATTGAGAACTGAAATTTGCATTTTGAAAATCGCGATTTACTGCCAAGGTCAGTAAAGTATCAATTTAACTTTACTATACTTTTAAATCAGTTTCAGAAAAGGAGTATTTAGTAGTCTTTCCTGGAATTAAGATCGTAATTGAAATAAATGGAGAAATGCAACTACTTGTAATTCAATTACTACAAAAATAAATAATAAAATATCTAAAAATAAATACCTTAAAACTTGCGTTATATACTCTGTTCTTCTACTTTTGCACCATGATAACGGAATAACAAACGGCATCATAAAACAAAGAGGCCTCCTTAGCTCAGCTGGTAGAGCAACTGACTTGTAATCAGTAGGTCGTTGGTTCGATCCCGACAGGAGGCTCTTAAAATTTAGCACTTATCCTATTCAGATAAGTGCTTTTTTGTTTTAAATGAAGTGTTAAAATTTTCCGATAATTTTCGAACGTTCAAAGTTTCTGTGAAGTCGATTATTATAGGGTTATTATTTTTAGCGAACTTCGCGCGACTTGATCTGGTACAGGAGAAAATCCACAGAATAATTACAAAAATTAAGAAGAAGAAAACGCTTTCTTCACGGTCGATGCGTAGTAATGAATCGTGCATAATTTCTGCTAATTAAATATTTAGAGATTCAATTGGTTAAGAATAGAATTTATAATTTCAGTCTACTTCGAACTTTCCAAAATCATTTTGAAAACGGCCTTTTTTTAGTTCCCGATCAAATTTCTCTCCGATTTCTTTCAACAGTTCTTCGTTTTCGGATTCGAACGACAATATCTGATGGTAGTAACGGACTTTCATTTTTTCTTTACCGTTTTGCGCCAAGAAAGGCCATTCAATATCTAGAGTCCGGACATGTTAGTACAATTTTTAACGAAAATGAATCACGATTTTTATGCGATTAAAAATTCCTGGTTCATTTCAATGATTTTCACCTCTGAATTAGAGCCAAAGAATATTTCATCCTGGTGGTGGAAAAGTAATGCCCAATTCAGGCTTTGATCCACCACAGTCAAATCGCCACAAGTACAGTTATGGAAATGGTCAAAATATTTTATCAAAAGCTTCCAGGGAACAATCATGGCCTCGGTAGGTTGCCAGGATAAGAAAACTGGTTTTTCAAAAGGGATACCCCGCTGGAAAAGCCAAAGTTTTATTTCTTTTTCTCTTCCTTCCGAAATTCTGGCTTTTTCAATGGTTCTGAAAAAATCTTTTCTAAATGGTGTGTTGCCGTGCAAATTAGATTTAAGCGTATAGTTCCATAAAAAATTAGCGCCTTTTTTGCCAAGAGGCTTCAATTGTTTAAAGTGCGAATCGGGTAATTTTTCATAACTATCATTTGTAAAGCGATGTTTCAGTCTAAACTGATTCATCGGAATTACGTCTTCTGTGAGGTTGTTAAAGTTAATTGTCATTTCAACGTTGCTTAGTAGCAGATTAGTTTTAACCTGCTTACGGGTTTAGAATAATTAAATAATTTTGTCGGTTCTGGATGACCTTGTTCATCCTCAATTATACTTTTGAGAGGGATTCTTTTAAGATTTTTTTCATAGCTAATAATCATTTTTTTCAGGATAGAACGTAGTCTTTTTTTATTGGTACAATCGGTGTTGTAATAACACACTGCAAACGTAGGACATGAATTTCTGTGCAACAATTTTTGGTGGTATACAAAAGGTTAATGAGGCCGGAAATGAGGTGTACAAAAGGTATACAGACCAGTTTTTTGGCTTAAAAACTACTCTCATTTAGTATATAAGATGTTTTCCTTCGAAAAATCGCAATCATTTCTGCTGCTCATAATCGGAAACCAGAATCATTTCTGTTGCCCAGATGTTGTATAATTCTGTCCAGGCCAGCCGCGTTTCTTCGTTCCATAATGCACCCGAACTGCTCTCCATTGTCTGAATTAGAGCATCGCCGACCGTTTTGTAATGTTCCGGTTTTGCACCGTAATGTGCATGCCTTCTGGCCAGTGCGTCAATTTCCGATCTTATTGCAGCCATGTTTTGTAAATGGGTAACCATGAAGGTTATCATATCCGTAAGCTTTTGCATTTGCTGATCCATATCTGATTTAAACATGTGTTTCAGGCAGGGAGCTATTGCAAAGAGCTTATCGTAAAATACAGATCCCGGATTTTCCGGCTGAGACAGAACATAACTCCAGGAATTTTTGATTATGAGAATATTGCGGTCAGTCATTGCTAAGGAGATTAAGTAAACAATAGCGGGTCGAATTGAAATTATACATTTGAGACTTCCGAGGCTGACCGGATCATAGCGCTTGATAGAATTGTGTAAACTTCCAGCCATGCATCCTTAATTTCCTCATTCCACTGTTTTTCCAGCTTATATTCCAGCATTTGTATTAGTGCCTGTCCCACAACCTGATAATGCTCAGCATTCACCCCGTATTTAGAATGACGCTGGGCAAGGCCTTGAATTTGAGGCATTATTTCGTCCAAAGCATTTAGTTTGGAAATTACATAGGATAACATGGTGACCAGTTTTTTAGACTGCTCTTCGGTATTGGTTTTAAACATGGGTTTTAAGGTAGGATCAAGTTCGAATAATACCTCATAGAAATATTCACCAGCGTTTTCAGTATTATTGACGATGTGAAACCAGGAGTTTTTGATGATAAGAATTTTTGAATTTTTCATTTTGAGTTTTGATAATGATAAAAAGATTTTACATTCTCGAATGAGCAAACGTTCTGTACTAAACGCTGAAAAACGAGATAAGAAACTGGTGTGTGTTATAATCTAAATAGTGCCTGAATAAGTACTGGACGAAGATTGATAATAATAAGAAAGGATTAGTTCTCATGGCTAACTTGATTTTGGTGATATTGATGGTATTGTGCTTTCAAACAGGTCGTTGCTGTAAGGAGATACAAACATAAGCCACGGCGAACCTTGCTTCCTAAATTAACAGGTATACAAGAAGTGGACAGAAAAAAATGGAGGGTATACAAAAGGTGAACATCCTTTCTCCATGAAGGAAAAAGGATGTTTCAGTTTAATAGAAGTACTTTTTTGATAATTTAAACCGTCATTAAGTAATCCGTGAGATTACTTTCCTCGGGCAAATTGAGTTTTTTGCGGAGGCGATGACGGGCAGTTTTTACACTATCCGGCGAGATATTTAAAAGGGTAGCGGCCTCTTTTAAGTTAAGGTTTAATCTTATCAAAGCGCACAGGCGAAGTTCCCCGCCGCTCAATTCCGGATTTTCCCTTTTTAGTTTTGAAAAGAAATCTTTGTGTACACCTTCAAAATACATTTTGAATTCATCCCAGTCCCGGTCAAGGTTGAAACTGTAATCGATCAGGTTGATAAGCTTGCTGAGCAAAGGTGTATTTTCATCTCTTTGCCCGGTTTTTAATGTCAGGGAAACCGTTTGCCTGATTTCTTCCAGAATACTGTTTTTCTGAATCAGGTTAAGTGTATGCGTAGTTAAAGCCTTGTTCCGAAATTCAAGTTCGGCTATCAATTGTTGTTCTTTTTCCAGACTATTTCGTATTTCCGTTTCAGCCAATGCTTGTTGAATGGCATTTAATTCTCGGTTTTTCCTGACTTTCAGTCGTTGACGATTGAAAGCAAGTCCTAGTACTAAAAGGCCTGCAAATAGTCCAAGCATGGCAGTATTACGGGTCGCATATCCGAGATCTTTCTCTTGCTGAATCAGTTTTATTTCGCTCAGTTTTTTCTCGCTTTCATAATGCAGCCTAAGATTTGTCATTTTGCTTGCATTTTCTGCATTAAATATGGAATCCTTCAAGGTAGTAGAAAGTTTCTGAAAACGATAAGCATTTGGGAAATCATTCACCTGACCGTAAACCGTCGCCAGACCTTCATATGCTTGCTGCAAAGCCGGTCTCACGCCCGTAGCCAATGCCAGGTCTTTCGCTTTCTGATAACTGGTGATGGCTTTTGAGCTTTGGTTTAATTTAGTATTAACATTTCCCAAGCCATTGTAGGAGGTTATCATCAATCTTTTACTCTGGAATTTTTCGTTGAGTTCCAATGCTTTTTCATAGTGTGAAAGCGCTTCGTCATATTGCTGCTTTTGTAAATAAATCTCTCCCAGATTGTTATGACAAATGATTTGTCCGTTACTATCCTTAAAACCTTCAAAAAGTTTCAATGCCTTGTCTGCACTTAAAATTGCTTCGCCGAATTTTTTCTGTTTCGTGTAGATTGAACCAATATTAATGTAAGATCCGGCAATTGATTTTTTATCATCAAGTTTAAGCCATATCCCTTGAGCCTGTTTATATGATGTTAATGCTTCTTCGAAATTTTTCTGGTTTTTATAAACATTTCCTATACTGTTATAAGTTGATGCAATTTTGCTCTGATCTCCTAATTCCTGAAAAATTGTAGAAGCCTGTAGATAATTATCCAGTGCCTGGCTGTAATTTCCCTGCTCACCATAAACTATTCCCATATTACAAATAGCCCGGGCTATTCCATTTTTATCCTTTATATTTTCAAAGATTTCTTTGCTTTTGGAATAGTTTTCAAGTGCGGTAACATAGTCATTTTTTTGCCAATAATAGACGCCGAAAATTTGATAGCTTCTTGCTTGTCCGCGAAAATATTTGAGCTTTTTTGATAATTCCATGGCTTTGTTACCATATTCCATGGTTTTTTCAGGATCCGACGACCATAAATCCATGGCGAGGTCTACCATTAGAATAACTTTGTTGGTATCTTCTTTTGCCGTCTGAAGTAAATTCTGAAGACTATCTGCCTTTTGAGATTGGGCATATAGTTGAGCATTGGATAAAAGAAATAGTAGACAAAAACGAAGTTTCATAGTTGCAGTAATATCGATTGTTTAAGAGGCAATCAAAAGTAAATGAATTTCATAGCTTAATACGACCGTTAAATTAATAGGACTACAATTGTGAATAATTTTATTGAAAAATTTTTTACAAAAAAAAGTATTTTTCGGTTACATGATAGGTTTTTATTTATTAACAGTGTTAAGTATATTTGCGAAAAAATAAATATGGCCATATCAGATAGAAAAATTCGGGAAAAGGAAGATTTGAAGAAACGAATTCTGGAAGCAGCAAAAGCACTTTTTCTTGAAAAAGGCTTTGAGGCAACTTCTATGCGGAACATTGCGGAAAAAGTGGAATTTAGTCCGACGACCCTGTATTTGTATTATAAAGACAAAAATGATATTGTTTTTGCCTTGCATCAGGAAGGTTTCAAACTGCTCGCGCAACAGTTCAGCATTGTATCAAATGTTGAACATCCCTACGAACGGCTGAAAACAATGGGGCGTATTTATTTAAAATTTGCAGAAGAAAACCCGGACTTTTATGAGTTGATGTTTGTACGCCAGGGGCCAATAA
The DNA here is from genome assembly GCF_009801115.1 of Dyadobacter sp. 3J3. Lineage (GTDB taxonomy): Bacteria > Bacteroidota > Bacteroidia > Cytophagales > Spirosomataceae > Dyadobacter. The sequence goes on from NZ_VTOL01000002.1 coordinate 48,760, forward strand.
TTCATGTGCAGAAATATAATAGCGACGACTGGCAGGAAGGCTCCCGCACCTACAACGTGTTATATGAAACCGTTATAGAGTGCCAAAAAGAAGGTTATTTTAAAAATTTATTGCCACATAGTGTTTCTTTGATTATTTGGTCAACTTTGCATGGTATGTGTACTTTGCATATGCATATGCGACTGGATTGTGTAACTTTTGAGGATGACTATGAGATTGATCCCGAGAAGTCAAGAACAGATTATATTTATGAAACCTTTATTAGTTTTATTGAAAGGTTAAAATAAATATCTAATAAATAACAGTGTAAATAAAATTTTTACTGTACATTTGTTGAGAAGATAAATACGAGTTATTTATCTCTTTTTTTTAATTATTATTAACACTGTAAATAAAATAATTAACAATTACTGACATTAGTTTTGCATTGCCGGCGAGAACTTAGAAAACTGATCATTGAGGCGAAAATCTATATTTTTTTATTAATTACTTAACACTGTACTTAAAATAATCTTTAATTATATGATAACCAATCTTCAAAGTTCATGGACGTTTTACTTGATTGTTCTGCTGATCACAGGACTTCCCGGTGTATTACGGGCGCAGGAAACAGTGCTGCAATCCTATATAAAGCATGGACTGGAAAACAATCAGGGATTAAAACAACAGAAGTTTCTTTTGCAGAGAAATATGTTTGCATTGAAAGAAGCAAAGACTTTTTTCTTGCCGGAAGTTAATTTCACTGGCAACTATTTGGATTCCAGAGGAGGACGTAAAATAAATCTTCCCATTGGGGATTTATTGAATCCGGTTTACAATTCTCTAAATCAGCTAACAAATTCGTCGGCCTTCCCGGAAGTCAGGAACATCAGCCAAACATTTAACCCAAATAATTATTACGACGCAAAATTTAGAACTTCTATTCCAATTTTTGACGCAGAAATTATCTACAATAGCAGGATCAGAAAGGAAGAAATCAATTATCAGCAAGCCGAAATAGACGTATATAAACGCGAGTTGGTAAAAGATATTCAGTTGGGTTATTATGCATATCTGCAAACACTTGAATCCATCAGGATCTTAGAAAATGCTGCCATTCTTGCACAGGAAAACCTTCGATACAATCAGACGTTAGTTAAAAATGATAAGGCAATCAGAACTGCGGTCAGCCGTGCAGAAAATGAGCTTATCGGTTTGAAAGCCAAATTGGAAGATGCCAAATATCAATCGGTTAATGCGGCAGCTTATTTTAATTTTTTACTGAATTTGCCATTCAATACTAAAATTGAATACCCTCAAAATCAACAGATTATTAACGAAACAGATACTTCTGTATCGGGTAGGAGAGAAGAGTTAACCAAACTTGCTACTTTACAGGATATCAATTCACTTTCATTGCAATTGGCTAGATCTGCCCGCCTTCCCAAACTTTCCACGTTCATGGATCTGGGTTCTCAGGGTGATTTTTTGAAATTCAATAATACGACCCGATACTACCTTTTTGGTGTGACTTTGAGCTGGCAGTTATTTGCTGCCAACAGGACTTTCTACAAAGCGCAACAGGCTGAATTCCAGATTAAGGCTACTGTGGAACAAATAAATCAGGTGGAGCAGCAACTTCAATTGCAGGCTGAGACTGCAGCAAATAAACTTAGTTCAGCCAGGCAAATTTACGAAGCATCCAAAAGCCAGACGGTATTATCCGAACAATATTACCAGGATCAACGGAAGTTGTACCGGGAAGGGCAACTTTTATATCTGGAATTGCTGGACGCACAAAACAGGCTGATCAGCGATCAGTTACAGCAAAGTATTTCCTATTTGAATGTACAAACCCGGGCTGTTGAGCTGGAACGAGCAAAAGCCAGCTATCCACTTTCTAACTAAAAACGAACATGAAAAAGATATTCAAAATAAATCCGGCTTTCTTATTATTCGCTGCGGCACTTTTGGTGACCGCTTGTAAAGAGAAAACAAAACCAGAAAAAACGGATAGTACCATTCCCGTTAAAATTATAAACTCAGCTTCCTTAAATCAGGTTCAGGCTGTGGAAACTTCCGGATTATTATCATCCGAAAACGAAGCAAGATTGTCCTTTAAGGTTGGTGGAATTATCAGACAAATCCTGGTTAAAGAAGGAGATCAGGTACGCAAAGGTCAGCTTTTGGCAACGTTGAATACAACTGAAATTTCTGCTCAAATGAGTCTTGCGGAAGAGAATTATCTGAAAGCAAAAAGGGATGCACAACGTACGCAGAATCTTTACCGTGATAGTGTCAATACCAAGGAGCAACTTCAAAATAGTCAGACAAACCTGGCGATTACAGAAAAGCAAATGGAGATTTCTCGCTTTAATCTTTCCCATGCGAGTATTGTGGCGCCATCGGATGGTGTGGTTATAAAAAAACTGGTTAACGTAGGTGAGCAAATCGAAGGCGGCGCGCCTGTTTTATTTATCAGCGGAGTTAAAAACGATGATTGGGTAATAAAATGTGGTTTAACCGACAAAGACTGGACACGATTAAAAGGCAATGAAAAGGCAGAGATATCATTTGATGCATTCTCACAAACTTTCACCGGAAGTGTAAAAACGCTGGCACAGGGAAGTGATGTGGCGTCCGGTTTGTTCCAGGTAGAAATCCGGGTTGACAAGCAAAATGTAAAGTTGGTAAACGGTCTTTTTGCAAAAGTTAGTATTTATCCAAAAGAAAAAACAGACCTTATTTCAATCCCGTTTGACGCACTTATTGAAGGAGAAAGTGACAGTGCTTTTGTTTTCGTCGCTAATGGAAATGTGGCTACGAAAAAGGCCGTCAAGGTGGCATACCTGGAAGGTAGTAAAGCTTTCATTTTATCAGGAATTGGTGCCGGTGAAAAGATTATTCGCGAGGGATCTGCTTATCTGGCAAACGGTTCGGTAATTAAAATAGTCCAATAATATTTTAACCAGGAAATCATGAAATTACCAGAATTTGCCGTTAAGAATTACCAGTTTACACTGGTTGTCTTCATCGCCGTTTTAGCGTTGGGTGTATATTCGCTTTTTACGATGCCTCGCAGTGAAGATCCTGATACGCATTCACCTCAGTTTACAGTTGTGGTGATATACCCTGGCACCAGTCCAAAAGATATGGAGCAGTTGGTGGTGGATCCAATGGAAAAGAAAATCAATGAAATGGATGATATCAAACATGTCATCACCGATATCAGGGACGGGCTTGCCGTGATGCAGGTAATTTACAAATACAGTTCAGATCCCGATACCAAATATCAGGAATTGGTAAGAGAGGTCAATAGCTTGAAAAGCACGCTTCCGGCTGACATCAATGATATCCGGATCAATAAAATGGAGCCGTCGGATGTGAGTATTTACCAATTTGCTCTAATCAGCGAAAATGCTTCTTACACACAGCTTAAAGCTTATTCCAAAGCTTTTAAAGAGCGGATGGAGAAAATTAAAACGCTGAAAAAAGTAGAATTTTCAGGAGTTCCCGAACGTCAGGTTAAGGTGAGTTTGAACCTTCAAAAAATCGCCAGACAAAATCTGACGCAAAATCAGGTTATTGCTGCTCTGCAAAGTGAAAATATAAATATCCCCGGCGGAAGCATTACCATGGCTTCCAGGAAACTTAACATAAAAACGAGCGGGAATTATCGTACGCTGGATGAAGTGAGCAACACGGTGGTTTCCTCCTTTGATGGGAAAATTGTATATCTCAAAGATGTGGCCGATATCAAAATGGGATATGAGGACGAAACTCACATCACCCGTTTGAACGGTTTTAGATGTAGTTTTTTAAGTTTTAGCCAAAAAGAAGGCGAAAATATTATTGCCGTTAAAGATCAGGTTGAACCGGCCATTGCGCAGTTCAAAAAAGAATTACCATCCAATATTGATCTGATCAAGGTTTTTGACCAGGCCAATAGTGTTGATATCCGCTTGTCTCATTTTGCCCGGGATTTTGGTATTGCAATTCTTTTGGTATTGCTGACTTTGCTTCCTTTGGGAACACGCGCTTCTTTGGTTGTCATGATATCTATTCCGCTTTCTTTGTCTATTGGTCTGACAATCATGAACTTGCTTGGTTATAATATCAATCAGCTAAGTATTGTCGGGATGATTGTAGCACTTGGGATTCTGGTGGATGACAGTATTGTAGTAGTGGAAAACATTGAACGTTATTTGCGTATGGGGTACAGCCGGATCGATGCGTCCATTAAAGCTTCAACGCAGATCAGCATGGCGGTTGTTGGCTGTACAATTCTTTTGATCTTTGCATTTTTACCGCTGACATTCCTTCCCGAAGGTGCCGGAGATTTTATCCGAAGTCTGCCTTTGTCTGTAATCACAACAGTTTTTGCGTCCGTGCTGGTTTCGCTGACTATTGTTCCTTTTTTATCAAGCATCATTTTGAAACCTCATGCGAGTGCAGAAGGAAATTTTCTGTTGAGAGCGATGAAAAAAGGTATTCATAAAACATATGGAAGTTTACTGGATCGCGCTTTGAAAATGCCCATACTGACTTTGATTTTCGCAGCTTTGCTTTTTGCCGGTTCTATTGCTTTGGTGCCGTTAATCGGAAACAGTTTGTTTCCGAAATCTGAAAAACCAATGTTTTTAGTTGATATTGAAACACCCCAGGGTACCAATTTGAAAAAGACAAATCAGGTAACCCGATATGTCGAATCGGTTTTGAAACAGGAAACTTTGATTACTTCTTTTGCTACGAATGTTGGAAAAGGAAATCCACGGATCTATTACAATGTGATTCCGCGCAATGAAAGTGAAAATTTTGCAGAAATATTTGTTCAGGTGGAAGGATTGGAAACTTCTGAAAAAGTTGAGGTGATTGAAAGGTTGAGAAAGAAACTGGAACGCTATCCCGGAGCCGAAATCAAAGTGAAAGACTTTGAACAGGGCCCGCCTTTGGAAGCACCGCTTGCTTACCGGATTTATGGCGATAATCTTGACGAACTTCGGAAAACGGCTTTCAAAGTTGCCGCTTTACTGGCGAAAGTAGACGGTACTATTTATGTAAACAATCCATTGCTCGTTCAGCCAACGGATCTGAAAGTCAGGGTTAATAAAGAAAAAGCGGGAACACTTGGTGTTTTGTCATCCGATATCGATCGCACGGTAAGATTGGGCGCCGCCGGACTAAATGTGGCGACGTACAGGGAAGATGTGGGGAAAGCCGACAATTATAACGTCAACGTTTCGATTGCCAGAAATGCCGCAATCCAGGATTATAGTATGTTTGATAAATTGTATGTTACTTCGGCGGCGGGTGCTAATATTCCACTTAAAAATGTAGCAACAATCGGGCTGGAAAGCTCCCCAAACCAGATTCGCCATTACGATAAGGACAGGTACGTCACCGTTTCATCTTTTGTAAAACCGGGATACAATGTGCAGCAGCTGAATGAGAATATTACTTTACAGCTCAATAAATTCAAGTTTGAAAAAGGTCAGACTTTCACCGTTTCCGGAGAAAAGGAAAGTCAGGATGAAAGTTTTGGTGGTTTGGGAATGATCATTATTATTACTGTTTTTGGATTTTTAGGTGTCCTTATTTTGGAATTTAAAACGTTCAAAAGTATCCTGATCGTATTGTCCGTAATTCCTCTGGGTATCATGGGAGGTTTGGTAATGCTTTTCCTGACAGGCGAAACCTTGTCTTTTACGGCCACAATCGGATTTATTGCACTCGTGGGTATTGAAGTAAAAAACTCTTTGCTTGTCGTAGATTTTACCAATCAGTTGAGAGCGCAGGGGAAAGGAATTCAGGAAGCAATTATTGAAGCGGGTGAAGTCCGTTTTGTCCCTATTTTATTAACTTCTCTGACGGCCATCGGAGGTTTGCTTCCACTTGTTATCGAGTATAGCGCCTTGTATTCACCACTTGCCTTAGTACTTATTGGAGGTTTAATCAGCTCGACTTTGCTTTCCCGTTTGGTAACACCGGTGATGTACAAACTTTTACCACCTACAATTACAATGGAAAAAGAAGAGGAAGTCATGGAGCCTGAATTGGTTTTGAATTAGTTTAATCTTCTTGTTTAACTTTATAGATATCCCATGTCAGCAAATTAATTTGCCGACATGGGATATTTTTTTACTTGATTTCCAGAGATTTAAACTGAAAATTATTTCGTGCAATATCTGGTTCCAAATAATTTTTTCAAAAAGATTTTCCAAATGCTTGCAATTTTGGAATCATTAAATTTACTTTGTCTATATATTTTATAGACTTTTGGCTTGAACCACCCTGGGCCTAAGTTAAAACCAGAAATTATTCGTTTATGAAAGCGATTATTTTGAATGTGTTGAATTTGTCTTCAATGACAAACAGGGTGGTGTATCATCGGCTGTTCCTCCCGGAGCAAAGTTGTTGAAGCTGATCTTTTTGTCTCCCATTTATACTAAACGTCCAAAAATATCCCAGTCAGTAATGCTGTAAAGGAGTAGATTTTCGGTGGTTGTCAATTTTCGAATTTATGGCATACTGTCCCGGGGTATTTTTGGAATTCATTCCTAATCAGGTATTCTCATGACTACTGCTGACGCTGTACTTCTAATTAAAAAAATTGCAATAGGTATTTTTCTTACCGTTGTTCCATTTGCACTCATTACCGGAGGAATCTGGTTTGCGTATAACCTTATTCGGTAGTTTTTACTATTCACCAAAATATTTGATATTATATGAAACTCGCAAAAGAAGACGCCCAAAAGCTGACGCGTGACGGCCTGATCAGCATTGGCTTATATCTCGCACCGATCGTACTTATGTTTGGCGCTTTTTATTTTACAAATTTTAAGCCCTGGCAGGGAGCTAATGAGTTGCCATTTAAAGTGCCTCATTTGGTAGAGGGAGTTTTCAAAAACCTGAGTTCTTGGGGCTTATCTGTCATCGTACTGCTAATTGGCGTAGTTGAACTTTTTGCCGGACTTTATGAAAATAAATGGACCAAAAACGAGCGTATTCTGGATATTGTATGTTACGTTTTACCAAAAATTATAATTGCTCCGGTGGTGGCTTATTACAGTCTTGAACTATTGCCAAAGATTTTACCGTATGCAAAAGGAAGTTTTTCATGGGTTCCTTTCTGGTGGGCATTTGCGATAATCGCCGTTGCTGATGATTTGACACAGTATTGGTATCACCGTCTGCATCACCAACTGCCTTGGTTATGGCGTTTTCACCGTACGCACCACAGCGCTCCTTACATGGGAATGGCTATGGCGGGCAGACAAAATATTATTTACACCATTTTCTTTTCTCAAACTTATCTTACCGTTGCGCTTACGTACGTGGGGCTGGGTTATGCCGCGTTATTTGTAAAAGTGATTAAGTCGCTGATAACCACAGGTGCACATTCGAACATTCCTTGGGATAAGCCTTTTTACACGATCAAATGGCTTCAACCGATAGGCTGGGTTTTGGAGAGATTCATTTCTACACCCGCTACGCATCAGGCGCACCATGCCGATACAATGGATGACGGAATCGGGTATTACAAAGGTAATTTTGGTAACATGTTTTTCCTTTGGGATATCATTTTTGGGACAGGAATTATTACCCGGAAATATCCTACATCATTTGGAATTAAACATTATAAGGAAGAAGAATGGTACGCTCAACTTATCTGGCCAATCTTGAAATCGAAAAAAGAAGGTAGTGAATTATCTGCCAACGGACCGATGGTAGGAGATGAAGTGCATGAAACGATCATTGAGCCGCTTGCCCTGGAAACGAGAGTTGCCAGCTGATTTTCAACCCATAAATATTTCTGAGTTTGCCTTGGTTTCATAGCCTTGGCGAACTCAGGTTTTTAAATGAAAATCAATTTTTAAATAAATTACTTTTTTAATAAGTACAAGATGACCACCCGATTAACCAAAATTTTAGTTCTTTTTTTAGTCATGAACTCGCCTGCATTTTCGCAAAAGAAAAAGCTCAAAGCACAAGTCGCAATTTCAAAACCCAACATCGTGCTGATCATGGCGGACGATCTTGGGTTTTCTGATATTGGTAGTTATGGATCTGAAATACAGACACCTAACCTTAATAAACTGGCGGCCGAAGGAATTCGTTTTAGGCAGTTTTACAACAATGCCATTTGCGCGCCAACGCGGGCATCACTTCTCAGCGGGCAATATCAGCACACAGCAGGTATGGGTTATTTTAATATTGATTTAGGAACACCGGCTTATCAGGGATTTTTGAGCAAACAAACTGTTTCCCTGGCTGAGGTTTTGAAGGATGCTGGTTACAGCACTTTGTTGTCCGGCAAATGGCATGTGGGAGATGACAGTACCAGCCAGTGGCCCAGAAAACGCGGTTTTGATCATTTTTATGGAAACATTGGCGGGGCAAGTGATTACTATGTGATTAAAAATCTTCCTAAAAAACAACGCAGCTTTTTTGTTAAGGACGATAAAATCGTTGACCCGGAAGATGAGGACAATTTCTATTACACCGATGAAATTGCTAAAAATGCGATTGGATTTTTAAAAGATCAGCGTCAGGAACAAAAACCTTTCTTTCTGTATCTGGCATTCACGTCGCCCCATTGGCCTTTGCAAGCCTGGCCAAAAGATATCAAAAAGTATGAGGGCAAATATGATATGGGTTGGGATTCGCTAAGGATACTTCGATTCAAACGCCAACAGGAATTGAATATAATTGGCAAAGGCCAGAAAATCAGTGTTAAAAATAGTGATCTGCCGGCCTGGAACAGTCTGACCTACGATGAACAAAAGTTGTGGGCGAAAAAGATGGAAGTTTATGCTGCTCAGGTAGATAACCTTGACCAGAACATTGGAAAAGTGGTAGAACATTTAAAAGAATCCGGTCAGTTGGATAATACAATTATATTTTTCATTTCAGATAATGGTGCTGCCGGTGAGGATGTTGGACATGGATTTAGTGGCAGAACGGTGCGAAACTGGGGGCCGGTTGGAACAGCCGGTTCGTATGATTCCTATACCAGAACCTGGGCTTATGCATCCAATACGCCACTGAAATCTTTCAAAGGATTTCAGTATGAAGGCGGAATAAGCAGCCCGTTTATTGCTCGTTTCCCATCAAAAATTGCAGCGGGAGGTTTGATTGACGGAACAGCTCATTTGATTGATATCGCGCCGACTTAATACGAAATTGCAGGTGCCAAATATCCGCAGACCTATAAAGAAAATATGATTCATCCGTTGGCTGGGGAGAGTATTTTACCCGCAATTTATGGTAAAGAATGGAGTCGATCCAAACCTATTTTCTGGGAAAGAGCGGGTAATAAAGCGGTCAGAAAAGGAAAATGGAAACTTGTTTCTGTGCGAAGCGACCAATGGGAATAATATGACATTGAGGCGGATAGGGGAGAAACCAATAATCTGATCAAGGGAAATGCAGGCATCGCTGCTGAGTTGCAGGGACTTTACGATACCTGGGCGAAAAGTGTAAAAGTAGAAGACTGGAACGTAATTGGCAAAGGAAAAGGATTCGAGCCAAGTTTTAACCCCTGATTTTCAAAAAATACGAAATAGAGATCAGCCGATTTAGAATACAAAGTGTTCCAGGTTGCCTGATCTCTGGCTAAAAGCTAACGGCTAATAGCTAATAACTCTATTACTAACTGAATGAATTATATAACATTTCCGGGTAAATGGAAAATATTGTCAAACTTCCAAAGAATATTAAACCATTCATTTGGTAAAGCCAAAAATATAAATTTACTTTGTCTATATAATTACTAGACTTATAGTTTTACTTTGATTACCACCAGTCAAATTAAGACAAAACAATTGTTTACTTATGAAAACAAATTCTTTACTACGTCCGCAGTACAATACTGCACCCCGGGTGGTCTCAATCATTACTACACCTTCAATGCATTGTTGTTGTCAGACAAAATGTAGTCAGCCAGGCTGCTGACAAATGATCCGTTTTTGAAATAAAAAGTTTTATTACAATCTTATTTTAGGGTTGTGTAGAATTATATCTTTCAAAAATCACCTAACCATCCAAAGCCAGACCAGATTTCCTGAATGGGAAATCGTATCTGCGTATATACTTGCAAGTCAGTTGTTGATTCAGCTGCCTGTTGCAGGGCTATGCACATGTCAGGCCATTTTCTACACGTCAATTTATCATTATTTACCTTAGCAATGATTAAGAAAAACCTTTACCTGATATGGTTATTAGGTGCATTACTTTTTAGCACAACTGCCCTGAAAGCGCAGGATGTGATAACAGGTGTCGTGAAAGACGATACCGGACAAGGCCTCCCCGGCGCAACCATTGTTGAAAAAGGGACATCGAAAAATGCAATTTCAGATATAGACGGAAAATTCAGTATTCCCGCAGCAAAACAATTTCCATTTACGTTACAGATAAACGTTACCGGATTTCAAACACAGGAAATTGAACTTTACGAACTTACCACGGAACCAGTGGAAGTAATTTTAAAAACCTCAAATTTGTTGAATGAGGTTGTTGTGGTCGGATATGGTGAGCAGAAAAGGAAAGATATCACCGGTTCCATTTCTTCGGTTCCCAAGGAAATTAAATCCCAGCCGGTTGTTTCAGTTGAAAGGCTTTTGCAAGGTTCTATCGCAGGTGCCACGGTTACGCAGACTTCCGGTCAGCCGGGAGGTGGTGTCAGTGTGCAGATCCGTGGTAGCAATTCTATCACGGCAGGAAGTGATCCTTTATATGTAATCGATGGTTTTCCTATCAATAATGATTATGGTGTAAGTGACGCCGGTGTTACGGTTGGATCAAAAATAAATCCTCTTTCGTTTTTAAATACGGCTGATATTGAATCCATTGACGTATTGAAAGATGCTTCTGCGACTGCGATTTATGGTTCAAGAGGTGCCAATGGTGTTGTGATTATTACGACAAAAGGCGGTTCAAAAAAGAAATCTTCGATTACTTATGAAACCTATTTTGGGAAACAGGAAGTAATAAGAACGCTTCTTGTATTGAATGCTGGGGAATGGTGGCAGCTTCGTAAAGATGCGGCGATTAACTCGGGAAAAACTCCGGTTTTGCCAAGTGTTACAGGTTACAAACTTGATACAGTTGGCGCAGGAACAGACTGGCAGGCAGCCGCTTTCAGAAAAGCAACCCAGCAAAGTCACAGTTTATCCATTTTATCAGGAGGAGATAAAACAAGACTTGGTATTTCTGCCAATTATTTGAAACAGGATGGTGTACTTAAAAATACAGATTTCGAAAGAATATCCGCCCGTTTTAACATCGACCATGATTACAGTGATAAACTAAGAATTACTTCAAGCTTAACGGGAAGTCATACAAAAGCAAATGTTGCCCCCGCAGGTGTTGTTTCTGCGCTGGTATTAACGCCTTCTGCTTTACCGATTTATCAGGACAACGGTACTTTTGTAAAATACAGTCCGTTTGAAACCGTTTATGCCAATCCAATTAACTCGCTTTATAATCAACTAAACCAGACGACTACAAACCGTTTTCTGGGAAATCTTTCCGCAGAATATACGATCATCGAAGGTTTGAAAGCAAAGGTTTTATTTGGAGCCGATGTAGTTGACAACAAGCAAAACAGATATTTGCCGATCTCGACTTATGAAGGGACCGCGTTAAACGGTGACGCCTTGGTAGGTTCGGTTTTTACAACCAACTGGTTGAATGAAAATACTTTAAGTTATGATAAAGAACTTAATGAAAAAAACAGGATCAACGCCATAGTTGGTTTTACTGCACAGCAATCGCAATCAAAAGGTTCGGTAGCAGAGGCAGCTGGATTTTCTTCGGATGCGTTTTCTTACAACAATTTAGGAACAGGTATCACAAACCGGACGCCTGCATCTTCTGCATCTGAATTCTCACTTGCATCTTATTTAGGCCGTATCAATTATGTTTATGACGACCGCTACCTGGTTACAATTACGGTACGTGCGGATGGTTCTTCCAAATTTGGAGCAGGTAATAAATGGGGATATTTCCCTTCCGCAGCTTTGGGCTGGAACATTGCCAACGAAAAATTCTTCAAAAATGTGAGAAATGTAAGTTTGCTTAAATTGAGATTAAGTGCAGGTTCTACGGGTAACCAAAGCATTCCTCCATATCAGTCTCTAGCGCAGCTGACTTATTATCCATACAATTTCTCCGGCGGAACCGTATCAGGTTATGCGCCAAGTACGGTATTCAACAAAAATCTTGGCTGGGAAAAGACATTTCAGGTGGATGCAGGTCTGGATATCGGTTTGTTAAAAGATCGCTTGAATATCACAGCAGATTATTATTACAAAAAAACAACGGATCTGCTTTTAACAAGAACAGTACCCGGAACTTCCGGATTATCTGATTTTTATAGTAATCAGGGATCAACAATTTACCAGAATGTTGGTGCGGTTTCCAATCAGGGTATCGAATTGGCTGTAAATTCTCAAAATCTTGCAGGTGCTTTCAAATGGAATACGACGTTTATTTTCGTGAGAAACACGAATAAAATTCTTGATCTTGGAGATGGGGTTAATCAATATATTCCATCAAGTTCAGCACCTTCGATTGCAAAAGTGGGTCATCCGCTGGGATCATTTATCGTTTACAAAACGGACGGTGTAATCAAGGAAGGACAAACACCTTTGACGCCACAATCCAACAAAGGAGCAGGTGGACAGCAATATAAAGATCTGGATGGCGACGGGCTGATCACACAAGTTGGCGACAGGGCAGTGATTGATAACCAGATCAAATTTACGGCTGGTTTGACGAATACGTTCAGCTACAAAGGATTTGACCTGGCTGTTTTCTTCCAAACTTCGGTGGGAGGTAAATTGTACAATGTGAACCGTGCAAACCTTGAATTGGGAACGGGTTATACCAACGCTTCAAGAGAACTTTTGAACCGTTACACACCAACGAACACGAATACCGATGTGAAAGAAGCTTATCAGGATCCTGCGATCACGATCTCAGATCGCTTCATTGAGGATGCAACGTATTACCGTTTGAAAAACATTTCTTTCGGATATTCTTTACCAAAAGCGGTTCTTTCCAAAATCAAAATTCAGGCACTACGGGTTTATGTTTCTGCACAAAATGCGATTACCTGGACCAAGTACACAGGTTTTGATCCGGAGGTAAGTTCTAATGGACAAAGTCTGATCAACAAAGGTGTGGACGATAGCGTGTATCCGAACAATAAATCTTACCAGGTTGGCTTGTCTCTGACATTCTGATTTCAAATTAAAACTGAGCATTACAATGAAAAAATATCAATATATTTTGCTTGCAGCGAGCTCATTATTTATCGCTTCCTGCAACGACTTTCTGACCGAAAAACCAGAATCGATTATTTCGGAAGAGCAGTATTACAAAACAGAAACAGATGCCCTTACGGCGATTAATGCGGTCTATTTTTTCCTGAATTCAGGGAAAATCCAGACGCCTTATAACACCCTTTTCAATACTGGAATGAACATGGCCAGCGATGATGAAGATCCGGGGCCGGGTGCAACCAATCCGGATGTGCGCTCGTTGGCGGTGCAGTCACACTCATCCAGTAATCTGCGGGTATACGAACTTTGGCAGCAGCATTATGCGGCTATTCGTAAGGCGAATGTGGTTTTGAATAAAATTCCGGATATCACTTTTTCTATTGCTTCAAACAAGGACCGGATTTTAGCAGAAGCGAAGTTTTTGAGAGCGCTGTTTTATTTCAATCTGGTACGTTTATATGGCGATGTGCCGTTAGTAACGGAATACCAAAACTACGTTTCCGCCGCCGATTACGCGATTGCGAAAAGTCCATCAACCGATATATATGCTCAAATTGAAAAAGATCTGACTGAAGCTGCGGCAGTTTTACCGGTTTCTTACAGTTCTCCGGATGTAGGAAGAGCAACGGCAGGTGCTGCGAAATCTCTTTTAGCCAAAGTGTATCTGATCAAAGCTTCACTTCCTTTAAAGCTTACTGAAAATTACCAGAAAGCAATTTCCAAAGCGGAAGAAGCACTTTCGGCAGCGGATGGCGGAACTGGAACTTATGGATACGACTTGATTACTGATTATTCACGTGTGTTTTTGCCAGCTTACAAAAATGGTGTTGAGCATATTTTCTCTGCCCAGATGAAAGGGAATTCATACAGTCAGGGTAATAATGAAACATCTCGTGCGATTTATTCAGCCATTCCTGGACTTACCGGAAACTATGCACATATGGTGCGGTATTACACGGAAGGAAATGACAAGTTTTTCAGTATTTACAAACTTTTCAAAGCAACGGATAAAAGAAGAAATGTCACTTTTACAAGAAGCTTTACCAGTCCGACAAATGGAAGAAAATATGCTTTGCCAATCGTAAATACAGCAGTTCCAAATGATTCAACCCCTTTCTGGAACAAATGGTGGGATCCAAACAACCAGGCTGTAACTACAAACTCGGAAGCAAACGTTCCCATTATTCGTTACGCTGAACTTCTTTTAATTCATGCAGAAGCTGAAAACGAAGTAAACGGTCCGACAGCGAAAGCGTATAAGTCGATTAACCGCGTCAGAACAAGAGCAGGTCTGGCAAATCTTACACAGGGTTTATCCAAAGATCAGTTTCGTGATTCGGTTTACTTTGAACGCCGTCTGGAACTCACTTATGAATACCAAAGATGGTTTGATTTGATCCGTGAAAAAGATGCCAGCGGAAATGGAATTTTGATTAAAAGTTTGCAAAAAGTTGGGAAAAATAATGTGGCCCCGAAACATTATCTATATCCAATTCCACAAACTGAACTTGACAACAATCCGCTTTTGAAGCAAAATCCGCTTTGGCAGTAAAAATTGATAATGAATTAAAATGCCTTTTTTCTTGACAGTATCTGGGCATTTATTTTCTTAAAATAATGATAGTCAGATGTTACAACTACCCATCAGATTTAAGGTCTTAAAAAGAATTTTTAAATACAGTTTTTTCACACTTGCTGTCGCAACTAATCTACATGCACAGCAAAAAAATGAAAAGCCCAATATTATCGTCATTCTGGCCGATGATATGGGATTTTCTGATCTGGGAAGTTTTGGTTCTGAGATTAATACTCCGAATCTGGATAAGCTAGCAAAGGAAGGTTTGAAAATCACACAGTTTTACAACAGTGGAAGGTGCTGTCCTTCCCGGGCGGCTTTGCTTACCGGACTTTATCCGCATCAGGCAGGCGTTGGCGATATGGTTCAGGATAAAGGATCACCAGCCTATCAGGGTTTTTTGAGCGACCATAGTGTGACGATTGCGCAACTTTTAAAAACGGCTGGTTATCATACAATTGTGTCAGGAAAATGGCATGTTGGCCTGGTCCCTTCCGCTTTGGCGCATAACCGTGGTTTTGACAAATCGTTTACCATGCAGAATAACGGTAGCAGTTATTTCAATTCCGAGCCGATTTATAATGATGGAAGAAAAGTAACTTTTCTTTTAAACGGAAAACCGGTTGTCAGACAGGATACTTCCAGATATCTGACCCAGGCGATTACCGATTTTGCGATAAAATCCCTTGATGGAATAAAATCAGATCCGAATCCATTTTTCCTATATCTCACTTACAATGCACCGCACTGGCCGATTCAGGCATTACCAGAGGATATCGCAAAGTATAAAGGAAAATATCTTAAAGGCTGGGAAAAGCTAAGAGCCGAACGTTTTCAAACACAAAAGCAACTTGGTATTATCAAAAATGACTGGCAGCTTTCAGAAAAATATGATCAGGTTCCCGATTGGGATAAACTGACGCAGACGGAAAAAGAATTCTGGGATATGCGTATGGCAATTTATGCCGCCATGATTGACCGGATGGATCATGAGATCGGTAATATTCTTGCCAAACTAAAAGAACTCAAAAAAGATAAAAACACCATTATTCTTTTTGTTTCGGACAACGGCGGAAGTGGCGATACGGTGAAAGACTGGGATTATGTAACACAAAAAAACGGTGCGCAGGGTACAGTTAATTCTATCGACAGCTACTATCCGCCCTGGGGAAATGTTAGTAACACGCCCTTCAAATTGTTCAAAAAGAATACCCACGAAGGCGGAATTGCAACACCTTTTATTGCCTGGTATCCAGTTATGATTAACGCAGGAACGGTAAGTGATCACATAGGTCACGTGATTGACATTATGCCAACATGTCTGGAAATAGCCGGGGTGGAATATCCAAAAGATTTTAACGCCAAAAGCCTTACGCCTTTGGAGGGAAAAAGTCTGTTGAGAGTTTTTAAAAATCAATCTGCACCACAGCATCAGGCACTTTTCTGGGAGCATGAAGGAAGTCGTGCTATAAGAAAAGGTGACTGGAAACTGGTGGCCGAAATAAACCAGCCCTGGGAGCTTTATAACTTAAAAACAGACCGCTCCGAAACCAAAAATGTTGCTTCCCGACAACCGGCAAAAGTGAAAGAACTGGAAAAGGAATTTCTTCAATGGGCTGATAAAGTGGGCGTTGTAGATTGGAATACTATTAAATAATTTATTGAAATAAATGCTTACCGGAAAACTTAATAAAGTGGTGCGTGCATACAATCCGGGTCAGGAAACGAACCTGAAATAGATAGCAATTGCTAAATAATTCCTAACAATTTTTTTAAACCATAAACCTAAAAACATGCAAAAAAACGTAACATCAGTTTTTGCACTGATTCTTTTTCTTTCATTTCAAAACATCAGCTTTGCCCAGAAAAAGCCGAATATTATTGTCATTCTTGCGGACGATATGGGATACTCGGATCTGGGCTGTTATGGTGGTGAAATTCCTACACCGAATCTCGATAAACTGGCGCAAAACGGACTTCGTTTAACCAGTTTTTACAACGGGGCCCGATGCTGTCCAACCCGCGCCGCGCTACTTACCGGAATTTACAGTCACCAGGCTGGGATTGGTCACATGATGGAAGACAAAGGTGTTGACCATCCGGCTTATCGCGCACAGATTAATAACAACAGTGTGACGATTGCGGAGGTCATGAAAGATGCCGGATATTTTACGGCCATGACAGGAAAATGGCATGTTGGCCAGCCCCAGGGAACTGTGCCCTGGAAACGTGGTTTCGACAGATCATTAAATGCTCCCGCAGGTGGATTTTATTACGGTGCGGGAAAGGGTGCGAAGCTTTTTCTTGATGGTGAAGAGCTTGCCAATAATTCAGAGAAACTGCCAAAGGAATGGTATACGACAGATTTGTGGACCGATTTTGGTCTTCGTTTTATAGATGAAGGGATCGCTGCCAAAAAGCCTTTTTTGCTATACCTTGCTCATAATGCTCCTCATTTTCCCTTGCAGGCGCCGCAGGAAGATATTGATAAATTTAAAGGGAAGTATCTAAAAGGCTATGAAAAGCTGCGTCAGGAAAGATATGAAAAACAAATCAAACTAGGCCTGGTCGATCCATTATGGAAATTACCCCCAGCGAATCCAAATATTCCGAAATGGGAAACTTTGAGTGCAGCGGACAAAGAAAAATACGACCACATGATGGCAATCTACGCCGCCGTAATTTATCGTCTGGATAAAAGTGTAGGCGACCTTGTTGCCGGTTTGAAAAAAAGAGGCGTTTTTGATGATACCGTCATTATGTTCGTATCAGACAATGGAGGAAACGCTGAGCCTGGAATCGAAGGTAAATTTGAAGGTGAAAAACCAGGCTTTGCTGAGTCTGCTGTATTTATCGGACAAGGCTGGGCGGAAGCGGCTTGTACGCCTTTTTGGGCATATAAACATCATACCCATGAAGGTGGAATTTCTTCACCGGGAATTATTTCATGGCCTGCCGGAATTCCTGCAAGTCGTAACGGAAAGTTTGAAAAACAACCGGCGCATATCACGGATATCATGGCGACTTTGGTGGATCTTGGCGGCGCAAAATACCCCGCGAAGTATCATGGAAACACAATTCAGCCTTTGGAAGGTACCAGTCTAAGACCTCTGTTATCTGGCAAATCAATCAACCGGAAAAACCCTATTTTCTGGGAACATGAGGGCAACCGCGCAATCCGTGACGGAAAATGGAAGCTGGTCGCAGAACGTCAGGAAGAATGGCAATTGTACGACATAGACAAAGACCGAACAGAATTAGTGGATCTTGCCGCAAAGTATCCTGATGTGGTAAAAGATTTGTCTGCGAAGTATGACGTCTGGTTTAAACGCGTTGGTGCTGAGCCCTATGACCGGAATTTTAAGTGGTTTTATGATTATGATAAAGCAAAAAAAGAAGCTGCATCTTTGAAGTAATTCACCTGAATAGAAATGTGGTAATCATATTTATTTTATCATAGCCCATTTCAGCACAACCAACCATTACTGTGCCTGATCCAAAATATAAACCCAACGCTTTCCGGCACAATCCATGATAATTGTGCCGGATCCGAAAAACTAACCCAGGGTTTCAGCCCTGGGTTTAATATCTGCACACATTCCGGCTTTAGCCATAGCAGAATTTACAATATCTTTACCAAAAGACGCTTACTGTTAAAAAAGCCTCGATATGAAAAAAATAATTTTATCGATCAGCCTTGTGTTTTGTGTTTTTTCAACCCAGGCACAAACCGGTCAGGATCGCCCGAATATCCTCTGGATTGTCAGCGAGGATAATATTCCGATGATCGGCGCCTACGGGGATCAATTTGCAACAACACCCAATCTTGATGCTTTTGCAAAAGCAAGCATTTTATACAAAAATTCTTTTTCAACAGCACCGGTTTGTGCGCCCTCACGCAACACGCTTATTACCGGAATGTACCCGCCATCGCTTGGAACGGAGCATATGCGCAGTGTTTATCCGGTTCCGTCCTATGTGAAATTCTTTCCGAGATACTTGAAAGAAGCGGGTTATTACACGACAAATAATTCCAAAAAGGATTATAATACCACCGATCAATTGGAAGCCTGGGACGAATCCAGCGACAAAGCGACTTATAAAAACCGTAAAGACGGTCAACCATTTTTTGCCGTTTTCAATTTGATGACCACCCACGAAAGTTCATTATTTGAACCACTTCTGAAGTTGAAACATGATCCTGAAAAAGTACCGCTTCCGCCATATCATCCGAATACGCCGGAAATGAAACACGACTGGGCGCAGTATTATGACAAAATTGAAACGATGGACGGTCAGTTTGGTAAACTTATAAAGGAACTGGAAGAAGCCGGACTCGCGGAAAATACGATCGTTTTTTATTATGGAGATAACGGTGGCGTTTTAGCAAGAAGTAAAAGGTTTATGTATGAATCGGGTTTACATGTGCCGCTGATCATTCATTTGCCAAAAAAATATGAAAAACTGGCATCCGTTGCTCCGGGAACCAAAACGGATCGTCTGGTTACTTTCCTGGATTTTGCTCCGACGATTTTAAGTCTTGTTGACATAAAAATCCCGGATTATATGCAGGGGGAAGCATTTTTAGGAACGCAACAAAAAGCGGAGCATCAGTATGCCTATGGTTTTCGTGGCCGTATGGATGAGCGGATCGATCTTTCACGGGCGGTGCGTGACAAAAAATTCAGGTATATCCGCAATTACTTGCCGCACAAGATTTACGGACAGTATCTCGAATATTTATGGCGCGCACCTTCTGTGAAATCCTGGGAGGACGAGTACAAAGCGGGAAGACTTAACGCAGTTCAATCGAAATTTTGGCAGGAAAAACCGGCTGAGGAATTGTTTGATATCGAGGCAGATCCGCATAATATCAAAAATCTGGTAGACGATCCGAAATATGCAAAAGATCTGCTGCGGCTAAGAAAGGCTAACGAGGACTGGCTATTGAAAACAGAAGATGTCGGTTTTATTCCCGAAGCTATTTTGTCCGAAATAGCTGCGACCACGCCTTTAAGGGATTATGCAAAAAGTGGAAAATATAATCTTAAACACATTCTGGAAACCGCCGGTTGGGCATCTTCCCGGAAACCTGCTTACACCATTGATCTGATCAAAAGATCATCCGACCCTGATCCGACTGTGCGTTACTGGGCAGCCACGGGTCTTATAGTTTTAAAAGCAAAAACCGGAAAAGAGGCGTTAATAAAAGCGACGAAAGATAACGAAGCTGCTGTTCGCATAGCCGCCGCTGAGGCTTTGTATTATATAGATGAGAAAGAATTATCCATAAAAACATTGACCGAAGCTTTGTCAGTAAAGAACGTTCCGGCCCGTGTACAAGCCTTGAACGCATTAAGCAACATTGGTCCTGATGCAGCACCAGCACTGGAAAGTGCCAAAACGCTGGTTAAGGAAACGCAGGGAATGTTTGATTACGATTCCAGGGCGGCGACGGATTTTGTGAAGAGATTTGGTGAAAAATAGATTGTTATGTTTCCCATTTCAAAATGCATTGTCACTAAAAATCCACGTTCATATAAATAATCTCAATTATCATTTGCATTTCTATTGTTTTAATATAACTTTGTCTATCAAATTTATAGACTATATCTAATTCAGCTACCACCAGCACAGATATAGCAAAATGGAGCATACCAGAATGGTTTGCAGTCTCTTAATTCAAATTTTTCTTCAAAAGTCGTGGTGGTATTATCGGTTTAAATATTTCATGAACTGGATTCCTGCCCAGGAAAATCCGGATTTACTGATTCCGTTTTTGCACTTCACTTTACAGAAAATATTTGAGTCGGGCGAGAAAAAGCTGATTAATTCTTATCAAATAATGCTAAACAAATAAATTTCTACGATGAAAACTTTACGATTATCCGCGCTGGTATTAACCGCCTTGTTTTTACAAACCGTTGCTTTCGCGCAAGGACAACCTGGAAAAGATCTGCTGACTTTCGAACAGTTTGAAGCTAAATTAAAAGCAGCCGGAAAAGATGCACAAATACTGGATGCGCGATTACCCGAAGAATACACACAAAACCATTTGGAAGGTGCCATAAGCTTCAACATTGCGAACAAATCAGATTTTGAAAAGGAAAGTGCGAAGTTGAATAAAGACAAACCAGTATTCATTTATTCCATTGGAAACGGAAGAAGCGGCGTATTGGCAAAAGATTTGAGAGCTGTTGGTTTTAAAGATGTGACAGAAATTCCCGGTGGATTGAGCAAATGGATTGGCTTGGGAAAACCCGTAATTTCAACTGTCGGAAAAGGCTTGAACCGTGATGAATATACGGCTTCACTTAAAAGCGACAAATTGGTATTGGTAGATTTTGGATCCCGGTATTGTGGCTCTTGCAAGAAACTTGCTCCAACGATTGATTCCATTAAAAATGACCATTCGAGTACCGTTAAAGTAATTCAAATCGAAGCTTACGAAAATAAGAGTCTGGTTAAAGAACTTGGCGTAGTATCTCTTCCAACATTGGTTTTATACAAAAACAATGAAATAATATGGAAGAAAACAGGCGGCGCTTCCAAAAAAGAAAAAGAAAAAGCACTAGCTGGTCAAACGCTTTAAATTAAACGCAGAGTTAAAAGTGTTAAAAAAGGAGTTACACAGAGAATTTAATGCGCTCGTGCTTAGCGCAATTTTAACTTCTCTGTGCTTCTCTTTTTCCTCTTTGTGAGTCTCTGTGTAACATATTTATATTCTGTTTGACGTTAAAATAAAATTAATGAAAGTAGCTTAATTCTTTGTTTATTAGCATGGTAATTAATTTGGTTTTCACAATTTTTTTTGAACAATAAGATGCGTCTTGGTCTGCTGTTTTTCTTTTTTATTTCAATTTTTGTGATTACTGCATCTCCTGTGCAAGCACAAAAAAGACCTAATATCGTCTTCATTCTCACCGATGATCAGGGTTGGGGAGATTTGAGTATTAATGGAAATTCAAATGTGCAAACGCCTAACATTGATCAGCTTGGCAGAGACGGCGCGCGATTTTCAAGATTTTATGTTGCACCGCTTTGTGCTCCTACGAGGGCCGGGCTTTTAACAGGCCGTTATCATTATAGAGCTGGGGTTTACGGTGTATCCAATTCCAAAGAATTTCTAAATCTTGATGAAGTTACACTGGCTGATCTTTTTAAGAAATCAGGTTATGCAACCGGATGTTTTGGAAAATGGCATAATGGAAGTCAGTATCCATATCATCCAAATGGCAGGGGTTTTGATGAGTTTTATGGTTTTTTGAGTGGCCATTATGCGAATTACTTTAACACGATGTTGGATCATAATGGTGAAGCAGTGAGAAGCAAAGGTTTTATTACAGACGATTTGACGGATAAAGCCATCGGTTTTATTGAAAAAAATAAAGACAAACCGTTTGTGTGTTATATACCTTACAACGCGCCACATTCGCCGTTTCAAGTTCCCGACAAATATTATGACCGGGTAAAAGCAAGAGGTTTAAAACAATTCAGTCGTAATACGAGCCAGGAAGACCCGGAAGTTACCATATCTGCCTTGGCGATGTGTGAAAATATTGATGATAACGTCGGGCGGATTTTGAAAAAACTGGACGAGCTCAAACTCGCAGAAAATACGATCGTGATCTACATGACCGATAATGGCCCTAATTCATGGCGCTGGAATGGTGACATGAAAGGGCGAAAAGGTGTGGCTGAGGAAGGTGGTGTTAGGGTGCCGTTTTTTATCCGCTGGCCGGGTGTTATCCCTTCGGGGAAAATTATTCGGGATCAGGCCGCCTACATCGACATTCTGCCTACGCTGACTGATTTTGCAGGGATTTCAACTTCTGGTACAAAACCGTTGGACGGCGTAAGTTTAAAAGCTTTGTTGAAAGGAGAAACGAATTCGTTGGCTGAAAGATATCTTTTTTCTTCTATTAATAAATTTAACAGTGTTAGAAAATGGCCATATTTGGCTTCGGAAGGTGCTTTATATGATTTGTCAATGGATTCCACCCAAAGTAAAGACATAGCAGCACAATTTCCAGATGTCTATAAAGATCTTTCCGGAAAATTAAATGAATGGTATAAAGATGCAATGTCAGGTATCGATACCGTGCGTTGGATACCGGTTGGATATGCTGAATTCCCCAAAACGACTTTGCCTTCACAAGATGCAAAACTACATCCTTCCAAAACAGGAACTTTGTCATACAGCGCATCAGCTCCTAATTCTTCGTGGATCGCAAACTGGAATGATGAGGAGTCTTACGTAACCTGGGATGTGGACGTGCATACCTCCGGCAAGTATAAATTGAATATCCGATATACGATTCCAGCAGCTAACGTGGGCAGTGCTTTTGATGTAATATTTAATTCCAAAGCCATTTCTGGAAAAATTACAGAGTCTTACGATCCGGTGCTTATGCCTAGTCCTGACCGGGTGAAAAGGAATGGAGAGTCTTATGAAAAGGAATTTATAACCAAATTTGTTGGAAACTGGGATCTTGAAAAAGGAAAAGGCCAGATAAAAATCAAAGCAAGCCAATTAAAAGGAAATCGCTTTGCAGACATCCGTGCTATTGAACTGATATTGTTAAAATAGCCCTACAAACGGCGAAATCTGGTTTATCATATTATTCTCTCACAATTGTCTGGTTAATAATTTTCGAAAAAAACTACCAATCATTCTTTCAATTTTTTGCCAATATTATTGGGCCAGAAATTCTCTTTCACCAAAATTTGGCTCCTTCGGAGCCTCCTGCTAATATCTTGAAAGATGGTTGATAAATTAGGAAACTCCATCCTGAGTTTTGTCGCGTTGTAGTGAATTTTTCAGCTATAAACAGGATGCTCCGACGGAGCAGTTCTGGCATCTAACATTATGTCGGATGCGAATTTTAATTACATACACGAGACTTCAATTATTTAAAAACGGCGGAATCTGGTTTACCATATTATTTTCACCAGTTTAGCTGATTAATAATTTTCGAAAAAAACGGCCAATCATTCTTTCAATTTTTTGCCAATATTATTGGGCCAGAAATTCTCTTTCACCAAAATTTGGCTCCTTCGGAGCCTCCTGCTAGTGTCTTGAAAGATAGTTTAATATTTCAGGAAACTCCATCCTGAGTTTTGTCGCGTTGTAGTGAATTTTTCAGCTATAAACAGGATGCTCCGACGGAGCAGTTCTGGCATCTAACATTATGTCGGATGCGAATTTTAATTACATACACGAGACTTCAATTATTTAAAAACGGCGGAATCTGGTTTACCATATTATTTTCACCAGTTTAGCTGATTAATAATTTTCGAAAAAAACGGCCAATCATTCTTCAATTTTTTGCCAATATTATTGGGCCAGAAATTCTATTTCACCAAAATCCGGCTCCTTTGGAGCCTCCTGCTAATATCTTGAAAGATGGTTGATAAATCAGGAAACTCCATCCTGAGTTTTGTCGCGTTGTAGTGAATTTGTCAGCTATAAACAGGATGCTCCTATGGAGCAGTTCTGGCATCTAACATTATGTCGGATGCGAATTTTAATTACGTACACGAGACTTTAATTATTTAAAAACGGCGGAATCTTGTGTACCATATTATTTTCACCAGTTTAGCTGATTAATAATTTTCGAAAAAAACGGCCAATCATTCTTCAATTTTTTGCCAATATTATTGGACCAGAAATTCCCATTCACCAAAATCCGGCTCCTTTGGAGCCTCCTGTTCATAGAAAGATCCAGGAAACCCGATGCGCCTTCGGAGCCTCCTGCTAGTGTCTTGAAAGATAGTTTAATATTTCAGGAAACTCCATCTGGAGTTTTGTCGCGTTGTAGTGAATTTGTCAGCTATAAACAGGATGCTCCTACGGAGCAGTTCTGGCATCTAACATTATGTCGGATGCGAATTTTAATTACATACACGAGACTTTAATTATTTAAAAACGGCGGAATCTTGTGTACTATATTATTTTCACCAGTTTAGCTGATTAATAATTTTCGAAAAAAACGGCCAATCATTCTTCAATTTTTTGCCAATATTATTGGACCAGAAATTCCCATTCACCAAAATCCGGCTCCTTTGGAGCCTCCTGTTTATAGAAAGATCCAGGAAACCGGATGCGCGATGGCTCCTTCGGAGCCTCCTGCTAATATCTTGAAAGATGGTTGATAAATTAGGAAACTCCATCCGGAGTTTTGTCGCGTTGTGGTGAATATTGAAGCCATAAACACGATGCTCCAATAGGAACAAATTCTGTAATGTCCAATTTTATAGATACTAACAAATTCAATATTATACCCTAAATATGAGAATTGCATACAAAGCGTTTAAATGCTAAATCAAATCCTACACAACATTAACACGAATTTGCCTTGTTTCTAATAATTATTCAAATATAAAATATTGGATTTCACATATTAATCCAAAATTTCAAAAATATTTTGGTAATCTATTTTTATTAAACTTACTTTGTCTATCAATATAGTAGGGTATTATTCTTTTTATTACCACCAGTAAAAAGGATAAGTCAAAAATAGTTTAACTATGAGACCGATAGATTCAAATTCTTCGTGGCTTCAGGCTGCACGTCCGGTGGTAAATATTTTAAATTCTCTTGATATCTGCTGTTGTAGCCTGGTTTAAAAACGGTTACAGAGCTCTTTTCATTTTTATTGTTATCCGCCCTTTGTCAGGGTGGTTAAGGATAATATCAAACTAATTCATCTTTCTTTTAACATCATGAAAACGATCAAATCATTTCTATTTGTTGCGGGTCTGGCCGTATCTGCCAGTTCAAATTTATTCGCCCAGGAAATTTCTCAAAATATAGTGGTGATCACGGGTGTGCGTTTTGCTTATCCTTTGGTTGACAAATGGATCAAAGAATATACGGTTGAAAATCCGAAAGCACAGATCACTATTGATGCCAGAACCATTACAGATCCCGAAAAATATGACTTGCTTATTGAAGCTTACGATCAGGACAAAGCAGTGAAAGAAACGAGGGAATATATCTCAATCGGCCGTTATGCACTTTTGCCTGTTGCAAATGCAACCTCGGCTTTTGCAAAAGAATATGGAGATAAAGGTTTGATCGAAAAAACATACAAACAAATTTTCTTCCATGATATATATGCGGAAAAGGACAACTCGATTACCGTTCCATTTACTGTTTATACCCGTTTACAAAAAGCAGGTGCGCCTTTGACATTCGCCAAATATTTTGGATATGAGCAGCAGCAGATCAAAGGAAAAAGTATTGCCGGTGCAGATGAGCATTTGATTAAGGCATTGTTGAAAGATGATACCGGAATCACGTATACTGTTCCTGGTTTGGCGTATGATTTAACAACCCGTAAGCCAACGCAAGGCCTGACCATTATACCGGTTGATCTGGATGGAAATGGACGAGTTTCAAAAGAAGAAAAACAAACCGATAACCTGGATCAGGTTTTGGCAAAACTGGAAACTGAAAAAGTGAAAAATGTCCCGGTTGAATATGTGCATTTTTCAATTGCAAAAAATAACAGCAATCCTGAAGCAAAGAAATTTCTTCTTTGGGTAGCGTCGCATGCAGAAGTGGATTTGCACCAGTACGGATACCTTAAACCTGAACCAAAACGTTTACAGGTTGAAAAAGAAAAATTGGAAAGATTTTCAGCAGTGAAATAAGCTTAGGTGAATTAATTTACGTTTTTGGTGCCGGGCATTGCGTTCCTGGCACCTTAAAGTCTATTAGAACAAGATTATCACTTCGGGGATATTCAAAGTTTCCGAATTTTATATTTAAAACTAACCCTGCCAAATGAAATTTAATTTTATTATTGGTCTGCTTTTAACAGGCGGTACGATCACATCGTTTGCACAAAAAAATAAGAAAGCAGATACAAGGCCGAACATCATCCTAATCATGGTTGATGATATGGGCTATTCTGATATTGGCTCTTATGGCTCCGAAATTCAGACGCCTAATCTGGATAGCCTTGCAAAAGAAGGAATTCGTTTTCGTGAATTTTATAACAATTCCATCTGCGCGCCTACGCGTGCCTCTCTTATAACAGGCCAGTATCCGCACAAAGCCGGTATTGGCTATTTTGATGTCAATCTGGGTTTGCCGGCTTATCAGGGGTATTTAAACAAGGAGTCACTGACTTTTGCTGAGGTGCTTAAAAATTCCGGTTATAGTACTTTAATGAGTGGGAAATGGCACGTGGGAAGTGATAGTCTTGGCTGGCCAAACCAGCGAGGTTTTGATCATTTTTATGGATTTATTAAAGGTGCCAGCAATTATTTCGATATAGGAGAATACGGTCAGGCGCCTCCGGTTGAGCTGGTTAAGGATAACAAAAAACTTAATCTGAAATCAGGATTATATCTTACCAATGAAATCACAAACAATGCTCTTGAATTTTTGGATGAGCAAAATAAAACAGAAAAACCATTCTTTCTTTATGTAGCATTTAACGCGCCGCACTGGCCCTTGCAGGCATTACCGGAAGATATTGCCAAATATAAAGGCCGTTATAGTATCGGTTGGGATTCTCTTAGGGTTGAACGTATCAAAAAACAGAAAGCACTTGGCATTTCATATCCGAATCAGGCTATTGCCAAACATGATCCGGAAGTTCCGCTTTGGGATAATCTGACTTACAGCGAAAAGCAGTTTTGGGAAAAGAAAATGGAAGTTTATGCAGCCATGGTCGACCGGGTTGACCAGAGTGTTGGTCGTTTACGGGAAAAGTTGAAGGAATTGAAAAAAGATGAAAATACATTAATCGTCTTTATTTCAGACAATGGTGCGCAGGGAGGTTAATCGGCTACGAATCGTAGAAAACCACCTCGCAATTCGGGACCGATCGGAACCGCCGGTTCGTATGATTATCAGGAACAAAGCTGGGCTTACGTTTCCAATACTCCTCATACAAATTACAAAAACAATATGCATGAGGGAGGAATCAGCGCACCTTTTATTGCCTGGTTTCCAAAGCAGATCAAAGGTGGAAACATTGTAAAAGGAACGGGTCATTTGATCGATCTTGCCCCAACTTTCTATGAGTTAGCCAATACAACTTATCCTGTCAAATTGAACGGTATAACAACTAACCCACTTCCCGGAAAAAGCTTGCTTCCGGTGTTGACAGGCAAATCAGAAACCGTAGACAGGGGGGAGCCTATTTTCTGGGAACGTGCCGGAAACCGTGCGGTCAGAAAAGGAAACTGGAAAATTGTTTCGACGTATCCGGCGTATAAATGGGAGCTTTATGATTTGGAAAAAGATCGTGGAGAAAACAATGACCTGTCTGCCGTGAATACAGAAATCGTCAATGAATTATCGGCCGATTATTTCAAGTGGGCGGATAAAACGGGAGTTGTGGACTATGAAAAAATAAAACCTGGTAATCCAAATGGTACTCCGGCGTTTGGTCTTGAAAAAGGCGCTGCGAGACGTGGAAATGTGGAATAAATACGAAAGAGTTCTTAAACGTATAAAGGTTGAAGTTATTCGTTTGAGCACTTATGACAGGTCGAATCACACCGGTAAGCATTTAATCCGGAAGTAGTAGGGTATAAGTGACAGGAAAATCATTGTTTTTCGAATTATTAGTTTGAAATTTGTGAGTATGGTCTGCTTATTATGAAAATCAGGAAGTTTATTTGCAAGGGGGGGCTTATTGGTTTACTTGTTTTATCCTCTATGGCTGGTTTCGGTCAGCGAATAGAAATAAGAAAACTTCCCAGTCCTAATTTAATTTTTCAATTGGGCAACAGGCAGCTATGGGATGCACTTACGAGCAGGGCTCAAAATAAACAGAATAGAGAAAATACTAAGCCCAAACCCGGTCGGCCTAATATTATTTTTGTTCTGACAGACGATCATCGATGGGATGCTCTCGGCGTGATGGGGAATAAAATTATTAAAACGCCAAATCTGGATGCCCTTGCAGGCAGGGGGATTTTATTTAAGAAGGCCTATGTCACAACATCCATTTGTTGCGTGAGCCGGGCCAGCCTTCTGAGCGGACAATATATGTCACGGCATAAGATTAATGATTTTAAGACCTGTTTTTCAAAAAAGGCGCTGGACAAAACGTATCCGGCCCTGTTGAAAAAAGCGGGATATAAAATTGGCTTTATCGGAAAGTTTGGAATTGACAGTAACCGTCAACCCGATTCCCTGTTTGATTACTGGGCATGTGGAAGAGCTGAACAGCCTCCATATCTGGTTGTGAATAAAAGTGGAAAGACAATTCATAATACCGATAGTGTTGGAAAGGACATCAAACAATTTCTATATCAGTTTGCCGGACAGCAAGAACCCTTTTGTCTTTCGGTGAGTTTCAAGGCTCCGCACGAGTCAGAAAGTGAGCCTCCAACCTTTCCTTTTCAGGAGCGTTTTGCCGGTCTATATGAAAATACAAATATTCCGAAGCCGATTACAGCGGATCCACAATTCTGGAATAGTTTCCCTGAATTTTTCAGGTCTGATAAAAATATTGCCAGACAGCGTTGGAAAACTTTTTTCTCAACAGAGGAAAAACGGCAGGAAACGGTAAAGAATTATTACCGCCTGATTACCGGAGTGGACGAAGCCGTTGGAGATATGGTGGCGCAGTTGAAACAATTACAAATCGACCGAAATACCATTATAATTTTTATGGGTGATAACGGGTTTTCGCTGGGAGAACACGGACTGGAAGGAAAATGGTTTGGTTATGAAGAATCGATACGTGTTCCGCTGATCATTTCCGGAGCGCCTCTTCCAAGAAAAATGGTCGGCAAGAAAACTGATAATATTGCGCTGAATATTGACATCGCTTCCACGATTTTATCATTTGCAGGCGTAGGAGTTCCTGCAACAATTCAGGGAAAAGATTTAATGGCCTCTCTGAAAAGTGGAGCTACCGAGCGTGAAGACTTTTTCTACGAACATACATTTATAGGCAGTCCGGGTTTGCCAAAAGTAGAAGGTGTTGTTTCCAAGAAATTCAAGTACATGAAATACATTGAGCACAACTATGAAGAGTTTTATAATACTAAAAGAGATACACGAGAAACAACTAATCTGGTAGGGCAAAAATCAGCCAACAGTAAGCTGGATCAATTTAGAAAACGGTACGTAGTGTTGAAAAAGGCAGCGAGGTAGTGGTATGTCAGATTTTCGAATTTACAATCAGTAATTATTTAGCAAAATGACTAAACAATGAAAAAGACAATTTTTCTATTTGTGACTTTGTTGAATTTAACTTTAATTATGTTGGCAAAAAAAGAGGATTTGGTAATTCCAAAGAATGAAAATGGTTCTGTTGCAGATTTAACAGAAGATTTTCCACATAATTGAACGGGATTATGAGGTAATAATAAGCAGAACAAAAGGGAATGGAAAAGTAATCAAGAACAAGCAATGTTGAGGTTACTCATACAATTATGGATCTAAAAGAGCACATGAATAATTCAAAAAAGAAGAGTGAATGGTAATTTACTTTTTAGTAGAAAAGCCAAAAATATTGTCCGCCATACTCTGCATATTCTTTTATAGGCTGCGGAATTAGTTGTTCAGTAGAAGAATTACCAAATAGCGATAAAGACGCCAGTGAAGCACTTTTTCTGATAAAACTGCGACGTGTATTTTTCACGGTATTGCCTATTTGTACTGGTTACAAAAGAAAATAACCCCAGCTATTTACTCGTTACGGAGTTATAGCCGAGGTTTTAGAGGAAGGTATACTAATGAATTAAGGCACAATTTTATAAAGAGCCCCTTTCGTATTTTCAAGGATCACCGTCAGCACGTAAAGTTCCCCAGAAAGATCTTCCCCGAAACTGTAAACGTGCCAATAACCGGCGTCTCTGCCAATAGATAATTTATTTCTAGTCCATTTATCATCTTTCCCAGGCGATAGCGACCAGATTGGGCCCATCATATCCCCGAAAACATATTTGCCGGATAAAGCAGGAATTGCCTTTCCGCGGTAAACAAATCCGCCAGTGATACTCAGTCCTTCCGGGTGAGGATATTCCGTGATAGGCGCAATCGGGTTTTTAGGCTGTGGATCTTTTTCATTAAAGGGATGCAATCCCTCAATCGGTCTCCAGCCGTAGTTGCCGCCTTTGGTAATGATATCAACTTCTTCGTATTTATTTTGTCCAACTTCACCTGCAAAAAGCTGATGGGTTTTACTGTCAAAGCTGAAACGCCAGGGGTTGCGTAATCCATAAGCATAAATTTCAGGTTTTGCTTTGGCATCACCAACAAACGGATTATCCGCCGGGATGGTGTAAGGCAATTTGTTTACATTAATACGAAGAATTTTACCCAGCATGTTGCTTAGATTTTGGGCATTGCCAATCTCTCCGTGCTGGTCATTCGCACCGCCGCCGTCACCGACTGAAATATATAAAAACCCGTCAGCTCCAAATTTAAGGTCACCACCATTATGATTGGACTGAGGTTCATCAATAACCAAAACCTTGCTCATTTTAGCGACATCCGCTGCCAAAGGATTGGAAGAAACCATATACTCCCGGATTTCACTCTGATGATCCAGTTGGTTTTTAACTGGATTGGCAACTGGCACACTGCAATACACATAGAACTTACCATTGCTGGCATAATCAGGATGAAATGCAAGTCCAAGCAATCCACGCTCGTCGTAGCCCTCTTTTTTTAGAACTTCCTTCCTGATGTCCAGAAAAGGAGCATCCACCAGTTTACCTTTTTGAATAATCCGAATCCTGCCTTCCTGCTCGGTTACAAAAAGCATGTCCGGATTTTTTTTCGTGACTGCAAATGCCGTTGGATGGGAAAGCTGGTCTGTTATCAGCTCTAGCTTTACTTTTACCGGAGAATCAGGCACTTGCGAAAATGCAGTCGCCGACATAATTAAAGTGGAGAGTATAGGAATCGT
Source organism: Dyadobacter sp. 3J3 (assembly GCF_009801115.1). Taxonomy (GTDB): domain Bacteria; phylum Bacteroidota; class Bacteroidia; order Cytophagales; family Spirosomataceae; genus Dyadobacter. The sequence goes on from NZ_VTOL01000002.1 coordinate 80,493, forward strand.
GAGTTTTTTAAGCATCGTTTTTAATTTTTGGTATTATTTCTTTTCGTTAGGAAGATTTATTTTTTTGTCAAAAAATTGAGTATTTTAAGACTGTCGAATCTTCCGTCTACAAATTAACGTAATCGTTTACGGAAAATGATACTAAATTGAAAACTTAATTGATATTTAATCAAATTTATTGGAAAGCGCCTTATTGAAACCGACAATGTATTATTATAATGCTTTTTTTAGAGATGACTCTCTGATAACCGGAAGTGGTTTGACGACAATTTTCCTGGTTTTTTCCTCGTTGCCGTTTTCTATAATTTGGTATAAAAGTTTGAAAGCTTCCTGGCCCATGCATACTGTTTGCTGGTCCATGGTCGATAAGGAAGGCGTGGTATGTTCACTAAACATATCATTGCAAAATCCAAAAATGCCAAACTGCTCCGGAACCTGAATTTTGCTTAGTTTTAATTGTTTTAATATGCCCAGCGCTGTGAGATCTTCTGCTGCAAAAATCGCATCCGGAGGTTCCGGTAGTGACAGCAAATAACGGGTACCCTCCATGCCAGAGTCAATGGAGATATTTCCATTAAACACCAGATTTTCATCAATGGAAATATTATTGGCTTTCAAAGCTGCTTCATAACCTTTAAAACGGTCATTGAAGGTATTGATATAAAGAGGACCGGAAATGTGGGCGATCCGGTTGTAACCCTGATCTATTAAATGCTGTGTAGCCCAGAACGAACCGTTAAATCCGTCGATTACAACGGAAGGAATTTCGAGGTCCGGCACACGGTCAAAAAAAACGAGTGGGATATTTCTGCGTTTAACATCAAGAAAATGTTCATAATCCAGTGTATTTCTGGAAAGTGAAGCTATAATGCCATCAACACGCGCTCCTATAAAAGTCTGGATTCCTTTAACTTCCAATTCATACAATTCATCACATTCGTGTATAAGCACCGAATAGCCATGTTTACTGGCGAGGTTGGTTATTCCATGAATGACGGAGCCGAAAAAAGCATTTTCCGCGGTCGGTATCAGTACGCCGATTACATTTGTTTTTCCGGAGCGCAAAGAAGAGGCAATACGATTGGCCTTATAGTCAAGCCTTTGTGCCGCTTCCTTTACAATTGCTTTTGTTTTGGCACTAATTTCCGGATGATCACTCAAAGCACGCGAAACCGTGGCGGCCGTCATATGCAGTTCCCTGGCTATATCGCTTAAAGTGACACTGTTTTTTTTCAATTTGATGCTTTTTGGTAAATGTAGTAAGAAATGGTAGTCGGGAAAAGTAAATGCCGTGAGGAGGCCATTATGGTTTTCAAAGATATATATTGAAAAATTAGAATAGACGGTTGCAGATTTCTATCCCGATGGTATGGGATTTGGCTGGAAAAGCTGGTTTTAATGAAGTTTCCGTGCTGGTAAGTATTGAAAATTATCAAAATAAAAAAAACGGATGCTCTGAATAATTCAGAGCATCCGTTTTTTTTATTTTTGAATTCTTACAAACCGAAACCTAATGCAAGTCCTTTGATTGGCGTGCTGAAAGGGAATTTTTGCTGAACAGTGCCCGATGCAAGATCAACAGAATAGAAACTTGTGTTTCCGGAAACTGTAAATATGGCATATCCCGTACCAGAAACATTTCCAATATCAAATCCAATGCTGGAATCAACGTCAAGGCCAAGGGATTTTGGCTCAACTAAAACACCATCATTAGGTGGCATTTGTTTGTATAGCAGGTTAGACTGGCTGTCAATGTCAAATAAAGTAGTTGCAGTTACACCAGGATAGCTGTTTGTGTATGAAGCGGCTGTAACGAATGGAGTTGGCCCGTCAACACCAATTTTTAGCGAACCGTCAATAAGGGTCACACCATCGGATATATTGATGCGTAAGTTTTGCCCGGTATTACTTACAACTCTCAATCTATCGGCAACAGGATTAAAATCAACGCCAAATATCGTACCGCTGATGGTTACAGGAGTATTGTCAGCAAGTTTCAGACTGGCTAATTCCGTGGCTGCTCCTGATCCAAGATCAATTCCGTAGATTTTGCTGTTGTTTCCCAGAGAGTACAAACGACCATTTGCCGGTCGGATATCAAATCCTTGCAACATTACTCCGGATGGAAGGCCGCTAACCGCTTTCGTTCCGTAGTCGTAACCGTTTGTTGGATTGAATATCTTAATATTATTAGATCCGTCCAGTGCATATGCAACCGGAAGGGAAGGAATTGCTATACCGATTATGTTTACACCTGTCGGCAATTTTCCAAGTTTTTGCAATTTTCCGGAAGTCAGATTTACGTAATCAAGTTCCCATTCACCAGCAACTTTAACTGAAGCAATCGGATAAACATCGGCTGCGTTAAGGTCGGGAGAAATGTCAAATCCGCCAATATCCTGAATATCAAGGCCCAGCCCACCCACAGCAACCAAAGCGCCGGGATTTGGTGGATTTTGAATATACAACATATCAGCAACTGGGTCAATGTCATACAGTGTGGTACCAACACCCGGGGCAGCAGTAACGCCGGCACGGCTATTTGTGTATGCCACAGCGCCAATCTGGGGATTTGCCGGGCCATTTAAAGGCAGATCTCCTGCAACGACGGCACCGGTTTCAGGATGTAAACGCAAATTCTGCGCTGTATTGGTTACAACGCGGATTCTGTCAACGGTTGGGTTGAAGTCAAAACCTGTATTTGTGCCTGAAAGTGTTGTGGCAATCGGAATAGTTCCGATTCTTGTCGCTTTTCCCTGTTGATCTCCGGATTTGATATTAATCTGGTAAAGATTGCTTTGCTTACTGATTGCATAAAGCTGACCAGTAGCAGGCCGGAAATCGATTCCTGCCAGAACATCACCGCTTTCCAAACCTGTTATCGAAAATGATCTAAGTGGTGTTGTAGTGTTTTTTACATTAAGTTCGTGCAGTTGATTGTTGTCTGAAAGTCCGTAGAAAATACGGTCGGGAAGGGCTTGTTCAGTTGGGGCTAGTCGATGATCTTCGCATGAATACATTGCCAGCGATACAGTCAGGCCAAGAGCAAATGTGGCCGTTTTTAAATGTTGCTTAAAAATTCCCATGAATCGGTTGAATAAGGTGAGTAATATTTTATTACTCACATACGCTCAAAAAATCCTCATGGATTAAAATGGAGATTAAATTTTTAATTTAATTTTAATATATTTTTAATACTGACTTAGTTTAACTTATAATATACTTCTAATCAATTATATACGAGATATTTATATTTTTGTATTCTTCTTTTTGAAGTTGTGTTTTTAGTTTTTTAAATGTTTCCAAGGGCCCTTGTGAAGCAACCAGATTGACGAGCCACGCTGGAATAGAGCCTGCCGGATCGACAGCCAGTGTATATTCAATTTTTATCTGGTTTTTTGAAAGCGGAATAATAATCCATTTACCCATCGATTTTTGAATTCTTACGATATTTGCCTTTTCGGGAACATAACCATTTACGCAGGGCGCATCAACTGTAATAATTTTACTGGAAGGATTTTGGCTCACGCTGATATGGGCGATGAAATCCCGGTTTTGTGCTGGCCACGGAAGTATAACTTCGGAATAATAGTAAAGTTCCGAAGGTGAAACCTGTTTCACCAAAACACAGGATTTGGTTCCATAGACCCATTCTGAACCCTTTTCAATATCCATAATAACAGCAACTAGCTGCGATGCAGAAGCATTAAGTACACATTCAATTTTTAGTGCTTTGATTTTTGAAGTTAATATTGATTTGGTAAAAACCTTAACTCCATCTTTTTCTGTACTGAGTTTCCAGGATTCCTGGGCATAACTTGGCGAGAAAAAAGATATTAGAATTGATAAAAATATATAGTTCCTTAACATCTGAAATTCAACTATTCCAACAGTAAATTAGGTTTACTGTTTTGCTTTATCCGTAACAGCTTTTGTAACAAAATAATTACTCGCCCAAACTTTTCCAGTCATAAAATACCTGGTTTTGGTCTCCCGTTTTTTTTGTGAAAGCAACAAGAATTCCGTTTGGTCCCGACGGCAAGGCAACAGGATGCTTTGCATTTATCGTTTTTGGCGTTAGGAAGCCTGTTTTTAACAACTTCCCATTTACGTCCCTTGTTTGAATACCAATTCTAAAATTTCCTTCGTCATTGAGCTCGTCCCAAACAATCGTCAGTTTTCCTTTTTTGTTTGCGATGATCTGAGGATGTTTTGCTGATGCAGATGAGCTGATACTTTCTTTGGTGGAAAAGTTTTTATCACCTGTGGAATTGCAATAGAAGATCCCCTTTCCCGTACCCATTGTATACCAGGCGAAGTGCATCCCGGCAGAGTTTCCTGTCATAGTCGGACCGGTATACGGACAGCCGCGAATGACCCAGTTGTCCGCACTGATGCGGCCTGGTGCTGAAAATAATTTACCATTATCCAGGGAAACGGAATGCACCATATCCCGGATACTGTCATTTAAAATGGCCCGATAAGTAAGATGCAATTTTCCCGATTCGTCCAAAAACAACTTGGTACGGCAGCACTGGCAGGCTGATTCCGCGATTCTGGTTTCTTCTATAAATCCTTTTCTATGATCTGTTTTGGAAAAGTAAATAGCCGAACCTTCTGACATATCCATGCCTTCATGTTTGTGTACTGTCACGGTTGTGACATCAGGTTTTCTCGAATCGAGCCACACAACACCGACTTCTCCATCGGGAAGCAATGTCATGTCAAAATAGCGCTCATCATTACTATATGATTTTGCAGGGGATAATTGTTTGGGTTCAGTCCAGACCAAACCGTTGTCAAACGATTGCGTATAATAAAGTAGTCCCGCATATTTATTCTCTTTGCCGGGATTGCTGACTGCAAAAATTGCCATCATATCACCGTTTTTTTTATAAATGATTTTAGACATATTTTCATCATGCGGATAAATTCCTTTTGAGGTTGTTATCCACCTAGCTTTTTCAAATGTGTGCCCGCCGTCAAAGGAACTGGCATAAAACATACGGTAATTATCAGGGCTTACCTGTTGTACCCAGCTCAAAACCGGGTTGTTATTGTTATCCGTTGTCAAATAGGCGCCAGAAGCATCAGCACCGGGCAATGAAATCTGGAAGGGTCCTTTTTCACCTTCCGGCATCAAATCAGGAAAACGGTACGCGCTTGCGACAAACAAAAATAGACAAAGTAAAAACGAAATTCTTTTCATAGAAACTTAAATGTTACAGGAGTATTAATAACGTTTATTCAGTGGTTTATTGCCAGAGGAATGGATATTCAACGCATTTGAATTGGGATTAATATATCGGCCAATTCCCAAAATAAAAAGCCCCGGAATTCCAGGGCCCTTTATAAAATATCGTAACCTTTAATTGATATAGATCCTACATCAACTTTGTACAATATTAACAAATAAAGTAAAGAGCTGAAAGTGTGAAAAAAAAGAAACTTTCAAACCTCTTTTTAATCTGGCCTCCTAGTAGTCTATTTTCTTCCCTTTTATTCAAAAACAACTATTTTGTCTCCAAAATAGTTGCCGTTTTACGACACTATTGAAAATGTTTTATTCTGATAATTAGAAAGAATTTAAACTTTTTAAGAATATTATAAAACAGGGTGCCCTTCTAAATTTTACTATTGTCATATAGTGTATATATCGAAATTTAATATTGAATAAATTAAAAAATGCGGAATGGTATGTTGTAATATTTAAAAATGAAAAAATAAATAATTGAATTGATTCCTTTGTAAAAAGTGTCTTTATCGAATAAATGTTACCTATATAGAATTATGTTTAACCCAAACAATAATGGACAATTATGAATAAATCCTTACCAAACAAAGCTATCGCGCTTTGGATTGTTTTACTTGCCGGAAGCCTGAGTCATCCGGCCCGGTCTGGCGGTAACGGACTGATCAATGGAGAGCGCCATAACACCGTGGGAATAACGGTAAAAGGTAAAGTAACTTCCGAAGAGGACGGCTCCGGAATTCCGGGGGTCAATGTTGTGATTAAGGGAAGTATGGTAGGTACTTCCACGGATGCTGAAGGGAATTACACAATAGAAGTTCCCGGACAAAGCAACATTCTTGTGTTTTCTTTTCTTGGATTTATTTCAAAAGAAGTTCCGGTTGGAAGTCTTTCAACGATTAATGTGTCGTTGCTAACAGATTCCAAACAATTGAGCGAAGTGGTTGTGACCGCGCTTGGTTTTAGAGAAAATAAGGACCGCATGGGTTCTACTTCTTCTTCTATCAAGGCAGATGATATTCGTCGCTCTGGTGAAACCGGAGTAATTAATGGATTGGCAGGTAAAGCAGCCGGTGTTCAGATTTCCCGTTCAAGCGGTGATCCTGGGGCGGGCTCCAATATCCAGATCCGTGGCCAGAATACAATTACAGGTTCCAATCAGCCATTGGTTATCATTGATGGTATTCCAATGAGCAACAGTACAAGCGGTGATAGCCGGGGCGGTGTGGCGCAGCAGTCACGTCTGAATGATATTAATCCGGAAGATATCGCAAGTATGCAGGTGCTTAAAGGTGCATCCGCCGCAGGTCTTTGGGGGTCTCGTGCTGCAAATGGTGTAATCGTGATTACAACCAAAAGGGGTGCTGACGACAAAAAAATGAACATCAGTTATACGTCTACCGCCTCTTTTGATAAAGTGAACGTTTTGCACCCATTGCAATCGGCCTTCGGTCAAGGAACTGGTGGTGTGTATACTCCGACTACGCAATATTCCTGGGGTGATAAAATCTCTACGCGCTCTGGTGGCGAGGATGATGTCGATAAGACCAAGGGAAGATTCGAAGCATATAACGGACCAACCTTTTATCCAATTTTAAAAAAGAATTCAACCGAGACGTACAACCAGGCACGCGAAGATGCCGTTTTCCGTACCGGTACTTATTTTGATAATAACGTTGCGATCAGCGGAGGAAATGACAAGGGTAATTTCTACATGAGCCTTGGTAATCTTTCACAAAAGGGGATTTTTGCCGGACAAAGCGATTACAAGAGAAGTTCTATTCGTTTTAACAGTACGCGCCAGTTCAATGATATTGTACGTGTTTCAACGAATGCAACGTATGTTCGGACTACTTCAAATCGTATCCAGAAAGGCGATAATACTGCTGGTTTATATCTGGGTATGCTTCGCTCTTCTCCCGATTTCGATAGCCGTTATTGGAAAGGCTCATACTACGCTTCACCAACTGCTTCACCTATTCTGAACCGTCAGCGTTCGTACCGAAACTATCTTGGTGCATCAGCCAATCCAAGTTATAATGACCCGCTTTGGACGATTAACGAATTAACAAACCTTTCAGAAGTTGATCGTTTTATCATGAGTACGGAGGCGGTGATCAGCCCGACTAACTGGTTCAATATTACGGCCAGGGGTGGACTTGATACGTATACAGACAGACGTGTTACCAATAATCCGGTAAATTCTGTGACGAACTCCGGCGCTGGACAATATGAGCAGCAGATGATTAAGGAAACTGAGCTGAACATGGATGTCATCGGGCGTGCCACGCACAATATCACGAAAAATATCACGGGAACTTTTATTTTGGGTTTCAATGTAAATGATCGTAAGTACAATAGTTTGGGCGGTTTAATGAACAACTTCATTCTTGAAGATGCTCCGGGGAATTTTACAAATTCGACTAACGCAAATAATTATCCGTATAATAGCGAAACACATCGCCGCATGGCTCGTTTGTATTCGACTCTTAATTTAGGATTTTATGATCAGGTCTATTTAAATGTATCCGCAGCTGGTGAGGCAGGTTCAACTTTCGGAAGTTCTTCTAAATCAACATTTTATTATCCGTCGTCTGATATAGCCTGGCAGTTTACACAATTGCCTGTTTTTGCAAACAATAATATTCTTTCTTTCGGCAAGATCCGGGGTTCTTTTGGAGTTGTGGGTATTCAGCCAGACGCATATAAAAATATTACAACGTATGTACCAGCAGCATTCAGCAGCTGGGCGACCGATTTGACAGGATCAGGTTATGGTGGGGCTTTTGTTCAAAGCTATACTCAGGGAGATCCGGTTTTGAGACCTGAACGTAAAACTGAATTTGAATTAGGTACTGATCTTCGTTTCTTTAAAAACAAGCTTACTGCCGGATTCACTTACTATCAAAATGAAATCAAGGATCTCCTTTTACAGGTTTCTGCGGCTGGTTCAACAGGTTTTACCCAGCGGTATACCAATGCCGGAACCATGCAGAACAAAGGCCTTGAAGTAGATCTCAACATGAATGTTTTCCAGAAAAAGGACTGGAATGTAAATGTTTTTGCGAATTGGAGTAAGAACAATAACAAGGTTACGGATTTGGGCGGAACACAAATCGTTACGTTCACAAGTGGTGCATTGAGTACAGTGGCTAACGTGGGCCACGCATTGTCATCATTCTACGGCGGTACTTACAAACGAACGGAGAGTGGTGCAATGGATTTGACAGCAAATGGTTTCCCTCAATTGAGCACAACCCTTGGTATCATCGGAAATCCTAATCCGAAATGGAGAGGCGGTTTTGGTACAAATGTGTCCTACAAAAATGTTTCTTTAAATGTATTATTTGAAACTTCACAAGGCGCCAGCTTCTACGAAGGAACAAAAGGAGTACTTGTTAACTTCGGTACTTATGCAGATGTTGGAAATGAAGTAACATTAGCTCAGGATACGTACAACTACGTTGGGAAATTGACGCCGGCCGGTACAACTGTTCGTGGAAATATTGCTGACTACGGTGGAGGTCCGGTATTGCTTGATCAGTCTTTCTACACGTCAATCGGTGGTCACTCAGGCCAGTTGGCAGAGCAATTTGTAAAGGATGGCAGCTGGACGCGTATCCGTGAAATGTCTCTTGGATATAGTTTGAAATCAGCTGGTTTCCGTAAGAAAACAAAACTTCAGGCTATTGACTTTACTGTTACTGCCAGAAACCCGGTTTTATGGACTAAGATTGTGGGTGTGGACCCAGAAACAAACGTATCCGGTGTCGGAAATGCGCGTGGCGTGGATTACTTCAACAACCCAAATACGAAGTCGCTGGTATTCAGCTTGAAAGTCAATTATTAATATCAAAAGGGATAACATATGAAAAGGATATATAAATCTGTTTTTGCACTGTTGGTTGGCCTGGGTTTTATTTCCTGCGAAGGGATCGTGGATGATTTGAACAAGGATCCGAACAACGCCACAGATGCACCAGCCAAATTTGTTTTTACAGGAACTGAAATTGCCAATATGGCCGCTCAGGAAGGTCTTGCCAGTCGTCTTGCGATCGTTTGGACAGGTTATGGAAAAGGAACTTTCCAGCAGTTGGGAACCTGGTATCTGTACCAGATTACAGCAAGTAACTTTGATGACGACTGGAATCTTTTTTTTTCAGGTGTAAATAAAAATGCGCTGATAGCTATTGAAAAGGCGGAAGCGTTGGGAAATCGTAAAATGGCAGGTATCGCCAAGATTGTGCAAGTCAATGGAATGGCAACTGCAACTGAGCTTTGGGGAGATGTTCCTTACACGGAGGCGGGTAATACGGCGTTATACCCAAATCCAAAATTTGAAACGCAGGCAGACCTATATCCAAAATTACTGGCTCGCCTGGACGAAGCGGTCGCTGATCTGGAATCGGGAATTGGAACTGTAACGGTTGAGGATATTTATCTTTCCGGTGACGCAGCCAAGTGGAAACAAGTTGCCTACACTTTAAAAGCACGTCTTTTATTAGATACAAAACAGTATGATGCCGCTTTAACCGCATCTGCGTTAGGTGTGAGTGCCTATGCAAACTCTCTTTATGCCTTGCACGGAACAACGGCTAGTGTAAACGAAAATGCCAATTATAGCTTTTTGACAAATATTCGTGCGGGTAGTATTACTGGGGAAGATTCTTACCTCACATTTTTGCTTAATTCAACCAATGCAAAATATCGTGGAAATGCGAAAACGATCGAAACGGCGAGATTCAAATTTTATTATCTTGAAGCGGGTGTAAATGCTCCTGGTATTATTGAACCAAACACCTCAACTACAACAACAGCTCGCGGTTTTTTTGCAAGAGACGCAAGTTTTCCTTTAATCACTTATCAGGAAAACGTGTTGACTATGGCTGAATCTGCTTTGCGTTCAGGTAAAGGTTTTGACGTAGCCTTAGGTTATCTGAATACCTATCGTGCTTTTCTTAATGGCGGAGGATATCTTCACGCAACTTACAAAGTCGCTGGAACGTACAAATATGATGCTTACGTCGCGGCGGATTTTGCCACAGGCGGTATGGAGAATAAAGACGGAATTACGGCAGATCAGGCATTGCTTCGTGAAATTCTTGAAGAGCGTTATGTTACTTTCTATGGTCAGCATATCGGATGGGATGATGAGCGTCGTACACGTTCAGAAGCTGTGGGTATTAAAATTACGCCGAGTAACGGAACACAACTTCCGGGTCGTTTTATTTATTCTCAAAACGAATTAAATTCAAATACAAGCAGTCCGGCAGTAGCGCCTGGTTTGTTTGAACTAACACCAATTTATAAATAACTCATTCAGAATAAACGATGAAAAAACGAATCATTCTGATGGGTTTGCTCAGTTACTTATCTGTGGACGTTATGGCTCAGAAAAATTCAGAGAAAGAGGCGATCGCCTCTTCTCTGGATAAACTGACTCCTGCTTACGCCGAAACGGCCAGGAAGATCTGGGGCTATGCGGAACCTGGTTATCAGGAAACAAAAAGCTCTGCATTATTACAGCAAAAACTAAAAGAAGCGGGTTTCAAAGTTACCGCAGGTGTAGCCGGCATGCCGACTGCCTTTGTGGCAACCTACGGTGCCGAAGGTCCGAAAGTTGGAATTCTCGCTGAATTCGATGCGCTACCGGGTTTATCTCAAACAGACGATCCCGTAAAAAAAGAAGCCCTGGCCGGTGCATCCGGACACGGTTGCGGTCATAATCTTTTTGGTGTAGGATCCGTAGCTGCCGGAATTGCTGTAAAAGATTGGCTAAAAAGCAGTGGGACAAAAGGATCCGTTACCGTTTTTGGAACACCGGCAGAAGAAGGCGGATCTGGAAAGGTGTATATGGTAAGAGCGGGTTTGTTTGATGATATTGATGCGGTTTTACACTGGCATCCAAGCGACAGGAATCTTGCTAACGCGACTTCTTCACTTGCCAACATGTCTGCCAAATTTCGCTTTCATGGAATTTCTGCACACGCTGCCGCTGCTCCGGATCGCGGACGTTCAGCACTGGATGGTGTGGAAGCGATGGATGATATGGTCAACATGATGCGTGAACATATGCCTTCCGATGCCAGAATTCATTATGTCATTACAAAAGGCGGGGAAGCTCCCAATGTTGTTCCGGATTTCGCGGAAGTTTATTATTATGTGAGACATCCTGAAATGCAAACGGTTAAGGATCTTTTTGCGCGCGTGGTGAAAGCTGCGAAAGGTGCGGCCATGGGTACCGAAACAACCGTGGACTATGAAGTAACGGGCGGAGCTTTTAATTTGCTGCCGAATGAAACGCTTGCGAAGATTATGTATGAGAATCTGAACGAGGTTGGCGGAGTGAAATACAGCGAAGAAGAAAAGACTTACGCCGAAAAAATTCGCACTTCTTTCACCGGTAAACTTCCATCCATGGATGCTGCCGTTTTAATTCAGCCTTACAAAGTTGAAAAAATACGCGAAGGCGGTGGAGGTTCTACGGATGTTGGTGATGTAAGCTGGGCAGTTCCCACAGCTGGTGTTCGCATCGCCACATTTGTTCCCGGAACTCCCGGTCATAGCTGGCAGGCCGTTGCCTGTGGCGGAACATCGATCGGCACAAAGGGAATGATGGTTGCTGCCAAATCAATGGCACTTTCAGCATATGATATCTTCAAAAATCCTTCGGTACTAAAAACAGCAAAAGAAGAACTGGACGAAAAAAGAGGAACCGGGTTTAAATACGAAGCCATGGTAGGTGACAGAAAACCTGCTCTGGATTATCGTAATAAATAGTTTTAAACTTTTATTTTATCCCATGAATTCAAAAATAGTTTTTCTTCTCATCGCATCAGTCCTGGGTGTGCCGGAAATAAGCTCTGCGCAAAAATTGACCAAACAGGAAATTGCAATTGTAAAAAACGTGGAGAAAAATCATGAGGATGCAGTAAAATTTCTTGAAAAAACCGTGAATATTAATAGTGGTACAAACAATACCGAAGGTGTGAAAACGGTCGGGGCGATCTACCGGAAAATGCTTGATACTATGGGTTTCACCACGACCTGGGTCAATATGCCCGCCTCCATGAAAAGGGGCGGGCATTTGGTTGCTGAGATCAAGGGAACCAAAGGCAAGAAAATTTTACTAAATTCTCATATGGATACGGTTTTTGATTTGAATAGCCCGTTTCAAAAATGGTCTGTAAAAGATTCGATTGCGACTGGTCCTGGTGCCAATGATACCAAAGGTGGCATTATGATCATGCTTTATGCACTCAAAGCAATGCACGAAACGGGTCAGTTAAAAGACAGACAAATTGTAATTGTAATACACGGAGACGAAGAAAGCGCCGGTTCTCCAATTGAAATAAGCAGAAAAGATCTTGTCGACGCTGCCAGGAGAAGCGATTATGCACTTTGTTTTGAATCGGGCAAAGAATTCAATTCGGCTTCCATTGCAAGGCGCGGAGGCAGTGGCTGGACTTTGAAAGTTACCGCAAAACAATCTCACTCGGGACAAATATTTTCGGAAAAAGCGGGTCCGGGCGCTATTTATGAAACCGCAAGAATACTGAGCCGCTTCAAAGACGAATTACAGGAAAAATTTTTGACATTCAGTCCGGGTATCATGGTTGCCGGAGCCGAATCGAATATTGATTCTACCGGACTTAGAGGAACTGCTTTTGGTAAATCCAATATTGTAGCCACCACGAGTATAGTCAAAGGTGATCTTCGTTATATTTCGATTGAACAAATGGAAAATGCCCGTGCGAAAATGCAGGCTATTGTGAAAGAAGGTTTCCCACATACCGAAGCTGAAATCACTTTCACTGGTGGTTCGGGAGCTATGCCTCCGACGCCGGGAAACGAAAAATTACTTGGAATTCTTAGTCAGGCTAGTCAGGATTTGGGTCAGGGGAAAGTTACAGCCTTCGACCCTGCTTTACGAGGCGGAGGAGATATGACACAAATCGCCCAATATATTGACGTAATTGACGGACTTGGAACAGTTGGCGGAAACGCTCACGCACCCGATGAATATATAAATCTGAATTATGTAGAGGGAATTATTAAACGTATGGCTGTTTTTATGCACCGCCTTTCAACGAATTGATTAAATTCCTAAATTATTTATTTGCCAAAATCACTCCATTATGAATTATAAAATTTACACAGCCAGTTTCCTTGGATTACTAGGCTCGCTTCAATCCGTATCTTTTGCTCAGAAATTATCCAAAGAAGAGGTTCTGATCACAAAAAATGTTGAAAAGAATCACAAGGAATCTGTTAAATTTTTGGAAGAAACCGTCAACATTAACAGCGGCTCGCAGAATCCTGCCGGGGTTAAAAAGGTCGGTGCTCTATATAAAAAATTGCTTGAAGATATCGGTTTTGCAACGACTTGGGTAGATATGCCTGAATCGATGAATCGTGGTGGACACTTGATTGCTGAAATAAAAGGCACAAAAGGTAAGAAATTGCTGCTGATCGGCCACATGGATACCGTTTTTGAGGCAGACAGTCCTTTCCAGAAATGGGAGCAAAAAGATACAATCGCCGTAGGTCCGGGTTCATGCGATATGAAGGGTGGAAATATGGTAATGATTTATGCCTTAATGGCCATGAAAGAAGCCAATTTGCTAAAAGACAGACAAATTGTAGTGATCATCCACGGTGATGAGGAAAGTGCGGGAGCACCGATTGAGATTAGTCGTAAAGACATTATTGACATTGCAAAAAGAAGTGATATTGCTTTGGGTTTTGAAAACGGCACAGGTTTCAATTACGCAACTGTTGCGCGTCGTGGTGCCAGCGGCTGGTCGTTGAAAGTTTCAGGAAAGCAATCACATTCATCAGGAATATTTTCTGCGAACGCAGGTGCAGGCGCGATTTACGAAACAGCCCGAATTTTGAATTCTTTCTATACAGAATTGCAAGAGCCAAATCTAACATACAGTCCGGGATTGATTATGGGCGGAACTGCAACGGATATGACAGCAACTTCAATCGAAGGAAAAGCTTCGGGGAAGACCAATTTGATTGCTAATACAACGGTCGTAAACGGTGATCTTCGTTTTCTTACCAATGAACAATTGCAAAATGCCCGCACGAAAATGAAAGCCATTGTGGGTAAAAGCCTGCCACTTACAAATGCAGAAATCACTTTCAAAGACGGTTATCCTGCAATGCCTCCAACAGAAGGAAATATGGGCGTGCTTAGTGTTTTGAATAAAGTGAGTCTGGATTTGGGACAAGGAGAAGTGAAAGCTTTTGATCCTGGAAAAAGAGGGGCAGGCGATATTTCATTCGTAGCTCAGTATGTTGATGGTTTGGACGGGCTAGGTGTTCAGGGCGGCGGCGCTCATGCGCCAGGCGAATATGTTAATCTTAATTCGATTGAAGCAATTGTAAAACGTACTGCGATTTTAATGCTAAGGTTGACTAAGTAAGGTGCAGAGCACCATAATATTTGTATAAAAAACGGAATTCCCAAACATGGCTCTGGTGCAGAGCACCATAATACTTGTAGAAAAACGAAATACCTAACGTGCCAAAAAGGTGCAGCGCACCGCAATAATTTCCATTACCCGGAAACTAACCCACTTTTTAAAATGAAAAAAATAGCAATTTTTGCCTTTCTGGCCTTATCCATCAACGTCTCAGCCCAAACCTTCTCTCCAAAAGAAATCAAGGTTTTGAAAAAAGAAGGACAACAAATTACGATTGTCAAAGACAAATACGGCGTTCCTCACGTGTATACAAAAACAGACGAACAAGCTGTTTTTGGAATGGCCTATGTCCAATGTGAGGAGTTTTTCGATAAACTGGAATCCTCGCTTATCAGCCGTTTGGGGCGCCAGGCAGAAGTTGAGGGCGAAGGAGCGATTTATAAAGATCTTTGGGCAAGAATGTATACGGATTCCACCCGTGCCAAAGCACTTTATAAAGAATCGCCAAAATGGCTTCAAAAGCTATGTGACGGATTTGCGGGTGGAGTTAATCTTTATCTGATCAAACATCCTGAGCAAAAAACGAAGTTGATCAAGCGCATGGAACCGTGGATGTCATTGATGAATAATGTTCCTGCACTTGGTGGAAGTAATATTGATGAAGCAGGTTTTGCTGCATTATATTCCAAAAAAGCGCAGAGATTTACATCATACGTTCCAACTTTTGAAGCAGACAATTTCCGTGAACCGGCCGGATCAAATGGTTGGGCGATAGCTCCTTCCCGCACAAAAAGTAAAAATGCGATGATTTTGATCAATCCGCATTCTGAATTTTATGGTCGAATTGAAATTCAGGTTACAAGTGAAGAAGGCCTCAATTCTTATGGAGCACCCTTCATTGGCCAGTTCAGTCTTTTTCAGGGTTTCAATGAATATCTTGGCTGGATGCACCCGGTTTCTTTATCTGACGGGAAAGATCTTTATGCTGAAATGGTGGAGCAGAAAGATGGGAAATACTATTATAAATACAACGGCGAAATGAAGGCGGTTGATAGTACGGAAATCACAGTTCCTTATAAAATGGGCAATGAAATACTATCGAAAAAATTCACGGTATACCGTACGCATCACGGTCCGGTGGTTTCTATTTTGAACAAAAAATGGGTGTCTCTTAAAACCGTTGACGGAAGTATTGATTTGCTTGCCATGCATTGGGAAAAAATGAAAGCGAAAAATTTCGATCAGTTCAAACTTTCTATGGACAAACGTGTGATGACCGGAAGCAACGTAATGTATGCAGATAGAGACGGAAATATCGCTTACTGGCATGGAAACTTTGTCCCTAAAAAAGATCCTTCTCTAAACTGGAAACGTCCGGTGGATGGCAGCACTGATGCGACGGAATGGAAAGGAACGTATTCACTGGATGAAATTCCTAACTACAAAAACCCGGCAAATGGATGGTTGCAAAATTGTAATTCAACCGTTTTGTATGCAACAGGTCGTTATGATTCAACGATGGCAAAAAAGCCTGAATATATGTTCCCTGATGGACACACGCCCCGGGCAATGGATGCCATTCGTGTTTTGGATAAAATTCAGGACGCGACAATGGATGATATCATTGCAGCAGCGCATGATACATATTTGCCAAATGCAGCCCGTTTCATTCCAAACCTGATTTATTCTTATACCAGTTCAGAAAAACCAATGCCAGAATTGGCCGGACCAATTGAAGCATTAAAAAAATGGGATTTCAGAACGGATACAAGTTCTATCGCAACTACACTCGCTGTGATGTGGATTGAAAAAGTGATCGAAATGGACGTAGCCAAATTGGAAAAACCTTATACGAATGAAGAAAGATATTCAGTAACAAATGGTGCGGCAGTATCGACCGATAATCTTACAGCACGCCAGATGACTGATGCTTTGAAGGCTGTGGTTGCAGAACTGACGAAGGATTTTGGCACATGGAAAGTGGCCTGGGGAACGGTTAACCGCTATCAGAGAAATCCGGAAGGAGAGCTTGGAAGTGATAGTAAAAAGAGCTGGTCTCTGCCTGCAACCCCTGGTTATCTCGGTTCGCTGAACGCATTTGTCAGTAAGAAAAGTCCGCAATCTAAAAATCGTTATGGTATCACCGGAAATACCTTCGTTGCCGTTGTAGAATTTGGAAAAGAGCTGAAAGCCAAAACGATTTTAACTGGCGGTTCAAGTTCAGATCCAAAATCACCACATTTTACCGATCAGGTCGATGGTTATATCAATCATCAATACAAGGATATATTTTTCTACAAAAAAGATGTCCTGAAAAATGCCGAGAAAACGTATCATCCCGGAGAATAATTAAAGAAATCCGTCTGTCACAAGCAGACGGATTTTCTGGTTTATAAAACATGAGTTTTTACGAATATTGAAGTAGGTTAATAAATCAGACTTTCATTATTCGTCCGACTGCGGAAAAGGCTGTCGGAAGGAATGAGCCACCGGTCGGAAGGCTTTTTCAGCCGTCCGACCGGTAACAAAAACTTGGAATAAATACCAAAACCACTCTATTCGAAAAGCAGAACAATACACAAAAATCAAATAAACTCGTAACAGTCAAGTAACTCATTAGTAAAACGATTTCTTATGAACAGAAGAAAGTTTGTCCAATTATCCGGAATGGGAGCCGCGTTGTTTTCCTCTGGAATGGTACAAGGCAAAATCATTTCGGCCGAAGATTTACTGATGCCAGGGATGGATGCTACGGCAAAAAAGCGACTTGCAGATACGGCACTAAATGCTGCAAAAAGTAAGGGCGCGACCTATGCCGATGTAAGAATTGGAAGGTATTTAAGACAATATTTTTTCACCAAAGAAATGCGGGTTGAAAATATCGTCAATTCAGAATCTTACGGTTTGGGAATCCGTGTGATCGCTAACGGAACCTGGGGTTTCTGTGCTACGAACGATTTGTCGGTCGATAGCATTGCAAAATGTGCGGCAACGGCCGTGGCCATTGCAAAAGCTAATTCCGAAATGCAGGAAGAACCTGTGATTCTCGCTACACAAAAAGGCGTTGGAATTCAGACCTGGAAAACGCCGATCACGAAGAACGCTTTTGCAATTCCTGTAAAAGAAAAGATTGATTTGCTGATGAAAGTAAACGGCGAAGCAATCAAAAACGGAGCGACTTTCGTGAATTCGAATTTATTTTTTATCAACGAACAAAAATATTTTGCTTCAACTGACGGATCGTATATCGACCAGGATGTGCACCGTATGTGGCCGACTTTCACGGTAACTGCTGTTGATAAAAAAGCTGGAAAATTTAAAACCCGTGATGCATTAAGTGCACCAATTGGTATGGGTTACGAATATCTGGACGGACTTGCATCGGAAAAAACGTCAATTCTTGGCAAACCTACTGTTTACCGTTTTTCTTACGATATGGTAGAGGATGCGATTCTGGCGGCACATCAGGCACAGGAAAAACTGACGGCAAAAACAGTTGTTGCCGGGAAATATGATATGATTCTTGATCCTTCAAATCTTGGTTTAACAATTCATGAATCCGTAGGACACCCATTGGAACTTGACAGAGTTTTAGGTTATGAAGCTAACCTTGCCGGAACCAGTTTCGCTACCATGGAAAAATGGGAATCTAAAACCTTCGAATACGGTAGCAAGATCGTCAATTTCGTTGCGGATAAAACCCAGCCGAATAGTATGGCAGCTGTTGGTTATGATGACGAAGGTGTTCCGTGTAAAAACTGGAATCTGATCAAAGACGGTATTTTGGTAAACTATCAGGCAACCCGTGATCAGGTTCATTTACTTGGAGAGAAAGAATCGCAGGGTTGCAGTTTTGCCGATAGTTGGGATTCAATTCAGTTCCAGCGTATGCCAAATGTTTCCTTGCAGCCCGGAAAGGAAAAATACGGCGTGGCGGATATGATTAAAGATACTGAAAAAGGCATTTATATTTTAGGAAGAGGTTCATCTTCCATTGATCAGCAGCGGTATAACTTCCAGTTTAGCGGACAATTGTTTTACGAAATTAAAAATGGTGAAATCATTGGGATGCTGGATAATGCAGCGTATCAGTCTAACTCTCAGGAATTTTGGAATTCATGTGCGAAGATTTGTGACAAGGATGATTACAGATTGTTCGGGACTTTGTTTGATGGAAAAGGGCAGCCTGGCCAGTCGAGCGCCGTTTCACATGGATGTTCGACTTCGCGGTTTAATGGCGTGAATGTGATCAATACAGGGAGGAAAATATGATCTTGATTTTCTTGATTTGATGATTAGTCAGGATGCCAAGTGCGTGTTTTGATTGATGATTTAGAAGAGCTTTTTGTAAAACATTAATGGATTATCCGACATGGAGATTTTAACAAAAGAGGAAGCAAAAAAAATAATAGATAAGGTTTTGGGGTATTCCAAATCCGATGAAATGAGTGTTGAATTAACAGGGAAACGTACCGGGAATATTCGCTTTGCGCGTAATTCGGTATCAACAAGTGCGGAAACTTATAATCTGTCTTTGTCCATTACTTCGGTATTTGGTAAAAAACAAGGCACCTCGACGGTTAATGAATTCGATGATGCCTCACTGGAAAAGGCGGTTAGGAGATCGGAAGAAGTAGCGAAACTCGCGCCGGAGAATGTTGAATATTTGCCGATGCCTGGCCCTCAAAAATACCTTGAAAGTAAAGGTTTTCTGGATTCCACTTCTAAAATAGATCCCGCGCAGCGTGCCAAATTTGCCAAAGACAGCATTATTCCGGTTCGGGAAAATAAGCTGACCGGTGCTGGTTATCTGGAAGATTCGGCTGGTTTTGAGGCGCTTGGAAATAGTAAAGGTTTGTTCGCATATAATAAAAGTACGTCGGTGGACTTTTCCATTACGGTACGTACTGCTGATGGTTTAGGTTCCGGATATGGTTCTGGTGATTTCAATGACAGTGCTTTAATGGATACAAAAGTTGCCACTAAAGTTGCTATGCAAAAAGCAATTTCTTCAAGAGGTGCCAAGGCTTTTGAACCTGGAAAATATACGGTAATTCTTGAACCGACGGCAGCGGGTGAATTGATCTCATTTATGATTCGTGCGATGGATGCCCGGACGGCAGATGAAGGAAGAAGTTTCCTGAGCAAAAAAGGCGGAGGAACAAGAATAGGAGAGAAGTTACTTGACGAAAGGGTGACGATATATTCAGATCCATCGGATAAGGATATTCCTGCCAAACCTTTTTCTTCGGAAGGACTACCATTGGAAAAGGTCGTTTGGTTTGATAAAGGCGTCGTTAAAAACATGTCTTATTCCCGATATTGGGCACAAAGCAAAGGCGTTGCGCCGATTTTGCAACCCGATGGATTTATTATGGAAGGCGGCACTGCTTCGGTGGAAGATTTAATTAAAGATACCGAAAAAGGAATTCTTGTGACTCGTTTCTGGTACACACGTTGGCTGGATCCACAAACTTTGCTCTACACAGGACTTACACGCGATGGTACTTTTTATATTGAAAATGGACAGATCAAACATCCGGTTAAAAACTTCCGGTTCAATGAAAGTCCGATCATCATGCTGAACAATCTTGAAGCGATGGGTAAGGCTGTCAGGACGAGGGGAAATATGGTTCCGCCTTTGAAAATCCGTGATTTTACATTTTCAAGTCTTTCGGACGCAGTATAATTGCGGCTGTCGGTTTTCGGCAGTCGGCTTTCAGTTTACGGTCAGAAACGTATAATTTTTTGATCTGACTGCCGACCGCCGAAAGCCGATGTAAAAACTAACTAAATACCTGACCAGAACTAATTTTTATTAATCCGCTATGTTAAAAAAACACTTTCTACTATTCCTATTCATTATTTTAGCAGGTTATTCCGCTTCTTTCGCCCAATCTGTTCCTGCACCAAAAGACAATTTTGGTTTTGAGATTGGGGACGATTACCAGCTTGCCAATTTCACTCAAACAGAAGCTTACTTCAAAAAACTGGCGGACGCTTCCGATCGTGTTGAACTTACCAATATCGGTTTGACAGAAGAAGGACGAAATCAGTATATGTTGATCATCTCGTCGCCTGAGAACTTGAAAAACCTTGCCAAGTATAAGGATATTTCTCAGAAACTTGCCCGCGCCGATGGTCTTACACCGGAACAGGCAAAAACTTTGGCCGCCGAGGGAAAGGCAGTTGTCTGGATTGACGGTGGTTTGCATGCCACGGAAGTTGTGGGTATTCACCAGTTAATTGAAACTGCTTATCAGCTGGCAAACCGGAAAGACGCGGAAACAAAACGTATTCTGGATAACGTGATTATTCTGATGACGCATGCAAACCCGGACGGCCAGGAATTGGTAAGCAACTGGTATATGCGTGAAAAAGATCCTAAAAAACGGACTCTGGAATTTCTTCCAAGATTGTATCAAAAGTATATCGGTCACGACAATAACCGTGATTTTTACATGATGCAGATGAAGGAATCCCAGAATATGGGTCGTCAGCTTTTTGTTGAATGGCTGCCGCAGGTGATGTACAATCACCACCAGCGCGGACCGGCCGGCTCCGTTTTGGCCGGACCTCCTTACCGCGATCCTTTTAATTATGTATTTGATCCTTTGATGATTACAGGAATTGACGCCCTTGGAGCTGCCATGTATAATCGTCTGAATGTCGAGAATAAACCGGGTTACACCCGCCTTACCGGTTCTACTTTTTCAACCTGGTACAATGGCGGTTTGCGCACTACGACGCAGTTTCATAATATGGTAGGTTTATTGACAGAAATCATCGGTGGCCCAACGCCTGAAGATATTCCGCTGGTTCCTAATCGTTTGATTCCGAATGGTTCTACACCAAACCCTGTGACGCCGCAAACCTGGCATTTCAAACAATCCATTGATTATTCACTTTCCCTGAATTTCTCGGTCCTTGATTATGCAGCACGTAATTATGACGATTTGCTTTTCAATATTTATCATATGGGAAAAAATTCAATTGATCATGGAAACATGGATTACTGGACGCCTTATCCAAAAAGAATTGATGCGATCAATGAGGCGATGAAAGCCGGTAAACCTGCATTGACGGCAAGTACAGCCGCTCCGGCTCCCAAGATTAATTATTACGATCTGATCCTGAAAGATTCTACGCTTCGTGATGCGCGGGGTTATATTATTCCAGCCAGCCAAAAGGATTTTCCAACGGCTGTCAATTTCCTGAATGCTTTAATTAAAGCAGGAATCCAGGTTCAAAAAGCGTCGGGTGATTTTGTAGTGGCAGGCAAAAAATATCCGGCAGGTTCCTACATCGTAAAATCCAATCAGGCATTCCGTCCGCATATCCTGGATATGTTTGAGCCACAGGATCATCCAAATGATTTCCAGTATGCAGGCGGTCCTCCGATCCGTCCTTATGATGGAGCTGGCTGGACATTGGCATACCAAATGGGTGTAAGTTTTGATAGAGTTTTATCAGATTTTTCCGGTCCGTTTGTAACGTTGCCTTACGGAGAATTGCAGATGGTGAAAACGGTTATTCCCTCCGGTTCAGTGGCTGGTTATGAGTTAAGCCCGGCGGTTAACAATTCCTTTATTTATGTCAATGATTTGCTGGCGGCTGGTCTGGAAGTTTTCAGGATATCGAACGGAAAAGATCAGGGAACATTTTTTGTTCCGGCTTCTGCCAAGGCAAAATCTGCGTTGGAGAAATCTTCTGCTCAGTTAGGAACCTCTGTTAAAACTGTTGGCAAACGACCAGTTAATCTGACAAAAGTGGTTCCAGCTCGTATTGCTTTGTGGGATAATTACGGTGGTTCAATGCCATCTGGCTGGGTTCGCTGGATTATGGAGCAATATCATTTTCCAATTCAGCTTGTTTATGCCAAAGACATTGATGCCGGGAATCTTCGTAAAAAATACGATCTGATTTTATTTGTAACAAGAGCAGTTCCAGGTGTTGGAAACGCAAGACCAGGCGCTGAGGAATATGTACGCAAGGAAGCAAAAGAAGAGGAAGTTCCGGCTGAATTTCATAGCCAGATGGGTAGTCTTACCGTAACGAAATCCGTTCCCGCATTGAAAACATTCATGGAAGAAGGTGGTTCCGTATTTACAATTGGTACCAGTACAAGTCTGGCTTATCACATCGGACTTCCTGTGCGGAACGCGCTTATGGAAATGACTGCCGCAGGTATTGAACGGCCTTTGCCAAACGATAAATATTTTATTCCGGGAAGTGTTTTGGAAGTTGCTGTTGATTCAACACAGAAAACGACCTGGGGTATGGGCTCAAAAAGTGATATTTATTTTGACGCAAGTCCGGTTTTCAATCTATCATCCGAAGCAGTTGCCAAAGGTATGATCAAGCCTCTTATGTGGTTCGATTCCAACAAACCTTTACGCAGTGGATGGGCATGGGGACAAGCGTATTTACAGGATGGCGTGGCGGCATTTGAAGCGAATGTTGGCAAAGGAAAACTGATCGCTTTCGGCCCTGAAATTACTTTTCGTGCACAGTCTTACGGTACTTTCAAGGTCTTGTTTAACCAACTTTACTCTTCTCCCAATTAAGCATTATGAAAAAATATATTCTAATCCTGCTTGGCTTTTTCATAGGTCATGCAGGTTTTACCCAGGAAAAATCAAAGGCTTCTTTGGAAGATCAGGTTAGCAAGATGGCAAAGCAGATTGAAGCCATGCAGCATGATTTTGACCAGGTTACCAAAGGTATTGATGATCTGGATTGGCAAAACAAACTTTCCGATGTTGCCTTTGTTGACAAAGTAATTATTACCGGTCCGCCGCCAGCTGTTATCAAAAATCTAACTGGGCAGGGTGCAAAAAATCCGGTTCGTTTTTCAGCTTATGTTTTCATCCCAGCAAAAATTGATGTAAATAAAAAATACCCTTTGCTTGTACTTCCGCACGGAGGCGTGCATAGCAATTTTACTTCAACGTATGCTCATATTATCCGCGAGCTTATCGCGCAAGAATATGTTGTTGTGGCAGCCGATTATCGTGGAAGTACCGGTTATGGAGCCGGTTTTTACCGTCAGATCGATTATGGCGGGCTGGAAGTTGAGGACGTTAAAAGCAGCCGTGATTATATGATCCAAAACTATGACTTTCTTGAAAAAAACCGCGTAGGAATTTTGGGGTGGAGCCATGGCGGAATGATCACGCTTTTGAATATTTTTGATCATCCGGAAGATTATGCCGTTGCCTACGCAGGGGTTCCCGTGAGTGATTTGGTAGCGCGTATGGGTTACAAATCTCAAAGTTATCGTGACGCCTATTCTGCTGATTATCACATCGGGAAATCGGCTGATGAAAATGTTGCGGAATATCGGAAACGTTCTCCGGCCTGGAATGCGGAAAAATTGAAAACTCCGCTTTTGGTTCATACCAATACAAATGATGAGGATGTTAATTCACTGGAAGTAGAGCATTTGATAAAATCATTGAAAGCAGAAGGCAAAAAATTCGAGTATGAGATTTATAAAGATATTCCCGGCGGACATACTTTTGATCGCATAGATAACTATGGTGCCAAGGAAATCCGGTTTAAAGTCTACAATTTTCTTGCTGGCTATCTTAAACCAAATAAGAAATTTAAGGATGTGAAAGAACTGATTCAGTCAAGTTATTTTCCTCCAAAAAAGGGTTAAGTTATTTCAAATTCACTACCGTTGTTTATGATTGATTTTAAAAGAATAATTTTTGGTGCTGCCGTTGCTGCCGTCGTTTTTACAGCACCTGTGCGCACCAATGCTCAGCCGGGAAGGTTTTCACATGAGAACTTAAACGATAAATATGTCCTGAATTATTTGCAGCGCGTTGCGGATGAAAGCGGTGCGCCCGGTGTTTCGGCTTCGGTTGCGATAAATGGTAAAATGGTATTTTCCGGTGGTGTGGGTTATGCGGATCTTGACAATAAAGTTTTTCAAAATGGACAAACCGTTCATAATATCGGATCTGTATCCAAGGCGGTGGCGGTCATCGCGATCATGCAATTAGAAGAAAAAGGACTATTAAGTCTGGATGATGAAATTCAGAAATACCTCCCTTATTTCCCGAAAAAACAGAAACCGATCACCATCAAACATATCCTGACCCATACCTCCGGCATCAGGCATTATGCAGCCAAGGACAATGACAATTTTGGTTTCAAACATATGCGTCATTATGATGATTTTCAGGAAGCGACTGCCATCTTTCGCGACGATTCACTGTTATTCAATCCTGGCGCGTATTTTTCGTATTCTTCTTATGCCAGTAACCTGATGCATGGAATCGTTGAAAAAATATCTGGAATAAGTTTCGAAGAATATATGAAACGAAATATCTGGCAACCGGCGGGTATGCTTGCCACCTGGTTTGACATTCCTTCACGGGTAATTCCTAACCGGGGAAAAGGGTATGTCCGTGATAAAAGCGGGTTGATTGTCAACCCGGATTATGAGGATACAAGTTACAAGTATGCAGGTGGAGGAATCATCGCTTCTTCCGAAGATATGGTGAAACTTGGAATTGCACTTAACGATGGTATCTTGTTAAAACCCGCTACGCTTGCTAAAATGTACACGCCTTATTTTGAGAAAAATGAAAAGGCGATACATCCTTCAAAAGCTTCGGGTATTATTCCGTCCTGGCAAGGACTAATCTGGTTTGTTGGGAAAGATCAGACTGGCAGAAACTGGTATGGACATAGTGGAACTGTTAAAGGAACACGGTGTTTTATTATGAATTACCCCGCAGAAGGTTTGGTCGTTGCGATCCAGGCCAACATTGGCAGTATTAAGATTGATGAGTATGCATTGTTGTTAGCTCAGATGTATTTGAAAGAAGAAGTGAAAATTGATAAGAAGAAATAAATGGGTTCAACAGTTTGCCAATTACATTTTTTCTACTTCACATTTCATTTTTCATAATAAAGAAGTCAACCTCAACCGGGTTGACTTTTGTTTTTGTGCAAAATCGATAACTGTTCCTATTATTTAGCTTGATTTTTTGTAACCGTTTTGACTCGAAACATTGCGTTTAAAAGAGGTTAAAAATAGCTTCCATAAACAAAACAATATAATACTGCACCTTTTATATAATATTTGTAATTAGTATTCAAAAATGGTAAAATTGTTTTGTTGTAAAATAATAATTGGCATTTTTATTATTTTTAGTTATAAAATATTGTTTCGCAGCAAAAACGAAAAATTTGTTTTAGCAATCCTTAGCCTTTAAACTTAATGTATTTCCAAAACGAATCTTCGATACTTAAACAAATTTCCGAGGGCGACGAAAAAGCGTTTTCCGAAATTTATGCCCGCTTTAAACCTGATCTTTACCGGCTGGTTTATAAAATTCTGAAATCTTCTGATCTTACAAATGATACTTGTCAGGAAGTATTTATCAAAATCTGGGAAGACCGTCAAAATCTTACAGAAGTCCATTCTTTTAGAAATTACCTTCTTGTTGCAGGAAAAAATCACAGCCTTAATGTGCTTAAAAAAGTTGCTTCGGAGGAAAAAAGATTATCAGGTTTCATACAAAATTACAGTGACGCACACAATGGAATCGAAGATAAAGTCCAGTCGGATGAGTACCAGAGTTTTCTTCAGAATATTCTTTCAACCTTAACACCTCAGAGTAAAAAAGTTTTTCAGCTATGTCGCCAGCAAGGATTGTCTTATGATGAAGCTGCGGAAAATATGGGTGTTTCCAAAAGTCTGATTAAGAAACATATGGTGAGGTCAATGAAGATTATGCGCCTGGCTGTGGAAAGAGATTTAGGCATTGCGTTTGGTTTTTTTCTGTCCACTTTTAATGACTTTGCCGAGGTGGATCTTTTGCTGACGTTTGCCTGAAATTATTATTATTCTTTATTTTGATTTTTTGGATTTAATTCATTGCCTGGGTACCCTCAAGATGCCGGTTATTGTCTTACAAGAAAGATAAATATGGAAGAACAAATTTTCCTGGACAGACTTGTAAGCCGATATTTAAGCAATAATGCCACAATGGCAGAACTGGAAGTATTTTTACAATTACTAAAAGAGGGAAAACTGGATGAAACTTTGAGCCGCATCGTAGACGCTCAAATAACATCAGACTAGGAAACAGATGAAATCGAATAGTATTCTGACCTTTTATTGGAGGTAATAATAAAAATGTCCTTCATCTTTTTTAAACCCGAATTTTTCATAAAGTGCCTGCGCTTTTACATTTTCGGCCCCCGTTTTCAGCGTAATCCATTGCGCATCCGTTTCTTCTCCAAATTCCTTGACCTTTTCCAGTAACCCGCTTGCAACACCAAATTTTCTGAATTTTTCAGAAATGAACATATCATTCAAGGTCCAGGTAGATTTCGCTTTGAGCGATGAAAACATCGGATAAAGCAAGGTGAAACCCATGAACTCATTACTTTCTTCATCAATAGCAACAAATATTACTGCCTGGTTTTTTAATAGCCGCTCTTCCAAAAAAGCAGTACATCCAATCAAATCGGATTCCTGTTCAAAATGAATACGATAATCATTGAAGATTTCAGCAAGTCGCGAAAGGTGGTGATTGGTACACTGTTGGATAAGCATGGAGTCAAATGTCAATTAATTCGTGTGCAAAATATTTCTAAAAAACTAAAAAACCTTTTTTATCATAAATAACATAAAAAAACCTGCCGAAAAAGGCAGGTTTTTAACTACTCGCAACCGGGATTTATAAAAAAAATCTAAAATTTTACAATTTATTTTTATACTAAAATATCTGAATAGAAAGTTTTGCCCAAAATATTTACTGATCTTCAAAATCTAATAAATAACGCGCAGATGAAAATTTAAATATCTACACCGTATCGATTTAATCAGATTTTAACTCCTCAGACGTGGTTATGTTACTATTTGGAGTGGTTTTTTTTATGAGATATTCTGATCTAATAAACCAACCTTATTTTAAGAATCGGACAAAATAAAAAGGCCTCGGTATAACCAAGGCCCTTTTGCTAATTATTTAACCCAGCACTCTACATTATTAGGTAACTGGTTTAAAATTATAATTAATATTTTATAAAACAAAATTCTTGTAGAAGGTATTCAAAATTAAGTTCTTAATAATATTACAACTTAAATTTTTGTTGTAGAAAAAGTTCAATTTAGCGATTTCTTAAAGCAAGAAAAGATCCTTGCAAGTGCTAGGATCTTTTACTAAATATTTCTCACCTCAAAGCGGCAAAGCCACTTTGATTGCCAGAAACTGTATAAAAATCATGCTAGGATAAAAGTGGAAATATATGACATATTTTCAACTTGCTAATTTATAGCTCTTTAACGAAATGTATAGCTTTTAAATCCTGTAAGTAATTCTTATTTTTATATTCTGCTGAATGGGTGATAGTCTAACAAACCAGTAAAAAATAAAATGTATGACTAAGTGACTTTTTAGTGTCCGTATAACTGACATTTTGGAGATTTTGAATTAGTTGTTATCACGGAAATGTTATATTTCGGATTTACACAAAAGATTTGAAGAAGATTTGAAAATAATTTACCATTGGTCACTAAACAAAAAAATCCCGGCATATGCCAAGATCATTTGTGCACTACAACACACACTATACACCACCGAAGTGATGCAGGTACAAAATTATAGAATTGTTCCTACAAATGAAATAGATTATTTCTATAATTTTTCAAGAATAAATATAAAGCTTCTTTCAAACTAGGTTTACTGGAACAGTAATTGCGTTAAAACATAGTATCAGACTGATCTTATTCAGTAAAATTTAACAAGTGCATCTGTTCTTTATGCTGTTATTGTAATAGAATTTGCCTTTCACATTGATGTAAGACTGCATAACTTATATTAATGAGGTGCATTTGTGAATTAAATGCAACGACCGTATGAATGATTTGAGAAAAAAAGAAAAAACAGGACGATTAATTATTGTTGCCTATCGACTACCCTTTAAAATTATTAACGAAAACGATCAGGTTCAACTTTTTCAGAATTCTGGTGGATTAGTGTCGGCGGTTCTTTCGCTTGTACATGAGCAGGAGGGATCACCTTTTAATTCAGCAGAAAAAATACAGTGGGTAGGGTTTTCAGAAAACTCACCCGAAGAGCTTGAAGGCCAATCGCTTGCGAATGATAGTTTTCAGGCGCATCCTGTATTTATTCCTGCCGATGTAAATGAGAATTATTATGAGGGATTTTGTAACAATCTAATTTGGCCGCTATGTCATTACTTTCCTTCTCTTGCCAAATTTGAAGATGAATATTTCGACAGCTATCAGATAGCCAATCGTTTATTTTTTGATAAACTGGCAGAAATAATACAGCCCGATGACGTTGTCTGGGTTCAGGATTATCAGCTTATGCTTCTGCCTGAAATGATCCGTGAGCGCTTTCCTGAAAACAAGATTGGTTTTTTCTTCCATATCCCATTTCCATCTTTCGAACTTTTCAGAATGCTTCCTGTAAAATGGCGAAAAGCCATTATTGAAGGGATTCTTGGTGCCGATGTAGTGGGATTTCATACGAACGATTATGTGGAGTATTTCCTCAAAGCCGCACGTATGGTTTCAGGATATGGAAATAAGCTTCATTATATAAATCTGAGTAACCGGATTGTCAAGGTTGACTCTTTTCCGATCAGCATTGATTATAAAAAATTCAACGCAGCTTACGATGAGCCGGAAGTGCAAAGAGAAAGGTTGCTCGCCAGAGAATCGCTGAAAGAAAAAATTATCTTTTCGGTAGACCGGCTGGATTACTCAAAAGGTATTTTACATCGGTTACACGGTTTTCAGAGATTTCTGGAACAGAATCAGAACTGGCATGAGAAAGTTTCTTACGTTATGGTTGTGGTACCATCAAGGGATAAAATTGACCAGTATCAGCAAATGAAATCCGATATCGATCAAACTGTCGGCCGAATCAATGCCAATTATGGAAATATTAACTGGCAACCTATTATTTATCAATACAGATCCATGGCTTATGATGAGCTTGTGGGTATGTATACGGCCAGTGATGTGGCACTTATCACGCCCGTAAGAGATGGTATGAATCTGGTGTGTAAAGAATATGTTGCAAGCCGGAAAGATAGAAAAGGTGTTCTGATTCTCAGTGAAATGGCCGGAGCTGCGGCAGAACTTGGCGAGGCGCTCATTATTAATCCGCTTGATAACCAGGATATTGCAGATGCAATTCTGACAGCTTTTGATATGCCGGAAGTTGAACAAACTAAACGAATGGACGCTATGCAGGCCCGTATCCGGGATTATGACATTTTTGCATGGACAAATGATTTTTTTACACAAATGATTATGCTTGAACAAGAACATGAACGCCTGAGACAGGTGTTTCTTACCAATATAGGAATTGACGCGATCAGGAAGGCTTATGACGCTTCGTCAAACAGGATTTTGTTTTTTGATTATGATGGCACGCTTGCTCCGATCGTTCCGGATCCTGCAAAGGCCATTGTATCTGTGGATACGAAGAAAATAATAATGGACCTGGCGAAACGGGATACTGTAATCATTATTAGTGGCAGGGACAGATATTTTCTGAATGACCTTTTCCAGGATTTACCTGTTCACATTATTGCGGAACATGGTGCTTTAATTAAGACAAAAGATAGTGCAGAATGGGTTTTGAACGAAAGCTATGAGGAAAACTGGAAAGAAAGTATCAGGCCGATTTTGGATATGTATGCCAAACGGTGCCCGGGCGTGTTTGTAGAGGAAAAAGAAACTTCCCTTGCCTGGCACTACCGCACGGCTGAAGATAAAGAGTATGCGCTGCGACGCGCACAGGAATTAACCTGGCAGCTCAAAAATTTTATACAGCCGGAACTTAATCTTCAGATTATTGAGGGAAATAAAGTGATTGAAGTTAAAAAGACGGCCTTTAATAAGGGAACTGCTGCAAGAGCATTTGTTGAAAATGGAGATTATGACTTTATTCTGGCCATTGGAGATGATACTACGGATGAGGACATGTTCGAAGCATTGCCCGAAACGGCTTATACTATAAAAATCGGGGACGATTTGTCGGCTGCAAGAAATCATATCAAAAATCAGCAGGAAGTGTTTCACTTTCTGAAATTTATGGTATCTTCATCCGAAGAATAACAACCTGACTAATTTAATAATAAGTACCAACAAGCCACCTTTTGTGTGGCTTGTTGTTTTTAAAGCTTATTTTATTTTAAGCTGCTATCAGGTTATCTACGTTTTCCATTTTTACAAAATCACATCTGAAACCCGCAGAACGCAACGCCGCCTGAATGCTTCGAAAGTCAGGAAGTTCAGATTGCAGACTTAGCAGCAGATTTTGGAAATCGTAAGCCCAGTGTTTTACATTTAATTTTTTCAGGCAGTCATGCAATCTCTGAAAGGACAACCCATCCTTTAATTTGGCACGAAAAGAAATTTTATATATTGTGCTCATTGTCTACCCATATTAGAAATCCAAACATGTTAATGATTATAGCAATTTGCTATCGCCTAACAGTAACAAAGATTGTTATTATTTATAATCAATCCAAATAAAACATGATTAATTATTTCCAAACAAATGTAATTTGTTTAATGGTAATAATCAAGGATGGTTTATTATTAAATCGTTACCATGTGGAAACCTAATAACTATTTAAGCCATAGTGGAAAATCTTAAAATTTAAAGCGACACATCTCGCAAATGGAGAAATGTGTCGCTTTAAAATAGACTCTGTGTAACTCTTCATACCTCTTTTTTCTCTGTGTCACCTATCTACTTACATCCAGGATCTTTCTAAGAAATCAACCCAGTTTTTCCACATAATCTGTTCAATATCATGATCAGAATATCCTCTGTTTTTAAGTATTCCCGTTATCGTTTGCAGATCAGCAATAGAATCCAGATCTCCCGGCGATTGTTCTTTTCCATACGCACCGTCGAGGTCAGAGCCAATTCCTACATGCAATGCATTCCCTGCAATCTGACAAATATGATCAATATGCTGTGCAACATGTTCGATTTTCAAACCAGTACTTTGCGGTGTGGATTTTCCGCGTTCCCAACCCGGAATCATCATCCAGGCATCAAAGGCCATGCCGATCACGGCTTTGCGGTTCAGCAATTCCTTGATCATATCATCCGAAAACTGACGGTTATGCGGAACAATTTCACGAACAAGATTATGACTTGCCCAGACCGGTCCCTGATACATTTCCATTGCATCCCAAAAAGCGCTGTCACACAAATGGGTAGCATCCAGTATCATATTCAGGTGGTCCATTTCAGTAAGCAAATCTTTCCCTTTTTGTGACAAAGGCTGATCTGAATCTGTTCCGTAAGCGTAAACGCCAGGACCGTAATGAGCGGGGCCAACGGCTCGAA
Source organism: Dyadobacter sp. 3J3 (assembly GCF_009801115.1). Classification (GTDB taxonomy): domain Bacteria; phylum Bacteroidota; class Bacteroidia; order Cytophagales; family Spirosomataceae; genus Dyadobacter. Next base: position 112,553 of record NZ_VTOL01000002.1, read on the forward strand.
GACCATACCCGTATGCGATTTCCAAATTTTTTAAAGTAATAAAAGAATCAGCACCTTCAAGACTTAAAATATATCCTATCGGTAAATTCTCTGTTGATACCGCGTTGTCCCAAAGAGCCAGATGTTTTCTTAAACTGGTTAAGTCAGTTATCTGAACCATTTCCCCGGCATCTTCCATGGCTTTATACCAGGCAACTTGCGCCTGCGTCATGGCCCATGCCTGAGCCTGAGAATTCCATCCCGGGATTATGCTATCAGGTTTTACAAAACGTGCGATCTGGGTGGCAACGCACATGCCTATATTTCCTTTACGCATTTCCGGGAAACTGACAACACCTAAACCTCGGTCTGGTTTATCGTTGAGGTTTTTTTCGCGATCGCGAATTACGTTTAAATCCTGGGTTAAGTCCCGGTTCCATTCCACGGCATTCATGGAAAGATCCAGGTGAGCATCAAATAAGAACATCTCTATTTAATATTGAATGAGTGAATTTTGAATGAGAGAATTGTGGCTCATTCATGGTTTAGGATGGTAACTTGTTAAATGGTTATTCGGCGATTTCTGGCGACGATTTTCCATTCGTCAATGATATCACCGTTTTCGATAACAGAGGCATAATCGTGCAGCGCAACGGACGGACAAATGTGATAGGGAAGAGCGTAATAAACATCGCCGATCTGGATTGTTTCCCAGGCTTCTTCACCAATTTCCAAAACCCCGTGTTCTTCACTTTGTCCGGTAACGGTATATCCATGAAGATTTAAAAGTCGGAAGCGTTTATCAATCGGATTTTCGGCTGCAACGGCTTTGTGGCCCAAATCAATGGTGATAATTCCAACAGACGGTTTTGAAACTACTCTTGTCAAAATTAAAGCAGCGTGCAAAAATGGCTGATCATCAAATTGGTCGCCGTACCCCCAATCCCATAAAACATTGGTACCCGGACTTAAAAAAACATCCGGACGTAACGTGTGCACAGTAAAGGAGGGAGAACCGCCGGCAATGATCATGGGCTCTTTTTCAGTCGCTTCCTTAATCAGATCGAATAATGGGTATACCAATTTAAAAGCTTCATCACTTTTTGCTTTACGTTCCGAAAACTCGGCGTTACGGATATGTCCATCGTACACATGAACTCCGGAAACTTCAATATTGGGCAGTGTATTTAAAAAACGATATAGGGAAAGAATGGTGCCGTCGGTGGTATGGCCGGAACGATTCATCCCATTGTTGACATCAATAAAAATTGTGGAAATGAAATCCTGCGTTTCAGAAAAATCATTTAATACCTGCGCAGTTTTTTCATTATCAATTAAAGAAGAAAAGGTTATGTCCGGGTATTTTTTTCTCAACGCAAATAATCTGGAAATATTCGGTCCAACCATTTGGTAGGCCAGTAAGATCCATTTAGCACCGGAATCTGCCAGCATTTCCGCTTCTGCGATAGTTGCACACTTAAATTTTGTTATACCGGCGTCCAACTGCAATTTTACGATTTCGGATGTTTTGTGTGTTTTGACATGTGGCACAAGTCTGTTGACATCTCCGGCAATGTGAACCATGCTGCGGATATTATTTTCAATTCTGTCTTTATAAAAAAGAAGAGACGGAGAAATTACTTCTTCCGGTTTGTTGAGTAGATACCACATTTTGGATAGATATTTTGTTTAAGAAAAGAGGCGATTGCTGATACGAAAAGGCCGTAGTAAAAATTCAGAATAAGTCGATGCCATGTTTTAATCAGCAATCGCATGTATTCTAATTTTCTTCCAGTTCAAACATGGCTTCAATTTCGACAGGAATATTATCCGGCAAGGTGCCCATTCCCACAGCACTTCTTACACCGATTCCATTTTCTTCGCCCCAAACCTTTGCAAACAATTCGCTGCATCCGTTGATCACGTAAGGATGACGTTCAAAATCCGTTGTACCGTTCACCATACCCAAAACCTTGATTACCCGTTTGATACGGTTAAGGCTTCCAAGATTTGTTTTCAAAGTTGACAAAATAGCAAGTCCTACCTGGCGAGCTGCCAGTTTTCCTTCTTCCACATCAAGATCCTGGCCGATTCTGCCAATGATCAGGCTTCCATCTTCCTGTACAGTTCCGTGTCCGGAAACATACACCCAGCGATTGTCTACGATAAGATATGGTTTATAAACGCCAAGCGGCTTTGGAGCTGGCGGTAAATTAAGTCCGAGTGCTTCAAAATTGGATTCAGGAGTCATGCAATTGTAAGATAAGGATGATAAAAAAATATTGTTTTTGAAAAGATGCAAAAGTGTCCTGTGTTTACTCTTACACAAACAAATTTAATACTAAAACCCCCAACAAACCCATTATTGACACAATTGTTTCCATTACAGACCAGGTTAACAGCGTATCTTTTATACTTAGATTAAAGTATTCCTTGAATAACCAGAAACCCCCGTCGTTTAAATGCGAGAACATCAAACTTCCGGATCCGATGGATAAAACGATCAGTTCCGGAGGTACAGGTGAATGAATCAGCAAAGGTGAAAGTATCCCGACTGTGGTTAATCCTGCAACTGTTGCAGATCCAACACAAACGCGGATTATCGCCGCAATTCCCCAGCTCAGGATAATCGGAGAAATATCAATACCCACCAAGCCTTCGGCAATGTAAGTACTTACACCACTGGCTGTCATGATTTCTTTAAAAACACCAGCGCCCGCAATAATTAACAAAATTACAGAAACGCCTTTAAACGCTTCCTCCATGGATTTACTTATACCCTTCATATTTAGTCCACGCTGTATACCAAGTGTATAAGCAGCGAAAAGTACAGAAAGAAGCATTCCGAAATAAGGTTCAGCAAGTAAAGCAATAGCTTGGTTGTCAGGATAAATTCGTTTAATTCCGGACATTGTCGTTAACAAAAATACAGGAAGTAAAGCCGTAATAATGCTAATTCCCAAACCAGGCAGTTCCGAAGTTGGTCTTGGTTTTACATTGAACAAATCTGCATCCGGTTTTGGTGTAAACCGTTTAAGCGTACTTCCAAATAACGGACCTGCAACGGCAATAGCCGGAATTGCTACCATCAAACCATAAAGCAAAGTTTTTCCAAGATCTGCATTAAGTTGACTGGCAATGGCTGCCGGAGATGGGTGAGGAGGTAAGTAACCATGAGCGACAGACAAAGCGGAAAGCATCGGAATTCCAACATATAAAAGAGGAAGCCGCGCTGTGGCACTGATCATGAAAATCAGCGGTACAACAATGACAAAACCTGCATTATAAAATAGAGGTATACCAATGACAAAACCTGCCAGGGCCATTCCCCATTGAATATATTTTTGTCCAAAAATTCCAATCAATGCATCGGTTATCCTTTGTGCGGCCCCGCTGTCGGCCACCAGTTTCCCGAGCATCGCGCCAAAACCGACAATTAGTACCAGGTCACCCAGCGTACCGCCAACTCCTTTTTGAATTGCTTTACTTACGGTCACAACATCAAGTCCGCTTGCAAGCCCCAAACCAATTGATACGAGAAGAAAAGAAATGAAAGTATCAATCTTGAGCCAGGCGATGAGCAGAATCAGAAACAGAATGGAAAGAAATGTCAGTAATAAAGGCATAGAAAAGAATTTAGGGAAATTAGGTTTTCAATTATAAGTCCGCATAGTACCAAATTTAACGATTGATAAGTATTTACTTTCATATTTATTATCACAAACCAACCTAACAAACCCATTTTTGACAAAAAAAAGAGCCTGAAAGGCTCACTACCTTAGCCCATGCGGCATGCATGGGAACACCGGCAACGGGAAAATCGCGAAATTTAACAAATAATTTAAACGACCAAATTCAACCAATTTATTGTTACAAACCAACAAAACGAAGAGCCTGAAAGGCTCACTACCTTAGCCCATGCGGCATGCATGGGAACACCGGCAACGGGAAATCGCGAAATTTAACAAATAATTTAAACGACCAAATTCAACCAATTTATTGTTACAAACCAACAAAACGAAGAGCCTGAAAGGCTCACTATCTCAGCCCATGCGGCATGCATGGGAACACCGGCAACGGGAAAATCACGAAATTTAACAATAATTTAGACGCCCAAATTCAACCTAAATTCCCCAGGATCACAGCGATATAAAACGAATGCAGAATATGCCTCAAAGAAGTTTGTTAGAATGCCTAAAAATAGCGAAATTTGTCTTTTTGGTAGTTACGATATTGTAATAATCCAGTGAGTATTTGTATAAAATCAATCTCTCATTTTAAATTTTTGATTCTTTTCTAATTCTTTATGGCAGAATCTTCAGGTGAAAACATTATCCCCATTAATATTGAGGATGAAATGCGAGGAGCATACATCGATTACTCGATGTCAGTTATTATTTCCCGCGCTTTACCCGACGTTCGCGATGGTTTGAAACCGGTGCATAGACGTGTGTTGTATGGTATGTCTGATTTGGGTGTTGGATATAACAAATCCCACAAAAAATCAGCTCGTATAGTAGGGGAGGTTTTAGGTAAGTATCACCCGCACGGTGATGCCTCGGTTTATAATACAATGGTGCGTATGGCACAGCCGTGGTCGTTGCGGTATATGTTGGTTGACGGACAAGGTAACTTTGGTTCCGTTGATGGTGACTCTCCGGCAGCGATGCGTTATACAGAAGCAAGATTGAAACGTCTTGCTGATGAATTGTTAAATGACTTAGGTAAAGATACAGTTGATTTTCAGCCAAACTTTGATGATTCTCTTGAAGAGCCAACGGTTCTTCCTGCGAAATTTCCAAACTTGCTTGTAAACGGATCTTCCGGTATTGCGGTAGGTATGGCAACCAATATGGCTCCGCACAATTTGTCGGAAGTTGTGGACGGTGTGCTTGCTTACATTGATAATAACGAAATTGAGATTTCTGAGTTGATGCAACACGTCAAAGCGCCGGATTTCCCAACAGGTGGTACCATTTATGGATATCAGGGCGTTCGTGCAGCGATGGAAACGGGCAGAGGCCGGATCATTGTTCGGGCGAAAGCTTCTTTTGATGTTAATAAAAACGGACGGGAACAAATCATCGTTACCGAAATTCCGTACATGACCAACAAGGCTACCATGATTGAAGGTATAGCCGGTTTGATCAACAACAAAAAACTTGATGGTATTTCTGATATCCGTGATGAATCGGACAGAGACGGGATGCGAATCGTTTTCGATTTGAAAAAAGATGCCATTCCAAATATCGTTTTAAATCACCTTTACAAATATACTCCGCTTCAATCTTCGTTCAGCGTTAACAACGTGGCTCTTGTAAAAGGCCGTCCGGTAATGTTGAATCTGAAAGATCTGATCAAACATTTCGTAGAACACCGTATCATCGTGATTACACGCCGTACGGAATACGAATTACGCGAAGCAGAAAAAAGAGCGCATATTTTGCAAGGTTTGATTATTGCTCTTGATAATCTTGATGCAGTAATTGCCTTAATTCGTAGTGCACGTGATCCTGAAATCGCGAAAAACGGTTTGATGGAGCAATTTGCATTAAGTGAAATTCAGGCCAAAGCAATTCTTGAACTTCGTCTGCAAAGATTGACAGGTCTTGAAAGAGATAAAATTGTTAAGGAATATGATGAGATCATGCTTATCATCAATGACCTTAAAGATATTCTTGCAAACGAATACCGTAAGTATGATATCATCAAAACAGAACTTGGTGATATCAAAGAACGCTACGGTGACGCACGTCGTACACAGATAGAATTTGCTGCTGAGGAATTCAGTGACGAAGATATGATTCCGGATGAGGAAATGCTTATTACCATTTCTCATGAAGGTTACATCAAACGTACCCCTTTGGCTGAGTACCGGACACAAACAAGGGGTGGGGTAGGTTCCCGCGGTGTCAAAACCAAGGATACCGATTTTACCGAGCACTTGTTCTCGGCAACGATGCTAAACTATCTTCTGATTTTTACAGAATATGGTAAGTTGTTCTGGATGAAAGTTTACGAAGTGCCGGAAGGAAGTAAAACTTCAAAAGGCCGTCCGATACAAAATCTGATAAGCCTTGAAAACGGCGATTCGATTCGTTCGGTAATCAATGTACGTACTTTAACGAATGAGGATTATATCAACAATAATTACCTCATTATGTGTACGGAACAAGGAACGATCAAGAAAACGTTGCTTGAAGCATATTCTCGCCCTCGTACCAATGGTATCATTGCAATCTCTATCAATGAAGGTGACCGTCTTCTGAATGTCGCTTTGACAAACGGTGATAATGATATCGTTATCGCATCAAGTGCAGGGCGTGCGGTTCGCTTCAATGAAAAAGGAGTGAGGCCAATGGGAAGAACGGCTGCTGGTGTTCGCGGTATAAATCTGAATGATCCTGCAAACAAGGTTATCGGTATGGTTTGTATTAACCGTGAAGATGCCCAGTTGCTGGTAGTTTCTGAAAATGGATTTGGGAAACGCTCACTAATTGATAGTTACCGAGTAACAAACCGGGGTGGGAAAGGTGTGTCCACAATGAATGCCACTGACAAAGTTGGTAAACTGGTAGCGATTCGTGAAGTTACCGAACAAGATGATTTGATGATCATTACACGTAATGGTATCGCTATTCGTATGAGTGTTTTGGATATCCGTCAGGCTGGTCGTAATACGCAGGGTGTTAAATTGATTAAATTGAACAATTCTGACGAAATTACTTCGGTAACCAGAATTCTTAAAGATCCGGATGAAAAAGCAGCTGAAGAACTTGACGAGGATGGCAACGTAATCGTAAAAGAAATTGACGAAGCTACTGATTCACTGATCATTAGGGGTGAAGATGCGGAAGAGATTGAAGACGAAATTGTCGACAGCACAGAGGATGAAGAAGTAGAGGAGGACGACGCTGAAAACGACGATTCTGAGACGCCAGAGGCATGATTTTTGTAATATTTAGGTTAATTATTAATATTTGTATTTAGAAGCATCATTCACAACCAATCCGAGATCTATGAAAAAAATGTTTTTTGTTTCTGCACTTAGTCTGATCGGCTTTTCTGCATTTGCGCAGACTGCTGTTGATAAGGCTGTTGTAGATCAACTCCGCAAGGATAAAGAAAAAAGCGATAAAGGGGTATCTGATCCAAAGGCAAGTGCAAAAGCAGCATTTTGGATGGATCGTGCAACGACTTATTCTTCGATAGCTAATCAAAGTTCGGAGTTGGATTCAAGTGCTGCAAAGACTGCTCTTGAAGCCTATAAAAAAGCAGCGGAGATCGATCCGAAAAAAGCAAAGGATGCTCAGAAATTTATTACAGGTGAAGATCCTTCTTTATTCAATGCTTTTGTAAGACAGGGTGCTGAGAAATATCAGAACAAAAACCTTGCAGGTGCTCTGGAAATGTTCCAATTGGCACAAACTGTAAATACTAAGGATACTCTTGCAAGTTTGTATGGTGGTATCGCGGCACAGCAGATTGATAAAAAAGAAGAAGCAAAAGTTCAGTTTGAGAAATATGTAGAAAACGGTGGAAAAGATCCTAGCGTATTTTATGGTTTAGCTCAGCTGTACCGTGCTGAAAATAATTTCGATAAAGCTGTTGCTACTTTGAATAAAGGTCTTGAACGTTCTCCAGGAAACAAAGATCTTAAATCAGAAGTTGTAAATATTCTGTTGGCTTCTGGTAAAGAAGACCAGGCGATTGCTGAATTGACAGCTTTGACAAAATCGGATCCTACAAATGTTCAGAATATCGTAAATCTTGCGATTCTTTATGATAACATGAACAGCAAGCTTGGAACAAAAATTAAAGAACTTCAAGGGAAAATGGGATCTGGAACCAGCAAAACTGCTGACTTGACCAAGAAACTTGATGGCGAAAAAGAAAAGCTTGGTATCTATGACGGTGAAGTAAAAAGAGTTTCTGCACTTCTTAAAAAGACTCCGGCGAAACCTGATCTTAAACGTCAGTTGACAGATCTTGCTGCTAAGAAAAAGGAATCTACTGACGCTATCGCATCATTAGAAGCTGAAATCAAAACTACACAGGAAGCTGCAAAAGGAAACGATACAGCTGGAATGCAGGCAGAGCTTACTAAGTTACAGGCAGAGAAAAAGAATGCTAATGACCAGGCGATTGCTTCTTACCAAAAAGTGTTGACAATCGACGCTGCGAATTATGATGCATTGTATAACCTTGGCGTTTTCTATTTCAACGAAGCTGTTCAATTGAAAAGCCAGGTTGACAATATGAACATGACTGAATACCAGAAAAGTGGTAAAGAAGTTGAAGGACGTGTTTGCGGTCGTTTCAAAAAAGCAAAACCATATTTCGAAAAAGCAATTCAGGTTAAAGACGAAGCTGAGGCAAAAGATAACTTAGCCACAGTGAATAGTGTTCTTGAACAATTTGCAGGCAAAGGAGTAGCTTGTACAGAAGAATAAGAACTAATTAAAGGAAAATGAATAAGACACCTATGAATAGGTGTCTTATTTTTTGAGAGATATTCTATTTAACATAATATAAATTATAAAACAATTGGATATAAAAATTTAGGCGATGAGAATTGATTCTAGTGTGCTGTGGGTCGATTGATTTAATTCGTTTAAATCTAAGGAGCTGGAATTGTACAAATTGACTGAGTAAAAACCTGTAAATCAATTTATTAATATTATTATTGGAATTTATTTTTTTAGGTTTGTAAAATGAATTTGAAGAGATTTAGCGACAATTGAGCGGTTTTTAGATCATTTTGGAGGAAAATGTTTGTAGACATCGCCGCGGGATGCAATTGTAATGAAATGAAGTACTTGAATTTGACCATTTTCATATTTTAAACCAATTCGCCAGTCACCAACTCTTATTCTGAAATAACTTTTATTTTGTTTTCCACTTAATTCTTCACATCCGGGAATATCATAAATACTGTTTGATTTTTCCGCGATTTCTAATACCTCAAATACCTGTTTTTGAATATACTGTGGACATTTTTTTAATTCCTTGGAAAAAGATTTGGCCAATATTATTTCCACCCCATTTCTCTTTTAAATTCAGAATAACTTACTGTTTCTTCTTTTTCTTTTTCTCTTAATAACTCACCTAAATAATAATCTTCCAATTCTTCATTTTCAATAAGAACCAATATCTTCTCCATTTCATCGTCACTCCAATTTCCTCTTTGCTTTTTAACAGAAAATAAAGTCGGTTGCATCCCTATTTTTTCAGCAAGGAATGAATTTTTATAACCCGACTTATTGATCAAATTGCCCATGTTTTTTTTGAGCTCTTTGTAGTTTTGAATTACCTCTATCATATCGTTGTTTTACATAACAAATTCCATAATATAAATATACATAAAAGTAGATAAAACTAATCTGTTTCGTATATATATTCTATCAAATTTAAGCTTAATGTAAAAGGATCCACAGAATAATTTATTCTCTTAAAATGGTAGTATGTTTGTACAAGTTACAAACTGAGTTTATGAATATCCTGGTCATTGAAGATGAAGAAAGATTAGCCGTTCTGGTAAAACAGGGACTGGAAGAAAGTGGCTACACCGCAACTTTGGCTTTTGACGGGCTGGTCGGAAAACATATGGCACTGAAAAATGACTATGATCTTATTATAATGGACATAGTCCTCCCCTACATTAATGGTATTGATCTGTGTAAAGAAGTTCGGTCTGTAAAACCGGATATTCCTATTTTGATGCTTACGGCTCTTGGAACTACAAATGATAAGGTCGAAGCATTTGATGCCGGAGCGGATGATTATCTGGTTAAACCTTTTGATTTCAGAGAGTTACAAGTTCGAATTCGTGCTTTAACCAAGCGTGGTGCTCTTGCGGTAAAAAATCCGAATTACATTTTGAGATATGCCGATCTTGAATTAAATGATCAGACAAAGATTGTGAAACGCTCCGGGACGGAAGTAATTCTGACGCCGAAAGAATTCAAGTTGCTGGAATACATGATGCAAAATAATGAGCGGGTTTTGTCAAGAGCAGAAATTGCAGATAAGGTCTGGAATACACATTTCGATACCGGTACTAATTTCATTGATGTTTATATCAATTATTTGAGAAAGAAAATTGACAAGAATTTCGATCAGAAACTGATTCACACAAAGTCCGGAATGGGTTTTATTTTGAGAAACGGAGAATTGTAGATTTTAAATTAAGGAAAAATGATTATTGCCGCGGCCCAGACAATTCCGAAGAAAAACAATATCAATGAAAATCTTGAAGATCATTACAGACTGATTGAACATGCAGCGCATCATGGTGCCAAGCTTATTCTTTTTCCGGAGCTTTCCATATCAGGTTATGAGAGAGAAATGGCTGATAATCTGAAATTTACGGAAAGGGATTTGAGATTGGATGGGTTGAGAAATTTGGCAATAGAAAAAGATATCACTGTGATAGCTGGTGCTCCCCTTTGGCGGGAATCTAAATTGTATATTAGTGCTTTTGTTTTTCATCCCAAAGGACATGAGCAAATTTATACCAAACAGTATCTCCATGATGGCGAAGAAATTTATTATTCGCCTGGTACGAACGATGGTTTACAAATAAGGTTGGAAGATGAAGCTTTTTCAATCGCCATATGTGCGGATATTACCAATCCTGCACATGCAGTAAGAGCGGCTTCATTGAATAGTACTATTTACCTGGCAAGTATTTTCTACACGCCTAATGGGATTTTTGAGGGCTACAGGGATTTGCAGGGCTATGCCAGAGATTTGTCGATTAATGTTTTGATGTCCAATTTCGGAGGTCCATCATATGAATTTGAATCTGCCGGAAAAAGTGCTTTTTGGAATAATACAGGAAATTTAATCGGGGGTTTTGAAGGTACGGGCGAAGGTTTGTTGATTGTCCGAAAAAGAGAAAAATCATGGGAAACTGAGGTTGTAAGATCTGCCGGTTTATGAAAATTCGCACGAAACTCAGTCTACTATTTACTGTATTAACAGCAGCCATTCTACTTGTGTTTGCATCCTTGGTATACTATTCAGATTATAAAAACCGTGAAAATGAATTCTTTAAAAGGCTTCATCAGGAAACGATAACCAAGGCAAATCTTTTTTTCGCTGCAAAGGTGGATGCGCATACTTTGCAGACGATTTATAAAAACAATATGGAAACCATCAACGAAGTCCAGGTTGCCATATTTGATACGAATTTTCATTTGCTATACCACGATGCTGCGGATATAGATGCAGTAAAAGAAACACGTCAAATGATGAAAACGATTGTGAAGCGAAAGTACATAAGGTTTTATCAGGGAGACTGGCAGGCAGTGGGATTGCTTTTTACATACGATAATAAGAAATATATAATTACGGCATCGGCCTATGATAAATACGGATACAACAAGCTTCGGTATTTGAGAGAAACAATTTGGCTGATGTTCGTTTGTTCGATTGTGGTTATCTATGCAGCAGGGAGGTTTTTCTCCAAGCGGGCATTAAAACCGGTGACTGAAATTGTAAATAAAGTCAAAAATATAACTGCTTCGAATCTGGATTTACGATTGGACAATGCCGAGGGGAAAGATGAGTTAGCCGAGTTGGCATCTACTTTTAATGGCGTTTTGGATAGGATAGAAAACTCATTTGAAGCTCAAAAGCAGTTTGTTTCCAACATATCACACGAGGTGAGGACACCGCTGGCAGTACTTACGGCGGAGCTGGAATTGTCAACGTATAAAGAGCGTAGTGTAGCAGAATACAAAAAAGTAATCAGTAATACATTGATCGATGCCAGAAGATTATCCAAACTGTCAGACAGTCTTCTGGATTTTGCAAAGGCAAGTTATGACCCGTCGGAAATCGGTTTTAAAGAGGTTAGGATAGATGAGATATTACTGGATGCGAGACAGAAGGTGCAGAAGGAGAATCCGAAGTATTTAATTGATATTCATTATGAAAAGGAGTTTGATACAGATAGTGAAATATCGGTAGTGGGGAATGAGTATTTATTGAATGTGGCATTTGCAAATTTGTTGGAGAACGGAGGGAAGTTTTCTAATAATCCGGAAACAACGGTTAAAATTAATTTTAAGGAAGAAAAAGTTATCTTAATGTTTTCAGATAATGGAATTGGTATATCTGAAGAAGATTTAAAATTAATTTTCACTCCTTTTTTTAGAGGAAATAATAAAAAATTTGCGGAAGGAAATGGTGTCGGCCTCTCCCTCACCCAAAAGATAATCGCCTTACACAAAGGGACTATCTCCGTTTCTTCTGAAATTGATAAGGGTACAATTTTTACGATAGTACTCCCCCATTTGTAGCTCGGCATGTCTGTCACTTTCTCCCTTCTACCCTCTTTTTGCTTGTAATATTTGTCTCTAATTTTTTTCTAATTTTTTTCTATAACTTCTCTAACGGTTGTTGTCATTAGGAAATTGCAATTTTGGTATCATATTAGCAATTAATAAGAAGGCAATGCATTTCAAAGGAGTATTAATCACCGCCATCGTTACGTCGTTTTGGATTTTTGAACCGGCTGATGCCCAGACAAAATACAGTTTGCAACAAGCTTTGCAAACCGCCAAAACGAACAATCCTAATCTTAAAAGGGAGCAGTTTAACGTAAATATTGCTGAAACAGACATTGTTACAGCAAATTTACGGCCTAACCCGGTACTAAATAATCAGTCTTTACAACTGATAAAACAATCAAAATTTCCGGACAATACCAGCTGGGCAAATCACTTGAATCGCCAGGTTTGGTGGCAGGTGACGAAACCTTTCCAAATGCCGGAATTGAGACGGAATAAAATTGAATACGCTAATCAGAATGTAATTCTGAATCAAAAAGCATACGCGGAAACGGAACGGAATCTGTTTCAGGATGTGGCAAACAAGTGGCTTGACGTATGGTCAGCACGCAAGCAGCTTGATATTCTTAATATTGCTAAAAGTAATATAGACACACTGGTTAATACAAACAGAATTCGTTTAAAAAATCAGGTCATCACAACAACGGATCTGGCGCGGACGGAACTTTTGGCTAACCAGTATAACGTTCAAATGAGAACGGCTGATCAGAATTACAAGAACGAGCTTGTTAATTTGAAGTTCCTGATTGGTATTACTGATAACATTAGCGTTGACACAACAGACAATTTTTTGTTTGCTTTCCCGACAAATATTGATGATTTGTTACAGGATGCCTTGCAATCGAGAAGTGATATCCAGACTTTGAAGTCGACTATTAACGTTGCCAACTCTAATATCAAATTGCAAAAATCAATGGCCCTGCCCGTTCCGGAATTGGGTGCGATTTTTAACCCACAAAACGGTGCACCTTACGCCGGTATCTATGGTACGATTGCTATCCCGTTGTTTTCTAGAAACCAGGGAGAAATCAAAAAATCGCATGTATTGAAGCAACAGGCCGAACAGGATTTGGTTGCCACCCAATCCTTAATTCAAAGTGAGATTACAACTGCATATAGCAGCTACCAGACCCAGAAAGTGAATCTGCAAAATTTCACAGGTTTATTAACACAGTCTCAAACAATTTTGAACAACGTGAAATATTCTTATTTGCATGGCGGAACAACGATCATAGATTTTCTGGAAGCACAAAGAAGCTGGCTGGATACGCAACAACAATACTACGAAACCTTACAATTATACCGTCAGAGCTATATTAAACTCTTGTACGCATCTGGCATAATCAATCAAATCGCGCAATAATATCATGAAGAATTTTTTTAAATACGGCTGGCTTTTTGGAGTAATGCTTATTGCCTGCGAGAAGAAAGAAAACAAATCAGCCCCTGTCGAAAATATTGAACCGAAAATAACCGAAAACGGTGCAAGGATTGAATTTCCAAAGGTGGAAAGTGTAAAGTTTTTTCAAACGGAAACGATTGGAAGTAGCTCGCTTACAGCCGATATTACTGCGCCAGCAACGGTTTCAGCCACTGTTGTAAAATCAAATGAAGGCGCGTCTCAAAATATCGTTTTGTTTCAAAATCCTGAACTGGCCGGAAGTTATACCCAGCTGATCCAGCATTTGATTACGATTAACCAGATTCAGAATGTCAACATAAAACAAAGAAAAATTGAGCTTGGCAGAGTTCAGGATTTGCAGGCACATGGCGCGGCAACTGGAAAAGATTTACTTGATGCTCAGACAGCTATGGCTATGGAAGAAACAAACCTGAATAACGAAAGAGCTGCGCTGATCGAACATGAGACGAAATTAAAAGAAGGTGGATTTCAGGCGGAATTGTTGCGTAGAGCTAAGGCCGGAACAGCTTATATCACCTGTGATATTCCTGAAAACGATGTTAGTAAAATAAAGAACGGTAGCCAGTGTGTACTACAATTCACAGCTTTTCCTAATGAAAAATTTACTGGAAAAATTGACAACGTTGCCGATATGGTAGACACTGCAACACGGATGATCAAGCTGCGTGTATCGCTGAACAATTCGGATAACAAGTTGAAAGCCGGGATGTTTGGTACGTTGATGTTTGGTGTAAGTGAAGGAAAAAATATCAGTGTGAGCAAAGATGCGATCATCACCATTCAGGGCAAAAATTATGTTTTTGTGAAGGATGGTACTTCTACTTTCAAACGTAAGGAAGTGAATATCGGCGATCAGGTTGGCGACAGAATTATTGTTTTTTCAGGTTTGAATAATGATGATTCGATTGCTATTAAAGGTGTAATGCAGTTGAAAGGACTTTCTTTCGGTTATTAATTCAACTTCCAAATTATGCTACAAGCACAGATATTTATCGGAAAAGATCAGTTTTTCCGTGAACAGCCGCTATACGAATATATCATGCAGTTTCTGTTGAAACAGAAAATCCGGGGCGCAACCGTTTTTGTCGGTCGACTGGGATATGACGAAAGCAAGCATCTTAACAGGCCATTTGATCTTTTCAGTTTCGATGAGACGCCGATTTTGATCACCTTCATTGATGAAGAAGAAAATGTAAAATCAGCTTTGACTGCACTGCGCAAAGAAGTGAAAAGCGGATTTATTATTACCAATCACGTAGATAAGTGGAATTAGATGATTAAGAACTTGCTTTTTTTTAGTTTGCGAAACAGATGGGTGGTTATTTCCATCAGTTTTGTACTTATGGGCATCGGTTACTGGTGCTTCACCCAGCTCAAAATAGAAGCCTACCCTGATATTGCGGATACCAACGTAATCGTGATCGCACAATATCCTGGCCGGGCGGCGGAAGAAGTGGAACAACAGGTCACTGTTCCAATCGAACGTGCTTTACAAAATACACCCAATGTTTTAGACCGCAGAAGCCGTACTATTTTCGGGCTTTCTGTTGTTCAGCTTACTTTTAAAGATGGAACAGACGATTATTTCGCAAGACAGCAGGTTTTGGAAAGAGTTGCGGCCGCGGAATTACCTGCGGGTGTAGCGCCGGAGCTGGCTCCCCTATCTACGGCCGTTGGTGAAATCCTGCGTTACGTTGTTGAAGCGCCTCCAACATTCAGCCCTACACAATTGAGAGATTTGCAGGATTGGGTTATCAAACCAGCATTACTTCAAGTGCCTGGTATTGCAGATGTTACCACTTTTGGTGGTCCGTTGAAACAATTTCATATTCTGACATCGCCTCAAAAGCTTGTTAAATACGGTCTTTCATTACAAAATGTGATGGATGCTGTGGATGCTAATAACCAGAATACCGGTGGCAATATCATTTCCCGAGGAGGACAAGGTTTTGCGGTGCGTGGTCTTGGAGCAATTAAGAATGACGAAGATATTAAAAATATCGTACTGAAATCTGCCAATGGTGTTCCGGTATTTCTTCGTGATGTGGCCACGGTGGAAATAACTCCACCACCGCCTAGCGGAGTAATGGGTTATACCATTACAAAAGATAGCGTGGATGTGAGCGGCGGTGTTGAGGGAATTATTCTTTTGCGTCGGTATGAAAATCCAAGTGAGGTTTTGAAAGTTTTGAAACAAAGAATGGCGGATCTTACGGAAACAGAACTTCCTGAAGGCGTTACGCTGCGCCCTTTGTATGATAGAAGTTTCCTTATCGATCATTCACTTGAAACAGTAGCGCATACCCTTTTCGAAGGTATTTCAATCGTAATTATTCTTTTGATTTTCTTCCTGGGAAGTATCAGGAGTGCATTGGTTGTAGCCTTGACAATTCCTTTTTCTCTGTTATTTGCTTTTATTCTGATGCGTCTGACAGGAATTCCGGCCAACCTTCTTTCTCTTGGAGCCATTGACTTTGGTATCATTGTCGATGGTGCCTGTGTAATGGCGGAACATTTGATTCGAAAATACAGAACAGCGACGGTTGAGGAGAAACAACAAGGCATTGTAAAGATTACTTTGCTTGCTGCTCAGGAAGTTGGACGTGAGATTTTCTTCTCGGTTACAATCATCATTCTTGCTTATATGCCGATTTTGTTAATGACACGAGTGGAAGGAAAATTATTTTCACCCATGGCTTTAACGCTTGCATTCGCAGTTATCGGCTCAATGCTGGCGGCGTTAACTTTTATACCCGTGTTAATTTCCTTCGCTTATAAGAAGCAATTAGCAAATCCGGAGAAACCAATGAAGGAACATAAGAATTTTGTTCTGGATGGTTTAACAAAACTGTATGCCAAAACAATTGCAAAGTTTTTGACTTATTACAAAACAACAGTACTGATCGGTTTTGCAGTAGTAATGATTTTGGTACTGTTTGGTGCAAAGCTGGGTTCTGAATTCTTGCCAACGCTGGATGAAGGCTCTATCTTTTTGAGAGGAAACTTTGCGGCTGGTATTACCATTCAGGAAAATGCAAGTTATGCGCCGAAGATAAGAAGTATCATCGCAAAATATCCTCAGATATCTTTTGTGATCACGCAGTCAGGACGAAATGATGATGGTACGGATCCATTTCCGGCCAATAGAAATGAAATTCTGATTGGTTTGAAAGATTACGATCTGTGGGCAAAAGAAATAACTAAAAAAGAACTTGTTCAAAAGATAAAGGCGGATTTGCAATCGCAATTACCTTCTGTTGCCTTTTCTTCCGGTCAGCCTATTATTGACCAGGTTATGGAAATCGTGACAGGAAGTGCAGCCGATCTTGCTATTTCTATTGTTGGTGATGATCTTGGAATGATGCGGATGAAGGCAGATAGTATTACAAAAATTGTAAAAGAAACTGCTGGTGCTGAAAACGTTAACATTGAACAGGAAGGTCCGCAGGAACAATTGGCTATCAATATTAATCGTCAGAATGCAGCACGTTTTGGAATAAATGTAGCTGATATCCAGAATATGATTGAAGCGGCGATTGGTGGTAAAACGATTTCAACTTTATATGACGGAACAAAACGTTACGATATCGTTGTGCGGTTTTTGCCTGAATACAGAAATTCGATTGATGTTATTAAAAACCTTCAAATCCCATCTCTGACCGGTGCGCTGATTCCTATGAACCAGTTGGCTGATATTCGTTTTATTGAAGGCCAAACAAACATTTACCGCTACGGAAGTAAAAGAATGGTAACAGTCCGTACCAATATCAGGGGCCGTGACCAAGGCGGTTTTGTGGCTGAATTGCAGAAGAAACTGGATGCGAAAATCAAAGTTCCTAAGGGTTACAGCATTGTTTATGGTGGTCAGTATGAGAATCTGGAACGTGCCGGAAAGCAATTGGCCTTTACCATTCCACTTACCATTGTGATGGTATTTTTGTTCCTTTTTATGCTGTTCAAAAATCTTTCACATACGATGGTCACCATGAGCTGCATACTATTTGCATTGGGTGGAGGAATTGTTGCTTTATTGATGCGCGGATATTATTTTAACGTATCGGCGGGCGTTGGCTTTGTAAGTATTTTCGGTATATCGGTAATGGCCGGGGTGTTGCTGATTTCTGCCTTGAACCGATCGGTTTTAAATACAGAAAATGATATGCGAACCAATGTTTTACTAGCTTCTACCGAGCAGCTTCGCGCTCTTTTATCAATACTTGTTGTTGCAATTATTGGTCTGGTCCCTGCTGCAATTTCATCAGGAATTGGTTCGGATGTTCAGCGTCCGCTTTCAACGGTAATCATTGGAGGACTGACAAGTACGCTTATTTTCGCACCGATTTTATTACCACCGCTCTACTTATGGGCGGAAAGAAAGAGGAAAGTGAAAGTCGTTAATGATGATGCAGACGAGCTTAAATTAGAATAATCTAAGGATGTTATAAGTTGATGTAGTAAGGTAAAACCCCGTTGGACTGAAAAGCCAAACGGGGTTTTTACTTTTAAAACAAAAAAAGATTCTGATCAGGTAATATCACAAATGGTCACACCTTGTTTCAACGAAGCGATGTCATCTTTACGGCTTGGTATAAATTCCTGAGCAACAAATCCTTTGAATCCTGTATCTACAATGGCTTTCATGATGGCAGGATAATACAATTCCTGCGTTTCATCAATTTCATTTCTGCCCGGTACTCCACCTGTATGATAGTGACCGATATATTTATGATATTTTTTGATTGTGGCAATTACGTCACCTTCCATGATCTGCATGTGGTAGATGTCGTACAGCAATTTGAATTTATCAGAACCGATCATTTCGCATAGTCCAGCACCCCAGGCGGTATGGTCGCACATATAATCCCGGTGATTCACCTTGCTGTTCAATAACTCCATGATCAGGGTTACATTGTATTTCTCCGCCGAAGGCATCAGACGTTTTAATCCTTCTGCGCAGTTTCTCATACCGTCAATATCGGACATGCCGTTTCTGTTTCCGGAAAAACAAATAACGGTTGTATAACCAGCTGCCTGAAGTTTCGGGAAAATCTCTTCGTAACTTTTAACCAGGGCGTCGTGGTTTTTAGGATCGTTAAATCCTTTTTCAATACCCATTCCCGCTCCGTTTGGCAAAGCACAGGTCAGGCCATATTTTTTCAAAATCGGCCATTCTTCCGGACCTAAAAGTTCGATTGATTTCAAACCGATTTTCTGGCATTCCTGGGCAAAGGTTTCCAGAGGAATTTTGGAATAACACCATTTACATACAGAATGATTTATTTTCCCTTTTAGTTCGGCTCCAAGTGCTCTGTCAGAGGCGGCAAAGGCTTTTGTCACCGATAAGGGTAATGCTGAAAGACCGGCTCCTGCTATCATTTTTTTTAACACGTTTCGTCTGTTCGTTTTTGATTTCATGTTGGGTAAATCACAATTTAGGCAATATCACAAATGGTCACACCTTGTTTCAAAGAAGCAATATCATCCTTACGGCTCGGCACAAATTCCTGGCCTACAAATCCTTTGTAGCCTGTTTCTGCTATGGCTTTCATGATCGCGGGGTAATATAATTCCTGCGTCTCGTCAATTTCATTTCTCCCCGGAACACCGCCTGTATGGTAATGGGCGATGTATTTATGATATTTCCTGATTGTTGCTATAACGTCACCTTCCATAATTTGCATATGGTAAATATCGTACAGCAGTTTGAATTTTTCAGAGCCAACCATCTCACATAATCCTGCGCCCCAGGCCGTGCTGTCACACATATAATCTTTGTGATTAACTTTGCTGTTGAGCAATTCCATCACCAGCGCTACATTATGTTTTTCAGCAAGCGGCATCAGTTTTCGTAAAGCAATGGCACAATTCATCATCCCATCCACATCACTCATACCACGACGGTTTCCTGAGAAACAGATGATCTGGTTATAGCCCGCAGCCTGAACTTTTGGGATAATATCTTCAAAACCTTTGATCAGTTCCGCATGATTCTTCGGATCGTTAAATCCCTGATCCAGACTTTTTGTCAATCCTTCTCCCCAGGGAAGTGCACAGGTTAAGCCGTATTTTTTAAGAACCGGCCATTCTTCGGGCCCACATAATTCAATAGACTTCAGTCCAATCTTCTTAGCTTCCTGAGCCAGCGTTTCTAATGGAATTTTATTATAACACCAGCGGCAAACCGAGTGATTAATTTTTCCATTCAGTTTAGGGCCAAGTGCATTTTCGGAAGCAGCCATAACCTTGGTCATGGATAACGGCAGGCTCAAAACGCCCGCGCCTGCTACAATATTTTTAATTGCGGTACGCCTGTTGGATGTACTTTTCATCAAAGTAGGTATATGTTTTTTAGTTAATTCTAGAATATTAGGGTCTGGCGCTTCCTTTTGTCACGGTTGGAAAATCCTTTGGAATTGCTTGTTTAACTTTTCCCGAAGCAGCCCATTCCGTTCCCCGCTGTAAAGTAGT
Organism: Dyadobacter sp. 3J3; assembly: GCF_009801115.1. Taxonomy (GTDB): domain Bacteria; phylum Bacteroidota; class Bacteroidia; order Cytophagales; family Spirosomataceae; genus Dyadobacter. The sequence goes on from NZ_VTOL01000002.1 coordinate 132,782, forward strand.
AATGAAACCTACACATTTCTGAGAATAGTTTTCATGACCTAATGTGGTATGGAATATTCTTCCTTTTCCATATTTAAGCGTCATCAGCATGGGCTCATTACGGCCGGATCCTCTCTGTTCAACAGGGCTGTAAGCCGTCGCGAGTACATCCACATTTTCTGCCGGACCTCTCAAACGATCGTAAAGTTCGTCTTTCTGGTGCAACCATTCAGCCGGTAAACCTTTCATGATCGGGTGATTTGCATCTCTGGTTTTGACGATAAATTCATGCTGGTTACCATGACTTCCGCCCTTACCTTTTGCGGTATCTTTAACCATTTTACCTTTCGTGTCATCAAAATACAAATAAGGTCCTGACTTTTCGTTACGTCCCTCCCATCCACCAATGCCTATCATTTGGTTATAAGCCGGCCAGTTAGGAAATGAATTGTCAGCAGCATGAACGGTAACAAGTCCGCCGCCGTTTTTGATAAATTTTTCAAAGGCAATATTTGTAGCTTCCGGCCAGGAGTCACCGTTATAGTTTGATAAAATCACATCGTATTTTGAGAAATCCGGTTTGAAACTATCCATATTTTCTCCTTTTTTTGGAGTTGTCGCCACATCAACGGTAAAGAGACTTGTTTCTTCCAGAAATTTTTTCATGATTACAGTTCCATCGGCCATATTTCTATGGTTGTTTTGTCCGTCGATGATCAAAACTTTGTAAAGTTTTTGGCTGAATGCTTCAGAAGCAAATGATAAGTTAAATAAGCCAATAACTAAAAAAAGAATTAAACGTGTAAACGTTTTTTTTAACATAGGATGAGCGTTACTAAAAAAATAAAGCCTGAATTGAAGTAAAATTACGAAATGGGACATATCTACTATCCGATCGTTAATTTTAATTCAATCCAGGCTTTTAATACTAATCTTTACAAACTAAAATACAATTCACTATACCATTATTTTCCTCCTTTTTGAACAGCTCCCTCTTTGTAAATAGGGCTGTTTTTACTACCTCCTGATTGTAAATAAGCAACCAAATTTCTCAACTCTTTTGGGTTAAGACCGTTGATAAGCCCTGGAAGCATAATGGAAACAGGTGAGATTTTAGAGGACTCAACTTGTTTTTTAGCAATTTTGCGAATCGTTTTCTGATCAAATGGATTTTGAGCGATGTAATAGAAATTAGCATCCTCGTTCATTTGACGACCAAGAACCGATTCTCCATTTTTCAGGGTGTAGATCGTGGAGGCATATTGATCAGAAATTGCTTTGTCTGGCGTAATGATCGCTTCAAGAATATCTTTCGTTGTAAACCTGCTAGCCAATTGTGTCAGATCCGGACCGATATCGGCTCCTTCACCTTGAACCATGTGACATCTGCTACATAAAACTGCCGAGAAAATCATCTTGCCTTGTTCAAAATCACTTCCTGCAAGGCTGTCCTGAACAAGTGTTACCGCCTGGTCCACTTTCCAGCCCCTTCCCGGGCCTTTCGGATTGTATAGATTAACAAGATCATTACCATTGTTCGTTAGTCTTTCCGCTCCGGACAACTTGTTATAATAAGCCACTTTATCCTGAGGTACATTTTTCAAAGCAATTTGACGTGCTTTTTCTACAAACCCAATGTAGCTTCTTCCGCCCTGGTAACTAAATGCTTTGTCATACCATTTGAAATAAGTATCACGCAGCTCAGGAGTCCAGCCCGTTTTGGCACCGCTCAAAACGAAGGCATAAAATGTTTGCTGTTTCGCTGGCATTTTTTCAAGCATCCCAGCAATGTCCAATCCGTATTGAGGATTTCTCAGGATCAAATCTGCTGAGGCAGTTGCAGTCTCGTTGTCTTTATCATCAAAGAATTCGTTTTTTGTCAGCAAAGCCAATGTTCTCTCAACCGCTTTTGGTGCTTCAAGGAAAACAAGAAGTTTGCTATACAAACGGTTGCTCAATGCCGACTGCGACGGATAATTAGGACTCAGATAATTGGTGACCTGCGTTTTTAAAGGTCCTTCCAAAACTCCGTAACGGAAAAAAGTAACCTCAAACACGCGAAGAAGATCTTGCTGTCTGGTTTCCGTCAGGCCTTTGAAATCGATACTCACAAGTGCTTTAAGCAATGCGTCATTGTCTGCCTGGCTTCCCTGACGTGCAAGAGCAAGTAGTGCATAAATTTTTGTCTGAGGATTTGTTTCTGCAAGTGCTTTTGCTTTCCACTGCGCTACCGGCTGATGTTCAACGGCAAGACGGGCTGCGTAACGTACCGAGCGATCTGCGTGAGCAAGGTATGGCCAGGCTGCATTAACTGCTTTTGCATCAACACCAAGATGGAATTTTTCGAGGTCAGTTCTTAGCTTATGCTCAGGAGTTAAGTTTACCGTAGCTACATTAGCACCTGCTTTCAGGCTTTTGTAATCTTTGTAATAAACTCTGTAAAGATCCGATTCAAGACGACGGCCACCGGTAAGAAAGTACAAGGCCCCATCCGGACCAATGACACCATCCGTCAATGGTAAAGGAGAACCAGATAAAAATTCTTCGTGGTCCGCTGTGTAAGTTCCTCCCGATGGTTTCAAATGAAGTCCGTGTACAATACCGAAGCTCCAGTCAAAAGCAAGAAGTGTATTTTTATATTTTTCCGGAAAAAGAGCATCTTTCAGGTAAATAAGATTTGTTGGTGATCCCTGACCGATGTTCATAACCGGGGCTACGTTATCAGGAAATGAAGGTGCCCATTTGGCATCACCCGTTCTCCATCCGAATTCACTTGCGCTAGTTGCGTGGCAAACTCTTGTAGGCCGATACCAAGGCGTACCAAAATCCCATTCCATGTCAGAGTCATAGGTAAACATATCGCCCGCTTCATTGAAAGCAATGTCGAAAGGGTTTCTAAATCCTGCACTGACAAGTTCCCAGGTTTTTCCTTCCGGGTCCGTATGAGCAATCCAGCCACCCGGTGCCATTCTGTCGTTGGCGTGTCCTCTTGGATCCTTTATGAATGGGAAAAGGTTGTCGTTTGTCCAGTTCTTCGGTAAGCGATACGAATCCATTTCCGGAAGGTCAGTATGATTACCTGCTACAACGAAAAGTGATTTTTTGTCTGGCGAAAGCTGAACGCTATGCGGGCCATGCTCTCCTTCGCCTTTCATGGCTTTTAAAAGCGTAATTTTATCATACTGATCATTGTTGTTCGTGTCCTGCAAACGGTAAAGACCGCTTTTCAGCGGGAACTTTGCGCTTTCACGGTTATTGATCATCACATACAAACTGTTGAAAGCGTATAATAGACCATGGGCAAATCCCATAGCTATTTTTGCGGTATCACCTTCAATTTTAAGTGTTTCGATAACCGGCTTTTCAGTAGACCCGATTGGTGGCAGCATTGTTCTGTACAAAGAACCGTACTGATCAGAAGTGATCAACCGGCCTTTGTCATCAAAAGCCATCGAAACCCAGGAACCATCTTGCTCTTCCGATGGACTAAAAAGATGTTCTGCCTTGAATCCTTCTGCAAGTTTTAGTTTATCAACTTTCGAACCAGGGGGCCGGTGTTTAGCGGTTCGGTTGCTTAACATCACTCCGCAAAAAACGCAGACGGCCATAATTACCGCAAGCGTCATTGGAAGTTTAGACCATTGTTTTTTTGTGTACATTTTACAGCTCAGAGTTTAAGTAATATAAATTTTAAAGTATGATGAATTCCGTATTATACTGTTCCATTAACTTAAATAAAACTAACTTAATCTTAAAAAAATCAGATTTTGCAAGTATAAAAGGATTGATTGATCCCACCATCCTGTTCTGTCGGGTATAAATATAAATTAAGCAAATTCTAACGAATTTAAAGTAAAAATTATATACTTTTTAAAAGTATTTTAAGTATAATAAATATAAATTTTTATAATACAATTGATATTTATGAAAATAATTAATTGTAATAAATATAATTAAAAGTTCAATACATATTAATTATATTGTATGTATGATAAATTTTAAACAAGACATTTTTAATTTGTTCTGCTTTTAAAAATAAAAAGTGCAGTAAGATCATACTTACCGCACTTTTTACCTTATTATAGACTATTGAGTTTCTTAAGATCAATATTAAAAATTAGGCGTCAAAGCAGATTCAACTGCCGGTAATCCATAGTACTGGTCAAGAACCGTGAATGCATTTCCCGGAGGAAATGATCCTGCCGGGAAGTAATATGCCGCAGGATTCGCTTTTACCCTTGCACCATAAGGGACAATGATTTCCTGGATTCTCCCGGTTCTCACGATATCAAACCATCTCTTGTTTTCAAAAGCAAGCTCGACTCTTCTTTCTTTGAAGATTGCTTCCCGAAGATCCGCCTGGGAAGAAGCTGTTGTTGCCGCTAGTCCTGCCCTCGCTCGTACCTGATTCAGGTAAGGAATTGCATCAGAGGATTTGCCAGATTCATTTAAGCTTTCAGCAAGGAAAAGAAGTACTTCTGCATAACGGTATACAGGGAAATTCTGACCTGTATTACCTTGCTGCGTATGCTTGCGGGCAAACTTTTTAATGTATGGATATTTTTTATCAACTCTCGCGCTTTGACTTAAGGTTACGTATCCAATGTTGACATCCTTTCTTTTGTCACCTGTTTCAAAAGCAGCAATGATATCCGGAGTAGGAATGTCGTTACTTTCCTGCGAAGTAGGCTGTGTATTATTTGTTCCTGTGATTGGGAACAATTCTTCCGCAGTGATTGGCGAAGGCATGATCTGATAAAGTAAATTGCCATTATATCCCGCCGCACCTTCCATGTATTGTACTTCAAAAACAGATTCAGCGTTGTTTTTATTATCAGCTGTTCCGGAAAAAGCGTTGTCATAATTCGGCATTAAAGAATATTCTCCGCTTTTTACGATATCAGCCAGTAAAGTTCCCGCGTCGGCCCATTTCTTTTGTACAACGTAAAGATTTGCAAGCAACATTTTAGCGGTTCCCGAGGTTACTCTTCCAGCTTCTTGTTTCGATTTTGACAACAAAGAAGTTGAAGCTTCCTTAGCATCTTTTTCGATTTGCGCATAAATGTCTTCAACCTTCGATAACGGTAACGCAGCTTCCTGACGTGTTGTTACCGGAATAAGATGAAGAGGGACAGAGCCGAAATATCTGGCCAGTTCAAAATAAGCAAAGGCTCTCAAAAACAAGGCTTGCCCTTTAAGATTAGCCTTCACAGCAGCATCGAAATCTACTCCGTCTATTAGTACGAGTATCTGATTTGCTCTGGCAATGATCAGGTAATCCTGACGCCATTGCTGCAAAACATTGTCATTAGCGGTAACGCCATTGGCCGTAGGGATGGCGAAATCTGCAATGTTTTCTGTCGCATCAACTGCACCGTAAAGCGGGTTACGAGCATAATAAGCATTGTCTGAATGCAACTCGCCCAATTTCCATGCGCGGTCATTGAAAATGGTTCTCAATGGCGCATAAGTTGCGTTTATAGCGAATTCAAAATCAGCCTGGGTTTTGTAGTAGACATCATAACTTAAATTTGTCTCAGGTAAAACGGTCAGGAATTTATCCTGGCAGCTTGTAAATGCCAATGTGGCCAGACAAGCGATTATTAGTTTTTTTCTCATTATCAATATCGATGAATTGTTAATAGCTGGCTAAGGTATTTTAGAAGTTCAGGTTGATACCTACTGTCCAGGTACGTGGCACAGGATAGTTAGAAAAATCACGTCCAAGGCTTAGGTTGTCGCCAGGGCCATTACCATCAGGTTGTCCACTTGTTTCAGGATTCGGGCCGCCCCAATATTTTGTGAACACGTACAATTGTTGTACAGAAGCATAAAGGCGTGCTGACTTAAATATTTTATTTTTAATACCGATATTATAGCCCAACGTCACGTTCTTAATCGTAAAGTAAGATGCATTGGCAAGGAATTGGGTACTAGCCCAGTCTCTTTCAAGCCCTGTGTAGTTTCCCCCGTTGTTTGTTGCACCAAACATGCCTTTTCCAGGTGTAATTACGGTTGTAGCAACACCGGCAGTATTGTTTTGAACCCGGAAGCGATCTTTCACACCAGCCACCATGTTGAACACCCCATCAAGGTTGGCTGTACTGTACAAATGGGTTACATAAAGCTGATTGCCTTGTGACCCTGATCCTGTGATGGAGAAGTCGAAGTTTTTATAGGATACGCTGTTTGTGATACCGTATGTGAATTTCGGGAATGGATTACCAATAACAGTTCGGTCATCCTTGTCACCACCGTTGGTAATTACGCCATCACCATTTAAGTCTTTGTATCTGATTACCCCAATAGCAGAGCGACCTGGTACGACAGGTTGATTCTTAAGTTCTTCGGCACTGCTGTAATATCCGTCTTTAACCAAACCGTAGAACTGACCAAAAGGCTTACCCACCTGCGTAATGTTAACAGCACCATATACACGATCAATCCCATCTGAAAGCGCGAGTACCTTATTTCTATTGAATGAAATGTTGGCGTTGGTCGTCCATTTAACCTGACCTACTGTGTTACGTGTTGTCAATGAGAATTCATGTCCCCAGAATTTAATTTCACCAATGTTGTCATTGTAGTTACTGAAACCTGCTTCCTGCGCAATTTGTACACTGTAAAGAAGGTTGGTAGTTCTCTTTGTATAGAAGTCATATACAAAAGTGACGCGGTCATTAAACAAACCAAGATCAAGACCAAGGTCAAACTGTTTTGTTTTTTCCCATCCAAGATTACGGTTTTGCAGAGAAGTTACTGCCGCACCCGGGGCTACTGTACTTCCAAATACTGAGTTAATCGTGTTATCAACCGTAGCGTATTGGGTATAGTTACCGATATTGTTGTTACCAATTACACCATAACTGGACCGAAGTTTTGCGAAAGAAACTTGTTTTATATTTTTCACGAAAGCTTCATCGGACAAGACCCAACCCACGGAAGCGGAAGGGAAAACCCCCCAACGGTTGTCAGCGCCAAAACGTGAAGAACCATCCGCACGTACGGATGCCGTGAAAAGATATTTACCTTTGAAGTTGTATGTCAAACGTGAAAGATAAGAAGACAGTGTATATTGGTTTACTCCACTGTAAGTCGATGTTAGCGGATTACTGCCGCGTACAATGTTTATTGCACTTTGGGGAGTTGAAATACGGTCATCCGGGTATACATTCGCAGCAACCTGTAATACTTCCTCGCGAACTTTTTGTTTCGTGAAACCTGCAAGCAATTCAAAATTATGATCACCTAACGTTTTATTATAAGTAACCGTGTTTTCGTTCAGCCAGCTGAAATTTTGTGTATTCGACCGGATCGATGCTGCTGTTGTAGGAATTGGTACGTTGATCTGGTAAGTCGCCGTGGAAGGGTTAAAATAAAAGAACTTCGTTGCCAAAAATTCCGTGTTGAAGGACGTTTTAAAAGTAAGCCCTTTAATCGGTGAATAAGCCGCATAAGCATTGCCAAGGAAACCGGTTTTCTTGGTTTCATTAGTCAATTGGTTGGCAGCACGTACCCAGTTTGGATAATTGAAGATGTTACCTGTATTTCCTGGGAAATTATTATAGGTTGTCAGGTTCCCGTTTGCATCGTAGATTGGCATAACCGGCCAGGTATGCAATGCATTGAAAAGAATACCTGTACCACGGTCACCATCCGATTTTGGGGTGTTGTCATAAATGTAAGACGGAGCAATGTTAAAGCCAAGTTTTACTTTGTTGCTGACACGGTACTCCTGGTTGATACGTAGCGTATATCTTTTGTAAGAGTTGTTCAAAACAACACCTTGTTGATTGAAAACCCCAGCAACCACAGAAGTACTGGATTTGTCAGTGTTGGTGCTTATGGTCAGGTTATAGCTTTGAAGCGGAGCGCGGCGAAGTAGTGCACGATACCAATCATTGTTTTTACCCCGATATTGCGAAGGATCCTTAAATACGTCAGGTACTGGCTGGTTCTGGTCTTCGTAATATTCTTTTTTGAACTGAGCGAATTCTTCGGCATTCAACATTTTTACTAATCCTCTATCCGGTACATTCTGAGTGCCTGCGTATACATTAAGGCCGATATTTGTTTTTCCGTTAGTTGATTTTTTGGTAGTAATCAACACAACGCCATTCGCAGCACGTGAACCATAAAGAGAAGTTGAGGCAGCATCTTTAAGAATAGTTATGTCCTCAATTTCGTCCGGGTTCATGTTCCCAATATTTCCAGTAATCGGGAAACCGTCAATTACGTAAAGAGGATCGCTACCAGCAGAAACGGATAGTTGGCCACGAATACGAATCTGCATCCCCTGACCTGGCTTACCTGTTGTCTGGTTGATCTGAACACCGGCCAGTTTTCCCTGTAATTTCTGAGTAATCTGTGAAACCGGTATATCTTTAATCTCGTCCGATTTGATTGTTTGGACTGCGCCTGTGATTTCTTTTTTCAACTGGCTACCGTAACCCACAACGACGACTTCTGACAATGATTTTGAATCAACTTCTAATTTAATATCAACAGTTGTTCGCGTACCCGTTTCAATTTCCTGAGACAAATATCCCATAAATGAAAAAATCAGCTTACCTCCTTTATCCGGTGTACTAATTGTGTATTCTCCGGTTTCATTTGAAACGGTACCCGTTGTTGTTCCTTTCAAAACTACACTTACGCCAGGAAGCCCCTGACCTGTTTCGTCTGTAATTTTTCCTTTAACAGGATGGTCTACGATAGCTCGCGATGATGGATTGTAAGCAAAAGCGGCTGTACAAAGTAAAAGTCCGATAAAAAGCTGAAACAGGGATATCCTGGTAATCTTGTACAATAAAGCGTACAATTGTAATTGTCGCGGTTGGTTCATAAATTTGATGGTTTTATTGGATGTAAAAAATAAAACATAGCGCTTCCTCCCACACCCGGTAACGGATGTACTATACGATGGATTAAGCCTTACTCTCAGCCGGAAGTGGTGGCTCACTTTCGGCTGTTATTTTAACAGGTCAGGTTATTTTGGAATCATAAAACTGTGTTTAAATGGAAAAATGGTTAAGGGTTAATTTTAGGTTATCTGCATCCTTGTCCTGATAATATAATGTTGCTGCCGTTCACTTGATAATTTGCTCCAACAGACTCACAAATAGTATCAAATTTTTGCAGTAAGGTCATGTTTGATAAATCGCCGGTAAAAGAACAAGATTTGATTTTCTCACTTAACATAATGATTTGCATTCCATGGCTATGGCCGAGTTCATAAACGATCGTAGACAAAGGTGTCTCATTATAAACAAAGGTCTTTTTTGGAGATTGGCCTGATACCAAAGGTCTTTCGTTTTGAATATTGCTCCCCATTGTTTTGTGATTCTTCGTTAAGAAAGTTGCTATACTAAGTGATGCCGCAATACTTCCGTATATCATATATGTACTTAACAAACCAGTAAAAAAAACTGTCTTATTTTCCGGTTGTTGGATGGTATCTATTTTATCATCAATTTTCAATAACATTTTTACCTCTAGCAAAGACTTTTCTTTTGCCGTTAATGCGAAATGGGGTTTCAATTTAATTCTCTCAAACCACGCGCAAATTTTCAAATTCTCTTCTTTTGTACATTCACCTCTGGAAAATCGTAAAAGCAAATCTTCAAATCCGGACTTTGTCATGGGAGCGTTTTTATGAATTATATAACTAAGTCGTTTAACTAATCACGTCCCCTAGACACATTATATTATATCTCATAAAATTCATATTTTTAACCATACTATGTATAAACATTCATTGAATAGTTATATAATAAAATATATAAATAGAATGGCAACGAAATCCTTCAAATAGATCCGCAGGGTTTTGAGAGACTTTGTGATATGATATTCAACGCCCTTTTCAGACAATTGAAGGTGAGTAGCAATTTTGTTAACAGGCCAGTTTTCCATTCGGCTAAGTCTGAAAACTTCCTGAGATTTCTCAGGAAGACTTTTCAGACCTTTCTCCATAAAAAACGTCATGTCATTCAGCGCGACCAGATTTTCTGTTTGTGATTCTTCCTGGTCCAGGAAGGTTTTATAATAAATGATATAATTATCTTTTATTATTTGAGAGCGAACATGGTCGATTACTGCATATTTAACCGCGCGAACAAGATAATTGTCCAGGCTTTGAATTTTTAACGTTGCCCGTTTTTCCCAAAGCTGAACAAAAATTTCTTGTACCAACTCTTCTGAAACTGCTTTGTCATTAAGCCTTCGCTGCGCTATCAAATACAATTTATACCAATATTTTTGGTAGATAATCGTAAAAGATTGCCTTTCCCCGTGAATAAGATTTTCAATGAGTTGTCCTTCGGACACAGCATGTACAGTTGGGCTCATGGGAAATTAGGTTTCTCTATTCGTGCACACAAATGATAAACATTTGTATTATTAGATTTTGTAATTATTATTATTAGCAAAGATTCATACTAATTAAAATAATTATACAAGACTACGATTTGATGACCCTATAACTGTCCTGCTGTGTCTGGTTAAGATAAAAAAAGGAATAAATATCAGGAAAGCAATTCGGCAACTGCTTTTCCTTTTCCATCCGGGGTCGTATAGAATGGACGTTTTTCTACTTCATACTGCGTTTCCGGCGGTATACCCAGGGCTTGATAAATTGTCTGATGTACCTGTTCTATCTTTATTGGATTTTCAATGGTTTTACAAGGACGTTCATCAGCGGTTTTTCCATAAACGAATCCTTTTTTAATCCCGCCTCCAAACATAAGCATGGAACCGCCGTCTGTGAAATGACGGTGCATACCATAAAATTTTGGATCGGAAAGCACATCAGGCTGCGCTACCTGTTCAAGAACTTTGGCATCCGGCTTACCTTCTACCATCATATCCCTGCTAAATTCGCTGGCCAATACAACGATCGTGCGATCCAGGTGTCCGGTTTTATCCAGATCTTTTATAAGCTGGGCAATCGGACCGTCGATCTGTTTTTTCATTGCCTCCAAACGTGTATGACCATTTTCATGGGTATCCCAACCTTTAAAAGGCTCGTATTCCGTAGTCACGCTGATAAACCTGGCACCTTGCTCAGTCAGTCGGCGTGCCAGTAAACAGCCTAACCCGAATTTGCCTGTGTTATATATATTGTAACTTTCTTTGGGTTCGGTGCTCAGATCAAAAGCCTTTGATTCAGGGGAATTTAACAAAGTGTAGGCCTGTTCCATAGAACGCTTTAAAGACTCCCGCTGATAATCGCTGCCAAATTCGCCAACAGGACTATTATTGATTAATTCATTGTAAAGCTGATTTCTCTTTTCAAACCTTTTTGCATCCATTCCCACCGGCGGCCGAACACTTTCCAGCCCCTGGCTCGGATCCGGAATGAAAAAAGGCCCGAATTCATTACCCAGAAAGCCAGCTGTATGAAAAGCTTTTAACTCTTCGGCTTCGCCAACCGTAAATCTTTGTCCAATATCAATAAAGGCTGGAATGACCGGGTTTTTCGGCCCGAGCTCTTTTGCGATCCACGATCCGAAATGAGGAGCAGCCACAGTTTGCGGCGGTTCGTAACAAGTGTGCCAGTGATACTGATGGCGTGAATGTAAAATGTGGCCCATGTCAGCAGCAACATATGAACGGATCAGTGTGCCTTTATCCATGACATTTCCAATGGATTGTAAGCCTTCTGAAAACTGAATTCCATCCAGAATAGTTGGCATGGATTTGAAAGTACTGAGCACGCGGTTACCTTCCATGCCTTTTTCAAAGGGTGTATAGAGTTTGGGATCAAAAGTTTCAGTATGCGCCATGCCGCCTGCCATCCAAAGCAATATGACAGTGTCTGAGCTGGACTCCATTCTCCCTATCCCCTTGCAGCTTGAAAGTATATTTGATACAGGTGCCCCTGCCGCCAGTGCAGCCAATGTTGCTGCGCTGGCGCGTTGTAAAAATTCTCTTCTGCTCCAATTTTTGTTCATGAATGCCAATATTAAAAGTATAATTAGTGTCGATATTTTTATAAGTATTATATGTATGAATAGATCTATACTATTTATATTAATTTTACTTTTTATTTAACTGTTTATTTTAATAAAAAGTATAAGTACAAATAATATAAGATGTATAATAAGTACAATTTTAAATTATTTATTAAACTTTTTATATTTAATAAATAATTTAAAAGTATAAAATGTATTATATGTATTATACTTTTAAATTATAACAATCAGTAAATCAGTTGAAAATCAGGAGCCAGTGTCAGTGCCCATACCAGATCTTGTATGCTTTCTTCACTTGGGTTTGGGCCAAGAATCTTTTTTGCCACTACCAATTCCTTGGTGACCGGATTTCTTCCGAGTGCTTTTCTGTATAATACGGTTACCAGTAAATCGGAAGTTGGATATTTTTGAAGCCATTCTTTTGCTCCTCTTTTCAATGTTTCGGTAAATTTTGTACCATTTGTCAGTTCCAAAGCCTGTAAAAGATTGGCTTGTGAAGTTCGGCTTGTGCTTACAGTTTCACGGTTTGGCCTTCCGAGAGAGGTCAGAAAGGCATCATTTTTAACAAAACCTGCACGTGGAAAAGGAAGCTTTTGTCTGGTATTATCAGGGAGTAATTTTACTACAATTGCTGAATCAGCATACATTGGATTGAAGGCGGTACTGATGGCGTCCGAGAATTGTTCAGCAGTAAGTCGCCGTCTTACCATACCTGTGAACTTAAAATTATTTGCCATAATATCATTCGCTTCCTTGACAGAAGCAGATGGCAACTGGTAAGTTTTTGAAGTCACGATGGTGAAAATTAATTTCTTCATATCATAACCATTCGCAGCAAAATCAGATGCCAGCCAATCTAGTAAGTCTGTACTCCACGGCTCGTTGTCCATCATGTCAACAGGCTCCACAATTCCCCGTCCTAAAAGTTGCGCCCAGATGCGGTTGACCAAAGTCCGGTACAAACGCCCATCTTTTGGCTGCACCAAATAGTCGGCTAACTGCCGAAGTCTTTTTTCTGTATTGGCATCAACGCTGATTTCACCAAGTTCGGGAAATAGTATTTTTCTTCCTGCCATTTTACCGGTCGGCTTGTCGCATCGGTTAATTTCAAGTAAAGTGTCAGCAAAAATATTTGCAAAAGCATAAGACTGTTCAAGCTTCCAATCGCTGATAAAACTGTCGTGGCAGGAAGCACATTTCAGGTTTAACCCAAGAAAAACCTGCGAAACATTCTGTGCAGCCTGCATTTCTGTACGCTGGCTGGAATTGATCGTACCACGCCATTTAATCCCTTTGATAAAGCCCTCAGATTGTTTGCCGGGACTGATTAATTCCTTGACGAACCAGTTGTATGGTTTGTTGACCTGAAGTGAAGTATAAAGCCATTTTGTGATGTCAAAACGACCCCCGGTTATATATCCCGTTCCGGAATAATCATTTCTTAGCACGTCATTCCAAAATGACATCCAATGCTGCGCGTAGTCGTCGTTTCTGTTAAGAAGTTCTTTGGCGAGCGTCTCTCTTTTATCAGTACTTGGATCTTTAACAAAAGTATCCACCTTTTCAGGTGGTGGCAGCAGACCTATAATATCCAGGTAAATCCTGCGGATATAAGTGCGGTCATCGACTACATTAGTCCAGGATATTTTATTTTTTTGAAAATAATTATTGATGAACAAATCAACAGGTTTGGAAAGATTTGCTGTTGGTGCCGGAACGACAGGTGTCCTCGGTTCCAGGGCAGCTACCCTATAAATACTTTTCATTTTCCCTTCTGGCCACTGCGCTCCTTTTTCTATCCAGAATCTTAGTAGGGTTATTTCTTTTTCAGTCAGTCTCTTTCCTTTGGTTGGCATGGCGTCCTTATGTCCCGACGGCAAAGAAACCCGTCTGATCAGCTCGCTTTTATCGGCGTGATTTGGAATAATAACCACACCATTTTCACCGCCTTTCATCATTGCATCTTTACTGTCCAGGCGCAGGTCACCTTTGGTTTTTGCTTCCCCATGGCAGCTGTAACAGTTGTGGGCAAGGATTGTCCTAACTTCTATATTTAAGTCTTCAACTTGTTTGGGCGTAAGTGTTTCTCCATTATTTGCCAATAAAAAATCTGGTGTTGCAGAAGCTGGTGTTGACTGATTCTTATGGAATGGCAAAACGCTGGAAAGGTAATCATCACCATGCGTTAACATAGCTCCGTAATGTCCGGCGAACGAAACGCCCAAAACGGATACAATAAGAAAAGCCCTGTATAGCGGAAGCCGTTTGTATTTAAGTGATAAAAGTGCCAATGTTGCCAGGACCATTGTGCTAATTCCTGACCAACGGTGAATTTCAAGACTGTCGCCGCCGTAATCTCCCTGCCCTGCTAACATCCACCCAAACATCACCGCCATTAAAGCACTCAATGTACCAATCCAAATAATGATGGTGATACCGGAACGGAGTTTATCGGACTTTCTATTCCAGTCGACAAGTTCCAGGACGAGTGCAACACAAAGGAGACTTATTGGAAAATGTACCATTAAAGGATGAAGCCTTGCAAGGAATTGCCAAAGCCAGAAGGTTTCTAATGTTTGTAATAACACAGTTGAAAAATATTTGGGAGTTGGGAATTATTTTTTGATGCAGACTTCGTCAAACATTGTCTTCTACATAACAAGGACTGGTGGACCGGTTTATTTAGGTTTATGAATAATGCCCTGTTTGATTTTTTAGTGCATCCCTATTTTTTTAAAATTTGTGCATCGAATTATCAGTTTAATAACCCGATGCACATTTCATTGTTTTTCGCCAAAATTAATATCCTGGATTTTGAGTCAGTTTGGCATTGATCAAAATTTGTGGTGCAGGAATTGGCAAAACATATTCGTTTTCAGTATAAATGTAATCTGTGGAGTTAAAAGGAACATTGCCTCTGTCAACAGTTGGTTTTACTTTTTCCATCGCTCCATGTGCATTCATAAATGCAGCCCATTCGGCCGGTGTTTTTGTTCTTTTAAGATCAAACCAGCGGTGATTTTCAAAGGCTAGTTCCAGACGCCTTTCTTTAAGAACGGCTGTTTTAAAAGTAGTTTTATCCAATCCGTTCAAATCAGCAAGTCCTGCACGTTTTCTGATCTGGTTAAGATACCCTAAAGCTTCACCAGTAGGCCCGGATTGTTCATTTATTGATTCCGCAAGCATTAACAGAACATCAGCGTAACGTAAAATTGGCCAATTGGTATTAGTCCGGCCGACGATTGTATGAGGGTAGTTGTATTTGCTAACATATGGCACCGGATAAACTTTGCCGTCCAAAGTAAAACTTGGTTTCAGAGAAATATCTTTTCTCAAATCACCGGTTTCGTAGGCGGCCATAATATCATTGGTCGGGATATTTCTACCGCCATTAGAACCTGATGCATAACCGGTAACCGCACCTTTGGAAACCCGGGGCGCAAATACATATTCAAAATTGCTCCATTCTCCCAGGTCATTGTCGCCCTGATATTGAATTTCGAAAATGGATTCTACACCATTCTTTTTTGCAGGAGATGGATCGAAATTATCTGAATAATTGGCGTTTAAGGCATAACCTAACACTGTTACTTGTTTTAGCACTGTTATTGCTTCGGTATATTTCTTGGTTGTAAGATATGTTTTACCGAGTAAACTCAGGGCAGCCCCTTTTGTTGCTCTGCCTTTGTCGCCAACGGTTGCATAAGTAGCAGGAAGAAGTGTTACGGCTTCTTTAAGGTCTTTTTCAATCTGTGCCCATACTTCTGTTTGGGGTGATCTTATGAGATCAAAGGCCGGGTCAGGTGTGGATAACGTATTAGTTACGATAATTACATCACCAAAGTACTGGACCAGATTGAAATACATATAAGCCCGGAGAAATTTTAGCTGACCTTCAATTTCACCTTTCGATGCGTCTGCAATTGTAGCAGTAGCCAGTTTTTCAAGCGTGAGATTGTTATTATAAAGCGCCGCATAATAATTATTCCAAACAGTTGCAATTTCACCGTTACCGGAATTAACAGTAGAAAATTCGAAAGCTTCCCAACCGCCGGCTCCCCCTCTATCGGACGGATTTAAATCTACGGTTGTATTGTCGGACTGGAATTCTCCAAAGAGATAGCCCGAATTTGTCAAAGCCTGAACCTGACTATATACACCGTTCAGCGCCTGCTTTACCTGCGCTTCGTCTTTATAAAACACGTCAACACCCACTTTTGTAGGATCCGTTTGATTAAGGAAATCGTCACTGCACGAAGAATGTAGAAGACCGATAAACAGTATAGCTAAAATGGCAGAATATTTCATTTTTATCGATTTTAGAAGTTAACTTTTAGTCCAGCTGAAAACGTTCTTGGAACAGGATATGACTCATCGTCATTATTAAGTTCCGTACCGCCACGAACACCTGCATCGGGATTATTTCCAGGATATTTCGTTACAATCAAAAGGTTTGCAGCATTGACAAAAATGCGGGCGTCGGACAATATGCCTTTAATCTTAGGCAATGTATAACCGATCGTTACGTTTTTTATCCACATATGAGTCCCATCGTATACATAACGTTCACTGCTCTCGCGTGACCATTTGAAATAGTCAGTTCCACCCTGCGAATTTTTGTTTCCCGGATCAGGTCCAGGGTTTTCAGGCGATCTCCATCTGTCTTTGGCTTTTTCGAGTACGTTAAAAACACCATCCATATTCATGGTAGAAGCTTCTATGTTACGATACACATCGAATTTGTAAGCACCCATCAGCAAAACGCTGATATCGAATCTTTTGTAGTCTGCACCAACATTCCATGCCCAGTTGAATTTTGGATTAGGATTACCAATTTCTGTCATGTCTTTGGTATCGTAAGAAACAATTCCGTCCGGGCCGCCGTCAGCTGCTCCGTGTAAATCAGCGAACTTCATGGCCCCTGGAACTGCTCCATCCTGTTTGGGTGCAGCTGCGATCTCTTCTTTGGTATTAAAAATTCCCAGTTTTTTATACCCGAAAATCATCCCGATTGGCCTTCCAACCTGTTGGATATTATACCCGCCATACTGGCTTCCCTGTAATATGAAATCGTTTTGTCCACGTATCGCCAGTACTTTGTTTCTATTGAAAGTAATATTTCCGTTGGTTCTTAAATTGACCTGGCCTATTTTGATACGATAGCTCACAGCTACTTCAACGCCTCTGTTCTGCACTTTTCCAAGGTTTTTTAAAGTAGACGTAAATCCTGAAACTGCCGGGATATTGTAACCCAGTAACATATCATTGGTAATTTTTTTATAATATTCTACGGTAAAAATCAGTTTGTTGTTAAAAGTTGCAAGATCAAAACCGATGTCAAGCTGGTCAGATTTTTCCCAGGTCAATTCTGAGTTTGCAAACCGCGTTACTGTTTTTCCTGATGCCAGGGTATTGTTAAAAACATAGTTATTCAAACCAAGAAAAGCCAAACTTGCATAGTTGCCATCATCTCCCACATTTTGGCCTACGCCGAAGTTGTTCAATGCACTTACACTATAACTATTATTGCCCGTTTTGCCCCAGCTTGCCCGCAATTTAAGGTCTGTGAGCCATGGTGTTTTTGGAATGAATGATTCTTCTGAAATCCTCCATCCGACAGAAGCGGCCGGGAAATTGCCATACTGATGTCCCTGACTAAATCTTGAACTTCCTTCACGGCGCATCGTTGCAGAAAGCAAATACCGATCTTTGAAAGAATAGTTTAATCTTGCCATGTAAGCAATCATGGTCCATTTTCTTTCAATGGAATTAGATGAGCGGATTGTAGCATTTCCGAGATATGGCGACAAATCATCAGGAAATGTGTTTCCTGAGCCATACAATCCTTTCGTGGTTTCCTGTTGTGCGCTGTAGCCAAGCAAGGCATCAAAGTGGTGGTTTTCCCCGAAGTTTTTATTGTATGTCAGAAGCTGATCGGCTGAATAATTTCTTAATTCTTCTGAATCATCGCGTTCCGTTGCAATGCGTGGAGGGGCACCAGCGCTTCCAGTGGCAATCGCAAGTCCTATTGTGGAAGGAACATACTCCTTATACGTATTGTAATTGATTTTTGCATTTAGGGATGATCTGAATTTTAGACCTTTTGCAATGTTTATTTCAATATGGGCGTTGGATGTTATATCAGCAATATTACGGTTACGCTTTATGTTTTTTAACATGTATAAGGGGTTTGGGAAACCAAAAATATCACCCACTCCATTGTAGTAAGGTATCAGCTCACCTTTTTCATCGTAAGCAGGATATCGTGGATCACTGATCAATGTTAAACCAACCAGATTACTTCTTCCATCCGTATTGGCCAGGTTTGATCTTGAATAACTACCAGCAACATTGAAACCCATACTGATAAATTTATTCACTTCACCCGCCAGGTTGGTACGAACCGATGCCCTGTCATAACCAGTATACTGTAGTGTACCATCTTCTTTGTAATAGCCTACTGAAACCACTGATTTGATGGGTCCTTTTCCTGATGACAAAGTGACGTTGATATCTTTATAGGGAGCGTTGTTATGGAGTATCAGATCAAACCAGTTGGTAGAATATTTTGTGTTTTCAGGATTGCGAAAGTCTATTGGAATATCTTCATTACCAGGCTGTTTTCCATTGGCTAATACATATCTTCCAATAAAAACTTCTTTTTTAAATTGAGCAAAATCTGTACCATTCAATACATGTGTTTTTCTTGAGTCTGGAATATTTTGAACCCCGTAATCAATCGAAACATTAAGACTTGTTTTCCCATCTTTCGCAGCTTTTGTGGTAATCAAAACAACACCATTTGATCCTCTTGCACCGTAAATAGCAGTTGATGCCGCATCCTTTAAAATTGATATAGTCTCAATATCATTCGGGTTTAAGTTTTGTCCAACAGAGGTTCCTACAGGAAAACCATCAATTACATAAAGTGGGTCGCTGCCCGCACCCAAAGAACTGATACCGCGGACTTTAACTTCAAATTGCTGACCAGGTGTACCACTCTTTTGCTTGATGATAACGCCAGGTGCCTGGCCTTGTAACATTCTGGTTATGTTAGATTTAGGTACTTCACCAATATCATCCATATTAATAACGGACACAGCCGAGGTGATATCGCGTTTGCGTTGCGTACCATAACCAACAACAACAACTTCTTCCAGTGCTTTGGAGTCTATAGTTAACTTTATATCGAAAGTGGATTGATTGCCAACCGGAATTTCTTTTGAAAGGTAACCAACAAAAGAAAATACCAGAATTTGATTTGCAGCTTCCGGAATACTTAGCGAAAAAGAACCTTCACCATCGGAAACAGTTCCGGTGCTGGTTCCTTTTAAGATAATACTCACTCCTGGAAGAACCTGACCGCCGTCGTCTGTGACTTTTCCTTTGATATTTCGGTCAATAGGTGAACTGGTCAGGTAATTAGTGCTAGCTGCGCCATAGCTGCTGGCCATGGCACCTATGGAAATAATGGCGATAAGTGATAAAAGTCTGAAGGCTGGTTTTAGTGAACTGCACAAACGGACATTATCGATTTGTAGTCGAATTAGATGCATAAATTGAGAGGTTTAAAAGTGAGATAGTAATCTTGAGTATTGCTTAATTGGTTTGCCTTTATACCATATTGTGTCCGTTTAGGATGTTAATTATTTATGAACTAGCACTGTAATAAATTCTTAATCTGTGGCTTATAGCTTTTTTGATTCGGAGCTATATATGTTCTGTGATTGTGATGATTAGTTTTAATTTTATATTCATTTGCTTCACATGATCAGCGAATGATCAGTATGGCAAAACTGACAGGGATCAATTAGTTTTAGTTTTAAAATTTATTTTAAACTCACTGAATTGGGATTGAAGAAGTAATAGCGTTGATTACGTTTATATTCCAATGGTACTATGCTGGTCACCTTCCAAACCATGGAGGTGAATAATGGTTTTTAGTTGACTTTTTGCAAGAAAGACGATACCAGCAAGCTGTTATGTATGTGGTTAGTCTTTTAAGGTGCAATACTTATATTAAATATCACAATTATACAATAGTAATATTAGTGAGGTGACCAACTGTCCTGCTGTGTCTGGTAATAATGAAGTTTATTCTATAAGTATTTATAATTCAATATTTCGATAGAACTTATGCACAGGATTAGGGTCCGGAATGTATAAAGCCAAAATATCTGTTTGAGAAGCTGTTGTGATGATATTCTTTTTGAGATATATTATCTTAATTACGAGTTGTAATTAACGATTGAGAATTTTACAGCCAATGCTGATACATTGAGGAAATTTTTGTGGGTTTAAAAGAAAGAAGCTTTGGTATGTTTGTGTAGAGGAATGCAAACATAACTTTTATTGAAATTTTAAGATATAGAATGTTTATGGGTTAAATTAAAAAGTTAGTACAAAAAGCGCCACGGGTTTCGTTTAGCAAATTTGGCGGGGAGTAGATCAGCTCTGTTCAAATCTCAGCGCCTCTTTAAAGATTTCATCAAGATTGAAGGTTTGAAAATCTACTTTTTCTGAAAAGTTATATACTCCAAGCTTATCGATAAGTTCCCACCTGTGGGTAGGTGTAGCCAATATGTTTTTTAAAAATGCTTCCCGGTTTTTACAGTCATAATATTCAACTATACCGAAGAGGTAGTTGGTTTCGAGTGGCGATTGAGACGGAAGCGCTCAAAGGGCTATACACCGGTAAACCCAGAGGCAGAAAGCTAAAAACGACCAGTCAAGAAAGCATAATATAAGTAATTATTGATAGGGAAAGGTAAACAAAAAGAGCAACTAGAAAATTCTTGCCTATGGTGGAAATGCCCGATAAATTTCTGATTTTGAAAACAAAACGTTGTATTATCCTGATTAAAAATAGTTGTGATTTTTCTTTTCGATACGCCGAAACAGGTGTCAAACTCCGAAACAAATACTAAATTAGCATGCTGATTAGCTATATACGTAAAGAAACCGTTTCCCATAAAACCAAACAAATGAAATTTACGATAAAGACTGCCTTTATAATTGTACTATTCTTAACAAGGTTTCCTGCCATATCTCAAAAAGGGGACGCTTTCAAACGCAAGGAAGTGTATCGGTCCAAGGGGCTAATTGTAACTCAAATTACTAAAAATGCATTTGAACATACCTCATTTAAACAAACCAATGATTTTGGAAATGTCGGGTGTAATGGCTTGATCGTGAGGAATAACAATGAGTCGATTATCTTCGACACGCCAATTAATGACAAAATTTCAGAAGAATTGATCAAATGGATCAAGGAAACGCTGCATTGTAAAATAAATGCAGTCATTCCAACCCATTTCCATGACGATAGTGCAGGCGGATTAAAAGCATTTGATGATCATGGTATTCCATCTTATGCGTATTTCAAAACAATTGAACTCACGAAAGAAAACAACTTTGTTGTTCCGAAAAATAGTTTTGCTGACTCACTTGTTTTAAAAGTAGGTGATCAACAGACGATTACGAAGTTTTTTGGAGAAGGACATACAAAGGATAATGTGGTCGGCTATTTTCCGGCTGAAAATGTCTTGTTCGGAGGTTGTCTGATTAGAGCATCAGATGCCGGTAAAGGTTATGTTGGCGATGCGAATGTTGCAGATTGGTCGGTTACGGTTGAAAAAGTAAAAAAGGGATATCCAGATGTAAAAATCGTTGTTCCCGGCCATGGACATTATGGAAATATTGAATTACTCGATCACACAATTAATCTATACAAGGTCCGATAAACGGACTTCTGCAAAACATGTGTCACACTGAGGTTTTTCTTACAAATGGGCGAAAAACGGCGTTAAGTAACCGCAGCGACGGCCGCTATGTTTTTTGTTTTGCGACATAATAATAGACAGTGGGGTTAAATTAAAAGATTGAACGAAAAGTACCGCGGGTTTATTCAAGCTTTTTTTATAGTGAGATATGCGATCCATGCAAATCTAGCTGCATTGTTTGAGTAGTGTAAATATTTAGGCTTGGAAATATACGTTTTCTAAAAAACGCATTCTCAAGAATTGTTTATCAGAAGAATATTGATATGATTCCATCTGTATGGATAGTTCTATTTGTTATCCATAGCAGGCTCGCGGTCATATATGTAAAATCTTTTAATTTAACCTCGTTGTCTAAAAAGAATAGTGGCATTTACCAATTTTTAGTAATACGGTTTACTAACAGAATTGTTTTTAAGGATAAATATAGGACAAACAAAAAACCCTAAATTTTTTCTGGAATAAATTTAGGGTTGTCGGAATTTACTTGAATTCCTGAAATGTACCATCAGAATAGAAGATCAGGATACGTTCAACTTTTTTCTCAGAACCAACTGATTTCTCAGGCACCAGAATTTCCTGTGTGACATTCTGTTGGGGTACATTATTTTTACGCGATTCTAATAGGCTGGAAATATCACTTTTCCGACCATTTAAATGTGTGTAATTATCTGCTTTGAAAGGCTTTATTTCACTTATAGATTCTGGTAAATCTTCGTCTTCCAAAATCCAGTTTATACCTAAATCCGGGAATCTCCGGATAATCTTCTGAACGATATCTAAGCTGGGTTTATTTCTGCCTGCAATGATGTGCGAAATGCTTGATCGCTGTATTCCAATCTCGTCCGCAAAATGTGATGGAGAGATATTTTTGTCAACAAGTATCTGCTTTATCTTTTCGTTCAAATCCATCGTCGGATACATTATTAAACAGTTTAATATTTACAAAACTCAACACACAAATATAAACTAGTTTATTAATGTAAACAACAGAAATGTAAACAATAAAATTTAATTTATTAAATAAATACAATTGTAAATTATTTAAAAAGTTTAATAATGTAAACTCGCACAAAAACAATAAATTACATTTTAGTGTAGTTTACAATTCTAAACTAAAAAATAAATGCGATACTCAATTAAGAATATCGCATTGTAAATTATCAAATACTGGATGTTAATAAATGCAACTATAAAAGATGCGAAAGTTAAACTGTAACATTGTTTTCTCTCAGTGCATCATTAAGGGATGTCTTTAAATCCGTGCTTGGTTTACGTTTTCCAATGATCAACGCACAAGGAACATGGTATGTACCGGCAGCAAATTCCTTGGGTAAGGTCCCTGGTATTACTACGGAATCTGCAGGAACAAACCCCTTATATTCCACTGGTTCAGTACCTGTAACATCGATAATTTTAGAGCTTCCGGTAATGGTAACACCTGCTCCTAAAACAGCTCTTTTGCCAATATGTGCACCTTCAACAACGATGCAACGGGATCCAATAAAAGCACCGTCTTCAATGATTACTGGTGCAGCTTGTACAGGCTCTAAAACCCCTCCAATTCCAACGCCACCACTAAGGTGAACATTCTTTCCGATCTGTGCACAACTACCTACCGTAGCCCAGGTATCGACCATGGTTCCCTCATCTATATAGGCACCTATATTTACGTAGGACGGCATCAAAATAACGCCCTTGGAAATATAAGATCCATAACGAGCAACAGCTGGTGGAACTACACGAACTCCCAATGCTTCATATCCAGTCTTTAACTTCATTTTATCATGGTACTCGAAAATTCCAGCTTCAAGTACTTCCATTTTTTGAATCGGGAAATAAAGAATGATCGCCTTTTTCAGCGCTTCATTTACTAACCAAGTACCGTCTTCCTGTGGTTCTGCGACACGAAGCCTCCCTTTATCAACTTCTTCGATAATGCTTTTGATGAATTCAATGTTCTCTGGTTCTTTCAGTAAATCCCTGTCAGACCAGATGTTTTCAATTTGAGTACTAAGGCTCATGTTAAAGTAATTAATTAATGTAAAGTATTTAACTTAATGAATGATAGCGAGTTATAGAATAATTCGGAATTTTCATTCGCTCTTAAAATGTATTTAATTAATATCTAAATGAAGTAAAGATCACTCACCAACTTCGACCATTCTATACAAATATAGAACAATAAGAGGAAGTTTTATATTGTTGAATACGTATGATCAAGAAAGGTTCGAATAAGGGAAAGCGGCCCCCTATTCTATTATCAGGCAAAACAAAAATATTAACAATGATACGAAATAGAAAACTAACTATTTTAATTAGTAAAATATATAAATTACTAAAAATATTAGTTTAGCGATTTGCTAATTTAAATGGTAACTATAACCAAGTTTACTAATATTATCAGGAAATTTGCATCAGGGAATTTAGAACGCAATTATTCTGTTAATTACTTTAAATCGGCATTCATTTTTCTTAATATTGCCTTCGTAATAACATAATCCTTATAAGCACATGTCAAAAGTTAAAGTTGCAATCAATGGTTTTGGACGTATCGGCCGTCTAGTTTATCGTCAAATCTATAACATGGAGGGTATCGATATCGTAGCTATCAATGACCTTACAAGTCCTAAAGTGCTTGCTCACCTACTTAAATATGATACTGCACAAGGCAGATTTAATGCAGAAGTAACTTCAACTGAAAATTCAATCGTTGTAAACGGCGAAAACGTTGTTATATATGCTCAAAGAGATCCTTCTTTGATTCCTTGGGGAACGCACGATGTTGATGTAGTTCTTGAGTGTACTGGTTTCTTCACTAGCAAAGAGTCTGCTGAGGCACACATTAAAGCTGGTGCAAAAAAGGTGGTTATCTCCGCTCCTGCTACCGGTGATCTTAAAACTGTCGTGTTTAACGTAAACCACGATATCCTTGATGGATCTGAAACCGTTATCAGTGCAGCATCTTGTACTACCAACTGCCTTGCACCAATGGCGCAGGTTTTGGAAGAAAAATGGGGTATTGTAAATGGCTTGATGACTACAATTCATGCCTATACCAACGACCAGAATACTCAGGATTCGCCACATCCAAAAGGTGATTTGAGAAGAGCTCGTGCTGCTGCTCAGAACATCGTTCCTAACAGCACCGGAGCTGCAAAAGCAATCGGACTGGTATTGCCTTCATTGAAAGGTAAACTAGACGGTTCTGCGCAACGTGTACCAACACTTACGGGTTCACTTACTGAATTGACTGTTATCCTGGGTAAAGAAACAAGTGTAGAAGAAATCAATGCTGCTATGAAGGCTGCTGCGAACGAAAGCTATGGCTATACAGAAGATGAAATCGTGAGCAGCGACATTATCGGTATCAACTATGGTTCACTTTTCGACGCTACTCAGACGAAAGTTCAAAAAATCGGAGATACGCAATTGGTAAGAACTGTAAGCTGGTATGACAATGAAATGTCTTATGTTTCACAGTTAGTTCGTACTGTAAATTACTTTGCTACTTTAATAAGCAAATAATTAGTATTTAGTATTACTAAAAAATAAGCCGTTATGAAATCTTATCATAACGGCTTATTTTGTTACTGAACAACTGACTTAATAAATTTGATTGTATATCCTTTCGCTACAAAAATACTTTCATAATGAGTTTTCACTCCATGATGTTCCTCTAACAATGGAGAATGATACAGGTCCTGTGTATGCTCAATAATTTTATAATTTTCAGAATTCTCTAACGTAACGAGACTGTATTCGTACAAGAAAGTGCTGTCTGTTTTTAAACAAAACAAACCACCCTTCTTCAGGTATTTTGCATAATTGTTCAGAAAGGCAGGATTCGTCAATCGTTTTGGCTCATCACGATCTCTCACTTGGGGATCCGGATGAATAAGCCAGATCTCATCAAGCTCATTTTCCTGGAAAAATTCATCTGAATACTGAATTCCCGCACGAAGAAAAGCAACATTCCTCAGGCCCGATTCGGTTGCAGCCAGACTTCCCCTTGCAATCCGGTCACCTTTGATATCCATTCCTATAAAATTCTTATCCGGAAATATCTTTCCCAGCCCAATCGTGTATTCTCCTTTTCCACAAGCCAGCTCTAAAACGACGGGGTTATTATTTTTAAAGTAAAGCTCATTCCATTTTCCTTTAATCTCTGTATACAGCGGTTTCCCGATCTCTATAACATTTGCGGCTTCTGCGCTAAACTGATAGTGGGATAATTTTCTTCTTGACATGCTTAAAATATAATTCAAAAAACTATAACTGATCCAGATCGGCCACCACGAATGTGCTTCCGCCGACATAGATTGTATCTTCCTGGCTGGACTCCAGAATTGCGGCCTTAAGAGCCATATTTACATCAGGATAAACATTTCCCTTTAAACCTGATTTAAATGCGTCCTGCTGTAATTCTGATACATCCAATGCTCTTAGATTTGATGGTTGACAAAAATAATATATTCCGTCCTGAGGAAATAAATTGA
Source organism: Dyadobacter sp. 3J3 (assembly GCF_009801115.1). Taxonomy (GTDB): domain Bacteria; phylum Bacteroidota; class Bacteroidia; order Cytophagales; family Spirosomataceae; genus Dyadobacter. The sequence goes on from NZ_VTOL01000002.1 coordinate 159,011, forward strand.
GAATCGAGGAAATATCCTTATCCGATACAAAGCCGATCACATATCTTTTTTGCTTCGAAGCAAGGCTGTTAAACTGCCGCATGGTTTCCGAAACACCTGCAAAATTATGAGCAGTGTCGCAGTAGACCAATGGTTTATCGTTCAATTTCTGCCAGCGACCTTTTAAACCTGTATTCTTTTGAACCTGGGACAGACCCTTATAGACTGCCTCTTTATCAATTTTGAATTCTGTATTTTGTAATTTTTCAATAGCCGCCAGTACGCCAAAAATGTTTTTAAGTTGATAGTCACCAGCCAGATCCAGATTCAGATCAGGATACATCAATTGGCCAGAAGTCTTCGAAACTATGTTTAAGCATAACTTTCCATCTTTATGCTCCGAATTTGAAACATCAAATAAATCGGCCCCATAAACAATTTCAGAATTTCTTTCCGTTGCAGTACGATCAAAAACCTCAGAAATCTCATTTTCCTGTTTTTCACTGATCACGACAGGAACTTCATTCTTAATAATCCCCGCTTTCTCAAAAGAAATTTTCCCTAACGTATCACCCAGGAACTGAACATGGTCATAACTAACATTGGTGATCACAGAAAGTATCGGGGTTATGATATTGGTCGAATCAAGTCTTCCTCCCATACCAACCTCAATGATAGCAACATCAACCTCGCATCTTTCAAAATAAGAAAATGCCATTGCAACAGTCACTTCGAAAAAAGAAGGACTTAAACTTTCGATGTAAGATTTATTAACAGCGGTAAATTCTACTATAAAATCTTCATCAATACTGACGCCGTTTACCCGTATACGCTCTGTAAATGACTTTAAATGAGGAGATGTGTAGAGTCCAACCTTATAACCCGCTTCCTGCAAAACAGACGCAAGCATGTGAGACGTACTTCCTTTTCCATTAGTACCTCCTACATGAATTGTTTTGAATTTTTCCTGCGGATTCCCCAGGTGATTACACAATTGGAGGGTAGTATGAAGGCCCGGCTTAAAAGCACGGGCCCCGATATTTTGAAAGACTGGTAGGCGACTGTACAGATAGTCGATCGTTTCCTGATAATTCATTAGGTCTTACTGCGAACTGATTTTAAATGTAATGGTTCCGGTAGATTCTTCCGGAACATTTGAAGATTGAGAAATGAAAGTAAGTTCTCTCACCGCACTCCGATACTGGTTCACAACTGCATAATCCGTAACCGTAGTGCTCTGTGTGATAATATTTTTAACACGGCCATTCTTGTCAACTGTGATTTTAAAAGTAATTGAACCCGTTGCATCCGACTTATCATTAACAACTGGTCTCCGAGACCATTTCCAACCGGACAAACTAAGCCCTACGGCCGTTCCGCCACCACCTCCTTCACCTTTGTATGTTTTTGCAAATAAACTCCCTGTTTTGGAGCCTTTATCGCCTAAACCTTCTGCATCGTCACCATTATTGTTTCCGCCAACTCCGCTTTTTGTTCCATTGGTACCATTACTTCCTGATTTACTTCCGGAAGATTTCGTGAAAAGAGCGTCTTTATTGACCGCTTTTTCAGGAGCAGGCTTGCTTACAGGAGCCGAAGAAGTGGCAGTTCCTGTTGATTTTTTTGTTTCCGTTTTTTCCGGTGCTTCAACGGGACTTTCTGCTTTTGAAGTGATAACTTTCTCAACCACCGTTTTTGTAGGCTTCACTGATTCTACTTTTGGAGGTGTCGGAGGCGTTGGTTTAGGCTGAGAGACAGATTTACGCTCCTTAACCTCTTCCGCTTCTGCACGCATATTTTCCCTTACCTTGGAATTACTTGGTTTATTAAAAGTCTGTATATCTCCCTTTCCAACTTTGCTGGTACCGTAATTGACCTCTACAAACAGCTCCATTGGTTCCACTTTCGGAATTGAACTGTTGAGACGTATGAAGAAGAAAAGTCCAAGCATAGCTATCGTTATGCCGATAGACATTGCCCAGGATATCGCTATTCTCTGACGATCTTCCGCTTGTAATTCAAACATTGGCTAATTTTTTGTGATTTCGTGTTGAACGTAAAAATATGTCATTTTCGTATAAATACAAAAGAAGGAGCCTTATTGGCTCCTTCCCGGTACTTTTTATCTTAAAAATTAGGCCTATCTTTTCTTATAAACCCAGCCTTCTTCTCCTATAATCATTTTAAGTTTCGCAGAAGCACGGTAGGCATCACCTTCACGCTCAAAACCTTCAACAGCAACTTTCACTTTTTTGCTATATTGATCGGCTTCAATGACAATTGCATCCGTGTAACCCTTTTTCTTCATTTCTTCTAAAAGAACATTCGCTTGTCTGTTTCCTTTGAAAGTACCAGCAATCAGGTAAAATTGTTTATTTGAAGCGGGAACTGGTATTGCTGAAACAACAACCTCGGGTTTAACTTCCAGCGGTTTTTCTTTTACAACCGGCTCAGCAATTGGTGCTGATAAACTATCAACCTTTTCCACGACTGGTTTTCTAACGACATAAACAATCCTTCTTTTTACAGGAACCGTTACTTTCTTTGCTTCAACCGGCGCAGCACTGGTTGTCATTTTATCAAAAAAGCTGGTAAAAGGATTTAGTGTACTTCTGTTTTCGCCATTTGAAGAAACATAGAATAAACTGAAATAAAACATCAATCCTGCAATCATCGCAGCCGATGTCCACGCTATCCAGTTTACTTTAACAGATCTTGGCTCTTCTTCTTCAAGTACTTCAACGTGATCATCATGAACGTGAACAACCGGTGGGTTTAAAACAGAAACCCGTTTTTCAACAAGTTTGGCTGTTGTACTTCTGAAACCGTACCACTCATCTTTGAAATATCTTTCCGTATTAGGTTCAAAAACCAGTTTACCTTCAACGTTCATGCTGAACTCACCTATTCCTTCAATCCTAGCATGTTCATTTGTTTGTAAAGAAAAACGAAGTTTATCCGTGTAGCTCTTTACATAAGCAACTGCCTCTGCATGGGTAATCTGCTCGTGACGGGAAATATAATTGGCTAACAATCCATCATCAAGTTTAAGAAACTCGTTGAATGCCAACCGCTTATCCGGCGGAGAAAACATGCCCGTCTCTGCATTGTAAAAGGCCTGAGCCTGATGGGAAAGCAGCGCGCCAAAGCCCGGAATGATCACGAATTCGTAGTCAGTTACCAGTTTTCTTATTACCGTTTCAACAGCTATCATGAAGTGCATTTTGAGGTGAACGAAGCGAAGTTAAAAAGAAAATGATAATCCTCCAACAAAGTTCAGCCCCTGCTGCGGGTAGTACTGGTAGCGCTGATACTCCTTACCTAATATATTGTTGATGGATACAAATGCTGAGAAGTTCCTGGTTAACAGGTAATCTATCTTCAGATTTAAGTCTGAAATAACCGGCAATTTCGTAACCACGCCGCTCTGAAAATTTTTCGCTTTTATTCCTTTCAACATATAAAAATCAGCAGTTACAAATAACTTTTTACTTATTGTCAAAGCATTAAACCAGTTCAAAGTAAGATCCGGGCGGTGCCATGCTTCTTCAACCGATCCCATCGAATAATCGTAGTAATTTACTTTCAGCGATGTTTTAAATAAATCATTGTAGGCATAACCTGCCTGTCCTGAAATATTCAAAACCTTTGTTTTTTGAGGATCGTAAATGATCGAAAACTTCGAAGTATCGGCCAGAGAGTTGTTGAAGTTGTAGAAGTTGTGATAGGAAGTATAGGATACTTTACCTTCATAGTTAAAGCCACCTGCAACCTCTCCTTTAACGCCAGCGAATATGTCAGAGTTCTTTTCTGTGTTCACAATCAATACATTAGACCCCAACCATTGATTTTCGCTCAACATTCCCTTTAACGTGTTTCGAACCACATCACCATTCCAACCACCAAATACATGAACACCGTCAATAGGGCTTACATCAATATTCAACACCGGAAATGCTTTCGTCTTGTTGATATTCAACTGGTTATCCGTTTGATTAACTGCATTGATACCGGCTGTAATTGTGAAAATATCGGATGTATACTTGAATGTAGGTTTAACACGATACAGATTACGGTTGTATGTTAAAGCATCTACACGCTGCGAGATAAAAGCACCAGCTTCCAACTGCGCGTAAAAAGAGCTTGAAATGGGAACAGAAGCATTTAAGGTAGTTCCCCAGTCCAGCTCCGATGCATTGTAACGATCATGCAAAGTATTCAGACTTGTTTTTACTGAATAATCCACGGCCACAGAAGGATCTGTATTTTCAAATCCCAGATTGAAACCAAAGTTATTGACCGTCTGGCGTAAGCTATCGCGGTTGACTACATAAGATTCGATCTGAGGTTTATAGCCGTAGAAATAATAGTTCTTACGGTCATATTCCAGCGATCCGTCCACTTTATAGGTGCTCATGATGTATTTGCCTCCTACCTTGATATTCGTATTGGCATTGGCAGAATTTTTACCATCCACCGGACCATTACCCGCGGATAAATGTTTCAGCTGCCCGGTAAATACCAGATCTTCTGCACGGCGACCGCTCACGAAAGCTTCTCCAAGAAAACGACCATAATTACCCGCTCCAAGTTTGATATAATTATTTAAGGCATCAGGCTGACCCTGGCGCTCTTTCTCATCCGAAGATGCAGCCACGCTTGGCGTTATCTTTGGCGATGCTATACTGATCTGAGGATCCAGGATCTGGTAATTCACTTTCTTCTCATTGGATGTACCCTGAACAGGCTGCACCTTATCAAAAAGACGGTTTGCAGGGGCAAACTCAATACTTTTTTCTTTTACGATTTCATAAGTCTGGCTTTCAATTTCTCCTCTCTGTGCAAATGCCAGATTAGAGGAAAAACCCAGAGTTAATAAAAATATGGATGTACGAATTATTCTTGAATGCGTCATAAGAAATATTTTTTGCTGTTTGCTTCGACAGGAATTTATCATTTTTGTTTTTCAAACTGGGCCAGTTTCTCTTTCGCAAGTTTCACCGCTTCCTGATCATCGGAATTGTCAATGATCGAGCTCAGTGTTGCTTTTGCCTGTCCAACTTCTTTCATGCCCATGTATACATCCGCAAGTAAAATGAAGGAACGAACCCGCCAGAAATCAAAACCTTCGAAGGTTTTACTCATATCCAGGATAGCGGTTTCAGCTTCCTTGTATTTCTTATTTTTAAACAAAATTGTAGCAACCATATAGTTTGCTTCTGCTCCATATTCATCTTTTGACGTGCTGGCCAGTTTCTTGAATTCTTCCGAAGCTTTTGTCAAATCTCCTTTTTCGTAAGGAACTTTACCCAAATAAAGCTGCGCTTTTCCCAGACCACCCGGAATAACATTTCCAACATTGATAACTTCCCTGGCGTAATAAAGCGTTGAATCGTAGCTTTTCAGATTGTAATACGTATCCATCAAACCAATCCAGGCTTGTGTCTGCTCTTTTTTATTTTCTGAATTACGAAGAAGAACTCTGAAATTGGTAACCGCGTTATTGAAATTGCCACGTCCGATTTCCAGTTCAGCAGAACGTTGAGCGGCCGCAGCTACAAAAGTTGAACGGTTTTCCTGAACTACCTTACCATAATACTGCAAGGCGTCAGCAACGTTTCCTGTTTTGTCAAAAGATGACGCAATAAAATACCTTGCGTCATACTGATATTTACTTGAAGGATAACTTTTTAAGAAATCAAGCAAAGCCTGTTTTGCATTATCATATTTCTCTGCATAATAAAGGTTACGAACGTTGTCAAATTCAACGTCTTCCAGTTTATCATTACCAGGATTGTTTTTACGCACAACGCCAAGCACCTGAGTAAATTCTTCCGGACGACCAACTGCTGTATAACTTTCCTGAATCCCTTCCAGCGCACTACTGGCCGACGGAGAATCAGGATAATCGGAAAGGATTTTCTTAAAGTCGACGATCGCCTGCTCGTAAACCTGTAAGTTATAATAAGACTGGGCACGACGTAACAACGCGGCCGGGATCAAATAACTTTTGGGCTTTTCATTGATCATCCGTGTAAATCCTTTGACAGCTACCGAGTAACCTCCGTTTTTAAAATCGATATCAGCCATTTGGAAATAAGCATCATCCAGATACCGTGATCCAGGATACTGACTGATCAATTGTTCGAAGTTCTTTCGCGCATCCTGCTCACGATTCATGTAAACATAAGCACGCCCCTTTTGGAACAATGCATAATCCTTATCCACTTTCCCTTTTGCAGAAACCTTATCATAAGTACCGATGGCCTCGTTGTAATTTTTTGCAGCCAGGTAACAATCCGCCAGTCGCACATAAGCATCTTCAATAATATTCCCGTCAATACCTTCTGTATTGTTTGTGAATTCCTTGAAGTAACCTAATGCCTGACTGTATTTCTTTTGGTTGTAATAAACATATCCCAAAGCATAAAGACTTTTACGAGCGTAAATACCGGCTTTGGAATTTTTAGAGAGTTGAGTATAGATGGCGACCGCGTCATCCAGCTTTTTCAAACCGGTATTTGATTCCGCCTTATAAAAAGTAGCAGCAACTAAAATGGTTTCATCAATTGGGAATTTAATCGATTTGTTAAAAAAGGCAAGTGCCTGTTCAAAACGTTCCTGATTGAATTCTACCACACCCTGATTGAAAGTAAGCCTTTGGTATGTGGTATTGATTTTGGTGTTGCGTTTTGCTAAACCTTCAATGTAGGTTATTGCGCCCGTGTTATTACTTGCTCCGGAATATCCTTCTGCAACCAATTCCGTAGCTTCTTCCTGGTGTTTACTGTTGGGATATTTAGTTATAAAGGCATTGAATTCTTTGACGGCATCATTATTGTTACCTAGATCCAATTGTACTTTTGCATGGTTGTAGCTTGCTTCTTCCTTGATAACAGGATTGTAATCTAACCTTGCTGCATTGTCCAATGCTGTTAAAGCATAACTTAAATTACTTGTCTTTAAGTAGCTGACACCAAGCAGATATGATGCGTACTGCGATACAGAATCTTTCCCCACAGCAACACCCTTAAGTGTAGAAATTGTTCCATTGTAGTTGTTTGTACGAAACAAAGAATGTCCATAGTGCAAAGCAACTGCCGGCGGAACAGAACCAGCTTTCATTTTATTATAACGCTCATACGCTTTAACAGCGGCGGCGTAGTCGCCTTTTTCATAGTAGACCTCTGCTACATATAATGCAACTTCGGCAATTTTCGTTCCCCCTCTTTGTTGTGCAAGAATTTTCTCACCATAAGCCAGTAATTTATCATATTGTTTTAACTGGTACAGAGAAGAAATAATCCAGTTAGGAACCTCTTCTTTATAATTAGGATGATTTTCTACGGCTATAAAATCCTGGTAGGCTTCTTCGAAATTATTTTTTTGGTAATTGATAACCCCTGCATAAAATGACGCATCTCCTGCATTGGCAAAAGAAGGATCTGTTTTTACCTGATTAAATAAAGGTAAAGCAGCATCCAGATTCTTTGTATTATAATACGACATAGCAAGCTGGTAGGTATTATCCATCTTCTTACCGCCGTTACCCGGAAGTTTTACCGCCTTTTCCAGATATGTGATTGCTTTCTCGTAATTTCCTGCTTCGTAATAGTATTTACCCAGATCACCATAAATCTGCTGTGCCTTAGGATGTTCTGCGTGGTTTCTTACAAACCTATCCACCTGAACTTCTGCTTCCGGATAATTTAAATACAAACCCGTAACCGCCACATAATATTCAGCCGTCACTTTATTGTAATCACTCGTACTTAAAAGATTGTCATTTGCATTCAAATAGTCTCCAAACTCCTGCCTGGCGGCTACGTAGTTTAACTTTTCATAGTATTCAAGGCCGTTACGAAAATGCGCTTCCGGTGCTGTATAACTCAAAGTACTCTGAGCATTAACCGTATACGTACCAACGCACAAGCCTAAACCGAGCGCATAAGTGCTATGTTTTAAAAGCATAGGGGTTCGTTTTGTGGATTTTTGTGGTGATATCTTGTTTGTGATCATATGTAATTAAAAGATGAAGCTGTTCGGCTCCTACCTGCTAAAACTATTTGGTAGTAAACGAAAAGGCCTTTGAAAGCGTATAAATAGAGAAAAAGCTACCTCTAATATCTGGATATAACTTTAAAAAATAACATCATTGCGGTGTAATGTATTCGCGAAATCTTCCTGCATACCAGAGAATCTGTTTGATACCTTTTCCATAAACTCAATATCCATACATTTTTCTATTTCTTCAACGTTTGTGATCTCGTATTCTTCGATTTTGTAAGTTTGCTCGAACATACCAGCTTCAATCTTGATGATGTACTTATTATTCCATTGGTAAATACTAATCTTGAAGTGCTGGTTGGGTATATCCTTTATATATCGCATAGGTAAATATTTTTTTGCAAAAGTAATCAATTCAAAATTGGGATGAATTCAATGTTTAAACATAGTATATTGCTAATATTTATAGTGCTAATTCTTTTATCTTGTGGTGGTCAGGATAAAAAAGATTCTGCGGATTTTTTTTTAAAGGCTAATGTAGCTTTTACTCAAAACAATTATACCGAAGCACTTCGTCTTTACAATGAGGCCATCGCCAAAAATCCTGAATTTCCGGACGCCTATCTTAACAAAGGCATCACTTTGATGAAAATGGGCCAAATAAATGATGCGCGTGAGGTTTTGACAGAAGCAATCAAGCTAGATCCTACACTTATACAGGCAATTCTCGTCAGATCAGAATCTTCGCTTCGTTTGGGAGATTTTAAGAGTGCAGAAGACGATTTGAAAAAAATTGCAAAAGAGTATACTGATTCCACGCGATATTTTTTGATTAAGGGAAATCTGATGGAAGCTATGAGCCAGACCTCGGAGGCCATTGCGGATTACGATAAAGCAATTTTGCTTGACAAAAAAAATACCGAGGCATTTGTAAATCGGGGTGCAGTGTATTACAAACTTCACTCCTACGCACTAGCCCGGGAAGATTTTGCTTCTGCTATTAAATTAAATCCATCTCAGCCCGAGGCTTTGAATAATCTCGGTCTTATCGCGACAAATAACAAAGAATGGAAAAATGCCATATTCTATTTTGACAGAATACTGAATTTCCATCCAGACGATGCGTTGGCTTTAAATAACAAAGGATATGTATTATTACAAACAGGTGCACTGGAAGAGGCTAAAAAGCTCATAGAAAGAGCATTGGACACAAATCCTAAGAATGGTTACGCATTGAGAAATCTGGGGCTTTATTACGAACTGTCAAATGATGCCGCCAAGGCGCTTTTAGAATACAATAAAGCCATAGAACTGGCTGAACCTGTTGAAATGCTCTATGGCTTTACGGGACGACTTTATTTCAAACAGAAAAATAATGCAAAAGCTTGTGAGATATGGAAAAAAGGTACGATTCTAAAAGATTCCGTTGCGATTGAAGAATTTGCCAAAAACTGTAAATAATTTACCAATTTGAACGTATGTAACTTTTCATTCCTTTCCACGATTTTGCATTTTCTGACGGGTCTGTAAACACTTCCAGTAAGCTGGTTTTATTGGTATTAAGAAACAGTGGTATCTCCCTTTCTAAACCATCAAAATCATTAACCTGGAAGTATTCAATTTTTGAATCTTCTGACGTCCGTTTTGCAGTAAAAGAATGGCGTGTTTCAAAGTAATTTTCAAGCTCTGGTAAACTTGCCGGACCGTCAATCATTCTGAAAATATTTCCGCCACTATTATTCAAAACGATGATCTTTAAATTGTCTGGTAATGGCTGAATCAGCAGTCCGTTTCTGTCATATAAAAAGGCCACATCACCGACCAGTAAAAAGGTGGTTTTTTTGTTGATTAAAGCTGCTCCAATAGCTGTACTTACGCATCCGTCAATACCGCTTGTACCCCGGTTTGCAAAAATTTCAAGATGAGAAACACGATTTCCTAAGGCATTGACATACCTGATCGGCATGCTGTTGGCAATATGCAGCTGAGAACCGTCCGGAAGAGAATTAATAACGAAATTAACAGATGTTAGATCATTTAACAGTGATAGATTTTCAAGATATTCAGCTAATAAAGACTGTGCCTTCAAGTCATATCCGGTCCAGGTCTTTTTGTAAGAAGAATCATTTTCAGGATCCGATCCTTGTACAAATAACTGATAATCAATTTTTTCGAAAATTGAACTGAAAAAATTATCCGGCGAAACTGGTATTATTTGGGTTAATGAAAAGAAAGTATCCACGACATGGCTGTCTTCACTGATATGCCAGTGCCTGATCGATGGATTTTTTTGAAGAAATTGTTTAAATGCTTTCGAAATGAAAGATAATCCGTAGGTAATCAGTAAATCTGGTCGAAGCTTTTCAGTATCCGCATCCGCCAGGAACAAATCCTGATAGGTTATAAAACTCTGGTTTCCCTTTTGGTTGGCAATTGAATCTCCGACAACAGGAACATCCAGTTCTTCTGTTATTTTAGACAAAGCAAGGTTAAGAATTTCACTATTTTGATGCTGTCCACCTGCAATTAAAATACGCTCTGCATCGTCCCATTCATTCAATAATTCATGCCAGGTTTCAACGGGTAATGTAGACTCCGTTTCTACTTTTTTTATGATCCTGACATCCGCTGACGGAATTAACTCTTCCGCATTTTCCGGGTAAAAAGGCTCACGGATCGGCACATTAATATGCACCGGCCCATAAGGTTTTGAGTGCGCTAATATCGCTGCTTCATTGGCCGTTCTATTGATCAGCCAGAGGGCATCTTTATGTCCATAATCCGATGGAATCGTGAAAGATTTTTTCACATGTTTTCCATATATTTCCGCCTGATAAATGGTTTGTCCATCCAATTGATGTATCCATTCCTGAGGGCGGTCTGCGGTTAATATCAGTAAAGAAATCTGCTGAAAGAACGCTTCGGTAACAGCGGGAGCATAATTATAAGCTGCGCTTCCGGAAGTACAGATTAAAATAACGGTTTGATTAAGTTGTTGCGCTATTCCAAGCGCTATAAAACCTGCGGATCTTTCATCCATTACCACATGCTTTTCAAAACCTCTGTGGCGTGAAAAAGCCAATGTTAAAGCGGCACTTCGTGAGCCGGGGGAAATTACTACATGCCGTATGCCCTGGGCATAACAAACTTCGGCCAGATCTATTAGGGGCTGTAATACTGCCATTTCAGTTGTATACAAAAACGGCCTCAAAAAGAGGCCATTTTAAATTTTGGAATACGGATTTTCAGGTCTTAACCTAAATAAGTTTTCAAAGCTTTGCTTCTCGATACGTGACGCAATCTGCGGATAGCCTTTTCTTTGATCTGACGAACGCGTTCACGTGTTAGGTTGAACTTCTCACCAATCTCTTCCAAAGTCATTGCATGCTCGCCATTTAAGCCGAAATAAAGTGCAATTACATCAGCTTCTCTCTGTGTCAATGTGCAAAGTGCACGTTGTACTTCTTTGCGTAATGATTCATTCACCAAACCAGAATCCGGTTTGTCTTCCAAATCATTTTCAAGAACGTCCAAAAGACTGTTTTCTTCACCTTGAACGAAAGGTGCATCCATGGATACGTGCCTTCCGGATATTTTCATGGTATCAACAACTTCCGAAGAAGAAATTTCTAACACCTCGGCAAGCTCTTCCGGAGATGGCTCACGCTCAAAACGTTGTTCCAGCTCAGAAAAAGTCTTTGAAATTTTATTTAAAGAACCAACACGGTTCAATGGTAAACGTACAATACGTGATTGTTCAGCAAGCGCCTGAAGAATAGACTGGCGGATCCACCAAACTGCATAGGAAATAAACTTGAAACCACGTGTTTCGTCAAAACGCTGCGCAGCTTTAATAAGTCCCAGGTTACCTTCATTGATCAAATCTCCCAAAGAAAGACCTTGATTTTGATATTGTTTCGCTACGGAAACGACAAAACGAAGGTTAGCCTTAGTCAATCGCTCCAATGCTAACTGATCCCCGTCTCTGATTTTTTGAGCTAACGTCACTTCCTCATCCGGCGTCAACAAATCTACCTTTCCGATTTCCTGCAAGTATTTATCTAATGACTGACTCTCACGGTTGGTGATCTGCTTACTGATCTTTAGCTGTCTCATCTAAATTCAAATATTAATATGTATAAATAACGACATTAAAAAATGCCCTTGTTGATGAAAACACAATTTTATGCGTTTTTGTTCTCTGGCTTAGGAAGTAAGACCTTACGAGACAGACGATACTTGCCTGTTTTCTTGTCAACCTCCACTAATTTTACCTGTACTTCTTCCCCAACTTCAAGAACACCATCCATTGTCTCAATTCTCTCCCACTTGATCTCTGAAATATGGAGCAATCCGTCTTTACCTGGTAAAAATTCAACGAACGCACCAAAAGGCATAATAGACTTCACCTTACCGGAATAAACTTCTCCGATTTCAGGAACAAGGATGATTCCACGTATACGTGCAACCGCTTTATCCATTGAAGTCTTGTCTGCCGAAAATATACTTACATAACCAGCACCATCTTTTTCTTCAATAGAAACAGTAGCACCAGATTCTTTCTGAATATCCTGAACAACTTTACCTCCGGGCCCGATAACTGCTCCAATCATCTCACGGTCAATTTTGATTATGACAGCACGAGGTGTGTGAGGTTTCAGGTCAGGACGAGCTTCTTTAATCGTTTTATTCATTTCACCCAAAATATGCAGACGCCCAGCTTTTGCTTGCAAAAGAGCTTCTGACAATACTTCAAACGAAAGTCCATTTACTTTGATATCCATCTGGCAAGCTGTGATACCTTTTTCAGTACCAGTCACTTTGAAATCCATATCTCCCAAGTGATCTTCATCACCCAAAATATCAGAAAGTACAGCATACTGACCCGTTTTTTCATCCGAGATCAATCCCATTGCTATACCTGACACAGGAGCTTTGATTTTCAAACCAGAGTCCATAAGCGCCAAAGAACCGGCACAAACAGTCGCCATAGAAGAAGAACCATTTGATTCCAAAATATCAGAAACGATACGGATTGTATAAGGATTATCTTCTGGCGCAGGAAGTACTTTTTTCAATGCACGCAAAGCAAGGTTACCATGACCCACTTCACGACGTCCTGGTCCGCGGTTAGGTTTTACTTCACCTGTTGAGAAACCAGGAAAGTTATAATGAAGCAAGAATTTGCTGTAACCGTATTTCAACGGCGTATCAATAATCTGCTCATCATTTTTTGTACCCAACGTCACCGTTGTAAGCGACTGCGTTTCTCCGCGTGTGAACAAGGCAGAACCGTGTGCATTTGGAAGAAAATCGATTTCAGATGCGATCGGACGAACTTCATCCAATGCACGTCCGTCAAGACGTTTTCTTTCGTCAAGTACCAAACGACGGGATGCGTCATATTCCAGATCGTGGAAATAACGTTTTACAAGAGAAAGACTAACTTCTTCTTCGTCTCCAATCGTTTCAAGAAATTCGGCCAAAACTGCTTTTGCAGCTTCTTTACGAACATTTTTATTTGTTGAACCCAATTGGGCTACTGCATAAACCTTATCATAGCAGAATTCACGAACACGTGCTTCCAACTCCTCATCCTGAACGTCACCTATGTATTCACGCTTCACTGTATTTCCAACAGCAACTTCGAATTCTTTAACAGCAAGACACTGTTGTTTAATCACTTCATGAGCAAATTTCAGCGCTTCGATCACATCTTCTTCCGAAACCTCATCCATTTCCCCTTCAACCATCGTGATATCCTGATACGTTGCACCTACTAAAAGTTCAAGCGTAGCGTTTTCCAAAGCCGAAGTACCCGGATTGATAACAAGTTTTCCGTCAATTTTAGCAACACGTACTTCTGAAACTGGTCCACCGAAAGGAATATCCGATGCAGCAATAGCAGCCGAAGCAGCCAATGCAGCCAATGCGTCAGGCAAAGCCTCAGCATCAGCGGAGATCAACATAATGTTAACCTGAATTTCTGCGTGGTAATCATCTGGAAAAAGAGGACGAAGAACGCGGTCAACCAAACGGCTCACCAAAACTTCATGGTCAGAAAGTTTACCTTCGCGACGCATAAAACTTCCTGGAATTCTACCTGCCGAAGCAAATTTTTCCTGGTAATCAACCGAAAGAGGTAAAAAATCGATTCCCTCTCTAATATCTTTATTGGCAACCACAGTCGCTAATAGCATGGTATTACCCATACGTACCACAACTGATCCATCTGCCTGTTTTGCTAATTTTCCTGTTTCAATTGTAATTTCTCTACCATCAGGCAACGGTATCGTTTTGGTCACTATGTTAAATAGCATAGAATATGTAATGTTTGGTAGCTGTGAAAACGTCACCAGAACGTTTCCTGTAAATTCTGTCAAATTCCGCAAAAAATCAGGGAACTTACGATGCTGCAAGTTCCCTGGTCTAATAAATTACTTACGGATGTTCAATTCCGCGATAATCGCACGGTAACGACTAATATCGTTTTTATTAAGATAATCCAATAATCTTCTGCGCTTTCCTACCATTTTAAGTAGTCCAAGACGAGTGTCATTATCTTTTTTGTGCGTCTTTAAGTGCTCGTTCAAATAATTGATACGGTACGTAAATAAAGCAATTTGTGATTCGGCCGATCCAGTGTCTCCGCCTTCTTTCTTAAAACCTTTGGTTTCGAAGATCTCAATCTTCTTTTCCGTAGTTAAATACATGATTGTAACAACAGATTAAATAAATGATAATTACAGCACTATACTGTAAACAAGGTCGCAAAAGTACAAATTCTTTTACTATAATGAAAATATAATTTTACTACGAATTGATAAGCGGCGTTTTACCAAATCTACTTGCGATAAAAGATTTAATTCTTTTGATACGCATCTGGTAAACATCCTTATCAAAAAGACGGGAGTCGCTTCGCGCCCTGTCGATAAAATACATTCCTGCTAAAAACAATATGGTATTGGCCATCCAGGCCCCTACCGGCACGATCACCAATCCTTCTTTCACCCACTTGTCGCCCTGATTAATAAGTACATAGAGCAAAATAAAGAACAGAACCGAAACCAGTACAGGAACTCCAAAACCTCCTTTTTTGATAATTGCACCCAGCGGAGCACCGATCAGGAACATCACCAGACAGGAAAGTGCCTGCGTATATTTGTGATGTTTTTCCAATTCGTATTTACTGGCATCCTTCATTTTTGCCTGCAAATAATCCGCATTGGATTTTACATAACTCTGCATACTGGCCGCCGAACTTTTGGCATTTGTAAGAATTTCTTTCTTTAAACTATCCGTAACAGGTTTGGCCAATAGTGAATCAATCCACTTACCTGGTTTCAAAGTTTTATCAGTCCCCTGTTTATAATTGTACGAGAAATACTGCTGGCTGTTCGGTAGCAAATTCTTTTTCGTTTCGTCATATGAAGTCCTGATAGAATCGGAAGTGTGGTTCAGATCATTGATGTTTTTCATAAACTCATGATACTTGAACTGCCCTTCATCGGTACGTTTCATACCAAATGAGGAAAGACTTTCTATAAGCTTGTAATGGTCAAAAATATTTCGGGTAAACTTTGTATGCGCCGGAGGAGCCTGGCCCACCGGTGAAACAATATAGGCAGGACGGCCCCCATTGTCATTATCTTCCGAATACATCGTGCCATTAAACAGCTCAATCACAAGATTGGAATTCTCGTTGATCGTGTACATTTTACCTGAATCCGCAAGAATAATCTGTGTATTACCATGTTCGTAAGAACGGTTATCGTGTTTGTAAATCACCATTCCCTTCATGGATTGAGCGTCCGCCATCTTTTTATCAACCTTGATACTGTAACCCGGAAGATCATTATAAAAAATACCTTCCTTGATTTTCAACGTCGCTTTGGTTGTTTTTATATCATAAAGAAGACTATACCCCTTCAGGTTAGCCCACGGCGAAATCCTGTCATTGAAAAAGAAAGAAAAAATGCTGATCGCAACAGCGACAATGAACAGAGGGGCCATAGCACGCACAACCGAAATTCCCGCGCTTTTAATGGCAGTTAATTCAAAAAATTCGCCCAGATTCCCAAATGCCATGAGTGAAGACAGTAGCATCGCGAGCGGAAGAGCGGTGGGAACGGTAATAAGGCTGAAGAAAAAGAACAACCTTGAGTAATCCCAAATGCCAAGATCCTTAGACACAAAATCGTCAATGTAAAAAATCATGATCTTCATCAAAAATATGAAAACCACCACCGACATAGTAACCAAAAACGGTCCCCAAAAGGACATTAGTATAAGCTTATCAAGCTTTTTCATCAACTCCCTACAATTTCTTTTAGATTATCCATAAACCCATTCCACAACGATATTAGTTCAGCCTCATCCCTATTTGCGGAATAATCGATCACTCTCAGAAACGTTGTTTGGGTTAATTCACTTACTTCTAACTTTATTTCCAGATGATTATTGTCAAGTTCATCAGGACTTGTATTTTCAAATTCAAATTTTACGCCTTTATTAATTCGCAAACCAGTCTGTTTTGCAAAATGACTGTCACCGTCCCATTGAAAATCAAATCTTTGATTTGGCATCACAATTACCTTCTCTGCAAACCACTGTTCAAGTCCGGAAGGCGTTGATATATATGGGAACAAAACTTTTGGGGAAGAGCGTAATTCAAATTCAGTAATAAATTTAAATTTTTCCATATTGACTGGGTTTAATGGTGCGTCCATTTCTTGAATGTTAACCTGCTGATCTTAAAAGTTGTAATATAGCATAATTCACTAATAAAAAGCAGCAATGTACTTTTTCCTTTTAATTTAAATTACTTTTTTAACAGAATTTTCTCTAAAACTATTGTGTCATAAATTAATTTAACATACTTTTGCACCACGATAACAGTCCGGCGGGGTAGCTCAGATGGTTAGAGCACAGGATTCATAACCCTGAGGTCAGCAGTTCGATCCTGCTTCCCGCTACGAAATTGGCCAAAGCCTTGAAAGTCAAAATTCTCTAAAAGAATTAGAAACTTTCAAGGCTTTTTTACTTCTCAACCAATATATACCTCACGAAATTTTATTTTAAATGGCTCATAATAAGACATTTAAAATATTGCCTTATTTCTAGTAAATCAAAAATCAATCCGGAAAAAATTTTTCATCTCCGCAATCAAATCATTTAAACAAATAACTTTACAACATGAACTAAATCATTCATGCGTAAAAGAACTACATCTATTCCTGTAAATCCTATGGCTGACGAGTTCGGTGAAGGAATTGCCATTGAAAGAATAGCCTTTAAGGATTTACCCCCTCTGGAAATTGAAGATGCAAAACAATCTCACCGCCACGACGGTCATTCTTTTTTTTTGTTGGAAGAGGGATCCGTTCAACTTGAAATTGATTTTCAAAAATACGAAATGACGTCCCCGTCTATAATTTATATGCATCCTGACCAGGTCCATCGTACCAGTATATTTGAAAACGTGATCGTGTGTGCATTGACTGTCAATAATGAAAATCTGAATCCGGACTATCTAAAATTACTGGAGGAGATCACACCTGCAAAACCGTTGGCACTGGATAAAGAAACGCTTTCCATCATTTCAGAAGCAATTTCACTTTGCATTAGATTTTTTGAAAGGAAAAACGAAAAACTTTATCATTCGGCATTGAAAGACAGCTGTAATGCATTGATCGCCTTGATCATTTCGCGATATCTGGAACAATCCAAATCACCCGACAAACTTTCACGATTTGAAATTGTTACCAAAAATTTCAAAGAAATATTGGAACGTAATTATACTTCCGCCAAAAGTCCAACCGTATATGCTGAAAAACTGAATATATCTACTCCGTATCTAAACGAATGTGTCAAAAACACAACGGGTTATTCTGTCTCACATCATATACAGCAACGTATTATTTTGGAGGCAAAACGCCTTCTGTATCATTCTGATAAATCAGTAAAAGAGATTGCGTCCGAACTTGGGTATGACGACTACCCTTATTTTTCGAGATTGTTTACCAAAATCACGAGAATGTCGGCATTGACTTTCCGGAACAAAAACTTCGATTAGTCCAATACCTACTTCGTATTGACATTGCATCCACCAGGAATACGACGTTGCTTTACATCAACAAAAAAATCGTATCAAATGGAATCACTAATTAAAAAAAATATTAAGCAGCAGACCGTTTTGGTTTCAGGCGCAAGCATAGCCGGACTTTCAACGGCATATTGGATGACTAAAATAGGTTATAAGGTAAGCGTTGTTGAAATGGCAACCGAACCCAGAGTCAATGGTGGAGCCATTGATATAAAGGGAACTACCATCTACATTGTGAAACGGATGGGCATTTTTGAGCAACTAAAAGCAAACAGACTAAATGTTGAACGGGTTGAATTCAAAAATGCAGAAGACATAACAGAAGGCTCAATTTCGCTGATCAATGAAGGTGCCGAACTTTCCGATGTTGAGATAGAAATCGAACGGGATAAATTTGTGACCATCATGTTTGATGAGCTCAAAAACAATGTTGAATTTATTTTTAATGATCGCATCACAAATTTAAACGAGACAAAAGACGATATCAAAGTAACTTTTAAAAATGGTAAGCCCAGAAAATTTGACCTGGTGTTAGGCTGCGACGGGATTCATTCGGGTGTTAGAAATATTCACTTCGGTCACGAAACAGAATACTCCCATTTTCTGGAAGCGTATTTTTCCATCACGATCGTCGATAAATTATTGGTGAAGCAAAAAACCATGCAGATGTATAATGTGCCGGGAAAGGGTATTATGCTCAATGCGTATAAAAACAAAACTGACATTATTTTTTGTTTTCTTTCGGAAAAAGAAATTCCATATGATTATCGGAATGCCGATCAGCAAAAGCAAATTATTATCGAACAATTTGCCGGACAAAGCTGGCGTACAAATGAGCTATTGCAAGAATTAGAGCATTCAGGGAATTTTTATTTCGATAAATTCTGTCAGATTAAAATGCCGTCTTGGACAAAAGGCAGGGTAGCTTTGGTAGGTGATGCAGGTTATTGCGCTTCAGCAGCAGCTGGTATGGGCGCATCTTTGTCTATTGAAGGAGCGGCTGCCTTAGCTGATGCCTTGCAAAAACACAACGGAGATTTCGAACTGGCATTTCAGGAGTATAACACAACGCTACGGCCGTTTATCGAAGAAGTGCAGGCGACGGCCACATTAAATGTAAAGGAAAATTTTATTCCGAGAACGGAAGAAGTTATTCGTCAAAGAAACATGCAAACGGAGCCTTGGTAAAAATTTGTTACTGAGAAACAGGGCTTGAAACCCTGTTTCTCAATTTAAGCCAAAATCAGAAGTAATAGTCACAAACTGCCTATATATTTGGCTCAAATCCCCCGTTATTAAAAACAGCGTTACATTAATTTTGTTCCAAATTAACAGCAAACTAACATAACCGATATCAACATTTGTTTCTATCTTACTCATTGAAAGCTAAATCCTGAACGGGTGAAAAGACTATTTACCATAATCTCGCTTGTAATACTCATTGCAGGCTGCGATTCCAAAACCAAAAAAATAAAAAAAATGGACGATTCAAAAAAAACGACGGAAAACGCAACTTCACAAGCTGACACAACACCAAAGGTGACAGGAATTGGTGGTGTCTTCTTTATTTCAGACAATACAAAGGAAATAACAGAATGGTATGCCAAAAATTTAGGATTTGACGTGAATGAATGGGGTTCTGTAAGTTTTGAATACAGAGACGTGAACAAACCTGAGACCATAATCCCTCTTCAATGGAGTCCTTTTAAAAAAGGAACTGAGCATTTTGCTCCGTCCAAAAAAGATTTTATGATTAATTACCGGGTTCAGAATATTGAAGGATTGGTAGACAAACTCCAAGCTAATGGAGTAACCATACTCGACAGCATTGTAGCGTACGATTATGGAAAATTTGTACATATAATGGACGCAGAAGGCAACAAAATTGAACTGTGGGAGCCTCAATAATAAAATAAAATTTTTGCAGATTCTTATCAAAACTAATAGACTTGATTATCAAAAAAATGACGTCATACCATGTCGTTTTTTTGATATTACTCCAATTCAAATTAGACCTGCTAATTCTTCATGTTCCAGTTGTTTCTTACCCCAGTTGTGCAAATGCTCTATAAAGGGAATTAACTCCTGCCCTGTTTCGCTCAGTGAATATTCTACTTTCGGCGGAACTTCATGATACATTTTTCGGATAATCAATTGATCCTCTTCCAACTCTCGCAGAGTCTGGGTAAGCATTTTCGTAGTAATATCAGGCAAAGTCCTGCTTAATTCCCCATAACGCAATACTGTTTTTAAGCTGAGATGCCACAAAATCCGGCCTTTATATTTTCCACCTATTCTCTTGAAAGCATATTCAACTCCGCACTTTTGTATACACTCAGGAATTTCTGGTTTATTTTTCATTTATATTTTCTTATAACTTTCTTATAATCAACGATACATACTATTTAGTATGTAAGATACAAATAAGTACATACTTGTCAAAAGTATACAAACTATCTAGTATTGCAGTTCATTAAAGAAAATAGTTAAAATGAACTTGAAATTAAAAGATAAAGTAGCGGTGGTTACGGGTGCTTCAAAGGGAATTGGAGCAGGGATTGCAAAAGCATTTGCACAGGCGGGAGCAAAAGTTGTTGTCAATTATGCGTCTAGTAAGGATGGTGCAGATAAGGTTGTCAATGAGATCACAAAAAATGGCGGTATTGCCATGACTGTTCAGGGTGATGTCACCAAGTCGGCCGATGTAAAAAGACTGTTTGATGAAACCAAAAATACTTTTGGATAACTGGATATTCTGGTAAACA
The DNA here is from genome assembly GCF_009801115.1 of Dyadobacter sp. 3J3. Taxonomy (GTDB): domain Bacteria; phylum Bacteroidota; class Bacteroidia; order Cytophagales; family Spirosomataceae; genus Dyadobacter. Next base: position 179,867 of record NZ_VTOL01000002.1, read on the forward strand.
ATGCCGGCGTTTTCACTTTTGAACCATTAGGCGCTGTTACAGAGGAAAGTTTCCATTTACAAGTTAACACGCACGTGCTTGGCAATTTGTTATGCTCACAAAAGGCAGTTGAAATGTTTGGTGATCGTGGCGGAAGTATCATAAATATCAGTTCAACTGTAAGTACAAATCCGATGGCAGGTTTAATTGTATATTGTGCTGCAAAGGCCGCCGTTGATACTTTTTCGAAAGTATTAGCCAAGGAATTGGGACCGAAAAATATACGGATAAATACAATTGCGCCTGGCGTTACAGATACAGAAGGAAATCATACTGCCGGTATCATTGGTAGAGATCTGGAAAAACAAATGGTTGCAATGACGCCATTAGGCCGTGTAGGACAGCCGGAAGATATTGCAAAAGTTGCAGTATTTCTTGCTTCCGATGATGCCAGTTGGGTTACCGGTGAAAGAATTACTGTTGCCGGTGGTTTGCTTTAACAATCTCTTCTTTATCAAAAATGCTGTCCGTCAAGGGCAGCATTTTTTCTTTTAATGTAATTTACTCAAAACCCGGTTACCAGTAAGCACCTGATGATACACTTTTGGGTGATCGTAGGAGGCTTCTAAATAAGATGTCTTTTTTATTTCAACAGAATTAAATGCCACGCTTTTCGGTTTGATTATTATACGAGCCTATATTCCGCAAATCAAGACAAATGAAATTATTACTAAAATATTTAAGCCGATACAAAGGGCTTATCCTTCTCGCTTTGTTACTAGCTTCAATAAACCAGATCTTTTCGCTACTTAACCCTTATATTTTAGGGAATGTATTGATTGATCCGTTTGCCAACAAAGCGGATTATTTTCGGAAAAATGGTCTGAACAATGAATTTTTTCGGGGTATTTCTATCGGTTTGCTCATGATCATAGGCGCCGCCATGGTTTCCCGTATTGCAAAAGCTTTCCAGGATTATGTCGTGAATGTTGTAATTCAGAAATTCGGAGCCGATTTATATACCGATGGACTTCGTCACGCTTTACGCCTTCCCTACCAGGATTTTGAAGATCAGAGAAGCGGGGAGACTTTATCTGTACTTCAAAAAGTACGTGCAGATTGTGAAAAGTTCATCACAAACTTCGTCAACGTACTTTTTGCCACGCTGGTAGGTATTGTTTTCGTAACCATTATTGCTTTTAAATTGAGTCCGATGCTTCCGGTCATTTATTTAATCGGCTCTATCGTGCTCGCTTTATTGACCAGTGTTTTAAGCCGAAAAATAAAAGAAGTACAAAAAAATATCGTCAAAGAAACGACTGCCCTTGCCGGTTCGACAACGGAATCACTTAGAAATATTGAGCTCGTTAAAAGTCTTGGATTAACCCAGCAGGAAATTCGCCGCCTTAATGCTACTACTTTCAAAATCCTAAAACTGGAATTGAAAAAAGTCAAAAGTATTCGTTCGATCAGCTTTATCCAGGGAACTTTCGTGAATTTCCTTCAACAATGTATCATGTTTTCGCTGTTATACTTTGTCTTTCACGAAAAGATTACGGTCGGACAAATGATGATGATGCAGTTCTATTCCTTCTTTATTTTCACACCGTTGCAGGAATTAGGAAATGTAATTTTGTCTTATCGTGAAGCGGAAGCATCGCTTATTAATCTTGAAAAATTACTAAGTCGGCCTATTGAAAAGAAACCAGAGCATCCGGAAAGAATTGATGCCATTGAAGACTTACGTTTCGAAAATGCACATTTTCAGCATCAGACAGCCCGCATACCTGCACTTAATGGTATTTCTTTTGAAGTAAAACGAGGAGAAACAATCGCGTTTGTAGGTCCGTCAGGTTCGGGAAAAACAACACTTGTAAAATTGCTGGTTGGGTTATATCACCCCAACAGTGGCCACATTTACTATAATAACCATAGCAACAGCTCCATTGATTTTGATGAATTAAGACATCAGATCGGATTTGTGACTCAGGATACGCAGCTTTTTTCAGGGACAATCAAGGAAAATCTCCTTTTCGTAAATCCGTCTGCTACGGATGAATTGATTACCGAGGTATTGAAAAAGGCTGCCTGTTATAATCTCTTATTACGCGCAGAAAATGGAATTGATACGGTTATTGGAGAAGGTGGGTTGAAACTATCCGGTGGTGAACGTCAACGTTTATCCATTGCAAGAGCACTTTTGAGAAATCCACATTTGATGATTTTTGATGAAGCCACTTCTGCATTGGATTCCCTTACGGAAGAAGAAATTTCAACAACAATAAGAAGTATCACCAGCCAGCGCCAGCATATTACCGTCATGATCGCGCACAGGCTTTCAACGATTATGTACGCTGACAGGATTTATGTTCTTGAAAAGGGAAATATAATAGAAACCGGCAGCCACAATGCTCTGCTTGAAGAAAAAGGTCTTTATTACGCCATGTGGCGCCAGCAAATTGGAGAGCGAAAAGATACCCACGCGCTTCAATCGTAAAAGACGCCAAGTTTTTATTTCAAACCTGGATTTTGCTCCAAACTGAGCAAGATTCAGGTTTTTCAGCTTTCCGGGGTTTGATAGTTTTGTCTTATCATAATAAAACCCAAATAATGGCTGATTACAAAAATTTAGATACAATTGATTGGAGTGCGGTTACTGAGCATATGCACGAAAACGGTTATTGTCTGCTTCCAAAAATAGTACATGATGATGCCTGCAATGCGTTAATCAACAGCTATGACAACTCGGCTTTTTACCGAAAAACCATCGTCATGGAGCGATACCGGTTTGGATCGGGAGAATATAAATATTTTCAATATCCACTTCCCGATCTGATCCAGAACATCCGCGAAAGTATTTATCCAAAACTCGCTACCATTGCCAACAAATGGATGCAGGTCCTGCATATTGACAAAACCTTCCCTGATTCTTTTTCTGAGCTTCAAGTTCTGTGTCACGCGAACAATCAGACCAAGCCAACTGTTCTGATACTCAAATACGGTAAAGGAGGTTTTAATACCTTACATCAGGATCTTTATGGCGAAATATTTTTCCCCATGCAGCTGGTCCTTTTTCTTAACGAACCCGAAGTTGATTATCAGGGAGGAGAATTTGTCCTGATGCAGCAAACACCAAGGGCACAATCCAAAGCCATTGTTTTGAAACCAAAAAAAGGAGACATCTTAATTTTTACAACAAACTTCCGTCCTGTAAAACGAAGTAAAGGTTATTACCGGGCAAATATGAAACATGGTGTAAGTGAGATCCATGAAGGAAATCGCTGTACGCTTGGTATTATATTTCATGATGCTTTGAGTTGAATTTTCTCTGTTAGAGGGTTTACAAAGAAGGGTTATCAACGATTAAGAAGCTAAATTTTGTTTCTTCATATAAAAACAGAGCCTTGAAATATTATAGAATTTATTAACAGTGATTTTCAGGAAAGATATCTGATGCTTCCAAATTAGATTATCTTCCAAAGTAAGATAATCTATCACCAATAGATTTGTACAATATTATCAATGAACGATTTTAAAAACGAGTTCTTTTAACAATTCTCCCTCTGGTGTGCTTACTCCATCAAGCCCTTTCATACGAGCGTCACATTCACGTAGATAATGGATGATGTGAGCGACCTTTGGCAATGGATAATTCCGTGCTGCCAGGGAATAATCTTTTACAAAAAACGGATTGACGCTCAATGCCGTTGCCAAACCTTTCTCAGATTTGTCGGGACTTGCATGTACCAAAAGAACTTTAGAGAAAAAACCGAAAAGAATGATTAAAATTGGAGCCAAAGGATTGTCTTTCGGATTGGAAGAAAAATGAGACGCAATACGATTTGCTTTGATAACATCACGCATCAGTAAAGCCTTTTGAAATTCAAAAACATTGTATTCTTTACTAATACCGACGAAACGTTCTACTACTTCTGCATCAATTCCCTGATCAACGCGAAGATTGACCATGATTTTACGAATTTCATTGGTCAATCTTTTCAGATCATTCCCAATATTATCCACCATCATTTGCACGGCTTTGGGACTGATTTTCACACCTTCCCCCTGACAATAAGACGCAACCCAATCTGGCAATTTATTGTCGTACATCTTTTTAGACTGCACCACGTAACCATGCGTATTAAATGCCTTCACAAACGTTTTACGCTCATCTGCATTCGCATGAAAACACAAAACCAGCACGGTACTACTCAATGGGTTTAAAGCATAATCTTCCAATCTGGCCTGAAAATCTTTTTGCTCGATACCGCCAAGTTTATTTGCATCTTTAACGATTATCAACTGACGTTCAGACATAAACGGATACCTCCGGGCATATCCAATAACCCCGGCCACGTCGGTATCTTTCCCGTACAAAACAAACTGATTAAAACCCTTTTCGGACTCAGATACCACCCGGGCTTCAAGTGCATCCGAAATGGCATCGATATAAAATGGTTCGTCCCCATAAAGAAAATAGACGGGTTTAAACTTTTTGGTTTTAATTTCTTTAAGAACTATATCAGGCGTTTGAGCCATTTTTTTAATCTAAATTTTGAAAATAGTATAAGTCAACATTTAAATTCAAATCTCAGTTTTCCCTAATAAAACGTGCCGCCTCTGCCTGCAATTGAGGAAAAAAGATATTGAATTTGTTATGGTAAAATTCTTCATTGTTAGCCAGATCTTCCTCGGCCAATACCAGGACATCCAGAAAATCAGCGCGCCTGGACAATCGGTTGAAAGTGATTTTTATTCCTTCCAGTGTTTCATAGGTATTAAGCCAGTCCTGGCGAATCATGGTTCTAACCATGGATTTCATATGTTCAGGAATTAATCTGTCATTTTTTGAGATTACCAGATACATCCGGTCGCTGTATGATTTTAGAGATTCGTTGCAAAATTGGTCAAAATATTTGGCTAAAAAATAATCAAAGTAAATATCTGTGGCAATTCCGGCGGTTTTCCCTAAAACATTGGCGGCCATTTTTTTTGCTTCTCTCACCGTTGGATGCCCGTCGGTATACATGTCAATATGGCGATGTAATTTCAGACCAAGCAGATAATCAGCGCTCCAACCCATAATTTTTTCACCGGACAATCTGCCTTTTATAAAATCTCCGACAAAATTACCTGTTATAACCTCCTCACTATCCCCGGAAAGCAATAAATGCGCTAAAAAATTCATAAAAAAAGACATTTTGGCAAAATTCCCGTACGTTTGTTTTTCCTATTGGACCATGGAACAATTATTTTACAACAACCAATATTTTAACCAGACAAGCAAATGAAAGTCGAAAAGAATAATGTCGTAGCACTCATATATAGTCTTAGAATTCCGGACAATGACGGCGAAATGGATATCGTAGAAGTAGTAACGGAAGAAGATCCGATGTATTTTATCCAAGGCATCAGCGGACTTCCGGAAGGCTTTGAACTTAAAATTGAAGGTCTTTCCACAGGCGATACTTTTGACTTCACGGTAGCTCCTGAAGAAGGCTATGGCGAATTTGATCCGGAAGCAATCGTAGAATTACCAAAAGCGGTTTTCCAGTCGGACGATATCGATCAGGAAGAGCTTCTTGAAATCGGAAATATTGTTCCAATGACAAACGAAGACGGTGAGCGTATGCACGGACAGGTTGTTGAAGTAAAAGATGATGTTGTCGTGATGAATTTCAACCACCCATTGGCTGGAAAAGAAATGCACTTTGAAGGTTCAATTCTTTCAATTCGTCCTGCTACCGACGAAGAAATAAGCCACGGACACGTTCACGGAGAAGGCGGTCATCACCACGAATAATGGTTAATTATTAATGGTTAATTGTTAATGATTAAAAGTTAGTGGATTACATTAACCCTTGATCATTAACAATTAACCATTATTTACCGTATTGCTCAACCTCCACTCCAAAAGTTCTTAAAAATTCAACGCCTTCCTCTACTGCAATTCCCTTGTATGCTGCGTAAGAATGCAGAAAAATCACTTTGCTTATTTTCATGGTGTAAATTACTCTGGCACATGCGATACATGGTGCCAAGGTGACAAAAAGTGTTGCACCTTCAATGTTTGAGCCATTTTTAACTGCAAATAGAATTGCATTTTGTTCTGCGTGAAGCGCAAGTGAGCAACTTCCTTTTGCATCACGGGGACAACCAACTTCGGGAAATTCTTCGTCACAATTGTGCGTTCCGGCTGGTGGGCCGTTGTAACCAATTGAAATAATCCGCGTATCTTTTGTAAGTACCGCACCAACCTGAGCTTTGATACAATGCGAGCGTTGTGCTAAATTTTTAGCCAACTCCATAAATATATCATCAAATTCCGGCCTGATTTTCGTTATGTCTGTGCTCATTCGATTCTTAAACTTAAAATTACCTGCAAACTTAGATAAAGCATGAATTGGATTCAATATAGATTGGCAAATAAGCTCAGAAGTATATTGCCAATGATCCTGTTTATTACAATAACAAACGTTTCATTTGCCCAAAATGAACTTGAAATTATTGTACTTTCAAAAGATGCTTCATCCATTCTGAAAAACAACAAATTTTTTGTTCAAAATGTCGAAGACAAAAGAAAAATAAAAGGTTCCGGTTTTGGAAAGTTGATCGTTTTTGGGAGAGAAAAGCCTGTTTCCCTGAGTAATACGATGGAAAAAGAACTTCTGTCTTATTGGTCATATTCTGCCCCGAAACGAAATGACGACTTTTTGCCTCTCTACATTTCCGTTAAAGATTTTCAAATTAATGAGAAACGTGCCGGACCCAATAAAGTGACGGGAGACATCAAACTGGAAGTCACTTTCAGGTATTATCGCAATATGGTGCCCGTTGAATTGACAAATTACCAGACTTCCGCGGTTTATACCCGCCCGGAAAAGGACTTTGATTATCCCAAACTTGTTAAACAATTACTGGATCCTGCTCTCATACATTTTCAGAAATGGATGGTTTTGAATAGCGGAAAAAATCCGGCGCTGGCGAAAAATCTGAAACTGGTTTTTAATGAAATAACATCCACAGACAAATCAGATACAGTTTTTTATAGCATTCGTCGCCCTTTGGTATGGAGCGATTTTCAGGGACAGAAAAACAGGCCGGGCAGCCGTTACGCAGCGGCTGTTTTTACCAGTTTTTCTTATGAAGGTCACTCCTATGCAAAGGATAATGACATTGTTTTACAGCTTGATTTAAAAACTTTCATGGTTAAAAGTATGTCCTGGGGACTAGCAGAAGCTAAAAATGCCGGAACGCTGCGTCACGAGCAACTCCATTTTGACATAACCAGAATTGTAGTTGAGCGTTTCAAAAAACGACTGGAAACGGCGGAACTTACCATTGAAGATTTTGACAGCGAAATTCAATATCAATTCCTGGAAGCTTTCCGTGAAATGAACACGGAACAGGAAGCCTATGACAATGCGACAGGTCACGGATTAAATGCCGGAGAACAAGCCGCGTGGGATAGAAAAATTTCGAAGGAAATCCTGGAAATTTATTCAAGGCAATAGAATTGCGCCTTTCGTTAGAAGATCATGAGTTTGATACTTTCCTTGCGCAATTAAATCCAGCCAGCGCTGTTGTGTTTTCTTTTTCACTTCTCCGCTCAACAGAAAAATTGTGTTTTGATTTGCCTGGATTGTTTCAAATTTGGGATATTTGGGAGAAGAAATAAGGGCGTAATCCAAAGCCGCCAGGGTAGGAATGTAAGTTCCTCTGTAAATTAATTTCCCTCGCCAGGAAAACAATTCACCCGTATCCAGATGTCGTGTTAACAAGTTTTTAGTCTGGTTAACTACCGTATTATTTAGAAAAATAATCTCCGTAACTCCTTCACTTACAGCATAATTTTTGATGTAAAATTTGTAAGCATTTGTATCTGTTTCAAATGCTTTATCAGAAGAAATATACATTTTATTACCTTTTTTAAAACTCATCACGGCATGTTTTGGTACAGCATGTATCATTCCTTTGGGACTCATATAGGTCTGGATGCCCATGGAAGACGAATAAAGTATGAACATAAAAATCATTAAAAATCCATATTTCAGCTTTCCGAATTCTTGAGATTCATAGGCCAGCCAAACTATAAATAATGAAGCGTACAATATCAAAACCTCTACTTTGTCCAAATATAAATTCTCAATCAAATAGCCTGGTAAGGCTTTTGGAACCGCTACGGAAAAGTTCGTCAAAAGAGATAGAAAATCTACTAGCTTACCAACCAACAAATGAAGAGCGGGAAATGGCGCCAGACAGATTAATAGCAGGAATAAAGCGGCAGGTAACAGTCCATTTGTAAAAGTTATGACGAAGGGATTTACCAGCCAGAAATAAAATGGAAACTGATGGAAATAATACAAACTCAGCGGAAAGGTAGCCAGCTGAGCCGCAAAAGAAAGTGCTGTTATTTGCCAAATATATTTTGCTGGTTGGCTGGTCGGCGACCAGATCGCTGCAATGGGTTTATAAAGCAGAAATATCCCCGCCATAGCCAGATAGGAAAGTTGAAAACCAACATCAAATAAGGCTTGCGGATCAATTAAAAGGATGATAAAAGCAGATAGCGCCAGTGTATTCATCCCGTTATTCTTTTTACCAAAAACTTCGGCCAGCACGAAAACGATGCACATTAATGTAGCACGCAAAACGGAAGGCGCAAGACCCGTTACCAAAGCGTAAAAACACATCAACGAAATCACCGTTGCGAGATAGAAATATTTCCCACCTTTTAGCTTTTTGAGCCAGCCCAGCAAAAACGTTAAGACCCAGAATATAATGGCAACATGCATTCCGGAAACAGACAGAATATGAACGGTCCCGGAAGTTGTATAATCGTCAATCTGATCTGAACGCAGATCGTCACGACGTCCCAGAAGCATTGCTTTTACTAAGCCATACGAATTTTCATCTTTCAAATTTGTCCTGAATTGCAGATCCGCCCATTCTGAAATTTGTATGGCCCAAAGTTTTATGTTTCCGTATGTTTTCTGATTTCTAACGAGCTGATATGAACCTTCCGGCAGGTAATCCGTCCATACAATTCCTTTGTTCCACAAATATCGTTTGTAGTCAAATTCTTCGGGATTCATCGGCGGATTGGGCTGTTCGAGGTTGCCTTTGACAATCAAAATATCATGAGCAGTAGGAATAAGTGAAGCATCAAGTGGGATACTTAAAAGTGCCTTCACATCTACTCTAACCCATTTTTTGGAGATATGAATACGGCTAATCAAAACTTCAACCCTTAAAGACTTAACCCGTTTTTCGGGCAAAGAAGTGACTACGGCTTCGTAAAATTCATATTTGTTTTCAGCCAGTTTTTGAATATTTTTATTCAGGTCAACATGGCGTAAATCAATACATAACGGACCGGAAATTAAGAGAAAAAGCAGACAGCTTATCCCAAAATTAGAATATTTTCTTTTTTGATAAAACCAAAAAGCAACGGCCATAATCAATACGATTACAGCCGTTGCTAAATAGGAAAATGAATTTACATTAAAGAAATTCAAGAAGATGAAGAAATCTCCTATCAAAATTCCGAGAACAAAAACCAGTACAAAACTTACAAAAGGAACACGTGGCAGCATACTGCACTGTCATTTAATTACGATCCTCTTTGTGACGGTTTCTTTGTCGGTGGTCACTTTTAAATAGTATAATCCGGTTTGAAATTTATTAATATCAACCGTAACTTTTCGGCTCCAGACATCTATAAAACTCTGGTTCTGAATAGAATTACCCAGCTGATCATAAAGCGTAACAGAAAAATTCTGAAATTCGGCAAAACGGACATTTGCATTCACTTCTGAAATTGCCGGATTTGGAAAAACGTCAACGAGCAGATTATCTGAGGGATCAAGACGACCAATTTTAGCTGATTCCACCAGCTTAATCCTTCGGGGACTAAGTGCCAAAACAGCTTTCATTCGCGCTAACTGATCCGAAGTAAAAATATTCATGCAAGAATCCGGAGAGTAATCCATATAATTCTCAATCATATTCCGGGTTCTGAAACCAGAGCAGTTTGAATATTTATCAGTACAAACAGTCGTCTGGTTGGATCCTTCCGCAGGCGGCGTATCATTGCAAAAATCGTTACCACAATTAGCATCGCCCCACGTATGAATCAAACCCAGCCAGTGGCCGATTTCATGGGTTGTTGTCCTTCCGAGATTGTAAATCTTACTGGTATTTGTGCTTCCGTTTCTTCCAAAATAACGGAAGTCAATAATGACACCATCGGTCTTTTCGTACAACTCATTTTTAGTAGTCAAACCATCAACACCTGTCACGGACGGAAATTGAGATATACCTAAATAACTATCAATGAACCTGCAAGTCCAGATATTCAGGTATTTATCAGACGGCCAATATACAATACTGGCAAGCAGATCGTCGTCTGATAACGGATTAAATAGGCTTCGTTCCGTATATTGGGTTCTGGTAATTCCGGTTGTGCTTTTCCCATTATCATCATATTCAGCCAAATAAAATTCAATACCCGTATCTGCACCAACAGGATCGGCATTAAAACCTTTTGTACCTGACTTTCGGCGATAATCTTCGTTAAGAACGGCAATCTGACTTCGAATCTGATCATCCGATATATTCGGATTATTTTCTCCGCCGATCTTACCAACTGCACCGTCGTATACAACATGGACTACTACCGGAATCCGTATAATTTCACCGGTCGCGGCGGTACGAAGCTGCGACCGGTTATTGTATAAATATTCCTGTATCGCCTCTTCCGTTTTGATTTGAGACTGCTGATAATCAGGATTTTTTTTAGCTCTGATAACATCCCGCTCATGCGTTAAACAGCGGATCAACATCGTATCGGCTACTTGCCCTTGGACATGCATAGAATTCAATAATCCTATGATTCCTAAACCGATAAGAAGTTTTATTTTAGCTTTCAGCTTTTTCATACGCAGCCAGAATGTCTTTAACCAAACGGTGGCGCACAACATCAGACCCGTCCAATTCAACGAAACTGATTCCTTTTATACCTTTCAAAAGCGTCAGAGAATCTATCAAGCCGGATTTCAGATTCTTTGGAAGGTCAATCTGAGATTTATCACCGGTAATAATGGCTTTTGAACTTGGCCCCATACGTGTCAGAAACATTTTCATTTGCATAGGCGTAGTATTCTGCGCTTCATCCAGCAAAATAAAAGCATTGTTCAGCGTCCGGCCTCTCATGTAAGCTAGCGGCGCAATTTCAATCGTGCGGTTTTCAAGATATAATTTCAACTTTTCCGGGGCGATCATATCGTCCAGCGCGTCGTAAATTGGTCTTAAATAAGGATCTATTTTTTCTTTCAAATCGCCCGGTAAAAAACCCAGATTCTCCCCCGCTTCAACCGCCGGACGCGTTATGATGATTTTCTTAACCTCTTTGTTTTTCAATGCGCGCACCGCTATCGCTACCGCAGTGTAAGTTTTCCCCGTTCCTGCCGGTCCTACTGCATATACAAGGTCAAATTTTGCAGCTGCCTCAACCAGCAATTTCTGATTTGCCGTTTTCGCTTTGACAACGAGCCCTTTGTTCCCATAAACCAGTACGTCCGCATCATCCTCTGCATTGTGAACGGCTGGCCTTGAAATGCCGTTTAAATAAACTTTAACGTTTTCATTGGTAACTTTTCCGTACTTCTGGTAATGAGCGACCAGCGATTCAACTATATCAGTGATACGCATGATTTCAGGCGCAGTACCCTGGATACGAATTTCATTTCCGCGGGAAATAATTTTGCTTTTTGGAAAAGCAGCGGATACTTCTTTAATATTCGAATTGTGAATGCCCAAAAAATCGACCATAGAGACGTCTTCGAGCGTGATGATTTTTTCTAGCAAATGAATGATCGTTTTAGCGTGATTTAAATTCTCATAAAATTTAGTAATAATAACCAACAAATTTCCGATAATGATGCATAATTAAAAATTTCATGCCTCATTTTAACATCGTTAAATAAATATATTTTGATCAACTATTTCAGTATCAGCCATACAGGTCCAGTTTGGAATTAATAAAAAAAATAGTTGTTGGCAGTTCCTTTTCTCACAGCTGCCTTATGATTAATTTTGTGTTACATGGAAAATGACAAGGCACCAAATCAATACACCAAGACAGGTAATAAAACAGGTTCTTCCAACGGAAGGTCTGTAAATACACGCACCCAAAGTTTTGACCAGAATTATGGCAAACTTCCACCTCAGGCTACTGATCTTGAAGAGGCCGTTCTTGGTGCTTTAATGATCGAAAAGGATGCATTAACTGCCGTGGTGGATATTCTCCGACCGGAAAGTTTTTACAAAGATTCGCATCAGCGTATCTACAAAGCAATATTAACACTATTCGCTGATTCTGAGCCTATTGACATGCTGACCGTAATTTCCAAATTGCGGAGTACTGGTGAAGTTGAAATCATTGGAGGAGCTTCTTACATCATTGGACTTACCTCCAAAGTTAACTCAGCGGCCAATATTGAGTATCACGCGCGGATTATCACGCAGGCGTCAATCAGGCGGGAATTAATTACAATTTCTTCCGAGATTCAAAAGGAAGCGTTTGAAGATACAACCGACGTTTTTAAACTGCTTGATAAGACAGAACAGGCTCTTTTCCAGATTTCAGAATCCAATATCAAGAAAAACTATTCGGATATGGGTACTCTGATGCGCCAGGCTTTGGAAGAACTTGATCAGAAGAAAAATAACAAAGACGGACTAACAGGTGTTCCTTCCGGATTTTCTGCGCTGGACAGGATTACTTCCGGATGGCAAAAAACAGAATTGGTTATTCTTGCGGCTCGTCCCGGTATGGGAAAAACGGCATTTGTCGTTTCCTCACTTCGTAATGCTGCGGTAGATTTCAACATGGCAGTAGCGATTTTCTCTCTTGAAATGTCCTCGGTTCAGTTGGTGAATCGTCTTATATCAGCAGAGGCTGAAATTGACAGTGAAAAAATCCGGAAAGGAAGCCTTGCGCCCCATGAGTGGGAACAACTTCACCACCGGATCCACAGACTTACCAATGCTCCTATTTATATCGACGATACTCCTGCCCTATCCATTCTGGAATTACGTGCAAAATGCCGCCGTTTGAAAGCGCAGCATGATATCCAGATGATCGTGATTGACTACTTGCAGCTGATGACCGGCGATACGGGTGGAAAAGGAGCCGGTAACCGTGAACAGGAAATTGCTATGATTTCACGTTCGTTAAAAAACCTTGCAAAGGAACTTGACGTACCAGTAATCGCACTATCGCAGCTAAGTCGTGCCGTGGAAACACGTGGTGGAGAAAAAAGACCTCAGCTTTCAGATTTAAGGGAATCCGGATCTATCGAGCAGGATGCCGATATGGTTATTTTCCTTTATCGCCCTGAATATTATGGAATTACAGAAGATGAAACAGGCAATTCAGTAGCGGGAGTTGGTGAGGTGATTATTGCCAAAAACCGGGCTGGATCTCTGGAAACCGTTCAGCTTAGATTTATTGGTAAGTATACCAAATTCGCCGATCTGGATGCCCAGTTTGCACCTGCACCTTTTTCAGTTGACCGTCCGATAACAAACTCAAACCCGATTTCTTCTTTTGAAAGCCAGGGAAGAAATAACCCGGCGCCAAACAATCCCGCTACCGGCGGAACGCTTCGAAGCCGGGCAAATGATTTAAGCAATTTCGATTACAAAGGTCCGGATAGCGAACCTCCGTTTTGATATAATTTATCGAAAACGCATAGTGATATTTACAAGAAAAATCGCCGGAGAAAAGTTTCTCCGGCGATTTTCTTTTTATTGGTATAATACAACATATTTGGTTTAAACCCCGGTTTTCAGCAGCTCTGATATAGAAATAATTCTATTCCGCTCTTATGAATTTATCTGTCTTTTCTAAGCAAAAGCGCTACGTTCTCTACATGATGTGTATTCGGGAACATGTCTACGGGCTGCACTTTCGTCACTTCATAATCCTCCGACATCAATGCCAGATCTCTTGCCTGCGTAGCCGTATTACAGCTCACATAAACTACTTTATCCGGCGCAGCTTTCAAGATTGTCTCAATTACCGGCACATCCATTCCGGCGCGTGGAGGATCCGTAATGATCACATCCGGTCTTCCGTGTTTTGTCAAAAAGGATTCGTTCATAATCCAGCGCATATCACCGGCAAAAAATTCGGTGTTCGTAATACCATTTAAAGCAGAATTAATTCTAGCATCCTTAACGGCCGCCTCGACATATTCGACACCAACAACTTTTTGCGCTTGTCTGGCAACAAAATTAGCTATCGTACCTGTACCGGTATACAAATCATACACGGATTCATTTCCAGTCAATCCTGCATATTCCCGGGTGACTTTGAAAAGATTATAGGCCTGTTCGGAATTTGTCTGATAAAATGATTTGGGACCAACCAAAAACGTAAGATCTTCCATCGTTTCCCGAATCGTTCTTTCTCCCGAAAAATTAATTACTTCCTGATCCTGATACGAATCATTTCCTTTCAGGTTGACGATATAGTTCAGCGAAGTAATTTCAGGATGCGTATCCTTCATGTAATTCATGACAAGATCAATCGCCTCATCATTCTGTTCACCAAACTGAACGATTACCATAACATCGCCAGTATTTGCCGTTCTGACCACTAGATTCCGTAGCGTTCCGACATTGTATTTCACATCGTAATATGGAATACCCTGAGCTTCTCCAAACGCATGAAGCGAATTCCGCAACGCATTGGATGGATCCTGCTGCAAATGACATTTTTCTACAGTAAAAATTTTGTCAAAACGTTTTGGTACGTGAAAGCCCAAAGCATTTTTTGAAAATTTTTCTCCTGTATCCAGATACTCCTTAGTTACCCAGCGATAATTTGAAAACGTAAATTCCAGTTTATTCCGGTAAAAAGTAGTCTTCGGCCCGGCTAAAATCGGGTTGATTTCAACATCTTTAATTTTACCAATACGTTGAAAATGATCAACCACTTGCTGTCTTTTAAAGCCAATCTGGTGCTCGTAAGCAATATGCTGCCATTTACACCCACCGCAAACACCGAAATGCTGGCAATATGGCTCCGTCCTCAACTTAGAAAAAGAATGTACTTTTGTTACAATCGCTTCCTTTAATTTCTTTTTCGTCCGCACCACTTCCAGGTCCACAATATCACCTGGCGCCACATCACCTTCAATAAAAATTACACCGTCTTCCGATTTAAATATACACTTGCCTTCTGCCGCGAAATCAGTAATTTCAACGTATTCATACCTGGTACCCTTTGACATTTTTTCCTTTTTAATTTCTAAATTTTATTATTATCGCCTAATATCTACTGAAGCGTTTGCTATGAAAAACCGATTGATTTTATCCTTCGTACTTCTGTTATGCATTCTCGAAGCAAGAGCGACGCACATTGTGGGCGGACAACTCTTCATCACTGAAAACAAAAACAGTTCCTACAATTACAAGATCGGGCTCACCATGTACTTCGATGCACTCAATGGAAATCCGGGCGCAGAAGACGATGTTGTCTACATTTACGTGTTCCGAAAAAGAGATAATGCATCTATGGGTTACGTTTCAGCCCCAAAAATAGAACGAAAAAACGTCACCTACGCAAATCCACTGTGCGGAATATCTTCGACCGAGACAATTATGATCACATATGCCAGTGATGTATTGCTGGAATCTGCCATTTTTAACGATCCTGGCGGGTATTATATGGTTTGGGACAGATGTTGCAGAAACGGGGCAATCACCAATATAAAATCACCGGGAAACGCTGGCAGTTTGTTTTATCTGGAATTTCCACCCATCGTCAAAAACAATACTTCTTTCAAAAATTCTTCTCCGGTTTTCCCGGAAATTGTGGGTGATTATGCTTGCGTAAACTCTCCTTTCTTTTTCAATTTTGGCGGAACGGATGCCGACGGAGACAGCTTGGCATACCGATTGATTACTCCGTTGCAGGGATATTCTACCAAAGACCGGCCCAGCGTTCAGGCGATTGGTTCATCCAGCTATCCTACTTTAACCTGGATTGACGGGATTACAAACGCCAATATTATCCCTGGTCCTAAGCCCTTAACTGTCGACACAAAAACCGGTATGCTGTCTGTGACCGCAGCAAACCTGGGACTTTATGTTTTTGCTGTTCAGGTTGACGAATTCAGGAATGGAGTTAAAATAGGAACTTTGACCCGGGATTTCCAGCTGAAAGTTGTTGACTGCCCTAAAATGAGTCCGCCTAAAATACTATTCAAACCAAAAGGAAGCAGCACATTTTATAACAGCAATCAGATTATTACCCTAAAAGACGGCGATCCGAATTGTTTTGAAATTATGATTACTGATCCAACAATTAATGATTTGATCAAAATTCAGGGTCATGCGATTAATCAGACCAACGACTACTTTTCACTTTTCCCACTCGAATACCAAACCACCATTGCCAACGATACCATGCGTGTTCAGGTTTGTCTGGATGAATGTTTTGTTACCTACGACAACCGGCCGATTCGTATCGAATTAATTGCGCAGGATCAAAGCTGTCCGATTCCCTTGATGGATACCCTGGTTATTTACATCCGGCGTCCGATTAGCGAAAACAATCCACCGGTTGTAACAACTTCATTGCAAACGGATTATGTTCATGTTGTAGCGGGAAGCCCTGTCAGTTTTACGGTTTTCGGGAAAGATTCGGATACGGATAGTCTCAGCCTTTCCGGGGCAGGAGAAAATTTTACATTGTCTTCAAAATCTATGATTTTCAAAACAACAAGCGGCAAAACTTCCGTCCAATCCGGTTTTAGCTGGATTCCTCCCTGCAATGCCGTTGAAGGAGATACGGTGAAAGTCAATTTTACGGCAGAAGATCTTCGATGCACAGGCAGCGGCCTAAGCTCCTCAAAAACCATTTATTTTATTATTGACCAATCCCCCAATCATCCGCCCGCTATTACAACTTCACTTGTACAGTCGGATGTCAGCTACACCTTGGGAGCAACAGGAGGAATTACTTTTCAGGTCAAAGCCATCGATCCGGATACCAATACAATTTCTCTCAGTGCATCCGGAAGAGGTTTTCAATTGAACTCTGTGGGAATATCATTTGAAAATAAAACCGGGACGAAGCAGTTAATTTCTGATTTTTCCTGGTTTCCCGACTGCTCCCTCATGAGCGAAGATAGCAGTGGATCTTTTACGATTGATTTTATCGCCAGAGACAAGAGTTGTACTGCTTCCCTTGACACAATCTCGGTTACCATTTCGATAAACGATTTGGAAACAAAATCTGAAATTGATTTACCAAATGTGATTACGCCAAACGGTGACGGGAAAAATGATTGCCTGGTTTTACAGGAACTTCCAACAGGCAGCTGCAACGATCAGTTTAAAGATGTGACGATTTTTAACCGCTGGGGAAAACAGATTTATTATTCCAAAGACAAAACAAAAGACTGGTGCCCGAATGAAATTTCCGGAGGCTATTATTATTACGTCATCAAATACTCAAAAAGTACTTACAAGGGCGGCTTGACCATTTTGAAATAATGTATTTTTATTGATTATCATTTTTCAAAGAATGATTTTTTTAAAGAATGCTCAAATAAATTTTTTCTCAAAACCTATACTTTAATTCTTCATTTTACCAACAAACTCAACAAAATGAATTCACCACAATTATCATTTCTTCTGGCCAGACTTTCTGTCGGCATGAGCATGTTTGGTCATGGACTGGCCCGACTTCCCAAGCTTCAGGTTTTCAGCAACGGCATGGTTAGTCAATTTGAAAAATCAATATTGCCTTCAATTATTGTAACTCCATTCAGTTATATTCTTCCAATTGCCGAATTACTTATTGGCATATTTCTGCTGATCGGACTTTTCACCAGGCAAACATTGGTGGCAGGTTCTGTGGTTATGATCGCCCTTATTTTTGGAAGTTCGATGATTGAGGAATGGGGCGCCATACCTTCTCAATTGATTCATGCTGCTTTTTTCACTATCCTGCTATCCTTTGAAAAGTCATATAACACCTTTGCCGTTGATTCTGTATTAGAGCGTAACAGGCAGGCTGCCATTTTATAACTATCTTACTAATGATATTTATTGAAAGTCATTTAAGTATAATACTTTTAAAATATTTTGTACCCATTTAAAGTACTATACATTAAATACTAATTATTTCTACTTGTATATTTGAAATACTCAACATCTTATATTTTACTATCATATGTTGAGTATTTTAAATATTATACTTTTAATACTAATAGTATGTTAAAAAAATACTAATTTATTATTAAGTAGATACGTAACCTACAAATTATCAACGATTTAATAAATAATAACCAAAGACTTCCCGGAATTAAAATCACTTTCTCCTTCCAATTTCTCACCTTAAATGTTTAATTGATATTTTCAATAAAAAAGTTTTTATTTCAACAATGTTTTTTACCTTTGTACTGTAATAATAAAAATTACAGTATGAGTAACGGAAAATTCGCCATATCTGTCCATATATTAACATTGCTTGCAAGCGAGCCGGGAGAATATTGTTCGTCCGAATATCTTTCGGGCAGCATTAATATTAATCCTGTCCTGGTTCGGAAGGAATTGGTAAATCTCCGTAATCATGGATTAGTTATAAGTAAGGAAGGAAAATCCGGTGGCAGCACATTGGCTAAACCAGCAGAATTGATTGCCATGTCGGACATTTATGAAGCCGTTCGGGAAAAGCAGTTCTTGGGGAAAAGTATCAACGACCCGAACCCTGCCTGCACCATTGGAAGGCAAATCAACGAACACCTGGACAACCTGTATCTTGAATCAGAACGGGCGTTAATGAAGAGCCTGGAAAATATGACACTGGCCGGATTTCTTCAAAAATTCAGTTAATTTTTTTGAACTAAACTGTAACAATTTTTATTTCAGTAATATTCTTTTCAATTTAAAATTCCATAAAAATGAAAGTAGCATTAATCGGAGCAACAGGATTTGTAGGCTCACATTTATTAACAGAATTGACAAACCGCGGACATGAAGTTACCGCCATTGTACGGAGTCCAGAAAAAGTTACGACAGAAAGTTCATTACTAAAAGTGGTAAAAGGAGACGTTTTTAACGAAGATAACCTGGCTGATTTATTAGTTGGAAATGACGTCGTATTAAGCGCTTACAATCCGGGATGGACAAATCCTGATATCTATGCTGAATTCCTGAAAGGATCAGCAGCCATTCAATCCGCTACCAAAAAATCAGGGGTAAAAAGATATTTCGTAGTTGGTGGAGCGGGCAGCCTTGAAGTCGCTCCAGGTGTACAGCTTATCGACACTCCAGGTTTCCCGGTAGAGATCAAACCAGGCGCAAACGCAGCGCGCGAATATTATGACATTTTAAAGAACGAAACCGAACTTGACTGGACTGTCATAAGCCCTGCTATTGAAATGCACCAAGGAACAGCTGGCATCCGTACGGGTGTTTACAGACTTGGAGAAAACAGTCCTGTTTTTGACGAAAATGGCCGTAGTGTCATTTCTGTTGAGGATATGAGTTTGGCAATTGTGGATGAATTAGAGCAGCCAAAGTTCATTAAAAAACGTTTTACAACAGCGTACTGATCTTTTTCTTGTATCTCATTTTCAAAACAAAAGGGCTATAATTTGAATATTTCCAAGTCCTTTTGTTTTGAATAAGTCGGTGGTTTTCAAATTTCCCTAAAAGCCACTTTTCCTGTTTTACAATCCAGTATCAATTACGCAAACCCGCAACTTACCAATGTACTCTCTCAAAAAAACCAGCCTTTTGGATAAAGAAGGAAGTTTTAGTTATAAGCATCGGAAATATGCTGCATATTCAAGGATTGTCTCATAATATGTTACCGGCCATTATTATGCTTAATTACTTTCTCATAGACTACACAATATAAAGAACAGGCTCCCATTTTTAATGACAATGCACTAAGGAGCTATCTAACAATGACTTCTGTACGTATCGGTTTACGCCGGTTTTAAAATTTATGATGATTGGCCGATCAGTTCTAACGTTATCCTAGCAGGCCTGTTTTTTCTTTATAAAACATGATTTAATAACTTGAAAACTGAATAGAATGGCATGATTTTTCTTTGTATTTTGTAAGAAATATTTAACCAAAATCAGGAAAACATGAACCGAGAACTCATAGCCACCACGTCCATTTCAATATTTTCGAGCCCTCTTGAAGTGTGGAAAGCACTGATTGATCCCGACATTATCAAGGAATATATGCACGGAACAGAAACTCAGACAACCTGGGAACTTAACACGCCGATTACTTTCAGAGGAGAATGGGAAGGTGTTCCGTACATTGATAAAGGTGAAATTGTCGAAATAATTCCGCAACGAGTTTTGAGTTATACGTATTGGAGTCCTCTCTCAGGAACAGAAGATTTTGAGGATAATTATTCGATTATCACTTATCATATTTCTCCCTATGATGACGAAACAACCTTAACCGTAACACAGGATAATATAGAAACAGACGAAAAAGTTATCGCAGCAGAAGAAAACTGGATGAAAACTTTAACACATTTGAAAAAGATTCTGGAACTGAAAACACACTAAAAAAAACCTCCGGTATCATAACTAGTTGTAGTTAGGATACCGGTTTTTATTTTTACAGAGGTTAGAATTAAGACAAAAAATTTCGTCATAATTCGACAGCAAATGCAAAACAAATAGCAATAAATTCCCTTTCCTGCATTGCTAAATCCCGATCCTGCAAGTCAAACAAATCCCTTCAAAAAGACCGTGTATACCATTTTAACCAGCAGTATACTTTCTTCAAAAAGCCAACAGCCAACCTTGTATATTAATTATTGGCGAATCTTTATTTAACGTTGACGTAACATGATGTCCTAATTATTGCTGTTATTTGCACGTTTAATCTGACATCATTTATCATAAATACATTTATTATGCTTCATTTGTATAATACTTATAAAAAGAACGTACCTATTAATACTATAAGTATTTTTAATATTATCAAAAAGTATTAAAATAAATTTACTTTTAAATAATATATAATCGTAAAATGCTTACATACAAACAATTGGGTTAAATCTCAATTAACTACTGACACCATAAAAAAGAATAGTCTTGCACTTTATAAAAAAATGGATCCTGGGATTCGTGTTTCTTCTTGTATTACTAAAGCCAAATATCACTTTTGCCCAGCGATTTTTAATGGATCTGGTTGACACTACCAATACCATGGGAAAAGGAATGTTATCAATATATGAACGTTACAACCGCGTTCGCATCAGTGGTTATATCCAACCTCAGTTTCAATTTACAAATTCCAAAGGTGCGGAAAGTTTTGCGGGCGGAAATTTTTCAGAACTTTCAAGCAATCGTTTTATGCTGAGACGCGGAAGATTGCGTGTGGATTATGCCCACTTAAATGAAAAAGGAGAACCCACTTCTTACTTCGTTTTTCAATTTGACGGAACTGAAAGAGGCGTCGCAATACGGGATTTCTGGGGAAGGTTTTATGAAAATAAATTCAAACTTTTTGCCCTGACCACCGGTATGTTCGCAAGACCTTTTGGCTATGAAGTTAACCTTTCTTCTGCCAATCGTGAAACTCCCGAAAGAGGAAGAATGTCGCAAATCCTGATGAAAACGGAACGTGATATTGGGGTGATGCTAACCCTTAACAAAAGGCATAAAAATGGACGTTCTTCCGATTTCAAAATGGACATTGGCGTATTTAATGGTCAGGGAATGTCGGGACCAACAGACTACGACAGCCACAAAGATGTTATAGCAAGAGTAAGTATGAAGCCGAAAAAACTCATTCCTGCATCACCCTTATTAATTTCTGCTGCCGTTTCCGGATATGCAGGAGGTATTACAAGTCAGTCGAATGTGCTCTATAAGGTTCAGAGAAAAAGTGATACTTATGAGATGGTTCGTGACAGCTCCAAAAGTAATTTTGGAAAAGCGACACCCCGGAATTACGCTGGTGCCGACATTCAGTTTGTAATACCAAACAAGCGTGGACAAACTGAATTCCGGGCAGAATATATCAAAGGAAAGCAGACGGCAACCGCTTTAAGTAGTGAAACACCCGGAACATATCCCACCACAAATGGCTTGAAGGATCCCTTATATACAAGAAGTTTTGACGGAGCTTATTTCTATTTTCTTCAAAATCTGAACAGTGTGGATCACCAGTTTGTAGTAAAATATGATTGGTATGATCCCAATAAAAAGGTTTCCGGAAAAGAAGTAACCTCGGCAAATGGTTTTAGTAAAGCTGATCTGAGGTATAACACCCTTGGCGTTGGCTATGTTTACCGCGCCAATGAATCTTTGAAATTTATGTTTTACTACGATTTTGTACAGAATGAAAAATCAGCTTTGACAGGTTTTACGGAAGATGTAAAAGATGACGTTTTCACAGCCCGGGTCCAGTACAATTTTTAAGAATCAATATAAAAGGACCGGACCTGGAAAATATTTCCAGGTCCGGTCCTTTTATAAAATGTAATTCCAAAATTTATCAGGAACCAAAACGTTCTGTCAATATTTTCTTTCTATAAGTAAAAATCCCTTTCACTTCATTATTGACAAAAACAGAATCAACAATATCTCCCAAAAACCATAAGGGCAATTTGTAGTTCAAAATATCTTCCATCAATACCCCGCCTTCTACTTCCGTAAAATGATGTTGATGATGCCAGAAAGCATAAGGACCAAAACGCTGCTCATCGATAAAATATTTTCTATCCTCTACATGTGTTATTTCCGTGCACCATTTTAAAGGTATCCCAAGAACAGGTTTTACAATGTAACGAATAATCTGCCCTGCATACATTACGTCACCCGAATGTTTTGAAGTAACTACGAAACCCATATGCGGTGGGGTGATTTCTTTCAGGTTTGCCGGATTGGAAAAAAACTGCCATGCGTCATCCAGCGAAATTGGTAACTGCTGCGTAAAATATAATTCTTGCATGAAGTAAGTAGGGAAATTATGTTTTGAATATTTTAAATAAATAGGTAAACAATCGTGCCCTGATTTCTAAAAAAAAATCTATTATTCCGTTTAAGAAAGCTCCAAAAAATTCTATTATCCAACTACTTATCAATTTACACCTTTCATACTTAGCGCAATTCTTTTTCTTCCCAAATCAACCTCCGTCACTTTTACTGTGACGATTTGCTGAAGCTTCACTACTTCGTTTGGATCTTTAACGTAACGATCGGCTAGTTGGGATAAATGAACCAGTCCGTCTTGTTTTACACCAATATCCACAAAAGCACCAAAAGCTGTAATATTTGTAACAATGCCGGGCAATACCATTCCAACCCGAAGGTCATCCGGTTTTCTGACAGAACTATCAAATTCAAATTTTTTCACCGGCGTTCTCGGGTCACGCGACGGTTTTTCAAGTTCCTGTAAAATATCCTTCAACGTCGGAAGTCCCACGGCGTCAGATACATACTTAGATGGATTAATTTCTTTGCGTAATTCTGATTTTTGAACGAGGTCCTTGACCGTTGCACCGACATCTTTGGCCATTCGCTCAACAATTGGGTAGCTTTCCGGATGTACAGCGCTGTTATCCAATGGATTAGCTCCATTTTCGATACGAAGAAATCCAGCAGCCTGTTCAAAAGCTTTTGCTCCTAATTTCGGCACTTTTAACAATTGCTGACGCGATTTGAAATCACCATTTTTTGCTCTAAAATCCACTATATTCTGCGCCAGAGCGGGTCCAAGGCCCGAAACGTATCGTAATAAATGCTTACTTGCCGTGTTGAGATTTACGCCTACGGAATTTACGCAGCTTTCTACGACTACATCCAAAGCATTCTTCAATGCTTTTTGGTCGACATCATGTTGATACTGTCCCACTCCGATTGACTTCGGATCAATTTTTACCAATTCTGCAAGTGGGTCCATTAAACGACGGCCGATCGAAATGGAACCACGAACGGTAACGTCCTTATCAGGAAATTCCTCCCGCGCAACGTCCGACGCCGAATAAATTGAGGCACCTTGTTCACTTACACTGAACAATCCGATTTCGTCCGATTGTTTCATGGAAGACAAAAGTTTTTTTACAAAATCTTCCGTCTCGCGTCCGGCTGTTCCGTTACCAACCGCTATGGCTTCAATTTTAAATTTCTGAATTAAATCAGATAAAGTAGCATTTGCTTCATTTGATTTGTCAAATGGATAAATAACTTTATCCGACAGGAGATTTCCCTGGCTGTCCAAAACTACAACTTTGCAGCCTGTACGATAACCTGGATCGATGGCCAGTACATTTTTTTGTCCGAGGGGAGATGCAAGAAGCAATTGTCTCAAATTTTCTGTAAAAATCTGGATCGCATATTGATCAGCCCTTTCCTTCGAAAGATTTGTAAATTCAGTTTCAATTCCCGGTTTGAGCAATCTTTTATAACTATCACGAATTGCGATCTCAATCTGATCTTTACTTCCGGGAGTTCCTTTTACAAAAATCCGGTCAAGGTTATTGATCGCCTGTTCCTCATCCGGTGAAATATCGACACTCAAAAAACCTTCTTCTTCACCCCTCCTCAACGCTAATAAACGATGCGACGGAATTCTGGAAAGTGGCTCCGAAAATTCAAAGTAATCTCGATACTTGGCCCCGTCTTCTTCTTTCTTTTTCTTAACCTTCGAAGTTATCAAGGCATTTCGCTGAAAAATGGAACGAACCCGGCCGCGTGCATCCTGATTTTCACTGATCCATTCCGCCATAATATCGCGCGCTCCCTGCAAGGCATCATCTGTATTTCCAACCTGATCGTTTAAATAAGATAATGCTTTTCTTTCAGGATCAGATTCCCGACCTTCAAAAATCAGCTTTGCCAAAGGTTCCAGGCCTTTTTCAATCGCCATGGACGCACGTGTTTTTCTCTTCTGTTTATATGGTAAATAGAGGTCCTCTAATTCTACAAGCGAAAAAACTCCGGAAATTTGCTTTTTCAATTCCGGTGTCAATTTTCCCTGCTCTTCAATATTTTTCAGGATCGCCTCTCTGCGCTTCTCAACTTCCTGTTGTTTTTGGTAAGCATCTTTTATCGCTCCGATCTGCACTTCATCCAATCCTCCGGTTGCTTCTTTACGGTATCGTGAAATAAAAGGAAGCGTTGCGCCCTCGTCAAATAATTGTATGGTATTACGAACTTGTTTTTCAGAAATGTTAGTTTGTTGGGCAATCAGGGGGTAATTCATATCAAGATTTTGGCTGTGTTACTATTTTGTAAAAGTAATGACGTATTCTTTATATGCTCAATTTATCCGGCAGATTTATGATAAGAATTTTTCGCCTAAAAATTCTTAATTTCCGACTTATTCTCACACAAAATTTTCACTTCTTGCAATAACCAAGACTATTATAATAAATGCAAAACTTCAAAGTAAATATTCCATTCCTTTTAGCAGGACTATTATTTCTAACGTCCACCGTTTTTGCTCAAAAGATTTTAGTTGAGACAGAAATGGGAAATATTGTTTTACAGTTAAATCCGGAAAAGGCACCGCTGACTTCCAGTAACTTTCTTAGGTATGTAAACGCAAATCGATATGATGCCGCTACATTTTACAGAACGGTGAGAATGGATAACCAGGCAAATAAAAAGATAAAAATCGAAGTAATCCAAGGAGGTCTTGGTGACGATTCAACTAAAAACTTTCCCAGAATCAAGCACGAATCAACCAACATTACCGGCTTGAAACATTTGAATGGCACATTGTCCATGGCCCGAAATGTACCTGGCTCAGCAGGTTCCGAATTTTTTATTTGTATAAATGATCAGCCAGAACTCGATTTTGGAGGAAAAAGAAATCCTGATGGGCAAGGTTTTGCAGCCTTCGGCGAAGTGATATCAGGTATGGACGTGGTTAAGAAAATCCAGACAAGAGAAACGGGAGATGGAGAAAAAAATCAGTCGCTTAAATTACCTGTCAGAATTATTAAGATGAAAATCCTAATGTAATCGGCAATAAAAAATATATCTATCTAATAATCAGATAAATATATTTTATAATCCAGTTCATTCACTCACGATGGTTTACCATCCTTTGCCGGTACATCATCTCCATCCTCAGTTTGTGGTTCCACATTTGTTCCCGGCACTACCTCTGGCGCATCCGGACCAGGAACATCGGGAGTTGGATTCATTGGCGGCATTATCGTAGGGTTGTTTGTGTTGGGATAACTATCTGGTAGTTGAGTTCCCGGAAACTCGCTCATTACTGAGCTGAACAAATCGTTGTACTGAAATTCCATCATGATGTTTATATGATTTAGTGTAATTCTGTACTATGTTTAATAAAAACTGTGCCTGATTTTGATTAACAGTTTATTTATTTTTGTTTACAATAAAATAAATTTATGAGAGTTATTAAATTCCAGAAGAAAGCACAGAAAAACCTTACAATGATCCATGTCTTGGTCGTTTTTTCGACAAGCTGGGTATGGTTTTTTGCAATTTAAAATTCAATATAGAAAATACTCCTTACCATCCGGTCACATAATGAAATACACTGCCACTTTTGCATTTCTTTTCCTTTCCTCATTGATATTGGTTTCCAATACAAAACAAACTTTGTTGGTAAGCAACCTTGAAAATAAAAAAGGAACTCTTTTTATAGGCTGGTATAGTTCTGAAGATACTTTTTCAGGAAAAAATCCTGAATTCAAAAAAGAGGTAGAAATCTATAATTTATCAGAGATCAGTATTCCTTTTGACAATATCCCTGACGGCAAATATGGAATCTCCATCTTTCTGGATGAAAATAATAACGGAAAGCTAGATCTTAATTTTTTAGGTATACCAAAAGAAAAATATGGTTTTTCTAATAACGTTTTTCCTCTGACACGTGCCGCTAATTTCAAAGAAGCAGCCTTTGAAATTCAAGGAAAATCCAAAATAATAGCTATCCGTTTAAAATAATTCAACAAAATTTCATTGATCGTTATTGCAAAAAATCCAGCTTCACGTGTTAAAAATTACCTTTTTGAGGTAGAAACAATTGAGATTATCCAAAGGAAATCAATTTTGATATAAACGCCTTTGACATTTAACGAAGACCGATTTTATATAAACTGAGTTGATAAATTAACGTTGCCTTGTATCACATTTCTTCTATAATAGCATTGGAAAGAATTAAAAGTCTAAACTTAATTACCCTAATAAAATTGAACTTTCAACGATTGTTATTTTCGTAATTCAAAGTCATAATTCTTTCTTTTTTTTATTTGGAATAGAAACCAGATCGCTATTGTTCTTCTAAAAAGAGAAAATATTACCATGAATAATATAAAAATTGGTGTACTTGACCAGTCGATTGTGCGTCATGATAACAATGTAAGAGATGCAATTCTTGAAACGATTGAAACAGCTAAAATAGCTGAAGAACTCGGATATAGCCGTTTTTGGATATCTGAACACCACAATTCCACTTTTATTGCCGGATCCGCACCCGAGGTTTTGATGGTAAAACTGGCAGATGAAACCAGCCGTATCAGAATTGGCTCCGGAGGAATTATGCTGCCCAATCATAGTGCACTAAAAGTGGCGGAAAATTTCAGGATGCTGGAAACCCTTTTTCCCGGCCGAATTGACTTGGGTATGGGACGTGCACCCGGTACGGATCGGATAACTTCCTCAATTTTAAATCCTTCCAACGATTTCAGTGAGTCAAGCTATTTAAGGCAACTGGAACATTTGCAGCACTTTTTCGGAGACACCGCCGGAACGGAGCGAGGATTTATTTACGCTACACCGCAATCCCTGACTACTCCCATGCAATGGATTTTGAGTTCGAGCGGCGGTAGTAGTAAAATTGCTGCCCGTTTTGGAATGGGACTGGTTGTTGCCAAATTTATTAGCGGTTTTGTAGGGCCCGATGTGGTCGAAACCTATCGCAAAAACTTTAAGCCATCGGCACAATTTGAAACTCCGCAAGCTATACTTTCTATTTTTGTGATCTGCGGTGAAACCGAAGAACAGGCATTAGCTATGCGGAAAACGATGGATTATATTTTGATTGAATTTGAAAAGGGAAAATCCGGCCCCTTTCCCGATCCCGAGATTGTTAGAAAATATCGTTTCACTGCAGGTGAACTTGAACGGTTGAAATACAATAGCGGCAGGATCATTTCAGGCACCCAAGATATTGTGAAAGAACAGCTTACAAAACTAGCCGGTGACTTTGAAGTAGAGGAAATTATAATTTCATCCATGACTGACAGCTTTAAAACCAGAAAACGTTCTTTCGAATTAGTATCAGAAGCATTTAATCTGACTAATTTAGTGCGCTAAATAACTGTTACTTCAGGGCTCCTATGAACCGTTTTGATCGAATCACCGCCATTTTAATTCAATTACAATCCAGAAAAATTGTAAAGGCTCAGGATCTCGCTGATCGGTTTGAGATCAGTCTTCGTACTGTTTACAGAGATATGAACACCCTGTCCGAGGCAGGTGTACCGATTATTGGAGAAGCGGGTATTGGCTATTCGATCATGGAGGGATACCGATTGCCTCCTGTCATGTTTACGAAAGAAGAAGCCCGCACTTTCATTACGGCTGAAAAACTGATGGAAAAGTTTACGGATCCTTCCACTAAATCTCACTACCAATCGGCTATGTTTAAGGTTAAGGCGGTTTTGAAAAGTACGGAAAAAGATCTGCTTGAAGATATGGAACAGCATATTGAAATCAGGCAGCGGTATACGCTTTTTAATCCAACGCTAAATAATACACTTGAAATTTTACTAAAAAGTGTCGCCGAAAAAAAAGTTTCAAAAATCCAGTACATCGCTTTTGCATCAGACGAAGTAACGGAAAGGACAATTGAGCCTGTGGGCATTTATCATGAAAACAATTATTGGTATGTTATCGCATATTGCTTATTAAGAAAGAGCTACCGGAATTTCCGAACGGACCGCATTCATACCATTGAACTGACTGAAAAAACTTTTAGCCAGAAACATACTTCACTAAAAGAATATCTGGCCAATGTGCCCTCGTATGAAAATCTGGAAACGGTTATCATAAAAGTAGAAAGGCACGTAATGCCCTACATCCAGAACCAGAAATATTACTATGGTTTTATATCGGAAAAACGGCAGGGAGATAAAATGGAACTCACGTTTCTAAGTGCTTATCTCAATTCTTTTTCAAGATGGTTTATGATGTTCGCCGAATATGGTGAAATTGTCCAACCAGCAAGTCTGACTGAACTTTTGAAAGAAAATATTTGTAAAATATCAAAACATTTAAACATTTCCTGAGCTTGGATCAACGATGTATTATCCTGCCAAATTACATAGTCATAGATAAACGCAGCAATACATAGCGGTGAAATCTGAAATATATTGAGACCTCCTATTTCGTATTGTTAGAATGAAAAAAACTTTATCACGTTTTTTTTACATATTGATAGGAGCTTCTCAGCTTTTATCCTGCCGGAATGCAAATATCACCAGGCATTTAGAGCTAAATGTTTCGAGTCAATATTGTGCCCCAACGATAGTGTACACCTACAATCCTGACTTTATACCATACTCCAACACGGATTCTATTTTGATAAATAGTAAATCTCTATCGGGGAAATTGTCTGAACATGATATCCTGATGGCGAATGCAACCGGGACGCTTTCATTGATAAATCGACTGGTCAATTCAAATAAAGATTCAACGTTGAATGGACGAATAAATCGATTGGAAATCATTAACAAAATACAAAATCATCTTCTTTTACTGACTACCGAAATTTCCGGAATTGCAGCAGAACTGGATTGTGAAGGTGAACGGGCGGATCTTTTCGCGAACTACCTTGATAATCTTAACGATAAAAAAACAGCACGTTTGACGGGTGCCTCAATCGTGATTGCAGCATTGGCTACAGTAGCTGCAGTGATTGTTCATAACGATGGCTTGCAAAACGGCATTACCATTGGAGGCGGGGTTATTTCAGCAGGACTGGCGGTGTTAACTATAAAACCACATGGTAAAAAAATAAGCTATATGCATACGCGCAATGTCCTTGAAGACATCTGGTTTGCCCCTGAAAAATCTAAGGTTTATCCGCCTTTTATCTGGTACATGCTAAATGAAAAAAGATTCAGTAACAGTAAGAAGGAACCCTTACTGCAAACCATAAAAAACCGTTGGAATAAATTTGAACTTGATCAGGATATTGACACTACAACAATTAATATTTTGTTTAAAAACGGAGGAATTTATGACGCCGACAAACTTCATACAAGAGCAACCATGCTAAATCAGTTACAATCGACAATTCGGTCTATCAATCAGGATATGCAGAGTTTATTGTCGGAATTGAATAATCTGAACACCGACAGATAAGTTATCAATTTTAAAAAGAACATGAAAAGTATTCAGATTTTAGCCATTTCAGGAAGTTTGAGACGTACTTCGACCAATACACACATTTTGAAAGCGATTGGCGAAATGGCTGATAAATCCATTGACTTTCAGATTTTTGAAGGATTGGATACATTTCCACATTTTAACCCAGAAGTTGCCGAGGATAACGAAAGTGTTTCGCGTTTCAGAACCAAAATCAAAGAAGCGGACGGCATAATCATTTGCACGCCAGAGTATGCATTTGGAGTACCCGGGGTTCTAAAAAATGCCCTGGACTGGACTGTTTCCACGGGAGAATTTAATAAAAAACCTGTTGCCGTCATAAGCGCATCTCCTTTAAACACCGGCGGCGACAAAGCGCTTGCTTCTCTTCTGCTCACTTTTACTGCTCTTGGTACGGTGAAAAATGAAAAATCGTATTTATCCATTCCTAATATCAAACAGAAGATTAGTCAGGAAGGAAAACTGACTGACCACGCACTTCAAAACCAATTGAAATTGATTTTAAGTAACTTGTTGGAACAAATCAGCCAAAAATCAGATTGAAAAATCTAATTAGCAAACAAATCTCACTTTCGCTAACTTTTTGGTATAAAAAAGCCCGTTTTCCAGGCTTAACATAATTTAAACAGACTGCCGGGTATGAAAGTATCCGGCAGTCTGTTTTCTATTTGTCTATTCCTTCCAAGGCAAACATGAAAGCATATTGAAGGGCAATTTCTTTCAGATATTCAAATCTTCCGGAAGCTCCGCCGTGGCCGGCTTCCATATTGGTTTTTAAAAGCAAAATATTGTTATCTGTCTTGTGGGTTCTTAAACGGGCCACCCATTTTGCCGGCTCAAAATATTGAACCTGACTGTCATGAAGTCCCGTTGTGACAAGCATATTCGGATAATCCTTTTTTTCTACATTATCATAAGGTGAATATGATTTCATATAGTCATATGAATCTTTATTTTTAGGATTACCCCATTCATCAAACTCGTTGGTCGTCAACGGAATACTTTCATCCAGCATCGTTGTAACAACATCAACAAAAGGAACATCCGCGATAATTCCGTGCCATAAATCCGGACGCATATTTGATATCGCACCCATCAATAATCCTCCTGCGCTTCCCCCTTCCGCATATAAATGAGCCGTTGAGGTATATTTTTGTTTGATCAAAAATTCGGCACAATCTATAAAATCAGTAAAGGTGTTTTTCTTTTTAAACAATTTTCCGTCCTCATACCATTGACGTCCCATTTCCTGTCCACCGCGAACATGCGCGATGGCAAAAATAAATCCACGATCCAGCAGACTTAAACGGTTTGTACTAAAACCGGCGTCCATGCTATTTCCGTATGAACCATAAGCGTACAACAACAACGGAGCGTTTCCGTCCAGTTTTGTTCCTTTTTTATAAACCAGAGAAACGGGAATTCGTAGTCCGTCATGAGAAGTGGCGTACAATCTTTCGGTAACATATTGCTCCGGATCATACCCTCCAACGACTTCCTGGCGCTTCAACAATTGCTTTTCTTTGGAAACCATACCGTAGTCGTAGGTCGAACCAGGTGTGGTTAGTGAAGTATAATAATAGCGTAGCGTTTCAGAATTATATTCCGGGTTGGCGCCGATATATGCAGCATAAGCAGGCTCGCCAAAATCTACATAATACTCAGAATCAGATTCTACGCTTTTGATCCGTAATTGCAAAAGACCATTTTTTCGTTCCGTAACAACCATGAATTTCTTGAAAACTTCGACACCTTCAATCAAAACATCTTTGCTCGTTGGAATTACTTCTTTCCAGTTTTCAACACCCGTTTTGTTCAAAGGCGTTTCCATCAATTTGAAATTGAGCGCATCTTTATTGGTAACGATCAGAAACTTATCATTCTGATGATCAATATCATACAACACATCTTTCATTCTTGGCTGGAATACTTTGAATTTTCCTTCCGGTTTATCCGCTTCCAAAATGCTGTATTCCGAAGAAACCGTGGCCGACGAACCGATGATAATATATTTGCCGGATTTAGTTTTCCCTACGCCAATATAGTTGCTGTTATCCTTCTCTTTATAGACAACAACATCCTTTTTATCATCCTCTCCCAGCGTATGTCTTTTGATTTCCTCGCTTAATAAGGTCTTGGGATTTGTTGCCGTGTAAAATAAAGTTTTATTATCATTTCCCCAGACAGATCCTCCGCTTGTTGGAAATATTGCATCCTGATAAGTTTCGCCAGTTTCAAGATTTTTGATATAAATCGTGTATTGACGTCTCGAAACTGTATCGACTCCGTAGGCCAAAAGTTTATTATCCGGACTGATATTGAAACCGGACGCAGAATAATAAGGATGATTTTTCGCCATCGCATCTACGTCAAGCAAAATTTCTTCCGCAGCTTCCAGATTTCCTTTTTTGCGGCAATATTTAAAATATTGTTCTCCCTCTTCGCTTCTGGTATAATAGAAAAAACCATTTTTGAAAACCGGAACCGATTCATCTTTTTCTTTGATCCTGCCTTTCATTTCAGCGAAAAGATTTGTCTGAAATTGTTTTGTGGCAGCCATCATAGTATCAGTGTAAGCATTTTCTGCTTTCAGATAATCCACTACCTTGTTACTATCAGGGCCTTCGGTAAAAAAATCAGCCATCCAGTAATATTCATCATTTCTTTTATCTCCGTGCATTCCCGTTTCGTGCGGTTTTTGATCTGCAACAGGAGGTTTTACGTCAGGCCATTTATATTGTTGATTCACTTCTTTACTATGGTTACAGGAAAAAAAGATAACGGCGAAAATGAGTAAAATAATTCGTTTTTGCATAATAATCCTGGTTTAAAAACAAAAAAGAAAGCTGCCGGTATACAAGATACGAACGGCAGCTTTAATATTTTCAGCTAATTTTCTGAATTTCTAAATCCCATCTTAATCCTGAATATTAAACAATTTTACGGCTTCTTCATAAGACAAGTTTTCATAGTTCATCATTCGAATTGCCTGACCGCCAGGGATTACCACATAACGGAACTGGTATGTCGCAGATGGCTGCGCATTCCCGTCAAATGGCGTTGACCAAATTCTAAGCGTATTTAAAGCCAATGAAAAATCGATCAATTCCTCGGTAAAACCAGATTTTACAGTTACCGGCAGCTGACGGATCTGCGTATCTCCGAGTTTTAGATCTGCATAAACAAGCACAACACCTTTGTCCAGAATATCCTGTGTAATACGCGCAACCGGAATATCAATATAAGAACGCTGAACACTGTTAAAATTAATTCCAGTCCATGGACCGGCCGCTGCCCAGCTTGAATAAAATACATTGGCAGTTCCTGGTGCTCCCGCTGCGCCGGCTGCTCCCGCTGGCCCTGTGGCTCCAACTCCTGCCGGACCTGCTGGCCCTTCCGGTCCTTTGCAAGCCTGCATCATTACCAATCCCAAACACAAAACCGCTAACGTAATTTGTTTTTTC
Source organism: Dyadobacter sp. 3J3 (assembly GCF_009801115.1). Taxonomy (GTDB): domain Bacteria; phylum Bacteroidota; class Bacteroidia; order Cytophagales; family Spirosomataceae; genus Dyadobacter. The sequence goes on from NZ_VTOL01000002.1 coordinate 213,751, forward strand.
ATTGCTTTCATTTTTCTCTAATAACTGATAAGTCTCGCCTTAAAAATAAAGCGAAGATGCCAATTTGCGGAATCATAAGCAAAATTTGACCTGCATTTAGGTAAGTAAGTCTTAAAATAGTCAGCGTTGCATTATCTTTGATTTTCGTTTATAAAAGAATCTTATGGAGAAACCCACCCAGAAGCTATTTTTGCTCGACGCCATGGCGTTGATTTACCGTGCACATTTTGCCTTTATCAAAGCACCCAGAATTACGTCGAAAGGCATGAATACCAGTGCGGTATTTGGCTTTACCAATACATTACTGGAAGTTTTGCAAAAGGAAAAACCAACGCACATCGGTGTAGCTTTTGATACTTCCGCACCTACTTTCCGGCATATTGAATATCCTGCCTACAAAGCACAGCGCGAAGCTCAGCCGGAGGATATCAGCGTGGCCATTCCTTATGTCAAAAAATTATTGGAAGCGATGTGTATTCCAATTTTAATTCTGGATGGTTTTGAGGCTGATGATATTATTGGCACAATCGCAAAGGAAGCTTCCAAAGCTAATTTTGAAGTTTTCATGATGACTCCCGATAAGGATTTTGGCCAGCTCGTGGAGGAGCATGTACATATATATAAGCCTGCGTTCATGGGCAAAGGCGCTGAAAAACTTGGTATCAATGAAATTTTGGAACGCTGGCAAATCCAGCGTATCGACCAGGTTATTGATATGCTGGGGTTAATGGGTGATGCGGTCGATAACATACCGGGAATTCCGGGTGTGGGAGAAAAAACGGCACAAAAACTCATTGCTGAATATGATACGATAGAAAATCTTCTTGTCCATGCGGATGAAATAAAGGGAAAGCTGGGTGAAAAAGTTCGTGAACATGGTGCGCAGGCACTTTTAAGCAAAAGACTGGCTACCATTGATATTCAGGTTCCGGTACCTTTTGATGCGGAAGATCTGACCATTTGCGGTGCTAATCCTGATAAAGTAAATGCGCTGTTTGATGAACTTGAATTTAAAACATTACGCCAGCGCATTTTAGGAAGTGGGATGCCTGCTGTTAACACGCCAGCGCCACAGACAAAAGTGGTTGATAAAAAAGGACAGTACGATTTATTTGGAAATGCCGTTGCCAGCGAAACGGTAGCTACCCAGCAAAACACCGATATTTCTAATTTCGAATCTTCCGTTTCGGGTAATTTTGAAGGAGAAGAATCTGATATTCCGCTTCTGGCGAAAAAGACGATTGACAATACTTTCCACCGCTACCATACTGTTGATACGCCGGAAGCGCTAAAAAGTCTGGCGCATTATCTGAGTTTGCAAACTGCTTTTTGTTTTGATACTGAAACAACGGCGCTGGAAACTATTGACGCCGAACTTGTAGGCTTATCATTTGCCTATCTTCCGGGAGAGGCTTTTTATGTTCCTGTTCCGGCTGACAAAGTAATAGCACAGGAAATTGTAGAATATTTCAGGGAGGTTTTTGAAAATGAAAAAATTGAAAAAATTGCACAGAATGTAAAATATGATATTCTGGTACTGAAAAATTACAATATTGAAGTAAAAGGAAAGTTGCAGGATACCATGATTGCACACTACCTTCTTGAACCGGATAAACGTCATGGAATGGATATCCTGGCTGAAAGTTACCTGAATTATACACCCGTATCAATCACTTCTTTAATTGGAAAAAAAGGGGTAAAACAAGGAAATATGCGTGATGTTTCTATTGCAGAGGCAACGCAGTATGCTGGTGAAGATGCCGATATTACCTTACAGCTTAACAATATTTTTGTTAAAGAACTTCCAAAATACAACGCTGAAAAGTTATTTCAAGACGTAGAAATGCCTCTTGTACAGGTTTTGGCTACGATGGAAAATACGGGAGTGCGTCTCGACATTGGCGCTTTGGCAGATATGTCACTGGTATTGGAAGGTGATTTAAGAAAAACAGAATCCGAGATTTTTGAAATTGCCGGTCAGTCGTTCAACATTGGTTCTCCAAAACAATTGGGTGAAGTTTTGTTTGATAAAATGAAGCTGATCGAAAAGCCAAAAAAAACCAAAACCGGGCAATATGCTACTGGCGAGGAGATTCTTTCTGAACTAGAAGGACAATTTGAAATTGCCCGGAAAATTCTTGATTACCGCGAACTGCAAAAGCTGAAATCCACCTATGTGGATGCGCTGCCTACGCTGGTAAGTCCACGCACCGGGAGAATTCATACTTCATACAATCAGGCAGTTGCAGCGACGGGAAGGTTAAGTTCAACAAATCCTAACCTTCAAAATATTCCAATTCGTACGCCAAGAGGGCGGGAAATCCGTAAAGCATTTATTCCTGACAATGACGATTTCCAGATTTTATCGGCGGATTATTCGCAAATAGAATTACGTATAATGGCAGCGTTCAGTGAAGACGCCAGTATGATCGAAGCCTTTAATCAAGGCCGGGATATTCACGCGACAACGGCCAGTAAAGTTTTCAAAGTCGATTTGACGGATGTGACTTCTGATATGCGCAGAAAAGCCAAAATGGTCAACTTTGGTATAATTTACGGTATTTCAGCATTTGGACTTGGGCAACGCCTGTCTATACCACGTGGCGAAGCTTCGGAAATAATCAAATCGTACTTTGAAGAATTCCCAGCAGTAAAACAGTACATGGACAAGGTCGTTTTCGACGCACGTGACCAGCATTTTGTAGAAACGATTTTAGGAAGAAGAAGATATCTTCCCGATATCAATTCCCGCAATCAGACAAACCGTGGATTTGCGGAGCGAAATGCAATTAATGCGCCGATACAAGGTTCAGCGGCTGATATGATTAAAGTCGCGATGATTAATATTCATGATTTTATCAAAAACGAAAACCTGAGATCCCGCATGATTTTACAGGTTCATGATGAACTTGTATTTGACGTACATCGTGATGAAGTTGATTTTTTGAAAGAGAAAGTTGACGAACTTATGCGTAATGCTATTCCGTTGCAAGTTAAAATGGAAACCGGTATCGGCATCGGTGCCAACTGGCTCGAAGCACATTAATATAACACTTAAAAGTGATCAATTAAAAAGCCCTATTTGTATCTAAACGATGCAAATAGGGCTTTTTCCGTTTTTACCCTGCACTTATTTTTGTCTCATTATCTTCTTGTCACCTTGTTAAATGTCATCGATTTCTGAGCTGCACAAATTTAAAAAACAAGGAATTGAAAGGATGTTCGAATTAAAAAATAAATCATCTTATAGTTACAAATAAAATTTAGTCATAGAATTTCAGGAAATCGTTATGCTTTTATCAAATATTTAAAATTTGTAAACAAACAATAGTGATTAATCATAACTTATAGTAAGTAAATTAAATTTTTTAATATTATTAACTTTATCTTATAATACTCATTATTAATATGTTGTATTAGAAAAATTTTAAAATAATAATTTGATTATCTAATTATTACCTGTATTTTGGTTTGTTAATAATTCATTAATAATTAAGTAATACTATACAAGTAATTTTGCGCATTCATAATTCAGGCCTTTTCAAGTCCTTTTTATGTCCTAAAATCTTTTGCCCAAAATTTTTCACTTTTAACTACTTAAACTTTATGAAACGATCTTTACGAGTGCGAAACAGGATGCTCTTGCCCTGGAGGCAGGTCCTGATTGCTTTGCTCATGATCCAGTTGTGTTTTGTCCCGGATTTGTTCGCCCAGGTGCGTACCGTTGAAGGAACTGTTAAATCAGTTTCAGACGGCCAGCCAATCCCTGGTGCTTCTATTGTATTGAAAGGCACAACGACGGGAACTAACACTGACGAAAATGGTCATTACAAAATCACTGTTGCAGATGGTGGCAGTACGATAATGTTTTCGGCGATCGGTTTCCTCAAACAGGAAATGGTTGTTGGGAACAAATCGATGATGGATATTGACCTGGCAACAGATACCCGCGAATTGTCGGAAGTGGTTGTAACGGCCCTTGGTATCAAAAAAGAAACCAGAAAACTTGGTTACTCAGTACAGGAAGTAAAAGGTGAAGACCTTACCATGGCACGTGACCAGAACCCTATTACCGGACTTATCGGAAAAGTGGCTGGTTTGTCAGTTGGACCTTCTGCTGAAATGTTAAGAAAGCCAACTGTCATTTTGAGGGGTAACGAAATCAGCCTTTATGTGGTTGATGGTGTGCCTATTAGCTCAGACACATGGAACATAAGCCCGGACGATATTGAAACCTATACCGTTTTGAAAGGCCCAACTGCTGCTGCACTTTATGGTAGCCGCGCCCAATACGGAGCCATTTTGATCACTACAAAAAAAGGCAACAAGAAAAAAGGATGGAATGTTGAATTCAACTCAACGAATGCCATCGACAAAGGTTTTCTTGCTTTTCCAAGAACGCAGGATGAATACGGCGGTGGAGAAAACCAGCTTTATGCGTTCGGTGACGGAAAAGGTGGCGGACTTAATGACAATGACTATGATGTTTGGGGACCAAAATTCCGTGGTCAGTTAATTCCGCAGTATGACGGTAAATACGATCCGAATCAGGAATTTGTCACAACCTTCCCTGGCGGATATCAGTATAAAGGACACATCACTCCTACTCCTTACGTGGCGCGTGGAAAAAATAACCTGCAACGTTTCTTACAAACAGGTTTTCAAAGCACAAATAATATTTCTTTGAGCACAAGCGGTGATAATTACAGTCTGCGTTTTTCAGCTTCGCATTCAACACAAAAAAGTATTATTCCAAACAACGCAGTTAACATTACGAACTTCAACATGTTCGGTTCTTTCAACCCTACAACGCGTTTGAAAATTGATGCAAACTTAAATTTGAACCGTCAGTATTCTCCAAACTTCCCGGATGTTGATTACGGTCCGAATAGTTTGATCTATAACGTAGCGGTTTGGACAGGTGCTGACTGGGATGTTGAATCTCCTGATATTAAAGGAATCTGGCAGGATGGAAAAGTGGGAACGCAGTCTGTATTTGCAGAATATCAGCGTTACCACAATCCATGGTTCCAGGTAAAAGAATGGACCAGAGGTCATTACAAAACGGACATTTTCGGATATGTTTCGGGTAATTTCAAAATTAACGAGCATCTGAACGTCAACGCCCGTACCCAGGTAACGACTTACAACTTACTTCGGACTGAAAAAATGCCTTATTCTGCTCACCCGTATGGACGTGATCAAAACAAAGGTGATTACCGTGAAGACCGCAGAAACTTGTTTGAAAATAACACAGATGCGCAGTTTAACTACAATTACAATATTGGTAAATTTTTCAATCTTACCGGTTTTGTGGGTGGAAATGCACGTTTGTTTACTTACAATTCAAGCTTTACTTCTACGGATTATCTGAGTGTTCCGGGCGTTTACAGTTTCAGTAATTCACTTAATGCAATTCAGGCGAGCAGTTTTGACTCCAAAATGAGAGTTTATAGCGGGTATGCTTCTATGGATGCATCTTTCGGAAAATATGCCACACTTGCCCTTACTGGTCGTGTTGACAAATCTTCTGCTTTGCCAAGTGGAAACAATAGCTATTTTTACCCTAGCGTATCTGTTGCTTCTCCAATTTCTGATTACATTAAACTTCCGGAAATTATTTCTTTCCTGAAAGTTAGAGGATCTTTTGCTGCAATCCATGGAGATGCTACCAGTGCAACCGTTGGTGTTGCTCCTTTTAATTCCATTACAGCACTTGGTGCAAGCCCAACAGGAAATTCCTTGACCGATTATCCATTAGGTTATGGAAGCAACTATGAGTCTCCTTATGGCGGACCGGATTTTTCTCTTTCTTCGGTTTATTCAACAGCAAAGCCATATAACAGTCAGACTGCCGCTTATTACACCAGCAATATTTACGACCCTGGAATTAAGACTTTCAACCGTGTAAACTTTGAAGGTGGTGTTGATGCCAAATTCTTACAAAATCGTTTGGGACTTAGCCTTACTGCTTTCCAATATCTTGACGGTCCTAAAATTTTGCAAAACCCGATTTCTTCTGCGACCGGATACAGCTTCTATTACCTGAATGCTTTGAAGACTAAGAAAACTGGTTATGAAGTTTCCTTGACAGGAACACCTATCAAAACAGCCGATTTCAGCTGGGACGTTTTGGTGAATTACAGTTCTTTCAAAGAAGTTTATAATGAATTACCGGAAGGACAATCTGTTTATAAAACTTATTTCCACAAAGGAGATCGTGTTGACAAATTTTACAGCAGCGCATTCCTGAAAACTACGGATGGAAAAGTAATTTACAATAGCTCAGGATCACCGTTGGCAAACTCAACACAGCAGTTCCTTGGCTATTTAAATGCCAAATTTGCGTGGAGCGTTTATAACAAATTTGCTTATAAAAGTTTCTCTCTTGGTTTCCAGTTTGACGGCCGTGTTGGTGGAAAAACGGCAGATTACATGCACAACAAAACCATGCGTGGCGGAAGAAATATCGAAACCACTTCGGGCGCACTTGGTGTAGCACGTGACCTGGATGATCAACATGCAGGTGATCCAAATTACAAAGGAAGTTATGTGGGTGATGGTGTTGTTGTTGCAAATGGACAAGCTATCAACCTTGATTCTCAGACAGGTGCTATTTTGAATTATAGCGAATTGCAATTCTCTCCTAATACAAGTGTAAAATCTGTGCAGTCATGGGTAAGCTCGTATTACGGTGTAACTGAGGCAAACTTGATGAGCAAAACATACGCCAAGCTGCGTGAGGTAACTTTTGGATACACAATCCCGGCAAAAATCCTGGGTAATTCATTTATCAAAAAAGTAACCGTTTCACTGGTTGGACGTAACCTTATCTATTTCTACAAAGACAAGCGCTTTAAAGACGTTGATCTTGACCAGTACAATACGGGAGGAACGGATACAGCCTTACAGTCCCCAACCACGCGCAGATACGGGTTCAACCTAAACGTATTATTTTAATCAGTACAAAAGCATTAAAAATGAAAAAATTAATATATCTACGATTATTGCCCCTGGTGGCACTGATCCTGCTGGCAGGTTGTGAAGGGAATTTTGATGAACTCAACCTGAATGCAAATAAGCCAACTACGGTTCCGCCTTCTTTACTTCTGACAGGAATCCTGAATGATTTATACGATGCTCCGGCTGGTGATTATGAAAAATGGGATCAATATTTCCTGATCAACTACGATTACTATGGAAATAATCAGTACGTATTTGGATCAGGAAAAGACAAATACTCTACGTTGAAAAACGTGATCAAAATGGAAGAGGAAGCAGCGAGACTTTATACAACTGATGTAAATCCTTACGCTGCATTGGGTAAATTTTTCAGAGCTTACTTCTTCACACAAATGAGCCTTCAAATGGGAGATATTCCTATGACGGAAGCACTTTTGGGTGGTACAAACCTGAATCCAGTTTATGATTCTCAAAAAACTGTTTTTGTTCAAAGTTTGAAATGGCTTGACGAAGCCAATGCGCAGCTTGGAACTTTGGTTGCACAATCGGATACCCGTTTGGCTGGTGATATTTATTTCGGTAATAGTGTAGCAAAATGGCAGAAAACGGTCAATGCTTATCGTTTGAGACTATTGATACATTTAAGCAAAAAAGAAAGTGATACGGATTTGAACATCAAAACGCAATTCGCTGCAATTTTGGCTGACCCGGTAAAATATCCGTTGATGACTAGCACTGATGATAATCTTCAATATACGTACATCAACCCGACGAATAAATATCCTGAAAATCCAGGTTCTTTTGGTTTTAACGCTTTGCGCGAAAATTCCTCTGCAACCTATGTTGGCTTGCTTACAAAATTGATGGATCCCCGTGTTTTTGTCACCACGGAACCTGCTTCTGCGAAAGTTTCTGCCGGAACAAGCCCTACAAGTTTCAGCGCATTCCTTGGCGCGGATCCAGGTGAAGATTTAGGTATTATGTATGTAAAAGCAAACGCTGGTGAATATTCACTTATCAACCGTAAGCATTATTACGAGACTTTCACCGGCGAACCTAGTGTTCAGATCGGATATCCTGAAATGTGTTTCAATATTGCCGAAGCAATCAACAGGGGTTGGGCCGCAAAAGGCGCCTTAGGCACTGCCGAGGATTATTACAAAGCAGGAATTCTTGCTTCCTGGTCGGCTTATGGTATTCCTGCGTCAGGATCTTTTACAGCTTATTTCATTGGCTCGGGAAGTCCTGGAAGTACGGCTGTTTACAATAGCTATCCGGTCAATACACCTTTTGATACGTACTATGCTCAGTCGTCTGTTAAATATGCAGCAGGTGCTACGGGTTTGACAGAAATATTGAACCAACGTTATCTGGCCTTATTCCGTCACTCAGGTTTGGAATCTTATTTCACCTATCGTCGTACTGGCGTTCCTAATTTTACAACGGGACCAGGAACAGGAAACAGTGAGCGTATCGCAAAACGTTTTCAATATATTTCAACTGAAAGAACTGCCAACACCGTTAATTACAAATCAGCACTCACTAGTCAATTTGCTGGTAATGATGATATTAATGGAGTAATGTGGATTTTAAAATAGTTATTTTTGAAATTGAAATTGAGTTGAAAGTTATATATATCGACTTTCAAAGCATAAAAAAGCGGCCCGAAAATATTTCGGGCCGCTTTTTTTTAAAAGGCAGGATTTAGGAATGGTAATATCATAGCAGGTTTTCGGCATATTTATAGCCGCTTCCTGTATTTAGCAGTAAAATCGTTTCGTCAGGGCTGACCCATTTATTTTCGATCGCCTTTTTCATTGCGGGAATAAGTGCGCCTCCTTCCGGTGCCACAAATAATCCTTCTCTTCTCGACAAAGTTTTAACACCATCAAGCAGCTCTTGCTCACTTACGGCAATAGCAAATCCGTTGGATTCTTTCAGGATTTCCAAAATTTGTCTTTCTGCAAAAGGAGACGGAACGGCCAGTCCATTTGCCATCGAAGGTTTTGCCTGGTAAGCTGATGCATTTTTATGCTTTCCCTCATACGACCAGACAATAGGCTGACAGTTTTCGGTTTGAACAGCTATCAGTCGTGGAAATTTCCCGGTTATCCAGCCAGCTTGCTTCATTTCTTCAAATGCTTTCCAAAGACCGATCAGTCCTGTTCCTCCACCCGTCGGGTAAAAAATTACATCCGGTAATTCCCAGTTCATTTGTTCTGCAATTTCAAAACCCATCGTTTTCTTTCCTTCCAAACGGTAAGGTTCTTTCATTGTAGAAACATCAAAATAGCCGTTTTCGGCTTTCATTTCTGCAACCAGCTTTCCGCAGTCGTTGATCAAACCATCAACCAGAATAAGCTCCGCACCAAAATAGCGGCATTCCTGTTTAAAAATTTCGGGCGTTAAACGAGGCATTACAACGGTCACTTCAATATTTGCTTTTGCTCCATAAGCAGCCAAGGCACCACCTGCATTTCCGGCTGTTGGAACGATACATTGTTTTATCCCCAATTCCTTCATTTTCGAAACAGCAACCGCCTGGCCACGCGCTTTAAAGGATCCGGTAGGATTAAGTGATTCGTCCTTTAACAATAATTTATTGATACCGAATTCTTTGGCAAGGTTTTCCAGATGCAAAAGTGGTGTCATGCCTTCGCCAAGCGTTACAATATTAGCAGGATCAAGTACAGGCAAAAATTCAAAATATCGCCAAAGTGACGATTCCCTGTCTAAAAGAACCTCTTTATCAACATATTGAGAAAAATCGTATTTGGCAAACAGGGGCGCTTTCCAGCCTTCGGCATCATTGGAGCAGAAAGTCTGTATCTGGCGGTGATCAAATTCCTTTTTGCTGACAGCACATTCCAGGTGCGAAACATGCGAAGTAAGTGTCATCGTATTTTCCATGCTTTTGACATTATTTTTTGTCAAAAGTAGATGTTCAAGTATAGCAAAACCAATGCTATTTCAATATACACTATAACGTCTTGTTATAACCCAGTAAAGCAAATCGTACAAAAGCCTGTCCAAACGGATCACTTTCAGAACCATGCCGCTGGATAAAATAAAATTCCCGCTCAACATGCAGGCCTTCAATTAAAACCTGTTTTAAAGTACCTGATGCCAGCTCTTTTTGAACAGATCGCAACGGTAAAAAACCAAGACAATCATCCACGAGCAAAAAGTTCTTTAACGCCTCAGTCCCACCCAGAGATATATTGTTTTTAAGATCCGAGATTTTCATTCCAACTTCTGCCAAAGACGCTTTTACGGAGTCCAGCGTTCCGGAACCACGCTCCCGCAACGCAACGGGATAGTTTTTCAATTCTTCCAAAGTAATCGATTCCCGGAACCAGAGTTCACTTTTGGGAGAACAAACAGCAATTACTTCATCGGAAAGGAAGTACCGGTAACTTACAGATGTGGTTTTTGTTTGACCTTCAATAATTCCCAGATCAATTTCATTGTTCCCCAAAGCCTTCAAAACATTTTCAGAATTCCGGTTTAAAAGTGTGATCCTTACATTGGGATATTTTTGACGAAAGGCTGATAAAATTTCCGGAATGATATACAACGCGACGGTCGTACTGGCTCCTAAGCGCAATTCGCCTTTTGCATTATATTCGTCGTGATGTGTACTAAGGGCATAAGACAAACGGATCTGGACTTCCTTCGCCTGGCGTAAATGATCAAGAAGTAGATTTCCCGGCAACGTCAATTTCACAGCATTTCCAACGCGCTCGAATAAACTGGTTTTATATAATTCCTCCAACGATTTGATATGACGGCTGATCGCAGGCTGACTTAGATTCAGTACCTGACTGGCTTTTGTAAAGCTCAGATGATTTGCTACCTCAAAAAAAACTTCGTGCCGGAAGGAGATCATTATTTTTCAAAATCAGTTTTTCAAAGGTATTGTTTTAAGCTGATCCATAGAAGCTAATTTCAAAACGATTCCAACGTATTTCTCATTTCCGTGTCTCTTAAAGAAATGTATCCAAATCAATTAAGCCATGAAAAAACTATTTATTTCCTTGACAATCTGCGCAGTTCTGTCAAATTCGTGCAAATCAGAAAAAGAGATTTTTCCAGAAGGCGAATGGCACCGAAATTGTATTTCATTTAGAGAAAATCTGGACGGCTATCAGCTTGGAGGTTTACCTTGTCAATTCATGGATGTACCTAATTTAAGAATCCAGAAAGACAAGCCTTTTGAAACAATGGCAATTTACCACTCATTTGATGGTTCCGGATTTAGTAATGATACGATTGCCTTGAATGGAAATCTTTCAAAAGATGGACAAACACTAAGACTAAACTATATGTTAGGCTCCAATTCTGTGGACTTAACTCTCGTGGCAGGACATAGTACAGAATTATGTACGTCAATAGGCTGCAATTAATTGTTTAATCCATGATCAAGTAACAAAAGCGTTCCCAACCCGCCCGAATAAACTGGTTTTATAAAGTTCCTCCAACGATTTGATATGACGGCTGGTCGCAGGCTGACTAAGATTTAACACCTGACTGGCTTTTGCAAAGCTCAGATGATTTGCAACCTCAAAAAAAACTTCGTGCCGGAAGGAGATCATTTATTTAAAAATCAGTTTTTAAAAGGTATTGTTTTAAGCTGATCAACGAGGTAAAAATATAAAAGGATTCCGACAGCTTTCTGTTTCAATAGAGGTACAAACATGAAAGTATGACGAGGTAGCAAAAAGTAAATACATCTGATAACATAACTTTTGCCCGGTGTTTCTCTGCGTGCTATGGCAGAAATTAAACACTAAGCGCACAAAGTTTTAGACAAAGATGTACAAAATTTGCATTTTAATTTTTCCGGGAATAATGGAAATACCATTTTTATATTTCTTACACTTTGTAACCTTCGTGTAAAACTTAGTGCGCTTAGTGGTAAATTACAATTCAGGTATTTCTAAAAACCTTAAATCTCAAAACCTAATGACTTAAACTAAAAAGGTAAAACCGGCCCTAAATAGTAAGACCTTTTTGATATTGTCAGGTTGAAAATATCAAACTACAAATTTTGTTTTAAAATTATTCAGTTTAAAAAAATTTATAATAAATCATATTATAATAGTAGAAAAAAACGCGAACTTCGCTTTTTAAATGTGAACATTACACTTAATATTTAAAATGCGTTCAACCATTCAAAAACTCTGTCTTTTCCTCGTTGCTTTTCCCCTCGCGGTTACAGCACAAACAGGAAAGGGAAACTATTCTCCCATTGCTTTAAAAGATCTGTCATCCTTCGAGAATGCTGGCTCAAACTGGTCTGTTAAGGGGAATGTTTCCATGCATCCAATAAAATCCGAAGCTGCCAAAACCCAAAATGGCGAAGGTACCCTGATTGGCTCAGCTGGTGCAGCCATAACCACAAAAGTGAAAGCAAAAGATTTACGTTTTTATACGGAATTCATGCTTTCACCGGGAGCCGAAGGAAGTATAATTCTTCCTGGCGGACAACGTGTTCGTATTGCAGATAACAAACAACTGGAAACAAGTGCGCTTACCAGTGGTTATATCGGGCAGTTCCCAATTCAAAACGCTTCAAAAGCACCAGGTTTATGGCAAACCATAGAACTTGCTTACGATGCTTCTGTGGCGACTATCAAAAATTCGGGCCGTCTAAATTCTCTGAAATTAAATGGTGTAATTGTCCTGGAAAGTGTGTATTTGCCACTGTCAAAATCAGTTAGTGATGCCCAAGCGCTGGGTTTGGAAGTTACAAAAGGCACTATTGCTTTTCGTAACGTTGGTTATCAGCTTTTGAATGACCGTAAGCCATTGACTCTGCACAATCTAAGTTATAAACTGTATTCCGACAAATGGGATGCTACTTCTTATTCAAAACTAGAAAAAGAAGATAAAACAAACAGTCTGACACAGGAGGTAACCAACGGAATGCGTGAATTCCACCTGATTTATGAAGGTGAAATGCTTGCTGAAGAAGATGGCGATTATGTTTTCACTTCAATTTATTCCGGGAATGTTTTTACACTTGATATTGATGGAAAACCGATCGTTACTGCCGGAGAAAGCACATCTCAGGAATCTCATTCTGGTTCTGTAAATCTTACAAAAGGTACGCACAAATTTAAAATTCATTATTCGCGTTTCCCATGGCGCCAGCCTGCATTGGGTTTGAGAGTTCAGAAAGCCGGAATTCGTACATACGACTTACACGCACTTTCTTCACTGCCTGAACCTGAGCCAAAACCTTACATTGGTGTTACACCAGAGTTACGCCCTGAAATGGTACGTTCATTTGTTCTTTTGGATGGTGAAAAGTACAAACGGACACATTGTATTTCTGTGGGAAGTCCTGCGGGATGGAGCTACACAATGGATCTTAACCGGGGTGCTTTATTACAGGCATGGAAAGGACAATTTGCTAACGTAACCGAAATGTGGTATGAGCGCGGTGAACCACAACTACTTGAACCGGCAGGTTTGAAAGTTCCTGTTTCAGGAAAAAGTAATCTTGCCGTTCTTGAAAATGAAAAAGCTGCCTGGCCAGATTCCGCAAATGTCAATTATCTTGGTTATACATTGGATGCACAAGGCTATCCTGCAATACGCTACGCTATTGCTTCTGCTACCGTGAGCGATCACATCACAGCAACAAATGATGCACTGACTGTAACCTATGAAGTAAAAGGTACGCCAGCCGGTTCGCTGTTTTCTCTGCTTGCAAGCGGAAAAGAAATTCAGATGATTGAAAAAGGCCTGTATCAGATTGATAACCGTTATTACATACAAATTGATAAAAAGGCAAAAGTGGTTTTGAGAACTTCCGGCGATGGCCAGGAATTGCTGCTGCCGGTGTCCAATGCAAGCAGTTACTCCATGTTCTGGTAGTTTCTCTTTTTATCTTTTTGTCTAAAATTTTTATATCGTAGTAAATGAAAAATATAGTTATAACCACCCTGCTTTCTCTTGGCTGTCTCGCTGCACAGGCGCAGAGCAAAGCAAAAACCGAAGATGATTATTACCGGATCATCACGATGCCGATTCCACAAAATATTCAGATGGAAGTAGGCGGACTGGCGGTTTTACCTGATGGAAGACTGGCCGCATCAACACGTCGCGGGGAGGTATGGATGATTTCCAATCCTTATATGAAAGGTGACGGACAACCAACTTTCCACCGTTTTGCTTCCGGATTGCATGAGCCGCTAGGTCTGTTTTATCGTGGAAAAGACATTTTATTATCACAGCGCGGAGAAGTTACCAGATTGGTTGATACGGATAATGATGGCGTAGCAGATGTTTATGATTCGTTTGCGCGCTGGCCATTATCCGGCAATTATCACCAGTATTCATACGGACCTATTCCAATGCCGAATGGAGAAATGCTGGTGACCCTTAACCTTGACTGGATCGGGCGTGGTGCGAGTCAGTCAAAATGGAGGGGATGGATGCTGAAACTTGGTCAGGACGGTTCCTTAACACCTTATGCAACAGGGCTTCGTTCCCCTGCCGGATTTGGATCTTACAAAGGAGATATTTTCTATACGGAAAATCAAGGCGACTGGGTTGGTTCAGGCCGTATGACGCATTTGGAAAAAGGTGATTTTGCAGGAAATGTTGCCGGATTGAGATGGAGCAGTGAACCGGGTTCACCCGTAAAATTGAAAGCCGAAGATGTACCTGACACAGGAGAGCCACTTTATGATGTTGCCAAACGTGTTCCGGGAATCAAACCACCAGCGGTATGGTTTCCGCATACTTTGATGGGAATTTCAACTTCTGACTTTAAAGAAGATACAACAGGCGGAGCTTTCGGACCTTTCCAGGGACAAGTATTTGTTGGCGATCAGGGCCATAGCAAAGTGATGCGCGTAGATATGGAAAAAGTAAATGGCGTTTATCAAGGCGCTTGTTTCCCATTCCGTGAAGGTTTTGAATCAGGTATAATCCGTATGGTCTGGGGATTGGACGGTTCTATGTTTGTAGGCCAAACAAGTCGTGGATGGTCGGCAACGGGGAAAGCCGATTTTGGTATTCAGCGTCTGGTTTGGACAGGTCAAACACCTTTTGAAATGAAAAATATACGTTCAATGCCCGATGGTTTTGAAGTAACTTTCACTTCTCCGGTTGACAAAGCAACGGCTTCAAAATCTGATTCTTATAAACTGAGCAGTTTCACTTACAAATACCACCACATTTACGGTAGCCCGATTATCAACACAAACGAACTGGTTATCAAAGGAATCTCAGTATCAGAAGATGGACTTCGTGCGCGTATTGTTCTTGATCCGGCTACTTTAAGAAAAGGATATATTCATGAATTAAAAGCAGAAGGTGTTCAGTCAACCGAAGGACTTTCGCTTTTGCATAACATTGGTTATTATACTTTGAATGAAATTGCAGGCGGTGCGGCTTTAACAAGTTCACAGTATACGGCCAGCACAAAACCTGCGATGGCGCATGATATGAGTGCAATGACGGCTTCTGATTCCAAAGGTTCTGAAACAAATTCTGCCAAACGTGTTACCCAAATGCCAGCATCATGGACAAATGGTCCTGATCAGGTAATAAATATCGGAACTGTTCCAGGTCTTAAATTTGACATTTCCGAAATTCAGGTGAAGGCAGGAAGCAAGATCAGACTCAACCTGAACAACAACGACGATATGCTTCATAATCTGGTTATTGTAAAACCGGGTACCGCCAATACTGTTGGTGAACTGGGGCTTAATCTTGGTTTGAAAGGAACTGAAATGAATTACGTTCCAAAAACAAATGATGTTCTTTTCCATACGAATATCGTAGAACCCGAAAAAACAGAATCTATTTATTTCGTTGCACCGAAGCAAATTGGTATTTATCAATATCTGTGCTCGTTCCCAGGTCATTACATGTTGATGCAGGGAAAACTAAAAGTTATTAAGTAAAACCTCCCATATCTCCCTGCCTTTTCAAAATGGCAGGGAGATAATTATTGATTATCTCCCCATATCAAATTATTTTAAAATAATAAATTAAAAACGGAGAAATAAAAACACGATTTTTAAAATATAACTATTTATTGATTTATTTAAACATTACCTACCAGATTTTCATTTGAATAACGATATAAAAATATCTGGAACCTCAGATCCAAACGCAAACCTTTGGCTTAAATTCAAGTCAGGCGATGCGGCGGCTTTTGGCGAACTGGCACAGGTACACTACCGTGCGTTATACAACTATGCTACAAAATTCTCTTCCGACTCGGAATTTATCAGAGACTGCATTCAGGAATTGTACCTGGAACTCTGGGAACGCCGGTCGTTTTTATCAGAAACCGCTTTTGTAAAATCTTATCTTCTTAAAGCACTTCGGCATAAACTTATCAAAGAAAGTATCCGCTTAAAAAGATTCAAGGAACCCAAAGAATTATCATTTGACGCGGATGAGGCTGACCTGTCCATTGAATCGCTAATCATTGAAAACGAACATCTGAAACATCAGATTAAACGGTTAAATCAAATCGTATCCCACCTTACCAAAAGGCAGCAGGAAATCATATATCTGCGCTTTTATCAAAACTTGGAAAATGAAGATATCGCTCAGATCATGAGCCTTGGCCGTCAAAGCGTGGCCAATCTTTTACACCGCACCATCAAGGAAATCAAGGATATCTGGATGCCCGCAGAATTTTTCTGGGGACTTATTTTTATCGCATTCTGCTGATTTTCAACCGCTCCAAAAGTTTATAGCATTATTTCAAAAAATATTTTGATTTTTTTGGTTATCCATGATCAAAAACCTGACATACATACTAAAAGCATCACAATAATGGTGAAATACAAATTTTAACTTGCACTATTCACACAACTCCTAAACCTGACAATAATTTCTATTGCAAAAATTCTATGATCAATTACCGTAATTATTCTGTTGAAGAATTCGCTACCGATGAAAAATTTCGGCAATGGGTGCTTGATCCATCTGGTGAATTGATCCTTTTCTGGGAAGAATGGTTGTTTCAAAATCCGGATCGATACAATACAGTTAATCAGGCGAAAGCGTTGGTTTTGGGTTTTCATGAAAGATATAAAGACAATTTAAGCGAGGACAATATTCGGTCTGAAGTCAACGCGCTCCTTGAATTGGCTGAAATAAGTAAAAATAAAAAACGCATTTCTTTTTTTGGCAATCCATTCTGGAGGATAGCGGCTATGATTACAATCGTTGCAGGATTTGGGTATTTGTTTTACAAAAATCAGTTATCAAAAAAAACAGAAATAAGCTCTTCTGTTTTGATGCTTGAAAAAAGAAATAGCAGCGATAAGGAAATGACGATCCTGCTCAGTGACGGAAGTGTAGCAACGTTGAAAAAAGGCAGTAGTTTAAAATTTCCGGAGAACTTTTCGGGCGATACAAGAAAAGTTTTCCTGACTGGTGAAGCATTTTTTGACGTCACAAAAAATCCTGCAAAACCCTTCCTGGTTTTTGCCAATGAAACGGTAACCAAAGTTTTGGGGACAAGTTTTCGGATCAAAGCACCGGAGGGCGCAAATACTGTTATGGTTTTTGTAAAAACCGGAAAAGTGTCCGTTTATCCCAGAAAAGAGTACGACACTTTATCTGATGAAAATGACCGGGAAGTATCCGGTGTAATTCTGCAACCCAACCAACAAGTTGTTTTTAACAGAAAAGAAAACCGATTGGAAAAAGGAATCGTTGCGAATCCTGATTTGCTGTCTGAATCTGCTGTAATCCAGGAACTGGTTTTCGATGATCAGCCGGTCACCGACGTATTACGTACACTGGAAAAAATGTATGGTATCACCATTGTCTTTGATGAACAAACGCTATCACAATGCCCGATAAGCACCATTTTCAAAGAAGAAAATCTTAAACAAAGAATGAACGCTATTTGTCAGGCAATCGGAGCGACTTATGAAGTTGTGGACGGCCAGATCATACTAAATAGTAAAGGTTGCAATCATTAAAACAAATCGATTTAAAACATTAACCCGGTATAAAATAAACCAAAAAATAGTAAAAGTGCCTATGAAATAAATCAACTCATCAATAATATTTAAAGAGCCAGCGATGATTGCGCCATCACTGACTCTACGCGTTCCCAACGCTTGCAGGCATCATCCGATAAAAGATGCAGGGAAACTTTTTGTCCAAATTTTTTCACGAATCCAGAACAAAACAATCAAAACTATGAAAAAAACCCGACAATCGATTCGGCTAATATGCAGTGTTATGAAAATATCATTTTACCAATTAATGTTGGCCTATATCTTCTCGACTATCGCCTCTGCGACGGTGGTCGATGCTCAGGAAATACTTAATCAGAAAGTAACCATTGAAGTAAATAACCAGGATATGAAAAGTGTCCTGACAAAACTGAACAAACTAACGCAAATACGTTTTACTTACAGTTCCGCAGTAATAAATACGAAAAGAAAAGTAACATTAAAAGCGGTTGAAAAACCGTTGTCTGATGTTTTGGATGATCTTTTACGTCCAATGAATCTTGGATACAAGCTGGATGGCAAACAGGTAATTCTGGTAAAAGGAGCCAATCCGCCCAGCAGTTTCAATACTGAATCGTCTTCAACAGCTCCTTTATCGATTGACCGAAACATTAGTGGAAAGGTAATCGACGAAAAAGGAGAACCATTGCCGGGCGTAAGTGTGATTGTAAAATCAACCAAAACTGGTACCGCAACAAATACAGAAGGAACATATCAGTTGAGTGTACCGGATGATAACTCGGTTTTGATATTTTCATATGTTGGCTATACGCCGCAGGAAGTTACCGTAGGAAACCGTTCGAATGTAGATGTTTCTATGGCACCGGATGTAAGAAATCTTGAAATGGTTGTGGTAACTGCTTTGGGTATCAAACGTGACGCAAAAAAGCTAGGTTACTCCACAGCTACCGTGAATACTGAGGAATTGCAAACAAACCGCACGACCAACCTTGGTAACAGTTTACAGGGAAAAGTGGCCGGTCTGAATGTTTCTCCCCCAGCCAGCGGACCGGGTGGATCTACTAAAATCCGTATCCGCGGTCAATCTTCATTTGGAGGTAATAACTCTCCTTTGATAATTGTAAACGGTGTTCCGATCAATAACACCAGCGTATCTGCCGGTGGATCTGCCGGAAATGGTACTGGTAACCCAACGGGCGGATCTTCTGATGCAGGTGACGGTTTGCAAAGTATCAATCAGGATGATATCGAATCGATGACGGTTTTGAAAGGTGCGGCCGCGGCAGCGCTTTACGGATTTCGGGCGAAAGATGGTGCCATCATTATCACAACCAAAACTGGAACAAAAAGTACAGGTATTGGTATAGAAGTCAATTCTAATTTTCAGGCTCAGGAGGCTTTGGATTACACCAACTTTCAGTATGATTACGGACAGGGAGAATTTGGAAAAAGGCCTACTACGACTGCTGAGGCACAAAGTTCTGGTGTTTTCTCTTTTGGAGAAAAAATGGACGGCAAACCTACGCCTCAATTTGACGGTTCCATGCAGCCTTATGTAGCAAATAAAAACCGCATTAAGGATTTCTATCGTACCGGAACAAGTTTTACCAATTCTGTGGCGCTTTCAGGAGGAAATGAAAAAGGAAATTTTCGTTTATCTTTCGCCAATACAGATGCAAATGCAATTGTACCAAATTCTGACTACCATAAAAAAATCTTCAACCTTGGTTTGAATTATAAATTCACGCCTAAACTCTCTGTTCAGCTCAACGCCAATTATTCCAACGAATACAACCATAATCCTCCGCAAATCGGGCTTCAGGATATGAATGCCAATACCACCATTTATACAATGGCTACCAGTATTGCCGTTCCCTGGCTTGAAAAACGAAAAGATGCGAATGGAAACGAAGCTCCACTTTCACGTTTTACAAACAGAAATAATCCATATTGGGTTGCTTACGACCGCTTTGAAAATGTTA
The DNA here is from genome assembly GCF_009801115.1 of Dyadobacter sp. 3J3. Taxonomy (GTDB): domain Bacteria; phylum Bacteroidota; class Bacteroidia; order Cytophagales; family Spirosomataceae; genus Dyadobacter. The sequence goes on from NZ_VTOL01000002.1 coordinate 233,666, forward strand.
GACGCGACCGGATTTTTGGAAATACTTCTGTGCGTTATGAGTTTACAAAATGGTTGTATGCCCAGGCTCGTATTGGTCAGGATTATTATACGAGACCATACAATTATAATCGTCCGACGGGAACACGTTCTATTGGCGCAGTAACAACAGGATTTAACGGATATTACTATCAGGATGTTTCCACATTCCGTGAACGAAATATGGATTTCCTGATCGGTGGAAATCATACTTTTGGTGACTTTGGAATTGATATAACATTGGGAGGAAATCAGCTTCTTCAGGTTAGCGACAATATGTCAACCGCGGTTACCAATTTTTACATTCGTGATTTGTATACGATCGGAAATGGTCAGATTAAAAGTCCAAATTACGGATACAGCAAAAAGAAAGTCAACTCAATTTACGGAGCTGCCGAATTCTCGTACAAAAACTTTCTTTATGTTAACGTGACAGGAAGAAATGACTGGTTCTCAACACTGAATCCTGAATCTAACAGTTATTTGTATCCATCTGTGAGCGCAAGTTTTGTTTTCAGCCAGGCATTTAAGCAGCTTCCTTCCTGGTTGAATTATGGTAAACTTCGTGCGGCTTATGCGGAAGTTGGTGGTGATACTGATCCTTATTCCAATAACTTGTACTATGCTTTGAATGCAAACCCGTTCAACGGCGTTGCTTTAGGAAATATTTCAAGTAACGTAAGCCCGAATGCTAATCTTCGTCCGCTGAAAGTAAAAGAATTCGAAATGGGTCTTGAATTCAAAACTTTTGACAGCAGATTGAATCTTGACATGTCGGTTTACAAAAAAAATACGGTTGACGAAATCCTGAATGTTGACGTTTCAAACGCTTCCGGATTCTCAGGCACTAAAGTGAACATTGGTAAACTTCAAAATAAAGGAATTGAATTTTTACTTACTATCGTGCCGGTTAAAACAGAAAACCTGATCTGGGAAACCAGTTTTAACGCAAGTTATAACATCAGTAAAGTAATCGAACTGGCCCAAGGCCAGCCACGTTTCGATGTAGGAACAGGTGAATTTTTTGGAATTGTATCTCACGAAGTTGGCAAACCGCTGGCATCTCTAAGAGGATTTGATTACAAACGTGATGCACAGGGAAGAATTCTGACGGCTGGTGGTTTGCCTCAGCAAGGCAACCTGACAACCTTTGGAAGTGCTATTCCAAAATGGGTTGGTGCATGGCTTAACACTTTCAATGTGAAAGGTTTCCGCATTACTACACAGGTTGATTTCAAGGCTGGATATAAAATTATGTCCAACTCTAACCTTAACTTTTTACGTGAAGGACTTTCAAAACCTTCTCTGGTTGGCCGCGATGGCGGTGTCTTGTTTGATGGTGTGAACGCAGACGGAACGCCTAATACTACGAAAGTGGAAGCTGAACAATTCTACACCGCTTACCGCAGTACAAACATTGCAACGCCTTTTATGTACAACGGTAGTTTTGTAAGATGGAGAACGCTTTCTGTTGGATATGATCTTTCCCGTTATGTCAAAAAATCGTTCATTAAAGGGCTGACACTTTCAGCCATGGTAAACAACGTCTGGCTGATCAAGAAATATATCGACAACCTTGATCCTGAGGCGCAGGTTTCTTCTTCAGATAATCTTCAGGGAATTGAAACCCATACACTTCCTACAACAAGAAGCTACGGATTGAACCTGAATATCAAGCTATAACTTTTATTAAAGAACGACATGAAAAAAATACACATATATCTTACCGTGGCTGGCTTGCTGTTTGGTGCAAGCTCGTGCGATAGTGGTTTTGAAGATGTAAATAAAAACCCGGTATTGGCAACTACGACCGATCCGGCCTATTTGTTTTCAAATGCACAATTCAGTGCTGCAATCGCCACTTTTAGTTACCAGAGTGAAATTGTTCAACAAATAAACACGCCGTATACGGGCGTTGTGGAAGGTGGAAATCACAATATCGTTTATGATCCGAGTTCAAATGTCATGTTCAATTCCATGTACATTGGTGGTAATACTGGAAGTGGCCCGGTGAACCTGCTTAAAACGATTATGACGCTGACAAAGGATAATCCGTTGAGAGCCAATATTTATCAAATGTCAAGAATCTGGAAAGCTTACGCATTTATGGTTTTGGTGGATACCTACGGTGACGTTCCTTATTTTGATTCAGCAAAAGGTTATACGGATGGAATTAATCTTCCAAAATATGATGACCAGAAATTGATCTACGATGATATTTTAAAGGAACTTGACGAAGCTACGAAAGCTTTGGACGCTACTAAAAGTATTGAAACAGGCGATTTGTTTTACAAAGGAAATATTGCACAGTGGAAAAAACTTGGTAATTCACTTTTACTTCGGGCTGCCATGCGTCTGATCAAAGTGGATGAAGCCAAGGCCAAGTCCTATATTACAAGAGCCGTTGACCCTGCAAACGGTGGTGTGATGACAGCCAACACCGATAATGCTTATATCGCTTTCAATACCACTTTCAACAACCCGAATGCGAACTTTTTCCAGGGAACTGAAAGAGCTAATGTTTATCTTGGCAAGCCATTTATTGATTATTTGAAAACTACTTCTGATCCAAGAATTAGGGCTATTTCTGTCAAATATGCAATTCCAGCAAACCCGTTATCAACTGCTGGAGCCGAAAATACAGAGCCGGCGGATCAGTTGGGCATGCCTTATGGTTATAATGAATCCACGCTAACCACTGCACCAGGATACCCTGGAAAAACAGGCTCAGCATTCAATTATTCACAAATTAACCGTCGGACCGTTGGTAAAATTGACGCACCCGAATTCTTTATTACCTATTCTCAGACACAGCTTCTTTTGGCTGAGGCAGCATTTAGAGGATATATTTCAGGCGACGCAAAAACTTTCTACGAGACAGGCGTGAAAGCGCATATGAATCAGATGGCACAGTTTGATGTTTCCGCCACCATTCCGGCTGCCAGCCAGGACGCTTATCTGGTTGCCAATCCGTTTGATGCGGCTAATGCCTTGAACCAGATTAATACACAATACTGGGTTTCGTCATTTCTTAACGGATCAGAAGCCTGGGCCAATTTCCGCCGCAGCGGTTTCCCAACACTCACCAAAAATCCATATCCCGGCGCTGATCCTTCTGTAAAAGATTTTATCCGCAGACTGGTTTATCCGGTACGTGAAAAATCGGTGAATACTGTGAACTACAATGAGGCTATTGCCCGTCAGGGGCCTGATGAATTGGGAACTCATGTCTTTTGGGATAAATAATTTTTCAATAATTAACACGGGCGGAAGCCAAGCCGCCTGTGTTCCTAACCGATTAATCTTTACTTAAACCTACCTTACCTATGTTAAAAAAAACAATGCTGCTGCCAGCACTTTTATTTGTTTCCTTTTTAAGTAATGCCCAGCCCATTTCTCCGACGGCTGACCAGATTAAAGCCTTAACGGCAAACTGGAAAGGTGAACGTTCGGCAGACGGAAGACCGAAAGTTTCTGACGCAATTCTGGCACGACTGAAAAACATTTCTATTGAAGAAGCCTGGGGCGTTTTACGAAACAAAGGCTATCAAAATCAATACGAAGGCGACTGGCAATTAATCCATCCGGATAGCGCCATGACGGGCCGTGTTGTAACTGCACAATACGTTCCCCTCCGTCCCGATTTCCAGGATTACATAAAAGAAACGGGTAAAAAAGAAGGCCGAAATCCTGCGGGCGGTACAAACTCCTGGCCGATTGATGTGCTCACAAATGGCGACGTGTACGTGGCCGACGGTTATGGAAAGATTGCAGACGGAACGCTGATCGGTGACAATCTGGGAAATTCAATTTATGCCAAATCCAAAAGAGGTACCATTTTCTACGGTTCTGTTCGTGATGTGGAAGGGCTCAGTGAAATCAAAGGATATAATGCCTGGATCAAAGGTTCTGATCCATCTTATATCCAGCAAATGATGCTTTCGGGTATCAATGTTCCTATCAGAATTGGCCGCGCTATTGTATTACCAGGAGATGTGGTTCTGGCAAAAAAATACGGTACTATTTTCATCCCGGCTCATTTAGTAGAGGATCTGGTTTTGACTTCTGAGGTTACTGCCCTTCGCGATGAATTTGGTCATCTAAGACTGCGTGAAGGAAAATATACACCGGGTGAAATCGATACAAAATGGACGGACGCCATTTCAAAAGATTTCCTGAAATGGGTCAATTCATATCCTGGACATCTTCCAATGACCAAAAAAGAACTTGACGATTATTTGAAAGAACGTAATTATTAAAAAAGCTATCGGCTGTCGGCAATCAGCTTTCGGCCTTGTTGATTAACATTTCCTAAATATCTTATAATATGAAGAGTGTCTTAAAGCAGATCATTGCATCAAATAAAGAAGTTGAAAAAGCTGAAAAGCTTGCCGTACAAACTGAAATAAGCGATCCGGCAACGAAGGATAGTCGCCGTAACTTTTTGAGAAAATCAGCCGTTGGAGGCATCGCTTTGGGTAGCTTTATGTCGATGTCTATTGAAGATACTGTCGCTCAGGCTACTTCAAAAGTTAACCGCGCTTCAAAACCTTCTGAATTAAAAATCACAGATATTCGCTATTGTGTGATTCAGAATGTGGGTCGCACGCCAATTATACGCATTGATACAAATCAGGGAATTTATGGTTTGGGAGAAGTACGCGATGGTGCCGATGAACGTTATGCGCTGATGCTGAAAAGCAGACTTTTAGGCGAAAATCCATGTAATGTGGAAATGCTTTTCAAAACCATCAAACAATTTGGCATGCACGGACGCCAGGCTGGTGGTGTTTGCGGTGTTGAAATGGCACTTTGGGATCTTTGTGGAAAAGCTTATAATGTTCCGTGCTGGCAATTGCTTGGCGGTCGATATCGTGATAAAGTAAGATTATATGCAGATACTCCTGAATTTGAAAGTCTGGACGAATTTAAACAAAAAATAAAATTCCGTACCGAAACCCAAGGTTATACCTGGTTGAAAATGGATATTTCCATTGGTATGTTAAAAGGAAAAGAAGGTTCGGTTGTAAATAATAAGGTTTGGGGCGGAGGATTTTCTCAATGGTCGGGTGATTATAATTCTTACGCAAATACAAAACATCCATTTACTGCGATCCAAATCACGCCAAAAGGTTTGGAAGAAATGGCAAAAGTGGTTGAAGACGTCCGCAGTATTGTGGGTTACGAAATGCCAATTTCATCCGATCACTACGGTCATTTTGACTTGAATAATGCAATCCGTTTAGGAAAAGCATTGGACAAATACAGACTGGCCTGGCTGGAAGATATGGTGCCATGGCAATATACAGACCAATGGAAGCAAATTTCAGAAGCACTTGATACGCCAACACTTACAGGTGAAGATATTTTCCTGAAAGAAGGTTTCCAGCCGCTAATTGAAGCCCGTGCAGTTGATATTATCCACCCGGATCTTGCTTCGTCCGGCGGGCTTTTGGAAACGAAAAGAATTGGTGATTACGCTGAGGATCATGGTATTGCGATGGCGATGCACTTTGCAGGTTCCCCGGTAAGTTTTATGGCCAATGTTCATTGTGCCGCAGCGACTCAAAATTTCCTTGCGCTGGAACATCACTCAGTGGATGTGCCTTGGTGGGAAAGTATAGTAAAAACAACGGACGGAAGAAAACTGATTGAAAAAGGTTATGCAAATGTGCCTCTGGAAGCACCAGGACTAGGTATTGAGCTGGTAGATGAAGAAGTCAAAAAACATCTTACACCAAAAGACAAATCCTACTTCGCTCCTACCGACCAATGGAATGACAAACGATCTCACGACCGTTTGTGGAGCTAAATTTTTTAATGGTTAATGGTTAATGGTTAATGGTTAATGGTTAATGGTTAATGGTTAATGGTTAATGGTTAATGGTTAATGGTTGCAAATTGAAAAAGTGCCGGTTGAGTTCCCTCATTCGGCACTTTTTTTGTTGTTAAAATGAAAATTTTATTGCCATATTTTCCATTCTGGCCTAAGGCTAAACGCCAATCGCTAACAGCCAATACCTAGCCGACATATTGAAGAAATTCAATTCTATTATCAAACGGATCACGGAATGAGAACCGGTTTCTGCCCGGAATTGGGGTCAAATTTTTTACTGGAATTCCATGGCTTTCTAATAACTGACGGGATTCTTCCAGATTATCAATTTCAAAAGCTGGATGGCGTTCCGACGAATTACTTCCATGATCGGTCATTAAATGCAACTGAATATTGCCCATTTGATACCAGATTGCTCCTCTCAAATGCGGCCGGTCAGGATCAATAATTTCCTCCAGACCTAGAACTTCTTCGTAAAATCTTCGTGCTTCTTTCTCCTGTCCTTCCGGAAAACAAAGCATAACGTGATCAATCCGTTTGAAACTAATCTTCATAACTGGGTAATTTAAATTCAATTTGTCACCAGAATTGTCATAAACAAGTTCTGATTTTAAAAAATGTGAGCATCCGTATTTTCAAATTTCTGCAAAAATCACGACTTCCTGAATAGTTTCTGTTTTTAAAAGGCAGAATAAGTGTTTATTTTACATGAGTGACTAGCTTTTCAACAAATATGATATCAGCCATTACAAAAAGTAGATTTTTTAGTACAGTAAACCCACAGACGCTTCTCTTCTTTTTTCATAACTTTTTTATCAACGTCGGAACAACGCTTGTTTACGTTTCGTCCAATATATTATTGCTTGAAAATCACCCTGAATCTTCCTTGCCTCTTGCCTATATTGCAGCCGCGCTTGCGGTGATGGTTGCCGGACAAATCTATGAACATTATGAACATCATCTGGTGCTTGAAAAGCTAAGCCTTGGCACCATGTTGTCGTCTCTTTTCATGGTTTTGGTGGTGATGATTTTGTTATGGGCCGGACACGGAATGGCAACAGCGGTGGCAATTATGGTCGGTTACCGTATTATCTATTTACTTATCAACCTGGAATTCTGGGGATTATCTGCCATCGTTTTTGATGTGCGTCAAAGCAAAAGATTATTCAGCGTGATCGGTTCCGGTGACATGCCTGCAAAAGCACTTGGTGCAGTTTTGGCGGTTATTATCCATTCCCCGTCTGTCCTGATGATCTTACTTGGTGTTTCACTGGTCTGTTTTGCGATTGCTTTTTACACCCAAAAATTAACGTTTAAGTACACTGATATTCCAAATCCGCATCACGCGAGACCAAGACAATCGGGCTTGTCGGATTCCAAATTCGTGCAGAAATATTTCAGCGGAAACAGGCTTCTTACTGCTTTATGCCTAGGAACTATTGCCATCGCTGCTGCGGCAACCTGGATTGAATACCACTTTTTTGTAAATGTAAAGTATAAATTTCACAGCCAGCACGACACGATTATTTTCATAGGTTCGCTGTTAACGGCCACTTATGTTATTTCAACTTTTGTAAAATTATTATTTTCAGGAAAAATAGTTGAGCGTTTTGGTGTAAAACTTACCTTATACCTTTTGCCGCTGACAACCGTTTTTACATCACTCGGTTTAATCGTTTCTTCCTATTTCCGGACCGATGAGCCGTCGCTTCTGGTTTATTACTGCATTGCCTATTTATTATTTGAACTGGTCCGTCGTACACTTTTCGATCCGGTTTTCCTGGTATTTTTCCAGCCACTTTCAACTAAAAATCGTTTAAAAGGTCACACGCTTGCCAAAGGTTTTTACGAGCCCCTTGGTATGCTCATTGCCGGTATTTTGCTTTGGGTGATTTACACCATGAAGTGGTCCAATATCGGTTTGACATTTGATTTATCATTATTCTTTTCACTCGCCGCTCTGCTAATTTTCAGAAAAGCATATGCAGAATATGTTCTTGAACTAAAAAGCGCCATTAGTAAACGATTCCTGAAAAGTGGAGAAATGGCCTCACCTGGCGAGGCATTACCTATTATCCGGGAAAATCTCAAAAGCGAAAAGAAGGAAGAGGTGATCAATGCTATCGCATGGCTTGTGAAAAATAAACCTGCAACATTTTTCAAAAATGCAGATTTTCTTTTGAAAAACCCTTCGGAATTAGTCCGCCTAAAAACCCTGGAAGCGTTGGTACAAACCGGAAAATACCAGCCGACAGAATCATTTTATAACTATATTGAAAATGAAACCGACACGCCATCACAAACTCTTGCAGTTCAAATTGCGGCAGCTTCAGATGCGTTAACAAGTGAAAAACTGGTTCATTATCTCTCTCATACTGATCTGGATATCGTCAGAGGAGCCGTTATGGGTGCGAGGCAATCCGGTAAATCTCCAACACTCATACGGCAAACAATTAACGAACTTTTTCTTTCGGCTGACGATAACGCACGTTCAACGGCGCTGGATTGTGTGGAGGATATTGATATTGAACCGTATCGGCAGCAAATTAAAAATGCGCTGAAACAAGATTCTATACGCATTCAAAAAAGAGCCATCGAAGTTATCGGCACCAGCGGCGACAAAGCGATGGTGCATGATCTCCAACCGTTTCTTTCGGGGTCTTTGTCCAAAACAACAAGTTTGGCTTTGGTAAAATCCGGAGAAACCGGGACCATGATTCTGCTTGAATGGCTCAACCGGACAGATTCTCAAAAAGATCTGTTATCCTTTTTGAAAGCCGCGGAAAAACAACCTAATCCTGCTATACTGCCGGTTTTATTTAATCTGTTGACAAGAATTTATCAAAGTAAAACAAATCCCAATATCGGTTCTCCGCTGACACTGCGCGTACATACGGCTGCATTACGGACGCTGACACATTATATTTTGAATGATGAGTACAAGATTTTGCTACAAGAGTTCCTGGAAGTTGAATTAAATCATGCATATCAGATTCTCAGCGCGACAGAAGTTGATGTAGAAAACGGTATCTGGCAATCTTCGTTACAGTATGAATTACAGCAGACCAATCAGCGATTATTCCACCTTTTCATGTTACTTTACGACAAGGATACTGTTCAAAATGCCTGGAAAGGAATAAAAAATGCTTCTCAGGAAAAACGCGCAAATTCTCTGGAAATGATTGAGAATCTGCTTCCAAGAGAATTATATCCCTCTTTAAGAGCGCTTTTTGAAGAAATTCCCTTGACAAGGAAACTCGAAGCGTTAAGGCAATACCTGAATATTCAGGATTCCGGCGTTTCTTTTGTCGCTTATGTTTTACAACAAAAAGAAAAATATTTTACCTCCTGGACGATAACCCTGGCCATTGAAAAATGGACACCAAAAAATGCTGAGATTAACACACTCGATGCATTTTCGACCCATCCTGTACGTATGCTCCGTGAGGCTGCGGAAAGAGTCTATCTGAAATTCCCGAATTATTCATTCAGTACCACAGCATTAAACACAATGAAACACGCCGAAAACGTACAGCAAATCTCAGAAATGGAAAGAGTTATTGTATTAAAAAATACAAAACTTTTCTCCCAAACGCCTGAAAATGTACTGAGCTCTATCGCACCGATTATGAAGGAAGTTATGTATCAGGAAGGGCAGGAAATTTTTGCAAAGGGCGATCCGGGTGACAGTATGTTTATTATTTATTCCGGTGAAATCGGGATTTATGACGGGCCAAAACAACTCGCATTATTTGATAAGGGTGAAATATTCGGAGAACTTGCATTGCTGGATACCGAACCACGTTCAGCCTCAACCGTTGCAGAATCTGATGTTTTGCTGTTCCGCGTGGATCAGGAAGATTTCTTTGAACTTATGGAGGAACGTGATGAAATACTAAGAAATGTTTTGCGGATTCTTTGTCAAAGAATTCGCGTTCAGAATGAAAAAATGAGGGCTAGCGTTTAGTTTTCTAATCCATATCGGCCATGCCGATGGCATTTTGTAATATGTTTGCATTCACCCGAACCCCGGGTTAAAACCCGGGGCTATAATGTCGGTCATGCCGATGGCATTGTTTATATGATTTCATTTATACTAAACCCCCGGGTGAAAACCAGGGGCTATAATGTCGGTCATGCAGATGGCATTGTTTATATGATTTCATTTATACAAAAACCCCGGGTGGAAACCAGGGGCTTATAATATCGGCCATGCCGATGGCATTGTTTATATGATTTAATTTGCACTAAGCCCAGGCTGAAATTGTCGGTGATGCCGATGGCATTTTGATTTATATGTTGATCAAAGTAAGTAAACGATGTAGATGTTTTTGCTTTTCATCCTCTCTTTTTTTCATCGCAGATTCAGTATGATACTGATGCGCGCCAATAAATCTGACCTGAATCTGATTCCAGGTATTTTCGTCAGGGACGAGTTTTCTGACAAATAATTCCTGGAATAAAGTCGCTGCTATGGGTTCAAAATCGTCTCGACCCAAATAATCCAGATCTGCATCACAGATTATTTTTTCGAGATTTGTTTTGGGATTTTGAGGAATTTTAGTGGCCATGATCATACCACAAATTATTTCAATCTGTTCTTGATTATATTGAAATAATGGCAACTGTGAACGAGCAATCCGACAACCTTCTTCTTCGTGATCTTTGTAGGCATTGACAAATCCGCTGTCATGAAAAAGAGATGCCGTTTTAAGTAATTCTATCGATTCCTGATCCTCAATACCTTCTTCCTTAGCCAGAATTAAAGCGGCGTTGGTAACGTCCAATGTGTGGTGAAGACCGTGATAAAACAAGGTTTCAGATAATTCACTACCAAGCAAATCCAAAATAAATCTTTCTGACTCGGCAATATTCATGTTTTATTTATATGGCTAATTGTCAAAATAATTACTCAACAACTTCGTAAATCTGCATGGCGTCACGCTTATTTTTTAAATGTACTTCACCAATAAGTTTACACTGAAAAGCTTCTTTAATCTTATGATAGGCAGATTCCGGTACGATGATCTGCCCAGGTCCGGCGGCGTTTTGTAAACGCTGCGCCACATTTACAGCATCACCAATCACAGTATAATCCAGTCTGCGCAAAGTTGCGGAGCCAATATTTCCGCTTACCATTTCTCCCGAATTGATACCAATGGAAACATTAGGAAAATATTCAGTCTGCGTATGAAGCTCTTCCTTAAATCCGTTGATCTGGTTTCTTACGGCTAATGAAGCTTCAATCGCACGATCCAGATGATATTCACCCTTGAAAACGGCCATAATCGCATCACCCATAAACTTGTCAACCAAACCTCCATGCGCAAGAATTTCCTTGACCATGATATCAAAATACTTATTGATAAGCTTCACAACCTGGTCGGCCGGTTCTCGCTCAGAAATGGAAGTAAAACCGCACATATCCATAAAAACAACCGTCGCCTCAATATTTTCACTGGAAGTCAGCGATGTTTCAAAAGCTTCCTTGGTCATGAATTGCAGTACAGAGGAATCCACATACATTCTCAGGATATCGTTTTCCCTGACCGCTTTCAATGTTTGTTTTAGCTGATCCACGTATTTCAGCGTTTTTTCCATCGTCAGTTCAAGATCCTGGAAATTGATTGGCTTGCATACAAAATCAAATGCCCCGCGGTTCATAGCGGTACGGATATTTTCCATATCACCATAAGCAGAAACGATGACTGATTTCAACAACGGACTCACTTCACCGATTTTTATAAGCAACGTCAATCCGTCCATTTCGGGCATGTTGATATCGCTCAATACCATGTCAACATCCGGGTGTTCAGCAATCATCCGAAGTGCAACTTCACCATTTTCAGCAAAAATAAAGTCGTACTGCTGCTCACGGATCTGCCTTCGGAATTTTTGTTTTATAAGTAATTGCAAATCCGGTTCATCGTCAACCACAAGAATTTTAGCTTTCATAACGTTCCTGTAATTTTTTTTTCAATTCTGTAAAATTCACCGGTTTCGTCAAAAAGTCATCTGCACCAAATTTCATAGCCTGACTATAATTGTCCGTATCGCCATAAGCGGTAATCATCATGATTACCGGCGGGGCCAGCGGATTATCTTTTCTGATGGTTTTCAGCAATTCAATGCCACTCATTCCGGGCATATTAATATCCGAAAGTATCATCACAATTTCTGATGCATGCCCTTCAAGATAATGCAAGGCCTCTTCACCAGAAAAAGCAAAGGAAAAATTCAATTCACCATTCCGTATTTCTTTTCGGAACCTTTGTTCAAAAAGTGCCTGAACGTCCGGTTCATCATCTACGACAAGTATTTTCATATAGGAGCTTCAACTATTTTTCAATTAAACTTCTTATGCATTAACAGGAATCGTAATTTTAAATTCCGTGCTTTCACCAGGAACCGAAGTAACATCCAGCAATCCGTCATGTGATTTTGTTATAATATCATAGCTCATGGAAAGCCCAAGGCCAGTACCCTGCCCTGTTGGTTTTGTCGTAAAAAATGGTTGAAAAATCTTTGCCTTTACACTTTCAGGCATACCTGTACCATTATCAATAACTCTGATATACAGTTTATTAGCAAATAATTTTGTAATCACTTTCACTTCCGGTTTGTAATCCGGCAATGTAGGATTTTCTTTACTAAGCCTTTTCTTTTCTGCTACTGCGTAAAAAGAATTCGTGAATAAATTAAGAAAAACGCGCCCCAGATCTTGTGGCAAAACGTCAATTTTACCAATGGTCGGATCAAAATCAGTAACCAGCGTAGCATTAAATTCTTTATCCTTTGCACGTAAACCGTGATAGGCCAAACGCATATATTCATCTGCAAGGGCATTTATGTCCGTAGGTTCCTTATGTCCGGACGAAGTGCGGGAATGTTGCAACATACCTTTTACAATCGAATCTGCACGTTTTCCGTGGTGCGTAATCTTTTGTTGGTTCTGACTTAAATCACTGATAATTCCCGAGATATATTCCTTATCTGAATCTGAAATCGACGTTTTAGCAATTTCTTCTTCCAACTCCTGGCAAAGCTCCACAGAAACTTCCGAGAAGTTGTTTACAAAGTTTAAAGGATTTTGAATTTCATGTGCAATTCCCGCCGTTAGTTCTCCGAGGGATGCCATTTTTTCACTTTGAATAAGTTGCGCCTGTGTTGATTTTAATTCATCAAGCGTTTTCTGCAATTCTTCTTTTTGTCTGGTCAATTCAATTGTACGCTCGGTTACAAGATACTCCAATGCTTCTTTTTTAGCCTGATTTACTTCATCCTTTATACGTTGTGCTTCCCTTTCCTTATCCAAAACACGCTGCTGCTTTTGTGAGTTATACCAAACTGCAAACAACCAGATAAAAGCAAAAACCTTGGCTGTTACAAGATAGTCGCCGTATTGATTAAATAATTTTGTAGGAACAATAAGGCGTGCAAAATCATTAAAAAGCGAAATGGCAATAAAGGGAAATGAGCCCTGGGCAAGCGACCGGACAGGTTTAAATTCGTCCTTTGTAAATATGATCCATAAAACATAACTGACAAATGGATACCAGAGCCAGCTGACTATTTTTGATTCATCAAAAATATAATATGCTGCCATTAAGCCAATGGAAACATAGCGTGCACCCAATAATAATTTGTCCCATTCAGGCAATTTTGTAGCCGTTTCAAGCCTTTTGCGAATAAACTGAATTAGAAAGAAAGTGAGTAAAAAAAATTCCATATTCGGAAAAGGAGATTATAAACGGCGTTATTTTGAATAAAATTCTATTAGCGATACAGCTCCTATATTTCCAATTGCGATCTGCTCCGCAAATATCAGGAATGCATGAACAATGTATATATTTTCTTCTAAAATAGCTTGATTCATTAATGAAAACAAAAGGAAAACGCTAAAAAGCGGTATCACGAAAATATTAATTTAGTGTGGCAGATATTCATTAAGTCAAATTATGATCGCTGTCAGTTACTTAGATTATTATTAATGTCGATACCAGACATTATTTTTTCACCCTGGATAAAACAATTATCTTTTCCGTTCGAATTGATTTTATACTAAATCCGATTGTAAATAATGACTTATCTGGCAATTCTGTTTGTTAAGATCAGATAACTACACGTTGTGGCTTAAAAAGCAAGATTTTACGTTAGTAGATTCTCTGGCCTGTCCTGATAATTATAATTTTCAGATACTGAACTCCAAAGAATTATCAGGATTCTGTAAATAAATTCACGCCTGGCATAGGGGTTTTGTGACGCTTGGTTGTGATAAAGTTGAAAATTGTATACATCATTTTACTACTCAATCCTGGCCTATGAAAACCTTAATCGCCATTGCATTTTTTACCTTTTGTTCAACATTTTCTTTTGCCCAGGTTTTTGTTTCGGGTGTCAACATCAATGAAATTGATTCTGTAAAAGTTTGTCAGGTTACAGTTTCTTCGTACCGCAGTTTTGCTGCTCCGAACACTGTTTCGTTGGATTACGGCCAACCTGATAGAAAGGCTGTAAACCGCATTACCAATAAATTAAATGGTGAAAAAATAAAATTTAATTCTCTCGGCCACGTCCTGAATTTTATGGGAAATAATGGTTGGGTACATTACGACTCACAAGCAACTGTGGTCGGTAACGCCACTGACCAGTTCTTATATTTTAGAAAGAAATGATCAATAAAAAAGACATTATTACCTTAATATAATTTTTATAGCCATTAAAATATATTTGGCTTAAAAAGTTAAAATTAAAATTAGTTGGTTAATATTTTACATTATTTTAAAAAGCTGACGTATGTCATAATTTAAGAAGTATATATTTCTCAACTTTGATTTAATCATTGACGTTTTAACGCCTTTGAGGTGAGAAATATTTGTAAAGATCCCTGGCGCCTGTTAGGGATTTTTTATTTTAATTCAGCTTGCAAAGTGAATTTCCTCTTCAATACCAAGACAATCCAGTCAGTAGTTGATTACCGTAACCAATTCTAAATCATCAAAATATTCCATAAATAAATATTTTTCAACTTTTCTGTAACCTTTTTTCGTCCTTGCAGTTTCCACTACAAGATCACCAAAAAAGAAAAGATTTTTGAACGCGCTAACCGATAATTCGCTGATGCTTCGGGTAAAATCCGGAGACCTGGATAAAATGGGATTGCTTTTCGAGCGGTACCACAGGACTCTTTTTTCTTTCCTTTATCACATGACGGGCCGTGCTGATGCTAGTGAAGATCTTGTTCAAAATGTTTTTTACCGGATGTTGAAATATCGGCACACATTCACGGGTGAAGGTGAATTCAGGACCTGGATGTATCATTTGGCCAGAAACGTGCTGAATGATTCGATAAAACAAAATAAATCCCGGTATCACGAAAATGTGCATGAGTTGGCTGATAAAATTGGTGGAGGGATTTCAGCCGATCTTGAATTTGAGAAAAAACAAGACTCGGATATGCTTCACAAAGCCATGGGGATATTAAGTGATGAGCATCGTGAAATATTGGTTTTAAGTCGGTTCCAGGAATTGAAATATGACGAAATCGCCGGAATACTCAACATTACAGAAGGCGCCGTGAAGGTCCGGGTACACCGGGCATTGGGAGAGTTGAAGAAAGTTTTTTTTACAAATGCAAACCGAAAGAAAGCACATGACCTGTGAACATACAAAAGCTCAGTTTACGGATTGGATAAATAAAGATCCGGCTGATCCGGAACGTATCCGGATCGACAGACATTTGGCTGAATGTCCTGATTGTCAGGAAGAATTTACTTCCAGCAAACAACTTTGGGACATGATGGGCCAGGTGGAAGTGGAAGTTCCGACTGAAAAAATGCGTGTCAATTTTAACACGATGCTTGGAGAATATAAGGAAACGGTCAGAAGCCGGAATAAATATTCACTGGATAATTTTATAGATGCTATACGGCAATTTGTTATTCCTCAATGGACGGTTCAACTGACTTTCAGTCTTTTACTGGTAGGACTTGGCTGGATTATCGGATTCCGGATGAACAGAAGCGAACGTGCAGAAACCGCCTATACTCGGCAAATTGATACATTAGCAACCCAAATTCAGGAAATGCGCCAAACCATGATGCTGGCTTTGATCGAAAATCCATCCGCAACCGAACGGCTCAGAGCTGTGAGCTACACCAATGATATTACGGATGCAAATGATAAGGTAATCGATGCGCTTTTTTCAACGCTGGACAATGATCCCAATGTAAATGTGCGTCTGGTAACACTGGAAGCTATTACACAATACGCCGCGGATCCGCTGGTTCGGGAAAAACTGGTTCAGTCACTGGCAAAACAGGATTCTCCGATGGTTCAGGTTGAACTTGCTGATGTGATGGTGAAATTGCAGGAAAAACGCTCCATTAAAACATTTAGAAAAATACTTCGTCAGGAAAACCTGAACGAGTTGGTGAAAAATAAAATCGAGCAGACAATCAAAGATCTTTCTTAAACAATCAATTAATCTCAATTAGCCATGAAACAAATTATTATCCCCCTTTTGGCGGGAATGATGCTCTCTTGCGCCCAGGCACCCGCTCAAAAACTGGAATTCAAAGAACATCTGACCAAGGAATTCACAATTAAAGAAAGTATCGCCAAAAACACACTCGCCATTTATAACATTTTCGGTTCAATAAAAGTGAAAGGTTATAACGGCGATAAGGTGGTTATTGAAGTTAATAAATTAATAACTGCTGACGATAATGAAACTTTGGATGAAGGAAAAAATGAGTTTAAAGTAAACTTTGAACAAAAGGGAGATAGCGTACTTGCTTACATTTCCGCTCCGTTCGATTCCCGGCCAAACAGAAATAATCATAAATGGAATAATGAAAAGAAAATTGATTACCACTATAATCTGGAATACACTGTAAAAGTGCCTTTTTCAATGGATTTGCGGGTTTCTACTGTTAATAATGGAGATTTTCTGGTTGAAGATGTCGCAGGTTTATTAAATGTTGCAAACGTAAATGGCGCTATTAAACTGACTAATGCAAAAGGTGCTGCGGAAGTGAAAACGATCAATGGAAATGTTGACGCAAACTTTCTGGCGGTACCACAAGGAGATTCGCAGTTCAAGACCCTGAATGGGAATATTACAATCATTTATCCGCAAAGTTTGTCGGCTGATTGTCAGTTTAAAAGTTTCAACGGAGAATTTTATACCGATTTCCCTGATACAGAAACGTTGCCGGTAAAACTGGTTAAAAACCAGGAAACAAATCAAAATCAAACAACTTATAAATTAAATGCAGAAACTGCAATAAGGATCGGGAAAGGTGGTCAAATCTTCAAATTCGAGACTTTTAACGGAAATATTTATCTTAAAAAACAATCCTGATTATATGAAAACCCATAAAGTATTAGCCATTATTCTAGCAATGGCTGCAAGTGCAAAAACACTTCCTCTGCTTGCTCAGAATGACATAAAAGAACAAATTACCGTCCCTCTTTCCGACCCTTCAAAAAGCGGATCGCTTGACGTAAAACTCATTCGGGGTTCCATTCATATCATTGGATATGCTGGAAAAGAAGTCATTGTTGAAGCAGCCACCAAAGGTGCGGCGAAAAAAAATGAAGAATCGAAAGACCAGGCTGCCAAAGGTATGAAAAGAATTAGTTTCAGCAGAAATGGCCTGGATCTCACAATTGAAGAAGAAAAAAACAATGTTAGGATCAAACCAAGCATGCCGCGCAATCCTGTTAATCTGACGATCAAAGTACCTCAAAATTTCACTTTGAGAGTTGGTGCTATTAACGAAGGTGATGTGGTGATTGATAATGTGAACGGCGAGTTCGAAGTTTCCAATATTAATGGCGCCATTATGCTTAATAATATTTCGGGGTCAGTTGTAGCCAATACGGTCAATGGAAATGTAAAAGCAAATTTCAAGTCCATAAATCCGACTTCTCCTATGGCATTTTCAACACTGAACGGGAACGTTGACGTGACATTTCCTCCTACGGCCAAATTCGATGTCAAATTGAAATCTGATCGTGGAGAAATTTTTAGCGACTTCGATGTAGAAGTCGACAAAACAGAGCCAAAAGCAGTCAAAACCGCCAAAAATGGTTTATATAAGATTAGTATTTCCGACTGGGTTCAGGGAAAAGTTAACGGCGGAGGAAAAGAAGTGATGATGAAAAATATGAACGGCAATATTTATGTAAGAAAAGCCAAATAGTTGTAATTCAATATAAAATATAAATTCTGTTAAAGTTGGCATCAAAACTTTAACAGAATTTTTTATAATAAATAATTTAAAAGTACTCCTAACCCGAATGCGCCTGCAACAATTGCCTGTAACTATTCAACACACTTGATTTTGAAATAAACCCAGCGAATTTCCCGGACTCCTTAATCACCGGCAAATGCCAGGAACCAGTTTCATCAAATTTCCGTGCGACGGTAACTACCGAATCATTTTCAACGATTACGGCTTTCGGTTCTTTCATCAATTCTCCGACCGTCATACTTCCATCGGCATCCTTGTTAAATAGAATTGGCCTCAAATCGTCCAATGTTATTATTCCTACCAATGTTAGATTGTCATTTAAAACGGCAATCAGGTTTCTTTTGCCATGTTTTACCACTTCAAGTAACTCCGGGAAAGAGGCACTTTCATTGATAACCTGAGCGTCTTTGTCCAGTAAGTCCAGCGTATGTAAAAGTGAAAGAAGATTTCTATCATGCTCCCTGGTAAATATTTTGCCCTGATCAGCCAGTTTTTCCAGATCGGGAGAAATCGGTGAAAACCATTTTGCCATTAAAAAAGATATCACAGAAACAACCATTAAAGGAATAAAAAGGTCATATCCTGAACTTGATTCTGCTATCAGGAAAATAGCCGTTAAGGGCGCATACAAAACACCGCTCATCACACCAGCCATACCAACCAGGATCATGTTGGTCATCGGCACATCCGTAATGCCGGCTTGTGTACATAGTAACGCCAAAACATAACCCAGAGAACCACCCGCAAAAAGTGAAGGTGCGAAGTTTCCGCCATTACCGCCACTGTAAATCGTGATCGAAGCTGCAAAGGCTTTTAACAGACAAACAACTGCGACAAAAACGATAATTACCCATTCACGATAAGCTATATATCTAAAAAAACTGTTCTCGATAACTTCTTTGATTTCACCGTTGGTGAAAGATTTAATAGTTTCATATCCTTCACCAAAAAGTGGGGGATAAAGCACACAAAGTATTGATAAGATCGCGCCGCCAACCATTGCTTTTCGCAGCCTCGACATTTTCAAACTATGAAAAAATTCTTCGATATAACGCGTAATTACAAGAAAATATCGGGCATATAATCCGCAAAGAATTCCCAGGATGAAGTAAAAAGGAAGATTATGATAATTGAAAGAATCTCTGGTATGGAAAAGAAAAAGTACCTCTTCTTTTAATAAAATACGCGAAATTAAACTCCCGCAAACCGCCGCTACCACAAGCGGAATAAAATCGGAGAAGACAACGCCTGTCAGCAAAATTTCAAATGCGAACATCATACCGGCAATCGGTGCATTAAAGGCGGAAGCAATACCCGCTGTGGCACCTGCCGCAAGCAGCAAAGTCCGTTCTCGAAAATCCAGTTTATATGTTTGTGCAAAATTTGACCCTATGGCTGCACCCGTAACAGCAATGGGACTTTCAAGTCCGGCTGAACCTCCCAAACCTACCGTTATGGCACTTTGAACGATTTGAGAGTACATTTTTACGGGAGAAACATTGCTGGCATTCTGTGCAATTTCATACAGGATTACAGGAATTCCCTTTTTGTCAAGACCCTTGAAAAAGAACTTGACAACCAGCGAGGTAATTACAATTCCTAAAAATGGAAAGATCAAATAGAAAAAAATCTGGTCTTCGAAATGGACTTTGTAGGTAATGACGTAATGAATGTAATGTACCAGGGATTTTAAAACGACACCGGCAAAACCAGCTGTACAACCTACGAGGATACCGGACAGAATCAAAAACTGACTACGAGTCAGAATACTTTTAAGCCAGAACATTACAATTTCATAACTCTTGACTTTATGCATACTAAACCGCGTAAAGTCACGCTTGAATTTTAGAAAATTGTAATATTTTTTAATGTTTCGATTCTTCACTCTAATTCTTTTGTCGCCAAATTAACATCTTTTTAGAGCAAAATTGTCATCATTCAATCTGTTTTGTAAAAAAAAACGTATTAATAAATATAGGACACTTCATTAACAACGATTCTTTTGTTTAAACAGGATTTAATAGTGAATTAATTTTCACTTTTCTTTCATTTTTTCTACTTTATAAAATTCACTTCATCAACAAACAAAGACTTATGATTACTTCGCTTAAAATAATTTTCACCATCCTGCTAGCCTGGATGATTTATGTGGTGATTAGTACAAGCCTGGCAAGTAATCTTTTTACCGAATGGGATTTTCTGGGATCCATTCCATGGATGCGCGCAACACTTTGGGATTTTTACACCAATGCGTTCATCATTTATCTGTGGATTTTTTATAAAGAATCATCAGTGTTCTTAAAAATTGTGTGGCTTTTACTTATGTTTTTCCTGGGAAGCATCGCCAGCTGCGCTTACATTTTAGTCGAACTTTTCCGATTGAAACCAAGCGAAGGACTTTCGGATTTATTTGTTAAAAAACATGCTTAGTTCCCTCGTGCTGACCGTTTTGATATGCCTTATTGTTTGTGCCTTCATTATGGGTATGGTTTGGCTTTGGGCAAAAAAAATAAAAAACGCCGGAGTAGTTGATATTTTCTGGTCATTTAATTTTCCTGTCATTGCTATATTATTATTAATTCTGGCGGACGGATTTGTCACAAGAAAATGGTTGATATGCGGCATGGTTATTCTCTGGGGTTCCCGCCTCGGTATCCATCTTGGCCGGAGAGTTATTAAACATTTACATGAAGAAGAAGGTCGTTATGCACAACTCCGGAAAGAATGGGCGCCAAAAGCTGAGCAAAAATTTTTCACTTTTTTCCAGGCTCAGGGTTTGTCGAATGTCTTTTTATCCATTCCATTTTTCATTATTACACAAAACAAAAAGCCGGAATTATCAATTTTTGAATTTTTTGGATTGGGTTTTTGGCTAATTGCAATCATTGGCGAAGCAACAGCTGATTGGCAGCTTGATAATTTTAAGAAAAATCCTGACAATAAGGAAAAAGTCTGTGATACCGGTTTATGGAATTATTCACGCCATCCCAACTACTTTTTCGAATGGCTGATCTGGATGTCCTTTTTTATCTTTGCGCTTGGTTCTCCTTCTGGATTCCTGGCTATTATCAGTCCGGCCATTATTCTCTACTTACTTTTTAAAGTAACCGGAATTCCTGCTACCGAGGAACAATCCATCCGGTCGAAAGGGCAATTGTACATTCAGTATCAGCAGACTACAAGTGCTTTTTTCCCCTGGTTCAAAACAAAATAACTACAATTCCCCGAATAAATCCGATTAGTATAAATCCAAGAGGGCGCCACAGACGTACATTCTACAAATTCCCTTTCTAACTCATTAATAAATTGCCATGTGGTACGATCAGTTATTAGTTAATGATAAAATTCCCGACTTTTTGTTACGTTTAGGCATCCGGAAATATTTAAAGCAACGCCTCGACGATGAAAATCAGGGAAGTGCAGAATATCAAAAATTGTATTTATTGAATTTTGTAGAGAAATTAAAAACCTTTCCGATTGCAGTAAACACAGCAGATGCAAACGAACAGCATTACGAAGTACCCACTCCGTTTTATCAGTATTGTCTAGGTAAAAATCTAAAATATTCCTGTGGCTTTTGGAAAGACGGTGTTACCGATATCAATACCTCTGAAAACGACATGCTGGAAATAACCTGCGAAAGAGCCGAACTGGCTATCGGTCAAAAAGTACTTGAACTGGGTTGCGGCTGGGGTTCTTTGTCCTTGTTTATGTCGGCAAAATATCCAGAAAGTTCTTTTACCGTCGTTTCCAATTCCCGCACTCAAAAAGAATACATTGATCAGCAGGCCATTGAAAGGAATATCAAAAACCTGAAAGTGATCACGGCTGACATGAATGCTTTTGAGATTAATGAAAAATTTGATCGCATTGTTTCGGTTGAAATGTTTGAACACATGCGCAACTATCAGCTGCTGATGAAAAAAGTGGCTTCATTCCTGAAAGACGATGGAAAATTGTTCGTCCATATTTTCACACACAAAGAATACGCTTATCTTTTTGATGTAAAAGATGAAACCGACTGGATGAGCAAATATTTCTTTTCAGGTGGCGTGATGCCAAGCAACGATTTGCTTCTTTATTTTAATGAAAACATGCAGATTGAACAGCAATGGCTTGTCAATGGAACACATTACGCTAAAACTTCGAAAGCTTGGCTAGACAATATGGATGCACATAAAGCTGAAATAATGCCACTTTTTGAAGCAACCTATGGAAAAGACAAGGCTGTAAAATGGTGGGTTTACTGGCGGATATTTTACATTTCGTGCGCGGAATTATGGAATTTCAATCATGGCAACGAGTGGATGGTAAGCCATTATCTCTTCCACAAAACCCGCTAGTGATGGCAAAGCTTATTATAACGATTATTCTTTTTTTGATTTCGTTACTAACCGTTTTACCTGCTCCTGCATTCTATTTATGGTTGCTTGCTATTGCGGTTGATGAATTTCCATGGATTTTTGCAGCGCTTGTTTTGGTCATTATTTTTATCAATTTCAAGTCCTCGTCTTTTCAGTTGCCTACAATGATCCTTGCAGTGATTTCGCTTGGATTATATCTTTCACCCATGGTCAGATCTTATCTGGTGGGAAGAGATTTGGAGAAAAATATGGCGGCTGCTTTTGGGAAAATGAGCAAAAAAGATGCGTTTGATTTCAGTCCGTTTTCATATGCGCAAATGTTTAGGGCAAAAGGTATAACGTCTTATCAAACCGTTAGTTATTTCAAAAAGGATACGATCAATTTGAAACTTGATTTTTACCCTTCTCAAATAAAAGGTAAAAAACCATGCGTAGTTGTGGTGCACGGAGGTTCCTGGAAAAGTGGAGACGGTAAGCAATTGCCAGAACTTAACAGCTATCTGGCAAAAAACGGATACCATGTTGCAGCTATCAATTATCGTCTGGCACCCGAATTTCAAAGTCCGGCACCGGTTGAAGATATTGGAAATGCTTTTCGTTTTTTAAAAGAAAAAGCAACGGAATGGAATATTGATACGTCAAATTTCATTTTACTTGGTCGTTCCGCCGGAGCGCAGATTGCTTTGCTTGCAGGATATACTTTGAATGAAACGGGCCTGAAAGGAATCGTCGATTTATACGGACCCGCCGATATGGTTTGGGGATATTCGATCCCTTCAAATCCGCTCATTATGGATTCCAGAAAAGTTATGCAGGATTATCTTGGTGGAAATTACAGCAATCATCCGGAAAAATTCGAGAGGAGTTCGCCTCTGCTTTCTGTCACAAAACAGTCGCCACCTACCCTTCTTATTCATGGAGAAAACGATGTTTTGGTTGCCTATGAACATAGTCGTAGGTTGAATGCCAAGCTGGAAGAAAATGGTGTAAAGCATTATCTGGTAACACTTCCCTGGGCCACTCACGCTTTTGACTACAATTTGTACGGCCCCGGCGGACAAATTTCCACATACGCTATCTTGTATTTTTTAAAATCTGTAACAGAATAACGATGCTTAAAACAGCAATTATCGGAACAGGAATCGCGGGAATGGGCTGCGGCCATTTTTTGCATTCGACAGATGATCTTACATTTTATGAACAAAACGATTACATTGGCGGACATACCAATACGGTAACCGTTGATGAAGACGGGAAACCGGTTTATATCGATACAGGTTTTATGGTTTTTAATTTTGAGACCTATCCAAATCTTTGCAAATTGTTTACTAAAATTGGCGCTCCGTTCAAAAAAACAGATATGTCTTTCAGTGTCCAGCACAAACCTACGGGACTGGAATACAGCGGATCAAGTCTGAATCATTTGTTTGCCCAGAGAAAAAATATTTTCAATATTTCTTATTTAAAAATGCTTTCTGAAATTTCAAGATTCAACAAAGAAAGTGTCAAAATACTGGACGATCCACATTATGCCAATTACTCAATCGGACAGTATATTAAGGAATTCCGGTTTAGTGAAGATATGCTCTGGAAATATCTGGTTCCGATGAGCTCCGCGGTTTGGTCAACGCCCATGGAACAAATGCTCGATTTCCCTGCGGTAACGTTGATCCGCTTTTTCAAAAACCACGGTTTTCTGGGATTGGATACACAGCATCAGTGGTATACATTGCACAAAGGCAGCCAGGCTTACAGGGAAATACTGATCAAACCCTTTAAAGATAAAATCCATTTAAATCGTAAAGCAGTAAAAGTTTCGCGTACAGATGATAAAGTGACCGTACATTCAGCAGATGGCTCTTCCGAAGTTTTTGACAGGGTAATTATTGCCAGTCACGCAGATCAGGCACTTTTGATGCTGGACAACCCGACGAATCTGGAACAGGATGTTTTATCAAAATTTAAATACCAATACAATAAAGCCGTATTACACAGCGATGAAAACATAATGCCGAAAGCCAAACTGGCTTGGAGCAGTTGGAACTATCGTATTCAGGAAAAATATAATGAGTTGATTCCGAGCACTATTTATTGGATGAATATGCTGCAACAGGTTTCAGAAAAGAAAAATTACTTTGTTTCGATCAATCCGCATGACGATCTGGACGAGAAAAAAATAATCAAAGAAATCGATTATGATCATCCGCTCTTTGACGTGCCCGCCATTCATGCGCAGGCTTGTCTGAAACTGTTGAATGAAAACGGACCGGTTTATTTCTGCGGCAGTTATTTTAAATATGGCTTCCACGAAGACGCATATACCAGTGCGGTAGAATTGTGTAATAGTTTGAAGAAAGTAAAAATTTCGGGTACGACAATCTATTGAAATTCTTTTGTCGTATATCCTTGTATGAAACGGGACACGCTAAATTCCTGCATGTACAAGGCAAGCGTCATGCATAACAGAATTCTTCCAAAAAAGCATCAGTTCAAGTATGACATTTTTATGTTTTACCTGGATCTTGCTGAATTGGATGTGCTTACTGCAAAATTCAAATGGCTGAGTTATAATCGTTTTAACCTGTTCAATTTCAGGGACAACGATCACATGCAGCTGCCACGCCAAAATCCGGACAAAAATAAAAGTACAAGGGAACACATTACCCGGTTTTTGTATGAAAACGGAGTAGAAATTGGTAATGGAAGGATTATGCTTCTCACCAATTTATGTACTCTGGGTTATCAGTTTAATCCGGTATGTTTTTATTTCTGTTTTGATGAGAATAACAATCCGGTTTGCTCGGTAGCAGAAGTTTGTAATACCTATAAAGAAATAAAGCCGTATTTCATGGGTGCGGAAGCGTTCAGTAAGGATCATTTTCATCTTTACACTTTTAAGAAATTTTACGTTTCGCCGTTTACCGAAGTGGATAATTATTTTGATTTCAATTTAAAAATCCCGCAGGAAAATTTAAACATAGCCGTAAATGACCATGATGAACTGGGTAAGTTGTTTTTGCTGAGTAAACTTTCCGGAAAGCGAGAAGAACTGACAGACAGCAATATGATTCGGTATTTTTTCAGTATTCCATTGATTACCATGAAGATAACTTTTTTGATACACTGGCAAGCTTTGAAGCTCTGGTCAAAAAAAATTAAGTATCATAAAAAAGCGGATAACCTTGAATTGCAAACGGAAGTTTTCCGACGATATAAATCTCAATAGGCCAGACACTATCATCATTATGCTAAGAACCCGCTCAGAACTAAATCGCACACAACTGACTGACACAAAACCTGGCTTATATCAGCAACTCGTTTTCAGTCAATTAAGGAAGATGTCATTAGGTCAATTAAAGATGATGTTGCCCGATGGAAAAATAGAATTTTTTGGTGACGGAAGTCATCAGGTTACAGCCTGTATCACCATTACACACATTGATTTTTTCAAAAAACTGATCTTATTTGGTGATATCGGGTTTGGCGAAGCTTATGTTGATGGGCTTTGGGAAACGAACAATATCACCGATGTGATCACTTGGGTTCTGTTAAATGTCGAAAATGCTCCAGGTGTTTCTGGCAGTAAGTCGCAAAACTTTGCTTTGAATATTTTGCGTTTATTGAACAAAGTAACCCACGGAATGCGGTCCAATACTTTGGAAGGTTCCAGAAAAAACATCTCAGAACATTATGATCTGAGCAACGACTTTTTTGCTACTTTTCTGGATACAACCATGACTTATTCTGGTGCATATTTCCGCCATAAAGGGATGAGCCTGGAAGATGCTCAGCTGGAAAAATACGATCGTTTATGTAAAAAACTTCATTTACAACCTTCGGATCATGTACTTGAAATTGGAAGTGGCTGGGGAGGAAATGCTATCCACATGGCAAAAAACTATGGCTGTAAGGTGACATCACTAACTTTATCCACAGAACAACAACAACTTGCAACAAGACGTATAGAGGAGGCCGGTTTATCGGAAAGAGTTCAGGTTGTGTTAATGGATTATCGTCATGTCGAGGGACAGTTTGATAAAATTGTTTCGATAGAAATGCTGGAAGCAGTTGGTCATCAATATCTTGACGTATATTTTAGTAAGTGTAATTCTCTTTTGAAAAAAGATGGAATTCTGGCTATTCAGGTAATTACCTGTCCGGATTCACGTTACGATAGTTTAAAAAACGGTGTTGACTGGATTCAAAAATATATTTTCCCTGGCTCGCTGCTTCCTTCTGTTTCTGCTATTAATCAGTCCGTTAACAAAACCAGCGAAATGAGCCTTGTAGATTTGAAAGAACTCGGGCTTCATTATGCATACACACTAAATGCCTGGTACGGAAAATTTATTGAAAGGCTTGAAGAAATAAAAAAACTTGGTTTTGACGAATCCTTCGTACGTAAATGGACTTATTACCTTTGTTACTGTGAAGCAGCTTTTGCAAGCCGGAATATTAGCGTCATGCAGCTGGTTTACACCAGACCAAATAATTCAAATTTGATATAAAAAAATACCCGCCGAAATTGTTCAGCGGGTATCTTTTTATATCAAGAGTCTCTCTAATTTTCAACCATTTCCACGGGCCAGCTGAACTGACAGACGGATATCTACACCACGATCAGCATTGCCATAACGACCATACCCATTTCCTGTACCGATACCAACGCCCATTCCGCCTCCCATGCCAATTCCGCCACCCAAACCGATACCGATTCTAGGTGAAAATCCGGATTGAGAAGAGGCTCCGTCAATTTTTATATTAATTCCCAACATTGGAGATTCTTTCGTATTCAAAGCCAGCAGACTGAAAGGAATGGCAATTTGCTCTGTAAGTTCCCCATTTTGATCCATGCTTATTTTGGATTTGATACTACCATCTGCCTCAACCAGATTGATAAAGTGCTGCCCCTTGGTATCTTTCCAAACCGCTTCTTTATTGTAAGAATCCAACAGCAAATTAAGCCCAAGACTATTGGGTAAATCCGTATCGATACGTTTTAGCGCCTTACGATCTTCCTTTAAAACAACTGGAAACATTAGAGAATAAGAGTCCTTTTTCTGCCCCTCAGGAGTAAACGAAACTTTAAGTC
Organism: Dyadobacter sp. 3J3; assembly: GCF_009801115.1. Lineage (GTDB taxonomy): Bacteria > Bacteroidota > Bacteroidia > Cytophagales > Spirosomataceae > Dyadobacter. The sequence goes on from NZ_VTOL01000002.1 coordinate 261,235, forward strand.
CACTACCCAAAATTTTCTGTATTGTTTGCGGATCACGTGTTGACATAGTCAGATACAGATAGTGATCATCGTTTATAATGCCATAAGCCAACCTAGACGCCTGATCTTTATGATCCGGTTTCACTTCGTCAACATATGTAAAAGGGGCATTCCATTTTGATTCAACAGGAATAGTTTTAGATGAACTACACCCTGCCAGCACTACTAACGTGAGGAGAAACCAGCGGTTCGATTTACTTTTCATTTTATTATTTAAATACTCTAAACTTCTACTTTAATTAAACGAAATCATATATAAATCATTACGATTAATTAGAAAAATTCGTTGCATCTGATAACAGATTAATAAAATGAGTATTAAAATTTTTGCAAAAAATCGGGTCAATACTTTAATAAACTGGTTGAGCCAGCAAGATTCCGATTTTCTCATGCAATTTCATCGGCTCAAATGGTTTAGATAAAGTATCATTCATTCCCGATTCTATAGCCTGCCGCGTATCTTCTTCCAATACAGTGGCGGAAAGTGAAAGAATTGGCGTTGTAATATCCATTTTCCTGATACATTGTGCCGCCTGATACCCGTCCATCTCTGGCATTCTGGTATCCATGATGATTAGGTCAAATTCTTCCTTTTGAAGTGTATTAACAGCTTCTTTACCATTAACTACCAAAGTCGTATCAATCAGCCAGGTTGTCAGATATTTATTGATCAACAAGGCATTGATTTGATTGTCTTCTGCAACTAAAACCCTTTTTCCAAAAAATGGACTAAGTGTTTTGAAAGAGACAACCTGCTTCTTATTTTCTATTTTCTGGTTTGCGTCCTTCAACAGCAAAGTAAAGTAAAACTCACTTCCACTGTGAAACTGACTGGTAACTTTAAGCTCGCTTCCCATCAACAAAACAAGTTTTTGAGAAATAGTCAATCCCAAACCTGTACCACCGTAGTTGTGAGAAGTTTCCGCAGTAGCCTGGCCATATTCTGAGAAAATAAACTGAATACGATCTTCGGAAATCCCTATCCCTGTATCCTCCACAGCTAGCCTTATTTTGTGATAAATTCCTTCAACACCTCCATATTCAATACGGAGTTTTACATAGCCGGCATGTGTAAATTTCAAAGCATTGCCTACCAGATTCATGAGTATCTGATTTAATCGCATACCATCTACCATGACGCTTTCCGGTATCTCTTTGGCCACACTCAACGATAATTCCAGTCGCTTTTCATCCGATTTAAAACGCATCAGATCAATAATCCCCTTGCCCAATACCTGTAAGTTGGTAGGCGTTGGAAGTATTGAAAATTTACCTTCATCAATCTTGGATATATCCAGAATATCATTCAGAATATTGAGTAAAGAGCCCGAGGAATACAGCAGCATTTCAAGCAGTTCTCTCTGGTTTGGTTCCAGTTCAGTAGCTTCCAACAAATTGCCTATACCAATTATTCCATTCAAAGGTGTCCGGATTTCATGGCTCATATTTGCAAGAAATGCTTCTTTTACTTTCCGGGATTTATCAGCCAGGCTTCGTGCTTCTACCAGAGCAAGTTCGTGCGCTTTACGTTTCTCAATATCATGCAGATTGATAAACAAAAGTTTATTTTTATACATAATCCTTAATTCAAGCCAAACGGGCTGGTGAAGTTTTCCATGAAACTGGTCTTCAACAACAATAGTTTCCCCGCTCATGTAAGTCTGATTAATCAGAACGCTCTGCAAACCCGAACGATTTGGTTCTACAAGCAGATCAAGAATGGAGACATTTAATAGCGACGATGGATGTAGCCCAAGTATTGAAAAAATAGAAGGATTAATGGATAAAATCCGGCCCGATTCTGCCTCAACGGTAGCTATAATATCGGGAGAATTCGTAACAATGGTTGCGTAATTTTCAAGAAGCTTATTTTTTTCGCGAATTTCCCTCTGACTTCTTGCCAGCCTGATCAGTGAATCAACTTTGGCATTAGTAATATAAGGATCCAGCGGTTTGTATAAATAATCTATCGCACCGGTTTTCAGTCCACGAACAGCATAAGTCGTTTCTTTGGAAATAGCTGTGACAAAAACAATCAATATTTCCTTCGTTTTAGGATTTGAGGCGAGGGTTTCCGCAAATTCAAACCCATCCATTCCGGGCATCTGAACATCAACTAACGCCACAGCTATTTCATTTTCCCAAACGATACGCAACGCTTCATTCGGAGAAGTGGTGGAATAAATGGATATATCATCTCTGTCCAGTACAGCTTTCAGAGAAATTAAATTTTCTTCTCTGTCGTCTAGAAGTAATATTTTTGTTTTTTCCATAACTTACGTTGAGTAACTGTAAAGTACACTGCTTATTTCTTCAAAGATATTTTTTTCATTCAAAATATGGTGTCCCCCATATTGACTTAACGCTGCTGCAGGCATCCGCGGTACCTCAGCAAAATCAGGATTTTGGACATAGGTGTCAAAACCTTTTTCTGCAATTAATTTCAGGCCTGATGCTCCGTCCTGGCTGGCACCAGAAAATAACATTGCAGCCCGTACTTCGATTCCGGAATGCGCCGCAGAAGTAAAAGTCGCATCAATTGATGGGCGAGAAAAAAAATCCTTATCGGTATCATCCAGGTAAAACCTTTTATCCGGGCCAATAAGTAAATGATAATCCGGGACAGCAAAATAAATGCAATCGTTTTGTACCGGATCCAGGTGCTGCGGCTCTTCCATTCTTACTTTTGTTTTTGATTTAAACAAATAAGAAAGATTCGCTATACTTGATTTTCCACGATGTATCACAAAAATGACCGCGCAAGGTAATGGCCTTACAGCCAGCTTCACGATTTGTTCAAATATCACAAAACTTCCGGACGAGCCGCCCATCAGAACCAAATTCAGCGGATTAAGAGGTGGCTCTGTCATTTGATTTTTTGGTAAATATTCAAATGGGCATTGATAATCCTGAAATTTTCTTCGAATCCTGAATACCTTAATGTTTCCCGCTTTCCCAGACATAAAAAACCAAACATGCCGAGGCTATCATACAACAATTTAAAAACCTTCTGACGCTGTTCCAGATTAAAATAGATCATTACATTTCGGCAACTCACCATTTGAAATTCATTAAAAACGCCGTCGCCGGTAAGATCGTGTAAGGAAAAAACCATGTTTTTTCTCAAATACGGATCCATAACAGCCTGATTGTATGCCACATTATAGTAATCCGACAAAGAATTTCTGCCTTCTGCAAGCATATAATTTTCTGAGAAAGTGCGCATATGCCCCAAACCAAAAACCCCTTGACGCGCTGATGAAAGTACGCGTTCACTCAAATCTGTTCCGTAGATCAGCGATCTGTCAAACAATCCGGCTTCTTTTAACAAAATTGCCATCGAAAAAGCTTCCTCTCCGGATGCACAGCCTGCAACCCACAAACGGATAGCCGGATAGGATTCCAGATATGTCAAAATCTCAGAACGCACCGATATAAAAAAGTCAGGATCCCGAAACATCTCGGAATAATTGACCGTCAGCTCTTGTATAAAATCATAAATTGCCTTACCGCCCTGTTCAATATGAATGTACAGTTCAGACAAATTCATGGTATGCTTTGTAAGATATCGGGATGCCCTGCGAAGCAAAGATGGCCGCGCATATCCCGAAAAATCAAATCCTGAGATTTCCCTGACACGTGTTATTAACAATTCCAGTTCTTTATATTCCAACAATATCATAATTTACGAATGAAGCCAGACCTTAATCAGCGAGAGTAACTTATCCACATCAACAGGTTTTGATATATAATCATTGGCTCCGGCAGATAAACACAATTCCCTATCCCCTTGCATCGCCTTTGCCGTTACCGCTATAATCGGCAAATTATTCCATTTTTGCTCTTTCCGAATTAGCTTTGTTGCTTCGATACCATCCATTTCAGGCATCATTACATCCATAAGGATTAGGTCGATGTCGTTTGTTTCCCCAAGTTTCCCTATCGCCTCGCGACCATTTGTTGCTATAACAATAGCAAATCCGGCTTCTTCCAGAACAGCGCTCAAAGCAAAAATATTCCGCATGTCATCATCTGCCAAAAGCACCTTTTTACCAACAAAAACACGTTCAGCATTTACAAAAGGATTACTGAAAGGCTGTGCTTTTTGAATAGAAGGTATCTGTTTCTGCTGGAATTTTTTCAAAAACAAATTCACCTCATCCAGCAAACGTTCGTTAGACTTTCGTGTCTTCATAACTATCGGATGAGAGTAGCGCATAACTTTCGACAAATCTTCCTGTGAAAGATCTTCAGCTGTATTAACAATGACAGGCAAACCAGCCAGTTTAGGGTCCTGTTTTATCATATCGAGCAAATCAAGCCCATTCATATCCGACAAACGAACATCAAGAATTATTCCGTCTATCGTTTCCCTCGATAATATGGACAGTGCTTCGGCGCCCGAATAGGCGTATAAAACAAAAAGGTTGTTGTTTTCCAGAAAATTACCAAAATACTGGCTTTGATAAGCATCGTCTTCAATTAAAAGAATTCTTTTTTTACCGGTATTTGAGACTTCCAGTTTTAATAAGTTAAATATAAACTCTGCTGATTTTTTGTCAACAGGTTTTTGCATAAAACCGATTGCACCTTCTTCCAGCACTTTTGAGATACTTTCATCACCGGCTGAAACGGTATGCACCGGAATAAGACTGGTTTTTGAATCGGATTTCAATTGCTTCAAAACTTCTTCACCCGAAATATCCGGAAGGTGCATATCCAGAATGATGGCCGTAGGTTTGAAACTTTTTGCCATATCCAGTCCGCTGTAACCTGTTGATGCAATGAGCACATCAAAACCACTGTCACGCGCTTTACTCGCCATATCCTCGGCAAAAATTGGATCATCTTCGATCAGGAGAAGACGATTCTCTTTAAAATTACGGACAATTTTAACCGGTTCGGGTATTTTGCTTATCATTTCCTGAACCGGTAGCTGCTTCTCAGTATCAGGAGCATTCGTCTGGCTATTTTTCTGAATTGGTATAGAAAGAGTGAAAGATGAGCCTTTTCCCACTTCACTTTTTAAAGAAATTGATCCTTTAAACAAAATTGCAAGTTCACGGCTTATGGATAAACCCAAGCCAGTTCCACCATATTTTCTGCTTGTAGAACCATCTGCCTGCTGAAAAGCATCGAAAATTGCCTTTTGCTTATCATCCGGAATACCAATACCCGTATCAGAAACTTCAAAATGCCATTGATTATTGTCTTGGGAGATAATAAGAGAAACAGCACCGGGCGCCGAGGTAAATTTTATGGCATTGGAAAGAAGATTTCGGATGACCTGCAATATCCTGACATGATCTACGAACAAAATCGCCGGACAAGAATCCGTTTTGATCATTTTCAATTCAAGTCCTTTATTTTCGGCGATTTTCTGGAAAGTATTTCTTACTTCCACCATCAGCAATTCTGTATTTATCTCCTCAGGATGAAGTTCAACCTTTCCGGCTTCAACCTTGGCAAGATCCAGAATATCGTTGATAAGTGTCAGCAAATCATTACCGGAATTATTGATAACAGATGCATATCGTTGCTCCTCATCGCTCAAACGGGCTGCTTTATTTTCAGATAAAATGCGCGAAAGGATTAAGATACTATTCAATGGCGTTCGCAATTCATGACTCATATTAGCCAAAAATTCGCTTTTAAAACGACCCGATTTTTCAAGTTCATCGGCCTTGATCTGAATCTGATCTCTGGCTTCAACCAGGGTACTTTTTTGTTCTTCCAAAAGAAACGCCTTTTCTTCCAGTTCGGTATTGATCTGTTTTAATTCTTCCTGCTGCACACGAAGTTCTTCTTCAGATACCTGAATAATTGAGCTTTGTCTGGTAAGTTCTTCATTTGTAACTCTGAGCTCTTCCTGCTGACTTTCCAGTTCTTCTGCCTGAAGCTGGGTTTTGTCAAGTAATTCTTTCATGAGTTGTCGTTCTCTTGCTGCTACAAATGCTATCGCCACACCGTCCATTACCCTTTCCAAAAGTTTAATGACATTACCATCCGGCTCATTTAAGTATCCCAGTTCCAGCAGTCCGATGACTTTCCCTTCCTGAATCATTGTTTTTACAAAAACCGATTCTGGCATTGTATTTCCAAGTCCGGTTCCGATTTTCAGATATCCGGGAGCTACATCAAGCTTTTTAAAACTTTGTTTATCCTTTATGATTTGTCCAAATAAACCATTTTTAACCGTAATCAATTCAGTAATCCCGTTCCGTACATCGACACCATAAGTAGATGCCAGATTCCAGGCGCTTGCGTCACGATTTACTATATACAAAAGCCCTCCGGATGCGTCAGTAAGTTTGGCCATTTTATGCAGAAACTTTTCTGCGAGTTCTGCCTCGGTAGGTTCTCCCCGTATTGAAACACTTACTTCAACAGCAGCTGATAAAATCCAGTTTTTACGCTGGTCTTCAAGTGATAATTTTTCCAGTTCCGCATTAGCTTTCAGCGCTTCCTCTTCAGATTTTAGCTGAGCTAAATATGTTTTTCGGATAAAGTAGAAAAGAATAAAAATGACAAACATGAAAACCAAAGTCCCGCCCAGAATAATTTGTTTCGCTCTGGAAGCACTTATAACTGCCTGATCTTCACGAATAGTCAGCAATTTATTCTCCATGTCTTCGACATGATTAAAATAAAAAGTGATTTGAGCTGATAATCTCTGCCCCGCGAAAACCATAGATTTCAAGGAGTCAATAGAATAATTATTTGATTTAATTAAATCCAGCTGCCGCGACATCAGACCTAGTCTGTTGTGAATCAAAGGATCAAGACTATCCAGACGTGCGGATTGTACTGGATTATCTGCAACTAATTTTTGTAGAGTACTAAACTGTTGTAATACATTTTCACTTGCCTTCTGATGAACACTTTCAAAAGCACGATTATTCAGAAGCGCATATCCGCGGAGATTTGTTTCAGCGGTAAGAAATTCATTTCTGACTTCGGAGCAGGCTCTGATCACATCTCTGGTATGATCCACCCAACCTGCATTTTCCTGTTGTAGCAGAATAGCCTGATAAGAAGTGATACCTACGATTATTACAAGTGCAATGGATACAAATATGCCCGTAAAAACCTGTTGCTGAAACGAAAAGCGCATAAATTTTAAAATAACGAAGAGTATTTACAAAAGGATTATCCAATTTCTCGTGAATATCAGCAAAAAAATGTAGTGGAACTAGATAACATACTTTTTTAGCCACGGAAACCATCGAGTTTTTTCTACGTTGTTACTAAATTTATTCACAAAGAAGAAAGAGAATGATAAATACCGGTATAACACAATTTACAAATAATTGTCCAATCTGCAATTTATGTAATTATTCCCTGATCAATAATTAATCTGTTAAAGCCAGACTAATCAATCTCCTTGACCATCCATAATTCGCAGGAATGATGTCCGCTATTTCCCAGCGGATGATCAAGCAAGTCAAAACCTAATTTTTCATAAGCCTTAATGGCCTTGTCCAGCTCATTCATGGTTTCAAGATATATTCTTTTATAGCCTTTGAATTTCGCATAATCTATACATTTCAGAATAAGTGTTCTGCCTAATCCTTTCCCTCTTGCATCCGGTTGAAGATACATTTTCACCAACTCTATTGTATCAGGATCCAGACCTTCGGTTGGGAAAATACCCGCTCCGCCTAACAATTTGGAATTTTCAACAGCTACAAAATAAACACTGTTTTCAATCTGAAAAAGATCACTCAAATGATCCGTACTTTCGTCAAAATAAACGGTTCCAGGTTTGTTTGCTTTAAATTCTTCGAGTGCTCTTCTGATTATCTGAGCCAGTTCAGCATTATCTTCTGGTTGAATTTCTCTTATTGTAATACTCATAAATTTCAAGTAAAATCTAGGTTATCCATTCAATAACCTCATTTTCAAGCGTTATCAAAACCGCTTTTGCCACGTTTCCTTCATTTTCAAAAACTCTGATCAAACGTTTCAAATGATTAATCGGCTGTTCATTTCCACTTCCTGCAATAAACGTCATAAAAACATAGGAATCATCCGGCAATTGAACGATTCTATCTATATGAAGCATTTTTCCACCCGGCAGTAACAATTCTTTGTTGACCTGAACTTTAATATTTTCATTGTAAAGACTGTTTAAAGTTTCGTTTTTCAATAAAGTCTTAACCTGTCCGTACAAAACTTTTGCTTCCTCTTTCACAACAATCCCTTCACGAACAAGCTGTCCGACGGTTTGAGATAAATCCGCTTCAACATTCATTTTGATCAGCAAATGCCTCATTTTTTGAAGATGATCCTTTTTCCTTTCAAAGGTTTCAACGTCAAAAATCCGCTCTGCCATTCGCCTTAGCCGCAGAGTATCGGTTCGGTCGTTACTGATCACATCCTTGACAAGATAAGTTGCAGCATTATTTTTTGAATGTGCATGAAAACAATCCTGATTGCCCTGAGATAAAATGAATTTACTTTCCAGCTCATTATAAGCTGGTTGTGAATCCGGCTGACTTAAATAATCATGCAGCCAGGAACTTACCTGTTGTGATTGTTTCAAGTTTTTCTCACGTTTGGCCAGAATATAAAGTCGTTGAATGGGCCTCGTAAAAGCCACATATAACAGGTTCAGATTTTCAACCATAGTTCTCGTTTTCTCCTCCTGATACTGATCAGAAACCAGCGTATTATCAAGATCTTTAACCACCGAAACCAGAGAACTTCTCAGTTTCTTGGTGACTGGAAAAAGCTCATTTCCTTTTTCTGTCAAAACCAGTTCCTCATATGGGACCTCATCAAGATCGATCCACAATCTGTCCAGTTTCGCATTAGGCGTCACTTTCCAATTTGCATAAGGAACGATTACCACCGGATATTCAAGCCCTTTTGATTTATGGATCGTCGTAATTCTTAACGCATCCGTATCGGCAGGAATGGTGATCGAAAGTTTGTGTTTCGATGTATCCCAATAGGTAAGAAAATCACCAAGATGGTTACTTTTCCGCGTTCCGAATTCCAGAACAACGTCTAGAAAACGAAATAAATATTCATTTTCAGTCTTGTTTTCAAAAAGCCCAAAGGTCTGCATTAACTGCTCGCAAAGTTCAAAAACTGTTAACTGCCGTATTCTGAATGAAATTAATTCAATATCCCATTTCAAAAAATAACCCAAAAACGAATCCAATCCTTTTTGCGTACAAAGCATACGAAGTGCTTCATGTTCTTCTGCGCTTGGATTTTCTCTGCGGATAACTCTGTGAAATAAATAAGCTGCCTCGTATCGCTTCAAACGCTGATCCGTATGCAAAACCTGCATAAAAGAGATAACGAAATGTACAGATCTGGAATAAGCCAGAGATAGCGCGTCATCTGAAATAAGTGGATATCCTGATTCTTTTAAAGCATTGGCGAGTGAGGTTGCTTCTTTCTTTTTCCTACATAAAATGGCAATATCGCGCCATTGATAACCGGAACTACGAAGTTCAGAAATAAGCTCCACGCTTCTTTTAACAATCGCATCATTTTTTGTCTGGTTTTCCAAAAACTCATCCGCAAATTCCTGCATTTCGATAAATTCCATCTGCACATGCCCACCTTCCTTGACCCCCGGAGGGATTTCCTGTTTGAAATTATCATCATATACATGCCGGATCAGCGGAAATTCCTCTCCTACTGTTTCTGAAATAAATCCAAAAAACTGATTATTGAAAGTTGTAATTTCCCGAAAACTTCTGCGGTTAGTCCGTAAATGATTTATTTCAAGATGACTGTCGACGCTCCATAATCTTTCCTCATTGTAAATATTATCTCCCAAAATTGGCATCAGCTGCATCACCTGATTTTGCGCCAAATGCAGGATTAAATCCATATCACCACCTCTGAAACGATAAATAGATTGCTTGGCATCACCCACAATCAAATTGAAATAGCCATCGGCCAATGCATTTTCAATTAAAGGAAGCAAGTTGGCAAACTGCAATTTGGAAGTATCCTGAAATTCGTCAACAAGGATATGATTATACTTTTCACCAAGCCGCTCGAAAATAAAGGGAACCGGTTCTTTTGATACAATTTCAAGAATTCGACGGTTAAAATCAGAAATATGTACCTGATTATTTTGTTTTAAAAGTGCATCAAATTCTTTTCGGATTTCTCCCAGCAGCGACAAATTATAAAGATGCCGGTCGAGCTGAACGTATAATGTAATCTTTTCAGATTCTCCGTCTCTGATTTTTTCAATTTCAAAATACAACCGTTCCAATTCCGGCCTTATAGCTTCAATTTTATTCTTTATCGGAGCCGCCGTTTTTGCTCCATACCAGTTTTCCTCACCAATTGTTTTGCCACTGACGTAAGAATTAGGCAGAGTCCAGGTATTTTTGCCTTCACTCCTGTCTTTGAAATATCCATAAATTCCGCGAGCTCCCTGATAAAAATCTTTATCCACTAACAATTCAGCCTCAATAAGTTCAAAAGCAATTAGCGACAAACGTTTTATAGCCTCTTCACGACCTTTCACAAATGCCCGCATATTATTACGAATTGATACCCAGTCGCTCATTTGAAGATTAGCAACACGCTGCATTTGCAGATAACTTTGCTCACTCAACAAAGTGCCAGCAGTTTCTCTTATCTGTGCCGGTAATGATGACCAGCTTTTACCTTCCTCAGCTTTCTCTCTGTAATATTTTTCAACAATATCGGATAAAACCTCTTCCCCATCCTGACCGATACGTGCCAGCAACCGATCTACCGCATCGTCAAGTAATTGTCCGTCAAGCTGTGTTTCAAAAACAAAAGGAATTCCCAACTCATCAGTGAAACTGCTGATAAGTCGCTGTGTAAACTTATCAATCGTCATAACCGAAAAATCTGAATATCGGTGCAAAATCTGGCGAAAAACAAGTTGAGCACGTCCGGAAATCAATTCCTTTGCTCCGGCATAAAGTTCAGGATCTTCCAGTGTTACGGGATACAGTTCCGTGATGACATCTTTAAGCATTGGATGTTCAGTACCTTCGGCCTCCATCGCATTCGCGAAAGTTCTGAGCATCAGCAAAATCCGCTCCTTCATTTCATTCGCCGCAGCATTTGTAAATGTAACGGCCAGAATTTGCCTGAAATAGGTGTCAGAATTGGAATGCAGTGCAAGTTTGAGATACTCTTTGGTAAGTGTATATGTTTTACCTGAACCTGCTGATGAGCTATATACTTTAAACACGTTTGAATTTTCTTATTTTGGAATAAAAACAGCGGTTGAAAACAACAAATCAAGTTACAAAAAAAGCAGGCTAAATGCCTGCTCTTCCTATTTTCTATATTTTTGAATTACAATTCTTTACAAATTGAAACGAATACCTGCGGAAAGATTAGGACTTAGATAGAATGGTCTTGGAAGCAATTCCACGTAAGCTCCTGTTTCTAAAAATACTGAGATCCTGTTGTCCGGAATGAAATACTCCACACCACCAATCGCAGATCCACCCAGAGAAATCGTTTTTTCACGATCGCCTGGAGGAGCTAGTGTTTTTTTGTTATCAGGGTAATAATTTCGGCTGTTAACCTGTCCGCCTAATCCATAATAAACACGAACATTCTCCGCATTAAACAGTGGCGTCGTCCATAAATAATGCACCTGGACAGACAATCCTGTCGTTCTATATTTTCCGCTTCGGTAGTTACGATCGTTGGACAATACACCACCATAAGTGCCAATAGTCACATCAAGCGCATGAATGTTATTGAAGTATTTGCGGAAGTTAACGCCTGACGGTTCTCCTAATTTAAAACCAACGGCCCAATTGTTATCCTGCGCCTGAGCAAGCCCAAAGGAAAGTATACAAATAAAAGTAAGTGCTAATTTCTTCATAAATAAATTGTTGGTGCTGGGGATTGTTGTTATAGTGTGATATAAAAGTGTTTATGCAATTACGTTATTTTGCCGATATTTTTTTAAAGATTCTATCAAAACCTCGTTTTCCTGCTCCGTACCTACGGTAATCCGAAGACACCCTTCACACAAATGTACTTTGGATCTATCGCGAACAATAATAGCTTCGTTGATTAAATAAGCCATTACAGCTCTTGCATCGTCAAATTGTACAAGCAGGAAATTCGCATCGGATGGAAATATCTTATTCACCAACGATAAATTTTCAAGCATCGTACGTAGGGAAGCTCTTTCTTTCAGAATTTCTTTCACCATTTCGTCCTTCTTTTCAACGGCGTTCAAACCTTCGAGTAAAGCGCGCTGAGCTGGCAGACTGATATTGTAAGGCGATTTGATTTTATTCAGGATTTTGATCAGGTCCGCAGAGGCAAAACACATGCCTGCACGAATACCGGCAAGTCCCCAGGCTTTTGAAAAAGTTTGCAAAACAACCAGATTTGGAAATTCATCCAAACGCGAAATCCAGGAAACTGAATCCGTAAAATCAACGTAAGCTTCATCCACCACAACCAGACCATGGAAGTTATTCAGAAGAGTTACGATCGCTTCATCCTGCATCACATTTCCGGTCGGATTATTAGGCGTACAAACCCAGATAATTTTGGTATCCGGTGTGATTGCTTGCAAAACAGCCTCTACATCAATTTGATAATCAGCGGTTAGGGAAACTTTATCAATCTGCACATTATGTATTGAAGCACTTACTTCATACATTCCATACGTTGGCGGCAAAATGATAACGTGGTCTTTTTGAGGTGTACAGGTAGCGCGGATCAACAAATCGATTGGTTCGTCGCTTCCATTTCCAAGAAAAATTCTTTTGGAATCAATATTTTTAATCGGACCTAATTTGGCTTTTATTTCAGCCTGGTAAGGATCAGGATAGCGGTTATAATCTTCAACCGTTACGGATCCATAAGGATTTTCATTGGCATCCAGAAATACACCCGAATGTCCGGTATATTCATCACGAGCCGAAGAATAAGGAGCCAGAGTTAAAATATGCGGCCGAATGACCGAATTCAGGTCGAAGGAATTGTTCATTTATACTATCTATTTGGGAGCGCACATCATCTTTAATACGAATCATCACTCCTGTAACTATAAAAATAATCTTTTGTCAAACTGAAAAGGCTCGGTATTAATAACTTTTACAGAGCCAAAATCGGCATGTAACGGGTTAATCAAATAATTCTTTTCCGACGGAACCACCACCGATGGAACACACATCAGTAGTGTTTTATTTTCTTTCAGCCAGGAATCTCCCATTCCTTTACTCCACTGCTGATCCTCGTGCCAATCTATAATCGGATAAGGATTAAGAACCAGTGCATTATCAGGTACAAATAAAACAACAACAACAAAGTCTTTCGGAGGATTTGGCTGCTGCCAGTGAACTATGATTTCCAACATGGCCAGTGACCGGCGAGAAGATGTGTAAAGCATGGAATTCTGAGGTGTATTCCATCGTCCACCATGCCTGTAAGCGCCAATTCCTGTTAAATCATGCTGATATTCTGACCTTGTGATTCTGAATAGCTCCATTTATGCAAAAATACCATGCTCAATACGGCCCAATTCTGTTTTTATCAGTTCGATACCTGCATGGGTACGAAGAAACTGCATAGGTTTTACATTGCCCAAAGCCAAAATTTTACTGTTCATCCAATCCAGAAAATAATCCTTCCCCAAAACCCGGGTTCCTACTGAAAACAAATCCGCAAGTGCGATCAGATGATCAGAAACTACATTGCTAAGCAGATCTTTATCCTCATAACGCTGTAAATTTCTTGGCGTAACCGGCAAAAGAGAAATTACATCCTTCAATTCAAGGCCCGCAGAATCTGCAAGGTGTTGAATAGCTATTTTGGGAATACCATTTTCAGCAAGGTAAGCAAGATCAAAATCATTCTTCACAGAATGTTTGAGAACATTATACCCTCCCAAAAGCTCATTAACCATAAATGCTGTCATTTTTTTATCATTTTAAAAGACCGGAAATAAGTCTTTCAAATTTACGACATTTTTCCTGATTATCAGAAAATCATACTTATTTTTTACAAAAGTGAATTCAATCGAACGGTAACCGCATTTTTGTGTGCATCAAGAGATTCGGCATGAGCCATGATTTCAACCGTCGGGCCAATATTTTTTATTCCCGTTTCCGAGATATGCTGTACAGTAATTTTCTTTACAAAACTATCCACAGAGACACCGCTGTAAGCACGAGCATATCCATTTGTAGGTAAGGTATGATTGGTTCCCGATGCATAATCTCCACAAGATTCCGGCGTATAATTTCCCAGAAAAATAGATCCGGCATTAAAAATCTTATCCGAAACCGATTCGGCATCTTTCACACTTAAAATTAAATGTTCCGCTGCATAATCGTTCAGGATGTCAATAGCCTCATAAGCTGAATTGACCAGAATCGCTTTGCTATTGGCAATCGACTGAGATGCAAGTTCCCGGCGAGGTAAAGCTTCAAGCTGTGTTGTCAACTCTTCATTTACCGCTGTCAAAAACTTCTCACTGGTAGAAACCAGTAAAACCTGACTGTCGGCACCATGTTCTGCCTGAGATAATAAATCCGCAGCAACAAAAGAAGCCACGGCACTATCATCCGCATAAACTGCAACCTCCGAAGGTCCAGCAGGCATATCAATCGCAATACCTTCTTTGCTGATAAGCATCTTCGCCGTAGTAACATATTGATTTCCAGGACCGAAAATCTTATAGACCTTCGGAACACTTTCAGTTCCATAAGCCAAAGCAGCAATAGCCTGTGCACCGCCGATTCGAAAAGCAGAAGTAACACCAACCAGTTTTGCAGCAAATAAAATGGCCGGGTGATTAGAAGGGGTACAAAGAATAACTTCTTTACAACCAGCCAATTGTGCAGGAATCCCTAACATCAAAACAGTACTAAACAAAGGAGCAGTACCGCCAGGAATATAAATCCCGACCTTTTCAATACCCACACTCCGACGCCAGCAAGTAACTCCGGGCATGGTCTCAATCTTTTCAGCAGGCTGCAACTGAGCCTTGTGAAAAGTATATATATTTTGATAAGCCTGACGGATAGCAGCTTTCAATTCTTCATCCAGCTGGCCTTCTGCGGCATCAAATTCTTCCTGTGAAAAAGCAAAATCTGACAACTCAACGCCGTCAAATTTCTTTGCCAATTCACGTAAACCTTCATCTCCTTTTGTTCTTACCAAATCAAGAATAGGCAAAACTTTTCCTTCAATAGCCAAAGAATCCTGAACAGGCCGAGTCAACAGATCCGCCCATTCACTTCTTTCAGGATAAGAAATTATATTCATAAACTCAATATTAAATCATCATCAAAACGGTATAATCAAGTCAAAACTTCAAACTCCACAAAAAGCTAAAAGCCAATTGCTAACAGCCGACAGCTATCAAAGAATCATTTTCTCGATAGGAATTACCAAAATTCCTTCCGCTCCTGCCTGTCTGATCTTTTCGATATTTTCCCAGAAATCATTTTCATTGATCACCGAATGAATAGAACACCAGCCTTCAGTAGCCAGCGGCATCACCGTTGGTGCCTTCATTCCCGGCAGATATTTTGTAATTTCATCAACCGCGTTTGTCGGGCAGTTCAATAAAATATATTTATTGTTTTTAGCAACCTGTACCGATTTGATACGGAACAACAACTGATCCAGCAAGTCCTGTTGTCCGGCTGATAAATGCTTGCTTGAAATCATCACCGCTTCTGATTTGAAAATCGTTTCAACCTCTTTCAAACCATTGCTAAGCAAAGTACTTCCTGAACTTACGATATCACAAACCGCATCAGCAAGACCGATACTTGGCGCAATTTCTACCGAACCACTAATTTCATGGATCTGGGCTTTAACATTGTTTTCAGCCAGATATTTCCCTAGCAGTTTCGGATAAGAAGTCGCAATACTTTTTCCTTCAAGATCCTGAACACCAGCATACTCATGTTCTCTCAAAACCCCGATTGAAAGACGGCATTTTGAAAAACCAAGTTTATGAACCGTATTGACATCACGATCAGATTCAACCGAAACATTTTCACCCACAATACCCAGATGTGCCACGCCGTCTTCCACATATCCCGGAATATCATCATCGCGTAAAAAAAGAATTTCAGCAGGAAAATTAGTCGCAGAAGTTTTAAGTTTTCCGGCTCCGTTATCAAAACGAATACCACATTCCTTGATCAATTTCAAAGAATCTTCACTTAGTCTTCCAGATTTTTGTATTGCAATCCTTAAAATATTATCCATGTTTTTATTAAAATTGGGCTGGGGCGTTTGCGGCTGTCAGCTTGAAATTCAGTTGTTACTTTTAAAATCTATTAATTCACAGCGGCGATCAATTCCTCAATCGTTCCTTTTTGCTGTTCACCTGTTTTCATATTTTTCAATGTAAGCTGGCCGGTACTCATTTCCTCCGACCCGATCAGGATAACGAAAGGAATATTTTTACGATCTGCATAATCCAGCTGTTTTTTCAATTTTACTGAATCCGGATACATTTCAGAATTAAGTCCGGCTTCACGTAATTTTGGCAAAATGGACAAACCATATTTGAATGCTTCCTGATCAAAATTGGAAATCATCACTTTCGTACTGATCGTCTGATTTTCAGGAAAAAGATTCAATTCTTCCATCACGTCATAAATCCGGTCAACACCGAAAGAAATTCCTACACCCGAAATGCCCGGAACACCAAAAGTGCCTGTCAGGTTATCATATCGTCCGCCACCACAAATACTGCCGATCTGGACATTATTTGCTTTTACTTCAAAAATAGCTCCCGTGTAATATGACAATCCTCTGGCTAAAGTTACGTCGAATTGAATCTTAGGATTTTTCAAACCGAGTGATTCTACCATTTCCCAAACCTGTTCCAGTTCGTCAATTCCTTTTAATCCAATTTCAGAAGAAGCAAGCCATTTTCTCAGATCAGCAAAAGGATTTTCTCCACCGGTTATAGAAAATACCGGATCTAATAAATAAATGCTTTCTTCCGAAAAATTACGATCCCGTAATTCATCAACAACTTTATCTTTCCCGATTTTATCAAGCTTGTCAATTGCAACACAAAGCGTACCTTCTTGTCCATGTGCCCCGATCATATCCGCAATTCCGGTCAGAATTTTCCTGTTATTAATTTTAACGGTAAAATCTTCAATACCCAACTGAGGCAAAATATCATGTAAAAGCAAAACAATTTCAGCCTCACAAAGCAAAGATTCAGTACCAACCACGTCAGCATCGCACTGATAAAATTCTCGGTAACGGCCTTTCTGCGGACGATCTGCTCTCCAAACCGGCTGAATCTGATACCGTTTAAAAGGCATCACCAAAGTCCCCCGGTTCATCACCACATAACGGGCGAATGGAACAGTAAGATCATAACGAAGACCTTTTTCTGAAATCTTGGTAGTTAATGGTTTATAGCCTGCATTCAAATCCGTTTCAGTAATTTTTTCACTAAAATTACCTGAATTTAAAAGTTTGAAAAGAAGCTGATCACCTTCATCGCCATATTTGCCCATCAAAACAGACAAGTTCTCAAAGGCCGGCGTTTCCAAAGGCTGAAATCCGTAACGTTGAAAAGAGCGACGGATCGTATCAAATATAAAGGTGCGTTTCACCATTTGTTCGGGACCAAAGTCACGGGTGCCGCGGGCAAGGCTTGGTTTACTCATTTAATTCTAAATTCTTCAAATAGTCAATGGCTGCCATAAAAGTTTAGTTCCCCGGATAATATTTTTTGACTGACGAATTACAGATCCAGTCAAAATGAAGAGGCATTCCAACAAATACACCAGCATTTAAAAATGTAAAGTTAGAGAGGTTATGCAATTTTTATGACTATTTGCTACTTTATTTACGTAATTATTACTAATTTTGCGGCTCTTTCACAAAACAATAATTTTAAAATGGGAGTTACGGAATTAAAACGTAAGAGTCGTAGAAATAAAGCTGTGGCAAATAATCGTACAGCTACTATCAAGAATCTTTTGCGTAAGCCAGAAGTAAGAAATGTCGATGTTGAGGCAATAAAAGCACAGTTTGAAGCTAACAAGCAATAATCAAAGCGCCTCTCCGATACAAAGTTATCCAACAAGTCCCTGTCAATCTGTTTTGGTAGGGCTTTTTGTTTTTTTGTCGGATTTGCCTTTTCGGACCGGTTCTTTACGAAGCGCTTTTGCATTTACTTTCCGCAAAAGCTGACGCATACTGCGACGGGTTTCCCGGCGAACATCCAAAAGTATACGGAATCGTAAAGCCTCGCCGAAGAAAACAAGTCCGGTATTAATTAACGCCAGGCTATACAATCCCAGCAATACCCAAACCTGTGTAGGCTGGCCGATACGACGCTGGTGCGCGGCCTCACTCAGTACGCAAAGGCCAAAACTGAATAAAACAAGCCCAAGCGGAGCAAGTATAAGCCACTTGGTACGCGTTGACATTCGTTTAATAAGTTGTGCTCCTGGCGGCTTTGGGTTAATATCTGGGATCATTTTAAGTAATTGTTACCTGGTAAGAACATAAAATTATTAATTTTTAATCAATTGGTTTAATGAAAGCCATCATTAGTTTAGTTTTACGTTATATTCCTCGTCCCTATCTGCAATTAATTGGCCATTGGGTAGCACGTTTTCTGAGTATTTTTTACATAGGAAATAAGGTAGAATGTCCTGTTTGCAATAGCCACTACCGCCAGTTTCTGCCTTATGGAAGAAACACTTCCAGCAGAGATAATGCACTGTGTCCCCATTGCTTATCTCTGGAAAGACACCGTTTAATGGGCTTATATTTAAAACGTAAAACCAACTTTTTTAGCGCAGATCTTAAAGTTTTGCATGTAGCTCCGGAATACTGTTTTATAGACCGTTTCGAGCATATGAAAAATCTTGATTATATAACTGCTGATATTGAATCTCCGCTTGCAAAAGTGAAGATGGACATTCATGACATTCCTTTTCCTGATAATACGTTCGATGTTGCTTTTTGTAACCACGTAATGGAACATGTTGACGATTACATAAGAGCGATGAGTGAATTGCACCGGGTTTTAAAACCAGGCGGCTGGGCGTTAATTCAGTCTCCGCAGGATTTAAAGTACGAATTTACTTACGAAGATGCTACGATTACCGATCCGCGTGAACGTGAAATACATTTTCTTCAAAATGATCATTTAAGACTTTTTGGAAGAAATTATGGAAGAGAATTGGAAAAAGGCGGATTTACAGTTACCGAGGATCGCTTTGTAATGGACGAACTGACACCCGCGGAGGTGAAACGTTATTCCTTACCGAGCCAGGAAATTGTTTATTTCTGCCAAAAATAACGCATAAAAAAAGCGGATGATGAAGCCGCTCTTTTCATAAAATCATGAAGGATATTCAATGGTCGCGCCGGTTTCCCGGTGCGATTTTTTTTCCCAGATACGCGTCCAGCCTTCCTGCATAAAACCGATTCCATATCCAAAAAGCTGTACAAAAGCGGCTAAAATTCCTAAAAACGCTACTTCTACACTTTTCGTTGAACGCAAGGCGTCAAAAAATAAAGCTAGAATTATCAGCAAAACGCCGGCGATACCCAGATAGAAAAAGGGTTTGAAAATCCAGAACCAAAATGGAATACTGATGATCCCAACCGTAAAAAGGAACGGAATTGTGTGAACAAGTTTTAATTCTTCCGGATAGAAACGGGCAATATTAATCCGTGCACGTCCAAAAAATTTCAATTGTCTGAAAAATTGGGCGAACTCGGTCCTTCTTTTGTGATAAATAAAAGCTTCAGGAATTAAGGCTGACCGAAATCCAAGGCGTAAGGCTCCAATACTGAATAAAATATCCTCTCCCATTCTGCTCGTCTGAAAACCTCCTGTTCGCTCATAAACAACACGTGAAAGCCCCATATTGAAACTACGTGGATGGAAAGTTCCGCCCATGTTATTCTTTTTACCACGAATTCCTCCTGTTGTGATAAAGGAAGTCATGGAATAACTTATTGCTTTCTGAATCGGCGAAAAAGAAGGGTGATCCGTATCCGGGCCACCGTATAAATCGACGTAATCCGAATTTAATTTTTGATCGACAATTGATAAATAATCCGGTTCAATCAGCGCATCGGAATCTAATAGAATAAAATAATCACCACTTGCTTTTTCAAAACCTGTATTCCTTGCAAAACCTTGACCGCCATTTTCTTTATAATAATAATGGATATCAAGTTTTTGTTGAAATGATTGAACGACGATATCTGATTTTATTTTTGACCCGTCTTCAACGATAATTACTTCAAAATTTCTAAAAGTCTGGGTAGTCAGACAAGTCAATAATTCCTGCAATTCATCAGGACGATTATACACAGGAATTATGACTGAATATTTACGCATGTTATCCAATTACTTCTTTTAGGGATTCTTCATTGGCTTCAATAATTCTATCAATATGGCTGTCTTCAAGCGCCGTTGATAAAAACATACTTTCAAACTGGGAAGGCCCCATGTATATTCCACGGTCAAGCATTGCATGGAAATATTTCCCAAACAGAGGCAGGTTTGAAGATTTCGCAGATGGAAAATCCGTAACAGCCTGATCTGTAAAAAACAAAGTATACATCGATCCAATACTGTTGATCGTGTAATTCAGTCCAAGTTTTTTCATTGAATTGGTAAAACCATTTACCAGTCTATGACCTGACAATTCCAGTTTGGTATACACTTCCGGATGCTCATTAAGATAATTCAACATCGTTAAACCCGCAGCCATCGCAATAGGATTTCCAGACAAAGTTCCAGCCTGATAAACCGGTCCCAAAGGAGAAACCCAGTTCATAATTTCCGCTTTCCCACCGTAAGCACCAACGGGCATACCGCCGCCAATTATTTTTCCAAGTGTCGTCAAATCCGGTTTAATACCAAATCTTTCCTGGGCACCACCTTTTGAAAGACGAAATCCTGTCATGACTTCATCAAAAATAAACACAATTCCTTCTTCATCGCAAATTTTGCGAAGTCCCTCCAGAAAACCTTCCGCTGGCAAAACGCAACCCATATTACCTACAACAGGTTCCAGGATCAAAGCAGCAATGTGGCCTTTATTAGCGTCAACCAGTTTCTTAACCGCTGCCAAATCATTGTAAGGAGCGGTCAGTGTATCATTCGCAACACCTTTTGTAACGCCCGGACTATCCGGAGTTCCAAAAGTTACAGCACCACTACCTGCTGCTATCAAAAAACTATCACCATGTCCGTGATAACAACCTTCAAACTTGATGATTTTATCCCGACCTGTAAAACCTCGCGCAACGCGAATGGCTGACATGGTAGCTTCCGTACCTGAATTTACCATGCGTACTTTTTCAATCGAAGGCACCATGGTAGTGATCAATTCTGCCATTTCCACCTCTCTTCTTGTGGGTGCGCCAAAAGAAAAAGAATGCTGAATCGCATCAGAAACTGCTTTTTGAATTAATTCATGCCCATGGCCCAAAATCATCGGTCCCCAGGAATTAATTAATTCTATGTACTCGTTGTCATCTTCATCATAAACATAAGGTCCTTTTGCTGATTTGATAAAAATCGGCGAACCCCCTACTGCACGAAATGCACGAACAGGTGAATTTACACCACCTGGAATAAAATGCTGCGCCTTCTCAAATAAGGCCTGACTTGTTGAAATATTCATATATGATTATCTGACTGGTACCCATTTGGTACCGCTGTATTTTAGTATGGGAGAAATCTCGTTTTCGCGCGATTTGGTAAAGTCAAAACCCGAAAGAAGGTAATCATCATCGTAGCGCCTCATTTCCAGGCCTTTTTTCAAACCATCTTTATATTTTGCCAACATTCTGCCAAAGAAAAGTAACTGATCATAACCTTGATAAGAGTATGCTGACGGAAATGTATTTGTTTGTGACCAGTAAGCCTTCTGAAACTCACGAACATTTTCCTTATCCCTGTCAACATGATCCGTTTCAATTAAATACAGCCTCGAGCCATATTTTCCAAGGCGGGATTGCTGCGCGTTAAAACTTGCCGATGTAGCAACAGTTGGCGTTGAAGTTAATTTTCTGTCATTCAAAACTTCCAATATGAGCGCACCTGAATTACCATCCGATGCAAAAAGAGCCACATGCGAAGGTTTGCTGGTTTCAAACGAGGAAACTTTATTTTGAATCCATTCACGCTCCGGAATTATTTTCAGCATTTGTATCACCTTTCCACCTTTGGATGTAAATTCATTTGCATAGGAAAATGCCATCATGGAATCCTTCGCGCTTCCTCCGTAATAAATGGCAGCGGACGGCCCCGGAGCAATCGATTTCATCCATTCGGCAGCTTTTTGGACCTGAAAAGGAATTGAGGGATGAGCCAAGAAAGTATTTTCTCCATGTTTTACAACATTAGCATCCGTTGAAAGAGGATTCAACATATAGAGATTTGTACCTGAAACATAATTGGCTGCTATCTCAAATGTGCTTGGATATAATGGACCAATCACAAGATCTGATTGCTGAAAATCAGTATTGGCAACAATCATTTTCATCGATTTTTCATCGTTGCTTACATCGTATGCCACTAGATTTACTTTAATTCCTTCCGTATCAAGCTGCTGTTTTGCCTGAACCAGGCCAAGATAATAATCATAAGCAAACTGATTCGTACGTTTTTTAGCACTACCAAATTCATCCAGACGAAAAGGAAGTAAAACCGCTACATTGAAAAACCCTTTCTCCCATTGATTTTCACGTTTCGGAATACTTTTTTCAGGCCCTGCCGTTTTTTCCGCTTTCTCTTTTCCACTTACTTTGAAACTGGCACTAAGCTGACTTGCCTGCATCAGATCCGTTTGTGTTGAAGATGGAGAACGTTCAATGGATTGGATTAAAGCAATAGCAATATCCCGATCTTCCGGATATTGTTTCTGAATGTCTCTAAGTTTCGCAAGATCCCGGATTTCACCAAAATAATGTTGTTTCAAACCCTGAACATCCTTGTTGTAGGACGATTCTTTAATTCGCTGTAAAAAACCAAGTCCTTCCTTATATTGCTCAGTTGCAAGATTGTCAGCACCTAATAAGTAATAGGCATCATTTATCTTATTCCAACCCGGATAGCGGCTTATAAGCTGAAGAAGCATTTGCTTGCTTTCTCTATACCTTTTCAGCTGAAATGCGGATAACGCATAGTAATAATGTGCATAAGGCGAATACGGCGCCTGGATGTTGGTTGTTGTTAAGGGAGCAAATTTTTCAATAGCTATACTATATCGACCTTGTTTCAAGTCCGATACGGCTGCTTTGTACTTATTTTCATTAAGTTCGGTAGTCTGGGCAAATAAAGAATTGCCAAAACCAGAACTGATCATTAGTATTAAAAGAATTAAAATTCTCATTGGTCTTTTTAGTCGTTGTTGAATTTGGTGGGTCAAATTACGAAAACCGTTTTAAGGGAAAAAGAAACGGGCAATGTTTCCGTCCGAAACATTGCCCTCTTTCCTTTTGTAAAAAAACTATATTACTTACGTTTCGTACGTTTTTCCAGGTCAGCTTGTTTCTTTTTTGCTTCATCAGCAGCTTGAAGAGACTTTGCAAGATATTTCTGGAACTTGGTTTCTTTCTTCTCTCCGTTCGCGTTTTTCTTGCGATTTTCTTCCAGAATATTTCTGATCTTATCTTCGTTTACAAACTTTTTGATCAACAACTGCTGACCGATTGTAACAACGTTGGAAACAAAATAATAGAATGTAAGACCTGCCGGGAACGAGTTCAGAACAAACATAAACATCAATGGCATGATATAGCTCAACATTTTCATGTTAACCGGCCCAGGCTGCGTTGGCGTGATCTGGTTGTTATAGTAAGCATATCCGATACTGGAAATCGTCATCATGATGGTAAACAAACTTACGTGGTTACCATAAAAAGGAAGCGAAACCGGAAGTTTTATAAATGAATCATAGGTCGACAAATCGCTTGCCCATAGGAAATGCTGCTGCCTCAACTCAATTAAATTCGGAAATAAAAAGAATAGTGAAAACAAGATCGGCATCGTTGCGAGGACTGGAATACAGCCACTCAGCGGACTCACGCCCACTTCCTGATACAATTTCATTTGATCCTGCTGTTGTTTTGCAGCATCATCAGGATTTTTCGCTTTAAGTTCTTCCAGCTCAGGCGCAAGCATTTTCATCTTCGCCATGCTGATGTAAGATTTGTAAGTAAGTGGCGTAAGCAACGTTTTTACAAATAATACAAGACAGATAATCAACAGACCGTAGTTTGAAATAAAACCTTCCAGGAAGTTAAACAAAGGAACCAGGAAGAATTTGTTGATCGGTTTAAGAAAAGCATATCCCAGATATACGTTCTGATCAAAGTTTTCAGCCTTAACAGTCTGCACGATATGGTAATCATTCGGACCAATGTAATACTGGAAATTTGCTTCGTTTTTCTGAACTGCCGACATCGGGATCGAAGCCGCAACGTTTGCCGTTTTCACGATCGTTGTATCATTAACATTTACTAATGTTTTTACATCAACATTGGTAAAAGGATGTTTTTCAGAAATTAAACCGGCAAGGAAATACTTGTGTTTGATCGTAAACCATTTTACAGGCTCTTCTGCTTTTGCTTCTTCGTTGGCAGTAGGGCTTTGCGAAAGACTGTGCAGACCGTCTGTATAATAATTGACCGTGATCGCCTTGCGGTTTTCATTCATGTCATTTTCAAGCTTCAGAAGATCATTTTTCCAGTCAAACTGAATTGATTTATCTCCTGCAACCAGACTGTTAGACTTAATGCCGTAGTCAATAACATAACCCGAACCGTGGACAACATAATTCTGCTCTACAAATTGCCCTTTACCCAAATCGGTACGGTAAGAAATAATAGCAGAATCTTTTGCAGCCAGAGTCTGGCCTTTTGATGTAGTTGAGAAAAACAGCTCAGCCAAATTCACATTACCCGCAGGGGTAGGAAATTCGATTTGAAATTTATTGTGGTTTTCAACAATAAGGTAAAGGGGTTTCTGGTCAAAAGTTTTGTATTTTTTCAACATCACTTCTTTCAAAATCCCACCCTTATTTGTAAAAACAATACGAGAATCCGTTGTTTCAATAACAAGATCCTGAGGGGCAATTTTTACGACTGAGGTATCACCAGCTGACGCAACGGACTGTGTAGAATCTGATGCCAACGCACCTTTAACCGTTACAGACTTTGCAGAGTCACTATTTACTTGGGCTATCGGCGCGGGTTCAACTGGTTTTGGAACCAGAAACTGATAACCTACCAGCATTAGCATTATTAGTACTAAGCCGATTATAAAATTTTTATCCATTATAAACTAAAAATTATTGAAGATATTGCCCCATCGGGAGGGCAAAGGTAATAAGTTTTTCCTGATTGACTTTCCCGATTACCGGATTAGATTAAATCAGGATATAACTGCCCGCTTTTCAAGTGAATAAGTAAGCGCAGCCTTAACGAAATTAACGAAAAGCGGATGCGGATTCATCACAGTACTTTTCAATTCAGGATGAAACTGTACACCAACATAAAAAGGATGTCCTGGCAATTCCACCATTTCCACCAGATTATTATCCGGATTGATACCCGTAGCCATCATACCTTTGTCTTCAAAAGCTTTCAGGTATTTGTTATTAAATTCGTAACGGTGACGGTGACGTTCTTTAATATTAAGCTTTCCATAAATACGGTTGGCAAGAGAATCTTTTTTCAAACGGCAAGGATATGCTCCAAGGCGCATCGTACCTCCTTTATTGGAAACATCTTTCTGATCTTCCATCAAATTGATAACAGGATGTTCCGTAGTTGCATCCATTTCTACGGAATGCGCGCCTTCTAGGCCGACTACGTTACGACCATACTCGATAACCGCCATTTGCATACCAAGACAAATTCCAAAGAAAGGAATTCCGTTTTCACGAACGTACTGAATCGCTTCAATTTTTCCATCAATACCTCTTTCACCAAAACCCGGAGCAACCAGAACACCGTCCAGGTCAGCCAGTTTTTCTACAACATTTTCCGGGGTAAGGCTTTCAGAATGAATCCATTCAATTGTCACTTTACATTCATTGGCAGAACCTGCGTGAATAAAAGATTCTACAATCGATTTGTAAGCATCGTGCAATTCAACGTATTTTCCAACAAGACCAATTTTAATGGCATCAATCGGGTTTTTCAGTCTCGATAAGAAAGTTTTCCATGCATCAAGATCAACATCTTTATCATTATATATGTCAAGCATATACAATGCACGCTGGTCAAGTCTTTCTTTTAGCATTAACAACGGCACAGCATAAATCGTATCTGCGTCCATTGCTTCAATCACAGAATTGACCTGAACGTTACAGAACAACGCAATTTTTTTACGAAGTTCAATAGGCAATGGATGTTCTGTACGGCAAACCAGAATATCAGGCTGAATACCCGATTCCTGCAACATTCTTACTGAATGTTGTGTAGGCTTGGTTTTCAATTCACCAGCCGAATTCAGGTAAGGAATAAGCGTTAAATGAATAATTAAGGTGTCATGGTGTTCAAGCTCAAACTTGATCTGACGAACAGCTTCTAAAAAAGGAAGTGATTCAATATCACCCACACAACCTCCAATTTCCGTGATAACAATATCATAATCACCAGTTTGCCCCAGCAACATCATATTTCTTTTCAACTCATCAGTGATGTGAGGAACAACCTGAACTGTTTTCCCAAGGAAATCTCCGCGTCTTTCTGCTGTGATAACGTTATGATAAACCCTTCCCGTAGTGACGTTATTTGCCTGAGAAGTACTGACATTTAAAAAACGTTCGTAATGACCTAAATCAAGATCCGTTTCAGCACCATCATCCGTTACATAGCATTCGCCATGCTCGTAAGGATTCATCGTACCCGGATCAATATTTATGTATGGATCGAATTTTTGGATTGTAACTGAAAGCCCTCTGGCTTGCAGCAATTTAGCAAGAGAAGATGCTATTATCCCTTTACCTAATGAAGATGTAACACCGCCCGTAACGAAAATGTACTTAGCGGTCTTTCGTGCTTTGGAAGCCATAAGACTTTGCTTTTTTTCTATGATTACGGGATACAAAAGTACAGCAAAAAAGGCAGATTTTCACCGTTTACCTCTTAAATATTTCTATTCATGGCTGTAACGGATTGGAAGTCTTTAAGATGAAGCATGAAAAAATTATTATTTGAACATTTCCATGAATTCGTTTTACTGCATTTATCATCTTGAAAATAAAACTTTTCCAATTTGAAACACTTTTTGAACGCGTCGAAGAACAAATAATTATGACTATTTTAGCATATCCTAAATCATCTTTTAACCATAATATAATCTATGAAAAAATTCATTTTACTTGTTTTCGGTCTTGTATCGATAACAAACCTTTACGGACAAACACAAGCCCCGGCTCCTATTCGTGTCATTGTTTTCGGAGCACATCCGGATGATTGTGATTTGGGAGCTGGCGGACTCGCTACCATGTATTCTGCGATGGGTCATAAAGTAAAGTTTGTATCGCTGACCAACGGCGACAAAGGACATCAGACCATGAGTGAGGGAAAATTATATTACCGAAGATTGAAAGAAGCCAAAGAAGCTGCAAAGCGTTTTGGAATAGAATATGAAGTGCTGCATAATAACGATGGAGAATTGTTTCCAACTTTGGAAAATCGCCTGGAAGTGATCAGGCAAATCAGAAAGTGGAATGCTGATATTGTCATAGCACCACGCACAAATGATTATCATCCCGACCATAGAAACACAGGGGTGATTGTTCAGGATGCTGCTTATCTGGTCATCGTTCCGAATATTGCCAGCGACGTACCAGCAATTAGAAAGAATCCGGTATTTCTATATTTCCGGGATCGTTTCCAAAAACCAAATCCTTTCCGGTCTGATATTGCCATTGATATTACTGCCGTTTTACCCAAAAAAGTAAATGGACTGGACGCGCACGTTTCACAGTTTTACGAATGGCTTCCATGGACAAATCAGGATCTTGAAAATGTTCCAAAGGATACATTAGAACGAAAAAAATGGCTTTTTGCTGCGATGGAGAAACGCTCAGCTGTAACGCCGGAAATTAAAGTTGCGCTGGACAAATGGTATGGAAAAGAAAAAGCTGATTTGGTAAGGCAGGCCGAAGTTTTTGAGATTTGTGAATATGGAAAACAGCCGACAACCGAAGAAATAAGAAAGTTATTTCCAATGCTTCCATAATAAACTGGCCTTACAGATGATGTTAACACCTGTAAGGCCAGTTTTTCTTATGATAAACGATCTTTGAAACTTTCGTATCCGAAAGATCTGATTAATCTAAAAGTCTCGTCCTTTTGCCATATACCAATGGAAGGAAGGTTAACGCCGTTAAATGTTGTTGTTTTTACCATGGTATAATGGATCATATCTTCAAAAATAATCTGATCCCCGATTTCTAACGGTTTGTCAAAAGAATAATCTCCGATAAAGTCCCCTGCAAGACAAGTCATCCCTCCCATTCGGTATGTCGGTTTCCCGGATTGGGCTTCCTGATATGCTCCACGGATAACTGGCTTGTAGGGCATTTCCAAAGTATCAGGCATGTGCGCCGCAAAGGAAGTATCCAGAATGGCCACATCAATTCCCTGACTATCCATAACATCTAGAACGGTCGTCACCAGTTCACCGGTTCGCCATGCAATCGCAGAACCGGGCTCAAGAATGACTTCTATGTTATATTTTTCGCGGATTTTCTGAACTAGATCTATTAGCTTTTCTGTGTCATAACCTTCTCTTGTCATCAAATGTCCTCCACCCATATTCAGCCATTTTGCCTGATGTAACAAATCTGCAAAACGCGTTTCAAGCGCTTCCAGCGTTCTTTCCAAGGTATAAGAATCGTTTTCACACAGGGAATGAAAATGAATTCCATCAATTCCTTCGGGCAAAGTATCCGGCAATTTGTCTCTCGTGACGCCCAAACGTGAACCCGGAACACACGGATTATACATATCCGTTTCCACTTCGGAATACTGCGGATTGACACGAATGCCGCAAGACAAAGCTTGCTCAGGATTTTTAATTTTAAAATCGAAAACCCTTTCCTTAAAACGTTCCCACTGACTGAAGGAATTGAAGGTAATGAAACTGCTGCGTTCCATGATTTCTGTGAATTCTCTGTCAAGATAAGCTGGCATGTAAGTATGCGCCGGGTATCCCATGAAATCGTTGATCAGCTTTACTTCATTTAATGAGCTGGCCGTGGCACCGCTTAAATATTCTTTTACGATCGGAAAAGCACTGTACATTGAAAAACCTTTAAGGGCAAGAATAATCTTGCAGCCCGCAGATTTCTGGACGTGATCTATTAATTGAAGATTCTTTCTAAGTAATTCCTCCTCTAAAATAAAACAGGGAGACGGGATATTTGTGTAATCGATTGGCATTTTTATAGACAAATGAGCGATGAATCAATGAGCTGAAAGCAATGTTTATTTACATTTGCGTACAAAAGTAAAAGATTGGTTTGCGAAAATTGCATTTTACGTTTTTCATTTCAAATTAATAATATAGAACTATGTCCTTCCTTGTGCTTGATATTGAAATGACCGGGCCGGAGCCAGGTTGGAATGAAATTATCCAAATCGGAGCGGAATTCTTTGATGATCAGTGGCGTTCGCTCGGGACTTACCTTCAAAATGTATACCCAGAAAACGAAGAAGCCTTTACCGCAAAATCAGAAGAAGTGCACGGTCTTTCCATAGACGACCTGGAAGATGCTCCGATGATATTTGATGTAATTCCGGAATTTGAAAAATGGATCAAAAAACTAAACTCCGGCAAACCAAACCTTTCAAACGTTATCATTTGCGGCCAAAGTGTTGTGTACGATATTAATTTTCTACGTTTCGCCTATCGGAAGGAAAAAATAAACTGGTCTTTTTCCAACAAACAAATTGACCTGCACACGGTTTCCTACTTATTTTTCAAAATTCTGGAAAAGAACGGGCAATCCGTTCCGCGTTCGTTAAGCCTTGGATCTGTTTCCGGTTATTTTGGTTTTGAAAGAGAAGACGAAACGCATAATGCACTGGAAGATGCCCAGTTAACAGCGCGTTGTTTTAAAGAATTCTTCAAACTGATTGATAAGGTAAAACTGGTATGATCGATTACAACCCCAAAGAATGGTTTCGGTATATATTCTATTTTCAAAAAGCGGATACGGTCAGAAAATTGATGCCCTTGATATTAACCATCATGGTATACACGACTGTCATTTCCTACTTAATCCTTAAAGTATGGCGCATTGGCGAAAATACGGATCTGAAAAACATTTCCCTGATGCATTCTTTGCTTGGTTTTGTGATTTCCATGTTACTGGTTTTCAGAACTAATACGGCTTATGACCGGTGGTGGGAAGGTAGAAGACAATGGGGCGCGCTGATGAACTGCAGCCGAAATCTGGCTTTGAAAATAAATTCACTGGTTGATCAAGATAATGCGGAAGCAAGGGAATTTTTCCGGATCATGATTCCCAATTATGCTTTTGCATTTAAAAATCATTTAAGAGGCCATTTCCTTTCCGAAAGTTTTACTGAGACCTCTACATTCAAACTTTCCGATTTGCATTTGGAAGACCATATTCCAAATCAAATCGCAGCTGCTTTGTTTAGTAAATCAGTTGAACTGCAACGAAAAGGCCTTATCCTGCCGGAACATCTTATCTTATTAAATGTCGAATTAGAAACTTTCACAAATGTGTGTGGGGCTTGTGAGCGTATTAAAAACACGCCAATTCCATTATCTTACAGTTCGTTTATCAAAAAATTTATTTTTATCTATTGTATCACGCTGCCAATTGGCTACGTTTTCAGCCTCCATTTTCTAGTAATTCCGTTTGTCATGTTTGTGTTTTATATCCTGGCAAGTTTAGAGGTTATTGCAGAAGAAATTGAAGATCCCTTTGGAGAAGATGCTAATGATTTACCAATTGACAGGATTTGTGCAGGAATTCAGCTCTCGGCAAATGCGCTGTTGAAGTAATTTTAATGTAATGTTAATGCAATTTTAATCTTAATTATTAGAAAGTGATTAAAATTTATGTTAATTAAATATTTTTTACCCGAATAATATTTCGCGATTATTCGGGTAATTTTTATTTTTTTCTGCAAATACATATTATTTTGAAACACATTATTAACTGCTTTACATCTTTCTCAAAATTTTTGCACTATTTTAATACGCAATTTTCGATTTTCATCAAAAATGACCATTTTCAAGTGATTTAGAAGTGTATAAAATTTGATGTTTCTTGCGATTGATCCTAAGGGGTTGTTGTTCATTAATCCAATAAACATCCTATATCATGAGAAAGTCAATCTTAATATCCGCTGCAATAATTATATCAGGTTTCGTTTCCGGCGTGGCCAAGGCGCAATCCACCCTTGTTGATCCGGGAATGTCAACGCACAATTACAAACACCCGAATAAGGCTGCAAAGGCCAAAGCTTTAAAAAATGACGGAATTGTAGTTTCCAATATCAATACAATCGAATCTTACAGCAAACAGCAAAACTCACGTTATGTGAGCACGACGCCTAAGTATGCCCCGAGAGCGACACCTTTGGTTGTAACAAGGACTTATAAAAAAGAGGCTGTGGATATAAATCCGCTTATGTCACCAAGAAATTATAAAACGCCCAATGTAGCGGAACGAAGCAGCTCTCAGGATGTTGCAAACCTAAAAAGTAAAAGTGACACCTTAGGTTACTTAAATGTGGACTAAAATACTTCAAACTAAAAACTGAAAAGCTGGTGCTTATAGCGCCGGCTTTTTTTATGCCTTTTTCATTTCAGGAGCACTTTTGAGAAAAATCGTTCATGAAAATATAAAATTCTTCAATTAGTACAATAACTGCTTTTTATTATTATTGAAATAATACAAATTAATGGAATGTTATTTGAGCAGATAATGTTTTTATATCAACCAGAGGCAATCCTATTTTTAAGCCCGGTCAATTTAAGACTATAAAGAAATTAACAAATTCTGTGAAATGTTATATTTTTTCTATTCAATAACATTTTGGAAAATCACAGAGCAACTCTAATACCTATGTCATATTCAATTTTAGCACCCTCGCAGTCAAAAAAATATCTTCGGATGGCCGTTGCTGCATTTTTCTTTGTTCAGGGATTAAGTTTCGCTGCATGGGCTAGCCGAATTCCGGATATCAAAAATATGCTGCATCTGACAGAAGGCGGTTTGGGAACAGTACTGCTTGCCTTGCCACTTGGACTTATGGCAAGTTTACCAATTTCCGGATGGATGGTTACTAAGTACGGAAGCAAAAAAATGGTTCTTATCGGAGCTATTCTTTATGCAATCACCTTAACCTTTATCGGTTTTGCAACCAGGACAGAACAACTTGTTATCGTACTTTTCTCTTTCGGGCTCTGGGGAAATCTCTGTAACATCGCAGTAAATACACAGGCGGTTGCTGTAGAGCAGGTTTATGGCAAATCGATCATGGCTTCATTTCACGGACTGTGGAGCATGGCTGGGTTTTTAAGTGCGATGATTGGTACTTTCTTTATTTCAATAAATGTTCCTCCACAAATACATTTCATGGTTATCGCAGTTGTAGCTTTTGCAATCATATTCACTGCCTACAAACACACAATGCCTGACAGCGAAAAAAATGAAGGTGAAGCGCAACCTATGTTTGTAAAACCTGATCGTGATCTTTTAATGCTTGGTCTGATCGGATTTTGTGCGATGGTTTGTGAAGGAGCTATGTTTGACTGGTCGGGTGTTTATTTCATGGAAGTAGTGAAAGTTCCGGCAGCTATGAAAACGATGGGGTATGTTGCCTTTATGGGAACTATGACAGGCGGCCGTTTCGCAGGCGACTGGTTGGCAAATAAAATCGGAAGAAAGAAAATGCTTCAAATCAGTGGATTACTAATGGCAGGTGGTATGGGAATTGCAGTTTTATTCCCTTATATGGCAAGCGCAACTTTCGGTTTATTACTTGTAGGTTTTGGTGTTTCATCCGTTGTTCCGCTTGTATATAGCGCAGCAGGAAGATCAACCACCATGTCGGCTGGAATGGCTTTGGCAGCTGTTTCTTCAATTAGTTTCATTGGTTTCCTAATCGGACCTCCGTTAATCGGGATTGTAGCTCAGATGGCTGATCTTCGTTACTCATTTGCAGTAGTAGCTGTTTTAGCATTCTGTACAACACTTTTATCTTCCAAAGCGAAACTGATCCAATAATTTGGCTCAAACACGTTTCAATATAGATTGGTACATTTTTATTAGCCAGGATTATGACTTAGTCATCCTGGCTTTTTTTATTTTCCAATGATGAGAATTTAATCGAAGACTTTGAAAAATTCATAAAACCACTTTTAAATTTCTTGATAGACAAATAAAACCCAATTAATGAAATAGAATTTTTTTGATAAGTACCAGTGTATGCCATTAGATAAAAAGTATTGTTATTTGTATGATCTTAATCTAATTTCGATTAAATTGATCTTACGAAACCTCCTTTTTGGCCTCTATGATATATAATTTTTACTTTAAAGTAATTCTTTTCTTAATAGTATCAGTCGTCACATACTGCATTACTGAATCCTATTTAAAACCGAAAACAATTGCAACAAAAGATTCTGGATTTTATGTTTTTGGTCTCCTTATTTTGACCTTTTTTATCCGCTTTTTTTATATGGAAGAAGCGGAGTCCAATATCGATACAAGCACCTGGCTAAGTGGAATGCATACAGTAAATCACTACTCCGCCTGGCTCTGGACATTGTTGAATTACACCGATTCCCGCCCTTTGACAGTTCTACCCCTTATTCTGTCTCTAAACTCGGCCTCAATGTGGGCTATGTTGTTTCTGAATGCGTCGGGCTCATTTTTTGGCTGGCAACAACATTTTTTCTATATAAGATTTTTGACCTTTTCCTTTCAAAACAAACCACACTTGTTCTGATATGGGGTTTTTGCTTACTTATAGGCACCACTTTTGTATCCGATTACACCGCCTACAATTCGGAGCAGTTAAGCGTTTTGATGCTAACAGCATCTACCTATGTTTACTTTTCTTATTGTTATGGTCAATGGAAAAACAGGTATGGAATACTGATATTTGGTCTCGTAATGGGAAGTCTGGTTTACGTAAAATTCCAAAACGTTCCCATGGGGATTTTTCTTTCCGTTGCTCTTTTAATTGAATTACTAATTCACAAGCGATGGAAAAGTATTGTAATTCTTATTGCCGGTGGATTTCTTCCAACAGTTCTGATCAACTTGTATTACTTTTCAAAAGGAAGTCTTATGATCTTTTGGAACAATTACTTCTGGAATTATTTCTACTACTCATACACAACCCAATTCTCTGATATTCCAATTAGCGACCGTTTCAACCTGGTAAGGATTTTCAGGTTTATCTATTTTTACGATGATTCGAAATGGTATTTTTTAGTTGTGACAATTATCGTCGCCATTGGTGTGATTGCTAATGTTACCAAGCGACTTCCCACTTCTGCACAACAGAAAAAAATCTTCTTTTTCTCTTTGCTTTACACTGCTGTCTGTCTGTATGCCATTTTACAGTCAGGGAATTCTTTTGGACATTATAAATTGTATTTATGGATACCGGTTAATCTTTTTACAGGTATCATAATTTCAATGTCGCCTGTAATTGTCCAAAAATATTGCCTGATTTGCTTTCTAATAAGTAGTACCGTTATAGCTGGCAAAAATTTATTTTTGAAAGAAAAAAATCTTGTCGCCATTCATTCAAATCTGGATCAAAAAATAATCGCCAGTATTACAAAAAATTCGAGATCAGATGAACCTGTGGTGGTATGGGGCTGGCGGGATCAATTGTACGTCAGGGCCCAAAGACCCATGGGATACCGCGATGCGCACAGTTTTCATTTTGCCTTAAAATCAAGATTAATCCCTTACTGGACAACCGATTTCTTAAACGATCTCAGAAACAACAAACCATCGGTTTTTGTTGATGTCACCAGACCGGACGATTATTCTACGTTTGCCAAAATCCTTGCTCCGCACAACCGTATTCCTCAAATCAAGAGCTATATCGATTCATACTATTCTCTGATCGAAAACATCGAAGGAGTGCGGATTTACAAACGGAAGCCTTGATATTTCAAGCTAAGAAAATACGAAAAGAGCTAACCGGATTTCAGTTAGCTCTTTTCATTTCATCCAAAAAACTGCTTAACGTAATTCCGACTGGTAAGAATTGCACTTTGAACGTCTTCGATATTTCCCTCATATGCTTTGTCTTCAACTTCGATAACAACAGGTCCACGATAACGAACATCTGTAAGTGCGGCAAAAAATCCCCGCCAGTTTACATCACCTAGTCCAGGCAATTTTGGAGAATGATATTCCAGCGGATTGGCCATAATCCCAACTTTATCAAGTTTGTCTTTGTAAAGTTTTGCATCTTTTAAATGTACATGATGCAAACGATCCTTGTACGCATAAATCGGTTTTATTTCATCCATCATTTGCCAGATCATATGCGAAGGATCGTAATTAAGACCAAATATAGGGCTTGGAATTCTTTCAAACATTATATCCCAAACAGCAGGACTTATCGCAAGATTTTTACCTCCAGGCCACTCATCGTCCGTAAAAAACATCGGGCAGTTTTCAATAGCGAGTTTTACATTATTTTCCTCAGCAACTTTCACAATTGCGGGCCATACATCCGCAAAAGTTTTAAGATTTTCTTTGATACTTTTGGAAGGATCACGCCCAATAAAAGTTGTAACGACCGGAATATTTAATTTGGCAGCCCCGCGAATAACCTGTTTGATATGTTCAAGATAAAACTCGGATTTAACCGGATCCGGATCCATCGGATTTGGATAATAACCTAACGCAGAAATAAACACCTGAGCTTCTTTTAACGCATAATGTATTTCGGCAACTTTTTGATCTGTCAATGAATTTACATCAATATGAGTAACTCCGGCATAACGCCGGTTATCAGCATTTCCAGCTGGCCAGCACATCATTTCAATACAGGAAAAGCCATGATTACCGGCAAACTTAACTACATGGTCAAAACCAAAATCACCTAATATGGCACTATTAAAACCTAATTTAAGCATAACAAAAGGGATTAGAATATTTAATCATCTGTCGTGAAAACAAAAAATGTTCAGGACATTTTCAAATGTGAAAGTAAGGATATCCTTTCAAATCACATGAAATACCGACACATTCCCGGCAAATACCGCAAAGGTTTTTAGTAAACCTCCGGTTTCGTAAATTTCAGCAAAAGCCATGTTGCAAAAACTTCCGGAACAGGAATTTGTTCGGGTCCATCGTTCTATTATCGTACCATTTAGCCGGATTGAAAATGTCCGGCATAAAATGATCAATCTGGCAGGTGAAGAAATACCTATCGGATCAAGTTATGAAGAATCTTTTGGCAAATGGTTCAAGAGTTGAATCGGTCAAATCGTATTTATTCTATTGGCTAAAAATCCTTTAAGCGGTCCGTTATTTCGGATATCCTAAAAATTCATCACGTAAAAAATTCAGTCATCAATCCCCGCTACCATTTGTAACTATCCTGCATGTATAAATCACATGAATTTTAGTAATATTGACATAAGAAAGCAGTAAAACAGCGAATAATCGACATTACGGCTTATCTTTTTTGGACTCAAATTTAAACTATTAGTAAAAACATGGCAGATTCTGAACCTGGTATCGGTAAGAAGATACTGAGCTTTTTTATCAACGAAAGTACAGAGCCTACACAAGTTTCTCCGGCGCCGGCTTCGCCAGCCGGTGAACCCGCAACCAACGTGGCCCCTGCGAACGCAAATGTTGTGACGTCAGAACAATCAACCCCTTCTCCTACGGTAAAAAATGCAGCCGGAACGGCAGAAGTTGACCGGAAATTTGTACAGCATTTTGTGGAATTGCTTGAAAAAGCAAATCTGCCCGGCCCAGATTATTTTGAATATAAACAGGCGCTGAGAAGTATGGAAGGTTTGGGACTTGGAGAAGAAAAACAGTTTCAGGCTGCCTGGGCAAGTTTCAAAGCCATGGGAGGAGTTACCGACAATGCTATTCTAAAAACTTCGGCAGATCAATATCTTTCTGTTCTGGGAAAAGACCGTGAATCATTCCTGAAAGATGTCGAACGTGCTGTCAAAGAAAGAGTTGGCTCTTTGAATGATGAATTAAAAAAACTGGAAGATAATAATAATGCTTATATTCAGGAGATTGCAAATCTTCAAAAAAAGATAGACGATAATAAAAACCGTTTGGGACAAATTTCGGGTGAGATCTCCGAACAAAGTGCCAAAATAAACGCAAACAAAGATAGCTTTGAGATAACATACCAAAGTTTTGTTTCGCAAATAAATTCAGATCTCAGCAAAATCAATCAATACATAAAATAAGGACCTTCAACCATGGCATCACCAGACTTTACTCAAATCGGCGGCTCGCAGGAAGATGCTTCCAAGCGATCATATTGGAGCAAGCCGGAGGGAATTACTTCTTTGCTTTTTCTAGGAGCAGCAGGCGCTGCGGTATTATATTACTGGAACAAGGTGGCTGCTTTTCTAATCGAAGTAACCCAGAATACATTGTATCTTGGTTTCTTACTTGCCCTGCTGGCAGTCGTAGTTTTTCTATTTACAAGTAAGGATGTTCGCACCGCAGTCTTCTTTCTGTTTAAAACACTGATGCGCAACATCACGGGTCTGATCATCAAACTGGATCCGATTGCGATCATGAAAATCTACATTGATGATCTGAAAGAAAAACGTGAAAAAATGCAGGGACAGATCAATATCCTGGCCGGACAACTGGTAAAACTAAACAGGAAAATCACTGAAAATAATGAAGAAATAAAGCAAAAATTTGCAGAAGCAAACAAAGCAAGCCAAATGACGGATCGTCCCGGTATGAAGGAAACGGCTTCTCTGGCAACAATCGAAGGAGCCGGTTTGCAGGAAATGAACGAAAAACTGTTTCCGTTGCAGCGTAATATGAAAACCATTCTTGAATTCATGGAAAAAGTGAATAAAAGCGCGGATTATATTATCAAAGAAACGGAAATCAAAGTAAAACTTAAGGAAGCCGAGTACAGAATTGTCAAAGAAAGCTCCAATGCGCTTCGCACTGCGGTAAGTATTTTCAAAGGAAATCCTGATAAAAAATTCTACTTTGACGAATCAATGGAATATATTCAGGACGACATGAGCCTGAAACTTGGTGAAATGAAACGAGCAATGGATCTTTCAATGGACTTTATCAACGGCGTGGATGTTCAAAACGGATTGTTATCAGATAAAGGGCAGGCGATGCTTGAAGCTTATAACAAAGGAGATTTTAAGTTGATACAACTTGATTCGCCGAATCAACCTTCTCGTTCCATTAATCCGCCTAAAGATTCCAGTTATCGTGGGTTACTGGATTAACATTTTATTAAAATTACATTTATCAATTTACCTTTTAACATACAATGAAAAGACTAACTGTTGCCGGAAGATTATTAATTACCGCACTCGTTATCGCGGCCATCTTCGTGGGCTATAAATATTTTGGAGGTCAGCAAGCACTGGAAAAAGTAGCAAAAGATCAAAAAAGTCAGGTTGATACGACTTCCGCTCCGGAAGAAGGTAGCGAAACGAGTGACAAAGCGACAAATGATAACCCAGCATCGGACATCCCTGACAAGTCCTTTGCCTATACCGCTCCGGAACCTGTTGACGGAAAACTGAAAGGTGTGGTTGAACTTGGAGCGAGTGGGTTCAACTCATTCATTATCAAAGTTGATAGCGAAAAACGGTGGAAACTGGAAAAATCCGAATTCGGAAATAGCCTTGTAACCGAAAATATGGCAACGGATGAAGATGTTCGTATCGGTTTGAAAAAATATATTGGAACGATGCTGGACTATGGCGTTGGTAAAAAAGATATTCACTTCGTCGTAAGTTCCGGTGCTGCAAAAGCTGAGGTGACAAACAAAATTACAGCTGCATTAAAATCTCTTG
Organism: Dyadobacter sp. 3J3; assembly: GCF_009801115.1. Classification (GTDB taxonomy): domain Bacteria; phylum Bacteroidota; class Bacteroidia; order Cytophagales; family Spirosomataceae; genus Dyadobacter. The sequence goes on from NZ_VTOL01000002.1 coordinate 300,326, forward strand.
GTTATGTGGTAAACCAGGTTACTCCGGAACAAGAAGGTCAGTTGGGACTGAAATCTGTATTGCCTGCGGGTTATGCGAATAAGGCTTTTGTGGTGGATATTGGCTCTGGAAATACAAAAATTTCATGGATAGCAGGAAGTGGTATTAAGGCGCTTGAATCTTATGGCGCAAAGTATTTTCAAGATGGTACGGACGATAAAAAAGTTTATGATGAAGTGGGTGCAAAATCGAAACAAATCCCTTCCGATTTGCGCAAAACAGCATTTATTATCGGCGGGGTTCCTTTTGAAATGGCTAAGGAAGTACGAAAAGGCAAAGAACGTTATACAGTGTTGAGCGCACCGTCAGACTATACAAAATTGACTAATGCGAAGTCAAAAGCGGGGGTAAATATCTACAAAGCCGTAGCAGACGCGACAGGTTGTGAAGAATTTGTTTTCGACTGGGACGCTAACTTTACTATTGGCTTTCTTTTGACATTGTAATAAAAACTGACCTAAGGGAAAAATAAGGGCGATAATCCTCCCTATTTTTCCCTTCTTACTTTAACAAAATGACGCTTCACGATCTTTTCAATAATGTTTCTTCCAATTACTGGCCAGTAGCACTTTATTTCATTTTACTTCCGGGCATTGCTTGGGTTGTCGGACAAGTAGCAACCGGAAGTCGTGATGTTAAATTTTGGGGACTAATTTATTCGATTCTCGTGTATGCAGTTTGCGTTCCCGGAATTTTTGCCGTCACATTAAATATTTATCTTTTCCTGTTTGAACGTCAAAGCGTTTGGCAGGCTAATATCGTTTTACAGTTTTTGCCTATCATTTCAATGGCCATAACATTAATGATCATCAAGCAAAAAATTCCATTCTCCCTCATTCCAGGTTTTGGAAAACTATCCGGATTTCTAACCCTTATTGCGGCGTTGATTGGAGTCATGTGGTTCTTTGACCGCCTTCATCTGGTAGCGTTTACCTATGTTCCTTTTGCCTATATCGTTGTTGGTTTTGTCGGAACTTTACTGCTCATCAGATTTGCGTGGAGCAAAATGTTTTGAGTGCCAACTTATACATACAAATCTCGGTAACTGACGAGCAAAAGAAATATGCCCGCCAATTGGTTGAATTTTCACTCCGCCATCATAAAATTGCAAATGTCTGGGACAACCAGAATGAGCGATTCTCCCAAACCCGCATCATGCGGTACACAGGGAGTTTGGGAGAAATTGTTTTTGCAGATACTTATCACCTTCCCAGACCTGTCAAATCTTTCGGTGCAGCAGACGGCCAGGATTGGGGACAAGATTTCCTGATCCACTCTGACCAATATACTTTTTCACTGGATATCAAATCCATGAGAAGACGAACGGGAAATCTTTCCGCGGATTACGTCCTTAACATTCCGGCGTTTCAGCTACATAAAGCACGTTCAAAAACCTCGCATTATTTCTGTATTTCATTTCACCAAACAGAAAGCGAAGGCACTGTTGCCTCTCTTTTAGGTTTTATTGACAAACATGCTTTGCTTAATGGTGAAGTCGGAACCTTAATTACAAAAGGCACCGATAGGATCCGCTTTGATCAAAGCACTTTCACATTTCAAGCAGATACGTATGAAATTTTGTTAAAGGATATTGAATCTCCCGTGCTTACGGATACCATAAGAGGCCTGAAAGGCTTTCGCGTATGCCATTTGAGATAATCAAAATATATGTATATTTGACTGGATTATTTATTTAATACTCCAAAAAAAAGCAAGATGAGAAAGGATTTATAAAAATAAATGGCCTCAAAAACGCGTACTTACGAAAAAAAAAAACTGCTTGGGCAAATCTATACTCCCGCTTTCATCGTAGAAAAAATTCTTGATAACTCTGGATTTCACCAACTTGATTTTAGCAAAATTTCTATTCTCGATCCCGCTTGTGGCGATGGTCGTTTTCTAGTTCCGATTGCACGCTATATCATTGAAAATTCACCCAAAGAAAACTTAAAGCAACATCTTGAAAATATAAATGGTTGGGATATTGATCCGGAAGCCATAAATCTTTGTAGACAAAATCTTGAAGAACTGGTATACTCACTGAATTTAAAGGTTGACTGGCAACTTCAAAATCTGGATGCTTTACAGCAAATTGACGGTAATGAAAAATTTGACCTGATCATTGGAAATCCTCCTTACATTCGAATTCAGAATCTTTCTGCTCAACAACGTCAATTTATTCAAAAGTCATATTCCTTTTGTAAATCAGGATCAACCGATGCGTTTGTCGCATTTTTTCAGTTAGCTTCCACCCTATTGACCGACAACGGTATTTGCGGATTTATTACACCAAACTCATTTTTAAGCTCCGAAACCGGAAAACCACTTCGGTCCTATTTTGCAGATCAGCAAAATCTCAGACAAATTACCAATTATCGTTCTGTTCGCATTTTTGGGAATACAGGGACTTATGCCGCGATCACTATTTTCGGAAAGCAGTCGCAGGAAACTTTTCATTATGAGCTAAGCGATTATGATTTGAGCTATCAAAAACGGGAAATATCTTTTTCAGAGCTCAATAAAAATAGTCATTGGAACCTTTCCGTTGAAAAGAATCTAAATATTGAAGGGAAGAATCTGGGCAAAATTTGTCAGATTTCAGTTGGACTTACCACACTTTCCGATAGCCTTTTCCTGTTTTCTATTTTAAAGAAAAAGGAAAATCTCGTTCAGTGTATTAATAAAAGCGGGCAGGTTTTCTGGCTTGAAAGTGAACTTACCAAGCCAATTGTTAAAGGATCCAAATTAAAAACTTCTTCGGATCCGGTGAATGAATTTATCATTTTTCCTTATGGAAAAGATAAAAACGGAAAGCACAAAATTATTCCTGAGGCGACTCTCGCGCGAGATTATCCCAAGACTTATAAATATTTGCTAAGTATAAAAAAGGATCTTTTAAAAAGAGATAACGGTAAGCCAAATGCAGTTGCGTGGTATGCATTCGGACGTGCGCAAGGACTCGATTCTTCTTTTGGAAAGAAGATTATTTTCTCCCCTATGAACAAGTTCCCTAACTTTGTTTTACACGAAAATCCTGATTGCACGGTTTATTCGGGTTATTTTATAAAATATGACGGTGATTATGAATTTTTATTAGCGCAGTTAAATTCACAAAGAATGGCCGATTTTATCGCTATTTCAGGCAGAGATTTCCAAGGCGGTTATAAAGGGTATAATAAAAAAGTGGTTGAAAATTTTGTCATAACTGGTATATAATGGAAACTGTGCAGCAGGCATCTCAAAGACTTACATACCTGATTCAAACGATTCCTGATCTGCTGAAAAATATTTCAGAAACCGACTTCATTACAAAATCCTCACCATCAAAATGGAGCAAAAAAGAAATCCTTGGCCATTTAATTGATAGCGCGACGAACAATCACCAACGGTTTATCAGAATTCAATACGAAAATGAACCAGTCATTTTCTATGACCAAAATAAATGGAATGAACTCAGCCATTATCAAAATCTGAGTACAGCAGATTTAATTCAGTTTTGGAAAAGTTACAACCAGCATCTTGGAGCGATTATTGACGTGATTCCAGAAAACAGTCTGCACCGCCTTGGAGTTGGTAGCGATGGCCAGAAATTGCCACTTCACTTTTACATCACAGATTATGTCGGGCATCTTGAGCACCACTTGAAACAACTTGTCACATACTGACAACTTGAATAACTCACTATCTGTTTGAAAGCCAAAGGTTTTAAAAAAATATTTTACCTATTGAATATAAATTAACGAACGTTCATTTATATTTGTATCACTTATGAGAACAAGAGATACAAACAAAGAAGTTATAATAAAACAGAAGGCGATCGAGATGATTGTAAGCCAAGGTTTTGACGGGCTCAGTATGCATAAACTTGCCAAAGCATCAGGCGTTTCTGTGGCCACCATTTACATTTATTTTAAAGACCGGGAAAGCCTGTTACAACAACTTTTTAAAGAAGAAAGTATAAAAATGGCGGATGCAACCTTAATCAACTTTGATCCCGAATGTCATTTTGATGAAGGTCTAAAAGTGCAGTGGCTAAATCGAATGAACTATTGCATGGAAAATCAAATCAGCATGACTTTCATGGAGCAATTCAAACACTCTCCGCTGGTCGACCGCTCTGTGATGGAAAGAAGATTTATTGATGCCATGTCGAAATTCGTTCATACCGCTATATCGCGAAAGGAACTTATTCCGCTCCCTGTCGAAATTTATTGGTCTATTGCCTTTGGACCTCTTTATCAACTGGTAAAGTTTCACATTTCAAAAACCAGTATGCCGGGAAGGCCGCCTTTTATTTTTGATGATGAGAAAATAAATCTCACATTATCATTGGTAATCAAAGCGTTAAAACCCTGAAACTTTTTATTTTAAAATTTAAAGTAATTCCAGTTTTCATCCGTTTTCCTGTGTAAAACCTGATTTTTTTTTAAAAATACATTGACTCACTCTTTTAATAAATAAGCTATGGAAACGCAATACCCTGACAACAAATATGTGCTTGTTTTCAAAACCAACCTACACTTTAAAGACTTAAAAAAAATAGAACCTGTCCTGAACGCAGAAAAGAAAATTATTTGCTGGAACGTAGACTTAACAGATTGCGACAATGTACTCCGCATTGAATCGGACGGTCCGCATACAAAAGAGATGATAGCAATCTTAGCCAATGAAGGATATGTTTGTGAAGAACTAACCGACTAAACCGTCCTCTATATGTCTGAAAAACAACCTGAAACTTTTACTAAATACCAAAATTTATCATCGCCATTCTTGCCATAGTGCAATTTACAGTTATTCTCGATTTTATGGTTCTTTCACCGTTGGGAGCTATTCTATTGAAAGAACTTTCCATATCAACTTCGCAATTTGCATTGGTCGTTTCAGCCTATGCATTCAGTGCCGGAGCAGCAGGTTTGCTGGCAGCAGGCTTTGCAGACAAGTTCGACAGGAAGAAACTTTTACTCTTTTTTTATATCGGATTTATTGGCGGCACCTTCCTCTGCGGGATTTCTCCTAGCTATGAATTTCTGCTTATGGCAAGAGTGGTAACCGGAATTTTCGGAGGCGTTATGAGTTCGATCAGTTTCGCAATTATAACGGATCTTTTCGCTATTCAGGTTCGAGGGCGGGTGATGGGATTTGTTCAGATGGCCTTTGCCAGCAGCCAGGTTTTGGGTATTCCACTGGGTTTGTTTTTGGCTAATACTTACAACTGGCACGCTCCTTTTTTAATGATTGTTGGACTGAGTATCTTAGTGGCCTTGTCTATTTTCATTTACATGAAACCGATAGATGCCCACCTCAAACTACAAAAAACAGGCAATGCTTTTGAACATTTAACTTCAATTTTTGGAGAATTAAACTATCTGCGTGCCTTTGCAGCAACCACTTTGCTAGCTACCGGTGGATTTATGCTGATGCCATTTGGCAATGCATACGGTGTTCATAATTTAGGAATCAATATCAAACAACTACCCTACCTGTATATGATTACCGGCGTTTGTATGTTGGTAGCAAGCCCGATTATGGGAAAATTGAGTGACAAGATCGGCAAGTTTAAAATGTTCATAATCGGATCTTTAATAACTTCGATAATGACCTTAATCTATTGCAACCTGGGTATAACACCGCTTTGGATTATTATCATCATCAATATTTTACTATTCGTTGGCATTAGTGGAAGAATGATTGCCGCCAGTGCCTTAATGACCGCCGTTCCGGAACCTCAGGACAGAGGTGCATTTATGGGAATCAATGCTTCAATACAGCAAATTGCCGGTGGCGTTGCCTCTATCATTGCAGGAATGATCGTTTCAGAAACCGATACGGGGTACCTTAATAATTACGGATTACTGGGTAATGTTGTAGTCCTGGCCGTAATTTTAACCGTATTTCTAATGTACAATCTGTATAGGTTCATTTCCAAAAAGGAACAAAATAATTTACACCCGACAGCCACCACATCAGAAGCAATTTAATCATTACTATTGATTAGAAAATAATATAAAAATTTCATCTGCAAAAGAACCTCCTGGCCGGGAGGTTTTTTTTATTTTCAATTTATTACCCAAATTAACATTTTGTAATACAGCAACTTAAAAAAAAATTATAAAATAATCACAATTACTTTTAGTATTATCAATACATTTTATTAATATTATACTTTAAGAACTTATTATTTTATATTATTAGTTCTAAGAATATTTTCCGTTTATTTACAAATCAAACAGATCATTCATTTGTAACTTTTAATACATATAATACTTTTAAATGAAAATCATCAGTATTGTCAATAACAAAGGTGGTGTTGGAAAAACTACTTCCGCACAGAGTATCGCAGCAGGTCTTGCCAAATTTGCCAATGCACGTGTGCTGGTAATTGACCTGGATGCGCAGGCTAGTTTGACAAAAAGTTTTGGGATTGTACACAGTGGTTTAAAGAAGGACAGTGGTTCTTTTATAACCGGAGAATATGCTTTTGAAGAAATTGTACAAAGAGTTGGGGACGTCGATATTTTGCCCGGTTCTGCCGAGATGAGCCACAAGGAAGACACGATCAAGTCGGCTCCGATATTTCCGTTCAACTTGAAAATTGCACTGGAAAAAGTGAAGGACAAATACGATTTTGTGATCATTGATTGTCCACCCGCACTGAACGGTAATACAAGAATGGCGCTGGTGTCCTGTCACCAGTATTACGTACCTCTTCAGGCCGAATTTTTAAGCTATGAAGGTCTTAGAAATTTCCTGGTTTACTCAGCTGAAATTAAGAAAATCAGCCCGACAACAAATCTTGGCGGTGTATTTGCAACACGGTATAATCCTAAAATAAGAAAGAAGATCAGCCATGAACTTATCAGCGCTACCAAGGAGCAACTTGGTGACGTGTTCATGAATAGCTATATTCGTGATAATATTGCTTTATCCGAAGCGCAGGCTAGTGGTACCAATATTTTCGATTATGCTCCAAATAGTAATGGTGCGGAAGATTATTATAAATTAACAAAGGAAATTCTCGAACGTATAAACAATTAAAATATGGCAAAGGAAAGGAAATTTGATTTCGCACCTCTACCCATTGTCTCTGACATCAACAACGATATTGAAGATAATTCATCAGACACCGAGATTAACGGCGTACCTACCAAAGTCACGTTTGACTGTGACTACATCCTTTTGGAAAAAATGAAGGACTATGGTTATTGGGAAGGCCTTACACAGAAAGATATTATTCTGGAAGCGCTTACCCGTTATTTTGATGCCGCCGAAATAAGACCACGTCCTGATAAAATCCGCAATAAAACCAAAGTTGGGCGCAAGCCAAAAGCTTTGGTCAACTAAAAAAAAATTAACGTATTTCCTGATCACGGGAAATACGTTAACCGAAAAAATTCAGTTTTTGATGAAGTCGCTGTAAGTAATTACAGCATTTTTAATACTTCTTCCATTTCCTGAATGGCAATATCAATATCTTCTTTTGAAGTTCGGAAATTTACAAAAGCTGCTCGAATACAAAGCTTACCATCCAATACGGTTGGTGTCATAAATACTTTCCCTCTGGTGTTCAAAATATTCAGAAATTCAGATGTTTTATTTTTGTCTTTTAAAACAAAACAAACAACATTGAGATGTACGGATCCTGAAAGCTCCAAAAACGCACTGTTTTGCAGATACGTTTTTAACAGCGTTGCGCAATGGACACTGTTTTCAACAATCCATTTAAAACCATTTTTTCCATAAGCTACCAGGCTGAACCAGGCTGGTAAGGCACGGAATCTGCGTGAATTTTCAGGCAGGAAATTCAGGTATGAAAAGTTATCCTCAGGATTTCCCAGGTAAGGCGCATTGGAATTTTGGAAAGTCTGGATTTGAAACTTTTGATGTTCTTTTCTGGTAAGGAAAATAGCACTGTCGTACGGGACATTCATCCATTTATGGCAGTCGATGGTAATGCTGTCTGCATTTACCCAATCGTTCAATAAATGGAGATGATTATCAGAACAGGCGGCAAAGGCGCCAAAAGCAGCGTCGACGTGCATCCAGAATGGGTATTTCTTTTTCAAATCAGTGATTGCTCTAAAATTATCAAAATCAACAGTGTTGACAGTTCCCCCGCTACAATTTAGAATTACAGACTTTCCCGAATACGCAATCAATTTCTGTTCAAGATCAACCAGATCAATGCGCTCCCTTCCTTGCTCCGTCTTAATTTTGACAATATTGTTACTACCAAAACCCAACATCGAAAGTGATTTGACAACAGAAGAATGCGGTGTGGCAGCCAAAACGATAATCTCATCAGACATTCCGTCCCTGGCAATATCCTTCCCTAAATGAGCACCTGCCCATTGCCGCGCCACACCCAGGCACGTAAAATTTGACATGGTAGCTCCGGATACAAAACCTCCGTTAAAATGATCAGGAAGTCCGACTAATTCGGTCACCAACTTAATGGTTTGCAACTCTAAAATAGCTGAAATATCACCATTCCCCTGCGTGCTTTGGGTGTTTTGATCGAATACCGATGTTAACCAGTCACCTGCCAGAGCTGCTGGTGTGACGCCGCCTACTACATATCCCCAATAGCGAGGCCCGGCACTGGAAACCATTAGTTTCCTGAAATTTTCATTGAAAAACCCAAGCGCTCCGCTGGCTCCAAGGCCATTATCTTTTAACTGGTAAGAATCCGTATTTTGATCCCTGTGACTTGTAGGAATTTCATTGATCGCATTAAGAAAAGAAATACTGTCTTTTTGTATTTCTTCTAAAATTGACGAAAACTGTTCAAGGTCATTTTTTAGTATTTCATTCATTGACTTAAATTGTAATGCGCCCGGACAAAATTTATTTTCCCTTCACTATCAAACTGCATAAATTCAGCCGATTTTTTATTATTTACACTGGTATAAAATAGTATGAGTGATTCGGTCCCAACCAGGATTTCATGCAGATAAAAAAACAGATCAGGATAAAGAGCAAGCGCTTTTATGAAATAATCTTTCAATGTGTTTTTATCCTTTATTACACCTTCTGAATTCGTACCCAACTGTTTAATAATCGGAGAATAAAATTCTATATCCTCGGAATAATGACTTAGAATTTTTTCTATATCGTGGTCATTCCAGGAATCAATCCACTCTTTGGAAAATTGCTGTATATCGATCATAAAATTCTTTTGTATTTTGATTATAAAACCAACTCCATTTTAATATCCGCCCTTTTGTACAAACCTGGTTCAAGAGGAATTTCCTGGAAACCCATTTTGAGATACATTGCAATAGCCGGTTTCAATTGTGTGCTGGAATACAGGATCAGCTTTTCAGCATGCATACTTCTGGCTGTTTCTACAATGGATTTACAAAGTAGCTTTCCAATCCCCAGGCCTCTCAGGTCTTTTCTTACGGCCATTTTTGCCATTTCAAAAACACCCGGTGCAGCATATTTCAACGCAACCGTTCCAACTATTTCCCCTTCATTTTCAACAAAGATGATTCGGCCTCCATCTTTTAAAATAGCTTCTTCCGGATTTTCAAAAGCATAACTATCAAACGGCTCAACTGTAAAATATTCTTCGAGCCAGCTTAAATTTAGATCTTTAAAATAGACCTGATAGTCAGGTTTATAGTTAATTATTTTCATTAAAATTCTGGTTAGAGATTCTTCGGTGATAGTTAATCTGGCCGGTATGGTAAGCCAGGTGCATTGCAAGATGAGTCAAAACGAGGCTGGCGTTTTGTGGTTCATGAATCGATAATACATCCCGGGGATATTCCTCTGAAAGCTGATCGTCCGTCAGGTTAAGGAGCGATTCCGGAATTATTTCAAGCAAAAAATCCACCTCTTCCAGTAATTGTGTTTTGGAAAAAACGTTGGAAGAGAACTCTGCTTCCCGATCCCGGACATATGGGAAATGACCGAGTTCCAAACCAATATAAGTCCTGAGATTACCAATCAAATGTTGGGATAAGTTTCCGCCGGAATTTATTGTACCAGTAATTTTCACCCATAATAAATCTTCTTCCGTATAAGCCGCAATCTCAGCCCTCAGCTTTTTAAGCTCTCTTGTATAAAAGAAAATGTAATCTGCTTTATTCATCATGCATTTCATTAAAATGGTTTTACAAAATTTCATCATTTTTACATCATAAAACAGATTCAGTTTTTTAAATTAGCAGCATAACAGATTCATCATTTTAATCAACTAAGTAATAAATTGGACACAAACTTATATAAAGAAGAATTTCTATATGCCCGAATAGCAGAGCGTTTTGAAACCCAGATCGAAAACAATATACTAAAAACGGGCGACAAACTTTTGTCGGTTCGCGCCCTAAGCAAGGAACAAGGCATAAGCATTAGTACGGCCTTTAAGGCATATATTGAACTTGAAAACAAAGGATATATAGAAGCAAGGGCAAAATCAGGATATTTTGTACGGTACAATCCTGCCAAAATCCCCAAATCCCTTGATATTCCAAAAATGGAAGCCAGTTTTGAAAATATTGGTGTGGACGAAATCCTTAGAATGGTTTATAGAACCATGAGTCAGGAAGGAGTAGTAAAACTTTCGCAGGCTGTGCCATCCTCAGAGCTGATTCCTATCGCCAAATTAGCCAAAGTGATGATGGAAGCCATACGAAAAAGCCCGACAGGATGCACAGGATATGAAGATATTCAAGGCAATGTCTTGCTAAGAAAACAGATTGCAAAATATGCGTTTAGCTGGAATGGAAATATTACAGAAAATGATGTTGTGACCACCCAGGGATGTATGGAAGCACTCGTTTTTTGTTTACAGGCAGTTACGGAACCAGGAGATACAGTGGCCATTGACAGTCCCACTTATTTTGGCATTTTTAATATAATGAAAAGTTTGGGTCTCAAAGTTCTGGAAATTCCGACTGATCCCAATACCGGGGCAGATCTCGAATATCTCGAAAAGGCAATAGAAAAAATTCCAATAAAGGCTTGTCTTTTTGTAACCAATTTCGCAAATCCTTTGGGAGTGCTTATGCCTGATCATCGAAAAAAACAACTTGTAGAACTCCTGGCCAAAAACCAGATACCGCTTATAGAGGATGATATTTATGGCGAAATGTATTTTGGAAAAACCAGACCTAAAACCTGTAAGAGTTTTGACAAAGAGGGATTGGTAATGCTTTGTTCTTCTGTTTCAAAAACTTTGGCTCCGGGCTATAGAGTTGGCTGGTGCATTCCTGGGAAATTTACAGAAAAGGTCATTAGTTTAAAATTGATCCATTCGGTTTCCTCAGCCACGCCAACACAAGCTGCAATTGGACTTTTCTTTGAAACCGGGCGCTATGATCTGCATATGCGAAAAATGAGAAAAGCGCTTCACACACAATGCTTGCGTTACATACAGTCTATTTCTGATAATTTTCCAAAAGAAACAAAAGTCAGCCGACCGCAGGGAGGTTATGTATTATGGATTGAAATGAATAAAAAAGTCAACGCATTTGAGCTATTCCAAAAGGCCATAAAGGAAAACATAAGTATATCACCAGGACAAATTTTCAGTACGGATGCCCGTTTTACAAATTACATCAGGATTAGTTTCGGCACACCATATAATGAAGAAATTGAAAAAAGCTTGCAAAAGTTGGGAAAACTAGTTCAAAGTATGAGCTGAGATTTAAGGAAATTAACGATCTCAAAGGCAACATTTACTGGGCCAGAATTACCTAACGCGCTCAAAATTAAAAATTTACAAAACATGCAAAGGGAATGAACTCACTGCAACGACAGTGCAACTAACTGATTTTCAGTACCTGATACCCTGTTGCACATCTTTACCAAGTATATTTACGGATATTTAGTTTATATAAAAGTTACATTAAGATTGAATGAATATTAAATTCATTCGGTAACAATTCTGATCTATGAAAAACCAAACACAGATAAAACATATTCATAAAGAAAAAGAATGCTGTTCTCATGATGATAATCATGAATCTCACCAGCATAACGAAGACAGTCATAATCATGACGACCACGATCATGACCATGACCATGGAGACAACGAAAATACTAGCTTACTACTAGGCCGCTGGCCGCTTTGGCTTAGCTTGACAATTCTGGCTATTTTTCTTTTCGTCACCTTTGGATTAAAAATAGAAATAAACAAATATACTGAAATAGCGCTGATGCTCTCGGCCTATTTACTTGCAGGGTACAAAACGATCGCTCTTGCTATTCGCAAAATTACAAGAGGTGATCTTTTTAATGAATTTACGCTGATGACCATTGCAACGCTTGGCGCATTTTACATTGGCCAATATAGTGAGGGTGTTGCCGTAATGATTTTTTATGAAATCGGTGAATTAATTCAGGATCTGGCAGTTAGCAAATCAAAACGCTCAATTAAAGCACTGCTTGATATCCGGCCGGACGCTGTAACGGTGACCAGAGAAAATAAAGATCTGGAAGTAAATCCTCAGGAAGTTCTTATAGGCGAAATCATTCTGGTAAAAGCAGGTGAAAAAGTGGCTTTGGACGGCATTCTTCACTCCGAATCCGGTGTATTTAACACGGCTGCTTTAACCGGAGAATCTAAACCAGCTGTAAAATCAAAAGGTGAGCAGATTCTCGCTGGTATGATAAACACTGAAAAGACGGTTGAGATTGAAACTCGTGCACTTTTCAAGGATTCAAAGCTTTCAAGAATTTTAGAAATGGTACAGGAGGCAACTGCCCGAAAAGCTCCTACACAACTCATGGTAAGTCGATTGGCTAAAATATACACCCCAATAGTATTTGGACTTGCGCTACTGATCATTCTGGTTCCCATGATTTTTGTAAGTAATTATGACTTTCAGCAGTGGCTTTACAGAGGGATGGTATTTCTGGTTATTGCGTGTCCATGTGCTTTAACAATTTCGATTCCATTGGGTTATTTCGGAGGAATTGGACTTGCATCACGAAATGGTATTCTGGTTAAAGGTTCGAATTTTCTCGATATTGTCACTGAAATTGATACCTTGGTTTCTGACAAAACAGGCACACTTACCAAAGGAGTTTTCAAAGTTCAAAAAGTTGAAACTTTAATGGATCGGGATAAATTTATAAGCCTGACTGCTTCACTTGAAAATTATTCAACACATCCTGTTGCAAAAGCTTTTGTGCAATTTGCCGGGGCTAATTCTTTGACAAAACCCACGGATGTTGAAGAAATCTCGGGACATGGTTTAAAAGGTAAAGTTTCAGACTATCTGGTACTTTGCGGTAACACCAAGCTGATGAAAAAATTCGATATCAGCTTTCCAGAAGAAATAGAAAAAATTGTGGAGACTATTGTGGTAGTAGCCATTGATAATAAATATGCAGGCTATCTCACAATTGCTGACGAGATTAAAGAAGATTCTCTACAGACCATCAAAGACCTGAAAGCATTGGGTATCGAAACCATTATGCTTTCTGGGGATAAACAAGCGATAACCTCACAAATTGCTTCTAGCTTACAGATTGAGAAAAGCTATGGAGATTTGTTGCCGGAAGACAAAGTTAGGATCGTTCAGGAATTGAAAGATCAAGGGAAAAATATTGCATTTGTTGGTGATGGGGTAAATGACGCTCCTGTAATTGCCTTGGCCAATGTTGGAATAGCTATGGGTGGGTTAGGCTCGGATGCTGCAATTGAGACTGCCGACATTGTGATACAAAATGATCAGCCGTCTAAAATTGTGTCGGCCATAAAAGCCGGAAAAATCACCAAATCCATTGTTTATCAAAACATTACCCTGGCAATGGGAATTAAAGTTGTAGTCATGATACTGGGAGCCGGTGGAATTGCTACACTTTGGGAAGCCGTTTTTGCTGACGTTGGTGTAGCTTTGCTCGCTATTCTAAACGCTTTCCGAATTCAGGGAAAAAGTTTATAAACACCTGATTTTAAGTAAAAAATAGAGAAGTTGACTATAAAAGCACTGCTAATATCTCTAAAAAACGTATTCGAAATTTTATATTATCATCTTTGGCATACTAATTGCACCTGGATGGTAGAATAAACATAAATTGTTCCCGTTTAGAATATTATCGTTTCAAACTCAGCATTATGGTTTTAAAAACAAACTGTCCCTTTACCCAGACTGCCTTTAAACAGTTGTTAATTTTATTAATCTGTTTTTTAGCAGTTAGTGCTTATGGTCAGCAGTATAGAAATTATTCTGTTATATGGCGAGGAAAAGAGATAGGGTTTTTAAAGGCAACGTCTCAATCTCAGCCGCAAGGGCAATTTTATGCTACGGATAGCGAGATGAATATTAATATGCTGCTTACATTCAAGATACAGTCCAATACAACCAATCTGTTCTCCAATGCTCAGCTGAAAGACGCACAGGTACAGCGATTCGTAAATAAAAAGAAGAAACTTGCCGCCACTACCCGTTTCACAGATAACCATTACGAGTTAAAAAAAGACAATGACGAAATCAAAAAATTTAAGAGCAATATCCCTGCGACTGTAACGTGGCTTTATTTCAATGAACCAATTCAAAAAAGTGAGATTTTTTCAGAGGTTTTCCAGACTTTTTTAAAATTCAAGGAAATCGCGGCTTCTGTTTACGAAACCACCTTGCCTGATGGGGACATTATGACTTACACTTATAGGTCCGGTGTATTGCAACGTGTGGAAATCGAGTCTGGTTATGGTGAATTCGTTTTTAAGCTAAAAATTTAAAATAATATATTCCCCTGTCCTTCAATTCATTAAATTATTTCACGCTTTAATTTGATGAAAGCAAAAACAATTTTATCAAATTAATTCTCCGAAAAAAAACAAAATCACCCTAATAAGCGTTGTATTGGAACCGCGAAATTATTCTACGTAACAGTGGAATGGTTTTTTAATTGGGTTAGTAAACCATCCAATCGATATGAAAAAATTACTATTATGCCTTTTTGTTGGGATAGTATTTCTACATCTCAGTTGTTCCAGAGATAAGGAGCTTAGCAATAATGTTGAAGCGCAAAGCCAGGTACAGATTAGAATCCGGAATGCAAGTTTGCTACCATTTGAAGATATTGAAGTCAACACAAGTGGAGGGATCAATAAATTTGGAACCGTGGACGATAATCAAATATCTGATTACAAGACTTTTGATTTCGCCTACCCTTACAGTTTTGTCAAACTGAACATTAATGGTGAGCCCTATATTATCCAGCCGATCGATTATACTGGTCAACGCAAACTTGAAAGCGGAAAATATACCTATGAGATCCGCCTGGATCCCGAAAGCAATCAGATTTTCATGAGCCTAGCAAATGATTGATATGAGTTGAGAAATTTCTTCTGGTAAAAGATTACACAACCTGTGGATTGGGTTATCTTCACGAAGAAATTTTCACTCAATTACGATCACATGAAAAAAGTTTTCCTTGTCTTCTCATGCCTTCTAATTACACATATCGTTTGCGGGCAGCAAAAGTTAAATTCAGGAGAGCATGCACCTGCCTCTTTTTATCAAACATATCAACCGCCAGTATTTAAGGATCCCGCTAGGATTGCCAAAATAAAAGCGGCAATTCCAACGCTTGAAAAAATTTATAAGGAATACGCTGAGAAAAATAATTTTCCAGGTTTGGCCTTTGGGATAATTGTGGACGACAAGGTTATTTTTTCCGGCGGTTATGGTTACACAAATCTGTCCAATAAAACAAAAGCTTCCGAAAAATCTCTTTTCAGAATTGCGTCAATGAGTAAAAGCGTGACGACGATGGCCATTCTTAAACTCCGTGACGAAGGTAAGTTACGACTGGATGATCCCGCCTATCTATACATTCCTGAGCTTAAATCAATGCCACTATTAACTTCGGATTCTCCTGCTATTACAATTAGAAATTTGATGACACACTCTGCCGGTTTCCCGGAAGATAACCCCTGGGGCGACCGCCAGCTTGATGGAAAAGATGAAGAACTTTTGGCTCTGATAAAGAGCGGAATTTCAAATTCTAACGTTCCCGGTGTGAAATATGAATACAGTAATCTTGGTTTTGGAATGCTTGGTAAAATCATTGGCAATATCACTAAAATGCCTTACCAGCAGTATATTGACGAAAATATTTTCAAACCGCTTGGTATGGATCACACCATCTGGGAATATACAAAGGCTCCGGCAGATCTGCTAGCACATGGATACCGGTGGGAAGAAGGAAAATGGAAAGAGGAAGTGCTGCTACACGACGGCACCTACGGCGCCATGGGTGGAATATTAACTTCCGTGGAAGATTTTGGGAAATATATGGCCTTTCACTTGTCGGCCTGGCCAGCTAAAAACGATAAAGAAACTGGTCCGGTTAAAAGGAGTTCTGTGAGAGAAATGCAGCAGCCCTGGACTTTTAATAATCTGAATGCAAAATTTAAATATCCAAACGGACGCGAATGTTCCCTGGTTAGCAGCTATGGTTATGGATTAAGAACCAGCAGAGATTGCCAGGATCGCATTTTTACGGGTCACACAGGAGGATTACCAGGTTTTGGCAGTCAGTGGTGGATTATGCCGGAGTATGGGATTGGAGTTATCGCCAATGGAAACCTGACCTACGCGAGCATGAATACCGCCAACTTTGCTGTAATGGATACACTTATTTCATTAGCAGGTTTAAAGCCCCGTGAATTACCTGTATCTCCTATCTTAAAATTACGGAAAGACCAAATTGTTAAACTGTTACCCGAATGGTCAGATGCTGAAAACAGTAAAATATTTGCTGTTAATTTCTTTCCGGATCGCTCTGTTGAACTTAGAAAAAAAGCAGCGCAAGCATTATTTACCAAAATAGGAAAAGTAAAAAAAGTAACTGAATTGAATCCAGAAAATCAGCTCCGCGGCAACTTTCAAATAGAAGGGGAAAATGGTATAATAAATGTCTATTTCACTTTGACGCCAGAAAATCCTGCGCTTATTCAGCAACTTGATATAAAAGAAATTTCAAACTAACGTGTGAAAGAAATTGACAACTTTTATTCACAGAAAGAGGAGCCTGTTAAAAGCTGCCTTCTAGCTATCCGGCAAATTATACTGGACAGAGATAGAAATATTTCGGAGGCCTGGAAATACAGAATGCCTTTTTTCTGCTATAAAAGTAAGATGTTCTGCTATCTCTGGGTTGAAAAGAAAACCGGTTTACCGTATTTGGGTGTAGTGGAAGGAAATAAAATCGCTCATCCCGGATTAATTCAGGATGAGCGATAAAGAATGAAAATTATGCGTTTTGATCCGTTGGAAGACTTGCCCCTAAAAACAATTGAAGAAATTATAGACGGAGACATTCAACTCTACACCAGTGGATTAATTAAAATTAAATAATCAGAATTACTTTAACTTACTTTCAATCCAGCGCTTTCTCAAAGCCACAGCGCCATCGCTCAAAGGCAAATCTGCTTTTTCATTTGGCAAAACAATTAGTTTTGGATTTTCAACAAGTTTAATTATGCCCAGGATCACATCTTTTCTATGCAAATATTCCAGCTCGATCTCATCGCCAGGCTTGTGAGTATCCAATATAGCTTTGATATCAGTTTCTTTTTTAACCGGTTTTCCATCAAGTTTTAAAATCTGGTCGTCAATATCGGCTCCTCCTTTGTACAGTGGTGTACCAATGGTTGTATTCGCTGCAATAATCAGTTCAGAATTTTCCTTGTATCGGACATTGCCAATCCATGCCTGTCCTTCAAATTGTTTTTTAAGAAAAAATCCTGCTTTTTGAAGTAAAGGAGCATAGTCATATGATTCATGACCATAAATATATTTTCTAAAAAAGCCTGCTGCGAAAGCTCTGTCACCTGTAACAGATTCCAAAACGGCCTGCAAATCAGAAATGAGATACGGTATTTCAGGTTTACCAAGTTTAAGCCAAACTGCCTTCATATAGTCATCCAGCGTCAATTTCCGATTTAGCAATTCCAGTTCCAGCGCCAGTGCAATAGAAGCACCATACGGATAGTATGAAGTGTATGTGTTTGGATAATTTGTTTTGTCAACAGCTACACCGGCATCAACAAAAACAGCCATACAACTCGCTTCTGACGGAGATATACGTTTTGCGCCCGGCGTATTTTCCTTGGTATTAACAAGTCCTGTTAATACCCCGTTTGCGAAATCTTCTACTGTAATAAAATCTCCTCTTTTCAAAAGGAGTTCTCCATAATACTGAGTAAAACCTTCTGCAAACCATAATTCCCTGCTCATATTACTTTTTTCGTAATTGAACGGTTCAAGACTTTTTGGACGGATTCTTTCAACGTTCCATGCATGAAAAAATTCATGAGAAAAAACACCCAGTAAATTATTAGATCCGTCAAATTGTGTTGGCAAGGCAATCATCGTACTATTTCTATGCTCCATCCCATCTCCTTTTACATAAGGATTGATACTGGCCAGAAAAGTATATTTCCCGTAGTCAAAAGATGGAAATTCGCCATAAACCGCCTGAGCTTCCTGCGTGATTTTTTTGACTTTCGATGCAAAAATAGTGGTCAATGAATCGTTTGAATCCACTTCCAGAGCCAGTCTGAACTCGTAAGGTTTTTTGTCAGGATTTGACAAAGTCCAGCTTTTGATGACAAGAGAACCGATTTTAACAGGTGAATCCATGAAATACTGAAGATTCGGTGCGGTAAAAACATTCACTTTTTCTGTGGGTTTTAACTGTGTTGCAAACGTCCATTTTTTCCCTTCGGGGATATTGAACGTAACATCCATTGGAGCATTTTCAAGCTCTTTGACCCACATAAAAGTTGCCGGCATATTCAGATGAATACTGTTTTGATCAACACCAGCGTAGGTTCCGTCGGGATAATTGGCAAATAAAGTATACCGCACTTTGGCAAAACCATTGGAGGTATTGACCTGATAAACATCACCATCAACACGAAGAACCGAGACAGGTTTTCCGGCCTGATCAAAACCTTTAACATCATAAACATTTTTACCAAATTCGTGGGTCGCATATCTTCCGGGAGAAGAGCGGCTCATCCTGAATAGCAACTGATTTTGAGTCGCACCAGTTACGGTAACGTCAATTTGGGCCTCATGGTGAGCGATGTTCGGGAAAGTAACATTGTAACTGATTTTTTGGGCAGTGGCTGAATAAAAAGTAAAAAGGAGTGCAATGAAGCCAAGTGATCGATTCATACAATTGGGTAAGTAAATTTAAATATTACCCGAAGATCGAAAAAAACCAGATTGAAACAACCTTAAAGCTTATTACAAGTATAATTTAACCATTTCCCGCCAATAACGTGGCCTGTGCGCTTCTTCATCCCAGATAAAAAAATCATGAGCCACTTTCAGATTTTTCAGAGCCGCACTAAGCTCCGTATTATTTTCCAAAAAAGAATCCTCCTGCCCTATCACTAGAATTATTTCGAGCTTTCTAAGTTTTCGCAAGATCCTTTTGTCAGACAACATAGAGATAAAACGTGTCGGCATATTATAATAAATGGTATCACTGAAATAGCCGTCGAAAAGATCTTTAAAAAACGGAAGAGAAACCGTTAGATCGTAACGAGCGCTCATACCGACGACTTTTGTAAACAGCGAAGGATGACGAAATGCAATATTTACGGCATGGTATCCACCAAGACTACAACCGGCCGAGATCAATTTCTTTTCCGGATTTATCTTTTTAATAAAAGGTATTACTTCTTTTAGAATATAATTTTCATAATCCAGATGCCTTAAAATCCTCTCTTCCGGGGATGCATCGGAGTAAAAACTTTCATTATCGATACTATCAACACAGAAAATATGAAGTTCGCCAGCTTCAATTTTTGGACGCAAGGCTTCAACAACTTTCCAGTTTTCAAAATCATAGAAACGTGCACCTCTTGTTGGAAAAAAAATAACAGGAACTCCTCTGCCCCCAAAAACCAGCATCTCCATTTCCTTGCCTAACATCGGGCTAAACCACTTGTGGTAAGCTCTTTCCATTATCTTCCCGAATTTAGTGTTGAGTATTCTATTTTAAACCAGCTGCTGCCTTATCTTTTCCTGCCAAACGTCGTATCCTTTAATACTCAGATGCAGACCATCTTCTTCGAAAAGTGAAGGATCCGGAAGTCCATTTTCATCCAGCATCAAAGGAAAAATATCAATGTAGTGCTGAAAGGTATCGGTTTCGGTTTCCTCTTTAACAAGCCGGTTGGTCTCGATGATCTGCCCAAGGATTTCCCATCGCTGGATGCTTGGTTTGATAGAAATAAAATAACAAGGAATATTACCAAACTTGTTTCGGATCTGCCCGATCAATTGCCGGTAAGAAAGAAAAGCTTCTTCCGGATGCCTTCCATCCCCAAGATCATTGTCGCCTGCATAAAGGATAATTCTTTTTGCGGAATTTAATGGGCCAATAATCCTGTCAAAAAACCACACGCAGGCGGCGAGTGTTGACCCTCCAAAACCGAGATTGACAGGTTTAAGATCTGCGAAATCCGTATATAAAGTCTCCCACAATGTTATCGATGAACTTCCGTAAAATATCGTTTCCGGCTGGTAGGTTACACGTAATAATTCATTTTCTACTCTTTGAACTTCCTCTTCGTACCAATACATAAATCCGGTAAACTTTTAATATTTGAATCAGTGCAAAAAGTATGGCCGCAACCGTAGCATAAACTTTTATTTTAAGGCAATACTTTCCACATTACCAAAGATATGGTATTGATATTAACTCCATATTAAGAGTATCTGATTAATTCAAGAACAATTTTAAATGTATCGTTAAATTAATGCGCCTAAGAAAATATTTACCCGCTGATTTTTATTTGCTAAACAGCTGGATGACCAGTGCCGAACTTCTGTTTCAGTTTGCGGGAACAGCCTGGACTTTCCCTCTTGATGAAAATCAAATCCATCAATATCAGGTTACATTTCCTGAGCGTCAGTTTTATATAGGCTGTGATGAATTAGACAATCCTTTTGCTTTTGGAGAAATTATTGTCGGGGATATCAATTCGCCACGTTTAGGGAGATTATTGGTAGGAGAATCCGTAAGTCGTGGAAAAGGCCTGGGACTTATATTTGTAAACATGCTGATCGAGGAATGTCGCACCAAAATTGATACCAGGATAATCTATTTATATGTTTTTCACGATAATTTTAGGGCTATACGCTGTTATCAGAAAGCCGGATTCAAATTTATTCCTGATAAATCGATCACGTTTACTCATAATGACAGAGACCAAATTGCGCTTTTAATGAAATATTCTTTTTTAGATTCGAAATAAAACCTTTAACTTTCCTCCCACCTGAAATCATTAAAATCTTGGCAAAAAAAACTTTTATCCTCTGCCTTTTTATTACCTTAAAATTTGTTCTTCAGTATCTCGTCATCTCTCCTGAATACGAACTTCACAGAGATGAATTCATACATATTGATCAGGGTAAACATCTGGCCTGGGGTTACCTTTCGGTCCCGCCGTTTACATCCTGGACAGCCTATTTGATTTTGCTATTTGGCAATTCTGTATTCTGGGTAAAATTCTTCCCGGCACTTTTCGGAATTTTAACATTAATCATTGTTTGGAAGGCAATTGAAGATCTTGGAGGCAATTTATTCGCACTTATTTTAGGTGCAACAGCTGTGACCTTTTCTGTGATTCTGAGAATGAATATGCTCTATCAGCCCAATTCCGCCGATATTCTCTTCTGGACATTGCTCTATTATTCGTTGCTAAAATATATCAATTCTGAGGATAATAAATGGCTGTATGTAATGGGCCTTGCGCTTGGTTTTGCATTTTTGAATAAGTATAACATCATGTTTCTGGTGCTCGGACTGCTTCCGGCTCTCGCTCTGAGTGATCAGAGGAAAATATTCAAAAACAAACATTTATATTTCTCGGCAGGTCTGGCTCTTTTAGTTGTTTCGCCTAATATAATATGGCAATATCAACATCATTACCCGGTAATTCATCACATGAAATTGCTGACAAAAACGCAGCTTGTCAATGTAAACCGGCTGGATTTTATAAAAGAGCAATTCCTGTTTTTTATAGGTTCGTTATTCATTATTCTTGCGGCATTCCTATCCTTTTTCAAGTATGAACCCTTTCGGAAATATCTAGTTTTCTTCTGGTCATTTGTTTTTACGCTTTCCATATTTATCTATCTGAGAGCCAAAGGTTACTACGCAATCGGCTTATATCCAATATTTCTCGCGTTTGGATCGGTCTATTTGGAAAGGATTTTGACGGCCAGACTTTTGTGGATTCGCTATGTTGCCTTGCTGATTATTTTGCTTTTATTCATACCGCTATTACAAATTGGGTTTCCTGTAAAAAGTCCGGCAGATATTGCCAACAATCCAGAAAAATTTAAAGCTCTGGGGCTTCTGCGCTGGGAGGATGGCAAAGATCATCAACTGCCACAGGATTACGCAGATATGCAGGGTTGGAAAGAGCTGGCGGAAAAAGTAGATGCCGATTATGAAAAAATAGAGGATAAAAGACATACACTTGTACTTTGTGATAATTACGGACAGGCAGGAGCGATTAATTTCTATTCGAAGTTTAAAAATATTCGAGCGGTTACGATGAACGCTGACTATATTGACTGGATTCCGCTGGATGAAGAAATAAAAAATGTTATTCTTGTCCAAAACGCAGATGACGATGATAAAGAAAGAAAAAAGGAGCAACCACTTTTCCGGAAAGTAGCGATGACTGGCAAAATTGAAAATCAATATGCAAGGGAACGCGGAACCATCATATACATTTTATTGGACGCCAAAGTTTCTATCAATAAAATTCTAAAAGGCGATATTCTAGAAAACCGTTGGGACTGACCTATTATTTAAACCAATCATGAAAAAACATTTTCTACTGTCCGTTTGCATTTTTGTTGCGGCCCCATTGATTTCAAATGCACAAAAAGCAAAGAATTTGCTTAACGGAAAAGATCTTAACGGATGGCATATTGATGTCCCGGAAATGGACAAAGACCCAAAAATAAAATCTCCTTTCATAATCAGAAATGGTCTTCTCGTAAGTATGGGGAAACCGGGTGGACATTTAATTACCAATGCCGATTACGAAAATTTTCGATTGACTTTTCAATATCGCTTTGCAGGAAAACCCGGCAATTGTGGTGCTTTGGTTTTTGTTTCTACTCCGAGAGCTTTGTATGACATGTTTCCTAAATCCATAGAAGTGCAGATGATGCATGAAAATGCGGGAGACTTTTGGTGCATTCAAGAAGATATTACCACACCTGATATGGAAAAAAGACGTGGTCCAAAAGCAAACTGGGGCGTCAACGGCGATAAATTACGAAGAATTCCAAACTTGACGGATGGAAGTGAAAAACCGCTTGGTGAATGGAACAGCATGACGATTGAATGTGTAAAAAATTCTATCAAAGTTTGGCTGAATGGCGATTTTGTTAATTACGGATATAATGCAACAGCACAGAAAGGCCACATTGCCTTGCAGTCGGAAGGTGCGGAAGTAGAGTTTAAAAAAGTGGAAGTCACTCCCATTAAACAGCTTACGAAATGATGATTATAAGAATAAACCAGGCTAATAAATGGCAAATCAGGAAATTATTCAAAAATTTCTGTTCTTTTGCGTGCTAAAACATTACTGAAAAATCATTGACATGCTACCTTTTCCTGTTTCAAACTCTACATTATCAACCGAACATCTTGCTGATTTTCTTCAAAAGGAATATAAGTTTGAATCAAAAACAAATTGTAAACTTTTAAAAACAGGAATCAGCCACACCTATCTGGTAACAACAGAATCTGAAAAATATATTTTTAGAATTTACAGTTTAAACTGGCGGACACAATCCGAAATTCTGGAAGAAATCCGACTGATCAATCATTTAAAGGCCAACGCCATACCTGTCTCCTATCCCATTGCAGATCCTGCGGGACATTATATTAAAGAACTAAATGCTCCCGAAGGAATTCGTTTTGGTGTTTTGTTTTCTCATGCCAGAGGCGCAAAAGCTTTGAATTATTCTGCTGACATGCATTATAAAGTTGGAGAAACAATTGGAAAAATTCATTCACTGACAGAAAATTTCAAACTTGAACGTGTTACTTACACGCCTGAAATTTTGCTTGAAAATTGTTTTGATTACTTTAAATTATTTCTAAATCCTGAACAGGAAGAAATGGTTTATATGTCCGACTTGAAAGAAATTCTGAGGAATGAACTACAAAATGCAGACCGTTACAAAATAAGATCCGGAGCGGTTCATACAGATATATGGTTTGACAATATGCATTTTTTCGGTGAAGACGAAGTCACAATTTTTGACTTCGATTTCTGTGGAAATGGGATGCTTTGCCAGGATTTGGGCTATTATATCATGCAGCTTTACAATCTGGAAAAAGACGAAAACCAGTTTAACCTGAAACTGGAAAGTTTTCTGAAAGGTTATGAAAGTGTCACAAGCCTTAGTGAGGAGGAGAAACGGATTATTCCATTTGTAAGCACATCAGTTTATTTCTTCTTCCTGGGCATACAATGCCAGCGTTTTGACAATTGGTCCAACGTTTTCCTGAATGAGATATATTTGTCTCGCTTTATAAATCTGGTCATTAAAAAGTGGTGTGATTATAATAAGATTTATGTAGAAGACAAAGTTTCAAAAATATCTTAGAACCAACCTGAGTAATACCGGATATGCATTTTCAAATGTCAAAAACAGTAAAAATATTTGTGCTTGTTTTAATCAGCACTGCGGCTGTAAAGGCTCAGATTCCGGAAAAAATAAAAAATATATTTCCGGTGGGAACGATCATGCATAACAATCTGGCTTATGCAAATGATACGCTGAAAAGGCATAAACTGGACATTTATCTTCCTGCCAATGCGAAAGGAAATATACCGCTTGTCATCTGGATTCATGGCGGTGCCTGGAAGCTGAATGATAAGTTTGCGGATATCGGGTATATGAAAAATACGGTTAAATCTTTTATTGATGAAGGCTACGCCTTTGCCAGTATCGACTACCGGTATAGCACAGACGCTATTTTTCCAGCTCAGATACAGGATTGTAACCAGGCAATTTCATGGCTTTACCAGAATGCCGGAAAGTATGGAATTGATAAAAATAAATTCGCTGTAATTGGCTTTTCCGCCGGTGGACATTTAGCATCGTTGCTTGCGCTTTCAAACAATAATAAAATCAAACAATTTACGCCTGACGGAAAAGGAGTTCCATTTAAAATTAAGGCTGTTATTGATTTTTATGGACCATCAAATTTCATGGCGCTCATTCCAAAAATTGAAATAAACGATCCAACTGACGCGGTAACTTCCTTGTTTGGTGCTACTATTTTAGAAAGGCCGGATATCGCAACTTTGGCAAGTCCCACCACTTACGTGGATGCCAATGATCCGCCATTTATCATTTTCCATGGAGAAAAAGATGAATCCGTTCCCTATACACAATCTGTTTTGCTACGTTCCTATTTATCGCGGGTAAAGGTGCCAAATGAATTAACGATTGTTTCCAATGCTCCGCATTATGGAGAAATGTTTGATGTAGAATCCAACAGAAAAAAGATTTCAGTTTTTCTTAAAACTTACTTAAAATAGAAGTGTTAGCTTAGTAATGAACAAGAATCGAATTATAAGAAATAGTGCCATTTTATTGATCCTGATCGCCAACATAGGATGCGATCAGATCTCAAAAAACATTGTACGGAAAAAAGTGGGTTACTATGAAAGTATCAGTCTGATCAGTAGTTATTTTACACTTACAAAAGTAGAAAACGACGGGGCTTTTCTAAGCCTGGGAAGTGCCTTACCTGAAACGATCAAATTTATTCTACTTTCCGGGATTCCTTTATTAGCCCTTGCATTTGGCGTGGCCTATATGTTTTTGAGAAAAAACATATCCTTCATGAGTATGCTTGCGCTTAGTTTTGCCATTGGCGGTGGCATTGGAAATATCTACGACCGGGTAGTTCACGGATCCGTGACCGATTTCCTTCACATTGATTTGGGCTTCGTCCAAACCGGTATTTTCAATATGGCAGACGTTTCTCTGGTGGTGGGTATGTTTTTATTTTTTGTTCAGTCCTTTTTTAACGGACGGCGGATTTTCTAGAAAATTAGATCTCCGTCAGTATTTCATTTTATACTTTGTCAAATCGGGAAGGTATTTTTTCTTTCTTTTTAATTCAGTCTGATAGATAACCTGTCCCAGATTTTTCATAAAAGGATAACAAACTTCCTTGTATTCGTATTTCCCATCATTGTAGATTTCATCATCATTCGACTGCACGATTGCGGTTAGTAAAAATTCTACCTTATTTTTAAAATCGACGAAATAGGAATTATCAATAATGAAGCCATAAGAATCGCCATACTTGTTGAAAATACGGATCTCAGGATCGGGCTTTATTGTGGAATCTGCGCCATAAAATAAAAATTTGGCACCGGTTGCCCAGTTTTCCTTCGGATCATATTTAGGATAATTACTTTCAGGCGGATACTTGCTCATATAAGTATATACGAGATTATAATCGTCTGGTGTTAGTTGAAATTGCTCCTTAATGGGAAAAACCTCCGGAAAAATTAATTTCTTCATCACCTCTTGCTGATCGGTCATACTGAAAACATTACGATTGGTCATGTTAAAAGGCTTATTTACCAAGCGATCAGAACTATCCAGATAGGCTTTTCCCATAACAAGATTACTCAGCTCAATTGGATAATTTGCAGGATCAAATTTGCCCGGTTGGCTGTAAACCATTTTGCCATTGGAATAAAAAGAAACCGGATTTGTATGGCGGGAAGTCAGTTCCGTATCTTTTACAGCGTAACGATTTAAGATCCGGCTTGTCGTCAAACCATAATCTTTTAGTCTTTGATTTATTTCTGCCCTTCCAACAAATTCATAGAGTCGATTATAAGCGTCATTGTCACTCACCAATAGAATTTTCTTAATATACTGTTGGATCGAAGGCAAGCCATTTTCTGCCGTTGAGTCCTTTTCAACGGTTGTTTGTTTGTCAAAATCAGCACCCGTAATCATTGTACTCGTCTTACTAAAATCCTGTATTTTTAGTTTGTTTATCTTTTCCAAGGCAAAAATTAGGGTTGGAAGTTTAACCGTGCTCGCGGGAAAAAAATAACGATGGTCATCCAGATTGTAACTATAAGTTCTAAAATGCGGAGCATTGTTTTTGTCCCGGTCAATTTGAGTATATAAAATCTGAACCTGATTTTTTTGGGGATGGTTTAAAATATGTGAAAATTTGTCCGGGTGACTTTCAAGAAGCTTTACCAGATAAACCGTATCAATTTTTTGTGAATATGTATTAATTCCTACGCATGAAATCAACAGTAAGGAGAGTATTATTCTTTTCATTTATTGTTGAATTAGTATCTGTGATAATAGAAATTATTCGTTTGTTTTTAGAAAAATATTAAGGTGCGCTGCACCTTAGCTAATTTAGATTATTCGTCCCGTTTCCCTACAAATTTTATGGTGCGCTACACCTTATATAATTAAAATTATTGATCACGTTTACCCTACAAATATTGCGGTGCGCTGCACCTTAGACAATTTAGATTTTGGATCCTATTTCCCTACAAATATTACGGTGCGCTGCACCTTCGCCAATTTAAATTATTGATCCTGCTTCCCTACAAATATTATGGTGCGCTGCACTTTGGCCAATTTAATTATTTATCCTGTTTCCCTACAAATATTGCGGTGCGCTGCACCTTGGATAATTTTGAATATAAATCGCGTTTGTTCTACAAATATTGCGGTGCGCCGCACCTCGGATAATTTTGAATATAAATCGCGTTTGTTCTACAAATATTGCGGTGCGCTGCACTTTGGCCAATTTAATTATTTATCCTGTTTCCCTACAAATATTATGGTGCGCTGCACCTTGGGTAATTTAAATTATTCATCCTGTTTCCCTAAAATTTTACGGTGCGCTGCACCTTCACCAATTTGAATTATTGATCCTGTTTCCCTACAAATATTGCGGTGCGCCGCACCTTCGCCAATTTAAATTATTGATCCTGTTTCCCTAGAAATATTACGGTGCGCTGCACCTTGGTCAATTTAATTATTTATCCTGTTTCCCTACAAATATTACGGTGTGCTGCACCTCGGATAATTTTGAATATAAATCGCGTTTGTTCTACAAATATTGCGGTGCGCAGCACCTTCGATAATTTAAATTATTGATCCTGTTTCCCTAAAAATATTGCGGTGGGCTGCACCTTCGCCAATTTAAATTATTGATCCTGATTCCCTAAAAATATTGCGGTGCGCTGCACCTCGGATAATTTTGAATATAAATCGCGTTTGTTCTACAAATATTGCGGTGCGCCGCACCTTCGCTAATTTAAATTATTGATCCTGTTTCCCTACAAATATTACGGTGCGCTGCACCTTGGGTAATTTAAATTATTGATCCCGTTTCACTACAAATGTTGCGGTGCGCTGCACCTTCGCCAATTTGAATTATTGATCCTGTTTCCCTACAAATATTGCGGTGCGCTGCACCTTAGTCAATTTAAATTATTGATCCTGTTTCCCTACAAATATTGCGGTGCGCTGCACCTTCGCCAATTTAAATTATTGATCCCGTTTCCCTACAAATATTATGGTGCGCTGCACCTTGTCTCCTATAATTCATTCATCATTTTCTCCAAAAAAGGTGCGGAGCACTGAATTATTTGTAGAAACAAGGTACCGAAGCCAGTTTCCATAGTTGCAGCGCACCGAAATAATTTTGCTACAAATCATTCCGCTATCATTATTCCTCATCTAAACCCTCCACATAAGATCCCTCTTCGGTTTTGGTAGAACTTTCCACCGCCTCATTGATAAATTTCAACTCGTCCATCGTCAAATTCCTCCATTTCCCTTCCGGTAAATTTTCTAATGTTACATTCATAATTCGTACCCGTTTCAACTTCGTTACGCTGTAACCCAAATATTCACACATTCGGCGAATTTGCCGGTTTAAACCTTGCGTCAGAATAATGGTGAAAACGTAATTACTGTCTTTCCTTACAAAACATTTTTTGGTAATTGTATCCAGAATCGGAATTCCATTACCCATTTTTTGAACAAAATCTGGTTTTATCGGTTTGTCAACCGTGACGACATATTCCTTTTCATGATTATTTCCTGCACGAAGAATTTTATTCACAATATCACCGTCACTGGTAAGAAAAATTAAACCTTCGGATGGCTTATCCAGCCGACCAATGGGAAAAATCCTTTCCTTATGGTTGATGAAATCAATGATATTACCTTTGATCTGACGCTCTGTCGTACAGGTTATTCCAACGGGTTTATTAAAAGCTATATAAACGCCGGCCTTTTTAGCTTTCAATGGTTTTCTATCCACCAAAACTTCATCTTCATCCGTCGCCTTATCACCTAAAACTGCTGGCCTACCGTTTAATGTAACCCTACCCTGTTCTACCAGCCTGTCGGCCTCACGACGGGAACAAAAACCCGTTTCGCTTATAAACTTATTTATACGTATCAAACTACTACTAATTGATGTTCACACCCTGATTTCACTATACTGATTTAAATATTGCAAAAAAAATCCGGATTGAAATCAAAGAAATAGCCTCTCTCCCCCTTTCTATACCAATACAAAGAATTTATAATCTATATCCATGCGAAACATCATTAATCCTGAATCCCAGAAACTCCGGTTTTATTATTTTTTTCTATTCCTGTGCCTGGCCTTTACACCGGCTTTTCCCCAACCTATCGAGCGCGCGACAAAAATAATCGTCGCACCCGATCGTGAAGACTGGACTTACAAAACAGGTGATAAAGTAAAATTTACAATTACGGTTTTAAAAAATGGAAATCCAGTAAAAAATGCTTCTATCCGGTATGAAATCGGACTTGAAAAAATGGAGCCGACTATCAAAGATACTAAAACAGCTGCCAACGGAACCATTACTGTTGACGCCGGAACTTTAAAAACACCTGGATTTTTAAGATGTGTTGCCTGGACAGCCAATGGCGAAGGCGAATACCGTGGACTCGCAACGGCTGGTTTTGAACCGGAAAAAATTCAACCGACCGTAACCAATCCAGCTGATTTTGATACTTTTTGGGAAACCGCAAAAAAGGAGCTGGCAACAATTCCGATGGATGCCAAAATGACTTTACTTCCGGAACGCTGCACGGAAAAGGTAAATGTTTATCACGTTAATTTACAGAATTTTAAGGTTGGCACTCGTCTTTACGGAATTTTGAGTGTTCCAAAAAAGGAAGGAAAATATCCGGCTTTATTGAAAGTACCAGGTGCGGGTGTTCGTGCTTATTATGGAGATCCGGTTATGGCAGAAAAGGATATCATCACATTTGAAATCGGGATTCATGGCATTTCGGTAATTATGGATCCGAGTGTTTATACCGATCTGGGCCTGGGTGCTTTAAATGGATATCCAAATTATAATCTGGATGATAAAGACCGTTTTTATTATAAACGCGTTTACATGGGCTGCGTTCGTGCCAATGATTTCCTGACAAGTTTACCACAATATGACGGAACAAATCTGGCCGTAACGGGTGGAAGTCAGGGGGGCGCATTGTCGATTATTACTGCTGGTTTAGATTCTCGTGTAAAATGGCTGGGCGCATTTTATCCTGCTTTGAGCGATGTAACAGGATATCTTAGCGGAAGAGCTGGCGGATGGCCTCATTATTTTGACAAAACAAGTGTTAAAGTAAATAATACCAAAGAAAAACTGGCGACAGTCGGCTACTATGACGTGGTTAATTTTGCAAGACGTGTGAAGGTTCCGGGTTATTATATGTGGGGCTATAACGATGAAACCTGTCCACCAACTTCTATGTATTCTGCTTACAATGTCACAACCGCACCAAAAGAATTGAAGCTATATCTGGAAACCGGTCACTGGACTTATCCAGAAGAGCGCGACGTAATGAACAACTGGCTAATCACAAAACTTAAAGGAAAATAGCCAATAAGACGCCATTCAATCATTCTCTCATTCAAAAATTCAATCATTAAATAGATGGATCGCAGGAAATTCATTGAACAATCGGTACTTGCGGGAGCAGCATTTTCCTCGCTTCCACTTTTGACATCGTTAAAAAGAACAACACAATTTAAAACTGCCCTGATTGGTTCGGGTTGGTGGGGCACCAATATTCTCCGCTGTGCCATACAAGCCGGAGAATCCAAAGTAGTTGCGCTTTGTGATGTGGATGAAAACCAGTTGAAAATTACGAATTCAGAAGTCACAAAACTGACTCCCGACAAGCCTAAGCTTTATAAAGATTACCGCGAAATGCTTTTGAAAGAGAAACCGGAAATCGTGATAGTCGCTACGCCTGACCATTGGCATGCGTTATGCTGTATTGCCGCAGTAGAATCCGGGGCGCATGTTTATGTTGAAAAACCCATTTGCCATACCATTCAAGAAGGCAGGGCGATGGTAAATGCGACAAGAAAACACGGCCGGATTGTTCAGGTTGGAACGCATAGACGCGTTTCTCCTCATAATATTTCCGGAATGGAATTTCTTAAATCCGGTAAAGCAGGGAAAATTGGTATGGCAAGAGCTTTTGTCCATTATGGCGGAGGACCCGGACAAAAAACACCGGATGAAGAAGTTCCAAAAGGACTGGATTGGGACATGTATTGTGGGCCTGCTCAAATGGTGCCATACAACAAAACGATCCATCCGAAAGGATTCCGTAACTATCTCAATTTCGCCAACGGAACATTGGGCGACTGGGGAATTCACTGGCTGGATCAGGTCATGTGGTGGTCGGAACAGAAATATCCAAAAAAGGTATATTCAACGGGTGGCCGGGCCATTCGACAGGACAATACCGATGCTCCGGATCATCAGGTCGCCGTATATGATTTTGATGGTTTCACACTGGAATGGGAACACCGGAATTTTGGAGCGAACAACGCAGAGAAAACGCATTCGCAGCAAGCCGTAGGTGTTTACTTTTATGGAACCGAAGGAACATTTCACATGGGCTGGCTGGATGGCTGGACATTTTATCCATCCAATCCTAACAAACCGATCATTCACCAGGATGCTCAACTGAACAAACCGGATGATCAGAATATTCAGCAATTGTGGGCTAATTTCCTAAGCTCTATTAAAACAAATACACCACCAATTTGTGAAATAGAAGTAGGTCAGCGATCGACAAATCTAGCCTTATTAGGCATGCTATCTTATAAATTAGGAAGAAGTATTATTTGGGATGGAGAAAAAGAAATAATTCCGGGAGACGCCGAGGCAAATAAATTATTGCGGAGAGATTACCGCGGGGAATGGAAATATCCAGAAGTCTGAAAAAGTCAGTATAACACAAAAAACCGGGTTGAATTTAAATATTCAACCCGGTTTTTGATTTCTTATTCTGGCTAACAGCAATTAGTCAATTTTAATAACTTCTGCCGGAATATTATATTGAGTAATTATTTCACGTGTAAAACGGACGTGACCACGCGGTGCCATTAGATACAACTTAGCACCTTTCATTCCTGCCAGTTCGCTCAAAAGTTTCCATTTGGAAACACTTCCGCGAAGCTGATCTGTTTTCATGGACACCTCTAGATAATGTCTGTTGAACATATTCACACCTGTAACATCCGGCGTGAATTTCTCATTATCAGCAGCTCTTTCATACGATTTAGGTGTTTCAAAGCCTTCCATATTGGCTTGAATTTCCTTAAATCCATGAGCTTGAGCCCATTTTACAACAATGGGAATAAATGATTCCTTTTCCATAAATAACAATGAATGATTTCTTCCCCCGACCGACGGGGAAACTCAACGTAAAATATTAAAAACTAAAACTGAGCAGAGTGAAAGCGTTGTAACCTATAAAAGTCGCCAAACAAGCCACATTTCTTACCAATTAGGAAAACTACTATTTTTTCGCCAAACTACAAAATTAATTTATCAATCCGGATGCTAATCATCCAGCTCATCCAGGAACGACCGATAGGCTCTTAGAAGCTCCTGGTGCGTTTTTGAATTGTTCTTAAGTAGCGCCAGATCAATTCCTTTCTGATATATTAATTCTGCTTTTTCTACTTTTTCAAGTTCTGCAAAGAACGCCCCCGCCGGATAATAGGTCGCTAAATAATCGGGATGCTCTGTCAAAAGTATATCAAAATATTTCTCTGCCTGTCCCGAATCAGACTTTAAATATTCCAAAGCTAATGCATATATGTTGAACGGATCGTTGGGATCTTCCTCGTAAAAAGTAATCAGATTTTGAAGCAATGAGTTTTCCATTTTAATATTGTTATGCTTGCATACTATTTAAGATTTTCTGTATATTCGCCATTATAAATTTACTTTTAAAAAATTATAAATAACGACGGTAAACGGCTTTTCAAATTATCCAGGTTACGTTTGGCGATAATTATATCAACAGCTTTTTAACCAGTCACTTCCATTTTAATCATGAAAATACTCGTATGTATTACCAATGTGCCGGATACGACGGCCAAAATAACTTTCACCGATAATAACACCAAACTTAACAAAGCCGGTGTACAATTTATAATCGGGCCTTACGATGATTACGCACTGGCCCGCGCAGTAGAACTGAAAGAAAAGCTGGGTGGTTCAGTGACCGTGCTTCATGTTGGTGGTGCGGATGCGGATCCACAGATCAGAAAAGCACTTGCTATTGGCGCTGACGACGCGATTCGTATCAATGCCGAACCACTTGATTCTTATTTCACAGCAAGCCAGATTGCGCATGTGGCCGGACAAAATAATTACGATCTTATATTAATGGGCCGGGAATCCATTGATTTTAATAGCGGTGTAGTCCACGGACTTGTTGGAGAAATGCTGGGTATCCCTTCTTATTCTCCGGTTATGAAACTTGAAATTGAAGGAACGACCGCAACTTTGGCAAGAGAAATTGATGGAGGAAAAGAAACACTTTCAGCAACTTTGCCATTGGTATTAGGTTGTCAGGAACCCATTTCTGAATGGAAAATCCCAAACATGCGTGGAATTATGACAGCCCGTACTAAACCTTTGGTAGTCGTTGAACCTATTAATATGGAAGAATTTACAGTTCCGGAAAACTATTCACTTCCAGCTCCCAAAGGTGCTTGTAAAATGATTCCGGCAGATCAGGCCGAAACGCTTATAAAACTCTTAAAAACAGAGGCGAAAGTTATTTAATCTTATTTGTTAAAGCACAATTTGGCTTTTCAAATGTTAAAATTGATCAAAAAATGTCAGTACTCATATTTGTAGAATTAGACAACGGCTCTGTGAAAAAAACATCACTGGAAGCTGTTGCATACGGCGCAGAAGTCGCGAAAATGACAGGAACTACCGCCACTGTTTTGGCACTTGGAAAAGCCGATTCAGCTTCACTTGAACAAGTAGGTGGTTTTGGCGCATCCAAAGTTCTTCATGTTTCGGATGAAAAATTAACGCATGAAAATAGTCTTGCTTATGCAGATGTGCTTGCACAGGCTGTAAAACAGGAAAACAGCAAAATTATTATCCTAGCAAAATCCGGTCTTGGCGATGCCGTTGCGGCGAGAGCATCTGCTAAACTGAAAGCAGGAATTATTTCCGGTGTTACAGATTTGCCTGTTATCAATAGAAATTTTACCGTTAAAAGAAGTATTTTCACAGGAAAAGCATTTTCAAATGTTGAAATAAAATCAGACATTAAAATTCTGGTCGTGAAGAAAAATGCTATCGAAGCGACTGAATCATCAGAAAAAGCAACTGTTGAAACTTTCTCTCCGATTCTGCGTGATCAGGATTTTCAGGCGAGTGTTGGCACGATTGAAAAAGCAAGTTCTGAATTATCACTAGCCGAAGCAGATATTATTGTTTCCGGTGGTCGCGGCATGAAAAGTCCGGAAAACTGGCAGCCTCTTCTGGATCTGGCAAAAGCGCTGGGTGCAGCGACAGGTTGCTCCAAACCCGTTTCGGATCTTGATTGGCGGCCGCATCATGAACATATTGGACAAACCGGAATTAAGGTTGCGCCTAATCTATACATCGCCTGTGGAATTTCAGGAGCGATCCAGCATCTTGCCGGGGTTAACGGATCAAAATATATCGTTGTGATTAATAAAGACCCGGAAGCTCCCTTTTTCAAAGCGGCAGATTATGGTATTGTTGGTGACGTTTTTGACATTTTACCAAAGCTTACAAAGGCCGTTGAGGACTTGAAATAACCAATTGTTTTCAGAGATAACCCGGCTTGCATTTTTTTATGCAGGTCGGGTTATTTATTTTTGCAAACGAATACGTTTCCATAACTTGAAAAATGTAAAATTAACTGTATTTTTATTTTCTTAGATCGTTGGCTGACAAGTCGGTATCTATCTAAATATGATTAAAAATGCATTTGAACAGAGCGGAAGCTATTCACCAAGAATCTTAGTACCCATTGCGCAAAATCATCCGAACTGTTTAGAAAACCGTTGCGTTAGCCCATTAAAGTCCAAACGTGAAAAAAATTAAGTTAGAAATATTGGGGCTTTCCCCAAGCCAGTCTCAGGCAGGTTCCTTCGCTCTTGTATTGGGCGAAGAATTAGGAAACCGCCGTCTTCCTATTATCATTGGCGTGTTCGAAGCGCAGGCCATCGCGGTCCAGATTGAGAACATTGTTCCAAACCGGCCAATGACCCACGATCTTTTCAAATCCTTTGCCGAAGGAATGAATTACACCTTGAAAGAAATCGTAATTTCCGATTTGAAAGAAGGTATTTTTTATGCTAAAATTGTTTGTAAAGACAGTTTACGTGAAGTAGAAATTGATGCACGTCCATCTGATGCTATCGCCATCGGGTTGCGTTTTGATATTCCTATATATACTTACGAAGCGATATTATCCGAAGCAGGCATTATTTCAAGCTCTTTAACCGAAGATGAAGAAGATGGTGACGAGGAAGCTGTGAAGGAAACTTTGCAATCGCGTGGAAGTCTGATGGATCAGTTAAGAGATCTTTCTTTTGACGAACTTCAGCGTATGCTCGATGACGCACTTTCGAAAGAAGATTACGAAAAAGCTGCGAAAATCCGCGACGAAATGAGCAAGAGAAATTAATCTGTTTCTTACGAAATAGTTAAAAATAGTTAAGACCCGGCCGTACCGGGTTCTCATGTGATATTAATCCTTATTTTTGCCACTAATACTTCGCAAGTAAGTTTTTACAAACCTGATTCGCGTAATATTCCTTTTTATGCCTAAAAAAAAGAAGAAGATTGGTAGTTACCCCAACGCAATGATCGTAATGAGTCTGACGGCTGCATTATTTCTGATCGGCTTTTGCGGGCTTCTGGTATTACAATCCAAGAAACTGGTTTCGATCATTCGTCAAAATATTGAGGTAAGAGTTTTCATTGATAAGGCTGTCACAAAAGCTGGTCAGGATTCCTTACTGACTATTTTGAAAAGCCGGCCATATGTGCTGAATACTCCGGAAACTACAAATCCAATCACTTTTGTATCCAAGGAAGAGGCTGCAAAAGAATTTATTGAAGGCACAAAAGAAGATTTCACCGCTTTTTTAGGAGAAAATCCATTGCGTGATAGTTACCGTGTAAAAATCGGCGAAGATTATTTTGAAGAGTCAAAATTACAGGCGATCAAAAAAGATATTGATAAGTTGAGCGGTGTTTACGAAGTCGTTTATCAGGAAGATCTCGCTGATAATATCAATCGTAATGTAACAAAGATCTATGCTGTCCTTGCAAGTTTCGCTTTGATCATGCTGATTATCATTGTTTTACTGGTTAATAACACCATCAAACTAGCCATTTATTCCCAACGTTTTTTAATCAGAAGTATGCAGCTCGTTGGTGCTACCAATGGTTTTATTCAGCGTCCGTATATTATGCGTGGTGCTATGCAAGGTACTATCGGAGGAGTTCTTGCCGGTGGGTTACTTATTGGTTTACAACAAATTGCAGTACGAAATGTTGAAGGCCTGGGTATGTTGCAGGAATATGACAAGCTTGTCATTCTTGTTGCTGTCGTTCTTGCTTTGGGTATTATGATTGGTATAGCAAGTACATATCAGTCGCTTGCACGCTATTTACGTATGGCTTTGGATGATTTATATTAATTGAATTGTAAAATCTTACCCGTTAAAAAAATATTTATGAGCAACACAAAAAACAGTCTTCCTTTCGGAGCGTCAAATTATAAAATGATGCTGATCGGTTTAGCCGTGATTCTTTTAGGATTTGCGATCATGAGCATGGACAAAGAAGAGTTTGGTTTTGGTGCATTAGGATTAACCGTCGGACCGATTATTGTAGTGATTGGTTTCGTTGTTGAGTTCTGGGCCATTTTACGTAAACCAGCTAATTCATGACCATTTGGCAGGCTATTATTTTAGCAATTGTTGAAGGAATTACAGAATTCCTACCCGTTTCATCCACTGGCCATATGATCATTGCATCCTCTGTTATGGGGATCAGCCATCTGGATTTCACTAAAATGTTTACGGTTAACATTCAGTTTGGCGCTATTCTTTCCGTTGTCGTTTTATACTGGAAACGTTTTTTTCAATCCACTGATTTTTATTTCAAGTTGTTTGTAGCATTTCTTCCGGCTGCTGTTTTAGGATTTTTATTGAACGATTTTATCGATTCAATGCTTGAAAATGTTGTTGTAGTTGCAATTTCACTTTTAGTCGGTGGAATCATTTTAATATTTATTGATCGCATTGCAAACGACGAAACCAAAGAAAGAGAAATATCTTATTTTGATGCCCTAAAAATTGGTTTTTTCCAGTGTATCGCAATGATTCCAGGTGTTTCAAGATCTGCTTCTACGATCATCGGAGGGATGCTTCAAGGTCTTTCAAGGAAACAAGCTGCTGAATTTTCATTTTTTCTTGCAGTTCCAACCATGGCTGCGGCCGGTGGTTACAAACTTTTGAAAACATACGATACCATTCAGGCATCTGATATTCAAACTTTATTGATTGGTAATGTGGTCGCGTTTGTTGTTGCGATGCTGGCAATCAAATTCTTTATTAATTTCCTTACAAAATACGGTTTCAAAGTTTTTGGCTACTACCGTATCATTTTAGGAATTATTCTGTTGGCACTTTTGGCGTCGGGTTATAAACTAGACATCGTTTAGTGTTTTTTGACAAAGAACGAGGAGATATTTTTAGATAACATAAGCACAGTTTGAGTAACGAGACGACCATACAAGACGAAGGAGAAGTTCTATTGATTGACAAACCACTAAAATGGACATCTTTTGATGTTGTCAACAAGATAAAGAGAGCTTGTAAATATAATAAAATCGGTCATGCCGGCACGCTGGATCCTCTGGCGACCGGCTTGCTCATTTTATGTACAGGAAAGAAAACAAAGATCATTGACACCTATCAGGCACAGGAAAAGGAATATACCGGCACTTTTGTATTAGGTAAAACAACGCCTTCGGTTGATCTGGAAACGGAATTTGACGCAGAATTTCCTACGGAACATATCACACCGGAAATACTTGAATCGGCGAGAAAAACTTTTCTTGGTCAAATTGAGCAAATCCCCCCTATTTATTCTGCTGTTAAAGTAGACGGTGAAAGACTTTACAAAAAAGCCCGTCGCGGTGAAACTGCTGAAATAAAAAAACGCAGTGTAGAGATTTCACTTTTTGAAATTGACAGTACTAATTTCCCGGCCATCGATTTTCGGATCATTTGTTCAAAAGGTACATACATTCGTAGTATTGTCAGAGATTTCGGTGTTGTTGCAGGAAGCGGGGCATATCTGAGCGTTTTATGTCGTACCAGAATCGGTGCTTTTGAACTAAAAGATGCCAAAAACCTGACCGATTTCATCTACCAGAAGCGTGTTGAATTGAAGCTATCCGTTGAAGAATGAACATATACCACAGCCTTGATTCCTTTCACAGATTGGAATGCGCCGTCGTAACCAGTGGCACTTTTGATGGCTTGCATGTTGGCCATAAAAAAATACTTTCCCGGCTTAAAGAAATCAGTAATCAATGCGATGGCGAATCTACCGTACTCACTTTCTGGCCACATCCTAGAATGGTGGTTTCAGAAGATAGTCAGGATTTGCAGTTGCTTTCTACTATTGATGAAAAAATAGAATTGTTTTCCCAAATGGGTATCCAGCATTTGGCGATCATTCCATTTACCAGAGCTTTTTCTGAATTGTCATCCGATGATTTCATTCGCCAGATTTTGGTTGACAAAATTGGGACGAAAAAGCTGGTGATCGGATATGACCACCGATTTGGGAGAAACCGGGAAGGGAGTTTTGAATTTCTTCAAAAGAATGCATCTGCTTATGGTTTCGAGGTTGAAGAAATTCCTCGTCAGGATATTGAAGATCTGGCGATTAGTTCTTCGAGAATCCGTCATTCGCTTTTGTCCGGGAATGTGGACGAAGCGAAATATCTGTTAGGTCGCCCCTACTCGATTACTGGCCTGGTTGTAAAAGGAAAGCAATTGGGACGAACAATTGGATTTCCAACCGCCAATATTCAGCTTCACGAATCTTACAAACTTATTCCTGCAAACGGGGTTTACGTTATCAAAGCGTACCACAACGGGGAAGCATATCAGGGAATGCTTAATATTGGCGTTCGTCCAACTGTTGATGGAACTTTCCGTACTATTGAGGCCAATATTTTTGATTTTGACAAAGAAATTTACGGCGAAGATTTAACCGTTGAATTACTCCACTATCTCCGTCCGGAACAAAAATTTAATGGGTTGGATGCTTTGATTGCACAAATCAAGATTGACAAAGAGAATTCAATTGCATTTTTTAAGAATCAGGAATAAGAAAATATCTTATTTAAATAAAAACCCTGAATTGGCTTTAACTTGCCAATTCAGGGTTTTTATTTTTATTTGAACATATTAAGATCCCATACCATTTCTCAGTTCTGGTATAATTATAATGCAGAAAATGAAAACTAAAATGTTATGAAACTATATTTTCAATATGCGCTGTTTTGGGTTTTGGTCCTGTTTTCGACAAAATCCAATGCGCAGCCGCACAATTTAATTTTGTTGAAAAATGTAAATCTGATTGATGGAACTGGATCGGCTTCCAAACCTAATGTTAATATCCTGATCAAGGACGGGACCATAGCAGCAATTCAATCCGAATTAAAAGATCCTGCCGCAACTCAAATTGACTTAAAGGGAAAGACAATTATGCCCGCCATCATCAGCGCTCACACCCATATTGGTACCCTAAAAGGAAATTCCACAACCGCTGAAAACTATACCCGGGAAAATATTCTGAGACAATTAAAAAGATACCAGGATTACGGTGTAGGCACAATCCTGACCATGGGCACCGACCGGCCTTTAATTTTTGAAGGATTGATCGATTCTACAAAAGCTGGTTTATTGCCCGGAGCCCGATTGTATTCTGCGGGTTACGGTTTTA
This sequence comes from Dyadobacter sp. 3J3, assembly GCF_009801115.1. Taxonomy (GTDB): domain Bacteria; phylum Bacteroidota; class Bacteroidia; order Cytophagales; family Spirosomataceae; genus Dyadobacter. The sequence goes on from NZ_VTOL01000002.1 coordinate 340,791, forward strand.
ATACGCCGGATAAAGCGCCAGGTTCCTGGATGAACTTGTTATGGAGACCAGATTCGGCAGACCAGGTTCCAGCGCAAATTGAACAACTTTCCAAAGTTAAACCGACGGTTGTTAAAATTTGGGTGGATGATCACGGCGGAAAAGCCGATAAAATGAAACCGGAGGTTTATAAAGCAATTATTCGTGAAGCGCATAAAAAAGGGCTTCGGGTTGCAAGCCATTTGTACAACGTTGAAGATGCCCGTGATTTGACTGAATCCGGTTTGGATATTATGGCACACAGCATTCGGGATAAGGAAATTGATGCGGATTTACTTAAATCGATGAAAGCTAAGGGAGTCACATATATTCCAACGCTTTCCCTGGATGAATATGCTTATATCTACGCCAGAAAGCCTGAATGGGTTGAAAATAAATTTTTCAAAGCTTCTCTGGAACCTGGCGTTTATGACATGATTGTCAGCCAAAAATATCAGGATCAGGTTAAAACTTCACCTGATTATCAGCGAAATATTGCAGGATTCAATATCGCATTGAAAAATCTAAAAAAGATTCATGACGCAGGAATTTTGGTAGCCTTGGGGACAGATTCTGGTGCTTTCCCTATTCGCGCACAAGGTTTTTCGGAGCATCTGGAAATGGAATTAATGGTTCAGGCTGGCCTGACGCCTATGCAAACCATTACAGCAGCCACGCTGAATTCTGCGAAAATTCTTAGAATTGATAATCTATATGGAACAATCCAAAAAGGCAAAAAAGCAGATTTTATTGTTTTAACCGAAAGTCCTGAAAAGAATATCAAGAATACCAGAAAAATAGAATCGGTCTGGAAGGATGGGAAAAAAGTAAGTGACGGGCCGTTGAGAAAATAATGCTTTTAAAATCATGGAAAAAAAAACTGAAACCTACTTTTTTAAAGACGACGGATTAATTCCAAATAGTAAATACCCCTTGATTATTTACAAAAACGCTGTCATCGAGCGAGGAACTAATGCTGGCGCCTGGCTAGAAAAACTTTTTGAAAGTAATAATTGGTAAAATTCCTGGCGGAACGGAGTTTTTTCCTATCATCATTACCACAGCATTTCTCATGAAGTTTTGGGGATTTATGATGGTTCTGCCACACTTCTTTTAGGCGGAGAAAAGGGTCAGAAATTAAAAGTCAGCGCAGGAGATATAATCGTAATTCCCGCAGGCGTCGGTCATAAAAACCTGGAATCTTCAACCGATTTTAAAGTAATTGGCGCTTATCCAAATGGTATGAATTACGACATTTTAAGAGGAAAACCAGAAGAAAGAAAACAGGCTGAAATTAATATTTCAAAAGTACTTTTTCCTGATAATGATCCATTTCTGGGTACGAGTAAGGGTTTAAGGGAAATATGGACTAAAAACTAGAATTGAAAATTATTTGATTGGACAAATTTATCTTCAAAAAAAGGCTTCCGGAAATCCCGAAAGCCTTTTTTTTGAAATTATTACAAATCAGATTATCAGATCAATAACCTATATTCTGCTGCATATAACCCGGTAAGTTTGATGCACCGTCAATGGCAGTTTGAGGAATTGGGAAAATACGTTTGTGAACGTCAGTACTTGTTTTTTCAGTCCATGTTCCTTCATATTTACCAAAACGGATCATATCCGTACGGCGAACCATTTCCCAATACAATTCAAAACCTCTTTCGCGGAATAGCAAATCCAGGTTCATCGAAGTCAAAGCCGGAGGAGGTGTTGTAGCTGTTCTTGACGCCCTTACCGTATTAACATCATCAAGAGCCGTTGCATCACCTGCACTTTTACGCAATTTTGCTTCGGCACGCATCAGATACACATCAGCCAGACGAAGAATTGAAATATCAGCTTCTCCTTTATTTCTACCCGAATCAGAAACACGGCTGAATTCGTATTTTTCAACTCTATATCCTGAACTATATCCACTTCCTGCCGTTGTAAAGTCAATTTTTTCCGTAAAAATTACAGGCAAATCGTTACGGTTACGGCTTAGGTTTGTCAATTTACCAACCTTCAATTTTCCATCCGGACATCTTAAAAATGCACCATTTACACGGATTGCACCATATTGTTGTCCACGTAAAATCCCACGATTTATTTTATAATCAGCATCTACCAGACAAGTATCTCCCGGATTGGTGTAAACCGACATGTTCTCCTTGTAGAAACGAGGATCACGTTTTGGATCAACTGCACCATAAGCCTGCACCCAACTTTGGTAAAAATCAGAAGTAATAGCAGGTCCATCCGTACCGTTCGCTGCCGGAAAAGCTGCTATTGGAAACTGATCACCCGAAAGAGAGAAATAAGCCATACGATTATGTCCGTTCAGGTCAGGACGCTGATCCACTGCAAAAATCAATTCCGTGTTATCATGGTTTGTATTTCCAAAAATCGAGAAATAATCTGCTGATAATTTGGATTCACCTGAGCTGATAATACGTGTGGTATAGTCAATAACCTTGTCCATATCCGTACTTGCAAAAGTAAATTGCGGAGCATAAATATCACGGTAAACAGCAGCATTCAGATAAAGCCTTGCAAGAAGTCCCCAAACCGCAGCTTTTGTCAATCTTCCTGGTCCAACCGTAGCTTTATTTTGAACTAAGGGCTCAACAGCAAGTAATTCACTTTCGATATAAGAAACGGCCTCTGCACCACGAATGATTTTCGATACAGTTCCCGGATCTTCTTTCACGAAAACAATACCGAACAAATCCAGCATCATCATCGAATAATACGCTCTCATTCCTCTTGCTTCGGCCAAATAAAGCGCAGAAGTTGCATCTTTCGCCGTAGACAACGTGGTGATCGCAGTGATGGATCTTGAAATACTTTGAACGATATTATCCCAGGTTGCTTTAATATTCGGATCCGTACTTACCGACGTGTGCGCGTGCATTGCCAGGTAAATTCCGTTATCACCCCAGTCAGTACCACCGCGGTAAGGCAAGATTGCCTCATCAGTTGAAATTTCCTGTAAAGCAAAATAGTTGGTATGCTTATGAAGTTCAGGCAGAAGCGCATATACCGGCGCAATCAGCCCATTAGCCGTTTGTTCATCTGTAAGGTTAGACCCTAACGTTTCATCCAGCACTTGTTCCTTTAAATCTGTACAGGCTGTTATCAAAAACATCCCTGCAACTGTAAGTATGATAGGTAATTTCTTATTCATTGTCGTAAGATTAGAAGCCAATATTTAAACCAACAATCACCGTTCTAGCTTTTGGATAGCTCAGGTAATCGATACCATAGGAAGTAATTCCATTAATCGACCGGTCGTTGTTCACCTCTGGATCATAACCATTGTATTTTGTGGCAACAAACAGATTTTGTCCCGTTACGGATAAACGGATCGAATGAACCCAGTTGTTGATTCCCAATGCCGTGGTATTGAAATTATAACCTAATGCAAGGTTGTTTAATCTCAGGAATGAGCCATTTTTAAGATAACGGGTAGAAACCGGAGCCGAATTATTCGTTGATTCGTTCGGATAAGCAATAGCTTCCGGCGTTACATTTAAGCCTTTGGATAATCTCAATTTGTAAAAATTGGAGTTGGCTGTGTTATCGTAAAGTTTGTTACCTGATACTCCATTGAAGTTAGCAACCAGGTCAAATCCTTTGAAACCGATGTTTCCACTGAAATTATACATTTTGGTAGGAAGCGCAGATCCAGCCGCTACACGGTCTTTGTCCGTAATAATTCCATCACCATCCACGTCTTTAAAAGTACTGATTCCTTTATCATCAAACCCTGTGAATTCTTTCAAAAAGAAAGTACCGATTGGCTGTCCGCTGATATATCCGTTGATCGTAGCCGAAGTAAGTCCTGAACCTTGTGCCGCACCCGATGGAATTACAGAATAAGGTGAGTTCTTTACTTTATTTTTGATAAACGTGATGTTACCGCTCAATCCAAATCTGATACCGTTTCCAAGTGTTTTTCTGTAAGCAAGATCAATTTCAGTTCCCTGGTTAACGATTTTCATATTTTCAACATTCGTCCAGAAAGTACCTGCTGGCTGAACCGGATCCGACGGAATTACTTCCAAAAGAATTTTACCGGATGTTTTGCTGAAATAATCAATCGATCCACTCAATGCGCCTTTGAAAAGAGCAAAGTCAATACCTAAATCCGTTTGAGAAGAAGTTTCCCACTGAATATTAGGGTTAGCAAGACGCGCATAAGTAGTTCCGCCAGGATAAGCTCCTGTATTAAATAATGGATAACTTGTTTTGTCCGTAATTGTTGAAGTAAACAAGGCCTGAGTAATTTTAGAAGGAATTTCCTGGTTACCTGTTTGTCCCCAACCTGCACGAAGTTTCAAATCCGTAAAAGCCGATGATTTAAGGAATTTCTCCTCAGAAAGTCTCCATCCCAAAGAGAACGATGGGAACACACCATATTTGTTGTTTGCTCCAAATTTGGAAGAACCATCCGCACGTACCGTAGCCGTTACCAGGTATTTATCTTTGAAGGCATAATTCACTCTCGAAAAGAAAGATTGCAGCTCATTCAAAGTTGCAGTACCCGTTGGCCTGTTCACTGCCAAAGTAAGATCCTGGCCCACACCCGGATTATAAATCGGTTCAACTCCGCCAACAGGAAATTTATTGATGCTATAAATTCTTCCTGTTAAAGAGATTTTTTGATACGAGTGACCAACTAACGCGGAGAAATTATGATCCTTTTTATCAAGTGTGTAGGTGATGTAGTTTTCGATCAGCTTGTTACTGTTACGGACATCTCTTGTCTCTAACCTTCCAAGGTTTAAAGGTACAGTACTTGCCAGAGACTGTAAATCCCGCGTAGAAGTAGAATTGTCGATACCAAAGTTTAGTTTGTAAACCAGACCTTTGATGATCGTTACCGACGGAGAAATATTACCGATTAGACGATTTGTCGTAGTCAGATCCTTTTCAAGTGCCAACGTAATCAGCGGGTTCGTACCATCTGCATATTGGAAAGGTGCTCCCTTTGCGTCATAAGCCGGATAAGTAGGATTTGCAGCAATTGCACTTCCAACGATTCCCTCAGGAGGCCTTGTATTTTTTGTATTGGTAGCATTCAAATTGATATCAACGCTGACCTTATCATTAAGCAGTTTTTGATTCAAATTAATTCTTCCTGTGTATCTGTTAAGATTACTGTTTTTTAGAATCCCGTCCTGCTTCTGCATACCCATGGATGCATAATAAGTAAGCTTATCGGTCCCTCCACCCAAAGAAACATTATGATTTTGGGTATACGCAGTGCGGGAAATTTCTTTCTGCCAATCTGTATCGGCTTTTCCGTCGATTAATGTACCGTTCAATTTGGTCACCTCCGTGCGAAACTGATCCGCAGAAAAAACGTCCAACGGTCTGGCCATTGTGGAAATACCGAAACTTCCTGAATAGTTTACCGTTGCAACGCCTGATTTCCCTTTTTTGGTGGTAATAAGAATTACACCATTAGCACCTCTCGCACCATAAATTGCCGTAGCTGACGCATCCTTTAAAACATCAATTGATTCGATATCCTGAGGATTCAAAAAGCTTAATGGATTGGTTGCTCCACCCGTGCTGCTGTTGTCCAGTGCAAGACCGTCTACTACAAAAAGAGGTGTACTACCTGTACGAACTCCACCCGGTCCACGAACAGTAATACTCACGGTTCCGCCCGGTTCACCCGTTGCGGAAGTTACATTTACACCAGCTACTTTTCCCTGGAAAAGCTGCTCTGGCGAATTGATAATCCCGGTATTAAATTCTCCGCTTTTTAATGATTTTACGGATCCTGTGATATCTTTCTTCACTGTACTTCCATAACCTACCACAACAACTTCATTAAGATCTGCTGCTGATTCTTTCAGTGTTACATTAACCGTACTGTTCGTTTCAGACAACACAAAATCACTTAATGTCTGTTTTTCAAAACCGATATAACTGAATTCCAGATTGTATTTTTTCCCTGCTTCAAGGGCTGTGAACGAGAATTCTCCATTTTCATTCGTTGTAGCTCCTTGCTTGCTCCCACCGGCATCGGTAACCAGTACCGTTACACCCGGAAGACCTTCGTTTTTTGTTGTAACAACCTTGCCTTTCAGCGGGATGTCTTTAACTGCCATAGCGGCGCGGGTAATGTGCAGATTTTTTCCGTTAGCAACCGGACCGGCATTTGCACCGGCGCTCAAAGTCATCAACGTGGAAAACGACAAAACGCAACAACACAAGCCCATTTTGCTGACTAATAGAGTTTGTCTCATAAGGTGGATTATTTGATTAAAGATAAATTGGGATACTGTTTTAAAGAGATGCAGAAACAATGCCGATGAGTAAGTTTTCCAAAACTACAAATTGTATTATTGATATAAAAAATATAAAATAGCATACACTTAATGCAAACGTTTGAAATTTTCTGCAAACGTTTGAAATAAATAAGGATAATTAAAATAAAATCAAGACGTGACTGATTTTGGGTTTGGGAGGGTTAATTCGGGAATAAAAATGGTTAGGATGACGTCTTGTTAACAGGCTGCAAAACTGCAATGTTAATGTTACCTTACTATTAATTAAATGTGAACAAGCCGTTGTGAATGCCCTAAAAACGAAAATGGCCAACCTTTTCAGGATGGCCATTAATATTTTACGTTGATTTTTTATTACAATTTCACTTCGTCTTAGAATGATATACGTAATAATAGGCACCTTCGTCCTTATTGAATACTTTGATTGGCTTCACTCCCTCCATCTGTAAATCTGTAACCATATATTGGTATTTTCCAGCTTTGAATTCAGCGATAGCTTCCTGCGTCTGCACACTATGGCTTGCGAGTTCTATGGAATCAAAATAGATGTCATAATCATACATTTTCCGTTTTTCAGTAGAAATATATTTCAACAAAATACGGTATTGCGCGTCGTATTGTTTTTCATCTTCAAAGGCAAAAGCATTAGCAATTATGGGAAGATCTTTTTCATTCAATTCAGCCGCACCTTTATTTCCCAAAAGGAAATTCAGCTTTTTGATCATTTTAAGCGTATCCAGATTCTGCGCTTTTTCACGAAGAAGACAGTCCTGGGTTTTTGGTATATAAAATTCCAGTTCAGGATTAAGAAGCATTTTTGTATCAGACGGTAAAGTCAAAATCCACTTCGAGGCAGTATGCATGTTGATAGTTGCATGTACTCTTTTATGTTGCGCATAGGCTTCATTAAAATGAAAAAGAGACATGATAACCACCAACCCAATGGCAACTTTGAATCCAGTCGCTTTTCCCAATTCCACAATATAACTTAGTCCAAAACCAATAAGAAAAAGCGTAACTACGCCTGCGGGTAAAACATGCGTATCATAAATTTTTGATGAACGTAAAACGAGAAACAAGAAAATAAATAGATTTCCGATCAGCACAAAGTATATTACTTTTTTTGTTCTCAACAGATTGTAAATACCCAGTACACTCAATAATAAAATAATGTAATTGACAGGCTCAGCAAAATATATTTTCAAATATTCCATATTGAAAAATGTACCCATCGGTTTGTCATTCATTTTGGCAATGATACCGCCGACAAAGGATTTCATTACAACCAAGGTATCTGATATAATAAAGGGACAAAATACAATGAATGATATCAGGATCATGAGTATCGCAAACAACACATTTTTAATCTTATCCTGTGGTATCAGCAAGAAAATTGCAACTACGTAGAAAGGAATAAAAAAAGCAAATATAAGCCTCTGTGCAAGGATAAGGCCAAAAATAACCGAACAAATCACTACCTCTTTTATAGTAATCGAATCGGCAAAAATTAATCTGGCCATAAGTAAAATGAACAGGCTTCCAGAAATTGCTTCGGGCCTCAAAACCGGTAGATTACCGAGTAAAATAGTTGATGCCACGAGCACGACAGGCAAAAAAAGTCGCAGCGAATCTGTAAGCAAATAATGATTTCTCTTATGTATCAGTCGGATCGTGATGTACATAACATATCCAACCACGAATATCTGAACAGCTCTTCCTAATAAAATATACGGTTCACGATCCCAGAGATATTTATAGGCTTCAAGATCGAAGGATTCAAAAATAGAAACCAAACCGTGGATGCCACCAGTATTGGCAACAATGGATTTGAAACAAGCAGCTCCAAATACCACAAAGTAAAACAACATACTGGGAGAAGCCGGCCAGTCTAATCCACGAGGTGTGTTGCCATACCACATCCAGACGCCGGAATCTGCTACAAAATTTTCATCCGTTGTGTAATAACCGTGAAATGGAGAAATAATAACACCGGAAATAAAAACGGATATTATAATTAAAGTCAGTAGTGTGTACGTAACAATTTTACGGTTTTTGGAAGAAATCATGCTATGTAATTTAATAAAAAATCAAAAATGCAAAAGTAATTCTAAATTTGCACCTGCGAACATCGCAAAATTAGAATTACTTTATGCTAAAATTTATTTTCAGGTTTATTATTTTTTTAATAATCGTTGCGGGAGTTGCAGAAGCAGTGCTCCGTTTCAAATATGGTTTTTGCAATGCACCTCTATATGTTTCCGATCCTGATTTTGAATATATCTATGCTCCAAACCAAGATGTAAAGCGTTTTGGAAATGTTGTCCGCACCAACGAATTTTCGATGCGGAACGATGCCATATCACCAACCGACACTACGGTGGTGCTTCTGGTGGGTGATTCTGTAATTAATGGCGGCAGTATGACCGATCAGGATAGTTTGGCTTCCGGATTTCTTGAAAAGAGGTTAACGATTGCATTAAAAACCCGCGTACGCGTTCTTAATATTTCCGCCGGTTCGTGGGGACCGGATAATATTGCTGCCTATTTGAAAAAGTTCGGTTTATTTCACGCCAAACTCATTTGCCTTGTGACGAGCAGCCACGATGCCCACGACATCATGGCTCATGAAAGTCAGGTGGGTATTGATCCAAACATGCCGGACAAACAATATCACTTCGCTTTGCTTGAACTTTGGGATCGCTATAAATATCTGTATCCTTACTATGTTGATTATTATGCAGAAAAAATTCCTTTCTTTTCAACTCAAAAAGAACTCGATCCTGTTGCGCAGAAACCAAAATCAGATTCTCTCGTAACAAAAAAACCGGTTGACGACGGAATACGGAAAGCAGGAGTTGGTTTTAATCCAGGTTATGAACAACTACGCATAATAGCAGAGGAGAATAAAATTCCATTTTTCATATACCTTCATCCCGAAATCTCGGAAGTGGCAATGGGTCACTTTAATGACCAGGGTGATGAAATTATCAATTTCGCCAAAGAAAAAAACGTGCGTTTAATTAGCGAATTCGATTATCATCCGTCGGTGAAAATGTACCGAAAAATGGATGTTGTTCATTTCGATAATAAAGGACAGGTTTTTCTGACCAATAATCTTTATCCTATCATTTTGGGTTACCTTAAAAAAGATAAATAATGCGGGTATTAATGATTCACAATCAGTTATGGGCGCATTATAAGTCGAAACTTTTCAGTGAGATTTTTCAGAATATTTCGGCTACAAGTCCGAAAAGCGAATTTCTGGTTGTTCACATTGCGCTGTATGAAGCAAGTCGCAGCGTAATGCAGGACGATGAAGCTGTGAAATATGAATATCCTTACAAAGTTCTATTTCAAACCAGCCTCGACAAAGTAAAATTCGGAGAAAGAGTAAAAGCATTGTTTAAGGCTTTTGATGAATTCAAACCGACTGTTTTAAATGTAACGGGATGGTTTGATTACGCACAGGTTATGCTGATGATTTACGCCCGGATGAAGGGAGTCAAAATTGTATTGTCGTCCGAATCTTCGTCCATGGATCATAGCCGTTCGCCTTTAAAAGAAAAAATCAAAAGCTTGATCGTAAATCAGGCGGATGCTTTTTTTTGTTTTGGAAAATCATCAGCTGATTATCTTTTGACTTTGGGCGTCAACCAACATCAAATTGCCGTAACCAATGCCGCCGTTATAGATGAAGACGTTATCAGAAAGAATTTTGATCTGGCCAGACATCAAACTTTTGAAATAAATCCATCAACAAGGCAACGCAGTTTCGTTTATGTTGGAAGGCTGGCAGAAGAGAAAAACCTTGAATTACTGATCAAAGCCTTCATTTCCGTGAAAGAAAAAAGTAATAGTTCGTTTGACTGGACATTGCTTTTCGTAGGCGACGGACCTGCAAAAGAAAAGCTAAAAGAGCTATCAGGAGCTGAGCTAAAAAATGAGACCATTGAATTTGCCGGAGGGCATCCATGGTACAAAGTTCCAGCCTGGCTGGCAAAAAGCGATATATTGATTTTGCCAAGCAAATCAGAACCGTGGGGGTTGGTAGTAAATGAAGCGATGGTTTGCGGCATGCCTGTAATTGTTTCTGAAAAATGCGGCTGCGCCGAAGATTTGGTCAGAAATGGAATAAACGGATTTTTATTTAATCCTGAAAGTCAATCTGAACTAGAAACCGCCATCGAATTTTTCCTGAAAAATCCTGAAAAAATTGATTCCATGGGAAAGGAATCTCTAAAATTAATACACCCATTTTCATCAAAAACCGTAGCCAAAGCAATGGTAAGCTGTTACAAAAATCTTCGTTAGGTTTTTGTTTAAATAGTACCATTAATTTATTGAAAATATGCGAATTCTGAATATATGCGCCTACACGTGGGCAATCGGCGGACCTGCAAGGATTATTTATGATCATACGAATGAAGTACTTGCACAAGGCCATCAGGTTGATATTTTAAGTCCGATGACACCCGGAGAAAAAATGTATCCTGTTCCTGAAGGTGCACGATTAATTGAGTGCAAAAGAACAACGCCGATCAGTAATTTCTACCGGGAATTTTCGATTGAAATGTATGATTATCTGAAATTGCATATTAACGAATACGATATCATCCATATGCATGGAATATGGCATTTCGGGAGTTTGGCACCGTTTTTAATCCCGCATAAAGCGGCTTTGGTAATTACTATCCACGGTTTGCTTGATAAATGGGCCGTTGCTCATAGCAAATGGAAAAAAGATATTGTGACTTTATTGTATCAAAAAAGATTGTTGGGTAAAGCCGATTTGATCCAGATCAATAATATGGATGAAGAAGAGGATGTGATCCGGTATCTGGGTTACCGGCCAGCCAATATGGTGATTGTACCCAACGGAATGAAAGTTTCCGAATATATCCATTTACCAGAAAAAGGTACATTCCGTAAAAAACATGACATAGCTGCTTCTGCACAAATGATCTTGTTTATGGGGCGGCTTAACATAAAAAAAGGCCTGGATTTGCTGTTACCCGCTTTCCAGCAAGTGCATGAGAAATTACCAGATGCCGTTCTTATTCTTGCCGGTCCTGATGATGGATATTTATCAGAAACAGAAGACTTTATCAAAAAAAATAACCTGTCTGATAAAATAAAACTAGTCGGGATGTTAACCGATACAGTTAAAAAAGAAGCATTATCCGATGCAGATCTCTTCGTACTTCCCTCCTATTCCGAAGGGTTTTCAATTGCAGTTCTGGAAGCGATGACTTCCAAAGTTCCTGCACTCGTTTCGGACCGAGTAGGTTTCGGAGATTATATTAAAAAATACAACGCCGCCTATCTAACACCCCTTACCAGTGAAGGTGTTGCGGGCGGACTTCTTAAAATATTGCAAGATAAAAATTATGCAGATGAAATAAGAAAACATGCCTTTAAGATGGTGACAGATAATTTTGATATAAAAGTAGTAGCAAACCAATTATTAGAAGAGTACAAGAAAATTAAAAAAATGTAGTTATCTTTGACTATCTTATTAACATACACTAGCTGTACAATTTAACAATTCCCGGGCACTTTATGGTTGATTTATCCGTCATCATTTTAACGAATAATGAATCAAAACACATAGGGCGTTGTATCAAAAGCCTTCTGTTAATTACAGATAAAATCTTCATTATAGATTCATTTTCAACGGATAATACGGTAGCAATTGCAGAAGAATTGGGTGCTACCGTAGTTCAGAATCCATGGGTCTCCTACGCGTTTCAATTCAATTTCGGAATTCAGAACAATCCTTTCCAGACACAATGGCTGATGCGGATGGATGCAGATGAATATATCACACCCGAGCTTGCGGAAGAATTAAAAACATCACTTTCAACTACTCCTGAAAATATTTCCGGTCTTTATGTAAAAAGACGCGTTTTTTTTATGGACCAGTGGATCAATCATGGCGGTTATTATCCAATCTGGCTTCTGAGGATCTGGCGTCGTGGATTGGGTGTTTGCGAGGAATTATGGATGGACGAACATATCAAGTTAAGTAGTGGTATAACCGCTCAGCTTCAAAACGATATCGTTGATCATAATCTTAATAACCTGACCTGGTGGACACAGAAACATAATAATTATGCAATACGAGAAGTCATAGATTTATTGAATATTAAATATAACTTTGGAAATAAGGAAACTGTAACGCCGGATTTCTGGGGAAGTCAGGAACAACGGACCCGTTTTCTTAAAATCAAGTATGCCAATCTGCCGCTTTTTACACGACCGTTTTTGTACTTTACTTTCAGATTTATCTTCAAGGGAGGATTTCTGGATGGTAAAAAAGGATTGATCTGGCATTTTTTACAAGGTTTCTGGTACCGTTTTTTAGTGGATGCCAAGATATACGAAGTGTATCAAAGGGCTGGAAAGGAAAAAGAAAATATTGTATCACATTTTAGGACAGAATATGGAAAAGACCTCCAGAGCCCAAACCAGTCTGTCAAAATATAATAACAGCTGGTATAAACCTGGCAGCATTTTAAAGCAACTAGCCTGGCATGTTATTGGGAGGATATTTATCAATACCTACTTACCGATTCCAATGTTTATCAAAGCAGCGGTTTTAAAAGCATTTGGAGCGAAAATTGGTGCCAGCGTAACGATCAAACCGAAGGTGAATATTAAATATCCCTGGTTTCTGGTAATAGAGGATTATGTGTGGATTGGAGAAAATGTGTGGATTGACAATCTGACAAATGTTACTTTATGCAACAATTGCTGTATATCTCAAGGTGCTATGATACTGACCGGAAATCACAATTATACAAAGAGTACGTTTGATCTTATTTTAGGTCCGATAAGAATAGAGAACGGAGCATGGATTGGCGCAAAAGCGACTGTTTGTCCTGGGGTTACAGTACATTCACATGCTGTTTTAACCGTTAATTCGGTCGCTACCAAAGACTTGGATGCGTATGGTATTTACCAGGGAAATCCCTGTTTATTTGTTAAAACGAGAAATCTGACAAATTGAAAATTAGCATTATTACGGTTGTATATAACGGAGCTGCGACCATCAGGCATTGCATCGAATCTGTGTTGAGCCAAAATTTTGATTCCATCGAATACATTATTATTGACGGAAATTCGACGGATAGTACCAAGGAAATTATAAAGTCTTATGGTTCGAAAATTGATAAATTCATAAGTGAACCGGATAAGGGAATTTATGATGCAATGAATAAAGGAGTGATGATGGCAACAGGTGATGTTATTGGGATATTGAATTCGGATGATTTTTATGCGGATTCAACCATAATTTCACAAGTTGCAAAGGCTATGAATGAAACTAATGCGGACGGATGTTATGGTGATCTGAATTATGTTGATGGCCGTAACGAAGCAGTAATCAAGAGAAATTGGGTCTCGGGTGCGTATAAGCCCAATTCCTTTTTGATGGGATGGATGCCACCGCATCCTACATTTTTTGTTAAAAAGAAATGTTATAACCAGTATGGTAATTTTCGCCTTGACATGGGAAGTGCAGCAGATTATGAAATAATGCTGCGCTTTATATTCAAAAATGGAATAAAATTGACTTATCTTCCTAAGGTTTTAGTAAAAATGAGAACCGGTGGTGTAAGTAACAATACTTTAAAAAATCGAATTAAGGCTAATAGTAACGATAGAAAAGCCTGGCTTGTGAACGATATAAAACCAAGGTTTTTTACTTTATGGTTTAAGCCGATCAGAAAAGTCGTCCAGTTTTTGTGATTCCAGAAGAATTTAAATTACAAAACACACTATAATAAAAGCATCAACCTTTAAATAACTATTTTGACTTTCAGGGAGTTAGATTATAAATTCTCCTAATAATTTGTCAAATTTGAAAATAATCTGATTGAAATATTTGATATACAATCCGATCATTCAACCACTATCATCATGGAACTACAATTACCAACCTATATATTAAGTGAAGGAATCTTCAACAATATGATACATCACGATGTGTATCAATGCATCCTCTCCTTTCTAATAGCCTGTTTCTTGTCCATTATTTCGATTCCAATTATCATAAATCTTTCGAATCTTCTTCATCTAACTGCAAAGCCTGGTTTCAGAAGTTCTCATGAAACAGAAACACCGACTTTGGGAGGGATTGCAATATTCGCCTCGACGTTAATATCCTATTTCCTTTGGCCGCATTCTGACAACATTGTTGATTCGAACCTGATCAGCCTTTCTATGACGGGTGTAATCATTTTGTTTTTCCTGGGCCTTAAAGATGACATTCTGGCGTTAGATTCAACCAAGAAACTGCTGGTCCAGATCTGTGCATCGCTGATTCTGGTAGCGATGGGAAATTTTAAAATAGATAACTTTTACGGTATTTTCGGAATTCATCATATTCCCTATTACGTAAGCATTCCGCTCACCGTTTTCGTATTTATCGCCATTATTAATGCAATCAACCTAATTGATGGAATTGATGGCCTCGCTGGTGGTATCAGTCTGATAGCCGGTATAGGTTTCGGTATTTGGTTTATTCTAAATAATCACTTTTCTTTCGGCTGTCTGGCTTTTGCTATGTCCGGCTCTCTGTTAGGATTTTTGAGATTTAATTTCTCCAAAACGAGTAAAATTTTCATGGGTGATACGGGCTCGCTCATCATTGGATATCTCTTATCCATTTTTGCAGTTGAGTTTTTATCGTTGAATGTTGGCTACAAAAACGACAGCAGTGCCTATTTCAACGCGCCCATTATTGTCATGGTATTATTGATCGTTCCAATATTCGATACACTTCGTGTATTCATCGTAAGAATCGTAAAAGGTGGATCTCCATTCATCGCGGATAGAAATCACATGCACCACATTCTTATTGATTCCGGCCTCAATCATTTTTGGGCGTCTTTTACACTTTGGATGATTACCATTGTGAATACCGCGTTATTTTTCACTTTCCATGGTGATATTTCTAATACGGCTTCTTTTTACATTTATATCGTCATGTTTATCGCTTACATGGTTATTGCTTATTATTTAAAAAGAAGATCTGTTACAATAAAGGAGAAAAAAAAATTCCTTAATCACCCGTCCATAAATTAAATGATAACCAACCGTCTATAAATCAGATAATTAAAAAAAATAACTATATAAAAAAAGCCGCTCTGATTATTTAGAGTGGCTTTTTTTACGATCACATATCTATCTTCATTAAGGATTTGAGTTTCCCCAGGCAACGTTATATAATTTTTTATGGATTTCCATAAGTTTTGCTTCCGGCATTTTGATAACCTTTCTATCGTAGGTCATCAAACCATTGGTTTCAATTTCTACATCTGTTGTCTGCGTGTATACTGCCGCCGACAAGCCTCTTTTAATCAAAGGCTCAAAGCTGTTGATAAAGGATTCATATTTTGCGTATAGTTCTTCCCTATTTTTAAAGCTTTGATATCCCCAATTGTTTTTTTGCTGCCAGGTATGCTCTGGAACCGGGAGCCCTAATCCACCAAATTCACCCAGAACGATCACTTGTTTTGCACCAAATAAATCCGGGCGCGGCATGACGGGAGCAGGGTAATGATGCAAATCCATAATATCACCTACCGGAACAAAATTACCACCACTTGCACTATTTACAAGACGGCTCGGATCATATTTCATCGTCCATTCTGTAATTTCAGCCGTTTTAAATTGTCCCCAGGCTTCGTTAAACGGAACATAAACAACAATAGAAGGGAAATTGTAGGTTGCGTCCATAATGGCTTTCCACTCGGTTCTGTAAATACTTTCAGATTCCGGAGTACGATTTTGCTCAGTTTCATTTCCCGTAATCCCTGGGTTGGGTTCCCAGTGATTTCCAAGATCACCACTGGGCATATCCTGCCAAACGAGCATTCCCAATTTATCGCAATGATTGTACCAGGTTGCGGGCTCAACCTTTACATGTTTTCTTATCATGTTAAAACCCATTTCTTTTGTTTTAACAATATCAAATTTTAGCGCTTCATCTGTTGGCGCAGTGTAAAGGCCGTCGGGCCACCAGCCTTGGTCCAGAGGTCCGTATTGAAATACAAATTTATTGTTCAGCAACATTCTTTGAATACCATTCTGATCCGGTTTCATTGAAATTTTGCGCATCGCAAAATAGCTTTTTATTTCATCCACCACTTTGCCTTTTCTCACCAATGATACTTTCAAATCGTACAAAAAAGGATTTTCCGGCGACCATAGTTTGGGACTTTTGATACTCAAAATACCATCTTCTTCCGGTGAAAATTCTTTTTCAGCAACAGAATTGGTACCGTCAAAGGCAGTGATTTTGATTATATCTCCTGGCTGTGCATTTTTAACTGTCGATTTAATCACGACGCTTCCTTTGTCGATATCGGGAGTATTTCGCGTTGAGGCTATATAAGTTAACGGCACAGTTTCCAGCCAAACCGTTTGCCAGATTCCGGTAACCGGCGTATACCAGATGCTATTTGGATTTTTGATCTGTTTTCCACGTGGCTGCGGTCCGTCAGAACTTGGATCCCAAACTCTTACAGAAATATCCTGGCTATTTCCTTTTACAAGAAATGAAGTTATATCAATTGAAAACGGATCGTAACCACCCTTATGAGCAACCGCTTTCTGACCATTAACAAAAACATCACATTCCCAATCCACCGCACCGAAATGCAATATCACATTTTCATTTTTTGATTTTAAGGCAAAATTGACTTTGCGGTTATACCATAGAACGCTGTCCTTTCCTACTGTTTTACCAACTCCGGATAATGCAGATTCAACTGCAAACGGAACCAGAATATTTCCCTGAAAAGTTGCCGGTCTCGTCTCCGAAGATACTTTTGGAACAATAGAATAGCTCCATATTCCATTAAGATTTACCCATTTTTCACGTATAAGTTGAGGACGTGGATATTCCGGGTGAGGATTGGCAGCATTTACATTTTGGGCCCAGGGTGTTGAAATTTTCCCTTCCACCATCTTCCAGCTTCCGAATTGCTGTGCGGTTGCAATTTGGAAGGACATCGCAGCGGATACTACCAGACTGGCAAATAATTTTTGCATTAAAACATGAGGTTTAAATGAGATATACGCTAAAGAAAGATAAAAAAACAACAGCTCTACTGTGATCATGAAGGTATAAGAACTCAGGTTCCGTCAGAGCATAAATTTTGAAAGATTTTGATCTGGATTTTAATTTATTGTTTCAAAGTTTTACCTTGCAAATACTTGGTATTTCCAGATGCAAAATAATACGAATTAATGCCTTTTATTCGTTTAAAAGCTGTAAAATACTTTGCAACGCAAACCTGATTCCGAATGTCCGCTTTTTACCGAATAGTACTTTTACTTTGCCTTTGTAGTTCAGCCAGTTATGCCTCACACCTTCTTGGAGGTGAGATCAGAGCTGTCAATCTATCGGGCCAGACATATAAAATTACTGCACAGATTTATTTTGATGTTTCGCCTCAAAGTTCAGGAGCTTCGGCTGCACAAAATAGTGTCATGATATGTTTTGGTGATGGCAAAACGGCTGAGGTCAAGAGGTCAAGTTTCGATGTATTATCGGGTGATCAAAGCGGAGTTGCCGTTGGTACTTACGATGTTACCTATACTTATCCGTCTTCTGGTATTTTTCAGATTTCCACAAACTTAAATAATCGGACCTCAAATCTTCTTAATTTCTCAAATTCAGATCAATCCGAGATGTTTTTGTGGACGGTGATTGATACGCAGGTTTCCAACTCAACTCCAGTGTTACCTCTTCCGATTTTTACAGCCGGCTCCAAACAAATTTTCAAGATTGATTTGAAACCTACGGTTACGGATTCTGATAGTACTACGGCGCATTTACAAAAACTTAGCAAAACATCTCCGGGAACCTGTGGCGTGCGTAGTTTGAACGATACTTATATTTACCCGAACGACGTAAATAAAAAAGGGATGTTTTATGTTGATCAAACCAGTAAAAAACTTGTCTGGAACGCTCCTGATCTTTTGGGAAAATATATTTATGCTGTTGTGATCGACGAGTGGAGAGATGGTATCAAAATATCCGAAACATACCGCGAAGGTCTGATCACGGTAATTGATAAGCCCGGTCCTGTTGTAGAAATCCCTCCGTATGTCCCTGTAAACGATTCTGGCCTTATAACTTCATTACCCGACTCCGATAATCTGACTATGGTTGTTGAAGCATTTCCAGTCCCAACAGAAGATTTCCTGACGGTTAGCGTGAAAAGTGCAACAGCCACAACGCTTCGTGTAGAACTTATCAATATGAACGGTCAGATTGTAAAACAGATCAACACAACAGAAAATCTGATCCAGTGGAGTCAGCAGCTTGATTTGCGTCAATTGGCAAAAGGATTATACATTGTCCGCGTAACGGATCAACTTGGTAAATTTGTCACAAGGAAAATTGCACGTTAAAAGATTGACTCTCAAATTTTACTAATTAGGCAAGTCACAAATTGAATTTCGTTGGTTTCAAGGTATATTTACCAAATTAGGGAAATTTATTGCCAGACGATTATTTGAAAAAGCCTTTATCCATATTATTATTCGGACTTCTCATCTTCAATATGATGGGTTTTTCCGTTTATAATTTGCTCGAAAAAGATGATAATGACGCAATCAAATCTTCCTTATCAAGATGTGACCTTCTACTTAAATTTCCTTTAACCCTGCCTTATCTCAGCAATTGGGAAAGTACTTTACCTTCCAATGAAGAACTTCTGACAGGTAATGAGTATTATAAAATTGTATCAAAACAGATCGTAAACGATACTCTGTATGTTCGATGCGAATTTAGTCAAACTTCAAGAGAAAGATTTTGGAGTATGGTTTCCACTTTTGAGGACCACGCCAAAACAAATTCTGATGCGCACAAAGGAGCGACAGGATCAATTCTGAAAAATTTTCTGAAAGAGTATATGGCCATTGGCTGTAAACATACATTTTACATTTTTGAGTGGTCTGCGCCTGCAACTTTTCAGTATATGGCCCATTCTCCTGTGATTCCGGAATCCAGTATTCCATCTCCCCCGCCTGATTTGCTCAGCTGATTATTTTTACTCAATCTTCCATTTAAGAAGGCTCAAAGGCTTTCAATAATGACATTGTGCGATTAAAATTCGTGCATTGATTCATTATTTGAAAACAACTTTTGATGATGAACTCTGTGTAACACAACAGAGCCAAATAATCCTGTTCAAATTATCCAAAATGAATTTTTTTATAAATTTATGCAGCTAAGAAATTCTACAATTATAAAATCACTGCTGTCTTTTAAATATGCAGTTCTGACCCTATTTCTTTTCATTAACCTGATCTCTTACGCACAAAAAACCGATGTTAACGGTAGAATTATCGGCAGCAACGGAATTGGTATCGAAGGGGTAAGTGTTAGAATTGTAGATTCTAAAAAAGGTACCGTTACAGATAAAGAAGGTTTTTTCAAAATTGAGAATACCGAATCAAAGGAACACATTCTTCACATCACTTCGATCGGATATTTTTCTCAAAAAATAAAAACTAAAAGTTCCGGCAGTAAGTCAGACTATATTACGGTTACGTTGAGAGAAGATATAAACAGTCTTGACGAAGTAGTTATTGAGGAAAAGAAAAATAGCATTCAGGTTGAAAGATTACCCGACGTACACGATACTTACCTGATTGCCGGAACGAAAAATGAAGTACTTCAACTTGGCGGCATTAATGCAAATATCGCCGAGAAAACAGGACGTCAGATTTTCGCTAAAATCCCAGGTGTGTTTGTCTACGATATGGATGGCAGCGGAAACCAGATCAACATTTCAACCCGTGGACTTGATCCGCACCGTTCCTGGGAATATAATATTCGTCAAAATGGGGTAATCACAAATTCCGATATGTATGGCTATCCCGCCAGTCATTACAGCCCTGCGATGGAATCCATTGAAAAAATAGAACTTGTTCATGGAACAGCATCGTTACAATATGGTGCACAATTTGGCGGGATGATTAATTATGTTTCAAAACAACCGGATACTACCAAAGCATTTACTTTTGAGACTATCAATTCTGCTGGCTCTTATGGACTTTTCAGTTCGTATAACTCCGTTAGCGGAAAGGTAGGAAAACTTACTTATTCTGCTTATTATCAAAAAAGACATTCTGATGGCTATCGGAAGAATTCAAAGTCTGACGCACAATCCCAGTTTGCAAGTCTATCTTATGAATTTACCAAAAATTTAAAAGTTAAGGCTGAGTTGGGACGTTCTTCATACGTTTATCAAATTCCCGGACCGTTAACAGATGCCATGTTTGCACAAGATCCGCGTCAGTCGACGCGTTCCAGAAATTATTTCAATCCGGATATTTACGTCCCGTCCATTGTCCTGGATTGGAAAATCAGTCCGTCTACAAAACTTCGCTGGACGAATTCAGGCGTTTACGGTAGTAGAAACAGTGTTTTAATAGATGCTTTTGCCAATGTTCCTGACGCTATTGACCAGGCAACAAATCAATATAAACCACGTCAGGTTGATATTGATAACTTTAAAAGTTTCACATCTGAGCTGCGCCTCGTTCATCAATATCGGATTGGCCGCCTGAACAATTTCGTTTCTGGTGGCGTTCAGGTTATGAAAAACAATCTTCGTCGCCGCCAGTTAGGAAAAGGTACAACGGGCAGCGATTTTGACTTATCCCTTTCCAATCCGGTTTGGGGAAGAGATATTCATTTGAAAACGAAGAACGTTGCTTTCTTTATAGAAAACTTACTTTATATCACACCAAAATTATCGGTAACGCCAGGTTTCCGGGTTGAAAACGGAACGACCAATATGACGGGCGTGATCACGTATTACCAGCCCGAAGCACTTCCCAATAAAATCAAGCACCATTTCCCTCTTTTTGGGATCAGTTCTCAGTATAAACTGGATGCTGATAGTCGGATTTATGCTGGCTTTTCACAGGCTTACCGTCCAACTGTGCTGAAAGATATAATCCCAGGCTCTATTTTAGAGCAGGTTGATAAAAATTTGAAAGACTCGAAAGGTTACAATCTTGAAGTCGGGATCAATGGGAAAATCGGCAATACTTTTTCTTACGACGTAAGTATTTTTCAAATTTTATATGAAAACAGAATGGGAACGCTGGCTATGAAGGACGCGGCCGGAAAGGATTATATTCTCCGGACAAATACCGGAAACAGCAAGACAAAAGGTATTGAGCTTTACACAGAGTATAAACCTTTTTCTGTTCAAGGCCGAAACGGAGGTAAAACAGAATTCTCAGTTTTCACATCCACGTCCTATTTTGACGCATACTATATTAAAGGAAGCTCAATTTTGAATAACGAAAACCTGAATACAACAGGAAATAAACTGGAAGGTGTACCAACCTGGATTTCCAGAAATGGTTTACAATTTGCTCACAACACGTTTTTTGCAACCTTGCAATACAGTTATGTAAGTTCTTTGTATTCGGATGCGCTTAATACGGTTGAACCTTCGGCCAATGCGGCAAAAGGCAAAGTACCATCTTACGGTCTTTGGGATTTTAACGGAACGCTAAAAATTGCAAAAAGATATAATTTGAAATTTGGAGTAAATAATATCCTTAATAAAAGCTATTACACGAAACGCCCAACAATGTATCCGGGAGCGGGTATCTGGACTTCTGATGGAAGAAGTATCGTTGTTTCGTTAGGTATTAAAATCTGACCCGAAAAGTCATTTTCGGTGTCAGATTTTTTTCTTAGGTTAATTAATTCAGACAAACGGCTGGTCATTGACTGGTCGTTTTCTTTTTTGGTAAAAGTGAATTTGCAAAATAAATTCTTGAAAATTCAGAGCGCAATAATTTTTGCTGTCAATTCAGAAATATTACAAATTATTCTGTACTTAACCATGTATAATAGAAATCTAAAAAATACAATTTCAATGAAAATTACTATTTTTCATATTTTTGTATAATAATATCAACAAGCTCTTTATACGCATTATTATAATGATGTCCTCCGGGAACGGTAACAAAACTTACTTCCTTATTCGTAATTTCTGTCTTAATTTCCGGATCTTCTTCGGATCCATATAGACACATAATTTTCAAATTTTTAATCTTGTTTACCTCCTTTGATACGTCATATTGCCGTTTCCCACGAGGCAGGCTTAGCATATCGGTAATATGTATTTCAAAATCTGCTTCGGTAGCGGGCGATAACATGGCCAGTAACTTCACGCTTTCACGCATTGTTATATTCATATTATTGTAGATGAAAGGAAATGCATCCGCACCAAAAGAATATCCTATCAAAATAACCTCATCACGCTGCCATTTGCTTTTATAAAAAGATATCAGTTTTTCAACATCTGCCGTCGTAGATGCTGGTGTTTTTTCATTCCAAAAATATTTTAATGCATCCAAGGCTATAACCGGCATTCCGTTATCAGCGATTTCCTTACAAAAAGCCTGGTCAAAACTGGTATAGCCACCATCTCCCGTGATTAAGAGAACCATTGGTTTTTCCGGATTTGACGACGAAGAAATGGCATGGATCGGTAAATCTTTCAATTGACTCTCACTAATTTCTTCGTAATTATTTTTCACTTCGGCAATTTTTTTTGAAATAATTTCATTGAAAGAGTCTTTTAATTGCGGTACCCAGTTTTTTTGTACAGAATACCCATGACCCACTTTTTGAAGCGCAATTGTTTTAGCATTTGGAATCTGTTTCAGAAAGCTGGCAGTGGTCTTAAAATCACAAACCTGATCCTGCATTCCTTGTAAGGCAATAAAAGGTTCCTGCAAATTAGTCGCTGATTCCAGATAAAATCCCTTTTCTTTACCCAAAGAATGCGATTTCAATCCAGATCCCATACAAAGTTGTTTATCGATTTGAATATCCGGACAAAACCCTAATGCGATAGCTCCGCAAAATGTGTTGGCCGGAGCCTGTGCCAGAATTCCATAAACCAGAGTCGCACCAGAAGAATACCCCGCCAGAAGAGGACTGAGGTAGTTTTTGTAATGATATTGTTTTTGAATGAATTTGCTCAAATTTTCAAAATCAGCCGCTGGGTAATAACAGGTAGCTTTTGTCTTTTTCAAGTTTTTAAAATAAGTCCTGATATCGATTCCCACCACCATGGCATCCATCGAAACGAAATTTTCAGCCATGTCGATAACCCCCTGATTCCAGCCTCCATCGCCGCTGATAAAAAGAACGAGTTGTTTGGGCATCACACCAGGCTGATATATTTTCACTTTACCAAAAACGCCATATTGCAAGGAATCCGCGTTATGTGCTTTCACTGAAATCGAAAGAACTAATAAAAGAAAAGCCAATCTAAATCTCATAAATTCTATTTCATTTTAACAACCTTGTTCAAAGCGGATGGAATTCGAATTAAAGCATAGGCATCATCGTAAATCAAATATTTACTTTTCCATTCCGGTGAGAATTTGCTTTTGTACTCACGCAGCGATTTATAATAGCCAAATTGCTTCACATTCTGATAGGCAAATTTGATAGCTCTTTCCGTAATATCTTTATTTTCCTCGGCTCCCGAAAGCGGTACCATTCCAATATTCAGGTAATCGAAATTTTGCGATTGAAAATATTTTATGATTTCGATCATCATCGCATCCAGCGTTGTTCCTGGTGCATCTTTTGTTTTGCGGATGAGGTCATACGTACCTTCGCCTCGCACATAATCTGGTATGACGTTTGCGAAACCTATGATTTTTTCATCTTCATTTTCCAGCGTTATAATGGTCTGCTGTTTAAGTTCATCCTTATCAAAAATTCCCTGCGAGAAAACCATTTCGGTATAACCGGTTGTTTCAATCCACTCATCGCTTACCGCTTTTAATCGCTGCAAAACGCCATCCTTCACCGGAGCTGCGTAAATTTTGACCGAAAAACCTTTATTGGCAATATTCTTAACTGCGTTTCGAAGTGATTTTTTGTCACCTCCATCCAATGAAAATGTTTTCAGATTCACAACAGCTTCCTGACCAATAATAAGTGAGTTTTTATTTAATGAATGAAATATCGGCAACACATCCTGGTCGCAGCGGTAATAGGTACATTCAAGATCATTTTCCCGGCAAAACACATCGAATTCTTTTATCAGCAAGCGCATATCATTTTCATTCGCACAAACCGGTTTTTCCAAAACAACTGCAAAACCAATCCCGACCCTGTAAGCAATAAAACCTTCTGTTTGTTTACCAAAATATAAAAGTTTGTCGTGGTAAGTTTTGAAATAATCAAGCGACGAATCGCCAAATCTTTCTACCAGCTCTTTCGCTTTTGTCCAACTCTCCTCTTCCATTTCCGGTTTAAAAATCAAGGGACGAATTCCTGTATATACCAAAAAAGCGATACAAAGGCCACCGAGAAAATTGAGCGAATACAGAAAATCCTGCCCGAAAATCGTTTTCGGATCCAGATCATTTCCGATCATAGCGAAATATAATAATGTATTTTTAATAGAAGCAGGAAAGGAAAAATCGATATTGAAGTGAATTTTATCCAAAAAATAAAAGCCAATAATTCCATAAACCAGTACGGATCCGATTGATACCAGAACGGTCCGAATTCCAAATAACTGAAATCTCTTATTTCCTTTTCTAAAATATTGCTGTCTTGTAAATAGTAAAACCAAAAGCACAAAAGCGGCCGTTAACGATTCTTCGTAATCAATTCCTTTGGTAAGATGACCAACGAGTGAAAGTATAGATAATCCTAATGAAAGGTAATAAGCAGTCCTATAACCTTTTAACAGGAAAACTGACATGAAAATTAAAACAACGCCTGTAAGCAGCACGAAATAATTGGAAACAACGATAAAACCAAGCGGAATAAATCCTTGCAATTCCTGAACCCGTGACGCGATTGAGGGAGTTAGAACGGATACAATATCTATAATTCCCAAAATCAATATCAGAAATGCGGGCAGTATTCTCAATATCAGATTATTCTTTTTGAACAAAAAAGTAAGCATTCCTACAATAAAAGGCGCCCAGAATTCAAAAAAACGATAGATCATAGTGACCGAAATCGCCGCCACACTATCCATACCGTACTGAACCAAAAGCACGCTGAGCGAAAGTTCAATGGCTCCGATTCCTCTTAAAAAAGGTGACAGAATCAAAAAAATTGTTGCTACCAGATAGCCCATGAACGCGGCCTCAAACGGAGCAGTCACGTTTAAAGCAAAAAATGCGATGTACAAATGAAGAATTCCGGCCAAATCAATGAGAACGGAAAACAGCAAACAATTTACAATAGCAACAATGGAAAAACGCCCGTCAGACATTTGTTCCATCACAATTTCAAGATCCGGCTGATATTTTAGGAGAAAATTGTAAAACCTGCCACGATCAATGAAAGATCTAATGGCAAAATACAGAAGCAAGATGAGGATGAATAATCCGCCAAACGCGTACAATTCACTATTTGAGATAGAATTTTGAAACAATAACCAGATTATCGCCGGAATAGCTATTACAAAAACAGAGACAATACCGCAAACGGCATAAATGGAAGAAGCCAGATGTACCTCAGTTTTTGTTACTCCTTTTCTTTCCGTTTTGGATGTAAAAAAAGCCAGCGAAGAAATTCCTCCGGCTGGCAAAAAGACACTGATAAAATTTCTTCTTAGAAATAATTCGGTAAGTGTAATCAAATCTATTTTTTTCCCAAGTGCTTTAAAAGAAAACTGGTACATAATTCCTTGCAGAAAAATATAACCAGTGGTAACTAAAAGCCCCAGTAAAATATAAACTGGTGATGCGGTTTGCATTAAACCATACACTTTTCTTACCTCTGCCTCCTCATGTCTAATAAACCAGACTGCCATTAATATGCAGACGACAGCGATTAAACCTCTTGAAATAATCTTTTTATTTTCTGTTACAAAGATGAAGCCTGGCTTAAATGCATCTGATACTTTTTCCATAGAACGACAGCCACTTAATATCGGGGAGAGACAGAAATGTAGTGAAAATTATTCCAAGAGTAACAAATACTTTCCAAATACCGCCTATTCTATTCGTTTTTCATGTCAACAGCTGTAATTTTTTCCTTGAATAACTGACTGCGAAGCAGCATCTCTTTTATCATTTCCAAATGCGTGAAGGTGATCATATGACCTGCATTGTTCAATAGAATATACTGAGATTTTTTGCTTTTAATGTGTTTTTTGGCAAAATCAAGATTTGAAGGATCCGCAATCCAGTCATTTCCACCTTGAATCACGGTTGTAGGAATATTAAGATTTTGCCAAACAGGTAACAGCTTTTT
This sequence comes from Dyadobacter sp. 3J3, assembly GCF_009801115.1. Classification (GTDB taxonomy): domain Bacteria; phylum Bacteroidota; class Bacteroidia; order Cytophagales; family Spirosomataceae; genus Dyadobacter. Next base: position 367,392 of record NZ_VTOL01000002.1, read on the forward strand.
TAATTCATCCGCATGAGAATATTTCTCAGCGGTCGCGGTGTTAAAAGCTCCCGGCAAAAAAAGCTGAACCAATGAATTTCTCCCCCATTTAGAAAACCAATAGAACTTTTCCTTTTCCGGATCAATAACCGGAGAAACCATAATTAACTCTTTAACCTGTTCAGGAACAAGTGAAACCATTTTTGCCGCAATCGGAGCTCCGTATGATCTTCCTAAAACGGTAACTTTCTGATCTGAATGATTTAGAGCGAAAACCGGTAAAAGTGCTTTTGCCTGTGTTTCTATTGAAGTTACATATTTGCGTTTCTTTTTCATTTTGAGGCGAGATTTTCCATATCCGACCCTGTCAACCGACACAATATGAAAATGATTTTGCAGATCCTGATCATCCATCAGATTCATATATCCCCACAACGATCCCGGCGCCCCATGGATAAGAAGTAACATCGGAAGGGTATCATTGCCAACGCTGGCTATACAAAGTGACAGCGTATCATTTTTAATAATCCTGATCTCAGGACGAATATCCTTTTTAGCATAATGCCGGCGAACCTGTTTTTCGGAAATAAGGTATCTGGAAAAGCAAGATGATAAGGCAAACGCCAACAATATTATTAATAAAGGGGACTGAAATTTTTTAACACGTAACATAAGTTTCCTGATTACTCCAAGAATTTATAACTTCACAACTCCAATTCTATATACGATAGAATGTAGATAAAAAACACATGTACCCCAAGAATTTTAAAAGAATTAACTAAAATATAATCTTTCGGCAACTTTTTGTGTTTCCCCTATATCAATACAAAAACAGTGCCGTTTGACATAAAAGCATTAACAAAAAAATAAGGAATAATGAACAACCACCAGCAGGAATTATTTTTTCAAAAATTAAATGAGCAAAATACTACTTTTCAATACAAACTACCGTCAAGGCACGATGCGGGTCTTTTTATTCAGAAATTAATCAATTTTCTCTTTCCTATTAGTCAGGATTGCCAGCAAAATGATAAGGCCAAAGACTTGCAGGGAGCATTTTTAGAACTCAGACATCGTCTGGACTGCATGCTTTCTCCTTTAACGCCACAGTTGGAAAGAAGCAGGGAAAAAATTTTGGATTCGGTTTTTGACCATGTCCCGGAAATCTATGAAATGCTTTTGAAAGATGCGAAATCGATTACAGAAAACGATCCTGCCTCTGTTAGTATTGAGGAAGTAATTGCGCTTTATCCAGGTTTCACAGCCATTGCAACGTATCGCATTGCCCATAGTTTTGCTCAGGAGGGAATCCCGCTATTACCAAGAATGCTCACGGAATTTGCCCACAGCCAGACTGGTATTGATATTCATCCCAATGCAGAAATTGGCCATTCCTTTTTTATTGATCACGGAACTGGGATAGTGATAGGAGAAACGACGATTATTGGCAACCATGTTAAGCTTTATCAGGGTGTTACCCTTGGAGCTACACACGTTTCAAAGTCGCTTGCTTCTAAGAAAAGACATCCGACGATTGAAGATAATGTTGTGGTCTATGCCAATGCTACAATATTAGGTGGAGATACTGTCATTGGACACGATTCAATTATTGGCGGAAATGCCTGGCTGGTGCGCAGCGTACCTCCATATTCTCAGGTATATCACCAAAGCAAAATAGAAGTACGCCAGACCAGTGCTACATAATACTCTTTATAAACCTTCTGACACCCTCCATGTAAATCGGTTCCGCCTGGGCGAAAGCGTACCGTGGCTGGGTTGTCATAGTGATCGAAATAAATCCATAAGTAAGGCACCACCATTCGTAGTAGGTTTTTGTTACCATTTCTCCCGATTTAGGGCGTAAAACGGCAATCATTTCCCAAACCGGATTATCCCGGATGTTCATGGCATGGGAATAAACTCTTTTGGAATCACAATAAGCTCCTTCCAGATTAAACATGACCTGGAAAATCTCAGGATTTTCAACTGAAAAAACCCAGATACACCTGGCCACTTCCGAAAGCTGTTTTTCAGGATTTCTGAAATGACTTTTTATTTTTATGAATTCTGCCTGGAGAAAATCAAATCCTTCCACACGAATTGCTTCCAGTAACTTATCCTTGCTTTCGAAGTATTCATATAAGATAGGCGGGCTATATTCAATAACCTCAGCGATTTTTCGAATCGAAACGGCGGTCCACCCATCCTCGCGGGCAATTTCTTTGGCTGTTTTAACGATATCGGACCGAACCTGATTTCTCAGTCGTTCTCTTCGCTCTACTATTCCCATATTAAGTGTTTCAGTTTATTGATTGAGAGACAGTGACATCCTTTCAAATATAGTCATATAGTTTTTACATCTCAAGCGGATTTTACCCTGATAAGGTGAAAAGCAACGATAACTTGAAAGTACTTTTTAAAGAATAATAGCCTGATGAATTCAGAAACGGCTATATAAGATTATACGTTGGAGGGTATTTTTTTTATGAATTTAAAATAATTATTCAGATTTTCGAATCGTAATATTTCTTTCAAGGCGTTCAGCCAGACGATAGTTGGCTTCCTGCGCACGTACTTTTGGCGTACTGGCATCATAAGGAATGCGGAGATTGTTCTGGTACAAATCCAGTCTCACAGCTTTCTGGTTGTCGTTTACATAGTTCTTTAAAACCTGCCTCATCTGGCCCTTCAGGGCTTCATCCAGAATTGGAAAACACACATCGATACGTCTGTGAAGATTTCGGTAAGTCCAGTCGCAGGAAGAAAGATAAATCTCATCATTTCCACGATTACCAAAATGAAAAATACGTGTATTTTCCATATAGCGATCCACATGACGACTGACCGTAATATTATCACTTATTGATGGCAAACCCGGAATTACACCGCAACTTTCGCTGATAATAATGTGAATAATGACACCGGATTTACTCGCCTGGTATAATTTATCGATCAATGTATGGTCCTGAATCTGGCTTAATTTAATGGTAATAAAGGATTTTAAACCGGCGTTGGAATTTTTGATTTCCCGATCGATCAGCTCAACCAGTTTTTTCTGAATTGTAAACTGGGTTACCTGTAAAAAATTGAAAGGCAAGTATTTATATTTTTTTGGCTCATCTTGTGTATAAAGATATCCGAATAATAATTCGAGTTCATTGGTAAGTTCACGATGGCTGGTAAGCAGCGCATGATCAACAAATTCCCGGCTTGTCAAACGATAAAATCCTCCTGTTCCTAAAAACGCGTAACGCTCCCACCCTTTCTGAACACGTCGTTTTATCAATGCCATTTTTGCGTGTACTTTCAATCCTGGAATGCTGAAAATAATTTTAACACCAGCATCTCTCATTTTTTTTGACCACTGCATATTTTCCTGAATGTCCAGTTTGGCGTTCAGTTCAACATAGGTAACCACTTTTTTGCCATTTCTTGAAGCACTGATAAGTGAATTCAGGATAAAAGAATTTGCACTTATTTTATAAAGAGAAACATGTATTTCCTTGACATAAGGGTCAATTGCCGCTTCATTGAAAAACCGTACAATCGGATTATAGGAATGGTAAGGCAAATGCAGCAACTGGTCAGCACGCTGAATTGACTCAAAAACAGACTCTGTTTCTTCAAACTCACTGTTAAGAATTGGCCTCTGATATGGATAATCCAGTTTTTTAGAGAATGCCGGAAAAGTCAGCAAATCCTGCATATACAAATATTCACCGCGCTCATGAAACTCGTTCATGAGCATTCCTGCCCGGTTTGACAAATATTCCCTGATATATAAAGGCATACCCCACTCGTAAAAAAACTGGAGAGGCTGTACAAAATTTCTTTTTTCCAGTTGCTTAATAATCCGCTGGGCCATTACCATCGGATATTCATCTTCAATGGTTAGTTCTGTTTCTTTTTCGGCTCTTAACGTGTAGGAATCGATAATTTCATATCCAGGAAATAGCACAGGCAGATTCTCCCGGATAATATCTTCCAGAAACGCAACATACTTTTTGCCTTCAAACTCAGGCATTTCAATAAAGCGCCCAAAGGGTTCCCTTGGGATATTTACAACGGCATACCAATCCTCATCCTGATCTTCTTTAAAAACCAGATGTACGATCAGATAAAGCTCTTTTGATTCGAAAAAGGAGATTTTTGAATTACGTCGCCCGTCCAGAAAAACAGGTTGCAGGTAGCGGAACAATTTGTCGATGAAGAACTTTTTAACAAAAGATAAATGTTCGGGAGCAAAAGTCTCCTTGTAATAAAGATGAACGCCCTGATCATTCAGTGAAGGTAAAATCCGCGAAACCAGAATTTCATTAAATTCTCGTAATTGGTTGTCTACGGTTTCGTAAACATGCTCTAAAAGCGACTCAGGATATACATTAAGTTTTGTTCTGATATCCTTGCTTACTTCCCCCATCGCAAGAAGATTAGGGATTCGTACCCTGAAAAACTCATCTATCTGATACGAATATTGCCCCATGAATTTCAATCTTTCACGAACAGGAACGGTATCATCGTTCGCCTCCAGAAGAAGTCTGAAATTATTAGAAAGCCAGCTTAAATTCGTATCAAAATAGGGGTAAGAAACGTCAATCATTTAACAGACTAAAAAGGATTCAAATTATGCAACAGGATTATGAGGATGGAGGGCTGATTTAATTTTGTTACTCGAAATATAACAATGTATTGAAAACATTCAATGTTAAACTTTTAAAATTTCACTGAAATTTTTAGCCATTTGTAAGCGTCATTTAGGCAAAACAACAAAAAACCTGAAAGACTCAATCAAGTCTTTCAGGCCTTCTGAATTTCATTTATTACTTTCCCCAAATATCAGGTTGTACGCGCCACTGGCTCAGGCTTTCTACCTGTTCCATGGTAATATATTCATGTTCAAGAGCGGACGCTATCAAAGCATTATAATTACTTAGTACACTCAGACTGACATCTTTCTCCTCAAAATTGTTAGCAGCAAGCTGAAAATCATACGTAAAAATTGCCACCATCCCGGCTACTTCAATTCCCGCATTACGCAAAACATCGACTACTTTTAAAGAACTTCCGCCTGTTGAAATCAAATCCTCAACAATTACCACCGACTGTCCTTTTTCCAGACGACCTTCAATCTGATTGGCCATGCCGTGTTTCTTAGGTTCGGGGCGAACATAAGCGAAAGGAAGTTCCAGAATATCGGCTACCAATGCACCCTGCGCTATTCCGCCCGTTGCCACACCAACGATCGCGTCCACATCCGGGTATTCTGATCTGATAAGGTCCGCCAATGCTTTTTTGATAAATGTTCTGGTATCCGGATAAGATAGAGCTACGCGGTTGTCACAATAAATGGGTGATAACCAACCTGAACTCCACTGAAACGGCTTGTCAGGGCTCAACTTGATGGCTTGTGCTTCTAAAAGTAATTCTGCAACTCTACGGGATATTTGGGTTTCTTCTGCCATTTTAGTCTTTTGAATCGTCTTTCTTATTATTAGTAACCAATAATTTATCTATTCTGCTTTTATCCATGTCAATCACTTCAAAATCAAAGTGTTTCCATTTAAATGTCTCACCCGTTTTCGGAATATTTTCCAGTACATGAAGCACAAATCCTCCTAATGTATTAAATCCGACAAATTCTTTACGCTCAGATTCCTGCATGCTGAGATCAAAATACTGAATAAAATTATCAAAGGGCAACTGTGCATCGATAAGATAACTTCCATCTTCTCTTTGGATAATTTCAGAATCTTCTTCGTCTTCCTCGGAAATATTTCCTACCAAAGCGTCCATAATATCGTGCATGGTGACGACGCCTAATAAACCGCCGTATTCATCCACAATAATCCCGAAATAGACTTTCTGCTCTTTGAATTTTTCAAGTGCCTGATATGCTCTGTTACTTTCAGGAAGGTAAACCGGATCTTTCAAAATATCTGTCAGATCGGCCAGTTGAACTTCCAGGTCCGTTGCCAGTAAATCTTTAATATAGATCAATCCTACAACGTCATCCACGGTATCCCTACAAACCGGATATACGGAATGCCTGGATTCAAGGACTTTGGCTTTGTTTTCTTCAACTGTATCTTCAATATCAAGCCAGACAATTTCCTGGCGGTTTGTCATCAGCGAGGTTATTTTTCTATCCCCTAATTGAAAAACATTATGAACAATTTCCTGTTCAATTTCTTCAAAAACGCCACCCGTAGTTCCTTCCTGGATCAAACTCTTGATTTCTTCTTCCGTTACAGAATTTTCACTTTGTTTGATATTAAGCAAACGAATGATCAAATCGCTGGAAAAACCGAGTAGGGAAATAAAAGGTGCGGTTGCTACCGAAATGATATTCATGGGCCTGGCCATGAATTTTGAAATCGCCTCAGGATTGGCCATACCGATTCTTTTCGGAACCAGCTCACCAAGAACAAGAGAAAGATATGTGATAAAGACAAGAACTGTACCGACGGCCAAAGTGTGGCTATATGGCAAAAGAACAGGAATGGTCGCAATTACTTTTTCAAAATCCGATGTGATGTTGTCGCCACTATACATACCTGTCAAAAGCCCGATCAAGGTAATACCTATCTGAACGGTCGAAAGAAATCTCGTGGGAGAATTGGCTAAGTTCAGAGCCGCCTTGGCACTCGAATCTCCATTGCGGGCTGCCGCCTCAAGTCGGGATTTTCTGGAGGATACCAGTGCTATCTCAGACATGGAAAAAATACCATTGAGAAGCACTAAAAGTAAAATTATAAGGAGTTCCAAGAAATTATTATTTATTATTACTGCAAATTTATCAATAATAATCACTGTCTAAACTAAACTCTTTACTTAATTTTGCTGATCGACATCCGTACCTACATCAAATGATTATTTTTTTCGACGACCGTCCCTTCCGAATAGTACGGACAAATGAATTAACAACAGCCGAAACATCAGCCTTTGACCACATCGTTGATCTTAGATTGGAGAAGCTGCAAAAGACTATGTTTACCGGACATGTACTTTTCCTGAATGTCACTTCAACGTCTGCTATTCAGGCAATTAGCTTACTTGAAAAAGAACTTCCAAAAGAAATGTTATCTGTCACGCTGGCTACACGCGAGAAGGCAGAAGTGGAAGATAAGGTTAAAAGTATGTACAAAGTCATCAAAGCCGCAGGTGGAGTTGTTGTGAAAGGAGACAAATGGCTTTTCATGTTCAGACGTAAAAAATGGGATTTACCAAAAGGGAAATTAGATAAGGGAGAGAACTCTAAAAAAGCAGCAGTTCGGGAAATTGAAGAAGAAACGGGTGTGAAAGCATTGGTACGCGATAAAATTTGTACCACATGGCACACCTACACAATGAACAACAACCGGATATTGAAAAGGACAAAATGGTATCTTTTTGATTGTCTTGACGACTCCAATATGCAGCCTCAGGCGGAAGAGCAAATTGAAAAACTGGAATGGTATTCACCAACAGAAGCGAAGTCAATTCTGATCAATTCATTCAGTTCGATTCGTTATGTTGTTGACAGTTTAAAGAAAATTCAAAATCTTAGGGAACAATAATTGAAGCTGAGGTATAGATTTTTATACCTCAGTTTTCATTATTCACTCGTCCGAAATTCCATGTTTAAGGGAACCAAATTATACAGCATTTTCACCAACACCTGTCCAAGATGTCAGACGGGTGCTTTCTTTAAAACTAATAATCCTTACAATTTAAAGAAATTCGACAAGCTCAATGACGAATGTGCGTATTGTAAAGAATCCTTTACGAGAGAACCAGGATTTTATATCGGTTCAATGTACGTAAGTTATGCACTTTCCACTGCGCTAATGGTCACTGTTTTTGTGAGTTTTGTAGTGATTCTGGATTATGATATGAATTATGTACTTGCCGGACTTTTAATTTCTTATGTCATCCTGATACCAGTTATGTTCAGGCTGGCCCGGTTGATTTGGATCAATATTTTCGTAAAGTACGATCCGGCAAAAGCCAAAATCGCCAAAGAAATTAAGGATTTAGAAAAAGCCCAATAGAAAATTTTCAAAAAGAGAGCCCGATGAAATAAGTTCTAATTTACGTCATCGGGCTCTTACCATTAATATTAGATATCTAACTATTTTTCTCTCTCAGTCTGTTAAGTTCCGATAAAGAATACGGAAGAAAATCATCCACGCCTTGTCCATATCTGTGCAGGTCTCTGATAATGCTTGAACTGATCGGAGCAAGATTCGGAGACGTAATTAAAAATACGGTTTCAATTTCTTCATAAACAAAACGGTTCACTTGCGCTATACCATTTTCATATTCAAAATCAGTCGTATTTCTCAGCCCTCTTAACAAAAACTTCGCCCCTATTTCCCTGGCAACCCGTGCTGTCAGATCGTTATAAGTGATTACACTGACATTTTTTTCTTTTTCAAAAGTCTTTTCAATCAGCTCTTTCATCACATCAAGAGGAAAATAGCGCTGTTTACTGGAATTATTTCCAATACCCACAACCACTTCATCGAAAAGCCTCAGGCCACGTAATATGATATCTTCATGACCTTTCGTAAAAGGATCAAAAGATCCGGGAAATAGCGCTATTCGCTTCATACATTCAAATAAAAAAGAAAGGTATCCTTTAATTCAGATGCGATAATACTGAAATAAGCAGGATGAAACATTATATCAAGCAATCTTAATTATTTTCTAACTTAGAATTACTTTCATTTTTCAGGAAGATACCAGATAGGTATTGAACAGTCCAAAATATCGATGCCCCGGAATATCTCCGCAATGGGTGCTGTATCGAAGCGTGGTCGGGCCGGTTCCTATTTGAATATTTGGGAAGAAACGCCCAAGTTCGACATAGTTTTCAGACAATGGACTTACTTCACCATAACACAACACTTTCATTTCTTCCGGAGAAAAATTTAACTCATTTAAGGCGAACAAAATTATATAAGCCAGTTCCTGAGGCTGTGAAAATTTGAAACGATTACACAAAATCAACTGCTCACTTTCTGTTACCACAAGCGTAAAATATCCTTTTTCAAGAAATACGGACACAACTTTTATTTCCTGATGTTCTGCATGGCTTACCAGTGCGCCAATAATTAAAGGACTCGTAAGGTGATAAAAAGATAAATCAGACGACTCAAAATGAGTTACCATCCAATTGTACCAAACCTTGGGAATACTGAAAACATTATTGGCATGTACCAGAGGCAATTCATGATAAAGAACTCTTTCATCCTCATTTACAGGATGGCCAAGGGCAAATTCTAAATAACTAGGAGCAGAATCTTTTTCGAATATCAAACTAGGTATTAAACTGAATGCGTGAGAGTTAATTGCAATTCTTACATTTTTCCAGTGATTTGAAGACCAGAGCAAATGTCCGGTAAAGATCTTTTTCAATCGGTCAAAAACTTCTTCCTGACTCAAAACAACGTCAAAATTATAATCTTCGATCCAGATGCATTCCATTTTCTCATCCCTGACGATACAAAAACGTATACGCCTGTCATCCACCTCAATGCATAACGTACAAAACGGTATTGCATCTGCATCAAATGAATTATCCCCCACCAAAAGGGTAGGAATTACTTCAATTGTCTGGTTCTCAATTTGTGCCACAATATGATGTTAAAGTATTTTGTAATTTATAAAATGTAAGGCTTAATCTTATTTTCCAATATAACCCCTCAAAGCCATAACGCTATCAATTGTGTCAAAATTTCTGAATAAACTGTGAACATGATTGACAGGAAGCTTCTTAATTTCTTGCATTGACATAAATCGTACTTCCTGAATAATTTGATTTGCCTCCGAAAATTCCGGATCCTGACCAGTCCTAACAGATCCTGAAAAAGTTTTAATTTGAAAAAAAAGCTCAACGGCATGTAAAGGGGGCTCAATAAATTCATTTACAAAAAGCATCTCTCCCGCTTCAACCACTAACCCGGTTTCTTCCAGGAATTCTCTTCTCAACGTTTCCTGAGCACTTTCTCCAAATTGTATACCACCACCAGGCGGACTCCAAAAGATATTTTCATTTCCAACAAACCGGTGTCTGATCATCAAAATCTGACCGTCACTTATACAGATTCCGCATACACGAATTCTAACCCGGCTTCCGTATAATGTTATTAATTCGTTTTTCTCTGCGTCCAATGCTGCTATTTTAGGAATAGAACAAAGATACCCAACCTGTCAAAAATGACAAGTTATTCCTTTTATTTGACACAACAAATCTCTGCTAGTACTGATAACTGACTAACAGAGATTTATAAAAAAATTATTTGATTAGCTGAATATTTCAGCCGTAAGGTGTACCGGAAATATATCCTTCCAGAGATTTGATATGGGCTTTTTGTTCGCGAATGATAGCAGAGACGATATCATTAATAGAGATGATACCAACAAGTTCTCCTTTTCTGTTTACGGGAAGATGGCGGATATGTTTGTCAGACATAATTTGCATACAATCCTCAATTTTCTGGTCTGTTTCAACCGTTATCACGCGGCTGGTCATAACTTCCTCAACAAGGGTATCACGCGACGCTCGCCCTAACAGAATCACTTTGCGGGCATAGTCACGTTCAGAAAATATTCCTATAAGCACCCCTTCCTCAAGAACCAGTACAGCACCGATGTTTTTTTCGGCCATCAGCTCTAAGGCGTGGAATACAGTTGTCTCTTTTGTGATAGAGAAAATAGCGTCAATAGACTTGTTGGCGAGCACTTGGTATACTTGCATAGACGTTCCGATTATAGTTTATGGATAAACTCGAAAACTAATATATGAAATACTATGAAAAAGTGCAATAAAATCAAGGTTTATTTTTGTTACTGAATGTCGACTTTGATAATTGAGTTTCATCCAGTAGTTTCGTATCCATGGAATCAGGCCAAATATTACCGTCACAAAGTTTAGTTAAAAAATTTCCTTTCAGGCCAACCAAAGGCCAGCTGCGCTTTTTTGCAAAAACGGATGATTTTTTAATTGAGGAAAGTGGTCTGGAACGTTACCGAGATTGTTTTCTGCTTAAAGGATATGCCGGAACGGGAAAAACGACGATTATAAGTACGTTGATTAAAGTACTGAAAAATTACGGATATAAATCTGTTTTGCTAGCTCCAACGGGTCGTGCGGCCAAAGTAATGTCCAATTATTCGGAGAAAATCGCGCTGACAATTCATAAGAAAATATATAAGCAAACCTCCGATGCTTTTTCAGGAAACCTGACTTTCCAAAGGCAAAAAAATTATCACGACAATACACTTTTCATTATCGATGAGGCATCCATGATCAGTGATGATGCGGAATTTGGTAACAGAAGTTTGCTTGCAGATCTGATTGAATTTGTGTTTGAAAATCCCGGAAATAAACTGATGCTGATCGGTGATGTGGCTCAACTTCCGCCGGTTGGTAAGGATTTGAGCCCAGCGCTGGATAAACTTTACCTTGAAAGAACATTCTATATGTCTGTTTTTGAAGAAGAACTGACGGAGGTAATGCGCCAGGATGAACAATCAGGAATATTATTTAATGCAACAGAACTACGCGATCAGTTGCGTGAAGAAAAACCAACGGTCAATATTATTACTAAATCCTACCGCGATACTTTCCGGATGACAGGAGAAAGACTCGAAGAAGGTTTGCGTTATGCTTTTGATAAATATGGACAGGAAAACACTATTATTCTGACGCGTTCTAACAAATCGGCTGTTCAATATAATGAATATATCCGCCGGTCCATTAACTTTTCAGAGGAAGAACTGGATGCTGGCGACCGGCTCATGGTTGTAAGAAATAATTATTCTGTTTTGGATGAAGATTCACCGGCAGGTTTTATTGCCAACGGAGATTTTGTAGAATTATTAAAGATTAAAAAAACGCAGGAAATCCATGGCTTCCGCTTTGCAGACGTTATTTTGAGATTGACAGATTATGAAAAACAGCCTGAATTTGATGCCAAAATAATGTTGGATACGCTGCATTCAGCCTCTCCTTCCTTATCTTCTGAGGATAATAGAAAGTTATACGACAGCGTTTTGGCGGATTATTTTTATATCACCTCAAAAAAGGAAAGATCCGAAGCTTTGCGAAAAGATCCTTACTTAAATGCGTTGCAGGTAAAATTTTCCTATGCGCTTACCTGTCATAAGGCACAGGGTGGCCAGTGGAGTGCTGTTTTTATCGATCAGGGATATTTACCCGAAGAGCAGATCAACAATGAATTTATTCGCTGGTTATACACTGCAATAACTCGTGCTACTGACGAAGTTTTTCTAATGAACTTTCATTCTTATTTTTTCAAATAAGAAAAATCCGGATTAATCAACAGCAGCTGCTCTTTTTAAACGATCATTTATTGCCTTTCCTAAATCAATATCCTGAACCGGCTCTGCCCAGATCTGGCTCAATGATAGCGCATCTAATGCTCTTAAATAAGCGAATAAGTTATGTGCGGCTTCTTTCAAATTTCCAGTTGGACTTAAAATTTTTTGATTTTTTTTATCAATACCTTCTATAAATTTATCAAAAAGAAGATACCCAAAATCATCTTCGTAGACTGGGAAATTGTTTCTATTTGTTAAAAAAAACGGTTTTTTAGGCGCATAGTGACTTTTCAACATACCCGGCGCTTGCGGATTTGAGGATGAGTGCGCCATTAATGCAACCTCTCCAACTACGCTTTCAATGTCCTCAATGGCTAATCCACCTAATCTATAAATAGTAGGAACGCCATCAATAAAACCAATAATCGTTGATTCAATACCAATTCCGCATTCACCACCATCAAGAATGTAAGGAATTTTTTCACCTAACTGCTGATCAACATGTTGTGCATTTGTAGGACTTATATATCCAAATGGATTTGCACTAGGCGCTGCCAGTGGAAAATCCAGCGCGCGAAGCAATTCAAGTGTTAGCGGGTGGTTTGGAATTCTTACTGCGACGGTATCAAGTCCGGAAGTAACCAAATCCGGAATTGAAGTTTTTTTGGGCAATAATAATGTTAAAGGACCTGGCCAGAATGTTTGTGATAACTTGTAAGCTGCGTCAGGGATTTCTGAAACGAGATCGGATAGTTTTTCAACAGAATCAGTATGAACAATTAAAGGATCAAATGAAGGACGGTTTTTCGTCTCAAAAATTGATAGAACTACCTTTTCATCCAATGCATTTCCTGCCAGACCGTAAACGGTTTCGGTAGGAATCCCGACCAGCTGCCCCTTTTGTAAAAATTCTTTTGCAAGACGAATGTCTTTTCCAATGATAGCCAAAATATTATTCTTATTTTTTAGAATACAAAGGTATCAAAATCGTTTTTATTACACGTTTAAGAGGTCCAAATTGATTAAATTCGAGTATTATTATTTTTGGTTATGTATAATTTATCTGGATTTGCAAAAACGTTTTTGCTGATAAAGAACCGAAGTATTAAAGCTTTCCGCCATATCATTTAGATTCGTTTTAAATTAACTTCAAAATGACTTTTAACGGAGACGGTTATCTTTTCCATGTTTATATTTATTGAATAAATAGTATTTTCTAAATCATACCTTTATTATGTTCCAAATTAAAGAACAACCTGCTGTTTTTGATGTCGTCATAATCGGCTCAGGAGCGGGAGGTGGAATGGCCGCTTATCAGCTAGCAAAGGCTGGTGCGAAAGTAGCTCTTCTGGAAGCAGGCGGATATTTTGATCCGGCTGATCCTAAATATATTACGCAATTAAAATGGCCGTGGGAGTCTCCCCGCCGTGGCGCAAGCACCACTCGCCCGTTTGGCGATTTTGATGCTGCATGGGGAGGATGGGAACTGGATGGAGAGCCTTACACACATAAAAACGGTACAAAATTTGACTGGTTTCGTTCCCGTATGCTGGGTGGACGTACCAATCACTGGGGGCGCATTTCACTTCGTTTCGGACCAAATGATTTTAAACGTCACAGCATTGACGGACTTGGAGATGACTGGCCAATCGGTTATGATGATGTAAAACCATATTACGATCAGGTTGATAAATTAATCGGTGTTTTTGGCACGATTGAAAATATTCACAACGAGCCGGATGGAATTTTCCTTCCTCCTCCTGCTCCGCGTCTTCATGAACTTTTCCTTAAAAAAGCAGGAAAAGCTGCTAATATTCCGGTAATTCCATCCCGTCTTTCGATCCTTACAAAACCGATCAACGACCAGCGTGGAGTATGTTTTTATTGCAGCCAGTGCGGTCGTTCATGTCAGGCATATGCGGATTTCTCAGCTTCATCCGTTCTGGTAATTCCAGCGATGAAAACAGGAAATGTAACGCTGATCAACAATGCGATGGCAAGAGAAATCCTTACAGACCCTAAAACGGGCTTGGCAACAGGCGTTTCTTATGTAGATCGTAATAAACTGACGGAACATACTATAAAAGGAAAAGTTGTTGTTTTAGCTGCAAGTGCAGGGGAATCTGCGCGTTTACTTTTAAACTCAAAATCAGACAATCATGAAGGCGGCTTAGCGAATTCAAGCGGTGTCGTAGGGAAATATCTTCACGATTCAACAGGAGCTTCAAGAAGTGCATTCCTTCCTCATTTAATGGATCGTAAACGTTACAACGAAGATGGAGTGGGCGGAATGCACGTTTATACACCCTGGTGGCTCGACAACAAAAAACTGGATTTCCCAAGAGGTTACCATATTGAATACGGTGGTGGAATGGGAATGCCTAGTTACGGTTTCGGTTCTGGTATTGAAGGAATGAACGGAAAATACCCGACTGCGAACGGAACAACCAAACCCGCAGGAGGTTACGGGGCTTCACTTAAAGAAGATTATCGTCGTTTCTATGGTGCTTATGTTGGTATGGCCGGCCGTGGTGAAGCGGTTCCAAATATTAATAATTATTGTGAAATCGATCCAAATGTTGTTGATAAATATGGTATCCCGGTTCTTCGTTTCAACTACAACTGGACGGATTATGAAATCAAGCAGGCAAAACACATGCATGATACATTTGAAGAAATGATACATGCTTTGGGTGGCGTTGCGATGGGAACAAAACCTGGCGCGGATACCAATTACGGTATTGCAGCTCCCGGCCGTATCATTCACGAAGTGGGAACGGTTCGTATGGGTGATGATAAAAAAACCTCTGCTTTAAACAAATTTTCGCAGGCTCATGATGCGAAAAATGTATATGTAGTAGATGGTGGCTCGTTTGTTTCGCAAGCGGATAAAAATCCAACCTGGACTATCCTTGCACTTTCATGGAGAGCCTCTGATCACATTATTGAGCAGATCAAACAAAAGAATTTATAATAACTGTCGGCTCAGGCTGATTCAAATTATATAAAAATGAAACGCAGAGAATCATTAAAAGCATTAACGCTGAGCTCCCTTGGTTTCGCGGCTCTCAATCCGCAGGAGTCACTGGCAGAAGCAAGAGAAGTGGAAGCCGCATTACCGCCGGAAGTTCCGCTTAAAATACCGGGAGGTCGTCAGAAAGAGGAAGCCATCCGTGATGCACAATTGATGAAAGAGAAATTTTTCACAGTACCGGAACTGGCTACTATAAAAGTTTTGGCCGATATCATTATCCCAGCCGATGCAAAATCGGGCAGTGCTTCTGATGCTGGCGTGCCGGCATTTATTGAATTTATCGTAAAAGATATGCCTCAGCATCAAACACCAATGAGGGGTGGATTATCCTGGCTCGACCTTGAATCTAACAAGCGTTTCAAAAAAATATTTACGCTTTGTACGAAGGCCCAACAGATTCAGATCGTTGACGATATAGCATATCCTGAAAAAGCTAAGCCAGTTTTCAGTCAGGGTGTTGCTTTTTTTAATCTTATGCGTAATTTAACGGCCTCAGGTTTTTATACGACCAGAATTGGTGTGGATGATATTGGGTACGTAGGAAATACGCCAAATATTTGGGCCGGTCCGCCGGAAGACGTATTAAAACAATATGGATTTGCCTAGAAAGTGGAATTTATAGGAGTAACAGAAAGAGGTCATCAGCAAACGCCGATGACCTCTTTCATTTTATTAAATTCTGTTACTAATATAGCGCGTTGCGTTGTGCTTTTACAGTTTCGTCTTTTAAGAAATCATCATAAGGCATTAGCTTATCAAGAATACCTTTGGGTCCGATTTCTATAATCCGGTTTGCTATGGTATGAACAAACTGGTGATCATGAGAATAGAACAACAAACAGCCAGAGAAATCAATCAATCCATTATTTAGTGCTGTGATCGATTCAAGATCCAAGTGGTTGGTCGGGTCATCCATGATCAATGCATTTGAACCCGAAAGCATGGTGCGTGACAACATACAACGAACCTTTTCACCTCCTGAAAGTACCTTCGCCTTTTTAAGGGATTCTTCTCCGGAGAAAAGCATACGGCCCAAAAATCCGCGGATAAAACTCTCATCTTTTTCTTCTGAATACTGACGTAACCAATCAACCAGATTCAAATCTACATCAAAAAACGACGTTGGATCTTTGGTAAAGTATGACTTGGTAATCGTAACTCCCCAATTGAAAGTTCCTTTATCTGCTTTTTGTTCGCCGTTTAAAATATCAAAAAATGCACTGATTGATAATGTGTTACGACTTACAAAAGCAATTTTATCTCCCTTATTAACACTGAAATTCATGTTACTGAATAATTTCAGTCCATCCTCAGTGGTTTTAGACAATCCGTCTACTGTCAAAATTTGATCACCAACTTCGCGTTCCGATTTGAATGCGATATAAGGATATTTACGTGACGAAGGTTTTATATCTTCAATTGTAATTTTTTCAAGTAGCTTCTGACGCGAAGTTGCCTGCTTTGATTTCGATGCATTGGCACTGAAACGTCTAATAAACTCTTCAAGTTCTTTCCGCTTATCGTCAGATTTTTTATTCTGATCCTGGCGCTGTTTCATAGCCAACTGGCTCGATTCATACCAGAAAGAATAGTTACCCGAGAACATTTGCACTTTACTAAAATCGATATCGACAATATGCGTACAAACTTCATCCAGAAAGTGCCTGTCGTGAGATACAACAATCACCGTATTTTTGAAATCAGCCAGGAAATTTTCAAGCCACAACACCATTTCAACGTCAAGGTTGTTGGTTGGCTCATCTAATAAAAGAACGTCCGGATTTCCAAAAAGTGCTTGCGCCAAAAGAACACGAACTTTTAAATTCACATTCAAATCTCCCATGAGCGTATTGTGGGCATCTTCCCCAATTCCCAAACCACTCAATAATTGTGCAGCCTCGGTTTCTGCCTCCCAACCATTCAAATCAGCAAATTCAGCTTCAAGGTCTGCCGCTTTTTCACCGTCAGCATCTGTGAAATCTTCTTTTTCATAAATCGCTTCACGCTCTTTCATGATTTTATAAAGACGTTCATGTCCCAAAATCACAGTATCCATGGCTGTATATGCGTCAAACTCAAACTGATCCTGTTTCAGGAAAGTCATCCGTTCTCCGGGATTCATGCTAATCAAACCCGTTTGAGCTTCGATTTCGCCTGAAAGAATTTTCAAAAATGTTGATTTACCTGCTCCGTTTGCGCCAATAATACCATAACAGTTTCCAGGTACAAACTTTATATTTACTTCATCAAACAACACCCTTTTGCCGTACCGCAAGGATACGTTCTGAACCGTAATCATCTTAAAACTGATTTTTTATGAATGAAAGTGCAAAAATACAAAAATTAGAGGGATTTTTAAGCCTCTATGAAGAGATTCCCAAGTTACTTCTGGTTTAATCTACTTCTAAAAGCAAAAGAGGCCGATTTACAAACCGGCCCCTTTTAGTTAAAGTTTTAAATCAATTCATTATTGGATCACACGCATCGTGTGAGCTCCTTTCCCAATACTCACTTTTCCGGCCTGTTTTTTAAGCGAGAGTGAATCACCTTTTGTCATCGTCCAAAATTCAATACCTCCTGTTCCATTACCGTACTCTTGATATTCGTACACGGAAACAGCAAGGTTTGAGCCATCTTTGTCAAATGCGGCGTTTGTAGGAAAAATTCCTTCAAATGGATAATCTGCAACCTTCGAAGGGACACCATTGGCAATTTTCAAAAGTGTTAAAGAACTTCCATGTGCCGATCCTGCCTCACTCCATGGTAATCCGCTCTTTCCGGAATTAACTGCAACGATACTGCTTCCATCCGGGCTAATTGCGAAAGAAGAGGTATTTACACCAACGCCAACATTCCCTGCAATCTTATGTTCTGTCGATCCATCCATCGAAAAGTCAACGACAAACATTTCTCCTTCTGCGGTTCCTTTACCCGCAGCTGCCTTTGCATCAAGCACAAAGTAATGTTTTCCATCAGGTGAGAATTTACCTGTGGTAGGCTCTACTCCCACTTTTATTGACTTTCCAACCAACTCTACATTTTTCAATTTACCTGCTTCTCTAAGAACTTTATATAAACCGACTTCATGTGAAGTTAGCGTAAAAGCAATAAAGTCACCTGATGGATGCCAAGAAATATCAATAATTCTATTTGCAGAATCCTGGCCGAAAGGTAAGTTTAGGAATCTAGCAGGTTTTCCATCCGGTGCTGACTCAATAAATACCAGTTCTTTACCAGACTGCAAAGTGGAAATGATCAATTCATTCTTATTAATATCGATCGATGTTGGAAACCTGCCAACCGCATAACCAAATTTTGCTTTTGGAGCTGCTATATTAGCAATGTCTACCACATACAATTTTTCACCTGCTGGTAGCTCTGCTACCACATCCTTGTACTCCGCCACACCATCTTCTGGTCGTAAGCGGCTTTCCAAAACATAAGCCAATCCGCCAGTTGCAGGAACTGCTAATGTTTTGGCCGATCCCAACAGCGAGTTTGAAACAAGCGCCGTCCCGACAGATTTACTGCCTCTTTCCACTGGAAACTTAATGGATGTCAAAACATCTTTTGCTGTGTTGTCTCTTAATAGCTTTCCATCAACAAGCGCCGAGGCAGACATATCCGCATCAGAAACAACCACAAGGCCACGGGCGTTAAAGTTAACAGGCGATTGAGCAGCGGCAGGAAGCACTCCCAAAGCTGCAAAACCGGCAAATAATACGACTTTTTTCATAGAAAAAGATAAGTTTAGATAATTGAGTTTTAATAAAATATAATACATCTTATTATAAAATAAACCTCCCAGCCCCTCAAAACAGGCTAAAACATATTTTATAAGATCGCAATATAGGACATAAAACTTTTAATATACAAGAATTTACTCTTGTTTGACAACTCATTTTCACTGAATGATTTCTAAGCGTAAACACATGAAAGATTAATTCAAATAATTCTAAAATTTACAATACAAACAGCCATATAACAGAAAGCCCTGATAGTAATACTATCAGGGCAAAAATCATAGTAAAAGCTGCTTACGCTGCTACCGCCAATGAATTAACCAATTTAGCTAATTTTGATTTTTGGTTAGACGCTTTTTTCTTATGGATGATGTTTTTCTTAGCCAAACGATCTAACATAGAAGAAACAGTTTTGAAAACATCTACTGCAACAGTTTTGTCAGTTGTTTCTCTCAATTTCTTAACGTAAGAACGAGTGGTTTTGTGCTGATAACGGTTACGCAAACGCTTTGTTTCGTTGGCACGAATTCTTTTTAATGCTGATTTATGATTTGCCATTTTATAATAATGATATTTTTCAATTCTTGGAATCGGTCTGCAAAAATAGGTATATGATATTAAAAACGCAACTTAAGTAGTAAATATATTTAACATATACGTTATTTCTATTGAACCAACCGTTGCACATCGGATGACAAATACTCTGACAAACGGTTTTCCAGCTCAGCCAAAGGAATATTTCCTAATAACTCTCCTTCCACGGCTAGTGATATCTTACCGGTTTGTTCTGAAATCACAATCACCACAGCATCAGTAGCTTCACTCATGCCCATGGCAGCCCGGTGACGAAATCCCAGCGACGATGGTACATCCACGCCGTCAGCAACTGGCAATACACAGCGTGCTGCTTTTAGCCGTCCATCTACGATAACTACGGCACCATCATGTAATTCACTATACTGATTAAAAAGTGAAACAATTAATGGTTTTGATACACGTGCATCCAATAATTCACCGGTTTCAATGAATTTCCCAAGATCATCCCTCTTGTTTAATACGATCAGCGCTCCATTAAAATTAGAAGCAATGGTTTTGCTTGCGTCAACAATTTCTCTAAGGTTTTTGTTTTTCAGGTCAAGCACTGTACTTCCCAGAATCTTTTTTAAAAATTCGTTATTCGTGTAAATCGTCGACTTCCCTATAATCAATAAAAAACGGCGAATTTCCTGTTGGAAAATTACAATAAGTGCCACTGCTCCAACTCCCATGAAATACTGTAAAATGGCCGTGAGCAAACCCAAACCCAAGCCTTTAACGACCAGGTAAAACACATATACAAATAAATAACCTAAAAATACCCGGCTCGCTATACTTCCTCGTACCAGAAAATAAATCTGATAAAGAAGTATCGATACCAGAAAAACATCCAGAATATCAGTCCAGTTAACATTTAAAAAACCAACACGCATAAGAAACTCAATATTATTTCGCGACTAAATTACTATTTTTTCGTTCACGCCACTAGTTGCCATCCATAGTTTTACTGCTTCAACCGCAGGTTTTACATCATGAACACGTATAATCGCCGCTCCCTGCTGAAGAGAAATTGTATTCAAAACCGTTGTTCCCCCCAAAGCTTCCTTCGCCGGTATATTCAACGTATTGTATATCATCCCTTTCCTGGAAATTCCTACTAAAACCGGGCAGCCAAGTTGATGAAATTCCGAAAGATTTTTCATCAGCTCAAAATTTTGGGCGGTAGTCTTGGCAAAACCAAATCCAGGATCTATAATAACATCCGAAATGCCCTTATGACGTAAATTAATCAGTTTTGCTGCTAATTCTGCCATAATCTCCGGAATCAGGAAATTATACTCAGTGAGCTTACTCATGGTTTGCGGAGTTCCTCTCATGTGCATCAATATATATGGCACACCCAATTCAGCCACGGTATCAAACATAGCATCATCCAGAATCCCCCCGGCGACATCATTAATAACATGTGCACCACTACCTATAGACTGCCTTGCCACTTCTGAACGAAAGGTATCAATAGAAATTATAAGATCAGGAAAATACTTATTGAGTGCTTCAATAACGGGTAAAACCCTGTCTGCTTCCTCACTTATACTTATTTCTTTTGCTCCGGGCCGTGTAGAATATCCTCCAATGTCTATGAAGGTAGCGCCATCGTTTTGCATGATTTCTGCCCGTTCCATAACCTCATCCATGGAAGTCATTCGGCTGTCTGAATAAAAAGAATCAGGCGTAATATTTAAAATACCCATGACACGCGGCAGGGATAGATCCAGCAAACGTCCCTTAATTTTGATCGTTTTTTTACTAACTTGCGCCATAGCAGCTGATATTTGTTATTCTTATACGTGATTTCTTAATTCTGGACTACCACAAAAGTTTATAATTTTAAAACAGAAATCGTGGTATACAAAAGTATTCTTTGAAGGACTATTTTCAGCCATTATACACATTTTGACAATTTTTTAAGCCAAACTCATCAAGTACGCGTGAAATCGACCGAAGCGGAATATCAGGAAATCATTCAGTATTGCCAAGATCTTTTTACAAAAAAAAACAAAGATTACGGAACTTCATGGCGCATCCTGCGCATTCCTTCTATAACAGACCAAATATTTATTAAAGCACAAAGAATCCGTACCATTCAGGAAAAAGGTATCCAAAAAGTAAATGATGACATTTCCGGAGAGTTCATCGGAATCATTAATTATTGCGTAATGGCCCTTATTCAAATTGAGCTGAATAATAATAAAAGTGAAATCGGTGCGGACGTACTTACGGCATTATATAACGATCAGGTAGAAGCTGTAAAAGAATTGTTGTTCAATAAAAACCACGATTACGGAGAGGCATGGAGAGATATGCGTGTGAGCTCTATGACCGATATTATTTTGATGAAACTGCTTCGTATCAAGCAAATAGAAGATAATGAAGGATTTACGCTTGTTTCGGAAGGTGTAAAATCCGGCTATCAGGATATGATCAATTACGCTGTATTTTGTCTTATCAAGTCAAACGCGCTGCAAACAAATTAGTCAAAATTAAAAATTACGGCTGCCTAACAAGTTCTTTAAAATGAAAATTCTTGCCCATATTTCCAAGATTATAGTAGGGTTACTGTTTATTTTTTCAGGTCTGATTAAATTGAATGACCCGGTTGGGACGCAATATAAGCTTGAAGAATATTTTGAAGTTTTTGCAACCGATTTTTCTCAATTTCAACATTTCTTTGAGGCGTTGATCCCGTTTGCACTTTATTTTTCTGTGTTTCTTTGCGCGGCGGAAGTCGTGTTGGGGATTGCCCTATTAGTCAGTTATAAGCCGAAAACAATTTCCTGGCTTCTCTTACTTATCATTATTTTCTTCACGTTCCTGACATTTTATTCAGCTTATTTTAACAAAGTAACAGATTGCGGATGTTTTGGTGCAGCTATCAAACTGACTCCCTGGACTTCATTCGGAAAGGACATTTTCCTCCTGGTATTAATTCTGATCATTCTGTATAAAAGAAAAATATTCAAATCTCAGCCAACCGGTTTCATCGTGGCACTTTCTACGATGGCATCTTTGGGCATTGCTGTTTATTCGATCAGACATTTACCGATATTTGATTTGCTTGCTTACCGCGTTGGAGCCAGCATTCCGGCACAAATGAAGCCTTCGGAACCATTGCGGTATAAATACATTTTTACAAAAGGCGGAAAAGATCAGGAATTTGAACAGTATCCGACAGACACAACACTTGTCTTTAAAGATATGATCGTTTTAAACGAGGATGCCAAACCGAAAATTACGGATTATCGGGTATGGAATGATGCAGGGGATTTTACAGAGCAGACTTTTAAAGGAAAAAAGCTTTTTTTAATCATTAAAAACCTGACTGATATCAATACAGCTGCATTTCCTGACATCCAGAAACTGGTCAATAGTGTCAAGAAAAAAGGTGTTGAACCAATTGTCCTAACTTCCGCTAGCAGTGCTGAAATCACACAATTCTTGTCAGCACATCAACTTGTATTGCCTTTTTATTATGTTGATGCGACAGTGCTGAAAACAATTTCCCGTTCGAATCCAGCATTATGGCTTTTGAAAGATGGAATTGTAAAAGGGAAATGGCACTATAATGATACGCCAACAGAAGAAGAAGTTTTGGAAGATCTGGCAAAATAGGTCGAAAATTTCCTTATGTTTTTTTCTTTTTATCTAACCAGTTTCAAAAGCTGTCTTGAAATTTTACAGCTATCTTTCCACAAGTTATACATGAAAAATATATTTCTAATCGGACTTCCGTCTTCGGGAAAGTCTACTTTGGGAAAAAAATTGGCGCGCCTGCTCGACTATCGTTTTGTCGATATGGATAAGCTGATAGAAAAAGATCAGGAAATGACCATCCACGAAATATTTACGCAAAAAGGCGAAGATTATTTTCGTGAAGTTGAAAGCCGGATATTAAAAAATACCATTGAAAATAGAAAGGTAGTCATTGCCACGGGTGGAGGTGCGCCATGTTTTTTTGACAATATGGATTTTATTAAAAAGTCCGGAATAAGCATTTTTCTGGATGTTCATCACGTTGAACTAGCCAAGCGTATTCAGAATCACGGAAAAGATGATCGTCCGTTATTATCCGGTGCCACGTCTCTGGAAATTGAACTTGAAAAAAAATACCAGCAGCGTCTCCCCTATTACTCCCGGGCAGATTTCACATTGAGCGGCGATACCGATGCTTCAAAATTAGCAGCAATTGTTCAACCTTTATTATAACAAAAGAGCCGAAAATCTTAATGATTTTCGGCTCTTTTGTTATTGTTGATTTATATCAAAAAAATGTACCCACAGTCAAAACTAGGTTTGTGGTGTGATTATTGATTTTAGCAGAAGCATAATCTTGCGAATTACTTAGCACATAAGGTGTATAAACTGATTTAAACGCATTGTAGGTTCCGGAAATATCTGCAAAGAACCTGCTATTGCGTACACCTAAACCTGCCGAATATAATAATTTGGCTCTGTTTATTCCGTCAGATTGAATTTTATAAGGGTCGGATAAATAGGCAAATCCTAATCTTCCCCTGAATATACCGGACCTATACTCCCCGCCCAGGCGTGCATTAATACCGGCTTTATAGCTGTCCTGAATTTCTTGTTTATAACTCTCCTTAAATGAACGATTACCATCTGCTGAATAAAACTTTGTCCTTACCCTCATACCTCCATAACCTACATATTCTATGGAGCCTGTAATAAATCCTTTTTGATTAATAAAAACCGTTGCTCCTAATGAACCACGTAATGGACTTGTCATAGAATATTCAAAATCATTAGGAGCTTGGGGAATTTCTAATGTATTTGGTCCAATGTCAACACCCTTATCATCACGAATAGATCCCACAATATAATCAGCGTATGTACTCTGATTAAATGATTCTCTGATTTTCGTAAATGTTGGCGAAGTTAATGAACCTCCAAATTGAACAATGGGCGTTACCTTATAAATAATTCCAAATGTTGCGTTAATACCATTTCCCGAAACCGTCAAATCTTCATTTTGATCAATGCCTCTAAAATGGGTCCCACTAGTATAAGTTTCAGACATTGATTGTGTATAATCATATTTAATTATATTGTATCCAACTGTTCCTCCAATATAAAGCTTGTCGTTGTAATTACCAGCGTATGCAAAATTCCATTGCGTTTGAGCCCCTCTTGAATCAAATGCTCCGGCTTGCTGTGTTGGGCTCGATGCATCATATCTGACATAAGCAGGACCGGATGATAATGGATTAGGGTTTATTAGGAACAACTGGTAATAAGCAGCTGCTTGCGAATAAGCCAAGTTTGTGTTAGGATCATAATCTTTATCTAAATCTGTTGTGCTAGGAACAGGAGATTGATTTACGTCGTCTAAAACTTTATCGGTGTAAGCACTCCTATTATTTAGTCCGGCATAATTAAATCGATTTTGAAAGGATTGTTGACGGGAGTATGATATACCTATTGAAGTGCTTTTCCACCTCCTTTGGTACCCCGGTTTGTTAGTAAATACCGCAGAAGCATTCGAAAAAGGGAAAAACTTTGTTTTCCCATCTTTTATAACATTTCCAATATACTCTGATTTTGTATTATAATTTGCAAGCGATGGGCTAATACTAAATTCAGATCTCGTATAAAATCCTAAGCCTGCCGGATTTCCACTAATTGAACTTGCATCTCCCCCCAATGCTGTATGATTGCCACCAAGTCCCTGAAAACGGGCAGTTCCTGTTTGATTAATTTCAGAATAGCGAAAAGCGTCAGAGGCGTATTGGGCAAATGTTGGAATGGATAGCGTTAAACTGCAAAAAAGTCCAATCCATTTAACTGATTTTGTCATGGCTGGTGTAAAGTTTTTAATAATTGAACATACTGGTTACTAAACGAAGACCCCGCAAAATTATGACATTTTGCAGGGTCGATTTATAATTTAATCTATAAAAATCATTCCTGATTATCAGCGTGGACCTCTTGAACCGCCACCTCCACCGCCTCTTGAACCGCCGCCGCCGCCGCCACCTCCACTTGGAGCACTGTAACTTGGCGCGCTGTACGTCCTTGCAGGGGCACTGTAATTGTTACTATTGCTTCTTGATGGAGCACTATAATTATCATAACTTCTTGTGGGAGCCTGATAAGACTGGGTGCTACGTGCAGGAGCAGAATAATTTGACTGACTTCTTTGCAAATTGTAAGAATCAGAGCTTCTTGTTCCTGACGAAGAAGAACGAGGCGTGTACGAATTCAAATTACTGTTGTCCGAAGAGTAATTACTTCCAGAAGAAGTTCTTGGACGGGAATAGTAAGTGTTTCCATCACTTGCCGTATTTCCTGATCTGGAATATCCGCCAGTACTTCTTGCATTGGTATTCCCTGTTGAACCATCAACCCCTGTTCTGCTACCAGCTGAATTACCACGGCTGTTAGCTCTTGGTGAAGAGTAATAAGAATCTCCTGACGAAGAATTTCCCGATGATCTTAAATTACGACCTGACGAATTATCAACAGAACGAGGTGAATTTACAAAGCTTGAATTATAACGTTCGCTGCTTCTTGGGCTTCCACCTGATTCACGTGCACCATAAGTACGCGCAAACCCTCTTCTGTCATTTACATTATTTACCACAATTACAGGGCTGTTGTATGCCCATGGACTATAATAACCACCATATCCTCCAAATCCACTGCCATAGCCATATCCGCCATAGCCACCATACATGCTTCCGTAGAATGGATCATATCCGTAAGGGCTGTATCCATAAGGGTTATAACCATACATACCACTACCATAACCGTAAGGTGAGAAACCGTAGGAAGAATATCCCATTCCAAAACCTGAAAATGGATTCATACCAAACATACTTCCAAATCCAATGCTTAAACCAAGTCCGCCCATTCCCATTCCTCCCATGTAACTACCTGGATAATATGATCCGAAACCATTGTTCATACCATATCCAGTATTGTAAGGGTTAGAAAAACGAGTTGCCTGATTATAACCATCAGTAAAACCGGCGTTGTAACCTACATCACCAGAAATATTGCGTTGCGCACTTCTGGCTGAAATATAAGAATCATCATAATATTCGCCGTTCCCTGCAACATCGTCAGCTTGTGTATCAACATAATCAGGGTTACTTGAACGCGTCACAGTCTGCGCAGAACGACTGTTTTTTGAAACAACTCCCGTATTTGGATTTCCTCCGTAAAGGTCATCATATCCTCCACCTGATTTCGAAGCGTATTGATTACTGCTACATCCAGCAGCACCTAACAGCAAAATCAGAGAAAAATATCTTAAATTATTCATACTCCTCATGGCTCTAGTTGTTTATAATGTTGTCTCTAATATACATAAAATTTCGTACCAGACTGTGAATAAAACATCATTACTATGACATTAATTCCAAAGTTAACATAAAAAACTATCTTTGCAACTTGATTAAAAAGCGAAGTGACAAACCGTCATACTCCTTTCCATTACATAATATTTTTGTAGAATGAGTAAAGCCTTACCAACCCGCAGTGAAAATTACTCCGAATGGTACAATGAACTTGTAAAAAGAGCCGATTTGGCGGAAACTTCTGCTGTCAGAGGCTGTATGGTGATTAAACCTTACGGCTATTCTATCTGGGAGAAAATGCAGCGTGCATTGGATGATATGTTTAAAGAAACAGGCCATCAGAATGCTTATTTCCCCTTATTTATCCCAAAATCATATCTTAGCAAGGAAGCTTCACATGTTGAGGGTTTCGCAAAAGAGTGTGCGGTAGTAACGCATTATAGATTAAAAGCTGACCCCAATGGCAATGGTGTAATTGTGGATCCGGATGCCAAACTGGAAGAAGAACTTATCGTTCGTCCGACGTCTGAAACGGTTATCTGGAGTACTTACAAGAACTGGATCCAGTCATACCGCGACCTTCCTTTGCTGATCAATCAATGGGCAAATGTGGTACGATGGGAAATGCGTACCCGATTATTTTTGAGAACGACGGAGTTTCTGTGGCAGGAAGGCCACACAGCGCATTCAACCTCGGCAGAAGCAGTGGCAGAAACAAAACAAATGCTGGAAATTTACGCTCAGTTTGCAGAGGAATGGATGGCTTTACCCGTAGTAAAAGGAGTAAAAACAGCAAATGAAAGATTTGCTGGTGCTGTTGATACCTACTGCATAGAAGCATTAATGCAGGATGGAAAAGCTTTGCAGGCAGGAACTTCACATTTTCTCGGTCAGAATTTTGCAACAGCCTTTGATGTTAAGTTTCAGGACAAAGAAGGAAAACTGGAATATGTCTGGGGAACTTCCTGGGGAGTAAGTACACGTTTGATGGGTGCGCTTATCATGGCACATTCGGACGATGCGGGTTTAGTATTACCACCAAAACTTGCTCCGATCCAGGTTGTTATTATTCCTATTTATAAAAACGAAGAACAATTGACCTTGATATCCGAGAAAGCTGCGGCGATCACTAAAGAGCTTCGTAAAATGGGAATCAGTGTTAAGTTTGACAATAATGACGCATATAAGCCAGGTTACAAATTTGCAGAATATGAGCTTAAAGGTGTCCCTGTACGTTTGGCCATGGGTGCGCGTGACCTGGAAAATAATACAGTCGAAGTGGCAAGACGTGATACCAAAACTAAAGAGACGGTTTCGCTAGATGGAATCGCTCAATTTATTGGCACGTTATTAGATGATATTCAGGTTTCAATCTATAACAAAGCATTAACTTTCAGGGAAGAAAACACGATGAAAGTTGATACTTTTGAAGAATTTATCCGCGTTCTGGATACGAAAGGTGGTTTCATTCTGGCACATTGGGACGGCACTTCCGAAACGGAAGAAAAAATTAAAGAGGAAACTAAAGCAACGATACGTTGTGTTCCTTTGGATTCTGTGGAAGAACAAGGCGTTTGCATTTATTCGGGCAAACCATCCAAAAGAAGAGTTCTATTCGCGAGAGCATATTGATGTCGGCTCATAATTTGATGACCATTATCTTAAACTTATTTTTTTACCAATAGATTCTAATAAAATGAAACAAGCACAAGCAGGTGATACTGTACAGGTACACTACACAGGCACTCTTCCAGATGGCCAACTGTTTGATTCTTCAGCAGGACGTGAGCCATTGTCTTTTCAACTGGGAAGCGGCCAGGTGATCAAAGGCTTTGATGACGGTGTTACCGGCATGGCAGTTGGAGATAAAAAAACGGTTCATATTCCAAATGAAGAGGCTTACGGGCCGATCAATGAAGAAATGATCGTCAACTTTGAGCGCAGCCAAATACCGGCCGACGTTCCTTTGGAAGTTGGAATAACTTTGAATATGCATCAGGACGGAAACGGACAGGTAATTCCTGTTATCGTGAAAGAAGTTACTGAGGAATTTGTAATTCTTGATGCCAACCATCCATTGGCTGGTCAGGATCTGATCTTTGAATTGGAACTTGTAGGTATCGAATAAAATAGATTTGTAAGAAAAACCGGCTTAGATCATAATGATCTCAGCCGGTTTTTCTTTTTCCAGTACAATTATTCAACCCATTTAAGACTAAACATTTCAGGTTTTCCCTTTTGTAATTTTAGTAAAACTTGCTTATCCGACAGGTCATTTAACAAGCGTTCAGCTCTTTTTTCTGAAATATTGATGATCCGGGAAAATACTTTTGCAGTAACAGAATCGTATTCTTTCAAATATTGAATAAGAGACCGGACATGCCGGGATTGCAGGAGCGTTTTCGTATCAAAATCACTTTGACCTTCTATAAATAATCTTAACGTCGGGACACTCTTATCTTTGACACGAATGTAAATCATTCGCTGTCCTTTCTCATTAATTGCATAATGCGGCCTTTCCTGGCTTTCATCGATTTCAACCCGAAGTAAAACCCGGTTATCAAGTTTCTCAGATTTAAACCGGATTGATAAAGCTTTGTCTACTAATTCCGTACACGCTTTTTCTAGTTTTTCAAGCTCGCCAAGTTCAGAAGTTATCCCCATCACTTCCCTGTTATCGGCAACACCAATCAACAAAACCCCACCAGAAGTATTGGCGAAAGAAGCCAACGTTTTTGCAATTTTAT
Organism: Dyadobacter sp. 3J3; assembly: GCF_009801115.1. Classification (GTDB taxonomy): domain Bacteria; phylum Bacteroidota; class Bacteroidia; order Cytophagales; family Spirosomataceae; genus Dyadobacter. The sequence continues at coordinate 397,135 of NZ_VTOL01000002.1, forward strand.
ATGGATTATCAATAGTTCTTTTAAACTCTATCGTCAACCCCTCACCTTGTTTAATTAACTGTATTGTGCTTTTGATCATCATTTAAATTAAACCATATTTTTTACCAGGCAACGACCTCACCATTCCCTGAAATTCCAGATTGAGCAGTAAGGTGGCCAATTTATTTAAATGTAAACCACTTTGCCAGGACAATTCATCCACTTGCATATTCCCCTGTCGTTTTAAAAGAGACAAAACCTGGCCTTCATCCTGAGTGAATCCATCAAAAATAAAAGTTGAATCGTTCTTGTCGTCTTTACCTGTAACATCCAAACTTGTAGGTTTGTTCTGCAAATTCCATCCAATTGAGTCCGCCATATCCTGAACGGAGATAAAAATACAGGCTTTATTATCCCGAACAAGTTGATTACACCCTTCTGACTGAGGATTTGAAATATTCCCAGGTACTGCAAAAACTTCCCGATGATAATTCTGAGCAAAATCTACTGTAATCAGGCTCCCACCTTTTTTTGCAGATTCTACAACAATCGTAACATCACTTAATCCAGCAATAATACGGTTTCTGGCAGGAAATCGCATGAAATCAGGTTTTGTAGCCAAAGCATTTTCAGTAACTAATCCACCTTTTTCCAACATTTCAGAGGCCGTTTTTTGATGAACGGCCGGATAAATAACATTCAATCCACTTGCCATCACACCAATTGTTGACAGGTCATTTTTAAGGCAAGCTCTGTGCGCAGTAATATCCACGCCATAAGCAAGACCGCTGATGACAAGCGGATTATACGGAGTGAGATCTTTGATAATATTTTCTGTAACACTTTTTCCATATTCCGTCACCTGCCTCGTTCCTACAATACCGACAGTTCTATAACTGTTGTAGTCAAAATTACCTTTGGAATACAGGACCACGGGTGCGTCATAAAGTGATTTGAGACGGTTTGGATATGTAGTGTCTGAGAAAAAATGAAGTTTTGCGCCACTTTTTAAACAATTTTGCCATTCCTTTTCAGCTTCGGCCAGACCCTCTTTTCTGAGAATAGAACGTGCCACTTTATCACCTACTCCGGGAATTTTAATGAGTTTTTTGTAATCGGAGCTAAAAACTTTTTCAGAGCTGCCGCAATAGCTTATGAGTTGACGGATAGTAACTGAACCAATTCCTGGGGTATTGACCAGAGCAAGCGTGCAAAGCTTTTCACTTTCGGGGTTTTCTGACATAATGTTTATAGTGTGTTATGAGTACGCAAATTAAAAAAATAATGCTTGACATTGTTCTTTTTTTCGACCAATATCTTCGCTTCGTATAGTCGTGGCACAAAATTTGCTCTTCTTGGAAAAAGTACAAATTAAAACCTCAACTCCTATATGGAAAATATAAATACTGAAGACACCGCTACTTTACAAAATTTTGAAGGTATGGGTGCAACTTGTCACCCGGAAGGAGTACATTATAGAGTTTGGGCGCCAAATGCCCAAAGTGTTTCGGTCGTTGGAACATTTAACGACTGGAACGATCAGGCTAGTCCGATGCAATCCGAAGCAAACGGAAATTGGAGCTTGTTAGTAGAAAATTCAAAGGAAGGAGACGAATATAAATTCGCTATCAAAACTGCTAACGGAATTTTGATGCGCAATGATCCTTACGCTTTAAAAGTTACAAATTCGGCAGGAAACGGTGTAGTATATGATCATGCGTCTTTCGACTGGCAAGATTCTAACTATCAGATGCCAAGCTGGAATGAAGTTGTTATTTATGAACTTCATATTGGTACATTTAACGTTAAAGAGAAAAATCAAGTTGGTAATTTTTATACGGCCATAGAAAAGCTGGATTACCTTCAGGGCCTTGGTATTAATGCCATTGAGCTTATGCCAAGTTCTGAATTTCCAGGTGATCGTTCCTGGGGATATAACCCTTCCAATCCTTTTGCCATTGAATCCGATTACGGCGGACCAGAAGGCCTGAAAGCTTTTGTGAAAGCTGCACACGAACATGGAATTGCCGTTATTCTCGATGTCGTCTATAATCACTTTGGGCCGTCAGATCTTGATCTGTGGCAATTTGATGGCTGGTCTGAAAATGGTACCGGAGGTATTTATTTCTATAACGATTGGAAATCAGAAACGCCTTGGGGTGGTACAAGACCTGATTTTGGCAGAGGTGAAGTCCGGCAATATATTCACGACAACGCTTTAATGTGGCTTAGAGATTATCGTATCGACGGACTTAGGATGGATATGGTCGTCTACATTAGAAATGTGAAGGCGGATGGTAACCCGGGAAATGATATCCAGGAAGGGATTTCCTTAATGCAATGGATTAATAAAGATATTAACGAACAATTTCCCAATAAGATCACGATTGCTGAAGATATGCATTCGCTTGACTTTGTGACGAATACTGTCGAAAATGGAGGGATGGGATATGGTTCTCAGTGGGATGCTGAATTTGTACACTCGGTTCGCGAAGCCATAATTACTGCTAATGACCAGGACAGAGATATCCCATCGGTCGTCAGTTCAATCACTAGCAAGTATAACACTGATTCATTCCAACGGATTATTTACACAGAATCTCATGATGAAGTTTCCAATGGGCAGGCGCGTGTTGCGGAAGAAATTGCTAACGGAGATGTGAATAACTGGTATTCCAAAAAGCGTGCTGCGTTGGGCGTTGCATTGGTTATGACTTCGCCCGGAATTCCAATGATTTTTCAGGGACAACCACTTTTGGAAGATAAGTGGTTTTCAGACAGCGATCCAATCGACTGGTCAAGACTTGAAAAATTTCAAGGTTTTGCCAATCTTCATCGGGATCTGATTCATTTACGCAGAAACTGGTTCGGAGTTACAGAAGGTCTGCAGGGACAGGATGTTCAGATTATCCGTGCAGATAATGAAAAGAAAGTAATTGTTATGCATCGTTATAAAAACGGTGGACCAAAAGATAGCGTAGTTGTTGTTCTTAATCTTTCAACAGAAACTTTCGACGATTACAAAGTAGGCTTTCCGAGAGAAGGATCATGGAAACTTCGCTTCAACAGCGACAAAGGAGATTACGATCCTGATTTTTCACATTTGGGTGTTTTTGATATTGAAACCATGCAAGGAGAATTTGATGGTCTGCATCAGTTTGCTTCACTACAAATTCCCCCATACACTGCCTTGATTTATTCTCAGGAAGATTAAACCTGAAAAATAGTAGGTGACAATAAATAAAGGCTTTCCGAAAGGAAGCCTTTATTTATTTAATGATACTGAATAACCGATCCCAGCGGATTTTACTAATAAAACCCGCTGGATCAGGATCAATAGACATCCATACAAATACCGCTTTTCCAACAATATGATCTTTGGGAACAAATCCCCAATATCTTGAATCTGCTGAATTATGGCGATTATCACCCATCATAAAATAATAATCCTGTTTGAAAGTATAGCTGTTGAGCTCTTTCCTATTCTGGAATATTTTACCCTCTTTTAAAATCAAATTTTCATTGCCTTCATAATTTCGAATTACCTCACCATAAAGAGCAGCATTTCCGGTCGTTAGTTTTACGGTCATTCCTTTTTTGGGAATTAATACAGGGCCGTAATTATCTTTATTCCAATTCAATAAATCAGAATTTGGATACAGATGTGATTCCCGCATTCCTTTTCCTAAAACCAGCTTATCAACATGTTTTACAAAGTCATATCCTTTCAATTTCAAAGCCATTTCCGCTGTTGCTTTTACAATATACCCAGTTTCATCGTTAGCCGTCAATGTGTCGTCATAGGTTTCTGTGTAGGGTGAAAATTCAGTAATCCCATTCTTCTTGAAAATATTAGTTTCATTTATAGCCGTTTTTACAGCTATAAAATACTCATTCTGCATGTCAGACGGATCTGTACTTTTTACACCGTTTACATAAACCTGGCCACTTTTAATCTCAAGCCGGTCACCCGCTTCGGCTACGCATCTTTTGATATAGTTGGTCCTTAAATCAACAGGATAAGGTTTTAAATTTGGTAAAACGGCTTCGTAATTTTTATATAGATCAGGATGTTCAACTGGCAGATTAAAGACAACAACATCTCCCCTTTTAACCTCTGAAAAACCAGGTAACCGAAATTGAGGCAATGCGATCCAGTCAAGAAAAGACGGAATTTCGGTATTCCATATTTTCTGATGCGTCAAAGGTATTTGCAGAGGTGTTGCCGGGGTGCGGGTGCCGTAATGCAATTTGCTCACAAAAAGATAATCACCAACCAATAGCGTGTGCTCCATCGAAGAAGATGGAATAACAAAGGCTTCGAAAAAGAACCAACGAATAAGTGTAGCGGCTATTACTGCAAATAAAACAGAATCGAACCATTCACGAATAGCTGATTTTTTCTTTGAAATTTGTGGGACGTTTACTACTTCTTTTTGAACGGGCGTTATCATGACTAACAATAATTTACAATACAATATTGCATCATAAATTAATAATAAACAAACAACTATATATAATTTTACTATATATTTAATTACAAATTTTCTCTCCAAAAAAAAGAGGAAAAGAATTGGCTCAGTGCCTACTCTTTTCCTCTTAAAATAAAAATTTCTATACTTAATTAATAATGCGGAACAATCTGCTCCAACGAATCTTACCAAAGAAGCTTGTAGGAGCCGGATCAATTGACATCCAGACAAATACCGCTTTTCCAACAATGTGATCTTTTGGAACAAAACCCCAATAACGTGAATCCGCAGAATTGTGACGGTTATCGCCCATCATGAAATAATAATCCTGGCCAAAAGTATAGCTTGTTATTACTTTACCATCCACTTTAATGGTATTATTATCGATCTCTACTTTATCATTTCCTTCGTAGCTTTTGATAACAGTACTGTACAAAGCCACATTTTCCGGCGTTAGTTGCACGGTCATTCCTTTTGCAGGAATAGTGATTGGTCCGTAATTATCACGGTTCCATTTGAACAAAGGAGAATTAGGATATAACATCGGCTCGCTGATTTCTTTCGAAGCCTTAACCACCGTTACCCCCTTTACAAAATCGTATTGCTTTAATTTTGCCGCTATCTCAACGGTTGTAAAAATCAGATATCCAGGCTGGTCATTTGTCGCTATTGTATCATTGTACGTTTCTACGTACGAATTGAATTCCGAAATACCGTTATCCTTAAATACTTTTGCTTCATTCACACTTGTAGAAGTAGCAACAAAATATTCATTTTCCATCCTTACCGGATTTTCAACAGCTTTTCCATTGGCAAATACCTGGAGATCCCGAACTTCCAGCTTATCACCAGGAAGCCCCATACATCTTTTGATATAATTTGTCTTTAAATCAACCGGGTGCTGCAATTCCGGCGGGTAATTAAATACAACCACATCACCGCGTTTTACATCACTAAAACCCGGAAGACGAAAAGACGGCAACTGAACTGCGTCGGTATAAGAAGGAATATTGGTTCCCCAGATTGTCTGGTGTGTCAACGGAACCTGGATTGGTGTTTTAGGCGTACGAGTACCGTAATGAAGTTTACTAACAAACAAAAAATCACCAACCAAAAGACTATTCTCCATGGATGGAGTTGGGATTGTGAAGGCTTCAAAAAACAACCAGCGTATCAATGTCGCTGCAATTACCGCAAAAAGAACAGAGTCAAACCATTCACGAACAGCAGATTTTTTCTTTGAAGAACTAGGGTTATTCCCCTGATTAAAAGCCATATTTTATTTTAATTGAGAGTTACAGTAAAATCAGTCTAAATTTTCAAAAGGTCGTCCATTCCAAAAACCCCTTGTTTACCAGGAAGCCATTCAGCAGAAATTACAGCACCCAGCGCAAAACCTGCTCTACTATGTGCTGTATGTGCAATTTCAATTTTATCAACTTCCGATTCGTAACGGATGATGTGTGTGCCTGGTACTTCACCTTCTCTTTCCGCTTTGATCTGAATCAAACCTCCTTCATTTTCAGGTGCGAGAGTCCATCCTTTTATACTACTGTCCTCGGCAATAAGTCCCTCGGCAAGTGTTATAGCAGTTCCGCTTGGCGCATCGAGTTTGTGTATATGATGGATTTCCGTCATCGAAGCCTTGTAACCGTGTCCATTCATTAAATGTGCCAAATGACGGTTGAGACGGAGAAACAGATTGACACCTATACTATAATTGGAAGCATAGAAAAATGCACCTTTTTCTGATTGACACAATGCCTCAATTTCTGAGCGATGTTCAAGCCAGCCAGTGGTTCCGCAAACAATGGGCCAACCTTTTTTCAGACAGTAAGTAATATTTTCATAAGCAGATTCAGGAGCACTGAATTCGATGGCAACGTCAACATCCGCTTTTCCAAGCTCATCCATTTCACCGCGATTGCTGAGATCTATTTTTCCAACAATGCTATGTCCTCTTTCCAGGGCAATCTTTTCGATTGTTTTCCCCATTTTGCCGTAACCCAGCAACAATATCTTCATTCTAAAAACTTAAATTTCAATCTATATTTAAACTTAACTCTTATGGTTTCCGCCTGTGCAGGTTAAAAACCAAACTAACACCTGGCGTTGGAAGCGTCATATTAGGCTGCTGAATTTTCGGAGCTACTTTCATACTGATATCCTCCGACAAATCAAATGTTTTTAAATGCGCCGCCACGTTCGCTTCAATAATTGAAAGCGCATACAATGCGACTGTAAATACAATTGCCGTTTCTTTATACCGCCGGTATGTATTTTTTTCCCGCTTTACCTGGTCTATGGTTAACATCAAAGAATCAACCTGTTTTCCATTCAAAACACCACCCCGATAAAATATCGGCAACCGCGAGTCAGCCGTCAAACCCTTTTTAATCGTTCCATATGTTTTACTTGTAGGGTCTGATAAATCGTAAAAAGTTTTATACCCCTTTAAAAAATCATGATAACGCACATTCCAGTAGATTGCCGTCCAGGTGCCTCCTGCAAAAGCCGCGTATACCAAAGGAACTTTCCAGTAATCACGATTGTAAATTTGACCGGACCCGGGAATTAATGCTGCAAGTTTGGTTGCCCTTCCAGGATTTGGAATAAATTTCTTTTTTCCTACGGCTATCTGTGGTTTTACAGAATCTCCCTGTATAAAAGCGGTGCTGTCAAAAACAACCGTTTTTTCAGGTTTTTTCCTTTGTTTCTCCTCATCCTTTCCTGTCTTCTGGGCACTTATCTTACCTGCGATAAGAATAAACATCCCAATCCAAAACCACTTTTTCAAGCTTTACCGTCGAATTTCAATGTTTCTAAAATCTTTTTCAACTCGTCCTGTGATCCAAACGGAATTTTGATTTCCCCTTTGTGATCATCACTGCTTTTCACAGAAACCTTCGCACCAAAAAAGGAAGACAACTGGAATTGCAACGATTTTATTTCCTGATTCAATGTGACAGGTTTCTTGGTTTCAAAAGAAATACTGCTCATCATCCCAAGCTTCCGCACTTCTTCTTCCACTTTCCGAACAGACCATCCTTCTTCAATAATTTTATTAAAAATCTTTAACTGGATCTGGTCACTGTTGATGGTAATAATCGCCCTGGCGTGTCCCATGCTGATGCGATTATCACGCAAGGCAGCCTGGATGACCGGCGGTAATTTCAGCAGACGGATATAATTATTAACGGTAGTCCTGTTTTTACCAACACGTACGCCAAGTTCTTCCTGTTTCAGATTACATTCCAGAATCAGGCGCTGATAACTCAGGGCAATTTCTATTGAGTTAAGATTTTCCCGCTGGATGTTTTCAATAAGGGCCATTTCCAGCATTTGCTGATCATTGGCTGTACGCACGTAAGCTGGAATACGCACCATTCCAAGAGAACGGGATGCCTGAAGACGTCTTTCTCCAGAAATCAGCTGATACTGATCCTGCCCCAGTTGTCTAACGGTAATAGGCTGGATAATACCCTGAACACGGATAGAATCTGCAAGTTCCTGAAGTGCTTCCTGGTCAAATTTTGTCCGTGGCTGATAAGGATTGGCCTCAATCTGATCCAGATCAATTTCATTCATCGAGCCGACCGCATCAACGGAAGAAGGCCGCGTACTGGGACGCGAGTTACTTCCCTTGTCCGAATCCTGAAGCAAAGCTCCCAGACCGCGACCAAGACCCGTCATTTTTTTATTTTTATTGGTTGTTTCCATTCTGCGCTATGATCTCCCCTAAAATACAATGAATCAATTTACTCCCTGATGTGTATCTGTTGAAAGCAATCCGTTTTTGGTAAGAATTTCTCTTGCCAGATTCAGATAACTAATAGCACCTTTGCTGTCTGCATCCTGTGCCAGAACAGGTATCCCGTAACTTGGCGATTCACTTAAACGTATATTGCGGGGGATAATGGTATTAAAAACCAGAGATTCGAAGTGACTGGTGACTTCATTAACAACCTGATTTGACAAACGTAAACGCAGGTCATACATGGTTAATAAAATACCTTCAATTGCAAGATTTGTATTTAACCGGGACTGGATGATCGTGATTGTATTAAGAAGTTTACCTAAACCTTCCAAAGCGAAATATTCGCACTGAACGGGTACAATCACAGAATCTGCCGCTGTTAAACTATTGATCGTTATTAAACCCAAGGAAGGTGAACAGTCAATAATAATGAAATCATAATCATCCTTAACTTCCGCAATCGCATCTTTCATCCGATGCTCACGGTTTTTAAGGTTGATCATTTCAATCTCCGCTCCTACAAGGTCAATGTGAGAAGGCAACAGATTAAGGTTTGGGAAATCTGTTTCCAGAATCACCTCACCCGTCCTCACATCCTCAACCATGCACTCATAGATACTGTTTTCCATTTCCTGTGGATTAAATCCAAGCCCGGATGTGGAATTTGCCTGAGGATCTGCATCAATAATAAGTGTACGAAACTCTAATGCTGCCAAACTTGCAGCAAGATTAATTGCGGTGGTAGTCTTACCTACTCCGCCTTTTTGGTTTGCAATTGCAATTACTTTGCCCATGAATTTTTGAATTACCAATGCCAAATTTCAATTATTCAGAGCAAACCACCAAAAAATGTTCCACGGAGTTTAAATAAAAAGTATTTAAATGCTCAATATCAAACAATTAACTTATATTAATATTTGTTAAAATTTGAAATTAAGGCACAAAAAGCGAATGTTTCACGCCCAAACCTCCGTTCCCTCTGTGCAATTTTTGCACATTTCGATCTCGGAACGAGACCGGATCAAGGACGCCCGAAAGTCGTTATATTTCTTGCCACGCCACAATTGACGGAAACTGGTCTTCTTCATATCGCCCAATTGGTATTCAGCATCCTTATCAAAACAACAAGGTACTACGCCGCCATCCCAGGTGATCACACAGGAATGCCACATTTTCCAGCAATGGTCAACAAACTTGTTTTTGATCGAAAAACGACCACTTTCGTTCTTTTTGTAACGCGAGTATTTATCAATGGTTGGGATCAGATCCGAACCCTCTTCATAATCATATATCTGGGCCGTTTTTAATCCAACCTCATCAACACCCATTTCTTCGGCAAGCCTTTTGACATCTTCGATCTGATGCTCATTAGGCTTAACCACCAGAAACTGGAAGATCACATGCGGCGTACTTGATTTAAGTTCTTTTTTCCACTTGATGATATTACGGGTACCTTCCAAAACTTTTTCCAGATTGCCACCAATTCTATATTGCTCGTAAGTTTCCTGGGTGGTTCCGTCAATGGAAATGATCAAACGATCCAAACCTGACTCTACGGTTTTACGGGCTTTTTCATCATTGAGATAATGTGCATTGGTGGAAGTCGCGGTGTAAATCCCCTTTTCATGCGCATAGTTGACAAGCTCAAAAAACTTCGGATGGAGGTAAGGCTCTCCCTGAAAATAAAATATGAGGTATAGTAAAGTATCTGCTAATTCGTCGATGGTTTTCTTGTAAAGTTTTTCTTCCATCATACCCGTTGGTCGGGTGAATGATCGTAGGCCACTCGGACATTCCGGACACCGTAAATTGCAGGAAGTGGTAGGTTCGAAAGAAATCGCAATGGGCATTCCCCAGTGAACGGGCTGCCCTGTGGTTTTTGAGTAAAAATAACTGCTTAATATCTGAATGGCATTCCAGGCACGTCTTGGCGTTACCTTCGACATCAGGTTCAAACCATCTTTAAAATTTTTATTCATTTTGTTGATTTTTGGCCGTCGAAATTAAAAAATTGACGGCTTAATAACTGTAAGAATATTTCCGACATACCATCTTGTAATTTCTAACGAACTGAAATACCGGTAGAGTACTTTATTTCTGAAATAACAAAATAGCTGCTAATGTGTAAAACACTTTTCAGCGCAGAAAGTTTATGCTGATAAAATTGGTTGTATGCTTCGCCATCTTCCACTACCACTTTAAGCATATAATCGAAGTTACCAGAGACTACCGAACATTCCAAAACTTCCGGCATATTGACAATGGCCTGATTAAAATCTTCGAAACTTTCCCTTTTTTGCTTGTCAAGGGTAATATTACAATATACAAGTAAAGATTTCCCAATCTTTCTTCGATTTAACAAACAGACATATTTATCTATAAACCCTTCACGTTCAAGCTTTCTGATACGGTCATGTACTGGCGTTACCGACAAATTAATCCGGCTGGCAATTTCCTTCATCGTGAACTGAGAATTTTCCTGAAGCAGTTCCAGTATCCGTTTATCGGTAAGGTCAAGTTGCATGAAAAGTAATTTTTTATTGAAAGTGAATATTACATTACAAATGAAAGGATTTATTTCTATCGCAAAACCCTTAAACAGTTTTTTTTTCTGTATTTAATCTTAGGAAAAGAATCTTTTTCCCTTATATGGTATTTTTACAAAAAGAAATTACAAAACAACTGGTTTTCAAATCAAACTCCTATTACTATGATCATTGGCGTTCCGAAAGAAATTAAAAATAATGAAAACCGTGTGGCTGTGACACCTGCCGGGATTACCGAATTCCGCAAACATGGACACACCATTTATGTGCAGACGGAAGCGGGCAAAGGAAGTGGATTTTCGGACGAACAATATGCCGAAGCAGGCGCAACGATACTTTCGACTATCGAAGAAGTATACGCTATTGCTGAAATGATCATTAAAGTAAAAGAGCCGATTGAAAGTGAATATGCTTTGATCAAAGAAGATCAGCTGTTATTTACTTATTTTCACTTTGCATCGTCAGAGCCACTTACCAATGCAATGATCGAACGCAAGGCTGTTTGTCTGGCTTACGAAACAGTAGAACGGACAGACAGAAGTTTACCGCTGCTTATCCCAATGAGCGAAGTGGCCGGACGTATGGCAGTACAGGAAGGCGCAAAATATCTGGAAAAACCAATGGGTGGATTCGGAATTTTGCTTGGCGGTGTTGCGGGTGTTAAACCTGCAAACGTTTTGGTTTTAGGTGGTGGAATTGTTGGAACTCAGGCTGCGAAAATGGCGGCTGGTTTAGGTGCCAACGTTACCATCGTAGATATCAGCCTTGCCCGTCTTCGTTACCTTGAAGATATTATGCCTGCGAATGTTGATACTGTGATGTCAAATGAATACAACATCCGTGATCTTGTAAAAAGCTCTATCCTTATTATTGGCGGTGTGCTTATTCCTGGCGCGAAAGCTCCTTCATTAATTACACGTGATATGTTGAAATTGATGAAACCTGGTACTGTGATGGTTGACGTGGCAATTGATCAGGGTGGATGTTTTGAAACATCTCATGCCACTACGCATGAAGATCCTATTTATGAAGTGGATGGCGTTGTTCATTATTGCGTAGCGAATATGCCAGGTGCAGTTCCTTATACTTCCACACTTGCGCTTACAAATGCTACCCTTCCTTACGCTTTGTTATTGGCAAATAAAGGATGGAAAGAAGCCTGTGCAAGCAATGAAGAATTGAAAAAAGGCCTTAACGTTGTTAACGGAAAAATCGTGTTTAAAGGTGTTTCTGATGCCTGGAACCTTCCTTATACCGAAGTAAGCGAAGTACTTTAATATAACATTTGAGTCAGGAAGCCGGATCGAAATTCTCGATCCGGCTTCCTTTTTTATATCAAATTTACAATCCGAAATTTTTCGAGATTCCAAATCCTGCACCGCTGCCAAAATTAAGACCAAAACTGCTGCTTTTATTTTGTCCTTTTACTTTATTGGTAGCAAATCCAAGACTACCGAAATTGAAGTTCAATGCAAAACCATTTTTAAGGTTTACGCCGATCGCTGGGAATATGGTCGATTCAAAACCGTTCATTTTAACCCCCGCAGTTTTACCAGATAAAAAATTAGTATTTAGTTGCCCATAAACGGCGAAGATATCCGATAATGGATAGGCATAACGAATAAACGGTCCCGCACCGAAAGATGTCGTTTTGATTTCAGGTGAACCCGTTTTAGAAGATGTCGTTTTAAGATTCACTCCCCCCGTCCAATGATCGTTCCATTGATATCCTACGGCTGGCGTGAAAGAAAAACTGTTTGTTTTAATATCCGCAGAAGATTTCGAACTATTAATTCCCAGGCCTCCATAAACTAGAATTGAATTACTTTGAGCTTGCGCAGCAATGCCTGCAAGTGTGAACATCATACTTAAAACTACTTTTTTCATGATAGAATGTATATAGTTGTGAAATTTCCTGTCACCAACCCTGGTGATTTTCCTCTTGATACGGGCTAAATACAAAAAAGTAACTATTCGAAAATTGAGGCAGAAAGCATTCTGAGACTACCAGGGATACTATTTCATTTACTTTCAGAAACCTGCCAAATTTTATTTCTGAAAATATTACAATTATTTTTCACCTAACTATTGATTGTTTAAATATTATTTGTACTTTTGTAAAAAAATTAGAACGAACATCCGTTCGCTTCTCTGCTTCATACACGGTTCGGCGATTATTTTTAGCGCCACCAACCTTTAAAACGCCTGGTTGGTTTTTACCCGTTTCGTCATGCAGAGCCCCACGGATGTCTTGTGGTGGGCTTAGCGCAATCCCTTAAATTTAAATTACTGAAAGTCATCAGCGTTGTTGTATCAAACCGGTTTTTCGCGGTTTACCTTAACAATCAGACATGATTTCAAATTGTGCAGGTTTTCAATATTGTATTTGATATTCGTCATGAAGGATATCCGATTGATATTGATGGCAACCTACTGACTTCTAATTCTTATAAAATAATTTTTAAAGAATTTTAATAATAACAAGATAGATGACTACTGAAACAATTGAGACAATTGAAGATTTTGAGACCTTCGCTGATTTAGGACTCTCAGAAAACATCCTTAAAGCCTTAACTGAAATGGGGTTCACAAAACCCTCTCCAATACAAGCGCAAGGTATCCCTGCTGTTATGCAAGGATCTGACGTAATTGGCCAGGCTCAAACGGGAACCGGAAAAACTGCTGCATTTGGAATACCTGTACTTGAACGTATTGACACATCTAGCAATGCTGTTCAGGCACTTATACTTTGCCCTACAAGAGAATTAGCTGTGCAGGTTTCTGAGGAAATCGGAAGACTTGCTAAATTTCAGCGTGGAATTAAAATTGAAGCTATTTACGGTGGCGATTCTATTGATCGCCAGATACGTTCATTGAAAAAAGGGGTTCATATTGTTGTAGGAACTCCTGGTCGTGTGATGGATCACATGCAGCGTCGTACATTGAAATTTGACGAAGTGCGCATGATGGTTCTTGATGAAGCGGATGAAATGTTGGACATGGGTTTCCGTGAAGACATTGAAAGCATTTTGGCTGACATGCCGGAAGATCGCCAGACAATCCTTTTCTCGGCAACAATGTCGAAGCCGATTATGTCGATCACAAAAAGATTCCTTAACGATCCTGTGTTGATTAAAGTAGTTCGTAATGAGCTTACTAATGTTAACATCGAACAGGTTTGTTTTGAAGTAAAACCTCAGGCGAAAGTTGAAGTAATGACTCGTTTGATTGATATGTACCATTTGAAATCACTGCTTGTATTTTGTAATACAAAACGCAAAGTGGACGAAATCGTTGAAGAATTACAGCTTCGTGGTTACGCATCAGAAGGTATCCATGGTGACTTGCGCCAGCAACAGCGTAGCAATGTAATGAGCAAATTCAAGGCGGGTGTTACAACCATCCTTGTTGCGACTGACGTTGCTGCACGTGGTATTGACGTGAGCGGACTTGATGGCGTAATTAACTACGACATTCCTTTGGACGAAGAATATTACGTACACCGTATTGGCCGTACAGGCCGTGCCGGTATGTCCGGAAAAGCATTCTCACTGGTTGCACGTGACGAAAAATTCCGTTTAAAGACCATTGAAAACTATACAAAAGTAAAAATCGAAAAAGGCGTTATACCTTCTTATGAAGATATCGTTGGTGTTCGTAAAGCTCGTTTCGTAGAAAGTATTTCTGCTTCTATTCAGGAAGGCGATACAGATCTTTACCAGGATGTGTTGGAAATGTTACGTCACAGCGGGTTTACAACGGAACAAATTGTAGCAGCGCTTGCCAAACAAATTATGGGTGTTCAGAAAAACGAATACGCAGATACTAATTTGGCATGGGAAGAAAGACGTGGCGGAGAAGGTCGTCGTGAAGGTGGAAGCGATCGTTTCGAACGTCGTTCATCTGGCGGATCAACTGGCGGACGTTTTGACAGAGGTTCTCGTGATGGCGGTAGCCGTGAAGGAGATCGTCGTGGACCTAGCAGTGGCGGTGATCGTTTTCCAAGAGAACGCAGCAGCAGCAGCGAATCACGTGCTCCACGTGAACGTGATGGCGAGGCAAAACGTACAGCGGCACCGGAAGCAGGTATGACTCGTTTGTTCCTAAGCCTTGGACGTAAAGATCATATCATGCCTCGTGATATCGTTGGAGCGATTGCTGGTGAAGCAAACATTCCTGGTAAAACAATCGGTGCGATTGATATCTATGATAAATTCACTTTTGTTGATGTTCCAGATCGTGATGCGCGCACAGTACTACGTGCCATGGATGGTAACACTATTAAAGGAAAAGCAGTACAGATTGATATTGCAAAATAATCATTCTGATTTCTGACACCATATATGAATAGAAAGGGACTTGTAAAAGAGTCCCTTTTTTTGTTACTTTTCGGTATGGAAAATAATGAAAAATTGGAAGTCTGGCTTCGTGGACCACTTCCCAACATACCTCCCCTTTTGCAGCCTGCTGCCCATGCGCTTTTGCAGGCAAAGGAAGAAGTTAACAGATTACGCCATAACTTTCCTTCGGAAATGTTATGGACCAAACCTGCCGGATTAGCTTCCGTAGGTTTTCACATGCAGCATCTGGCAGGCGTATTGGACAGGCTTCTAACCTATGCCCGCCAAGAATCTCTTTCCATCGAACAACTGAACTATTTAAAACAAGAAGGTAATTCCCCTTTTCCGGATTGTAACTTTAACGATTTATTAGAAATTCTGAACCGTCAGTTTGCTATTTCAATTTCTCAAATTGAACAAACAGATTCATCCACACTTTTGGAAGTCAGGATGGTTGGCCGGGCGCAAATTCCTTCAACACATTTGGGATTAATATTCCATGCGGCAGAACATACGATGCGCCATGTGGGACAATTGTTAGTCACCATGAAATTTCTGGAAGCCGAATTTGATAAAAAAATTAAAAGTTAAAACCTATGTTTCCAAAAGTTTCTCAGATCATTAATTGTATTATCGAGTAGTTCGTATTGCACATTATCTTTTTTAAGTGTGTTTATTTCTGAACCAATACAAATCATATGCAATTCTTAAAATCTTCCTTACTTTTCTTTTTGCTCTCAGCATACGGATTATCATCTTTGGCACAAAATGGGCCAGAAGATAAATCCGGATGGAAACTTGGCTCACAATCCTACACATTCCGCCTTTTTACGTTTGCCGAAGCGTTGAAAAAAATTGACAGCTGCGGTTTAAAATACGTTGAAGCATTTCCTGGCCAAAAACTCGGTGGTGGTGTAGAAGGTACTATGGATTTTAAAATGGACGCAGCAAAACGCCGGGAAGTAAAAGCGCTTTTGAAAAAATATGGCATTACGATGACTGCCTTTGGTGTTGTCAATGCAACGAATGAAGAAGAGTGGAAAACACTTTTTGAATTTGCAAAAGATATGGGAATCCTGAATATTGATACTGAGCCAAAACCTGAACAATTCGCCTATATCGCGCCACTTGCGGATAAGTATAAAATTAATGTAGCCCTTCACAATCATCCCAAACCTTCACATTATTGGTCTCCCGATTCTGTTTTGAAATATGCTGCAAAGAGTAAATTTATCGGCTCTTGCTCGGATATCGGTCACTGGGTTCGCTCTGGTCTTGATCCGGTTGCGTGTCTGAAACAATTAAACGGTCACGTTCTTGGATTACATTTTAAAGATGTCGTCAAGGATACGCCAGACGGAAAATATCATGACGTGGTTTGGGGAAAAGGTGATAGCAAGGTTGATGCTGTTATTCATGAACTAAAACATCAGAAATTTAAAGGACCAATTTCAGCAGAATACGAATATCATTGGGAGAATAATGGCCCCGAGGTAGCAGAAAGTGTTAAATATTTCCGGACTACTTTTCAAAAAGTGAAATAAAAGGACGTATTTCCGAGTTAAAAAATTGAATAATATTACCTTTTCATACTAAAAACAGCATTTATGACTTTTAACCGTCGGTTATTTTTGAAATCAGCAGGAGCCGCAGCGGCTGGCTCATTGGTTTTGACATTAGCATCTTGTGGTGGATCAAAAGAAAAATCTTCCGAAAGCACTGACTCTACTGGTGTTGCATCCATGGGCGCAGGCACGCCATCAATTCCCGATTTTGGACTACAACTATATAGTGTCCGCGATGTGATCGGTGCTGATCCAAAAGGAATTCTGAAACAAATTGCAGGTTTTGGATACAAAAAAATTGAAAGTTATGCTGGTGATAAAGGTTTCTTGTGGGGAATGACGCCAAAAGAATACAAATCCTACATGGACGAATTGGGTATTGTTACGGTGAGTACACACGCCGATACGACCAAAGATCTTGAAAAAATTGCTAATGAGGCAAAAGAAGCCGGTTTGTCTTATATTTTACAACCTTATATTGGTCCGCAAAAATCGCTGGACGAATGGAAAAAACGTGCGGATGAATTCAATAAACGCGGAGAGATTTGTAATAAGGTAGGTATCAAATTTGGATATCATAACCATGACTACTCATTCAAAGACCTGGATGGAAAAATCCCTCAGGAAATTCTTTTGGATGGAACCGACAAATCTCTTGTTCACTATGAACTGGATTTGATGTGGATTGTTGCTGCAAAAGCGGATGCAGCCGCACACTTGAAAAAATACGCAGGCCGTTACGACCTTTGCCATATCAAGGACCTGGTAAGCAAGCCTGAAAATCATTCAACGGATTTGGGAAAAGGAGAAATTGATTTTGCCAGTCTTTTGCAAGTGGCTTCTGATACTGGTGTGACACAATTCATTGTTGAACAGGAAGAATATCCAGGACCAGTTTTGACAAGTATCAGCAATGATGCTGAGTACATGAAAAAACTCGTTTTCAAAGCATAATCCTTTACTGATCACTTTCCGATCTGATATTCAGAAGTCGCCGCCACCAGCTTTGCTTTTCGGCGGCTTCTGTTTTTTTATCGTTATTATCAAAAGAGAAATTTGCGATTACTTTTAAATCCGGCTGACCTGCATTAATCCAGCACGTAAACCATAAATCACTAACCATTTCGATAGAATTCTTCATCTGCCTTTCCACCTGGCCTTTCAATTTTAAATGATATTGTTTTGAAAATTCTTCTGAATAAGTTCTTACCAGCAAATTATTTCTCAGTTCATAACTGAATTTCTTGTCTGCTTCAAAAGATTCCGTCAACTCCTTCTCAAATAGAAAAACAGAATCACTGGCCATATGTGCCCGATTCACCGAAAACCAAATCTGATCCGCCAGGTTTTCAATATATTTCGCTTCACCAATCCACAAGTCATAATCCTTCGCATAAAGCTCGGGTAATCTGGATTCCCAAAATCCATGAATTCCTTCCTGTTTGGTAAGTTGTCCATTGTAATTTCTCGTTGTGTGCAAAGGAACATTGGAATCTGCCACGTAGTGACCCAGATCCGCAGAGATTCTTAGAATCCGTCTTGCATCCTTATCTTTGAACGCTTCCGTAAGTTGAAATGCAGCCGTTTGGACATACCACGGAACAATGCCATGTTTTCTCAAACTATCCTCTCCTATTTTTTTTATTGCTGCCGGCCAGTAATGTGGAAGTTTTTGGAGCGCACTGTCACCATAAACATCAAGATCAATAAAATGCCTTTCTGCTTCGCCAACAACAGCATACCTGCGACGATCCGGATTTACTGCATTCTCAGTCAGGTAATCAATATGCTTTTTGTAGAAATATTGCATCTCAACGGGCAGGCGATGCACGGCTAATCTGTTGATCCGCTTGTGCGCCCAAAATCCCCAGGTTGAAGAAAATCCCTTTTCTTGTCCTAAAAAAAAAGTCAACAGAAAGAAAATCAGCTCTTTTTTGAAAAAAAAGTGGTTTTTTTTCAAAAATATTTCAAAGAATTCAGGATAGATTTCCATAGATAATTTGGGAAATAAATAACAGCCTTTTAAAACCGTTTATACTGAATTAATCAAAAAAAGTAACCTGTCTATATTTATAATAAACTCATTTTTTCAGTTTTATCAGTTTTTTTATCAAATCAGCAGTTTTTGAATACTCATAATCTCATTTGATTAAATATTACCTCAAAAACACCTCCAAATAAAATACTGCAATTCAGGACTTAACCTTATAAATATTTCAAAAAACACCTTAAAAACAATATTAATGACATTATTTACAGAAATAATACAATTTAAAATAATTGTTTTACATTTGTTTAACAATAAGATATGACTGTTATTAAGTCCCCCAAAAGATGAGAACTAAAAATAAAACAATAGGATATTTAGTACCGGTTTTTATGCTAAGCGTTTTTATGCTTATCATTTATGGAGCATATGTTCCTCACAAACCAGCGGAAACACAGCGCATCGTTTGTATCAAATTTAAAGCGGGTACAACAAGTGAAGAAATGGAAAAAGAAATGCGTGATTTCGCAGTTTTGAAAAACAATGTGAAAGACGTAGTTGCTTATTCAGCTGGAAAAGTTCAAAAAACTGATGGAAACAAAAGTGAATACGATGTAATTCATTATTTGACTTTCCGTACAGATGAAGCTGCGAAACAATATGCTTCTAATGCATATCGCAATGACTTCGTTAAAAGTAATGAGTCCCACTGGGATAAAGTATTGGAAATGAATTCCGATATCGAAAAGTAATTATTTAATAGTAATAGGAGTGAAAATTATTAAAAAGAGTCGGGCTTCCCGACTCTTTTTTTCTTGTATCACTACCAGTTTATGAGTTCTAGGCCTTGCTTTTCAAGATAGGTATTTGCCTTACTGAAATGTTTCGTTTCAAACCAGCCACCATAATTTGCCGCCATTGGAGAAGGATGTTTTGCTTTCAAAACGTAATGTTTGCTTTCATCAATAACCTTCCCCTTATCCTGTGCATATTTACCCCAGAGCAAAAAAACCACATTTTCCTTTTCATCAGACACGCATTTAATAACTGCATCTGTAAATTGCTCCCAACCTCTCCCTTGATGCGAACCTGCTTTACCAGCTTCAACGGTTAAAGTTGAATTAAGCAATAAAACGCCTTGTGAAGCCCATCGTTCAAGATTTCCTGTTGCTGGAATTGGTTTTCCAAGATCACCTTTTATTTCTTTAAAAATATTGAGCAGTGACGGCGGCATCCTTACACCATCATTTACAGAAAAACATAGTCCGTTCGCCTGCCCCAAACCATGATAAGGATCCTGTCCCAAAATCACCACTTTACAATCGTCAAAACTGCAATAGTTAAAAGCATTGAAAATTTGTTTGGCCGGGGGAAATATTTGTTTAGTCGCATACTCACTTTTGACAAAATCAGTGACCACTGAAAAATATGGTTTTTCGAATTCTGCCGCCAGTCGCTTTTTCCACGACTCTTCTATTTTAACATCCATACTTTTATTATTAATTTAAATCCAAATTAATTGATTTTTGATTTGCTTTTATCAGTAAATGATGACTATTTTCGTTTATATTGAAGTTTAACAAAAGACATACCAACATTTTTGTTGATCAAGATCTTCAACACTATCCTCAATCCGTATGGTTTCGAAAGTGACAGATGGCGTAAAAGTCACAGTATTGACAGAATATCAGCCTGATTACTCCAATCCAAGGCAGGATCACTATGTGTTTACCTACAAGATTCTTATTGAAAACCACAGTGAACATACCGTAAAGTTGTTGCGCAGACATTGGCTTATCTACGACGCAAACGGAACCGTACGTGAAGTCGAAGGCGAAGGAATTGTGGGCTTACAGCCCGTTTTAGAGCCTGGCGATATTCATGACTATGTTTCAGGATGCAATTTGCGTACGGATCTCGGCAAAATGGCCGGTACTTATTTGATGGAACGAGTTTTGGACGGACGCCAATTTCGGGTCATTATTCCTGCTTTCGCTCTGGTGGTTCCGTACCGCTTAAACTGACAAATCTTAATTAATCCAGTATCTTTTACTGTTTCTATTTTATTAAAATTTCTTCAATTGATTACTGCTTATTTTAAGTATCTCTTGCGTTCAGGAAATGAACATTCCATTCACTCTCCTTTTCTTTTCGATTTATATACCCAGGTTATAAAAGATAAGGACGAGAAACATGACGATTATTCTGCCTTACAGGTATTGAGAAAAGAGCTGCTGGCTTCCAATGAGGAAATTGAAATTCTGGATTTGGGCGCTGGATCCCGTATCAATAAATCCAATCTGCGCAAAATAAAAACGATTGCAAAAAATGCAGAAAAACCGGAAAAGTTCGGAAAACTTTTTCATCGTTTGATTCGGCATTTTCAGCCTGAAAGCTTGTTGGAGTTAGGTACATCGCTTGGGCTCACTACGCTTTACATGGCGAAAGCAAAACCAGATTCACAGATTATATCTTTTGAAGGTTGTCCGGAAACCGCAAAAATAGCTCTTCGCAACTTCAAAAAATCAAATGCAAAAAATATAGAAATAATCCTTGGCAACATTGATAAAACATTACCCGAAAATCTGAAAAAATTTACTGACGGCCTTGATTACGCCTATTTCGACGCCAATCATCGATACGAGCCAACCGTCAGATATTTTGAGGATTGTTTGCCTTATGCCAAAAACGATTCTGTTTTTATTTTTGATGATATTTATTGGTCAGAGGAAATGACCCAGGCCTGGGAATATATTAAGGCGCATCCACAGGTAACACTTACCGTTGACCTATTCTGGATCGGATTGGTATTTTTCCGAAAAGAACAGGTTAAAGAAGATTTTGTGTTGAGATTTTGATAGAAAAAATTCTAGTTGAATTGTTTTCTTACACCTGCCTCTCTTACAATTTCATGAATAAATCGTAACTTTTCTTTAATGGTACGGCTTATCACAAACGGATATAAATCCCGCAAACCCATACTACGGTTCAGACTGTTCATAGCAAAGGTTAACGGTAGCCACATGTCAATAATTTCATCGAAATTAGTAACGGTGTATGGATCGACGAAGGAAGTATTCATATCATCTTCCGGCCTGACAACACGTGGTTTGACATTCAATCCAAAAGAATCCGCTGTTTCCAGTGTATCAACAATGTGCATATAATGGGCCCAGGTTTCCGCCCAGTCCTCCCAGGGATGCGCGCTGGCATATTTACTAATAAACTGTTTCTTCCAGATCTTGGAGGAATTATTGGAATAATACAATTGTAGTGCATAGCCATAATCAGCTCTTTCATCGCCAAACAGATTTCTGAAAAGGAACAATTTATCTGTTCTGCCAATTAAAATATCCCAATAATAATGGCCGATCTCATGCCGGAAATGCCCCAGCAAAGTTCTATAAACCTCATTCATCTGATTTCTGGACATCTCCCGATAAATATCATCAGCTTCGGCTATATTGATGGTTATCAATCCATTATCATGGCCCGTAAGAATTCTGTTACCATTGGTGGAATTTCTGTCAGATAAAAAATCAAACATGATTCCTCCCGGCCCAAAAGCATTTTTACTTTTAACTTCAAGCCCAAATCTCAGTAAGGAATGTATAAGTCGGCGTTTTGCTGTTTCAACCCGGTACCATTTATCATAATCGTCCTTTTGCCCTAAATAAGGAATTGTCCTGTTTAATTCACAAGCTACACAAAAAGGAGAATAACTGCCCGTTGGTACCAGCCAGTTGCAAACGTTATGATTGTGATTCTGGCAATATTTATATGAACTCTGGTTTCCGTTTTGATTGATAAGTTTAAAGGATTTATTGTTTTCTGGTTTCAACGCATAAAGTTTTAGCTCTCGCGTTTCGAAACCCAGGGAGGAGTGGCAATGCTGGCAATAAATATTTTCAAAATAAACGGCATGGCCGCAACTACTGCATTTAAATAACTTCATATTTTACTACTTATTAACTGGCAATATACAGATTCCAAGAATCAATTATCTTTAAAAATTATTTATACAAATTTCTCTCATTTGTGACATCAATGACTACAAAATCAATTCTGGAAAGTTTCATTAATAATGGAATTATACCGGAACAACAGGCCACACTGATCACCGAATATGAACGTACCAAATCATTTTCCATCCACCGAGAACTTCGCGCAATCCTCTATGTTGGTATAACGCTTCTTACGACCGGACTAGGAATTCTGATTTATAAAAATATCGATACCATTGGGCATCAGGCAATTATTGTATTGATTGCGGGATCAATCCTGGCTTGCTCCTATTATCTTTTCAAAAACAGACAACCTTTCAGTCGTGGAATTGTAACAAATTCTGATCAATTTTCGCAATATGTACTCATTCTTGCCTGTACTTTATTTCTGATACTGGAAGGCTATTTACAATATCAATACCAATTTTTTGGTACCCGATATGGTATTGCAATATTCATTCCAACCGTACTTTTCTTTTTCTGTGCATACAGATTTGATAACCGCCCTGTACTTTCCATGGCCATAACGGGACTTGCTTCCTGGCTGGGTTTGACTATTTCTCCCCTGTCCGTTTTGGAGAAAAATGATTTCACCGCACCAGGAATAATAATTACAGGTATTATTCTCGGTATCGCGTTAGTAGCATTTAGCTGGCTTTCGGAAAAGAAGGAAATGAAAAGCCACTTCGGATTTACATACATCCTTTTAGGGGGAAATCTGGCTGCAATTTCAGGTTTAGCGGGACTATTCAGAAATGATCCAAAAATACTTTACTTCGTTATAACGGCGGCATTATGTGCATATTTAATCCAAAATGCCAGAAAAAACCAATCTCTTCTATTTTTACTTATGGGTGTAATTTATGGATATATCGCTATAACTTACGCAGCATTTGTGTTCCTGCCCGATTCTATCTTAGCCGGTTTAAGTATTTTCTACTTTCTCTTCACCAGCCTCGGCGTATTATTCTTCCTATTGAATGTTAAAAAAATCCTCAGATTAAAAAAATGAAAAAGCCATATAACGAAACCTGGATCAACAATCTCCATATTCAAAATATCAGTCAGTCATGGTTTAAAAGGAATTTGATAACCCCGAAACAATTTGAAAAAATTATACTGGAATTTCCCGAGTCATTTTACAAGCCTGGAATATTTGTAAAAACCGGACTTTTCCTCTTTACACTTTTGGCCGGATGTTTTTTTTCGGGTTTTATTTCTTTGTTCTTTCTTGAAAATAGTACTGACAAAATTTTCACTGTACTCAGCATTGTGTGTTCCATCTCTTACTTCTTTACTTTGGAATACATGATTAAAGACCGAAAACTTTATCATTCAGGTATTGATAATGCACTGCTGTACATGGCAGCCGTTGCGGCGCTGATTCCTTTATTCTTATCCTTTGATCATTTGAAAATCTGGCAGTATTGTTTGATTATACTGATCGTAAACAGTTTTCTTCTGGCTCGATATGCTGATATCCTTATTGCATTTATTAGTGTCGGCGCATTGTACGTGATGTTTGCCAATGTTATTGTCGCTACTCCGCAATTGAAGCCGTTTTTGCCCTTTTGCCTGATGTTGATTTCTGCAATAATATATTCACTCAACCGAATCAATTATGGAGTTTATTACACTAATTGTCAAATTGTTATAAAAATAGTAGCACTGGTAATTTTTTATCTGGGAGGTAATTACTATGTTGTCAGAGAAGGAAATGCGTTACTTTCCGATTTACTAACGCCCATTGCTCCGCAAATTCCATTCTCTGGATTATTTTATATATTGACTATGGCTATTCCTGTCATTTATATCTATTTCGGACTACAAAACAAGGATCGGATTCTATTTATCACAGG
The DNA here is from genome assembly GCF_009801115.1 of Dyadobacter sp. 3J3. Lineage (GTDB taxonomy): Bacteria > Bacteroidota > Bacteroidia > Cytophagales > Spirosomataceae > Dyadobacter. Next base: position 421,644 of record NZ_VTOL01000002.1, read on the forward strand.
ATTATTAACAACTGCATTTTCTGTCTTTACTTACCGATATTATTTTGACATCATACCCATGGACTTGATATTGGTAATAGCCGGATCCGTAGTGATAATTCTTTCAGTATTGTGCATTAAATATCTTAAAACTCCCCGATTTGGTATTTCTGATCAAAAGGATGAAAGCCAAAGCACCGCTAATCTGGAAGCAATGCTTATCGCGCATCAGTTTGGGCAAGCGCCCGCAGGAGATCAATTACATTTTGGTGGCGGCGATTTTGGTGGCGGTGGCGCTGGAAATTCATATTGACAAGCCAGGAATTTGATTTCCCTCCTTCTCCGCTTAACTTGCAAATAAAAACGTGTTTATGAAAAAAAAGCTTCTTCTATTTTCTATACTAGTATCAACCGCGAGTGCCTACGCACAAAATACAAAGACAACTTCCGGAAACCCAGTTTTTCCAGGTTGGTATGCTGATCCTGAGGGAATTATTTTCAATTCAAAACCACAGGGTAGTCAATACTGGATATATCCAACCTTTTCGGCTCCTTATAAAGACCAGGTCTTTATGGATGCATTTTCGTCCAAAGATCTTATAAACTGGACAAAACACTCAAAAGTTTTGGACACTTTAAATGTCAAATGGGCAAAAAAAGCACTATGGGCTCCATCCATTATAGAAAAAGATAAAAAATATTATATGTTTTTTGGGGCGAACGATATCCAAAACGATAAAGAAGCCGGAGGTATTGGCGTAGCCGTTTCTGATAAACCGGAAGGACCTTTCAAAGATTATTTGGGGAAACCACTGATTGATAAATTCCACAATGGCGCCCAGCCAATCGATCAATTTGTATTTAAGGATAAAGACGGACAGTATTATCTTTATTATGGCGGCTGGAAACACTGCAATGTGGCAAAACTGAAAAAAGATTTTACAGGATTTATCCCTTTTGAAGACGGAAAGATTTTTAAAGAAATCACACCGGACAGTTATGTTGAAGGTCCGTTTATGTTTATTCGTAATGGAAAATATTATTTCATGTGGTCAGAAGGTGGCTGGACAGGACCAAACTATTCAGTAGCTTACGCCGTAGCAGATTCTCCGTTCGGACCTTTCAAAAGAGTTGGTAAAATATTACAGCAAGACCCGAAAATAGGTACAGGAGCCGGACACCATTCGGTAATTCAGGTTCCTGGAAAAGATCAATGGTATATCGTTTATCATCGTCGCCCGCTCACAGAAACAGATGGGAATCATCGTGTTACCTGTATAGATCAAATGACGTTTGACGACACAGGTATGATCAACCCTGTAATCATGACGAATGAAGGTGTAAAAGCACAGCTTTTAAAATAGATTAAGTTTTATATAGGACGCAATCTTCGATTGCGTCCTATATAAGTTTTTCAATCCAAGTTACTTTTTACGTTTGTATTTTCAAGAATGATCTATTAAGTTCTTGTAAAAGTCTTTTGCCGAACTCCAGAAAAATCTACAGGCATATTATTTCACTTTTCTTTTCTTGAAAAAATTTAACATTCCGGAATGAAGTTCTTTGGAACATTTAATCTTTTTGCTTGTTGTTAAGAATATACGTTTTATTGACAACAAATTCTTTTTATTCCCTTATTTTCACAAAATCTCCGCTTATCTCCTCTCCATGGAATGCTTTTTGCTATGACAATTCGACAAAGAATAAATCGGGGAAAAGATGTTTATTAATGAAGTAAGAAGTGAAACCGCAGAAAAGTCGAAACATTTATAAAAATAGATCATTTAAACTTTGTAATAATTTTTAATGAGCACGAAACAAAAAGATCATGTTTTCACGAAAAATATAGACCATGCCCTTCTATCCGTATTCAATGGCTATAAATTTTTTATCCGATTTTTCAAAGAGGCTTTCCGCGGCCGTATGGAATTCCAGGAACTTGTCAAACAATGTTACGCTATCGGTTACAAGTCTTTGTTACTGATAGGCATGACCGGCTTCATTACCGGAATGGTATTTACTAAACAGTCCAGGCCATCACTTGCTGAATTTGGTGCTACTTCCTGGCTCCCGTCATTGGTTTCCATCGCGATCGTTCGTGCGCTTGCGGCATTGGTTACTGCATTGATCAGCGCTGGAAAAGTGGGTTCGAGCATAGGCGCTGAACTTGGTTCTATGCGCGTTACAGAACAAATCGACGCAATGGAAGTTTCCGCGATCAACCCTTTCAAATTTTTGGTAGTAACCCGTGTTTTAGCTTCTACGATCACAATTCCACTTTTAATGTTCTATTGTACGCTTGTTGGTTTAATGGGGGCGTTTCTAAACGTATATCTTAATGAGGGTACAAGTTTCAGATTGTTTATTGAAAAGGCATTTGAGCAAATCACATTTCTTGATCTTGGAACGTCAGTAGCCAAGGCGGTTGCTTATGGTTTTACAATCGGAATTGTGGGTAGCTATCAGGGTTATAATGCAACAAAAGGAACGGAAGGTGTTGGAAAAGCTGCCAATACCTCAGTGGTTTTGTCCATGTTCCTGATTTTTATTGAAGAAGTTATCATTGTACAAGTATCTAATTATTTCAGGGCTTAGGTATATGCAAAACGATAAAGAAAAAGGAGATCCAATAATTTCAATAAAGGAAGTGTATAAGGCCTTTGGCGAACTTAAGGTTTTAAATGGAGTAAATCTTGAAGTTTACAGTGGAGAAAACGTTGTTGTACTTGGGAGGTCCGGTACAGGAAAATCTGTTTTGATCAAGATTATAGTTGGTTTATTACAACAGGATAAGGGCAGTGTCAATGTATTGGGTAAAGAAGTATCCCAACTGACTGAAAAAGAACTTAACGACCTTCGCCGGAAAATAGGTTTTTCATTCCAGAACAGCGCTTTGTATGATAGTATGACTGTCCGTGAGAATCTGGAATTTCCACTTGTAAGAAATGTAGCTGGCTTAACCAAAGCCGAAGTTAAGGAACAGGTAGAATCTGTTCTTGATTCTGTTGGATTGTCACAAACGATTAACCAGGTTCCTTCACAACTTTCGGGAGGACAAAGAAAACGGATTGGAATCGCAAGGACGCTAATTTTGCAGCCTGAAATTATGCTGTACGATGAACCCACGGCAGGTCTGGATCCGATAACATGTATTGAAATCAATGAACTCATCAATGAGGTTAAGGAAAAATATAAAACAACATCCATCATTATTACACACGATTTGACCTGCGCAAGACAGACCGGAGATCGGGTGGCAATGTTGCTCGATGGACAATTTCAACAAACAGGTACATTTGAAGAGGTATTTGCTTCGAAAGAAGAAAGAGTTAAAAGTTTTTACGATTATAATTTTATTCAATAATGGAAACAAGCACTAGAAAACGCTCCATCGTAGTAGGTCTTTTCGTGGTATTAGGATTAGTTATTTTACTCGTTGGGATACTCACGATAGGAAGTATGAAAAAAGTTTTTTCATCCAATATAACAGTCAAAACAATTTTTGAAGATGTAAACGGTCTCAAAGCGGGTAACAACATCTGGTATTCGGGTGTGAAAATAGGGACTGTAAAATCACTTCGTTTCCTTCCTAATTCTCAGGTGGAAGTGATGATGAACATTGAAGAAAAATCACAGGAATTTGTCAGAAAAAATGCCCTGGCCAAAGTGGGTACGGACGGTTTGATTGGTAATAAAATCATCGTTATTTATGGAGGAACACAAAAGGTACCTTCCATAGAGGATGGTGACCAGCTGGCAGTTGCTAAGGTAGAAAGCACGGATGAAATGCTAAGTGTACTTTCAGAAAACAACAAAAACCTTTTGTCAATCACAGATGCATTTAAAAAAATCAGTAAAAATATTCTGGAAGGAAGAGGAACTGTGGGTATGTTACTGAATGATGAAAAGTTGTATCGTGATGTAGAATCAACCTTAACAGGTTTAAACAAAGCGTCTTCGAACGCACAAGCACTTACCGCCTCACTTTCTACTTATACAGCCAAATTGAATCAGAAAGGCGGACTTGCGAATGATCTTGCAACTGACACTTTAATTATGCATAGTGTACGTGGTACAATGGCACGCCTTGATAAAACCGTTAGTTCTGCTAATGAAATGGTGAATAATCTGAAAACTGCCAGTGCTGATATTAATTCTAATTCCAAGAGCCCTATCGGTGTATTGCTTCATGATGAAGTTACCGCAACCAATCTCAAGAGCACAATCCTGAATCTGGAAACGAGCACATCAAAACTGGATGAAAATATGGTCGCTTTACGCTCAAATTTTCTATTCCGAAGATATTTCAAAAAACAGGACAAGAATAAAGCCAAACAAGAAGATGAAATGAAAAAGCAAGAGATGAAGGCTGATACAGGATCCGTTAAATAGTAATGTTTAAATAATTTTTGCAACTGACATGCCAATCAGGGCTAATTTTTAAGAAATAATAGATAAATTAACCTATACTACAAATTAATAAAAGAACTCCATATAAATTTGTATTTGGTAATGACTTTAAAATTACGGGAAAGACCAGCAATGGTTCACCCATTGAAGTATTAATTAACTCTTATTTTAACCCATAACAATCTCTGAATGGCACTGCAACTTAATCCTGCACTCGACGTTAACTATCTTAATCAGGTATATGGTGATGACGCGTCAATTGTTCAAATCATTTTCGAGGCATTCTTGTCTGACTCTTTGCCCCGCTGGCAGGGTTTGCAAACAGTTTTGGAAAACGAAAATCTGACGGAGGCTGCAAGTATCGTTCACGGAATTAAACCTTCTTTTACGATGGCAGGTCTTACCAGCATAAGACCAAAAGTTGATGAACTTGAAAAAGCCATTCATGCCGAAACAGAAATTCAGGATCTAATTGCGCATTATCACAGAATCAGCAAGGATGTATATTCGATAACACCAATTTTGGAACAGGAAGCTGAGCGGTTGGGGAAACTTTAAAATATAATTCGATATAAAAAGACCGTATAATTCCAGAAATGAGATTATGCGGTCTTTTTTGTTAGTACAACTTGCAGGAAACGTCAGGCAGTCTTTCTTTTCGATTTCTCCCACGCCGCGCTTTGGCTGCCTCTAAAATACCTGTCGATCCCGGCGATAACCGCATAATTCATTACACAGAAATAGTACGGAATAAACAAAGCCTTAACCTTAATCTTACGCCTTTCAAGCAGCCATCCGGCAAGAGATGCACCATAAAACAATACCTGGCCAAAGAGAATAATAATATAAACGAAATTCACAGATCTCAGGCAAATCACAAAATTCAAAATAAATACAAGAATCATCAGAAAAGGTGTCACCGTCCAGCGCAAAACACGATGACTAACATATTGAAACCAAAGCAGCGGATTTTCAAAAGGCGTCATCAGTTTTTTGAGACGTAAAATCGATTGAATACCACCTGCTGCAATACGGACTTTTCTTTTTAATTCTTCCGTAATATTATCAGACGAAAGCTCAGACGCATAGGCATCGGGCTCATAAATAATTCTATATCCCTGTTGGGCGATAAGCATGGAAATCATGAAATCATCCAGAATTGTATCTGGTTCAACTTCCTTATAAAGAGATCGTCGGACGCTGAACAATTCACCCGCTGCACCAACAACTGAATACAACTCGGAATCCCATTTTTTGAGCATAGACTCATATTTCCAATAGAATCCCTCCCCTGCTGTTGCATCGGAAACATCGTCCTGCATAACCCTTTTTTCTCCCGAAACGGCCCCCACGGTCGGATCAGCATAATGACGTGCGATGAGCAACAATGCATCTTTATTCAGAAAAGTATTGGCATCGGTGTAAACAACTACATCGGTATTTACCTCATGCATCGCCCTGTGGATGGCCATGATTTTTCCGCTTCTGGCAGCAGAATGCATCAATTTGATTTCAGGATGACGAGTAATTAAATCAGGCGTGCGGTCTGTTGAGCCATCTGTAACAAAAAGTAGATTTAATTTACCCTGTGGATATTTAAGATCTATTGTATTTCTTATTTTTTCTTCAATCAATGATTCCTCATTGTAGGCCGCTACAACCAGCGTTAAAGTGGGGAAATCCTGGTCGAGACTCGGATAAATTCGCTTTCCTTTGATTATTCTCCGGATTCGTACCAAAATATAAAGCACAATTCCATAACCCAGGAAAGTGTAAAAAACAATAAATAAACTGATCCAGAAAAGAACTTCCATAGATTAAGGTTTGAGGGTAAAGCCTAGATTTTTGCTGTCTGTGTTGTTTGAGAAATGCCAGGTGATAGCACTGATAAATACTGGAATAAAATTAAATTCTTTATTGATGAGATAATGAATGATATTTCTTGGAAACACAGTTGCCATGAAGTAGCACCAAAATATAACAAAAGTTGCTGTCGAAGTATTTTTACGAATAAATAGAATTCTGTTGCGTGTCATAAAAAATTCTTTTAACGCAGATCTTTTTCCGACGGAGACTGATTCTTTATGAAAAATAAGAGCCCTAAGGTCGACATGGATTTCGTAGCCTGCTTTCCGGATCCGCTCACACCAGTCAAGTTCTTCAAAATACAGAAAATAGTTTTCCGCCATTAATCCTGCTTTCTCTATTGCTTCCTTTCTGATCATCATGGCTGCACCGTGCGCATAGCCGGTTGGCCCGGAAAGGGAATCATATTGGCCATGATCTGCTTCAAACTGACCGACACAGGCATTTCTGGCGGTGTAATAATTCATTGGCGTATAACCTGCATATTGCAGCATACCCGGCTGATCAAAATAATGTATTTTGGGAGAAACAATGCCGATTACAGGATTTTCATCCATTGTTTTAACAAGCAAAGCTATTAGAGATTCAGTAACTTCCGTATCGTTGTTTATCAGAAAACAGTAATCACCAGTCGCTTGTTTTATACCTATGTTATTACCGCCAGCGAAACCAGTATTGGCATCAGAGCGAATAAAAATAATATCAGGATATTTAACTCTCCATTCCGGCACGGGATTCTCCTTACTCCCATTGTCAACTACAATGATTTCAAGATTCTGATATGTATTTATATCCTTTAACGACCTGAGCAGATCTTCTGTAATTTTGGGTTGATTAAAATTTACTGTAATAACTGAAACTTTTTTCATCACAAATAGGAAGAGTAATTTTACAGTAAAAAAGAGAATTTATTTTAATGATTTTGTAGAATTATTTCAAAATTAACAATAAAAATATAGCTTTAAACAAATTATAAAAATTGGAGAAAATTTTCATTTCAAATTCATTCTCAAATCCCTGGCAAAAAGTTAAAATATAATTTATCAAAGATAAAGTGAAAATTCCCCGGCTACCTGATTCGAATAGAATTTCTGAAATAAATGCAACCGAACCTCAACAGGTAGATCGGGAAAATCAATTGCTTGAAAAAAAGATTCAGGAACTCATAGGCGCTATTGAAGTTTCTAATATTAACAGCCAAAGTTCTAAACTATATCAAAAAAGAATTGCTGATGCTTTTCAGAAATCGATGCTGACTCCTAAGGAGTTGGCCCCATTTAAAGAACTGGATCAGGATAACAATTTGTCCAGAGAAGAACTGCTGGAAGGATTGGAAAAACTACTATCCGAAAACACATTTGACAGCGAGGTAAGCAAAACATATCTGCGCAAAAATACCTTACAAAAGGGAGTGATGTTCATCCTGGCCATTTTGCTTATTGTGGTTGGATTCGCCATGATCATTATGCCTGCTCCGCCAAGTTTTGAAATTTTTACTGTATTTTATTTTAATGCAAATGATGGGGTGACCGTTATGGATCTGGTTTCTTTGCTCATTATTTTTGGTGGGGTACTTGTGTTCATTCTAAATTTTAACAAAAAATGATAACCATGCCCGAACCTCCAAAATCTGTAAAAAAAATACTTCTGGTAGAAGATAACCTCCTTTTCAGAAAGGTAATGGAGGCGTCCTTAAAAAAAGCGGGTTATACCTGCATGTTATGTGATTCAGCATCGGCAGCCTTGCATTTATTGCAAACCGAAACACCTGATCTGATATTATCGGATTACGATATGCCTGAAATAAATGGTTTTGACTTTCGTCAGGCAGTTTTACTCAATCCAAACATTCGTGATATTCCCTTTGTGTTCCTGACTTCGTTCACCGACAATTCTCTGATACTGGAGGGCCTGAATATGAATGCATTGGATTATATCAACAAAGAAACCCATTTGCCGGTCATCATTTCCAAGTTAAATAACATCATAAAATCGCTTGAAAACGAGCATATCAGATCCATCAGGGAATTACGCATTGCCGCAGAAACACTCAATGTAAAGTCCATTCCAACTGCGAGTCCTATAACCAGCGGCTTCAAAGTTTATTTTTGGCATAAAGGTTATCGTGGATACCCGGGAGGCGATTTTATAGATTTTGTTCAGGTTGACCAGCGTTATTGCTTTGCATTTTTGGGAGATATCATGGGTAAAAAATGGAAAGCCTGGTTTTTTACTTTTGGCTTTTTAAGCTATATACGAGCTGCCATACGGTTTTGTGTTTTGGATAATGATTTTAAACTGGATTCGATTGTTACCAAAATCAACAAACTTGTTTATCTGGACGAAAGCCTTCAGAATATCCTATCCAGCCTGTCGCTCATATTGCTCGACAGCGAAACCGGTGAAGTTCATTATACAGGTGCCGGTGATCTTCCCTTAATTTATTTCAAACCTGCCGATCTAATCCCCAAAACGCTGCTTTCTTCCGGTTTGCTACTCGGCCTGCTTGAAGACGGCATGTATGATAAACAAATTATCAACATGAAAACCGGCGAACAGCTGGTGATATTCACAGATGGGATGATCGATATTCCCTCCAACGGCTCTAAGAAAAGCGATTATCCATTTTTTGTTGAGAAAATAAGTCCGTTTTTAGGTGATCCAAATAGTTTTGAATTAATAAAATCTAACGTTTTAGAAAGAATTGACGACACCAATCAAATGGACGACGCCAGCATCATTTTCATAGAAAAACAATAACCCTCATGATACTTCAAGTTAACCAAATCGAAAATATTGTACAGGCAACCATTTTGCCCGAAGAAGCAAGTCTTGCTAACGCCGACTTGTTCAAAGAAGAAATGATAACGCTCATTGCCGAGGGCGCTAAGCTCATTATGGTAAGTTTTGAGAATGTGAACTATATAGATAGCTCATTTCTCGGAAGTCTGGTAGTGGCATTAAAATATGCAATGCCCAGAAAAACAGATATTTACCTGGTAGCATTAAAGCCAGATGTCAGAAATTTGCTTACTCTGATAAGGATGGATAAAGTTTTCAAAATTTTCACCAGTTATGATAAGGCCATGGAAACATTCCATTTGTAATGAAAAAATACAGTCACAAGAAGTCATACATATTTCATAATAAGGCAGAAGGGTTAGCTTCGGTTGTGAGAAAATGTGTAGAATATATTAAAGAGCAAAATGAATTCTTGGGTGTACCTGTGGCTATTCATTCAAAAATACAATGGGCGATTACCGAATTACTCATCAACGGAGCTAAACACTCCGGCTCTGCAAAAAGTCGGCTTAATCTTAAATTTTCAGAGAGCGATCTCACTATTGAAAAGGAAGATTTCGGAAATTCACTTGAATTAATAGTAGATGCAGGTGAGAGTAAACTAACCTGGCCATTACTTGAAAACCTTGTAAATCAACATTTTGAAGTTTACAGAAATGGAATGGATTCTCTTCGCGTTTTCACCGCCTCAGAGAATAGTGCCATTTTCATTCTCGAAGAAGTTGAAGACGAAGAAATGCCCCTTTTGCTTGTCAACACCAGTGACCACTTTGGGTTAATGATCATTGCAAAATCCTCGGAGCATTTCACTTATATGTACGAAAAAAAAAGTGGGAAAAATATATTTAGTATTCGATTTGATTATAAAGGAAACCTGAACAAGAATCTTTAATGATTACCAAGGTTGCTTTTTTCTTTAATATCAAACTGATTCGAAATAATGTCTGCCATCTCATCAATCCTGCTCTCCCAGGTATTTTCAGCGGCAATTTTCACTCGCTCAGCTATCAGGGATGAATTGTCATTATTTATTGCGGCTTCAATAGCTTGGGAAAAACTTTTTGCATCAGAGCAAAAAGCAACACTTCCCTTTGTAAATTCAATCAAATCCGGATTAAAATCAATAGCCACAACAGGTTTCCCTGCTCCAAGATATTCAAAAAGTTTTAGGGGAAAAATACTATTACTTACATCATCCTTTTTGAAAGGAATAATCGCAACATCAAAACCTTTGATTACAGAAGGCATATGTTCATATGCAACCGAGCCTATAAAATATACATTTTCAGCCTCATAGTACCATTTTGGAATGAATTGCTTATCCTCCGGACCAACAAATACAAAACTTTTATCAGTATTTTTTTTTATGACTTTTTCAAGCAAATCATAGTCTATCCGCCGTTCGATTGCTCCGAAATATCCAATAACAGGCTTTTTTAATTTGGCAATAGATGGCATAACCGAAAGATCCGGGTCAAGCGCTTTGCTGCTATGCTCCAAGTTTGCTGCATTGGCAATAAAATAAGAATTTGGATTATCCCTTTTCTTTTCAACATACAATTGTCTGCTGCTGCATATGACTAAATCGCTCGTCTTAACCAGCCTATCTTCTGAAACTACACCGTGCTTTCTGTTAAACGTAAGAACCATTGGATCAAGGCAATGGTATATAGTTAGCATTGGATTCAGCTTTTCAGCAATATCGGGATAATGAAAATTAAAAGAGTTAATGAATATAAAATCCTTGATGTTGTATCTTGCAATTATTGCTTTCAACTTCATCCTTATAAGCTTTTCATTAAGCTTTAGGGCTATACGAAATAACGCGCCTTCCGGTAAAAAATTAATAGAAAAAAGTATTGGGGGAATAATAACTTTTAAATTCGGGACATCAGTCTCAACCAGAGAAGTATCCCATAATGAAATGTGATCTTTTCTGATTTTGTATTCATTAGACTTTCTAAGAAGAAAATAATCTTTTATAGTAAACGGATTCTCAACATAATAAACCTCGTTTTCTCTTGCAAGTAATTTGGCAGTCGTATAGTTCGTAGATTCAATAAGTGAGTCAAACCGCGGCAAGCCAAATATAATAATCTGATGTCCTTTAAGTTTCATTTATAAAATCTCCAACGAATTTAAGCAGTCTTGCCTGAGGTTCACGATAACAATGCATTCAATAATCAAAGAATAGCACCTAAATATAGCTTGTATCCAACGATAATTTATCGTGCAATTTATATTAATCTTTTCTAAATCAGTAATAGTAAGTTTTCTAATGCTCAAATACTGTTATAGTATTATTTTTAGTGATCGAGAACATCCACCCATTCAAATTTCTCTGTCATTATTCCTTTGGGGTGTTCACGCCCAAGCCTGAATCCGAACCAGTTCTTGGGTGCTATAACCCTGTTATTTTTTTTACATAAATAAGCAGCCCACCACGCAAAAGTACTATTTGAGATAATTGAAACATCCGCATTCATAATCAACTGAAAGTCCAATATTTCTGAATTTTGTGAAAATATAAAGTTTTCTTTTGCCGGGAATGCAAGCTTTACAAAATCCATATCATCACTAACAAAAAAAACCTTGTAAGAGTCCAGATTTTCTATTGAGTTCAGGTGTTTTTGAAAGTATTCAATTGGAAGTGAAATATCCCTCTTTCCATAGGTAAGGTAATCGGTTCGCCTGATGTGAACAACAATGGTTTTATTCTGTTTAAATATATCTCCGAATTTCGAAATAAATTCTTCTTGATATTTCTTTCTCAGCTTTGGCTTTGTATTATCAGGGAGATGTTTTATGTAAAAATCGGATTGGAAAAATCCGTTATACATGGTCAGGTTTTCAGGATTAAATTCCTTTGGGCCAAAAAAATTTTGGACGTAAACTTGCTTAAACTTGAAGATTTTAGGGATAGAGCGGGTAAAGACCGAATACAATTTTGAACTCTGAGTAAAGTTTTCATAAGGACCAAAATCAAAATATTTTACCAGATAAGCATGATGTGGATTAGGAAAAAAGTAAATGTTCTTCCTATTCTTTGTTTTAAGATATTGCAGAAAATAATATTGAAACAACTGATTACCAAGCCTTCCAGTAAAATTCACTCCTACCATATGAATAATATTTACAGATTAATTTCTAAGTGATTTTTTCTCCCAGTAGGGCTTGATATACTTGTTTAAAAACTCAGGATAGAATTTATAGGCATATACAAATGTGTTCAGCAGATTGACATTTATCTCCCTTTTCAAAATAATCTGAGCGACTGTAAAGCCAATAAGATTAGAGCATAAAGTAGCATAGGCTGCGCCCATTACACCTAGTCTGCCTATGAAAAAGTAATTCAAAATCAAATTTAGGGACGCTGTTCCGAGAACTACCAGAAAAGTTAAACGCGTTTTTCCAATAGAATCAAGAATATTACCGAACTGACGGCCATACGGTATTAGTAAGCAATAAAGTAGCGTAACCTGCAAAAGAGGAATGGAGTCATTGTATTTTTCCCCGGCAATGGTAGTTATAACAATACCCGAGAATAAGTATAGAAAAATTACTACGGGCAAGACCAGAGCCAAGGTGGTTCCGACAGATTTTTCATATAAATATTTCACCGCAGAAGTCCCATCCACCTCCATCCTTTTAGCACTTTGAGGGAAAACAATAGTCGCAATCGCATTTCCCGGAATATCGATTAGGTTCGTTATACGTACTGCGATATTAAATGCGCCCGACGCGGCCGGGGACAACATCGCACCAAGCATCATCTGGTCAATGGTATTGGATAACAATGAGCTGATCAAGGTTCCAAAAGCATATTTACCATAGCCAAATAATTTATTAACCCAGCTTCTGCTTAGTTGAATAGACAGAGCTAAGTTGTGACGTACGAAGCTGAAAGCTATAAGCATGGCTACAAGTGCACTAAACATTTGAACCCAGACCAGATATATTAATTTTACCTCAAACGAAAAAATGTAGCAAATTAGAATAAAGCAAAAGAAAGATGCCTGTTTGATTAAACCAGCTATAAAAATCCCGTTATAACGAAGATTGGCTTGCTCAACGGCGTTAAACTGAGCCTGTGCACCGGAGAATAAATAGATTACAGTATAAAAATAGAGTAAAGAAGTAAGCTGAGGCGAGTTCCACAATTTGCTCAAAAAGGGCGCAAAAATAAATATTGCTGCAACTGAAATTAATGAAACCACACCACTTATTGCAAAGGATGCAGTGGTAATATCCTTATGATGTTCCTTATCAGACGACGAAATAAATTTGATCAGAGCATTCTGAATCAGTCCGCTTCTTATCGCCTCAAGAATCGTAAAGGTGGACATAAAAAGAGTCCACACACCAAAATCATTTTTTGATAGTACTCTAACCAGCACGTAAAAACTGGCAAAGCCAAAAAATACTCCGGAAAAATTTTGAATGATATTGATGAAGCCGGATTTTATCCAGTAATGATCCTTTTTTTTATCTTCCATTATTCCTGAAAAACCTTAACCATATCTTCATTAATATATTTTATCACTTCCTCATCCGACTTTGCATGTAATATCCTGGCTCCGGAAAATTGGGGATATAATTTATGGAAACAGTCAAAATGGTGTTCAGGACCTTTTTTCGATAAAATGAGATTGGTGCCACCAAAATAGCTGGCCAATGTGGCGGTACCTCCGTGAATGGAAATAAACATACTGGCATTGGCATAAACCATCAATTGCATATGATTAAAGTTATTTGCTCCAGCTTTATTTTCCTTAAAAAGATTTTCCATTAGAATAACGTCTGGATGCTCTTTTTCAAGCCATGCGTATTCGTCCATATCATAAATATCACTATTATCCATTGTGATATTTTGTGGTTTTGGACGGTTGTATATTATAGTATAGCTATCCTTTAATTTTTCAATCATATACGCCAGCACCTCGACACTGTAAAAACTGACTGGCGGCCCATCCCACTCCATATTATATCGATTTGCTATAATGAGAATTGGTTTATAGTATACATAAACATCGTTTTTGTATATTTCTTTTAATGGTACGGGAAGCCATTTTTTCATATCATAATCCTGGCTGTACAAGATCCTCGGCATTTCGAAGTTATAATTTCCTTCATTTGATCTGGTCTCAAAAACTTCCTTATGATCTGGAGAAAAGAAATACAACTCCTTTGTATATTTCGATGAAGATGTACTTTTTAACGTTCCGTTTTTATAATGCCAATAGGCAAAAGGCAGTACAAACTGCAATTCAGGAGCGAATTCCCCATGAAATGACAAATCTTTGTATTTAATTTTAGCTATATAATCTTTGAAAAGATATTTCAACTGCACCAGTTTGCAATAATACGTATGGCGGTAATAATATCTGACATCAATTGTAAATTGCCCGTGCCTAACCAATACAACAAGGCTTAAAAACTTATTTAGTAATTTTTCTATCATCGACACAACATCAATATAACAACGTTCCGAATCGCCTTCCTAAAAAGAGCTATTATTCTTAATAAATTGTAGAATTAATTTGTAATATATAAAATAAATAAATGCCATTAGATCATAAACAATAAATTGTCCCGGCAACTTGATTTTACTCAGCACATTCCGACTATTGTACAAATTTCATCCAGTAGAATTTAACCATTTGTATAGCTTCAACGTATCCCGTCACCAATACATCTCTGATTTTAAAAGGATAAAATCGGTTTAGTCCCCAATAACCAACGAGTACTCCAATGAGCGTAGGTACCACACCGGCGGTAGCAACTCCATAAATATTTCCAGTTAGAAAAATACCTAAAAAAGAAGCCGAAACACTTCCCGCGAGCATAAAGAGAACCTTAATGAAATTAATTTTAGGCTGGTGAATTACGTCAAGTGTTAATCCAAAAAATCTGTCCAGGGGATATAAAAGGGCGAATGTCATGAATAACCTCATTATATTTGCGGCTTCGGTATTTACATATTTGCTTCCGCCGATTATCAAAATGGCAACATCAGCAAGAATAACCACTGCTATGCATGCCGGAATAAGTACAATGGTTATCAAGCCTGTGTATTTTTTCATAATATCAATTACCGTCTTTTTATCACCGGCATTGTATGCGGCAGAAAGTTCGGGCATCCCGGTTGCGGCAAAACTGCGTAAGGGTATTTCAACAATTTCCATCAACCGTTGACCCAAATTAAATATTGCCAATGCGGCCGGCCCAAGCATAAAATTTATAATCATGGTATTGGAAGTACCAAAAAGATTTGAACTTAATGTAGTACCAACGCTAAACTTTCCAAAGTCATAAATTTCCCTGATTCCTGCCTTTGTTCTCTTCCGAAACCAAGAAATTTTCGACCAACCTATCAGGATGGTAAATAAACTTGTTAAAGCTGCCCCGGCAAGATATGCGTAAATTATATTTTGAAGATTTGCGGTTTGGGTGAAGGCCATAATGATCACCAATACTATAAAAATTCCCTGACTCAAAAAACGGATACAAAGCAACTGATCAAAGCGCTGTTCGGCCTGTACAACACATGAAGCCAGAAAAGAGGGTAACGAAGCCACATAGATAATGCCGAACCATTCAACAAAAAGCGCAAGCGAAGGATTTTTCAAATAAGGCAGAAGAAAATAGGCAGGTACGTTAAGAATAACCAATATCAAAGTAATAGCTCCTCCGACAAACCATGCTGATCCTGTGATTTCCAATTTTCTGTTTTCGGAAGATCCGGCATAAAATTTGATAAAAGCTGTGGTCAAAAATCCTGATCGAAACGTATCGACCAACAGAAGAATTGAAAGAAAAAACACCCACATTCCTATACTCGCTACCGGCAAAGCTCTGTAAAGAATAATCATGTTCAGCATGCCCAATACTGACATTACTCCATTACCGGCCAAAGAAAGAAAATGTTTATTTTTAAGTTTTTGTAAAAGTTCAAATGCCATTTAACGCTGAGTAAGACTTATGTAATAAGTGAGGGAAAGGTACGTCAAAAAACGTTTTTTTACTATAAATGTTAACCAAAAATAAATTACACGATAAGATTAACTATTTTGCAATGTGATTTAGAATAACTGCTACAAAAGAAGTTATTTTACGCTATTAATTAGTCAACATATGTCTAAAAGATTTACCACTCAGTAAAAACTTATATTATTTTCTCAACGTCAGCATTATTTTTCCCGATATGAGTTTATTTGGTTTACCTAAATGGATTGCGCCCCATCTTTTTAAGAATAAGAAATTTCAGGATTTAACCAGTCAGGAAATCTCTGCACTAAAAAATTCAATCAGCTTTTTCAAAGAAGAAACTCCGGATGTATCTGTTGTGATACCCGCCTGGAATGAAGAAAATAATATATACAGAACGCTCTCTTCTATTTCGGCCAGTTCGACAAAATACAAGGTTGAGCTTGTTGTAATAAACAATAATTCTACGGACGGCACTCAAAATGTACTTGACAATCTGGGAGTTATTAATTATATGCAGCGCGAGCAGGGAACTCCTTTCGCCAGACAGATGGGTTTGGACCTTGCCAAAGGCAAATATCATCTATGTGCTGATTCCGACACTTTTTATCCCCCTGACTGGATTGATTGCATGGTAGAACCCATGGTCAAAAATGAAGGTATTACCGGAGTTTATGGCAATTATGCATTTATTCCTCCGCAGGAAAATGGGCGCTTTGGTCTTTGGGTATATGAAAAAATGGCACGGGTTATGATTGAAATCCGTAAAAAAAATAGAGAGTATCTTAATGTTTATGGATTTAATATGGGTTTTATTACCGAAGTTGGCCGGACAACAGGAGGTTTTAAAGTGAGCGGATCGAGAATTTACGCCAACATTGTGGGCAGTGACTATGAAAATGAAGCAGAGGACGGCCGCATGGCATTAAATCTTAAAAAAGCAGGAAATTTGAAAATGGTGACAAGTTCCAAAGCTACTGTATATACATCACCAAGGCGCCTGCTGGATGATGGCAGTATTACAAATGCCTTTATAAATCGGGTAAAAAGGCAATTAAAGGCAATACGTAACTACCTATCCAAATAACTAAATTAACCCATGGATTATATTTTTCCAGATACTACTTTGCTTATAACGCACTACAACAGAAGCGGATCGCTGGAACGCTTGTTGTCAACCTTTGAAAGTCTAAACTGCAAATTTTACGAAATTGTAGTTTCAGATGATGGCAGTCGCCCAGAACATTTAAATAAAGTTGTTGCTATGAAAGATCGTTTTAAGTTTAACTTAGTAACTACGCCAATTAATAAAGGACTTGGTAATAATATTAATAAAGGGCAGGACATGGTACGGTCACTCTATACCTTGTATGTTCAAGAGGATTTTCAACCGTCAGATATTTTTCCAATTCATTTTGAAAATGCTCTCACCTTTATGCATAATGATTCAAATCTGGATATAATAAGATTTTATGCGTACTTTATTTATCCAAATTTAAAACCTTTCAAAAAAGGTTTTTCAGAAATGATATTTTCAAAATGGGACATGAATCATATTAAATTTTATTATTACAGCGATCATCCACATTTACGGCGCAGCAATTTTTTAGATAAATTTGGTAGATATCCTGAGGGATTAGATGTAAACGTTACGGAGTATAAAATGGCAATTAGTTTCTTGAAAAAAAAAGGTAAAGGCCTGTTTTATAACGAGTTTACAACATTATTTTATCAAAAAAATTCACCAGATGAACCTAGCACTTTCGAAAGGCCAGATTGGAAATTAAGTAAAAATCCATTGGTAGTTATTTCAAGAATTTTTTATCTGCGTTTCCGATGGTTAAAAAACACTTTAGATCTGGCATTAGCGAAATAGAATGGCTTTGATACACTATGAAAAATAAATATTTTTTTAAGCAGGTCACACTACTTGTTACGCATTATAACAGAAGCCAATCATTAGAGCAACTTTTAAAATCATTTAGAGATCTGAATTGTAATTTTGAAGAAATAGTTGTTTCTGACGACGGAAGTAAGGAAGAGCATCTTGATGTCTTAAAATCGTTACAGCAGAATTATAATTTTCGTCTCGTTACAACCACCAGAAACAAAGGCCTCGGTAATAACATTAATAAGGGCCAGGATATAGTTACAACACCTCTAACTTTATACGTTCAGGAAGACTTCACTCCTACCGCAATCTTTCCTGAGCGTTTTGAAAAATGTGTGAAGCTGATTACTAAGAAAAAAGAACTGGATGTTATACGGTTTTATGCATATTTTGAATATCCCTATTTAAAAAATCCAGAGGATGGTTTTTATGAAATGGACTTCAAATTATGGAAGCCTGGTTACAAAAAATTCTATGTATATAGTGATCATCCACATTTGAGAAGAACCAATTTTTTTGAAAAATTCGGTCGTTATATTGAAGGACAAAAAGGTGATGTTACGGAATATGGCATGATGATGTCTTTTCTTAAAAATAAAGGGAAGGCCTTGTTTTATAAAGATTTCACAGGCCTGTTTATCCAAAAAAACTCAGAGGCTGAACCTAGTACAATGAAAAGGAATATATGGCGTGAAAGCGATAATTTTGTAATTTCTCAAATGAGACATTTATACCGTCACTTAAAATTCAATATTGATTTTTTGAAATAATCTGAGCGAGTTTACGACTATAAAAACGTGTAAATAGCCTTATTTATTTCATTTACGCTATTTTCCCATGTATGGGAACTTGCAAAATCACGTCGCTCTTGTGTCTTTTTATCTGAGTTTTCTTTCAAAGCAAGCTCAATGAGTGCGATATATTCTTCTTTGGTTTTTCCAAGATAGACATGTTCCGAAAAAACATTCATTGCATCCGTTTTTGTCGCTACGGTTGGTTTTCCTACTGCAAGATATTCATCGATTTTTCGGGGATAGTTCCCGATTGTAACCTCATTTAAAAGCTGAGGATTTATACAAACATCAAATGAATTGATATAAGCCGGTAATTCTTCAAGATTTCTTGATCCGGTAAAAATCACATTAGACAACTTGTGTAAATCACTTTTCAGAAATTCCTTGTCCTCCGGGCCGACCAGTACAATTGTCCAATCAGGTCTCGTAACAGCGATGTGATGTAATAAATCCAGATCCAGTCTCAGACTTTGTAAGGCACCAACATAACCAATTCTTGGCCCTTTAACAGAAACCATATCTTTGGGAACCCTCGAATTTATACCTTCCAGAAAAATATCAAGGTCGCATCCCTGGCCTACGTAATATGATTGAGCATTATATTTTTTGCAATAATCTGCCAGATAGGTAGAATTTGCAACACATACGTCACTTTTAGAAATTAATATGGGCTCAAAGATTTTCCCATGTCTTTTCCAGTAATCCACCGCTAGCATATAGTCGCGTGAATAATAAATAGAAAGTTTGGGCATTAAAAAATCTTTCAGATAAAAACTCCGAAAGATATCATTGTCATTAAAATGAATAAAGTCTTGAAAATCAAGTTGGCTTAATGCTGTTTGAATACTTTTGGCAAATGTCCTGTTATTCCATTTGTTGAGTATATCAAAAATAAAGTCTGACGGAATCCAGTTTATTGACTCAATCAATTTGTCGGGATAAAAGACCCACAGATTCTCCTGGATTTTCTCCAGACCATTCTGCTTTTTGTTAATTACATCACGACGTTTTGTGACTTTTGGATCGTTTTTACGGCGCCATAAGCTAATGCTGTCCAGAGGAGAATTGACATACAAAACTCTGTTATTCTTACTAAATTCCAGAGCAATGTTCTTGCAATTACTTCCAATTTCTACATCCCACGCTTGTTGACCGGTAATAACTATATCCATACTTTAAAGCTACTGATAATAACCAAATTTAGAATTGAAATTTAGAAGAAATATTACAAATTCCGATAAACTAATTCGAAATACTGTAATGGAAAAGAAATTCCGGATTGACATTTTCAAAATAGTATTCTAAATCCTCTTAATGAGCAACAAGACGTCATACATTTAATAAATGTAGTTGCTTTTTCTTTTTGGCAATTTCTTTTCTATCTAATATTCCAACCACGTTTATCAGAGCCATGCATACTGAAAAGTATATATTAGCTGGAAACTGAACCAGGGCTTCCTGTGGATAATTCCCGATATTATAGGCAAAAATCATTAAAAGAAGGCAGAGACAATAGACTTTTAATTCCGGATTTTGAATGGAATAATAATTATTGATACCCACTCTCATAATCGTAAACATCAGACAACAAAAAATAAACAGACCAACCCAGCCTAACTCCACCGCAACCCTGACATAACCGCTATCCGGTGGAAATTTCGCCAGATAAGAATTGGGTGCGAAACGCACTCCCCAAGTTCCAACCGCACCAAGTCCTCCCCCAATAGGATGAGACAAAATATAGGGTTGAATTCTTTTCTGGTTGTTTTTCCTGACGTTGAAGGAAGCATCGTCCGAAGGCTTAAAAGCAGATTGAAATCTCACCAAAGTCTGATTTCCGGTGGGTATGAAAATTAAAAATACCATGATCAGCAACGCCGCAGAGCCTATGAAAAGCATTTTCCTGCTGAACTTCAATATAAACAAAAACCCTAAACTGGCAGGTACTAAGACATATGCACCTCTGGTTCCGGAAAAAAGCATTGCTGATATGAACAGGATCACCAGAATTCCCAATATTACTTTCTTCCAGGTTTTAAAAGGGCCCGTCATCAATCCTATACATAACATACTGCTTACAACCATGTGATATGAGAAGGAAACAGGGTCGGAAAAGATAGAAAATTTACGCCAGTGACCTGCTATAAAAAGCAACTCGCTTATCATCGGATCCGAGTGGAGATATTCATCTTCTGCTGCGGAAAATCCGATAAATTCCTGCTTGAAGCCATACAAGGCACCTATCAAAGCCAACAACAGCCATAATTTCAGAATAAGGCGGATAAAACTAATTGTATTTATCTGATAAACAAATACGAAATACATCAGCATGACAATAGCAACGGCGCGGATCGTATAGACCCAGGCCAATCTGGATTCTGCTGTTGGATTTGCAACTTCGATAAAATTGAAAAATACCCAGATCAAAATCATGGTACTAATCGGTCCTTTCACAACTCCCCAGTCTTTATTTTTTTTCTGAGATATGAAAAAACCGAGCATTAGTAAAAATTCAACAACATCTACCGCTGTACCCCAGGGAACATCCAATCCAAGACGGATGAGAGAGAAAACGAAAACCGCGAGGATAAGTAAAAATATGATGCCGAATTTTGGATAAACTACAATACAGTATAGTGCAGTAACTCCAAGCAAAAAGACAATAATTCCCAATCCGGCTTTGACACCATAGAAGGTGGTAGCAACTCCAATACCCAGAGACAAAGTCAGCAGAAAAAACATTCCAAAAAGATTCGTGAGTTTTTCATCCCAAAAAATCTCCCGAATCTTTGCTTTCAAAGATTTCTTGCTTCCCGATACCTGATACTCTGAAGATGTCGAATGAATATCCACCTATAAAAATAATATTTTAAAGAAAAAGAAAAATACACTGACGAAGGCAATTCCCAAAGCAACTTTTCTGGTCGTCTTTTCTAATGGTGACAAATGTTTAAAAGTAATTTCTTCCGCTTTTTCTTTCTTTACCGGATATGTTTTCATAATCAATATAAATTATTCCTGACCTGACTGTCCGTGCTTAGTAGCAACAGAAATCTGATTAGCTCTGCGTGATTTAAAAAGTGCAACCAGCTGGAAGGAAATAAATTTGGGAATATTTATCAGTGACTGATAAATTCTTGGATCCGTATCCGAGCTTTTCAAAGCAATGTAAAAACCTGACACGAAGACACAGAGCCCCGCAAACCAGATTGTTGCAACAGTAAAAGATATGAACAGATTGACAAATAAAAACAAAAGAGACAATAAGAGGAAAATGAATAGCGGCGGCCGCAGCAACACCAGACCGAATAAGAATTGATTCCAATTCATAGAGACAATTCCTTTGAAAAATATTTTAAAACCCAGTGCAAAATATTTAAACCAGGTATTTATCCATCTCGCCCGCTGGTTTACAAGCTGATCCGTACCGCTGGTTTTTTCGTCATAAACAATAGCATTTTCACTAAAAGCGATTCGATAACCACGACTGATAATGCCTTCCTGAAGTACCTTATCAAATCCGGCACCTGTAACATCCAGATGCTCAAGACATTTTCTGTATAACGAAGTTGTAAAAGCCATTCCGGAACCTGCCAGGGTTGCCGAAGATCCGGCTCCAAACAAAATTTTACCGTCGTAAAAATGGTAATAAATATCTCGCCCTGCATCAAGACAGGCATAGGTACTATCCAGATTTTTAGCTTCCCGGATACCTTGAACAGCCTCAAATCCCTGAGCAAAATAAACATTTAACTCATTCAGATATTCAGGATCTGTAAGATTATCGCTGTCAATAATCGTTAAATGAGAATGGGCTCTTTCGAAATTATTAATGGCGTAAAAATGGGAACGGGTATTGCTTCCAAGAACCGTTGGCGGACGAAGCAGGCTTACTTTTTCTGACTTGAAATCAAGATTTGATATATCACATTTATCGGCAACAACATAAATGTGATAATTGGAATAGTTAACTTTTAACAAAGAAGCAACCACCGCTGATAACTGCTGTGTTTGTTCATAAGCTGTTACAATGATTCCATAGTCTGGCAATTTTTCTGCTTGTACTTTTGATCCCCGTGTTTTCCTTCCTTTGAGTTTATAAATCAACAATAAAACAACCGGAAAGACAAGGTTATACCCGATTACGATCTGGATCAGATACCAGAAATATTCAAGAACTATCATACTTCTATCTCTTTTCTAATTTTACCTGCCTGTTCCGGCATACTCTCCGTATTTGTCAAAATCCAGCCTGAGAATTTATCATCAAGGCTATTCAAGTATTGTATTTTAGATAAATCTTCATGTGAGATAGAATGTCCTGCTGCAAAAACTGTCACCACGCGATCCGCAAAAGAGATCCACTCCTTTGCTTTATTCATGTACGAAAGTGAATCTGTTTCTATAAGGATGATATCAAACTGTGTTTTCAATAATTCAAACTTTCTTACTATTTGCTTTTCATCAGCAATTTCGAGCAAAGAATTATCTCCGCCGGAATTTCCTAAAATACTGATTTGGCCAGAAGAGGCTTTAATCGTAGTATCTCCGTTAAAGAAATTTTCTAAAAGGTCCGAGTCCGGATTTAATTTAGAAATGGCCGGATGTCCAAAACTTCCGTCAATGATTAATACCGTTTTATTAATCTTGGAAAAAGCCCAGGCTAAGGTCAATATCAGGGATGTCTTCCCGACATTGCTTGTTAAACTTGATATAGCAATAGATTTTGGATCATTCAATTCTTCGTCGAGTTCATACCGGATGGACCGGATAAGATTTTTATAAAGAATTAATGATTTTTCGTTAGAAGAATTCATACTTGAAAGACTCAGATTAGAAATACTTTCAAGCTTATTGAGATATCCCAGAACCGGCTTGTCAACCGCATTGGCCAGTTGAATCGGATAACGAATTGATTTGTCCAGATAAAACAGTATGAAAAAGACAAAAACGCAAAACGTAAGACTTATAACACCCGATAAAACCACAAGCACCATTTTTTTTGACGCAAGAACTTCGCCGGGCATTGATTTTTCAATTAAATTGAGATAAACCGGAAAACTGAATTGAAGACTGGCGTCGTTATATCGTTGTAACGCTTCAATATATTCCTTACTGGCAATGTCGATTCCGGTTTCAAATTCCTGGATTTTCGCCTCATTCGGTACAAGTCCGTCGAATTTTCTATTCAGCCTGTTCAATTCTCCCTGTATTGAATTCACGCTGTTTTTTGCGAGATCCAGCGAAATTTCCATTCCCAGTTTTTGAGTCACCAGGTCTTGTTTGGCCGACATCGGGTTGTAAATATATTTATCCGATGCGTCAGCAATTTGTTCTGTAAGTTTATTTTGTAAAGAATCTACACTTTTCTTGATTTTACCATCATAATTGCTCAAAATATAGCTTGTATTCAACTCTTTCAGGGCAATTTTACTATTGACTATATCCTTGTTAACAGATATTAAAGTACTTTCATAGTATTTCCTGTCGGCAGGATTGAACTTGCTGTCAATGTTATTAATTGCAGCCTGATAAGCGATTATATCTTTTTCCGCAACTTCTCGCCGTGTTTCAAAATCGGCCATCTGACCATAAATACTTTTTGCCATTTCCTGCAAATTCAGTACCCGATTCTGAATCTTAAAATTTCTCAGCGTATTCATCCGCTCATTGAGCGCTACCTGCTTTTGCTGTAAAAAATTTTGTAAGAAATCAATGGTTCTTTTACTGTTTTCGACAATTCTTGACGAATTGGAAGCGATAAATTCCTGACAAAGCGTATTTAAAACAAAAGCAGCTAAATTGGCATTTTCAGCTTCGTATTCAAGATTGATATAATCACCGGTACCTGTTCTGAAAATAGTAAGCTTTTCCTTTAACGCGTCAGAACCATACCCCATATCTTCAATCAGCTTATTAATACTGTTTTCATAGGGATTGGATAGAAAAAGCTCTTCCCGCTTCTTATATTTTCTCGTAATTAAAGCAATGGCTCTGGCTTTATCAACTTTGCTCATCTCTTTCAATTGCTTAACCGGGCTTCGCCATGTAGAATCCTTAACACTTTTCAGATCGTTCAGAATCAACCGATAGGAAACCTGGTCAACAATCTTTTTGAGCCGCATCATCTGCATCAGACTTTCAAATTTGCGGGCGATTTCAGAATCCTGCTCGTCTTTTGATTCTGTGATTACCTGATCTGTTTTATCTACCAATCCCGTTGCAATTCTTGCATGAGATTTATATGAATCGGGAAGCTCCTGAACAAGAAAATAACAAACGATTACCGTAATTAAAGGGACAAGAATCAGTGTCACTTTATTTCTTTGCAGTAGTCTTATAAATAGCAAAAATTCATTCATTGTATCTTTTCAAGTTTTTGTCCCAGTAATTCTTCAAGGCTGCTTTTTGCAATTAAAACCTCCCCTTCTGCAATAATGATATTTAGAGATTGATTGGATAACACAAGCAGAGCTTCATTATACTTTTCCAGCGTCTCTTCACCCTTTTCAAATCGATGTTTAACACTGGTTAGCATACTTTCCACATCAAGCAATGCCGAATTCCTCAATCTCAATATTGCAATCTTCTGTATATAAGTAAAATATCTTTTCTTTACCTCAGCCTCAATAGTCAGGTCATTTGCCAATTTTTCAAATTCAGCAGTAGCCAACTCTCCTTTTGCCTGTTTTATTACACTTGGCTTTTGTAAAAGTGAACCCACGTTTGCAAAAAAACCTAATTGATATCCACCTAAAAAGCTGGCAGCACCTGCCGTTCCTTTGCTACTGTTGGGACTATATAGATAGCCGGCAGAAAAAATGTCAAAATATGACATTCTTGCCTTTTTCACACCGGATTCTGCCATGGAAATCCGGGTATCAAATATTTTATTTTTAGGATAATTCGATTTGCAAATTGCGATAAGTTTGTCAAGGTATTCATAAGAAATATCCTTGCTCAGAGATTCCTGCGCCTGCGACTTTTGTACAACTAAAAAGAAAAAAACAAAAAACACTGCGTATTTCATCTGCATTAATTTTTGAAAAAAATATATTATTAAAAACTACTTTTACTTTTAGTCAGATGATTTATAACTCAACGTTCCCAAATAAACCTTCCATTATGTCTGTTTCCGACCAAATCAAAAGTAATCCCAAGCTTAAAAAATTTATTCACTGGCTTTTAATTCCAACCAATCAGGCCCGTCCACGTCTTTGGGTAAGATTATTACTTAATCCGCTTTATCATAAAAAAGGAAAAGGTGTTATAATCCGGCGCCGTGTCAGAATGGATGTTGTGCCATTCAATTCTTTTTCAATCGGAGAAAACTCTGCGATTGAAGATTTTTGCACCATTAATAATGGCGTTGGAGAAGTTCATATAGGGAATAATTCTCTGATTGGCATGGGAAACGTCATTATTGGTCCGGTCACTATTGGTAATAATGTTATTTTGGCTCAGAACATTGTAGCGAGCGGACTGAATCATAATTACCAGGATGTTACAAAACCTATCCATCAACAAGGCGTAAGTGTGGCTCCAATAGTCATTGAGGATGATTGCTGGATAGGTGCCAATACGGTAATTACAGCTGGCGTAACGATTGGAAAACATTCTGTGGTGGCAGCTGGTGCCGTGGTCACCAAAAATATACCTCCCTATTCTGTCTCCGTTGGAAATCCTTCCCGCGTGATCAAAAGATTTGATGAGACGCAAAATAAATGGATTAAAACCATCTGACATAATTTGTACAATGATGATGCTGGTAACTAACTGATTAGCGATAAATCAAACGTTTTCTGACTGAAACAGAGCCGGGAAAGTCATAAGGATAATTTTAAGATCCATTTTGAAAGAAAAGTTTTTTGCGTAAGTAATATCCAGCTCTGTCCTTTCCTCTTCTGACATGTCCGACTTCCCCTTTCCACGTTTTGTTACCTGCCAGAGGCCTGTAAGTCCGGCTGGTCCTGCGAAACGTAAAATGGCATGGTCGGTTGTCAGCTTTTCGGCTTCGTACAAAGGCAAAGGGCGATTGCCAACCAGCGACATATCGCCTTTGAGTATATTGATCAGCTGAGGGAGTTCGTCAAGGCTGGTGTTTCTTAGAAAATTACCAATTCTTGTAATTCGCGGATCATTTTGAAATTTCATAAATGCCGCTTTTTGTTCCTTTTGGCTTTGGTAAACTTTTTCACATATTTCTTTGCCATCCAAAAATAAACGACGATTACAAAAACCTCCGCTGTTGCATTCTTCGCAAAGATTGGAATTCTCAGTTTTCACATCCTGTTCCGCAGGTTTAGCATTGTACATGTTTAATGCTGCCATTTTTCTGATCAGCTGGTCAGCATCTGTACGCATGGTTCTGAATTTGTACAGGTCAAAAATCTTATATCCACTCCCTACCCTTTTGGATTTGTAAAAAACGGGGCCTTTTGAATCAAGCCGGATAAGAATAGCAACAAGGATAAATATTGGAGATAATAAAATTACCGCACCACCGGTTGAAATAACATCAATAGCTCTTTTCCAAAATGGTGTATGATTCTCTTCTAATTGTATTTTTTTTGAAGCTTTGCTTGCAACATACCATTGTCTTTTGGTGAAATACCGAAGCCTCGTGAGCAGATCTCCTTCACTAAAATCGGTGGCAAATATGTCATCCGCTTTTTTTGCTTTGGCATTACGAATCACAGCCGGATTGAGATTTTCAACCAAAACAACAAAAGGAATATTACCAAAGCCCGGAGTGCTCCGTACCTGGTCAAGAAGTTCCCAGGCTCCACTTTTAACGTGTGCCAGGATAGCGTCTGCCGGAAAATATTCCTGCAATGCTTTTAGAAGATCATCTTTGTCTTCGAAATATTCAATTTGCAAGTAATTACCGTAGTTGGCTGAAAACCATAGATATTGTTCAAAATCTTTGCTCAAATAGGCAATACGAAACTGGGAAGAAGGTGGCACATTCGAATCAATCGAAGTTCCCTCAGACTGGCTTGTCCACTCCATCATGCTAAATAATATTTATACTATGAGGAATATCTTTTGCTACGTCTCAATATTGCATTGACCTTGGCCTGAACTTCGACCGGGTTAAAAGGCTTAACCATAAAGTCATCAGCTCCAAGGTTCAGGCACTGGATGCGTTCACTGCTTTCATCAGACCCTGATAAAATAATCACAGGAATGTCCGAATAAAGATTACTGGCTCTGGCGATTTTTAAAAATTCCTTGCCATTGAGGTTCGGCATTTGCAGATCTGCAATGATCAGATCAACTTCGTTGCCTTCTTCAAGCCAAAGCATTCCCTCCGCTCCGTCACTCTTAACAAATACATTAAATTCTTTTTTAAGAAAATGTTCCAGTATTTTACAAATACTAGGTTCATCGTCCATTACCAGTAGAGTTTTTCGTGGGTTCATATGTTGAGTAAAATCGAATATACGGGACTGTCAAATCTAAGTAATGCGTGTATAGCCCTGAGTATCATTGAAAACTTAAATGTTGAGCTATCACCAGTTTAGTTTTAAAAAATCATTTTGACACAACGCTGCTGTCAAAATATGAAAGTGTTAAAAGTACAGAGGGTTGGGTTCAGGCGTATACAAACCTATTTCGTAACTAATTTGTAACCAAATATATTATAATATTGTCGAAAACTTACTCAGTAAAAATACGAACAATAGCTACAATCACCAAAAACCGACAGATAATATTTTATAAATATCCCTTATATAGCATTTAGAGTTATGCAAAGCACATTTTTAAAATAAACGTATAACATGGTTCGTTAAATAAATCTACTGATTTATTTGCTTTATTTGGTTATTTTCATAAATGTGACTGTTTGAAAATTAATATGAGGAAATAATATTTGTAATTTAAATACAAGTATTTCGACAAAATATCACAGAATTAATTTTACCATAAATCAGTTCCTTGATTTTTTGTAAAAATCAATTTTCGAATACAACTCATTTGGATTGAATGGCTTGCTTAGATAATCATTCATACCTACTTCAAATGCCTTATCCTTAATATCAAGCATTGCCGAAGCGGTAAGTGCAATGATAGGCAAATCTGCAAATTTTGCGCCACTAAGACTTCTGATTTTGGCAGTAGTTTCGTATCCATCCATTTCCGGCATCTGGAGATCCATCAAAACGAGATCATAATCATTTGTTTGTACTAGTTCGTAGGCCAGGAGACCATTCTCGGCGACATCACAAGCCACATCCCATTGTTTGAAAAACTGTTTCGCAAGAATTACGTTGATCTGATTATCCTCCGCGATCAGTACTTTGGTACCTTTTAAACTTTGTATTTTAGGTGTGTTGGCTTTTACCTGATCAACTAATTGTTTCCAACTAATTTTGAAGCGCATACTAAAATAGAAAACCGAGCCTTTCCCGATTGTACTTTTTACTTCAATCTTACTTCCCTGTAATTCCAAAAGTCTTTTGGTGATCGTCAACCCTAATCCGGATCCTCCAAATTTCCTGGTCGTATCTGAACTTGCCTGTGTGAAACTTTCAAAAATATTATCAATCTCATCAGCCGCTATGCCTATACCGGTATCGGAAATCTCAAAATCAACAACGATATGATTCTTTTCCTGTAAGGCCTGAGTTGCGGAAATTACAACTTTTCCATCATTCGTAAATTTGACAGCATTACTGATAAGATTGGTCAAAATTTGCCCCATTCGTACGGGATCTCCAATCACTGCCCGATTTAAATCACTATCAATCATCAATTTGAGCTGAATACCCTTTTCTTTCGCTTTATGAACCATGCCCAGCCGGATGTTCTCTAGCAGATTATGGATGTTAAAGTCTACTTCTTCGAACTCAATCTTTCCGGCCTCTATTTTACTAAAATCAAGGATATCGTTAATTAATACCAAGAGATTTTCAGCAGAAAATTTCAGAATATTCAGGTATTCCATTTGCTCAGGACGCGGATTCTGTTGCAACAGTAAATGCGTAAATCCGATGACCGCATTCATCGGCGTCCGGATTTCATGGCTCATTGTGGACAAAAACTGAGATTTCGCTACTGCGGCCAGTTCCGCCTCTTCTTTTGCCTGTAAAAGTTCACTTTCCGCTTTTTTATGCCCGTCGATATCAAGAATCGCTCCGTAAAGTTTTACAACTTTTCCTGATTTGTCTGTTCCGGCTTTTCCTATTACATGAATATATTTCACTTGTCCGCCAGGCAGTACAATTCTTAAATCAAAACTTGACGATATTTTTTCCCTGTTGACTTTTTGAATTTGAGTCCTGTAAAGATCTCGGTCGTCCGGGTATAATTTCCTTGCAAATTCTATCGTCCCCGGTGCTGAATTAGTAGGTGACATTCCAAAAATCCGGAATGTTTCGGCAGACCAATAATTCTTCCCGGTCAATAAATCAACCTCCCAACTCCCGCTATGTGTAAGTGCCTGGGATTCCGCCAACATGGCTTCATTTCTCTGGATTAGATCTTGTGCAAGTTTTCTTTCTGTGATGTCATGCCACACAACCAGTAAAACACGTTTATCGGCTACAATTACAGGATTAAGTGTTACTTCCACCGGAAACTCTTCACCGCCGATTCTACTGTGGATCCATTCAAACTGATTATATCCGGTTTCGTAGGCAATCTTGTCCATTTCCCTGGATTTCTCTTCTGACCGCCTGCCGTCGGGCTGAAATTCCGGGGAAAAGACAGCTGGATGATATGACATTAAATCAGATCTATCCTTGCAGCGCAGCATCTTAATTGCTGCCTCGTTACAATCTATAATTCCGTTTTCATCAAAAAGCAAATGTGCATCTGTGGAATATTGAAAAATAACCCGAAGCTTTTCATCAGCTAATTTCTGGTCTTTCACCTCACTTTTGGAGAGCATTTCTTCCAGACAACGGCTTTGCTGTATGTCATGGATTGAACCTGCTATATTAATAACTTGCCCATTGTCATATCTGGCAGTTCCTGAGCAACGAAAATATCTGTACTCGCTTGATTTGTTCTTTAAACGAATCTCTACTTTACAAGTAACCTTATTTTTAAGCAGTTTGTCAATACCAGCCTCAACAATTACCCGATCTTCAGGATGGCACAGTATGTCAAAAAATGTTTGATAGCCCGGTTCAAAATCTCCCGGTTTATATCCTAAAATTGTATAAAATCTGTCGGACCATATATGCCGGCCGCTGACTAAATTCCAATCCCATATTCCGGCATCAATACCAGAAATAATCATTTCCAAAGATTCCTTGCCAAAAATTGCTTTCATTTTTTTAGATAAAACCTCAGTACGTCTGCGTTTTTAGGAGTTTTAACCTGCGTTCAAGGCTTTTTTTAACAGCATATTTCCCTCTTCACTATGGTGCATAGCCAAGGCTGCTTCCTGTCCTTGAACACTCATTTTGGCCCAGGTTTTCTGTAAAATGTCAATCATTTTTTCTTCACTAAGCTTTTGAATCAATTCATCAAACTGAAATTCAAGAAAGACTAGGCAAAGCGCATTTTCAATTGTTTGGACGTCGTTATCCGATTTTATTTTTTGTTTAAGAATAATTTGCTTTACCCTATTGATGACTATATCATCATATCCAGCTTCCAGCATCAGTTGCGCCGACTTCTCTGCATGAAATTTCGCAAGATCACTTCTCCATTTGAGATAACCGAGACGGCCATCAGGATAAGATTTTCTGGCTATTTCCCACCGCCCGATATGCTGACTTCTCGACGCAAGTAATAACGCTTCCGGAGCATCGGGTTCAAGTTTATTTACCCAATCGTATAACTTTAATGCATAAAAATATTCGGAGGGAAACTCTTCTCCCTTCCATATAATATGCTCTGGTGATTGTTTGTTATAACTGTCAAAAAGGATGAAAGCTCTTTCTAATTTGTCCATGGTGGGTCGTATCAATTCTACAAGATAGCAAAGAAAGAACAAAAACTTAAAATTTTGCTATTTGAACCTGAGAATTATAACATTTGTATTCAGTCAAAATAAAACGTCCACCACGATCCTCGTAAGATCCTGATGAACGTAGACGAATAGTGCTTGCGGCTGGGCTATCCTGGTTAGAGCAAATGCTCAGGTATTGGTATGTTTTCACTCGAACTATCGCCTACTGGCTCTAAACGACTTGTTTTTAAGGGAATAAGACCAGACCAAATCGGCAGATGGCGGTCCTCCTCCTCATCGATTGGCATACCTGTTCTCATCTTGGCAGATGCCTCATCCAAGGTAAAAGCCAGTGCCGTCGTTTTCTTTACTTCATTCACTTTTACAGGTCGCAGATATCCCCAACTTCCCGGAACAATCTTATTTGTAAGCCATTCAAAGGATGCTATTTTCATATCCATATCTTCTATTACTTCTGCTTGTGCAAAAATGACTACCGATCTGTAATTTACAGAATGACTAAATGCCGATTTTGCTACCACAAGTTCGTCTACAAGCATCACCGTTATGCAAACCGGAATTCCTTTTTCAATTTCCCTGATAAAATGACTTCCTACGGATCCATGAATGTAAATCTTGTTTTCATACCGTACAAAAGAAGTTGGAATTGAAAACGGCTGATTATCAACAGCATAACTAATGGAACAAAAAAGTGCTTCATCGAGAATCGGGTAAATTGATTCTGGATCAAAATACGCACGTTTTGCTGACCGACTCGGAATAATCTTTGATTTTGGGACTGACATATTTTGTTTTTTTACAAATTTATCGGATCATTGGATTACTTTAATCATCCAATTTGGATAAAATCAGTAGTCCACTCATGCAGCCATTTTCATCATTAATTATCCCTGACAAAAATTCGAAACAACCTGTATACATACAGATTGCTAATCAACTGATGGATTTAATCCGAAAAGGTCTTTTAAAGACAGGCTATAAATTGCCCGGCAGCAGACAATTGGCTGGCTCTATCCATGTTCATCGCAAAACAGTTGTTCGCGCTTATGAAGAATTGCTGGCCCAGGGTTGGCTGGAAAGCCGTGTTGGAACGGGTACTTTTATCGCAGCCTCTTTTCCAGAATTAAAACCGCAATTTTCATTAGCGTCACCTTTAAAATACAACGATTCAAGTAAAAAGTCGGGCTTTACATTCGATATAAAACCTCATTTGAACAGAATGTTAATAAAAAATAACATGAAATTTCATTTGGACGATGGTTTTCCTGATCCAAGACTTGCTCCTTTGGAAGAACTTTCACGGGCATACCGCACTCAATTGCTGACGGGAAATTCTTATGCCAGACTTGGCTATGGTGATACCGCCGGATCCTTTTGGTTACGAAAGGAATTGTCAGAGTACTTAAATGAAACCAGAGGACTGCAAACTTCCCCTGAAAATGTTCTAATTATACGAGGAACAGTCATGGGACTCTATCTGGCAAGCACAGGACTACTCAAAAAGGGAGATTCTGTTGTTTTAGGGGAATTAAGCTGGGCCACTGCAACCAGTAATTTTTTGCAGGCTGGTGCTAATATCCTAAAAATTTCTGTTGATGAATTTGGTATCAGTATAGAGGCGTTGGAAAAAATCTGCCTGAAACAAACGATAAGGATGGTTTACGTAACGTCTCATCACCACTACCCCACAACGGTAGCACTTCGCGCCGATCGCCGGATACAATTGCTTCATCTTTCGGAAAAGTATGGATTTATAATATTTGAAGACGACTATGACTACGACTTTCATTATTTAAGTAAACCTTTACTCCCATTGGCTGGTGCAGACAGGTCGGGAATGGTTTTGTACTGTGGCTCTTTTACCAAAGCGATTTCACCCGCATTTCGGGTTGGTTATCTGGTGGGGTCTGAAAATGTAATTAGCTATCTCGCTCAGCTCCGCAGAATCATTGACCGCCAGGGTG
Organism: Dyadobacter sp. 3J3; assembly: GCF_009801115.1. Taxonomy (GTDB): domain Bacteria; phylum Bacteroidota; class Bacteroidia; order Cytophagales; family Spirosomataceae; genus Dyadobacter. The sequence goes on from NZ_VTOL01000002.1 coordinate 455,265, forward strand.
ACACCATGTTGGAAAATGCGATGGCAGAGCTTTTACAAAATGGTGTGATTCAACGCCATCTCCGGAAATCGTTAAGAACTTACCATAAACGGAGAGATTATTTTTGTGATCTTTTAAAAAGTGAGTTGCATGAACACCTTCATTTCCAAAAGCCGGTCGGCGGAATGGCCATTTGGACAATATTTGATAAAAAAATTAAACTGAAAGAATTGACATCGAAAGCTTTACAAAATGATTTGTATTTTTCAGACGGCTCAGAAAACAATTCTGCAACCGAAATTCGAAATGCAACCCGATTAGGTTTTGCTTCCTCCACAACCGAAGAATTGGAAGAGTGCGTTGGAATTATAAAAAAAATATTGGTAAAATAATGGTTGAAAGTAATACCTGAAGACTCCGCAGGAGGTGCTTATAAAAAGACAGCCAACACCTTTATTAATATTTCAACATGAGATTCAACAATTGCCTATCCAGCTTATGCCCATGAAAATCTTCATAAGCAACATCCGTCCGTTTGGAATCTAAAACACCGAAATCACCAATAAATTCCCAAAGTGAAAAGCCAATTCCGTTTGACGATAAAATATCGAGCACATCCCCAAACCAGGCAAGGAAAACATCATGTGGTGTTTTATTCCAGCTTCCACATTCGCCGCAGTGCACCCCTACGCCCTGATTCACCAGAGCAATCCAAGGTTTGTAGTATTTTTCAAGCATCTCACGGCTCAGATATTGATTCCCAACTTGCCCCGGCCATTTTGGGTCAGGTAAATGTTCCGGATCCTTATTTGCCCAGGGAGCTTTGTAGTGAGAAATAATTCCCGGATGATATCCGCGACAACTCTGCCCAATATCCAGATCCACGATTTCAGGAATCACGCTTGATCCAACATCATTTCCGTCTGCAATGATCAAATGTTTCGGATTTTCCTTTCTAATAGCTTCCGAAGCCGCAACCGCAACCTTCCTGTAAATAGCACCGGGCACAGAACTTCTTTTGGAAAGCTGATCATTCATATCTTCTCGCAAACTTGGCTCGTTCAACAAATCAAAACTTATTCTCTTTGAAGAAGTAGTCTTAAACCGTTTGGCCCACATATTCCAGTGAAAACAAAAAGCGTCAAGAGCTTCCTGATCCGTCCATAAATTATATGGCTCATGAAAACCAGCATTGACACAATATCCGGGTGCCCTGTGGAGGTTGAGGCTGACATGCAAATTATACTTATGAGCCAGAAAAACCAGTTTTTCTATTTTTTCAACGGCTTGCTCATCAATGTTATAAACCTCAGCAGGTGTGATATTTTTGCTTCGGTCAAATTTAATATAAGAAGGATAAGCCATCGGCAATCTTACAAAATCAAAACCCCAGTCGTGCATCCATTTGAAATGCTCTTCTACCGTAAGACGGCGGTCTGGTTTAGGATCCGGAGAGAAAAAATCAAGTAAATTAAATCCCTTCCATTTTGGCAATTTGTTTTTAGCTTTTGGTGTGGCAAATGCCTCGGGGCCTACAATTCCCAGTGCAGTGATCAATCCGGTATTTTTAATAAATGTTCTTCTGTACATAAGGCGAAGTTTTAGGGATGTCTTATCTAAAAACGACATTGCTCAATATTTTTCTTTACCCAACTTATTTAACAATAAAATACCTGACAATACCTAGAAAAATGTATTGTAAAAATGGGCCACACTCGACTCTTGAAAATATAAACCTTTTCCCAGCCTTTCCCCCTTGAACTGGATTCGCCGCGCTACTTTTAAAATAATATCTTTTAATGAAAATCCTTAATACGATTTTTCAAATGCTCCCCATCCAATTTGAACAATTTCGTATACGAATGTAACTTTAACCTATCATACCATTCTTTAATTATTTTTTTGAAGTAATAGTTTTTACCAAAACTGATGCATCAGGCAATCGGTTTTTAAACTTTCGCCTATCATACTGAGACTTGAATCAAATTTTTACCCAACTGACCCACCGAAAGCTGAGGTATCAAGCAATCTTTCAGTTTCAAAATCTCTGTAAACCTTCAAATTGCTACAACTAAAAACCGACATCCGATAGTGTAATTTTAAGTAGTCATTCGTGATGATGGCCAATATTTTAATCGACTAAAATGCCGCATTCCCTGCGGCGTTTTAATCAATTAAAATTAGATTATTTCAGTAAAAACGGCCTATATATTTATTTTCTACAATAGCCTTCTTCATTTTTTTAGCGTCAATCGGACCTTGTTTTGCGTAAACAATTTTCCCACCCGGTTCAACCAGAATAGTATAGGGTAAAGCACCTTGCCAGTTGGGATCAATCGCCTCGATTAATTTGTATTTATCTTCAACATTAAATATGTAGTTTTTATTAGAAGCATGTTTGCCTTGCAAAAATTTCAGGGCTTTTTCCTTTTTATCAGGATTATCTGCACTTACTGAAACAAATTCAAAATCGCGGTTTCTGTACATATGATGCATCTGCATAAAATCAGGAAACTCTGTTACACACGGGCCACACCAGGTAGCCCACACATTAATCAGCCTGAGTTTGTCCGTTTTATTTGAAATAAGTTCTTTCAATCCCGATTCATCAATCGTTTCAATACTTACCGGCTCTTTTGCCCAGGCTGCTTCTTCATCCTGCACACCATGCTCTTTTGTGATCCACTTCATTGAACATCCAAAAGTCTTGGTTGTTGGCACACTAACCGGTTTATTGTTTACCAATTCCTGAATGGCGTTGAAAGCATCCTTATTTTTTGGTGTTCCCGTTGGCTTTTCAACGTCATCAATTCTACCGTTATAGCGAAGTTTACGGTCTTTATCAAATACAAAAATATGTGGTGTAGCAACAGGCCCATAAGCCATAGCGGTTGACTGGTCGTCTCCGTCATATAGATAAGGAAAATTGTAATCCTTGTCTTTTGCCCTTAATTTCATTTCATCAAAGGTGTCACCCATATCCGTGTAACCAAGTTCATCCAGCCTTATAGCTTTTGGATCATTTGAAGAGATGACAACCATGGCGACCTTTTTAGCCTTAAATTCAGAGGTTAAAGTCTTGATCCTGTCCTCATAGGCCTGTGCAGTTGGACAATGATTGCATGAGAATACGATAGCCAATACCGGAGAATCAGCAAAACTTTTTAAAGAGTAAACTTTGTCGTCCACACCTTTCAGGTGAAAATCAGGTGCGGCAGAACCAATAGCCAATGTTTTCGCTCCTTGTGCCATTACGACATTAGCTAGCAAAATCATGCAAAAAGCAACGCTCAAATATATACGCATAGGACCAGTTATTAAATTTGATACAACTATATCAATAAACGACTTTTATTAAAGTATTTACTGATATAATTATATTAAATTTCTGGTATTTTATTTGGTCCTGGCTGCTGGCTCCGGCCATCTTACCGGTTCCAGATCCGATTCCAAAAACGGTTCGGTCACAAGAGCGTTATTTTGATTGACCCAGGTACACCATACCTTGCCGTTATACCTCCTTTGTGCGGTTTTTATTCCCCAACTGGTAGTAAGTCCGTCTGTAATTTCTGTTTGATATTCGTCAATTTGCATTAACTGGCTACTGCCTTTCCTTTTCACCCAGTCGTCTTTAATGTACTTAGGATTAAATATCATGATATAAGGTTTTATAGTGTAATTCTAACCCTTATAACAGTTCTCTTAACGTCGAATTTATTTATACTATTATCGATAAAGAAAATACCGTACCAAAATTCAAGTTTTAATCCATATTTCAAAAAAATTTACTGACAACTTATTTAACGAAACATTCAATGCCGTTAATAGAGGGCTAATTTATATTTTTAATGGAGCCTAGCAACCGTATATTTTACCAATAATTTGACCAAGAAATACAATTAATTTTACAAAATAGTAATATTAATTCTACAATTTCTTTGTTTTTCAAATTTCCTGTTTTACTTTTACAACACTTATTTTACAAGTGTAGAGGAGGGTTAAAATGAGCAAAAGGGCCTTGATACTATCAAGGCTTTTTATTTTTCCGGCTATTTTTTTCAGCGCGGAAATACGATAGTTTGTAGAATAAAAACAAAAAAAGTGGACAAAATGCCCACTTAATATTATATACTACATAATGACTATTACTTCACAACCGGGATAGCCCAGAACAAACTTACTTGTATCACGCTGCTTTTAAAATTCGGATCAATGTTATTTCCCGAAAAATCACCAACCTTAGAAAGACCAGCGATATAACGTGCACCAATACCAAGCCCTATTGGAGACTGATAACCCAAACCAGCTGCTGCTGCAAGATCAAGATTTTTGGCAAAGTGGTCAAACGTCTGACTAGGAATATCTTCGCTTGTGCGGAATGAGAACTGCGGACCAGCTTCAATATAAAATCCTCCTGTTGTCTTTAATTTGAACATCACCGGAACACCTACATAATTGGTCTTGTATTTTACTCCATCGAGATTACCATTATTTAGTTTGGCTCCTTGTGTTGAAAAAAGCACCTCCGGCTGTATCGCAAAATGCTGTCCTATTCCAAATTGTAAGATTCCACCCAAATGGAAACCTAAAAGAGCATCAGATTCAATATTTCCTCCTGTATAATTGCTGACATTTACCCCGACTTTCGGACCGAAACTGAACGACTGAGCAAAAGTAAATGTAGTCACAGCGCAAAGCATCATCAGTGTTAACGATAATTTTTTCATGTGGATTTTTATTAGAAAGTGTAAAAAATATTGTTTTAATCAAATCAGAAAAAATTATGCCAAATAGAAATTCCTATGTTTTCGCGTTATTAAATAGTGAGACATGATACTAACCAAAACAACAAAGTCGTACAGAAAAATAAGTGATCTTGACCCTATTATTTCAACGTCACCAGGATCATTTTAAAACAAAAAATGGATGCTGGATGAGAAGAATTTCCTCAATCAGACATCCATTTCCGTATTTCATAATCCAATTCCTGGATAATTTATTCTACAAATTTCTTAAATACACTTGTAGCAATATGACCACCAAAACCAAAAGTATTGCTCATTGCATAATTAACGGTTCTTTTTTGCGCAACACCCAAAGTCAGGTTAAATTTCCCTTGAAGCTCAGGTTCAATTTCCACCGTATTAATTGTAGGAGGAACAACATCATGGATGGTCGCCATGATACAGGCAATAGCTTCAACAGCACCCGCACCTCCAAGCAAATGACCCGTCATAGACTTCGTTGCACTAATGTTCATGCCGGAATTAAAACCAAAAACCCGCTCAACAGATTTCAATTCACTGGCATCACCCATCGGCGTCGAGGTCGCATGAACGTTAAGATAATCGATTTCCTGTGGCTGCAAATTCGCTTCCGAAAGTGCTTCCAGAATTCCTAGATAGGCGCCCTCCCCTTCCGGATGTGTACCCGTAAGATGATAAGCATCAGCAGCCATTCCTCCACCAACAACTTCTCCCAAAATTGGTGCGCCCCGTCTTATTGCATGTTCATAACTTTCTAAAACCAGTGCTCCTGCTCCTTCACCCATCACGAAACCATCACGGTTTACATCAAACGGACGGGAGGCTTTGGCAGGATCTTCGTTAAAAGTTGATAAAGCTTTTGAAGCATTGAATCCACCAATGGAAGTCTCATTGATCGGCGCCTCAGAACCTCCTGTAATAATCATATCCGCCTTTCCCCAACGGATATAATTGAAAGCATCAATAATGGCCGTATTAGAACTGGCACAGGCAGAAACTGTCGTGAAATTAGGCCCCCGCAAACCGTATTTTATAGATATTACCCCAGAGGCGATATCCACTATCATTTTTGGAATAAAATATGGATTGAAACGTGGTGTGCCATTGCCTCTGGCAAATTCAGATACCTGCTCCTGAAACGTCTGGATACCACCATTGCCACTTCCCCAGATTACACCAATCCGGTTTCTGTTAAGCGTTTCAAAATTTATATTTGCATTCTTAACCGCTTCTTCAACCGCTATTAACGCATATTGCGTAAAAGGGTCGTATTTTCTGGCTTCATTTCTTTCAAAAAAATCCTGTGCGTTAATGCCTTTAAGCTCGCAGGCAAATTTTGTTTTAAAATGTGTAGTATCAAATTTCGTAATATTCGCTGAACCACTAACACCGTTTATCAATGATTTCCAAAAATCATCAACGTTGTTTCCGATTGGTGTTAAAGCCCCAAGGCCTGTAATGACCACCCGGTTTAATTCTTTATTAATCTTCATTTTTGACCTAGATTGGTTAAAATATTAGCTTCCTGATTAGTTTCACAATTTCACAAGGCGAAATTAAAATTTGTTTCCACTAATACCTCTTAAAATATCCCTCATGAAATAAAAAACAAATTTACCGAACGATCGGTAAAATAAAAATTTTTCTACATATTTATTTTATTTGAATCCAAGAAGTTGAGGAATACGAGCCATGCTGGTTTTAAAAATACTATTGTCACTCATTGCCCTTGACAGTACCAGTGATCCTTGAATATTGATGATGGCTTCCATTGCTTTTTCATTTGCAAGGCTCTCCACCATACCATTTTGAAATGCAATTTTGGTAAAACCATTATTTAAAATAGCAAAACAGCTTGCAATATATTCCTGAAAATACGGTGTTTCTGAGCAGGCAGATAACATGCGCAGCGGACAATTTCTGGCACCATCTTCAAATAAAATATTGATAGGCAGCAACGCTTTTTCAAGTCGTTCCTGGACAGGTAAATTTTCCTGTTCAATTACAGATTGGAAATTTTCCAAAAACCAGATTTCCAGGTTTTTTAAAACATGGGCAGCCATATCTTTTTTCCCACCTGGAAAACGGTGGTAAAGACTAGCTTTCTTTAATCCTGTGGCCTGCGACAATAACTCCATAGAAGCGCCGTCATAACCGAAGCGGGTAAAAACCTCGGTCAACTTTCGGTCCACATCTTCCGGAAAAACTTTCGTGACTGGCATAATTATTTAATTTTACCGATTGTTCGGTAAAATTAAATAATTTTTATTCCACAACCCAGCGGTTCACCGTATTGTATTTTCCTTCCAAAACGATTTTATAAAATTTTGAAGGTATTTTAGATATATCCAGATCCGCTTTTTCACCGGCAGCAGGCACTTCATCCATTAAAAAATAGAGATCTCTTTCTCCTTTTTCAAAATGATTGGTCGTTGTTAACCACACTTTTACTGTTCCTTCTTTATCGGCTGCCTTCCAGGAGATATTAATTTTGCCAGCTTCCTTTTTCGTAACCGGATCCAGGATAGAAATTTTTCCTGTGAGTGAGACACCGTCAATTTCAAAAGCTTGTTCTTTTGGAAAATTTACATCCATATGCCGGGCAATCGTTGGCATAATATCTACAATACCCGGATTCGAATTAAAGTTAGCGTTCAAGTCACCCGCGTTGGTAACAATCCAGGTGCTTCGCTCACGGTCCGACTGACCGCCATGGCCTTTACCAGTTTTAGGGTCACGTCCATGATCCGTTGTAATCACGATCAGCCAGTCTTCTTTAAAGTTTTTCTCCCGATATTTAACTGCTTCCCACAAGCGCCCCATTTGATTATCCATCATTTTTATCGCGTCATGAAACTGGTCACTGTCCCCATAACGATGTCCCATATCATCCGTATATTCAAGATAAACCCAGGATAAATCCGGCGCATTATTTTTTATAGTAATTGCAGCTTCGTCTACCACCTTTTCATCAATCTGGTGCATATAAGCCTTTAACTTATCGTGTGGAAAATGAATGGTATCAAGCTCAAATCCATCGAAAGGAAAATCCGTTCTCAATTGATTAGTTTGCGGCAAACCATCGCCAACAAGTTTGGTTCTGTTGTCGAGCCAGGAAGAAAAAACTGCGCTGCGTTTATTTGGAAACTGCTCCTTGAAAAATCTGAAAACAGTCCAATAATTATAATTCGGATCTTTAATATCATTATCCCAAACATTATGCTTGTTCACCCAGGTACCCGTGAGCAAACTATTATACCCTACCGCGGAAATGGTGGGCGTTTGCGAATAAGTATTTTTATCTCCGCCCACGTGTGCATGTGTGTAGCCGCCTGCTTTCGAAATTGCATCAAGATTTGGTCTCGGAATACTTTCCAATGCATCCGCAGAAATGCCGTCAACGATAACAAAAACAGTTTTTTTTAATTTTGATTGTGCAGAAACTGAAAAGTTTTGAAAGCTAAAAAGCACTAATAAAACAGCAATGTATATTGACTTCATACCAGATTTTGAAGATTAAGTTTAGGATTCGGGCCGAAATTAATCATTAATATCACAGCTTGAAAAATCCTGAGCCGTAATACAATTAATTTTATAATAACATAACAAACGGGAAAACTTATACGCACCTTATGGTAACATATAAACTTTCCCGTTCTTACTTTTCAACTATCTGAGTTCAGGAGTCTGATCTCAGTTTTATTTTATTTTTATGGCTATTAATTTTATTTACACTTCAAAGATTAATTGCTCATCACGATCTGAAACCGGAATTTTTCTGATAAAATTATCATAACCTTCCTCCCCGGAATGATCGCTGTATACTCCATAAATATCCAGACTGTAACCTGTCAAACCATCATTAGCCTCTATAATATAGAGAATAGACGAATCAGCAGGATCAGATTCACCTTCAAAACGATACGTTTTAATAATGGTCAGATCTTCTGGATTATAGCTTTTTCCTTTTCCGGCCGTAAAACCATCCTCTGTCCATCTGAATTCATTATCAAGTTTTTTCAAACGTAATTTTTCCAAAACATGAGAAAGCGTAGCCATTTCTGTAATCCTCGGATTAGAATCCGGCTCGTTTGTGATGAGGTTATTTTCCATTATTTTTTTGGTAAGGATGTCGTGGTTTATTAATTCAATTTCATCTTGTGTAACCCTATTACTTCAAATATTATGCCATGATATGTGATCAAATGATCTCCCAAATTAATTCGAAATTCTATATGTAAATTAGCACCATGAAAATCCTTATAATAGAAGACGAAAAGGAGCTTGCTCATAATATTTCCGCTTATTTATCGGATGAAAATTATTTATGCGAATTTGCTGAAACCTTTCAACAGGCTTTGGAAAAAATTGAGGTATATCACTACGATTGCATACTGCTGGACCTGATGTTACCCGGTGGAGATGGATTAAAAATTCTGGAACAGCTGAAAAAGCAGGATAAACAGGAAGGCGTGATCATAATTTCTGCCAAGGATTCTTTACAGGATAAAATTGCGGGACTGCAAATCGGGGCCGATGACTATCTGGCAAAACCTTTCCATTTATCAGAACTTGCAGCTCGAATATATTCTGTAATCAGAAGAAAGCAATTCGGAAATTCAAATATTATAAAACTGCATGAACTTCAAATTGACTTACTGGCCAAAACAATTCTGGTTAATAACGAGCCAGTGATTCTGACAAAAAAAGAATTTGATTTGCTATTGCTTTTTATTGGAAATAAAAACCGTGTAATTTCCAAAAGTGCGTTGGCTGAACATTTATCCGGAGATATTGCAGATATGCTCGACAATCATGACTTTGTATATGCTCATATCAAAAACATGAAAAAGAAACTGGTGGATGCGGGATACCGGAATTACCTCAAAACGATCTATGGAACGGGCTATAAATGGGAAGCATGAATAAACTTTTAAATAGGCCTCTTAAAGTCTTCACGCTTTACGCTTTGTTGGTTTTAGCTTGCAGTATCCCAGTTTATTATTTTATCGTCGATTATATCTGGCGCAATGAACTGGATGAATATAACGAGATTGTGAAGAGCAGAATTGAGTCCGGGCTGAACAAACTAAGTCTTGACAAAGACGAATGGGCGCAAACGATTGCATTATGGAATAAAACACAACCCGGTACGACAATAGAAAAATCTGTACTTAAAGAAAGTCGTCCGGATAGTATTTATTCGATCATGCGACAAAAGCAAAGTGCAAATGAGGAAGATCTGGAACGGTTCAGGGGATTGTCGACCTATATAAGGGTAAACGAAGATATTTATCATCTCACTATTGAAATCAATGTTGAAGAAGCACATGAAACTGTTTTTGCAATAGCAGCGGTAACCATGTTCTTTTTTATAATACTTCTGGCCGGTTTTGTAATTTTAAACAGAAGAATTGCTACTCAAATCTGGAAGCCATTTCAATCGACCTTAGAAAGATTAGAAGCATTTGATTTGAACAGTCAGAATAATATCGATTTGGAAAAATCTGATATTCAAGAGTTTGAGCAGCTAAATCAGGCTTTATATCTGTTAATTGCAAAGAATATTTCCGTCTTCCGCCAACAAAAAGAATTTACAGAAAATGCCTCGCATGAATTGCAAACACCCCTTGCGGTATTGAAATCGAAAATCGATTTGCTTATGCAAAATGAGTCACTTACCGAAAGCCAGTCTGAGCTTATTGCTTCTTTAAATATCCCTCTTTCAAGAGTTTCCCGAATTAATAAAAACTTGTTGCTGTTGGCAAAAATTGAAAATCATCAATTCTCCGAGGGAGAACTCGTAAACCTGACCGAGCTCGTAAACCAAAACCTGGATTTTCTGGAAGAGCATTTGATCGCAAAAAACAATACTGTCGAGATGGAAATTTGTGAGCATTGCGTCGTTAATGCAAACAAAAGCCTTGTGGAAATTATGCTGGTCAACTTACTTCTCAATGCAATTCGCCATAACCAGGAGAATGGAATGATAAAAATTCAGTTAACAAATAAAAAGCTGACAATCAGCAATACTGGAAACTCCTCTTTAAACAAAGAAACCTTGTTCAAAAGATTTATAAATTCTTCTACCAACACGCCAAGCAGCGGATTAGGGCTTTCCATTGTCAAAGAGATTGCTAATCGTTACCATTGGCATGTTGATTATCAGTTTGTTAATCATTTTCACCAATTTTCTGTGAAGTTTTAAATAAGTATTTATCCCTGAAGAAAATGTGTAACATTATTAATATTGAGTGATGAACTCACAATACTGAAAAACCCGAAGTTGGGCTAAGATAATTAGAGTTTACTACTTTTTGAAATTCCTGATTGCGAAGAATTATACTCTACACTCGAAAAACTTCTACCCTCCTGTACTTTTTGGTTGACAGGTCTTTTAAATAATATTGCTACAAGCATAACCATGGTCAATAATGAGACAATAAAAATACTATCTGTGTATTGTTCAATTTTCTTGGCCATATTTTTAATATAAATTTATTGTATCAGGATGGTGCGATTTGGCATTGCACACAAATATAAAATTTTTTTTTGCTGTTAGACGAATTACTTATTAAAAATATTTAATTCTAGCAAAAAAACAGAATTATATAAGTGACACCTAAAACAGATTTCCGCCATTAAAACTTATTCTCTATTATGTGTGTCTCCATTTGTGATGGCATTACTTTTATAGTAAAAACGCTTGTCACTTAAAGGAAATCTATTACTTAAAAACAATCCTGAGATGGAAATTAGCACTGAAAAAATTCTACACCGCCCTTTGGGCGAAAAATTGAAAATTATCGTATTTGCAAATGTGAGCCCGGATGGTTGTGAATGGTCTTACAAAGTTGAAAGTTATGAACTGGATGGATGGGTTGATCCTGTTATTCGTGCAAAAAATCAGGGCAGGGAAGAAAATTACATCGATTATATATCGCAGGAGGAAGCCTTTGAGGTTCAAAAGGAATTTTGGGAAAGTTTAAAACCTCAACTTATAAAAAACCAGGAAGCTTAACTAACTTGAGGCCCAGTCTAAAGATCAGAGTTTTCTGTTCAATACTTTATTTATAGAGCCTATGAATTATTTTGATATTTTTCGCATAACATACGATGACCTGAGGATTATAGCAGACCGTCCTGAATCATTCATTACCAGAATTAGTAAGAGCGACTTGGGCTATATTGGCGAAATTGTACTGCTGGGCGAACATCCCGACAGAGAAAACAATATCTTATTTTTTCATGAGGGCACTTTTCCAACAGAAAAGGAAGCGTCAGACAATTTGAATCAGATTATTGAAACCATTGCAAAGGCATCTGAAAGTACAAGAAATAGCGAAAATTTGAAAAGAACTAATCTGTAAATTAAGTTTTCTTTTGTATTAAATTTGAGAAAATTATCTCTTCACGATCGTTGCTATATGGAAAAAACATTCAGTATTTTTATTCTTGACCCTGAAAAAGGAATATTACCCAAACCGATCGATGTTCAAAATGAAGTAGGAAAGTGGTACAAAGAATTCCTTTCCGAACGCCATGCCGAAAAAGTAATTGAAAGACTGATGAATGAATATGATTACAACGGATCTCAATATGTAATTCTTGGAGTTTACAGCAAGGAATAAGTTTTAGTCTGACTTTAAAACGCAGCCTTTTACATCTAACTGAACGGATCAAGAACAGGAATTTGGTGTAAATGACAATCAGTTTCAGCTGGCAGCCATTTTTAAGTTACCGTAAGAAGACAATAAAGGAAACTTGATATCACGGCAGCAAGAAGTGAAAACATCATAAAAAGCAAACTAAAAAGCTGAACGCGCCAGTCCTAATTGGCATGTTCAGCTTTTTAGTTTTATCATTTTACCTTATACCGTTAATTTTATCATTTGAGCTTGTTTTTGTGCTTTCAGTGACAACTCTGTTGCCAAGAAACAATGCTCCTGCGACATAGCAGTTTCTGTCCTGTTGAGTACATCATCCACAAGTTGTTTTCCATATGGCAAAGTTACTTTACTACAATCCATATATTGCGTTTCTTTTTGATTAACCAGAAATAAATGGTTTCCGCCATCGCGTCCGGCAATATCTACATTCTTTCTAATTTCAATATAACCTTCCGTTCCCAAAATTGTTAACCTACCATCACCCCAACTTTTAAGCCCGTCCGGTGTGAACCAGTCGACCCGGATATATCCTGTTCCACCATTTCCCCGGATCATGCAATCTCCAAAATCTTCAAATTTAGGATATTGAGGATGATTTACGTTGCCTACCTGCGAAGCTACAATTTCCGCCTTATTTGATCCTGTAAAAAACAGAAACTGGTCAAACTGATGTGAAGCGATATCACAAATGACACCACCGTAACGTTTGGCATCAAAAAACCAGTCGGGACGTGTACTTAGCGATGTTCTATGAGGCCCCAAACCAATTGTTTGAATTACTTTTCCGATAGCACCAGCCTTTACAAGCTCTCCCGCTTTCACGGTCGCACGGTTTTCCAGCCTTTCGCTAAACATAATAGAATAAATTCTACCAGTTTCCTTTTGTACTTTACGTACCTGGGCCAATTGTTCAAGCGAAGTAATGCCTGGCTTGTCCGCCATATAATCTTTTCCTGACTTCATAACGCGGATACCAATTGGTGCACGCTCATCTGGAATAGCCGAACTTAAAACAAGCTGTATAGATTTATCATCCAAAATTTCCTTCTCGTTCGCAACCAGTTTCGCTTCCGGAAAACGTTTGGCAAAAGCAGCAGCAAGATCAGCTTCTTTGGCATAGAAGGCAACCAGTTGCCCTCCGCCCCTTGTTACAGCTTCTACCTGAGAATAAATATGACCATGATTCATACCGATAACGGCGAATTTAATACGACCTGGTTCTATTGTAATCTCTTCATTTTTCACTTCTTCTTCCGATTGTTTGGTACCGGCTAAAACATTCTTCGCCTCACCAGGAAGCGCTGACATCATGACAAGCCCGGCTGCTGTACTCATCGTATTGCGTATAAATTCGCGGCGGTTATCTTCTGATTTTTTCATGTATTCAATTTTACAACTAAGTTCCTGTTCAGGTTTTCACTTTTAATGGAAGACTTCATTCTGGATTACCTACCCTTAAATGTTAATTTTATTAATCAGATAATCCTAATGATAAAAAAATTCCCGGCAAATCGAAATATTTATAGCCCCCTGAACAAATACACTGACAGATTACCGCCTCCATAAATTGCAAATTATCGTAAATAATCTGAAATTGCGCCCCCAAATTTTCAGAGATTAATAATGACCAGTATTTCCTGCGGTATCGATTTTGGAACTTCCAATTCAAGTATAGCAATAGCAAACCAAGGCAACGTAAACCTCGTAGCCGTAGAAGGTTCCAGTACAACCACGCCGAGTGCCATGTTCTTCCTTCGCAAAGGCAATGTTCCGTTTTATGGAAGGGCGGCAGTAAACATGTTTCTGGAAAGAAATCCCGGGCGTTTTATGAGAAGTTTGAAACGCGTTCTGGGAACACCTGTCATGCGGCAGGGCACGATGGTCAACGGAGAACTAATGCGTTTTAACGAGATCATTGCTTCTTTTCTAAAAAACCTTAAAGACAAAGCCGATGAAGAAGCAGGATTGGAAATTGAAAATGTGGTCATGGGCCGCCCCGTTCATTTTGTAGATAATGATCACGCAGCCGATAGCCGAGCAGAAGCTGAATTAAAGCTGATTGCCAAACAATTAGGATTTCGTAATGTTGATTTTCAGTTTGAACCTATCGCCGCTGCTTTTGCTCACGAAATTAATATTAAAGGCGAAAAACTTGCCATTGTAGTGGATCTGGGTGGTGGAACATCTGATTTTACAGTGATCAGGTTATCCAACCAATATATCAACAAAGCCGACCGATCCTCTGATATTCTGGCAAATACCGGTATCCGTGTTGGCGGTAATGATTTTGATAAGGATCTGAGTTTGGCTGCAATCATGCCCGAACTTGGCTATAGAAGTACTTACGGGACAAAAAACCTTGAGGTTCCTCTTTATCATTATTTCGATCTTTCAGAATGGAGCAAGGTAAATTTCCTGTATACAACAAAAATCATTTTTCAAACCAAGCAAATCCTTTTTGAAGCCCATGACAAAACACGCTATAAAAGATTGCTGCAAGTACTTGAACAGGAAACCGGCCATACTTTGCTCGCCACAACGGAAGAAACGAAAATTGCGCTGACTTCTCAGGCTGAATATGATGCACCTTTTGATTTTCTGGAAGAAGGGCTTACAACAAGAGTTACCCGAACGCAGTTTGATGAGGCAATTATCCAAAAAATCGATAAAATTTCCGAGTCTGCGCTGCAATGTCTACGTGATGCAGGGGTACAAAAAGAAGACATTGATCTGGTGATATTAACAGGAGGCTCCACCGAAGTGCCATTAATACAAACTGAATTTAAAAAGCTGTTTCCAAATGCTGAACTGGCCGATGAAAACAAACTTTCAAGTGTTGGACTTGGGCTGGCGTATGACAGTCAGAATAAATTTGGCTAAAAAGACAGATAAGTGTTCTAATAATTCCACTTTAATTTTTCATTAAGACACTATTTTTTAGGATTCTGTAATATTGCTAATATGATATTTTTGCACTTTCTTTGAAAGGTGTTTATGCAATAACTGCATAAACACCTACAATTTCAGCCCTAACGTCCTTGCTAAAAATATCCAAGCAGCAGTTATCTGCACTACTGATTTTTTTTATTGCTTTAACAATACTTTCCTATTATCACAGGTATGCATCTGGAGATGATGCATGGTTTGCAGAACAATCCTATTGGCTGCACAAAGAAGGGATCATCCGCTCAGAATTTTTTAAGGGCCTGTTAGGTTGGGAAAAACAACTTCTTGTAAGCCATAAACTCTTTCTGATATTTGGAGCGGGAATGATTCATCTATTTGGTTACGAACTCCCGGTTTTGCAATTTGTAAGTGTAATATTTTTTGCAATTCTAATTGCCGAAATTATATTTTACGTCAACCGGGAAGAACAAAAAAGTATTTCCTGGTACTTACTGGCTGTATTGATACTTGTTTTTTCAAATCGTATTTTGATTAAAATGAGTTTTGAAAACCGGCCGGAAATCATGCTGGCTGCTCTGGGATTTGGCTCTTTCATTTTAATATCAAAAAGCAAACCTCATTATTGGAAAAGTATTGCGGCTGGAATTCTGGCAGGAATGGCCGTTCTAACGCATCTCAACGGTGTTATTTATTTAGTTGCCGGAGCAGGAATGCTTTTTTATCTCAAACAATATAAAAATGCCTTTGCGTTTTCAATCGCCGGAGGATTAGTGAGTCTTCTTTATTTTGTTGACATTATTCAGGCAGAAAACGGTTTTGAAATCTGGCATTACCAGTTCATTAATGATCCTGCAACTCAAAACGCCTTTGGATTGGGTTCCAAACTTCTGGTTATGGTCACATATCCAGTTATGTTCTTCCATTCACCTGAACAAGTTGCACTTTCTTTATTGCTAGCCTTCATGTTTTGGAACCAGCGGCAGTTTCTGAAACAATTACCCATTCCATTGCGTATTTATTCTATCGTACTTGTCACAGTTTTCTGGCTGATTACCAAAAAAAACTCAGGCGTATATCTTACGCTGTTTTTACCTTTTATGCTGGTTTTGACTTATGAATTGTACAGATTAAAACCGTTTCAAACGAAAGCTTTAAAAGTAATTCTAGGGATATATTTTATTATCGGAATTTATGGGGCTGTCCAGATCATTTACCTAAATTTAACACTTGAGTACTTGCCGATTTCTTATCAAAGGTTACAAAAAAATATTCCAGACCACAAACGTGGCTTTGTCCCACTCACTTTTTTTTTCAACGAAATTGAGCGTTATCCGCATCTATTGAGTCATGAGAATTTTAAAATTCAGGCCATCATGTCCAAATCGGAATCTTCACCCAACAACATGGATAAATGGGCATATGCGAACAAGGCTGATTTTATTCTTATGGATTATAAATACCGACCGGAAAAATTCTACCCAAAAGCCGGCACCAGAATGCTGCCCCATTATCACCTTACTTTTTTCGACGGGCGTTTTGCCATTTATCAAAATTAATAAAGCCGGATTATTTATTTACCAACCCCGTTGTGGCTGTCTTAATCCTCCTGATTTTCCCATCACTTTTGGTCATCACAAACATTTCCCTGGTGAATGGATTATATTCAATTCTGAGATCGACCCTTTTTGATCCTGACATTTGCTTTAAATCCGTAGGTTTTAAATTTTTTGTAATACTGATTTCATACACTGTGGAATCCGACAGTTGTTTGTTGATATTGATGAAGAAAATCCTGCCATTTACAATATCTCCAAAGATGTATTTGTTTTTTAATGCTGCCAGATTGCCCTCGTATACATATCCTCCGCTGATCGCATTTCCATCCTGATGATCATAAGCAGCAAAAGGTTTGATGTAATTATCCTTTTCAGTTTTATTGATTTCAAAAACATTTTTAAGATCTGATGGCGAAATTCCGAAACTTCCTTCCCGCGTATTCCAACCATAATCCCCCCCTTTTACAACCACATTTACCTCCTCAAAATTGGACTCCCCTACCTCGGCACTAAACATAATTTTTCCGTGCGTGAGATCCCATGAAATCCGGTGCGGGTTTCGGAATCCAAAAGCATAAATTTCCTTATATGTTTCGGGATCGGGATTGTGAACAAATGGATTATCGGCCGGAATACCATAATGACCGTTGCGACTATTATTTCCAAGTGGATTTATACGTATTATCGTCCCTAAAAGAGATTTCAGATTATGGGTAATTTCAGGATGTTTTCCAATCGTTGAGCCACCGTCACCCGTCCCTATAAACAACAGTCCATAATCAGGATCATTTTTGCCGATGCCAGGAACAAAACCTATATCCTGGGTGCCGTGTACCACGCCTGGTACGTTAATACGAAGTAATTCCCTTCTTGCCCCTTCAAATGTCTTACTTTTTACATCATTTATTTTCCATTCAGAAACTACCCATTGTAAAGCCACTTTTATGGAATCCGGGAATTCGTAGTCTGCTTTTTTACCAGTAAATTCCTCCGTGTGGGTAATGTAGATCAAGCCATTATTCAAATAATCAGGATGAAAAGCAAAACTACCCAATCCTGTACCCAGCCCCGGCGTATTTACATATTTGTCAACTTTCGTCCTGATATCCAGAAATACTTCTGCTTTTCTATTTTCAATTTTGTAAATAATTCCACGCTGATCACTCACATAAAGCGTCCCATCGCCCGATGGATGTGGCCGCATATTAGCAATTCTGGTAAACGGGGGTTTGTCAGAAGATGCAGGAATCTGAACAAAATCTTCAAGCTCAATACTAATTCCGGATTTTTTGACCGGCGTACCGAACCTTTCACTGGGCAGAGAAACTGTGTTATCAGTTTTGACAACAAGTGGTTCAATCGGATTGAGTTTTGTCTCATTGTCTATATAAGCCAAAATCGAATTTATTTCAGCAGGTTTTAAAAAGTCATAAGATGGCATGACCATTTTATATCTTTTTCGAAGGTTTACGGCTCTTGGCTCTCCTGAGTCTATTACTTTTCCTGGATTTTGAATAAATTCTGATAACGCTTTTTCCGGCAGCAAATGCGTAATTCCGCCGAGTCTGGGACCAATTTCGTCGTGGTCAATTGCATGGCAGGAAGCACAATTGGTATTAAATAATTCTTTTCCGCTTGATAGGGTCAATTTATCATCCGGATATCCGGATGAGGCATTTTGGCCGATTGCGATGTTTACTGAAAGTGTTATTGAAAATAAAAAGAAAAATGTAGAAAGAAAAAATTTAGACATATACGGATTATCTGAGCGTTTCAATTGGTCAGGCTTTTTTAAGTAAAATATCTTTTTCAGAAGACTCTACTCATATATTATCAATCAGACGATTTTTATATTGATTTGCCATTATCTCTTTTTACTATTATTGGTATAAAACAAAAAAAACCGAAGCCTAAGCTCCGGTACTATTCACGTTGAGTAAAGTAAGGCAATCTATTCTACATTCTTACCATTCTTATCCAGCTTAACTCTGGCATTTTCACTACCTTTTTTAACGGATAAGTCATAATATTGGGTTTTATCATCATTGGTGACTAAATAAGCAGTAGTGACTTTCCACCCTGCAAATGCGTCACTATTAATAGTTGCTTTTACAGCAGCAGGCAAATCTTCCGGTTTAACCGAAACTTTTTCCTGGGTTACTGTTGCAGCGTGATTAGGTTCCGTTATTGGAGTAGCCTGAACAGAGGCGAAAGAGATAAGAGTTAAGGCTACTGCCGACATTATTAGCTTTTTCATAATCTGTGTTTTTAATGAGAATCAATTATCTGTGCCTTTACACAATTATTTGTAACCAACCAGTATCATGCCAAACCTGCAAATTCTTTAAAATCAATGTATTTAAGGAATTCTATAATTTCCCGAAATGGCCACAACGTCCCCATTTTGTCGAATAAATCTTCAATTCCCAGACCGAATTGTACATTGAAAAATGAATTAAATTATAGAAATTAGATTTTTATCCCACTACACTTCACCTGTATGAAATCAACGCTACTCTTAAAAATCATTTTACTGTCAGTTATTCCTCTTTTGGGTTTGTCACAAAATCAAAAGAGCTATCAGATTGAATTAAAAAACGGCTCTTTCACACCTGAAAAAAATGTAGGAAACGGCCAAATTGGAGCGATCAACAGCAGGTTGTTACCAGATACGAAAACCTTGGTTATAATACAGTTTGAGGAAATTCCCGGTCAGGCTGAACGCGAAAAGTTAAAAGCAGAAGGAATTGAACTTCTGGAATATATTCCAAATAATGCTTACACAGCTATAATTAAAGGTCCGTTTTCTGACATTTCCATAAAAAGATCAAAAGCCCGTTCAGTGGTTTATCTGACAGCCAGCCAAAAATTGCACCCATTATTATTAAAAAAACCTTTTCCTGAACAAACCAGAAAAGTAAAAGGGCATGTAGATGTCTGGATTAATTTTCCAAAATCTTTCTCTTTGGACGAGATAAAGGAACAATTAAAAGCAGATCAATTTGAGATAATCTCCCATGTTTATCAGGCATATCAGATCCTTGAAATAAGGGTTCCTGAAAACCGCTTAAATGAGCTCGCTCTTAAAAATTACGTTCAGTACGTTGAACCTGTTCCTGAACCTGACAAGCCTAATAACATCAACAGCACCGCCAATGGCAGAGCTAATGTACTTCATTCTTCCTTACCATTAGGACGGAACCTGCATGGTGAAGGCGTTGTAGTGGGTGTTGGGGATGAATCCAATCCTTTACGTCATGTTGATTTTAATAATCGCATTATTAACCGGGCTGCGATAGATTCCGGGGAACATGGAATCCATGTAATGGGCACTTTCGGAGGTGCCGGAATAGTGAACGAAAAATATACAGGCTATGCTCCGAAAGCCAAAATCGTTTCGCAATATTTTTCCAACATTCTGGCTTATGCCCCTTCCTATGTACAGGATTTTGGAATGGTCATTACCAACAATTCCTACGGCAATGACGTAGCAGCCTGTTCTTCTTTGGGAGCATATAGTTTCCAGTCCTATATTCTTGACCAGCAGGCTTTTGAAATGCCATACCTGCAACATGTTTTTGCGGCAGGTAACAGCGGCTCAATTGCCTGTAGCCCGTATCCCTCTGGTTTTGGCAATGTAATTGGGGGATACCAGACAGCAAAAAATATTATCAGCGTTGGCAATACTACGATGGAGGGCATTATTGCTCCAAGTTCAAGCAGAGGACCTTCAAAAGATGGAAGAATTAAACCTGAAATAAGTGCTCAGGGTACGGATGTAGTTTCGTCATATCCCGAAAATCTTTATGCCCGTTCATCAGGAACAAGCATGGCTTCACCCGCAGTGTCCGGTGGCCTTGCATTGCTTTATCAGCGATATAAGGAACTTCACAGCCAGCAAAATCCCAAAAATGGATTAATGAAAGCCATTCTTTGTAATGGCGGGACGGATCAGGGAAATGACGGCCCGGATTATAAATATGGGTTTGGCTGGATGAATCTTTTACGTTCTGTCAAAATGATTGAAAGTGAAAGTTACAAATCGGCTTCCATTGCAACCTCGGCCACTCCGCAAACTTACCCGATTGAGATTCCGGCAAATACGGCAAAAGTTAAAGTAATGTTATATTGGAACGACCCGGCACCTTCCACATTATCAGCAAAAAATCTTGTAAACGATCTTGATCTCACAGTAATAAATCCTTCCGCAGCAACTATTTTCCCAAAATTGCTTGATCCTACTCCCTCCAATGTCAATAATCCGGCAACCACCGGTGCTGATCATATTAATAACATTGAGCAGGTTGTGATTGATTCGCCCATTGCAGGAACTTATCATATCAATGTGAAGGGAACCGCCGTCAATCAGAATGGCACTCAGGAATATTTCGTGGTATATGATATTATTCCGGTTTCAACCACTATAACAAATCCTATTGGTAAAGAACGTTACCGGGCTACGGATTCAATATATGTCAGCTGGGATTCATTTGGTAATTCATCGAATGATTTTTCAGTACAATATTCTACCAACGACGGTGCGCAATGGAATACGATTACGGGAAACCTGACTGCAAACGGCCGTCAGCTAAAATGGGTTTTCCCGGACGTTTCAACAGATAAAGCAAAGGTAAAAGTAATACAGAACGCCACAGGAACAGAAAGTATCAGCGAAGCATTTACCATTACCGGTCGCCCTGTTTTAAGTCTTTCGCCGGTTCAATGCGAGGGTTACATAGCTATGGAATGGCCCCCCGTTACTGGTGCAGGTGATTATGAGGTTATGATTTTAAAAGGTGACGAAATGGTTTCAGCCGGAGTTACCGCTAATACCAGCTTTGTCCTCAACGGATTGAGCAGAGATTCTACGTACTGGTTTGCAGTCCGGGCGCGGGTTAATACAAGTCCGGGCATACGATCCATCGCGCTTTCAAGAAAACCAGATTCCGGGAATTGTTCCGGGACAATTTCCGATCATGATCTTTTCCTGGAAACAATTGTCAATCCTGTTTCCTCGGGAAGGCTGTTAACGCCAAAGGCATTACCAGGTCAGAATAATGTTACGATAAGGATAAAAAATCTTGATGATCAGCCCTTTTCAGGTCCGGTTTCTGTTGGTTATTCTTTGAATGGCAATTCAGTGGCCTCAGTATCTGCTTCCTTATCTATTCCGGCGCAGTCGTCCGTGGATTATACTTTTGCTGATCAAGTCAATCTTGCTGCACAGGGGTCTTATACCATTGCAGTATATGCCAATGCGCAGACTGACACTGTTACAAGAAATAATACAATTTCCGGCACATTTGATCAGCTAAACAACGCCCCGATTACACTTCCATTTCTGGATAATATTGAATCAGCAGCAGTCCAGGAAATTGTTACGGATAAAACAGGACTTCAAAATGCAAGTCGTTATGATTTTACAAATTCAACGAATGCTGGACGGATACGGACTTTTGTCAATACAGGTATGGCTTACTCGGGAACAAAAGCATTTACACTGGACACGGACAGGTTTTATCCCAATGGTAATACCAATTTTCTTGACGGTACATTTAATCTTGCGAACTACAATTTGTCACAGGATATCCGACTTAATTTCAGATATAAAAATCATGGACAAAAGAATCATCCTGACAATAATGTCTGGATAAGAGGCAGTTACAACGATCCTTGGATTCCGGTTTATAATCTTTATGCAAACCAAAATCCGATTGACGGATATTATAAATTGTCATCCAGCATTGAAGTTACTAACAAACTTCTGGAAAATGGACAGACGCTTTCAACCAGCACTCAAATTCGCTGGGGACAGCATGGCGACATAATCACGGCCGATCCTCTGAGCGGTGCCGGTTATTCTTTTGACGATATTCAATTAAGTATTGTCACTGATGATATTCAAATGATAAGCCTCAACAGTATTGCCCAGGCAAGTTGTGGATTGAGTAATAATCAGCTTATTACGGTATCGGTGAGAAACAGTTCGGATCATGCAATTACCAATATTCCTGTTAACTGTAAAGTAAATAACGGCTCGGAAATACAAGAAATAATCCCATCTATTGGTGCCCGAACAACATTAAATTTCACATTTTCGGCGACCCAGAATATGTCTGCCTTTGGTGTTTACCATACCAAAGTATGGACTAGCCTTGCATCGGATTCTTACGCAGAGAACAACACCATTGAACTAGACACGTATAACAATCCTCAGATTACGGTATTTCCTTATCTCGAAAATTTCGAGAGTAGCAATGGTAATTGGCACAGCGCAGGAACTTCAAGTTCATGGGCTTATGGAACGCCTGTTTCCAATAAAATAAATAAAGCTGCCAGCGGAACAAAAGCCTGGAAAACCAATTTGTCAGGAAATTATAATAACGGAGAAATTTCCTACCTGTATTCTCCATGTTTTGATTTAACAGGTATGACCAATCCAACGGTAAGTTTCAGTCTAGCGCTCGACATTGAATACTGCCCGAATGAGGATTGTGATTTCGCTTATCTTGAATATTCAGATGATGGCAATACCTGGATCCGACTGGGGAATAAGGGGCAAGGGACAAATTGGTATAACAAAATCACCTACGATACCCAGGGTTGGAGTGTTCAGGATTATACCCGGTGGCATGTAGGTACCATAACATTGCCAACTGCAAATAATATCCGCCTGCGGTTTGCTTTAAGAGCTGATCCCGGAACTACAAGAGAGGGAATAGCTATTGACGACATTCACATTTATGATAACAAAAATGGTATTTACGCTGGCACAACTACCTCCTCCTCGGTAACGCAGAATCCAGCCAATAGTACCGGATGGATTGATTTCGTTCAAAATGGCCAGCTTGTTGCTTCCATAAATCCCAACAACCAGAGTTTGGGAACTACCGGGGTGCAGGCATTTATAAATCCCACAACTGTTCGCAACAACCAGGTACAATATTATATGGACAGGAATGTGACTATTAAGCCTGCCAATCGTTCGCTTGCAGCTAATGCTACCGTGCGTATTTACTTTCTGGATTCAGAGTCAGAAAAACTAATTGGCGCGTCAGGTTGTGCCAGTTGTTCAAAACCAGCCTCCGCTTACGACCTTGGGATTTCAAAATATACAGATACGAATATTAATAATGAAGATGGTATGATCAGTAATAATGCGGGCGGAAGCTGGTCTTATTTTTCTTCTGCCAATGTGGTAAAAGTACCTTTTGACAAAGGTTATTATGCTGAAATCCAAGTAAAAGATTTCTCAGAATTCTGGTTTAATGCAGGCGGAGGGCTTCAAAACGGAGCACTTCCGGTAGAACTTCTGAGTTTTACCGTCGCAAAAAAAACGGGAACTGATAACTTGGATGAGGTGATGGCCACCTGGATTACTACTTCCGAAACCAACACTGGTTATTTTGAAATAGAACGTGTTCAGGGGGCGGATGCATTTAACCTGAATCAGTTTAAAAAAATTGGAAAAGTACTGGCCGCAGGAAACTCTAACGTTCAGGAAGAATACAGTTTTACAGACAAGTCTCCCGACCAGAATACAACAAATTATTATCGTTTAAAAATGGTTGACCTTGACGGCAGTTTCCAGTATTCAAGAATACAGTCGGTGCAATTTGATACAAAAACAGATTGGCGTACCTATCCAAATCCTTCAACAGGCATCGTGAACGTTATTTTTAAAGCTGATCCGGCAACCACTGTACAAATCAAAACTTTTGATATTCACGGTAATGTTATTTTTAAAACCAATATAATTGCCACGGGTAGCGAACAAAAATGTCCGGTCGACTTATACGCGCCTCAGTTTTCATCAGGATTATACCTGATTGAAGTAACTTCACAACGACAAAAGAAAGTTTTCAGGATCATGAAGCTGTAACATATAAACCTTTGCATTTCAATAAATTAAGAATAAAAGTCTGCGTTTTAATAGATTAGAATAACATTATAAAAAACACAAGTCTCAAAAAAGTAAAATTTAAGCGAACAAAAAGCTCTAATTTTCCACAAAACAGTACCTTTATGCGTACAGGATCTTAAACAATCCCGAGTAAATAAAATTTAAACATTTATGAAAAAGTTATTAGTCGTCCTTACCTTAACGTTAATCAGTTTTCTTTTTTCTAACAAAACATTTGCCCAATCCACCCTTACTGTGCAGGGTACTTATGGATTTACTAATCAAAGTTACATATCAAAAGGATCCTACGGTGGTGGCTTGCAGTATCGTTATTTTGTTAAACCGAACGTTGCCATCGGATTGTCAGGCAAATATTTAATGGAGGAATTACAACGTGATTTATCAACCAAAAGCATTAGAGGAAAAGCAACAACGATACCTATCAACTTACTTGCAGAATACTATTTTAAAACCGAAGGAATTCGCCCATATGCCGGTATTGAGGCTGGTTTGAATATCCTGAAAATTGAAGGTTATAATATTGAAATTAACAAAACTGTTTTGCGTCCCGGGGTGGCTCCAAAGGTTGGGCTTGTACTCCCAATGGGTAAAAGATTAAGTTTTACAGTTGAGCTCGCTTATCATGTAATCATTGGTTCTGCAAACTCGGTGCTTATGGACCCATTAAAACCTGGTAACGAAAAATACGAAGTAAAAAACAGTTCGCAGTCATTTACTACAAGTGGTGGAATTACTTATATTTTTGGTAAGAAAAAATAGTTTTTGAAAAAATATGATCAGGCGGATTCCAAAAAATATTGGAATCCGCCTGGTTTTTTGTCAAGATGCATACTAATTCGAAATCATTAGTCACCGATATAATTAACAAACCAATGCCTGACAAAACCACCCTGTTACTTTCATTACGCCCCGTGATTAAGACTGCACCAGCGTCAGTACTCGCAGAAAATTTTCAAAATTTGACACTAAGGCCCATCTTGAAGCTTCAAGATGGACTGCTGGTTCGTGTTTTTAAACAATATATTCATCAACGGAAAGACGTATTCTATAAATTGAGCGAAGCAGATCAGCGTTCATACATTACACGGTCTTTGAAGCAGGACCAGAAGTTTCAGCAACTTTTGAAAGGAATAATTATTGGACACTTTACGGATGACGAGTTTGATCAATTTTCATCAAGCGAACAAGAAATCAGCCGACGTATATCAAATCTTCTGGAACAACGCCTCATTAGCAATATAACTGAATTGAAAAGAATTAATTGAGAAAATTTGTTGTTTTACCACTTGAAATCGAAAATCTACTTAAAAGTCAATTACTCCCTCCTAAGCGTCATAAAGCATATTTGCACCTGTAAAGTTGATTTCCAGGAAGGTTAAAAAGTAATAATACTGATAACAAAATTGGAGCTCAATATTAATAATATCGCGGTCAATATTCCAAGTTTGTTACCTGTATCAGAACCATGGATACAATTTTAATAATCTAAAAATCAGACAGATAATATAATATTCAATAAGATTTTGTATTAAGGAAACTATTTTTAGCGTCAGCTAGTTTTTATTTAGTCTAAGAAACGCATAACCCTAACTATGAATACCGTACAAATAAAAAGAATCTTCGAGCCAAAAGATGAATCGGATGGTTTCAGGATACTGGTTGACCGCTTATGGCCACGTGGATTAAAGAGAGAAGAAGCAAAAGTCGACGAATGGCTCAAAGGTGTGGCACCTTCCACGGATTTGAGAAAGTGGTTTGATCATGACCCGGAAAAATGGGAAGAGTTCAGACAAGATTACACTTTTGAGTTAAGACACTGTATGTCAGCAGTTCATGAATTAGTAGATAAGGTCAAAAAGCATAAAAAAGTTACTCTATTGTATGCGTCTCAGGATGAAAAATACAATCATGTTGTGGTCTTGGAAAAATTCATCAGCAATTTGCTACAACAGTAACTAATATTTTAACACGGCGCTTACTACTCACATTTTTTGCCATTAGATAACATGCTATAATTATTAAAAGATTGTTTTAATCCAAATAATAAGTAACCAATTTTAAATAAATAGCAACTTACTGCATTAGACAAATCTTCAAATTTATATTTCAATTCCCAATTCCTGGTAAATTTCAACTTTTGAACCAAGTACAAAATGTTTCTCTCCTGATTCCAGTATGATCAGACTGAATCTAAAATCAGCATCTGGTACAATTTCTTTTATTTGCTCTTGTAAAATCTCGATCTCTTCTTCTTCGTTACCTTTTAATTTGAATTTGCTCATTACGAATAATTATTATAAAAAAGACACCCGAATTACTTCAGGTGCCCTTTGTATGAAATACTAAAAATTACTGAATGTGGGCTCTCAGCATCCATGCAATTTTTTCGTGCTGCTCCATTACCTGTGTTACATAGTCGCTGGTACCAGCATCCTTGTGTTCATCTGCAAATGCGTCCACATTGCCACGAATGAATTCAATGATGCTTTCGTGATCAGATAGCAGATATTTAATCAAACTTAAACTGTCGTTACCGCCTTCATACTGCTCGGTAAGGTGCGTAATTTGCAGATAGTTTTTTAGCTTCGCAGGCGCAAAATGACCTAGCTGACGAATACGTTCCGCCACGCTGTCCAAAATTTCCGCTGATTCTTTATACAGTTCCTCAAAATACAAATGCACTGAGTGAAAATCCGGACCTACAAGGTTCCAATGTGCATTTAATGTTTTTGTATATAAAATGAACTCGTCAGCCAATAATATGGCCAGTTGATCCGATACTACTTTTCTGTTTTCTTCAGAAATTCCGATTCCAGGTTTCATTTCTTATTATTTTAAGTTTAAACTTTAATTATATTCTCCCAATATCAGAAAAAATCCTCCCACATCCATTGACAAAATTACATATATGTAAATTATTATTATTGTACGAATCATCTCTGATGAGGTATTTATTATTGTTATATTTAACCTTTCTTAACTTTCATCACAACAGGATCCCAGGTTACCACTTTCTTTTCAAAGTAACTTTTATTACAGGCCAAAACAGGAGCAGCGGCACGAAAAGCAAAGACAGGATCTTCTACCGTTCCAAGAGTTCCTTTGTTTACATTTTCAAAAAAGTCGCGAAAATGCTGTGCATGCGGATCGTCATCTTTTGGTGCCTCAAATCTTATTTCTTTAACCGGATCCGCTTTTCTGGTGTCAGGCGGATATAGTGCATCGTATTTCTTTTCAAAATCTTTTTGTTCGCTCGCCGAAAATGTTCCAAAACTGTCATATCCTCCATATCCCGGAGCTTTGGCCAATTTTTTCTTGGTCAAAATCAAATTGTCATCCGTGAAATCAATTTGTCCTTCCGTTCCCACAATTCGGGTGTTGTTGTTGATCGCACCCGCATTTGCAAAATTCACACGTAACACCATTTGAAATTTGGCGTGCAAATCTGTTTTTGGGTAGTCAAGTATTGAAACCATCATATCCGGAACATCGCGGCCATCATTCCAATAACTCAGTTCGCCAGAAGAATAAATCCTTTCCGGGCCTAGAGAATTGGTAACAAAATGAACCCCAGTTATCAAATGGACAAATAAATCACCGGCTACACCGGTGCCATAATCTTTATAATTTCTCCAACGGAAAAAACGCTTCGCATCAAAAGGTACTTTTGGAGCATCTCCGAGAAACGTATCCCAATCCAGGGTTGTTAAAGAAGCATCTCCGGGTATTGAGTAATTCCATGCACCCAGCGAATTAAAACGGTCATAATTGGATTCAACAAAATTAATATCGCCAATTTCTCCTGCAAGAAATAACCTTTTCGCTTCCCTGAAAGACGCTGAACTGATTCGCTGACTTCCCACTTGCATGGTTTTACCGGATTTTTTCCAGGCTTCAATAACAGAAGCACCTTCGTCAATATGCTGGACCATGGGCTTTTCACAATAAACATGCTTTCCTGCCTGGAACGCGGCCTTTGTGATGTGGTCATGCCAGTGATCTGGAGTGACGATCAGAACGGCGTCGATATCCTTTCGTTCAAGAATTTTACGATAATCGCGGGTTGTAAAAATATCTTTCCCGTAAGCTTCATTTACATGTGCCAGCCGCCCGTCATAAAGATCCGCCGCCGCTACAAATTCCGCCAAAGGTGTACTTCTCAGGGCCGCTTTAGTGTCCTGATTCCCCTGAATTCCCATACCGATCGTGGCAAAACGTATCTTATCGTTAGGGCTTATTTTTTTCAGATCGCGGATAATGTTGAAAGGTTTTGCAACACTTCCGCTGGCAATTAGCGCCGAGGCGGCTGTGACACTTTTAATAAAATCCCGGCGTGTTGGATGCATAGAACTCAGGAATAAAAAGTAAAAATTGAATGCCCTAAAATAAGCAATAATCAACAGGATATTATGATTTGATAGCGGATATTGTAAGTGAAAATGTATTTTAAATTCCACAAATAACAATCGGCCATTAATTCCCGGAAATTTGCTGGCCTTAAAATTGCCTGACGATCGAATAGAGAACCAATAAATTTAAAAACTCAGATCAATGCAAACCTCCACAAGAAAAATCATCGTTTCTGAATTAATAACATTAATACAAACAGGAAATGCACATGTCTCACTGGACGAAACTATCGCCAATATACCTACCGAATTGAGAACGGTAATTCCTAAAAATTTACCATACAGCATTTGGCAGCTTGTCGAACATATACGTATCACGCAATGGGATATTGTGGAATTCTGTCTTTCGCCCAATCATGAATCGCCGAGGTGGCCAGACGAATACTGGCCAGCACAAACAGATTCGGTTGATGACAAAAATTGGGCGGAAACTCTTGATCAAATAGAAGACGACAGAAAGCGCTTTTTTGATTTATTGAAAAATGAAGAAACGGATCTATATTCTCCGTTGCCACATGGAGACGGTCAAAATATTTTCAGAGAGGCGCTTCTCATTGCTGACCACACCTCCTATCACCTCGGCGAAATTCTTGTACTTCGACGGTTACTGAACTGTTGGAAAAACTCCTAAGTCAGGATGCTTTTTGCTTACCTGATTCCAGGCTGGCTTTTAATTGAGCCATTAAATCATTGCTCCGTGAATGGACA
The DNA here is from genome assembly GCF_009801115.1 of Dyadobacter sp. 3J3. Taxonomy (GTDB): domain Bacteria; phylum Bacteroidota; class Bacteroidia; order Cytophagales; family Spirosomataceae; genus Dyadobacter. Next base: position 485,184 of record NZ_VTOL01000002.1, read on the forward strand.
ATTTTCATTGGTGCAGCGGTACTTTTTTTACCCTTTGCCTTGGCTTTAATCAGTTCAAGTAATTTGTCGGTATAAGAATCTTTAAAACGGGTGATATCAAAATCAGTGGTCAGTTGTTCAATTAGATGAATGGCCATTTTTAACTCTGCCGGTTTTATTTTGATATCCGGAATTTCCAAGTCATCCGTTTCCCTGATTTCATCATGAAAACGGATTTTATTCAAAAGAAGAATATCATCCAAAGGTTTTATAACCACCAGACTTTCCCTATTTCTTAGAACGTAGGTTCCCAAACCGACTTTATCCGTCTTTTTTAAAGCATCACGAAGCAAGGCGTAAGCGCGTGTACCTGATTTTTCTGGTTGTAGATAATAAGGCGTTTCGTAATAAATACTGTCAATTTCAGATTCATCGACAAACTCCGCGATTTCTATAATTTTGCTTTGTTCGGGGCTTGCTTTTTCAAAATCTTCATCTTCCAGGATTATATAATTGTCGTCGACCTTGTACCCTTTTACAATATTTTCCCAATCAACTTCCTTTCCAGTATTGGCATTTACGCGCTGAAACTTGATATTCGCGTGATCTTTTTTGTCCAGCATATCCAGATCCAGTTCACTTTGCTGTGTTGCACTAAATAACTTTACCGGTATGTTGACCAGTCCAAAACCGATGGCGCCTGTCCATATTGCACGCATAAAATTCCAGCTTAATTGAAAATTTGAAAACCTTATACGTATTCTCAAAACCTGTGCCGTGTTAATTAAATAAATTTCTTCCTGAATAAATTTGCTGTTTTGTAACTAAAACAGCCCAAATTACTGTTCACAAAATATGCTATTTGCTAACGAAGGAAGATTATAAATCAGATAATCGTTAAGTCTTTGAAAGTTAGTTATTCATCAAACATTTGACATGAAAAGTAAAAAGTTTTTTATCATCACAGGCTTCTCCGCCCTCACATTATCTGGCCTTATCTTTTTGAATTCATGTTCAGGAAGTAAAATCTTTTCGCAAAAAGGGACCGTTCAAAACATTGAATATGGAAAAGACGGTTATACTGCGTATTTGAAAGATAAAAACGGGAAAGATTTTGATGCGGTGATCAGTAGGGTACGCATGCAAACAGGTTATAAAGTTTTAAAAGTGGGAGAAAACGTTGCGTTGTCTGGCGATACAATTCATTTGGACAATAGAGTGAGAGTTCTTGTAAAACAAATCAAATAATGTTTAATAAGGTGCTCTGGTGAAACAGAGCACTTTATTAAATTTAGTAAATAAGAAATTTACACAGTTTGAGAAATTTTATACACGATACAATATCGTTATCGTATCAGTCCCATTATCAAGTAGATGAAATATGCTTCATGAACCTGACGATACTTTGTCGTTAAGTTTTTTTTGCCATTTTGTAAATACAATAGATATTGTATCCAATATTCTGGCAGTATTAATTTCGGGATTATCGATTAAATTAAGGGATGACATCTAAATGCTAAATCAAAACTATGGATTTAAATAACCGTCTGTTCGAACTCAGAACATATACCGCCTTCGATGGTAAGCTTGATGACTTGTTAAGTCGTTTTGAGAACTACACCATCCACCTCTTTGAAAAACACGGCATGAAAATCGAAGGCTTTTGGATCCCAGTCGAGAATCAGGAACAGAAACTGGTTTATCTGCTTTCATATCCAAGTGCGGAAGCACGGGAAGAATCCTGGGAAAAATTTCAGAATGATCCGGAATGGATAGCAGCCAGAGACGCCAGTAATCTTAATGGGGACATTCTTGCAAATAAGGAATCTGTTTATCTAAAAGCAACGGATTTTTCACCGCTAAAATAAGTCTAGAAATGGTTGAAAAAGCTCGATTTTTCTAAAAAAGTCAAATGAAAAACATTTGCGTGCTGGAATAAAAATTGAACTAATTGTTTATATTATAGGTAGAGAACCCAGAAACCGATAATCTTAAATATGTAAGATTACAAATCTTTTAATCACGATATAAAATAAGGATTAGAATGGAAACGAACACAAAAATTTCTCTGACTTTTAAGTTGGGTAATGATATTGAAATTAATCGCTTAGGTTACGGAGCCATGCAATTGTCTGGTTTTGGTGTATTTGGTGAAGTTGCGGATAGGGAAAATGCTATCAAAGTTTTACAGGCAGCGGTTGCTGCTGGTGTAAATTTTATTGATACAGCTGATGCTTACGGCCCTCATTTAAATGAAAGCCTGATATCAGATGCTTTGTATCCCTATAAAGAAGGATTAAATATTGCTACCAAAGGAGGATTTAACCGTCCTGGACCAAACCAATGGGTTCCAAATGGTGATCCGGAATTTATTCGCCAGAATATAGAGGGAAGTTTAAAAAGATTAAAAGTGGATACGATTGATCTTTGGCAATTACATCGTTTTGATCCAAACGTACCTGTTGAGCAAACACTGGCACCTGTTGCCGAGGCAGTAAAAGCAGGGAAAATAAAGTATGTAGGTTTGTCTGAAGTTAATATTGAGCAAATTGAACGTGCCGAAAGGGTATTACCCATTGTTTCCGTTCAAAATCTTTATAACCTTGGAAACAGGCAATGGGAAGAAATTGTAGATTACACTGCAAAAAAAGGGCAGGCATTTATTCCGTGGTTTCCCCTAGCGTCAGGCCCACAAAAGCTGGCGGAAAAGATAGAGAAAATTGCGGCTGATCATAAGGCAACCACTGCGCAAATTGCTCTGGCCTGGCTGTTGAAACGTTCTCCTAATATCCTGCTTATTCCAGGAACAAAATCGGTAGAACATTTGCATGAAAACCTGAAAGCAGGAGAAATTGAATTAAGCGACGAGGAATTCTCTGAACTTTCAAAATAAGAATTAAAATCTGAAACCGCTGGCTAACCCTGGCGGTTTCTTTTTTTCTATTTTAAAAAAATAGCGCTAAAACTTTGTATTTGGATGCAAGCAAGCTTCCCAGTAAGTTACAATTAATTCTATTTGTTTTTTAAAGTCCTGAAAGCTATTTCCTTTTTTGTAAAATCCCTGAATGGTTGATTCATAAGCTTCTTCAATTAAAGGCAAACTACCGGAAGTACTTAGGAAAATAAAAGGAATTGCCTTTTTCTTTAAATAAGTATTTTCATCGATTCTTTTCCGAAGCTCCATACCGTTCATGACGGGCATGTTGATATCACATAAAATAAGAAAGGGCTGCTCCGTGGTTTCTTCCAAAAAACTCAACGCTTCGAGGCCGTTTTCAAAAAAATAAACCGGGTTAGGGATATTCATTTCTTCCAATACACTTTTAAGCAAAAACTGATCATCCGGATCATCTTCTATGGAAATTACAGGGCCTTTTTTTGACATAAATTCTGATTCTGTATTATGGCTTTTTATGATGACGGAGGGTAAATTAGCGATTTTATTTTATTTAAGTTAATCATAACCCGAAATTACCAAACCCTATTAATATCGTATTCCAAAAAATAACGATCTAAAATTTCATCTTTGCTTATCAGCCTTGCTCTTTCAACCAACGCCTGTGATACAATAATTCGGTCAAAAGGATCTCTGCGATGTGAGTGAAGAATGTTTTGCTGGACAGTATGTTCAAAGGTAATAGGCATTATTTCCATACCTGCCGCCATTATATCGTGTATAAGAAATTCATAAGGCCTGAAGATTTCAGGTTTCTTCATAGCTGTCTTAATTGAAATTTCCCATAAACTGGCTAATACAAATTGCTTTATTGGGATTTTCGATTAGATCTTTTGACTTAGAACTCAATTGTTCAGATCCAGCGTTAAACCATAAAAAAGTGTGTGTGTCAATTAAATATTTCATTACCTATTATTCCTCAAATTCATCTAAGGGTTCGTCAAAATCATGTGATATCCTAAATATTCCCTTCGCTCTTCCAAATATTCTGTCAGGCACAATTTTATCCCTATTATCTTCAATATATCCTTTTTTCAATAAAGAAATAAAGTGAAGAACCTCTAACTGAAGATTTTTTGGCAACTGGTTCACTTCCGATAAGATTTCTTTTTCAATCATACTAAGTAATAGTAATTATGAATTTTTCTAATTGCTTCATAAAAATTAAATCCCATTAATGTAAACTTCACCTAATGGAACCACATGTAATATCTATGCGATTCGAGGATTTATACATCACTTTCCGCCAATCAGCTATTTGAGTAAACATGGTAATACATCAATTTTGAGAATTAAATACTGACTATTTTTCATCCATCTGATGTTAAAGCCAGATTTTAATCAATATATAATGTTATCGAAAAAAATCTTATTTAGCTGAATTACAGGAAGAACAACCCCGTTCCTGAGCTACCTGTAAAGTCTTTGCAATTTATGATAGGAATTACGTAGCAAGTCTGGTAAATTGATTTTTTATTGACAACATAACTAAAAATAAACCAAAAAATGATGAATTCGGAACATTGAAGCACTTATGGCAATAAGCGGACAAGAACCATTTCATCAATTTATTCAAACCAATAGAATAGTTTAAAATGGGATCAGATACAAAGGAAATTGAACAGCTAGGCATTAATACGGCTAGACTTTTGTCCGTAGATGCAGTACAAAAAGCGAATTCAGGTCACCCTGGAATGCCGATGGGCGCAGCGCCAATGGCACACGTATTATGGGCACATTACATGCATTACAATCCCAAAAACCCTGACTGGGCAAATCGAGACCGGTTCATATTATCAGCAGGACACGGCTGTATGCTACAATACAGCTACTTACATCTTACGGGCTACGATCTTTCGCTCGACGATCTTAAAAATTTCAGACAACTTAATAGTAAAACCGCCGGCCACCCTGAATACGGACTGGCTCCCGGAATTGACGTTACCACGGGTCCCTTGGGACAAGGTTTTGCAAACGGCGTAGGATTTGCGATCGCGCAAAAACATCTTGCTGCCCGTTACAACAAACCGGGTTATGAAATTTTCGATTATAATGTTTACGCCATTTGCAGTGATGGTGATATGATGGAAGGTGTAACTTCCGAAGCGGCTTCTCTGGCAGGTCACCTGGAACTAGGAAATATGATCTATTTGTATGATGACAATCATATTTCTATTGAAGGAGCTACCGATATTGCTTTTACAGAAGATGTAGGAAAACGTTTTGAAGCATATAACTGGCACGTACAATCTGTTGAAGACGGGAATGATGTTGATGCCTTAGTGATTGCAGTCAGAAATGCAAAAGCAGAAAAAAATCGCCCGTCACTTATTAGAGTCCGTACACAAATTGCTTACGGAAGTCCTAATAAAGTAAATACTGCCGGTTCCCACGGGTCGCCTCTTGGACCAGATGAAGTAAAACTGGTTAAAGAATTCTTCGGTTTTGATCCTGCACAATTCTTCGCAATTCCTGACGAAGTAGCTGCTTATTACAAAGAAGTTGGTGAAAAAGGGACTGAACTGGAAAAGAAATGGGATACCCTTTTCAGCGAATACAAAGAGAAATTCCCCGAACTTGCCGCTGAATACGAATTGGCAAAAACAGGAGAATTGCCAAAAGGCTGGAAAGATAATTTGCCGGTTTTTGAAGTTTCCGACAAAAAAATGGCAACCCGCCAGGCTTCCGGAAAAGTGTTGAACGCTATCGCAGCAAGTCTTCCAAACTTTATTGGCGGTGCAGCCGATTTGGCTCCGTCAACAGATACTAATCTGAAAGAATTTGATTCTTTCACCCCTGAAAAAAGAGACGGTCGTAATTTCCATTTCGGCATCAGGGAGCACGCAATGGGCTCAGCATTGAATGGAATGGCTTTGACAAAAGGTGTTATTCCTTTCGGTGCAACTTTCCTTATGTTCTCCGAATATATGCGCCCTCCAATCCGTCTGGCTGCTATTATGAAGATCAGACCGATTTTTGTTTATACGCATGATAGTATCGGACTTGGAGAAGATGGCACGACGCACCAGCCGGTTGAACAATTAATTTCCCTGCGTTCCATTCCAAATATTACGGTAATTCGCCCTGCGGATGCTAATGAAACGTCTGAGGCATGGAGAGTTGCACTGGAACATAAAGACGGACCAGTAGTACTCGTTTTCACTCGTCAGGGACTGACAATTCTGGATCAGACAAAATATGGCAAGGCTACACAGTTAGAAAAAGGAGCATACATCCTTTCTGATTCAGACACAACTCCGGAAGTGATTTTGATAGCAACAGGTTCCGAAGTTGAACTGATTATATCGGCGCAGGCAAAACTTAAAGAACAAGGAATTGCGGCGCGTGTAGTGAGTATGCCATCGTGGGAATTATTTGAAAAACAGGATGATGCGTACAAAGAAGAGGTTTTCCCTAAGGCGATCAGAAAACGTCTCGCGGTTGAAACCGGCTCGCCTTTGGGTTGGCACAAATACGTTACAGACGAAGGTGATATCATTGCCATGCATACTTTTGGCGAATCGGCACCTGCGGAAGAATTGTATAAAGTTTTCGGATTTACGATTGATAATGTAATTAATAAGGCGAAAGCTTTGTTAGGTAAATAGGCTAAAACATCAAAAACAGCCAAAATTTGGCTGTTTTTGATTATAATTAAACAGTAAATTTAATAATTCACAAAAAAGTTGGTTATGGCTACTAATAAAGTAAAACAAATACACGACTTCGGTCAAAGCATCTGGCTGGATTTTATTGATCGTAAGATTATTTTTTCAGGTGATTTGAAAAAACTGGTTGAAGAAGATGGCGTGAGGGGTGTTACTTCCAATCCTGCAATTTTCGAAAAAGCCATTAGCAGCAGCTCTGACTATGATGCAGATATCAGTGAATTATCAAAAGGCGATAAAACAAATGAAGAAATTTTCTTCGGTCTTGCCGTTGCAGATATTAAGCTGGCTTGCGATTTGTTGAGACCGGTTTATGACGAAGAAGTAGTTGGTGCCGACGGATATGTTAGTCTTGAAGTTTCTCCATTCCTTGCCCTTGATACAGACGGAACGATCAAACAAGCGCTTGAACTTTGGAAAAAAGTTGATAAAGCGAATGTAATGATCAAAATTCCAGGAACTGAGCCAGGTCTTGCAGCTATCAAAAAAACAATCAGTGAAGGATTGAATATCAATGTAACGTTGCTTTTTGGACTTGACCGTTACGAAGCAGTTACGGAGGCTTACATTTCTGGTTTGGAAGAAAGAGCTGCCAAAGGATTGCCAGTTAAAAATATTTCATCTGTTGCAAGTTTCTTCCTTAGCCGTATCGATGTTTTGGTTGATCCTCTTTTGGATGAAAAAGGCCTTGGTGAATTGAAAGGTGAAGTAGCCATTGCTTCCGCTAAAAAAGCATACGAAATTTACAAAAGAGTATTCAGCACAGAGCGTTGGAAAAAACTCGCTGATTTAGGTGCTGTTCCTCAGCGTTTGCTTTGGGCTAGCACAAGCAGCAAAAATCCTGCGTTCAAGGATACAAAATATGTAGAAGCGCTTATTGGTCCTGATACTGTTGATACCATTCCATTGGAAACACTGGAAGCATACCGCGACCATGGCGATCCTGCAAGCCGTCTTGAAGATGACCTTGATACCGCAACTGAGATCATGGAAAAAATCAAAGTTGCCGGTATTGATATTGATGCCATTACAAAACAGCTGGAAGAAGAAGGAATTGATAAATTCAATAAGCCGTTCCAAAAATTATTGGAAGCCATTGAACAAGAAAAATCGAAACTCAGCTAAATTGTAAGCAATGGAAAGAACTGATCTTAAAATACTGTTTTTTGATATCGGTGGCGTGCTCCTCAGCAATGGCTGGGGGCACGAATCCCGCAAAATGGCAGCAGAAAAATTCGGGTTGGATTACGACGAAGTGAATGTGCTGCATAATTTCATTTTCAATGTATATGAAATTGGCAGTATTGCCCTTGACGAATATCTTGACACGGTAATTTTCAATCATCCCCGCGATTTTGCCCGCGAAGATTTCAAAGCATTTATCTATGCGCAATCTGTCGAATTGCCTGAGATGCTTCAATGGCTTAAAGATTGGAAAAAAGACTGCGGTTTCCGTATTATCTCCATCAATAATGAAGGAAAAGAATTAAACGACTATCGTGTTCGTAAATTTAAATTACATCAGTGTTTTGATGCGTTTATTTCTTCCTGCGAAGTTAAAATCCGCAAACCTGATCCTGGAATTTTTAATATTGCAATGGGTATTGCCCAGGCAACTCCACAGCAATGCGTCTACTTCGACGACAGGGTCATGTTTACCACCACGGCCCAGAAGTTAGGAATACGCGCCTTTCATCATACTAGTTTCGAATCCACGAAAACAATTCTTGAAGGTCTTAAAAAAGAAACATTTCCACAATCATGAGTGATCAGCAAAAATATAATTTTGGTATGATTGGCCTTGGTACAATGGGCCGTAACCTACTTCTTAATATCGGCGACCACGGCTTTGCCGGCGCAGGATATGATAAAGATGCAACGAAGGGAGCCCTACTTGAAGAAGAAGGGAAAGATATTAAAGTAAAGGGATTCAGTGATATCAAGGAATTCATAGCAAGCCTGACCACGCCACGCGCCGTTATGATGCTGGTTCCGGCAGGAAAAATAGTGGACAGCGTCATTGAAGAATTGCTTCCATTGCTTGATAAAGGAGATATTTTGATCGACGGAGGAAACTCTCATTTTATTGATACAAACCGCAGAGTAGACTATCTTGAAAATCAGGGTTATCACTTTTTCGGTATGGGCGTTTCAGGCGGAGAAGAAGGAGCGCGTCGTGGGCCAAGTATGATGCCAGGTGGTGACAAAGACGCTTACAATGTAATGAAGCCAATTTTGGAAGCCATTGCAGCAAAAGTTGATGGCGCACCTTGTGTCACGTATATCGGACAAGGTTCAGCTGGTCATTTTGTGAAAATGGTTCACAATGGCATTGAATACGGTTTAATGCAATTGATTTCAGAAACTTACGAAATCCTTAAAACGGGATTGAAGTTGGATAATGAAGCGATTGGCAACATTTTCGTAAAATGGAACGAAGGCAGATTGCAGTCTTTTCTGATCGATATTACAACTGACATCTTTAAATATAAAGCACCCGGAACGGATCATTTGTTGCTGGATGATATAAAAGACGAAGCCAGAGCAAAAGGAACCGGAAAATGGACTTCCCAAGCTGCAATGGATTTGCAATCACCAATTCCGACGATCGATACAGCCGTTGCAATGCGTGATTTGTCCAAATATAAAGCACTTCGTGAGCAAGCGGCAACTTTATATAGCACTTCTGAAACTGAAAAACTGGATGTGGATCAGGAGAAATTTCTGGCCGAACTGGAAGAGGCATTTTATTTTGCAATGATTGTAACGTATGCACAAGGAATGCAAATGCTTTCCAATGCTTCTGCGGAATATAACTATGGTCTGAATCTGTCTGAAATTGCGAAAATCTGGCGCGGTGGTTGTATCATCCGCTCTACTTTTTTGAATGATATTTACAATGCTTACGAAGAAAATAAAGAATTAGCCCATTTGCTGCTTGACAGCGCTGTTGCAAAAACGGTCAATGAGACAACTTCCGGAGCACGATCTGTAATTTCCACCGCGATAGCCAGTGGCATTGCTGTTCCCGCTTTTGCGGCTACGCTGAGTTATTTTGATGCTTTCCGCAGCAAGAGAATGCCTTCAAACCTGATTCAGGCACAGCGGGATTTCTTTGGCGCGCATACCTACGAACTAATTGGAAAAGAAGGTGTTTTCCATACACAATGGGTACCAAAAAACTAACCGGAAATTTCAAATTAGTCCGTTAAACCAACGACATCATGTATTCAACTATTAAATCACAGCCGACCATCTTTATTATTTTTGGCGGTACCGGTGACCTGAATTCACGAAAACTGGCCCCAGCTTTATATAATCTATACCTGGAAGGTTGGTTACCAGATCAATTCTCTATCATAGGGACTGGCCGTACTCCGCTGTCTGATGAAGATTTTAAAGGAAAATTGCTTGAAGGAATTAATTCTTTTTCAAGAAGTGGAAAAGTAAAAGATGATAAATGGGCAGATTTCTCCCAACATCTTCATTACCAGGTTTCTGATATCAACAATCACGAAACGTATAAGGAATTTGGTTCAAGAATTGCGGCACATAATAAAGAATGGGGAACCGAGGCGAACGTAATTTATTACCTGGCTGTTTCTCCAAATTTCTTCCCGATTATTGCTGAAAATATTTCTAAAAGTAAACTGGCCGACGATCCTGAAAAAACCAGAATTGTAATTGAAAAACCATTTGGCCACGATCTTGAATCAGCGGTTTCATTGAACAAATTGCTTTCTGGTATTTTTGATGAAAAGCAGATTTATCGTATAGACCATTATTTGGGAAAACAAACGGTTCAGAATATCATGGCTTTCCGTTTCGCAAACGCGATTCTCGAACCGATCTGGAACCGGAATTATATTGAGCACGTACAGATTTCTGTGACAGAACAATTAGGCGTTGAAGAACGCGGTGATTATTACGATGGCTCAGGAGCTATGCGTGATATGATCCAGAATCACTTGCTGCAATTGCTTTGTCTGGTGGCCATGGAATCACCGGTAAGTTTTGATGCAGACGAAATCCGTAACAGGAAAGTGGATGTATTGAAAGCTATGCGGAAATTCACAGCGGAAGATGTGCGTTTATCAGCTGTTCGCGGACAATATGGAAGCGGATGGATGAAAGGAAAGGAAGTGCCTGGATACCGCGAAGAACCGAATGTTGACAAGGAATCAAACACTGAAACTTTTGCAGCAATCAAGTTTCATGTTGACAACTGGCGCTGGCAGGGTGTTCCTTTTTACGTTCGTACCGGAAAAAGATTGCATCAGTCTGCTTCTGTTATTACGATTCAGTTTAAGGACGTTCCTCACATGGTTTTCCCAAAAGAGGCGAACGAAAGCTGGCAGCAAAACCGCCTCATTATCAGCATTCAGCCTGAAATGAGCATTCGTTTACAAGTTCAGGCAAAACGTCCGGGGTTGGATATGTACCTGAATGCCGTTGATATGGTTTTTGATTATAAGGGAACGTACACAACAGAAGCACCGGAAGCTTACGAAACTTTGCTTTTGGATACTATGCTGGGTGACCAGACACTGTTCATGCGCGGTGACCAGGTAGAGACAGCCTGGGAACTGATCATGCCAATTTTGAATGCCTGGCAAGGAAGAAAAAGTCTTAATTTTCCTAATTATTCAGCTGATTCATGGGGACCTGAAATCGCGGAAGCACTTATCGCAAGAGATGGATTCCACTGGTTTACATTACCTATCAAAAGCAAAAAATAAGAGAATTTCGCATTGAAATTAAATAGGGGAAAGCTGAAATCAGCTCTCCCCTATTTTTATATTGATTGAAAAGAAAATAACATAAATCACTTATTCAGCGCATCTGTTTTGATGATGAGAAATTGCTATCCTGCCCCTCGATTCTTTTCGTTTTAATCTTTCGAGATTTTTCTTTTTCCCAAATTCAAGCAGCTTTTGCCCGTAATCTGTTTTAAAGAAATGTGATTCCAAAAGACAAATTGTGGCTTTTCTCCAATGACTGCTATCAATTTTACATCCTGTTTTCCTTTCAACTTCTTCATGCATAAGCATATCACGGGCCGAAAATTGTTCAGTCCCGAAATGATAAAGATCCGCATCACACATGATCTGCTGCAACAGATTTTCTGGTTTCTGAGGCATTACAGTTGCCATAATACATTTTTTCACTTCCAGAATTAGCGATTCTTCAACTCCCATTTTTAAAAGAAAACTGCCTGCCAAATCTGCTCCTCGCTGCTCATGCCCACACGGTTCGCCGGTATAATAACCCGTATCATGAAACCAGGATGCGGCTGTAAGAATAAACGTTTCTTGATCGTCAAGTCCGTAGTGACGGGCCATTTTTGTAGCATGCATCACCACATCCCTCGTATGAGCAAAGTTGTGGAATGTAAGGGTTGTATCCTCTTTTGCACCAAAAAAATGCCCGATATAATGCTGAACATTTTCAAGAATTTCCGAATACCTCATATGCTGGAAATAAAAATTGTCACTTTAATCAATTTTGGATGCTTGATAAATTCTTTCTAACTACAAAACCCGTTCCAAATTACTGATGAATTTCGAATTCATTTGGCATTTACAGATAGAAAACGGACTTTGCGAAAAAAAATTTTGAATATTTCCATTTACGGGGTAAAACATTGAAAAATCCTTAAAACACCATAAGAACAATACCACAATCCCTTTTCATCTTATAACATTGAAACAGAAAAGATTGCATTAAATTAATCTTCTTTCTTTTTACTAATAACTTTTCCTGTTTTGTCAAAAGTTAAATGCATTTCCGATCCTGCGGTTTTCAATTCAACTTTATACGTTACCACACCTGCATTATCAGTTTTTTTCGGATCATGTATGGTATAACCTTTGTAATCTTTTGTAATCGCAGCGGTCACTTCTTTTGGCAATTGATCTGCCTTAATTTCCTGTTTATGTTTTACAACTTTCCCGGTTTTATCCAGCCAAAGTTCGTGATCATCTTTTACGATTTTGAATTCCACTTTGTACATTCCTGCTTTTTGCTTCCATTCCACTTTTTCGGCTTTGGCATATTGCTGTTTAAATGTATTCAGCACCACCGACGGCACGTCTGTCTCCTTCATATCCTGGCCAAAACTGGTTGCGGCATAAAACATAATGCACGCTACAAAAATTAACTTTTTCATATTATTTACAATTTAGTTTATATTTTAAGCCGACCACAATGCTCACACCATAATTAATTAAATTTAATAGAATTTGAGTCAACATTCCTAGCGCAACATTTGGAGTTAATGTCAATTTAAGTTTCGGCATTATTTAACTGTTTTAGCTTATCAGTCAAAATAGGAATAAAATTAAAAGATTGCACGAAAAATACCTCGGTTTAATAAAGCATTTTTACCAGCATGATATATTTACAATATTTTATTATGAGTTCAATTCCATCATTTGACAAATTTTAAAAATCAAACTGCGAAGAAACGGTAATCTGGCTTTATGAATTAAATATGATTCTATATAGTTTATAAATAAATTCTTCCAGTATTTTCTAATTTAACATCGATAGAAAGCCGGCTATTGGACCTCAGTCATAGATTTTATTAAACCCAGGGAAAATTAGAGTAAATCACAACTACATCAAAACCTATTTGTTTGACAATTGTTGGAAAGAGATTCATAAAAGAAGCTGTTCTGTCGGATGGTCAAATAAATAAAGTTAACTTATAGTTTTAAATAATTTTCTATTTTAGGTTCAGATTAACTATCTCACCTTACTATGAAGCATACATTACTATTATTAGGTATAAACCTGATTTCCATCCTTCCCAGTCGCGGACAGGATACATTAAAGCTTACACTGGAACAGGCGCAGGAACAATTTGTTCAAAAAAACTTTGCGCTGATTGCCCAAAAATTCAATGTTAACATTGCGGAAGCCGGTGTTGAACAAGCTAAATTGTGGTACAATCCCAACCTTTTTGTCGAGACAAATCTTTACAACGGGTACACACACAAATTTTTACCATATGGTAAACAGGAAGATTTGATTAACCCAACAGGAGGCGTCATAAATTTGCAACTTCAACAGGTTTTAAGTTTGACTGGCAGTCGAAGCAAACTAGTTAAACTGGCACAGTCCAATGTTGCTTTACAGCAGTCTGCTTTTCAGGATGTGATGCGTAATGCACGCTACACATTGTCTCAAACCTTTGGCAATCTTGTCAATGAGCAAGCCAAACTCCGAATGCTTAATGAAGAACGTACGCGTCTGGAAAATCTTCTGGAAGCTTTTCGGGCGCAGCTCAAACTTGGGATTATTGCACCTTTTGAAGTGACCCGACTAGAACTTGAACAAAAGAATTTTGAGAGGGATCTTGCCAATTTAAACGTTCAAATCTCTCAGGACGAATCGGTCATGCGGGTTTTATTGTCCGAAAGCGGAACGGTGTATATTGTGCCTGCAACTTCACCAACATCCAATAATGTGACACCTGCTCTTACGCAGCTTCTTGATCTTGCTTATGCCAACAGGCCTGATTTACAAGCTTCTCAGTTACAAATTCAATACAATCAGAATAATCTCACTTATCAGCGGTCGCTGGCAACTCCAAATCTGACCATTGGAGCAGATTACCAGCGCGTTGGTTCTGCATTTCCGCATTATGTGGGTATTCAGGCGCTTATTGATTTGCCGGTCAGAAATAAAAATCAGGGCAATATTCAAAGTGCGAAGGTTGGTATTGATCAATCAAAAACTACATCAGACCTAACGCATTTGCAGGTAGAACAGGATGTTGTCGCAGCGTCACAGCAATATCAGCAGGCACTAATCCAGCAACAGAGGGTTTCGCAGGCTTACCTGCAAAGCATAGAAGAAATTTCTAAAAATGCGACCGAAGATTATGCAAAAAGGATCATTGATCTGGTCAGTTATATAGATAAAATCAGGGCGTACAGAGATGCACAGGTTAATCTGATTGATCTTCAAAATGATCTGTTTCAGGCACAGCAGCTACTCAATTTTGTCACCAATACAAAAACCTTTTAAAACCTCACCTCATGAAATTATTTATAGGATTCGTCCCACTGGCTTTTTTATGGCTGGCATCCTGCAACCGTTCTGAAAAACCGAAGGAAGCAGAAACCAAAGATACAGGCTCAACATTCAGAACTGATACCGTACAATTAAGAAATTTTGAAGAGGAACTTCAATTTACAGGACAGGTTTCCTTTGACCAGAAAAAAGTGGATAAAGTATTTCCAATCGTTAGCGGAAATGTGCTGGAAGTAAAAGCTGATCTTGGGGCTTATGTCAAAAAAGGACAGGTTTTGGCCACACTTCAAAGCGGTGATATAAGTGATTTCTTGAAAGATCAGAATACCGCCAAAGCCAATTTTGATATTGCAAAACGAAATGCAGATAACGTAGAACAACTTTATAAAACCAAGTTTTCATCTGAGAATGATCTCGTAAACGCCAGGAAACAACTGGAAATTGCCAGCTCCGAATTAGAGCGTTCCAATCAGGTATTAAAACTTTATGGAGGAACCGGTTCAGGAAAACAGCCGATTTTCACAGTTAAAGCACCAGAAAATGGCTATGTGGTTGAAAAAAATGTCAATGCAGATATGCAGATCCGTTCAGACAATTCGGATGCGCTATTTACAATATCTGATTTGACGGACGTTTGGGTTTTGGTTAACATTTACGAGCCGGATATTCAGGCTGTAAAACAAGGTGCGCAGGTTAATATTACTACCCTTGCCTATCCTGATAAAGTTTTCACCGGGTCGATATCCAACATCAGTCAGGTTATTGATAATGATAGTAAAGTTTTGCAGGCAAGAGTTGTTTTGCCAAATCCGGGTGGCTTGTTGAAACCAGATATGTTTTGTAATGTCAAATTACACATTGAAAAGCCGGAAAAATTACTTGCAGTAAATCCAATTTCCGTCATTTTCAGTAAGGATAGTTATTTTGTGATTAAAGAAGTGAAAGCCGGTGAATACAAAACGGTCCCGGTTGAAATTCTGAAAAACACTTCAAAATTCATGTATGTAAAAGGCGCTTTGCAGCACGGAGACAAAGTAGTTACGGAAGGAGCATTAATGTTATTCAGCGAATTAACCAATAATTGATTCTATGGATAAGCTCATAAAAAGTATAATCGGATTCTCGCTCAAAAATAAGGCGATTATCTTTTTCATAACGCTGCTCGTGGTTGTAGCCGGAGCGGTGAGTTTTTATTTCACACCGGTTGAAGCTTATCCGGATGTGACCAACACGGAAGTTGTGATCATTACGCAGTGGCCGGGACGAAGTGCCGAAGAAGTTGAACGTTTTATTTCCGTTCCAATCGAAACAGAGATGAATTCTATCAGCCATAAGTCCGCGCTTCGATCGATTAATTTATTTGGTTTATCCTTCATTAAAATTGTTTTTGAAGATGGAATTGATGGATTCAATGCCCGAATGGAAGCTTCGCAAAAGCTGGCTAACGTAAATCTTCCAGACGGTGTTGATGCAGAAATTCAACCGCCCGCAGGACCAACCGGCGAAATTTACCGCTACACGCTGGAATCGGAAACGAAAACAAATACCGAATTAAAAACGATTCAGGACTGGGTAGTAGAAAAAAGTTTGAAAGCAGTTTCCGGTATTGCCGATGTGGTAAGTTTTGGCGGACATATTAAAACGTTTGAGGTCAGTGTAAATCCTAACCTTCTCGCCAAATACAATCTGACTGCGCTTGATATTTACAGCGCTTTGCAAAGAGCCAATGTGAATGTCGGTGGTGATGTTCTGCGTCAGGGTCAGCAGGCATTTGTAGTTCGCGGAATCGGCATTGTAACCAGTGTTTCAGATATTGAAAAAATCATCGTCAAAAATCTTAACGGAGTTCCGGTGCGAATGACCAACATTGGTACCGTTCATGAATCTGCTTTACCGCAGTTGGGGATTGTTGGCCGGGATAGTCACGACGATGCTGTTGAGGGAATTGTATTGATGAGAAAAGGTGAAAATCCGGGCGAGGTTTTACCTGCCTTAAAAGCAAAAGTTGATTACCTGAATAGTATCGTTCTTCCTGCTGACGTAAAAATCAAAGTATTCTACGACCGCACCGAACTGAATAGCCATACATTAAGAACTGTCGGAGAAAATGTGGCTATGGGCATTACGCTGGTTACAGTAATTCTTCTGATTTTCCTGGCTGACTGGCGCACAACTGTGACCGTAGCATTGGTAATTCCATTGGCGCTGTTGTTCGCATTTATTTTGATGCGCGCAAAAGGAATGAGTGCAAACTTACTTTCCATAGGTGCAATCGATTTTGGGATTATTATTGACGGGGCTGTTGTAATGGTGGAAGGCCTCTTTGTGATGCTGGCCCATTGGGCCGAAACGGAAGGCATGGAGAAATTTAACAAACGCGCCAAACTCGGAAAAATCCTTAAAACGGCAGTGGAAATGGGAAAATCCATTTTTGTCTCCAAACTGATTATTATTACTGCACTCCTCCCAATTTTTTCATTCCAGAAAGTGGAAGGAAAGCTTTTCAGTCCACTGGCATTTACCATGGGTTTTGCGCTTTTAGGAGCACTTTTACTGGCGCTTACTTTTGTACCGGTGATGAGCAGCATTTTATTAAATAAAAACGTCCGTGAACGTCACAATCCGATTATTGAATGGTTGAATAGAAATTACTCCCCGTTATTGAATCACGTGATGCTTCATCCTAAAAGAGCGGTAATTACAGCGGTTGCAGCGCTTTCTATCGCTATATTTTCTTTCCGTTGGGTGGGTTCAGAATTTCTTCCTCATTTGAATGAAGGTTCCATTTACGTACGTGCGAGTATGCCACTTTCTGTAAGTCTGGAAGATAGTTACCATTACACCCGAAAATTTCGTCAGATTTTTGAACAATTTCCAGAAGTAAGAGGTGTCATTTCTCAAACAGGAAGACCAAATGATGGAACGGATGCGACAGGTTTTTTCAACCAGGAATTTTTTGTTGATTTATTTCCAAAAGAGGAATGGAAACGGGATATTTCCAAAGAAGAACTTATAGGCCAGATGCAGGCAAAACTGGCTATTTACAAAGGAATTGATTTTGGATTTTCTCAACCTATTTCTGATAACGTCGAAGAAGCGGTTTCGGGTGTTAAGGGTTCTATTGCCGTCAAAATTACCGGAAACGATTTAAATCTGCTTGATAAAAAATCCGATGAAGTATTTGCTCAACTTAAAACTGTGACAGGAATTGAAGATCTGGGAATATTCCGGAATCTGGGTCAGCCGGAACTTCGGATTACTTTGAATCCCGATAAAATGGCGCAGTATGGAGTGGATGCAGCAGACGCCAATGCTGTAATTGAAATGGCCATTGGTGGTAAAGCAGTCAGCCAGGTTTATGAAGGCGAACGAAAATTTGATTTGCGTTTAAGATACGATCTTCCCTATCGCTCCTCGCTTGATCAAATTGGAAATTTATTGGTACCGACATTAAATGGTGGAAAAATTCCGCTTAAAGAAATTTCTGCTATAAAAAATCAGGCTGGCCCTGCGTTTATTTACCGTGAAGACAACGCACGTTTTATTGCCGTGAAATTTTCAGTTCGTGGCCGGGATCTTGGAAGTGCTGTGGATGAAGCGAGGCAAAAGGTTAAGGATCATGTCAAACTGGAAAAAGGCTACGAAATAAAATGGAACGGAGAGTTTGAAAATCAGGAACGTGCAGAAAAGCAATTAATGATTGTCGTTCCAATTAGTATTTTATTGATATTTTTTATACTTTTCGCATCATTCGGTAATTCATTGGATTCTGTGCTCGTATTATTAAATGTTCCTTTTGCGTTAATAGGCGGAATTGCAGCTTTACTAATAACAGGCGTCAATTTCAGTATTTCGGCAGGCGTTGGTTTTATTGCTTTATTTGGTGTGGCAACGCAGGATGGTGTAATCCTCGTAAATAAGTTTAGGCATAACTTACAAGCCGGAATGCCGTTGGTAGATGCGATAAAAGACGGAGCACGGTCACGATTGAGACCCGTAATTATGACTGCTTTGATGGCGTCACTTGGTCTTTTACCCGCCGCGCTAAGTACAGGAATTGGCTCAGAAACGCAAAAACCATTGGCCATAGTTGTTATTGGGGGACTGATCACAGCCACCCTATTATCACTATTGATTCTGCCAACTATTTATGAATATATTTATAGCAGCAGGGAAAAAAGAAAAAATCTTTTAAAATAATTAAATAGAGGAAGTATCAAGTATGAAAATTAAAAGGTGCAAGGCTGGTTACCTTTTCGGATTTAAATCTGTATGTCTGTGCTTTTTATTTGTTTTGATATCATGTACACTTCGTGCGGAGATAGATACTGATACTTCCTCTACTCCAAAGGTAGGATTGCTTTTTAACTTTGACTCCCGCAATACCTATATTAAAAACAAACACGTCAATATCTGGGGCTTACGCGGGGGATTGAGCTTTGGAAAGAAATCACACCGTATTACTTTGGGATACTACTGGATGGGTTATGATGCATCCAAATCCATTTTACGTTGGCATAAAATGCTGTCGCCAAGAATCAACATGTCTTCAATTACCCAGACTGATGTACAGTTTCTAAGTCTTGCCTATTGGTATCCAGTGTTAAAAACAAAAAAATGGACTTTGCTGGCTCCGGTAGAATTTGGTATCGGAAAACAGTCCTCACATTATAAAGACTTTTTTGAGGATATTTTGATGCGTAGAAAAGAGCGGTATTTTCAACCTTTTCAGATTGGTATTTATGCAGAGCACAAACTCACACCCTGGGCTGGCCTATACGTACAAACCGGTTACCGTAATGCTATAAAAAGTGGAAATATAGATCATCATTTCGGTGGCATGTATTACAGTTACGGATTGTCATTATATCCTGAAACAATTTTCAAAGATTTGAAAAACTGGCGTATGAAAAGAAGGAAAGTATAGTTACGTCGACATAACAAAAATAGGCAGCCGTGGTGGCTGCCTATTCTGCTTTCAAACTATATAAACACATCAACTATTAACGACGTCCGCCACCGCCACCTCTCATTCCACCACCGCCTCCGCCGCTGCGGAAACCACCACCACTGAATCCGCCACCGCCTCTGCTAAAACCTCCGCCATTGGATGGTCTGCTAAAACTGTTTCCGCCGTAGCTTCTGTTGCCATAACTTTGGCTTGGTGTCAATGAACGGGATCCTTGCGAATAAGTCCGGCCTTGGCTATATCCACCACCACGATTTGGAGATGACAACCAATTTGAACGTGCACTACCCATATTTGGACTATAATGTCTTCCGGCTGCTCCTATGAAACCGTTGCTGCGTGGGGAAATGAAACGGCCTCTTGACAAATAGTTATTGCGATAAAAGTTACCGTAAGTACGGTATAAGTGAGGGTAATATCTGTAAGCCCCACCAAAGAACCAACTTGAAAACCCAAAGCTAGGAAATCCGTATAAACCCATTCCGTAATATAAACCACCACCGAAGCCATAAGCGCCAGGGTACCACATTGCCGAACCGTACCAGGAAGGATAACCAAACCAGTATGGATATGGATTGTTATAAACATTTACAACTTTATCACCGGTTGGTGCAGGATAGCTATATCCATTATTTGCCGATGCATATTGTTGTTGAGCCTGATTATATTCTTGTTGAGCTTGTGGATCTTGCAACAAATCTTTTTGATAATCAGCAAGATCCTGTTTGTTCTGCGCTTCTTGTTTATTGTGAAGATCAGCGAGATCCTGACGAGTTCCATCCGGGTCATTTCTAAATTCGCGTCCCAAACTTGCTGTAAGATCGCTATGATCATTCAAAATCGATAACACGTCCGGCATTTCCTGCAAATTTCTGAATGCATTTTGGGCGTCCCGGTTTAGCGGGCTAACCATATCTTCAAAAGAATTTATAGCTTGTTGATTCAAATTATCCACTGTTACCAGATCACTGTGATGATTGTTATAAAGCTTCCATGCAGCTTCTTTTAAATCCGCCGAAGCATTAGGAACATTTGCGACCATTCCTTCAATCTGTTCATTCGACTGTCTACGTGGTAAAGTAGCAAGCTGATGCATCAAATCCGGATAACGGGAAACCTCATAAAACCAGTTTTGTTTTTTCTGAGGATAATTCTGAATGGTAGACTGAAAAGCCTGCGTTGTATTATCCCGGATCTGTGCAAGTTTTGTTAAAATATCCGGATACTGCGTAGCAATCAAAATATCATTTCTGACATCATCATTGTATTGGGCAACCATCGATTCAAGACTTTGTTGTTTCTGAGCGGATTGTCCGTTGCTATAGGACTGTTGCTGGTTATCATATTTCTGCGGACTTGCATATTGTTGCTGGTTACTGTTTTGCTGATTGCCATAATTATTCTGATAATTTTGGCTATAACCTGTAAACGATGTAGTTACTAAAATGGCAGCTGCAAAGACTGTTGTTGATAAACGAGGTTTAAAGGTATTAACCCCGTTTGTTACAATATCGGAATTACCTTTTCTATGCGATTTCATGAGCTGATGTGTTAAATTTGAATAGTTTCTTAACCTTTAACATTTCAAAATTACAATGACATTCTGTTGAAATATTGTAGTTAGAGAACAAGATTAACATAAAAATAATTTATTTTTTTACGCATAAAACAGGCATCTTTTTTATGCCTGTTTTATTTATTTCATTCAACAACTTATCCCTGAACCGGGAAATCTTTCATTAATTTTTTAACTCCTTTATTGATTCTTTTTTCAAGATGATTTGGATTGGTCACATCACCCGAAATTGCTTTTTGCCAAATGATATTTCCGGTTTTTGTATCAACAACATCCAATATCAATGTCCCGTCAGTATTATTGCTTGACGATGGATATCCCCCGTAACCTCCATATCCCCCTCCGTATCCATACCCTCCGTAATAAGGCATTCCATATCCGAACCTGCCAAAACCCATCATAGGATATCCTCCCCCGCCATAATAATTTCTTCGAACACGTTGCGTGTAGGTATGAAATTGCAGCAACAGATCAGGATGCTGGGTTTCTCTGACTAACCCCTTTCCATTAAGTGCTGCATCAAATGCTTGTTGAATTCTTTGACGTGAATAAGTACTGCTGTACATCGGATTTTGATTTTTTTTCATGTCCGGTACTATCCAGTTATACGTATGCACTGTCACGCCACTCATTGTTCTAGGTTTTGAATTATTTGCAAAAACCATTGTGCTGAAAATACTTAGCACTCCTAATAGAATCAGGCTCTTTTTCATTTTTTACGATGATTAAATTTTTAATACTTAAACTGGGTTTTTATTAAAAATAAACTTTTCATCTGTTTGGGCAGCCACGCCGTTTGTTTGGGCGGACACAAGGCCCGCCCCGACCCAACCTCACAAACCAATCGCATAATACTGTGTTTCCTGACTTCCAGGATATACTCCTTCAATCATCACTCCACCCTTTTTACTTTCTAATGCTTTCATCGCTTGCTGCACATTTCCAACAGGTGTTTTATCTATTTTAGTAATAACGAAACCATCCTGCATATCCGTATTCTGACGAACCTTTCCTGCATTAATCTGGCTCACAATTACACCTTGTTCAACATCCCAGTTTTTCTTCTGCTGAGTGGTAAGATCTTGTAATTCAATTCCAAGATTATCTAGCGTCTGAGCTGATTTTTCTGCAACCAGTGTCCCTGTGTTACTTTTTAGAGTAACTGTCAGCTCTTTATCTACACCAGCGCGGTTCACATTTACAACCACTTTATCACTTGGTTTATGCTGCGCAATTGACTCTTGTAACTGAGGGACACTTTCAATTAAATGTCCGTCAACTTTTGTAATTATATCACCGATTTTTAAACCTGCTTCGCGAGCAGCACTTTGTTCAGAAAAACTTTCAACACGAACTCCTTCATTCACTTTCAAATCATAGGATTTCACTTTCGCACCATCTACTTCACTGATTCCAACGCCCAGATATCCACGTTGTACAGAACCAAATTTAGAGATATCTTCTACAACTTTATGAGCTATACTGGAAGGAACTGCGAATGAATAACCAGCGAATTGTCCTGTCTGGCTGGCAATTGCAGTATTAATACCGATCAAATTTCCATTTAAATCTACAAGTGCACCACCGGAATTTCCTGGATTTACTGCTGCATCAGTCTGAATAAATGACTCAACAGGTGCTTTTGAGTTTTCCCCTAAAATATTGATACTACGACCTTTGGCACTTACAATACCGGCTGTCACCGTTGAAGTCAGATTGAATGGATTACCAACCGCGAGCACCCATTGCCCTACTTTTACATTTTCTGAACTGCCAAAAGAAAGAGCTGGCAAGTTTTTAGCATCAATCTGGATCAAGGCAATATCCGTATTTGGATCAGAACCAATAACTTTTGCTTTGAAAACTCTTTTGTCAGCCAATGTAACTTCCAAAGATTCTGCACCTTGGATCACGTGATTGTTTGTCACGATATATCCTTCCGGATTTATGATAACGCCTGAACCCGATGCTTGTGCTTTTTCGGCTCTTCCCTCTCCCTGTGGACCTTCCTGTCCAAACGGACTACGGCCTCCGAAAAAGTCCCTCAGCTCATCAGGGACTTGCTGACTTACATTTCTTTCTGGTTTAAGTGTTGATTTGATATGGACCACTGACGCAGTTGCTTTTTGTGAAGCATAGGAAAAATCTGCTGGAATCATGGCCACATTTGCACCATTATTTTTTTCATCCAAACGAGCTTTTACAACAGGCATATTGTTTTCTACCCAGTTCGAAATTGTATCCGGCTTACTAAAATGCTCGTATGCCGCAAATGATGTGCCTCCTAAAAAAGCAAACGCCAAAGCAACAGGAGCTAGTTTTTTGATATTTTGTTTTTGAAACATGACTATACAGAATGATTAAGTTGAATGATGGATTACAGACGATAAAAAGTGCCAGAATTAAGACCAGCTGAAAATCTTATCAGCTACTTTGCCTCGTTTGTTAATTCAAAATTGCAAAACGATCCTGTTGTAATCTTGTGGGAAAACTGAAGAGATTCTGAAGTTTGAAGAAAACTTAAAAGAATCTAAAAATTGGAAAAAATGAAAGATGAGGCAAGACTGGAAAACTCAGGAAAAAGAAGTCTTTCCTGAGACCACTTTATTGATCTGCATATATCCGGAAGCTCGGTTGAAAACTGACTATATTTCTGGACAAAGTAAGGCTGATGCGGTATTAAGTGAGGTGATGTGGATCTTGATGTTAACCAATCCCTGACACAACCAATTACCGAGTCTGTGTGGAAATCATGTGACATGGGATCTAACCCGGCCAAATCCGATAAGTAAATCTTTGACGAATAGGGCGAACCTTCCAGAATAAGGTAGCTTTTATGTTTCTGTTTTCCCGTACCGTATTTCTGGCAACCTATGAATAAACCAAGCTCCAAAGGCATGTTAAGCCGACCGTCCCGAAGAGAAACGTCGTGAATTCCAAATTGACATTCACGAATCAAATTTGTGATTTTAGTGAGCCTGTTCGGATCTCCATCAAATTCAAGAGCACATCTGGGAGTAAAATCGCAGGCGTGGATTGTAAATATTATCGCATGAAAAATTTCCCTGAACTTTGAATCAAAAGGACAATTGATAAAAACACTCTTTTCATAAAGCGGTGCTTTTATCGTTCCTGTTAAAAGAGAAGTGTTTACGCTCTCGCCTCCTGTCACAATTATTTTCTTGAAGTGCGATTCAAAACTGCCAGCACAGCTTTTTCAGCAAGTTCAGCCATTTCCCTGGTAATTGACGGATTAGCCGCCGCTCTGAATTTTCTTCGGACACTTACCCCTACAAAAGGTTTGGTACTTTCACCCGCAGTAAATTCTCCTGTTATTTCATTCCGTTTTATCCAGTGCCCTGTGTTGACATTTCGGACTTGGGTAACCTCAACATTTTGATTATTCATTTGAGACACCTTATCATTAAGGAACCCACCGTCACTAGAAGGTACTATTCTCCGGTTCAAGTTCTTCATTTCCCTCTTGCCATATTCTGACCGGCTGTAAGCTACTCCATTTTCCTTTAATTGTTTTGGTTTTTCACTCATGACTTCCCGCATTAAAATTAAATAATCCCAAAACCTACGAAATATTTTACGTACTTAAAAACCCTACCACTTATTTGATTAAAATATTCATAATCAGATTAAAACATAAAAAAAGGAAGGTCATAAACCTCCCCCTTTCTCTTTTTATTAGCCATGAAAAATCTTTATATTACCAACTCACAGTCAATGTATGCCACTCGTTGTCTATATCATATTTTAAGTTTTGCCCGTTCACCTCACAAATGGTTTTTACAAGAGCTAGACCAAGTCCCAGCGAGGCAGATAATGTACTTTCTTTTCTAAAACGTTCAAACAGCTGCTCCGGGTTCAAATTTAAAGTTTTACCTGTATTTTTAACAGAAAAAAATCTTTCACGTAAGGTAATAATAATCTTTCCGTTTTCAACGTTATGGCGGATCGCATTTGTTAATAAATTATTAACCAGGATTTCTGCCAATGCCGGATGTATTATCAAACCTATCGGCTCCAGATCAGTTTGAATATTTATTTTCCTTTTAAGAATCAAATCTTCCAGATCCTGCAACTTACCATTTATTATGGGTACCAGGTTAACTGGTTCAGTTCCTGCTAAAAATTGCCTGTTCTCAATTTTTGTCAGCAATAATAATGCCTGGTTCAAACGTCCTAACCGATTAGCCGCTTCACTCACACTTGACAATGTAACAAGTTGTGATTCCGTTAAAGTTTCATCCTGGAACAATCCTTCAATTTTCGAAAGGATCACAGCCAGAGGTGTTTGTATTTCGTGCGATGCGTTTTCAGTAAATTCTTTAAGATTTCGATAAGCTGCTGCAATCCTTTCCGTGAGCTGCGTCACAGCTTGATTTAGCTGATCAAATTCCAGCGTTTCCTCTTTCTTAAACACCAAAGTTTCATGCTGCTGAATCTGATAGTGATCCAGTTTACCTAGCGTCTTATAAAATGGTTTCCATAAACGCTCTGACAACCAACTATTTAACAACAAAAGAGAAATCAGCAGCAAGGCGACAATAAATGTAATCGTCATTACAACCGTTTCCAGCAATCGCTGCCTTTGTAAAAGCATTTTGCTGATTGTAATCCGATACCATTGCCCCAAAGATCTTTCATAAAATACCAGTTGACGATAAGGCTGATACTCGTTCTCTGCCAGATTTAGCATAGAAGTCTCGCGCATAAAAGGTCTTCCCGGATACGGTACTGGCTGAAGCTGTAAACTATCTCCTAATTGTAAAATATAAACTGGCAAAGTATCCAGATGCCTCAGCTGCCAACGAACCTTAACCTGACTTTGAAACAATTCCTTATTAGCCTCCCTGTCAATCAGATACCTGACTGTAACATAAAAAAGTCCAGCTCCCAAAAAGAGAACGATCATCGATGTTACCAGTTGGTAGCGAAGTATCCGGAGTAATAATCTCATTGCTCACTAAACTTATAACCCACGCCATAAATGGATCTCAAATAATCCGGACAGCCTTTATCCATCAGTTTTTTTCTGAGATTTTTTATATGCGTGTAGATAAAATCAAAGTTATCCATCAAATCAGCATCATCTCCCCACAAATGTTCAGCGATAGATTCTTTGGTTAGAACGCGGTTTTTATTAGCAATCAAATAAATTAGAAGATCGTATTCTTTTCTGGTCAAAATTATTTCCTGCCCGTCCACAGAGACAAAATGTTCCTGAGGTTCAATGTTAATTTTACCAAAACGGATCTGCTGATTTCCCTGGAAACTCCTTCTGCGGATTACTGCCTGCACTCTTGCATTAAGCTCTGAAAGATGAAAGGGTTTCGTTAAATAATCATCAGAACCCAAATTCAGACCTTCAATTCTGTCATCCAATGAATTTTTTGCCGAAATAATAATAATCCCGGTTTCCGGATTTTTCCGTTTCAATTCCTTGACCGCATCCAAGCCATCTCCATCCGGGAGCATAATATCAACCAGCACGCAATCGTATTTATATATATTTATTTTTTCTATCGCCGATTCATAATCAGCCGCCCACTCGCAAATGAAATTTTCACGCTGGAAATAATTCTGAATGCTAGTCGCCAGCGCCTTTTCGTCTTCTATGAGTAATAGTTTCATACCCTTATATTTTCTACAAATGAAACCATCAATTTTGTTGCAATTCTGTACCTGTCAGCAAAATTACTTTTTACCAGTGCCCAGCCACAAAAGGCTATTAATAATCAGCTGATTTTGAGCTTTATTTGCAAAAGTATAGGACAAAGTTTTATTGGTTTTGTTTTCATAATCAATATCGTTATGCCCCATATTTAAGTAAAGCATTTTAAAATTCTTATTGGTCCAAACCACCGGATAATATCCACTGCGCCAAATTTCATGTGGTTTCGGTCCGGTTCCCAACGGAAAACTGGTCGAATCAATGGATAACAGAATTTCGATATCCCGATTTTTTCGAAGATCATGTTCCCAGCGGTACCATTCATTTGGAGAAGATTTAATTGTTTCCGGAAGATTTTTTGTGACGGGATGATTTTTGTTTTCAACCCGTAAAATAGCAAAAGTCGGTCTCCAGGTATTGCTTGCATATTGGCCGGATCCCAAAAACTTTTCATGATACCAATCCCAGTCCTGATTGAACGCCGAAGGCGTTAAAGCAAAGGCTGCAAAATGAAAACCCATCCAGGCCCCGCCATTTTCCATATATTTCTGAAAAGCAGCACGTTGTTCAGGTTTTTCAGGACGCGTATCCAAAAAAAGTACGACCTGATAGTGCGCAAGAAATTCCGCATTTAGTTTGCTCCAATCAGTCGTAGAGTCATAGGTGAAATTATTTTCAGCCGAGATTTTTGGGAAAAACTTATTTGCCTCATGCATATAACTGATATGCGCCTGATCATTTTTACCCGTATAAAAAGCGATTACTTTAAATTTTGGTTTTTTGTTTTGTGCAAAAACAGGGGAAATGATGAAGAAAAAAAGCACCCAAAATAAAATGATTTTTTTCGACCTTTTTAATAGAAAAAACATATGGATCAATTAGCGGTTTAGCATCAGGAACATTCCCCGGTAAAAAATCAAATATGATTTAACTTTCCGGAATTAACAATGTTTGTCTGCTTCTTTCAAATTACTAATATTATCACAAATTGAAAATTCATTCAAACAAGTACCACATTTTTAATCCAGTATTATTTTCTCAAAGCCATTCCCGTTTTTTGAACCAATAATAAATACAACCCGTTACGACGCCCATCAAAAGCATCACACCAGGATATCCAAATCTCATTTTCAGTTCCGGCATAAACTCAAAGTTCATACCGTAAATACCAACAATGAAAGTAAGCGGCATAAAAAAGACAGAAAAAATTGTCAATACGCGAATTATCTCATTGGTGCGTTGGGAAGAAAGGGAAAAATAAATACTCATCAGATGATTCGTGTTTTCGAAAAGCGAATCATAAATACTATGCAGTTTGACATAAAGATCGCGCGTGTCGCGGGTATAAGTATTACCGGGCTGGTTATCGATTTTATCTACAATTTCATAAGTCAAAATCAGGATGCGGCGAGTCACATCAACTTTTCTTTTCAAATAATATAATCCTTCCAAAAGAGACTGCTTTCTGTTTTTCAAAAACATATTCGTCTCAAAAAATTCGATCTCCCTGTTCAACCGTGCTGCGTGGCTGTCGTAAGTGGCAAGACCGGTTTTGATAATTTCGTTGAGAATATGATGGGCCGATTTGCAGTAATCCGATTTTATGTATTCTTCTTTTATTTTTTCAGACTCAGGCCATGGCTTTTTATGAATTGTAATGACGCGCTCTTCCTTCATAAAAATGGCAATTTTATCCGTCAATTCCCTGACAGTATCTGCCTGATTTGCCACTTCGCTGGTATGTAATCTCAAAATAATAAATACATCACCCTCAGTGCCAACAATTTCATATTTGGGAAGATGATCTGGCTGAAGACAGTCATTAACAGAAGATTCATGCAAATTATATTTCCTGGCAATTTCATGCAACTCTTCCGAACTCGGATCGGTTACATCAAGCCATTCAAAAGGATGTTCGGACTTATCAGCAAATACTTTGACCATAAACTAAATCGATTTCAAACTTAAAAACACACATTTCAGAAATATCCTTTTAGGCCCAATCTATACAACTTTTGTTCCAGCCTTAAAATAGAGTACAGAATCGATAGGTTATATGTCATATTAAAGGATGACGACTGTCATAAGAGTGAGATGTGGGGAAGTCGAACTTTACAATTCGATATCAAGAAATCCTTAAATTCTTCCGTATGTTACCAAAGAAAATGAAAGCCGCCGTTGTCCATGAGTTTGGCAAACCGCTTCAAATTGAAGAAATGCCGGTGAAAGAACCTGGAAGAAATCAAATTCTGGTCAAAGTAATTGCCAGCGGTGTTTGCCACACGGATTTACATGCTACAGAGGGCGACTGGCCCGTAAAACCAAAGATGCCGCTTATTCCGGGACACGAAGGAATTGGATACGTGGTAGCGCTCGGGCCGGATGTCAATCAGGTAAAAGAAGGAGATATTGTAGGTGTTCCCTGGCTTTACAGCGCTTGTGGCTGTTGTGAATTTTGTATAACCGGCTGGGAAACCCTATGCGAAACCCAGCAAAACGGTGGTTACAGTGTCGATGGAAGTTATGCCGAATATGTTATCGCAGATGCCAGATATGTAGCCCACTTGCCATCCAATACCAACATGATTGAAATGGCCCCAATTCTTTGCGCAGGTGTGACAGTTTATAAAGGTCTGAAAGAAACAGAAACCAAGGCGGGTGAATGGGTCGCGATCTCCGGAATTGGTGGTCTGGGACATTTGGCTGTGCAATATGCAAAAGCGATGGGAATGCATGTGGCCGCAATTGATATAAGCAAAGACAAACTTGATTTAGCAAAACAATTAGGGGCTGATATAACTGTAAATGCCATGGAACAGGATCCAGGTGAAATTCTAAAAAAGGAAACTGGTGGTATGCAAGGTGTGTTGGTTACAGCCGTTTCCCCGATCGCGTTCAAACAGGGAATTTCTATGTTACGAAGAAAAGGAACGATCGCTTTGAACGGATTGCCGCCAGGAAGTTTTGATCTGCCGATTTTTGAAACTGTTCTGAATCGATATACCATTCGCGGTTCCATTGTTGGTACGAGAAAGGATCTTCAGGAAGCTGTTGAATTTGCACTTGATGGGAAAGTAAAAGCGACAGTTCACACAGCAAAACTAGAAGATATCAATTCAGTTTTTGACAAAATGAAAGCGGGTAAAATTGATGGTAGGGTCGTAATGACAATAGCGGATGCATAAAAATGTCAGTTCGCCTGGATATTCCGGGCGAACTGACATTTTGGTAATTTTTGATTTTCCTCCAAAACAATAAGTAAACCATAAAATCAGGACACCGTATGCCGGGCATTTGCGTTACATTTACAAGAGAGCGTTTTCCATTATCATGAAAACCTTTTAAAGTGAAGACTTTACAAATGATTTCTGCAACCCTAATCGTAACGTATGCCGAATTTAATAATCGTAAGACATGGCCAATCCGAATGGAATTTACAAAACAAATTTACCGGCAGCACTGATGTAGAGTTAACTTCTACCGGTGAAATGGAAGCCAGAAATGCTGGAAGATTAATAAAAAAATACGACCTCGACGAAGCCTACACGTCGGTATTG
This sequence comes from Dyadobacter sp. 3J3, assembly GCF_009801115.1. GTDB lineage: Bacteria > Bacteroidota > Bacteroidia > Cytophagales > Spirosomataceae > Dyadobacter. The sequence goes on from NZ_VTOL01000002.1 coordinate 515,615, forward strand.
GTGAGAGCCAGTCATACACTTAACATTATTCTTACGGAGATTGGCAAAACAACGATTCCCGTAACGAAAACGGCTGCTTTCAATGAAAGAAGTTACGGCGATTTACAGGGACTTGATAAACTTGAAATGATCAAAAAATATGGTCCGGCCCAGGTTCTGACATGGAGGAGAAGCTATGATGTGGTACCGCCAAACGGAGAAAGTCTGAAAGATACTTATGACCGCGTAGTTCCTTATTATATCAAGGAAATTGAACCAAAACTGAGAGCCAACAAAAACATCATCATCGTTGCACACGGAAATAGCCTTCGCGCGCTGATGATGTATCTTGAAAAAATAAGCGAAACCAAAATTGCAGATGTTAACCTGGCAACCGGCGTTCCAAGATTATACGAATTCGATTCAGGATTAAGGCTTTCTCAGGTTTCCTATATTCATTAGTCTGCACTTCGGTAAAATTCTGGCATAATAATTTTATTTTTTAACGAGTCTGGCTTAAAAAGGCTGGATAATTATTGTTCCATAATTTTACACACTTCGCAAGATGAAAGATTTAAAAACAGGACGTTACATTACAGCAGCAATCGTAATTGGCGGTATGGTGGGCACGTACTTTTTCAGCCGCCCACGCAAAAAACTAATCGAAACTCCGTTGGATGAAAAACGTCAGAAGAAAGTAGACAAAAACCTTGTTACACCGGCAAACGCTACTTTTGGAATTGTTTGGTCAACGATTTATATTGGAACACTGGCTCTGGCAATACATCAGACTTTGCCGTCGCAAATTTCAAATCAGCGCTATCAAAAAGCGCAACCTTGGCTCAGAATAAGCTATCTACTAACAGGCGTTTTTGGATATTTCTTTTCAAAATCTGACAAAAAAAGCAGAATTGGTGCTGCCATTACCACCATTAGTATGTTACCAGTCGCTATTGGACTTCATCGGGCTCTGGAAATCGGACAAACGGAAGTGACCGGACCTGAAAATGTGATCAGAAAATCAATTAGTCTATACACTGGCTGGCTTACGGCCGCATCCGCCGTTAGTGCCACCACGCTTGTACAAGAAGCAGGTTACATGAAAAAACCGGATGATGCAAAAAAATGGACGCTTGGTGTACTTCCCATAACAACCGGTTTGGGTGTTGTTATTTCAAACAGACTGAATGATCCATATTATCTGACGACAATCATTGCGGCCCTTACCGGCATTGCAATAAAACAAAAAGATAGTAACAAAGAAATCAGTCTCCTGGCCGGTTCACTAGCAACATATCTTCTGGGTGTTGTGGGAGATAAACTAAGAAAGCAACTAAGTTCTTCCAACGAGGAATTAGTTTATCATAAATCTGCAAATTCCCAGGCACTATGATAAGCATCCAGTTTTTCTGCATAGGTGATAAAATCGGAATAAAAAGGCAAAGAAGATAATGTCGCGCTGTCCCCGATCACTACCAGCTTTTTTCTCGCACGGGTCATAGCCACATTCATTCTTCGAATGTCAGATAAAAATCCGATTTCACCTTCCGGATTACTTCGCGTCATACTGATATATACAACATCGCGCTCCTGTCCCTGGAAACTGTCGATTGTATTAACAGAAATTTTATCACCATATATTTGAAGCGCCGGACTATGCAGCAACTGGTCTTTCAAAATATAAATTTGTTGTTTGTACGGAGAAATTATTGCAATACTTGGAAAGGTTTCTTTACTGTACAACAATGCTCCATTCGCTCCTGTTTTAGCAGCAAGCTCCGCAACCAACTGCCCAAGATGTTTGAATACAAATGCTGCTTCTTCTGGGTTTGTTGAACTTGTTCCTTCCAGTTTTTCATCAAAACCACAACCAGCTGTATCAATAAATTCAAGTGGCACTGCATCAGGAAATAATACATGATGGGCAACTGAAATATTGGCTTTCAGTTTGTCATCATAAAATACTTTTGAAGAGTACCCCATAATTTGCTCATTCATCCGGTATTGTTCTTCCAAAAGCGTCACAGATTCCGGATGCATCGCTACACATTTTTCCAGTAACGTAGTTGCCAAACCTTTTTTCGCTGCTTCATTTGACTTAATAGTTGGCGAAAGTTGGCAATGATCTCCTGCCAAAATGACTTTTTGCGCTTTTAAAATCGGGACCCAGCATGCGGGTTCAAGCGCTTGTCCGGCTTCGTCAATTACAACGGTGTTGTATTTCAAATTACGGACCGTGTAATGATTTGAACCAACAAGCGTAGCCGTGATTACCTGCGCTTTTGCAACCAGGTCATCAATAATATATTGCTCGGATTTCCCGACATCTTTCATAATCCTGTGTGCTTCATCAAAAAGTGCCTTCCGCTGCTCCCGCTCCGCTTTTCCAAAACTACGTTTATACTTATGAGCCATGTTTTTATACTCATTCGCTTGTTTTTTAAGCGTTTTCATTTCCTTCATTCCAGGGTGTGCAGACATTTTGCTATCCAGTGTCAGAGACATAAGTCGTTCTGAAACGCGTGCAGGATTTCCAACACGGAGTACATTCAAACCCTGATCGGAAAGTTTTTCACTTAACAAATCAACCGCAGTGTTACTGGGCGCAACAACGAGAATCTGTTTCTTATCTTGTTTAATTAAGGCTTTGATCGCTTCAACCAAAGTCGTGGTTTTACCGGTTCCCGGAGGCCCATGGACCACCGCAAGTTCATTGGCAACAAGAATTTTATTAACCGCAAATTGTTGCGATGTATTTAATTTGGGAAAAATATAAGGTGGAATTTCAGTTTTAAAAGTAGGCTCTTTTTCTCCGGTAAGAATTTTCACTAATCGCCCTTCATCCGTTTTCTCGTCGACAGCAGATGCAGTTTTAAGCGCATTTTGCATTTCGTCATAACTGTTGTCGTCAAAAAGCAGATCAATACCGAGTTTTCCATCACGCGACCAATCCGGCAATTCGTCCGTTCGCAAGGTGATTTTGAGACGGTTACCACTTTGGTGCGTTATCGTCCCTTCAACTCTATCCTTTTTTGGTTCATGATTTGAAAACAAAACCGCAGGCATACCAAACCTCAACTGATGGGAAATATCCTGATGCGTGGTCCTTTCCACTTCAACCGTAACATAATCTCCCCGGCTCATTTCCTGTCCGCGGATTGCAATCGGATACCATGCAAGTCCGTTTGCCCTGCGTTCAGAAACGGAAGTTGATTCAGTAAGTTTAAGATAAGACTGACGATCTTCTTCTCTTTCTATTTTTAATAAATCAAGCAGCTTTTTAAAATATTCCATGCCGCAAAGGTAAACAATCACAAAATCAATGCAGATGAATTTAAAGTCTTCCAATAAAAATTGTTTGAATTTCGCAATCTTCTGTTTGTTTTCAGTAATTTATTGACAAGGTTTAGCATTACTTTTGTATTGATGAAATAAGACCAAACCACCCTTTAAAATTTGTCAGTTACTTCCGATCCTGCCATGAAAACAAATACCGAATCGATAGAAGATTTTTACATAAACAAATTCAATACTTTACCTGAAAACCTGCAACATGAACCAGGCCATTTCAATGTTTTCAGGTTGGAAGATTGTATTGGACATCCGGTAAAATACAGTCGCCGGGATTTCTATAAAATCAGTCTGGTACGCGGTAAAAACGTTTACCATTATGCTGATAAAAGTATTGAAATAGAAGGCAGTACGCTCATTTTTTTTAATCCTCAAATACCATATACGCTCTTATCCGGAAACGCCCCTGAGGATCTGACCGGTCATTTCTGCATTTTCAAGGAGTTTTTTTTCACAGAAAAGATGAGAGGTGGAATTGGTGATCTACCGATGTTCATGCCCGGAAACAAGCCTTCTTATTCACTGACTCCGGAGCAGGATTTTCACGTTTCGCAGATATTTCAGAAAATGAGAGAAGAGCTGGATTCCAATTATCGTTTCAAATATGATTTGATTCGTAATTATGTAACGGAGTTGATTCACTATGCCCTTAAAATGGAACCCACTGAAATGTTATATCAGCATGCCGATGCGAATACACGAATTACATCCATTTTCGGCGAATTACTGGAAAGACAGTTCCCAATCGAATCTCCGTCACAGCGATTTACCATGCGTTCGGCTCAGGATTATGCTGAAAAACTTTCTGTTCATGTCAACCATTTGAACAGAGCATTAAAAGCCACGACAGGAAAAACTACCTCACACCATATCGCAGAAAGAATAACCAACGAAGCAAAGGCCTTACTCAAACATTCCAACTGGAATATTTCTGAAATCAGCTATTGCCTGGGATTTGAAGAAGCAGCCCATTTCAATAATTTTTTCAAGAAACAAACAGAAATTACCCCAACGGCTTTCCGTTCGATTTAAATAGTATAAGAATTATAGTTTCGAATTACCAGTCTGAAATATCAGGCTGGCTTTTTTATGAAATGGTTAATAAAAAAGTGATTATACAGGAAATTTAAAATTACATTTCCTCAAAATCCAAATAAATGTCTATTGTTTGAATTTCGTAATCATTGGTTTGCCATCCGCAATGTCGCGCCTGATTCACCATACTACCTTTGTTTCATCAAATTATAATAGCGAAACAAATGGAAAATAAAAAAGTATGGTTTGTAACAGGCGCTTCCAAAGGCCTGGGACTTTCACTCGTAAAACAATTACTGTCAGCCGGATATAGCGTAGCAGCAACTTCCAGAACAATGGATTCACTAAGCAAAGCTGTTGGATCAGCCGAATCTGAAAGTTTTCTTCCACTGGAAGTAAGCATCACAAGCGAACAAAGTGTCAAAGATGCAGTGTCAAAAACAATTGAGAAATTCGGGCAAATTGATGTTTTAGTCAATAATGCCGGTTACGGGTTGTTTGGTGCGGTTGAGGAATTAAGCGATGAAGAGGCCCGCCACAATTTCGATATCAATGTCTTTGGCTCACTTAATGTAATTCGCCAGACACTTCCTTACATGAGAGCGAACGGTTCCGGAAAAATCTTTAATATATCTTCAATCGGAGGTTTTAGAGCAGATTTTCCTGGTGTTGGAATATATTGTTCAACCAAGTTTGCCGTGGCAGGTTTCACCGAAGCCCTTGCCTCGGAAGTGAAAGAATTGGGAATTTCTGCCACCGTAATTTATCCTGGTTATTTCCGCACAGATTTTCTATCAAGCGAATCCATGGTGGCTCCTAAAAATGTTATCGAAGATTATGCCGGTGCACGGGCATCGGTACAAGCGCATGAAAAGGAAATCGATGGAAATCAGCCCGGAGATCCGGAAAAAGCAGTAGCCATTTTGATCAAAATTGCAACGAAAGAAAATATTCCAGTGCATCTTTTCCTCGGCAAGGATTCTTACGAAATGGCTCAGGGAAAAATTGAAACAATGACCAAAAATCTTGAAGAATATAGAGCCATCACCGTTTCGACAGATTTCGATTCCTGAGAAAGGAATACCATAACTTAACCCATTTTACATAAAAAAACCACTTTTAAAAAGTGGTTTTTTTATGTAAAATGGTCTCAATTTTTTCAGCTTCTGCAATCAGTACCTTATCGATAAATTGGGTTGTATTAATTTCTTTACTGATCAGTTTCGGTTTATAAATCTCTTTAAAACTTATATATTGAAGTCCAAAATTCCAATGATCGGTAAGCTTATGAAATACATTTTTGTCTGATTCCAAAAGTGCTCCAAAATTTACAACTGCATAATTGTCTTTTGACAAACGTGACATGGATTTCAATATCTCCTTGTTATACAATATCCAGATTTTAAGAAAATTAGTTGCTTTTTCTTTGCACAATTCCTCGATCCTCCTTTTCACTTCCAGCTTCTTGCGATATCCCTTAAAAAGGCCCTTTATAACGATATCATCCGTTGGATAGATAATTTTATAAGTTCTGCTGATCAATGAACTTACGGTTGATTTCCAATCCCGGAATACAATCAGATAATAAGCTTCGGGTAATAGATCTTCATAATCCCTAAGAAAAAGACAGGTTCGTGGATCTTTCCATCCCCATTCTCCGGCTGCCTGGTTTTTCTTTGAAATAATGTTTTTCAAAAATTCCTTTTCTTCAATCATTAACGCCGGCACTGGCGTTTCAGTAAAACCTGAATCCTCTATATTTTTATTTCTAAGAATCTGTTTTTGCGCTTCATAAAAGTCAATGTCCTCGTAATGACCATCGTCATTGCCAATTCCTGCACCCAAAAGATTTTCACCTACATTTAGGCCGCAACGATACAACCACTGCGTAGTCAAAGACGTACCAGACCGGTGCATTCCGGCAATAATCAGTATTTTATTTTGCATAAATCCGGGATTTGACAAATGACTCGTTTAATTTCCGGGTTCGTTGATTTTGGGAATTGATATTTTTCAGTATCAAATCACACAAATCTGTGGTACTTTCTGCGATCGTTTTCTCTGAAGTATTAATATAAAGATCGGGGCGTTCAGGTTTTTCAAACATGTCATTTATACCGGTAAGATTCCTTACTTTTTGGGGATCATCATCAGCCAGGAGCGTTCTTTTATACAAACCTTTGGTATCACGCTGATATAAAACTTCTATAGGGCAATCCAGAAAAATGGTTTTGACGTTTGGATATTCCCGGAGCAATTCCGCTCTCGTTTCCTCATAAGGATTAATAACGCTCATAATGGCGACGATCCCCTGGGCGGAAAACCGGCTGGCGATAAAACCAAGTCTTCTAATATTCTCCTGCCTGTCGGCTTTTGAAAAACCCAGATCTTTGCAAAGTTTACTACGGTAAACATCTCCGTCAATGATCTCGGCACAAATACCATTTCCCAGAAGCTGGTTTTTCGTATTTTCTGCCAGGGTTGTCTTACCTGCTCCTGATAATCCGCAAAATTGAATGATCATAAGTCTGTTATTTTATTTCGGGATGTGCGAACAAAATTTAAAAGTCTCTTCAGGTTTCTCGTATTACAATTTGATATACAAAAATCGTGCAAGGAAATTTTACAATTTCATAATATGCTTTACTTGTCAATACTCACAAAAATATGCGGTTGTTGCATTGACTACCAATTAAGATAGAACTATGTAACTTTAAATTACATAATCATAACACATTATTTGTCAATTATATAAAAAAAATAAATTTTCAAAAAATTATTTTAAGGACTGTCAGTAAACTGATTATGGTCATATTTCAACCAAACTTTTATCATTTCCCAGCGAATACAATTCGATGAAATTTACATCATAAAACGATTTTCAAAATCGAGGTTTGATTCTGAAAACTTATAAAAACGTTCAAAATTAAAGCTATGAGTATTCCAACATACGTTTCAGCCGATGAAGCGGTCAAACATATCAAATCAGGAAACAGAGTTTTCATCCACGGAAGCGCTGCTACACCCGTGCATCTTGTTGAAGCCCTGCAACGCCGCCACTGGGAGTTGAAAAATGTTGAATTTATAAGTATTACAACATTGGGCGATGTGGATTTCAACAACCCTGTTCATCATAAAAGCTTCTTTTTTAATTCACTTTTTGTTTCCGCCAATACACGTTCCGTGGTAAATAGTGATTATGGAGATTATGTTCCGATCTTTCTAAGCCAAATCCCACAACTTATCAAAAATGGAAAACTGCCGGTTGACGTTGCACTAATTCAGGTTTCTCCGCCAGATGCACATGGTTTTTGTTCTCTCGGCACTTCGGTTGATATTGCCAGAGCAGTTGTAGACACAGCAAAATATATCATTGCCCAGGTCAATCCTAATATGCCCAGAACACACGGTGACGGATTTGTTCATATCAGCAAAATTAATGATCTGGTATGGCAAGAATCTAAGTTGCCGGAAGTAGATTATTCGTTGAATGTAAAAAATGCAACGGTGCAAATCGGTAAGAATATTGCTTCTCTGATTGAAGACGGCGCCACGTTGCAGGTAGGCATTGGAGCCATTCCTGATCAGGTTTTAAAAAATCTGAATCATTTAAAAAATCTTGGATTACATACCGAAATGCTGTCTGACGGTGTGATTCCTCTGATTGAAAGTGGCATCATTGATAACAGTCGTAAAAAACTAAATAGGGGCAAATCGGTCACTTCATTTATGGTGGGCACCAAAAAGTTGTATGACTTTGTAAATGATAATCCGTCTATCCGGGTCATGGATATCGGTTATGTAAATGATACCAGTATTATTCGTCAAAATCCTAAGGTTACTGCAATTAATTCAGCGCTGGAACTGGATTTGACCGGACAGGTTTGTGCAGATTCCCTGGGTACCTATCAATATTCAGGCATTGGAGGACAAATGGATTTCATTCACGGCGCATCACTTTCCGAGGGAGGAAAACCGATCATTGCCTTGCCTTCCGTAACATCGTCCGGTGCTTCCAGAATTGTTCCATTTCTGAAAGAAGGTGCAGGCGTAGTAACAACCCGAGGTCATATTCACTGGGTCGTAACAGAATTCGGGATTGTGGATTTATTTGGAAAAAGTTTAAAGCAAAGAGCGAGGGCACTGATCAGCATCGCACATCCGGATCATCGGGAATCTTTGGAACAGGCTTTTTGTGACCGTTTCGGAAGTTACAACCGTCCGGCTATTACGGGGATTTCTGAAAGGGTTTTTCACGGGTAAGTTCTTTTTACCGCAATGGACGCAATGGAATTACGCAATGGATGCAATAGTATTTTGTCCATTGCGTATTCGTCATATCCAGGCCGAATAATTAGTAAAAATAAAAGAAAAGTAAAACTTGTTTTCATTTTACGAGTATTGTGTCTCTCACCCTTACTTTTCAATATATACCAAAAAGTCTGCTTGGGATAACTACTAATCAACATGAATGTAAAATGAATTTACTGAAAACCTTTTCCTTTTTTACCTATACATTTTTTTCTATTACATCTGTCTCATTTGCACAGCAGGCAAATGTAAATCTGGATTGGAATCCGCAGAAAAATACGCAAAATCTTGTTCCCTATGGTGGGAATGTAGTATCACCTGATGTCCGGGATGATCATACCATAACTTTCCGCCTGAAAGCTCCCGATGCCCATGAAGTAAAGCTAACCGGCGGACCGATCTTGCTGGCACTTGGCGTGAAAGATCCGGTACCGTTCAAGAAAGGGGATGATGGAATTTGGTCTTTAACAGTTGGTCCGGTCAAACCTAATATTTATGTCTACCGTTTTTTATTGGATGGCGTTGCCGTTGTTGATCCAAATAATACGATGACGGGCGCATCGAATCAGCCGGGATATAGCAATGTTGTTGTCCATGGAAACGGACCTGCTTTTTATGATGCAAAAAATGTAGCGCATGGAAGTGTTACAAGAAACATATATCATTCGACGGTACTGGACGGTGAGCGCGAAATATTCGTTTACACACCGCCAGGCTATGATCCCAAGAAAAAATATCCGGTTTTATATTTACTGGGAGGTAGTGGCGAGTTGGCTTCCGGATGGATGCTGGATGGCCGCGCAAACTTTATTGCTGATAATCTTTTGGCAGAAGGCAAGATCGTACCGATGATTATTGCCATGCCAAACAACCAGGTTTTACACCGAAATGATCCTAACCATATAGAAAAAACTTATGCAATTTTTGAAAAAGAACTAAGATCGCAAATCGTACCTTTTATTGATAAAAATTACAGCACGATTATAGATAGAGAAGGAAGAGCTATTTCAGGACTTTCTATGGGCGGACGTCATACGCAAATTGTTGGCATGAACGATCTGGATCTTTTCAGTTCTTTCGGAATTTTAAGCGCAGGTGATCTTGAAACAGAAAAGATGAATGCCACTTTTTTCAACGACCCGAAAGTGAAGGAAAAAGTTGATTATTTATTAATTGGACATGGAAGCGCCGAAGTCGATTTCGTAGGAAAACGCTCAGCAGCAACCCATGAAGCCTTGGAAAAACATGGTATCAAACATGAATACTTTATCGGTGGCGACGGTGCACACGACTGGGGAACTTGGCGAATGCTGTTGAACGATAAGTTATTGCCGAATTTGTGGAAGAAGAAATAAGCCATTAAACAATAGGGTTACTCATTATTCAGAATATCCCGCACTTCCATTAAAGCAAAACCCAAAAGATTAAGCTCGTTCCATTGGTTCGGGCTTTTCACTTTTTCATCATTCGCTGCCAGACCAATTCCCCAAATTTCATCAACAGGACTGGCTTCAACCAAAATTCTGTCTTTTGTATTTAATAGAAATAATTTGAGCTCTTCATTTTGTCTAAATTTTTGAAACGAGCCTTTCAAAAACGGGCTATTGAAACAATAAATACCTAATAGTTAGCTGGATATGAGAAATTCTTGTGATACAACGTCTCATTGCATTATCCAATTTTGAGAAAGAGAATTTCCCGCTTATTGCCCTGAATAATGCAAACAACAAACCGAACAAAACAAGCCACCTGATATGGAGTAAAAAAATAGTAAATACGAATACATCGGGTTAAATTTAATATCCCAAAGGACTTAACCGTTTTATTCAGATGATTCGGTGGCATATTGAGAAGAAAAGTGTAGTCAGAAACCAGATATTTATCTTTGGTTTTATTTACTTTAAGCCCCGGTTGAGTAATGGAAAATTTCGACTTGTTACCAACTTATTAACCCTGATTCTCAATGTCCGAAATCCCGTTATTTAAAATTGCCAAATTTGATATCCAGGCACCTTTTCTTTTTGCCAAAGATCCCTTATTTGCATTGCGCACAGGATTTGACACCTGCGGAGATACCTTTCGAATCAAACTTTTCCGGGAATTTATTGTAAGCCGGGATCCTGCTTTTTTCAGACATATATTAGTAACGAATAATAAAAATTACAAAAAAGGGAGTTCGTCTAAAATGCTCAATCCAGTCCTTGGAAATGGTTTGGTTACGAGTGAAGGGGAATTCTGGCTTCGTCAGCGTCGACTTGTCCAGCCCGCTTTTCACCGGGAAAAATTGCAGGAATTATTTGTTACGATGGGCAAAATCACTTCTGATTTCCTGGACGAATTGGAAGTTTTTCGAGGAAAAGCTGCTGTGGATATTGATGCCAAAATGATGGGAATTACGGCGGATATCGCTTTGAAAACCTTATTTGGGAATATTTCCAATGAAGACAAAATGCAGATTTTCCATCAGGTTAACAGAACCCAGCGTTATTTAGTGACGCGCGTCCGTCGCCCATATAGAATTCCTTTGATGTATGTGAACGGAGAAAGAACACAGTTCAAAACAGATCTGGCATATTTTAACAAACTGGTTTTTGAATTCATTCACGAAAGACACGGAGTAAAGGAAAAACCGAATGATCTGCTTCAACTGCTTCTGGATAGCCAAGACGAAGAAACCGGAGCACAAATGACCGATCAGCAAATACGTGATGAAGCCATTACCATGTTTGCAGCCGGGCATGAAACTTCGGCAACGGGTCTTAGCTGGCTACTTTTGGAACTTGCAAAACAGCCCGAAATTGTTGCCAAAATTCGTGAAGAATCAAAAATATTCGATACCGTTCCGGGTTTTGAGCAGTTGATGAAATTACCCTATACCAGACAAGTCGTGGAAGAAGGCCTAAGACTTTTCCCTCCTGCATGGACCATGACGCGGGAAGCATTGGAAGATGATGAAGTAGAAGGTCAGCTTATACCCAAAGGAACTTCCGTATTTATGTCTGTTTATGAATTGCACCGCAACCCAAATATCTGGGAAAATCCTCTGGTTTTCAATCCGGAAAATTTCAGTCCTGAAAATGTTAAAAACAGGGCAAAATACAATTATTTGCCATTTGGCGCTGGTCCGCGTTTATGTATCGGACAGCAATTTGCTATGATGGAAATGCAACTCATTTTGACAGCCGTGGTTAAACGATTTGATTTTGAAATCGATCCAAAACATAAAGTCGGGATTTACCCTCAGATTGTGTTGAAATCTACAAACGGTATAAAATTATTTATCAAATAACAATCTCATTATAATGAGATTACAAATTAACAAGTGAAAAAATTATTCGTATTATTTTTCGTCTTTTCCTCTATGTCTGGACTAGTATTCGCACAAATACCATCCGGAATCAAACTAAAAACCGGAGATTTTATCTTTCAGGATCTTGATTGCGGCCCACTTTGTGATGCCATAGAGCAGGTAACTACAAGTTTTGGAGGCCGAAATTTTTCGCACATCGGTCTGGTATATGTTCAAAAAGACAGTGTTTTGATTATTGAGGCCATAGGAAAAGAAGTACAACTAACACCGCTGGAAACTTTCCTGAAACGAACTTCAAATCCAATATTGGTAGGACGTGTTAAAAAACAATATGCCTCCATCGCTAAAACGGCAGTCAAATATGCTCTTGAAGAAAAAGGGGTACCCTATGATGACGAATTTATTTATAACAATAAAAAATATTACTGTTCTGAATTGATCTATGATGCATTCAAAAAAGCCAATGCCGGAAAGGATTTTTTCACACTTGAACCCATGACGTTCAAAAAACCGGGAAGCGACCAATTTTTTCCTGTCTGGATACAGTATTACGCAAAACTCGGAATTCCAATTCCCGAGGCTGAGCCAGGAATTAATCCGGGAGGAATTTCAACTTCACCTTATATTGAGATATTGAAGTAGGCTATCGGCTATCTGCAATCGGCTGTCAGACATTAAGAAAAAATAGTTTGGTTCCGTAGAAAATTTTAATATTTTTTTTCATAAAACCATTCGGTTTCATTAAATTTAGAACCGAATGGTTTCCTTTTATTTTTTAATCTTAAAATGAAAATTTATGAAAATTGGAATGGCTGGAATATTTGTAAATGATCCGAAAGAAGCATTTAAATTTTACACCGAAATTTTAGGCTTTCAGGAAAAATTATTTATGCCAGAAGAGAATCTGGCAATTGTCGTTTCTCCCGAAGATCCAAACGGCACTACCCTTCTTTTGGAACCAACCGATAATCCTATTGGAAAAACGTATCAGGAAGCACTTTACCAATCCAATATACCAGCTATTGTTTTTGCTCCGAACGATATTCACGAAGAGTATGAAAGGCTGAAAAATCTCGGTGTTGTTTTCAAAAAAGAACCAGAAACTACCGAATGGGGAACCATGGCGATTTTTGATGATACCTGCGGGAATTTAATACAGCTATTCAATCCGTGATTTTAAGTTTTAAACTCACTTTACAGTCATTCAACATCTTGGCTCATAAGGTATGAGCCAGAGCCTCCAAGATTATTAATAATTTATGAATCAACCAAGAAGAGATGTTTTTCAGGCAATAGCCGACCCCACGAGACGGGAAATTATCAATTTACTCTCGGCCAGATCTATGAATCTGAATGCAGTAGTTGAAAAATTTGAAATGAGCAGACCGGCTGTGGCAAAACATATCCGGATTCTTAGCGAATGCGGCCTTATAACTGTTCAAATGCACGGGCGAGAAAAACACATTAAAGCAGATTTAAAAAAGTTAAAACAGTTGTCAGACTGGACAGATAAATACAGTAAGTTCTGGAATGAAAAGCTGGATGCATTAGGTGACTTCCTCGATCACGAACAGAAAAATTCTTAAACAAATGATATACCAAACATGGAAACTGAAAAAGAAAAAAACGATCCTTTTATCATAGAAAGAATTTATAATGTCAGGTCAGACAAAGTCTGGCAGGCTATTTCTGACCATGAAAAGATGAAACAATGGTACTTTGAAATCGAAGATTTTAAGCCCGAAGTTGGTTTTGAGTTTGTCTTTTACGGAGGAAGCGACGGTAAATCTTTCAAACATATTTGTGTTGTAACGGAAGTAATTGAAGAAAAAAAACTGGCATACAGCTGGCGTTACGACGGCTATCCGGGAAACTCGGTTTTGACCATCGAACTTTTCCCGGAAGACGACAAAACCCGATTGAAATTAACACACGAAGGACTGGAAACCTTCCCACCTATTGATGACTTCAAAAAGGAAAATTTTGCAATGGGCTGGAATGAAATTATTGGAAAAATCCTCAAAGAATTTGTTGAAAAACAGTAATATAATGAAATGGCCCGTAGCTTAACGAATTAAGATACGGGCCATTTTCATAGAGAAAATTTACGTTTTATTCTTCTTCTTTACTATATAAATTAAAGGCTAACAGATGCTTTTTAAATAGAGTATCGTATTCCATTGCCGCCACTTCCTGTTTCGCTTCCCTGCATTCATGCACGATTGTTTGTAAAATATACAGATCGGTATTAATATCCCGGCTTTTTGAAACATCATTATTTTTAGCGAATTCAAGATTTTCGTTTGCTCGCAAAGCCATCGTTTTGGCTGTGTCCAATGCCCTTTTATTTTCTCCCAATTCAAAAAGAAGACCGATATAATTTGAAGAAATCTGGTCGTAAGGGATACTTTTATCCGGCATTACAGCCAACGCTTTATTAATCACTTTCCTGGCTTCGTCTTTCCGGTTTTCCGCAATCAACTGATTCGTAAGACGTAAAAATGCAATTCGAGCCGTGGCTACCGGTGAACCCAGATAAGTCGGATCGTAATAGGTATTTTTATTGTCCAACTCGCGCCAAAACATTTTGTTCATCATGTTGTTATACATGATATCAGAGTTCACGTATCCGTCCGAAGCGCCGGGAACACGTACTGGAAGCAGTCGGTATGTATATCCTTCAAGCTGCATATATTCCTTCAAACCCAGATTATTGGAATTGCCCATTGTACTTGAAAAATAAACCGGCCTTTTCCAATTGTTGCTTGCGATAATATCAAGCATAACGAGGTCGCTCTTGTACAAATCTTTTTCGCCAATTTTCCAGCTCATAGAATCACTTAGCATTGGCAAAAGATCCTTTTTAACAATGTTCATTTTCTCCACTTCCTTAGTATTTATCGGTAAAAAAAGGATCGAAGAAGGTAAGATCGAAGCCATTTCTCCACTTGTCAGCGGCACCTGAATCGCCCGGTTTTGCTGCTGAATCAGTTGCAGATATTCTTTCAAATTAATTCCGGATTTTACGGATGGAATTTCGTAAAATGGCAAGTAGTCATTTTTCCCAAAAGCGTAACTATTGGTATCCAGTGATAGCGGCAATGCCTCGGAATTATTCATTTTCCTTTTCAGCTGTCTGATATACCAGTCAATCCCAAGGAATGTTTGCACACAAACCCGTACATCCGTTCTGAAACCTTCCACTTCCTGGACATACCATAGCGGAAAAGTATCATTATCACCTCCCGTAAATAAAATCGCGTTAGGCGCACAGGAATTCAACAGATTCCTGGCAAAATCAACGGAATGGTAGCGGTTACTACGGTTGTGATTATCCCAACCCTGAGCTACCATAATTACCGGAATTACCAATCCGAAAGCACTTGCCAGAACAGCTGTTTTCGAATTATCACCAACCCATTTTCTTAATCCATTTGCCAACGAAATAACACCCAGACCTATCCAAATGCAGAAAATATAAAACGAGCCGACATAAATATAATCACGTTCCCGGGGTTCAACAGGCGGTGAATTAAGATAAATTACAAGCGCAACTCCTGTCAAAATAAACAACAGACCCAGCACCAGTAAATCCTTTTTCTTTTTAAAATAAAGAGCAGTCATTCCGGCAAATCCTAAAAGCAAAGGGAGCATCAAAAAGTTGTTATGACCTTTATTTTGTGAAATAGAAGATGGATAAATCTTTGAAATATCCCAGGGAAGCAGTGTCCCAGCACCTTCTTCATCACTTTCCCGGCCAGCAAAATTCCAGAGGAAATAGCGCCAGTACATATGCCCAAGCTGATGTGAGAAAAGAAATGAAATGTTTTGAAGCATGGTTGGCTTTTGACCTTCCGCCAAACCGGTCATTTGCTGATAAAGTTGTGGATGACCGGGCTGCGTACTGTACATGCGCGGAAAAAGCATACTGCTTCCCGGCTCATAATCATAGTCGAACCGGTGACCCTGGATAACATATTTGCCATCTTTTTTTGAATAAACAGTTGATTCCGGTTTTTGGCTGATCGCTTTTGAAGTAAAAGAAGGACCATACAAAAGTGGCCGGCTTCCGTATTGTTCTCTTTTCAAATAAGATACAAAACTCAAAACATCACTTGGGTCATTTTCATTAATCGGCGGATTATATTCCGAACGGACTAAAACCGTCAGATAGGACGCGTAACCCATTAAGACAAATGCAAACGAGAGTAAGCAGGTATTCAGTAGAATTTTTTCTTGTAGGTGAGCATAGCGGATTGCCCAAACCAGAGAGCCAATAAATAATAGTACGAAAACAATCACGCCGGATTTATAAGGCAGCCCAAATGTATTTACAAAAAATATTTCAAATTTACCCGCCAGTCCGGGAAGTCCGGGAATGATACCGGAATTGATAATTCCCAGAACCACAAGTCCGCCTGCAAAGGCCATAAGTCCACCAAAAACAGAAGGTTTTGGGTATTTTTTGAAATAATAAACCAGCGCCAATGCCGGAATTGTAACAAGATTTAATAAATGTACTCCAATTGAAATTCCGGTTAAGTATGCAATAAATATCAGCCATCTGTTTTCCTCAGCGGGATCCTCTATCCTCTCCCATTTAAAAACTGCCCATATGACGATCGCTGTAAAAAATGATGACATCGCGTAAACTTCTGCTTCAACCGCTGAAAACCAGAACGAATCCGACCAGGCATATGCGAGTGCGCCAACAATGCCTGAACCTGTAATAAGAATTACATCGCCAGTGCTGAGATCTTCATTTTTTTTGCCAATCAGTTTTCCCGCCAGCAATGCAATTGTCCAATACAGAAAAAGAATTGTAAAAGCGCTGCATAACACAGAAAGCATATTGACCCAAAATGCAACTTTGGCAACATCGCCCAGCGCGAACATAGAAAAAATTCTGCCAATAAGCAGGAAAAATGGAGCTCCGGGTGGATGCGGCACCTGTAATTTAAAAGCGCAGGCAATAAACTCACCGCAGTCCCAAAAACTGGCAGTTTGTTCCATCGTGAGCGCGTAAGTGAGTAAGGCAATGGCGAAGACAATCCACCCTGTCAGGTTATTAATCCTGTTGAAATTTTTCATTTTGATCCGTGATGTTTAGACACAGTAGTATTGACGCAAAGTGCTAATAGCAAATTACTTATTATCAACACCCTGGTGTCATTAGGAATATTTCGATGGGTCAAAACTATGTAAATCGATACGCTTCACGATAGCAGTTATCCTTAAAAAAAGTTAACATAAGGATGTATGGATCGCTCCTTAACTTTCTTTAACAATATTCATGTGTCGGCAGTACAATAGCAGTCAATTTGATACGTGGCAAACTGAATTTTAAATTTTACGGTTATTTGTAAATCGCGGATTACGGCTTAAAGATTTTATAAGTAATTTGAGCCCATATTAATCATTTAGTTTTATGCTTGAAGTTCTGGTTGTACTTTCATTGATTGGCTACATCTATTATTTGCGGAATTATGCGGATTTAAGAACCAAATCTGAGAAAGAAGCTGCCGGTTTGCAGGAAGGAATTAATCTTTACAACGAGTCACAAATTGAAAAGGCTTTTGATTATTTTGACCAAAAGATAAAGGCAAAACCAAAATCCAGTTTCGCCTACCTTTACCGGGCACTTTGCTACAAAAAAATCGGAAATGTTGCTGCCGCCAAAAATGACCTGATTAAAGGCCTGAGCTATGACGGAGCATTATTCCAGCTTCACCTGGAAAAAGGGAAAATAGAATATGAAGCTCAATTGCTCAGAGATGCGCTGGAATCTTTTGATAAAGCGGTTTTGTACGACGGCGATGAACACGAGGCGACTTACCATTGGCGGGGATTGGCTTATCAGGCACTTGGAAGAGATGTGGAAGCTCAAAAAAATTTTTGGAAAGAAAGTGATATTTTAAAGCAAAAACTGACAGCCGGACCAGCAGTAACAAAACAGAAGGATCCATTTCTGGATAAGAGGCTTGCGATAAATTCTGTGCTGATCATTGCTACCAGTATTTTGGTCATCGTGATCATCAAAAAATCAGAAGGTATTCATTTACCATTTTTGCTTGCCGTTTTTTCAGCCATCACGATTGGTATTGTTGAGCCGATAAAGGGTTGGATACTGGCTATTTTTCAATGCATTCTTTTGGTGGCGGGATATTTTCTTTTCACGGACATCCCTGAAAATGCTGGTCGCCAGGAAGTTGAAAATTTCAGCTTGTATGGAAGTTGCGTTTTAACTTTTGCGGGAAGTTTTATTGGAGCATTTTTAAAAAGAGCATTTATAGCTGGTTAAATATTGAAAATCAAATGGAACAAGCCCACGAAATCTCATTAAATGTAATTGTTGAAAAAGATATAAAAGATTCATTTTCAATCCATTTACTAAATAGCCATGCGTTAAATTCTTCTTCTCCAATTCGTCTGAAATATCATCGTATACTTCTGGTTAAAGATGGAAACGGCGTTCTTACTATTGATGGAACTACTTTTCCCGTTTCAGGCAGTGAACTGTTTTTGCTGGCAAAAGAACAGATTTTTTCCTTTTCAAAACTTGATAATATTTCCGGCTACGAACTTTGTTTTGGTGATTGCTTTTGGGAAAAAACACCGGCGAGCGCCAATAACTGCAAAGCAGTTTTGTTCAATAATATAACGGATAATCAGCACATTTTTGTCCCAACAGCCGGATATCCCGAAATGGATTTATTGTTTAATAATTTGCTTTTGGAATACCAAAATGAAGATTATATTAATAAACCAGACGCAATGGCTGCTTATTTGAAAATAATCATGATCAAAACGGCTAACTTAAATGCCTCCTTAACGAAGGCATATGACAATTTTGAGAAACAAATTTACCGGCAGTTTTTGGGATTAGTACAAAACCAGTTTAACACAACACACGACGTTTCAGATTTCGCTTCTCAATTAAATATTTCAACCAGAAAACTTTCGGAAATATGTAAGCACAACAGCAACAAAGGCCCGAAAGATATTATCAGCCTGCAAATTATTACCGAAGCGAAACGGGCTTTACAGTTTAGCACAAAGCCTGTTAAAGAAATTGCTTTTGATCTAAACTTCAATTCTCCGGAACAGTTTAGCCATTTTTTCAAAAAATATACCCATTTTTCTCCCCAGCTCTATCGTGTCGATTTTGTAAAAATTGGCATGTGATCAACCGGATTTGACATTCCCTACTGCTAACGACTTGACTAATTTTGTGCATGAAATTCATGTCAAACAAATAAGTTAAATCATTTATTATATGTCAGTTAACAAATTAAAATCCGTAGCCGGAATTCAAATTCCGGATAGTGCGATATCAAGTCAGGCAACTGAACTTTTACTGGAACATGGTACTGAATTCATTTACAATCATTCCCTTCGTGTATTCCTTTTTGCTTCTTTGAATGGAAAAAGAAATGCATTGGCGTATGACGCCGAGTTGTTATACGTCAGTTCGATTTTTCACGATCTCGGTCTGACATCTCATTACAGCAGTCCGGATAAACGTTTTGAAGTCGATGGAGCTAACGCAGCAAGGGATTTTTTGAAAAGTCACGGTTTGCCCAAAGAATCACTTCAACTTGTTTGGGATACCATTGCATTACACACAACGATTGGTATTGCAGAACATAAGGAGCCCGAAGTTGCGTTGATGTATTCCGGTGTCGGGCTGGATGTAATGGGTGAAGGATATGAAAACCTGAGTGATGTCAATCGGGAAGAAATCATATCTGCATTTCCTAGTAATGATTTCAAAAAGAACATTATTCCAACATTCTTTTCCGGTTTCGAACACAAAACAGACACAACTTTTGGTAATATAAAAGCGGACGTTTGCGCTTATATGATCCCAAATTTTCACCGCAAAAATTTCTGTGACTGTATTCTTCACTCGCCATGGAGCGAATAAAATACTTTAAAAACAATCCTGCTGATATTTTTTCAACAGGATTGTTTTTGTAATTAAGTTACAAATTGCAACGGCCCGATGTGGTTTTAATCTCTTCAAAATTCAATATATCTCTATCCTTATCAGTTCTTCTCTCTGATTAAATTACATTACCGGGCACAATTAATTTTCTTCTTTGCTCGGAAAAAATCAATACGGATATTAGCTAAGAACCTGGCTAAAATCTTTCCTTCAAAAGACAGTTCTACAATACATTAACTCATCATTTCCATGAGTGACAAAATCATAACACAAGCATCATTCATTATTTGGACCGAAATAAGAAGAATAGACAGAATTTTGAACTGTCTTATTCTTATTTGTCATACCCTGCTCCTTTGAAATCCTGCATTATTAATCCAACTAATTTAAAACAAAAAAATGAAGAGAATCTTTACCAAAGAAAATGGGATTGATGCGCGCAGTCTAAAAAAGGCAGTCCGGCACGTCTTATTGATCTGCCTCTTGTCCAGCTCTTTTTTAATTGACCTAAGAGCACAGGCTGTTACGCAAACAGGATTTACATCCGTCATTACTCCACAATATATGTCGAGCGGAACTTCAACCCGCTTGCCAGTAATGTTTAGAGCGACTGTAACCGGACTAACAGCCAGCACAGTTTACAGATATTTTACCGGAGGTGCCATCACTACGGATTTTGGAGGAACAAATCCGGGAGCTGGAAATCCACTTATGATCAGTGCAAATGGAGCAACTTACACGTACTCCACAGGAGCATCCACTGGCACAGCGGGTAATTATGAAACCTTCACAACAGACGGAAGTGGTAATTACACCGGCTGGTTTGGGTTTGTAAATACGGGAAATGCCCGGTTCACAGCGGGAAATGATATTTACCCTGTTATTGTCATTGCCAGTTCAACAGGAACAATTTTATCCCGAAATGTCCTTGATGTGTCTATTAAAGTTCTTGGATACAGTGCCACTTCCGCAGCTACAAACGGGTCATTTTTAAAAGAAACTTCTTCCGCAACAGCTAAAAATCTCGTTGCCATTTATGACAACATAGCCGGTACTGGAAGACCATTATTTGTTTCCCCAGTTGAATCCATTGGGGTCACTATTGGCAGTGTAACAAGTGGGTATTTAACAACAGCCGGAAGCTGGAATGCAATTATTCCAAACATACTTCCTAATGGGGTAAGAAGAATTGAACAAAGAAGCGTTACCACAGGCAATGTTGTTGGCTGCGCAACAGACGATGACGGAGTTTGGACAACCGGCTCCGTGAATACAGTAAACCCTGCTTCCGGAACTACTGCAATAACAATTTCTGGTACAGATGCGCCTCTGACTTCTTGCGGCCCTACTCTTCCAGCCGTTACGCTATCAGTAAATCCTACTTCGGGCTCCGAAGCAAATCAGACTGTCATTACTGTAACCGCTACTTCATCTGTTCCGGTAAGTGGAGATCAGACAGTTTCACTTGCCGTAACAGGAACCGGAATCACTTCCTCAGATTATACTTTAAGTTCGCCAACGATAACCATTTTAAGCGGACAAACTTCGGGAACTGCAACCTTTACAATTACAGACGATTCAGATGACGAAGGAACTGAAACTGCCATTTTAACAATTAGTAATCCTTCATCAGGTGTTACTTTGGGCTCTACGGTTTCTCAAAATATTACAATTACGGATAATGATGGTGCACCTAATGCAAATGCTCCGGTGATTTTGGCTGACAACGAAACGGTCCTTGATGCTGAAAAAACTACTGCTTATTTGAGTATTCCAGACAATAGTCCAGTGGCTACGCCCGCAGCTTTTTTAAGTGGGGTCATGAGTGACCCTACGGATCCCGCCGCAACGATTGGTATAGAATTTAATATCAGTGATGTTGAAACTGCGGCAGCATCTCTTGTTGTAACTGCTTCAAGTAGCAATACAGCAGTTGTTACAAATGCCAATCTGGTTGTTACAGGAACAGGCAATAGTCGTAATGTTAAAATTATCCCGGTTGGAGCAGGTTACAGCGATATTACTGTAACGGTTTCTGATGGCTCGTTAACCGATTCTTACGTCATAAAATATGCAGCATCCGCTGCATCCGGAACGCCTTCAACCACAAGATTCCTTACACAGGTGAGTGATGCGTCAACTGCACAAGCGATTGATGACAATTATGTTTTGGTTGGCGATGATGAGAATCAGGTTTTGAGATTATATAACAGAACAAATTCCGGCTTACCTGTTAATGGTTTTGATTACACATCTTCACTAGGCTTAACCGATTTGTCAGGAGGCTTACCTCGTGAAGTTGATATTGAATCTTCTGTCAAAATTGATAACCGTATATTCTGGCTGGGATCGCATGGAAATTCCTCAGAAGGTAAAAACAGACCAAACCGCAGCCGACTTTTCGCTACCGATATTTCAGGAACCGGAGCATCTGCAACGCTGAGTTATGTTGGCCGTTATGATGGATTAAAAACAGATTTACTTGCCTGGGATACTTCAAATGGCAATATTCTTGGATTGACAGCAAGTGCAGCAACCGGAAAAATGCCGGAAGATCCTGCTCTTGACGGATTTAACATTGAAGGATTAACCGTTGCGCCTGACGGGACAACAGGATATATTGCTTTCCGTGGGCCAATAGAGCCCGTTTCTAGTCGTAACAGTGCTTTAATTATTCCTTGGACGAATATGACAACTCTTGTGACCGGAAATCCTACGACGGGTCCGGCCACTTTCGGCACTCCAATTCAGTTGGATCTGGGAGGACGTGGAATTCGTGAAATTAAGAAAAACACTTCAGGACAATATTTGATCATCGCCGGCCCTTCGGATGGTGCAACAGGTGTGGCTCCAAAAGATTTCAGACTATATACCTGGACCGGAATTGATTCTGATGCACCTGTGTTGCGCTCAGCAAATCTTAATGCATTAAACACCAATGGAAGTTTCGAATCCATTGTGGATATGCCTGCCAACTTAACCAGTACAAGCCAGATTCAGCTTTTAGTGGATAATGGGGATGCAGTTTTTTATGGGGACGGAACGGTTGCAAAGGATTTGGCTCAAAATAACTTCAAAAAATTCCGTAGCGAAATTGTCACCTTAGGCACTACGCCTCTGGTTGCCACTTTAATTCATGATATTCAGGGAAGCGGAAGTGCAGCAGCGCTTACCGGCGTTCAAACCATCGAAGGTATTGTTACCCGTACATTTTTGGGTACAAATGGATTGAGCGGATTTTATGTACAGGAAGAAGATGCTGACGCAGATGCAAATCCTGCAACATCGGAAGGTATTTTTGTATATAACCTGGCGGCCGATCCAACAGGATTAGTTACACCAGTTGAAGGCGACAAAGTTAATATTACAGGTACGGTTGTAGATTTTGTTAGTACAACCAGTGGCGTTACAACGAGTTTGACGGAATTGAAAACGTTAACAAGTTTTACAAAAATTGGAACAGCTTCTCTACCAACCGTGACATCCGTAAAACTTCCGGTAGCAAATGTTTCTGACTTGGAACGCTACGAAGGAATGCTGGTAAATCTTAGTGCGACAACTGGTAATCTGGCAGTGACAGAATATTTTCAATTAGGTCGTTATGGACAAGTTGTTCTATCGGCCGATGGTGCCAGCAATCTTGCCGGAACAGATGCCAGACTTGATCAGTTTACGCAGTTCAGCGCTCCAAGTGTGGCCGGATATTCAGCTTATCTAGCGGAAATTGCAAAACGTAAAATTATTCTTGACGATGGTAGCGGAAAACAAAATCCTGATCCTATAATCTTTGGCCGCGGTGGAAATCCTCTTAGCGCTACAAATACATTGAGAGGTGGAGATCAGGTAACAAACGTTACAGGTATTCTGGATGAACGTTTGGAAGGATATAGAATTCAGACTGCATCAGGAGTTAATTTTACTGCAACAAATGTTCGTCCGGTAACTCCTCCATCAGTTGGATCAGCAACTTTGAAAGTGGGAAGTGCTAACGTACTTAACTATTTCACATCACTGGATCTTAATGCGAGCGGCACTGATTTCCGAGGTGCTAATACAGCAGAAGAATTTACCAGACAAAAAACAAAGGTAATCAAAGCATTAACCGGTTCCGGGGCGGATGTATTGGGACTAATGGAACTGCAAAATAATGGCGCTACGCCAACAACGGCTCTCGCTGATTTAGTAGACGGTCTGAATGCAGAAGCGGGTAGTAATATTTATACGTATGTGAATCCGGGGTCAATTGCAACGGATGCGATTACGGTTGGAATTATTTACAAAAAAGATAAAGTTGTACCTGTTGGCTCGCCAGCTACACTGACTACAAGTGCGGCATTTAATCTTGTTGGTCGTCAGCCTTTGGCGCAGACCTTTAAACAAATTTCAAATGACGAAACTTTCACAGTAGTTGTTAACCATTTCAAATCCAAAGGATCAAGTGCTGGTGCTGCCGGTGATACGGATACAAATGACGGGCAGGGAAGTTCAAACGGCACACGTACACGCCAGGCAGACGATCTGAGCGCATGGCTTGCAACAAAACCGACCGGTACTTCTGATACTGATTATCTGATCTTGGGCGATTTGAATGCTTATGCAAAAGAAGATCCAATCACAAGATTGGCAACCGCGGGCTATAATAATTTGCTTCCGGTAACTTCTTATTCCTATGTTTTCGATGGCCAGGTTGGTTCGCTTGATCATGCACTTGCAACGGGTTCATTGCAATCACAAGTTACGGGTGCTGAAAAATGGCATATCAACGCAGACGAACCAAGTGTACTGGATTACAATACTGAATTTAAAACTGCCAGCCAGGTTTCAAGTTTTTATAATGCAGATCAATTCCGCGCCTCTGACCATGACCCGATTATTATCGGTTTGAATCTGGCAAAACCTTTGCCTGTTAATTACATTTCTTTCACAGGACAATCGGTTGATCAGGCAGCAGTACTGAAATGGGAAACTGCAAACGAGAAGGATAATGCTGGATTTGATGTATTGAAAAGTACAACCGGAAACGTTTTTGAAAAAA
The DNA here is from genome assembly GCF_009801115.1 of Dyadobacter sp. 3J3. GTDB lineage: Bacteria > Bacteroidota > Bacteroidia > Cytophagales > Spirosomataceae > Dyadobacter. The sequence continues at coordinate 540,584 of NZ_VTOL01000002.1, forward strand.
TTGCTTACGTGGTAGGAAACGTCACAACGTCTGCCAAATCTGCTTACCAATTTACTGATTCAGAAGTAAAAGCAGGTCAGATTTATTATTATCGTTTGGAGCAACTTGACCTTGATGGAACGACTGACTTGTCAAGAATTATTGGCGTTTCTGTTAAAGGATTATCACAGGCAGCTTTTGTTTATCCGAATCCAAATAATGGAGTTTTCTCAGTAACAGCTACTAATGCTGCAAATACCTCTGTGAGATTATTTAATAATTTCGGCGTCGAAATTAAAGTGAATGCACAAAAAACAGAAAGCCAGGAAACATTGATTATTCAACCTGCTTCAACCCTATCTTCGGGTGTGTATTTTCTTCAATTGCAAACCAATGGCGACGAGAATAAATCGCTTAAAGTAGTTGTAAAATAAGGATACTTGGTTATCAGAAAAGCCGGTTGAATCATCAGAAAATGATTCAACCGGCTTTTTCGCATTCAAAATCTTTATAATTTATATATTCAGGTTCTTCATTACATTTAAAACAAAACTCTCCGAAACCTCAGTAAAACCGGCTATTTCCTGAGTAGTAAATCTCTTTGCAAGAAGCATATTTTTAACCACGTTAACCTGATTGGCCTCTTTACCTTTTTTGTTTCCCTCAGCAATTCCTTCCTGAATTCCTTCTTTCTTAGCCCGCTCAAGCACCATTTCTCTTATGCCCATATTTCGTTTATTTTCAGTTAATTCTTCAATAACCTTATCAAATTTAATACTAAATTCCGAATCTGCAAACCTTACATATTGATGTAAAAAGATTAACAAGTCATCGATTTTTTTCTTTTCAATTTTCCTTTTCAACAAATTCTTTGCCAATAAATATTTTAGATTGAAAAGACTTTCATCGTTCAGTTTCTTCCTTTTTAGTGCAAGGAGTATTGTTAGAATTACGATCGCAAATGGATTATGGTTTTGAGCGAGAAACTCCTCATTTTGATCTATTATTTTATATGTATTGAAGGAAAAGGTATTTTTTGTTCCAAGAAATTTATACTCAAAAACCGAAGGACGGTATTTTTTATTTCTGTCTGTAAAAATAGCGATTGCCGTTACTGGCCTACCATATTTATCCAGGATACGATAAAAATATGTAAACATCCTTTTTGCAAAATCCTTATCATTATATCCCTGAACTTCAATGTGAACCAGAACCCATTCCTCCTTCCCGGTTTTTGTAAATACTTTAACCAGTTTATCTACAAATTTTGGTGCATCGAGTTCTTCTGACGGAAATAGCTGTTCCAGTTCTTTGTCCAAAAACTCAAATCCCTTTTCAATATCAAGTAATTTATCAGCGTCCTGAAAAAAGAATCTTAAGAAATCCGGACACAGATTTTCAAGAATCCCTTTCCAAAGTGTATCATCTCTATTCATTTTTCTTTAAAATAGAATAAGTGTGTGCGTAAACTCTTAAACGTGAAAATCTTTGAAAAGTCATTGTACGAGTGTAACTATCTATAATTTTTACATTCAATTCATTAAATGATTTCTTTATTAATTGCTGAATTGAAATTTCATCCTCAATGAAGCCCTTTGTAGACGCAGCTGTTTTTCAACAAAAACAGTTTAAGGAGGATGGCTCAGAGAAATCAAAAAAGATTAGAAATAATTTGCAATGGATGCAATCAATGCTGCCCCAAAATTAATAATACAGGAATTGCCAGTAGAGAATTACCAAACACAACATGTTGAACAGTAATTAAGTTAAAAGCCTGGATTATTTTCAAATACAAACACTGTATTTAAAAATAATCCAGGCTTTTGAATCTTGTTTCAAAAACTAAAATTTTCTAAGTCAGCAGATCCATAACCGCTTTTCCTTTTCCATCAGGAGTTGTGTAAAAGGGGCGTTTTTCTACTTCATACTGAGTATCTTCTGCTATACCGAGTGCATGATAAATCGTTTGATGTACGGCGTCTATTTTTATGGGATTTTCAATGGTTTTGCATGGTCGTTCATCAGCTGTTTTACCATAAACAAAACCTTTTTTTATTCCTCCGCCAAACATCAGCATAGAACCTGCATCGGTGAAATGACGATGCATACCATAAAATTTCATATCCGAAAGTACATCAGGCTGTGCAACCTGCTCCTTAACTTTCAAGTCCGGACTTCCTTCCACCATGATATCTCTGCTAAATTCACTTGCCAAAACAACCATCGTTCTGTCAAGCAATCCCTGTTTGTCAAGATCTTTGATCAGCTGGGCAATCGGACCGTCGATTTGTTTTTTCATTTCAACAAGGCGGGTATTACCATTTTCATGCGTATCCCAACCTTTAAATGGCTCATATTCAGTAGTTACACTAATAAATCGGGCACCTTGTTCTGTTAATCTCCTGGCCAGAAGACAACCCAGCCCAAATTTGCCGGTGTTATAAATATTGTAACTTTCTTTCGGTTCCGTACTCAGGTCAAATGCTTTTGATTCCGGAGAATTCAACAAAGCATAGGCTTGCTCCATAGAACGTTTCAACGATTCCCGTTGATAATCACTGCCAAACTCCCCTACGGGACTATTACTGATCAGTTCGTTATAAAGCTGATTTCTTCTTTCAAAACGTTTGGCATCCATACCCACCGGAGGCCGCACACTGTCCAATCCCTGACTGGGATCCGGAATGAAAAATGGCCCAAACTCATTACCAAGAAAACCAGCCGTATGAAAAGCTTTCAACTCTTCTCCTTCGCCCAAAGTAAAACGTTGGCCAATGTCAATAAAAGCAGGAATTACCGGATTTTTCGGCCCCAACTCCTTTGCAATCCATGAGCCCAAATGTGGCGCAGCAACGGTTTGCGGCGGTTCATAGCAGGTATGCCAGTGATATTGATGGCGTGAATGCAGAATATGCCCCATATCCGCAGCGGTGTAGGAACGGATTAAAGTCCCTTTGTCCATTACTTTTCCAATGGATTGCAAGCCGTCCGAAAAATGAATTCCGTCCAGTGCTGTCGGCATTGATTTAAACGTACTCAAAACCCGATTCCCTTCCATACCCGTTTTATAAGGTGTAAAAAGTTTGGGGTCAAAGGTTTCGGTATGTGCCATTCCGCCAGCCATCCAAAGCAAGATAACAGTGTCAGCCGTGGAATTTACTCCGGGTTTACAGCCTGTCAAAACATTCGCCAATGGCGAACCGGCAGCTAATGCGGCTAACGTCGCAGCGCTGGTTCTTTGCAGGAATTCTCTTCTGTTCCAGGTGGATTTCATTTTTAGGATTTAGCTTTTAGCGCTTGGGCATTAGCCATACGCGTCCGTGTTATTAACGACATTTGTTCAAATAATTATATCTATTTCCAGACAAGTAATATGATATCAATAAATTAACTGAAACTCCGGTACAAGTGCCAGCGCCCAGACGAGATCCTGAATCCCCTCTTCACTTGGTTTCGAACCGAGGATTTTCCGGGCCGCCACCAATTCCTTTGGTACGGGATTTCTTCCCAGTGCACGTTTGTAAAGTTCAGTTATTAGTGTATCCGTTGTAGGATATTTTACAATCCATTCTTTCGCCCCACTTTTCAATGTCTGGGTAAATTTATTGCCATTTGTAAGTTCCAGTGCCTGTAACAAATTTGCCTGAGATGTTCGGCTTGTACTAACCGTTTCACGGTTTGGCCTTCCCAAGGAGGTCAGAAAAGGATCATTTTTCACGAGTGCCGCTCTGGCAAATGAAACTTTTGTTTTTATTTTTTCAGGTAAAAGATTGAAAACAATCGCAGAATCCGGATACATTGGCTTGAAAGAAGTACTTATGGCATCTGTGAATTGCTCCGCTGTCAACCGTCTTCTCACCATTCCGGTGAATTTATAGCTGTTAGCCATAATATCTCCTGGCTCTTTCACCGAAGACGAAGGAAGCTGGTAGGTTTTTGAAGTCACGACAGCGAAAATCAGTTTCTTCATATCATACCCGTTTTTCTCGAAATCAGAAGCAAGCCAGTCGAGCAAATCTTCGCTCCAGGGCATATTATCCATCATATCAACCGGTTCAACAATTCCCCGGCCTAAAAGTTGCGCCCAGATTCGGTTCACAACGGTTCGGTAAAGTCGTCCGTCTTTTGGTTGTATAAGGTAATCAGCCAATTGTCTTAAACGCTTTTCGGTTGTAGCATTTATCGTAATTTCTCCCAGTTCAGGATATAGAATTTTAGTGCCTGCTATTTTCCCGGTTGGTTTATCACAACGATTTATTTCTAATAAAGTGTCTGCGAAAATATTGGCAAAGGCGTAAGAGTCAGCCAGTTTCCAGTCACTGATAAAGCTGTCGTGACAGGACGCACATTTTAAATTCAACCCAAGCAAAACCTGAGATACATTTTGCGCAGCCTGCATTTCTGTACGCTGGCTTGAATTAATCGTTCCCCGCCATTTTATTCCCTTAATAAAACCTTCCGAACCTTTCACCGGACTAATCAATTCTTTTACAAACCAGTTATAAGGCTTATTTACCTCCAGAGAAGTATAAAGCCATTTTGTAATATCAAATCGGCCACCGGTTATATACCCTGTTCCTGTATAATCATTTCTGAGCGCATCATTCCAAAACGACAGCCAGTGCTGGGCATAATCATCATTCCTACTCAACAATTCTTTTGCCAATGCAGCTCTTTTATCCGGATTTTTATCCACAACAAAAGCTTCAACTTTTTCCGTCGGAGGAAGTAATCCGATGATATCAAGGTATACACGACGAATATAAATCCGGTCGTTTACAACCGGTTTCCATTCAATTTTATTTTTTTGAAAATACACATTTACAAAACGGTCAATAGGCTGGACGATATCACCACTTTCGGCAGGAAGTGCAGGTAAACGGGGTTCGAGAGCCGCCACGCGGTAAATGCTTTTTTCTTTTCCGTCAGGCCAAAGAGCACCCTTTTCTATCCAGAATTTGAGTACTGTAACTTCCTTTTCTGTCAGTCTTTTTCCTTTGGTTGGCATAGCTTCTTTATCTCCGGACGGCAAAGATATTCTACGGATCAACTCACTTTTATCGGGATGATTTGGAATAACCACAACGCCATCTTCGCCGCCTTTCATAATTCCATCCTTGCTGTCTAGCCTCAAATCTCCTTTTACTTTTTGCTCGCCGTGGCAGCTATAACAATTGTGAGCAAGAATTGTCCTGACCTCAACATTGAGTTCCTGAACCTGCTGGGGATTTAGCGCACCGTTATTTGTTAAAACGAAATCAGCTTCCTGAGCATCCGGTTTTTCAGGTTTCGAAAAGGGAAGTACGCTCGAAAGATAGTCATCACCGTGTGTAAGCATCGCTCCGTAATGACCAGCAAAGGAAACTCCAAAAACAGTCAGAAAGAGGAATGAGCGAAAAGCTGCAATTTTATTATACCGGATAAAAAAAGCAGTAACCACAGAAAATAGCATCGTAGCGATACCAGACCAACGGTGAATTTCCAGGCTATCTCCGCCATATTCTCCTTCGCTGGCCAAAAGCCATCCAAATATCACCGCTAGTACAGCACTTCCCGCTCCTGCCAAAACGAGAATATTGATTGCATATTTTAATTTTCCACTTTTACCACGCCAGTCTATTATTTCAAATATCAGTGCAATACAAAGTAAACCAACAGGAAAATGAACCATGAGCGGGTGCAACCTGCCAAAAAATTGCCAGAGCCAGAAAGTTTCAGTAGTTTGAAGTAACACGATGAAAATAAGGGGTTATTAAATCATTCTTTGAGATATGAGAATAAAACGATGATTCTTTGGCATAATTAGCCAGAACTGCAATTTTAATTTCTGATTAAATAAGACGAAAGAATAAGATATTTACCCGGGGTCAGAAGTATTTCTTGAATTTTAGGGAAGTTTAATTGCCATTTGGCAAAATTGATACTGAATGATGAAGGAGATGGTGTGACCAATTTCATACCAGCCGATTTCCTAATACTTGCTTCCAGCCTGTCAATTTGTGTTGTGGTCCTAGCCCTTCAAAAAGTCAGCATAGGAAGATTCAGGCAATGGTATAACAGAATCGCCCGATGGTTATTTTTTTGCCAACCGTTCGCAACGCTTACGCTAAATCATAGTCATTTTTCAATCAAAATCATTTTTATAAGCCATATGGAAATCCAGGTAATGAGCCTGCGGAAGATTATCGCCACCATAAAAGATCGTTTGATCCGCCCCTGACATCCAGAAAGTCTGATTATAAGGAGTACGGCCACCAACCACCTCAAAAGCTATTTCGGCATACAAATTACCTTACAAGTCATTCATTATGTGAAAGTTTGGCATTGGAGATAATTGCAGCAGCAAATCGTAATTGAAAAATGGATTGCCCGTTTGCGACAACGGATATTCCAACTCCTGTTTGTTTACATAAATACCAGTATTATCTGTGCCCAAACCACAATCCAACAGCACGATTTCATTTTTCAATTTGATCAAAAACGGACGAATATCCATTCGTATTGATCTAGAATCCATTTTATCATTCACCTTCGTTATAAGAGTTAATCTTTTTTCTTTATTAAAGGTATAATTTCCTTCTTCTAAGGGAAATATTTCCATGAACATTTGAACTACCCAGTATGGGTTCCACGGTTGGATACTTATAAAAAAGGATGTTATTGCCAAGAAGTTAGCTCTCTGGCGATGATTTTTTAATGGGTTGAAATGACTTAGATTTTGAACAGGTATACTTAAACCTTTATCGGTTGCTCCCGTAGCTTTAATAGTGGCATCAACCACAACGATGATTAACTAGACTGGCTCGATTTCTGAGCTTGAAATGGAAAATATCTCCATTGTTTTAATTCGGCCTTTCAGTTGGTTCTCTCCAACCGATCTTATCGCATATGTAGCCGGAAGCTGAAGAATTTTAGCTATGTCCTCTGATACCAGCAAGACAGCATCGAAATGGTTGCAAAGTCCCTGGATCCTTGCGGAGGTGTTAAGTACGTCACCTGTAAAGATGATTTCCTTTTTCAGCGATCCGATTTCCCCGGCAGTAACCATACCAAAATGCAACCCGGCTTTAAACGTGGGTAAAATGCCGAACTTGCTGTTGTACTTTTCCGCCTGATTCTTCAAAGCGCGTTTCATAGCGAAGAAACACTCAATACAATCATTATTTTTTAAGCCGTCTTTCAGTTTCCAGCTCACGATCATCTCATCACCAGCATATTGATAGATTGTGCCCCCATAATCAATAACAGCACCGGACAGGTCGAAAAAATACTCCTTTAACATCTCGAAGTACCTGACATGGCCAAGATTTTCCGCGATTGTAGTCGAGGACTTCATATCCAGGAACATAAATATCCGCTCTTCCTCCACTGGATGATGGTATTTCCCCAAGAAAAAATTACTTAATGTGCCTGGTCCAATACTCTGACTAAATTCAGCATAAAATTGGGTAATCAGGATTAATAAAGCGATGTAAAGTATAAGACCAACCACAGCGTAGTCAGTCAAAAATGCCCAGGCTGGTGATAACAGACTGTCAAAAGAGTGCTCACTTTGCGTATAAAGTGCATTGCTCAACATCAAGACAAACAGAAAAATGATAGTAATGCTCAGATACAGAAGGGACTTAAGTACGATCTTTCTGGCGAAACTCTTTTTTATAAACCACTTACTGAAATAACCGATCTCCAAAATTCCGGTAATCAGACCCATCATCAGACCCGCAGCGGGGATGGCTAAAAGGTTTGTTGCAAAGTTATATTCATTGCCTGTGGAGGGATAATGGTCCAGATCTCCAAGAATACCTTTTTCCAGTACACAATAAATCAGACTAAAAATAAACCACAATACTCCGAAAGGAACGACACGGACAACATTTCTTTTGGTTTTCGGTGACAGCATGGATTGAGGTATTTTGGACCAGTCTTCAAAATAACCCTAAATTTTAAAAACAAACCCTATACCATAACAGGAAAATGCAAATTATTACTGTGTATTGATTTTTTGTCAAGTGAAGTATCTCAGCTAAAAAGGCGGCGCCAAAAGTTTCTTTGGTGGCTCTCTTTATTACAATTTAATTCGTTGCTATACTCTGGCCATTCCTGCTGGCGTTTAATATTGAAAAAGTCACCATAGTTGGAGAATTCGGATGATTTGACCATCTGATTCCGTGGCAGATTGACCATTAAGAAACTGTTCGTCAACAGTAGTTAAATATCTGGCAATCATTTATTTGAACTGGTCAATCGCGACCGAAACGATATGTCCCAAATTTCCGAATTAAGGTGGTCAGTGCCTCCGAATTTTCCAGATTGACCTTGGATCCTTCAAATTAAAATGAACATTCGCCATCTAAGTGAGATAATATCTGCATCTGAAGGATCAAGCGAAATTCTCGGGGGGAATAGATATGGATTTCACGCATAGAGTTTGGTGAGTCAGGAAATTCAGAGATTTGACGCACCGAATTACGCACCTTTTTTTTGAGAATTATTGAATATTTTGGGGTATTCCGCAAAAAGAAAACTCCCGCAAATGATTGATTTGCAGGAGTTTAGCGAGTTTTGATACTCTTTTTGGTGATCCCGTTGTGATTCGAACACAAGACCTACTACTTAGAAGGCAGTTGCTCTATCCAGCTGAGCTACGGGACCGTTTTAAAATAAAAACAGTTGGTGATATGCAGCGAGCATTTTAAATTGCTCAATGATACTGCCAACTGATCAATGGTTATAATTGTCGGGGAGACAGGATTCGAACCTGCGACCCTCTGGTCCCAAACCAGATGCGCTACCGGGCTGCGCCACTCCCCGAAACCTTAAAACCTTTTTACGATGGTAATCAAATTACTTTTAAAAACCATCACTTAAATTGCGGCGACCCGCATTAATGAAACAGTGTAGAGGAAGCGGGATTCGAACCCGCGGTACCCTTGCGAGTACGGCAGTTTAGCAAACTACTGGTTTCAGCCACTCACCCATCCCTCCGTCTTTCCGTTCTGGGTTGCAAATATAGGGGGTTCTGATTCAGAAAAACAAATGTTTTCGAAAAAAAAAGTTTGTCACAAGCTTCTATTGTCTATTTTTGAAAAACTTTAAATTAGTCAAATCGTTCATTATGAACTGGAATTACCCCTTTGAAAGTACTGAATATTTTTTTATATTTCTCTTTATTCTTGCCTACATTAGTTTCATTTACCGAACCATTCGTGTGGCGCGGCAACTTAATACCACGGCCAGAACTTTAATATTAAAGCTTTTTTTACGCACCATTTATTTTGCTTTGCTAATCGTAAGTTTGCTTGGGCCATCTTTCGGAGAAGCCGATCAGGCCATTCAGTCGAAAGGAAAGGATATTTATGTACTCGTCGATCTGTCGAAATCCATGGATGCGACCGACGTGACGCCAACACGTTTGGAAAAAGTAAAATTTGAAATCAACCATTTTGTTCAGAACCAACATGCGAATCGAATAGGCCTCATCGTTTTTTCAAATGAAGCTTTTGTCCAGGTTCCGCTCACGTATGACGCTGCCGCTCTTGAACTTTTCATCCAAAGCCTGCAAACAGAACTTTTGCCAACCAGCGGGACAAATATTTGTGGCGCAACGGAATTGGCATATAAAAAACTGGTTGACGGAAATGATCGTTCGGGAAGATCTAAAATGATCGTCATCTTTACGGATGGTGAAAATAAAAGCGATTGTTACAGGTCACTATACAACAATATCAGAAGATTTGGCGTCGGTGTTTATATTGCAGCCGTCGGCACAAAAAATGGCAGCAGTATTCCATCGGAGGGAAAACCTTTAAAAGATGAAAAAGACAATCTTGTAATCAGCAAGCTCGACGACGATTTCCTACAAACAATGGCGACCAGTACAAAAGGGTCATATTACGAATTGAACAATGAAAAAAATGAAGTAAACAGGATGATCAGCGAGATCAATAACGCAGACGGAACGCTCGTAGATTCAAGAACCGTCACCGTAGTCAGTAATAAATATTACTATTTCCTTGGTGCAGCACTGTTTTTGTTAATCCTTGACGTGTTAATTACCATCGGAACTTTCCGACTCTGAGTATCTCTTCTTATTTTTGCCTTCAAACCGGAATGTTATGAACGCCTTATTATTGTACTTACTGCTTTTGCTATGGGACAACCGGACGTTCGATGCTATTACCAAAACCAATGAACGGAAGATCGGGGCGGAAATGGCCTTTAAGAAAAAGCAGTTTGTCAATGCATCCAAATTATATCATCAGATAACGTACGGCTCTGTTTTTTCCGATCCGGCAGCGCGGCTCAATATGGCCCACTCCTATTATCAGGCAGGGCAGTTGAAAGATGCTTTGTATCAATATAAATTACTGGATCATGTAAAAGACAAAACCATTGCTTCCGTTGCAAATTGCCAGGTTGCGCTCATACTGGTTTCAAAAAAAGACACCGCAGCTGCTTTGGAAAGACTAAAAACATCGCTTCGGCTGGAACCAGGAAACACGGTTGCCCGATCAAATTATATTATTTTAAAAGCACATTTTTCAGGAATTGAACAACCTTCGCAATCGAGCCAGGACAATCGGATGGCGAAAAATGAAGCAAGTCAAAATAAGCCAACACCATCAAAACCAGAACTAAAACCGGAAGGATTTGAACAGGAAGAAGCGGCTAAGCGCGAGCAATTATTACGCAGCCTGAAATCCATGAATATGTCGGAAGAACAGGCCCGTCTTATTTTGGATGCGATGAAATCAAACGAATCCCAATATATTTACCAGCTCAGACGAAAACAGTACGCTAAAAAGTCTGAGCGAAATGAAACAATAGAATGGTAATTTTTACTATAAAACTCCATGAACAGCATACCAGAAACTAATTTTCAATTCCCGAACCAAACTGGTTTTTACAAAGGAAAAGTACGTGATGTATACTCTTTTGAAGATAAACTGGTGATGGTTGCCACCGACAGAATTTCCGCTTTTGACGTTATTTTACCAAAAGCTATTCCTTATAAAGGCCAGGTTTTAAATCAGATCGCTGCACATTTTTTATCCGCAACGGCTGATATCGTACCCAACTGGTTGCAGGAAGTTCCGGACCCAAATGTAAGCATGGGCATTAAATGCAATGCTTTTCCGGTGGAAATGGTCGTTCGCGGTTATCTGGCCGGACATGCGTGGCGGGAATATTCAGCAGGAAAAAGAGAAGTTTGCGGAGTTTCTTTGCCCGATGGATTGAAAGAAAATGATAAATTACCTACCCCTATCATTACCCCCACAACAAAAGCGCATGAAGGGCATGACGAGGATATTTCACGCGAACTAATATTAAGTCATGGACTGGTTTCCCAGGACAATTACGAGCATCTGGAACGTTATACGCTAGCACTATTTAACCGCGGCACCGAAATGGCGGCGGATCAGGGACTTATTCTTGTCGACACCAAATATGAGTTCGGAGAATTGGATGGCACGATTTATTTAATAGACGAAATCCATACGCCGGATTCTTCACGTTATTTTTACAAGGATTCGTATGAGGAGAACCAAAGATTAAGTCAGCCTCAGAAACAATTGTCCAAAGAATTTGTGAGAGAATGGCTTATTCAGAATGGTTTCCAGGGAAAAGAAGGACAAACCGTACCAGCCATGGAAGAGGACTGGATCCAACAAATTTCGGAACGTTATATTGAGCTTTTTGAAAAAGTATCTGGCAAGAAATTTCAGAAAAACAATTTGGACAATCCATTACAACGCATAGAAAAAGCCATTCTTAGAGCCATAGCCTAGTCTGGTCCATACTCAACCTAATAAATCATCTGGTTTTAACAAAAACTCGTATGAATCACAGCCTACAAAAAAAAGAACAATACGCCTACATCGACCTTGAAGAAACGGCGTTTGCTGATGAAATTCCAGCCGCTTTCGAGGAAAAATCCCGTGAGCTTTTTCGTGAAGGATTTAACAATATCATTGTCAATATGCAGTTAACAAAATCCATTGATACCAGTGGAACTGTCGTATTGAAAAAAGTAAACTGGTTATGCAAGAATGACCTGGGTATGTTGGTGATCGTTACCAGAGACGACGATTTTATCGATTTGCTTGAATCTCTGAAAATTCCTGATCTGAATATCCTCCCAACGCAGGAAGAAGCCATTGATGCTGTTTTTATGAACAATCTTGAAAACGAATTCGGTGCCGGAGAAGACGACTACGATGCAGAAGATTATGACAATGTAAGTGAGTCCAGCGAGCCTTGATTACTTAGAATTGTTCTTTTTAAGCAAAAAACCATCATCCCACGGGTGATGGTTTTTTTATTTTTGCCTAAAAATTAGTAGTTTAACAATGCGTAAAAAAGATTATGATGAACATAAGAAAACAAAAAATTCCAATATTTTCTTTTGAAAAATTCATAACAATATCAACAGTTCATTATCAAATTATCAGTATTATTAGATTTATTGTAACGAAACAACCAATTTTGTATAGGTTAGATAAAATTTTGCGGTTTTGATATTACACCAAATATTTTTTATCATTATCTTGCGTGGCTTTACTCTATTCTTAATGCGATAGCGCGAAAGCATTTAATTTTATTTGCTTATTTATATAAATTCTACACACGAATTTGTAAAAAAATCTACACTCTTCGATATATGTCGCAAATGTCAGAACCAATGGTAGAACAACAGGGGCTTTACCGCCCGGAATTTGAGCATGATGCATGTGGGATAGGTTTCCGTGCCAACATTAAAGGTCGTAAGTCACATCAGATCGTGGCGGACGCTATTCACATGCTGGAAAGAATGGAGCATCGGGGTGCTACCGGTTTTGATCCAAACACCGGTGATGGCGCCGGTATCCTGATACAGATTCCCCATGAGTATTTTGTAGAAGAATGCTCAAAAATCGGTTTCCAATTACCTCCTGCGGGTGAGTATGGTGTAGGTATGATCTTTTTTCCAAATGACAAGACTGTCAGGGAAGAATGCAGGGATATTGTAAACCGAAAGTTAAAAAGACTGGGCTTGACCCTGATGGGATACAGAAAAGTGCCAACACTGAACAATACGCTTGGTGAAGGATCTTTGTCTGTGGAGCCTTATGTAGAACAGCTTTTCATCAAACGTCCGGACGATGTTACTGAGGATATCGCTTTCGAACGTAAACTTTATATACTACGCCAGGTTTCTGCGCGTCTGATCCATGATACCGTAAAAGGTGCAAAAGGTACTTTTTATTATTCGTCATTGTCTTGCCGCACAATTTCCTACAAAGGACAGCTGACGACAGCTCAGTTGAAATATTATTTCCCGGATCTTGAAAACGAATCGGTGGTTTCAGCACTTGCTGTGGTTCACTCCCGTTTTGCAACCAATACTTTCCCAAAATGGGAATTGGCGCAACCTTTCCGTTATATCGCCCACAATGGTGAAATTAATACGGTTAAGGGTAATGTGAACTGGATCCGTGCCGGTGAAAAAGCTTTCCAATCGGAATATTTCAGCAAAGAGGAAATGGATATGATCCTTCCGATTTGTGACCGTGGACAATCGGATTCGGCCAATCTGGATAATGCTATTGAGTTGCTTCACCTTTCAGGCCGCTCACTTCCGCATGTGATGATGATGCTGGTACCTGAGGCTTGGGATGGCAACGACCAGATGGATGCAGAACGTAAAGCTTTTTACGAGTATCACGCAGCCATTATGGAACCTTGGGACGGACCTGCTTCGATTTCGTTTACCGACGGAAAAATGGTTGGTGCAACGCTTGACCGTAACGGTCTTCGTCCGTCACGTTACTGGGTTTTGGATGATGATACCATCATCATGGCTTCCGAAGCGGGAGTTTTGGATGTTGATCAGGCCAAAGTCGTAACCAAAGGCCGTTTGCAGCCGGGACGTATGTTCATCGTGGATATGGAACAAGGCCGTATCATTCCTGACGAAGAAATTAAAGCACAGATCTGTTCAGCACAGCCTTACCAGGAGTGGTTGAATGAAAATAAATTACGTGTTGAAGATCTTGATCAGCCAATCCGTACGTACAGACAATATGAAGATTCTTCATTATTGAAACGTCAGATGGCTTTCGGATTTACGTCGGAAGATTTGCGGATGATCCTTGCTCCTATGGCGCAAAGCGGTATGGAAGCGATCGGATCTATGGGTACAGACGTTCCTCTGGCTGTTCTTTCAGAACAAAGCCAGCATATGTCAAGTTACTTCAAGCAGCTTTTTGCACAGGTAACCAACCCTCCTATTGATTCAATTCGTGAAAGAGCGATTATGTCTCTGATCTCGTTTGTAGGAAGTACAGAAAATATCCTGACAGAAACACCTCAACATTGCCGTCAGATTGAATTACCGCATCCTGTTTTGACGGTTTCGGAATTTGATAAATTAAGATTTATTGATAAAAACCATTTCCAGGCAAAAACAATTAACATCTACTTCCGGGCAGATGAAGGTGGAAAAGCACTGGAACGTGCCTTGGCGAGAATTTGCCGGTACGCGGTTGAAGCGATCGAAGATGGTTTTGAAATCATCATTCTTTCAGACCGTGCGATTGATTCTGATCACGCGCCAATTCCTACTTTACTTGCAACGGCTGCCATTCATCATCACCTGATCCGTGAAGGTTTGAGAGGAAGGGTTGGCCTGCTTGTAGAAGCTGGTGACGTTTGGGAAACGCATCATTTTGCTACGCTGATCGGTTACGGCGCGGCAGGTATTTGTCCTTACATGGCTTTTGAAACGCTTTCTTTCATGAATCGCAAGAACATGATCGACGGTGAGTTTACGGACGATAAATTATATTACAACTACATCAAGGCTGTTAACAAAGAGCTTTTGAAGATTTTCTCAAAAATGGGAATTTCAACACTTCAGTCTTACCAGGGCGCTCAGATTTTCGAATGCGTTGGTATGAACAAAGATGTGGTTGACCGCTTTTTCACAGGTACTATTTCCCGTATCAGCGGCATGGGTATTTCTGAAATTGCGCGTGAAGTATTGGTTCGCCATAAAGTTGCTTACCATGAAAGTCCAAACATGACTCCTCGTCTGGAAGTTGGTGGATTTTATCAATGGAAACAACGCGGTGAAGCGCATATTTTCAATCCGCAGACTGTTCATTTGTTGCAACATTCGACAAAAAATAATAGTTATGCCGAGTTTAAGAAATATTCAAAACTGATTGACGATCAAACACATAAAGCACTAACACTTCGAGGATTGTTACGTTTCAAAAAAGGAACGCCAATTCCAATTGAAGAAGTGGAGCCGGTTGAAAACATTTTCAAACGTTTCGCAACAGGTGCTATGTCATTTGGTTCGATTTCATGGGAAGCACATACTACGTTAGCTATTGCTATGAACCGTATTGGAGGAAAATCCAATTCAGGTGAAGGTGGAGAAGACGAACTTCGCTACAAAAAACTGGCTAATGGCGACAGCATGAATTCTCAGATCAAGCAGGTTGCTTCCGGACGTTTCGGGGTTACCAGCCATTATTTGAGTAATGCAGGTGAATTACAAATTAAAACAGCACAGGGTGCAAAACCAGGTGAAGGCGGCCAGCTTCCAGGTCATAAAGTTGATGACTGGATTGGACGTACGCGTCACTCAACTCCGGGTGTTGGACTTATTTCCCCCCCGCCCCATCACGATATTTATTCAATTGAAGATTTGGCACAGCTGATTTTCGATTTGAAAAATGCCAACCGTGCAGCGCGTATCAGCGTTAAACTGGTATCAGAAGCAGGTGTTGGAACTGTTGCTGCCGGTGTAGCAAAAGCACACGCCGACCATATTCTGATCTCAGGATATGATGGAGGAACGGGTGCTTCGCCTTTGAGTTCGATTCGTCATGCAGGTCTTCCATGGGAACTTGGTTTGGCTGAAACGCATCAGACACTTGTAAAAAATAAATTGCGCGGACGTGTAACTGTTCAGGCGGATGGTCAGCTTCGTACAGGGAAGGACCTTGCAATTGCGGCGATGCTTGGCGCTGAGGAATGGGGTGTTGCCACGGCGGCGCTTGTTGCCGCAGGTTGTATTATGATGCGTAAGTGTCATTTGAATACTTGTCCGGTTGGCGTTGCAACACAGAATAAAGAGCTTCGTGCGTTATTCTCCGGAAAACCTGAACACGTTGTGAACATGTTCACATTCATGGCGCAGGAACTTCGTGAGATTATGGCTCAGCTTGGTTTCCGTACGGTTAATGAAATGGTTGGACAGGTCCAATACCTGGAACCACGCAATGATCTGAAACACTGGAAATATAAAAACCTTAATTTCGATGCGATCCTGTTTAAGGATTCAGATCTTTCGGTAGCACAATACAAACAGGAAGATCAGGATCACGGAATTAGTGAAATTATTGATCTTAAATTGATTGAAGCGGCGAAAGCGGCTCTTGAAAACTCAGAAGAAGTATACGGAGAATTCCCGATCAATAACCTGAACCGTGCGGTTGGTACGATGTTGTCCAATGAAATTTCAAAACTTCATGGCGGTGTCGGACTTCCAAAAGGAAGTATTCATTTCCGCTTCCGTGGAACGGCCGGACAAAGTTTCGGTGCATTTAATACGGCCGGTATTCGTCTTGAACTGGAAGGTGATGCAAATGATTATTTTGGAAAAGGACTTTGTGGAGCTGAACTGATCGTTTATCCTGATCGTGATTCTAAATTCAAACCGGAAGAGAATATTATCATCGGTAATGTGGCATTTTATGGCGCAACTTCTGGTGAAGCTTATATTCGTGGTACAGCTGGTGAACGTTTCTGCGTAAGAAATTCTGGTGCCAAAGTGGTAGTGGAAGGACTTGGAGATCACGGACTTGAATACATGACGGGCGGTTTGGCTGTTGTTCTTGGAGCAACAGGAAGAAACTTTGCAGCAGGTATGTCAGGTGGTGTGGCTTATGTCCTTGACAAAGCCGGAGATTTCCGTGAAAAAGTGAACTTTGAAATGGTAGCTGTAGACGCTATCAACGAAGAGGATCAGCTTATTTTGCGTGATTCTTTGGAAAAACATTTCCAGTATACCACCAGTAACGTGGCTTTCCAATTGTTACAAAACTGGGAAGAATCGATTGGTTTGTTTGTAAAAGTACTCCCAAGTGACTTCAAGAAAGCACTTGACGGACGTGGCATTACACTTGCCCAGCAAATTGCAGACAAAAACGTTGTATATCAGGACATTGTCGTTGATGTAGACCACCTTTGAGCTATTAGCCGTTAGCTTTTGGCTGTTAGCTCCGGTCGCCACTGAAAACAGACAGCCCTATTTGAATCACGATTAACAAGGAAATATTAAGAATGGGAAAGCCAACCGGATTTATTGAGTTTGAAAGGGAATTACCAAAGAAAAGAGCCGTTGAAGAACGTCTTCATGATTATAAAGAAATTGAAACAGCACCAATAGAGTCAAAATCCAAGGAGCAGGCGGCACGTTGTATGGACTGCGGAATTCCTTTTTGCCATAACGGTTGTCCGCTGGGAAATATCATCCCGGAATTCAACGACGCCGTATATGACGGAAACTGGGGATTGGCTTATGAAATATTAGCATCGACAAATAACTTCCCGGAATTTACGGGAAGAATTTGTCCTGCACCTTGCGAAGCCTCTTGCGTTTTGGGGATTAACAAACCACCGGTTGCAATTGAATTTATCGAAAAATCAATTGTTGAAAAAGCCTTTGAACTGGGTCTTGTTAAGCCAAGATTTCCACAAAAACGTACAGGCAAAAAAGTGGCCGTTGTAGGTTCAGGTCCTGCTGGTATGGCTGCTGCAAATCAGTTGAACCAGGCTGGGCATACCGTTTCTTTGCTTGAACGTGCAGATAAAATCGGTGGATTGCTTCGCTATGGTATTCCTGATTTCAAACTTGAAAAACAAGTTATTGACCGTCGTCTTGCTGTGATGCAGGAAGAAGGAATTGAATTCATTACAAATATAAATGTTGGTGTGGATATCAAAGCCGACGAGCTTTTGAACGAATACGATGCTGTGGTATTGACTATGGGCTCGACCGTTCCAAGAGATTTGAATATTGAAGGCCGTCAATTGAAAGGTGTTCATTATGCGATGGAATTTTTGAGTCAGCAGAACAAACGTAATGCTGATATTTTCCCGGAAGTTGATCACCAGGGCGCAAAATACAAACACGGTCAGCTTTTGGCTAAGGATAAAAATGTGGTAGTTATCGGTGGTGGTGATACTGGATCTGACTGTGTGGGAACTTCAAACCGTCATGGTGCGAAATCTGTAACGCAGATCGAACTTATGCCGGTTCCTCCGAAAGATCGTGATACAAGTACACCTTGGCCAAACTGGCCGATGATGCTTCGTACTTCTACCTCACACGAAGAAGGTTGCGAAAGACACTGGTCTATCAATACAAAATCTTTTGTTGGAGACGAAAACGGTAATCTTGCAGGTTTGAAAATTGTTGAACTTGACTGGCAGAAAGATCCTGAAACAGGCCGCATGCAAATGAAAGAAGTAGCAGGAAGCGAACAAATATTACCTTGTGAACTTGCACTTTTGGCAGCAGGATTTTTACATCCTCAGCAGGAAGGACTTTTGAAAGATCTTGATCTGGAATTTGACGAACGTGGTAACATTAAAGCAAATGGCTATCAGTCTACAACAAATGAAAAAGTTTTCGCAGCAGGTGACTGCCGCCGTGGACAATCGCTTGTGGTTTGGGCGATCAGTGAAGGTCGTGAAGCAGCGCGTGCTGTTGATGAATTCCTGATGGGAGAATCATTCCTGGAAGCAAAAGCGGTTTCTATGTTGAACCCTGTTTTTGCTCATGCCTGATTTCAGACTATAATTACTTAGAAGATTTAACAAAATAAGCCATTCATTTTGAGTGGCTTATTTTGTTATCATGCCTTTTCCCATTCCAGGAATCAATTTTTACGGGTGATGATCCGTATATTTGATTGACAAATCTGTATTTTGAATTTCTTGTAAACACACATATTAATGTTTTTACACTATTCTCCATTCTGGTTAAAAGCGATTTACCCACGTTATACCTGGCACATTCCTACCGTAAAAAAAGAGATTTTTTTGACTTTTGACGATGGGCCCATTCCGGATATTACAGAATTTGTACTGGATACCTTGAAACAGTTTGAAGCCAAAGCAACTTTTTTTTGTATTGGTGATAATGTCAGAAAACACCCGTCAGTTTTCTCAAAAATACTTGATCAGGGCCATTCGGTCGGCAATCATACTTTTAACCATATGAATGGCTGGAAAAGTGAAGATCAGGAATATCTGGCCAATATCAATTTGTGTGAAAAACAACTTGACCTGGAAACCAATTTATTCCGGCCCCCTTATGGAAGAATGAAAAAAAGCCAGTCCAAGCTACTTCCCGAAACGAAAAAAATTATTATGTGGGATGTTTTGAGCGGAGATTTTTCAGCGGCTGTAAAACCTGAGACCTGCCTTGAAAAAACAATAAAACACGCACGTCCTGGCTCGATTGTTTTATTTCATGACAGCCTTAAAGCAGCAAAAAATATGCAATATAGTTTGCCCCGCTTTTTAGAACATTTCTCAGGAAAAGAGTATCAGTTTAAAGCATTACCTATGCGCTGAATTTATTCTCAATAAATAAAAATTCCTGACCATCTTTAAAAAAATCCGGAACCGGACTTTATGTCTAATTTATTACCTCCCGTTAAAGTAAGTATTTTATTGGCCGCCCGTAATGAAGAGGCAAATATAGAACGTTGTTTAAAATCACTTGACGCTTTGCAATTTCCAAAAGATAATCTGGAAATTTGTATCGGCGATGATGATTCCTCAGATTGTACATCTGAAATTATTCAGGAATTCATAAAAGATAAACCACATTTCAGGTACTTTAAAATCACAGGACAATCTCTGCTTTTAAAAGGTAAGACAAATGTTCTGGCGCAACTTGCACATCAGGCCAGAGGAGAGTATTTTTTCTTTTGTGATGCTGATATCGCCGTTCCTACCACCTGGGTGGATAAAATGATGTTATATTTCAAGCAAAATACAGGCATTGTTGTTGGTTTAACCCGAATGAAAAAAAGCAGCTTCTTCGCTGATTTCCTTTCTCTGGAATGGCTTTTCACCTTGTCGGTCATGCGGTTTTTCGCTTTATTTAACATTGGAATTACAGGCCTTGGAAATAATATGGCTGTGAGTAGAAAGGCGTATGAAAGCGTTGGCGGTTATGAAGGTATTGACTTTTCAATCGTTGAAGATCACGCACTTTTTAAAGCTATCACAGAGAATAAATATGAATTTGTCCAGGCATATGTCCCCGAAGTTATTGCATTGTCTGAGCCTGTTTCTTCTTTTAAAGAATTAATGATCCAAAGAAAACGATGGATGCATGGGATTATGCAGGCGCCAATAGTTCTAAGAATAAGTTTGATCATTTGTGCACTTTTAATTCCAATGATTGGTATTATCGCTATCTGGGATCCTGCACGAAGTGTCAGAATGATCGTTTCGAATTACATTTTGATTACCGGAATCAGTGTAATATCACTAATTTTTTTAAAACAAAAAGACCTCTGGAAAACTGTTTTTCTTTTTTGGTTTTATATGCTGGGCATAACAATTCTTATGCTGACCGTCCATTTTCTGCCAGGAAAAACAGTTTGGAAAGACAGAACCTATTGATAGAATTTAAGTAAAAAAAAGACCATGATAGAAACGCATGCCCATATTTATGATGAAAAGTATGATGAAGATCGTACCGAAATGTTGCAACGTGCCTGGGATTTAGGGATTGAACAAATATGGATGCCCAATTGTGATCATACGACAATTCCGGGAATGATGCAGCTTGCAGAAACCTTTCCGGATAAGTGTCTGCCTATGATTGGTTTGCATCCTACTTACGTAAAAGAAGGATTTGAAAAGGAATTGGAGATTGTTGAAGCATGGCTTGACAAATACAAATTCATTGCCGTTGGAGAAATCGGGATAGATTTATTTTGGGATAAAACCTTTCGTGCCCAACAGGAAGAGGCTTTTTTATACCAATGTAAACTTGCCAGAAAACATAATCTATGGATTGATATTCACTGTCGTGAGGCTTTTTGGGAAACTGTTGCCCTGATAGAAAAATTTGCAGATTCATCGTTAACTGGTATTTTTCACTGTTTTATTGGCACACTGGAAGAAGCTCAAAAAGCAATTGATTTAGGATTTAAACTGGGAATCGGTGGTGTTTCTACTTTCAAAAACGGAGGTCTGGATAAGGTGCTTCCTTTTATTGATTTAGAAAATCTCGTTTTGGAAACCGATAGTCCTTATCTGGCGCCAACGCCTTATCGCGGCAAAAGAAACGAAGTTTCTTACATTGATCTGGTTGCACAGCGTGTTGCGGACTTAAAACAAATTACAAAACAGGAAGTCATTGACACAACGACAAAAACAGCAAAGTCTCTGTTAACTTTGGCAAACTAAATAGAACGGAATAATTATTGCAACTAGAAAATGCCTTACAATACAATCCATATCAATCCAATTTCTCCTGAGCCGCCACGTGCTTCCGTTCTTGTAATTTACACAGGAGGAACATTAGGTATGGTTTACGAAACAAAAGGAAAACAACTGGTTCCGTTCAATTTTGATCAGGTTATTGAAAAAGTCCCGGAAATAAGAAGGCTCGATTTCGAAATTACTATCCTTAGTTTAAAGGAGCCGATCGATTCATCCAATATGGATCCGGAAATATGGATTGAACTTGCTAAAATCATATTTGACAACTATGAAAAATATGACAGTTTTGTCATTCTGCACGGGACTGATACGATGGCCTACACTGCTTCAGCGTTGAGTTTTTTACTTGAAGATTTAAATAAACCGGTAATTCTTACCGGCGCTCAGTTGCCGATTGGTGTGGCAAGATCCGATGCACGGGAAAACTTTATAACGGCACTCGAACTAGCCGCTGCAACGAATGAAGAAGGCATACCTGTCCTATCCGAAGTTTGCATCTATTTTAATTCACATCTTCTCCGTGGCAACCGCAGCAAAAAACAGGAAAGTTCCGATTTCAACGCGTTTCATTCCGAAAATTATCCTCCATTGGCCAATGCAGGCGTGAGAATTGACTGGAATTTTCCATTTATCGATCCTTTTGAACAGAATAAAAAGTTAAAAATCCAGTCAAAACTGGATACCAATGTTGCTTTTTTAAAACTATTTCCCGGGATAAGTCATCAGGTTGTAAAATCAATTTTAGGAATTGAAGGAATAAAAGGCATTGTCATGGAAACGTATGGAGCGGGAAATGCAACTACGGCTCCCTGGTTTTTGGAAGAAATAGAAAAAACGATCGCACGTGGTGTGATTATTTTCAACGTTTCTCAATGTGATGGTGGACGCGTGGCCCAGGGACATTACCAGACAAGTAAGTTTTTAAAACAGGTTGGCGTTGTGAGCGGTTCAGATATTACTGCCGAAGCCGCTATTACCAAAATGATGTATGTTTTTGGAAAAGAAACAGATCATGCCAAATGCGTTGAAATGCTAAAAAATCCGATGCGTGGGGAAATGACGATTTGATCTACAATGTTTTAAAAATGAATTTATAAGTGGCAGAAAATGGTTGTTTGAAGTGATCGTAACGGGCAGATGCAGGAGCACCTACTACCCATTGACTTTTCTTTTCGACAACTTCTTCTGATCGATAGTCATTTTTCAAGACAAGACCTTTTTTGATTGCGATTTCATCTGCTTCACGCCACGCCTGAACGGTAATTTCATGAAATAATTTATCTTTATCTTGTTTGGAAAATTCTGGTTTGACAGCCATTCCACCAAGCTCCGGATGAGCATCTCTATATTTTTCTAAAAGAAGATATTGGTCGTGAGTAAGCAAAATTTGGTGTACAGGGTATTTATAAACAAAGTCGCCACGATCCATCGTTGATTCTGTCGTGCGAATTATTTTTAACTGACTGTTCTCTACAAAATCCAGAAATGCCTTATTTTTTTTAGCAAAATCCTTTTCAAAAGACTCTTTATTATTGAAGCTGAAAACTGTCCAGAAAATCACAGTTTCTGCTGTGAAATATTCTTCTTTTGAAACAACAACTTCAATTTCCTGAGCTGACAAAGCGTTTTCCATTAGTGTACAGTAATTATAAAAATTAAACCTGAATAACTTAAACTATCCGTTTTGAAAAGATAGAAAAAAAGTCATTCAGGATCAATTTTGTTAAATCATTTTCTAAACAATTCCACCCATCAACGGATCTGTTTTAGTGACAAGCCCTGTTTCCACATGACCAGCAAAACGTTCCTGATAAGCTTCACAACCTTTTATTTTCACACTGAAATCGTACCAGTTATAATTTTTCGAAAGATTTAAAACGATTGAAGTCTGAGCTCCGGCTGGTATTGCTTTATTCTGATTTTCTGCTTTATAACTGTTATCAAGTATCGATAGAACGTGTGTTTTGGTATCGGTATTAGTAACGGTGATCAACACATTCCCAGTTAATCTTGACGGATTAAGTCGGCTGGCTTCATAGGTGCAGGTAAGTTTAACCAACGGATTATTTTTATTCCCGGCAAATTCTCTGTAAAATCCATTCGGGCCATACACTCTGAAATGATACTGTTCCTTTTCAAAATCAGTCAGACTAAATTCATCTTTAAGCATATCACCGGCCGCGACGCTGTAATCCCATGAGCGCAAAGAATCATTTTGATAAGGATTCATAGCATAAACGCGAAACGGTGATCCCGTTGCTTTGTTACCAAATACCTTATTTCCTGCTTTAAACGAAAGTACTATACTGTTTTTACTTTTGTCAAAAACAGTGTGAACATAATTTTCATAAGGCAAAGCACAAGCGGATCTTACACCTTTTTCCTGTTTTGGGAAATAGGGCGACTCGTGGTGATTGGTATTGATCTGTTCAATTTCTGCTTTTGTCAATTGCTTGTAATTGTCAGGAGCATTTTTAAACTGCGCCTGATGAATTCCTTCAATAAACGGTTTCCGTATCAGGAATTCAGGTTTTGTAATCGCCTCTCCATTGTATGGCCGGAAAACAGAAGTGAGGTCGCCACAAATTGTCCGGCGCCATGCTGTAATGTTTTCTTCCTGGATCTTTTTACTAAATTTCTTTTCAAGGAAATTCTCCAAAAATTGCAAGGATGACGTATGATCAAAAACCTCGGAGTTCACAAAACCTCCGCGCGACCAGGGCGACGCGATGATCATCGGAACACGATATCCCAAACCGATTGAACCGTCACGAAGATTATTTTCCTGCATTGAAGGATTTGTTTGCTGGCTTTTAGTTGCAAAATCCAATTTCGGATCAATGCCTTTTGATACTTTACCGGTATTCTCCTTATACGGATTTGGAACAACATAAGGCGGCATGTGATCGAAATATCCATCATTTTCATCATAGGTAACGATGAAAATTGTCTTTTTCCAAACCTCCGGATTTTCCAGCAAAATTTCCATTGCTTCACTCACATACCATGGACCAAACCACGGCTGGCCCGGATGATCTGAAAAGTGTGCAGGAGGCATCAACCAGGACACGGTTGGCAAAGTACCATTTTTGACATCTTCTCTAAATTGATGAAAAACATCACCTTTGGGCACTTTTAATTCTCTTTCGGTACCTTTATCATCATATTTCAGTTCTTCAAGCTCGTGGTAATAAGCATCATTTATGTTAGTTATGAATGCCTTATTATGTAATTCTTTTGCCTGCTCGGAAAGATTATTATAGGTTTCAGTAGTAAATCTTGATTGCGCTGTTTCAATTAGTGTAAGTAATTTTTTCGCCGCTGCGAGGCGCTGAGCTACTTTTTCGTCAGTAGGCTGCTTTTCCATTTCACCGATCTGCTGCAAAAGATTTTCCTTTTTTGACTGCAAATTGGCAATTCCTCCTTCATGAAGTCTGACATTATATTGCTTGTAATATTCCAGCACATTTGTTCCGAAATTACTAAGCCAGGCACTTTCTTCACCTTTCAGGCCGTAACCCATTGTCAGCTCGTTCTGGTAAATTTTCCATGAAACCCCATTTTCCTGCAAGCGTTCCGGGTAGGTTTTCCAACTTAATTCGGGATATTCATAGTTGCTATTATTCCACAAATGTGCAATCGCATCCACTTCATTTTTTTCACGAACAGTACCCGTCATAAAATAATGACGGTTCGGGTGCGTGCCCGTTATGCTTGAACAAAAATTATGATCACAAACCGTAAAAGCATCCGCCAGAGAATAATAAAAAGGAAAATCTGCACGATCGCAATAACCCATTGTTAAGGGGATTTTTGCATACTCTTTATTTCTGGCTTTCTTTACATCCAGCCATTTATCGTATTTCCCATCATTCATAGCATCCGTCTGATCCGTCCAGTTATGCGGAACAGAACCCATCCAGGCCACTTTTGTATCCTTCACATTGAGTTGAAATGGCCCGTAGGTTTCACCTTCTTTATTTGTTTGAAGCCATACCTTATTTTTATCCGGCAATTGAATCGCACGTGGATCGTTAAAACCGCGAACGCCCTGCAAACTTCCGAGCTGGTGATCAAAAGAACGGTTTTCCTGCATCAGAAACACGATATGTTCCGCGTCGTAAAACGTACTTCCAAGAGCAGGATTAATCGCCATTGCTCTTTCAATAACAGCCGGTAACATGTTGGCCATCGCACCCGTACCCGACAAAAGTGCGGCTTTCTTTAAGAAGTCTCTTCTTGAATTCATGTTGAATAAAATGCTAAATTCCTTTGATCAAATGTTTTTCAACATCCTGTAAAAGATCAAATTTATCCCGGGAAATCTAAGCAAATGTTAAGTGCAGATTATCTTTTAATTATCCGGCTTATCCTGTACGAATAGCTAAACTCAAATCTTACAATTTAGGCGCTTCGGGTTTATTTGGTTTGTCCCAGTTATTTGCTCCTTTCGTATTCAGCTTACGTTTGTATACTTTATCGTTTGCAGTTACATAAAGTATGTCAAAATCTTTTCCTCCAAAAGCTACATTTGATGCATTTCCATTGGGTGTTGGCAAAATGGCATTTACCCTGCCAGTCTGATCCAGAATCTGAATTCCTGCTTTTGTCGTCACATAAATCCTGCCGTCACGGTCGCAGGTGAGGCCATCTCCCCAGGCATTTTCATCGGCATCCCGAACATGCAGCCAACCGAATTTTTGTTTACTTCCCAACGTTCCGTCTTTCAAAATCTGATAGGAATAAACCCAATGCGAGGCCGATTCCGTAACATACAATAATGTTTGGTCCGGTGAAAGTGCCAGTCCGTTGGCATAAAGCAAACCCTTATCTACCTCCACTTTTTCTCCATTTGGCCTGATCAGAAAAATCAAAGATGGTTTTTCTTTGCCATCTGGTACAGTCACGTATACATTTCCATTATTGGCGACCGTCAAATCATTCCCGACGATATTGGTAGCAATATCCACCTTTTTTCCATCCGGAGAATATTTAACAATAGATGATGCTTTTTGGGCAACTTCGTAGCGATTAGCTTCCTTATCAAACTCTGCTCCGGTCGCATTAAATGAAGTTTCGTTTACAATTTCTACCTTATTAGTATTCCCAACTTTATAGGTTTTACCATTTGGAATATCCTGAAAAAATAAATCACCGGCTTGATTAACAGTTGGGCCTTCGGTAAATCTATATCCCTCTCCAACTAATTCCCAGCTGTGTTCTGGCTTCAATAAGGTTGAAAGAAACTGATTCTGACTTTTTCCAACTGGTACCGGTTTTGGCCAGTCTTTCCATAAATAACGCATCGCAGCGGGAAAAACTGCCGTTCCCTGTTTACCATTATGGCCGCCCACACCCCATTGATAATTCACTTCATAACCCGAAAAAGTCAGAGCCCGAAGCATTGTATGATTTGCCATCCACCAGTCGCCAGCGTATATGTTGAGGTCATTGCTGCCATCCTGCATATAAATTCTCAACGGTTTTGGCTCGTATTTTCGGATTAAAATCGGATAACGGTCGGCGCCGCGCAAACCTATATAAGTTCCGATCGCACTGAAAACCCGCGTAAATGCATCCGGCCTTTCCCAGGCTGCCGTAAAAGCACAAACCGCTCCGCTACTTGACCCGCCGATTGCACGGTCGTTTCCATTTTTTGATAATTTTATCGCCCTGCCATCACTTGTCTTTTGCTTTTCTACTTCGGGTAAAATTTCATCCAGGATAAATCTCGCATAAGAATCTCCTAATCCGTCAAACTCAAAACTCCTGTTAAACCGGTCAAGAGCTTCATTGGAATATTCTGCTCTTACTTTTCCATGCATGACAAAAACGCCAATAGTTACCGGCATTTCTCCTTTGTGAATCAGATTATCAAAAACCGTTGGCGCCTTCCACTGAATTCCATCCTGGTTGACATAAACACAAGCAGGTTTATCGGCTTTATATTGAGCCGGAATATACACCCAGTATTCACGCCAGGTTCCCGGAAATATTTTTGAATTCTCAAATGTAAATTTCAAAACCTCGCCTTTGGGAACATTAGGCTGCTCCTCAGATGCAGGATCGACTGCATAATTCTCAACGGTGTTTTGCGCTTGTAAAAAATGAACAAAAAATAAGAGCAGAAGGAATGGAATTCGTTTCATTGATTTCAGGATTAGGGATTTAATAGTAAAAATGACGATCCTTCAAAATCTACTATTCCTTGTCATATCCTGACTTCTACATATTCATTTTTCAAATTGATACAAAAACAAAAAAACCGGCAGCTGTCGGCTACCAGTTTTCAATATAAATAAGTTAAAAATCAGCGATGATACTTTTAAGCCAGCTCACAGCTGTTTTCACTAAAAAATTTCACTTCGCCGGTTACTGTATTTCTACATTTCACCTTACCAGTAAATTTGGTAGTTGCGCCCTTTTTGATGTTTTCGTGTTCCAGGATCATCCAGATATCAGGGTGATTCTTAACTTTTACTTTCACACGGTCATTATATTTCTGTACAGCCATTTTTCAAATTTCAATTTTTCAGAACAGCAAATATAACTAATGTTTTCTCTATAACATGTCAGCAGAAAACCTGAATGATCAGAACCTCTTGCAACCGAGCAATTTTTTAGTGATCATTTCTTTACATAAAGGCAACCTGATTTTTAAAATCCTAAGAAAAATACAACCTTTTACTATAAACATGTTGCCTTTAAAAGAGTATAAAACTTCCGAAATGTGACTTTATAAATTGCCATCAGATTACAACTAACTCCTTAGTGAAAGGACAATATTTTCGGCTATTTATTAGTCATTTTGTTTGAAAACTCCGGTGGAAAATTTTACAGGACAATTTTTATATTCCGAACGATTCAGCACCGGGATTATGGTGTTAGGACAACAATTGCACTATAATATCGTTATAGAAAACATATAATTTTTCTTCGCAAAGGAAGTATTGGAAGTGAGGATATCCAAAATCGGTTGAAAAGCTGGAATTAAATCAGAATGTATTTTCCAAAATGTAATTTTGAGAAAAATTAAACCGCCAAACAAAAAAATTAAATTGCTAATTACGATTAAAGTGCTCTATTTCAAGGCAAAATTGTAGCTTTGTAAAACAACGACCCTAAAAATTAAGCAAATGACGAAAGCAGAAACCGTTTCCAAACTGGTCGAAATGACCGGAATACAAAAAGAGGAAACTGAACAAATCCTTGAAGCCTTTTTCTTAACGGTTAAAGACTCGATGAGTGAAGGTGAAAATATTTACATCCGCGGTTTCGGTAGTTTTATTGTCAAAAA
This sequence comes from Dyadobacter sp. 3J3, assembly GCF_009801115.1. Lineage (GTDB taxonomy): Bacteria > Bacteroidota > Bacteroidia > Cytophagales > Spirosomataceae > Dyadobacter. The sequence goes on from NZ_VTOL01000002.1 coordinate 569,388, forward strand.
AAGAGCGGCGAAAATCGCCAGAAACATTTCATTGAAATCTTCGGTAATGGTGCCTGCAAGCTTCATTCCATTTTTCAAACCTTCACCGGATTTTACAAATCAAGTCAAAGAAGGACAGCCAAAATAAGTTTGCAACCACATTGAATGTTCAAAATACTAAAAGTCCTGCTAACCGTTGCAGGGCTTTTTTTCGTGTATGCGACACCCATTTTAACTAATCACAACCAAAAACAAAATGCCGTAGGCATGACCGACATGGTAGCCCCAGGTTTCAACCTGGGGGATCGATAATTTTCCCAGCCATATTTTCCGAAATCATCACAACCAAAATTCATTCCAAAAAACCAAAAACACCTCAGGCACGATAGTTTAAGCATTTATACAAATGCGAAAGTATTTCCACTCGTTTAAAATATGACCAAACTTACCATGCTTATTAAGAAATTAAGTTCTCAGATATTCCAGGTTGCCATGCTTGTCAATATTGCATCCTTCACCCCTGCTTTTGCACAGGATAAAGAAGATGATAAAATAAAAGCAGCTACATCTGTTTTAAATGATTTCAGCCAGATGAAAGAAAACATACCGGCACAATTGATGACACTCTCGCAAGGAATTATCATTGTACCTAAAATGATTAACGCCGGATTGTTGGTTGGAGCAAAACATGGCAAAGGTATTGCGATGATAAAAGGAACAAACGGGCAATGGAGCGACCCTATTTTCGTAACCATTACGGGTGGCAGTGTTGGCGCACAAATTGGTGTGCAGGCTACCGATTTAATTCTGGTTTTTAAAAGCAGTAAAACGCTTACAGAAATTGGAAAAGGCAGTTTTACATTGGGCGGTGATTTATCAGTAGCGGCAGGACCTGTTGGAAGAAGTTCGTCGGCCCAAACAGATTACAAGTTAGAGGCAGAAGTGTACTCCTATTCACGCAGTAAAGGACTTTTTGCGGGTATCACGCTGAATGGGGCCGCTTTATCTGTTGATGAAAAAGCGAACAACGAGTTTTATGATGACTCGTCGGATGCAAATACTATTTTAACTTCGTCTCATACAAGCTCAAACCTTGTTGCAGATTTGAAGAATAAACTGGAAAGTTTTAAATAAATCGTTTGTCAGAAATGCCGTCATCCGTTGTTGCAAAAATGATATATGTTGATGAAACGGAAATATTAAGAGTTATTTATGTTTCCGGGATGGTTTATGACTATAAAAAAGTCCTTTTGGAAGTCTATGAAGCGATGAAAGCTTCAGACTCCAAAGGGACTTTTTTAAATCAGAATATTAAAAACAACTACGAATTTGTGAAAGTTGAGTTGAAGTAGAATATTTATTTAACCCACAAATTTTTGCTCACAATCTGCTTCAAAACCTGTTCACGGTGATTTCGGCTTACAGGAATCCGGTGCGACTGAATAAAAATTTCATTTCCTTCAATACCTTCCACCCTGTTCACCGAAACGATGTAAGATTTATGAACACGGATAAAAAAGCGGCTATCCAGATTCTGTTCAAGGTTTTTCATATAAAGTAAGGTTACAAATTTTCCTTTGTCAGTATAAATTGTGACATAATTCTGCATTCCTTCAATAAAAAGAATATCGGCCAGGATGATCTTTTCATATTTATTTCCGCATTTGACAAAGAAATAATCCGCTGCTGCTTCCGGAGAATTTCCGTTAGTAATATCTCTGTTTATCAACTGATGATACTCTTTGGCTTTTGAAGCTGCTTTGAAAAACCGCTCAAAAGTGATTGGTTTCAGAAGATAATCCAGAACATCCAACTGAAAACTTTCCAGTGCAAAACTTGGGAAAGCGGTTGTAATCACGACAAGCGGAGGATTTTTAATAATTTTCAAAAAATCAATTCCACTCATTTTCGGCATCTGGATATCCAGAAAAATCAAATCAACAGGATTTTCATCCAGCATTTTTATAAGTTCAACCGGATTTTCACAGGTGCCTGTCAGATGCAGGAAATCAATTTCCCGTACATAATTGGCGATACCTTCCCTTGCCAGCGGTTCATCATCAACAATCACACAATTCAACATAATAGGGCAGTTTGAGGATCAGGCAGCAATTTCTTCAAATTTAGGAATCACAAGTTCGGAAAGATTCAAGGAAAGTTTTACCTCAAAATCTGAATCATTGTTTTGTATATCAAGCGCGTACTGTCCGGAATATATCAAATCAAGTCTTCGCTTTACATTTTTTAGTCCAATTCCTCCATATTGAATCAAGTCGCTGGTCAATTTAGGCGAAGTACTGTTAAAAACTGAAAAATTCAGATGCGTATTATTCAGCTCCAAATTTATACTGATGTAGTTCGTTTTTCCGCTATTCCTGGATACATGTTTAAAAGCATTTTCAACAAAAATCATTAAAACGAACGGGGCAATACCCAAATTCCCGGAATCGATCGCATTCATTCTGCAACCAATTTCTATGTTATCGTTCTGCCGTAGTTTTTCAAGTTCAATAAAATTTTTCATGTAATCAATTTCCCTGCTTAGCGGAATCTGGATATCGTTGCACTCGTAGAGCTGATATCTTAAAAGTTCGGAAAACCTTGCCAAGGCATCCGAGGCCATATCCGGGTTTTTATGAATCAGGAAAAAGATGGAATTGATTGTATTGAAAAGAAAATGAGGGTTAAACTGATTTTTTAAAAATTTCAGTTCCGTTTCCAGTTTTTCCTTTTCCAGTTCCCGCTGGCGATTTTCCGTTTGGATCCAGTTTTTAGTAAGCTTGATACTCATCGCCAGGGTCATGCTCGCCAAGGTTGAAGGCAAGGATGTTGTGGACAAAAAATATAAACAACTTCCATTGGGCCCATACATTTCATTGAGCGATTTTCCGGCAAAAAAAGCAGCCAGATAGTAACCCGGAACAATGAGTAAGGAAGCCGCCATAATTGTCAAAAGCAGATAAATCACATATTCAGTAAACCTGCTTTTTTCAAGAAATTTCGGGATCAGATAATATAGATTGAAGCAAACAGCCAGGACCTGAAAAACAACATAAAACAGAAATTTTACAGACATCGCTGTAAAAAGAATATTGTCAGCCGCCTTGAAAGGGTTTCCGATAGCAATGACCCACCACAAATACTGATATGCACACCAGAATGGAATATGGTAAAGTTTATATTTAAAAAACCAGTGTTGGTTTGATGTACTTTCAGTTATCATTTTTCAGTCTGGATTCGGATAGCGGTTTGTGATATTGAATTCTGTTAACTTGTTCAATATTAATCACAAATTTCAGTTTCGAAAGTAATGATTTTCAAGCGCTTTTCTTTATCAAAAATATGAAATGCGGCTATTGATTGACAAAATGCGTTTCTGGAAATGTAAACGGTTTTTATCTGTGATTTTTTAAAAATTAAGACAAGATTGACCCATTTTGTGTATTTGGTCAAATAGCTTCCTGCAAACGTCAATCCAATTTCTTCTTCAACCAGGTTCCTGATTTTTTTGTGATCGTTGTCAGCTTCATGATTTTTCTAATGTACTGATTGACAGCATTTCATAAAACAATTCATACCATGAAATTACTGCTTTTAAACCTGATCCTCTTCGGATTGGTACAGCAAACATTTGGTCAGATCTCCGGAAAGTTTGTCACGAAAAAAGACCAGCCAATCCCTTTCGCAAATGTAATTCTTTTGAATCCTGTCGATAGTTCACTAATCAAAGGGTCACTAACCAGTGAAACAGGTGATTTCCAAATTGGAGATATTCCGGCCGGTAAGTACGTTATTCGTTTTACTGCCGTAGGATTTCAAAACTGGACATCACAACTTTTCGAAATTCCCAGCACCGGAATTTCTTTTAATTTAGGTACGAGAAAGATTATTGAAGATACCAGGCAATTGGCTGAAGTTGTGATTAAGGCTGAGAAACCTTTATTCGAACAGAAAATTGAAGGCATAGTAGTTAATGTTGAAAATAGTATTCTCACGAAAGGAAGTTCCGCCTTAGCCGTTTTAGAACGCTCACCAGGCGTAGTGATTGATCATCGAAACAACAGCATTTCTTTAAATGGGAAAGACGGAGTTATGGTCATGATCAATGGAAAACTGATGCGCATGGCATTGTCGCAAGTAGTGGAATTGCTGAATGGAACCAGTGCGAATGATATTGAAAAAATTGAGCTACTGACTTCCCCTCCCTCCCGCTATGACGCCGACGGGAATGGTGGATTAATTAATATTGTGATGAAGAAAAACAGGGATCGGGGCATGAGCGGCTCGGTTTCACTTACAGGCGGATACGGCTATCGTGAAAAAGGAATGGCTGGTTTTAACCTGAGTAAAAACACGGAGAAAATCAGAAGCTACGGCTCCTACTCTTTTTCTCATGACCGGACATACAGTTATATGTTCATCAATAGTTCTCAGAATATGCCTGTTCTGGGCGGAAAACTTGCCGTAACTGTTTATGATACAACCAGAACCGCCCAGAATAATCATAACTCAACTGCCGGGCTCGACTATAAAATTAATTCCAGGGTGACTATTGGTGGAAACGTAATTTACAATGCCAGCAACTCATCTTCCGTATCAGAAACGCATGCCAGATATAATGTTTTGCCCGATTCACTTCTCACATTTGACGGCCAAATAAGCGGAAATAATCACTGGAAAAATTTAGTTTCTTCTCTTTATCTCGAAAAGGAAATAAAGTCAGGTGAAAAACTGAATTTTGATCTCAACTACCTGCGTTTCAAAAATAATAATCCCTCACAGATCAAGAGTTCTTTTCTAAATGCTGACGGTATGCAGGGAGGGACTAATGACAGTTTATTTGCCCCAATTCAACAGGGATTTGCCAGGACTGCCATACAAGTTGGCGTTTTGAAATCAGATTATTCCAAACAGATTTCAAAAAAAATGAAAATGGAAACCGGGATAAAACAGACTTATTCGGAAGGGAAAAGTTTGTCGGGAATTGAAAGTCTTATCGATGGAAAATGGGTAAACCGTTCTGAAACCTGGAACCAGATCCAGATGAAAGAAAGCATTAGCGCAGGTTATATTTCTTTCAGCACACTACCTGACCCAAGTATAAATCTCAATTTCGGAGCCCGTTTTGAATATTCTCAGACACATATGGACGATCCGAAAACAAATATAAACACGATCGATCGCAGACTTGGAAAACTGTTCCCCAACATTTCGTTTTCCAAAAAATTTAATGAAAATAATGAATTGCAGCTTTCTTATTCCAAAAGAATCAGCCGTCCTTCATACACGGATCTTGCTTCCTATGTTTCATACAGCGATCCGACCGCAGTTTATACCGGAAATCCTTTACTGAAACCAACCGTTACTGATAATCTAAAAATTGGCTACAATTACCGAAATTATGCTTTTGCTATACTTTTTAGTCATGACGACCATCCGATTGCCCGCTATCAGATTACTCAAAAACCGGAAGGAAATTTGCTTTACGTGTCACCCCAAAATCCGGATTTTCAAAATAACTTTACTTTCCAGGCCAGTTTACCATTTAACATTAAGGACTGGTGGACAATGAATTATGGTTTTGTTGGTGGGATAAGAAATTTCAAAGTGAGCTATACTTTGGTTCCGGTAGAAAAAACGTATTTTGGATATTCTGCAAATTTTAGCCAGACCTTTAAACTGCCGCAAAATTTTACGATGGAGATTTCCGGATGGTACAATGGAACATCCTATAACGGGTCGATCAAAACCAGAGGATTTGGGATGCTTAGTTCAGGAATAAAGAAAACGCTGAAAGGAAATGGAGGAAGTCTGCAATTTTCAGTTTCAGATATTTTAAGAACCATGCAAATCAACAACTACTACGGAACGCTGACAACTGAGGCTTTTTGTATAAAAAATCATGTGGCTTTTAATACTGAATCGCGCGTTTCTCCCATATTCAAACTGACCTACTTTAAATCTTTTGGAGGTAATCTCGGTAAAAATCTACGTAGTACCTCGTCCGGATCAAAAGATGAAGCGGACCGTTTAAATAATAATTAAAGCAAACAACTTTCTGGTATTGGCTGCGAAATTATTTAGATATACCTTGATTAACTTTTAAACTATTCCAGTCAAACCACATGAAAAACCAAGTTCTATCGTCCGACCTTTCTGGTTTAGACCGAAGAAAATTCATTATAAATTCTATCAAATCTGCTGCTGGCTTGGCTTTGCTAAGCCTGAGTCCTGCATTCTCAAAAGAAAATAACTGGTCTGTAAAAAAGCAATGGACGGTCCAGGAAGTAATGGATTTCGTATTAAAAGAGGGCGGACTTACTCCTTTGAAAGATACTGTCGATACCATCAAAATTGGAAAGGCGGATCAGGTTGTAACAGGAATTATTTCCACGATGTTTCCCACTATTTCGATCATTGAAGAAGCTGTCAAACGCAATGCAAATTTTATCATCACGCATGAGCCGTCATTTTATAATCACAACGACAAATCGGATTGGGTAAAAAACAATGCAGTTCTGAAACAGAAGCAGGAATTGCTTGAGAAACATAAAATGGTAATCTGGCGTTTTCATGATTACTGCCATTCCCTGAAACCGGATGCTGTGAGTTACGGTGTGGCAAAAAAAGCCAACTGGCTGCCATACTTTAAAACGGGTGAAGTTATGCTCAAAATTCCGCCGGTTTCTTTGCAAAAACTGGTGGAACATCTTAAAAAATCATTAGCTATTTCTCATCTAAGAATTATTGGCGATTTGGATCAAAATTGCGAACGGATCGCGCTACTGCCCGGAGCCTGGGGCGGACCGATGCAAGTTTCAACAGCTGAAAAAGAAAAACCGGATGTGCTCATTGTTGGGGAATTATCAGAATGGGAAACGGCTGAATACATTCGGGATGCGAGAAGTTTTGGTCAAAAAATCTCGTTAATTGTTTTAGGACATGCCGTAAGTGAAGAACCTGGTATGGAATGGTTTGCAGAGTGGCTGCAACCAAAATTGCCAGACGTGAAAATTACACATCTGGCATCGGGTGATCCTTTTATTTGGATTTAAAAACCAGAGCTAGGTTTCAGAATCAGATCTGGTTAATCCAGGTCTGGTTCTTCTTACCAACTCCAGAAATGTCAATAACTTTATTTTTTTAATCAATTTAAAGTAGAAAAAAAATCTAACAGTGTTAAATAACCCCACTCAGTGACCTAATATATAATTTTATTAGTTGGATGTATGGGTTTCCGAGATGGCCGGTAGTGTTGCTCAATCTCCGATTTCAAACAAGTTTTTGACGCGAAACTCATACAAATCACATACCCGGTAATTTTAGACCCGACGATTTCAGACTTTCCATAATTTGTTCCTGAACCGCCATTTTGGTATCAATAAAACCGTGAGCATTGATCCAGACATTGACCATCACTTTATAACCGTCAGGTTCGATCGAAGAAACGCCAATTCTTCTTTCAGGAGATTTAAGGGCATTCTGAGCATTGTTCAGGATGCCTCCAATAATTTTTTTGACCTCCTTAAAATCAATAGCATTGCTGAATTTAAGTTCGATATCCAGCCTTCTGCTTCCGGAACCGCTTATGTTGATAATAACTTCGTTGGAAAGTTTACTGTTTGGAACTACCACTTTCCGGTTGTCGAAGGTGGTAATGATCGTATAAAATATTTTGATTGCCGTAACCGTCCCCTCCTGCCCCTGAGCTAAGATATTATCTCCAACATGAAATGGCTTTAACAACAATATTAATACTCCACTAGCGAAATTTTGCAGTGTTCCGGACAAAGCCAGACCTGCCGCCACGCCAACTGCTCCGATTAATGCAGCGAAAACGGTCATCTGTATACCAATGATCTGCATACCTGCAATGATCAGCAATACTCTTAAAACGGTAATGGTAAGGCTTAACAAAAAAGGAGTTAGTGAGGGATCAATCTCTTTCCTGACCATGTGGGCAGACATATATTTGGATAACGTTTTGATCAGCCAGAAACCAACAATAAGTATTATAATACCCAGCAAAAATGACGGCCCTTTGTCCAGAATCCAAAGATACGCCTTGTCATAAAATTCATTTATTTTCATTAGCAGCATGTTAATAAATAATTGATATGGGACTATACGTGAAATTTTCATTCCAAAGGCCATTATATTGTTATGAATATGTTTTTTGAAATTATTTATCCTCTACTTTTCGTACAAGTAAAGGCAGAATAGGCTATTAAACTGGAATTTATAGTTAAAGCAGTACTTTAATCTAAAAACAGAATATAAGCTAAAACGTAAATTCACAAAATCGATAATATATTAGTATTTAGATAATTAACAGACCTTTGAAATTCAACAAATCAAAATAAATTTCATAGTTCCAACAGAAATCTGTGAAAGTAGTTTATCAATATCCGGATTTGTATTAGCGTGATTTCAAAAATTAAATTGGTGAAGCAGTAATACAGGCCTATCAGAAATTTGGAGGGTAATAGTTGGCAACATTTGAGGATAAATTACCCCTGATCTTTGTAATGGCTAAATTCGCCGGCAGAAATAAATTTTGGCAATGATCTATGAAAATACTTAATTGTAATCCCGTGGCATATTATTTACAGGTTATTCGTAACAAGACTATTCGAATGTAATAAATGTCCTATTAAACAGATCAATCAAAAGACTTAAACGATACTATTATGAATTGGCAGGATTTACGAAGAAGTGGAAATGTAGATGACAGGCGGGGCATGTCGGGTGGAGGTAAGGTTGCGGTTGGCGGTATAGGCGTTATTATCGTTGTAGTGATCGGCCTTTTAACGGGACAGGATCCGTCAGCGATTTTGAATACGATCCAAAATAACCAGTCGTCAGAACAGCAGGTTCAAACGCGCCCGGAAGGTCCGCGTCCTGATGATAAAACTGCCGATATGGTATCAGCCATATTGGGGAGTACCGAAGATGTCTGGACGGAAATTTATAAAGAAAACGGAAGTACCTATAAATTGCCAACCTTGCAGATTTTTGAAAATTCTTCGCAAAGTGCTTGTGGAGGTGCATCCTCTGCAATGGGCCCATTTTATTGCCCTGCCGATCAACAAGTATATATCGATCTTGAATTCTGCGATGAATTAAGGGATAAATTTAATGCTCCGGGCGATTTCGCAGTAGCTTATGTTGTGGCACATGAAGTTGGCCATCATGTTCAAAATCTGATGGGAATTACTGATAAACTTCAACAACAACGTCAGCGTTTGAGCGAAGAAGACTATAACAAACTATCCGTAAAACTGGAATTACAGGCAGATTTTTTAGCAGGTGTATGGGCTAATCACGCAGAGAAAATGAGTAATATTTTGCAACCGGGAGATTTGGAAGCTGCACTAACCGCTGCCAACGCCATTGGTGATGACAAATTGCAAAAGGAATCCCAAGGTTATGTAGTTCCTGATGCGTTCACGCACGGAACTTCCAAACAACGGATGTACTGGTTCAAAAAGGGGTTTGATACAGGAGACTTGAATCAGGGAAAGTTTGATGATATACAGTAATTGAGCTTTATAAAAATTTACCTGAAGCCCGGATTTATATGTCCGGGCTTTTTTTATCACCACACAATCAAAAAAAGACTGCTAATGTTACATTTGCGCCTATAAGTTACATTCAAATTGTACTATGTTTGTCATGCAACATTGAAGTTGTTTTTAACTTAATTTCCAACCCCTCATATCAGTTCATTCAGTGAAAAAAATTTTATTACTTACCCTTACTTTATTTTACTTTCAAGTAAATGCTCAATCGTTGGAAGCAGATCGTACTGCACTTGTTAAGTTGTACAACGCAACCAACGGGCCTCAGTGGACTAACAGTACAAATTGGAACACTCCGGGAAGTCCGTGCGGCTGGTGGGGAATAACCTGTGAAGGAGGCAGAGTCACAGAAATTAATCTGACAAACAATAATTTGTCAGGAACGATACCGATAGAAAATGGAGAATTTACTGAACTTAAATATCTCGGTCTGTCAGTAAATAAATTGTCAGGAACAATTCCGTCAGAGTTAAGTACTCTTTCAAAATTAGAGATTATTGAGTTGAGTGCCAATCAGCTTACCGGTAATATCCCCCCGAAATTCGCTTATTGGGCAAATGTCAGGCGCCTTTCTCTATCAAATAATCAGTTGAGTGGTTCTATTCCGGTCTCCTTGTATAACATGCCTTCATTGCAAACGCTTGACTTGACCAGTAACCAATTAACAGGAAGTCTTTCCAATGCCATAGGAAATCTAAAACAACTGCAATATTTAGAACTGCGAGGTAACAGGTTAACAGGAGATTTGCCTGATTCATTGGGTTATATGAATACTCTTCGTGAGATAAATCTTAGTGATAATATATTTACAGGTTCTATACCCGCATCATTTGCGAATCTTGCGAGTATTGAAAATTTATTTCTAACAAATAACTTGCTTGGCGGCCTTATCCCTGCCGAAATCGGTAACCTTAAAACATTAGTCCATTTGTGGTTTTCCGGTAACAGACTCAAAGGAAGCATTCCATCAACCCTTGGAAACCTGGCAAACCTTCAGGAACTATATTTTTATGGCAATCAGTTGAGTGGAACAATTCCTTCTGAACTTGGAAACCTGACAAAACTGACTATTTTGAACCTGGGGAACAATCAGTTAGCAGGAGAAATCCCCTATGATCTTGGTAAGTTGACGGCGCTTGAAAGTTTATACTTGTTTCAAAATAGTTTGGCGGGAAATATTCCTTCATCTATTACCAAACTCCCAAAACTGACATCTTTGTATCTAAATGATAACCAGTTAAGTGGTACAGTGCCTGACTTTTCCAATATCCCGGACAGTGGAACAATTTATATTGACAATAATTATTTCACATTCAACGGAATAGAGTCCAATGCTCCCAAACTGGATGGTTATGCCCCGCAAAAAACGCAATTAAAGATAAACCGAAATGGTAAAACTTTGTCAGTCACAGCGGGTGGAACACTATCAAAAAATCAATATTTCTGGTTCAGAAACGGACAGGTGCTACTATATAAAACAGGAGATAGTACGTTTACCGTAACGGATGATGGGGCATATCGTGTTCAGGTTAACAATACCGTTGCATCATCATTAGGTCTGCTGAGCGATATATATAACTTTTCGAATACACCTCTTCCTGTGACTCTGGTAAACTTTTCAGCTAAAAAAACAGAAAAGGGAAATCTCATCTTTTGGTCAACAACATCTGAAACAAATAATTCCGGATTTGAGATAGAAAGAAGCAGTGATGCAAAAAGTTTTATATCGATAGCAACCCTGGATGGAAAGGGCAATTCTAAATCCAGCAACAATTACCAATTTACCGATGTTAATCCGCTCCCTGACAACTATTACAGATTGAAACAAATTGATTATGACGGCACTTCGGCTTATTCCAGAATGATCTATGTCGATTGGGAAATGAATACTTTAAAAGTTTATCCAAATCCTGCCAAAGGTGATTTTATTTTGGAAAGTTCTGATATTAATAGTCCTGCGGCTCTTTATAATTTACAAGGACAAAAATTAATAGAAAAAGAGGGCTCCGGCTTGCATACTTTCAAGACAGATGAAATGTCCAGCGGAACCTACATACTCAAAGTTGGGAAGTCAAGTACCAAGGTAGTTTTAGAAAAATAAAGCGATAACAATACCCGGCGGAGAGCCTGCATACTTTCAAAAGCTTGTGGGCTCTTTTCGTTTACCTGGGAATTAAATAATCCTTCAACATTGCAGTTCGTCAATTCAATCACGGCAATGGTCAAAGTATTTTCTCATTTCTTGTTAAGTGATCGTCGTTTGAGATAAATCAATTTTTGATGATTTGATTTACAACGATTGCTAAAATTAAAATGAACTTATGAAAATCCTGGTGTTAGGCTTTGCATTTATCTTAGTTCAAATTAATAGTACGTCCAGTCACCGAAATAATTTAAAACAGGATCAAAAAACATTGATAAAACTACCGAAGCAATACGTTCTGCTTTTGGCAGGGGCGATATCTCAGCCATCACTTCTTTGCATCATCCAAAAGTGATCAAGGCTTTTGGTGGAAATAATTGTATAAAGGCCGGGATCCGATGCTTAAAGGCCTTGAAGAAACATTCAAAACGACCAAAATGGAATTTGTAGGAAACCATATAGAAAATACCTTATTCAATGGTGACACAGCGATTGAATAAGGTATATTTACGATTAAGGTTACACCGAAAAATGGCGGCCCGATTTCATTTGCACGAGGCCGGGCAATGGTGATTTATATTCGATACAAAGGCAGTCCCATAGGATGGGCATCCATTCGGGAAATGGCCCAGGCCGCTCCCGATGAAAAATAATTGATCCGTATTTATGAAAACAAAACTACTGGTACTGCTATTACTATCATTTAATACCTATGCTCAGGAATTCAAAGCCTCTATCAACGACCTGGCCTTTATGTCGGGTACATGGGTGATGAAGCATGAATGGGGAGATATGGAGGAATTCTGGGGGCCGCCTATGGGCAATTCGCTTATATCCAGTTACCGGTGTGTGAAGGATGGAAAGGTTGTTTTTTACGAATTTGTTGTCATTGAACAGATTGACGATATTCCCATCATGAAATTACGTCATTTCAATCCGGGTAGTATTGGTTGGGAAGATAAAAATTCTCCATTGGAATATCCTCTCGTTTCAATTTCTAAAAATAAGGCAGTTTTTGAAGCTAAAGACAAATCCCTAAGACTCATTTATCAGCTGACAAACGAAAATCTGGAAGTAATTCTGGAAGAGAAGAATAAAAATAATGAAATGGAAAAGATGATTTTCGCCTATAAACGGAAGATATAATTTGTGTAATTGAAGTTACCCCTTTGCCTTCCCCTTAAATACCTGCTAAATTTTTAATATTTTGAACCGGACAAGATAGCATAAGAACGTTTTGCAGATTGATTCTTGCCTATTCATTTATTTATTAATGAATGCTACCTCTTAAATCAGATAACTTTTTAATTATCAGCAAACTGCCAAATGACCCGGAAATAAACGGCTTGACAATAATTGTCATTAGCTAATTTCATTTGTTTATTAGATTAGAAAAGCTAACTTTGCACCCTGATTAAAACAAAGAGAGGTGTCCGAGTGGTTGAAGGAGCACGCCTGGAAAGTGTGTATGCGGGTGACTGTATCGAGAGTTCGAATCTCTTCCTCTCTACAAAATGTATTGACAATCAGATAGTTGCATAATTTGCACTCGTTTTTACACTCAGAAAAGCCCTGAACATAAGTGTTCGGGGTTTTCTTTTTTGATTTAATCTATGCAGGATAGAAACCAAATAATCATCGCTGCCATCAAACTAAACAGAATAATTTTTAAAACCAATCCAAAATTGTCCTCTGATTTAAGTTTCGAATAGATTTTATCTACCCCAATTTCATTAAGCATGGCACCACGCTGTATTTTCAATATTTCAGTAGCTTCATCCATATTTCCCGATTCATACAACCTATAAAAGTTATTCTTCCATTTTTCTTTGTATACCGCTGCTGCCTGAGTTCTTTCTCTTTCTTTCTGTTGAAAATAAGTTTTTGGATTCCATTTATTACCACAATTAAGACAAAAAACATTTATATCACTACTCCCATGTAGCCCAGCCAGCAAACCAACCCCACCGGTTAAAATAACTCCGGCGGCTGCTTTTCCAGTACTGTAGCCTTTTTGCTGTGAGGATATTTGTGTTGAAGAACATTTCGGGCACTTAATCGGATCAGGCATTTAAGTATTATTAAAGGTTCGGTCAATAATAGTTAAATCGACACGTATTTTACAACCGTTAAATAATAATATTCACATACTTAGAATAATGCTTCAAAGTGCGATAGACCTATAATTATTTGATAACGAATCTTTTACACATATAAAAAGAGCCTGGAAGAATGGACAATGCGCTAATCATTTATATTTAATCCTTCGGACCACACCTTGAACTGCTATCTTTATACAATCCGTATTCACGGTACTTAATAAAATCAATCCTCTAACATGAAGAATTTTACCTACCTATTTTTTGCCGTTATTCTGTTCGTTTCATTATCTTGCTCAAAAAGTGACCCTGAACCCAAAGTTGTAAATAACATTTTTTTTGAATCTAAGTGGCAAACTGCTGATATAGTTGCAGAAGCTATTTACGGCGGAGTATGCTATCAGGTTATAAATTTCAAGGATAATACGAACTTTGAAATTTATTCTACCCGGAACGGTCAAATACGATCCTATGATAGTGAAGGAATTTATGCAATAACTGATAAAGCTGTTTCTTTAAAGTCTGTTGACAAATCGACAAAGAAAGAGATAGTATCAAATTTTAACCTTGAAAATTCAGGGACTCTTGTAAGAAACCCCAAAGGAGTTGCCTATCATACATATTTGAAGCAGTAATAATAAAGATTTACCGTACAGTTTTTTTATCAAACCTAAGAATAAACAAAAGTCTAATTCATCGCAGCGATGAATTAGACTTCTTTAATTTCAAGAAAATTATTACGCGGTTGCTTTCTTCTTATTAAGCTGGTACGCAATACCGGAAACAGTTTCTATATTCGGTATCAATTTGCCTTTTTCATCCCGAACATAAAAATAATCAAGAATTGCGAAAGTATTTTGGTAATTCCCCCCGATTTTTTTAAGCTTTTCAAATATTGAGTTGTAACCAGTAGCAATAGTTTCAAGTTCGAGCCATAGGTCAGTTGCTTTACCCGGCTCAAGATAGTACCGAGCATATTTTTCAGCAATAGCCTCCCTGTCTGCTTTGAAATCTTCCTCGTCAAAATTAATAAACTCAAGGCTTAAACCGACTTCTCTGGAATAAGTTTTGGGCGTAAATGATTTTAATTGAGACACCGCTTTTTTGAAACGTTCCAAATCGTTTTCTGCTGATTCTGAGGCAATTTTACGTAATGCAGCATTTTTAATACCCGATTGATTCAGCTCTGCTTCAGTTGCTGCATCGGAGCGTTGGATTATATCACGAGGGTTAAGCTTAATAACTTCAAATATTTCTGCTGAAAAAGCTCCAAGGTTTAAAGTTTCGAATGCGGTACGCATTTCTGTCAGTAAGGGCCTAAACTGTCCCAGATCGCCAGAAATGGCATTTAAGAGGTTTTTATCTTCCTTTATTAATTTTTTCGTTTCCATATTTATTCTAGTTTAAATGTTAATTTCCAATACTAAATTTAATAACTCTGTCCATCTCCTTTTCTGTCTCAGTCAAAGGTGGTAATGCCGATGCTGGCTTTGTATTGCCCGTTGCATGGCTTAATTGAATAATTTTATCGATTTCATTATCATCGATGCTTGCTTGATCTTCGATTTCCATATTTATTATTTGTTTAAAAAAGTTTCCATTTGTTCCCGCGTTTCCGGCGCAAAGATTATTACTACGTCCGGCCTGATATTATCTTTAGTAATCAGGTTATAAAAAAACCAGTTTGTAACAATCCTGATCGTTTTTCCTGAACGTCCTCTTAGTGCTTTCAGGTGATCCACATTATTGTTTCGCAGTGCCTCTACTACAACCGCCCGATGTTCGGGTGAGCCGGGTTTTAAATCCCTGAATGCTTCATTTTTAATTTCCATCTGAATTACTATTTAATACTTGATCAATCACTTTATTTATTTGGGAGTCGCTTAACTGACCGATACGGTTCTCAATCTTTGCTTCCACAGTTTGGCGGTGCTTGTACTCTTCTGGAGCCTTATTGGTTAATAGAAATATGAGGGCAACGGTGTCCGGCGCAACCTGTTTCTCCGTTAGGATCTTTTCTTTGACCATGACGGGTTCGCCATCAACTTTTGAGGGCACCGTCACCGTTTTAATTTCCGTGGCTGTGTAGCCTCTAATTTTCTTCATCAGGCTACGTTTTGCCTCAACCACAAGCAAATCCTCAAAGTCACTTCTTTTTGAGGCTAATAGATCCGAAAAGTCCGATTTCTTAGCCCACTCATGATAGGTACTTTTTGAAATTCCAACTATCTTGCAGATTTCCGTTATAGTGTAGCTGTCTGATTCAATCAACTGGCAAATTCTATTGACGATAGTTTTAGAGTATTTCATTTGATTTTTTAGTTTGTAATAGTTCTATGAATTTGTCAGCGGTTCGAATTGATTGTTGAAGCATAAGCATTGAAACTGCTGGCTGCCTAGGATTCGATGCCAAAACAATTATTTGAAGCATACGCAATGCTATTTCTGTTCTGTCAGGTGAATGTGTATTTTGTTTTTCCATGTTCTTCCTACTTAGTTTGTTAAAAGGTGATTGAAATCTATTAAGCTCTTAATATTAATTTCATTCTTACTGCACAAATCATAAAAGGTAGCTATCGTTATGCCATTGCGATGGTCACGACTTACACACCTGTCATATTGTTCATCGCATTGCTCGAATGAGTAATTAGGATGAAACTGGCTTATCTGGTGAAAGTATTTGCGCCCCTCTTCATCAAATTCCGCTGCAAAGGCAAATCCGACATTAAGCCATTTTTCGTAAGTGGGCGTTAAATCAATTTCTCTGAGTTCAATTTGCTGTATAGCTGTCTCAACCCAAAGTATTGATTGTTCCAGGTCATGCGCTGGCTTCATGACACTTATTCGCTTTTCCGGTTCAAGTGTTACTTTAAAAGTTTCAGCGTTGTGGTTTATGTACGGATCTGGATCGAATGACGCAAATCTTCGCCGGGTAATGTCTTTTCCTGACGGGTCAATCACAATTCCTATGTTAGCGAACAATTGGCTTAAAGCTCGAAAGTATTCGCTATGCCTTTCAGGGTGTAATACTGGGACAAACATAAAGTATCCATTTCCCGATGCAGATAAACTCACAAAGGCTGCAAACGGTGCCGAAATCAAAACTTCTTTGACGTACAGCCAATTCGCAATATGACCGTTCTGTTTGAGGTCGAAATCCAAGCAAATTATGCCTGTTAAGTCTACCGGTTTCCCATCCGGCCCTAAATTGCACGATACGGTAAAAGCTGGTAATACTTTTGCCTTTTCTGCACCTTCGCTTCTGACCTTTTTAATCGCAGATGTATTTTTAAATCCTTCAATAATCTCTAATAAACATTTATCAACAGGATTTTTATCTGTGACTTTATTAAACAATGTGACTATGGTATCAAGGGGTGATTTCATTTTTAGTTTACTGTTATGGTTTTACTACTTTACAGCACTGCTTTACTACTTCATCCTATTTTGGTAACTCTACATTACTACTACTATAACTCCCCCCCTATATAATAGGGGGGAGTAGTGAAGTAGTAAGGTTACGCTAGTAGATTATTATAGTTGTAGTAACTATGGCGTGTTCCGGGTGTACCTTCCAACTTGATCCAATCTTGTTCTTGGTACCATTTTGGAAGAGCTGATATTTTTGTTTTCCCAAAGGTGAATCCACGTTGCCGAAATTCTGATTCGAGGAGATCACAAAGTTGTTTGTATTTCGGTTTTTCGATTTTCCCAAAAACTTCAGCCAAAATATCTAAGTGCTCATCTGTTTCTACATCTTCCGGCTTTTTAGCCTTTGTATCAGACATTACATGAAAATCAGAAACGACGACCGGCAACCCACTTTCATCAATGGTGAATGTAATTGGATCTGGATGTATCTCTCTGCCAAATTCAGTTTTTGTAATTGAGTAATCCGGGTTGCGGGTGTCAATTGCAACTGAAAGGGTAAACTCAGACCGATTGACCATTTCACCTCCTAAGTGGCCTCTGGCATTGCCGTCGCCCTTGTTTTGGTGTAAAACATTAAGAATGTGAATTTGCCGTTCATCAGACCACTTCAATAGTAAAGAAACTAAATCCATTGATTCGCCTGGGTCATTCACATCACGCATTAAATCTCTGATCCCGTCAATGACAATTAACCCTAGGTCGTCGGTATTATATATGTAATCCCGAATGATTGCGACTCTTTCCTTCGGGCTATATTTCCTCAACGAATAAACTTCCAAATACTTCGGGTCTGGATCACCTGTCAATCCACAAATCCTTTTTGCCATTTTTTGAACATGGTAACGGCCTTGCTCCGTGTCAAAAACTGCTACTCGTTTCTTTCCTTCTGGCAAGGCTCCCCTAAATGGTCCAACACCTCCGGGTTTTAAAGCCGCCGCGACTAACATAGTTATAAGGAAAGATTTTCTTGATTTTGGTTTCCCTATAATAGTTGTGAGGTTTCCGAGTGAACTTATAGGTACAAGGTGGTCGCCTCTTGCCATGAATATTGCTACCTTGGGCGGTACTAACTGCTCCGAAAGTTTAATTCTACATTTGTCTAATTCATTTATTTTCGGGATTAACTTTTCAATATCGGAATTCCAATTTGGTGCTCGAATCCTTATACTTTTCGGCGGTAAGTTGGATAGTTCTTTATGCGTCTGTACTTTTGCAGCATTCATTTCTATTCGATTAAAAGCATGTCAAAATTCCGGGCTTTCGTCGAGTTCGGAATTTTCATTATGTAGTTTTATAGGCCAGATTTAGCATAACGGTGAGGCTTCAACGGTGCGGGGTGATTCAATGCGGCTAAGACCGCATCAGCATCGAAAATGAGCTTGCGTCCCACCTGAGTGAAGGGAATTCTTCCTGAGTCTTTTATACGCTGGGCTGTAGGATGGGAACAACCAAGGATTTTACATAATCCCGCTAATCCGTATACGTATCGCTTTTCTTTCGCGGTCGGAGCGGAAATGGTTGATTGGTCTTTCTTCGCCATCAGGTCAATGAATTGACCTACGGACAATTGAAAAATTGGTGTTTCAGAAGTTATTGAATGTATCATATTTGTTTCGTTTTGTTCGATACAAAAGTGATACTTAGATTATTTTCGTTTTTTGCGCAAATTTTCGTTGTTGAAACTTTAAAATAAACTACTTATTAATGTATTAAATACCAGGCAAATAACTTTTAATTTTTATCAAAAACTGTTCAACCCTGATATCTGTTTTTCCGGTATTCATATCATCTATAACTTTACCAATCCCTTGGACAGTGCCAAAGGGATTACTTTGGTTAGGTGCAATTTCTTTAGAAAGTGCACTAATGAACTTTATCTTATCACCCTTTTGGAACAAATCGAATGTTAGATATGGATTTAATGCGAGAATTAAGGGAGTGCTCTTTGCAGGTTTATTCAAGTGTTCGCTTTCATATTGCTCCTTCACAAACGCAATTAGCTCTTTGGCATTTGTTCTAAAATACGATTCGAGTTTAGTTTGCGCTCCTGGTACCTTCTTCATCATCGGCTTATCATGTCCATAGTATGAAAGTACTGACCAATCTCTTTTTTGTATTTGAATCCTAATTTCTTTCTGAATTGATTCTAAATCAATTTCAAATTCAAGACATAGTGCGTCAAGTTGCCACAAAAATTGTTGCCTTAGGTTTAAGCACAAAACCACGTAAGATTCATATTTCGTACTCAATTCTTCTCCCTTGGTATACTTATTAATAATCTCAGTAGCTTCTTTACCGCCTTTGTTCTGGTATTCAGTTGGTGCAATTTCATTTTCAATTGTGCGATAGCTCTCGGAATCGTATTGATAATTGAAATATTTTAAGGTTTTTGATGCTAAATCTCTAATAATCGATTTCACATACGTAACCCTCCGGGCTTCATCTGGTAACTGATATAAAACCGCCTGAAGCTCGAGGACGCAACCCATAAATTTAGTACCAGGTTGCAATAACATTATACGTGAAGTCGCTTCATAAGTTGACTCAAACTCCTCTATCCCAATTTTCCTGAATACTTCATTTTTCACAAATTGAGGATTAATAATAGTACGATCCCCTAAAAACCGGAAAGATGAAAGAAAGTGGAGGTAACTGCCTGGCAATGGTCGCGTAGTCATATATTATCGAATTTTGACATTTCACGTTCTTTTATCTCATCAACCATCTTGTGGTATACATCAAAGCTCTTTGAATCTCTGTGGCCCGTCCATTGCCTAATTACGTGGTCTGACACGCCCATATAAATAAGATTAGTAACAAATGTCTTCCGGGCGCAATGAGTTGATAAAAGAGCATGTTTTGGGTGAGTTTCCTCAACGCGTTCATTACCTCGAAAATAAACGATTGTTTCCGATGAAGAAAAACCGGCCAATTCTCCCAGCTCTTTAAGATATTCGTTCATTTTCTGATTTGTTATAACTGGCAAAGCTTTATTCTTTTCGAAAGGAACATCTTCGTATTTATCCAGTATCGCTTTGGAATATTTATTAAGCTCAACTTTTAAAAGGCTGGATGTTTTCTGAGTGACAAATGTTATGTAGCCATCCTTTACATCTGTACGCTTTAAAGCGTACGCATCTGAGTACCGCAATCCAGTAAAACAGCAAAAAACAAATACGTCCCGTACTCGTTGCAAATAACCCTTTGTGTCTGGGATATTTAAGGCGTTAAGATGCTTCAATTCTTCAATGGTTAGAAACACTACTTTTTTAAGCGACCCGTCCGTACCCTTCAATTTCAACTTATAATCAAGTGCTGATTTACTAACGGGGTGTTCGTTCTTTGCGGCCCACTTCAAAAACCATTTAACAAAGTCAATATTTTTGGCAATTGTCGTGTTTCTATTCCCCTGCTTAACCTTTAAGAAATTGATATAGTCGAGCATCCGATTAGCATTAAACTTCTCAAAGGTTAAGGCCTTATCAAATCCTAACAGGTGATTTTTAAGCGATGTAAATTTTGTAAATGTTTCAAGTCCCCAATCATTTTCCCGGCCTACTGTTTTTACAAAATCATCAAACGCACCAAAGAAAGTATCTACTTTTACCGCTCGGTTATTAATAAGGCGCGAAAATTCAGCTTTGACATCGGATGGCTCCGGGTACGCTTCACGTACTTCCCAGGTTTTAAAAAAGGTATGCATCCCGCTTTCAAGCTTTGAAAGCTTGTCGTTAATATCTTTGGCGGTTTGCCCTTTGGCGTGTGTCGTGTTATTTTTAACACGCTGCTTCAATTCGCTTGGTTTCTTGTCTGTCGTTTTCCTTATTTTCGTCGGGATGTAACCTTCCCATTTTATTGCATCAATGCGTGATCCTGCAAAGAAAATTATCCTTTTTTTGCCAAAGGAAACAGACATCCGTATTGGGACGTTCGTCTCGATAATTTCACCATCTGCACCTTTGCGCTGCTCCATAAAGAAATAGACGTTTCTTTTGATTTCAAAAACTTGGTTGCTCATTGTGAGTGCAAATTTAAATTACACTCAAATATACACTCTTTTTTCGGTTAATTCTATTTATGTTTATGTAACTTTGCTTGTATATAAATTTATTAAAGTACTGATATACAGAACATAAGTATTTTATATTGAACTTAGTTTTAGCATAAGTTCGAATCTCTTCCTCTCTACAAGTAAGATAATCAAAAGCAATCAAAAGCCTGTAAATTAACCATTTACGGGCTTTTTCTTTGCCGCGATTGTATCAAAATATTCAGTTTTTCACAAAAATTAGGTGAGCAATATATATCGGCAAAATAATTGCTCACCTAAAGGCTCATAAAGCAGTGTACTACAACCCGTTTACTCAATTTACATCTTGATTTTTACGTGATGCACTCATAATTTTATTAATTAAAAAATTGAATGCTATGCTATCAAGAAACTTATCCCTGTTTTTTTATCTAAAGAAACCGAATAAACACATTTCAGTAGTTAAAATAAAACATTGCAAACGCATTAGCGAGCAATCAAACTTAACTACCAAAAACGATCCATTTCCTTAAGTCTTGTCCGGACCAAGGATCTCAGGTCTTGCGGTGAAAACGCTGGCGTAATATTTAAAATATGAAATACATAAGAAAACATTTAATATCAGCATGCCAACGGCTATGGGCACTCCGGAAGGAGCCAGAATTGTGTGAAATAAAAAGATGTTTACTGTCACCGGTAAGAGCATTAGCAAAAAGAAAGTGGTGTAGCGATTGATCAGTAAAAAGAGTCTCCCTAATATTTCTACAGTCTTTAAAAACTGAAAGAAGTAGCCGGAGCCGATCAGCCCTTGTAAAGAGGCATCACCTTCTTTCCCCATTGGCGGATGTTTCATGGGAATAAAATTGAGAAAGAAATTAAATCCGAATATGAAATATATCAGGCCCAACAATATGCGGGCAATTAAGGATAATGTTTTCATCTTTTATCCAAATCAACTTGTTGTAATGATGAATTTCCATTTAATTACTTTAGATATTTCCGCATTTCAGCGGCAGCTTGGATGAACAGAGATTTGGTCTGCGGCAGATCGGCCAATCCGGTTAAGCAGGCCCCAATCGTGTATAACGCCATTATAGCGAACCGTGGTAACCGGCAGCCTTGCTTGTTCTAATAGACGGCCGTAAGTTTCACCATCATCGCGCAAAACATCATTCTCAGCTACTTGAATCAGCGTTGGTGGAAGACCGTTGTTCACTTGTTGCCTTTACTGGAGAGGCATGAATGTCATCTCTTTTGCTCTCATCAGCTATATACATGTTATACATCCATTTCATTAATGGCGTTGTAAGGAATCGCTGGTCGCCAAATGCGCGGTAAGATTCAGTTTCGAAATTATGGTCGAGGATCGGCCACATCATAATCTGCAAACTTATATGAGTTCCGTTATTTTCCTTAGCCTTGATCGCTGTAACAGCGGTCATGTTACCTCCCACGCTATTACCAACCACTGCCAGCTTTTGCCCGTCCACATTTATCTCGCCACCCCGTGCCGCAACCCATTTAGTAGCCGCATAGATCTGGTCGATCTGCGTTGGGTAAGCAGCATCTGGTGTACGCTCATAGTCGACAAAAACGCCGGCGCAACCTGAAAGAACAGCAAGATTCCTCACCATATGCTGATGTGTAGGAAAGTCCCCTAATACCCAACCACCACCATGTATGTAAAAAAAGACTGGCAGGTTTCCCTTTAAGCCATTCGGGCGAACAATACTCAATTGAATATTCTTCCCTTCGGCTTGAATCGTCTTTTCGGATATGGTAACGCCAGACATATCTACTTTATAAGCTTTTTGGACATCGACCAATGCATGTCGTGCTGCACAGGTGTAAGCGTTTCTAACCCCGGACTACCGGTATTCAGCGTTTTAAGAAAAGTTTTAACTGCCGGTCTAAGATGTTCATCCGTGGCATAATACTTTACTTGCGATCTTGCGTCGAAGGCGTTTAATGTCACCAAAAGTGCTGTGCCTGTGATAATCTGGACCAGCTTAGAAATTGAAGTGAATAACTTTTTCATATCTATAATTTTGGTTACGTTGGATATTAATTGCCAAGCTTATCATCTGCCTTAAAAAGGTGATTTTTAAGCTCAGCAGCTGCATGTTCAAACAGGGAACGTGTAGGATGGATATAGGCAAGAGGATTAAGTAAACCAAAATCGTGGATCATACCATTATAGCGTACAACTGTCGTTCTTACTCCGGCCTCATCTAGCTTCCGGCCATAAGCTTCACCTTCATCGCGCAACACATCATTTTCGGCGACCTGGATAAGTGCATGAGGCAGTCCTGTCAATTGCTCTTTTGTTGCCTGTAACGGTGATGCATATATCACATTCCGGTCTTTGGGATCAGGAATGTACATGTCGTAGAACCATTTCATTAACGGTGTGGTCAGGAAGCGGTCCTTTCCAAAACGCTTATAAGAAAAAGTTGTAAAATCAGCATCTAGTATCGGCCACATCAGGATCTGAAGTTTAATTTCCTGACCATTATTTTCCTTCGCTTTTAAAGTCGTGACCGCAGTCATATTCCCGCCAACACTGTTCCCTACGACTGCCATGCGTTTGCCGTCAACGTTGATCTCAGGACCATTTTCAGCGACCCACTTAGTAGCAGCATAAATTTCATTGATAGCACGGGGATATGCTGCATCAGGCGTTCTTGTGTAATTAACAAACACGCCTGCAACACCAGACAGTACCACCAAGTCACGGACCATTCTTTTATGCGTCGGGTAATCACCTAAAAGCCAGCCACCACCGTGAATAAAAATGAATACAGGCAAAACATCTTCTACACCTTCAGGACGTACTATATTTAAAAGGACCTCGTAGCCATCAGCATTAATAGTATATTCCGATTCCTCAACGCCAGACATGTCGATCTCCACAGAAAGCTGCGCCTTCTCCAGTACTTTGCGTGCTTCTAGCGGCGGGAGCGATTCTATCGGAACGCTTCCCGGCCCATTTAGTACTTTAAGAAATTCCCTGACTTCTACTGAAAGGATGAGATCCTGATCAAATGGTGGAATAACCACGTCATCATTTTTGTTTTGTGTTTCCATTGCTTTTGATTTTAACTTTTATGTAAATATCCAGCACTTCTTTTCCGGGTAATCCAGTCCCATCTAACAATATGCACTCCAAACTTTAACTAAGTTAGTGCCATTGTAAAAATGGCTGACTATCAGTTAATTATAATTTTAATAAAAAAATCAAAGATGCGAAATATCACTTTACAGGAGGGAATTATCTAAATATCATCAATGTCGTTTTGATCATTGTTTACACAGATGTTTATTCACTGGAGGCGTAAATTATAATGCAATGTGCGTGGCAAGAAAATTTGCGGCTTCGTGAAATTTGTAATAGAAATGATAATCTCAAATTGCCTTAATAAACATTCCTAATCCGAACTCTAGAAACCGTTATTCACCAAACACTGGTTAAATAACGAAATAGCAATAGTTGATACTGCTCCATTCTCGCATAATCAATTTATTATCAATTGATTAATAAAAGGTATAATAATTTATTTTAGTTGATAAAATATTTCTCAATTGCCATTAGGTTCTGGCAGTATACCGAGACTTCAAACCATTAAATGTCCTAAGCGTCATGACGAAAAATGTTTCCATTCCCGGCCTGGCTGATAACAGCCGAGAAAAGTTACTTTGGCTACTTGCATCTGCAACATTTATCATATTCTTTCAAGCATACATGATCGCTCCGTTAATTCCCTCCTTATCAGAAATTTTTAAGGTATCTCAACAATTTACGGGAATACTTATACCGGCTTACCTAATCCCATATGCCGTTTCGACATTGTTTTTCGGATTACTGGCTGATCGCTTCCTGCCAACCAGCATCATTACGGCGTCGCTGCTAGCATTCATCTCAATATCATTCCTAACAGCGACGGCCGCAGACATTAATCAGTTTATATTCTGGCGTTTTCTCACCGGAGTCGGCTCAAGTGGTGTTATTCCGATTTCCGTGGCATTGACTGGTAGGTTGTTTACTTTTGAAGAAAGGGGCAGGCCTCTTGGGTTGCTGTTCGGGGCTATGGCAGGAGGTGCCGCTACTGGTTCCACACTAGGTGTTGCTATGGCGCCGCATACCGGCTGGCGGTTATTATTTGTAGGACTTGCCATTCTTGCAACGATCGTTCTCATTCTTCTTAAATTGACGATTAAACAGTTGCGTTTCCCAAAGCAAATGACTAGTGGCCTGACCATAAATAAGATTGTTAATGGATATTACAGACTGCTGGCGCAAAGGCGCGGCTTGAGGACCTACTTTTATGTCTTTTGCAATGGAGTATTCCATTCCGGGGTGTTCACTTGGCTGGGGCTTTACCTAAAAGACAATTACCATCTAACTGAAATGCAAATCGGGCTGGCGCTAATGGGGTATGGTCTACCTGGTTTTTTCTTTGGCCCGGTGATTGGAAAAGCAGCAGATAGAAATGGGAGAAGTCGTTTATTGCCGATAGGCTTTTTAATCAGTGCGATAAGCGTTGGATTACTTCCTTTACATATTCCGATTTGGCTGGCCTGCATTTTTATTACCACCTTGTCGTTGGGCTATGACCTTAGTCAGCCTCTACTCGCAGGCATCGTGAGCGATTTTGGAAAACACCAGCCTGGACAGGCAATGGGGTTAAATGTTTTTATGCTTTTTATGGGCTTTGGCATAGGCAGCCTCCTTTTCGGCGCCCTGGTGCCATATGGGTGGGCTATTGCTCTATTAACGTTTACCAGCTTTCAACTGGCTATTTCTATCATTGGTTTTCGAGTCTTTAAGCACGAGACCAATAAGAATTAAAATTCCACGCTTGAAAACCATTTTTTCTGTGGCGCGCTTATTTATTGTAATAGAACAAACACACCGTAAAGATATATATATCCATTTAAGGAACAATTATCTGCGAGCAAACTCGAACTGCAACTCTGGCAATTAGCATGGATTACGTTTGGCCAAACAAGCCACTTTATTCAAATTTTCCATAACTATTGATCCCTTAAAACTTGGGAATATTATTTGCTTGGTCCTATACACCTGCGAATACTAATTTGGTAAAAAAGTCAACTTTAATAACAAAGCCGCCGAATTTGGGATCAAAAGAAGCAGTTGGTTTGGCGGCGATAACTCCTTTCAAATCTCTTCCACCTTTTTTTAACTGGCTTCACTTTCACGGATCGTGGCCAGCATGTCGTGAAATTGAATAAGTTGCTCTTGATTGCCGATCGGCCCATGTCCAGGGATGACGATAGTTCGCTTATCGATATACGCCACACTATGTGCAGCCGCAGTGATCATTCCATCAATGCTTCCGCCGGTCGCGTAATCAATGAACGGATAATAACCATTTCAGAAAGTATCTGCTACCTGTATGATATCTGCATTTGGAAAATACCATGTGTTAATGATCAATTTAGTAACCCTCAATATACTGCTAGTGGATCTAGCTGAATTTGGATAATGGCACCAAACCTTAAAATCCCTGTTTGAAGTATTTTTTTTAACTCCGGTGCCTGAGCGATTGAAAGGCTTGAAAAAAAAAGCTAAAAAAAACAATAGTCACCATCGCTGGGGCTTGTGCCCACCGAGATAATCCTTAAACCAAATAATAACGCAAAATATTCAAGCTGCTAAAGGGTATTGCGATTGTGAATTAGCTAAATATCAAAGCCCTACCTACATGCCACTGATTAAGTATAGACTCGTCAGTTATTGATATATCAATAACTTGTAAAAATTCTCGTAATACCGCTAATATAATTTTATTTTAAATTACATAAAACTCTCATATACAACGTATTAGCTAATGGCATAGAAATAGTTAACAGCACGATAAACTATATTCTAAATAAAAAACATCTTCTTATTTCACACATCAACCTTCTGACTATGACAACACCTATCCGAGAATCATTTATTGAATTTATGCCCGTAAGTATTTTCGGTAGCGTAATGGGTTTATGTGGCCTTAGTTTCGCCTGGCATCGTGCTGCACAGCTGTGGAAAGTTAGCAGAGTTATTGCAGATGTGACTGGCTACGTCGCGATTGTTTCGTTTATTCTACTGTCGGTTTGTTACCTTTTAAAATTCATAAGATTGCGGTCGTTGGTGATCGCCGAGTTCAGGTCGCCCGCGTCCATCTGGTTTTTTGCCACCTATATTATTTGTCTATTGCTACTTACTGGCTTATTATCATCTCAAATGCCACGCCTGGCTATCGGGATATGGTATATAGGTGTATTGTTAATGCTTTTATTTGCAAGTTATATATCAAGAAATCGGCTAGATGAACGTCAGGAGCCGGAACATACGATGCCTGTTTGGATACTGCCCATCGCAGTTACCTTAAATATTCCGATCATCGGCAATCAATTACCAGTAATCGGCATCTATGAATTCTCTTTGATGGCGTTTGGCATCGGCAGTATATTCTCTATCGTCCTGTCGAAAATCATACTATCTAGGCTCATTTTTCAAGCACCTGCTCCTGTTGCAGCACAGCCTGCTCATTTAATTTTAACAGCACCGCTGGCACTGGCCTTTACCGTATATTTTCAGCTGAATGGCGAATTAAATATTGTTGCGAGTAGCCTGTTGTATTTCAACCTTTTTTTTTGGACTGGTCCTAGGCAGTAAGATTTTTTTGATTCCCCTTTCATGTCCGTTCAAGGTGACCTGGAGGTCTGTAAGTTTTCCATTGTCCGCGATAACCGTTTCCACTATGATTTATGCATTGCATAAGGGTGCCGGCATTCATTACCTGCCGGAAGCCTGCTCACTCTGAGCTCTCTATTCATTGCTTACCTGGTTCTTGAACCTATTTACAGAATTTTAACAAAAACGTTTTAGCAAATCCAAACCTATATATTAAAAATTACGCTTTCTGGATCGACTTACTATCAAATAACTAATAACGATAGTCAGGGACTGATTAGAATTTGATCTCGTGAAAGTTATTCATTACCAAACAAACAAATAAATAACGGTACTTAGATTGAAGTATTTACAGATCACCACATGATGCGGGATTAGCGTTGGAAGTCTCATAAAATATTAGAAACGTAATAATTTGAAAAATGAAACCGATTAGGCGGAACAAACACCGATCCATCCTCACATTTACATTTAGCGGGATGCATTTAATCCGGGTCGTAAATCCGCGAGGTTGCGACATCTCAAAAGGGATCTGTTAATCGCGATCACAGACGAGCTACCCAGCAAATGAGCGATCAAAATCTGGAAACAATTTAATACTGTGACTTCAACAGCAATTTTTAGAGGCTCCATACAAAAGCCTTAGGTATTACTAGTTTTATTGTTAACCATTCTATTGCATATCCGTTATGAGCATTCTGATACTTACACTGTCAATTTTGATCGGGGCCTATTTTGCCGGTCTTATCGGCTCAATGACCGGGCTAGGGGGAGGTTTTATTATTATCCCTTTACTAACCCTATTTTTACATGTCAATATCCACTATGCGGTTGGCGCTTCGCTAATATCAGTTATCGCTACTTCATCCGGCGCGGGAGCGGCACGCATCCGAGAAGATGTCACCAATCTCCGTCTGGCAATGTTCCTAGAGATCGCAACAACAATCGGCGCGATCGTCGGTGCACTTTATTCCGTATATGTCCCTGCCCACATTATCCCAGTTATGATCGGTACCATCTTGATCTTCTCATCGGTAATGTCCTTACGCAAAAAGAAAGATGTGCCTTGCCAGGAACTCTCAAAGATGGCTCAACTTTTAAAATTGAATGGCTCTTACGTTAATAGCGATCAAATTATACCCTACACTATCAAAAATGTTATAGGAGGCTTCATTTCCATGTTATTTGCAGGCGTCGTGTCAGGATTATTAGGAATTGGCTCAGGTGCCTTGAAAGTATTTGCCATGGACACCGTGATGAACGTCCCATTTAAAGTTTCTACAACTACCAGCAATTTCATGATAGGTGTGACCGCTGCTGCCAGCGCTGTTATTTATTTTCAGCGCGGTTATATGGATCCCGTAATTGCCATGCCTGTGGGTATAGGTGTAGTTTTCGGGTCTTTAACAGGAGCTAAATTGCTGACCAAGATAAATTCACCTCAATTGCTTCGTCTGCTATTTGCAGGCGTTGTATCTCTGCTTGCTATGCAGATGATTTATAACGGCTTAAAAATCCATATTAAATGAAAAGTCCAAATACCGACCGCCTGCAACGCTTGACGAGCTTAACGCTAAGATCTGGAGTTATAATGTCGCTCTTCTTTATGATGATCGGCGGGATCGCCTTTCTAACAAAACACAGCGGGGATGTCAGCGAATTTTCCACATTCACCGCACATAGAATATCTGTTCCGGACATATTTTGGGCCGCGATCAAATTGCAAAGCAAAGCATTGATTAACGTAGGCATTATCATACTTATTACGACCCCGGTTATGAGGGTCTTACTTTCTTTTTTCATTTTTGCATTGCAGAGAGACCGTTTGTATGCAGTTATCACGCTACTAGTAATGGCGATTATTTTAATCAGTATCGCCAGCGGACACACTTCATAAAGCATTCGCCGAAGGCATAACATGCCCAAAATAAGCCATTTCATGAACTGCGGCAAATACTTACCATACCCGTTCCGCAACTAATCATTACAATTTGATCAGCCTAGCCAAAGTTGATTTGGATTTGATTGGCATATCTTCTCACCAAAAACTCCTTCCATCATATTGTAAAAACTTTACTAGATATCGGCAACATACAGTAACTCGTCTATTTTAAAGCCAATGGTAATTGTAGTACCATTATAGTTTTCAATTTGACAATCTGCTTTGATATCTTCGGATAAGCCTCTCAATAATTTTAGTCCAAGTGTAGATGATGAATCGCCTAATTGCTCGACAGGGATACCAATACCATTATCAGAAATTTTTAAGCTAACCTGATCGTCAAATTCTTTTAAACTAATTAAAACAATCCCTCTTTTTCCGTTAGGAAAAGCATATTTTATTGAATTAGTAACAGCCTCGTTAATTATTAATGAAAGCGGTACGGCATAGGATACTCCCAGCTTAATAGAATCAACATCGAGTTCAAACCTTATTCTATTTCCAGTATCAAAACTATCGCGAAGATAGCCTACGAACTCAGGAAGAAATACTGACATGTCAACGGTTTTGATGTCTTCGGACTGATATAATTTTTGATGGATTAGCGACATCGCATAAATGCGATGCTGACTGATTTCCAGAGCTTTTAAAGCATCATTTTCCAAATAACCAGCCTGTGATTCTAAAAGACATATAACGGTATGTAAGTTATTTTTTACACGGTGATGAACTTCTTTAAGCAACCATTCCTTAGATAATAGCAGCTCATTTTTTTCTTTTATCACATCCAATAACTGTACATTTTTTTTATCTATCTCCTTGCTTTGCTTTCTGTTAATATAATACCGGTTGTATAATAAGCTAATAATTAAGATGGCTATGGAGAGACCGACAATAATAAAAATTCTCAAATTTCTAGCCTGTTGAATCTGCAAAGCACTTTTAGCCTCGAGAATTTGTAAGTCCTTTTCCTTCTGGATCATCAGAACCTGTAATTTCAGCTCGGCGATACTTTTTGCATCATTAGTACTAGTATATTTATTTTTAAAAGTAATGTGCTTATAAAGGTTCGCAGATGCAGATTTGTAATTTCCATTTAAAGAGTCGATTTTATATAATGCCATATGAACATCTGATAATGCAGAAATTCCTTCATCCTTTGGCCCAGGCAGTTCTAAATATTTTTTTAAATAGCTTTCAGCTTTGCTATATTTCTTGTTTTCAAAATAGAACATCCCTATCGTGTATTTGATCTGAGATGCTCGTATATTCTTCGTGATGAGGCTATCTCTTTCCTGGATCTCGTCAGTCAGGATATAATATTTTTCTGCTAATCGGTAATTCTTTAAGGTGTGATAAGTATCTGCAAACGCTTGATAAACCATATTTTTGATCCGGTCGCTGGCTGGAGGAAT
Organism: Dyadobacter sp. 3J3; assembly: GCF_009801115.1. Classification (GTDB taxonomy): domain Bacteria; phylum Bacteroidota; class Bacteroidia; order Cytophagales; family Spirosomataceae; genus Dyadobacter. Next base: position 600,709 of record NZ_VTOL01000002.1, read on the forward strand.
GTCTTTCAGCATGTGTCTTAAAAGGTTAATCGCTTGAATTGACTTACCACTTGCATTTAAATTGTCCGTGTGATTAATTAACGCCAAATAAATATCCTGATCACGGTTTTTACTGAATATTACCATTGCTTTCTTTAGCCAATAGTCTGAAAATTCATATGCAGTTGTCTGGCGACCGCCTTTGATATGACCCATTTTTGTATAAAAATATGGCAATCCCAAACTGTCTTTGGTCGCGAGAGAGGATTTAATTGTTTTCAATTCATATTCAAGAGCATTATGCTCATTTCCTGAAATAATGTCGATGAGTGACAAAATATCATAAGTATAATGGAGATAAGGAAAACCGAGTTTCCTTTGCAAAGACAGCGCCACTAGTGCACTGTTTTTAGCGCCATTTAGATTTTTTAATAGAAAATACAGATAACTTAAATTCATCTGACTATTAATTTGCCTGGCTGCCTGGCCCGTCAGCTTGTAAATTTCATTAGCCTTTTCAATGCTATTTACTTTTAATCTCATGGTGGCGGCACCTGGCGGAATATACGTACCTTGCATGTCCCATGCCTTTGCTTCCATTTTCTTGTCACCAGATTTGTGACTTTTAATGATAACTGTTTTAAAACAGTCAGTTCCCTCCTTTACCCGGTTTTCCTTAAAATAGTTTTTACCCAGCAAACAAAGAGTATAGTTTAACCAGAATGTTGAATGTAACGATTCACTTTCAATTTTAGCTTTTGTTAAAAAATACTGTGCACTGTCTCTGTCCATTTGACGATAACCAGGCTGAAAGGCATAGTATGCCCCTAAGATGACAAGTAACTTAAGATGATCTAAGCCTTGAACCATAGATAATTTTGAAGTAGCAATTTTCGTTTGCCTTGAGTCTACCCATTTGTTATCTATGGAAAGTAATTGGTTATCCAGATCATCTATGATAACCGGCGATCTGCTTATTTTATTTTTTCGGCTGACCAACAGTAGACTACTATCCTGATTTACCCTACCTTCCTTAACTACGGTATAATAATTTAAACTAAGCTGGAGGAAGAGAAGTTGTTTCTCCGGACTAAGTTTTGTTGGTTGGGCCTGGCTTATCAGAGGAAGAAAAAAAAATATAGTTATCCAAATTTGTTTATTTTTTTTCCCCATTTATTCAACATATTTAAGTCTGCCAGTAGAAACGTTACTTTTTAATAGAAACTAAAACAGTTAATATTTAAAATCTGCGTATTACCTATGATAAATTGGAGTTAGCAGACTTGATGCCAAATGTCAGAATCTGCTGAACAGGATATTATATCTTTTCTTCAATTAAATTTAAAATATTATCCCGGTTTTTACAAGGCTAATAATCAAATTTTTATTTAAAGGAACATTTCTTCTGACTGATCCATATTTCATTATGTTTCTGTCAAAAGTAATAAAGCGGTTATTGTCAAAAAATATGCACTTGGTAGGTTGGATACCGGTACAATAACTATGCTTTGGATCATGGCTAGCCTTGCTATTCTTTTCCACAGTCAACCCGATCAAGGCTCTCGGAAATTTTTCACCGCTCAAAGAATTAACCAAGGAGCATTCAGACGTGTTTTGGTAGTGGTTCAATACACGGTTACGCTGATTTTTATTACCACAACAGCCGTTAGCGATGTGCAGTATAAAAATATACTATCTTTCGACCTTGGATTTAACAACAGAACAAAAATATGTCCCTTACCTTTCTCAACCTTTCGTTTGGAAATTCTTTTGTTTCGATTGCTTTTAATTCGTTTTCATCCAGCGGTCTACGATCTACTTCCTGTTTTGACATGCTGAAAGCAAAAAACAGATCACGGACAATCCATCCATTTTTTAAACAGATCAAGACTATTTTTTTGAAATAGACCAGATACTTCATAGTAGTATTGTGCGAGATATTCCGTTTATGTTTGAGGTAAAATGCATAAGATGAAATAACCCGGTAACAGGTTTAACGGCATCGACAAGATTGCGCTGAGCTTCATAAACCTTTGTTTGCAAGGAATCTAAAAAAGCATTAAGCGCACGGACATCTTTTTTCTGACCTACCTTTCTTCCTGACAACACATTCCATTTATTAGGCTCACAATCTCGCGTTTTGTAGCTATTTCAATGCGTTTTCTGTCAACGGTAAAACGCATATAAATTGGCATTTTACAATTTACATAATTTTTTGGCTTTTTAAAATAGCACAGTAATGTGAATGTTTTACTAAGCATAACTTACTTTTTTTAAGTGAACAAAAGTAGGTTTGCAGCACAAAAAAAACAAGATGTATACGAGGCAAACAAGCTGATATACAATAAATTAAACGCATTCTGGTTAGTCATTATTTCGAAGTCCATGACTCTTGATTTACTCACCAACATATTGAGAATTATTGCATATTTTGATGCATTTTCAAAAAACAAAATCCCTGTAAATAATCGATTTGCAGGGCTTTGATTTTTTTATACATTATTCATTAACCACCTGGATTCATGTAATGTAACTGAAATTCTTTGTAATGCTCTCACTCCAAGCGGACATAATTTTAACTTTTTTAAATATTACATCAATGCAAAACAATGCGGAATAAGCTAGCGAAATATGAATACAGCTTCGTGTAAAATTGAAATAACATTACGAATAATCGTTTGATTAATTTACAAAATACTTATAATCAATATGTTATATTTTGGTGTTATAATTGATTATATTACTTTAAAATAAACTTGTCTAATTGAGTTATTTAAAAGTCAAAGTTAAGATAACCAGTAGTACTAAAATACACTGGAAAGTTTGAATCGCTACTTTCCAATATCGCACTGTATAAGCTCGGTTAAGGATTTTTGAATTGAAAGATGCCCTTAAACATAATCTTGAAAGAAGTAAATGTTAAACATGCTAATTATTAATTAAACCGCCAGAAAAATGGAAAAGAGAGTTGCGGATCAACTAGTTGATATTATCCTAAAAGCAAAAATCAACAGGATTTATGCTGTAACTGATGACAGATTGAACGAGCTGAATGATACAATGGATGCATGTAAGCAATGAAGAAGCAGGAGCATTTGCAGCATCTGCCGACGCTCAATTAGTAGTAAAGCGTGCTGCGGAGAAGTAGCGGATCGGGGCATGTTTATTACCTTGTAATCGGGTTATATGATCCTCACCGATTCGCCGCACCGGTGCTAGCAATTATCCTGAATAGAAATATCAAAGGTTGGAAGAAAAATGATAACTAATTGAAGATAAGGATAATGAGCTTTTAAACATATCTAACGCCAACCTTTTTTCTGAAATTTGTAATTAAAATAATCAAATTAAAAATCATAAAAAAAGTAATTTTAAAACTGGTGCTTCATCTGGAATAGGTAAACAAACCGCTCAATATTTTGCAGCCCAGGATTGGAACGTAATTGCTTAACCAACTTGGAAACGTATTGGTAGCTAAACTGGATGCTCAGGACAGCCAAGCGATTAAGGCCGTTATTGATTCTGGTATAGCACGTTTTGGCTATATATATGGTATGATGAAAAATGCAGGTTACCGCTAGATGGGTATTTTTGAAGAAAGGTTTCTGGAAGCCTATTACCAAATAAAAAAAAGGCGAGAACCCTTCGGAAATATATTCAGATCCGGGTTTAAAGACTTTTCGCATTTTACCTACCTTTCAGAAAAGCATATAATGCCGCTCCTGTCAAAACTAAATTATAGATATAGCCAATTCATTCCAAATTACAAAATGTATGAAAGTGATTTCTGTAAATGTAAGCAGGCCTTGTGAGATCGAATGGTCTGGTCGGAAAGTAACGACTTCTATTTTTAAAGAGCCAGTTGCTGGCCGTGTTTTTGTCAGATCCCTCAATTTAGACGGAGATTCACAGGCAGACCTGATTGCACATGGTGGAGAGCATCGGGCTGTTATGGTTTATCAAATCCAGTCTTATCAATATTGGAGATCCTTATTGAAAAAAGATCTAAAGTATGGGCAATTCGGTGAGAATCTTACAGTCGATGGTCTTGCTGATGATCAAGTTTGTATCGGTGACCATTTCCAGGTAGGGTCGGCTATTTTTGAAGTGACTCAGCCCAGGGTTACCTGCTTTAAGGTAGGTATAAGCACAGGAATTCCGGAAATGCCTGCGTTGTTGGTAGCTCATCACCGTCCCGGATTTTATATGCGTGTGATTAAAGAAGGAGAGGTTTGCGCGGGGGACATAATAAGAAAAATTAAGGCTGGCGAAGAACAAATGAGCATCACCCGGATTGACAGCTTACTTTACCTGAAAGACCATCCAACAGATGAATTAGAAAAAGCAATAAAGATCAATGCACTAAGTCAGGGATGGAGGACATCTTTCTTAAATCTACTAAATACATTCAAAGTCGGAAGCCTTAATGGAAATGCCGGTTTAACAGATTTATCGTCAGGCCAAACAGCCTGGTCAGGATTCCAACAATTTTTTATTCGACACATTCAAATAGAAAGCAATGGCGTTAAGTCTTTTGAATTTGCAAGGCTGGATGGAACTCCATCCCCGAACTTCTTAGCAGGACAATACATCGCAGTTCGGATCCCTTCAAAGGATACAGTTGACCAAGTAATTCGGACGTATTCCCTATGCGGGCCACCAAGTTCAGACAATCTAAGAATTGCTGTTAAACGTGAATGTAATGGAATAGGAAGTGCATATATGCATGACCTGTTGAAAGAAGGTGATATTATTGAGATTAGTGCGCCCAGAGGAGCATTTACACTTTCCAACAATAATAGTCCTTTGGTCTTTCTATGTGCAGGCATCGGCATTACGCCTTTAATCAGCATGTTATATTCTCTTGCACATCAAAGGGTATCCAGGGAAATTTTGTTTATCAATTCCATTCGAAATGGAGACTATGAAATCTTTCGTAGCGAAATCAGGTCATTAGCGAAACAGCTTTCGTCATTTAATCAATTGACAATATTCAGCGCGCCTGGTCAGACGGAACATAAAGGAGTTGATTATGATATCGAAGGACATCTTGATCTGCATATATTATCGCAACAGGGGTTGCAACCTCAAAGTGAATATTATATTTGTGGCCCCTCAAAGTATATTCAGAATACTCTGGATGCTCTCAAAATAATAGGAATACCTGAAAAACAAATTAAGTTGGAGCAATTTGTCAGCGATCCTTTGCAATTTGCAGATCAGGGAAAAATAGCGCACCTACCCATTTTAAATGACGGCCATGGTGCACTCGTTACCTTTGCTAAAAGTAAAATTTCATTCCGGTGGAGTCCACACTTTGGTAATCTGCTGGAAGCGGCAGAAGCCTGTGACGTTCCCGTTAAATGGTCATGCCGTACAGGAGTGTGCCACCGCTGCGAAACAGGTTTGATAGATGGGGAAATTACCTATTTATCTGAACCACTGTCCCCTGCTGCAGATGCGAACGTGCTTATATGCTCTGCTGTCCCAAAAGGCGCAATTACTCTTGATCTGTAATTAATGCGAATTAAGGGTTGAAAATTGGGGAGAAATAGCGATACCAAGTCGTTCTAATTATAGAGTAAAAGATTTATTATCAGAATATTAATAGTGATTCCAAACGCTAAAAATGCACAGTATCTTCTGTTAGGCAGCCAATAGAATCCTCTTTCAATTACCTAATTGAGAAGACTGACATTCAACGTGCAAGTAAGGTCCGTTCTACCAAAGGATTACTTGTGCATCCTTTCGGGAAAATCGAAGCTGCATTTTTCCACCCGTATATAACTCTTAACTCGCATTTTTCATTAAAATGCGAAAATGTCGATTTCTACTTAATATCTCTTTCCTGTGTTTCGAATGGAATTGCTGTTTATCCCGGATAAACAATCCAGACCTTGACAAAGTCAAGGATTCCATAGTCACCAGGTACAACCGAAATGATTTTAGGGGAATATATCAATTAGCAGACACCACTTTTTCTAATCACATCACAGAGAAGTAACTTTCCGGTTTTCTAAGGAGCAATCGCAATTCAGGCAACATTCTAAGCGCCAGATTACAGTCCTTAGCAGACGAAAAATCCTTCTACTGGTTAGATTGTGAAACGAGAGATATGAAAATGACCCTCGCAGTTGCCAGCAACAAATGCACAACTTTTGGCTTTTCAAATGTTCCCATCGTGCTTTTGAAAGAAGCCCCAAACGTCAAAAAAATAATACAATAAAAACTCCGACAGATAGATTGGTTGATGGCCTAGTAATATCGCATTTCAAAAATCCGAATGGTTCAGGACTTTCAATTGGGATTATCGCTAATGGAGCCGTCCAGACCTACCACTACGGCTCTACAAATAAGACGACAAAGCAACTCCCGCCATCAAAAAAATCAATCCGGTACATTACCGCCAGTTTTTGATTGGAGGCTATAAAAAGCAGAAGACCTTCGCAAGCCAGCTTATCTCTAATTCCGAACTTGAGGGATACATTACTGACTTTCGACCAAATTTAATTCTTCGTGGAAAAGGTTGGGGAAAAGAATTGTTCATCAGCTGATAAAAGCTTTTGGATTCTGAACAGGTTTGACCAAATATAGGAGGAATATTTTAATACCGTAAGATCTCCTTTGTTTCTGCAACCAACGACGCCATGAGCTCCGACGCTTTGGTGTGTCTTAAATTAACCGTCTTTTGCCCGGACCAGAAGTTAATCATATCCTTCTTTCCCCGTAAAAGGGCAGCTTCTCTTAGCGGTCCAATCAGCCTGGTTTGAAGCGGAAAAGGTAGCACTTCCGTTTCGTTGCTGACTTCTTCTGAAATCCGGTTTCGGATCATCCTGCCCATTCTGCCAGTAAGCGACTTGGAAAGCACTGTGTATTTTGCCTCATCCGAAAGAATCTTTGCCTTGTGAAGAGGCGAAGCATTAGATTCGTCGGTAACCAGAAAAGCCGTTCCCAATTGTACGGCATCTGCGCCTAATGTAAAGGCAGCAGCAATGCCTTTGCCATCTACGATTCCACCAGCGGCTATCACAGGAGTTTTGACTTTTGCTTTCAATTGCTGAATCAGGGCAAATGTGCCGGTTAATGATTCGCTTGCCGGCCTCAGAAATGAAGGCCGATGCCCGCCGGCTTCAAATCCTGCCGCCACAATGGCATCAACATTTGCTTCTTCCAGCAACAAGGCTTCATCCAGGGTAGTGGCTGCACCAACGGTTTTGATTCCAAGTCTGCGCGCTTCGTCAAGAATCTCCTTTGACGGAATGCCAAATATAAAACTGAAAACCGCAGGCCTGATCTTAAAAATTGCTTCTACCTGTTTTTCGAATTTGGACGCAATATTCGTATCCAGATTTGGCATTGGAATCCCCAGCTCATCAAAATAAGGTTGAAAAAGTTCCTTTATTTTGGTAAGGCTCTGTTCCGAAAAATCAGCCAGCCCCTCGTCAACATCTGAAACCCAGAGATTGATATTATAGGGCTTGTCGGTCAACATCCGGATCGCCTTGTCGGCTTCCAAAATCTGTTCAGCAGTAAAGGTGTAGGCTCCAAAACTGCCAAGTCCGCCTGCATTTGAGACTGCAGCCAACAGCTGAGGCGTTGAAAATCCTCCACCCATAGGGCCGAGCAGAATTGGATACTTAATCCCTAACAGTCCGGTTATTTTCGATTCATTCCACATGGCTCAGTCGGCTACATCAGTTAGTAATTTATTTACGATAACCCATTCTCCGTTGATCTTGTTCAACAAAAACAGATCAAAATAATTGAAATCAAGCATCGGCATATGTACACTGGCAATTGCTATTGAATTAATAATTTCTATTGCCAGTACTTCCATCCTGAACTCCCCGTTCAGCTCAAATGGGCTTTTGCGGTTTTTAACGTCATCGAGATATTCGCCAGGTTTTTTAAAATAAGGTGACCCATTTACATCACCGGCTACAAGCGCCTCTGAGTGAAATACCTGTCTGAGCAATTCGATATTGCCATTAAAAACGCCGTCAAAATATTTTGACAATACTGCCGATACATTATCTGTGTAATTGTTCATTTCTTTAGAGGTTGGGGCATAAGGTATGCGTTTCTGCATGATGCATCTCCGCATACCTATAATATTTTATTGCTGATCAGGTAGTTATGCCATATGATGACCAGCAACGTGGCCTCCATCAAGATTGATGATCTCACCGGTTATAAAACTGCTGCCCGCCAGGTACAGCGCAAGTTCGGCTACATCATTGGTTTCGCCGATACGGTCAATCAGGTGAAGACCAGCAAGGCTGTCTGCGTTACTAACACCGTTTTTTGCCTGCAGCGGACTCCTGATAATTCCTGGTGCAATGCCGTTGACCCGAATGTTATTTTTACCAAATTCAGCTGCCAGCTGACGTGTCAGTGCGTGAATGCCACCTTTGCTTGATATGGGTGCAGTAGCCGGGAAACCGCCAATTGCATGATCAACCAATACGGTTCCTATATTAATAATCGAGCCTTCACCTTGTTTGAGCATTTGCCTGATCGCAGCCTGACTTGTGAAAAATGTACCTTTTAAATTGACGTTTAAAAACTGGTCGAGATAGGCTTCGGTGACATCCAGAAACGGTTTTGGCTCAAATATACCAGCGTTATTGACCAGTACATCTACACGGCCGAACCGTGTTACGGCTGCTTTAACCAATGCTTCACCAGTGTTTGTATGACTGATATCACCTGCCACCGGCACCAGCCGATCGTGATGCCCAAGTTCTTCAAAGGCTGCCTGTAAATTATATTTATTGGCCCCGTTGATGACTACATTATGTCCGTGTTCCAGGAATAAACCTGCTATCGCCTTACCGATGCCCGTAGATGCGCCGGTTACGATGATCGTTTGTGTTTTCATAATAATTTAAATATTTTTGCTGAAACTATCTGTGGGCGGTGATTCCTTTTTCCCGGAGTACGGATACCTGTTCTCCCGCATAACCCCAGTCATCAAGGTCAATTTCCTGTATCACTACATGCGTGAGCTTTGGATCTTTGTCCAACACTTCCGTGATCAGATTAGTCACTCCTACTATGAGCGCTTGTTTTTGTTCACGGGTAACGCCTTCCCGGGTCACCTCAATTTTTATGTATGGCATGGCTTTAAAGTTAAAGGGTATTTAAAGCAGTCAATTTCACATCCAGTTCAAATTCATTGTAGATCAATGTATCACCTAGATTCTGGAAAAAATTTCCTGAGCGAAACTTCATGTTATAGAGCGTGCGGTCCACGATAATTTTGCCTGATGCAGTGAGCGTTTCATCATCGATAAGCAAATCGGCAGAAAAGGTGACAGGGTTGGTAATGTCTTTGATGGTCAGATTACCGCTAACTAAATAGCTTCCCTCCTGGGTTTTGGCAGAACCGGTAATGGTGAAAAATGCTTCGGGAAAGCGGTCTGCTGAAAAGAAATCATTAGAAAATAAGTGACCTTCGAATTGTGCGTTGGTGGCCGGATCTGTCACATCCAGTATCTTTAAGGAGGCAATGTCAATGACAAAATTTCCGCCAAGATTATCATCAGTCAATGATATTGTTCCGGATTTAATGGCAATGGTACCATTATGTGCGCCGGTTACTTTTTTGCCCGTCCAGTTAATGTTACTTCGTGCGCTTGCGACTTCAAATGTTCTGGTTTCCATGTTCTTTGTTTTATCAATTGTTATTTAATTTGATAGCACAAAGTACCTCAGTAAAATTCAGTGGATTACGTGATCTAGATCACAATCGTAAACGGCATTATTTATGGTTATTGTAAAGTCTGCTGAGTGTCTCGCGCGACACGCCAAGGTAGGAGGCAATGAGGTGTTTGGGGACCAGATTATAAAGCTGGGGATACATTGCCAGCAGTTCTTCGTAGCGTGCTTTTGTGTCGTTGTTCATAAAAGACAACAGCCTTTTTTGGGAAGCAAGATATCCCTTGTTAGTCCGCCAGCGGAAGAAATGTTCAACCTGATGCAATTCGTTACAAAGCTTTTCGCGATCCTGATTGGAAAGGCAGAGCACTTCCGCGTCGGTAATGCAGTCGACACCGATCGTGGCCTTACTTTGATTATATAAAGCGCCGTAATCAGAGGTCCACCAAGTTGGCATAGCAAACTGAAGAATATACATTTTAATCTGATCATTGATAAAAAAAGCCTTCAGACATCCGGATATTACAAAGAATTCTTGATCCACCTTTTCCCCCTCACTGATCAGAACCTGCCCCTTTTTAAAGGATTTTGGTTTAAAGTGAGAAAAAAAATATTCGAATTGCTCATCACTCAGTATCGCTGTTTTTCTAACATGTTGTTTCAATATTTCCTTTGCTTCCATGATGAGGTTGGGCTGATTCAAACTTCTAAATTATCCTTTTTTTTGAAAAGGCGAAAACAGAAAATCCAACTTAAATATTTAACCACCCGATTATTTTTCTAATAATCTCACAGATAAAATCAATGACGATTAGTAAATACCGGAAAATGCATGCAATTCCAAATTATATTTTCCGTCCATCCGGAGATTTCCGTAATGCCGCAATTTGTCAGTCTTTTTTCATTAATTTAAAGCATTAAAATACATTCTCATTTCTTCATAGGCTGCTGCCAGTGCGCCCAGACTAAAACCACGGTTAAGCCCGCTTGGATTTGGTAAAACCCAGACAATATATCCTTCGAACCTATCATCCTGTAATCCCCACCCAATATTCTTTTTCCCAGAAAATGCGCAATAACCTGCCTTACCCAAAAAAGCGATGCACCTGGGTTTATATGTCTTTATTTTCTGAGAGAACCCAGCCAGGGCCATGCTAAATTCTTCTTTCGACAATTCATCCGCTTTCGTCGTTGGGCGCTCCACAGCTGTCGTCAGGCCATAGCTATATTCCAATAATGTTTGGTCATCTAAGGCCTCTATTTCGTGGCGAGTAAAGCCGGCCAGATAAAGAACCCGCCAAAAGCGGTTGCTCCTACCTGAGAAGTGATGCCCATCGACTGCCGATTTAAGGCCTGGATTTATCCCACAGAAAACGATCGTCAGGTTTTCTGAAATAATATCAGTCAGCGAGTTAGTCATATTGAATAGTGATTAATAACATTTTATCTCAGTCTGATGTCACCCACCCCCGCTCCCTGCGGGATCATCGGGAAAACATTGTTTTCTCTTTTTACCATTACCTCCAAAAGAAACGATCCCTTATGGCTTAGCATTTCACTCAAGGCGGTTGCCAATTCCTGCCTTTCAGAAATCAATTTTCCGGAAATTTTATAGGAACCTGCCAGGGCTACGAAATCAGGACTTTCCAGATCTACAAAGGAATATCTGGAATTACTGAACAGTTCCTGCCATTGTCTTACCATTCCTAAGAAACGGTTGTTCAATATAACTATTTTGATACTAATCCCGGTCTGCATAATTGTCCCGAGCTCCTGTAAAGTCATCTGAAAACCTCCGTCACCTATAATTGCAATCACTTCCTTTTGGAGCGCTCCAAACTTCGATCCTATTGCCGCTGGTAATGCAAAACCCATGGTTCCCAACCCGCCGCTTGTGATATTACTCCGACTGTTGTTAAACCTGGCATACCGGCAGGTAACCATCTGGTTTTGCCCTACATCTGAAACAATCACCGCTTCACCCTTTGTTAGCGCATTCAATTGATTTAGCACCTCGCCCATCGTCAGTTCACCCTCCGACGGATTTAATTCCTTATGAATTACTGTATCAAACTCCTCAGCATAAAGGCTTTTAAATCGGCCTACCCATTCGGCATGTTCCTTGGAAAGAATCAACGTTGTAAGTAAAGGAAGTGTTTCCTTGCAATCTCCACAGACCGCGATGTCTGCCGTGACATTCTTACCGATTTCGGACCGGTCTATATCCAGGTGAACTATTTTGGCTTGTTTTGCATATTTATCCAGACGGCCTGTGACCCTGTCATCAAATCGCATCCCAATTGCTATCAAAACGTCACATTCATTGGTCAGCACATTCGGCGCATAATTTCCATGCATACCCAGCATCCCAACATTTAAAGGATGATCTGTCGGAATACCCCCTGCGCCCAGTATTGTCCAGGCCGCCGGAATTCCGCTTTTTTCTACAAATACCCGAAATTCTTTTTCTGCGCTACCTAATATTACTCCCTGTCCCCATAAGATCAATGGTCTGGCTGCTGCGTTAATGAGTGCTGCGGCCGATTGCACCGCATCGGTTTTGACAATGGGACGCGGCCTGTAACTTCTGATATCGTTGCATTTAACATATCCCTCGTACTTAAAACTCTGGAGCTGCGCATCTTTGGTGATATCAATCAAAACAGGACCAGGCCTGCCGCTACGGGCTATGTAAAACGCTTTCGCAAGAATGGAAGGAATCTCTTCTGCACGGGTTATAAGATAGTTCCATTTTGTTATGGGTGCCGACATATTGATAACATCTGTTTCCTGAAAGGCATCTGTTCCAAGCAAATGCGAATATACCTGCCCTGTGATACAAACCAGAGGAGTACTGTCTATTTGTGCATCTGCTACACCGGTAAGAATGTTAGTTGCCCCGGGTCCGCTTGTTGCAAAAACGACACCAACCTTTCCCGAAACACGTGCATAACCCTGCGCAGCGTGCACCCCACCTTGCTCATGCCGAACCAGAACATGATTGAGCTGAGTACTGTTATCATACAGCGCATCATAAATTGCAATGTTTGCACCTCCGGGAATCCCAAAAATTGTGTCGACTCCTTCTGCTATTAAAGCCTCAAGAACCGCCTGCGAACCACTGATTTCTCTCGAAATTGCCGCATCAACCTCGGCCGCTTCTACATTATCATCTAATTTCATGTTCATCATGACACATATCGTTTATACTAAATTTGGTCTTGCCGCGCCCGGATCATTAGTCAGGTCAACCCGGAAATCTTTACACCTACAGCCGAACGCATCGTCCCTAAAAACAGTCAGCCGAAAAAACATTATTTTAAATACATATTTTTAAGTACCTCATAGCTCTATACGTCAATGAGCCGATTTCACTTTTGTGTTATCTTACCTGAACAAAAGGCTTTTTAATTGAAGCTATCATTACATTTTTAAACCTAGAACCTAAGCTTTTTCTGCCACCTGAGAGCATCGAGATAAATATCACCAGAGGTGTCGTGTACAAAAGATGAACTCATACTGATACGACAAACACCAGCTTTTGCCAATTCGCCCATGGTCAGGTCCAAACCGGTATATCCCATTAAAACATTAACAGGACGCGGCGAAACAGCTTTCACGATTTCCTCTATTTCCTCCTTTTTGGTGATTCCAGGTGCAAACAGCACATCGGCACCAGCGTTTGCATAGGCAACAAGCCGTTTGATTGTATCGTTAAGATCCACAATACCATGAAGATAATTTTGACTGCTTGCTGTCAATGTAAAATGAAAGGGCAAACTTCTGGCCGCATCCACGGAAGCAATAATGCGCTCAACGGCATGAGAGAAATCATAAATTGGCTTTTCACCATTACCGGTAAAATCTCCAATACAACCCCCTACCAATCCGGTTTTTGATGCGAGAATGACAGTCTCCATGCAAATCTCGGCAGAGTCTCCATAACCGTTTTCAAGATCGGCCGTTACCGGTAAATTTGTAGCCGACACTATATTAAACGCATTAGTCAATACCTCATCTCTTTTTAAACTTGTTTTCATTCCATTGTTTGCCATCCTGGCACCAGCGACGGCGCACAGGGACAAAAAGCCCATATCAGTTAATAATTTTGCCGAGCCCGCATCCCAGGCGTTGGGCACAAAAAAGGGCAATCCATCTTTATGAAGTTTTTTAAAAGCGATGCCTTTGGCAAACGGGGAACTGATCGAACAATCAAAGTCTGGTGACATATCATCTAATAGTAATTTGTAAAATATTCTTTAAATGCGCATTAAATTGAAAACCAGCTACTAAACAGCAGAGCCACTCCCAACTTCTCTTTGACCAGGACAAACCACCCCTAGTCTTTTCCAATCCACAAAAGTCTTTTTGATAGCAGGAATCACCAGGATCAGAACAGCCACAGCAGCCAGCAATACACCAAAAATCATGAACACTGCACGGTTTGTCAGAAGCTGGCTTTGCTGTGTGAGACTTTGCCAGATAGCTCCACTTGCCAGGCTTGAGGCCTGGTCTGCTGAGAATCCCTTTGAAATATACCCCGACCTGTAGCTATCCAGCCACGTAATTGTATTTTGATTTTCCAATGAGAGATAAGTAAGAAATCCCTCTTTATAATATTGGTTAAAATACAACTGCATATTATAAAATCCGGCAAAGGAATGTAATGTCGCGGTAAACCTTGTGCAGGCAGCAAGTATCAAACCGCTCATACCGCTACCGGCCGGTGCCGAAGAAAGTACAGACATCATAATCGGAACAAATAAAAGTCCCGAGGCCATTCCCTGTACAAACACCGGAAGCAGCAAATCTGTGAACGATAAGTCCGGTGTCAGTAATATTGACATCCACCCGTTGAATGTACTCAACAGGCCAAAACCTGCCACCAGAAGCACTCGAATTGTGCTCTTTTTCGCTAGTAACATTTGAATAGAAAAAACCAACATACCTACCATCGCTGACATATTGCAAAGTCCCAGTTCAATCACCTGAAGCGTACTCCATTTTAGTACACCGCCAGCATAGTTATACCCCAGGTTGACGCTGTCTTTACTTCCGTAATAAATTGCAAGAAGACAAAGGGCCACTACAAAATTCACCGATTTGAATACGCCAAGATGGATTACGGGTCTTTTAACCATGTGTTGTCTGTACAAAAACAACGATACCCCGACCACAGCAGCAAAAGCGCTGAAACATATTCTCGCGTCGGAAAACCAATAGTACTTTGATCCGTAAATAGTGGTATAAGCCACAGCCAGAGCACCGCAGCCAAACAGGATCATTCCCTGCCAGTCGATTTGATATAAAGGATAAGGCTTATGACCTGACGACTTTCTTAACATCATCAAAACCATAACCATTGTCAGCAGCTCAAACAGGATCAGATAATAGTATGTTACCTTCCAATCGGCAGATTCCACAACAAAACCGCCCACTAAACCAATCAGAACTATGTTGCTTAGCATTGTTCCATAAAATACTGCCGGACCAATTATCTGCACCTTCTGCGGCGGCAATTGCGAAAAGATCAGCATCAAAGAAAATACGATCACATTGGCTGCCAGCAAGCCCTGAAAAAAACGGATGACCAGAAATAAATTAATATCCTGACAATAAAGACAGAGGCCGTCCAGGAAAATTGCCAGCATTATACTGATCAACAAATAACCTTTTGTTTCAAAGTATTTAAAAAAACGAAACTGTACCGGCAAAACCGTTATAATGCCCGCATAAGTTGACATGATGGCAAACGATATATCTTCCGGCTGCGCGCCAAGATAACCAACAAGGTAGTTCTGGGTCATTACAAACATTCCCAGATGTGCCAAACCTGACAAGAGCATTAAAAACAACGCGATGCGTACACCCCAACTCCAGCCTGTTATCCAATTCTTAAAATAAACCGGTTTCATCAGTATATTCTTTTTTTAATGGCAACACTGACATTCATACCCGGAAGAATCCTGGTGCCATGCCCATCGGCAAATTCAATTTTAACCGGTACACGCTGAATGATTTTGACAAAATTACCGGTGGAATTATCAGGCGGTAAAAGTGAAAAACGTGCCCCCGTAGAACCTGCGATGGCTGCAACCTTACCACTAAAAACTTTTTCACCAATTGCATCTACCCGTATTTCCGCAGGCTGCCCGACATACATTCCAGCCACCTGCGTTTCCCTAAAATTTGCAGTTATCCATTTTTTACCTTCGTTAATGATACTGACCAATGGCTGCCCAGGTTGAATCTGCTGACCTTCCAGAATATTTTTACGACCCAGCCTTCCCGTATACGGCGCCAGGATTATTGCATAGGACAAATTAATTCTCGCCAATTCCATTGAGGCCTCTTTGCGCTTAATTTCCGCATGCAACAAGGTAAAGTGAGTTTTAAGCTCTGCTATTCGTACCTGGCTCGTTTGCAGGCTATTTTGCGCAGCACTGAAATCACTTGCTGCTACGTCATAGCGCGCCTTCACCACTTCCAGATCCGAGCCTGTCGCGGCTTCTTCCTTTACCAGATTGGTATACCGTTTGATATCCTGCTGTTGCTGTACAAAACGGGCCTGCGTCCCATTAATCTGATCCCGATTAACATGTGTAGCTGTTTCAGCGGAAAGAATACCTGCTTTCAGTACTGCCAGCTGCCCATATGCATCCTGTACGCCCGCTTCTGCTGCCATCAGCTGAGCCTTGTATTCACGCGCATCCAATATAACCAGTGTGTCTCCCTTTTTTACCAGCTGATGCTCATCAAAATTTACGTGTTCGATGTATCCTCCGATTCTTGCCGATACCGGATTAATGTAGGCTTCCACCTGTGCATCGTTCGTCTCTTCATAATCCCTGCTATACTGCCAGTATCGAAAGAAATATCCTGCCCCTGTCAGAATTACAATTACAGAAATAACCGAAATGACAAGGTTTCCCGGATGTATTTTATTATTGATCTTTTCCATGTTTCCAATGCTTTTTTATAATTTTCCGCTGCTATAAAGAATATGGTAGTAAATAGTAAACGCATCTGTCTGCGCCTTTACCAAATTAAACCGGGATTCCTGGTAAAGATTATCCGCATCCAAAAGGTCGGTCAGCAACGAAAGCTGGTTCACATACTTCGTATAAACAATACGGTAGTTTACACGCGCCTGCTCTACAGACCGCTCATTAACTTTTATTCTGCTTAGTGCTTCACCATACTTTATAAAATAAGACCCGATCTCCGTCTGTACATTATCCCGGTAAGCCTCACGCTGTATTTCCAATTCTTTCAGTTTTAATCTACCTGATGCCACCTTTGCTTTATTATGATAAAGTGACGAAACACTATACTGCGCTTTCAGTCCTACAAACCCTATTGCATAGGCCTGATCAACCGGCGGAAAGAAAAGATAATTTGGGTAATTCAACCCATAAGCACCGAATAAGTTCAGATTTGGCTTATTACCACTTTGCAGCGCCCTGACCCTTGCACGCTGGCCTTCAATATTTTCAGCAGCTTTTTGTAAAACATAAGAAGATATTCCTGCAACCTCAATCAACGGGATCAGCGACCGCATATCCGGCCTGGCCATCCCGGCAGAGTCTAACGGTAATATTCTAACCGAATCAGGAACATTAAGCAAAATATCCAGTTTTTGGCTCACGATCATTATATCATTTTGATTCTGTTCCAGGGAAAGTTCAACGCCTGATAAGTTAACCTCCGCCCGAAGAACGTCGCTTCTGGTGACCTTTTCATTTTCATAAAGTGAATTAATCGTACTCATCCGCGTCTGGGCTCTTTTAAGTTGCTCTAAAACAAACTTCTGCTGCTCATTAAGCCTTACCAGATCAAAGTACTGACACGCCGTTTGCAGCGCAATTATCCCCGTTTGCTCTTTGGTATTAATTTTTGCAGCATTTAAACGCGAACCTTGCTCGCTCCGCAAAGCAAGCTGCTTTCCACCACTATAAATCGTATATAAGGCATCAATGCCCAGGGTCGCGGCATTCGGTGTTGGTCTTCTCGCTCCGGTACTTGCATGACTTAATCCTTCCGTAAAAAGCGTTAGATCCGAAAAACGCTGGTATGAGCCACCGACATTAATGACTGGCAATGCGCTTTTGTAAACATCTTTCAAATCTTCACCCGCAGCCTTTTCCGCGATACCCGCAGCCTGTACCCATTTGTTCTGATTTCTCGCAAATTCGATCGCCTCTGTCAGGCTAAGCTGATAGCCACCCTGCCCTCTTGCAACAGTTGAACTGAAGATAGAAACCACCAACAGTAAAACTATCCCACATAAAGACCAAATTTCAACCTTACTCTTCTTACCTGAATATCCACTATTTTCCACAACCGCCTCTCTTTCAAGATCGACGATCCCAATCTTAGACTTTGCCATATCCCAAACCTTATTAAAGTTTCAACAAGACAAAATTCCCTTAAAATATGGATCAATAGTGGTCCTCAATACCTCAATGTTCGTCGAAATAGCTTAAATACAAATAATAGCATATAAAACTCAATCGAACGTTTTACGGTATTCAACCGGAGAAAGGCCTGCATTGGCCCGAAAGAATTTGCCAAAAACAGATTGGTCCGAAAAATTCAGCATCCCGGAAATTTGTGAGACAGTAAGCGTTTTGTTTTGAAGTAAAACTTTGGCTTCCAGAATTACGGCATCGTCAATCCATTGTCCGGCAGATTTGCCGGTTTGCTTTTTAACGGCTGCCGAAAGAGACTTCGGCGTTAAATGAAGGTGACTTGCATAAAAATCCAGTCGGCGTTCACTCATGTAATGACTCCTGAGCAGCTGCCTGAATTTTCCAAACAGAGGATTGCCTTTCCCTGCTGACGAAGATTCCCCTGCATGTTGACGGTAATAACCATCTATCTCATAAACCAGGGCAAAAATATAGTTGCGCACAAGCTCGCTCTTGTGATAGTTACCTGCCTGTTGAGTCAGGTCTAATAACTCAAAGATCTTATCGATTTTAACAAAGTAAGATTCTTTCAGCGGCAGGACATGTAAATCGTTACTGCCAAAGAAATCATATTTAAAAAGAAAAAACAGATCTGCAGACCTTTCCAGCAAAAAAGCTTCTTTAAAAAAAATAACATCCATTTTTAAATGGTCGCTGCGCTTGCTGAAATAACGGATATCAGTAGGTGCCAGCGTAATAATGGATGGCGCATCAACTTCCCATGACGACAAGCCAACGTTCAATTTTACTGCACCTTCTTTAATATAGGCAATGGCATAACTTTCTGCACGGTATGGTTCTTCCTGATATGGATGCTCACCAGATCTGACAAAAAGATAATCCTTGCCATTCTCAGGTACAGAGAAAAGCCGGCTATGCCTTGAAAGCGAAAAGGTCTTTATGTCATTCATCTTCACAAAAAATATTCTTCAATAACCATTGAAGACAAATTAAGTAGTCAGTTTCTAAGGCAACATCCTTATAAGTTTTTCGGAAAATGCATTGCTTAGCGAGCGTTTTCCTATGATATTTCCAATTAATTGACGATTAATCATTGCTGTCCGGGGTAAAACAAAATGGTCTTCATTTTTTGCAAGTTGCAATAATTCTCTTTGAAATTATCAATTCAATAAAATCTCATTTGGAATAAGCATAACTGTCTTTTCCTTCGCTTGCTGTTTCGACAATTTCTTCCTTTCTAGCGGCCGGAATATCTCACGATTATACCGGAAAAATTTCATTTTAGGACCAGGCTATTTTGACGAACACTGAGGAACTTTCGCCTAATGTTAGCCGCAATTTAAGTTGAACTTTGCGACGTAATAATTTTAAAAATTTATAATATAAGGAAGTGAATTACCGGTCACGCATGAAATTTCAGAAGGAAGGATCGATATATAAAACAAGAATTAGAGTATGACATAAGGATATTATTGTATAACGGCATGGATTCACTTAACTTAGTCAAGTACAATAAAAAATTTATAAAAGTCAAAATAACAATCTTACAAAAAGAGAAATATTTCAAATTATCTAGCTGAAAAGGGATAGTAGGGATGGGTAAAATAATTAAACAACATTAAAAATATAACAAAATGAAGCCAGCAAATAGTACAATTAATATGCCGTTACTTGGGTTTGGGACTCTTATTCCGGATACTGCTACCACGATAAATGCTACAAAGTATGCGTTAGAGGCTGGTTTTCGGCACTTCGATTGTGCGGAACGATACCGAAATGAAAGCGAGGTCGGTGAGGCATTGCAGGCAGGGCTTGCTGCTTGTGGAATTTCGCGTGATGAGATTTTTATTACTACGAAATTATGGAATTCCAATCACCAGCCGGAACGTGTAAAACCCGCATTTGAAGCGAGCCTGAAAAGACTACGGATTAACTATCTTGATCTTTATCTAATCCATACCCCTTTCGCTTTCCAACCTGGCGATGAGCAGGAGCCCAGAGATGCAGACGGAAACATTATTTACGACCGGGGCGTAACCTTACTGGATACCTGGAGGGCTATGGAGTCTCTGGTAGATTCCGGCAAATGCGGGGCAATCGGGCTGTCTGACATTAGTTTGAAGGATCTTATTCCCATTTACGAAGCGGCGAGGATCAAGCCAGCCGTTGTTCAGATAGAATCACATCCATATCTTCCCGAAACAGAACTTCTGGAATTTTGCCAGGCGAACAATATCACTTTTTTAGCTTTTGCACCATTGGGTCATGGAATAAAACCGGGACCACTCGAAGATTCAGTTATTTTGTCTATTGCCAAACGTGTTGGAAAGACTCCGGCACAAGTGCTGCTCGCTTGGGCACTTCAGCGTGGAACTGCTTTACTAACGACGCCTAAAACTGCTGACCGGGCAAGAGAGAATTTTGATGTCTCTTTGCTGCCAGAAGATGCATTTGACCAGATCAATCGTATTCAAACAAGGCAAAGATTCAATCAAGTGGTGAGTACCGGCGTTCCGGGTTTCATTCCGCAGGGTAATTTGAACAAGAACTAATTTAAACGGTCCATGAAAGAAGAACAAATACGTGAAGTCCTGAACTTGCATTGGCAAGCATCAGCATCCGGTGATGTTGATTTGGAACATCAAATTTATGATGAAGATGTAATTTGTGATTATCCCCAGTCGGGTGAGCGCATTCTCGGAAAAAAGGATTTGCAGGCACTCAGGAGTAACCATCCGGGTAAACCATCAGGCTTCGTTGTGAAACGTATGACCGGAAAGGGAAATCTCTGGATTACGGAATACAATATTACTTACCAGGACCGGGCAGCATACACTGTAAGCATCATGGAGTTTAGGAATGGTAAAGTGATCCATGAAACACAATATTTCACAGATCCGTTTGAAGCTCCCGCATGGCGAAATCAATGGGTTCATCCGATGGACTGATGATATATTATGAACTTTAAAACATCGCGTATAAGTACTAATAGAGCGTTTTTGAAAACATAATTGATCGTTAATTTCCATTTTATATTATCCGATATTAATTGTACAATAACAATGTATTCAACTTAAAAAATTTAGGTGAGTAATTCGGGACTTAGTTTTTTTGGCAAACTTTAAAGTATTGATTATTAGGTGGTAATAAATTTTACTCAAATCTCTTCCTCTATACAAGTAAGATAATCGAAAGCCTGTAAATTAACCATTTACGGGCTTTTCTGTTTTTATTATTGTGTCAAAATATTCTTTTTTTCACAATAATTAGGTGAGGAAATTATATCGGCAAAAAAATAATTGTTCATCTAAGTCGAAGGAAGATTGGTACATTATCAGACCACCCTGGATCATACTTGGGAATTTATCATCTCAAAGTATAAAAATCGGATTTAAATATTCTATATGAAGACTGCGTGCCAATGTTGTCATAACTACAACTGTTACATCAGCTAGCTGAGCCAATTGCGTAAGTATTGTGCCCACTCCGCCATTTGCACCATGCACCAGAATAGTTTGTCCAGCTTCCACTTTTGCTATTTTATGCAGCATTTGCCACGCGGTAATGCCATTTACAATTAAACTCTCAGCATCTAACGGATCAATTCCCTCCGGAACCGGTAGTAAATCAGTTTCTGAAATTTTATACAGCCCTTCAACAAAAGTCGGACAAATTCTGGATTCCAAATCCAAAAAAATTCCGGATCCGGCGATGACCAGAACGTTCCGTCAAATCCAGAGCAATTTTATTCAAAACAATGCCTCAGGCATTGTTCCCACTGTAATACCTGGATGGAAAAAGGAAATTCCCCATCCTTCACTTGAAATAAACAAAAAATGGATTACAGGTATTGGATTTATTGCCTTGGCTAAATACGTCACATGAGCCGTCGACCAAAAGTAAGTCTCTCCCACTTGAAGGCGGGAGAGACTTTTTAACCCTTCTCTGGCACGAATAAAAGACCATATCGCCAGACCATTCGGGACGCTTAGACCTACGATGAGATTGTTACCTTTTCTCTATAAATTGAAAAGTTTTTTATTGGAGTAACTTCCATTTGATTCACCCTCAAGACAATAAACTTTTCTTCACAACAGCGCCTTGAGATGGTACAGACTACTTTCGAGGTCTAGAATTTCCGATACATGCCACCCAGATATTGGTTGGCATCTTCTTCTGCGAACTGCGCTTTTTTGGCATCCCAGTGCAATGTTTTATTCGGGAAACGGCCGGCAATTACACCAAGCAATATGGTTTCCGTAAGGCGCGAAGCATAAGAGAATGGTGCGCTGCATGTAGCTTTGCCCAAACATGCATCCACAAACTCATGATAATGCTTGTGCACTTCTGAACTGTACTCCCGAACCGGCTCACTCAATTTGAACTGCGAAATATCAATATCTTTATAGCTGCCGTCAACGATGAGTTTGGGCATAACCTGGAAATGCGGTAAATACAATCTGCCTTTTTCTCCGATAAACATGGCGCCCTGGTCGTGCAGGTCAGCTCCGTCGGGAAGCATCAGATCTTCCCTTTGTTTGTCAGCGCCCACGCCATCATACCATACCCATTTCAGGGTATCCGCAGTATATTTTGTTCCTGGAAATTCATAGGTAACCATGTTCTTTTCAGGGTATCCAAATCCATTTGGCTTGCGGCAATTCGTAGTAATGGTTCTGGGCACATCCAGTTGCAAGGCGTTGTAAGGCGTATCAAAAATATGTACTCCCATATCACCCAACGTAGCACAACCATAATCAACAAGCTTCCGCCAGTTACCAGGATGGTAAAAACCATCTTTATAAGGCCTTTCTGCCGAAGTTCCCTGCCATAAATTCCAGTCTAAGTTGGCTGGTACAGGATCGCCGGTTTCTGGCACAGGGCCATTATAACCCCAGTTTTTTGGTGACCACGCTCTTACAGTATGTACTTTCCCAACAATTCCGGATTGGATTAGTAAAGTGGCTAGTTTGTAATCATAAAAAGAATGCACCTGAATACCCATTTGGGTTACGAGTTTTTTGTCTTTGGCAAGTTTGTCCATTGCCCTGGCTTCTTTTACATAGTGCGTAAGTGGCTTTTGACAATAAACAGGTTTATTCATTTCCATGGCCATAATTGACGCTGGTGCATGGGTGTGATCAGGTGTTGACACAATCACTGCATCAATATCCTTACTCATTTCTTTGAGCATCACGCGATAATCTTTGTATGTTTTGGCATTTGGAAACTTAGAGCTCACAGTCGCTAAAACAGTGGCATCAACATCGCAAAGTGCGACCACATCCACGTTACTATGAATTGATATGGAAGCCAGGTCGGCCTGTCCCATCCCACCTAAACCGATGTGAGCGGTTCTTAAACGTTTGTCGGCAGAAAAAGCCCATGATTCAGCGGGCATCAAGGCAAAGGATGACAAGGCGGCTGCATTTTTAAGAAACTCTCTTTTGTTCATGAATTCAAAAAGGTTAATTTTTTTAGGAAAAAAATGAATGGTATTAAATGCATGTAGTAACTCTGGTTGTCTTGAAAACCGGCAAGTTCCACATTAAGTCAATGAAAAAGCTTAAAATTGATCTGTTTTTAGATCAATTCCAAAAATATGTGCCTTAGCTGGGTTGTTTTTTAAGATTTTAGGTCCACTTGGAAGGGAAGTCGGTTATGTAAACTGCATTTGTATAGCTGACAATGGTCAGGACTTCCTGAAAAACTTCTACCTTTTAATCCGTGTGAGCATTGGAACTAAATGGGCTATCATTAAGAAGTTGGAGCATACGGTTTGAGCAGGCTGGATACTTGTTGCTTACCTCTTGAATCCTTAGACCAGTTTTAAGCCTCACACAAGAAATAGACGGTATAAGAAATTATTAAAAATGCACAGCTGCGTTCATCAGGAACGAATGTTGCTTACTCCGCAACAAAATGCCTAAATAACTGTCCTCCGCGCATACCTTAAAGGTGCTTCGAAATTGTTGTAGAAAATACAAACTTGTGATAGTTTTTTTTCAGGTTGGACAGCAGTCCGCGCCGAGCCGCTGACACTTTTTTATAAGCGATGATATACGCTGGTGCTCCTGTCCAACCTTTATTCTCTGTAACTTAAATATCCCTAATCAATTAGTTTTTATTGCAATCCTGCCGCGTAGGCGGTTTGATGGATATGTCAAATTCGAGCGGACGCCGACAGGAAAAACTATTATGCACAATATTTCATCTTCAAATTCTCTTGATGATGGTCAAACAGACAGAAAATTCAACAGCATTACTTCGCTACGCTGTTGGTATCAATGTAAGCAAGGACTATTTACAAATTTGTTTATCAAACATTGATATCAATGAAAAAACCACTGTGAAACGGACAAGGAAGATTCCACTATTTCATATTTGTAGCAGATCATATTAGTATCCGGGTAAAGGTTAACAATATTTTCAACCCATTTATCGATAGATAAACAAAAGATTATCAACACATTCCTAAATCTAGTTTTCGCTCATAGGAAATTATTTAAAGCCGTCCGGAATTGGACGTTAATCTGTTCATTTTCGGACAGATTATATATCCAGATATCACCCAAAACTTCTCTTGTCCGCATTTTAGACAATGGCAAGATATTTGTTAGACATTTGCATAACTAATAACACTGTCACATGAAAGGAACCTATCTCGGCGAGTTCGAAGAAGTGGTTTTACTTGCTGTCGCTATCCGTACAAAAGATGCATACGGCGCTTCTGTGGTTAATGAAATTGAGCTACAAATGGGCCGTTCAGTCAATTTGGGTGCCGTGCATACTGCCTTGCACCGACTTGAAGAAAAAGGTTTGGTTACTTCTCAAATGGGCGGTGTGACAGCTGAGCGTGGTGGTCGCAGCAAAAGATTATACGTTGTTACTATAACGGGACTCAAAGCTATTGAAGAAATCAGACAACTGCGTAACCAGATGTGGGATACCATTCCAAAAATAGCATGGTCATGAATTCTTCTCAACCGAATCGCGAAAACCCACCCCGCATGGCTACTAAGCTGTTTCATTGGTTTTGTGCTGCGCATTTACTGAATGAAATGGAAGACGATCTGGATGAGCTTTTTCAACAACGGGTCAGGACGGTTGGTATACACAGGGCAAGATGGCGTTATGTTCAGGATGTGGTAAGCCTCTTGCGGCCCAGCCTGATGCGGCCCAGCCCGATAAAATCGAAAGAAAATCAATATTCAAACCCAAGCCATACGGACACGCTGCACAACTACTTTAAAATCGCATGGAGGATCCTTGTCAAAAACGGCACTTTTTCAACAGTCAATATTATGGGCTTGTCCGTAGGCATGACTACGGCCATACTAATCGGTTTATGGATATTTGATGAAATGTCTTACGACAAATATCATCAAAATTATGAGCGAATCGCACGCGTCATGCAGCATCAAACCTACAATGGATCAACCAGCACTACTCCCGCTACACCTCTTCCCATGCGTGCAGCTCTTCAAAATGAGTATGCAAGCGAATTCAGCCATATCGCATTATCTTCCTGGACTGAGGATCATATCCTTACTTATGGTACAAATAAATTCACAAAAAAAGGCAACTGCGTAGAACCGGATTTCCCCTTCATGATGTCGCTCAAAATGATTAAAGGCGTAGCGACAGGTCTGAACAATCCCAATTCTATGCTGCTTTCAGAATCAGTTTCAAAAGCGTTGTTTGGCAGCGATGATCCCATCAATAAAATCCTTAAAGTTGATAATAAAAACTACTTTAAAGTAACAGGTGTATATGAAGACCTACCCTACGCAACCGAGTTTCGGGATGTGTCATTTCTACTTCCCTGGAAGTTTTTCGTGGAAGAAGAAGCATGGGTAAAACGATCAGAAACGAACTGGGGAAACAACTCATTTCTGTTGCTGGTACAGATTGCCCCGAATACGAGTTTTGAAAAAGTGACTGCAAAAATAGAAGGTATTAAAGCCCGTCATGCCAAAGAGGAGGCCCGGTTCAACCCCAAAGCTTTTCTTCACCCCATGAGCCGATGGCATTTATATTCAGAGTGGGGAAATGGCCGGCCAGTTCGCGGACGAATTCAGTTTGTCTGGCTATTTGGCATCATTGGTGGATTTGTTCTTTTGCTGGCCTGCATTAATTTCATGAACCTCTCTACCGCCCAGTCGCAAAAACGGGCCAAAGAAGTTGGTATTTGCAAGGCTATCGGTTCAATACGCAGTCAACTAATCGCACAGTTCTTCATTGAATCTCTACTGCTAGCGATGATCTCTTTTACGCTTTCAATAATCCTGATACAAGGCCTCCTACCTTGGTTTAATCAAATCGCAGATAAAAAAATTAATTTCCCCTGGCATAATGAAAGAAGCTGGGCACTTGGCGTCGGCTTTACAATGTTGACAGGATTACTGGCAGGCAGTTATCCGGCATTATATTTATCTGGTTTCAGGCCGATCAAAGTACTTAAAGGCACCTGTCAGGCAGGTCGTTTTGCAGCTCTACCACGTCAGGTTTTAGTTGTTGTTCAATTTACAGTTTCAATCACCCTTGTCGTTGGTACGCTTATTGTGCTCCGCCAGATTCAGCACGCTAAAAACAGACCGGTAGGTTTCGACAGATCGGGACTGCTTTCTATCGCAATGAATACGCCTGATCTTCACAGACCCGACCTGGCACTTAGACAGGATTTAATGCAAACGGGCGCCGACCTTAACATCGCAAAGTCATCCAGCCCAACGTCAGAAGTTTGGAGCAGCGATGCAAGTTTCAGCTGGCCAGGAAAAGATCCTAACCAAACAGGCGATTTCGGGACCGTTGGTATTACCTATGAATATGGTAAAACGGTCGGCTGGCAATTTAAAGAAGGTCGCGATTTTTCACGCAATTTTTCTACTGACGCCATGGGAATCGTGATCAATGAAAGTGCAGCCAAATTCATGGGATTAAAGAAAACAGTAGGGACGCATATCAAATGGAACGGTGAACAATATACCATCATTGGCCTTATTCAGGATGTTGTAACGGGATCGCCTTTTATGCCGATCCAGCCCACTATATTTTTGTTAAAAGAAGACTGGGCTTATTTTTTCCACATCCGGCTCAATCCAGCTTTAACAGTACAACAGGCACTATTAAAGCTGGAACCCGTTTTCAAAAAACACAATCCTGGCAGCCCTTTTGAGTACAAGTTTGCCAGTGAAGAGTACGATCAAAAGTTTCATGCCGAAGAACGGATCGGTAAGCTCTCAACGGTTTTTGCTTCTTTGGCCATCTTCATCAGCTGCCTGGGACTTTTTGGTCTGGCATCCTTTTTCGCTGAACAGCGTCAAAAAGAGATTGGAATTCGTAAAGTGCTTGGCGCTTCGATAGTAAATTTGTGGCAGATGCTTTCAAAAGATTTTGTGGTTTTGGTTGTCATTTCCTGTGTGCTGGCTATTCCTATTGCCTATTATCTCATGCATGACTGGCTGCAACAGTATACCTACCGTACTATCGTTTCCTGGTGGATTTTTGCAGCGGCCATGTCAGGAGCTTTACTTATTACACTTGTCACTGTTAGTTTTCAGGCAATAAAAGCCGCTGTGCTGAATCCTGTCAAAAGCTTGCGGAATGAGTGACGTTAGTTAGAAATCCAATTTTCCGTATATTTGTTTTTTACAAAAACATATTATGCCTGAAACCCCTTTTGAAACACTTTGTTCCAGCCTTTCCAGCGGGACGTCGACAGATTTGAGCGCACTTTTGCCGCAAGGAATACAACAGGAAGTTGGGCATTTTAATGTTTTCAATCTGGCAGATATTATGCCGGAAGCGCGTGAGAAATCTACAATCTCCTGCGCTTCCCGGGCGTTTTATAAAATCAGCTTTTTGACTGGAAAATCACGAGCCGAATACCCTGATCGTGAGGTTGAGATCTCGCAACCAACTCTAATCTTTTCAACACCAAAAAGTCCTTTTTACTGGTCGCCGACGGGCCAGCAAACCGGAAAGTTCTGTGTATTTACCGCAGAGTTTCTTCATCCCACTACCAGCGGTGTAATACTGGATGAACTGCCTATTTTCAAATCACCCGAACATCCTGTCTATGCGCTTTCAGATTCAGACATAACACGGACACAAGGCATCTTCAATAACATGGAAGGCGAAATTGCCTCCAATTATGCCTATAAGTATGATCTCCTACGCGCTTATACCCTTGAACTTATTCACCTTGGCCAGAAGTTGCAATCCACCGTGATGCTTCATCCAAATCATAGTGCCTCGGCGAGAACTACATCATTGTTTCTGGAACTTTTGGAAAGACAATTTCCCTTGGAAAGCCCACAGCAGAAAGTGACTCTTCGCACTGCAAAACAGTATGCCGATCATCTCGCTGTGCATATAAACCATTTGAACAAAGTACTTAAAGAAACTACCGGACTTACAACAACTGAACTCATTTCAGGTAGAATTCTCCAGGAAGCCAAAGCATTATTGCGCCATACCGACTGGACTATCGCTGAAATTGCGGATAGTCTGGACTTTTCAGATTTTGCGCATTTTTCAAAATTCTTCAAAAATGAAACGTCTTTTGCTCCGGGAGTTTTCCGCAGTCAGACAAAAAGTTTGAATTATACATAAAAATGATTGACCAGAACAAACCTGGCCTTCTTACTTTATCAGACTTTTGTATTGTTTTTAATCAATACAAAAAAGTCTCATGACAACTCAAAAAATCGCATTAGTAACCGGTGGAAGCCGCGGAATCGGAAAAGATATTGCAATAAGTCTTGCTAAAAAAGGCGTTGACATTCTGTTTACTTATCATAGCAACACGTTAGAAGCGGAGAAAACCGTGGCCGCAATTACAGCGCTTGGCCGTAAAGCTTTCGCCCTACCTCTTAATACTGCGGACATCAGCGGCTTTGATCATTTTTTCCAACAAGCTTCCACTATTTTAGAAACCAACTTCGGCACAAACCGATTCGACTTTCTCATCAATAACGCAGGGACCAGCCTTTCGGACTCGATCAAAGACACTACCGAGGCTCAGTTTGATGACATGATAAATATACACGTAAAAGGTGTCTATTTTCTGACACAAAAAGCATTGAATTATATTCAGGATGGTGGCCGGGTTATCAATATTTCATCGGCTGTATCACGTGTCAGCTTTCCGGGGGTATCCGCTTACGGGATCATGAAAGGTGCGATTGATGTCTATACCAGATTCCTTGCACAAGAACTTGGGGCCCGCGGTATATCAGCCAACGTAGTTGCTCCAGGTGCTATTTTCGGTGGCGGAGCTATGGAAGATACTCCTGAAATGCGTGCTTTTGTTGCAGGTGTAACGGCTCTGGGGCGTGTTGGCCTACCGGATGATGTCGGTGGCGTCGTGGCATTTCTTTGCAGCGATGACGCAAAATGGGTGAATGGTCAGAGGATTGAATTGACTGGTGGGATGAATTTGTAATATCCTGTTTGCCAAACAAAACAAGCGCCTTTTTGTGCGCTTGTTTTGTATTATCTTTTCTCGAAAAATGAATAAGGTTTAAAAATTATTTTCTAATAAGAAAAAAACCTTTGTCATACCCTGCTTTTACAGAATCAATCACTATTTCCTGCTCTCCCGGAACAGAAGATTCAAATTCTGTTTTAATTTGATAGTCATCAAAATGTTGCATGAGCCTCTTTTCGTTAAAAAACCAGGCAGGATATTGGGCTTCATAAATATGCGCCGGAACTATTTGCAGCGTGAGCCGGTCCGACTGATCATTTTTGATAAAGGAAGTGCGGTCAAGGATGATATACTTAAATCCAAATTCTTTGATTTCATCCAGGAAATCGTGGGGGTTTGGCAGATATTGAATAACACTGGACAGAATTAATACATTCGCTTTTTTTGAGGTAACACTTTCTTTAATTGTGTAGTGAAATTTTAAAATTTCATCCTCAAATAAATCTTTTCCGCACGTCACATATTCTTCTTGCTCCACCACACTCCAGTGAAGTTTAACGGACGGAGGAATAAGGTCCCTGACCTGATAATAGGTACTACCCAATGATCCGCCAAAATCCAGCACATTCAAAGTGCCTCCACATTCCACAGCGGCGTACAAAAGCGCAGAAATAACGGAATAAGGATATAATTTTTTATCAAATAAAACAGAATCACGTTCGTAAACCGCTTCACCATTTTTGATTTTCAGCAGAGAATCTTTCGTTATGTCCAAAATTGTTTTCGCCTGGTACCCGCCGGACATTGTAGCCAATTCCTCCCAGTTTTTATAATTGCCAAACCAACCGTCTTTGTTTTTTTCCTTCTTTTTTAGTCTGAATAACGACATGTGCTTTCATTAAAATTCGTGGCAATTTAAATATATAATGGCCTATTCACAACGCTCTTTTAAACGAGCAAATAATATCAGTTTTTTTTAAATTTTTTATCTTCAATATAGCGTCACATCTAATAATATTCATTGATATTTGTATCCAAATAACCCCCTAACAGCTGTAAATTCATTTCATGCAAAATTTTTGCACTCTGTTTAACTCATTCTATCTCTCTAGGGGGCTGGCAATGTATGAATCGCTATTTAAGCAAAGCAGTAATTTCCATTTGTACATCTTTGCATTTGATGATGCCTGCTATACGGCACTCATAAAAATGCATCTTTCTAATGTCACAGTTATTTCGCTAAAGGAATTCGAAACGCCGGAACTTCTTTCAATAAAGACAACACGAACACAGGGAGAATATTGCTGGACCTGTACCGCTTCAACGATTTGGTATTGCTTACATACTTTTCCACTGGATCATTGCACGTATATTGATGCGGATTTATTATTCTTTTCCGACCCAAAAGTCCTTACAGATGAAATGGGAGAAAAATCTGTGCTGATTACAGAACACCGATACAGCCCGGACTATGATCAGTCGGAGTTAAGTGGAATTTACTGTGTTCAATTTATAACGTTCAAAAATACTGAACCGGGTTTAAAGGTTTTGAGTTGGTGGAGAAAAGCCTGTATACAATGGTGTTACAACCGTTTTGAAGACGGGAAATTTGGCGACCAGAAATATCTTGACGACTGGACAACCCGCTTTGACGGCGTGCATGTATTGCAACATATTGGAGGCGGTGTTGCACCATGGAATTCCAAAACCTATACATATGAAAGCAAAGCGGGGCGTGTTTTGGTTAAAAGTCAAAATTCCCAGGCAGTCCCCCTTGTTTTCTATCATTTTCACGACTTCCGGTATAGTGCCAACGAAAGTTTCAGACTTACGGCTGAACAATATCTGTTGAACAAAGATGTAATTCGATTGATTTACAGCCCCTATGCCAACGCACTTCGTGATGCAGAATCCAAAATCCTGCTTACAAATCCAACAGCCGTTTTCCACGAAAATCCTTTACCCCTAACGTGGATAAAAATCAGCCTGTCCAGAAAAATTCATTTTCTACTGAAAGGCCGTTATAAAAATTACTCAAAAAAACGTAAACTTCAATCCAACCTTTATTAGCCTTGGCTGAATTAATTAACCTGAAAACCTTCGCTGATACCCGCGGAAACCTGACTGTAATCGAACGCGTTATACCCTTCGCAATCAAACGCATTTTCTACATCTACGGAGTCGATGATTCCGTTCGGGGGGGACATAGACACAAAACAACCATTCAGGCAGCGATATGCCTGAAAGGAAGTTGCAAAATATTAAACAACACAGGTAAGGAGCAGCAGGAATTTACACTGAATTCCGCAAGCCAGTGTCTTTTACTTGAACCTGGTGACTGGCATCAAATGCAAGATTTTGAAAACGAAACGATACTGATGATACTTGCCTCTGAGCATTTTGATCCGGATGATTATATTTATGATCCTTATCCATGAGCAGTCTCAAAGTTTCCAATACAGCCGTTGGTCTTCCAAAAATTACCATTGTTACGCCTTCTTATAACCAGGGGAAATATCTGGAAGATACCATTTTGTCGGTGCTTGATCAGGGATATCCAAATCTGGAATACATTATTATTGACGGTGGCAGCACCGACGATTCTGTGAATATCATTAAGAAATACGAAAATCAGCTGGCCTATTGGGTCAGCGAAAAAGATGAAGGATTGTATCATGGTTTGCAGAAAGGTTTTGCCAAATCCACAGGAGAAATTATGGCCTGGCTAAATGCCGATGACATGTATCACAGGAAATCTCTATTTATGGTAGCAAAAATTTTTGAAAAATTCGGACACGTTCATTGGGTCATGGGAAGTAATACGTTCTTCGATGAAAGTGGTCATCCATTTCTTTATAATGATCAGCCATATGCACAGCGTTGGTCCCAACCTCGTCTGCATATTTTTAACGGTCATTTTATTCAACAGGAGTCAGTATTTTGGAAGCGTGCTTTGTGGGAAAAAGCAGGCGGCTTCATTGAGCAAAACTACTCCTTAGCTGCCGATTTTGAATTATGGCTGAGATTTTTCAGATATGAAAAATTATACAGTACGTCATTTATGTTGGCCGGATTTCGGTTAAGAAATGAAAACCAGAAAAGTTTCCATCAGAGAAACCAGTATCTCGATCAGGTTCAGATGTTGTTGGACGGTGAGAAAAAAGTCGGCCCAAAAATACTGAGCTTAACGTTTTACCGCCTGCTGATTGGCTTGGTAAGATTAATACCAAAAAGAAAATGGCGTGAACGAATATTGGCAAACGTTCTGAAACTTCCCCCCAAAATAATCTTCGACAGAAAAGAAGGAATCGTTTTTAGCAAGTGGTAACATCAGCTTTTGAGCCACTTCGCTTTAAGCCTTTTAAACTGAAACCGCATATAAATCAAAAGCCCGAAATGCTGTAAAATCAAACCACTTTTTCGACTTTCAAACAAAGAATCCTTTTGGAGTGAAGATATACCGCTGTCGTTAAAAATGGCGATAGTGAAATCCCTGAATTCAAAATGATACTTCTCATGCCGGTTGAGATGCATATTAAAGACATGATCAGCAGAGATTTTATATTTCATATCATACCGGTAACAATAGAATACCTGAGCCGGATAGATGATGGCTTGATGGTTAATACCAGTTTTAGCCTGATGGTAAGGTGAAAGTTGTCCTAAATATTTCTTACCCGCTTTTAAAACGCTCCCGTAGTAAATACGATCAGGCTCCTTCAATTCTTCTGCAAATTTCGAGAAAGCAGGTGTTAATATGTCATCAGCGCCGATGAAATAAATCCATTGGCCCCGGGCAAGATCCAGGGCCTTATTCATTGCGTCATAAATTCCATTATCCTTTTCACTTTTCCAAAAAGCAAGTTTGTCCGAATTTTCCTGAATGATGTCTACCGTTCCATCGGTACTGGCACCATCCATGACAATGATCTCAATATGCGGATATTCCTGAATATAAATACTATCCAGGCATCTTTGTAAAAATTCTTCTGCATTGTAAGTGACCAAAATAATAGAGAGGACCTGATCATGTACCATGTAAATTAAGCAATAAGTTCATTTTCAACTTGTTCCACTTCGTTGAATGTGTTAAAATACTGGTCTAGTCCCTGGCTGCAATACACCGAATTGTTTTGAAGAGCATAAGTCAAACGTCCTTCATTTTCCTGATAGTTCCTCCTGTCAGCCTCCTGATGATGGATATGAAAAACGATTCCGCCAAATTTGATCGTCCTTTTCCTGATCCCGGAATTTATCAGCCTTACTGCAATTTCGTTATCCTCTCGCCCCCATCCTGTAAAACACTCGTTGTAACCGTTAACGCGCACGAGATCTTCTTTCCAAAAAGCCATGTTACATCCTCGTAATGAAAAAATATCATGAGTCCTGTAATGATCAGCCAAACACCTGCTTAGCCAGGCAGCATTAACCCGGTTGAAGAGATTTCCCAGTCCCGGCTCAAAAAGCTGAATACCGGTTTTTTGTAAACGCAGCAATCTTTCAGATAATTGCTTGTTCATCAAAACTCGGCTTCCGGTCATAAATGCACCCGGCTTGCTCAGATTGAGGTGATCTTTGATAAAGTGTTTATGCAGGATCAGGTCACCGTCGATTTGAATAATATATTTGAAAGAGCTTGTCGCGATCGCTTTGTTACGAATTTTAGAAAGTTGAAACCCTTCATCTTTATGCCAGATATGCACAAGTCTAACGGGAAACGTCGGCCTGATTGCCTCAATAATCGCGCTGGTCTCTTCGGTAGATCCGTCGTCAGCAATAATAACTTCATCGGGCAACACCGACTGCTCTTTCACACTGAGCAGACATAGCCGAAGGGCTTCCGGCCAGTTATAAGTAGAGATAATAAGAGAACTTTTAGTATAGGTTTTCATATCCATTTAGACAGATTTTAGCCTTGGTAACTAACGTATTTTGGATTATCTGGCTGTGATAGCCTTCATTTAATCTGGGTAAATCCTGATGATAAAAATGAAACTGAACCGCGCTAAGTTTCACGATTTTTTTAATTATATCGTTATTAATAAAACGGACTGCCAGTTCTTCATCTTCATGTCCCCAGCCGCTCAGTGCATTGTTATAGCCATTCACACGTAGAAAATCTTCTTTCCAATAAGCAAGATTACTCCCGCGCACGTTTCTGCTTACCATTTCCCGGCGCTGGCCAAGTGACCTGAATACAGGCAGACGAATTGCGTTAAGACGGTTGCAGACTCCGTAAGAATAAAAACCGATATCTGTATTACGACTTGTTAGCAACGCTGCCGTTCGGGAAGCATTAATCCGTGCACGACTTCCCCGAACAAATGTTCCTTGCTCAGCTGCCGCCATATGATCCTTAACGAATAATGGGTGGAGCAGTACATCACCATCGATCTGAATTAAATAGTCACCCTTACTCCTGGCAATGGCCTTGTTGAGAATGAGTGTTTTCCTGAAGCCCTGATCTTCATGCCAAACGTGAATAATGGGAACAGGAAAAGTTTCCTGAATCTGAGTGATTATAGCGCGAGTCCCGGCGTCTGAGCCATCGTCAGCGATAATTACTTCTAATGGCAAAATCTTTTGCCTGGCCACACTTAAAAGACAGCAGCGTAATGCCTCTGCCCAGTTGTAGGTAGCGATGATAAGCGATGTCGCCGGAACGGAGATCATGGGTAATTCAGGTTGTTTTTTGAACTAAACCGAATCCAAAAGGAATTGTTCTCTGGCAAAATATCAAACACAACTCCGGTTCATGATATCTATTGGGAATATCAAACCAGGGAAAATGTGCAGATGCACCAAGACTACAATCAAGCATTAACTTGCGTGATTAAAGTAGAAATTGTGAATTTGAGAGAATAAAAACTTTGGGATAATAACTGGAATTAATCTAGAAACAACTGGTTACATATGTGTCTATACGTTGGTTCATTCAGCGGTTGTACCACCAATGCAAAAAGGGAAAACGAAGTATAATTAAGAGGCATGAGTTATGATTGTTAGGGATAAAGTTTCGTCTAAACGTAGAGACTATGTAAATATCTAAAAAGTAGCCGAATTACCACAAAGAAATTCCCTAATTTTTCCTTTATTTTTTTCGCTGTAACGGTAAGTGTCAATCTTTCAATCCCTGTATTTATTTTTCTGATGGCCTGCATCACGTCAAAGCCTGTCGATTAATGAGTACAGACTTGTTTGCGAACTCTTCTTTTACATATTAAAATCCTGAAATTAGAATTTGCCGGACTTTAATATGTAAAAGAAGAGATCGTATTAAATAATAAAATGACTGTTAAATATTTAAAGCTCCACTACCCGATGCAATCAAATATGCATCTTTCAAGGTTTCCGAATAAGTTGGATGCGCATAGGATATTTTCCCCAAAGCACTATCTGTTATCTCAAATTCCAAAGACACTACAGCCTGAGCAATAATATCGGCAGCTCTGGCGCCAATGATATGGACCCCAAGAATTTCGCCATATTTAGGGTCTGTCAGTACTTTGGAAAAACCTTCCGTATCGCCCGAAGCACGCGCTCTTCCGCTTGCGGAAAAAGGAAATTTCCCTTTGTTGTAAGCAATTCCTTTTTCTTTCAATTGTTCCTCTGTATAGCCCACACTGGCAACTTCCGGCCACGTATATACCACGCCGGGAATAAGATTGTAATTGATGTGAGGTTTTTCGCCATGTATCACTTCGACAGCCAAAACACCCTCTTCTTCTGCTTTATGTGCCAACATCGCACCTTCAATTACATCACCGATGGCATAAATATTTTCTTCTGCCGTACGCAGATTTTTGTCTGTCCTGATCCTGCCTTTTGAATCCAGCTCGATTTTAGTATGTTCCAGACCAAGGCCTTCAGTATAGGGTTTTCTCCCTACCGCCACAAGGCAATACTCCGCTGAAATTTCCTTTTCCAAATTCTTTGAATCAAGGTATTTCACAGTAACACTTTCGCCATTATTTTTTGCAGACTGAACTTTTTGGCTCACCAAAACGGTAATTCCGGTTTTTGTCAATACCTTTTGCAGTTCTTTACCAAGCTCTCTGTCCATTGTTGGAATCAGACTTTCTGCATATTCAATGATGGTTATTTTCACGCCGATCCTGGCAAAAATAGATGCCATTTCTACACCGATCACACCACCACCGATGATGACTATACTCTCAGGTTTTGCACTTAGTGATAAAGCTTCCGTTGATGTAATAATCCTGTTTTTATCAATTGTTACACCAGCAATTGTGGAAGGTTTAGAGCCGGTAGCCACTATAAAATATTTACTCTTTACTGCATTCAACGAACCGTCAACTCCTTTGACAATTAGCTCATTATTATTAACAAAAGAAGCCGTACCATAAATCACTTCGATTTTATTCTTTTTCATCAGGTAGTTAATCCCTGATACGTTTTGTTTAACCACTTCACTTGCACGCAGAAACATCCGCTGAAAATTAAGTTTAAGTGCCCCTACTTCAATACCCTGATTAGCGAATTTGGTTTTGACGCTATGATAATTTTCGCTGCTGTCAAGCAGGGTTTTGGAAGGAATGCAGCCCACATTGGTACAAGTACCGCCGAGGTTACTATATTTTTCTATGATTGCCGTTTTGAACCCTAATTGTGCGGCCCTGATTGCGGCGGTGTAGCCACCCGGCCCGGACCCGATGATAACAATATCAAATAAATTTTCCATTAAGACAGTTTTTGAGATCAGGAATTGCAATAACCAGTAGCCATAACCATTAATGCTCAGGCTCCCTTACTTCAAAAATACACTATTAAGTGCATCCCGGCAATGTATATTTCAATACAAAAGTTGTCAGATTTCATGATTTATATTTCCAAAACTTAAAATAAAGAAACATGATCCGTAGGTTTGAATCGGATTGTGAGGCTGTCTTTTTAAGCGTAAGTTCTCTTGGTTAAACATGGATTTGCATCCATGTATTCCACCAAATCATAATACAAACAATTTGTTTCAATTCATTAAAATATTGTCAGAGTTCCGTACGATAACCTTTTCATTGCAATTACTTAATATTTAACTCCATCATTTCTTAGTTAATGTCGAATTATTCTAAAATCTAGAAGGTATCATTTTTTCTTGATTTTATAATAGTAAAATAATACTTCTGCTTGAATTGAAATAAAAAACAGACCTATCGAAAGGATAGTATTTCGATAGGTCTGTAACATAAACTTACTTATTACAACCCTTGTTGTTGTTTCAGATACCAGATCAGAAAATATTTCGAATCCAATAATCCCCACAATATTACCAAGGGCTAATGCCTGTTTCCGGCGCATTATCATCGCTAAAAAACTGGCCAGTCGGCCCATCCGGACCCAATATGGCTGCTTTTACTACCCTGGCAGCGGCATCCTGCACGGTCCCCGGGCCTGAATGATTATTAAAATCTGTGGCGGTATAACCCGGATCAACAGCATTCACTTTAAACGAAGTATCACGCAGGTCATAAGCCAGTACAATAGTATAGGCATTCAGGGCAGCTTTGGACGCGACATATGCTGCTGGTTTCACAACAAAATGTTTCCATGACGGATCGTTGTGCAGCGTAAGTGAACCCAGTCCAGAGGTAACATTAACGATTCTTGGTTCCTGAGCGTGTTTTAGCAGATCTATAAAAGCTTGGGTTACCTCTATGACGCCAAAAAAATTGGTTTCAAAAACCTCCCTAAATATACTTCCATCAGTTTCCAATGCCTTTTGCGGCATACTTCCACCCACACCTGCATTATTAATCAACACGTCAAGGGTTTTGATTTTTTGGCCAAGCACTTCACGGGCGGCCTTTATCGATTCAGTATTATCAACATCAATGGCTATTGACTCTACCTGGGTCAGGCCTTCCGCATTGAGCTGACTCACCGCCTGCTGGCCTTTATGCAAATCCCTACATCCGAGATAGACATAATATCCTTGCTGTAATAATTGTCTGGCCGTTTCAAAGCCGATACTTTTGTTCGCTCCTGTTATCAGTACTGTTTTCATGATCAAGTATATAATTTTTATAACAGCACAAATTTACCGGATCCATACCGCATGGAAGTGACACATCGACCGGTATTACTGGTACATTTTACGGGTACTCGACCGGTAATCGGCAGGTGTTACACCGGTTTCACGTTTGAAAAATCGGCTGAAATAGGAAGCGTCCGAAAATCCCAGATCAAAAGTAATTTCCTTTAAAGAATTATCGGTGTGAAACAGTAAACGCCTGGCTTCCAATACCAGCCGGTCGTGAATATGTTTGATAGCCGGTTTCCCGCTTTGTACTTTCACCACCTCGCTTAAATACCCGGCAGAAATATTCAGCATTGAAGCATAATCTGCTACTTCATGTCTTTCCAGGAAACATTCATTGATCCTGTCCTGAAATTTATTCATTAAAACCTTATCCGCCGAAAGCTCCTGGTCGTTATACTGCTCTGTGTAAAGTCGGCTCAGATAAGTCAGCAAAACCGTCATGTAAGCTGTCAGCATACGCTGCTGCCACTCACCGGGATGGTGATATTCAACAGTAATCTTTTTGATCATGTCTTCAACAAAATCGATATCTGCCTCGCAAAGTAATAATTCATACCCACTATGCGGATTTAAGATCAACGGTAATTTGCTAAGCGAAGCACTTTCCTGAAATGAAAGAAATTCGCTTGTGAACGCAATTCCCGTACTCCACAATTGTTTTAATTCCTCTTTTACAATGATAGGGCCGGGTCCTGTAAAATAAACAGAGTTTTCTTTAAGGTTGTAAGGAGTCATATCAATCCATTGACGGCCAATGGCTTTTCTGATCAAAACAAACAGATAATGATCTTTTCGGTGCGGTATTAAAAGGTCTGACAGATTCGGAAAAGTGTTTTCATAATGATAAACCCGAAAATTTTTATTTCCCATTACCTTGTCTGGTTCAAGGGAATAAATTGGGACTTGTTGATTGTAGTTCAATGTATTCATCACCTGAAACTAAACATTATTATTGATATGCATGCCTGGAAAGCAAATTTTGACCTGGCATTACCCTTTGTTCCACCCTCAGTAACTAAATAGTTGGTCATGTATTACCTGCAAATTTGGATTTTTAGGTAAAATAATCCTTATTGTCTATAAGTTAAGTAGAATATTACAGAAAGTCTTACTCAGAATACGGATTATGCCAATTACTAAAATTTATTTTGAGGAGATCGT
The DNA here is from genome assembly GCF_009801115.1 of Dyadobacter sp. 3J3. Taxonomy (GTDB): domain Bacteria; phylum Bacteroidota; class Bacteroidia; order Cytophagales; family Spirosomataceae; genus Dyadobacter. The sequence goes on from NZ_VTOL01000002.1 coordinate 640,433, forward strand.
ATCAGATTATCACTTTTCAAACAACTATTTATTTGCAATTTGTTTTCCTGAATTTTCAAAAATGAAAAAATCAATTTTAGTTTTTCTTTTTCTGTTAACAATTTCGACCGGAGTGTTCGCACAGACAAAAGAGCGTCCCAACATCGTATTTATATTTTCTGATGACCACGCCTATCAGGCTATTGGAGCCTATGGCAATAAATTAGCAAAAACGCCGAATATCGATCGTATTGCCCGGGAAGGTGCTTTATTGAAAAATAACCTCGTGACAAATTCCATTTGCGGACCTAGTCGCGCGACGTTGCTGACTGGAAAATACAGCCATATCAATGGGTATAAAAACAACGACAGAACCAAATTCGATATCACGCAGCAGCTTTTTCCGGATTTGCTCCAAAAAGCCGGATACCAGACAGCATGGATTGGAAAACTGCATTTGAACAGTCTTCCAACTGGTTTTGACTATTGGAATATTTTGCCCGGACAAGGGATTTATTACAATCCCCAGTTTATTACCGCGCCAAATGACACCGTCAGAAAAGAAGGTTATGTGGCCGATATTATCACGGAAACTTCATTGGACTGGATAAACAAACGTGATGAAAAAAAGCCATTTTTCCTTGTTGTAGGACAAAAATCGGTACACCGAGAATGGTATCCGGATTTGCAGGATCTGGGCGCTTATGACGATATTAACTTTCCCTTACCAGAGACTTTTTACGATGACTATGCAGGAAGAGCCGCTGCAAAAGATCAGGATATGACGATCGAAAAAACGATGCGCCTGAAAGAAGATCTTAAAGTACATCTGGATTATGATAAAGTTCCGGGATATAGATTTTTCCCGGAAGAGAAAAAGAAAATCTTACGTGATTATTATGACAAAATCTCCAAAGAATTTGACGATAAAAAACTGTCAGGAAAAGCTTTGACAGAATGGAAATATCAGCGGTATATCAAAGATTATCTGGCAACGGCCAACGGACTTGACCGTAACATCGGCAAGATCCTGGACTATCTGGACAAGACTGGTTTATCAAAAAACACAGTGGTGATCTATGCTTCCGACCAGGGTTTTTACATGGGCGAACATGGCTGGTTTGACAAGCGTTTTATTTACGAGGAATCGTTGAAAACTCCTTTTGTGATTCGCTATCCGGGCGTTATCAAACCGGGAACAAAAGTAGAGCAATTGATATCCAATATCGACTGGGCTCCAACAGTTCTGGATTTGGCTGGGGCAAAAATTCCGGCAGAAATTCAGGGAAAATCATTCCTACCGTTACTCGACAGAAATGCAAAAGCAAATACTCCCTGGCGTGACGCAGCCTACTATCACTATTACGAATTCCCTGAACCTCACCATGTTTCCCCGCATTTTGGCATAAGAACAAAACGCTATAAACTTGTGAGATTCTATAATGGATCCGAAAGCTGGGAATTGTTTGATCTCGAAAAAGATCCTAACGAACTTAAAAATGTTTACGCTGCAAAATCAAACGAATTGATTGTCAAAGGTTTGAAACAGCAGTTAAAAACGCTAATCGTACAATATAAAGATGACGAAGCGCTTAAAATTTTTAATCGTGCTCTTTAATTTTTAGTCACTGGCTATATTACACAAAAGTATAACTGCTAAGGATAAAATAATGGCGACGGGGATAATTCCTCGTCGCCATTATGCATTACTACAAACATTCAATTTTATTTATCGTTAGCTTTTGATAAAATCAGGCTGGAACTAATTTGGTTGTGATACCAATTCTGTTCCAGACATTTATTGTGATAATGGTGATAGTCACCTGCGCCAGACAAGTTTCATTTACCACTTTTACTGACACTCAGTAATACCTCACTTTAAGTATGGCAAAACAGCATATCACAAATTTCGTAGCCAAATAACTACGCAATGAATTTAAGACGAGACCTATTTCAGGCCATAGCGGATCCTACCCGGAGGGCGATTCTATCATTGGTGGCTTCGCAGGCCATAACGGCCGGTGCCATAGCAGCAAACTTTGACACGGCGAGGCCCACCGTTTCAAAACATTTACAGATACTTACAGAGTGCGAACTGATCGTGCAGGAACAAAACGGCAGGGAGATCTACTACCACATCAATGCAAAAAAAAATGAAGGAAGTGGCTGATTTTATTGAGCCTTTCCGCCAGATGTGGGACGACCGGTTTAACAAGCTGGAAGCCATTATGAAAAATTACAAACCCGAAAAATAGATCCCTATGGAAAGAAAAACAAAAGTCGCTGCGGAAGACGGCAGACAGGAACTGGTCATCACCAGAGAGTTTGATCTTCCCGTGGAATTGCTTTTTAAAGCCTATGCCGAGCCGGAAATTGTCGAACAATGGATGGGAACAAAAGTACTGAAACTTGAAAATAAAAAACACGGAAGTTGCCAGTTCGAAACAACTGATGCGCAGGGAAATGTAGTATTCCGCGCTAATGGAACAATCCATGAGTTTACTCTGAACCAGAAAATTACGAGGACATTTGAAATGGAAAATACGCCCACTTCCGCGGTCCGATTTGACGTGCAACTGGAATTCCTGGATTTTGAAAAACTTACTGAAGAAACCAGCAAACTTGTCATGCACATCATATACCGGTCCGTTGCGCTCAGAGATCAGATGCTACGGCTACCCTTTGCGCAGGGTATCAATATGGCACATAATAGATTACAGGAAGTTTTCAACAAATTAAAATAAATTTCAATGGCGAAGCGAAATAGAATTATCTATTGGGTTGCCACCCTCTGGCTTTCCCTGGGTATGATTTCAACGGGAGTTGTGCAGTTAATCAAAATGAAAGAAGAAGCAGAAATGATGTAGCATTTAGGCTATCCGCTTTATTTCCTGACAATACTGGGAATATGGAAAATACTGGGCGTTATTGCCATACTTATTCCAAAATTCCCCTTGGTAAAAGAATGGGCTTATGCAGGTTTCTTTTTTGCCATGTCTGGTGCCGTATTTTCTCATCTGACTGTGGGAGACGGAGCTAAGGAATTTTTCGGCCCTGTATTATTATTGATCCTGACTGTATTATCTTGGTATTTCAGATCCTACCGTTCAGATCGTATTTCGGAGGTTTATCGAGCGGACCCGAATCTTAGAAACTGATCTATGGCTATGTGATTTCAGTTAATTATTAAGAAAAAATCGATATGACTCTCAAAGAAACACTTACTCAGCTGGAAGCGCATAGCAACCCAACAATGATGCAACACAACATCAAATATGGCGCGGGCGAAAATCAATTTGGTGTTAAAATGGGTGATATTCGGGCATTGGCAAAAAAAATCAAGACAGACCACGACCTTGCCTTAGAGCTTTGGGATACTGAAAACATCGATGCCCGTTTTTTGGCCACATTGATTATTATCCCTAAAAAGTTGACGCATGATGATATAAACAGGATGGTAAAATCTGAAAAGTTTGTTCATGTAGCCGATTGGCTCTATTCCAACGTTATAAAATTTTATTCTGATACCGAAACTTTGCGGAAGGAATGGATGGCATCAGATGATGTAATGTGTGCCCGCGCCGGGTGGAGTCTTACAAGCGGGTGTATAACAAGAAATCCTGATATAATTGACCTGTCGGCCATTTTGGACAGAATTGAAAAAGAAATGTCTAATGCCGCCCCGGAGGTACAATGGACAATGAACAATACCCTTGCCAACATCGGCATCCGCTATCCTGAACACCGCGACCGGGCAATTGCAATTGGTGAGACTTTGGGGATTTTCAGAGATTTCCCCGTTTCCAAAGGCTGCACCTCTCCTTTTGCTCCAACCTGGATTAATGAAATGGTTCGGAGACAAGGGTGATACTCCATTTAATTTTATTAATAAAAGATATGAATCCAAAAGTTGATTTTTATTTCAATAAAGCCAGGCAATGGCAGGAGGAAATCATGCAATTACGGGCGATTGTTCTTGACTGCGGATTGACAGAAGAGTTGAAATGGGGTTGTCCATGTTATACGTTTCAGCAAAGCAACATCGTGTTAATCCACGTCTTCAAAGAATATTGCGCGCTTTTATTTTTTAAGGGATCATTGTTAAAAAATACTCATAAAATTCTTATCCAGCAGACAGAAAATGTTCAGGCGGCGCGCCAGATCCGGTTCACTGGTATTAAAGAAATTACCGAACAGGAATCCATACTGAAAGCCCATATTTATGAAGCCATTGAAGTAGAAAAAGCCGGATTAAAAGTAGCGTTAAAAAAGCCGGCAGAATTCAGTATCGCAGAAGAATTTCAAACGAAACTGGATAATACTCCGGCTTTGAAAACAGCTTTTGAAAAACTAACCCCCGGACGACAAAGAGCTTATCTCCTTCATTTCTCCCAACCCAAACAATCGAAAACCCGGGAAGCACGGGTAGAAAAAAGTATCGAGAAGATTTTGGATGGGAAAGGTTTGGACGATTATTGAATCCACAATTGTCGTTTTAGGAACACAAGTATGTGCAGCGAAAAAAAGAAATATTAAAAGCATAAACAACATGGATCATCAAAAAGAAATATCCAAAGAGCAAAGTGAGGAACTCCTCCAAATCCTAAAAACCCGCTTCGACAAAAACATGAGCCGCCATAAAGAGCTGGAATGGTCTAAGATACAGGAAAAGCTGAAAACAAATCCTGAAAAAATTTGGTCGCTGGATGCAATGGAAGTTACGGGTGGAGAGCCGGATGTTGTCGGTTTTGACGAAAAATCGGGTGAATATATTTTTTATGATTGTGCAGCGGAAAGCCCCAAAGACCGTAGAAGTTTGTGTTACGACCGAGCTGCCTGGGAGTCCAGAAAAGCAAATAAACCGGAAAATACTGCTGTGGATTTAGCTGCTAAAATGGGTATTGAACTGTTAACAGAAGCGCAATATCAGGAATTACAGCAACTTGGAAATTTCGATACAAAAACGTCGAGCTGGTTAAAAACGCCTTCTGATATCAGGAAACTCGGCGGTGCGATATTTGGAGATCGCCGCTTCGGAAGAGTTTTCGTATATCATAACGGAGCTGATTCATATTATGCTGCCAGAGGTTTTCGTGGTGCATTGAGGGTCTGATCTTTGCACAGATAATCAAACAAAAATTGCAAATCTCACTTTTTGAAACGGCTATTTAGCCATATCATCAATATTCTTCCACTGCCGGCTATCCCGGCTTTGCCAATACAGCATGTTCTAACGCCGCTAAATTTGCTATAATCGGGCTTTCCGAAGCGTTGGCACAGAAAGTTCAGCCTTTTGGTATAAAAGTGACGGTTGTATCTCCGGGACAATTCCGTTTCAACTTTATGAATAAGGATTCGATTACGTATCAAAAAAAATAAAATTGCTGTTTACGGTGTTGAACGGACGGAAGAAATGTGAACCAGATTAAGCAGGAAGCAAACCGGTGATCCTGAAAAGCTAGTCAAAATACTGACTGAAATAACAACTATATGAAAGGCTATTGCGTGGTTAAAAACCATAGAATACCCTTTTTATTTTCAATGAATTTATAAGATTTAGTAAAATATTTTATGCAACATAGATGCAAATACATGAAGTATTTGTTAATTCGCAACATTGTTGCATAAATAGGTTTTTTACTAAATACATTATGGAGTTAAAATTTATCAGAATTATTGCCAAACAGGAATGGAATTCCATTTTTAGAAGCAAAATTCCACTGGCGCTTTATACCGTTCTTTTGATAGTCAGTTTGCTGGCCGCGTTTACGGGCTGGCAATATGTTGGCAAATTTAATCAGCAGCAGGCCGCTGCGCGGGAGGAAGTTCATGAACATTGGATGAAGCAACCCGAACGCCACCCCCATCGGGTTGCACATTATGGTTACCTCGTTTTCCGTGAAAAATCACCGTTGAGCTTTTTTGATTTTGGCCTTGATAGTTATGTTGGAAATTCGGTTTTTCTGGAAGCACACCGGCAAAATACAGTTAACATGAGCGAAGCTGGTTTCTCCAACGGAATGCTTCGATTTGGAGAGCTCAGTATGGCGATGGTTTTGCAGGTCCTGGTTCCGCTGTTTATTATTTTCATCGGTTTCCATACTGTTTCCGGTTTAAAACAAAACGGTGTTCTTAAAATTCTTCTATGCCAAAAAGCTTCTTATCTGGAAATTCTTTTAGGAAAAACCATTGGACTCACCGCGGTCACCTGGGTATTATTTTTGCCCTTGCAGCTGATAGGTCTGCTTGTCGGAACTGCTTTACTTTCAGATACAGTAAACAGTGAAAGTTTTATACGGGTTGGACTCATCGTTCTTCTTTATGGTTTGTATTTCCTGATCGTTACTATACTTGTTGTTGCAGTTTCCGCGATGAGTAGATCAGCCAAAACTTCCCTGATGGTACTTGTTTTGCTCTGGATTCTTCTCTTCATTGTCGTACCAAAAAGTGCTCAGACACTCGGAAACAGCATTTTCGAAGCTCCCGATAAAATCGCTTTCGAACATGCAATTGAGATGGATGTCAGCAAGGAAGGTGACAGTCATAATCCGGATGATCCGCATTTTTCACAATTAAAATCCTCCACTTTAAAAAAATACGGTGTGGATTCTATCCAGGCTCTTCCGGTAAATTATGGCGCATTGGTGATGCAGGAAGGAGAAAATATAAGCTCCCGAATTTTCAATAATCACTATGACAAACTGATCGGAATTTATAAATCCCAAAACTCAGTTTCTTCGTATCTGAGTTTTACTGACCCTTATCTGGCTATTCGAAATATTTCGATGAGCCTCTCCGGTACTGACTTTGATACCTTCACCGAATTTCAAAAACAAACAGAAAAATACAGGTTTGAAAAAACAAAAAACCTGAATGAAATCCATTTGACACAGATCAAATATAAAAACGACGGCAATCAGAAAGTAAGCGCCAAAAACTGGCAGCAGCAAAAAGAATTCAGCTTTCAGTCTTTGTCTCTGACGGACAATCTAAGGAATGGAATGATAAATTTGGCTGCATTGCTAATCTGGGTTTTAGCAGGATTTATGGTTTTAAATTTTATTTCTTCCAAACGAAAATATCAATTATGAAAATCAATCAAAAGGTGTTGTTTCTGGAAACCAGGAATTTTCTGCTGGGCAAAACGGTACTGATCGGAGCCATTTGTCTGATTCTTTTCGGGATATATGGATTTTACCACGGAAGCCAGGTTATTGACCGTCAGCAAAAAACGATAGGTTCGGTTCCGCTTGTTCAGAAAAATCATTTACAACAAATCGTCGCACACGGCAAAGGAAAAATGGTTGGCACAACGGCTTATTATCCATTTTTTTATACGGCGAATCCGGCATCACCCTGGGCAAAATTTTCGATCGGACAGAGAGATATCAATCCCTTTACACTCAAAGTAAAAATGCTGGCGATAGAAGGTCAGTTATATGATTCTGAACTTACAAATCCGCTCACGCTGCTGGTAGGAAACCTGGATGCGTCGTTCGTTTTCATCTTTCTGTTCCCCCTGCTGATCATTGCATTTATGTACAATGTTATTTCCGAAGAACAAGAAAATGGTGTCTGGAAAATGGTCCTCACAAGCTCAGAAAGTATCAGTGAAGCAATATTAAACAAATTGTTTGTCCGTCTGGCCATTATTTTCATTATATCCATTGTCCTGTTTCTGGCCTCGGTTTTGTATCTGAAATTACCGCTCTCCTTCCCTACTTTCCGGATTTGGCTGGTTACTACGCTATACCTTTTTTTCTGGTTTGTATTATCAGTTATTGTAATTTCTGCTGGCAAAAGTTCGTCGTTTAATGCTACTGTGCTCGTTTCCATCTGGATTTTTCTATGTATCCTTTTCCCGGGTATTGCCAACGTTTTCGTAAACAATAGTATTCCAGTACCCGAAGCGGCTGAGACGGCCATTAAACAAAGGGAAGGATATCATGAAAAATGGGACCAGCCTAAAAAACCGACCATGGAGAAATTTTACGCTGCGTATCCTCAGTACCGTAAGTATCCGGTTCCGGAAGATAAATATTCCCCGGGCTGGTATTACGCCATGCAATTTTCGGGTGATCTGGAATCTGCAAATTCGTCGGAAAAGCTATTTCAAAAACTGGATCAAAGGCAGGAATTATCTGAAAATATTGCTGGTTTCAACCCTGTGATCGCTGCTCAGCAACTTTTAAATAAAATCGCCAATACTGATCTGACCAGTCATATTCGCCATCTAAAATCCGTTAAAACGCATCACAAACAAATCAGGGAATATTTCTATCCTTTCATTTTTGTGGAAACGCCAACCGAAGATATTCGCTGGGATAGCTATCCGGCCTACAAACCAGAGTCCTATTTCGCAGATTCCATCACGAACGGAATTTTGGCAATAATACTTTGGTCGGCCCTGGGACTCGTCATTTCTTATTTAATGTTCCAAAGAAATTTTATTCAAATCAAAGACACGCAAAATGCTTGAAGCTAAAAATCTGACAAAAAAATATGGCAGTTACACTGCCCTTAATAAGCTAAACCTGACTATTCAGGAAGGAGAAATTTTCGCTTTACTTGGCCAGAATGGAGCCGGCAAAACGACCACAATCAATCTTTTTCTAGGATTTCTTGAACCAACCGAAGGTTCTGCCACAATCAATGGTGTGTCCGTAGCGGAATATCCTCAGGAAATAAAAAAATACCTGGCTTATATTCCTGAAACCGTTATGATTTATCCAAATCTGACAGGAATTGAAAATCTTCAATATTTTTCTTCTCTGGCCGGATTTGATTACTCAAAAAAAGAATTGGCGGATTTATTGTCAAGAGCGGGATTGCAATCCCAGGCTTTTGAACAACGACTTTCGGGGTATTCCAAAGGCATGAGACAAAAAGTGGGTATAGCGATCGCAATTGCAAAAAAGGCAAAAGTATTATTGCTCGACGAACCAACAAGCGGACTCGATCCGAAGGCTTCTAACGAGTTTTCCGAAATCCTTAAAAAACTTGCTGCACAGGGAACAGCGATTTTGATGGCCACTCATGATATTTTCAGGGCAAAAGAAGTCGCAACCCGCATCGGAATTATGAAGGAAGGAAATCTTCAATCGGTGATTAATGCCGGTGATATTTCAGCAAATGAACTCGAAGCTTTGTACTTAAAAACCGTTTGAAATACACCTCACAGTTCACATTAACTATTATTTATGAAGCATACTTTTATTCTGTTGTTAATATTATCCGGATTTTCTTTAAAGGCGCAAAGTATTTCCGGTACGCTTTCCGACGCCAATACGGGAAAGAAAATTGAAGGAGCGTCAGTAAAACTTTTAGATTCTCAGACCGGTACCAGCACTGACGCGGATGGAAATTTCACAATTACGGGAAAAGGACCTATCGAAATTTCATTTTTAGGATATAAAAAACTCAAAATTCACAACACAAACCATTTTCTTACCATCGAAATTGTTCCGGAAGTTAGTGAGTTGCAAACCGTTGAAGTACTTGGCCGCGCTGCAAAAGATTACAACAGCGAATATTCATTTTCCGCGACCAAAATATCTGCCTTGAACAAAGATATCCCGCAATCAATCTCTACCATCACCAAAGAACTGATGGCCGACAGGCAGGCGTTTTATCTGGCCGACGCTGTAAAAATTGCCAGTGGTGTTATCCCTTCAAGTTTTTACAATCAATACACAATTCGCGGGATAAGTCAGAATGAAGAAGGACAAATAATCAATGGAATGCGCACGAGGCAATATTATTTCCTTCAACCCCTGACTTCTAATATTGAAAGAGTTGAGGTAATTAAAGGCCCTGCGAGTGCAACATTTTCTTCGGTCGATCCCGGGGGAAGTATCAATCTGGTTACCAAAAAACCGTTGGCAATTAATAGAAAAGAATTGACGATGAGCGCGGGTAGTTTTAGTACTTTTCGAGGAACAATGGATTTCACAGGTCCGTTAAATGAATCCAAAACACTACTTTACCGCTTGAACGGTGCTTATCAGGAAGCACGTTCTTTCAGAGATCTGGTTGGTAACAAATCGTTTTTATTATCGCCATCGATCAGTTACATCCCAAATACCAAAACAGCTATTAACGCAGAGTTTATATTCAGCAACGCCAATGGAAATCTGGATCGGGGACAACCTATTTTTGGTGCCGTTGCAGGAAAAACGGATCTTAACAGTACACCAAAGAGCTTGAACCTGGGTGCGCCAAATGATTTTTTCAAGTCGAAGGAACTGATCATTATGGGGAATATCACGCATAAATTCACCTCGAACATCAGCTTCAATGCCTCTTACATGAAGCAATCCTGGACGGAAAATTTGCAGGAACACAGAACAACAAATGCCTTTGCACCGGATATTAACAATCAACCCGTAACAAGTCTGGCAGCAATGCAATTCGTTCAGCGTCAACAGTATTGGAATATTGACAATCTTAATTCTTATTTCAATTTTAATTTCAACTCAGGTGCGATCCATCACAAATTATTGCTGGGATATGACCTGAACAGCTGGCAAAAAATGAAAGGTGGCGGACAAAATGCGGCCCGTGGTTTTCTATTAAAAGATGGTACTGTTGCCAGTTCCTTTGTTCTGGCCAATGCTGCCAATTACCAGACTATTACCATCAATGGTAAAACTCTTCCCAAACCCAATGTAAGCCATTTTGATCTCCAAAATCCAGTCTATACTATTCGAAATATAGAAGATTATAACCTGAATGTCCGTACCGCTTTACCATCCGCTTTGACAACCAATAACGCGATTTACATTCAGGAACAGCTGCAATGGAATAAATTTACGATGCTACTAAGTTTGCGAAATGAATGGTTTCAGGACATCACCAACTATAAAGCACCCAACACATTTACCGTAAAAAAGACAGCGTTATTACCACGTATCGGCCTCACCTATGCGGTCAGTAAAGCTGTGAATGTGTATGGTACATATCTGGAAGGTTTTCAGCCGCAATCCAACACCGTAACGCTGATGCCGCAAACAGGTTCTTTGCCGCCGGGAAGTCAGTTCCATCCGCTGATCAGCAATTTGAAAGAGCTGGGAATGAAGGCAGATCTGTTTCAAAACCGGATCAGACTTAATATGGCCATTTATGAAATCAAACAAAAAAATATTCTGATGAATGCAAACGATCCGGCAAATCCGGATATGCTGGTAACCCGGGGTGCCGAGCGGAGCCGGGGAATTGAATGGGATATCGCAGGATACATCACGCCCGACTGGCAGATCAATGCCTCCTACACGTACATTGATGCAATAATAACCAATGACAATAACGAAAGTTTGATTGGTGCGAGGAAACAAAATACACCAAAACAAAGTGCAAACCTGTGGACGCGCTATAATTTCAGTGGATCTTCACCTTTGAAAGATCTTGGAATTGGTTTTGGCGTCCAGTATCAGGGAAATAAAGTGCCCTGGTTTACCCGTGATTTTATGATTCCTGCTTTCACAATTTTTGATGCGGCCCTATTTTACAATCCTGGAAAAAGCAATATTCAGATCGCGTTGAATGCTGGCAATATTTTCAATACAGATTATTGGCTGGGTGCCCAAACTTACCTGCGGTTATTTCCCGGCGCGCCAAGAAATACCACTGTAACCTTTACCTATAAGTTTTAATTTGACAATCGCAGATTGTTTAAAACACAGATATTCATCTCTGGAAGTATGTTTTAAACGATCTGTTTTTACTTCATCACTAAATCGTTTGTAATAAGTATAAAATAGTTACTTTTGAAATTACAATTCAGCAAGACCAATATTGATCAATTAACTTCATCAATGAAAATACTTTTTACCGTCTTTTTTCTTGTTACCCCACTGTTTATCTGCGCTCAGATTACCCGGCAGGATAGCATTTCAATTTCGAAGAAAAAGCATTCTGTAAACTATTTGGGCTTCAGGTTCGGTGGTTTGGCAAGTTCTTTCAGCCATAAAAATGACTTATTAATCCCAGCTCCTGGTAAAAAGTCACTGCCAGCCTGGCATGCAGGCGTTGCGATGGATCTTTTTACCAAAACCCATTACAATGCCAGGGTAGAATTGTCCTATCTGAATAAAGGAGCAAAGGAAACCTTTACAAATGACCAGATTTCAATTCAAAGCACAAACCGGTTACAATATTTACAACTCACCGCATTACCGCTTATTATCAAGCCGGGATATAGGAAAATCAATCCATACATAGCTTTTGGAGGTTATTATGCACGACGTATTGGAATAAAATCCAAGTCTAAAACAGGACAGGGTTCATGGGAGAATGATCCGGTTACGGCCGAAAACCTGAATGTGAAGAATGATTTTGGCTACTCGGTTTCTGCCGGCGTTTACTTTTGGAAAAGGCCGGTTTTTGAACTTCGTTATGAAGCGGGCTTATCTTCTGTTTCTTCTTCGTCAGGCATCAAAAACCGTTCTGTAATCCTCTCCTTTTCAATTTAGTCTGTCATGAAATTTCAATTACAGTTTTTTATCCGGCTTTTTAGTCTTTTGCTATATCTATGTTTTTTATCCGGCTGTGAAAAGGTGGAGCCCCTGGCAACGGATGACTTTTATCGTTTTGATAAACTAAATAAACTGACCATAAAAAAACCAGCAAGAATGGATTTTTTCATGGGAATCGACAACGCCCCAATTCCTTTAAATGTGACGGCTTATGACCAGCAGGGCAACTCAATAGATGCTCCACAGGAAGTGATAAGTTTTTATAGCAATAATGTTAAAATTTTGGGAGGAACATTTTCACCTGACAAGGAAGGACGTTTTGCCATTGTCGGAAAACTGGCAAATCAAGTAAGTGACACCATTTTTATAAGGGTTTGGGATCCAGCATCACTGATACTTTCCCTGAGTATTGTAAACCCTCAGGAAGTATTTCAGGCAAATGGTACCGATACGTTGCACTTCAAGGTTGATGTACTCAAAGGAAACCAGGTTGTTGATATCAAATTCCCTTACAATCTTTTTGTAAACGGTAAAGAACAGACTCAGGAAACATTTTCTGCCACAGTTCCGGGCACTTATAAATTTCAGGTTAAAGGATTAGGCCTTGCAAGTAATGAATTAACAATCAACGCTATACCAAAAACAACATATTCCGTAGTACGCCTCCCGGTAATTTTCCATGAGATTAATACCAGCGTACTCACAGCCGACAGAATACGTAAGCTGACGGATGATATGACCAGGGCATACCGCAATCAATTTAATTATAATCAGGCAGCAAAAGATCCAAACGCAGAGGATCTTTTTGTGGAATTTTATCCTGCGGAAATCGGGCTTGATGGTAACAAATTAAGTGCTCCGGGATTACACCGTACTTCCAGTTCCAAAACAAGTTTTTCGTCAAACGATGCTTTTAACGATGCATTCAATTCTTTTTGGGATCCGGCACATTATCTAAATATTTGGGTTTATTCAAATATTACCGGAGATCTTGCAAATTCTTCCTGGGCATATTATCCAGGTGTTACGGTCCCGATGGAAGGATTTTCAACTTTCCCGGCCGGTACTAAACCTTTCTTTCCTTATGGAATTTTCCTGAATGGAAATCATGTGTCAATAAATTATGAGGGAGGTCGGACCGAGGAAATTCTGGCTCATGAAGCAGGTCATGTACTTGGTTTGTACCACGTTTTCGACGGAAATAATACCAGTTTTAATTCGTGTACCTCAATTGATCCGGATTATTGCTTTGATACTCCGTATTACAATCGAGACAGTTATGCTACTACTATTGACCGTAATCAACGTTACAAACGGACTTCCTGCGCCGGTATAGAGTATACTTCCACCAATTTTATGGATTACTATTATACTCAGAATAACTCATTTACAACTGAGCAACTGAAAAGAGTGAGACACACCATAAATTATGGATTATGGCTTCCATCCCCTTACAATGGCTCTCGCTCAGCGAGGAAAAATGGAAGAAGTTCTCTCGTTGAAAGACCAGCAAACCTTAAATATATAGAGCCGGTTATTTGTTCGATGCGTTAAGGGCTCACAGCAAAAACATCAGAAAATGGATTTTGGAAATGTTTGCCGTTGAGTGTTGTTTCATTCGGATTGTGTCACTTAATCTAAATACGATGACGCAACGTTTACTCCGGCCTTCAACTTCTTGGAAAGTTCATATCCCATTTCCCAGACTTTAAATCAGCAGAAATCCTGTAAAACTGCATTTGCAGATCCGCTTTTAATCATTTCGATACTATTTTCCCTTGCGCTTTCGATGGTGTAATGTTCACCCTTGCCAATCACCATTCCGTTGGCGTCTTTTACTACGAAAATGTAGTTAAGATAACTGCTTGTCCTCTCATAAAAATCATCCTCCGCAGCTTTTTCACGAATATACTTTATAGCATCCAGACACTTTTGTTTTGAAGTAAAACCCTCACAGGAAAGAATCAGCTGGGAATTTCCGGTTGCTTTTAGAAGATAATAGAACTGGTTTTTTGTGCTGCTTTTAAAAACCTGAAAATTCGCCATCTTGATAAGTAAATTTATAAAAGTCGCTAGTTAACTGAATAATCCGGTATTGTAACACTATTTTCAGCCTGTTTTTATACCATCATTGATAAAAAATCTTAAAAAAAACACCTACTTTGAGTTCAAGGTAGGTGTTATGCATTACACTCAACGTTTTGTATTCCTTTTTCAGAAGAAAGAATAAAGGAATAGTGCTTAAATACAATAGTGTATATTAGAACGACGCAAAAGTACACAGGCAATTATTTAAAATAGGTAGTAATAGTAATATTTCTTTGTAGAATATTATCTACTTTTATCTATTTCTAATATTTTTTTGCGTTAATTGTCAGCTTATTTGACATCACTTAAATCAAAAAATTCTAACACTTTCTGAGAATGCGCATGTCCGTTTAAAAACCCACGGAATTTAAAAGCGATTGCCCCATTCAAATCAACAACAAAGGTTTCACGGCCGGTCAGGAATAGTACATTTTTAATACCAAATGATTTTAATACAATATTACCCGGATCACTTAACAAGTTAAATGGCAATCTGTGATGCTGCTGAAATGCCTTATGACTTTCCACTGAGCCAGAATTTATACCGATCACCATAGCACCTGCATCCTGATAATCGGCATAACTATCCCGAAATGCGCATGCTTCTTTTGTACAAACTCCACTTTCATTTTTTGGATAAAAATAAATAACCATCTTTTTCTTACCCACATAATCTGCACTTGAAAACGTATTCCCATCCTGGTCTTTAAGGATAAATGCAGGTACCTTATCTCCTATTTCAATCGTCTCGTTTTTCATGATTTTATCCTTTAATTCTGCTAATTGTTTTCTGATGATGCAAAAGTCCGGAGATTCAGGATCATAAAATTTCACCTATGTTAAAATCGGTTGATTGTAGATTTATTTCTCAATGTCATCAATGTTACCAGTTGGTAAATCGAAACATATGTCTTTGCGGAAACTTTGGCCTGTTTAAATTTAATACAGGTGCAAAAGCTAGAATTGTTATCAATACAAGACACTGAAATCTAATCCAAATTCCTTATCAAATAGAACGAATGCGAGTATATATACATCCTTAACCTTTGATTAGCCATTTATTACAGCGATTCCAAATCTGATATTTGTATAGGTGATTTATTCTATATATCCATCAATTATTTCTGTCATGGCCACAACAAAATGGATTGCTGATCCGGAAACCAGCGAAGTTCTCTTCAATGCTTCTCATCTGCTTTCAGATGATATTACCGGATACTTCAGAAAAATAAATCTGGAAGTTGCCACCGAAGGTGACGATTTCACCAAATTTTATGGGATCGTTTTTACAGCAGATATCAACTCTCTGGACACCGCGGATCAGGAAAGGGACGCCTATCTGAAATCCAGTATATTTTTTGATGCAGCCCGGTTCGGACAGCTAAAATTTATTGGCAAAAAATATGAAAGCAATCAGGATGACGATAAACTTTCAGGGACGCTGACGATTAAAAACGTAACCAAGCCCATTATACTTCGCATAGAATTTAGCGGCAAAATTGTTGAACCGGATGGGATTGCAAAAGTAAGTTTCTCGGTGCATGGAAAAATAAGCAGAAAAGAATTTGATCTGAATTGCCACTCGATTTCAGAATTAGGTATTCTGGCGATAGGCGATGAAATAAAATTCAATGCCGAAATTCAATTGGTCAAACTTTTGCAACCCGGATACCAATATTGATTTACAGGAAGTAAGAGTATTTCAAGAGACCTGAAACATAATTTTATTTAATCTCAGGATAGCAAAAAGATACTTCCGGATTAATGATCCGTTATCAAAAATTCATTAGAATTCATTAACCTCTTAATTGACATGACCAAAAACTATATTTCCAATTCGAAAAAATCTGTCAGGATGTTTAAAAGCAATTTTCTGGAATTGTTGTCCAAGGTGCATTTTTCTGTACCGCTCTTTATTTTCATTCCTGTCATTATTTACTTTACTTATAAAGCTATATGGATCGAAAAAATTCATTTGATTCCATTTTTGATCTATTATTTGTTAGGGTTATTTATCTGGTCACTTACCGAATATGTCATGCACCGCTTCATTTTCCATCTTGAACCCATACCCGGTGTAAAATGGATGGAACGGGTTCATTTCATTTTTCACGGTGTCCATCATGATTATCCAAGTGACGCGCAGCGCCTTGTACTGCCGCCATCGGTTAGCATTCCCCTTTCGACAGGTTTTTATTTTTTGTTTTCTTTGTTCCTTGATACTGCGGAGTTAGCCGTATTTTTTTCTGCATTTATCACAGGTTATCTTTGCTACGATATGATGCACTACGCACTTCACCATGCCAACTTTAAAAACAAGTACTGGAAAAAATTAAAGGATCATCACATGATGCATCATTACGCGGACGCACACAAGGGTTATGGTGTAAGCTCTGTTTTTTGGGATAAAATTTTTCTATCCGATTTCATAAAAAAAGAAAGAAATATAAGTGTTGATAAAAAGCAACTCGCAGATCAATAGACCTGAATAATATAAATATTTTTAATCTTACTATTAAAATATTTAATTATTTGAAGGAATTTTGAATTATTACACTATTATTCTCTACATCTGGAACGATCATTCAACAATAACGCTTATCTATTTAATCTCTTTATTCAGCATAGGACGAAAGGAGGAGAGAACAAATTGTAAAGCAAAAAGTTAATGTATCTGGCTAAATCTTATACCAACCAATCATCCATACAGCGGAAAACCTATGAAATCAAAAATAATGATTTCAGGCCTGCTGCATTGGAGCCTGCTTTATCTTTCCGGCCTTTTGTGACGCATTTGAAAAATATGCTGAAAGATCAGCCTTCGGTAAAATCTGAATTTTACCGGTATGTGATCAGCAAATTTGAAAGTGAAATGACCAAAGGATCTGCTGTTATGATCCGGGATTCGGCAAGTTATAAGGAGCTTATGGAATTGGTTTATATGATCCTTACGCCCTTGGCAACCAATGAAAAAGAGCATTTCTGGGCATTAAGCACACCAATTCCTGATAAGATATTTTTCAGCACCGACGGGTTTTACAATTTCCTTACGCAGCAAACTTCTTCCGGCCCGGATATCACGATCAGCCCGGTAGAATTGTATAAAACACAGCAGACACAGTTTTTGTACAGATTAATTCTAGACCGTCTTTACAAGATACCGACTCATGCGAAAAACGAGGTTTTGTATCAATATACTGATGTGACGTCGAATCTTCCTAAATTTTATTCGATTTACACAGATACCCGTTTCATCGATATCAAGCCCAAAGGAAAATTACCGCAGCTTGATTATAAAGCGATGGAACCTTACCTTCTGGAAGGGGCGGACACTACGCCGCTTGAAGAATTGCTGCCGCTGAAAAACTTCTCTTTTGAAGGTTTTTCTGTTATTACTATGATTGATGTGACTGCGGCCCAGGCGACGGAAATTATCAGAGGCGTTTTGGTAAATCATGAATATCAGTCATGCAAAAACGAATCGGTAATACTGGCACTGAAAACGCTGGCTGGAAATGATAAGATTGATTTTGGATTGATTCCTTCTTTTCAAATCAATGGAAAGTATGTTGTCGCCAAAGCGGAATGTTCTCAGAGCATGGTTGTGGAAGCTGCCAAAAAATATGGCATGAAGCAGGAAACTTTTGATACGCTGGTAACAGAATATTTTGCTAATCCGGAAATGGTTGTATTCA
Source organism: Dyadobacter sp. 3J3 (assembly GCF_009801115.1). Taxonomy (GTDB): domain Bacteria; phylum Bacteroidota; class Bacteroidia; order Cytophagales; family Spirosomataceae; genus Dyadobacter. The sequence continues at coordinate 658,668 of NZ_VTOL01000002.1, forward strand.
ACGATTTGTCAAAAGATGCGATTTCTGAACATCCGCTTTTAAATTTGCTTATCGCAGAAGGGATTTCTTCTTATGCGCTGGTTCCGGTTTTTTATAACAAAAAGATGGCGGGAATTCTGGAAGTATTTTCAAAAGATGATGTTTTGCTGGATGACGCTATTTTTTCGAGGCTACAAACAACACTTCCCTTAGTGGCTCAGCTATTGAAATACAGTACAGAGGAATTTGATGCGAAAATAGAAACCATTATCCGTGACAAGTTTACGCCACTCCAGCCTTCGGTGCAGTGGAAATTCAATCAGGCAGCCTGGCATTATCTTGAAAAAAGTATTGGAGCCAATAAAATCACTGATATAGAAACCGTTACATTTGAAAAAGTGCATCCTTTGTACGGAGCAATTGACATACGGAATTCAACTTTTGAACGCAATCGTGCGGTTAAAGAAGATATCAAAAACCAGCTGACACTGTTGACCAATACTTTGAGTTCTTTGAAAGATCTTATTAAAATGGAAACCGCCGACACACTGGTTTGTACCTGTGACCGATGGTCTTCCGAAATTAATGAATATCTTTCTTCCGCTGATGAAATTGCATTAAACCGTTTTCTGGCTTCGGAAGTTAATCCGTTTTTGAACCGGATTAAAATCGATTTCCCTGCTACCACAGATGTTGTCGATTTCTATTTTGCGGCATTGGATGAAACCACCGGAATGGCTTTTGAAAATAGAAGAAAACTGGAAAGTTCTCTTCAGCTAATAAATACTTCCGTTGCAGGTTATATTGAAAATGCCCAGAAATCACTAAAATCGGCTTATCCGTTTTATTTTGAAAAATTCAGAACGGATGGTATTGAGTATGATATGTACATCGGGCAATCCATGGCGCCGGAAAGACCGTTTGATGAAATTTATCTGAAACACCTGCGTTTGTGGCAGTTAACATCTATGGCCGAAATAGCAAGGTTAACCGAAAAGCTTTTGCCGCAAATGAAAAAGCCGCTCAGAACAACCCAGATGATTTTTATTCATTCCAATCCGATCAATATCAATTTCAGGAATGACGAACGCAGATTTGATGTGGAAGGCGCGTATAATATCCGGTACGAAATCATCAAAAAACGGATTGATAAAGCACTTGTACGCGACAGCCGCGAACGCCTTACGCAGCCGGGAAAAATTGCGCTGGTTTATTTCAATGACCATGAAGCAGAGGAATATGTCGAATACATCAGCGATTTACAGCAAATGGGGTTGCTTGATAACAATCTCGAATATCTTGAAATCGAAGAATTACAAGGTGTAATCGGCTTAAAAGCGTTGAGGATTGGCGTAAAACATTTGTAGGAATAAGTGTAAAACTAACCTGAAATTCACAAATCAGATTTCCCAAATCGCTTACTAAAATATAATTATCATTAGATTTCTTCTTACAAAAACATCCCCCAGAGTCTTATTAAGCATTATTTAAAACTTTTTTCCAAGATATCGTAATATTATTGAACGATCATTCCAAAATAAGCATTATTAGTCAGAACCTACAAAAGAGTTACAAGTCTTCAATTCAGAAAAACACAATTTTTTAATTAATATTAATACCGCAATCATGAAAAATATTCTTTTAGCGCTTGCTATTTTCCTTTACGGATGTGCACCAAAACAGGAGGCTCCAACCACTCCTCCCCCACCAGTAATACCGGTAGTTGAAATTACTTCAGGACTTGCTACAACATACCAGGAATATCCTGCTTCTGTTGAAGGAACAGTCAATGTTGAAATTCGCCCGCAGGTAGCTGGTTACCTTGATAAAGTTTTTGTTGACGAAGGCGCTTATGTTAAAGCCGGTCAGCCGCTTTTCAAAATTAATGACCAGCCTTTCAAAGAACAGCTTAATAATGCAAAAGCAAGTTTGAGTGCTGCTAATGCAAGCCTGATCAATACACAGCTTGAAATTGACAAATTCACACCGCTGGTTGCCAACAAAGTAATTTCTGATTATCAGCTTAAATCTGCGAAAGCAGCCAATAGTGTAGCGCTTGCCAATGTTGAACAGGCAAAAGCAATGGTAGGAACGGCTCAGATCAACCTGGGTTATTCCACAGTTAAAGCACCGGTTAACGGTTTTGTTGGAAGGTTTCCAAAGAAAAAAGGCAGTCTGGTTTCCCCTACTGATCCGGAAGCTTTAACTCAACTTTCAGACGTTCAGGAAGTTCGCGTGTATTTCGCACTTGGTGAAGATGATTTTATAAACTTCAAAAAACAATATGGCGGTGCAACTTTGAACGACAAACTAAAAAAAATGGATCCGATTTCACTTCTATTGGCCGACCAGACGGTTTATCCAACACTAGGAAAAATTGATATGATAGATGGACAGTTTGATAAAAACACAGGAGCGATCACCATGCGTGCTACTTTTAAAAATGCTGATGGTTTGCTTCGTTCAGGAAATACAGGTAAAGTAAGGTTGAGTCTGCAACACGATTCAGCCATTCTGGTACCTCAGTCGGCGACCATTGAAATGCAGGACAAAGTCTTCGTATATACTGTATCGTCAGACAATAAAGTGAAGAAAATGCCGATCACAATCGTAGGAAAAAGCGGCAAAAATTATCTGGTAAAAGATGGTGTTAAACCAGGTGACAGAATCGTTTTCTCTGGTCTGGATATCTTACAGGAAGGCAGCGCCATTACTCCTGAAAAAGCAAAACCGGCGCTTGCTCAAAATTAAAAACTTAAAGTCAATATCATGTTTAAGAAATTCATAGACAGACCTGTCTTAGCCACCGTAATTTCCATATTGCTGGTCATCCTCGGTGTGCTCGGACTTACAAACTTACCCTTGCAGCAGTTCCCGGATATTGCTCCGCCTGCTGTACAGGTTACTGCTCTTTATCCCGGCGCAAATGCTGAAACTGTTCTGCGCTCGGTTGCCCCTTCCCTGGAAGAATCCATAAACGGGGTTGAAAATATGAGCTACATGAGCTCAACAGCCAGTAACGACGGATCTTTGGTTATCACCGTTTACTTTAAATTGGGTACCAATCCGGATCAGGCGGCTGTGAATGTTCAAAACCGGGTTTCACAGGCTACAAGCCAGTTACCAGCGGAAGTTGTACAGGCTGGTGTTACAACCGCAAAACAGCAAAACAGTCTTTTAATGGTTGTGGACCTTTATTCAGAAGATGAAGCAACCTACGACCAGACGTTCCTTGCCAACTATGCACAGATCAATATTATTCCTGAAATCAAACGGATTAAAGGTGTTGGTCAATCCATTATTTTTGGTGGAAATAAAGATTATTCGATGCGTGTTTGGTTGAATCCTAGTCAGTTGGCTACTTACAAACTGACGCCAGCCGAAGTAATGGCTTCGATTAAAGATAAAAACCTTGAAGCTGCTCCTGGTAAATTTGGAGAAAACAGTACAGAATCTTTTGAATACGTGATCAAGTACAAAGGGAAACTGAACAAGCCCGAGGAATATGAAAATATCATCATCCGTTCAAATGCTGACGGTTCGCTTTTGAGATTAAAAGATGTAGCCAGAATTGAATTTGGTTCATATACCTACGGTAACTTTACCCGTGTAAATGGAAAACAAGGTGTGAACATTGCATCGATGCAGCTTGCAGGTTCGAACGCTAACGAAATCCAGATTGCGATTCAGGAATTGATGGTAAAGGCTTCGAAGGATTTCCCGAAAGGAATGAAATATCTGATTCTTTACAATACCAAAGACTCACTGGATCAGTCGATTGAGCAGGTAGAACATACTTTAATAGAAGCTTTCATCCTGGTTTTCCTTGTTGTATATCTTTTCCTTCAGGATTTCCGTTCTACGCTGATTCCTGCCATTGCAGTACCGGTAGCGATTTTGGGAACATTCTTTTTCATGTCACTTTTCGGATTTTCGATTAATCTTCTGACACTTTTTGCACTTATACTTGCCATCGGGATTGTCGTCGATGATGCCATTGTCGTCGTCGAGGCCGTGCATTTAAAAATGGAGAAAAAAGGTATGTCCCCAAAAGCAGCAACGACTTCTGCGATGAGTGAAATCACGGGTGCGATCATTTCGATTACTTTAATTATGTCCGCTGTGTTTTTACCAGTTGGTTTCCTTGAAGGTTCCACGGGTGTGTTTTACAGACAATTTGCCTTTACCCTGGCCATTGCAATTGTGATTTCTGCTGTGAACGCTTTGACGTTAAGTCCTGCACTTTGCGCGATTTTCCTAAAAGAACATCACGTTGAACCGGGAGCAAAGAAAAGTTTCAAAGAAAAATTCTTCATCGGTTTCAATATTGGTTTTGATAAACTGACAGACAAATATGTGAACAGTCTGAGATTCCTGATCCATTACAGATGGTTTAGCATGGGAGCACTTGCGCTCGTAGTAATTGCGACCGGATATATGGTTAAAACCACAAAAACAGGTTTTATTCCTTCTGAGGATCAAGGGTTTATAGCCATTTCACTATCCATGCCCGTTGGCGCTTCCCTTGACCGGACAACAGAAGCAATTCACCGCGCTGAACAGATTTTGGGTTCTATGGATTCCAAGAAAACATTGATGGGACTTTCTGGTTTTAATATCCTTACGCAGTCATCAAGCCCTTCTTCGGCGGTAGCATTTGTACTTTTGAAACCTGCAAAAGAAAGAGGTGAAGTGAAAGATATCAACGCGATCATGAATGAAATCCGTGGAAAACTGGGAGCGATTAAAGGAGCAAATTTCTTCGTCTTCACCTTCCCTACTGTTCCGGGTTTTAGTAATGTTGATGGACTTGACTTTGTATTGCAAGACAGAAACGGTGGAAAACTTGACAAATTCAGCGGTGTCGCCAATAATTTTATCGGCGAACTTATGAAACGTCCGGAAATTGCCGTAGCCTTTACAGCATTCCGTGCCGATTATCCTCAGCTTGAAATGGAAGTGGATGAAGTGAAAGCGGAACAATTGAGCGTTAATGTAAAAGATATTCTGCAAACGATGCAGGCTTATTTTGGTAGCTCACAGGCGTCCGACTTCAACCGTTTTGGAAAGTATTACCGGGTAATGGTACAAGCGGAAAAAGCAGACCGGACAGATCCAACATCAATGGATGGTGTTCTTGTCAAAAACCGTTTGGGTAACATGGTGCCAATTAATACTCTTGTCAAAATGAAAAGAGTGTACGGACCGGAAACGGCTTCACGTTATAACCTGTTCAACTCAATTGGAATCAACGCCATTGCAAAACCAGGTTTCAGTTCAGGTGACGCGATCAAGGCAGTTGAAGAAGTTGCTGCCAAAAATCTGCCGAATGGATTCAAATATGAATTCTCAGGTATGACAAAAGAAGAAATATCATCAGGCGGGCAATCCGTAGTGGTTTTTGCTCTTTGTTTGCTGTTTGTTTATTTCCTTTTAGCAGCGCAGTATGAAAGTTACATTCTTCCTTTCGCCGTTATTTTATCAATACCAACCGGGATTTTCGGAGTATTTGCAGCGATCGGTTTGACAGGAATTGAAAACAATATTTATGTTCAGGTTGCCCTGATCATGCTTATCGGTCTGCTCGCTAAAAATGCGATTTTGATTGTAGAATACGCCGTTCAAAGAAGAAAAGCCGGAAAACAATTGTTACACGCAGCGATTGAGGCAGCGAAACTTCGTCTTCGTCCGATCATCATGACGTCCCTGGCTTTTGTGGTTGGTTTGATACCAATGATGACCGCAACCGGTCCGTCGGCGCAAGGAAATCACTCGATCAGTATTGGTGCCGCAGGTGGTATGATCACCGGAGTTATCCTTGGTGTATTTATTATTCCCGTTCTGTTTATCATATTCCAATACTTGCAGGAACTGGTAACAGGAGAACCTCATGCCGCTGTCAAACATGAAGAAATTCCTGAATTGGCAGAAGCAATTTAAAGTAAAACAATCATGAAAAATTACGTTAATAAAATATATTTTCTTGTTTTGCTGGCCGCTTTAAGCGCTTGTAAAATCTCGAAAAACGTTGATACGCCGAACGTAGCATTACCTGAAAATTTCAGGAATGCTGCCACAGCAGATACTATCAGTATTGCAGATTTGCCACTGGACAGCTTTTTTACTGATGCTTCGCTTCAAAGATTACTGGATAGCGCGATCGTAAAAAATTACGATATGCAAGTGGCTCTTAAAAATATAGAAAGTGCACAATTACTTTTCAAACAGACTAAATTTGCTTATTTGCCAAGTGCCAATCTTAACATTGGTGTTGGATCCAATCGTCCTTCCGACAACAGTTTGAACGGATTAAGTGCGAGTTCATTTCTGGGAACTTCACATATTGAAGATTTCACAGCCAACGTAGGTTTATCCTGGGAAGCTGATATCTGGGGCAAAATCCGTAACAGAAACGGAAGAGCGCTTGCTGAATATCTGCAAACGATTGAAGCAAAAAATGCGATTCAGACAAATCTTGTCGCAACCGTTTCACAAGGATTTTATAATCTTTTGATGTTGGATGCGCAGCTTGCTATTGCCAAAAAAAACCTGGCTTTAAATGACAGTACGCTGAGGATTTTCGGATTTCAGTTTACCTCTGGACAAGTTACTTCTCTTGCGATTCAGCAAGCGGAAGCACAGCGATTGACCGCAGCAAAACTGATTCCACAATTGCAGCAAAGTGTTATTTTGCAGGAAAATGCGCTTAGTATTTTGGCAGGCGAATTACCGGGCAGAACACAGCGTGATATCAATCTGGATGAGGTTTCGTTTCCAAAAAGCCTTTCAGCCGGCGTACCATCAGCCATGTTGAACCGTCGCCCGGATATCAGACGTGTAGAACTGGCACTGGATATTGCCAATGCGAATGTGGGCATAGCCAAAGCGAGTATGTATCCATCACTGGTTATCACTGCAAGTGGCGGAATTAATTCCTTCAAAGCGTCGAACTGGTTTAGTATTCCTGCCTCGTTATTTGGTCTTGCATCAGGCGGTATTACGCAGCCGCTTTTCCAGAGAAATCTGCTAAAAACACAATTTGAAGTTTCAAAAGTTGAACGCGAAAAAACGGTTATCCAATTCAGACAATCTGTACTTTATGCAGTAGGTGAAGTTTCAGATGCTTTGGTAAAAATCGAAAAATTGAAGGAGCAGGAAGATATCGCAGCGACACGTGTCAGAACACTTGAACAGGCTATAACCAACTCAAATTTGCTATTCCAAAGCGGTATGGCCAATTATCTTGAAGTGATCACGGCCCAAAGTAATGTGCTGCAAAGCGAACTTGAACTGGTTGCGATAAAACGCGCTCAACTGGGTGCTAATGTAGACTTATATCGTTCGTTAGGAGGAGGATGGAAATGAGAAAAGATCTAAAACAATATTTGAACTGTTTCATATCTAAATATAATTCAATATTTGGTGGACATGGGAATTCAAAAAAAATATCAAAACAGAAATGGCCGGAAAGCTGGCTGTACTAAATTTTCTCAAAAATCTCAAAATAATGGCTGCCAGGCATTTTCTGGCGGCCATTATTTTTACCCCAATATAGATCTTATTAAACCAAGCTCATGTTACCTTGAAAAGTAGAAAAAACAACAAGCATAGGTTATTAGTACATAAAATAAAAATAAGAGTAACCCAGTAAAATTTCCGTAATACATTGTAAATCAAAAACAGAAAGCATATTCGGAAATATGAAGTATACCCGAAATCATTATTTGACCAATCTATTTATTTTCAAGATATTGCCATCCAGAGTTTCATCGCCTTCATTGGAAATATACAAATTACCTGATTTATCAAAAGCGATACCTTCCGGTTGATTGAAATTATTACTGCGCAAGGGATACGCTTGTTTTGGATTCCAGTTTTTATCAGCAACAATCAATATTTTGTTAAAACCTGATAAAATAAACCAATCGTCAGTAACAGGATTTTTAGCTAAAGCAGATGGCTTGAAAGCTTTTTTTACTTTATTGGTCACGGCTTTTACTTTTTCTACATTGATCTCAAAGCTTCCGGTTCTTTTCATCCCGTCTGCCATTTTTAGAATATAGCCCGACACCTTTTTTTCAGCATTATCCTGACTGCAACTTTTGCACAAAACAAATATTTCACCCGAATCCTGATCGACATAAAGCCCTTCGTATTCACCTTTTGGCAAAATATTTTTCCACTCATTAACCTTATTGATATTTTCAAAACGAACATCTGCAAAAGGAAAGGAATATAGATCGCCATTACTTTTCAGGATGACAATCTGATCATTAAAAATTGCCAAATCTTCATAATCTCCCTTTCCTCCAAACTTTACGTGCTGCGTTTTCTGATTTTGCCACCCAAGTCGAAACAATTTACCATCCTCATCCTGAATCGCATACACACTATCATCCCTTCCTTTGTTAAAAGTAATACCGGAAATTTCCTTTAATATCTCAGGCATTTCAAACACTTCGGGATTTCCCATATCATATTCTTTCAGCTCATTATTTTCCTTACTTATGGAATTGCATCCGAATAGGGAAATAATCAGCAAAAAATTCAGGAATGATAATGAATAAATCGGTTTAGGCATAAAATATTAATTTATAAAGATGGTGATATGGACGTGTATCAAATCTGCTCCGATAGAAACTTATAAATTGCCTCTTGTGACCTTATACCTTGATCGTCGCCCATACTCAGTGAAATATTTTCAAGATTTTTATCTATTAAAACGGCCTGAACTGTGTCACTCCATTGTAATGCAAGGAGCTCGATCATTTGCTTTTTAATTGCTTCGTTATAAATCGGAAAGCAAACCTCAATTCTTCTGTAAATATTGCGGTTCATCCAGTCTGCCGATCCCATATATACTTCTTCATTCCCTTCGTTATGAAAAATAAAAATGCGGCCGTGTTCCAGGTATCGATCGACAATTCTTTTAATTGTTATATTTTCACTCTGGCCCGGAATGCCTGGTACCAGGCGACAAATACTCCTGACGATAAGATTTATCTTCACGCCGGCATTGGAAGCATCGTACAATTTCGAGATCAATACTTCCTCTTCCAGATTATTCATTTTGATGGTAATAAACGCCGGCATACCCCGCTTCGCATTTTCAATTTCTCGGTCAATCATTTCCAGAAAACGGGTTTGTAAATTAAACTGAGCAACAAGCAGATGCTGAAAAAGAATCGGCTGCAGATTTCCTTTTTTCTTTTTCCTTAGAAAGTTAAAAAGCGTTTCCATTTCCGCCAGCATTGGCTGATAAGCCGTCAGCAAAATATGATCTGTATAAAATCGGGCTGTGCTTTCATTCAGGTTTCCCGTTGCCAAAAGTCCCAGATAAGGGGTCTTTGAATTTTTTCTTTTTACCAGAGCTATTTTCGCATGAACTTTGAGGATATTACCGCTATAAATAATCCGTACACCGGCAGCTTTCATTTTCTGTGCCCATCGTATGTTATTGGCTTCGTCAAATCTGGCTTTCAGTTCAACCAGGACAGATACTTTTTTTCCGTTTTTTGCAGCACTGATCAGCGCATAACCGATCCGTGAATCACTGGCTACACGGTACATTGTTGTATAAATTTTTTCTACCGAGTTGTCGATAGCCGCTTCGTTAAAAAAACGTATAATCGTATCATAAGACTGGTAAGGGACGTGAACTATCCTGTCCTCCTTTTCAATGGCTGCAAACAAAGTCCCGGGAATATCCTTGTCCTTTAAACTTTGAATCGCCGGCCACAAAGGATATGAAAATGAGGCATTTTGAACGGGAAGCGAAGCAAGATCTTTAAGATTATGATGTTTTCCACCTTCCACCACAGAAGCTTTCTGCAAACTGAAAACCTCAATCATATCCTGCAAATGGCGCAGAGGCATACCGGGTTCATAAAGGAAACGGGTAGCAAAACCCATATCCCTTTTTTTAAGCTGTTTCTCAATTTTCTTTGCCAAATCTCCGTACTCATCGCGTAGGTCCAGTTCGGCATCACGGGTAATTTTCAGATTATAGGCACCGAAAATAGCGGCTTCAGGAAATAAAAACTGTAAATTCTGACGAATAATATCTTCCAGAAAAACAATATAATCGCCATCTTCATGCGTAATTCTGAAAAATCTGGATATATAATTGGTTGGAATGTTCACCAGATAAAGCTGCTCATCAGTGGACTCATATTGCACAACAGCTGCCTGATAAAGCTGATTATTTTCCAGAAAAAAATCTGTATTTCCCTTGATGAGAACAGGTTGTAAAAATCCTGCGATCTGGGTGAAAAAATAATGCGTTGTTGCTTCTTTTAATTTTTCAGGGATTTTGTCATTGTAGATAAGTTTAAAACAGTATCTGTTCAGCTCAGGTAAAACGGACTCATTAAATATTCTACCAAAATCATCCTGCTGCCTGTCTATTATTTCTACTGCCTGCCTGTAAACCGACATTGCAGCTTTTTCCTTTTCTATCTTTTTTAACGCCAGTAATGCAGGCATACGCACACGATAAAATTCATCCAGGTTTGAGGAATAAATGGATAAAAATTTAACACGTTCATTCAGAGGTACGGAATCTTTTCCTGCTTCCTGCAAAACTCTTTCATTAAAAGAAAGCCAGCTGATATCCCTATCGGCAAAAAAATAAGTACTCATTGGTAAATGTAATTTTATCTTGATCCAAAAAATACTGAACTAGCCACAAATGTGACTACCGAAATAACAATTCCAAACATAAAAACATTATACGCAATCCGCAGATACCGATACTTCTTCCCGAGTACAACACCCTGCGCATAAATATCCCTGGTCAAACTTCCATATAAAAACGCTCTGTCATCCATCATGGCTTGCATTCCAGAGGCATAGTCAGGGTATGTCATTTTGTAGAAGTTACCGAAGAAAAGAAGATTCACCGTTTTCTGGTCTATATCCTCCTCAGTAAAAGTGCCGGGCGGAACAGAGGGCCTGGTGGAAAGAATTGAAAAGACCATCGTTGTTACACAAACAGTCAATAAAAGGATAGTCGGTAGTACAAGCTGGGAATTATCTTCAAGTTTCCTGAGTAGTACACTCAATAAAACGGATATAATAATTGAGTTGGTTGAAATCATAATATTGGCCTTATTGTCTGCCATATCACTCAGCCTCTGATGGTTACCCGAAGTAATCCGGAACATTGTTTCAATACCCTTTTCTGGGCGGTCTGATTTCTGCTTTTTAGAAGAAAAATCATCAGATTTAGGTTTTTGCTTTTTAACTTTTTCCGGCTCACTCTTAATTTCCGAAATCATATTGGGCGCGGGAAGCTCATCACCTGCTTTCTGTGCTTTTTTAATAAGTTTTTCAAGGTTCTCCCGCTTTTTACCATTTAAAAGTTGCTGGCAGTAATCGGTATAAAAATGATGGGATTCCATCAAAGCTATTGTTTTTAACCGCCACTCTGCTTTGTCTATTTTCTTACCTGTACGAAGTTCAATCTCTTTTCTTACCAGTTTGCTGATGTCCTCAAAATCATCAGTCCCCAAATGATATAAATCAGCGTCACATAGAATTTCTTCGAGCAAATTCTCCGGCGACTGAGGCATGTGTGTAGCACGGATACAACCACCGACCGCCATAATTATTTCTTCCTCAACCTTCTTTTCTTGCAGAAAAGCAGTAGCAACATTAATTCCTCTTTCTTCATGACCGGCCGCTTTACCACTAAAATATCCGCAGTCATGAAACCAAGCCGCCGTAATTACTGTAAAATAATCTTTGTCGTCAAGTTTGTAATGTTTCGCGATTTGGGTTGCATGAAAAACAACCCGTTGTGTATGTTCACCATTGTGATAAAGCAATTCTTCGGATGCATTTCCGCTTTCTGCCGATTTTACATAACCTTCTACCTCTGCCAATAAAGAAGAATAATTCATATTTTAGGAATTTGATTGATCAATTGCCATGATTTATAACCATCCAGTTTCCCTCAAATATCTACATAAGAATCGGTATTTTCATCAAAATGTCAACCTATAAAAAAGCAGATTCAGAACCATCTAACGGTGCTGACTCCTTTCTTTTGTACAATCTTTTCAGGATCGTCTTATCAACTGAATTTCGCCGGAAAATTTAACTTTATCACCCACTACAATACTTCCCGCTTCCGTCACATCATTCCATGTAAGACCAAAATCTTCACGGCTTAACTTGCCTTTGATCGTAAATCCGGCTTTGGTCTGTCCGTAAGGATCAACAGCAATACCACCAAATTCAACTTTTACTTTTATCTGATGTGTAATTCCTTTGATTGTCAGATTTCCCTTCAAATGTGCTTCTCCATCTTCTTCATGAAATCCCGTCCCCACGAATTTAATCTGGCTATGCTGCTCTGCGTTGAAAAAATCAGCCGACTTCAAGTGGGTGTCTCGTTGTTCATTTTTTGTATCCACGGAATCCAGATCTGCACTGAAAATGATGTTTGAAGCTTTCGTAAAATCTTCATCTATGGTATCTACTTCCAAATCAAATTTCCTGAAATAACCTGTAATTGTACTGATCATTAAATGTTTGACTTTAAAAGAAATTTCGCTGTGGGCAGGATCTAATGTCCATTTTACTTGTGCCATTGGATAGAAATTAATTGTGGTTAGATAAAATTTGAGTCAATTGTGATAAGCAAACTTATCTGAAAGAAATGGAGAAAGAAATGTATGAAAACAGTCTTTTGTTGTACAAATAATAATCAATCCCACAGATTAAAACGGGGGGCTTCAATGGCCATCATGCCGATGTGTTTGGAGAGTATTGTAATCGTATTTGACTTAAACATTTTATATTTAAAAAATTATTAAATAGACAGGTATTTTTAAAACAGAATGGATTCAGAAAAGCGTAACAATATGATTCCCGAAACCATCTCCCTGGTGGAACGGCAGCTATTAATCAATCAATGTAAAATTCTTTCTGTTTTTGGTGATTCAACAGACAAGGCATTATATGAGCGGCGAATTGAAATTTTGTAAAAAGGTTACACCGGACTTTATCAAAAAGTCTTTAATACTCTTTATGAAGAAGTACCTATTAGTATATACGAGGAAGTTGAAAATATACTTAAAATGTATAGCCATATTAATGAGTCGATTCGTTTGTTACCCCACTCCGATAAAGAAGCACTTGATCTGAGCATCCTCGAATTTGAAGGGTTTGATGAAAACGGCGGAATGCATTATTACATGATGTCATACCTTGTTGACAGGATGGATGAGTATCTGGAATATAAAGGTCGCGAATTGAAATCTCACAGTACAAGTTCACTATCAAAGTACACCAAAATGCTTAATGTACACAGAGAATTTGAGCAAATGAAGAAAGATAAATATTCTCTCTCAGACTTACAAAAATTCATTGATGCAGTCCGAATTCACAAATAATGAAACCAATTCATTCCTGACTGGCACGATTGTAGTACTAGTTCTATTTCACAGTATAGTAATTTACCTATACTACTGATATATAATTCAATAGACATTATAAAACTCAAATTAATAACTACGAAATATTTCTAGTGATGTAATTTACAATACTTATTGACGATTAGAACTTAAATATTTTCGATAAATATTTAATTATTTTAAAAATAAAAAAGTATCAAAATTTCAGGCTCGTAAATAAATCCTCAGTAAAAAAATGAATGCCTCGTATGAATCATTTTAAATTTCAAAAGCAAAGATGATTTATCAAAAAATATAACATTAACGATACTTCTAGCACTTTAATTACTTCCAATAAAATCGTTATTGTATTTTTCGTATTTTAAGTTAATAAAATTAAAACATGAAAAATGAGTAAATTATAAAAAAGACAAAAAGTCATCATATTTACAGAAATATAAATTTCCCATTACAAGTCCATTTAATTACTTTAAAAAACCAAAAAAATTAAATAGAATATTCTATGATAATACTGGTGATCTGCCAAAAACTTGTTAACTTTGTGACTGAAAACCAGTTAAATGGTTCTCATAACGTTGAGTAAAATCGGACATCCCGTAGGTCATGCCTTAGGGATGTTTTTTTTATACCTAATTTATATTGTAACCGCTTGTTAATCATTCACTTTCGAAGGCCAATAAAATGAATAAAAGATTAGTGTCAGGTATACAGTGCGGAATAGATTATAACTAAATCTTGATTTACACCTAAGCCTCTTCCAGAATAATGCTTGCGCCATGGGTCAACTGAGAGTAAGAATTAATTCTAATAAAAAAGCCAGCATTAAAAAATGCCAGCTTTCAATCTGAAATATATATTTATAAAGAACACAGAACTTTATCGATTGTGGTATTTTATCGATATTAATTAATCATTATCTTCTTAAAACTTTCACTGCTACGCTTGACAAACCAATCATTCTTGGCTATCGCAGATCTTTTCAATTGAGCTATCAACCAGACTGCATAACTTGTAATTGCTACGACAAGAATCATAAAAAAATATGGCCCCACAGTATCCGAATATTTCAGTAGTTGTATCATAACAGTTTGTGCTTAAAGTTGATAGTTAGGTGCTGAGGAATATAAAATAATCATACCACATCATAACAACCTTCCATTTTCGGAAAAATCCAGGCTCTTCCGCATGATATTTAAATTTATCCAGATAACTAAGCCTGAATTTTGGATAACTTGCCCGTTTTTATACTCACCTTGCATCTTACTGCATTTGTCTGGCACTCATAATTTCGGCATTAGTTGGCTAACTGAAACTAAATGATTACAATTATTTGCGATATTACACGTGCCTTTCGCGGAAATAATACTTTTTTACAAAGGGTATAAAAAGTGGAGACCACGCTTAGGAATACTTCATCAAATACAAATTATTTTGTCGCATTCACTGATATATTGAGGATTACAACTTGTATTTCACCACTTATTTATCAAAAACAATAAAAAATAAAACTAAGGTGGTTTCTGGAAAAGTAATAGAAGAAATTGCCTGAAACCAAGAATGCCACAAAACGTTTTCCATAACATTCAGGAACCGAATTTTCTGGATATGGTTTCTCTAAGCTTTTTGGATAACTTTTTAATTCTCTGCCGCGCTTCTTTTAAACTTTGATAACTTTGTACCATTCTAAGACCGTGTTGCAATTTTATGAAAAGTGAAGCTACAAAAACAATAAAACTGGCGTTGCCAATTATTATAGGAGAACTTGCCCAAATGGCTCTTCACCTGATTGACACCGCCATGGTTGGTGCCATTAGTTACAAACAACTGGCGGCTGCCGCTCTGGTTGTCAATACAATGAACATTCCTTTTGTAATCGGGATTGGGATGACCATCTCTGTGTCGCAAATGGTTTCGCTTTCACATGGCCGGCGGGATGGACAGCAGGTTTCCCACTATTTATTTAATGGATTCTGTTTATGCGCATTTACCGCAGTCCTCATTTCTTTGACACTCGTTTTTGGCAAAAACATTCTTTACCACCTTGGCCAGGACCCGGAAGTTGTAAGTTTAGCTCTTCCGTTTATGAAACTCATGGGATTGTCTATCATTCCGATGCTTCTGTTTATGACGCTAAAACAATTCACAGACGGACTGGAATTTACCAAAACGGCTATGTTTTTGTCCTTGGCAGGTATGCCCATAAATATTCTTTTAAACTGGCTGCTTATTTACGGAAACTGGGGCTTCCCTAGACTGGAACTGGTAGGGGCCGGTTACGCCACACTTATCACCCGTACAATTATTTTCCTGGCCTTGGGAGCCACTATTTTAAGACACAAAACATTTCGAAAATATATTGCTGTCAGAAGTAAACAATGGGTTTTACAACGTAAAACGCTTGGAGAACTTTTGCATATCGGTATTCCAAGTAGTTTGCAAATCGGTATGGAAGCAGGTGCTTTTGCTGTCTCCGGTATTATCATCGGGACCATTGGCGCCGTAGCACAGGCTGCACATCAGATTGCATTGAGCAGTGCATCTTTTACATTCATGGTTTCTATGGGCCTTGCACAGGCGGGTTCTATCCGGGTAAGCAACGCTTTTGGCACTTCCAACTGGCCCAAAATTGCTGTTATTGGAAAAAGCACAATGATCACCGCGCTGATCTATGGAACCTTCTGTGCCATTGCATTTGCTATATTCCGTTTTGAATTGCCAAAAGCATTTAACGATAATTCAGAAGTGTTGAAACTGGCTTCTTACCTTCTTTTATTTGCCGCCGTTTTCCAGATATCGGATAGTACTCAGGCCATTAGTGCCGGTTTATTGAGAGGTATTAAGGATGTGAAAGTCCCAACCATATTAATCGCTATAGCCTACTGGGTTATTGGCCTGCCAACCGGTTATATTCTTGCATTCCACTTCAAAATGGGAGCGCCCGGGATGTGGCTGGGGCTGATTATAGGACTCACGCTGGCATCTGTCTTTTTGATCAACCGCTTTTTGAAAATGGCGAGAAGAAATAATTAATTCTATTTCCTGTTATTTTCTAAATACAATTTTTTTAATTTAATAGAAGACCCTTAGCTTTCGACTTTTTTTTAATTCTATACTTATTATTTGTTTTATTCATTCAATTTTCCAGAACCGATAAAACAATTTCAACTGTTCCGTCAATAATCTCTTTTTCGGGCTGGGATTTACTGTAGGCTTTTAATCCCCAGAGATTATTGACAAAAAATCCTGATAATGCTTTCGCTGACTGTATGGTTGAGATTTGCCTCATCTCCTGCCCTCTTTTAATTGCCGCAAAAAAACTGTTTTCAATTGCCTGACGATTTTCTCTAATGATCTCTGCAATTTCTGCATCGTGAGGGGCAAGCTCAATTCTTGAATTAACCATGAAACATCCCTTCGACGAATTCTCACCCAGACATTCCCGAGCTGTTGCCTGAAAAATTTCTTTGATCACCGCAGGAACATCCTCAGCATTATCCAGAAGTGAAATCATATCTCCTGTAATCTTGCTGCGATAACGCCTTAGTGACCTGATAAATAAGGTACGTTTATCACCAAAGGTATCGTATAAACTCGAACGGCTCAGGCTCAGTCCATCCACAAGTTCCTGAGCCGAAATACCATTATATCCTTTAAACCAGAACAAATCCATTGCCTTGTCCAGAACTAATTCTTCATTAAATTCTTTTGATCTTGCCATAGCTAATTTTTTCTCCAATAATGAAATTAAATCTGTCGGGAAAAATATTTATCCAATCCCGACAGCATCTCGTTCAACTTTTTCAGCGTAAAGCTGATCTCTTTTTCACCAAACCGAAAAGACGGTCCGGATACACAAACCACAGCGATAACCTTGCGATGATTAAAAACAGGAACAGCAACGCAATTATGGTCCGGCTCGTACTGCTCAATATCCAGCAAGTAACCACTCTGTTTGATTTTCACCACATCTTGCCGTAACGTGTCATGAAAACTATCGTCTTGAAATATAATCAGACTGGCTTGAAGATGATCCGAATAAGATAGAAAAACTTTACCGATTGCCGTGGTTGTCATTTCATATTCTTTACCTAATTCCAGCGAAATCCGTGTAGAACGGTTCGGCCCACATTTCAATTCGTGCCGAAAATACGAACCCATTTGAATAGCCAGATAAGATGATTCACCTGTTATCTAGGTAATGTTTTCCAAAACCGGTTTCAATTCTTTCTTTATTTGAAAAAGTGAAACATCTGATGAATAAAGACATTGAAAATTATATGTAATTCTGTAACGCGGAGTTTCTTCATCCTGTTCAATATACCCAAGTTCTTTGAGGGTATTCAGAAAATTATGTACAGTGGTTTACTTCAAACCAACCGAATCGGCAATATCATTTAGCCTTACAAAGTTTCCATTGAATGCAATGTATTCTAAAATCTGAAAAGCTCTTTCTATTGATTGTATCATAAAGTTCAGCATGATGAACAAATTAAGAATATAGCGCTTAAATCGTATATTAAATTCAAAACTACCGTAATTTTGGATCAGTAACAAATTTGTAATTCAGCCGGGTAACTGCGAAAAAGCAGCTTGAAAAAGTTAGTCTGGCATAAGTATTGAACAAACATTTTTTAGAATTAAATGAAACCCAAATGGAAAAGAGAAAATTAGGAAATTCAGATATTCAAATTGCGCCGCTGGTTTTTGGCGGGAATGTTTTTGGCTGGACAACAGATGATAACCGGACGTTCGAATTGCTTGATGCTTTTGTAGATGCAGGCTTTAACGCTGTGGATACAGCGGACGTATATTCTTCCTGGGTTCCTGGAAATGCAGGTGGAGAATCTGAAACGGCCATTGGGAAGTGGTTCAAAAAAAGTGGTAAACGTGATAGAATTATTTTAGCAACAAAAGTGGGTTCTGAAATGGGGCCAGGTAAAAAAGGACTTAGCAAAAAATATATTCAGGAAGCAGTAGAAAGTTCACTGAAAAGATTACAAACTGATTATATTGATCTATACCAGTCGCATTACGATGACCCTGAAACATCTGTTGAAGAAACATTGGAGGCGTATAATGATCTGGTAAAAGCTGGGAAAGTTAGAATCATAGGTGCATCAAACTTCCCCATAACCCGCCTGGAAGAATCTATTGAAGTTAGCCAGCAGGAAAACTTAGCAGCTTATCAAACATTCCAGCCCGAATTTAACTTATTCGACCGACAGGATTTTGAAGAAAACGTTGCACCTTTTACAGTAGACAATAATCTGAGCGTAATCAGTTATTTCTCTCTGGCAAGCGGCTTTCTTTCAGGAAAATATCGCTCAAAAGATGATTTGAAAGGAAGTAAAAGAAGCACTATGGTTGAAAAATACCTTACCGAAAGAGGCTTTAAAATATTGACTGCACTTGACGAAATTTCAGCAGAATATAACAGCAATCCTGCCACAATTTCGCTTGCGTGGCTAATCGAGAATCCTGCCGTAACGGCTCCTATTGCAAGCGCCACAACAATTGATCAACTAAATCAATTGATGGCGGCAGCAACAATTAATTTGGATGATGATGCTATTACAAAACTGAATACTGCCAGCGCATGGTGAGAAAAAATTTCACGGTTACCCTTTTTCAAATTTTACGATATTGCAGCTGATATTGTCGAGGCGTTAATTTCATGATGCCCTTGAATTGTATCAGAAAGTTAGCCAAACTATTATACCCGCTTTCGTAAGCGATTTCGGTAATATTCCGGTTTGAGCTGATCAGGATTTTACACGCATATCCGATCCTTACTTCATTCAAAAAATTGGAAAAACGTTTTCCTGTTTTTGATTTAAAATACCTACAAAAGGCCGTTTCACTTAAATTGGTCAATGCTGAAACATCCTGCAATGTAATTTTTGAGGATAAATTATTGATCACGTGCAGGAAAACCATATTGATCCGGTCGGATTCCGCATCAGAATATCGGTTCACAAATCCTGCACTGGCCAAAGATGAGATTTCCTGGGATTTAGATAATCTATCCATAATCGATAACAAAGTAATAATTCTGTTCATTCCGTCCTGTTGCTGTAACCCCAAAAGCATGTCAGCTATGTCGTCCCTCGTTTTTCCGGTAACTTTTATTCCTTGTTTCGATTTTTTCAAGAATAAGTCAATCGCCGAACATTCCGGCATATCGTAAAAAGCCTCACCTATAAAAGCCTTGGGGAAATGAACTGTTAGAATTTCAGCTTCATGCTCCGAATTGGCGATACATAGCTGATCGTTGCGCCAGCAATGCGGGATATCAGATCCAACAAAAACCAAATCACCAGCCTCAAAAGATTCCACAGAATCACCAACAAACCGAAATCCGGAACTCTTCAAAATTAGTGAAATTTCCATTTCGGGATGATAGTGAAATGGATTTACGAAATGGTGACGTTTATTTTTCACAACATTGATACTGTTGGAAGGAGGCGTCAGTATTTTATGAAATTTAGGCTGCATCGCTTTCAGATATTAGTTCAGGGCAAAAGGGTTTAATGCAAATCTATATCACATCAGATAAAAACATTCATATTTATCTAAATTATACTCTACAATCAGTAATCCTGCTAAGATTTTTAATAAATTGGTTAACATCCCTTACTTTAAGTTTGGCCGTAGTTACTAGTTTTGTTTTTGCCTTTAAACCTGTCTTTTTATGCGTAACATTCTTATTTCCGCTCTGGCTTTTTGCATTTCAGCCTTTACCCTAACTTCTTTTACAAATAATCCCCAAATGGATTCATGGGACGTACTTTTTGACGGAAAATCTGTTGAAAAACTTAGAGGTTATCAAAGAGAAGACTTCCCGCTGGAATGCTGGTCGGTAGAGAACGGCCTGCTAAAAACAATTCCCGGAGTAAAAAATACCGACATACTAACCAGGCAGCAGTACAAGAATTTTGAACTGCAATTTGACTGGAAAACGTCGGTTGGGGGTAATGGTGGTGTTTTTTATAATGTGATGGAAGATGCAAAACACGAAGCCGGAAATGGAAACAGCCCAAATTGGTTAACTAATTTCGAAATGCAGCTTTTGGATGATATCGGTTTTAACGACAAAGAACCGAAACGTTCAGCGGGATCTTTATATGACCTTATCGCACCAATAAATAAGGTACTCAAACCTGTTGGTACATTTAATACTTCCCGTTTAATTGTAAAAAACAGACATGTGGAACACTGGCTTAACGGCCGCAAAGTTGTAGAATACACCCTCAACAGTCCTGAACTAAATGCACTCATTCAAGGAAGTAAATATAAGGATATCGCTGGCTTTGCGCAGTATTCAGAAGGGCATATTATGTTTCAGCATCACGGGCAGGAAATGTGGTATAAAAACATTAAAATTCGTCGCCTGTAAGGAATTACTTACTGCATTAAATCAAATTTAATGCAGCAATATTACCAATATTACTATTCCTAAACCTACCTTTGACTTTAAGATTCCAAATTAATTTAATCATTCATGAAACGGTTGTTTTTCCTATTACTACTGACACAATTATTTAATGCTGCAACTTCTTCTGCACAGGACATGACTTCGAAGCTGGGCTACACAGGCTGGAACCATATGGCACTTCATGTGAAAGACATTGAGGCCAGTAAAACTTTTTACAGAGAAATTATTGGCATGAAACCGGTTCAGGTTCCAGACAATTTAAAAGCTATCCGTGGCTGGTTTGACGCCGGAAACGGGCAAATGATCCATTTACTAGCCGGGCGTACCGAACCTGTGGTGGCAGATAAAGACGGAGGCCACATGGCTTTATTTGTCGCCTCCATTGATCAGGCCGAGAAGTTCTTAACAGAAAAACATTTGCAATTCCACAAACAAGTAAGGTTTGACGGCGTTACCCAAATCTATTTTGCAGATCCGGATGGCTATTTGATCGAGTTGAACCAGAAGTAAGATATTCGTATTAGAAAATAGTAAGGAGCCATTTAAACGTGTCTCCTTGCTATTTACATTTCCAAAAAATTAAAATCACAGCGGTTTACACTAAACTTAAAGCAATGGATATTAATAAAGTTTTGATGATACCAGCGAAAAAGTGGTTTTAATAATCAAATTCCGCCTTATGTTTTTTGATAAAGGCCTCCCAGTTCACCGGCTCATTTCCAGTGATTTGCTGAAAATTATCAAAAGTCTCATCCGCGCCAGGAATTGTTCCTGCGGCGTAACGTTTATAGTGATCATACACACAATGCATATAAGCCATGTCAGCTCCGGCTTCCTGCATGGATTTTAAAAAAACTTCTGGTGATTGCGGCTGGTACTGAAATGGTTTTTTAATCAGTTTTGTCAGCATTTCTGCAATATCATCATACGATTTGGCATCATACCCCATCCTATACGTCTTTCCCCCATGAATATCCGGATGTAATAACGACAGCGCCGCAACCTGTGCCACATCTTCTGCATCCACCCAGCTTTTCGTCGCGTTTTCAACGTATTGATTAAAAATACCTTTTTTCACAACCTCTTTTCCACCATAGCTTAAAAGATTTTGCATGAACGTTTCCGGTCTTAAATGTGTAAAGGAAAAACCGGCAGACTCAATATATTTTTCAACCAATTGATGCCAGGCCCAATGGGCAACAGTGGTATTATCCGGTCCACAAGCGCCCAGATGAACAACATGTTTAACACCGGCGATTTTTGCACTATCAAGAAAAACCTTGCTTTGACGAAGCATGTCAACGGTATAACCTGTTACAATTAAAACGCGGTCTATATTTTTTAGCGCTTCTGCGTGTGTCCGTTCGTCATCAAAATCAAAAAGGACTGCCTCTATACCTTTCCTTTTCAATTGACGGGCTTTTTCCTGTGAACGAACTGCCGCTATAATTTCAACTTCATTATTATTTTTGAGAAACTCTATTGTTTTGTTTCCAACCTGGCCGGTAGCACCGGTAATTAATATTCTTGGGAGTTTGCTATTTGACATTTTTATATTAAAAGGAAACCGCAAAGTTACAATTATTGTTGGGGTGTTCTAAACCAAGACACTTATTTTCAACAAAGAACAATTCATTAATCAATTCCGGAAATTGTAGACATGCCTAAATTATCATTTCGTTAAGAGCTTACTTTTACTGTGGACAATAAATATCTTTACGGCTCAGAAGAAATGGATTTAGACATGAGACAAGAAAAAATATTTATACTCGAAACCGGGCGCTGCCTGAAAGTAATTACGGAGGGACTATTGGCAGAAGATTTTTCAAAGATAACCATAACAGTGAATGTGCTGATTAAAGACCCCAAAGAAGAAGAATTTCATTTACCGATTGTTGAAACGCATCCAAAGTTCTGGAAACTAAAAAAACTAGACGCTGAACAAGCCAGGGCACTTCAAACGGAGTACAGCGGTGTTTCTGAAAAACAGTTAAGAAAAGCAGTGAAAGAATTTGAACAAATGCTTAATCCAGCAGTATTACAATAATGAAAAGAGCGGTCGAAAAATTTTGACCGCTCTTTTCAGTTCGATAAATCCGGTTTATGCCAGATCAGTTATTTTTCAGTCCCCATAGGGAAACCGACCTACCGTTAACCTTAAACGTTGCGGAACCATCCTCACCAATAACGATCTCGTCGCTTACATTGCCAAGATAATCTACAAATATATTACCAGCATTTTTTTCGCCAACATGCATGGTTTTGGTACCCTCTTCTCCATTTGAAATAACGATTGCGCATCCTGAATTCTCATGTTCCTCATCGCCTTCCCTCGTCCAGCCAATACAATTGGGATGATCAAAATAATCATTTTGCTGACCATATGCCAACTGTTTTCTCACATGAAGAAAAGCTTCAATTTTATCCATTTTTTCCAGCGTGATCTCATGCTCTTCTCCGTTATTGTCTGTATCTGTGTATTTTGTTCCGTACAGATCGGTATAAAAAATACAGGGATAACCATCCTTTCTAAACAATATCAAAGCGTAAGCCAACGGACGAAACCACGCCTCTACTGTTTGCTCCAAAGATTGAAGTGGCTGTGTATCATGATTTTCAACCAAAGTGACGGCTAATTCAGGGCATGCCTGAACCAGGGTATTATCGAAAATAGTACAAAGATCGAAATCACTGTTTTCCATTGAAGCTTTATAAAAATTACCCTGAAGCGGCGCATCGAATAAAGACATTCTTTGATTCGTTGCTTCAATGTAAGCCAACATGGCTGGCAAATCGTACGGCGCCCAATACTCACCAACTGTGTAAAATTCCTTTTGATATTTACCTCTCAAATGATCAAGCCATTCATTATAGAATTCAGGATTCATGTGCTTGATCGCATCCAGACGAAATCCGTCCACTCCTGCCGTTTCATAAAACCATTCTCCCCACCGTTTCAATTCTTCTTTCACGAAAGGATTCCGGAAATCAATATCAGAAAGCATCAGGTAATCATAATTCCCGTTTTCCAGGTCGAGTACATCCTGCCAGCCTTCCCCATACTGATTTTGAATACTAAAAATTGCAGTTTCATCCGTTTTTGCATCAAAATCCACACCTGAAAAACATTGATAATCCCAAACAAAAGAAGAATATTTACCTTTTCGGCCTGGAAAAGTAAATTTTGTATAAGCCTCAATTTCCATAGGCTCACTGATAAATTCATTCCTGTTGTCTGGTGTCACTTTTTTGACTGTAACCAATTCCTTCTCATCAGCGCCACCCATATGATTTAAAACGACATCTGCGTAAACCTGAAGACCTGCATCTTTTCCTGCTTTTATAGCGTCTATCAATTCTTGTCTTGTGCCATACTTGGTCCTCACGGAGCCCTTCTGGTCAAATTCTCCCAAATCATACAAATCGTAAGAATCATATCCTGGTGACTTGCCTCCCTCCATACCTTTATGTGCAGGCGGGAGCCACACAGAATCAATACCAATAGATTTAAGCCGTTCTGCTTCGTTTTTAAAGTGATTCCACAGACTGCCGTCTGCGGGATAATACCACTCGAAAAATTGCAGCATTGTAAAATTTTCCATGATGATTTTAATTTTGTTGGATTGCCAAACAAAGCTTTTAATGCCATTTTTTTTGACTATTTGTAGTATACAATTACTATGCCTCCCCTGATTTCAAGATACTGCTGATTATCAAATCCGCGAATCCGTGAATAATTTTGGTCTTAGGTTTTACGAATTGTATTTTTTTAGGAATACAATTTCAATTCGTAACTTGCATCACCGTTTCATAGGTTGCTCAGTTATTAAAATTGAGAAGGAAAACTCACTTTAAAAATGTCACAAAAAATAAAAAACTTTTTATCAATAATCCAAAAGGGCTTTTGATACGTATATTACGCACGATAACGTATCATGTTGACCGTCATAACTTCAATCCTCCAACTTAACATTCAATGAGATATAGCTTTACACATCCCAAATATTCTCAAATACCCGATTTTCTATTTTAACTTCTGTTTGTGGTTTATATCTCGATAATTCAATTTCCTGAATTTCGAAAGCCTGATTCGCAAATAAAACGCGGTATTTATATTCGAATTTATTTTCTGCGGTTTGTCAAACAAAAATTTTTAATCTTTACATTAGTCAATATCACGAATGATTTACTATTGGCTTTCTGAATTTATTTCTAAGGTTGTGCAATCCAACAGCCAACATCATGATTAAGTGTCTGGCTTTGGAACACTTTAACCGTACCTTATTTCTGACGATTTTTAGCCTTTTAATGGAAGAAAATACGTTCTCTATAAGTACACGTTCTTTGCTAATTCCTTTATTGATAGACTTTTGTAAATCTGTTAATTCTCGTTTCTTAGGTTTTTTGAAAGGTAATATTGCACAGGGGCAATCTTTTTCAGCTCCCTGAAACCCTAAATCAAGCAAAAGGTTAAGTCCCTGGGTATGAATCTGAACCTGAT
>NZ_VTOL01000020.1 GCF_009801115.1 Dyadobacter sp. 3J3
GACCGTGTTCAGTCTCATCATTGATTGAGCGGGTTGGGAAACGGATATTGGTAGAGATATCTTTAAAAAATTATCTTTGCCACGAATGCACGAATAGTACACGAATAAATTTGTGAAAATTCGTGTACTCGTGGCAAAATTTTTAGTTAATTTTTGACCCTGTTAAGCCCCATCATTTTGAGCATCCAATCTGGCAGCGGTTTTTGATGTTTTCTTTTTTGTATGTCTAAAAACCAGCCTATTTTTTTCAGAATCGGAAGTTTGTGTGTTTCTACCATTTCGATCAAAGTACCATCCGGATCTTCCACATAAGCAAAACGGCCAGCTGCCGATTCCATACCAAAGGAAGATTCGCTGTCCACAGTAAATGGATAACCTTGCGCCTGGACCTTTGTTTTTAACGTTGCAAGATCCAGCGCGTCAAAACACAAATGAATATAACCGCAATCCCCCCAGTATCGGTTTTCGAAAAGTTTTTTAGGTGTGCGGTCCAGTGCTTGAATTAATTCGATCTGAATATTTCCTAATAAACGGCTGAAAGCACCTTCTTCTGTAAAGTTTTTACGAAGTAAAACGCGACGGAAACGTTGTCCGGAAATAGAAGTTGGCAAATCATCAAAAACACCGGTTTTGTCATAAACCACATCCAGATTTTGAATCAGTGTCTGATAGAATAAAATTGATTTATGAACATCAGAAACGCCCACAACAACTCCCGCTACCCCGCCAAGTGGTTTTCCGGTATTCTGGAACCAGGAAGTATCACTGGTGATCTGGAAAATATTTCCGTAAGGATCATTTCCCCAAAAACCTTCTCCTTCCGGAAGCGTTACCAGCGGCCCAACAGCTTCTTTTGACTGCGATTTTACCCATTCATGTGCTTTTTTTACATCCGGTGCTTTGAAGCGGATGGCATTAATTCCCAAATCCCCCAGTTCAAGTTTGAAATTTGAAGGTTGGGAAACGCGACTTGTAAATGACCATATTTCCAATCCGCCACCGCCCGCTAAATTCAATGCCAATGCTGCATGTCGCTGATGAACAGTGCCTCCGGTATAGGGAGTCATTAAAGGAGCTTCTGCCTTGTCGTCAAAAACGGGAACATCAAAACCCAGAATACGGCAGTACCATTGCCATGCTTCAGGTACATTTTGAACGCCAAGACCAACTTGCTGAATTCCGGAAATAAGTGCAGCACTCATGAAAGAGATATATTTTTAAAAATGATAGAAACAGATTCACACCTGAGGTCTTTTCTTCCAAAGCCAAAGGAACCGCAATTTTACAAAATAAACAGGAAGGTAGGTGGCAAAAGATAATAATTGATTGTCGGCACGCAACTGTTGATAGAATTTTTTCCGTAAAGAATGTTTTGAGTACGATCTTTTTAGATACAATTCGTATACGTTGATTTTAAAAAAAGACGTTTCAATAATGGGAACTTACTCGCCCATTCGCTGTTTGAAAAGAATGACCTTAACTCCTGACAAATATGATTTCACTGGTCTTAGTTTTTTTTACAAATATATTTATACCGTTTTCAACGGAAAGTTTGACGCAACCGATTATTCCTACAACAAAAAATGTAGTTACTGAGAAAACGAAATTTATAGTTTTTTCAGGGTCTGACTGGTGTAAAGGCTGTATTCAGTTTAGAAAGAAGGTTTTGAGCGATCCTGCTTTTGAAACATTTGCCAATGAGAATCTGGATGTTGTGGTTGCAGATTTTCCGCAAAGAATAAAACTTCCGAAAGATGTTATCGAGCAAAATGAAGCTTTGGCAGAAAAATATAATCCCAAAGGGGTTTTCCCAAATCTGGTACTGATTTCTCCAAACGGCTCACATTCTGAAATTATCGAGTATTCAAATCAAACACCACAGGAATTTGTAAACGAATTGAAAAATCGTTTACAGCGCTTAAATGAGTGAGTTCCGGTTAGTCGAAAAGTTGATGGGATCGGCTTTTGAACTGATCATTGTTGATGAAGACAAGTCGAAAGCGGAAGAACTTTTACAGGAAGGAAGAGATGAAATCAAGCGTTTGGAAAGTTTGCTAACGGAATTTGACGAATCGTCTTTTACCTCTCAGCTCAATATAAATGCAGGACTAAAACCGGTGCGGGTTGATACAGAAGTGTATGAACTGATCAAACGCTGTGTTAACATTTCAAATCTGACACAAGGCGCTTTTGATATCACAGTCGGGCCGCTGAAAAAATTATATAATTTCAAGAATGAGGAATTTGTTTATCCTGAAAAACATTCGGTAAAAAAGACGGTTTCGCTCATTGGTTCTCAAAAAATTTCCTTTTTGAATGATAATTTTATTTTTCTAAAAAAGAAGGGAATGCACATTAGCTTTGCAGCAGTCGGGAAAGGTTATGCGGCGGATAAAGTGAAACAGTTGTGGCTGGCAAAAGGCGTTCAGCATGGTGTAATCAATGCAAGCGGAGATCTAACAGTCATTGGCAAAAAGTCGGAAGAAAAACCTTGGCAGATTGGTATTGCCAATCCGGATTCTTCCAATGAAGTTTTATGTTATTTACCAATAGAAAATGCGTCTATCGCAACTTCCGGGGACTATGAGCAGTTTTTTATGCATAAAGGAAAGCGGTATTCGCATAACATTGATCCGAGAAATGGAAGGCCTGTCAGTGGTATTAAAAGCGTAACGGTAATAAGTCCCGGAGCTGAATTGTGTGATGCACTTGCTACGGCCGTTTATGTCATGGGCGTTGAGGTAGGCCTGTATTTTATAAATCAATTGCCGCAAACACATTGCTTGATAATTAATGACAAAAATGAAGTGTTTCCCTCACGAAACCTTAACTTTAAATATGCGGAGCAATAAATTATATACCTGGATTTTTGGCGTCATGCTGCTACTTGGTGGATTCGGCTGCAAGGCTGTAAAACCGTATCAACGTGTGTACCTCAATGATCCGGAAATGCAGATGGGAAGCAATTCCGGGAAGAAATTTGAGGAATACGTAGAAAGTATCCGCGAAGGTGATACACCGGCTGCGGGCACAAAATCGAGTGGCGGCTGCGGATGTAATTAGCATATTATGAAAAGAAATTTTTTACTGGCAGGATTACTAAGTGTATTTTTATTAAAAGCGAAAGCGCAATCTTTTGATAGTACGTATCAAAAAAGTACTGTCTCAAAAACCGATATTGAAGTCGTTTATTCCCATTATATTCAGGACGGACATAACTCGGCTGTGACCGGTGGAATTGGTACCGAGAAAATGACGGTTTATTCTCCTTCCGTGCGGATTGCTCATACTTTCAAAGAATTTAATACGATTCGTTTTATTGGTGGTGCGGACGTAATCAGTTCTGCGTCAGTTGATAATATCGATTTCGTGATGTCGTCTGCATCCATAAGAGACACGCGGTCTTATGGGACACTGAATTATCAGCGCCAATTAAAAAAGAAAGATATCAGACTGGGAATCGGTTCCGGTTTTTCTATTGAGTCCGACTATATGTCAATTCCGTTTTTCCTTTCGGCGGACTATGTTAATCCTACAAAGACCAGAACTTTTTCTATTGATTTACAGGCTTATTTTGATGATTTAAGGTGGGGACGACTCGATCCGGATTATTATCATGCTGTAAAATTAATTTATCCCGTTGAGCTCAGATATAAAAAGTGGTTTGACAATTACCGGCGGGATTCTTATAATTTCAAACTCGGTTTCACCCAAAGTATAAATCCGCGCCTCGTGCTCGGTATTTTTCCGGAATTTGCCTATCAAAAAGGATTGCTTTCAACTTCTTTTCACCGGGTTTATTTCAATAATGATTCGCTGAAAGTAGAAAATTTGCCGGGAGATCGTTTTAAATTTCCGGTAAGTGTACGATTAAATTATTTCATGGGCAGCCGGACAATCCTGAAACTGAACTACGGTTTTTATTGGGATAGTTTTGACATACTTGGCAACAGTATTGAACTGGAAGCGGCCGTGAAACTTTCTCCGCAATGGACTATTGCACCATTTTTTAGATATTATAAACAGTCTGGTTCTGAATATTTCAAGCCTTACAAACAACACAGTATAGCGGAGAAGTATTATACCTCGGATTATGATCTGTCCTCTTTCCAAACATATAAGCCCGGTCTAAATCTGAGATTTCTTCCATCTCAATATTTAACAAAGAGAATTTCTTTCGATGAGTTAAATTTGCGTTATACTTATTTTCACAGATCCAACGGGCTGAACGCACATATTGTAACGCTGGCTCTTAAATTTGGCAGAGAAAAAAGGTCTTTCAGGGATATGGAGTAACTTTTGTAAAAATGATGAGTATACAAATCATTCTTTTTTTGACTTTCAACCCAATATTTTATACCTTAAACCAATATTTTCGAAATTATATATTAAATTATTTAAATTTCCACGCATCCATTAGCCGCTCGTCATCGTATATTTGATGAGCATTGTATTTTATTGAAATTATTAGAATGACTCAGTCCGTAGTTTTAGCACCCATTACTGAAAGTTTACCAGAGTTTATTAATTCCGGGCAGTATTCAAAAGTATTTGTAATAGCAGATAACAACACCCGCAAGTATTGTTATTCATTGATAAAGCCTCTTTTGGGGAAACATAAACTTGTGACAGTGCCAAGCGGTGAAAAGCATAAAGTATTGGCTACATGTGAAACCATTTGGGAATCCATGACCGCCGGAGAGCTTGACAGACATGCCTTGGTGATCAATATCGGAGGTGGTGTGATAGGGGATATGGGAGGGTTTTGTGCAGCAGTTTACAAACGTGGAATAGATTTTATACAGATACCGACGACCTTGCTTTCACAGGTTGACGCCAGTGTTGGAGGGAAATTGGGAATTGATTTTCAGGGTTTTAAAAATCATTTAGGTGTTTTTAATATTCCAAAAAGTGTATTAATTGATCCGTTTTTTCTTAAAACTTTGCCTGAAAGAGAAATACGTTCAGGCTTTGCTGAAGTTATCAAGCATTGCCTGATTGCAGATGCAGACAAATGGAAAGTGATACGTCAGAATGATTTTGAAGAACAGAATTGGGAAGATCTTATTGCACATTCAGTAAAGATCAAACAGGAAATTGTAAATCAGGATCCGACTGAAAAAGGATTAAGAAAGATTTTGAATTTTGGACATACACTTGGGCATGCTGTTGAAACGTATTTCCTTGGAAAAAGTGAAAATGAAAGATTATATCACGGAGAAGCAATTGCCGTAGGTATGGTCATGGAAAGTTGCCTTTCCTATAAAAGAGGTCTTATTGATCAGAAAACGTTGATTGATATTGAAGAATTTATCTTTGCTACATATGGCAGAGTAATGATTAAAGAGTCGGACGTTGAGGCAATTATTGCGTTGACACGACAAGACAAAAAGAACAGAGGAAGCGAAGTTCGCTTTTCTCTTCTGGAAGGAGCTGGCAAATGTGCGTATGACATTGTGGTTTCTGTTCCGGAAATGCGTAAAGCAGTAGCTTATTATATGGGGTAGATCTGGTGACAGGACGGCATAAGCTATTGATTAGTGGGTTTTCAAAATTAGAGTGAATAATATCTATTTATAACCTGACAAAATGAATTGCTTATGCTGAAGTCTATTAAACCTTATGCCGCTTTATTAGTGATATTGATGTTAGCGGGTTGCTCGGGTGGTCGTAAAGTGTTTGTTGAACACGACTACAGTTATGAAACAAATTTTAAAGATTATTCTTCCTATACGTTTCTGGAATGTGAGCGGGATACCAACAATCTTTGTACAGAAATTTACGAGGCCATTCGTCGCCAGATGCAAGTAAGAGGCTACAAACTTACTGCTGAAAAACCTACATTATTAGTGAATTATGGTATTTTCTATGATAACCTTCGATATCAGGGTTATATGCAGCCGGTTATCAAAAACTGGGTGGATACTGAAAATGATGGCTTCCGGTATGAGCCGATAAAATATGCCTTGGATAAGGGAACATTAATCGTTTCTTTGATTGATGCTGAGAGTGATCAGGTGGTGTGGAGAGGTTATGCTTCCGGTATTTTTAAAGGTGTTGATAACTCAAATAATCATTACCGAAGTGTCGTAAGGAGAATTTTTGATCAATATCCGCTATTTGCGAAAGGATATGATCCAAGACGATATAGCGAGGCGGTTGGAAGATAGATATAAAGATAAACGAGCCCGCCGGATTTTCCGACGGGCTCGTTTATTTTATCTCAATTTCAAAGTTGCAAGTGTAAAAATTGCCAGAATAATTCCTACAACCCAGAAACGGGTTACTATTTTTGCTTCGTGTATACCTTTTTTCTGGTAATGGTGATGGAGCGGAGACATCAGTAATATTCGCCTGCCTTCTCCAAACTTCTTTTTGGTATATTTAAAATAGCTGACTTGCATAATGACGGATACCAATTCCGAAAGGAAAACCCCACATAAAATGGGGATCATAAGTTCTTTACGGATCGCAAGCGCTACAACTGCAATGACACCTCCGAGCATGAGACTTCCTGTATCACCCATAAAAACCTGGGCCGGATATGCATTGTACCAGAGAAACCCGACACAGGCCCCGACAAATGCCGCACAAAAAATCACGAGCTCTCCCGAATTTGGAATGTACATGATGTTCAGATACTGAGAGAATTTGGTATTGCCTGAAAGATAGGCCAGTACGCCTAATGTAAGCGCAATAATTCCTGAAATACCGGCAGCAAGACCGTCAATTCCATCTGTAATATTGGCTCCGTTTGAAACAGCAGTAATAATAAAGATGGCTATTATGGTATAAATCACCCAGGTATATTCTTCCGGAAGCCAGCCAAAAAGCAAAGTCCGGTAGTCAAATTCATTGTTTTTCGAAAATGGAAGTGTTGTTACCATGGGATGAACAATATCCCGGTAACGCTGCACCTCACCAAGCGAAGAGCTCAATAAAGGTTGATCGTAAATCCTGATTTTAACGTGGTCGTTGAAAGAAAGTGTTAATCCAACAATCAATCCAAGCCCAACCTGGCCGACAATTTTAAATCTTCCGTGAAGTCCTTCTTTATTGTTTTTAAATTTTTTAAGATAATCATCAACAAAACCGATCATCCCGGTCCATATAGCTGTTATGATCAACAAAACAATATAAACGTTAGTAAGCTTTGCGAATAAAAGCACAGGAATTAGTAGCGAAGCCAGGATAATAAACCCTCCCATGGTTGGCGTTCCTGATTTTTCCATTTGTCCTTCCAAACCCAGATCACGGATGGATTCTCCTACCTGTTGCCTGCGTAGAAAATTGATAATCCATTTTCCATACGTGGCCGCTATAAGAAGCGATAACACCGTTGCCCCAAGTGCACGGAAAGAAATATATTGAAATACGCCGGCTCCGGGTATATTAAATTGCTTGTCGAGGTATTCGAATAGGTAATAAAGCATGTAAAATCGTGATTAGCACTTGCAAAGTTGCCTTTTTCTTGCAGGATACGCAATGGAGGCCTGTATTTTTATTCTTTTTGGGAATGAAAATTTAAAAAAGCCTCTCTTAATACCTGTCTGTCATCAAAATCATGTTTCACACCTTGGATATCCTGATAAGTTTCATGGCCTTTTCCTGCTATCAGAATAATATCTTCAGGATTAGCTTCTGCCACCGCTTTAAGAATCGCTTCATGTCGATCGGGAATGACAGTCGTATTTTTATATTTCAAAGGCGGAACACCTTTTAACATCTGGTCAAGAATATCCTGTGGATCTTCATAGCGCGGATTGTCAGAAGTAAGAATTACCCTTGTACTCAAATTACAAGCGATTTCTGCCATTTTCGGTCTTTTCTCAGCATCACGATTTCCACCGCAACCTACAATCGTAATCACCTGTTCATTCCCATGACGCAGATGGGCAATGGTTTGAAGTACATTTTCCAGAGCATCCGGCGTGTGGGCATAGTCCACAATACCCACAATATTATCAGCCGAATGAATTTGTTCAAATCTTCCCGGAGGGGGGCTCAGATTGGAAAGTGCGGTCAAAACTTCTTCCGGCATTTCTCCAAGTGCCACGGCAGCACCATATACGGAAAGCAAATTATAAGCATTAAAACGACCAATTACCCGAAACCAGACTTCATGATTATTGATTTCCATATGCATACCTGTAAGCGTATCCGAAAGGATTTTTCCATGATACGTTGCTACGGTTTGCAGTGAATACGTTTCTATCCGCGCTTTGGTATTTTGCACCATCACCGAACCACGACGATCGTCAATGTTGACAAGGGCAAAAGCGCTTTTCGGCAATTGATCGAAAAACCCTTTTTTTGCTTTGATGTAATTATCAAATGTTTTATGAAAATCGAGATGATCGTGGGTAATATTGGTAAAAATCCCACCGGCGAATTTCAAACCCGTAATCCTGTGTTGCGCTACGGAATGAGAGCTCACTTCCATAAAAACATGAGAACAGCCTTTTTCAAGCATTAAAGCCAGAAGTTCATTAAGCGCAACAGCGTCAGGCGTCGTATGGGTGGAAGGAATGACTTCGTCTTCAATCTGGTTTTGAACCGTTGATAACAAGCCGCAACGGTAACCTAAAGCGCGGAAAAGCTGAAAAAGGAAAGTGGCTACCGAGGTTTTTCCGTTGGTACCTGTAACACCGATAAGCGTTACTTTTTTTGATGGTTGATCATAAAACGAAGCAGCAATGTAGCCCATCGCCTCGGCCGAGTCAATAACCTGAATATAGGAAATTCCTTCCCGCAAAGTTTTCGGTAACTCTTCACAAAGAATCGCAAAAGCTCCCAGATCAGCCGCGATGTCCATAAACTGGTGCCCGTCTACCTGCGTGCCTCTTAATGCCACAAATAAATTTCCTGGCATAATCCGGCGTGAATCGATTATAATTTTGTTGACAACAACATTTTCAGATCCGTGAATAACCACATCTGAAATGCCACTGACTAAGCTATGAATTGATTTTTGAATACTTTCCATAAATGGATTTTACTGTAATGTTAACAGGATCGTTTTAAGTCCGCTTTTATTGCTGCCGGGAGGAAGTGATTGGTCCACGACTTTCCCGGAACCTTTAAAGGTTACCCGGAAACCTTTATTTTCCAAAATATATAAGGCATCGCGCATCGGCATTCCCTGCAAATCCGGAACATCTTTTGATTCAATATTCCGTGATTTCCATTTTGTTTTATTTCTGGCAATGACCGAACCCGAAGTATATTCCTCTGAATCTTCCGGAAGTGCGGCAAGTTTTAATTCCTCGCCAATTACTTTTAAATCAGATGTTCTACCCGCCCATTTCACCAGTTTGTCTTCACCGCTGGTCGTATCTTTTTGGGTTTTCTGTATACTTACATCATGAGCATAAATCCTGTCGGCAACTTCTTTGAAAACCGGTGCAGCCACACTTCCCGCATAAAGCTGGTAATTTTCCTTGGCACCGCGAGGGGTATCAATAATGACAATACAGCTGTATTTAGGCTTATTGGCAGGAAAATAACCTGCAAAAGAAGTGTAATATTTCCCGGCCGTATGAATTCCGTTAATCAATTTCTGAGCAGTTCCGGTTTTTCCGGCTATTCTGTAAAGGTCTGATTTGATATTTTTTGCTGAACCATGTTCCACCACACCTTCCAGCATAATCTTTATTTTGCGCAAAGTTTCAGGTGAACAAATCGGCTTTTCTGAAACATAGGGCAGGATTTTATCCTCTACTTTTTCTGCACTGCGGATTTCCCTTACCACCATTGGTCTCACCCAATAGCCATCATTTGCCACGGCATTGTACATCGCAAGCGTCTGCAACGGCGTCATCCGCATTTCATATCCGTACGACATAAAAGTCAACGAATAATTGTTCCATTGCTTTGAAGAGCGGTTTTTGATATAAGGAGGATTTTCTCCTTTCATATGAATTCCCGTCGGTTCCGTCAAGTGGAATTGTTTCAGATACCCAAGATATTTATCCGGTTTGGAGAAAAAATAACGCTGCATTAGCAAATGGACACCAATGTTAGACGATTTTTCAAAAACCTGGGCGGCTGTCAAAATACCATGTCCGCCTCGTTTGGAATCATTAATGGAAAGTCCCCTGAAACGAATGGAGCCTTTGCCTGTATTAACCGTCACTTTATTCGGATCCATTTTGGTTTCTTCCAAAAGCGCCATCATGGTTGGCAGCTTGAAAGTCGATCCCGGATCGGTACTGCCAGCTAATGCATAATTAAAAACTTCTTCGTATTTATCGTCCGGCCGTTTGGTCAAATTCGCCATAGCACGGATTTCACCCGTGGCTACTTCCATGACGATAACACAACCGAAATCGGCCTGTGATTCGGTTAATTTTCTTCTCAGCGCAATTTCTGCCATATCCTGAAAAGTCATATCCAGCGTTGTATAGATATCTTTTCCCGTTTCCGGCTGAATATTTAAATTGTCACCCACAGGAATTTTTATTCCGCCTTCTACCAGTTCAACCCAGTTTATTCCATCTTTTCCTTCCAGTTTTTTGTCAAAACTTGCTTCAATACCAATATATCCACGGCCGCTTTTAGGATCCGTTCCGCCAATGGTTCGGTCAGCCATTGGACTGAAAGGTTTGTAACGTTTGTAGATCATTTCAAACTTTCCTCCCCCACCCTTTTTTGCGCGGGCGAAGAATGGCCATTCTTTTACTTTTTCACGTTCCAGGTAACCAATTTCCTTATTTTTTAATCTTAAATACCGTTTACTTCTGCTTTTCCGGTACCGGATCATTTTATCTCTGTAACCATCAAAAGTATTTTCACCAAAATTTTTGACCAACAGCCGGGCAAGCTGATCGACATTATCATAAAAATAAGTTGAATCGGCCACTTTGGTGTCAAATCCAACATAGTAATAAGGTAATGAAGTGGCCAGCAAACTGCCGTCGCTCGAAAAAATACTTCCGCGCATGGCCGGAATTGTATCCAGTTTCAAGTCATTTTTTTCGGCATATTCCGCCCATGTTTTGCCTTTAAATTTGGCATAATACTGAACCTGAATAAGTTTTCCGAAAACCATGATAGCAAAAACAATCAAAAACAAGGCTACTATGCGGGCCCGGTAAATCAGTGCTTTTTTGTTATTCTGGCCGCTGTCTGTATCGCTTTTCATACCGATGTTACAATAATGGAATGAAGTGTATTATTCTTTTCTAATGATAATTTTCTTTGGCGGGTTCAGGTTTTCTTCCAAACCGTCCGGTTTTACTTTTTCAATTACAACGGATTGTTTTCCGCTTTTCTCATATTCAGCCTGGATAGAAGTGTATTCCGCCCGTAAATCTTCTACCTCTTTTTTTAATTTGATACTGCTTCTGACATACTCTTCAGACTGAAAACCGATTCTTTCATAAATCACCAAAAGAATCACGATCCAACCGAAATAATAGAAATATTTCACAGGAACCCGCTCTTCTTTTCCCGGCAATTTTTCACCAAAAACCTTATCCAGCGGAAAAAATTTGTTCAACCAATTGAACAAACTATATTCCCGCCGTTGTTTTGGCGGTTTGTCAGGTGTTGGTTTTGGTCGTCTTTTATTCTCAGCCATGTTTTTTACAACAGTATGTGTTATTAAAAATCATTTGTCAAAAATTAGGTCTTAGTATTCTGAATTATGCCACCCCGTTGGGGTTTGGAAATCCGTTCAGGGGCGATGTCTTTCTATAATACTGTCATCCCTTCGGGATTTTAGAAACGGAATCTGCTGAACCTTTATATATTATAGAAGACAGAAACGTATTATTTTAAACAAGCGGCAACTCTGCGATTCTCAATTTCGCACTTCTTGCCCGTGGATTTCTGGCTACTTCTTCCGGTGTTGCTTCAATCGGTTTTCGTGTAATACTTTTAAGCGGTTTCAATTCATTGCCATAAAAATCTTTTTCAACTTCTCCGTCAAATTTTCCTTTTTGAATGAAATTTTTGACAGGCCTGTCTTCCAGAGAATGATATGACATGACGACAAGCCTTCCGCCAGGATTTAATATTTCCGGGACCTGCATTAAAAACTCTTCAAGCACTTTCATTTCATCGTTAACCTCAATCCGAAGTGCCTGAAAAACCTGAGCAAAATATTTATTTTCACGATGTTTCGGCGCATAAC
Organism: Dyadobacter sp. 3J3; assembly: GCF_009801115.1. Taxonomy (GTDB): domain Bacteria; phylum Bacteroidota; class Bacteroidia; order Cytophagales; family Spirosomataceae; genus Dyadobacter. The sequence goes on from NZ_VTOL01000020.1 coordinate 12,137, forward strand.
GCATCAATATTCCTTTCAGGTCATTAATGGTTTCAATCGGCGCATTATGTCTCGATGAAAAGATTGCTTCCGCAGCCGTACGGGCATTTGTTACTTCTCCATAGCGGCTCAAAATAGATTGCAATTCCGTAGCCGAACGAACATTTAAAACTTCCCGCGCCGTTTTTTCATTGCTCGGGTTCATCCGCATATCCAGATCCGCATCAAAACGGGTTGAAAATCCACGCTCAGGGGTATTGATCTGATGCGACGAAACACCAAGATCGGCCAAAATGCCATCTACTTTTTCAGCTTTATGTAATTTCAAATATCGTTTAATGTGTCTGAAATTAGCAGCTATAAAGGTAAATCTCGGATCATCTTTCCATTCCGCTGCATTAGCCACAGCATCAGGATCCTGGTCAAAAACCAAAAGACGGCCCGTTGTTAATTTTTCTAAAATCGCCCGTGAATGCCCTCCTCCACCAAACGTAACATCTACGTAGGTTCCGTCAGGACGAATATTCAATCCATCCAGACATTCGGACAGCATTACAGGTTCATGATATGTACTTGGAAGATCCATTTATTAAAAGCAACGTAGATAGGAACTATTTCTTGCCAACAGGCCGTTACAAACTTAGCAATTTTCAATGGTACGAGTTGTGTTTAAGGAGGGATTTAATTTTCTTGTTACACCTGTAATTCTATATTAATAAATTGAATATGAGAGCAATAAAATTGATTATTATGTTTTTTGCCGTTGTAAGTCTCTGGGGCTGTCAGTCTTCCGCAGATTCTTCAGTGAAACCCGGAACCTGGCGCGCTACTTTAAGCCGTGACGGACAAACACTTCCGTTCATTCTGGACATCGTGCAAAACGCTGATGGTAAAACTTATACCGTTTATTCGGTTAACGGAAATGAACGTCTGAAATTGGATAGTGCGTTTTTTGAAAAAGATTCCCTGCACATTCCGATGGAGCTTTTTGATTCTGAAATCACGGCGTTGGTCGATGGTGAAAAATTAACCGGCCTTTATAAAAGACTGGATGGGAAAACCGTAACAGGTTCGTTACCCTTCCAGGCTACTTTCGGAACAAATTATCGTTTTTTCAAAGAAGAAGCACTTGAGGGCGTAAAAAATGTTGCCGGAAAATATGCCACGATTTTTAAAAATGAGGTAACCAAAGATTCAACCGAAGCCGTTGGTAATTTTACACAGAAAGGAAGTATTGTTGAAGGTTCCTTTTTAACCCCAACCGGCGATTACCGTTTTCTGTCGGGAAATGTGAAGGGCGATAGTTTGTATTTATCTACTTTCGACGGCTCAAATGCATATCTGATCAAGGCAGCCATTTTAAAAGATGGTGTTTTAAAAGGTGCAATGTGGTCCGGAATTAAAGGCTACAAAACGTTCACTTCCATTTTGAATGAAAACGCAAAATTGCCGCATGCTACGAAATTGACTTATTTGAAACCAGGTTTGGAAACAATAGATTTTACTTTTCCCGATGCAGACGGGAAACCGCTTTCATTTAACGACCCGCGTTTTAAAGGAAAACCTGTCATTATTCAGCTTATGGGTTCCTGGTGTCCGAATTGCATGGATGAAACCAATTTCATAGCGCCTTGGTACAAAAAGAATAAAGACCGCGGAGTTGAAGTTATCGGGCTTGCTTTTGAGCATTCCGCGGATTTAGCAGTTTCTGCTCCGAAGCTTAAAAGAATGGTTAGTCGGTTTGGAATAGCGTATCCAATTTTGCTGGCTGGTACTAATACCAACGAAGCAACAGCAAAAGCGTTGCCCATGCTGAACAAGGTAATGTCCTATCCAACGACAATTTTTGTTGATAAAAAGGGAAAAGTAAGAGAAATACATACAGGTTTCTCTGGTCCGGGAACGGGTAAATATTATGATGAATTTGTGGCGGACTTTAATCAGTTGATGGACAAACTGATCAGCGAGAAATAATCAAAATCAGACGCATCGGGCAATAAAAAACCTGATGCGTTTTTTATTGCGACAAAATTAGTATGCTTGCATAATATTAATTTGATTTATTACATTTGTAAACGTTACATCACCGACACCTATCAATCTAAAAGATGCGCAAGGAAAAGACAATTGACTTCCAGATTAAGTGGGCATGGCATTCCATTTCCAGGATGTATAACGCTTATGCAGCACGGTTTGATACTACGATGGCGGTTGGATATGTTTTGTTGAACATTGATTTAGAGCATGGTACACCGGCAACAAAAATAGCACCGTTATTGGGTATGGAGCCGAGGAGCCTGGTCAGAATGCTGAAAAATCTGGAAGAAAAAGCTTTGATCGTGCGTGAAGTAGATGAAAACGACAAGCGTTTTGTAAGGATTGTTCTGACCGATCTTGGCAAAGAAAAGAGAGAACTTTCCCGGGAGGGTGTTTTGTCTTTTAATAACATGATCCGTGATAAAATCCCGCTTGAAAAACTTGCAGTCTTTTTTGATGTAATAAATGATATTAACCGACTGGTTGAAGAAGAAAATCAAAAATTAAAAACGTAGGGGCGACCCTCGTGGTCGCCCTCTCGAATATCCGTGGTCGCCCTCTCGAATATCCTAGATGGTCTTGGTCGCCCTTTTGAAATATCCAGTATGATTCGACGTCATCCGGGAAGATACAATTATTAATTATAGAAGAAAGGGCGGCCACGAGGGCCGCCCCAACAAATAAAAAATCAATGAACCGTTCAATTCGTAAAGTCGCCGTTTTGGGCTCCGGTATTATGGGGTCGCGTATTGCCTGCCATTTTGCCAATATTGGCGTAGAAGTTTTACTATTAGACATTGTCCCGAAGGAGGCCAACGATGCTGAACAAGCAAAAGGGCTGACAACCGATCATCCCGTTGTTCGGAACAGAATTGTCAACGATTCTTTTCAGCAAACCTTAAAAGCGACACCGGCTGCCTTGTATAGTCCTGCTTTTGCATCAAGAGTGAAACTTGGGAATTTTGATGATAACCTGAAAGATATCAGCAACTACGACTGGGTGATAGAAGTAGTTGTTGAGCGCCTTGATATCAAGAAAAGTTTATATGAAAAAGTGGATGCGCTTCGGAAACCCGGAACGCTGATCACTTCCAATACATCCGGAATTCCAATCCATTTAATGGCGGAAGGGCGTAGTGAAGATTTTAAAAAGAATTTTTGCGGTACCCATTTTTTCAATCCTCCGCGTTATTTAAGATTGCTGGAAATTATTCCAACACCGGAAACTGATCAATCGGTTGTTGATTTTCTGATGCATTATGGTGATTTATTTTTGGGTAAAACAACAGTTCTTTGCAAAGATACACCCGGTTTTATCGCCAACCGGCTTGGTATTTTCGCTTTGATCCAAACCATTCGTGTAGCCGAAGAAATGGGCTTGTCGGTGGATGAAGTAGATAAATTGACCGGACCCGTTGTTGGTCGTCCGAAATCGGGAACGTATCGTTTGTCCGATGTTGTCGGATTGGATACAACCGTTCATGTAGCAGCGAATTTATACGCTTCCGGTGAAGGAACAGATGAATCCCGTGATGCTTTTATATTACCCGGAATCATGCAGAAAACGTATGATAACAAATGGCTCGGAGATAAAACCGGTCAGGGATTTTATAAAAAGGTAAAAGACGACAAAGGTAAGTCGGTTATTCTGGCGCTGGATTTTCAGACATTTGAATACAAACCTTCTGAAAAAGTGAAATTTGCGACCTTGGAAGGTACCAAAGCAATCAGCGACGTATCCAAACGTTTCAGTGTGCTTTTGGCTGGAAAAGATAAAGCAGGAGAATTTTATAGAAGAACTTTTGCCGATTGTTTTAAATATGCCACGTTCCGGATTCCTGAAATCTCTGATGAAATATTTCGGATCGATCAGGCCATTTGTGCAGGTTTTGGCTGGCAACTTGGCTTGTTTGAAACCTGGGATGCCATTGGCGTAAAAAGTATGCTGGGCATCATGGAAGAGCTTGATTCAAAACCGGCAGCGTGGGTTTATGAAATGCTGGAAGCGGGAAATGAATCTTTTTACAAAGTGGAAAATGGTAAAAAGCTTTATTACGATATTCCTTCCAAATCATATAAAGTGATTCCGGGCCAGGAAAGTTTTATTATTCTGAGCAACCTGACGAACAATATTGTCTGGAAAAATGCTGGTGCAAATCTTTATGATATTGGTGATGGAATACTGAATCTGGAATTCAAATCCAAAATGAATACAATGGGTTCCGAAGTTATTGAAGGGATCCAGAAAAGTATTAGTCTGGCCGAAAAGGAATACCGAGGACTGGTTATTGGAAACGAATCGAGCGAGGCATTTTCAGCAGGAGCGAACCTTGCAATGCTGTTTATGTTTGCGATCGAACAGGAATTTGACGAAATTAACATGGTTATCGCGCAGTTCCAGCAAACAATGATGCGGGCACGTTACTCGTCGATTCCTGTTGTGACTGCGCCCCATACGCTTGCATTGGGTGGAGGCTGCGAGCTTAATCTTCATGCTGATAAAGTGGTTGCTCACGCTGAAACTTACATTGGTCTTGTAGAGTTTGGTGTTGGAATTATTCCTGCTGGCGGCGGTACTAAGGAGATGGCTCTGAGATGCTCGGATATGTATCAGGCTGGCGACACAGAACTGAATATTCTTCAGACTGCTTTTATGAATATTGCCCAGGCGAAAGTTTCAACTTCCGCACATGATGCGAGAGCTATGAATTATTTGCAGGATAAGGATCAGATCGTGTTAAATCGCAGTCGTTTACTAGCAGAGGCAAAACAAGCCGCCATTGATCTGGCGGATAATGGATATACTCAGCCGAAACAAAGAAATGATATAAAAGTCCAGGGAAAAGCTGGAATGGCACTTTTCATGACTGGAATTGCCCAAATGAAAATAGCAAATTATATCAGCGAACATGATGCAAAAATCGCTAATAAGTTGGCCTATGTTATCAACGGCGGAGATCTGAGTTCTCCACAAAATGTTACGGAGCAATATCTTCTTGATCTTGAAAGAGAGGCATTTTTGTCTCTTTGCGGAGAAAAGAAAACGCTTGAAAGAATGCAGGGGCTTTTGAACGGAGGCAAACCGCCAAGGAATTAATCAGGCAAGCCAGCGGCTTGGGTTGCCGGTTTTGTCAAAAAGCGTATTGGAAAGTTGCCCTATATAGTTGTTCTGCTTGTTTTCAAAGTTTAAATCTTTCAAAATAAGCAGAACTTCTTCTTTTGTCACTTTTCTATATTTGGGGTTCATAGTTCCTCCGAATTCACCAGCTTTGGCAGTTGGCTCCCATTGATATTGCGGATTGACAAGGCTGCCTCGCGGAGCCATAATAGGCGGCGGAGAATCACTTCCCCGGAAATCAAGATTTGCGGGATGATCCAGACCAAGGCTATGCCCGAATTCATGTGCGGCGGTGGTGGACGTTCCCAGATTGTCACTCGTAAGCCAATGCCCCACGTTATCTCCTATTCCGTAACCCATGAAAGATCTGGTAATGCGATTTTCATCTTCAATCCGGATGAAATTATTTTTGTAATTAAAATTGACCGTGGCCCGCATCATTGCTTCGCTTGCTGAGATTATTTTAAAACCGATTGAAAATAAAACGTTAAACTGTTTTCCGTTGAATTCAACAAAAACCTCCGGCTCATTATACATTCTGTTTATTTCATCAATAATCTTATTGCCGATTTCCAAAGTAGCCTGTGAACCATATAAATACAATCTTGAAATAATTTCAATCTGATTTTTTTCAACATCAGGAATTACAATCGCAGCCATTTAGTGTGTATATTTTTGATTAATATTTGTATTTATTACAAATTAGATTGAAAAGTCTATAAATTAGTAGAGTAAGTAGGATATTTTTTTAAAATTGTGGTTTCTTGATGTTTCTGATTTACGAACATCTCGTTTGACTAATAGCAAAGTAATGAATAAAAAGCAGTTATCTTTTGTTATGTCCCGAGAGGTTTAGGTTAATCCGGAAATTATCTGGATAGAATAGAGTATTGAATCTGGTAAATTCTTTTAGGCGAAATTTTAGTATACTTATCAACAATGATATCAAAGAAAGCAAAGTACGCTCTAAAGGCGCTCAAAGTATTAGCGGAAAAGTTTGGAAAAGGACCCGTTCTGATTTCATACATCGCAGAAAAAGAAAGAATTCCAAAGAAATTTCTTGAAGCAATTCTTCTGGATCTGAGAAATAACGGTGTTTTACAAAGCCAAAAAGGAAAAGGTGGAGGTTACTTGCTAAGAATTCCACCTGGCGAGGTGAGTTTTTCAAAAGTACTCCGTATTATCGACGGCCCTATTGCACCGGCACTTTGTGTTTCCATGTTTTTTTATGGTCGGTGTGAAGACTGTAAAGACGAAGAAACGTGTAGTTTGCGTACCGTTTTGGAAAAGTGGAGAGATGCTAACCTTGCCGTTTTAGACCAGACAACACTTAGTGATTTATTGCAGCAAGGTACGGGAGAACATCTGCTTGCTGTTGAGTCGTAAGCCTGTCTTTTCTGACAAATAATTTTATATCATTTTTATCTGACACCAGCGTATAATGCTGATGGAGGAAATTCGCAAGCGCGGGGAAATTTTCAATTCCCTGCGTTTTTTTATTTTGCACCCACATACTATTTTTCCCGACAGCATCCAGAATTACCGATGGTTTGGTCCTGTTGAGGTCGCTGAGGTACCGGCTTAAATATTTTTCCTGCAATGCATGTTTGAAAATGGAACGTTCAGAATGATTTTCCGCAGTCCCCTGTGCCAGCTGTGCTTCAACATAATATTGACATTGCCAACCCCAAACAACCATATAATCACCTGGTTTTGTAAATTTTTTCAACTCTTTTACAACAGGATTTTCTGCCAGTTTATTTGCTCCTCCTATGGATTCAAAGGAATTAATTCTATGTTCTTTGCGGTAATTGATTACGTCATTTCCGGCAAACCAAAATAAAAGTAGTACTGAAAACACGGTAAACTGTTTATGTCGTTTTAAGGAACCATATGCTGCAAGCATTATCCACGGATAGATACAGAAATTAAGATAATGAATAAAAGTATTTCCGGATTTTGTAGCTGCATATATTCCTGCAAGTACCAAAAGAATCAACGTGGCTGGCAATACGAATTGCGTTTGCGACTTTCTATAGGAATTTGGAAGAAATGAATAGGCAATTCCTAAAATAATCGGAACGATCAATACAAGAGAATAAATCTTAAAATCAGGGCTAAGCGTAATCAGATTAAACATTTGCAATGGAATCGACAGCCAATTATTTTCACCGGCATAAATCGCATTTCCAAATATATAGAAATCAAGAAAATCACTAAAAACGTGATTTGCAGCTGCCCAGAGAAATAATAGAACCGGGAAAGCCAGTCCGCCTAAAAGCAGAAATAACAAGGGTTTTATCTGCCTTGTTATTTTGAAAAAATGATAACAAATCCAAAGCGCTGCCAGAACGATAACCATAGCTTGCGGCACTGATTGTAATTTGGCAAAAGGCATCATTCCCGCAACGAATCCCAAAGTAAATGTAGATGCAGAAGATGGATTTTCGCTTTCCGTAATTTTTGACAACAGCCAGATTATTAGCGCTAATAAAAAAACAGGAAGTTGTTCACTCGAATAATGAACAAAATCTGTCTCCTGCGTGAAGGCAAGAAAAATGAAAGGAATCGTTATTACAATTCTGGACAGGGATCCTCCAAACCAGTTTTTCATCGCCATAAAGACAAAAAGTAATGCACCTATTGTACAAAGCAAACCCATGACCCGTCCACTGGAATAATTGATTTGAAAACCTAAAAGCTTAGGGACAACCAGAAGATAATTATCAAGCGGACCGATTGTTGTGCCATCAACAGAGCGCCAGTAAACCGGATCTTCGTACAAAGTAATGGCGTGACTGAGCATCTGGCTTTCATCCGCATTAATTTCTCTGTTGAAAACGAGAACCGGCATACGCATGAAAACGAGAAGCAGTATCGCGAGTACGATAAAAACTTTTACGGGGATAATTTTATATACAGCAAATACGATGACGGCACCCGCAAGCAAATAGCCAAGAAGCCAATATAATGTGGGAGCGCTGTCGAAAGTTACCATACGTTTTTAGCTGACAGTATCTACTTTTTCTACAAAATCGCGGTAATGTATTGCAGGAATGAAGTGTTGCTGAGAGCGGTATTGCAATACCATAAACACCAGGAATAAAGAGATCAGAAAGGATTGCAGCATTAAAATAATAAGTGTGCTTCCCAAAGTAGAAGCCCAGCCCGGTGTTGCATTTCCGATCAGTTTTAAAAACAGAATAACGATAATAAACGCTACGGCTAGGCCAGACATGAATATGGAAAAAATCAATATTCTTACGGCCGTAGTATCAACCAGAACAGAAATGGTGCTTAATCCGTGTAATACCAGAGAAACAAAATTCATTTTGCTTTCTCCCGCCAAACGTGTAGCCCGGTCGGTAGATACTGAATCGTAGGGAATTCTGGATTTGATGATTCCGCCCGGATAATTATTCCAGATCTCGGAAACGCGTACCAGATTTTTGAGTCTTTGCTGAGGAACCAGACTAAAATTGCCGAATGTAATTACTTTTCCCGTAAGAAGTTTAAACAGGTTTTTATAAATAATATAGAAAAACCGAAAGATGAAATTTTCTGTACGCTTATTTCTCTGCGCAAAAATAATTTTTCCAGGAACCTCTAATGATCTTTGAACCAGTTTGTTAATGTCAGATGGAGCATCTTCTCCATCCGCATCCATTACAATCACATTGTCGCAGTCAATATTTTCAGCAACGTATGAAAGTCCGATTGCAATTGCTTTTTGATGACCGAGATTCCGGTAAAGACGTAAAACCTGAATTGCTTTTCCACCAAAAGGAACGAAAGGCTCCGTTCTGTCTTTTGAAGAACAATCATCAACCACGAGCAAAGATGAGTTTTTCAACACGGTCGGACTTAAATCTGTATTGATTTTTTGTATTAACAGATTAAGGGCCTCCCAGTCATTATACTGTGGAATAATGATTACAAAATTTTCAGGCATAGTAGTGATGAAAATAACCTCCGAACAAGTATAATAGATTTTACTCGTTCGGAGGTTATAAAGACTAAGATATTATTTTACGCTGGCCAATCTTGAAGAGATGCCGTCGTGTATTTGAGTAAGCGTTTCAGTTAAGCCAAATTCCCAATTCCAGCCTGGATAGTGTTCTTTAAACTTAGAAAGATCACTTACATACCAGATATGGTCACCAACACGGTTGGTTTCAGAATAGGAATGAGATAATTTATTTCCTGTAATTTGTTCACACAATGCAATTGCTTCGATCATTGAACAGTTTGCGAAACGACCACCGCCTGCGTTGTAAACTTCGCCCGGACGAGGATTTTGGTAAAAATGCCAGAACATATTGACAAGGTCATGGCTGTGAATGTTGTCACGAACCTGTTTTCCTTTATATCCGAAAATCGTGTAGTGATTTCCAGTGATTGCGCATTTCATAAGATAGGCAAGGAATCCGTGCAACTGAGCTCCTGAATGGTTAGGGCCTGTAAGACATCCACCACGGAAAACAGCTGTTTTCATTCCAAAATAACGGCCATATTCCTGCACCATTATATCAGCAGCTACTTTCGAAGCGCCGAAGATCGAGTGTTTTGTATGGTCAATGCTGTGAAGCTCGTCAATTCCGTTTTTGAAATAAGGATGACTTTCGTCGATTTCCCAACGTGTTTCAAGCTCAACAAGTGGAAGGTAGTTAGGATTGTCTCCGTAAACTTTATTAGTAGAAGTGAAAATGAACACTGCTTCCGGTGTATGAAGACGTGTCATTTCAAGCATGTTCAATGTTCCAACTGCATTTACTCCGAAATCAGTGAAAGGCTCACGGGCAGCCCAGTCATGGCTTGGTTGAGCAGCTGCATGAATGATCAGTTTAATATCAGATCCGTATTCTTTGAAAATCGGTTCCAACTGGCTAACCTCACGAATATCAGCAGAATAGTGCTTGTAATTAGTGTAAGCGGATTCTATGCGGCTCTTATTCCAGGCTGTATTTCCGTCAGCTCCGAAGAAATATTCACGTAAATTATTATCAACTCCAATTATTAAATCAAACTTGTCAGCTAAAAAAGCGACAGATTCACTTCCAATCAATCCGGCTGAACCGGTAACGAGCGCTATATTCATTTTGAGTTTAAAATACGGTTTTTAATCTTGTATTAAAATAATACTATATTTCTAATGTGTATAATAAGAGTGTAAAGTAAATTAAAAAGGAACAATTATCCCAACCGCTTACACAACTGAGATTAAAATTACGGTTCAATTTTAATTTTGATAAGAAATAACTGGTTATAAATAGCCAGTATATCAGCTGTTTAAGACTTTAAATAACTCTTTTTGTCTGAATTTCCTTAATCTATTTAAACTTTTGTCCCTTGCCAATATAAATTTTTATAACATGAAAAAAGGTCTCTGCTATAAAATGAAGTAATCATTAGGTAAGTTCAGACATATGAATTTTTATAACTAAGTATGATGACAAGAGTAAAGTTCTGATTACGTCATCAGCAAAATAGGATGCAGACCAGTTGATTAATTTTTTTGAACAGATTTTCCCAATCTTTTATTCAAATCAAAAGGAATGGAAAATATTGTTTAAATGAAATACGCTGGATTATCAAAAAAAAGATATCCTTCATTTGAAGGATATCCTGTTTATAAAATCTATTCTGTAAATACAGATACTATTCTTTGATGTATGCACTACCCGATCCGCCGTATAATTTTGCACGAATTGCATCTACGCGAGGCTCAATTGTTGGATCGGCAGTATATTTATTAGCCATTTGACGTGGTAAAGAATCTGGGCTTACACCGTAAACGTAGTCATTCTTGGCATTTAAGTCTTTCTGCTCTTTGTGGTTATATTTTTGATAATCACAAGAAGACAACAATGCGATACATGCCACAAACGCGGCTATTTTACTAAATTTCATCTCTCTACTGGTTCATAGTAATACGCACAAAAATAACCGCCTTTTACATAACCACCAAATGGTTATCACACGAATTATCAAATTTTTAATCGTTCTAACTCGCTTTGTACGAATTGCATCAATTCTGTGATGTAATTCTTGGAAAAATCAAAAGGAATATTGGCAGCCTGATAAATCTCCGTAATTGGCGCGGTGTAACCCATTTTCAACGCATCAAGATATCCTTTCAAGCCTTTTTCAGGATTTTCACGGTAGTTTTTCCAAACGCCGATCGCTCCAAGCTGGGCGATTCCGTATTCGATATAATAGAAAGGAACTTCATAAATATGGAGCTGACGTTGCCAAAGATATTTTTGCAGATTTTCAAGTCCTGACCAATCCATTATTTTATCCGTAAACTGATTGTAGATTTCAACCCAGGCATCTGTACGTTCTGCGGCGGTGTGTTCCGGATTTTCATACATCCAGTGCTGAAATTTATCTACCGTCGCAACCCACGGAAGGGTTTCAATGATGGATTCCAGATGTTGGATTTTGGCACGACGCAGGTCCGCATCGTTATCAAAAAACTCGTCCCAAAAATCCATTGTGATCAATTCCATCGACATAGACGCAAGCTCGGCAACTTCTGATGGCGTATGTTTGAAGGAATTCAATGCCAGATCACGTGTTACCAGCGAATGTACCGCATGGCCGCCCTCGTGTAAAAGCGTTACCATATCACGAAGATTGGAAGTAGCATTCATAAAAATAAAAGGAACACCGATTTCTTCCAGCGGATAATTATATCCGCCCGGCGCCTTTCCTTTTCTTGATTCGAGATCCAGATGTTTCATGTTTTTCATGATCTGAAGACAGTTTCCAAGAAACGGATCCAGACGGCTGAAACAACGGATCGTTTTGTCAAGCAACTCCTCTCCGCTTTCGAAAGGTTTTAATGGAGCCAATCCTTTCGGGTCAACTTTGGTATCCCATGGACGCAATTGTTCAACCTTCAAAGCCTCTTTACGGCTCGTAGCCATATCGTTCAACAGTGGTACGACAGCTTCTTTTACGGAATCATGGAAATTGAAACAATCCTGTGGCGTATAATCAAAACGGCCCATGGCTGCGAACATATAGTCGCGGTAATTGGCAAAACCTGCATTTTTTCCAACCTGGTCGCGAAGCGATACCAGTTTGTTAAGAAGCTCATCCAGTACTTCATGATCCTGAAAACGTCTTTCGGCAATCGTCCGCCAGGCCTCTTCCCTAACCGAACGATCCAACGATTGTAAACGGTCAGCGGCTTTTTGCAAAGTCATTTCTTCCCCATCCAGCGTTACGGTCATAGCTCCGGCAACAGCTCCATAACGGCGCTCTTCGGTTTGCATTTCGGTTTGCAATGGAATGTTTTCTTCGCGGAAAAGTTCAATGGCCTTTTTCATTCCACGTATGGTAACGGAAAATCCCTGATCTGTCAAATCATTCAAATATGGACTTTCGACCGCTTTTTTATCCAGCTCGTTACCATATTCTGCGAGTTTGGGCTGAATTTCTGTAATGAAAAATTGCAGTGCGTTGATCAAACCTGAATTGGCAGTATCGCAGGTTTGACGGATATATCTCCACGCAAAGTTTTCAGATAAGTAAGATTCCAGCTCGCTTCTATCCAAAAACCATTGACGCAGATCAGAAGCAGAATTAATCTCTCTGTCTTTTAAATTATCATAAAATGGCTGAAGATCATCCCATTTTTTAAGATCAAATTCTTCTCCTATAAAAACCCTTTCTGAACGGGCCAACATCGTAGTTTCCTGATTTATCATGATACCTTCTGCAATTTTTTGTCGGTCAAAGGTAATGTGTAAATGGGTTAAACTGCAACTTGGAAAATATCCGGCGTTAAGAATCGCCCTTTAAATCGAAAAACACAGCGGACAAGGAAACATCTGGCGAAAAATTTCTGCTAAATAGGCGTTTTTATGTATATTTCCAGTACGTAATTCGCACATACCATGCCATTTTTCCAAAGAATACTTTCTGATAATGTCCTGATTGATGGTATTTTTTCAAAAGAAGGCTCTTCGCGCTCTTTTGAAAACCGCCTTTACGAAAAATATGTTTATCTCATTCGTGAAGGTGTGTGGAGACACAAACTTTCCACAGATGAATGCTCGATCGTTTATTCAGATACGATCCTCACCATTATTGAACACATCCAAAACGGCCGTTTTGAAGGGCGTTCGGGACTCAAAACGTATCTCTATCAAATTTTTAATAACAAATGTGTTGACCTTCTCCGTAAGAATGCGACTAATCGTCAGCAGGTGCATAAGGGAAATACAATTGATGATTACATTAATATACTTCCCGACGATTCCAGAAGTATTGTGCAACAGCTTATTGATCAGTATGATCTGGAAGTTTTACACGAACGTTTGCGTGCGCTTGGTGACAAGTGTAAGCAGATGCTGAAAGCATGGAGCGAAGGTTTTATGGATCAGGAAATAGCGGTGGAAATGGGTTATCAATCTGCCGCCGTTGTAAAAACCAGCCGTTTGCGCTGCATGGAAAAGTTAAGGGAAATGTATTTAAAAGGAGTTAAAAAAGAATAGTGGAAAATCGGGGAAGTCATGGAACAACGAATTGAGGATTATTTTGAAAGAGACCTCTCTGAAGAAGAAAGGATACGCTTTGAGGAGGAATTACGGACAAGTCCGGAACTGGCTGACTTGGTTGCTTTTTATTTGTTGATAAAACAAAATGCGAAAGAAGATGGACGAGAAAAGGTTTTGGCTGAACGACACGCGGAATGGCAGAAACTTTCCACAAATCCGGGAAAGACTATAACACGTCAACTTGTTTATTATGCTGCTGCGGCCGTTCTTCTTATTGCTTGTGGTTTGGGATGGTATTTTCTCAGTTCCGGAATTAAGGAAAAAGAGCAATTGGCAGATATCTATGTAGAGGAAAATTTTTCAACACTGAGTGTACAAATGGATGGCAAGGCAGATAGCCTTCAACAGGCTATCAACGAGTATAATAATGGTGATTACGAAAAAACGTCGTCGATTATTCAGGCTGTCTTGAAACGTGATCCGGAAAATGCAGAAGCACAAAAAATTGCCGGGATTATTTCTTTAAAACTGAAAGATTACGACAATGCGATTATGTATTTTCATCAGCTAGGAGAACAAAAAAATCTGTTTTCAAATCCAGGAAGGTTCTATGAAGCTATTGCGCACATTCAACGTGGTTTACCGTTAGATAAAAAATTGGCTGACAGTTTGTTACAGCAGGTAATAGATGGTAACTTGGATGGAAAAGAGGAGGCTGAAAAGTGGGTGAAATGATAAATTTATACTTGAATATAATCCCAGACCCAGATTATGAGTACAAAACCTTTAAGAGCCGCTGTTCCAAAAAGTTTATTGTCGTATCTCAATAGTTTTGAGGATGATAGAAATCATTATATCGCCGACCCGGTCGATGAGCGACGGATCATTGTTGCCAATCAAAGAATATTTAAAGTTTCCGGAGCAGGAGTAGCGAAAGATCCACTAAAAATCGGAGCCAGAATTACAGTAGTTCCTTTCAAAGACCGCATTAAAAGTTATGTTGATCAAACAGAAGAAGACGAAATTCAGGAAATTGTAGTGGTGGGGCAAAGCATATGGAACCCGAATTTAATTTTATTGGAAGGGGCGGATCTTCATTTCAAAGAAGAGAATTTGCGCCTGGAAACTCGTGATGGAAATTTGATATTTGAAAGTGTTGCCTTTAACGTTGTGACAACAACGTCTCCCGCCGGAACGCAGGCGCATGATCCCACAAGAACAAGTGACGGTTCTTCCAGGAATAATGGGGGGATATTAAACAACGATGAGTCAGACATCTTTACTAATTCCTGCACGCCACTGACTGAATATTGGCTAAGAAAAGCGGCAGAACACAACAGTAAACATCAGAAAGCTCCTATTGTTGCAATTCTGGATACAGGAATCGATTTTCAATTTGACTGGACAATGTGTGATTTTCCAGAACCTGACTGTCCGCTATGGTTTAATGATGGAGGAAATACTAAAAACGAGTTAGGGCAAGGTCCACTACAAAAGGATATGATAGGTTGGAATTTTGTAGGAACTGGTGATATTTTAGCTCCTTCACAACATAATAATCCATTTGACGACGATGACACACACAAACATGGAACGCGTATTGCCGCCCTTATTGCACAACAATGCCGGAATTATAAGAAAAATGATTCAGAAGATTACGACAAAAGCACGGATGTCAGATTGATGATTTTAAAAACGCATGATTATCGTGGTGTAGGTTTCTTATTTGATATTTTTTGTGCGTTTGACTATATACTTCTTCATAAAGAGGTCAAGGTCAACATCATTAATGCCAGCTGGGGCTTCTACGGAAAGCAATGTCCCGGTTTGAGAGGCTATTTAGAAGAGTTTGAGAAAAGAAAGATATGGTTTGTAACGGCAGCAGGAAATAGTAACGACTTTGATGATAATTTCCGGGTGCATGAGCTGGCGGTAAAATCTTCAACAGAGCGTTATCCTGCTTGTCATAGTGAGGAATTCAATAATGTTTTAACCGTCACCACAGCTTTAAATATCAAAAATTTTGATTCAAGTAGCAGATTAGCTTATTCGGAAATCCAACCTTTTGAAAATTATTCGAATCGATTTGTAGATGTTGCTATTACGGCAGGCAAAGACGGATGTTTTCCTGAACCACTAAGCAGAGTGAATCATGTCATTAGAGGTACATCGTTTGCAACTGCCTATGCGATTGGAAAAATTGTACGTTCAGGTTTACCAGAACGTAAAGGGGATTTCCTCAATACCAATACCAATCCATTTATAAGGGTTAAAGAAAATCTAAAAAAATACATCAAAAATGGCTATTTCATTACCTCAGATGTAGATGTGGAAAAAGAGCGGTTTTAGTCTGATAAATTTTCTTCTGTTATCATCACTACTATTGCTTTCCACGAAGC
Organism: Dyadobacter sp. 3J3; assembly: GCF_009801115.1. GTDB lineage: Bacteria > Bacteroidota > Bacteroidia > Cytophagales > Spirosomataceae > Dyadobacter. The sequence goes on from NZ_VTOL01000020.1 coordinate 28,180, forward strand.
AAACGGTTGCTCAGTGCCCTGATTTTAAAAAAATATGGCTTAATGTTAGTCAGCCGCTTGATCCCAATATTGATGATCCGGGGCTAGCTGCTCAGGATAAACTATTGAGCAACTGGTATAATCAGTGGAAATCTTGCGGTGCAAAACCGGATTCGGTTTTTGGACTGCTACTACAACGTCGGGGCGTAATCAATTCATGGACGAATCGAAAAAAGGAAGCTTTACAATTTTACGAGATGGCAAATGCCATTTTTTCAAAGCCGCATTGTGATACCAAAATAAGTTCAAAACCAAAAATCAAGTTTTTGATTGGAGAGTGTTATTTGTATGACAACGATTATGTGAAAGCGGAGTCAATTTTTGAAGAAATTGTAAGAGTAAAAACGGATCCGGGACATCGTAGTTTTCAGGTTAAAAGTTACTTAAAACTAGCCTATATCAGTAATTCTTCCGGTGATTATGAAAAAGCACTTTCCGCCCTGGAAAAAGGTATTTTGCTGGCCAATGAATTACAAGATCCTTTTTCAGTTCTGGAATTATCTATTGAAAAAATCTTTTCCTATCAAAAACTAGCAAGATATTCTGAGTCTAACGCGATGGCATATGATGCCATCCGTTTGGCAGCAACATTGAAAAGGACTAACGAGCTGATAAGTACCTACGAATATCTGGCAACGAATTACAGTTCTGTTAATAAAACGGATTCAGCACTGTATTTTTTCAATAAAGTTATCAGCATTTGTGACGAGCAAAAACAGAAAGTTCCTGTTTACTTATACACAAACATGGGCGTCATGTATTTTTCTGCAAAACAGTATGATAAAGCAGTCGAGTATTACATTAAGTCATTGCTGTTGCAGGTTGATCCTTATCATAAGGCACTGGTAAATTATGATATTGCTTTGGCAACTGCTAAAAAGAAGGAGTGGAACCGGTCTCTTGCCTATTTCGATCAGGCATTTCAATTATTAAATCTTACTTCCTCTGGTTCTTTTTCCAATAATCCTCCTGCCTCTTTAATGAAAATAGCAGCCAGAAAAGAGTATCTCCTTTCTATGGTGATGGATAAGGGGAATACTTTACTGAGTTTTGCAAAGGATAAAAACCAATCAAAGGCAACGCTGCGATATGCGCTCAAAACGTATATGCTTGCTGACACCATGATAGACTATATGCGTTGGGAACATACAGGAAAAGAATCAAAACTTTTTTGGAGAAATATCACAAAAGGAATGTATGAGCGTGCTATCGAAACCTGCTTTTTACTGAAAGATCCTGAAACCGCATTTTATTTCTTTGAAAAAAGTCGCGCGGTTATGCTTAATGACCAATTAAATGAACTTGGGGCAAACCAGCGGTTAAATGAAAAAGATGCGGAACGGGAAAGAATAATTCGGAGGAAAATTTCAGATTTACAGGATCAGTTAAGTGAAAGTAAACCCGGATCAAAATCTTATGCGGGCTTTCGAAATGATCTTTACAATGCGCAGGAAGAACAACAGATATTTATCAAAAAGCTTGAAAAAGAAAATCCTCAATATTACTCATACAAATACGATAATCATGTACCGGGACTAGAAGAAGTTCGTGAAAAAGTTATTCCTGACGGACAAAATCTAATCTCTTACTTCGTTGGAGACAGTGCTGTTTACGGACTTAGTATTTCCGGGAAAAATGTTGATTTCAAAAAGATTAAACTGGCTGATTATCAAAAATATACGGCTGAATTTCAGAAATTGCTGGGAGGAAAGGAAATCCAGAATAAGCAATTTGCTCATTATTTAGTTGTGTCAAACAAGTTATATGAATTGTTGATAAAACCTTTTGAAATCCAGTCAAACCGGGTGATCATTTCACCGGACGGCAATTTTCTGCCTTTTGAAAGTTTGAGCTTTTCTGCTGAAAAAGCGGATTTCCTGGTTACTAAATATGCTTTTAGCTATACCTATTCAGCAAGTTTTTTAGTAAAAATGAAACGGTCGGAAAAGGGAATGTCTTCCACGAATGAATTTCTTGGAATGGCACCTGTCCGGTTTTCTAAAAAGCTAAATCAAGCATCGCTGCCAGGTTCTGAAATTGCTTTAGAAGCAATTAATAAACATTTCTTTTTTTCCAAAAGCCTTACTGGCGTTAATGCTTCAAGAGGTGCTTTTATGAAAGAATTATCTTCCCACAGTATCATTCAATTGCTTACACACGCCAGCGCGGACAGTTCTGATGCTGAACCGACATTATATTTTGCCGATTCAACCCTGACTCTTTCAGAGCTTTCATCATCTGTTTTATCAAAAACACAATTGCTTGTTTTGTCTGCTTGTCGGACTGGTGTTGGTAAAAATCAAAAAGGAGAAGGTGTTTTTAGTCTGGCAAGAGGTTTTGCCGGGATCGGAATTCCGTCGACTTTGACCACACTCTGGAGTGTTGAAAATAAATCGATTTATGAGCTGACCGAATTATTCTATGACCAGTTGAAAAAAGGAGTTTCGCTAGATATTGCCTTGCAGCAAGCTCAAATTGAATGGCTTAAAACGGCGTCAAAAAGCGATCAGCTGCCATATTCCTGGGCGGGAATGGTATTGGTTGGAAATGTGGAACCGGTTGATATGGGGTTATCGAAAAATACTATGTACATTTTAATTGCTTCAATTGCTGGGAGTTTAGTATTATTAGGATTTTACCTGAAAAAACGATTTTTTAAAAGAAAATTAGTTCTTCAAAATTATTGATCACTTCGAAGATTCCTGCGTTACGTCCTTCAAATTATCTGTAATAATATTTTCAGTTTCCCGGACATTGGCAAAGGCATAATTCATCTTATCCCGGTCAAACTCTTTCTCATTATTGGCAATCCAGATCGTCGCTACGCCATTGCCGATGATGTTGGTAATAGCACGGGCTTCAGACATGAAACGGTCAATACCAAGAAGTAAGGCCAGGCCTTCTATGGGAATCACCTTTACAGCTGTTAACGTAGAGGCAAGGACCACAAATCCACTTCCAGTCACTCCTGCCGCACCTTTGGACGTAACCATTAATATACCAATGATTGATAACATTTGGCCAATCGTCAGATGCACGTTAAATACTTGCGCCAAAAAGATCGTGGCCATGGAAAGATAAATGGTTGTTCCATCCAGATTGAACGAATATCCAGCAGGTACTACCAGTCCTACGACAGGTTTGGAGCAGCCCATTCGTTCCAGTTTTTCCATAACAGAGGGCAAAGCAGCTTCCGAAGACGAAGTCCCTAAAACGATCAGCAATTCCTCTCGAATGTATTTCAGATATTTCCACATACTGATTTTGTAGGTATGTAAAACCAATCCCAGAACGCCGAAAATGAAGATTGCCATTGTTATGTACACAGTTCCCATCAGTTTCGCTAATGGCAATAACGTGTGAATTCCATACTTTCCAATCGTAAAGGCCATTCCTCCGAAAGCTCCGATCGGAGCAAAGATCATGACAATGTGAAGTGCCCTGAACACATATTTTGAAGCGAAATTCAGCCAGGTAATAATCTGGTCCTTTCCTGAATATTTACTTAAAACAGTACCTAAAATCAGGGAAACGAGAAGAACCTGTAAAGTGACATTGTCAAGAAAAAATTTCAGCCAGCTGAAATCATGTACTTTATTGGCATATACAGAAATATCTCCTTTTTGAAGATTTGCAGTAACCACGCCATCACCAGGACGAATAATATTAGCAACCAAAACCCCAACGATCAGCGCCATTGTCGTCACAATTTCAAAATAGAGAAGTGCTTTTGCGCCCACTTTTCCTACTTTTTTCAAATCACCCATTCCAATAATTCCCAGTGTGATGGTAAGGAAGATGATTGGATTGATAAATAGTTTAACGATTGAAATAAAACCTTTTCCCAAAACATCCATTTTGACGGCTGTTTCCGGATCATAATGTCCGAGCAAGGCGCCAGCTGTAATGGCAGTAAGAACCCAAAAGGTGAGGTTGGTAAAAAGCTTCTTCAATGGAATGAGTGGTTAAGGAGTATAAATAAACAGTTCAGAATAATGAATGAACCAGTTTATGCATATTTTAGATGGTAGTCAAGATACGATTTTAACAGACTTCTCACTTAGCCACCGGGAGAGAAAAGTATTTTTTTATTATTGTTTATATTTGGTCTAAATAATATTTTACTATATTTGTCCGTATCAAACGATAACAGAATAGTTTTCCGAAAAAATCAATTATCTCAGAGCACTTTATCCATACACAGTTATGCATGACGCTTCACATTCCTATTCATCGTTACGGATTTTAAGTCAGTCGAAAAACGGATACATCGGGCAATGCAGCTGTTGTGAAGATTACAATTTTGTTTTTGGTAATGTACTATTCATTTTTTCAGAAGGCGGGTTAAGTGGATTTCATGAAATGTTGTACGACAAGTACCAGTTTCAAAGCCAGGATACTGCATTGCCTCACGGAAGAAATCATTTATTAAGATCTCCTATACCCAATTTCATGTTGTCATTCAATGATGATGAAGTGGAGGAAATAAAATGCCTTTTACAGGAAACCTTACTGGTTTTGGAAATCGACAGGATATTTTCAAATCATAAATAAAATACAAGCTCATGCGTACCACAAGTTTTTATAGAGTTGGCTACACGCTGATTTTGTTTTTCTATCTGATTTCAAATTCAGTTTCCGGCAAACCGGCACCTTTACGTATTGTTTCGGCTAATGGCACATTGAGTGAAATATTAGTGGGCCTGGGCCTCGAATCACAGATTGTTGGCGTAGATGTCACAAGCACTTACCCTGTATCTTTGGAGAAGCTGCCAAAAATCGGGCACAACAGAAATATTTCATCTGAGGGAATTCTGGCACTTAATCCGGACGTGATCGTAACCAGTGACCAAAGTATGATATCTGTCAATGTGCTAAAACAATTGAATAGTTCTGGAAAAAAAGTTGTGACTTTCAAACAGGAATATTCGGAGGAAGGTACTGTAAACCTGATTCGTGAAATGGGCACCTATTTTAATGCAAAACCGCAGGCAGAAAAAATGATCAAATCATTGAAATCAGATTTGGCAAGACTTCCAAAAACTATAACACCGAAAAAATTACTTTTCATCTATGCACGCGGAACGGGTACGCTCATGGTTTCCGGGAAAAATACGTCTCTTGATAAGATGTTCACATTGATAGGGCATAAAAACGCGGTAACCGATTTTACTGATTTTAAACCTTTAACATCTGAATCGCTTTTGGCGGCTAATCCGGATGTACTCGTTCTTTTTTCAAGCGGTCTGGAAAGTGTTGATGGTATAGAGGGACTTTTGAAAGTTCCGGGTGTTGCGTATACTAATGCCGGTAAAAACAGAAAAGTTATATCGATGGACGGTCAGCTTTTGACTGGATTTGGACCCCGTCTGGGAAAAGCAGCTACTGAATTAGCTCAAAAGGTGAAATAATGATAGAGGAAGAAATCATAGCAAAATTAAAAAGCAAGGATCAGAAAATGGTTCAGGAGAAATTGAAACAGCCACTTTCGCCAGGTTGGGTTATCCTGATTTTAAGTATTGCTTTGCTTGCCTGTATTATTTTTTCTGTCGGAACAGGCGCTTTGCATATTTCATTTTCAGAAATAATCGGGATCATTTCTTATAAAACAGGATTGACAAATAATCCGATTCTGGAAGAGCAAAAAGATATTGTTTTTTGGGTGATCCGTTTGCCGAGAGTTTGTTTAGGAATTTTAGTAGGTGCAGGATTAGGGATCGCTGGTGCAGCTTTGCAAGGTTTATTTCGAAACCCAATTGCTGACGCGACATTGATCGGCGTTACTTCCGGAGCTTCGCTTTTTGCGGTTATTGTGATTATGCTGAATATCAAGTTCTTTGGAATTATTAACGAGTATGCTGGCGCATATACGCTTTCATTCGCCGCTTTTGTGGGAGCAGCTTTAACGACAATGCTCGTATATCAGCTTTCAAAAATTACGGGTGAAGGAAGTATAACAACCATGCTTTTATGTGGAATTGCAATCAATGCTTTTGTAAGCGCACTTACGGGATTGATGACTTACATGGCTACGGACGAGCAGCTTAGAACAATTACTTTCTGGACGTTAGGAAGTTTAGGCGGTGCTAACTGGACCACCGTTCTCTCAGTAGCTCCCTTCGTCGGATGCAGTATAATTTTTATGCCTTATCTTGCCAAGTCTTTGAATTTGTTGGTTTTAGGTGAAAGCCAGGCGGCACATTTAGGTGTGAATATGAAAGTCCTGAAAAGATCGATTATCATTTTGGCAACTATGGCTGTGGGTTCCTCGGTTGCGGTTGCCGGTACCATTGGATTTGTGGGATTGGTTGTTCCGCACATTATCAGAAGTATTTTTGGGCCGGATAACCGGTATTTACTGGTTGGTTCGGCCATCGGCGGTGCTATTGTTTTGACATTGGCAGATACCATTTCAAGAACAATCGTAGCCCCGGCAGAACTTCCGATCGGTATTCTGACAGCGCTTTTGGGAACACCGTTTTTCCTGTATCTTCTTTGGAATCAAAAACGAAACCGTGTATGATCGAAACTAGCAACTTACATTTTGGTGTGAAAAATAAATCGCTTTTACAGGATATCAATTTCAAAGCGAAGAAAGGTGAATTTTGGGCTATTGTGGGTGCTAACGGAGCTGGGAAATCCACATTGATGAAGGTTTTGTCAAAAGAGATAATACCAACTTCCGGGACGGTTTCCTTCCATGGAAAAGATCTGAGAAAATATAGTTTGAAGGAACTGGCGCAAAAACGTGCTGTACTTGCCCAGCAAAATGTGATCACGCTTGCTTTTTCGGTGCGGGAAATTGTGTTAATGGGCCGGTATCCTTTTTATGATTCAAAACCCTCGCAGAAGGATCTGGCGATTGTAGATCATTGTCTGCAAAAGGTAGGAATTGCTCATTTCAGAGACCGGGTCTATCCAACACTTTCTGGCGGAGAGCAGCAACGCGTTCAGTTAGCAAGGACATTAGCGCAAATCTGGGAGGTTCGGGAAGGATTTATTTTATTGGACGAACCAACTTCCGGAATGGATTTGCTGCATCAGTATGAAACATTTCAGCTGGCGAGGGAAATGACCCGGAAAGGTTATGGAGTCATCGCCGTTGTTCATGATTTGAACTTTGCGTTACAATATGCTGATCAGGTTTTGATGTTGAAAAAGGGTAAAAATTTTGCGGTTGGAACTGCGCATGAGGTTTTAACAGGTGAAAATATAAGAGAGGCATTTGGGGTATCCGTTAGAATTATTCAGCCGGATGATACGCCATTCCCGGTGATTATTCCGGAAGCAACGCCGGTATCTGTTGTTTGACAAATTTATTTAAAATAGTAACATAAAAATCTCCGTATAATAAATTACCTATTCACTATGAAGACAGAAATAATATCTGACCGTGCAGCACTAAAAGATCGTTGGGCTGAATTTAAAGCAGAAAATCCTAAAACGCGTATCCGTGACGCGGCCAAGGAATTGAATACAACCGAAGCGGATCTGGTAGCCACAGGCTTGGGTGAAAACATAATTTTGCTTGAAGGAGATTTCCGTGAATTGCTAAAAGATGTGCCTTCTTTGGGATATGTGATGGCACTTACGCGCAACGATCATGTGGTGCATGAGCGCAAAGGTGTGTATGAAAATGTTTCTTTCAATAACCATGTAGGATTGGTTTTGGGGCCGGATATCGATTTAAGAATGTTCCTTGGCGACTGGAAATTCGGTTTTGCAGTTCACGAGGGAGATCGTCACAGTCTTCAATTTTTCAACAGTTTTGGAGATGCGACACATAAAATCTACCTGACTGAACAAAGTAATAAGGAAGCTTATGATGTTTTAGTAGAAAAATATCGTGCTGCTGATCAGGAAGCTATGCATTTGACGGCTGCCAAACCTGAGAAAAAAGCAGAAGAACCTGCCGGAGATATCGATGCAGCTGCATTTCAGGCTGAATGGCTGAATTTGAAAGATACACATGAGTTCTTCGGACTTCTTCGTAAATATAAATTATCAAGAAAAGAAGCGCTTCGCTATGCACCGGAAGGATATGCGTATCAGATCAAACCGGAAAGTATGAAAGCGGTTTTTGATGCAGCATCGGAAACGGAATTGCCTGTTATGGTTTTTGTTTCAAATCCAAACTGTATCCAGATACATACAGGACCTATCAAGAAGATTTTGGTTATGGGACCTTGGTTAAATATCATGGATCCGGCATTCAACCTGCATTTGCGCGAAGATGCAATTGATGAAGCATGGGTTGTAAGAAAACCAACCGAAGATGGAATCGTTACAGGAATTGAATTGATCGATAAAGAAGGTGTAATGTTCAACCAGTTTTTTGGAAAACGTAAACCAGGTCAGCCGGAATTAACAGCCTGGCCGGAATTGATCGAAAAGTCGGTTATTAAAAAATAAGTGTAAAAATAAATTAATGATTGAAACTCCGTAGAAAGGTAGTATGCCAAAATATAGGAGTAACAACCGCTCCATAGGAGCATCCTGTTTATAGAAAAGAGAATTCAAAGCCGGGAATTAGACTCCGTAGGAGTCGCCTGTTAAGTGCTGGGAATTTACGAATCTGGCAGGAGGCTCCTATGGAGCCAGAGAATTTAATTAAATATATTATTTCGCCATAGTGATTCAAATGGGCTGTTCCGATTCGGGGCAGTCTTTTTTGTTTTTAACCGTATGTGTTTAACCGCAATGGGCGCAATAGGTTTCGCAATAGACGCCAGAGTTTGATAATTAGAACTTTTGTTACCCGTCCGACAGGTATTGAAAACTTCAAATAACCCTTGCGTCCATTGCGAAAACCATTGCGCCCATTGCGGTTAAGAAAAACCTACTCGACCTTCAATTTCCCTCCGCCAGAATAACTTCTGTATTCTCCCTGATACATCGCATCCGCAGCCGCAGGCCCAGTTGTGAATATTCCTTTGGAAACAATCCGTACCTGATAATAAAATGACTTTTCAATTTTATCAGCCGTTGTAAAAAAATGAATCCGATCATCACGAATGTCATAATAAGTTGGGATCGCGGCATTTTTTATCCACGGCATATCGCGCGGCTCCGTAATTCTTGGATTTTCAATCTCAAAACCGGCAGGTAACAAATCCGTCACAACTACATTTTCAATCGGAAGTCCATTGGTACTTGAGAGCGATAATTTTACCACAACCAGATCATTCTGATGCAAAACAGAAACCGTTTTTCCATCCCGTGTCAGGTATTGGCGACGGATACTTAATCCCTGATCTTCTTCCACAAAAGTACCCGTTGCCGACATGCCTTCCGATTGAGCAAACCAGTATAAATCACCTTTTCCCTGTGTCGTTATAGCTAATTTTTGATTGACAATTCCTTTGGTAATTTTCAATTCCTTACCATCAAAAGCAGAGATTTTCTTTCCATTAATCAAGGCAGAGCCTGTTACCGTTGAGGCAGAAGTTTTCTTGGCCACTTTTCCCAACGCCAAAACTGCAAAACTGGCTTCCTGCGTGTTGATATAAGAAGCAGACTGGATTGCCTTCGATAATTGGCGGGCCAAAGGCGTAATCTGCAAATTATCTCCATCTGTTTCCAAAAGCGTGTTTAATACCAATCCAAGATTTCTCAACGGCGAGGAATAACTATCATCAAAAACGGCACTGCCATTTTGATATACATAACTTTTAGGTAAAATAGAATTGAAACTTCTTGTGTCACCAATCAACTGAAAAGCTCCGGCCAGCAGATAACGGGCATCAACCGTCAGCAATTGAGGATTTTGTTTATAATAATTCATCGCTGAACGGTTTGGTGAACCTGTAAGAGCAAGAACATACAACGAATAAAGTGTTTCCCGCCGAGCCACCGTTTTACGAATTTTGGTTAAAGATTCTTTGGGCAGATCATTATTTGTACTGGCAATCGCTATTTCCCTGGTCGCGGTTGTTCCGGTTTTGGCAGTCAAATAATCAATCGCTTTGCTTAGTGTTTTTGGATTTATTTCAAATCCAGCCCTGCGCGCCTCTTCCAGGAAATGAACGGCATAGGCAGTTGTCCACCAGTCTTCTACAACGGCCCCAGGCCACATGACGGCACCGCCATTAAATAATTGCTGAGATTCGATTTTACGGATTGCCTGCTGTACATTCGTAACCGGATTAAAATCACTTTCTCCTGTTTTGACGAGATATACCGGCGTAGCCATTGCTTTGGCAAGATCTGCGAAATAAAGCTGTGGAAATGCCTTTGAAATCGTTTGTTCCAGACAGCCATATGGATATCCCAGCAACGTTGAAAGTGCTTTTCCACCACCTCCAACAAGCGGAGAACGGCTTAGTACAACCTGACTTCCCGTAGTGGAAGGGATAAAATTGTGGGTAAGATTGATCAATCCCTGCTGTCCGCCCGCGATTACTCCGGAGCTGCTTGTTGTCAACAAAGGCGAAGCCGGACGAACCGTAATTTCGGTTTGTTGTGTAAAAGTTTCTCCAAAAGCATTCACCTTCACAATCACTTTTCCCACACCAATGGCAGCCAAAGCTTTTAAAGAAAATATAGCTCTGGTTTCTTTGCCAGCCGGAATACTCATTTTTTGAACAGCAGGCACGGAACCGGAATTTAGCGGTCCGCTCACTTGTAAGGTAACCGTTGCGTCGGCAGCTTTTTTCTCGGTATTACTGATATTAACAGGTAAAATCAACTCATCACCCGGACTTAAAAAACGAGGCAAACCGGCACTGATCACAACCGGATCTGCCACTTTCATATTTTTATTTGCAGAACCAAAAGCGTTGTCTTTATAGGCAACAGCCATAATCCGCAAATCTCCGCTGAACTGTGGAATGTTAATATCAAAAGTTGCTTCACCGCTTCCATTGGCAGTAATTTGTCCACTCCAAAAAGAAACCAGTTCCGTTCTTCCGTTGCTCAATGGATTAATTCTTTTTTCGAGATCATACCCGTCACCCCCAAAACTGGATGCGCCTGAAATATTTAATTCAGGGAAAAGCAACGCGTATAAATTATGACTGGTAACTTCCAAAGCCCGTTTTTGATAAAAATAGCCATGGATATCCGGCGTTTTAAAATTCTTGATTTGCAAAATTCCTTCGTCGACAACAGCAATTGTTACCTCTGCATTGGGCTGCGTTTTTATTTTGATCTGCTGTTTCGTTTTTGATCTTGACTTATCCACAGTTGTGATCGAAACAGGTAAATTTCGCTTTGAATCTTCTACCAAAACCGGAATAAATCCATTGGCAACCGTAAGCGGAAGATCTGAATTGTCAAGCGGCCGGATTAGCGTAGCCGTTACAAAAACATTCGGTAAATGTTCCTCTTTCAGGCTAAGTTTCAATTCAGCTGCTTTCTTTTCTGTCGTTAAAATGTGATGTTCCAGAACGCTGTTTCTTTCAACAGTTACCAGTAATCTACCATCAAAAGGTGTTTTGAAAAGGATTTTCGCCGTTTCCCCGACATTGTACTTTTCTTTATCGGTTTCCATTAAAACCCGTCCTTCATTGCTTACTTCAAAAGACGAATATTGGGTATAACCCGAACCATAAGCATAGAAATGGGAGACGCTGTAATGTTCCGCTTCCGGCCTCCGGATTCTTACCTGGTACTCCCCGGAAACTGTCGGGACATACCGAAAAGTATTTTTGCCATTGACGAGATTTAGAATGTTGGAGTACACAACTTTTTCACTTTTTCTGGAAGTATACGTTAGCTGTTCATTTTTCTTTTCTACAACAGTTTGATATTCAAGCCGGACGATCTCTACTTTTGCTTTGGCCCCGTTCTGCAAAACTCCTTTACTATTGACACCAACAATTTCAAACGGAACCGGCGCATTTACTCCGACATATGAATCGGGCAGATGAATTCCGTAAAAAACATTTTGTGTAAAAACATCAAAATGCTGCAAACGATTAACCGGGCGGCCGTTTTCATCAAAAACTGTAACATATATTTTCCCTTCCAAAACCCCAATATCTTTTATTCCGGCTGCCAACGGGAATTTTTCTGTTGCCTGTCCCTGCTCATTGGTAATTCCTTGTCGACGTTCTTTTTCAAAAGTTGTTTCGGCGGGAATATCAAAGGTGTATTCAGGAAAACCGGCTGCAAAAAAACTTTTTCGTTTCAGCTGGGATTCCATTTCGTATGTCCGGTTGCTGGCCGGCGGCCCGAATAAATTAAGCGCAGTTGCGGTTAATGAAATGGTATTGCCGGAAACATATTCCTTTTGCGCACCGCTCAAATCTACTTTGATGCGGTCTGGCATGAATTCTTCCACATTAACGGATTGGGAAGTCAGCAAAACATCATTGGCATTGTATACTTCCAAAACGTAAGTTCCGGTGAGCGCGGCCGTTTCCATCGCAACTTCCGTTTCCACGGCACCTTGTTTATTTGTGCTTTTGCGCCAGGTCCGGTATTCCCTTCCATTTGGCGTTACCAGTCTTAATTTTAAAGGAACTTCCGCCGCAACCTGCCAATTCTGATTTCTGATAACCGTGTTAAAATGAAGTGTTTCTCCAGGCCGGTACATATCACGCTGACTGTAAATAAAAGCCTGCAAACCGGAAGTATTATCGCGCTGTCCTTCCACTTCAAAACGGGAAGTTTCTACGCGGGTATCATCTAAAAGCAGATAATTAAAATCGTCTTTATTGCCCGCCGTAATCATCGCCAGTTTAAAACCAGGGGCTTTTTCGCCCAATTTTTCAATATGCGCAATACCATCACCATCCGTTGTGGCGGTAAAAATCGATTGATTATTGGTACTGATTAAGGTTATTTCAAGATTGGCCAGCGGTTCATTCGTTTTTATCGAATTGGCAAAAACCCAAAGCTCATCTTTTCCTTGTTTGGCAATCAATCCGATATCTGAAATTGATACCAATTTTGTGGCGCCCAGATAAGCTTCATCTTTTGAATTAACTGAAACAAGATAAATTCCACGACGACCATTATCATCCGGCAGCGCAATGTTTAATGCTGAAATTCCTTTTGCTTTTGGAAGGTTTTCGGTATCAATGACTTTATTTACAACGATATCCGTGAAATTATTTTCTTCGTCATTGCCATAGTTAAACGATCCGATAGATTTCCATTCTTCACCCACATACCCATATTCTTCCCAACGGTTTGAACGTACGTAACTAAGGATGTTATTGGCGTATAGTTTGGCAATTTTAACCTGAACTTTCGGCACATTCACAATCTGGACACCCATATTTCGCGACCCTTTTGGCGTCATGTATAATGCCTTTTTATTGGCAAAAGATATCCCGGCGGGCATTTTACCGAAGAAAAGATCACGCGAAGTTTCGTCTTCCAAAGTTTTTCCAAGTACGCCTTTTAATGTTTTGTTGATCAAAAGCGCATAGGTATCAGTTTCATTAAAATCACCTCTCAGAATGAAACCGTTTTCTGTTAATTCACTGGTCAAAGTTGCGGTTGGATTGATTGAAAATCCGGTTTCAATACTTTCTTTGATAATTTCTTGCGTTGTAATGACACGAACAAAAGCGGCGTTATTTTCAAAACCTGTCTTGATATCAGATACTTCCAGATGTAGCGGCGAAGGCAAACTGGTTGTTCTTTCAAGCGTTTCGTTGGTAACGTATGTGGTATTTTGTGCTTTTAATCCTTTGTCCAAAGTAATCTGCAATGGCACCGGATTATTATCTGCTGCGCCGCTATTAGCTAATGCCAGTGTAATTATTTTTCCTTCCGCAGAAGGAAGGATTTTATAAGAAACAGATTTATCCGACAGCTTTAATTTCAATCTTTCGGCAACATTTTGAGTGGTAACCGGATAATTGAAAATCAGTTTTAAACGCGCTTCCTGGCGGCTGGTTTCTTTTGAAAGTGTCCACCAGCTTTCCGTTTCAATTAATTGTAAATAAGGCGTGTGGAAATCTACCGTTTCGGTGGAAACGTCGTACTTTTTATCTGTTTTGGATTGAGATAATAATTTGTCGGTAAGTTTGGCTTTATAATTTGTCGCGGAGCCAAAACCTGCAACAGGCGAAAAAATCAGTTCATTCGGCGCGGACCATTTAAATTTTCCACGAACGGCTGGTTCGAATTGAATGTACTGCGTTGAATCCCAATCGTTAAGCTTACTTTCTGGAACGAGATCTTTATTAAAAGTAAAAACAAGATTTTGAGACTGGCCTATCTCATCTTTGAAGTTTGTTCCGGCAATTTTTACTTCATTTAAGGAAGAACAACTATTGAAAAAATATGCAGAAAAGAGAATAAGGAGGAGTAAAAGGGAAGCGTTTTTTTTCATAAGGATGTTAACGGAATTTTCAGACCAATAGAATTTATTTGCGGCAATAACGTTTTTTTATCCAAAATCCGGATATAAAAAACGGATGATTTTTTATAACTAAAAACCATCCGTCTAAATTAACTGTAATTGTGTCAAATCTTATTTTTGTCTGTCCTGATTTGTGTTAACGGTCAGAGAAATATCGTGAATCAGAACGCTTTCATGACTTCTTCAATTAATTTGATATCTTTGAAAAATGATAATAAACGCACTAAAATACCTTCTACAATGGCATCAGGGCACGAAGCTCCGCAAGTAAGCATAATGCGAACGGGCGATTTAACCGGTAAATAATTCTCCGAAACCGTTTCTTCCTTAGTATGCAAATTAAAATGCCTGATCAGGTTATTGTCAAGAATTTTATTAACAGATTCGATAAAATAAGTTGGCAGTTTTGCTTCACAAAGTTCTACCAAATGCGAAGTATTTGAACTGTTATAGCCGCCTGCAACGATAACGAGATCTGCCGGATGCGTCAATAAGGCATAAGTCGCATCCTGATTGTCATTGGTAGCATAACACAGTGTGTCGCGGGTGTTGGCAAAATGCGTTTCGACTTCTTCCGGACGGAGACTGTAATGTTTTGTCATTACATTTTTCAAATAATCTGCAATGCCTTGTGTATCAGAAGCAAGCATCGTCGTTTGATTAACCACACCGATTCTCTGCAAATCTTTTTCAGGATTAAATCCTTCTGAATATTGACCTTTAAAATCTTCAAAAAATTGTTGAGCCGGAAGTTCACCCGTAATATAGGATGCCAAAAGAATGGTTTGCTTCATATCCTCCACGACAATCGTGGGCGCATTCTCCTTACTATGTGAAAACGTTGCGCGGGTTTCTTCGTGATATGGCTTTCCATGAACAATAATTGAATAATCTTTTTGCCCGATTTGCTCTGCCCGATTCCAAACCTTTTCTACAAATGGACAAGTTGTATCGTATATGTAAGAATTAATTCCGAGCTCAGCCAGTTTCTTCTGATTTTCAATGGTTGTTCCAAAAGCAGGTACAACCACGATATCTTCCGGTGTCAGTTCTTCCCATGGAATGAGCTGATTGCCTTTGGTATCCATGATAAATTTTACGCCGCGATCCGTCAAATCTCTGTTTACATCAGGGTTATGGATCATTTCACTCAAAAGAAAAATCCGCTTTTCGGGATTTTCGGAAATGGCTTTGTAAGCAATATCAATGGCATTTTCCACCCCATAACAAAATCCGAAATGACGAGCGATCAGGAATTGCACCGGCCCAAAATCCAGCACAGTTGGCGTGAAATCACGTTTCAGTTTATCGTTTTTACGACGGAATTCCTTAATCGGTGTGATAATCTGGCTCCGGTAAAAATCGGGTATATTAAACGTCTTCATGTACAGATTCAGTGGATTGTAAGTAACAAAATAGGCTATTTTTAAGCAATAGTCAAAACGGGAGCTTTTCTTTTTGATAACAAATGAGGGATTGTGTTTGTTCAGAAACAATTATTAAAGTTAAAACATGATCGTATATAGAAGATAATTTTGATTGGGTTTGGCTAATAGCTAAACACTAATCGCTAACCGCCAACAAAATATTTTGTACCTTGATGCAACATCTTTATCATCTTCTGCCTCTTTAATACAGAACGTTCAAATCTAAACCTTCTGCTTGAAAACGAAATTGTACACCGACCAGCATGTGGACCTGGTAGAACGTTGTAAACTCGGAGAGCGCAAAGCTCAGTACGAGCTATACAAATGTTACTCGAAGGCTATGTTCAACATTTGCATGCGGATAATAAATCATAACGGTGAAGCAGAAGATGTCTTGCAAGAGGCATTCGTGGACGCATTTACGAACCTCCATCAATTTAGGCAGCAATCGACTTTTGGTGCCTGGTTCAAGCAGATTGTAGTAAATAAATCCATTAACCACCTTCGGAGCAGAAAGGTAAAATGGGTGGAAATGGATGAGTTTCAGGAAACGCTGGAAGACGGTCAGGAAATGGATGAAAGCTTCGGCTGGCATGAAAATGATACGACTCTGGAAGTGGAAAGGATAAGAAATGCAGTTTTGAGATTGCCTGATGGGTATCGTGTAGTGGTAAGTCTTTATTTATTTGAAGGATACGACCACGAGGAAATCGGGGAAGTTTTGGGAATCAGCGAAACGACGTCGAGAACACAATATATGCGTGGAAAAAGAAAGTTGACAGAAATACTCGGAAGAGCTTAACGGAAGGTGATCGCAACGATATCGAGATAACAGGAGTACTTACAAACAGTAGATAAACTAACAAAAACAGTATCATTTGAATCGAAACTTTACACTTTATATGTTAACAATCAATGAAAAAGTCTTCTGATAAAAAAGATCGTCTGGAAAGGTTTGTGCGGGATAATAGGGATGGATTCGACGTTTTCTTACCTCAGGATTCTTTGTGGGACCGAATCGAAAATAGTATTCCTTCGGTAGTCACAGAGCCGCAAAAAAAAGTAAAACGACTTCACAATCCTTATTTCGACTGGCGTATTGCTGCCGGAGTTATTCTGGCTCTTGGTGTCGGTTATCTCTTCTACCTCAACAAGGAATATGGTGTAACCCGTGATCCTGGCGTCGCACTGCAAGTGCCTGCTTACGCCCGTGAATTCAATCAGTACAATGTAATGATTGATGAAAAACGAAACGAAATCTTCAAACTGGCAAGCAGTAATCCTGAATTATACAAAGATTTTTCTGCTGATCTCAAAAGTCTTGAAAACAGCTACCAGAATCTCAAATCTGACCTGGGCAATGCTCCTAATCAGGAAGCGTTGATTCGTGCTATGATAGAAAATCTGCAATACCAGGTGGATTTACTAAATCAGCAACTGACTATTTTACAACGTATCAAAAAGGCAACCCAAAGCCATGAAAAAAATAATTCACCTACTGTTTAATCTTGCTTTACTATTACCTGCATACGCTTTTGCCTTGGGTCCTGAGGTTTCTATGCTTGTTGAAAAACGAAAAAATATTGTAAAGGTTTTCGAAGTAAACGAGCGCGATCAGCTGATGATCGATAACCAATACGGAGAGGTAAAAGTAAATCTTTGGAAAAAAAATGAGATCAAAATTGAAATCATTATTACGGCTTCCGCTCAAAGTGCTCCGAAGGCCGCAGAATATATGAATTCGGTAACGATTGGTGAAAGCAGGTCAAAAAATCTTATCGGGCTCAAAACCATAATTGATAAAAACAGTTTTGCTAGCAATGGGTGGAATGCGCTGAGGAATAAGGCGGGTGAAAAGAATTTTATCCAGATCGATTACACGATTTATATGCCAAAGGAAAACGAGCTTGTTGTAAAAAACCAGTTCGGAGATACTAATATACCTGTATTTGAAGCACCGCTTACCATTGATTCCAGACATGGGAATTTCTATGCAAACACGCTTGATAATTTGCAAAATGTTATCAATTCGCAATTTGGGAAGGTAGAAATCGGGAAAATGGAAGGTGGGAATATGGAATTCAAATTTTCAAATCTGAAACTTGATCAGGTCAACACGCTGATTCTTAACTTTAAAAACGGAGAGGTTTCGATCGGTGATGTCAATGATCTGACAACGAATATCAATTATTCAGAAGCCGTAATCGGGAAACTTCGTGGAAAGGGAAAGATCAATTTAAATTATTCAGACAATTTCCGGATGGAAGAACTTCCTTCTTCTGATGAACATTTAAATATTCAGGCTCAATTTTCTACCGTGACACTTCCGGCGGAATCGAACAGCTTTAATGTAACCGTTATGAATGGAAATTTCAGCTGTCCGCCTAATGTGAATTTTTCCAAACAACCCGCTAAACAAGAAAAAACGACCCGGAATCAATCCAAGCAATACCAGGGAAAAATAGGAACTGGCTCGGGTGCGAAAATTACCGTGATTTCCAACTATGGTGATGTGAAACTAAAAAACTGATTTTAAATTATTCCTCTATCAAAACGTTGTAACGGAAATCCAGTGGTTTGAAAGCGACCATAAGTTTCGAGATAAATGTTGGATCATTCAGGTAAAAATTCAAGAAATTGTCATAACGTTCCTGAGAAGATTTTCCAGGGAACAATTTGTATTTCAACGTAAGAAGCTGATCAATTTCACTTTCGTGATTTCTCTCCTCCGCCTTCTTCAAACGTTTTTCCAGATGTTCAAAAGAATGTCTAATACGCGTTTCTTCCGCCTTTACAGCACCGATCATGGATTTATCAATGGCGGTTGCCTTGTTTAGTATCGTTTCAAAAAGCGCGTAAAAAGATTCTTTTTCTTCATCAAGGTCCAAAATATTTGTTGAATGTGTTTCAACGAATTTCTTCCGCAGCGTTACTTCATCCAGAAATAGATCTTCATAACTGATTTGAAGTTTTTCAACTTTTTTACGTTGTTGTTCCGTAATATACATTGCAAAATTCCGTGGTATCAACATCGGAAAAGTTACATTGTAATGATCAAAAACGCCTTTAAGCTGCATCCAGTAAGGTACTTCCGAAGGACCGCCGATATAGGCAAGGTTTGGCAAAATAATTTCCTCATATAAAGGACGAAGCACTACATTCGGACTGAAATATTCCGGATGTTCCTCGGCAAGTTCAATGATTTCTTCTTCTGTAAATACAAGATCTGTATTTAAAACCCGGTAAAGATTATCTTCTTTGACAATGCGTTCTCTGAGGTTATCAACAAGATAAAATAAATTGATTTCACGTGCATTCAGCGGCGTATGGTAGCCAAGCGAAGAAAGTTTTGCAGTGGTATTCGTTACAATTTCAGCAGAAGTGGAAGTTGTAAGCTCTTCTTTAATAACAGGGAGAAAATGGCGTTTCAGGTCGGCGTTATCAGCATCCAGACAAATCAATCCGTCTTTTCCGAACAATTCGTGCATATAACATCGAACGGCATCGGATAATGTTTCACTTTCCAGATATGCTTTTGCAAATAATAAGGGCCTGTCTGGCAGTAATTTAAGAATGCTGTGAAGTTCTTTTGGATTAAGCCGACCAACAGCGCCTTTATGCTCGCCTTCCCATTTATGCGTTTGTCCGTATAAATGAAACGATGCAATTTCCGCGAAATCGTGATCTTCGCTGGCCATCCAGTAAACCGGCACAAAGTTATTTTCAGGATAAGTTTCCTTTAATTCCCTTGCAAGCTTAATGATGGTTACAATTTTGTAAATGATATAAAGCGGCCCGGTAAAAATATTAAGCTGATGACCGGTGGTTACTGTAAATGTTTTTTCGTCTAAAAGAATTGAGAAATCCGGCAGATATGGTTGTCCGGCGTACTGTTCTTCCAAAACTTTAACCAATGTCTGACGTTTTTCAAGACTAAAATCTGCTCTTTGTTTTATGATATCGGCGGCATTTTCAACAGTTGGAAAAGTGCCATAAAAGTCTTTTAACGAAGGTTTTTGATCCAGATAATCGAGAAGGAGCGTAGGGAACTGGCCCGTAGTACGCAAATCAACGGAATGAACAGTCATGAAAGGTGGTTTTTCAGTCTCAATTAAAGAATGCAATGTACTCAGAGTTTAGGGTGATATGCATAATGAAAATAAACCATGCAATCCGACTGAAAGTTCATGAAAAAAACTGAGTTAAACTACTTCGTTAACACTTGTTAAGCGACAGGGCCCCATATATCGGAAAAATTGACTAAAAAAGGCCGGAACTAACACAGCTCCGGCCTTTCAATTAATCGTCTTTGGTTTTTAGTTTTCCAGATTTTTATCTGGTTTTCTTCTTGAATAAGTTAGTTAGCTAGGTTAATAAAATTCTGTTTTATTTATTGGCTTAAAGGCCACATCAAAAAATATAATCATTTTTGGCAATCAGAGCCTCAGCAATCCGGCGACGTGCTTCTTTAAGGTTCAGCGGTTCTATTTTTGTGAAACGTTTTAAACCCATCAGCATAACCCTTAGTTCATCACTTTCAGCAAAACTGGTGATGGCCGATCTTCCTGCATTATTAATTTTCTCTACGGCTTCGTTTAAATAAACCTGGGCAATATCTTTTTGCAGCGCATTTGCCTCTGCACCAAGTAGATTAATTCTTTTTTCAACGCGAAGCAAAACAGATTCAGCTACGTATGTTTCAATCACCATATCTGCCAGGTTCATAATAATTTCCTGTTCGTCAGAAAGTTTGGTCATAAATTTCTGTACAGCGGAGCCTGCTACCATCAGAACTGCTTTTTTTAGGTTTCTGATCACTTTCTTTTCTGCCGCAAAAAGTGATTCATCCTCATCAAAACTAAAATCAGGGATCGACATAATTTCTTTTCCAACTGCCATGGCCGGTCCCATCAAATCCAGCTGACCTTTCATCGCGCGTTTCAAAAGCATATCAACAACCAAAAGACGGTTGATTTCATTGGTGCCTTCAAAAATACGGTTGATCCGGCTGTCGCGGTAAGCACGGTCCATGGGTGCATCTGCTGAATAACCCATTCCGCCATAAACCTGGACGCCTTCATCCACCACATAATCCAGTACTTCTGAACCATGCACTTTCATGATCGCGCATTCTATCGCCAGTTCTTCCAAGGCTTTTAATTTTGCTTCCGCATCGCTTAAACCTTTTTCTTTTAGCGTAATGATCAGGTCATCAATATTTTGACCGACACGATAGGCAGCAGATTCGGTAGTGAACATTCGAATCGCCATTTCTGCCAGTTTATGTTTTATAGCTCCGAAATTTGAAATAGAAGTTCCAAATTGTTTGCGCTCATTGGCGTAATTTATTACCTGACGTGTTACTTGTTTAGACCCGCCAAGTGCAGCGGCAGCCAATTTTATGCGGCCGATATTTAAAATATTTACAGCAATTTTAAAACCATTTCCTTGTTCGGAAAGCATGTTTTCAACTGGAACCAAACAGTCGTTAAAGAAAATCTGACGCGTATCAGAACCTTTAATTCCCATTTTGTGCTCCGGCTCATTCATAGTAATTCCACCAAAAGTTTTTTCTATAATGAAAGCAGATAAATTTTTATCCGTTTGTCCGCTTGCATCCACCACTTTGGCAAAAACAATAAAAACATCAGCAAAACCTCCATTGGTTATCCACATTTTCTGGCCGTTGATGACGTAATGTTTTCCGTCTTCGCTCAGTTTTGCTTTTGTTTTTCCAGAATTTGCATCAGATCCAGAGTCTGGTTCGGTTAAACAATAGGCTGCCTTCCATTCTCCAGAAGCAAGTTTTGGAAGATAATGTACTTTTTGAGATTCATTTCCATAATATACGATCGGAAGCGTTCCAATTCCTGTATGTGCTGAAAGAGCAACGGAGAATGAATTTCCTGCGCCGGTTGCTTCTGCTACCAGCATGGACGTATTAAAATTCATCCCAAACCCGCCATATTCTTCCGGCACAACCGTTCCCATCAATCCCAGTTCTCCAGCCTTATCCATGAGTGACGACATCAACTCAGGACTTTTTGCCTGGTCAATTTCGTTAAGTATTGGCCATACTTCCGTCCGCAAAAAGTCACGGCAGGTATTGGCAATCATCTGCTGCTCTTCGTTAAACTCTTCCGGAATAAAAATCTGTGATGCAGGTGTCTCTTTTATTAAAAATTCACCTCCTTTGATCGACGTTTTTTTATCTTCTGCAACAGCCATAATGATCGATATTTTAAAATTATTTTACCACTCCGGTGGCTATGATAGTATGCTTGCATACTATTTATTTTTATAACAAATATATTCTCTTTCAAATTATTATGCAAGCATACTAATAAGAAAAATTACTGATTTTGTTTAACAATTTTAACTACTATTTTTTGAAAACCCGGAACTGTTTGACAAGCTTTCCATCCGTTTCCACTCGAACATAATAGATTCCCGAGGTAAGACCCATTCGGGTTAGGTCCATATTAACAAGATTATCCTGAACGGTAATAAAATTATTGGAAACCGGCATATGCTGTCCGGTGCTGTAAACGATGGAATACTGAAACTGACCTAATGCCGAATGATCGGGCAGTTTGAAATTAAAAATATCCTGCACCGGATTTGGATAAAACTGCCATTCCGTTATATCCTTAGTAATATTGACCGAATCACCGGACGAAATACTGAATTGAATAGAATTTGTAACGACAGCCGAATCTTTATTAGAAGCGATAACGGTTAGCGTATATCTTCCAACATAAGGCGCAAACCCTGTTTCGCCTTCAAACAGCGCGTAAGGAAATTTGGACGTTGTAGATATTTTCCTGTAAGGGCCGTTCAAATTGAAATTGACCTGATCATATTCGAAATTTCCGTAGGCGTAAATATTTAATAAAGAAGGTAAAGAGCTGTAAGCCAAAACGTCATTTCCATTTAGTGAACGGATAATCGTTTGGTCAATGGCACGTCCTCCTTTAACGATTTCAAAACGAATAACCGGAATTTCAACTTTTATCACCAAAACCGTTTCAACGGACCCTCCTGAATTATCATAAGCCCGGATAATCAAGCGGTATTCTCCTTCTTCAGTTGGCGTACCAGAAAAAACATTAAGTGAAAAATCCAGCCAGGAAGGCCTGTTTTGTACCGTAATTGAGGAGATATATCCATCATTGTCTGCAAAAATATCCGAAGGCAGAATGAAATTAAATGGATGATTTACCTGGGCATATTTATCCGGAAAAGTAGCCGTGATGTAAGGAAGATCATTTAAAAACTGAGGTTCAACAACCTGTACGTTGAAATAAATTTCTACAAAAGCATCCTGATTATCGTACGCTTTGAATGAAATCCTGTTGTCGCCTGTTGTCGTTGGCCTGCCCGTAAGAACGCCGTTTGAAAATGTTAACCAGGATGGTAATTCACTGGCTTCTACTTTTGATATCGAACCATCACTGTCCATGAATGCTGTTTTAGGGACTGTAAAAGTAAATGGCTCATTAACGGCAACTTTAATGTTGGAGAAATTGCTGCTTACAGTCGGTGGTTTATTGGTGTTGTCTTTGCTTTCTACGCGTATTGTCAGATAAGCATCGGCCGTTGCACCTTCGTCATCCACGCCTTGCACCAGTATTCTGAAATCTCCCAAAGCCGTTGGTCTTCCTGTTAACTGTCCGGAATTAAATTTGAGCCATGTTGGCAATGTACCTACCCTCGAACTTACAATTGTACCGTCGCCATCAGAAAATGTATCAATAGGGAGTCTGAATGTAAAATCCTTATTAACTGCAATAATCTGCATTGGAATAGGCCTGAAAACGTAAGGCGCGTGATTGGCAGCATCCAGCCAGTATTCGGCTGTAAGCAAATCTTCAACCAGTTTGATATAAACCGGTTTTGGACTGGCGGGATTGGCATAGGCCTTTTTTGACCAGTCATTATAAACTACGTTCCAGGAGCCTCCCTTTTCAACTGCCGAAGACAATCTGAATCCGGTTGAGTCTTTATATATTACAGGCTGAATGGGTGTATTGAGCCAGCGCGTACCGGCTTGTCTTATCGTCGATTCCAGTTGCTGAATGTCCGATATTGTTGAAACAAGCAGGGCAATGAAATTTGCGCCGTTAGCAAAATTTTCATTGATTTGGGCCGCTGTTGCGGTGTATCCCAGGGATGAGTTATAAAAAGCTTCATTTCCTACAATAAAATCAGCAGGAGCCTCGCTTTTAAGCACATCCATCGAAAAATGATGATCGGCAGTAGGCTCGTCATTTGATTTGATACCATCAGCTTTTTCGCTCAGATCTTTGTAAGCAAGCGTTCCTCTGCTTGCGGATACATTATCATAAATTGAGCCAAAATCGGAAACATATTTTATTGTAGGATCAACTGATTTCACTGCATCAATCATTTGATTGATATAATTTTTCAGGATAATATGTCTGTACAAATACCAGTCTTTTCCAGAGCGCTGTCCAAAAGAAAGAAAAGGATCCCAATTAGCTGAAGGTACATATACCTGATCAAATGATTTGAACGATGTGCCCCAGAGATAATTGAGCCTGTCAATTTTTTTGTAATTAGTGCTGAGCCATGTTCGGAACCCCGATACCATGCTTGGAGAATAATCAAAGGTAGCAGGCTTTTCTTTTTCATCAATCAGATTCCCGGCCGGATATCCTGCTTCCTGCGTTGGTGTATTGGTAACAGCAATAAAAAGCAGGCTTTTTTGAGTCTGGAGATACTTATAACGCTGTGTAACTTCCTTTACAAAATTAACTCCTTTTTGGACAATTTCTTGCTGGTCAAAGCCAAAAGACGTGTCGTGATATCCGGAATTAAGTATTTTGCCAAAATTATCAATGGCCCCGTTTTGAGGTTTCCAGAAATTCTCGTAGCGTGTTGTATGCCTGCCCAGGTGGATGCGAATAGCCACTTTCATTCCAAGACTTGTCGCCAGTTTGACCTGGTCATCAAATCGACCCCATTTTGGTGTATCTGTTGGAGAATTAAGGTAAACTTTGTCCCAGGAAACAGTAAGATAGACGGTATTTAAACCATACTGTTTGGCCATTTTGATAAGATCCAGTTCGGGGCCCTGCGACTCATTTTCAGAGATATTAAGAAGCAGAAGAGCCATATGCCGCTGTGTATCAATAGCTTCTACACGGGCAGTATTTTTTTGTAAAACATTCCCGAAAGAATTGAAATGGATTAAAAATGCAATAAATCCGATCGCCACAGTAATTTTCCTGAGTGGAATCCAGGAAACTAAAAATTCATTCATATCATGCTCAGATTTGCTACTTAAATATTCTTACCTGTTGTGAAGTTTTCAATTATATTTTGCCAATGGAACACGCCCTTTTCAACGCTGTATGCAAGTGCTTTCTTGCGTGAAAAATCTTTGTCAAAACTCGATAATTTGTTGTTCCACTGCAAAATACTTTCTGCAAATAACGGAATATCCAGATTGGGTACGATGGTTCCCAGCCCCGGCGTAATAAATTCAGTAGGGCCGCCGCTTGCGAAAGAAACAATCGGTTTTCCCAACCAGGCAGCTTCAACTAAAACCATACCGAAGGGCTCCTGCCGGGAAGTGAGCATAAATCCGTCGGCGGCTTCCATGTAAGAATAGTAATCTTCTTTTTGTGGGCCAGCCAAATGGACTTTGACGTTTTTTAACTGTTCACAGCGCTTTTTGGTCCAATATACCAAACCATCATTGCTTAAACTACCAACCCAAACCAAGTGTACTCTGGCATTTTTTGGTATTTGTAATGCAATATCCGGAAGCAAATCGAATCCCTTACGTTCAGAAGAAGTCCCGGACATCATCCAGACAAAATCAGTTGGACCGGCACCCCATTCCTGTCTTATCTTACGTACTTTCTCTTGATCCGGAGCTATTTCGTCCAGATCAACAAACGGATATAATCGCCTGACAGTTTTACCACCAGCTTCTGTAAGACATTTACAAACAATATCAGAACAGCCAACAAGCAGATCGGAATCTTTTATTATCGTTTCAAAATCATGACTGTTCACCTGTGAATACATAGCAGAAAGCTCGTGAATATGAGAAATCACAGGAATACTAAGTTCTTTTGCAATTTTGATTACGTCAGTCAGCATTACCGTATTGACGTACCAAAGATCAGCTTGGAAATCCCTGGATATTTTCTTTATTGCTCTGTGGATCGGGTGAAAACCAAGGTGAAAAGCAACTTTCTGAGAAAAGGAAAATTTGCCGGGTGCGATAAAAACAGGAATGTCTGCGGGCAGATCAAGAATCAGTTCCCCTTCTGCAAAACACACGAGCCCAGCTTCAAATTTACTTCTGTCTAAATATTTAAGGATATAATAAATAAGCATTTCAGATCCCGTTCGTGTGGCGTACGGGGTAAAAAAAAGTATTTTTTTTCGTTGGCTAACATTCATGATATGGTGAGTAAATCTATATTTTCGGAAGGTTTAATTTTATATAATTGCTTCCGGGCAAAAAGAGTCGGCCAGAAGTAATGCAGCAAAACCATGGTTTTACGGGTAAAAATAATCTGGGTTTTTAAATTGCCGAAAGGATTTTTCTTCTGTCTAATATTTAAAAGCATTTTCCACAAGAAAAGTACCGGTATCATGGAAACATAATGCAATATCATCAGGAGATATGGGCCAATGCCATACTGTTTTCTAAGCCAAAGCATATTGGAAACCTGCATTTGTGTGCTGAATCTGTTAATCCAGGAAATGCTGGTCCTGCGGAACGGATTGTCGTTTTCGAGATGAATGAAAGTACAGTCTTTAAAATAGCATAGTTTACCTTGCTTAGCTAACCTGCCCGACCATTCCACATCTTCACCATACATAAAAAAATCTTCATCAAATCTCCCGGAAAGTTCGGCTGCCTCACGTCTTACAAAAATGAAAGCACCTACAAGCCAGTCGCATTGGCCGTCATTTTTGTATTCTGGTTCAGGATAAAGCTTATTTAAGATGCGGTCAATCATTCCGCTTGGAGGCAAAATGAAGAAGGTTTTATGGAATTCGTTGAAGCTTTTATAAAATGGCATTGGACTGCCATCCGCATACTGCTGCAATGCGCCTGCTGCCGATATGTCTTTTTGCTCCTCCATTTGTGTCAGGAAACGGCCTATTACATTATCAGTTACAAGTGTATCAGCATTTAAGATTAGAAAATACCGGCCTTTTGCAGCTTTCATCCCTTCATTATTTGCTCTCCCAAATCCTGAATTATATTCCATATCGATCCAGTTAATTTCAGGATATTGCTCTAGCACAATATTTTTGCCCCCATTTTCGGGATCGTTGTCTACAATTATTATTTCAAAAGTAACGCCGGATGTATGTTGGTAAATGGATTTTAAACAATTAATTATGAGTTGCGGGGTACGATAATTGATAATGATAATGGACACATCCATGAATACGGCGTATAGTTAATAAGGCAAAAATAAAGATTCTATCTGGAAGACAAGCAAATCGGGCAAAGAGGGAATAAAAATAGCACTTTTGTTATCGAACGGCTACCTTACACGAAAATTTAATATGTTTTCCATTTTTTGTGATTAAAAATGTTGGTTTTCATTAGTACTTTTACCAACTAAATTCTTCCTTTAAATCAGCATTTACCTGCTCAATGCAAATTATTAATGCTTTACAATGTCTGTTTTCGTTTTCTGATCCTGATAGTAACTACTTCCGTTTTTTTTTCCTGCGCTTCTACGAGCCAGCCAAATCCTGATGGCGATAAAACCGATCCAATGGATACCATCGCCTTCCCTTTTCCGGATACAACAGCATTTGCAGCAATAAACAAAACGGATAGTATTTTAGGGAATTCATCACGGTTTGGAGATGTGGATATTTTCCCGGAAACGGCTTTGGCAAGTAAAACAGGAATTTATAGTAAAGCCAATGACTATACAGGTAAATCAGTTGATCTCAATTTCTCATTTCTTGCTCCAATCAGTGATACATTGAAAAAACGGCCATTCGTTCTTTTTGTCCATGAAGGTGCTTTTTTGTATGGATCGCTGGATAACGAAATTGGAAAAGCAAAATATTTTGCACGGAAAGGGTATGCAGTTGCGGCGATCAACTACCGATTAGGTTTTAACGGAGGAAGTGAAAGCAATATTTGCGGAAGTAATAAACAGGAACTTGTACGGACGATTTACCGGGCAGTTCAGGATACTTATGCGGCTCTTTTTTATTTTACCAGCAACGCAGAAACACTAGGCATCGATGTATCACAAATATTTCTTGCAGGCAGTAGTGCCGGGAATATTACGATTTCTTCGCTTGCCTACACCAAAGAAGCTGATTTTGAGGTTTTGGATCCCGGAATTATAAAATTATTAGGAGCGCTGGATCCCCATCAAACAACCAGAAGATTTAAATTAAGAGCACTACTTACTTCTTTGGGATATGGTTTATTAAAAGGAAGCAGCGTTTCGGCGGTGACAATAAAACCAACTATTTTTTTCCAGAGAACAGGGGATAATGTTTTACCGTACGAAAGTGGACCGCTGTTTTTTTGTTCGTCCTATCCGGTAATATCCGGCGCGAAAACTACATCAGATACCCTGGTGAAATTCAAAATGCCTTTTGAACTTAATTATGAAAAGGAGACAGGGCATTTATTAAGTTTTCCGGAAACATATATCTCGCAGCGTTATACATTATTTGTAAAACGGTTTTGGAATAAAGATTACCGGCAGATAATTTCTGAAAAATACACCGTTATTTCTGACAAGAATATAAATTGAAATAAGTAGATTTTATAACTTAAATTTTAAATTTTGTTATAAAAATGGAATGTAATTTTTTTTCTATTAACTGGTAAGAAATGTGAGATAGAATAAGCGTGAAAGAGACATTAAGAAAAAGCGTTGGAGCACCTGACCAAAGTGCGGGAATAGAAAGCAGATCAAAAATATAATGGATAAGTACCGCCACTGGAACATGCCATAAATAAACGGAAAAGGAAATGTCGCCCAGATAAATTAGCCAGGATGGATATTTTATTGATTTTCCCCGGGTATAAAAAATCATTGCCATAAACGCCATTGCCATCGAAAGTCCCCAGTAAAGAGGCCCATGCCCGCCATAAAATCCGGAAAAATACTGCCATACAGCTATTACAATTACCGAGATCACAACAGTCCGCGATTGAAAAATGATTTGACAAATACTTGCCGGAATTGGTGTAATATAAAACAGTCCGATTATCGTCCCATAGACAAATTCCCAAATGATTGGGTTCGTTATCAGATTAACAAGCAATGAATTGTAATTCCGTGTTTCCAACGGCCTAAATGTCAAATTCCCGTAAGCAAGCGGTAAAATTATAAGGGTTGAAACGATAAGTACCGCAAAAAGAAACCATTTGTATTTCCCGGCAAATAAAGAAATTGAGATAAGTAGATAAAAATACATTTCGTAATTGAGGCTCCATCCGACACCCAGATAAGCATAGCCCAGGAATGGAGGATCGAGATAGCTCAACGGAATAAACAAAATACTTTTGAGGATTTGGACCACAATAGTCAGCGATATATTGGCTACAACCGGGGCTACAATGATTGCGTAGGCCAGGGTTGCGATAACGTATAATGGCCAGATACGTAGGAATCTTTTAATAAAGAATTTTTTCACATAAAGAATCCCTCCCGATGAATTTCGGGTCACGAAAACCATAATAAATCCACTGATCACAAAAAAAAGATCGACACCGGCCGCTCCTGAATTAAATAAAAAATCCAGTTCTTTTTTTAGAAACTCACCAGGTCTAATAGTATCCTTAAAATGAAAAATAATAACCATAACTACTGCAATACCGCGAAGAACCTGAATGATGTCGATCTTCCCGGTAGTTTTTATTAATTCCTTTGGAGGAAAGTAATTGCTGGTCATTTAGGGGTGTTTAATTAACTCTTGTGTGTGTAAAATAAGTATAAAGATTCGTTATAAACGATATTTTTATGGCCTGTTAATTGTAAAAAGTATAGCGTTTCTAGTATTATAACAATAGAAAATGATCGGTTAATATTCAATTTTGTTCAAACGAACCTGGAAAGAGTGTTACCGGATTTTGTAAAATTTAATTTGAAAAATAGTGCAATTAATTAACAATGAGTACTTTATTAAGTATATAATTTATTCGTAACGGCGATATTTTTCGTGTTGGTTTTAAATGAAAATTGTCAACAGGAAAATTATTTAATTTTCCTGTTGACAAAAAGAAAGTCTGGTTTATTTAGTAACCGGTCTTAATTTAATCTTTCATAAATTCCTGCAACGCCCTGTCCGCCTCCAACACAGGCTGTCACCATGCCATATTTCTGGTTTCTACGTTCCATTTCATTGAAAAGCTGAACCGAAAGACGGGCTCCTGTTGACCCCAAAGCATGCCCTAACGCAATGGCGCCTCCATTTGGATTTACAAGTTCGGGGTTAATACCGAGCTCCTGAATGACCGCCAAAGATTGGGCAGCAAAAGCTTCGTTTAACTCAATCTGTTCAATATCTCCAAGTTGCAATCCTGCTTGTTTCAGCGCTTTTGGTATAGCGGCCACTGGACCGATTCCCATAATTCTTGGATCTACGCCTGCTGTTGCATAGGAAAGCATACGTGCGATTGGTTTTAGACCTAGTTCGTTTACAAGCTTTTCAGACATTACCAGCACAAAAGCAGCTCCGTCAGAAGTTTGAGATGAATTTCCCGCTGTTACCGAACCACCAGCAGCAAAAACCGGCTTTAATTTATTTAAAGCTTCGAGCGTTGTATCTGCACGCGGACCTTCATCTTTGTCAACAATGGTTTCTTTAATTTTTTTCTTGCCGGAAATCGGATCAAAGTAAGTTTCCTGGACTTTGATCGGGACAATTCCACTATCAAACCAGCCTTCCTTTTGTGCACGCAGTGCTTTTTGATGCGATTGAAAAGAAAATTCATCCTGTTTTTCACGGCTGATATTAAAATCTTTTGAAACCTGCTCGGCCGTTAATCCCATACTGAGATAATAATCCGGATGATTTTGGGCAATTTCGAAATTCAAAGCCGTTTTCCAGCCCATCGTCGGCACCAGCGACATTGATTCTGTTCCTCCGGCGATAATACAATCAGCCATTCCTGCATGGATTTTGGCAGAAGCCATCGCAATCGCTTCCACTCCAGAACCGCAGTAGCGATTGATGGTGATACCTGAAACGCTTTTGGGCAGAGACAAAAGCGCAACATATCTTCCCATTTGCATACCTTGTTCTGCTTCCGGAACGGCATTGCCGACAATGACATCGTCAACACGCGCAGGATCAAGCTGCGGGATTTTTTCTAAAATATATTTAATGACATCAGCACCAAGATTGTCTGGCCGGGTAAAACGAAAACCACCACGGGTAGCCTTTCCAACCGCGGTGCGGTAGCCGGCAACAACATATGCGTCCATAGATTTATAGGTTAGTTTATCAACTGAATTTTCAGTGAGATTTTTGACAAAAGAAAATTAGTATGCCTGCATACTATCGTAAAATTAAGAATTATATGTAAAACAAAAAACCGACTGAATAGTTTTATTCTGTCGGTTTTCAATATGGTAATTGATGAAGTCCTTAATGTGCTACCGGATTTTCAAAGTGGTCGATAGCTTTTGCTTTTTTAGGCATTGCAATCCACAAAATGATGTAAAAAATGAAAACCGGAAAGTGTGATGGAATAAAGAAACTCATCACAAAAAGTACTCTGACAATCACTACATCTATTTGTAAATAATCAGCGATACCAGCTGCTACGCCACTTATTACTTTATTATTTACGTCGCGGAATAATCTATTATTGTTCATGGCTATGTTCGTTTTATTTGTTATTGTTGATTCAAAGGTACTAGGTGATACACAGTAGTTGTTATTAATCTATATGAGTGGTTTGAGGAAGTGAAAAGTGGTTGTTTTTGAGGAGCAATAGCAGGAAGCAAGGTCTGAATTGTTTGATCTATTATTTTTTGTTAAAATTTACATGCGTTGTGTCTTACACCTTTAAATTGTTTCGTTTAATAAAGTAGAGAAACGCTGGAATTATGTCTTGAAATAAGAATGTAAGCTTTACGGGAATTGAGAATAAACATTAAAATACCCTTAGGATTATCTGATATATTGCTGATTACTATGCGCAATAAATTACATTTGTAATTGAAAAATGAACTGAAACGCTGACAATCTGACATTTTGGGCTGTTCAGGCTTGATATTTTTTAATAAAATTGAACGATTCACAATACCTATACTATCATGTTTAAAATATTTTCGAAGCTATTCGGCACGAAAGCAGAGCGCGACTTAAAGGAATTGACTCCTTACGTTGGCCTGATCAACGCAGAATACGCGAAACTGGCTTCCTTGTCCAACGATGAACTTAGAGCACAATCAGAAGGACTGAAAGCACATATTGCTTCTGAATTAAAATCGATTGATGATCAGATTGTAACGCTGAGAGAGGAAGCTGCTGCTGAACCCAACGTGGATAGCAAGGAAGCGATTTTCAAGAAAATCGATGCACTTGAGTTGGATCGTAATAAACAACTTGAAGTAGTATTGCTGGATATTCTTCCAAAAGCTTTTGCGATTGTTAAAGATACTGCCCGCCGTTTCAAGGATAATGAAAGTCTGGAAGTAACTGCTTCTTACTTTGACCGTGAAATTGCAACGAAGAAGAAAAACGTTGTTATCACGGGTGATAAAGCTGTTTGGAATAGCACCTGGGATGTAATCGGCCAGCCGATCAAATGGAGTATGCAGCATTATGATGTGCAGCTTATTGGTGGTGTTGTTTTGCATCAGGGAAAAATCTCTGAGATGGCTACCGGGGAAGGAAAAACCCTTGTGGCGACTTTACCTGCGTTTCTTAATGCGCTTGCTGGTTTAGGTGTTCACATTGTAACGGTGAATGATTACCTGGCAAAACGTGATGCGGAATGGAATGCGCCTCTTTTTGAATTCCACGGTATGAGTGTAGATTGTATCGATCGCCACCAGCCAAATACAAACGAACGCCGTAACGCTTATAAAGCAAATCTTACATACGGAACAAATAACGAATTCGGTTTTGATTATCTACGTGACAATATGTCACGCACTACGGAAGAGCTTGTTCAGCGTAAACATCATTACGCTATGGTGGATGAGGTCGATTCTGTTTTGATCGATGACGCCCGTACGCCTTTGATTATCAGTGGCCCTGTTCCTCGTGGTGACGAACAGGAATATCTAGAGCTAAAACCTCGTGTTTCAAGAATCGTTGAAGCACAGAAAAAACTGGCAATGGATTTGCTGAATGAAGCAAAGAAAAAAATTGCTGCGGGTGACAAAAAGGAAGGTTCTCTTGCGCTTTTCCGCGCTCACCGCGGTATGCCAAAATATAAACCGTTAATTAAATATTTGAGTGAGTCTGGTATCAAGCAATTGATGCAGGAATCGGAGTCAATTTATTTGGCAGAAAATCAGAAACTGATGCCTCAAGCTGATGCTCCTCTTTTCTTCACAATTGACGAAAGACAAAATAGCATTGAATTGACTGAAAAAGGAATTGACTTTCTTACCGGTGAATCGGAGCAAACCAACTTCTTTATCCTTCCGGATATTGCGGTTGATCTGGATATGATTGAAAAAGATCAGTCCTTAAATGAGCAGGAACGTGTCATTCAGAAAGAAGCGTTAATTCGTGATTATTCTGTAAAAACTGCCCGTATCCATACGGTCAATCAACTTTTGAAAGCGTATACACTTTTTGAAAAAGATGTGGAATACGTGATCATGGATCAGAAAGTTAAGATTGTTGATGAACAAACCGGTCGTATTATGGACGGTCGTCGTTATTCGGACGGTCTTCACCAGGCGATTGAAGCAAAAGAAAATGTACGCGTTGAAGATGCGACACAGACTTACGCGACTGTAACACTTCAGAACTATTTCCGGATGTACCACAAACTTGCAGGTATGACGGGTACGGCTGAAACGGAAGCAGGTGAATTCTGGGAAATCTATAAACTGGATGTTGTTTCAATTCCTACCAACGTAACAGCAGTTCGTAAAGATCACGAGGACAAAGTATACCGCTCGGTACGTGAAAAATATAATGCGCTTACAGATGAAATCGTAGAATTGGTTGAAGCAGGTCGTCCTGTTTTAGTTGGTACTACTTCGGTTGAAAACTCAGAAATTATCAGCCGTATGCTTACGCTTCGTAAAATACCACATCAGGTATTGAATGCGAAACAACATCAGAAAGAAGCAGAAGTTGTTGCAGAAGCGGGTAAGCCAGGTACTGTAACGATTGCAACCAACATGGCTGGTCGTGGTACGGATATTAAGCTAACCCCCGAAGCGAAAGCAGCAGGTGGTTTGGCAATTGTTGGTACAGAACGTCATGAAAGTCGCCGTGTAGACAGGCAGCTTCGTGGTCGTGCTGGTCGTCAGGGTGATACCGGTTCTTCGCAGTTCTTTGTTTCATTGGAAGATAACCTGATGCGTCTTTTCGGTTCAGACCGTATGGCGAAGGTTATGGATAAAATGGGCTTGGAAGAAGGCGAAGTGATCCAAAGCGGCATGATTACCAAATCGATCGAACGTGCGCAGAAAAAAGTAGAGGAAAATAACTTTGGTATGCGTAAGCGTCTTCTGGAATATGATGACGTAATGAACTACCAGCGTGATGCAATTTATACCCGTCGTCGTAACGCACTTTTCGGAGATCGTCTGGCAGTCGATATTGCCAACACGCTTTATGATGTTTGTGAAGAAGTGGTTGCTAACGCAGGAACCTATACAGAACTTGATCTTGCAACGATTACAACGTTGGGAATTGAACTTCCTTTCAGCGAAAACGATAACGTTTCTCTGAAACCACAGGAAAAAACACAACGTCTTTACGAAGCTGCTGAAAAACATTATCAGGATAAAAATCACGAAATTTCAGAAAAAGCATTGCCGATTCTGCAATCAATTCATACAGAACGCGGCGCTACAATTACTGAAATCATGATTCCATTCAGTGATGGAATTCGCCAGACTGGTATCGTTGTAAATCTTAAAAAAGCTCTTGCAAACGGCGGCCATGAGATTACACATGAAATGGAAAAGGCGATTGTCCTTTCACTGATCGACCAGGAATGGAAAGAGCATCTTCGTGAAATGGATGATTTGAAACAATCGGTTCAGAATGCTGTGTTCGAACAAAAAGATCCATTGTTGATCTACAAATTTGAATCGGTTGAGCTTTTCAAACGCTTCCTTAGCAAAGTAAACTTTGATATGGTTTCGTTCTTAATGAAGGCTGATATTCCACAGGAAGATGCTGCTCCGGCTCCGGTTGTTCAGCAAACCGTAAGACGCCCGACACCAGCTCCTGTTCTTCAAACCAATCGTGATGAAGATTTTGATGCTGATCTGGACGGACCCAATGAATACGCCCGTCAGATGGAATCCACTACAAAGGCTCAGCCAATCAAAGCGGATAAAATCGCGGATCGTAACCAAAAAGTTTCCGTTCAGTACCGCGACGGGCGTGTTTTACGTGATGTGAAATATAAAAAAGTTGAGCAGGAAGTTAAAAATGGTGAGTGTGTTGTTATTGAATAATGACAATCATCAGGCATAACTAAAAGAATATATAGTTGAAAAATAAGAAGCCTTGCCTTTCTAAATTAGATCGGCAAGGCTTTTTGATACGTGTAAAATCAAGATTTATACGATATTTGTATTTTTAAAGACAAAGAGTAAACGAAATTCCCCTTTCATGAAACTTCATAAAGAAGGTTACACGATCATGGCGATTGCCGCCATTATATTGATTCTGATTAATGTGGGCATAAATATGCTGCTTCCCGAAGGATATTGGATCCCGAGAATCACGTTGGTTGCCAGTATATTTATATTTTTTCTTATCGTACAATTCTTTCGTGTACCGACACGGGTTGTATCAAAAGGCGAAAGCCAGGTTATCGCTCCGTGTGACGGAAAAGTAGTTGTAATTGAGGAAGTAGTAGAAAGCGAATATTTCAAAGGTCCGAGACGTCAGATCAGTATATTCATGTCGCCGATCAATGTGCATGTGAACTGGAATCCGGTGAGTGGCGTGATTAAATATTTTAAATACCATCCGGGATTGTATCTGGTAGCCTGGCATCCAAAATCGAGTACGGAAAACGAACGTACTACGGTTGTTACAGAAACGTCGTCAGGTGTTGAAGTTTTATTCCGCCAGATTGCCGGAGCAGCTGCACGCCGTATTCGCTGGTATGTAAAAGAAGGAGATAAAGTTGAACAGGGAACCGAAATGGGTTTTATCAAATTCGGCTCCCGTGTTGATATTTTCTTACCGCTTGATGCAGAAATTAAAGTTAATCTTCAGGATAAAACGGTTGGTAGTATTACAGTTCTGGCGGAATTAAAATAATCGCCAGGTTGCAATTTGCTCAAAGAAACCAGGTACTGCGGCCGGATAAACAACGGCCATAAATACCAATCCAAAAATAGCACCATAAATGTGGGCGCTGTGGTTGACATAACTTCTGCCACGGCGTCCTTCATAAATCGAGTAGCTCAGGAAGAGAATTCCGAATATAAATCCGGGCATACAGATGAAGAAATAAAGACAAACTTGCATAAGCGGCGCATATAAAAACGCAGCAAATAAAACCGCAGAAACTCCACCAGAAGCTCCCAGAGAATTATAATTGGAATTGTTTTTATGCTTTAAAAAAGTAGGAATATCAGAGACGATAATTCCAACGATGTATAAAAACAGATAATAAACGGTTCCACTTGGCCCGAAAAGCATACTGAAAAGTCTTTCAATCCCTTCTCCTACAAACCACAAACTCAGCATATTGAAAATTAAATGTCCAAAATCGGCATGAATAAATCCTGAGGTAATAAATCTGTAATATTCATTCCGTTTGGTAACCTTGTAAGGATTCATAATCAGCCTATCCATGAGAAGCGAATTATTGAAGGCGTAATAACTTATACCCGATGTTATTATGATCAGTATGAGGGTGATAGACATAATTTCTGTTTAGTAAATTAAAAATGAAAGTTGAAACGCGGTAATTTTTACCGATTATCAACATTTTATTGTTCCCGTTCCACAAGCTGGTAAACGAATTTTAGCAATGATTTTTTTCTTTCCGGATCCACAGCTAACCTTTCCAGACAATCAATTCCTTTGGCAAAATAGTCACTGATCTTTTGCT
Source organism: Dyadobacter sp. 3J3 (assembly GCF_009801115.1). Taxonomy (GTDB): domain Bacteria; phylum Bacteroidota; class Bacteroidia; order Cytophagales; family Spirosomataceae; genus Dyadobacter. The sequence goes on from NZ_VTOL01000020.1 coordinate 65,234, forward strand.
CTGTCAAAGCGCGGATGCCCAATGTATCATATATTCCTCTCACGGCGGCTACTTTTTCGTCTTTGTCAAAATTTTCAGCGGAAATCCAGTTATTTAATGCTTCACCGGTTTTTCCTTCTGCATTTGTTAAAGCTTCAATCAGTAAAAACGTTTTCTTATTGGCAATAATATCTCCGCCAACAAGTTTTCCAAACTTTTCAGGATCGCCGTAGACGTCCAATAAATCGTCTTTTAACTGGAAGCCGATTCCCATACTTTCTCCAGCTTCATATAACAGCTTTGTCGCCTCCGAATCTGCTCCGCCGATAATTCCGCCTAATTCCAGTGCAAAGCCCAGCAGGACGGACGTTTTGAGGCGTATCATGTTTAAATATTCTTCTTCGGTAACATCCCAGCGGGTTTCAAAATTCATATCCAGCTGCTGTCCTTCACAAACTTCGGCCGCCGTCTGGTTAAAACGCACCAGCACATTCCTCAGATTTTCTTTTTTTATATCAATCAAAAAATCATAAGCCCTGATCAACATTACATCTCCGGACAAGATTGCGGTATTGGCATTCCACTTTTCATGCACGGTAAGTTTTCCCCGGCGAAGCGGTGCCTTATCCATAATATCATCATGCATCAAAGTGAAATTGTGGAAAACTTCAATGGCTATGGCAGGTTTTAAAGCATTTTTCCAGTCATCGGTAAAAATTGACGCAGCCAGTAAAGTTAAAAGCGGACGGAAACGTTTGCCGCCAAGGGCCATAATGTAACGTATCGGTTCGTAAAGTTCAGCAGGAGATTCTCCGTAAGAAGTTTGTTCTATTTCAGTTTGCAGGGTTTGCAGCAAATTTTCTGTTGTTGTCATTCTTGGCTTGTTACTACGTATTCAATCCTATTGAAAACGAATTATTTTGATCCGAAATTTTCTCTTTTGATGAGAACTACGCAAAGTAGCTAAATCCTGTTGATAAACTCAAAGGTTAGTGGGATGAATGGTTCTGTATTTGCATTAAATGTATTGAACTAGTAGAAAATGTAGTAATCCGAAGTATCCGTTTAATTATTTCTCAAAGCGAATTATTTGAAAAAATATTCTTACCATATTTGGATATCGTTAATCTTTTTTCTGCCACGAATGCACGAATTTACACTAATCATGTTTTGAGCGAATGATTAAACATTAGTGAATATTTGCGGTCCGCCGCGCGGTGTATTCGTGGCTAAAATAAATTGTACCAATGCCTTTTCATCTATATTTCAACGGAGAAATTTCTCCCCTGGATTCTACTATTTTTAAATCAAACGATCTGGCTATTTTGCGCGGCTTCGGTATGTTTGATTATTTTCGGACTTACAACGGCATTCCTTTTCGCTGGGATGATTACTGGCAGCGTTTTGAGAATTCGGCCAAGCTTCTCAAACTTCCCCTTCCTTTAAACCAGGAAGAAACGGCTGAAATCCTGGCTGATCTTCATGCGTTATCGGGTGAACAGGAAGTCGCTTTTCGTTTTGTTTTGACGGGCGGTTATGCACCTGATAGTGTTCATGTCGTGAAACCAAATTTTTTGATCAGAACAGAAGCTTTGCCTCAGGATAATCCGGCAGGATTGTTAAAAGGAATTAAAGTTTTGCCTTATCAATACGTTCGGGATCTGCCGGAAATCAAAACGACAAACTATGTTCATATGGTTTTGATGGCTGAAGATATGAAAAAACAGGGAGCATCTGATCTGCTTTTTCATAAGGATGGTGAAATCAGTGAACTGACGAGAAGTAATTTCTTTCTTTTCAAAGGTGATACGCTGATCACTTCGAATAATAATATTTTAAACGGAATTACGCGCCGTGCGGTTTTGGAGCTGGCTGAGCCACATTTTAAAATAGAAATTCGTCCGGTTTTATACTCCGAGCTGGCAACAGCCGATGAAGCTTTTACAACAAGCACAACGAAGTGGGTAATGCCGGTAGTTCAGATAGGCGATAATCCTGTGGGTGACGGTAAGGCGGGCCAGCGAACCCTGTCATTGCAGGATGCATTTAAGAAAGTGATTTTGAACTGGGGGAGATAAATTTTTTTCCTAATTTTTGGCTCTTTTCTTGGTTTTTATTACCCGTCCGACGGCGGAAAAGCCGTCGGACGGGTGGCTTGTGAAAAAGCCTTTGGGATTAAATCAGATTGTGAAAATCAGATTTGCCAATTCAAATTAATTCCAGCCTTGTGCCGTGATTGGGACACGGTTGTCGCCTTTTGTATGCAATAAAACTTCATCCTTTTTATCCGTCATATAACCAATGACGCTGATTTTTGGATTGTTTTTGATTTTGTCATAATCACTTTGCGGTACCGTGAAAAGCAATTCATAATCTTCTCCACCATTCAAAGCTGCGGTTATCGGCCCGATATTTAATTCAACGGCACCGACATAAGTCTGTTCGTCGATTGGTAATTTATCTTCAAAAACCAGCGCACCAACGCCTGATTGGGAACATAAATGTAAAAGATCAGAAGCCAGTCCGTCAGAAAGATCGATCATCGAAGTTGGAATTACACCTGCTGCTGCAAGTTCAAAAACCACATCCATGCGCGCTTCCGGGCGTAATTGTCTTTGAATTACATATTCTTTCCCATCAAGCTGAGGCTGCATATTTGGATCTGCCAGGAAAACCTGCTTTTCTCTTACCAACAATTGTAAGCCGATATACGCCCCACCCAAATCACCGGAAACACACAAAAGATCGTTTGCTTTTGCTGTATTCCGATACGTAATCCTGTCTTTCGCCACGCGTCCGAAAACGCTTACCGAAATAAATAATCCGGATAAGGAAGAAGAAGTATCACCGCCCACAAGATCCACGTTGAAATCCTTGCAGGCTGCTTTCATTCCTTCATACAATTCTTCCACGGCCTCCACAGAAAAACGATTGCTCAAAGCCAAACCAACCGTAACCTGACGCGGAATTCCGTTCATTGCGGCAATGTCAGATACGTTAATCGCAATCGCCTTGTAGCCTAAATGTTTTAAAGGGAAAAAAGACAGATCGAAATGAACGCCTTCCAAAAGAATATCGGTTGATAATAATCCGAATTCTGTGCCTAAATCTATTACTGCGGCGTCATCGCCTATGCCTGTTATACTGTCGGGTAAATTATTTTTTAGCCCCTGATTCAGTCTTTTTATAAGACCAAATTCGCCTAAATTGCTGATTTCTGTTCTTGATTCTGCCATGTTGCAAAGTTAGCTAAAAATAAACGAAGCCATCTCTTGCGGGAAATGGCTTCGTTTATCAATAAAATTTTAACATTAAAAGTTCAGTAACTGACTGTTAATTGATAAGTCAATCAAACGAAGTCAGATTCAAACCTTAAAAATTACTGTGTTGAAAGTGTATATTGGTTAATTGTATTTCCTGTTTTTGGACTTGCATCCACGCGTGTTAATACAACTTTGGTATCGTCAAGAGAAGTAATCGTGAATTTTACGGTACCACCGCTTCCACTTGGCTGAGGTGTCAGTCCCGACAAGGTCAAACTTGTCTCTCCGTCCACTGTCCATTTTCCACTAAAAATATTTTTATCAAATTCCGTGTACGTTGCTGTCCCATCGCTGTTCAAAACCAGTTTGAAATTGGAGTATTCAGCGCGGATATTGCCCGCTCCTCCTCTTGTGTAAACCACAACGGTTCCTTCTTTTACAGATTCAGCGGCCCACGATTTTGCAATACGTTCAGTAACTGATTTGGGAGATTTTTTACTGCAACCTGCTGTTACAAGTGTGATGATCAGCAAAATGCTGCAAAGTAAAGTATACGTTTTTTTCATTCTATCTTTCACGGATAATTTTCTAATTAAACGACAAGTTCAGATTTTTTAGTCTTAATATCAAAATATTCTGAAATGATCGTCTTAAATTCCGCCCCGGAAATAATTAAAACCGTTTTTTAAGTAACCAGGCATACATGAAAGAATATACAAAGTCTCAGCTCGCGCTACGAAACGGACAGGATAAGGAAGAGATTTGGTGTGCATACCAGGGACTTATTTATGACGTTACAACATCCCGGCTCTGGCGAAACGGACATCATTATGAGCATTGGGCCGGACAGGACCTAACCAAAGAACTTGGAGACGCGCCGCACACAGAACGTGTTTTTGAGAAATTTAAGGTCATAGGAAAATTAACAGAACCATTTAATTAACAGCACTTGAAACAATATACTTATCTGATTGCAGACAGCGGTTCCACAAAAACAGATTGGCTGGTGGCAACAACCGGAAAAACACCATACCGCCTTCATTCTGGAGGGCTTAACCCTTTTTATCAGACCAAAGAAGAAGTTACAGAAGTTTTAGAAAAGGAAGTATTACCCTTTATAGGGTCACCGATCGACCAGATATTTTTTTACGGGGCGGGGTGTGCTGATAAAATTACGAGTCGCCCGATTTATGATGCGTTGGTGGATTCTGTTCCTTCCGCGGAAATTATTGAGGTAGCTTCGGATATGCTTGCAGCGGCACGTGGATTGTGCGGAAATAAGCCAGGGATTGCCTGTATTTTGGGAACTGGTGCGAACAATGCATTTTACGACGGATATAAAATTGCGCATTCAATCGGCTCCCTTGGTTTTTGGCTGGGGGATGAAGGCAGCGGATCTTATCTTGGAAAAACTTTGCTGGTCAATTTCCTGCAAAATGAATTGCCGCAGGATCTCCAAAAGCAGTTTGAGGAAACATATCCCGGCACAAACCGATTATTTGTACTTGAAAAAGTGTATCGTCAGCCGTTCCCAAACCGTTATTTCGCAACATTCTCTGAATTTATTTCAAAAAATATTCATCATCATTTTATCAACAAACTGGTTCAGGATGCGTTTATTCTTTTTACAGAAAAATATATTTTGAAACATCAGGATGCCGAAAATTATCCGATTCATTTTACCGGATCTATCGCTTTTTATTACAGGGAAATTTTAAAAACCGTTTTAGAAAGTAAAGGTTTGAAAGTTGGAAAAATTGCAAAGTCGCCCATGGAAACGCTTTATGAATATCATTTGCAAAGAGATATGTAAGGGAAATTTTGTTGTAATATCGACTGGCATACACTTTGATAACTTTTAACTTTATTAGAAACTAATTCATCAATGCCAAGACGTTCCATTCGCTGGCTTACTGTATTTTCTGCGCTGTTGATTATCGGTGTTGTTATTACCCAGATTTACTGGGTAAAACAGGCGCTTGATCTCCGTCATCGGCAGTTTAATCAAAATGCGCATGTTGCTTTGCAGGATGTTGCCCAGGAACTTGCGTCGGTTAATGGCGTTATGCAGACTTCAAATCCGGTGGAGCAATTATCGCCGGAATATTTTCTTGTCAATACCAACGCGACAACGCAGCCGGATTTACTGGAACATTTTATCAAGGACAGTTTTCAAAAACACAATCTGATTACTGATTTTGAAGTCGGAATTTATGATTGTACCACGGACCGGATGCGGTATGGCATGTCGTTAAGTACAAAAACGAATGACAAAACTTCCGCGAAAACATCAAACTGGGAGCGTACGGACAAATATCCTTATTATTTCGGCGTAAGATTTCCGGAACAGTCCGCTTACATTGTCGGGAATTTGAATGGCTGGATTTGGTCGTCGATGCTGGTTTTGCTTGCCGTCGGTTTTTTTGCGTACGCGCTCTTCATTATTTTGAGACAAAAACATTTGTCGGAAGTGCAGCGGAATTTTGTCAATAATATGACACATGAATTACAGACACCCATTTCTACGATTCGTATCGCGGCTGATGTTTTGAATTCAGATATCATCGTTACGCAGCCCGAACGTCATAAACGGTATGTGCATATAGTTCAGGAAGAGATTTTAAGATTGCAAACGCAGGTGGAAATGGTGCTTTCCATTGCGAAGGCGGAAAGGAATTCGCTCAATTTAAAAAGAGAAAAAATCGATGTGAACCAGGTTATCGACTCTTTGTTATTGCCTTTTGAGGGGAAAATAAAACTGAAATATGAAGCGGCCAATCATTTTATTGAAGCCGATATTTTCCATTTTAGAAATATGATCACCAACCTGATTGACAACGCGATAAAATATTCCCCCGATCTGCCGGAGGTCGTTATCAGGACTTTCAATAAGAAAAACTGTCTTGTGATTTGTGTGGAGGATAAAGGCCTGGGAATTGCCAGGGAATATCAGAAAAAGATTTTTAATAAATTTTTCCGGATCAGTAATGCTGACGTGCATAATGTGAAAGGCTCAGGAATTGGCCTTAGTTATGTCAAACAGATTGTCCGCTCCCATCACTGGAATCTGGAACTTGACAGCGCACTGGGACAAGGAAGTACGTTTAGTATCAGCATTCCTCAAAAATAATTTTTGCTTCAACCTAAAACATAAATCAGTTACATTGAAAAAGAAAATTTTATACGTCGAGGACGACCCGAATCTGGCCTTTGCTACGAAAGATAATCTGGAAGAATACGATTACGAGGTTGTGCACGCCAGCGACGGCGCAGAAGCTTTGGATGTAATAGAAAAAGAGCATTTCGATATTTGTGTCCTGGACGTAATGCTTCCGAAAATGGACGGTTTTACGTTAGCTGAAAATATCCGTAAATCAGACAAACAGGTCCCGATTTTATTCTTGACTGCGCGAGCTTTACAGGAGGACAAGATCAAAGGGTTTGAATTGGGTGCAGATGATTACGTCACCAAACCGTTCAGTATTCAGGAATTGATGTTACGGATTGAAGTGATTTTACGAAGAAATAATTCTGGAAAACCGACACCTGTTCAGCCTAAAACGAATACGGTCGGCAAATATAATTTCGATTTTACGAAGCTGACTTTATCAATAAATGACAGCCTCCAAACGCTCACTTTTCGGGAAGCGGAGGTGTTAAAATATCTTTCGGAACGTCCGGATCAGGTGATTCGCCGGGACGAATTGCTGAAAGCGATCTGGGGAGACGACGATTATTTTATGGGAAGAAGCCTGGATGTTTTTATTTCAAGATTGCGTAAATATCTATCCGCAGACCCTGCAATCCGCATTGATAACGTTCACGGTGTGGGGTTTAGAATGACTTTTTAATACATTATTTTTCAAATATCTTTTATTTTTATTTGCACCAAAATAATAAATACCTATATTTGCACCCTCATTTGGAAAAATTGATCGTCATGGCTAAGGTTTGTCAAATTACTGGTAAAAGAACACGCGTTGGAAATAATGTTTCTCACGCTAACAATAAAACAAAACGTAAATTCTTCCCGAATTTACAAAAGAAACGTTTCTTCCTTCCTTCATCGGGAGAATGGGTTACGTTGAAAGTAGCTACATCTGCTCTTCGTACAATCAACAAGAACGGTATTGAAGCTACGATCCAAAAAGCATACGATAAAGGAACGCTTACGTTCTAAGAAATTTGCGAATTTATTGGAAAGGACTTCCTTTTTTCGGGAAGTCCTTTTTTCGTAAAATCTTTGAGCTGGGATTATTTTAGTCTTAAGATGGAAAAGAAATTACAGAGAACGTAAATACTTATCAACATCCTAATGGCTGAGAATTCTCCTGTTCAAAACGTTTTTCTTCTTTTAGGATCCAATCTTGGAGACAGATCCCAAATTCTCAAATCGGCTGAAACTCTGATTGAGGAAAGAATTGGTAAAATTCAATCTGCTTCTTCCATTTATGAAACCGCTCCCTGGGGCGTTTTGGATCAGCCTGCTTTTTTAAATCAGATTCTTATCGTTTCAACCGGATTAATGCCGGAAGAAGTCCTGCGCTTTGTTCTGGAAATAGAACATGAGCTTGGGAGAATTCGCTATGAACGATGGGGTGCCCGCGTGATTGATATAGATATGCTTTATTATCAGGACCTTATTCTGGATTCTGCGCGCCTTACCTTACCACATCCAAGACTACACGAACGACGGTTTACGCTCGTTCCCCTAAATGAAATCGCCCCTGATTTCATTCATCCTGTTTTACAGAAAACTACAAGTCAATTATTATCAGAATGTTCCGATCCCGGAGCTGTTGTAATTATTTCTACAAATAATACTAATTCCGATTTTGCGAATTAGAGGAGAATTCCTCCCATTCACTCCCCATTTTCAGCTGTTTATCATTTTTTTATATTATGGTAATCTGATTATCACTTGTTTTACATTACAGTAGGATAAAATCTTAATTTTATTTTTAGGTAATCATAGGGGTAAGTCTTTCAATGGTTGTCCTGCAAATAGGAAAAGTTCAATTTATTAAAAGTAATAAGTTGTCTTGAACCGTCTTCGTATTAATCATCAAAACATTAGCATGAAAAGTAAAATACAAAAAAAGTGGATTGGGCTTTTGCTGTCTTTTTTCAGCATAGCATCTTTTGCACAAACAAAACATACCGTGAGCGGATATGTTAAAGATATTGCAAACGGGGAAGGTCTGATCGGCGTCTCCGTTTATGTTCGTGAAGCACAGACGGGTGTGGTAACAAACCCGTACGGCTTTTATTCTCTAACGTTACCTGCTGGTACTTATACCGTCGTTTATTCCTACATAGGATATCAGAAAAATACAAAGACGATTGAATTGAATGCCGATCAAACGGTCAGTATTGAATTAGCCGATGAAAGCGAAAACCTGAAAGAAGTTACTATTTCAACAAAAAAGGACGATGAGAATGTGCGAAGCATTGAAATGTCTGTCAATAAAGTTGAAATGAAGACGATCAGGAAAATGCCCGCACTTCTTGGCGAGGTTGATTTGATACGTAGTATTCAGTTATTGCCCGGGGTTACTACTGTTGGAGAAGGTGCTTCCGGATTTAACGTTCGGGGTGGCGATATTTCCCAGAACCTGGTGCTTCTGGACGAAGCTCCGGTTTTCAATTCTTCTCACTTGTTTGGTTTCTTTTCCGTTTTCAATCCTGATGTTGTAAAAGATGTAAAGTTATTCAAAGGTGGAATTCCTGCGCAATATGGCGGACGGATCTCGTCGATTCTGGATGTAAGGATGAAGGAAGGAAATTCTAAGAAACGTGAAATTAATGGCGGTATTGGTTCCATTTTCTCTCGCCTAACCTATGAGCAGCCGTTCGCGGCAGGTAAAGGATCCTTTATTGTAGCCGCCCGTCGGTCATATATTGATATTTTGGCAAAACCATTTTTGAACAAAGATTTGAAAGACTCCAAGTTCAACTTTTACGATTTAACGGCCAAAGTAAATTACAGGTTAGGGAATAAGGATACATTTTTTGCTTCGGGTTATTTAGGAAAGGATGTTTTTGGAGGTGGTGATTTTGGTTTTGGCTGGGGAAATAAAACATTGACGGGGCGTTGGAATCACATTTTTTCCAATAAACTGTTTATGAATATGACAGCTTATTACAGCAATTACGATTATAATCTGGGGCAAAATGAGAATGATAAAAATGCAAAAGACCGTTTTGTCTGGAATTCCAGAATTGTGACAAAAAGCATCAAACCTGATTTTACATATTACATCACGCCTAATAACCAGCTGACTTTTGGCGGACAGTATATCAACTATGATTCTAGTCCGGGTAAAGCTACTGCGGTTTCCGAAGGGGAAGGTCTGAATCTTGATCTTCCGTCACGTCACGCCGATGAATCTGCCATATATATTGCGAACGAACAAAAACTGACGGACAAGATTTCCCTGCAATACGGTATCCGTTATTCATATTTCAGGAGTTTAGGAGCTGGCATTGAATATTCTTACCGCGATACTACGGCGGGAATCAGAAAGCAGCCTATTTTCCCGGGAAAAGAATATCAAAGCGGAGATGTTATCAAAACATACGGAAACTTTGAACCACGTTTTGCAGTGAATATCGGTTTGAATTCGGTTTCTTCTTTGAAAATAAGTTACAACCGCATGTCACAATATCTGCATTTGCTGTCTAATACCGCAGCAAGTTCTCCTCTTGATGTGTGGACGCTGAGTTCTTCCAATATCAAACCAGAACTCGCCGATCAGGTTGCGCTGGGTTGGTTCAGGAATTTCAAGGATAACATGTACGAAGCTTCTGTGGAGGTTTATTACAAAAAGCTGCACAATCAGCTTGATTACGTGGTCGGTTCAGATTTGTTGTTGAATCAATTTGTAGAAGGAGATTTGCTTACCGGAAGAGGAAGAGCCTACGGTGCGGAATTTTATCTGAAAAAGAATAAAGGCCGCTTAACAGGTTGGGTAAGTTATACTTTATCAAAAACGGAACGACAAGTTGAAGGCGTGAATAATGGAAACTGGTTTAACGCACGTTTTGACAAACCGCATAACTTCACTACGGTAGCTATTTATGAGCTTAACAAAAGGCTGACATTATCGTCCAACTTTACGATCACCTCGGGAACACCGGCCACTTTTCCAACGAATGGTTACACCTGGGGTGGATATTCACTGGGCAACAATTACAACAATGCCAGAAATAACAACCGAATCCCGGCCTATCACCGTCTGGATCTTGCGGCAACACTTAAAGCACGTAAAAAACTTTTTGGAATTGGTGAAGGAGAATGGGTTTTCTCAATTTACAATGTCTACAACCGCAGAAATGCATTCTCGGTTTATACACGCCAGAATGAGGATAAGCCAACGGCCAGCGAAAAAGCTCAGAATTTGCTGAGAACACAAGCGGTTCGGTATTCTGTAATTGGAAGTCTTATTCCTTCTATTACGTATAATTTCAAGTTTTAATTAGCCATGAAAAAACAAAATATAAATTCAAAAACAGTTTTTTTTCAAATCGCCATCGTACTTATGGCAATCATCGGATTGTCTGGTTGCGAGGATGTGATTGATTTAAAAACAGAAACAGGGCCTACGCAGCTGGTTGTGGATGGTTGGGTTACAAATCAGCCCGGAAAACAAACGATTACACTTAGCTGGTCGTCTGGTTACTTTGATAGCAATCCGATTCAGCCTGTTTTAGGCGCGAAAGTAACGGTTACAGACAACATTGGTAATGTTTATAATTTCGCCGATTCGGCAGGAAACGGGAAATATACCTGGGGCTTGGCGACGGACAGCTTGGGCCGTATTGGCAGAAAATATACGTTAAGAATTGAATATGAAAAGGAAGTCTATACGGCTCAAAATGAAATTAAACGTGTTCCCAAAATAGATTCTATTGCCTATACGAATGAGACACTTCCTATCAAACCTGACAAAGATAAAGGCCAGAAAACAGGATATATTGTTGAATTCTATGCCAGGGATTTTGTAGGAGCAGGTGATACTTACTGGATTAAGGAAGTACTGAACGGGAAAACGAATGTGGATAAAGCCGAGAAAATTTCCATTGCCTATGATGCCGCTTTCAGTGCAGGTGCACCTTCGGATGGTTTGATATTTATCCAGCCCTTACGACGGTCAATTACTTATGATTCTCTATATCAGGCAGGCAGTCACGTTGGTGTTGAATTGCACAGTATTACCAACGAAGCATTTTACTTTTTGCAGCAGGTTGTTGATCAAAGTACCAATGGCGGGATATATGCTACGCCTATCGCAAACATTAAATCGAATGTTACAAATGCTGATCCAAACGGTAGAAAAGCATTGGGTTACTTTGGAGCGTCGGCAGTGAGCCGGATGGAAACGATAGTTGATCCTGCAAAAGCAAGACCGGAAGAAGATTAATGTATTTTTGATAATACAATTTTTAAAGCCGTCAGAAATTTCTGGCGGCTTTTGTTTTTATAAATAATCAAGGATTTGCGTTAGCAGGCTGCATGTTCCTTTGTATCTTGGACATTTAAAACACTCCTGAGATGAAAAAATCACTCCCAATCATTTTACTATTTCTATCCGTTCAACTTTTTGCACAAAAACGTCCCCGCGAACTGGGAATAAAAATTGGTGTTTTGCCAACTGGACCATTTAATGCCATAACGGATGTGGCCGGAGTGAAAGTTGGCCAGGTAACTTTGGTTAACGAAAAGGACGTCCGAACCGGTGTAACGGCTATTATTCCAAAAGGAGGAAATCTGTTTCAACAAAAAATACCGGCTGCAATTTACATTGGAAATGGTTTTGGAAAACTGACAGGTTACTCGCAGGTGGAGGAATTGGGAACATTGGAAACGCCGATTATTTTGACCAATACATTAAGCGTCCCAACGGCCGCAGACGCATTAATTGACTGGACATTAAATCAAAAAGGTAATGAAAATGTACGTTCGGTGAATCCAGTTGTAGGCGAAACAAATGACAGTTTTTTAAATGATATCCGCGGGCGTCATATCAAAAAGGAAAATGTTCTGGAAGCGTTGAAAAATGCACAAACTGGAAAAGTAGAGGAAGGGAATGTTGGTGCCGGTACCGGAACGGTTTGTTTTAACTGGAAAGGTGGAATCGGAACTTCTTCCCGGAAACTGCCTGGAAAGCTGGGTGGTTATACGGTTGGCGTTTTAACCCAAACAAATTTTGGCGGTGTTTTGAAAGTGAATGGAGTCCCGATTGGCGAAGAATTAGGGAAGTATGCTTTTAAAGAATCTTTGGACAAATCTTCCGATGGTTCCTGTATGATGATCATTGCGACGGATGCGCCTTTGGATGCAAGAAATCTGAAACGTTTGGCAAAACGTGCTATCATGGGTATGGCCGAAACCGGCGGAATTGCTTCAAATGGCAGCGGCGATTATGTGATCGCGTTTTCAACAGCTTACCAAATTCCGCATGAAACGACGCAGGGAACTTCCAGTGTGACACTTTTACATAACGATTTTGTGTCGCCACTTTTCATGGCAACCATTGAAGCTACCAATGAAGCGATTATCAATTCGCTGTTTATGGCCAAAACGTCCGAAGGTTTTCAGGGACACAAAGTAGAAGAATTACCAAAAGAAAAAGTATTGGAAATCATGCGGAAATATGGCCGTTTGAAGTAAAAGCTTAGGAATTCTTCTCATAATTTAACGTTTGTCAAAAGGATAATTCAGATATTTCGGGCAAACCATTTGCGAATGTGATATTTTGGTTTAAAATTTGCGTTTTAAATCGAAGACCGAATCGTGCAGACGAAAAAAATTATCAACCAGACCATTAGCTTATTGCTTGCTTCCATGTTACTCATGGTGGCCGGAGCCCGGTCGTGGTCAGATAATGTGAATTCGGTTCAGAAATTTGCTCAGAATACAAAATCAATAGCCAAAGGAATTTCCCATGAAAAGTCCTCCAATACGGGGGACGATCAGCAGGCTACCGTAAGTGCACTTTCTTTGGATGCGGTTATTACACCGTCCATCTCGTTTGATTTCTCTCATTATTTTTATTTTGCTCCGCAGCCTGTCTGGCAGTTTATTGAAAGTCAACACATCATTGAGGTTGATTACCAGGAATCGTATTTTCTTTTCTCCTGTTTCAGTAGAGTTTTTGCCCGATATATTGTCACAAATGCCCCGTGACAGTTCCGTTTTGATCTTTCCATGTTGACATATGAGTATTATCGCGTCTTGCGAAGAACTTTCGTATTCTCATATATCAATCCATAATAAATCCGATTTCAAAATATCACATTTTTTACAAAACAATGACTAACAAGAATGGAATAATTGGGCTAACCCTTGTGTTGGCTCTTATTAGCGCCTATTATCTTTCGTTTACGTTCGTTTCGCGTAACATTAAAGGAAAGGCAGTAGTGTACGCTACGGATGCTTCCGGCAAAGTAGATGACAAGAAAAGACAACATTACATTGATTCACTTTGGCGTGAAGATGTCTATTTGGGACAAACTTTGCAAGAAGTGATGGAACGCGAGCTTAGCCTTGGTCTTGACCTTCAAGGTGGTATGCACGTAGTTTTGGAAGTTGCTCCTGCTGAAATCCTTAAAGGTATGGCTGGTGGAAATGCGCGCAGTGCGGCATTCCAAAAAGCACTAGCGGCTGCACAGGCAGATAAAAAAGCAGATAACAATGCGTTCGTAAAGATCTTTGTATCGGCTTTTAAAGAAGCTGCGCCAAATACCAGTCTTGCAAGTGTTTTCGCTACAAGTGCCAACCGTACGAAAATCAACAGCAATTCTTCTGACAGCGATGTTATTAAAATGTTGAACACAGAAATTGATGGTGCAATTGACAGAGCATTCCAGATCACGCAGGCACGTATTGATAAATTTGGTGTAACTAACCCGAATATTCAGCGTTTGCCAGGTACTAACCGCGTTTTGGTAGAACTTCCAGGTGTTGATAACCCGGAACGTGTTCGTCGCTTGTTATCAGGTGCTGCGAAACTTGAATTTGCACAAGTATATCTTACCAACGAATTAGCCCCTGCGATTGATCAGTTGGGTTCTTATCTTGCCAAAGAAGATGCAAGAGTGAAAGCTGCCGGAAAACCTGCTGCTGCGGTGTCATCAACTGATACTACTAAGAAATCAGGAGTAACCGGATTGGCTGCTCAGCTTGAACAAAAAGGAGATTCTGCTAAAAGCGATACGTCTGCTTTGGCTGCCCAGAGTGCTGCACTTACAAGTCTTTTTGTTCCAATGCCACAAGGTTTGGGTGTTTATTTGAAAGATACAGCGCGTGCAAACGAAATGCTTGCCCGTCCGGAAGTTCGTTCTATGTTCCCTGCTGATTTGGTTTTCATGTGGGATCGTAAAGGAACTGAAGGTACAAACAATCAGTTGATCCTGCCTTTGTATTTTATCAAAAAACAAAATGGCCAGGCTGCTATGGAAGGTGATGTGATCGTTGATGCATCGCATGACTACGATGACCGCGGTCGTCCGGAAGTGACCATGCGTATGAACGGTGAAGGTGCACGTAAATGGCGTACACTGACAGCCAACAGTATTGGTCGTCCGGTTGCTATCATTATCGATAATCTTGTTTACACGGCTCCAACGGTTCAGGGTGAAATTCCAAATGGTAATTCAAGTATCACAGGTAACTTCACGGTTGAAGAAACAAAAGATATGTCAAACGTGCTAAAAGCGGGTAAATTGCCAGCTCCAACGCACATTGTTGAGGAGGCCATTGTTGGTTCAACTTTGGGTTCAGAGGCGATTACAGCCGGTATTTTATCATCAGTGATCGGTTTGGTTGTAATTCTGGTTTTCATGGTGGCCTATTATAGCGGCGCTGGTTTCATTGCAGATATCACACTTCTTTTAAACTTGTTCCTTCTTTTAGGTGTGATGGCTTCTCTTGGAGCGGTGCTTACGCTTTCAGGAATCGCGGGTATAGTTTTATCAATTGGTATGGCCGTTGATGCGAACGTACTGATTTATGAGGGAATAAAGATTGAAATTGCAGAAGGTAAGCCATTTAAACTGGCCGTTCAGGATGGTTTCAAACATTCCATGACAGCCATTATTGACTCCAATGTTACAACGCTTCTAACAGGTATTATACTTTACACATTTGGTTCAGGTCTTGTATTAGGTTTTGCCACGACACTTGTTATTGGTTTGCTTACATCGTTGTTCACAGCGATATTCGTTACAAGATTGTTCCTTGAATATCAGATCAAAAATGGTAAAGTTTACAAGTTTTATTCTGGTTTGACTAAAAACTGGTTTAAGGATAATAATTTCGATTTTGTATCCCAACGCCGTCGTTTTTATATCATTTCTTCTGTGATCATGGTCATTGGAGTGGGTTCATTCATCTTCAAAGGATTTGGTCTTGGTATTGACTTTAAAGGTGGTCGTTCTTATGTAGTTCGTTTTGACAAAAATGTTGAAACAGATGAAGTTCGTGAAGTAATGAATGCCGCGCTTGGAAGTTCACCGGAAGTAAAAACTTTTGGAGGATTTGACCAGGTTAAGATCACAACAGATTACCTGATTGAAGATACTGCTCCTGACGCTGATCAGAAAGCAGATACAAAAATCATGGAAGGTGTTTCCAAGATTAAGGATAACAAGGGAACAATCGTAAGTTCAAACAAAGTAGGTCCAACAATTGCATACGATACCATGATCAATGCATTGTATGCCGTTTTACTAGCTTTGGCTGCCAACTTTGTTTACATCTTCTTACGTTTCAAACGACTGGCATTTAGTTATGGTGCGGTAGTATCTCTTGCCCATGATGTTATTATCTTATTGGCTGTATATTCCTTGTTCAACGGATGGCTTCCATTCTCATTGGATATTGATCAGGCGTTCATCGGAGCCATTCTTACAATGATCGGTTATTCCATGAATGATACGGTTGTTATTTATGACAGGATTCGTGATTATTTGAAAGATGACAAAGCAACTACCGAAACATTACCAACGATTATCAACAATGCTTTGAACAGTACACTTAGCCGTACCGCCGTAACCGGTATTTCGGTAATGCTTGTATTGATCGTGCTAATGGTATTCGGTGGTGAAGTAATTCGTGGATTTACATTCTGTATGTTACTGGGTGTAATTGTAGGAACCTATTCTTCACTATTTGTTGCTGCACCAATTGTAGTTGACATTTTACAACGTGAAAAAATTAAACAAGCTTCACTGGCCGTAGCAGGTGGTTCGGATGCTGCAACAACAAAAGGGAAAATTGTAAAAGCATAAGGGTTTAGATAATAAAAGAGGGAAAGTGTTTTACTTTCCCTCTTTTATATTTTGCATATGCCAATAATTAGCAAATTTTATTTTAGTTTTAGGGTACAACGACATAATATTTACAAAAACATTTTATGGCAAATCAACTCTGGGTCAAAAAGCCTATTGACAAATTATTAAAAGAATCAACTGGGGAAGGTAATCAGCTAAAACGCACACTTGGGCCTGGCAGCCTGGTTGCATTAGGTGTAGGAGCAATTATTGGTGCAGGTTTGTTTTCTATTACAGGTGGTGCGGCGGCAAATCAGGCTGGTCCTGCCATTACAATTTCTTTTATGGTTGCAGCCTTGGGTTGCGCCTTTGCAGGTCTGTGTTACGCAGAATTTGCTTCGATGATACCCGTTGCAGGTAGTGCATACACCTATTCTTATGCAACAATGGGTGAGTTCATTGCCTGGATCATCGGATGGGACCTTGTACTTGAATACGCGGTTGGAGCTGCCACGGTAAGTATAAGCTGGTCAAGATATTTAATAAAATTTTTAGAAGGATTTGATGTCCACCTCCCCACCGCACTGACGGTCGGACCCTGGGATGGAGGAATTGTAAATCTTCCTGCGGTATTTATTGTGATCATGGTGAGCTTATTGCTCATGAAAGGTACCGAAGAAAGTGCAAAAGTGAACGCTGTTATCGTTGGATTGAAAGTAACGGTTGTTATAATCTTTATCGTTTTAGGATGGCAGTATATCGACAACTCTAACTACATTCCTTACATTCCAGACAACACAGGCACTTTTGGTGAATATGGTTTTAGTGGGATTGTCCGGGCGGCGGCTATTGTATTTTTTGCCTATGTCGGTTTTGATGCCGTTAGTACAGCTGCTCAGGAAGCGAAAAATCCTAAAAAAGATATGCCGATCGGGATTTTAGGATCTCTTGTTATTTGTACAGTTTTGTACATCCTTTTTGCACACGTGATGACGGGTGTAACAAATTATACTTCATTCAAAGGTCAGGATGGTATTGCACCAGTTGCGGTAGCGATTGAGCATATGGGAAGCGCAGATGCCTCAGGTGTAATTCACCCGGATTATCCCTGGTTGAACCGTGCGATTATCGTTGCGATTTTAGGTGGTTACGCTTCTGTAATCCTGGTTATGCTTTTAGGACAAAGCCGCGTATTCTTCAGTATGAGTAAAGATGGTTTGCTTCCACGTATTTTTTCAAGCGTGCATCCAAAATATCAAACGCCGGTTAGAAGCAATTTCATGTTCATGTTGTTCGTGAGTTTGTTCTCTGCGTTTGTACCTGCACGTGTTGTTGGAGAAATGACAAGTATCGGGACATTGTTTGCCTTTATCCTGGTTTGTATCGGAATCATTGTGATGAGAAAACAAATGCCGGACGTTCCGCGTGGTTTCAAAACACCGCTTGTGCCTTTGATCCCGATTCTGGGTGTTGGAACGTGTTTCTTCATGATGGCATTTTTGCCGCTTGATACCTGGATACGTTTATTCGTATGGATGATCATCGGATTTGATGTGTATCTGTGGTATGGTATCAAAAACAGTTTCTTATCTGACGGACAACCTTCAACGATCATGAATGGCCGTAAAGTTGCCGGATTGACTGGAATTGTTCTTTCTGTGATTCTTGGTGGTATTGCCATTGCACATGAGATGATGACCAATGGAGAACAAACAGGTTTGTTCTATTTTTCAATGATTTTTGCAGTTGTGCACGTAATTCTTTTTGGAATGTCGCAAATGAAGAAGGCTTAAATAAGACATTGCTATAAACCAAAAAAGCTTCCAATCAGGAAGCTTTTTTGGTTTATAGCAATTGAATATCTTATTAAAGTCTTGCTAAAACTCTTTCCGAAACGGTTTGTCCAATAGAAAGTGAAGAAGTTGCTGCCGGCGATGGTGCGTTACAAATATTGATAGCGCCTTTATTTTCAATGATTGAGAAGTCATCCAGTAACCCACCGTCGTGATCACAGGCCTGTGCGCGAACCCCCGCCCCACCCGGAATTAAATCATCACTTTGAATTTCAGGGATTAATTCCTGCAAAGCCTTTGTAAACGCAGCTTTGGAAAAGGAACGATAGTATTCGCCCATTCCGGTCTGCCAGTATTTCATAGCCACTTTCCTAAACCCTGGCCAGGCAAGCGCTTCGAATAATTCAGGGAAATTGATATCTGTTTTTTTATAACCCTCTCTTTTAAACGCAAACACGGCATTTGGACCAGCCTCTACGCCTCCTTCGATCATACGTGTAAAATGAACGCCCAGGAAAGGGAAATTAGGATCTGGAACCGGGTAAATCAGATTTTTGACCAGATGATGTTTTTCCGGTTTGATCTTATAATATTCACCGCGGAAGGGAATGATCTGGACTTTAATTTCTTCTGGTTGTGTCAACTGTGCCACTTTGTCAGAATATAATCCTGCGCAATTGACCACCAGTTTTGTACTGTAAACATTTCCGGAAGCAGTCACGACTTCGCTATTTGAAGTCAGACTTTTTATATTGACAACTTTCTCCCCAAATCGGATTTCTCCACCCAGCTTTTGAAATATTTCAGCATACTTTTCACTGACTGCGGTGTAATCAATAATACCGGTATAAGGCACTGCAATCCCTTCCAAACCATTTACATGCGGCTCCATTTCCCGAATTTCGGCAGCGCTTATCATCCGGTTTTTGGTTAAACCGTTTTGCATACCGCGATCATAAAGGTTTTTCAAAAGTGGAATTTGCTCTGGTTTGGTAGCCACCACTATTTTTCCACAAAGATCGTAAGGCACATTTTCACGGTTACAGAAATCCAGAAGCATATCATACCCACGAATACAGTTTGTCGCTTTCAGACTTCCCGGTTTGTAATACAATCCGGAATGAATTACGCCGCTATTATGCCCGGTCTGATGTTTGGCAACACCGTTTTCTTTTTCTAATAACAAAACCTTTAACGTTGGTTTTTGCTCTTTTATACGAAGCGCGGTAGCCAGGCCAACAATTCCGCCTCCGATAATGATGATGTCATGCATTGTTTTAAAAAACTTAGAGTCACAGGAAGAAGATATTAAAAATTAACATCTTCCCGTATATGTGTAAAACTACTCTGTTTTCTTAAAACATTTAACTGAGCATTAATTTTATTGTCCAAAAATTCCTTTAACTGCAATATAAAATGGAGTAGAATATATTGTTATCATGGTCATGTTTTGATCTATCCAAAGCAGTGTATATTTATACTTTGAATGGTTAGGACGATCCAAATATTCGTAATCTAATTCTTTATACAAAGGATGATAACACCCTAGGTACAATAAAGGCACCACTATGATGGAGATATATAAACTAAAAGGTAACGATAAGGGGAAAAAATGGATATTTATAACTATGAAATAAGAAAATATAGCCGATAATAGGATCAGTATAAAAACTATTGAATTGAAAATGAGCGAATTATATATTTTAAGCCCTGTGGCCTTGCTCAAAATATAAGCAAGGCCTCTTAAAGCTGTATAAGCCAGGAGTATGTAAGTGAAGTAATCAACAACTATCCAAAACATAAATGTAAAATTTTAGATATATAAATTGTTTCAGTCCCCCCCGGAGGTCATTACGGTTTTCTCCTTTATTTCAATTTAACCCACTGTTGGTATCTCTACCAACTTCCCAATTGATCTTCGCTAAATTCAATTGTAAATTCACCAATCGTATCTTTATTTTCTGGAATCAGAACCAGACATCTGGTTTCTCCTGCATTCATTGCTTCTTCCCCTGTTGCATTTGGCTTTATTTTAGACAAATTTCCGTGCAGATGATCTATAGGAACACATTCCTTTATAAGGTAAGCATCCGAACGATTCTCACAGTCTGAGAAATAACCAACTCCAACCTTACCATCCAGGAAACCTTTATATTTATATAAAAGTCTTCCGGCATTAATATGATACTGATATGTTATTATTACAGGTTTGCCCTCGATCTTTACTGCTCGTTTTTCTGAGTAGGTCTTCGGACCACCGCAACTACCTAAAAGTATTGAGAGCAAGGATAATATCTTAATAACCTGAGTTCGATTAATAATTGGCAGGAAAAATAGAGTTTAAAATTGGTAAGATTCTACATTCTTTGTATATTTAAGTATCTCACATTCAAATATATAACAGAAATAATCATGAATCTTACCAAG
>NZ_VTOL01000021.1 GCF_009801115.1 Dyadobacter sp. 3J3
AATAATTTTTCACTAATTTTGACATACATATTGGGGTTTGTTTGGCGACTTTAAGATACTGAATTTCAGTATCTTAACCCAATATGTATACACTTTTCTTCCTTAATTATATTTCACCCAACGGGTTCAAATATTAGGTTTTTATTAACTATCCTGTTTTTTACTATGATTTATGGTTATCTGAGGGTGTATACCGACAAGCAATCTGTCGAAAATCAACGCTATGAAATTCTTAAATACGACGACCTCAAAAAACTCTCCATTGATGAATGGGTTCAAGAAACCGCATCGGGACTAAAATCGGTAAAAGACCGTAAAATATCGGCATTGCTGGGCCGGATGAGAAAAGAGAATATCTTTCTGGTAAGCGAGCTTTCACGGTTAGGAAGAAACTTAATGGAGGTGATGTCAATCCTTCATGACTGTATGGAAAGAGATATTAAAGTTTTTTCGGTAAAAGAAGGTTACGAACTAGGGAAAAACTTCAATTCAAAAGTATTGGCGTTTGCATTTTCACTTTCGGCTGAAATTGAAAGAAATTTGATATCACAACGTACCAAAGACGCCTTGTCCAGGAAAAAAAGTGAAGGGATGAAGTTAGGGCGTCCGCAGGGTTCTCAGAATAAGGAAACAAAATTAACCGGTAAGGAGGACGATATCAGAAAGCTGCTAGATAAAAAAGTGGCCGTCTCGGCCATTGCCCGAATACTGGATGTAAATCGTTTGACGGTCAGAAATTTTATCAAAACCAGAAAATTAGGATCGTTGAACCCTGAGAATTGAATATTCGTGCGGATTCCGGAAAAGAAATTCTATGCGACCCGTGTGAAATTTTTACTTTTCTTTAGTTGCAACCAATTTCCCAAACTGTTGGGGATAGCTTATAGAGCAGTTTACAATTATAGGGTATAAACTAAAAACATAGTTTATTATTTTCATATTGTATATTGTGCTGTCTAATCGATTATAATCTTCGGCAAACTGTATCTATCAATATGAAAAAGTCTTATTATCCACTAGTTTCAGGGATAACCATTGTTTTGTTTATTTGTAATTTGGTGCATGCACAGGATGGGCCAGATTACAAGAATAGTAAGCAAATTGAACAGCTATTTTTGAATGACTCAACTCAAAACTATCAATTCGCCGCATGGGCTTATTCATTTATAGGGGAATATCACAAAGCTCTAAAAACATACGATAAGTCTGGCGGTGAAGAGCCGGAATTTCCTTATTCAGATATAAATATTTTGTCTAAATACCAAGTTAGGCCAGCTGTCGATTACATAATCGAGCAGAGTAAAAAGGAAAAAATTATAATTATTAATGAAGCGCACCATCAACCTGCACATCGTGTTTTTACAGAATCACTATTAGAAGGACTCTATAAAAATGGATACCGTTATCTTGGTCTGGAAACTCTTGCAGAAGATTCACTACTTAATATTCGTAAATGGCCATTAGTGAATGATGGTTACTATTCCCGTGAACCTCAATTTGGCAATATGATCCGTAAAGCTCTGAAAATCGGGTTTACTCTATTTTGTTATGAAGATTTGAGTGATCCGGAAGGAAGAGAGATCGGAGAAGCAAAAAATATAAAAAAAATTATTGATAAAGATGAAAGAGCTAAGATATTGATTCATTGTGGCTTCGGCCATTTACTGGAAGATTATAATGTTGAGCCATTGAGAATGGCTGGCGCATTGAAAAAAATATCTGGTATTGACCCATTTTCTATCGATCAGGTCGATTGGACTGAGCATAGTAATTCGGCATATGAGGCTCGTTACTATCAGTTTGCTCAAACTCAATATTCTGCCGTTTTTATTGATACCAACGGGAATCCCTATAATATGAGAAGGGATTCAAGTCTGGTTGATTTGAAAGTGGCTCACCCACGCACGCAGTACATCTCTAAACGTCCAAGCTGGTTATTACGTAATGATAGTTGGAAAGAATATAAACTAGATAAAATAAAATTTGATATCAATTTCCCATGCTTAATTTCTGCTTATCCAATTAAAGAAGATGATAAAGCAGAAAGTGTTCCTATCGATCAAATAGAAATTAACAATTATGGCGAAAAATCACTGATTTTGCCTCCCGGAACATTTATATTACCCCTGACAGACCAAAACGGGAGGACACAAAAAAGACAAATAACTGTTAAATAAGATCTTAACTAGAAAAAGCCGTCGTGGCTATGCGCAATTTTTACCTGTTTGTAACGAAAAACTTAAGTGAACGGTAGGCTACTGCCACAATATTCTAAATTCATATAAAGATTTAAACCGCTATTTTCCGGCCATTTGTAATGAAAACCTCGAAGACGATATCAGGAAACTACTCGATAAAAAAGTGGCCGTCTCGGACATTGCCCGAATACTGGGTGTAAATTGCTTGACGGTCAGAAATTTTATCAAAACCCGAAAACTAGAATTGTTGACCCTTGAGAATCGAATATTCGTGCGGATTCCGGAAAAGAAAAATTCTACGCGACCCGTGGGAAATTTTTGACTTTTCTTTACCGGGAACCATTTTTCGATCCTGAAATAATTTTCCAATACAATGACCACGATGTAGGGGAGGTTTTGCTTTTAAGTGGTATAATATCTTAGTGAATTTTGCTTTTTTTCTTTTATTGAATAGATATTGCACAAATATTCTATATTCTTTCACTTTGAGTATTATTAACGTTATTTTTAATCATCAGAACTAATAATCTGATGTGAGAAATATTTGTAAAGGGCGCTGGATATTCCGGCGCCTTTTTTCGTGTACTAGTATAATATACCGGCGTCTCCGTTTCCTTGTGGGATTCTTAAAATCTTATTTTGCGTAATTTGAAAATTTGGCATTGTAAAAACGATTTCAGATGGAAAAGAATAGGCAATGATCATACTTTATTCACACAAAGGAAAAATCCCCAAATCCACTTACGAGCTGAGCGTGGATTTGGGGATAAGATCTGCAAATGGCAAAGAGAATGCCAGCTACCGGGCCACAGGCCGAATCTCTAATTTTTTGAAAACAACTGATCCGCCAGTTGAAAAAAGTTCAATATTTCCCTCATGTTTCTTTGGGAAAACCACATCTGTCATCACCTGCTCACCGCCGTTTGCGAAAATTTCAACGATTGATTTGTCGACAAGTATCTGTAAGGTAATCTTGCCATTTTTTGGTTTTACAGCAATGGATTCCACACTTGGGAACCGGTCGCTAAAACTGACATTACCGGACTTTGTCCTGTCAAAACTCAATGTGTTTTTTGCTGAATCGTAAGTAAGGATACTTTCTTCTCCCTCACTTTTTAATAACCTGATCCCAAACGTTTTTGCTGTTCCAATTTCTATTTCAGCCTTTAATTCATAGGATTCGCCATTATATTTCAGTGGTAGATTTTCTTTCACTTGAATATTTGTAAGTTCAATAGTCTTCTTGGCTATAAAAGATAACTCAATCGGCGTTTGTACCAAACGGTAACCGGCGTCTGTTTTTTTCAATGAAAGCTCGCGCGGAATTGACATGGCGCCTTTAAATTTTTCCGTAGGTACTTTATTTGCATATTCCCAATCATTAATCCAGCCAATCATCACGGGTTTTTTAGATTGAAGATTACCAAAAGGAATTCCTGCATAAAAATCTTTTCCCTCATCAATAAAAAGAATTTCGTCTTGCTTCTGCGGTGTGAAGTTTTTGCCGTCAAAGTCGCCAACGAAATACTGCATGGCAAGATAGTCCTTCTGTCTATGACCGCTTGAAAGCGTAAGTATCCATTTTTTTTCTTTCTCACCCTGAACCGGAATCTGGAACAACGCGCTGCATTCCCAGATTTTGGAAACATCTCCTTGCTTGCCAAATTCGCTTAACAGTTTCCAGTCTTTCAGATTGGGCGATTCATAAAACTGAACGGTATATTCCAGCGCTTTAACGACAGACATAACCCACTTTTTACCAGGCGCATACCAAAAAACAAACGGATCACGGAAATCGGTCAGTCCTATGTCCAGCACCGGATTCTTGTCATAATGTTTCCAGGTACGGCCCTTATCTGCACTGTATGCAAGATTTTGATATTGTGCTAGACCTTTCAGATTGGCGTGTTTGTGAGCCGTATAAATGGCCACCATACCATCCTTTTTACCCTTGTCAAAAAAGCCGGAAGTATTTGCACTGTCTACAACAGCCCCGCCCGAAAAGATCATGGTTTGCGTGGAATCGTCCGCATTTTTGAATTCCTCCAAAGCAATGGGCAAATGCTCCCAATGCAGCAGATCTTTGCTCACGGCATGTCCCCAGCTCATATGTTCCGATACATTTCCAAACGGATTATGTTGGTAAAACATATGATATTCGCCGTCCAGATAGACGAGTCCGTTAGGGTCATTTATCCAGTTTTCAGGAGCTGTGAAGTGATAAGCCGGACGATATTCTTCCTTTGAGGATGTTTGGGCAAAGAGTGCGCACGATGATGATACCAATGCAATCGCTGCAATCCCGATGGATTTGATCATAATTTAGAAAGTTAAGTAGCTCGGCAATTAGCTTTAAGCGATTGGCCCTTCAACTACATTATTATAGAAAGTTAACGTAATCCATGACTGCATCTGACTCAGACGCAGTCATGTTTTTTAAAATCCTGGATTCTGTTTATAAAGACCTTTTGTAAAACTAATCTCACGCTGTGGAATCGGGAGATATTCGTCTCTTCCAGCGGTAAATTTCGCTGTGGCTAAAAACTGTCTTCTCGTTTTTTCCTTGTCAATATAAGCGTTCAGTGTTTTTTCAGCAATTCCCCAACGGACCAGATCAAAGAACCGCGGACTTTCTGTTGCAAATTCCAGTCTTCTTTCCCATTGCAATGCTTTTCTTGCAAAATCCTGCGTCCATCCTGATGCATATTCTTTAATATTATATTTTGAAGGTAGAGTACCGTCTGTTTTCTTCAAACGTCCGGTACTGGCAGCTGCGCGTCTTCTGATCTGGTTGATCAACGGAAGTGCCAGTGCCTGTTGTCCGAGTTCAATATAAGCTTCGGCCTGCATCAAAATAACATCGTCATAACGTATGATATCAATGTTTTTGGATGTACCAATAAAGGGGCCTTCTTTGTGATAAGAGGCGCTGGTAGCTAGCTGCTGCTCTTTCATGGTATGGAAAAAACCATAAACGCCCGGGTCACGGATCCAGCTGTTGCTGAATGGTTTAGTTGCGTCATACTTATACGGATGTCCGTCAATACCGATGGTATGGTCTACGCGCGGATCGACAGTTTCCGTGTTAAAATCTACGTTTTTATCATTGAATGTATCAAACAGTGGCAATCCGTTTGCATCGGTTTTGTAAGCATTCGCCAAATTCTGGCTTGGCTGGTGAAATCCGCAGCATCCGTATTGAGGCGCTCCGTGAGGATAATTTAATCCTGTCACATAACTCAATCTGCCCGCTGCTGTACCATCATTGATCGAATACTGGATGGCGAAAATCGATTCGGGACCATTTTCAGTTTCAGCAATGAAATTTTCCGCAAAATCCGGCTGCAAACTATATTGTCCCGACGCAATAACCTGCTGTGTGAGCGTAACAACTTCCTGTAACCGGGTTTTGTTGATGCTCGTCACTTTGTGCGTATCATCCTGTTCATAAGCCTGATACAGTCTTAGTTTTGCAAGATAAGAAGCTGCGGATAATTTATTAGCACGGCCAACCTGGCTTTGTTTCTGAGGCAAATTATCAATCGCAAACTGGAAATCTTCTCCGATTTTATTCCACAATTCATCATTTTTATACCTGACATTCGACTCGTTTAGAATTTCCTCGCTGGTCATTACCTCCGTAATGTAGGGAATATTCTTAAACAACATTTTTAGCATGAAATGCGAGTGTCCACGCAAAAAACGCATCTCAGCTTCTCGTGTTTTTTTCAAAGGAAATTCTTCTTCGGTTACTGTATTTAAACTTGCCAAAGCGGCGTTGGCTCTGGAAATCGCTTTGTAAAAATTTTCCCAGGTATACGGATGCATAAAAGTCAGATCCGGCCTTGTCAGATTGTAATGTTCGTAAAAATCGACTTCGGCCACATCCGAAACGCCGCCCCCACCTTTGTAAGCGTCATCCGAGCGGACGCTTCCATAGACCCACATGCTGGTCATCGGGCCAATCATTTCATCATTTCCAATGCCTGCATAAGCGGCGGTTACCAGTGATTCAGCAGCGGACGCTGATTTAACATTATCAGAGGATAAAAGGCCCTGCGGTTGATAGTCGAGGTAATCCTTGCAGGATGAAGTGATCATCAAACTGCTTGCCAACGCAAGAGAATATATATATTTATTTTTCATTGTTCGGAAAGGATTAGAATGAAACATTTAGCCCAACGGTAAATGTGCGAGGAATAGGGATAGCGTTGATGTCCGTACGTTCAGGATCAGGCCCAAGGAAACTTTTGGATTTGACAAGGAAAAGATTTTCGGCCATCAGATAAACCCGGACGCGTTGCAGCTTGATTTTCTCTAAAAATGCAGAGTTGATCGCGTATCCAAACTGAACATTTCTCAACTTGAAATACGAAGTATTGACGTTGAAATAATCCGAAGTCCGCGTTTCATTGTTGGAATCAGACAGGGAAAGTGCAGGGATTTTTGAACTTGTATTCGTCGTTGACCATGCATCAAAAACACCCGGTCCCACATTCTCGCGACCTCTGACGAAGTTGTTGTAGAATGTATAAGAGTCAAATCCTTTTCTGCCAGCAATACCTGAACCAAATACAGACAAATCAAAGTTTTTGTAAAAGACTTCTACTTTCAGGTTATATTCAAAAGCAGGCAAAGTAGTACCAAAGAACACGCGGTCCAGATCATCAATTCTGCCATCTCCGTTCGTATCCACATAACGGATGCGACCAGGTCCTGCACCGACCTGAGTTGGTGCAGCATCCACTTCCTGCTGGTTTTGGAAAAGACCGTTTGTTTTGTAGCCAAATAAATCAAACTGCGAATGTCCAAGAATCGTGTTCGTTACGTTTCCTGCATAGGCAGCTCTTACCTCCTCAGGAAGCTCGGTGATTTTGTCACGGAAGCGGCTGATACCCGTCATGATGTTATAAGTAAAATCACCTTTTGGTTTTGCATAATATCCCATCGAAAACTCGAATCCGTTGTTGGATTTTGCTGCACCGTTTACCACTTTCAACTGTCCTTCTCCCACGGCTGAGGCGATTGGAGGGGTGATCAATATGTCGCTCGTTTTGCGGGTAAAATAATCGAAAGATCCCTGAATACTTCCATCCAGAAACCCAAAGTCTACACCAAAGTTCGCTTCATTGGTACTTTCCCATTTCAGGTTTGGATTAGCGCCCTGGATTGAAACAATACCTGATGGAAGATTTCCTGTATTGGCACCGTTAAGGTCATAGGCTGTTCCGATGTTGTAATACTGATCAAAAAAGCTGTTGTGACCGTTTGAAAACTGTGATTGTCTGGTGCCGTAACGTGTATCATACAAACCGAAACGGGCAAGATCTCCAATTTCCTGATTTCCAACACGGCCAACGCCAGCTCTTACTTTCAGGTTACTGATCTTTCTTACATTTTTAAAGAAATTTTCCTTATCAATTCTCCATCCAACCGAAGCTGCCGGAAAAATACCATAAGCATTTTGACTACCAAAACGTGAAGAACCATCCCGGCGAATTGTCACGGCGGCCAGATATCGATCAGAAAAGCCATAGTCAACCCGGGCAAATTGGGATAATAAACGGCTTCCTGTGCCAGTCCCGGTCACGTTCGTATTACCCGTACCTGCATTGAGCACAAAGTAGTCTTCGGTTTGAACACCAAATCCTTCTTTTCTGGCAATCTGGTTATCAAGCGTATTTTTGATCGCTTCGGTACCGATCAGAAATTTCAGATGATGTTTTCCAAGATCCAGGTTATATCTTGCCGTATTGGACCAGGTCAGACTTAAATAACGATTTTCATCCAAGGTCAAACTGTTGCTGGTACGCCCAAAAGAACCTTCTTCAAAAGCCTGTTCAATATTTTTGAAACGGTAATTGGCATTATCAGCGCCTAGACTTGTTTTCAGGAAAAGGTTTTTAATTGGCTGGAGTTCGACAAAAACATTGCCAAAAAGTGTCATCCGGTTGGTGTTGTCCCATTTGTTAATATCCTGCATGTGAAGCGGATTATTCCGATCTGAATACCCTGAGCCAATCCCGCCACCCCAAGAGCCGTCTTTTGCATAAACAGGAATGGTTGGTGCCATGGTCACCGCAAGGCCTGGTGTAAGCGCGCCACCAATATCCGTTGAGGCAAGCGTTTCATTGGAGGTTGCCAGTTGAACATTGGCGCCGATTTTAAGTTTTCCATCAAAAGCACTCGTTAAGGCATTGATACGGCCACTGATTTTTTGGTAATCCGTAAAACGCAGCATACCAGTATTTTTGAAGTATCCAAGATTGACTTGCAGCGAAGAAGTCTTGTTTCCACCTGAAATCGTTAGTTCATTGTTGGTAACAATTCCCGTTTTGTACATTTCTTTTTGCCAATCGGTATCACCGGCAGGCATGTTCGGATTGCCGCCTACGAAGGGTTGAACCGTTACTCCGTTTAATATAGGGTTTTTAAAATCCTTGTTCCAGTCAAACGTGTACAAGGCGCCATAACCGTCTTCCGGATTCGCACCGTCGTTTACCGAAGCTCTCCATAACGCACGTCCCCTGTCAACCGAGTTAAGCATTTTAAACCTTGAATATTTTTCAGACTGCGCGGAAATGCTGCTGTTAAAATCAATATTGATCTTGCCATTAGAATTTGCACCATTTTTCGTCGTCACAATAATAACCCCGTTGGAGGCTCTTGACCCGTAAATCGAGGACGAGGAAGCATCTTTCAAAACCTGAATCGATTCGATTGAATTAGGGTTTAATCCCTGGAAAACTTCGGGTCTTTTTGTAGGGACGCCATCAATGATATAGAGCGGATCAGTATTTCCCAGCGTGTTTGCTCCACGGATTAGAATCCTTGAATTGGTACCATTTGGTGAGCCTGTTTTTTCAATATACAAACCTGGAACCCGTCCTTGCAAAGCCTGCATCGGATTTCCCGAGCTGATATTTTTTAGCGGTGCCATATCAACGACCGCAATCGCTCCGGTCAAATCTTCCTTTTTGGAAGAAGTATAACCGACCACGACAACCTCTCCCAGGTTTTTAGAATCGTATTCCAAAGTCACATCCAGTTTGGAGCTGTTGCCAGCCGGAAGTTCCTGGGCGATCATGCCCACATAAGAAAATACCAGGGTTGCAGTCGAGGAAACAGAAATCGAATATTTCCCGTCAACGTCTGTGATCGCGCCGTTTGTCGTTCCTTTTTCAAGAATGCTCACGCCTGGCAAGGTTAACCCATCAGAAGCTTTGACGGTACCGGTAAGGGTACCTTTGGTTTGCGCCCAGGCTATTTGCATGGAACACAGGATGGTCAGGACCACCAATCGTAGTTGTTTTTTCATAAATTGTAGAAGATAACCGGTTTAATTAGTAAGGAATTTTTCAAGTTCTAAATCGGAAATTGAAGGCGTAGCACCCTGATAAGTGGCTACCAAAGCACCAACGGCACAAGCATTTTTAAGCGCCAGAGAAACCGGAGAACCGGCCAGAATGTGTTTGAGGAACATGGCCAGAAATGAATCTCCGCTGCCGATCGTATCCTGAACTTCCACCTGGTATCCGCCCTGGCTTGTAAAACCATCTTGGTCAAGAACCACCGCCCCGTTAGCTCCCAGTGTCAAACAGATCATTTGGAGCTCAAATTTGTCAACCAGAAATTTCATCTGTGTCTGCGCATCCGGCAGGATTCCATACCATCCGGCAACGATAGCGAGCTCATGCTCATTCACTTTTACGATGTCAGCTTTTGATAGTAAATATTCTATCGTCGGACGGTCATAATGCGGAGGTCGAAGGTTCACATCAAATACTTTCAGCGGTGCTAGTTCCAGTAAATGATATAAAGTGTCCTTCGTCTGCTGATTTCTAACGGCCAGACTGCCGTACAAAAACACATCCGATTTGGCCACCACTTCATCCAGTCGTGGATCCGGCTGTATATAATCCCAAGCCACAGGCTGGACAATTTTGTAGGCCACTTCCGTTTTATCGGTAAGATTTACTTTGACTATACCTGTCAAATGGGTTTCTCCGATCTGCACAAACTCGGTAGATAATCCCTTCCGGTTAAGATTTTCTGTCAATTCCACGCCCAGATCGTCAGTACCTACGCGGCTAATGAAAGTTGGGTTCAGACCAAAGTTTTTTAAATGAATCGCTACATTCATGGGCGCTCCTCCGGGCTGTTTGCCAGATGGAAGCATATCCCATAACATTTCTCCAAAAATTACAATAGAAGGTGTCATATCAACGGGTTGGATTAGTGTAAAACCATTGTTTTTTCAAGTCGCTCCAAAGAGGTCCCTTTTGTTTCCGGCATTACGCGCCATACGAAAATCAGCTGCAAAACCATCATCACTGCGAAGAACGAGAAAGTGATACCGCCGCCTAAAAATTCTGAGATGATGGGAAAGGAGAAGGCAACGACGGCAGCCATAAACCAGTGCGTAAAACTTCCGAGCGCCTGGCCGTTGGCGCGTACTTCATTCGGGAAAATTTCCGAGATAAACACCCAGATGACAGCGCCTTGGGAAAATGCAAAGAAGGCGATGTATACAAAAAGGAAAATAGGTACACCTGAAAAATCCTGAATAAAAAAGGCTCTTGCCACAAGGCTCAATGTCACGATAAGTCCCACCGAACCGATCAACATTAGCGTGCGTCTTCCAAACTTATCTATAAAATTGATTGCCAGTAATGTAAATGCAAAGTTGACCAAACCTATACCCGCGGAAGAAAGAAACGCTGATTTTGTCCCAAGTCCGGTCATTTCAAAAATCCGGGGACTATAATAAATAATCGCGTTAATGCCTGATACCTGATTGAAGATTGCGAACATGACCGCCAGTCCAACGGGTGATTTGTATTTGGCTGAGAACAATTTTGCTTTGGGCTGGCTTTTGGTATCCGCCGTACTTTTTAAAATGTCAGAAAGCGTCTCTTCGCTGGTTCCCGGGTCGATTAGTTGCAGTATTTGGCGTGCTTCATCCAGTTTGCCTTTTTTCATGACCAGCCAGCGTGGACTTTCCGGTACATAAAGTATAGCCAAAAGGAAAATCAAGGAAGGAACTGCCTGTATACCCAGCATCCACCGCCAGGCATCTTCTCCGAGATCCTGCATGAAATAATTTGAAAAATAGGCGATAAGAATACCGAAGACTACATTGAACTGAAATAGTCCCACCATTTTTCCACGTGAACGTGCGGGTGATATTTCGGATATATATAAGGGAGCAGCCACAGAGGAAGCGCCAACACCAAGACCGCCCATAAACCTGAACAACAAAAACAGATACCAGTCATTGGACAAGGCTGATCCAAGAGACGATACCAGGTATAGTACGGCAATCCAGAATAATGTTTTTTTCCTTCCAAGCCTATCTGCCGGAATGCCGCCCAGCATTGCCCCGATGACTGTACCGATCAAGGCGATTGATACTGTGAAGCCGTGTTCAACGGCTGTGAGCTTCCATAGGATCTGGATTGCTTTTTCTGCTCCTGAGATCACGGCCGTGTCAAATCCAAAGAGAAAGCCTCCCAGCGCCACAACGATTGACCAAACCAATACTTTGCTATTTTTCATTCCTAGTTCTGATTTTTTTATCAAAACTACGCTCCGAAGATGCTATGAATAACTAAATAATATCTCAAAAAAGTTAAACTTTGATACTAGGTCAACTTTAAGCTCTATATGGATCAAAATCAGCATTTTATAACATATTCAAGGAAAAATTGCAGCACTGTTATTTCAATTTTGATACACCCGATTTCAAAAATGATACATTTGATGATGTTACATTTTTAAAAATGGTACAATGCAGAGAATTGATGAAACAAAACTTGAACAAATCAGGCGTTTTTATATTCCAAGGGTGTTTGGCTATACCTGGCTTTAAAGGCCGTTGAGAAATAAGTAGGTGACGAGAAGCCAACGCTGTATGCAATATCGGCAACGGTAAGATCATTTCGTCTCAGTAAGAAACGCGCCTTGTTCAGACGTATTTGCTGGATGTATTCATTTACACTGAAACCCAGAAGCGCCTTTACTTTTCTATAAAGCTGCACGCGTGACATCCCCATGTCCCTGGCAATATCCTCGACGTTCAAATCAGAATTCCCGTAGCGTTCTTCGATATAGGCTGTGAATTCTGTGACAAATTTCTTGTCCAGTTTATTGGGATTGTTGGTCGATGTTGTCTCGATCGGTAGTTCGCTGGTGTAGTGTTCGCGGAGTATCGAGCGGTTGCGGAGCAGCGTCTTTATAGTTTCTTTAACAAATTTCAAATTGAATGGTTTTGTAATGTAAGCATCTACACCGGTCTGAATCCCTTCAATTTGTTGTTCGGTTGTATTTTTAGCAGTCAGTAAAATGATCGGAATGTGGGAAGTTCGGAAGTCCGATTTCAGAACGGACGCAACATGTAATCCATCTTTTCCGGGTAACATGATATCACAAACAATCAGGTCAGGGATTTGCTCAAAGGCTAGTTTCAATCCTTCTTCTCCGTTGCTTGCTTTAACAATCAGATAATTATCCTGAAGTTTTTGCTCCACCAGACGGATCAGATCATCGTTGTCTTCAATAAGTAGTATTGTCTGATCATGATGAATGGCTGATCTTAAATCAGGTATATCGGTTATCTTTTCTTCCGGAATTTCCATACTTCTGACCAGGGATATTTCATCGGTCGGCTCGTTCCATATTTCATTTTCTTCAAAATGATCCTTTCCAAGAGGAAGTTCTATGGTAAATTTAGTCTCCTTTTCGTGCTCACTCTCTACTGAAATTGTTCCGTGATGCAGATTGATCAGTTCTTTGGAAAGGGCCAATCCTAAGCCCGTACCCAGCGTTTTATAACTTCCCTCTCCCTGATAAAAAATTTCGAAAGCATGCTGAACTTCTGATGCGGTCATGCCGTGACCATTATCTTCAATCGTAATTTTGACGCTGTAATCGGTAACAGATTTTACGTAAATGTATATACGTCCTTTGTCGCGGGTAAACTTAAAGGCATTGGAAAGCAGGTTGAATATCACTTTATCAAGCATGTTGCTATCAAACCAAACGGTAATATGCGGTTGGGAAGTGATCATACGAAAATCAATTTTTCTTTTTACGGCCATTTTTTCAAAAGAAGCCATAATATCTTTCAAAAACCCGACAATATTTTGCTCGCTGGCCCGGATCATCATTTTATGCCCTTCGATCTTTCGAAAATCCATGAGCTGATTGACCAGACGAAGGAGCCGGAATGTGTTTTTTTTGATCAGATTCAGTTCCTGTTTTATGAGCGAATCTTTAATTTTTCCATTGTCCAGCAGATCCTCAACCGGTGCTAAAATCAATGTCAGCGGAGTCCGGAACTCGTGCGAAATGTTTGTGAAAAATTTCAGTTTAGCCTCATGTTCAACGGTCGCTTTGTCGGCCATTTTTGAAATCTGATCTTTTTGATCCGAAATTTCATGGTTTTGTTTTTCAAGTCTTTTATTGATTTTTCTATTTTCCCTCAGCGAATAAAACGATAAAGCCCCGAAGAGTAAAGCCAGCGCAAGTGTGATGGAGATCGCATAAATGATGATGGATTGATTTTCGGAAATAGCTCGTTGTTCTTCGATTTTATGCTGTCTTCTTTCAATATCTTCCTGCTGGGAGATTACTTTCTGGTTTTGAAGCTTCATAATTCTCACGTTCGAAGAATCGATAAGCGTACTTTGCAAACGGTTTTCCCGCTTGAATGGTTGTTTTTCCAGAATATTAATAGCGGTTCGAATTGATTCTTCTCCTCCTGTCGGATAAATTATGGTCGCGTTCAGAATATCCCGGTCAACCAGATCAATGCCTTCATTGATACCGTTTAAACCGTCAACTCCGATTATTTTAATTCGTTTTTCAAGACCCAGTTTTTTGCAAATTTCAAAAGCCCGGATTGCGCGCCGATCATTTTGACAGTAAATAAAATCAATCAGACGATCACTTTTTAGCAGCGTGGTCAGGTCATTTTCAAACGAATATTTATCCCAGTCACCGTCCAGTTTAGCAACCAGATGAATTCCCGGGAAACTGCTGATACTTTCGACAAATCCTTTATGACGGTCAATATCCGCTGATGATCCGGGTAGCTCGCTTATTTCAACAACATTACCTTTGCCTTTGAGGACGGTATTTGCATAAATCCCTGCGGTGCGTCCCACTTCGATGTTTTCCGCACCCACATAAGCTGTGTATTGATCGGACATCGTGCGCCGGTCAACAATTATAACCGGAATACCTTTTTGGTATGCTTTTTCAACAATGGGTGTAATCCTTTTGGCTTCATTGGGTGAGACAATCAGCAGATCTACTTTTTGATCGACCAATTGCTGTATCTGATCAATTTGTTTCAAGCTTTGTCCGTCTGCATCTTTCATCACAAAGTTAATTTCAGGATGAAAGGACAATTCCCGCTGCATATTTTCCAACATAGTTTTGCGCCAGTTGTCAGACCCGGTACATTGGGAAAAACCGATGGTGAACTGCCTGGTCTTGTCATCAGAACAGCCCAGAGCAATAAGCAAAATAATCAGGATTAACGCAGCAGACTTCAATTTTTTATTGTATTTGTTCTAGTGTAGGAAGGGTTAAAAGTATTACATTTTATTGGTCCAATCAAATTTTTTCTGCCATGCTTGTCCTGCATCCTCACGGGCAGACGGAATGACCACAGCCAGTGAAGTTTATAAAATCAGAAATCAATTTTATCCATTTTCCGGATTTGAATCAAGTATAATGATCTGATGGTTAGAATGTAGCATTTATTAGACGGGCACTATGTCATCAGTTACTGTTCTTATAACTGCTCTGTTCCTTTTGATGAATTCCACATATTCAGGTCGTTTTCGTTATCAATGTCTGTAAGTGTTTTAAGCAAACAATAAGTTAAATGATGCTGCCTGCATTTTTGAAGAGTTAGTTCAAGAACCTGCTCAGTACTCCACGGGATATCTTCAAAAAGAAAGGGTTGAAAATGTTTCATGCCCAGCAGATAATAGCCTCCGTCCATTGCCGGACCTATCACAACCTCATTTTCATCGAGCGCTTTCATAGCTTCTGAGATTATTGAGGCATCAAGTCCAGGGCAATCGGTTCCTATAATGACGATTTTTTGCTCGGACGTTTCAAATACTTCTTTAAAGGCATTGGACATTCGTTCCCCCAAATGCTCCCCATTTTGCAAACGGATGTTAAACGGATGTTCGATTACCGGTAAATCGCTATCCAAAGTATCAGAGAAGTAAAGGAACGTAGTATTAGCTGATTCGTTTATCTGCCTAAGGGTGTGGGTTACCAGCCTGCCATAAATTTCAAGTGCTTTATGATCGCCTATTGTTGCCGCCAAACGAGTCTTAACCCGGCCAAGTGTCAAATTTTTCAAAAAAACAATAACTGATTTTTTCATAAATAAAATGCTAGATTGTATTACCGCCACAGCTCGAACCTGCGCCTGCGGTACAGCCATAGCAATGCTGGCCAGTTAAAATCTCACGTTTATCGACCAGCTCCTGGTTGTACAGGCTGATATGGTTATAAGCAGGGTCGAATTTCATGTCCAGCATTTGATTAAAATCGCAGTCATATAACAAACCATCCCAGCCAACCGAAACCATAGACCTGCACATGACCCCGTTTGCAGCGGTGGGATTGAAAGCGTTGACAAGCTTTTCCATATAGCCGTCATAGTTGCCTGAGCTGATCAGATAATCCAGGTAGCGGCTAACAGGAATGTTGGTTATTGCAAACAGCTCATTGAATACAATTCCAAACTCATCGTAAAGTACTTTCTTGAACTGGCGCTCCAGGCCTTTCTGGGGCGCAGGCATAAATGCACCGTTTGGATTATATACCAGATTAAGGATTAGTCGGCTTCCATCAGCGCCGTAACCCTGGGCGTTCAGCATTTTCAATGCTTTTACAGAATCTTCAAAAACCCCTTTCCCGCGCTGCCGGTCAGTTTTGTCTGCATTGTAGAAAGGTAGCGAACTAACCACTTCAACCTTGTGGGTTTTAAAGAAAACAGGCAGATCATTGTATTTCGGATTGGCTACGATAATGGTCAGATTACAGCGCACAATAACATGTTTGTCCAATGCAGTCAGCTGTTCTACAAACCAGCGGAAATCCGGATTCATTTCTGGCGCTCCGCCTGTCAGATCAACTGTGGTGATTTGCGAATTTACAAGTGCATCCAGACACTGCTGCATGGTATGCCTGGTCATGATCTCTTTACGGTCAGGACCAGCATCCACGTGGCAATGTTTGCAAACCTGATTACACATTTTACCTACATTGATCTGCATCGTGGTGGTGCCTGTGGGTTTCAATGGAAACAAGGATGCAGCCTCAAGCTTTTGCTCAAAAAGAGGCAGATGTAAATTGTCAAAAACCTGGTCATGCAAGGTTTTAATCTGTATTGCTGAATCCGCTAAAAGATTTCCACTTGCTTTGAGTGATTTCATTCTTTGCTTTAGATAAAAGTACGACAAGAACATTTACATTGAAAGATCCTTTGCTTTGTTCATCATCTGCACACCGTGCACCAAAGTTGCACCACCACGAATGGCAGCAGCCACGTGTACGGCTTCCATCATTTCAGCTTCCGAGCATCCTTTTTCCAAGGTATCGGTAGTATAAGCGTCAATACAATATGGACACTGGACTGTATGGGAAACGGCCAGGGCGATCAGTGATTTTTCCCGGGCGGTCAGGGCACCTTCGGCAAATACTGAGCCATAATAGGAGAAAAACTTATCGGCAAGTTCTTTCTGGAATTCTCCAATTGCACCAAATTTTTTCAGGTCTTCCGGATTGTAGTAGGTGTTCATTTTTTTTCAGAATTTAGGTTTTAATTATATACGAGATTCGGAATTATATAGATTGAACATTTAGATATTACCTGTAATCCAGCATGGCTTTGTATTTTAAAGCAATTTTTGAAGGATCTTTTTTCATATAAAACATCGTAAATGCGGTCAGATTGGCAAGTTGCACGCGGAGCCAGCTATTGGTATCATATTTTCTTGCTGATACAATGACGTCTTTTGGAATAATTTTAAACCGTGCAATTTTCCAGATCCGGATGATGATATCATAATCCTCCATGATGGAATAATACTCATCGAAACCATGAAGCTGATCAAATAATGTTCGCGTAACAAAAAGCGTCTGGTCACCTCCACGGCACATCAGTCTGTTGAAACGGGTAAAATAGCTGTTGATTTTAAGCATATTTCGATCGGAATCAAAACGGAATCGGTAACAGCCTGCATCAAAACCACCTGATACTGCGCTTTCAATATCTTTAAAATAATCCGGATGGATGCCAACATCCGCATGAACAAAATACAATACGTCACCCCTGGCAAACCGGGCCGCGTAATTCATCTGAGCGGCTCTGCCCGGCCAGGGCGATTTTATTACGATGGCGCCAGCCTGAGCGGCTTTTTGCAAGGTATCATCTTTACTTCCCCCATCCGATACAATAACTTCAATTTGCTTACCGAGAGCAAGTTTAAATAAATCGCTGACAAGACCTGCAATGTTCGCAGACTCGTTATAGGTGGGAATAATAATACTGAGCTTCATAAGAATATGGGCATGATTACATCAGCTTATTGGACTGGGTTTAAAAGACATCCGATCTAAACCATTTTGTTATGCGTAAGTACGAATATATTGATCAAAAGTAAAAAACTGTTTTTCAATTGATTCATATGAAAGTCATAATCGCTATACTGTCGCTTTGCTGCATCCCCAGTTTTGGCCGTTGTCAGCCCAGCCCGGATACACTTAATTACATGATTGAAGTTGCATCTTTTAAAGTTGGGACAATGATGGCAACTAGGCTGCACCTTGGAAATGGAAAGACAAAGTATACATTAATCAGTAATGTGAAAGTCAATCTATTACTATACCATTTAAAGCTATTTTATAAGGTTGAAAGTAATTATATGAACAATAAACTGATCACTGCATTTGTAAATACCAAAAGCAATAAAGGAAATTTTTATACGCAGGTGATTGAAGTGAATGGTCGTTATTTTATCAAAGCGCACCAGTACAGTCACCATCTTGAAACTATTGAAACAGACCCAATTCTATACTCAGTAGCCAAAGCGTTTTTTGAACGGCCCCGGCAGGGTAAAGTGTTTGGAGAATATCTGGGTGATTATCTTCTTGTAGACAAGGTTTCAGAAGATGTTTATATCTTTAAACGCAAAGATCAGGTTGACGAATACACGTATAGTCATGACATCGTAAAAAGCATTGTTAAGAAGAACAGATTTATTGATTTTAAAGTCCGGCTGATCAAATAGCTCGTCAGTGTAACAGATATATGATTACTATAATGAAATGGATGTCGATCTTTACAGGTGTTTTCTTAGGCGTTTGGGGAATTGGTTTATTGCCAGTAACAGGTCAGATTAGCAAAGAACCAGATCTGAAATTGATTGAACAATCCGGGAAACTCCTTTTACAGGTCAAGATGGATGAGCCTGTTGATAGTCTTTCGCGTGTTTTGGCAACAATATCAACGGATGCGCTGATTGCTGGCCTGCCCACCGATGATGCCCGCAAAACATTCTGGATCAATATCTATAACGCCTATTTTCAGATTCTTGCTTCAAAGGAAAAGAAAACCAGACCAGCAATTTTTAAAGAAAAACTCATAACCATTGGCGGTATCAAACTAAGCCTTGACCAGATCGAACATGGAATCCTGAGAAGGTATCGGTCTAAGTTGAGCCTGGGTTATCTGCCCCAGTTTTTCCCGGGAAAGATCATCAAACAACTTGCGGTTTCTAAAATAGATTACCGTATCCATTTTGCCTTAAACTGCGGTGCGAACAGCTGTCCTCCGATCGCATTTTATGATTATAGTAAAATAGACAAGCAACTGAGCCTGGCAGCTTCATCTTTTTTAAAGACAGATACCGAGATTGACGCCGCTAAAAAGCAGGTAAGGGTCAGCAGAATATTGCAATGGTTCAAAGCCGACTTTGGTGGAAATAAGGGTATAAAAGTCATTTTGAATAAATACCTGAACCAGGATTTTTCGGGCTATTCATTAAAATTCAAAGAATATGACTGGACACAAAAAATGAAAAACTTCGATTCATAATCCTCAAAATCCTACACTATGTTTATTCTGGATGCAAAAGATATCTCTTCGCTGGAATCTCACCTGAAAAGCCAGGGATGGATATTGAAAGAAGAAAAGATAAGCCAGGTTTCAGTGCCGGGCGAAGGAAATATGAATTATGTTCTTCGTATCAGCACCTGGGACAGATCATTTATCGTCAAACAATCAAGGGCATATGTAGAAAAATACCCTCAGGTAAGCGCTCCGGCTGACAGGGTTTTAATGGAGGGTTTTTTTTACCAAACTACAAAGGCTGATCCGCTCATTGCCAGTCTTACCCCCCAGGTTATTGGAATTGATCCGGCCAATAATATCATGGCCCTGGAAGATTTGGGTCTGTCAAGTGATTTCATGTTTTTATATCATCCATCCAGGGTTCTTGATATTTCCCGGCTTGCGGAACTGACAGATTTTTTGAGCTGCCTGCATGTGAACTTTCAAGGTATTTCTACAAGGGAATCCTTTAAGAACAGTGCTATGAGGTCGCTCAATCATGAGCATATTTTTGTATATCCTTTTATGGAAAATGGATTTGATCTGGATAGGATCCAGCCTGGATTGCAGGCCGCCGCGGCTGATTATAAAAAAGATGATGTGCTAAAAAAAGAGATAGACCATTTGGGTCAGATCTATTTGTCGGATGGCAACTATCTTTTGCATGGAGATTTTTATCCTGGAAGCTGGCTTCAGACAAGACAAGGAATAAAGATCATCGATCCTGAGTTCTGTTTTTATGGCCCGGCTGAGTTTGACCTTGGTGTTATGCTCGCACATCTGCATCTGGCGGGCGAAACAGAAGCAGTGATAAATTTTGCCATCGATAGATATTCTTCCAGTATTCAAATCGATTACAACCTGCTAAACCAGTTTGTAGGAATAGAAATTATCAGGCGCCTGATTGGGTTGGCGCAACTGCCTCTGCATAAAACTTTGCAGGAAAAAATTGAATTGCTAAGATTTGCAAGGACGTTAATTGTGTCTTCATGATAAGAATTTGGCTGTTAACCTTGAAAATCCGGTATCTAAAATCACCTGAATCGGGAAAACGAATTGACCGGAATTTTCTGTCATTATACCATGGAATAAGAAGTTCCAACGCCAAAATCAGGAAAGTTTAAGATCGTTATGTGGCCAAACAATGTAAATAGAAAACCATTAAACTTACCAGTCTTTGATAAGTTTAATGGTTTTTACGAATTAAAGAGTTGCGATATCAATTACAAACCGGTAACGGACATCACCTTTTTCCATACGTTCGTATGCAGTATGAATGTCTTTAATATCAATCATTTCTATATCTGAAACGATGTTATTCTCTGCGCAAAAATCAAGCATTTCCTGAGTTTCGGCTATACCTCCAATACCGGAGCCACCAATACTTTTTCTGCCACCAAGCAAACTAAATGCTGCTATTTCAGCTGGTTTCGGAGGAACACCAACGCAAATTAATGTACCATCCGTTCTTAATAAGGAAAGATACATATTGAAATCATGCTCGGCAGAGACCGTATCCAGTATAAAATCATACGTGCCCATGGCAGCTTTGATCTGCTCTTTATCGGTAGTCACAACAAAATGGTGTGCACCTAATTTTTTTGCATCTTCTTCTTTTTTAGGCGAAGTGCTAAGCACCGTTACTTCTGCACCAAAAGCTACCCCGAATTTGACAGCCATATGGCCCAATCCGCCCAGGCCAAGTACCGCAAGTTTATGTCCTTTGCCCACTTTCCAGTGTCTTAAAGGAGAATAAGTGGTGATACCTGCACATAACAAAGGTGCAACGGCAGCAAGATCAAGTTTTTCTGAAATGTGCAATACAAATTCTTCACGAACTACGATGGTATTGGAATAACCTCCGTAAGTTGGTGTTTTGCCATCGCGCTCCAAACCATTGTAAGTCTGTGTATTACCTTCCAAGCAATATTGTTCAAGATCTCTTTTACAGTTTTCACATTCCTGGCAGGAATCGACCATACAACCCGTTCCGGCCAGATCGCCAACCTTAAATTTCTTTACATGGTCGCCGACTTTAACCACGCGGCCTACGATTTCGTGCCCTGGTACCATTGGGAATATTCCCGGAAACCAATCGTTTTTAATCTGGTGTAAATCAGAGTGACAAACCCCGCAGAAAAGGATATCAAACTGGACATCGTGCGGGCCCACTTCCCGGCGTTCAAAGGTCCATGGAGTCAAATCTGCTGCGACTGTCTGCGCTGCGTATGCTTTCGTTTCTATCATTTTATAGTATTGTTGAATAAAAAAATAAAGGTATAAACTTCCCTAACGAACAGATTGCAAGAATCAAACAATTGTATTATACAAATCAAACATTTGGAGATTTTACTAATACTGAACCCAACTGAATTAGTTTTCGGATACCTTTTCAGGTTATTTTAGCTATAAAATTAAAAACCGTTGCCGATTTTTTCGGCAACGGTTTTTAATAAAAAGACAATATTGAAACTACCAGAGTGGCTGTTTCAATTTAATAAAATAGATCCTGTTTTTGTCCACTTTACCCGTTGCGGGAAGAATTTTTGACATATAAGTTCCTGTCCCTGTAACTCCAAAATCATCATCGTTCGATACTGCGATCGTCGTAGAATTAATAATAGCCAATCCCTCAGCTTTGTCGTGCGGATACAACGAGGTAATGTCTGTCATAAGATCAGCTACCAATGTTTTTGTTACAGGTATGATGCCGTTTGAAGCAAGTGCCGCTGCTGTTTTCAGCTGTTCAACAGTAGAGCCGCTATAAAGTTTTCCTGTTGCTGCATTTGATGGATCCGAAATATCTGTCGCTCCGGAAATACTTATCTTATAGATTTTTTTAATCACTGTGGACCGGGTAGCATCCGTTGCATATTCACCGTCACGTTCCAGAACCAAAAACTCGGTATTACTGACTGCTACGATTTCGCTGTTCGCCTGAAGATTCGCACGATCAATAAGATATACGTATTCTTTGCTTGTTCCCGCAGCAATATCATACGACAAAATACGTGTAACCAGCGATCCCGATACTGCCGCGGAGGATGGATTGTACAAAGGAAACTGCATGATACCCACAAGGGTTTTTCCATCCGGTGTAATCGTCAGGCCTTCCATACCGCGGTTAGGTCTTCTGCTGGCAAAAACCAAAGGGATTTTGCGTCCGCCTTTGCCGCTTCCAAATGGGTTGATCCTTTCAATTGTTTTTCCGTCAGCATCAAAATGAACCAGGTGAGGGCCATATTCGTCGCTTATCCAGAAAGTACCGTCTTTGGCCATCGCCATTCCTTCCGAATCCAGACCGTCCACGCTATTAGTAAGAACGTTTCCTGCAAGATCCAGCGCAATTTCTCCACTGAATCCCTGACCAGCCGGATTAGGCAAACCGTTTAATTTGGCCCCGTTTTCATTTTTTAACTCAATGATTTTTTCAAGCAAAAGCTGCTGACCTGATAATCTGAATTTTCCGATTTGCGGTGCAAAACCTGGCGAAGCAAATACTTTGGAGTTCGCAACAGTACCATCAATATTAGGGCCGCGGTCTGTCAAGAAATAAAAGATATTGTGATCATTCGGATCTTGTACCAATGCTGATCCAAAACCACCATTGGATACATCAACGCCGTTTGCATTGGTAAGCACAACGGGATTGCTGGCTTCTGCCATTTCCGGATAGGTAATGGTTTCAATATCATGGTCCGTGCAACCAAGGCACATCATGATCGTTGAAAGTGTGAAGAGTGCTGGTAAATTCAGTTTCATATTCTGATGGTTAATTTTTTACAAAATTAAAGCCGCCAATTTTACCGCTGGATTAAGAAATGGGCCTGAAAATGAACAAGGTGTGAATTTTAATTTTGTTTTAATCTTAACAAACTGGTAATACTGATTTAATCTCCAAAAGAGTCTAATCCGTTTACTTTGTGAGTAATACAAAACTACTCACCATGTCAACGAAAAAACTTTTACTACCATCCACAGCCCTTTTGAGCCTATTGATTTTGGCAGGTTGTGAAGATCACCGTATGGCCGACAGTCCGGACATCGTCGTGCAAAACCGTTCGGTAACGCCGGTTCTTGCCAAATTCCTTCCTGGTGCAACCAACGGACGCATTGGAGCGAACAACCTTTCTATGTATTCATTGCTTAGCAGTGATGATGTTTTGGAACAATCGCCAAGTTACGTATTTGGCGGCTCGGCCGATGGCGCGGGTATTTTCCAAAATCCGGATGGAAACTATACCGTTCTTGTCAATAACGAAGACAATTTCGCAGTCTCACGTATTACACTCGACAAAACTTTTAAACCTGTTAAAGGTGAATACGTTTTGAATTCTGATGGAGGAACCTGGCGCTTATGTTCTGCAACCTTGGCAACACCTCTTGAACATGGGTTTGGACCTGTATTTTTGACTTGCGGGGAAAGCGGACAAGAATCTCGTACACATGCGCTGAAAGTGGATGCCAACGTAAACCAATCAAGTATTTCAAGAGAAATGGCAGGTCTTGGACGG
This sequence comes from Dyadobacter sp. 3J3, assembly GCF_009801115.1. Classification (GTDB taxonomy): domain Bacteria; phylum Bacteroidota; class Bacteroidia; order Cytophagales; family Spirosomataceae; genus Dyadobacter. Next base: position 23,859 of record NZ_VTOL01000021.1, read on the forward strand.
TGGAGTGCTGAAAATGCGCTTCCGTTACCAAAAACTGCTTATCCGGGCAAAACGATTATCATGATCGGTGATGATGATTCGGATGTTAATGGTGGACAATTGGCAATGTACGCTTCCAACACTGTTGGAGATCTTGAAAATGGATTGTTATACATGTTGAAACGTTCTGATAACAATCAGAAGGAAATGGACATGAAACCGGGTACCGTTTATGATGTTGAATTTGCAAAAATTGAAAACCATAAAACACTTACCGGCGCTCAGATCAATGCCAAAGTAAATGATTTGAAAGGTATTAAATTCGGTCGTGTAGAAGATGTTGATTACCGCAAAGGTTCTGCTGCAAACGGACGCGAAGTTATTTTTGCAGTAACGGGCCAGGATAATTCAGGTGTTAACGCCGATTATTCGCGCTCTAAATATGGACGTATTTACCGTCTGGTATTGGATGAAAAAGATCCTTCGAAAGGAAAACTTGAAGTTTTACTGGATGGAGACGACCGCTCAGGAATCGCCAAAACTTTTCAGGATCCTGATAATGTTTGTGTGACTACCAACTACATATACATTATGGAAGATCCAAACGGATATGGTGATGAAAAACATGATGGTTATGTGTATCAATATAATCTGAACACAAGACAATTGACTCCGATCATTGAAATTGATCACCGTCGTACAGCCTCTGACGCTGCAAAATACAATGTTGGCGGAACTTCTAAATTGGGTTCATGGGAATCAAGTGGTATGATAGATGTATCGGATGTAACCGGTCGTCCAAATACTTTCATGCTTGGTATTCAGGCTCATACATGGAGAGGTGACAAGTACAAAGGTGTTGACGGAGGTTCTGTTCGTAAGAATGAGGATCAGGCCAGTCAGTTAATTCTGATCGAAGGTTTGCCTCGTTAATCCTTACCAATAATAAAAGACGCCTGTCCGGAATTTCTCTGGCCAGGCGTCTTATGTATTTTCAAATCCCACATTTTTTCAAAATATCTTTATGATTTTTAAATCTTTACTGCTTTTTTGCGGTAGGAAATACGGGTTGTTTAGTTTCCTTATTCTTGGCATTTTCCTGACCTCATGTCAGTCTGGTGCCGATTCAGAACAGAAACATTCCAAGGCGCAGATTATCAAACAGACTTTTATGCAGGATATAAATGGTCTGGATTCGGCTGTTAGCCGGTTGCAGCATGATCTTAAAACAAAACAGTCTGACACCGTTATACAAAATGCCTTTCGCAGCGCGAGGTTGGCTTACAAAAAACTTGAATTTATTTCCGCCTATTACAGTCCTGAAACAACCAAGGCACTTAACGGACCTAATATTCCTGAGGTGGACGATGATCTTCGTGTAAATCCCCCGCAAGGTTTTCAGGTTTTGGAAGAACTTGTTTTCCCGGTTGTAGATTCGTCAGCCTTCTCGGAAGGACTGGAAATAACCATAGTGCTTCGCTTACAAGTAAACCGGTTGCGCAAAATTTCTGAAAGTAATGAGCTTACCGACAGTCATGTTTTTGATGCGATGCGTCTGGAAATATTTCGTATTCAAACCCAGGGAATTACGGGATTTGATTCCCCGGTAGCCTTTCATTCTTTGCCGGAAGCAGCCAGCGCATTGACGGGAATGCGTGAAGGATTACAGGTGTATGCGCTCGACAAAAAGAATAAAGATCTTTCCGATCGGCTGAACAAGGCTTTTGAAAAAGCAATCGTTAACCTACATAATTCTGGTAGTTTTGATGATTTTGACCGACTGGAATTTATCAAAAATAACGCAAATGAGCTAAGTACACTTTTACTGGATGCTCAAAAAAGCCTGGAAATTCCGGTATTTACAGAAAGCCGGTTTTTGTCCGCCTCTGCAAAAACGCTGACCGATACCGGCGTTTTTAATGGTGATTATTTTGTCAATATGGATGAACAGCATAGTACGCCCGGAAAAATTGCACTGGGTAAAATGCTATTTTTTAATCCGGTTCTTTCTGCCGGTGCTGGTAGGAGCTGTGCCAGTTGTCACCAGCCGGATAAAGCTTTTAGTGATGGTGAAACAAAAAGTTTAGCTGTTGGTTTTGACGGGAAACGTATTAGCCGAAATGCACCAACCTTATTAAATGCCGCATTCCAAGCCGTCCAGTTTGCTGATTCCAGGGTTTCATTTTTGGAGGATCAGGCTACGGACGTTATACAAAACAAACAGGAAATGCACGGTTCGTTACCCCTTGCAGTTAAAGCATTGAAAGAAAATCCTGAGTATGCTAAATTATTTGCAGCGAGTTATAAAGATGGTGTCAATGAAGAATCTTTGAAAAATGCGATTGCAAGTTACATTCGCTCACTCAGAATGCCGGAGTCGAGGCTGGATACCTATCTTCAAGGAAAAACCAATACCCTGACACTGGAAGAAAAAGCAGGTTTCAACGTATTTATGGGGAAAGGGAAATGTGCTACCTGCCATTTTTTTCCTTTATTCAATGGAACCGTTCCTCCTTTTTATCAGGAAACAGAAAGTGAAGTTTTGGGTGTCCCGTCAACCGCGGAAGGTAAAAAAGTGGATGCCGATGTTGGTAAATTTATACTGACCAAACGTGAGCCGCATTTGTATGCTTTTAAAACACCAACGGTCAGGCAGGCTTCAAAAACGGCTCCGTATATGCATAATGGTGTTTATAAAACGCTCGAAGAAGTGGTTGATTTTTACGATCAGGGAGGAGGAAACGGACTTGGTTTTGAACTTCCCAACCAGACTTTACCTTTTGATAAACTGAATTTAACAACTCCTGAGAAAAAAGCGCTGGTCGCGTTTATGCGTGTCTTGTAATTTTGAAACTAATTATAAATTATTACTCAACAGAAGAGATGATCCATTTCGCGCTTAAAAACGTGAAATGGATGCGCAATTGAATTATCGGGCGGATGAAAAAATTAACTTTTCACCCTCTGCTCTCTTAATTCATGTCAAAAACAATATCACCACCATCGAATATCAGGTCAACTTTTGGTGTTTGCTGCTGAACATGGTGCAGACATTTGACAAATTTATCAGGTATAGCAAAAGCTTAATCTTACCGCTTACTCAAAGAAATTCCTAAATCTCCCTGTTTATTTTTTGATTGTATATTTTTTTATAATTTGGTTTTACGATCTGCTAATCAGTGGATTGGAATTTGGTTTTGTATATAATTGAAGCCTTATGAAATACTTTGTACTATTGTTTTTATTAGGAATAAGCTGTACCGGTTTTGCCCAGCGCAACCATGATCAGGACATACAGGACAGTGTAATTGGCTGGTGGAGCAATAACAGATTCGATCATCTAAAACCGCAGACTGACCCGATTTGGAAAAAGAAAGAGGTCATTGTCAATGAGATGGTTAAATGGATGAAAGCGAGTTATACGCCTGTTGGTGGTTTGGGTACTTCCTCGCGGTACATCAACAGCAAAGGATATGGGGTTGATTTTCTGGTTTGGAATGTAAGTCACGATAAGGAGTGGACGGAAGCCAATGGCAATTTCAAGCCAATAGCCGAAGAAAATACAAAATTTGTTATGGCTGCTAACCAATTATTTGGAGCCCATCCAATTAGTTTTATAAACACTGGAAATGAATTTTATTTTGCGATACAGCCAGACGGCTATGGTGCTGATAGTCAGAAGAATGATCGGCGAAATGGTTTAGACCCGCGTATTCATCCCAATGCTTACAGATACATCACTAGGGTAAATGATTGGTGTACAGTATACCTGGCGCCGGATAACAAGCTTCCATGGATTCCGGTGAGTAAAGGCGAACTTTTGGAAAAGGCGGAAGAGGGGCTGCAAAAAGTGCTTGAAGACAAGAGAAAGCAGGTTGTATCGCAATGGCCGGATAACAAGAAAAGTCAGGAAGAAGCGCTGGACTATTTTGAGAAAGGGGATATTGCCAAATACAGAAAGAAAATACAGGAATTAAAAAGCCGTCACGCAAATTCCCTGAAAGAAGCAGCAGTAATCCGGAGTATGCAGCCCAACATGTTCAGCTTTGAAACCGATCCGGATATTTTTAAAATAGATAATTATGCAAAAGAACTGAATCAGGCGTATCAGGTTATGAAACTGGATGCGACAATAATGGCCAAAGTGAATGACGTAACTCCTTTGTGGGTGGCTGTTGCATTTCCATTTGAAAACAAAGAAAATGGTAATCAGTTGTTTGAAATGTACACAGCGATGTCTCAAAACATCAACTATGATTATATCTATAATTACTTTTATGATGCCGAAAAAATTAAAGGTAAAATGTACTCGCCAGCCAATGCAGTTGCTTTAAAAGTGAGGCTGGATGCTTACCGGAATAAGACGGCGGGCACACAAAGTTTAATTGCAAAAAAACAGGGAAATCTACCTGCCGGTGTCGTGTTGTTTGACGATTTTTCTCAGGAGCAGGTGGGAGGGAAACCGGCTGGCTGGCATTTTAGTTCGACGGGAAAACCGCATATCATTTCCAAAATTGAAGGCGAAACCAGGAACTGGTTAAAACTGGGATATGGTAATGAATTATCGCCTGCTACGTTGCAGAGTTTGCCCGAGAATTTCAGCCTGGAATACGATGTTGTCACTTCCGGATTTGATGGCAGGTGGGGCGCAAATCTTACCATGGAATTAAAAGGAAGTAAGAAGGGCAGCGATGGCGTTGTATATTCTTCCACTTTGACAACCAGCATTACAGCCGGCAATCAAAGTGCGTTGGAAGCGAATCATGATTACCGGGGAGAATTAAAAATCGATCTTTTAAACTACCCTTCTAAAATGGATTATAATGATAAGGGTGGCTATTTCAACGTAACCCAGCCAGTATTTACCAGTACAAAACGCAAAGTACATGTTCAATTGGTTAAGAAAGGCCAGATGATCTCTATGTCTCTCAACGGGAAGGAACTTACTAATTCTTTACAGTTTAAAACTAAATATGGTAAACCTTGCGGTGATTGCAGTATTCCTGGCGGTTTGGTTTACAATTTGGTCATTAGAAATTTTACGCAGGAACCTGAAACGGTTAATTGTTATATTGGGAATGTTAAGATTTCAAAGCTTTGATTTTGAGTGATGAATGTTAAGTGATGCTCGAATGAATCGTTATATATTTCGTATTATGTAGGTAATCGATGCATCCCTTGAATGTTAAATAACGAGGGCAATTTTTACCGCTGTTAAAATAAAGAGGGCAAAAATGACGAAAATTTGCCCTCGTTATCAGGATTTATCAAAAAACTGGCAACAAATCAGGTAATTGAAATAAAATTGGCATCACCAAATTTAATTTACATATAATACTTTCTTTTATATACTTTTGAAGTAATCTAAGCGACCTGCCAAACAGATTACACATCATACCCAATGCTGAAAATTACGAATTATAAGAAATCATATAAAAAAGACATCGTTCTTGAAGTTGATAATTTAACAATAGAATCAGGAATTAACTGGATTCGAGGGGCTAACGGGACTGGAAAAAGTACATTTCTAAAATCCGCGGCTGGCATCATTGCCTTTGAGGGAGAACTTGTGTTAAATTCGGGCATCAGCATAAAAAAACAGCCCATAGCTTACCGGAAACAGGTCAATTTCGCGGAAGCTGAACCGGTATTCCCGGAATTTCTGACAGGAACAGATTTAATCAAATTGTTTACAAAAGCAAAAGGCGTGCCCACAAACCAGGCTGATTATTTTATAGAAACCATGAAAATGCAGGCTTACGTGAGAGATCCGATCGGTACTTTTTCGAGCGGTATGCTGAAAAAACTATCACTTTTACTCGCATTTATCGGTCACCCCAAACTGGTTTTGCTGGACGAACCGCTCATTACCATGGACAGCGAATCCCTAAAAACCTTGTATAGCTGGATTGTCGAATATTATTCCAAAGAGGGGACAAGCTTTTTACTTTCGTCACATCAGGCTCTGGAAGATTCTTTTTTACCAACCATACAAGAGTTGTTGGTGGATGATCAAACTATAAAATACGTATGACAAAGATTTTGATAAAAACGTTTGCTGCCGGTTTTTACAAAGTTCATGCGGGTTTGCTGTTAACCTTGTTTGTGACTTTATTTATTAATTTCTTTTTTACCAATGTCCTGAACCAAACCCATCTTAACCAGGAACAAATCCTTTTAAACAATCTAAAACTGGTGCTTACTTCGGTTAGTAATCCTGTTGCAATGGGAATGCTTTTCCTGATCTGGCTCGGGTATACTGTGAAGAGTTGTCAATATGTAGCAGCGCAATTGACATTGAATCAGCATCAGTTTTTGTTTTATAGCAGCAACGCAATGTCGTTGAGAAAACAATTTCAGACCTGGTTCATACTTCAATCCGTAATTTCGATACCCATTCTGGTACTTGGTTTTTTTGCCATCGGTGTAGGATTTGTCTTCGATTACCTTTTGATCCCGCTTATTATTCCTATCTACTTGCTGTTACTGCTTTTGGGAAGCGCATGGTATTACACCAGATTATTGAAGAATCCTGGTGAAGAAAAATCAAAATCATATATCCCGGATTTATTAAAAAATTTCCCAAAACCATTTTTCAGCCTTTTTCTTTATCAGATTGTCTACAAATTCAAACTCACAATTGGGATAATCAAAGCGATTTCAGCAGTTCTGATTATTGGTATGTATGCCTTGTTTCGGGATAATCCAAACGATATCCGAATAGCAGGCATTAGCATTCTGGGGGTGGTTGCTGCTCATACTGTTTTGATTTATCAGTCGAACGAATTTGAGCGGTCTTATTTAACCGTTTTTCGTAATTTTCCTTACACGAAACAGAGATTATATTTTCAATTTGCTGTTCTGTATTTCCTGCTGATAGTACCTGAAATCATTTTGTTTTTCTGTCTGTACAATTCAATAGCGGTCCGGGTTTCATTATTGGGTTTGAGTTGCGCACTTTTGCTACGGACCATTTTATATTGGCAAAATCAAAAGATGGGAGATTATTTAAAAATCGTTTTTGCCTTGTTTATTTGTTCCTCGCTTGCGGTTATGTTCGGGGGTATTTACTGGCTGACGATTTTTTATATTGGGGTTTCTATCTTTATTTTTAACCGAAGTTATTACAGGTTATTGGAATAAGTCAGGGACATTCCGAGGTGAGAAAAATATTTAACCTATTCATCCTGTGTTAATTTGAAAAAAAATGAACCTGTATACCTACCGAAATGCAACACTGGATGATGCGGAAAAACTTAAATTGGTTGGATTAAATTCCTTTGGCCAGTTTAAAAATCAGTTAACAGTGGAGCATTGGGAAAAGCTGAAAACATATCTGGAAAACGAAGATAATTATGTTTATTTATTGAGTAAATCGACTTGTTTTATCTGTGAATTTGAGGAGGAGATTATTGGCATGGCGTTTGTCATACCTAACGGAAATCCAACAGATATTTTTCAGGAAAACTGGGCTTACCTGAGAATGGTGGGCGTACATACGCATTTTGCAGGAAATGGTATAGGCAGACAGCTGACCCAAATGTGTATTGATTTTGCCAGAACGACCAATGAAAAAACGATTGCTTTGCATACTTCGGAATTCATGGACGCTGCGCGCCATATTTATGAAACGGCCGGTTTTTATAAATACAAAGAACTGGAACCCAGACTAGGGAAAAGATACTGGCTTTATCTTCTTGAATTGTAGGGTTGGATGGCTTGTTTGGAAGTTGAAAAATTCTTCAACAACTGTTTTGACAATATCAGTTATAAAATATTTCCCGCAATCCGGACACAACTAAGTCCGATTTGGAAACAAGGTTCACCTGAGTTTGTCAGAATTTTGCATTGTAAAAATTAAAATAAAGCAAAATGCAAAAGACAATATTTATAACGGGTGCGTCAACAGGTTTGGGCAAAGCTACTGCTAAATTATTTCAGTCAAAGGGTTGGAATATAATCGCAACCATGCGGAATCCTGAAAAGGAAACAGAATTGGGCCGGTTAGAAAACGTAACATTGTTGCCACTGGATGTAACTGATCCCGAACAGGTTAAAATTACAGTAGCAAAAGCAATTTCTCTACATACCGTCGATGTGGTGTTTAACAATGCTGGTTATGGCTTGATGGGTGCATTGGAGGCATTTACCGATGAACAGATTTTAAAACAGGTGAATACCAATCTTCTCGGAGTAATCCGCGTCGCACATGCTTATATTCCACATTTCAGAGAAAAGAAAAGTGGTCTGTTTATCAGTACTACCTCTATGGGTGGACTTTTAGGATTTCCATTACATTCCATTTATCATGCTACCAAATTTGGGATTGAAGGCTGGTCGGAAAGTATGTCGTTTGAACTGGGTTTACATAATATTGGTATAAAAACGGTCGCTCCCGGCGGTATCGCAACAGATTTTTTAAACCGGTCGCTTGATCGGAGTTTACACCCGGCTTATCAGGATCTGGAAGACAAATTATTTGCCATGACAGATGCGATGATGGAGTCAGCCGCAACGGCGGCACAAATTGCAGAAGTTGTCTACGAAGCCGCAACAGATGGAAAAGATCAGATTCGCTATATTGCAGGAGAGGATGCGAAAGCGATGTATGCAAGGCGGTTGGAAATTGGAAGTGAAGAATCCAGAAAAGAGATCAGAAAACAGATCCTGGGATAATCAAAAAACTAAATCCGAATGAATAACATTAATTCCATATCTGAGTTTTGTCGCCTGGTATCCTTACCGGAACCGTTGCATCCGCTGGTAACGGTATTGCGAGTTGCGGATATGCGTTTTACTAACAGCGAGGCATGGGAGCATTTTTGGATGAATTTTTACTGTATTTCCTTGAAGAGAGATATCACTGGAAAAGTAAAATATGGTCAGCAGTATTACGATTATGATAAGGGATTAATGACTTTTATTGCGCCAAAACAGGTTCAGTCGCTAAATGCTCCTCATGACGAAGTTTTAGGTTCGGAATCCGGCACCGGATACGCGCTCTTATTCCATCCCGATTTTCTGTATAAACATCCACTTGCAACCACGATCAAAAACTATAAGTTTTTTTCTTATGCCGTGAATGAAGCGCTGCATCTTTCAGAAAAGGAAGAGAAAAATATCGTTGAAATTTTTGAGAAAATCCAGGCTGAATATCAGCATATCGACCGGCATACCCAGGATATTATTCTTTCCCAGATTGATCTGTTATTAAATTACAGCAACCGTTTTTATGAAAGGCAATTTATTACCCGAAAAGCCGTAAATCATGATGTGCTGACAAGAATGGAAACGCTTTTGAGTGAATATTTTGATAAGGAAAAAAGCATTGAAAATGGAGTTCCCAGTGTGGAATCGATAGCGGAGCAACTTCATATTTCGCCTCATTATTTAAGTGATTTGCTGCGTTCTCTTACCGGAAAAAGTGCACAGCAACATATTCAGGAAAAGTTGATCGAAAAGGCAAAAGAATACCTCACGATAACCAATCTTTCAGTTGCTGAAATTGCCTATCAACTAGGCTTTGAATATCCGCAATCCTTCAACAAACTTTTTAAAAAGAAAACGAATATTTCGCCGTTGGAATTTCGGCAAACGTTTAATTAAGAGTTGCAGTAATCCGTATTTTATAGATAAGTTAACCGGATGTTCCGGTTGGCTTATTTCATTTTTTATCAATCAAATTACCACCCATGGTAAATTCTGTTACTCCTTTTGAATTGATATAGTCAATATAAGTGGGTCCGTCAACTTCGAACTCCCTGGTGGTATAAAGTTCTTCGCTTTCACTTTCATTCTTAGGCTCCGCCAGGTTTTTATCATTGCTGCAAGAGGTAATTGTTAATATGAAAAAAATAGAAAGAGTAAGTAGCTTTTTCATAAATTTTTGATCGTTTAATCACTCTTTTGGCTTATAAGTTTACTTGTAGTCAGTATTTTAACGATTTTAAACTATAAACTGATATGTACTTATTTAAGAAATTGTTGGCCGGGAAAAAGCTAACGGACAGGTAGCGCAGGTTTAATCGGAATGGCTTAAAGCACCATTAATTTCAAAAAAATATTTTCCGTATTGATTCATTACGTAGCTTTGCCAATGTATTACGATGATCATTATCGGTGGACAAATTTAAACAATGGATTGCTCTTGGTTTGCTAAGCCTCATGCTTATAAAAGTGTGGGTGATTCCGTTGTTGTATCTGGATTTCGAAGTTCGTCGTGATTACATCGTTGCAAATCTTTGTGTAAATCGTAACAGGCCGCAGCTGCATTGCGACGGAAAATGTTATCTGGCAAAAAAACTGGCCGCGCTTGAAGAGCAGGAAAAGAAACAGGCAGAAAGAGACTATATGTCCAAGCTGCTTTTTCAACCGATGGAGTTGAAAAGTTATGAGTTGGATATGCCTTCATGTCAGTTGCGGGAATCCAATCTGGTCTCATACAATTTCTTGTTGCAAGTAAAAATTTCAAAGCTCTCTCCGGATATTTTTCATCCGCCAACTTTCGCTTAAACCATTTTCAGGAAATTTTTTTCTTTGTTCAAGCAGGACTCAAATTCTGTTTTAACGCCGAGATGCCTATGTTTTCCGGGTTATATAAACTATTGGTTCCGAAAATCCTGTAAAATGGTAATTCCCATCCAAAACGTGTCTTTCTGTTAAGGTCAAAATTCCGGTTTTCAGGATATTTTTTGATCTGATAGTCAGCACTTGCTGATCAATAAATTCTTTCTTTTCTTTTATATCGCCATGAACAAATTGTTTGTAGTGGCTGCTGCGCTTTTGTTTTCGGCATCAATTTGTCGTGGACAAAATATCGCGCACGCTGCTAAAATCCCTGAAAATATAGAAAAGCTGTTGCAGAAACATGCCTGTCTGGCTTGTCATAAAGCCGATACACGTGTGGTTGGGCCAGCCTATATGGAAGTTGCCAAAAAGAAGTATACCAAAGAACAGATTCTGGAGCTGGTTTACAATCCCAAGCCTGCGAATTGGCCGGGTTATCCACCGATGACTCCGATGAAACATGTTCCAAAAGAAGATGTGTTAGTCATTGCCGGCTGGATTAATTCCTTGGCTAAGAAATAAATGAAAGTGGTGGATTTTATCAAAATACCATCCTGCATAAACCCCATTCAAAGGCAGATAAATCAGCTGCATATTGGATAAGGATAAACTGTAATGAGAAAAACTGCCAGGACGTTTGTCTGGCCGTTTTCTAAGATTTTTTAAATATATTCTGTTGATATTTTATTGTTAAAATTATGAAAATCAAATACTTGTCCGTTTCTATTTTAATTTCTTTTTTATGTGCTTCTCTGGTGCTGGTTTCCTGCTCAAATGATGATGTAGTGATTGACCCGACCAGCAAAGGCGATCTGAGAATTGAGTTTGATAATGTAGTAGGAGACCGTGATTTGGCCCTGAATTCCGGGAACTACCAGAATGCAGCGGGTGAATCATTTTCGGTAACAACACTGAATTATTATGTTTCAAACATCAAACTTTTACTGGCGGATGGAAGTAGTTATACCATTCCAAAAGATTCAAGCTACTTTTTAATCCGTGAATCCAATTCGGAATCTCAGACGGTAACCTTAAAAAATGTACCTGCCGGAGAATACACCGGCGTGCAATTTATTATCGGTGTGGATAGTCTGAAAAGTGTTTCAGACATCTCGCAGCGCACAGGAATACTGGATATCGGTAGCGGCCCAACCAATGATGAAGCGATGTACTGGGACTGGAATCCGGGCTATATTTTCTTGAAACTGGAAGGCATTTCGTCAGTCGCTACTTCGGCAAATAGCAAGTTTTATTATCATATCGGTGGATTCGGTGGCCGCAATGCAAAAACAATCAATAATCTTAAAACGGTAAAAGTTGATTTTGGAGGAAAAAAAGCGTCGGTGACCAAAGATTTGAGTCCGGAAGTACATCTACTGGCAGATGTATTGAAAATATTCAGCGGTTTCACCCAGGTTAGTATCAAGGTAAATACGGGTGTAATGTTTACAGACTTTTCTCAAAACATTGCTAATAATTATGTCAATATGTTCACTTTGGATCATATTCATGCGGATTAATTTAAATGAAAATCTTAACCTGATGCGTAAAATTTGTCTGGCTTTGATATTCTTTTCAGGTATGATTGTTAGCGGATGTAAATCTGATAGTGAAACGCCTGACCCTGAAACAGGCATTCCTAAACCTGTCAACTGGATGAAGCCATCACATTTTCCAGATCCGGTTTATGATATGTCAAAAAATCCTCTTACAGTAGAAGGAGTGGAGCTGGGGCGCTTTTTGTTTTACGACGGAATTTTGTCACGGACCAATGATATTGGCTGTGGTACCTGTCATCAGCAATCTGCCGCTTTTACACATCATGGGCATGAGCTCAGCCATGGTGTTGATGATCAGTTGGGGACTCGAAATGCGCCAGCAGTTCAAAACCTGGCATGGAGCACATCTTTCTTTTGGGACGGAGGCGTTCATGACCTTGATTTTGTCCCGCCCGCGCCAATTCAGAACAAGGTTGAAATGGGAGAAACGGTTGGTAATGTGATGGAGAAACTAAGAAACACGCCTGTTAAAGGTGCCGCTGTTCCGGTAAACTATCCGAAGATGTTCAAGGCTGCTTTTGGTTCGGAAGAAATTAATACCGAACGAATGATGAAAGCCTTGTCACAGTTTATGCTTTCGATGGTTTCGGCTACCTCGCGTTATGATTATTATGTTTTGGGCGATGCTTCGGCGATTACTACACAGGAAAAAGAAGGCCTGGTACTTTTCAAACAAAAGTGCGGCAGCTGTCATGGGGGTGAATTATTTACTGATTTCAGCTTTCGGAATAATGGTATTACCCCAAACAAAATCAATGATCAGGGAAGGTACGCCATCACACTTGACGAAGGCGACCGGATGAAATTCAAAGTGCCAAGTTTGAGAAATGTCGCGCTGACTGCTCCCTATATGCATGACGGACGTTTCCACGCATTGTCGGAAGTACTTGATCATTATGCCAATGATCAGAACAGCAGCAAAACAGATAGTATGTATGTGTCACCGACACTGGATCCGGTACTGATGGTAGCGGGTCAAAAACGTGGCATTCGATTAACGGCGCAGGAAAAACTTTCAATCATTGCCTTTTTGAAAACCCTGAACGATGAGCAGTTTATTGCTGATAAACGATTTTCCGATCCCGGAGTTGGTACTGCATTATAAAAACAGATTTATGAAAACCAGATATATTGCCCTTTATATTCTTTTATTATGGTCGCCGGCGACTTTTGCCTGCGATGCCTGCGGCTGCTCAAACAGCGGCGCTTATTTTGGTTTGATGCCCCAGTCGAACAAATCGCTGCTGGGTATACGCTACAACCGCATGAATTTTGTCACACATCCGGACAGCCACGTACTCAGAACCGAAGAAACCTTTAATGTTACGGAGGTTTACGCACGTTTTTTTCCAATAAAAAGAGTGCAGGTAATGGCATTTCTTCCGTATCGTTTTGCCCAGCAGGTTACTACTTCGGATACCAAAAAACAAAATGGCCTTAGTGATGCAACCATCCTTGTCAACTACAATGTCATCAACACATTGATGGACAAAGAAAAAAGTTCGGCTTTCAATCACACACTGATGGTGGGCGGCGGAATCAAACTACCAACAGGACGTTTTCGTTACGATGAAAACAATGTCACGGATGTAGCAAACGCCAATTTCCAATCAGGAACGGGTACTACCGATTATATTTTGAATGCTTTTTATACCATCAATAAAGATCAATGGGGACTTGCCATGAACGTTTCCCGGAAGTTTAACACCACAAATTCTGACCATTACCGTTTTGGTAACCAGCTTTACGGAACGGCGGATTTGTATCGCTCCTTCAAAGTTGGGTCTTATTCGCTGACACCCAATGTGGGTGTGTATGCTGAAAAATCAGAGCTTGGTGTACGTGATGGAAAAAAGGTATTGGAAACAGGAGGGACCTTGTTGAGCGGGACCGTTGGGCTGACACTTTTTGCAAATCGTTGGACAATTGGGTTAAGCGCACAAAAACCTTTAAGTCAAAATCTTTCAACCGGTTTTGTACAGGCGCGTTCACGTGCACTTATTCAGGTGGGATTCTTATTTTAATTTTATGAAAAAACTTATTTATATCCTTAGTCTGGCCACTTTTTCCTTGTGCATTTTGGCCGCATGTAATGATGATAAGGAGTCCACAGAGCCTGAACCGGTTCAGGTAGAAGGTGATGGGAAATTGCGTTTGAAATTTGATAATGTTGTTGGTAATCAGGATCTGGTACTGAATGACGCTGTGTACAAAAATAGTGTCGGAGAAGATTTTACGGTTACAAAATTCAATTATTTCGTAACCAACATCAAGCTCCTTCGCGCCGATGGAACGCAGTATATTATTCCACAGGATTCCAGTTATTTCAGAGTAGTGGAGCAGGATTCTCTTTCCCGGACCATCACCCTGAACCGTATCCCAAAAGGCAGTTACACCGGCGTGGAATATATTCTGGGTGTGGATAGTCTCAGAAGTGTTTCGGGAATTGAGAAGCGGGGAGGAGCACTGGATCCATCCGGAGATATGGCTGGCGATGGCATGTACTGGGCGTGGAGTTCGGGTTATATTTTTCTGAAATTTGAAGGATATTCTTCGCAGTCTACTTCTGCAAATGGTAAGTTTTATTATCATATCGGTTTTTTTGGAGGTTACGACAGCAAAACGGTTAATAATATCAAAACCATAAAACTGGACTTCGCTGGCAATAAAGCAGTGGTTGGAAAAGATACAATTCCCGAAATTGGCATTATCGCCGATGTGAAAAAAGTTTTTGACGGGCCTGTGCCGCTCAGCATTGAGAAACATCCGAGCATAATGTTTGACTTTATATTTTCAGCCGAGGTCGCCAATAATTACAAAAATATGTTCAGGATTGATAAGATAAATTCAGTTTCCAAATAACCAGAATTTGATTCCCGGTCATGCGTTCCGTTATTGCTTATATAGTATTATGTTCTATTATGCTACCCACACTTAGTCCGTGGGGAACGGTTGCCTATTTCCATGTCAACAGAACGTATATTGCCAAGGTTCTTTGCGAAAACCGAAACCGCCCTGCACTATTGTGCAACGGAAAATGCTATCTGGCCAAATTGTTGAAAAAACAGCAGGAAAAGAAGGACAAGGAAACAACGGAACGGGTAGAAAACATGCCTCTTGCCCAGTTATTCTGTGTTCCGGTTTTCTCATTCACATTTGCTGAGAAGTTATTTATCCGAAAAAAACCGGTTTATTTTACTTATACATTAGCACATTACATGGCCTTTTTAGGTCAAATCATTCGTCCGCCGAGGTTTTTACAGGCCATCTCGGACTTCTAATTCTCTGTTTAATTTATCAATATCAAAAAAAGCATTTCATGAATGCCTGGAAAAACTATGTCTTTTTTTGTCGTTTTCCGGCTTTCAATTACTAACAAATTCTATGAAACATATTCTGATTTTACTAGCGGCTGCGGCCTTGTTTTCTTCTTGTTCAAATGATGATGATTCTTCTGAATCGGTGACGCCGGTTGCTTCTCAAAAGACCACGATTACTTTCGATGCACGTGCAGGCAGTTCGGATTTTGCCCTGAACAAAGATTTTACAATCGGTACTCAGGTTTATAATTTTACAAAACTCAGGTATTGGGTGAGCAATATTTCGCTTACCGACTCGAAAGGTGTGGAATATAAAGTGCCAAATTCTTACTATCTGATGGAAGAAGTCGGGGATATGGATCTTACCGGAACGGTTAATGATAATAATATGATCTATCCGGCCAACAAGCGCGAATCCATCACGCTTAATGATATTCCGGCTGGTGATTACAAAAAAATCACATTTTCAATTGGCGTGGATCCTAAATACAATGATAATCTGAGCTTACAGGCGGGCGAGCTTTCGATTGCCAGCGGTATGAGCAGCATTGCCTGGATGTGGCATACAAGTTACATTTTCTCATCCATTGCAGGAACAGTAAAGCAAGGGACAGATACCGCCACGTTTTCATCAGAAACGGGATTGAACGCCAATTTTAAAACGGTATCTGTTGAATTTACTTCCAGTGTTGATTTATCAAAACCGGTGATTCTTAATGTGGATGTCACAAAAATATTTGATGGGGTTGATCTTGTCAAAAATCCAAAGATCAATGCGGCCAGTGCAACTTTAATGTCTGCGGTTGCCGGAAATATGGCAACCAAAGCTGTTACGCTCGGCTCGGCCACAAAATAAATGAATCAATTCAAAGCAATCATTCTGGCAGGGATTTTAATAAATGTCCTGCCAGCGTGCAGCAAGAATGAAAATGTTTCGGAGCCTCAGGTGTATCACCTGGAGGTTCCGGAGCACTTTCCACCGCCTGCTGCCGACACAGAAAACCCTGTAACATCAGGCGGTGTAGCGTTGGGAAGGGAATTGTTTTTTGATACAAGACTCTCGGCTAACAATAATATTTCCTGCGCAAGCTGTCATTTGCAATCCAAAGCTTTTAGTGACGGCGTTGCATTAACCAGCGCCGGAGCTTCCGGTACCAGTCTTCTCAGGCACACACCAGCTCTTTTCAATCTGGCCTGGGCGGATCATGGTTTTTTCTGGGATGGAGGATCTTCCAATCTTGAATCACAGGCGTTTGGTCCGTTAACGGCACACGACGAAATGGGCCAGGATTTAATCCAGCTAGTTACCGAGCTTAATGCCGTTCCAATGTATGTTCAAAGTTTCAAAACAGTATTCAATGAAGAAATCAAACCGCAGAATATCGTCAAAGCATTGGCACAATTTGAAAAAACGCTGATTTCTGGCAGTTCGAAATATGATCAATATAAATTGAGGAAACCCGGTGCAAACCTGAGTTCGCTTGAATTAAAAGGTATGGAGCTCGTTCGAACAAAGTGCCAGGGATGTCACGCAGGTGAACTTTTTACAGATTACAGCTATCATAACAATGGTATTGACATAGATTTTAGTAACACCGATCACGAAGGAATTTACCAGGGCAGATACCGGATCAGTTATGATCTTTCTGATCTGGGAAGTTTTAAAACCCCTTCGTTGAGAAATCTGTTATTAACCGCTCCTTATATGCATGACGGCCGCTTTGCCACTTTACAAAATGTAATCGACAACTATTCTGAAAATATCCGGCATTCACCGACACTTGATCCTTTACTTCCGAAAACGGGTATGAAATTAACGAAAGAGGAAAAAGAGGCGATAATTGCATTTCTTGCCACTTTAACGGATTACACTTTTGTTGGCAACCCTCTGTTAAGTAAACATTAATAATATGTTGTTATATTAAGTCAGGTAGTAAACGAGCTGTTATCTGCCCGCAAGCATTCCAAGATATAGATTGATTGTTGCAAACTTCTTCCCGATGGCAGTCCAAAGCTCAGCCGCATACATTTCGAAAACTGATCCTGCATAAGTTTGTTTCAATTCGGTAAATTTTACAGAAAGAGTCGATGTATATTATCATTCTGTTAACTCCTTCATAGTGAGTTATGCTTGTTTAACTTTGTAGTAGTATTACTATTATTGTGACTCGTTTTAAAGTTTTTACCTGTTTTGATGATGAAGTGGATTAAAAAAAAAGAATGGGTTTATGCCGCGGTTACCGCCTTGCTGTTTGCAGGCGGAGTCATTTATTTAATTTTGCAGCCGGATTATGACGAACATTTTATTAATAAACTTGATAGCCGCAATAGTTTCAAAATTTTGTCAAAGAAAGAGAAAAAGGATTCGATTTTCATCCGCGTCGACGGTCTGTCTAATGCAAACTATGGCCTCAGATTAGATCTTTACATTCACGACCAGAAGGGGAAAACGTATAGACGCTTTTATTCAGAACTTATTAAAATACCAGCCGGTGAGATTCATGCAGCTTTTAAAAGAAAACTTCTAAGAGATTCTTCGGCTGCACAGTTGACTTATATACCTGAACAAAGTAAGAATGTGGCTGGTCAGATTGTTTTGAAAACGGGCTTTTTTTGAATTCATGATATAAAACACGAGCCACGAAACATCAGGAATGATTAAATTTACTTGTCGACAGTCTTTTAAATAAAACTTATATTTAATATGACGATGAAGACATTTAG
Source organism: Dyadobacter sp. 3J3 (assembly GCF_009801115.1). Lineage (GTDB taxonomy): Bacteria > Bacteroidota > Bacteroidia > Cytophagales > Spirosomataceae > Dyadobacter. The sequence continues at coordinate 42,007 of NZ_VTOL01000021.1, forward strand.
CTGCATAATGGCAGCATTTATCTTGCTTTTGAATGTAGCTAAATCCTATTCCCAAGGGAACAAAATTGTAAAAGCATCAGGTAAAATTGTTGATATCAGGGTAGGAGACAAATTAAGAAAGGGAGGATGGAATCTGGATGCTTCGGTCAGGCCGGATGTATATGATGCTTATGTTCCGATGGAAGGCAGGTTTGTCACTTTTATTACCGATATAGATTCTATTCAGTTTAACGTAAAACCCGGAGACTATCATTCGTTTGTAGTTTTGATCAATGGAAAAGATAGTGCTTTCACCGCAATCAAGGGAAGTTTGGATCTACCACGTGCAAGGTTTTCGGATTCGTATAAAAAAGTACATAAAGGCAAAACATTTGTAGAGATCCCGCAGGTATACGAACTTATGAATGTTGTGATAGCTCTCACAAAGGAAGGGAAGAAGGATAATGGAATGGCAATGAAAAATACCCCTTATTATGCCGACGTGCTTCACTGGTTTGACAAATTCTCAAATGAACCCGTAGTGATGGAGGTTAATTTGGCACTCGAAAATTCAGAAAATTATTCCGCGATAAAAATGGATGCCTACGCATTCGAATTTAAAGACGGGCATATATTGCAAAGTACGGTTTATGATAGAATAGGTTTTTCGCAAACAAATAATATCGCCTACATGATACCAAAACTGCATGAGTTTGCAGAGAAAACAAGATTTTCCGATTTCTACACAGTTCACCAGGCATATTATAATGGACTCATAAAGAATTACAGAGATTCTATTGGCGTACCGGAAATGCAAAAATGGCTCAAAATTAATTTCCCATCGACCCGATACGATTCTTTTAAAATCATATTTTCACCCCTCGTTGCAGGTAATCAATCAGCAACCTGGTTTGATTATGATAATTTTAAAGAAGCCCAGGCGCATGTGAATTTTCCTTTTCGGGGCAAAGAGCAATCCGAATCATATTCGAAAGAGGCTTTATTGGTAGTGGATGGTAATATTGTGTTCACTGAACTTAATCATGCCTTTATCAATCCTGAAAGTGAAAAGCCGCAATATGCCAACAGGATTCAAAAGGCTTTTGAGAATTTGGGTAGATGGAACGATTCGCAAAAACCGGCTAAATATTATAATGATGCCTTTTCGTCCTTCAATGAATATATGAACTGGGCGCTTGTTTGTGTGCGTTACATAGATTATTTGCCTGAAAAAGAACAGGATAAGCTAATCAAAAAAACGGAAAATATGATGGTTAATTCGCGGGGATTTTTAAAATTTGCCGAGTTTGATCAATTTGTGGTGGCACTTTACAAAAAAAGGAAAAAGGGGCAGGTTGTAGCTGATTTATATCCGGAAATTATAAGCTGGTTTGAGAATAACAAGACATAAATTAATGTGCTGGTTTTCAAAGCTTCCTTTCAAAGGGAGAGAACATGTCAGGTTTACCTTGTCGAGAAGTCTGCCGGGGAAATAGAATGACTCATAATCACAAGATTACCGGAAAAGTTAAAGATCAAACAAAAAAAATGGCGGCCAGTATATCGGCCGCCTGTAATCTGCAACAGAAACCGGGCGCTATTAGCTGGTACGTTCCTGTGGTCCTAGACCAATCTATACAGGCGAAACCTGTTATTTGCATAACGTTCATTCTATTAATTCATGGAAAAAGGCAGTTCTTAGCGATCTGCGAACTGGTCGGCCAGCGTTCCATTCAAGATGGTTCCAATAATAGAATGAATGAGATTACGGCGTAAGTTAGTATTATTTTAAATAACATAGTGCCTCTGAATTCTTTTAAAACATCAATAGTGAGCTTTCATTTTAAACGACAAATAGGAATTTAACAATAATTTAAACTAGCAGATCAAGCAAAAAGTACCTGTTGAAATGGTTCAGATGCATGCCTCCACTGCGCAAGCGCAATTGCCCGTAGTACCGTATTAGAAAAACGGAGATCTGGTCGTAACTTGCCTTGCGATTTACTCAGTGCTATACAATGAATTATTTGGAAATAGAAAATAAACCCAAAAACTGCCTTTTAACTTTTTGTCTGTTCTTTCTTGTTTTGACAAGGGTATGCAACGCGCAGACTCCGGAGTTTTATGCTCCACTGGATTACAGCGTATTAAAGACAAATACCAGTTTTTCAAGGCCGGATTCACTGCTTTTGGTACTGAAAGAAAAGTACAATAAAGCCGTTGCTGCCAATAACGAGCTTTCGTCCGCCGGATATTTAAAGCAAATAGGAGAATTGCTATTTGTTTCCGGGCATTATCCGCAGGCACTGGATTATCTTCTTCGGGCAGATAAAATTTACCGAAATCATCCTGATAAAAAACCGCTGGCAGAAAATCTTGTGCTTTTGGGGGAGCTGTATTACCGGAGCAGACAACCGGCTCAGGCCAGGAAACAATATAACGAAGCTTTAAGCCACTATAAACAGCTTAAATTGACATCTGGTATGGCTCTTGTCTACGGCCATATAGGATATCTGTATGAAAAAAAGCAGCTTTACGATAGCGCTTTTTATTTTCAAAATAAGGCATTGTCGGCATATACGACAATAAAAGAGGAGCGGGGAATTGCGAAGATCTATGAAAATATTGGCAGCATTTATGAGGATAAAGAAAAATATGATTCTGCCTATGTTTATTTCAACAAGGCTTATCTTCTCAATACACGCAGTGGAAATGAGATTGCTCAAATCGAAATTCTTAATAATTTGGGAGATGTTTTACGTAAAACCGGCAAGTATCGCCAAGGGTTAGCACTAAGTTTGCAAGCGCTTGATCTGGCAATGAAAAAGGGAGAATATTATCAACTTTCAAGCGCCAGTAATGACGTTGCCAAAGCGTATAATTTTTTAAACAAAAACGACAGCGCCTTTTATTATCTCGCCCAGTCCCGTCAGTACCTGAACGATATATATTCTCAGGAAAGCAACAAACAACTTGCTTTGCTTCAGACCTTGTATGAAATTGAAAAAAAAGACAACGAAATAGAAAGTCTGGTACATGCAAGGCAGACAGATCTTTTGGTCAATATTTCGGCAGGAGTTGTCATTGTTCTGGTTCTTTTAATAACAGGTTTGATTATCAGCAGACAGCGTCTGAAAATTAAAAACGAACAAAAACTACATGCACAGAATAGCCAGGTTTTTCAGGCTCAGGCTCAGTTGATGGAAGCTGAACTTGAAAATAAAAGGCTTTTGGAAGAAAACCTTACACAGCAGCTCGAAATAAAAACCAAGGAACTCACCAGCTATACCCTGCACGTAATCCGCAAAAATAAACTGCTGGAAGACTTGCAGTCGCAGCTGGAAGCGATGGTGAAAGAAGAAAAAAGGGATCAGAAAAAACAGATCAAACAACTATCGCTGCAAATCAGTGAAGGGCTTAGTGACGATCAGCACTGGGAAGAATTCAGAGGGATTTTTGAGCAGGTTCACCAGTCATTTTTTGACAGACTTCAACAACAATGCGATGCGCTCACGTCAAATGATTTGAGGCTGATAGCCCTGATCAAAATGAATATGACGCCTTCGGATATTTCCACCTTACTGGGCGTTTCCCAGGATAGCCTCAGAGTTATGCGTCACCGTCTCAGAAAGAAACTCAATCTTGCAGCAGGCGAAAATCTTTCAGCCTTTATTCAGACAATTTAACTTCTTAACATTTAGATAATAGTAACTTAACAGAAGCTTAATGGCTTTTTTTTACTTCTTAATTTGCTTTAAATCAGTATTTTAAATTGATATATTCATCTTTGTTTCTTTCTTGTAACGCTATAAATCCGGCTGTTTCCTTTTTGTAACGCGCCTTATTTGGATCGCTGCAATTTGTTTGCACACCTTCGTATCATCATCGGAGAAAGCAAATAGTTGCTTTGATCCTTTAACGCTTGCGAATGGAAAACATGGTTTACAGATTTTATTTTATAATAGCCTTTTTGCTGATTTCAATATCTGCATCTGCCGGAACTTTAAAAGGAAAACTGCTTGAAGCAGCAACCGGGCAGCCAGCGCTTGGCGTCGTTGTGATGATTGAAGGGACAAGTTTTCAGGATGTATCAGGGCTGGACGGAAGTTTTTCAATCGCAAACATTTCCGAGGGAAATTACAAGCTGGTTGTACGCCATCTTTCTTATCAGACTATCATCAAGGATTTTGAAATCTCAAAGTCAGGACAACTTCAACTGGACATTTTCCTGGAACCTGCCGCCAATCTGATGCTTAATGAAGTGGCCGTGATTGGTAAAAAAGACAACACGACGGATCAGGCCGCCAGATCTATGGAACGCAGTGCGAGCCAGGTCATGAATATTGTCTCAGCCAAAACGATCCAGATTTCGCCTGATCTTACTGTTGCTAACGTTATTCAAAGAATGTCGGGTATTTCCATCGAGCGTAACAGCAACGGCGACGGGCAATATGCGATTTTACGCGGGATGGATAAAAGATATAACTATACGCTGGTAAACGGGGTGAAAATTCCGAGTCCGGACAATAAATACCGGTATGTCCCTCTTGACATTTTTCCATCGGATTTGCTGGATCGCCTCGAAGTATACAAAGCGCTGACACCGTCGATGGAGGCAGACGCCATTGGTGGAGCCGTAAACCTGGTTATGAAAGATGCACCGGACCGGTTTATGTTATCGGCCAATATTTCAAGTGGTTATAACGAGCTTTTTATGCAGCGTGATTTCAAGAGTTACGATTATAAAAATGTTCAGACCAAATCACCTTATGAAAAAAACGGAAGTCAGTACAATGCTACTCCTTCCGATTTTTCCAAAGCACCACTACAATACAGTTCCAAGTCGCCGCTTCCGAATTTGCTGGGAAGTCTGGCCATTGGAAATCGTTATTTTGACAGGAAACTTGGTGTGCTTTTAGCAGGAAGTTATCAAAATACATTCCGTGGAAGCAATAGCCTTTTCTTTGATTCAGAAACGGTAGACACACTTAGAGGCGAGACGCTTACTAAAAGAAATGAAAGGCAATATTCCGAGCAGCAGACACGCTATGGTCTTCATTCCAAACTGGATTTTCGTATTAATGACCGGAATAAAATCCAGTTTTATAATGCCCTCATGAGCCTGACCAATGTCCAGGTAAGAGATGTGAAATCAACCCAGCTGACGATTGGCGGTTATGATCCGGTGCTGGGAAATGCTACGCTGGGATATTCAACCCGTTCGCGCTTAACCCGCCAGAAAATTTTCAATAGCACATTGCAGGGTAAACATCAGCTGGACGAACATTGGGGAGTAAATTGGTCGGCTGTATATTCCAAGGCAACTAATGAAGTTCCCGATAATGTAACGATTCCGCTGGCGGGAGTTCGCAAGAATTTTGTAGATAAACCAACAACCGTAGACGATGCAACGGTACGATGGGAACATAACAGCGACCGTGATCTTGCTGCTTATCTGAATGTTACTTACAAACATACCGTCGGGTCGACCGATCTGGAATGGATGGCAGGCGGACTTTTCAGGGATAAAAAGCGAACCAATTTTTATAATAATTATCAGTTACGGCCAACTAATCTTTTTGCTGAATACGGAGTTGATTTTAACAAGTATTCCGAGATTGATTTTACAATTCAGAATCCCCGTGGCTCTGTCGCCACGGCACTCAACTATGATGCATCGGAACAGATTAAAGCAGGTTATCTACAATTGAAAGCAGAATCTGCGATGCTTGAAGTACTCGGAGGCGTGCGTGTAGAGGCCACCGATCAGGGTTATTCCATGAAATTTCCAATTGGTGAGGAAAGGCCGGAAGGGAGCCAGGTGTATACAGATATTTTACCAAGTTTGCATTTGAAATATAAAACAGACGGTAATGTCAATCTACGCGCTTCTTATTTTCGCTCACTCAACAGACCCGGTTTTTTTGAAATTGTTCCTTATCGTATCGTAAACGAGGAATATCAGGAACGTGGAAATGCGGATTTGAAAAGAGCAATTGCTGATAATATTGACCTTCGGTATGAACTTTTTTCCAAACCTTCCGAGCAATTTATGGTGGGTCTTTTTTACAAACATATCAAAAATCCAATTGAGTATACCTTACAAAAAGATGCAATACGAGGTCAGGATATATTTTATTCTCCGGGAAATTTTGGAAATGCAAACAACTACGGACTTGAACTGGATTTTATCAAGTATATCAAAATGTTTGGTGTAAAGGCAAATTATACCTATACCCATTCAGAAATCACCACGCCAAAATCCAAACGAATCCGTAATGAAAGTGGGGATCTTGAAACCATTAGCGTCGAGCAGTCAAGACCGCTTTACGGGCAATCCGCTCACGTAGCCAATCTTTCTCTCTTATTCAAAAACGCGAAAAAAGGAATTGATGCCCAGTTGGCAGGTGGTTTTACAGGCGAGCGGATCAATACAGTTTCCCAGTTTTTGGACAATGATTTGTGGCAAAAAGGATTTATCCAGCTGGATGCATCTTTTGAAAAAACACTTAAAAACGGACTGGGACTTTTTGTCAAAGCGAACAACCTTCTTAATACGCCGATGGAAGTATTTATGAAGAATTTCAGCGCAGCTAATAAAGATGTTGCTGATCAAAACAGCCAGAAAACAACGTTGATGCGCCGTGATTATTACCAACGGTCTTACCTGATCGGCTTACGATTCAAATTCTAAAACTTTTTATAAAAATTACTTATCAATCTCGAATTCAAATGAAAAATCTATTTATTTCTTGCGCACTGGCTATGTTAGCGCTCGCATCTTGTACGGACGACAGTGAGGATACTGCACCAGTAATTGATGTACCGGTAGTGCAGGAATCCGTTGCAGGTGAAGTTTCCGGTGTGTGGACCAAAGGAGGAACCTACAAAATTACCGGCCATATCCAGATTCCGAAAGGCAAATCGCTTACAATTGAAGAAGGTGTCACCGTTCTTTTTAGTGATTCTGTTGTCAAACCGGAAGTTGTGATCTTAGGGAATTTGTACAGTTTGGGAACAGCTGCGGCACCTGTGAAATTCACCGTACCCGATAGCTGGAAAACAGCCAAAAATCTTTACGGAAATCTTTGGGGCGGGCTTATTGCCGGTCCCGAATCCGCAGAATTGGTTTTAAGCAATACCATCCTTGAATACGGTGGTGCGGTGACGACAGAAGAGTCGCCATCGGTGAAAGCAGGCTTGTACAAAGCAATGGCCGGCCAGCATGTTCCTGTGCTTTACTACCCGAACGTGAAAGGAAAACTGGTTGTTACGGGCAGCACGATCCGTAATTTTAACGAGGATGGTTTTTATATTGAAGGCGGCCAGGTTATTATCGCCAACAATTATTTTTACACAACAGGTGTTTCCGGCGGTGATGCCATTAATATCAAATCAGGTGTTCAGGCTGATATTGCTTTTAATGTTGTTTACAGTCCTAATACAAATGCACTTAAATTATCCAGCACGGGTGACCGCACTCCGCAAGCGTATATCGTAGGGTATAACAATACGATTATCAATGCAGGATGGAGAAGACCAACCACAAAAGGCGGATCGGTTTGGCTTGAAAAAGCAGTTCGTGTGGATCTGTACAACAATCTTCTGGCTAATGACCGCTATGGAATTAAAAGAGATCCGGGAAATCCTGAGGATGCAAGATCGGTTATCAGCAATACTTTCTATTACGGGTATGATCAGACTACAACAAGTCAGTTCCAGCCTTCAACCGAAATTGTAAAAGGTACTAATGATATTATTTCTGCCAAAGCAGGTGAAAATGATCCGAAGTTTGTCAATTATGCGTTGTCCACGGCTACTGCGAATGCTACGTATGATAACGCCTGGGACTTTCATTTGCAAACCGGATCACCTGCGCTTACAAAAGGAAAAACCGATTTTACCCGTCTTTTTGCAAACGGCATTGTCGTAAACGGTATTACCTACAAATCTCCTGCACCAGCAAATTACATCGGTGCGTTGGGTACCAAGTAAATTTTATCTCCCGGAATTGAAACCATTTCCGGGAGTTTTTTAATGATTTACCAATTTATTGTTGTGAAAAATCTGATCTGCCCTATTGCCATCCTGACGTTGCTTTTATGCGGTTGTCAGGAAAAAAAACAAATGTCTGAAACGCCTGTTTCAAAAGAAAACGAGATATCTGTTGTTGAACCTTTGTTTGTAACTGACACCGTCGCTCACGATTCGGATGATCCTGCCGTTTGGATAAACCCGCAGGATCCTGCCCAAAGCCTGATTCTTGGAACGGATAAGGATCAGAACGGAGGCTTATATGTTTTTGATCTTGAAGGGAAAGTTCAAAAAGAAAAAGTTGTTCAGGGTCTTCAGCGTCCAAACAATGTTGACGTAGAATACGGCCTGATGCTGGGAGGGAAATTAACAGATATCGCGGTGGTTACAGAGCGGTTTACACACAAGCTCAGGATTTTTTCCCTGCCTGATATGAAACCCGTGGATGGGGGAGGTCTTGATGTTTTTGTTGGCCAAACGAAAGCAGGAGAACGTGATTTAATGGGCATTGGCCTTTATAAAAACAAGTCCGGAAAAATCTACGCGATCGTTGGGAGAAAAACCGGTCCAACAAGCGGGAGTTACCTTTGGCAATATCTTTTGGAAGACAACGGCAGTGGAAAAGTCAATGCAACGCTGGTCCGTAAATTCGGTACTTACAGCGGTTTGAAAGAAATAGAATCGATTGCGGTGGATGATCAGCTTGGTTTTGTATATTATTCAGATGAAGGAAAAGGCGTCAGGAAATATTATGCCGATCCTGAAAAAGGAAATAAAGAACTGGCACTTTTTGCCACCACCGGTTTTACAGAAGACCACGAAGGAATATCAATTTATAAGCTTACGGATACCACAGGGTATATTTTGGTTTCCGATCAGGGAGCAAATCAGTTCAAGATTTTTGACCGTCAGCCAAATCTGGATAGTACAGGGATGCAAAAGCTCTTTAAAACCATAAAAGTAAAAGCAAATCATAGTGACGGTTCTGAAATGGTATCGATTCCATTAAACAAAAATTTCAGGAATGGACTTTTTGTAGCTATGAGTGATAATAAAACGTTTCACCTCTACCGTTGGGAAGATATTGCAGGGAAAGAGCTGTTGAAAATTGAGGTGAAATAGTAAGGGAACTATTTCTTTGAGGCTAGATCTTAAAACTTCAAGCTGATTGCTGCCGGTTACACCTGGCTGTAATCAGCTTTTTTATTTTAAATTAAAACAAAAAAATACCTGGCTGATTCTTAACTAAATATGAGGTCTTAAAGACACGGACGAGAATCGAAAACAAGTGGTATAGATTCGAAATGAGTAAAAAAAATAATTAATAATGAGTAATTTTTTTGTAACCACAATTAAATTACGTAATTGTAACTTTTCTGATAAAATGTCGTCCTAAAAGATGGCAGATAAAGAATTATTTGTTTGCCGTCAAGTCTGATTTTATTCACTTTTAAACCTGAATTTACCTATGCCGTGAGAAGTATTATCCTTAAAATCTATTAGTTAATCAATTTTTCAATTCCCTCTTACAAATTTCAAATTTTATGTTTCAAAAAATCCGAACAGTAACAACAGCACTATTTTTTTCAACATTAGTTTTTTTATCATCCTGTACAGACCACAACATTGAGCCTGGTGTATTTGGACTTACCACATTAAAATCTTTTGGTGGTTCAGGTTATCAGGTGCAAATTGACGCATTGGGCGACAAACCTGTTACTGAATACGGCATCGTTTACACGGCTTATCCTCGCGGATTGGGCGATCATAACATACAACCGACTGTTGCAGATAACAAGATCAAATTTACCTCTCCGATCACGAAGGGAGTAAATACCTTCACTGGGACCATACCTAATTCCGGGTCTACTTTTTATTATTACCGCGCTTATGCCATCGTAGACAATATTCCTGTGTATGGCACTTATCTGGCTTATACTGTGCAGGCTCCTTGATTTGTCAAAACCTTCGTAAGGTGAAATAATAGACAAAAACAAAAAGTCGGGAGGTGCTTATGCGGCAACTTCCGACTTTTCTATTGGGAGTGAGCATAAAACGAGGGAGGAGAAATAGAAAATTGATTTCACAGATTTGTATTGATTTGTAACAAAGAGTGTTCTGAAAAATTGTCTTTTTTGTATTGAATTTGGTCATTTACATATTACGAGAGAACAAAATCAATTATATTTATAAATGTTCGGTACCGTGTAATTTTAAAAGTTAATCTAATTTTAAAATCATCAGAGATATTTAGAGTATGGAAACAATAGTCATAACTACAAAAGGAGGGAAGTTAAAAGCATTAAAGGCTTTTCTTCTTGCGCTTGAAATCCCATTTCAGGATGAGAGTTCAAAATCACATGACGATGAGGAGTTCGTGGCAAATATCCAGGCTGCGGAAGAAGATATAAAAGCGGGTAGAATTATGACGGTAAAAGGGAAGAAAGAACTTCACTCTATGTTGGATAATTTATAAGTTACCAACTTCAATTTACCGATCAGTCTTTAAAAGATATTCAGCGAATTAAACGGTCGGGAAATAAGCCCTTATATAAAAAATTGGTTGCTTTATTGGAAGAGCTTGTTGATCATCCGGAAACTGGTACCGGTAAACCTGATTATTGAGATGCTATGAATTGCCAACTTGGTCCAGAAGATTATCTCAGGAACATAGATTAATATATCGTATACATGAATCAGCAGTAAATGTTGTCGTTTTATCTACCTGGGGTCATTATGATGACAAATAGGTGGTGTATACTTAAACCATCATCTCTCAAACCGCCTCTCGCCAATCTGCTGTCTCCACATCGCAAAGTATAATCCCTTTTTATTGAGCAAATCCTCGTGCGAACCTGTCTCAACAATCTTTCCTTTTTCCAGCACATAAATTACATCCGCATGAAGAATTGTAGAAAGTCTGTGCGCAATTAAAATCGTCATCTGTTGCCGGTCGGTTGAAATATCCCTGATTGTTTGGGTAATATCCTGTTCGGTCAATGAGTCGAGTGCAGATGTTGCTTCGTCAAAAATCAGCAGTCTAGGCTTTCTTAAAAGCGCCCTGGCAATCGAAATTCTCTGTTTTTCACCACCTGAAAGTTTCATGCCATTTTCTCCCAGCATGGTCAGCACACCGTTGGAAGCTTTGGCTATTAAGGCAGTAGCGGAAGCTTTTTCAAGCGCCTGGTTAATTTCAATATCCGTGGCCGAAGGTTTGGCATAAAGAAGATTTTCCCGAATTGTTCCTGCAAATAACTGCGTATCCTGCGTTACAAACCCGATTTGTCTTCTTAAAGGATTGTAAAGAATGGTTGAAGAATCATCTTCGTTGAAATAAATATGTCCCTCAACAGGTAAGTAAAGGCCGATCAAAAGTTTCACCAACGTAGACTTTCCAGAACCTGAGGGCCCAACAAAAGCAATTGTCTGACCCGATTTTACGCTAAAAGAAATGTCATCAATAGCATTGTAGCTGGCTGATTGGTGACGAAATATCACCTGATCAAATTGAAGGCTTGTCAACGGCCCGACTTCCACGGAATTTTCAGGTCTTTGTTCGATAGGTTTATGCATCAGTTGGTCAAAAACCTTGACCGAAGCATCCACTTCCCTGAATTGTAATATCAAATTTCCAAGATCCTGTAAAGGGCTGAAAATAGCTGTTGAAATAAACTGCATCGCAATCAGCTCGCCAGTGGTAAGTATCTTTCTGAAAATCAGCCAGAGTAAAATGAACAGAATGGATTGCTTTAAAAGATTCAGGGTGACGCCTTGCAGAAATGTTAACATCCCGACTTTTCGCGCCTTAAACATTTCCAGCTGAAAAATTTCCAGCGTTTGTTTGTTCAATCTTCTGATCTCCGAAAATGTTAGTCCCAGACTTTTTACAAGCTCAATATTGCGCAAACTTTCTGTAATAATACCCGCTTGTGCATTGGTCTGTTTATTAATATTCCGCTGAATGCTTTTTATCTTTTTTGACAAAAGGCCTGTAAGCGAGCCGAGTACAAGTACTCCGATCAGAAAGACAGGAATCAACATCCAGTTTTTGTTGATACTGTACCAAAGTAAAAAGCCAATGGAAATCAGTGAGGAAAAAAGAATATTGATAAACGAATTGGTAAAACGTTCCGTATCTGTTTTTACTTTCTGCAATATCGACAAGGTCGTGCCGCTTCTGTTTTCTTCAAACTCCTGAAACGAAAGCCGGAGCGTTTGTTTTAGTCCGTCGTTAAAGATATTCATACCAAAATGCGCCACCGCTTTTCGGGTAAGATATTCCTGATAGGATTTAGAAAGTTTGGCAACGACCGCGATACCAACCGCGATTCCCAGCCAGTACAAAACACTGTTTATGAGTTCTTTTTCAGAGAGATTTTTCGGATTTCCTGCATAATTATCAACGATTTTCCCAAAGATCAATGGATCAAGAAGCGTTAATAACTGCGCAGAACCAGCCAGAAAAAGTGACAAAATGATTAGCCGCTTTTGTGGCCGAAGATATTTCCAGAGTGTTTTCATATAATGTTTAACTGCACTTTACTTGTACAATTCCTGTACCAGAATTTCAAAAGGTACGGTAAATTTGAACGTAATGATTACACTTTGGAGTTTTATAGAAGTCTTTCAAAGAAATAATTATGATATGAATCACGTCAGTAAAATCGGGTTTGGAGGGAGTTGTCATTGGTGCACGGAAGCAATCTTTCAATCATTAAAAGGAGTGGAGCGTGTGGAGCAAGGTTGGATAGCTTCTCAAAAGCAAAAATCAAACTTTTCGGAAGCTGTTATCGTGCATTTCAATCCGGAAATTATTTCGCTGGAAACACTGATAGCCGTTCATCTGCATACGCATAGCTGCACCTCACAACATAGTATGCGCTCAAAATACCGGTCGACAATTTATGTTTTTAGTCCGGAGCAGATTAAGCTTTCCCAAGACACAATAAAGGTTTTGCAAAGTGAATTTGACAATCCGATTATTACTACGGTTGAAGCATTCTATGAATTTAAACTCAATCAGGAAACGTATCTGGACTACTATTATAAAAATCCTGAAAAGCCTTTTTGTAAAAATATTGTTACGCCCAAGTTGAGATTGCTATTGCGCCAATTCTCTTCCGCTGTTGATCAAAATAAGTTATCCGTAGATTCTTTGAACGGTTTGTAATCCAATCAAAAGTAAAACTGCCGGGATATTACCGCATAGCAAAGTTGTCGTAATGAAAATTGCTTTTGTCGAAATCATATTGGGAAAGTCCTTTGAGAAGGCAATTGGCAAAGTCTGCGGGTCCGCAAAACCAGATACTTACATGCTCAAAACTGCCGACGACATTATGAAGCATCTTCGCTGTCAGATATTCGTTTTGGCTGGAATTTAAATGATAAAAACTAACACCGCTTTGTTGGCACAGGTTTTCGAGAGAATCCGGAAACATGGTTCGCTTTTCCGAACGTGTTGAATACCAAAAATCAATAGGTTGAGAGATTTCTTTCTCCCTGGCGAATTGTTCCAATCGGGCCAGAAATGGTGTAATCCCAATGCCCCCTGCAATCCAGATTTGTCTTTTTGATGAGGATTTGAAAACAAATTCGCCATATGGCCCTTCTACCTGAACATTTTGTCCTATCTGCAAATGTCGGGCTAATTCACCTGTGAAATTTCCAAGGGATTTAATAGCAAAACGAAGTGAATTCGGATCGCTTCCGGAAGATGCTATTGTGAAAGGATGCGGCTCACGGTCGTGCTCAAACCGAAGAAAAACATATTGGCCGGGTTGATGAAAAAATGCTTTTTGATTCGTCGAAATCTGTAAATCAAGAATGCCTTCTCGCGGGTTTTGCAGCTCAACTATCTCGCTATTCATTTTGCGGGAAACACCGATTTTTTGGAAAAGTGAAATAAAAGCCGCGACAGAACCAATTACAACCAATATCACTAAGAAATAACCTCCGGGCGTTCTTAACCAGTGTTCTTTGATTTGGGCAGTAGCTCCGTGATAGGCTGCCACAAGGAAAACTGCCGGAAAAATCCTGTGCGTTTTTCGGAAAATGTGATACGGGATTTTCCTGAACAAGGCAATGAGAACCAAAATAATCGTTAGGTAAAATATCCATTCTACCAACATTACACCACTTTGAAAAAGTCCGATTTCCAAATCCGAGAATTTGCTTCCGTCGGTTAATTCACCGGGATCGGTAACCATACCGGCCGTGACAAGTAAATGCGGTACTTTTTCACTGAGCCAATGAAATAGCATAAAAATAGTTGCGAAAACTCCTGTCCATTTATGTATTATGTAAGCTTTGTCAAGGCCTTTCATCCGGCGATTCATCCACGGAATGCGTAAGGAAATAATCATGGATAAAACCATGAGAGATAAAGTTGATATGCCTGTCAGAAAAACAAATTGTTCACGAAATTCCCATCCGTTCGGATTGTTAATGAGGTGACCGGGACCGGGTGATAGGGCAAAAGTTATCCCTGCAACCACTAGGGCGCCGGTGATCCATTTTGTTGTGGGTTTCATAAATTAAGAAAGAATTGGCCGAAGTATCTGAACTTTTCTACCAAAGCAACTGAGCTTCGACCGGATTTTGAAAATAGAGAAGTGCGGATTAATTCATCTCAATAACCAACCGTTTACCATCCGGAATGGCAAGATCATAAACGGCCTCTATTTTTTCAAAGGGCATACTTACGGTCTCAATCTTGATTTTTCCATCTGCCGCCAATTGAAACATTTCAGGTAAAATCTCACTGAATAATTTTCCAATATCCTGGCGGGTCAGGCTTCCTAATCCTGAACCGGTTAAATGCAGATTAACGCTCCGTAATGTGGAGGCAGATAATTGCAGGATATCGCCCGCTACGCTGCCAACGGAAACAAACCTGGTTTTGGGTGTGAAGGAACCTTGCTTTTTTAAGGAAGAAAGAATCAGTTCCGCGGAATGGCCCCACAAATAATCAACGATGACGTCGAAGGGTGTTTGATTGTGAATAGTTTGAAGTTGGTCAATCAAAGAATCATCTGATTGTTGAAGTGAAATTACTTCGTCGGCTCCAAGTTCCAAAAGTGCTTTTAAAGATTCTGGATTCCGGCCCGTAGCAATGATTTTTTTTGCTCCATAGTAGCGCGCAATCTGCACAGCTATGCGGCCCGTAACACCTGTTGCTCCGTTGATCAACACCGTTTCTCCAGATTGCAGGTCTGCCTTAAACCGCAGTCCCATGGCAGCTCCGATTACTGCGTTAGGGAGAGCAGCGGCAGTTATAAAATCAAGATTATCCGGCACAACGACTATTCTGCCTTTTTCTATTACAGCTTTTTCTGCGACCATGCCATCCATACTGATAGCATAAACACGGGTGCCGTCGGCCAAAATTCCTACGCCGTCGCTTCCGATAATGCGTGGCTTCGGTGCGATTTCATTGGAGTAATGGCTTCCGCTTGCGATACTGCGATCCAAATTTTTAATCGCTGCTGCTTTGACATACATCATTATCTGATCATCATTTGTGATGACAGGTTCAGGACATTCTTTATATTGTAATATTCCATCTTGCGGATTCATGATTGCTGCTTTCATCTTTCGTTTCGTTTTTTTGTTTGATGAAACAAAAGTAGCATCAGGTGATTCCGTCAAACGATAACATTTGTTACCGAATTGAGGTTTCTGTCATTTTCCCCGAGCAAGTTTGTTTTTGATACGACTCAGATGTACACGGCTGATTCCCAGGTAAGAAGCGATATAATGTTGTGGAACGCGTTGAATAAGATAAGGATGATGATTCAGCAGATTTTCATATCGTTCTTGCGGTGTATCGCGGACAAAGGACAAAAAATGCTGCATGTAGTGGAGTGTTCGTTCAAAAAGAGTATTCATAATTTGATTCCGCATGGAAGGAATTTCACTGACTTCTTCCAATAGTCTGTCTACATCGTTTTTATCAATCCACCATAATGTGCAGGGCTCAATCGTTTCAAGCGAAAACAGGCTTGGAGTGCCCTTTTTAAAACTTTCAATAGAAGAAACCGTGCAATTTTCAAAGAAGAATTGAAATGTCACTTCTTCGCCTTTGTTATCAAACCATACGCGCAGACAGCCTTTTTCAATCAGATAAGCCTTGCGGGAAATTTCGCCTTCTTTTAACAAAATGGTTTTTGCCGGAACCTGTATCCGTTGAAACTGGCCGGTATATTCTTGCCATTTTTCAGGCGATACCGGAAATTTATCCCTGAATTTTTCTAGTATTGTTGAAAGGCTAACCGGCGCAGCGTGCTTGGCGGACATATGACAGTTTGATTTTTAAACATCAAATATCAAAAGTTAGCGAAATAAATCCAGTTTTATTAACTCTGGATGATGAAGTAAACCCATAACATTCCATGAAATTTATTGTAGCAATTATTCTTTTTTATCCTTTCCTGTTATTTGGTCAAGTTCCGATTCTGTCGGAAGGTGATATCCATAAACATTTTTTAAAAGCAAAAACAAAGTTCTCAGCCTTTGAAAAAACACATGGTCATTTTATAGAAACAAAAAATGTGAGACTCCATTATCTGACCTGGGGAAAGCCTTCCGGTATACCTTTCATTTGGCTACATGGAAGTTTGAGCAGTGCGTATGAGATTTTGCCATTTGCGGATAAACTGGTAAAACAAGGTTATAACGTCATTGCAATAGATTATTACGGTCACGGGCAGACCAATATTCCTGACCATGAAGTATCACTTTACCATGTTGCTGATGATATCAAATTTTTGATGGATCATTTAAAGATTTCCAAAGCTGTGATCGGTGGATGGTCACGCGGTGGCTTTATCAGCACCGCCTTTTATGACGCTTATCCCGAAAAAGTCCTGGGATTGATTTTGGAAGACGGCGGTTCTGTTTCTACTAATAACAATTATCATAAAATGGATTCAACCACGCTGCTAAAAACAGTCCGGGAGAATACGGCTCAGGTTTTCAACGATACAACATATGCCAGCGAGTTTGACGCTTACCGCGCTTTTTTTGATAAGAACGAAAACGACGATCAGTTTGAATTGTTGACGTGGGTAAAACTTGATAAATCCGGGAAATGGGTATTTGGGGACGGTTTGTGGAAATTGTTCAATATGAGCACGTATGAGGAGTCGCTGGATAATATTTTAAGACCAACACGTGCTCCTCTTTTCGCAGAATCAATGGCTATACTTGAACCAAAAATTATATTTCGAAATCTGAAAGTTCCGGTTCTTATTCTGGATCCGGTCAGTAAAGAAGATTTGTTTCCCTTTGAAAGGGAAAATGAAGCATTGAAAAAACAGCATCCGGCTTTAATCAGTCATGAAATATTTGAAGATACCGGTCATAATATTCATTATCAGCGTCATGAAAAGTTTATAGAAAAGGTGACGGGCTTTCTTCAAACAGTGAGATTGTTCACCGGAAAATAAAGCTATGGTTATGAATGATTTTAGATCATATTGAAATTTGTTGAGTAGCGACGGACTGGCGTTGCCTTTACTTTTCAATCATTCATATATAAATGGACCAACATGCTTATCAATAGAAAAACATTTCTGAAAGAAGTTTCTTTACTAGCTGGCGCATCTGTGATTTCGGCAGATGTATTTGCAAACTTGCAGCTTCCGGTCAAAAGCGACATAAAGTTGGGATTTGTAACCTATTTGTGGGGTAAAGACTGGGACGTTGAGACGATCATCAAAAACTGCACGCAAGCCAATATCCACGGAGCCGAACTACGGGTTGAACATGCGCATAAAGTGATGCCTGACCTTACTACGGCACAAAGATCAGAGGTTAAAAAACAGTTTTCAGATAGTCCTGTAAAAATAGTCGGGCTTGGTACAAATCAGCAATATGATTATCCGGATCAAAATCAGCTGAAAGCTTCTATTGAACGCACAAAAGAGTTTATCCGGTTAAGTGCTGATGTGGGCGGTTCAGGTGTAAAAGTAAAGCCAAATGGTCTGCATAAGGAAATTCCCGTCGAAAAAACACTGGCGCAGATCGGTGCGTCGCTTCATGAACTTGCGCAGTACGCTGCCGATCATGGCCAGCAGCTAAGGCTGGAAGTGCACGGAGAAGAAACGCAGGAACTTCCCAATATCAAAAAAATTATGGAGTATGCCGACCACAAGAATGCAAAGATATGCTGGAACTGTAACCCTCAGGATTTGAACGGGAAAGGATTTCAATCTAATTTTGATCTGGTAAAACAGTATTTTGGTGACACGTGCCACGTTCGGGAATTGGACAGAACGGATTATCCTTATAAGGATCTACTTTTAAATCTGACTAAAATGGATTACAAAGGTTGGGTTCTTTTGGAATGTCATACCAACCCGGATGATAAGCTCAAAGCGATGATGGAACAGCGTAAAGTATTTGATCGTATGATTTAGAAAAGATGTGAAAGTTGAAGGGATTCTATCTACTTTCGTTTTGTATCTGTCTGTAAATAAAAGGTGTAATTGTGCTGATTATAAAAGTCGGCGAAAGCGGCATAGTTTTTTTACAGCAAATTGTGAATCCATGACCAGATAAGAAATTATACATCCATGAGCGAAACTTACCGGCGTCGGTTTAAAATGCTTTTGTTGATTTTGCTTCCTGTGATGGGTAGTTTTTTTTGGTATTTTGTGAAGGTTTTTCAATTTCAGAGTAATCAGGAAGAATTTAGTGACGGCATGCTGGCGTTGCAGCTTAGCAGAGGATGGCTCGAAGGAAGGCCGTTGCTTTATGACAACTTTTATGGAGACCACGCCCGCCAGCACAATTATTACTTCATTCTGCTCACGGGCTTTCTTACCAAATTCACAGGCATTTACGGGCTTTTCCTTGCTTATCTGGGGCTATTTTCCATTTTTTTCTGGCAATGGTTTGATGGTTTCAAAAGATTTGGCAACTCACTCTGGACGAATAACTGGCTGGCTGTCGTGTTTTTTGTTTTCGGCCCTATGGGCTATTTTATTTATCTTGATTTTTTTGGCTGGCACCCGGAGCATTATTTTCTTCCGCTTATGGCGCTGCTGGCGCTCAGCCTGGCCAGACGGCAATATGCCATAGCCGCAGTTTGGCTGCTTCTTACCTTTCTTGTAAAAGAAACTTCCAATATTCTGATTTGTAGCTTATTGTTATTTTGTTCGGTCGTTGATTTGGTGCTTGCTCATCCGCTTAGACCGTGGCTGAGTTACTTTATCAACAAAAGAAATGTGGCTATTACCTTTGTTAGTCTGTTGCTGTTTTGTTTGAGTATGGCCTGGCTTTCGCATTTGAACGGGGCAGAGGCAAGTAGGTTGGGTACAGCACTGGCACGCATCGAACAAAGTGCAACACCTGTAAGATTGGTTTTATATACATTATTATATCTGTTGATTGGTGCTGTTACATTGATTATTGGATTATTTCCATTCGGCGTTTGGTTAAAATCCTCTCCACGGAAAGGTGTAATTCTTTTCACACTAGCTGGCGGGTTTAGTCTTTTGTTTGTAGTATATCTTTTTGAAACACTCTATTATTTTCCGACAATTTATATGAGTGTTTCTTATCCTCCAAGGATCGGAGGCTTGTGGGCGTTTATGTTAAGTGCTTATATATTTTTAAGTTACCGGTTTTCGCTGGCTGGTATTATTCCATTCGGATTTTCTGCGATATATTTATTTACAGGTTTGACGCTTCAATTTATCATTGGCTCGTTTATTGTATCTCACCGTTTTACGATCGATTCTGATTCGCATAATGTAAGCGTTTCCCTATCAGGTTTTATAAAATCAGGATTAGGATTAAAACCCTACCCTGATGGAACCTCACATCAACTTTATGAGCTGGCAAAAATGCTACCGGAAGGCTCCGATGTGATGGTACCTAATCAATACATTTCTTATTTTGAAAATGTATATCCCGGTTCCTGGAATTATGAAGAGAAGCTTCCGATGATTCTTCGGAAACCAATACTCTATGTTTATGAGCAAAACAAGATAGGGAAAGTGAAATATTACAAATTTCCGAATAAGGGATATCGCGTTATTTCCAATGATCAACTTCTAATACTGGCAGATTCAGCATGGTACAATCAACGTTACAAATGAATGG
This sequence comes from Dyadobacter sp. 3J3, assembly GCF_009801115.1. Taxonomy (GTDB): domain Bacteria; phylum Bacteroidota; class Bacteroidia; order Cytophagales; family Spirosomataceae; genus Dyadobacter. Next base: position 62,128 of record NZ_VTOL01000021.1, read on the forward strand.
GGAGGAAAGGGAAAAATGGCTCCGCAAAAATGCCTATTACTACGAATGTCTGACTACTTATCTTAAATTTATTATCCCGGAAGGGTCATCTGTACTTGAAATAGGGAGTGGCACAGGTTTCCTTTTGGAAAAACTCAAACCGTCACGAGGTGTCGGGGTTGACGTTTCGCCTGAGATGATCGCTTATTCTAAAGAACATCGCGGCCAATATTCTTATTATCTCATGGATGCCGAGAATATTTCGCTGGATGAAACCTTTGATTATGTTCTTATCAGTGATACCGTTGGCAGTTTTTTTGATGTACAAAATGTATTCGAACAGGTTCAAAAAGTTTGTAATGCTCAGACTCGTCTGATCATTACATCAACCAATTTTATCTGGCGGCCAGTGCTGAATCTGGCAGAGAATCTTGGGCTCAAAATGCCTCAGCAGAGACAAAACTGGCTGGATATCGGAGATATTACTAATCTTTTGGAACTGGCAGGTTTTGATGTGATCGACAATTATAAAAAAACCATTTTTCCAAAATACATCCCGCTGGTTTCTACCTTTCTAAATAAATATGTTGGCAATTTGCCGTTGTTTAATGCACTTGGACTTATTACCTGCCTTGTAGCCAGAAGTAAAAAGCAATTGAGCAGGAACGCGGACGAAATCAGCGTCAGTGTTGTGATTCCTGCACGTAACGAAAAAGGTAATATTGAAGCGCTCATCCGCAGAACTCCCCAGATGGGAAAACATACCGAAATTATTTTTGTTGAAGGAAATTCAACTGATGATACCTGGGCAGAAATTCAGCGACTTGGCGCTTATTACAAAGAGTTTTACGATATAAAATGGATCCAGCAGGACGGTAAAGGGAAAGGTGACGCTGTCAGAAAAGGATATAGTATTGCCACCGGCGATGTTTTAATGATTCTGGATGCAGACATGACAGTAGCCCCGGAAGAACTGCCAAAATTTTTTAACGCGATCGCCTCAGGAAAAGGGGAGTATATAAACGGGACCCGCCTGGTATATCCTATGGAGGACCAGGCTATGCGGTTTTTGAATTTGTTGGGAAACAAGTTTTTTAGTCTGGCATTTTCCTGGCTGCTTGGGCAAAATCTGAAAGACACCCTTTGCGGGACCAAAGTGATGAGTCGTGAGAATTATTTAAAGCTGGCAGCAAATCGCTCCTATTTTGGCGAATTCGATCCGTTCGGAGACTTTGATCTTATTTTTGGATCTGCAAAACTCAATCTGAAATTTATTGAAGTGCCCATCCGTTATAAAGCCAGAACCTATGGAGAAACCAACATTTCGCGTTTTAAACATGGCTGGTTGTTGTTGAAGATGACCTTTTTTGCGCTTAATAAAATTAAATTTATTTGATCACGCTGAATTAAATTTTACCAGTATAAGCAATGACTAACCTTTGTCGTAAATTGGCAAACAAATAGTTGTATCACATAATCATAATGCTGATGCCGATTCACGTTGCCATTACGCGTAAAGTTTTGCCTGGAAAAGAGGATGAGTTTAAGGAGGCGCTGCGTCGTTTCCTTGGAGAATCTTTCCTGCATGGAGGAGTGGAAGGCGCCGGTATGATCACAGCAATGCCTGGTACTGAGGGAAGAGAAATTGGTATCCTCAGGACTTTTGCCGACGAAGCCGAGCGAGATGCTTTTTATAATTCGGAATTGTTCCGAAACTGGGAAGCTTATGCATCCACCATTACAGAAGAACCGGTTTACCGGCAACTCAATGGCCTTGAAGCATGGTTTCGTTCTCCTCAACCTCCGCCAAGATGGAAAATGGCAATCGCCACACTTTGCGGAGTTTATCCTACCAGCTTGTTTTTAGCATTCGTGTTGACTCCGTCCATTCAGCCATTTCCCTTAATGCTTCGTCTTTTAATTATTGCCGCCTCCATGGTTGGTTTGCTCACCTGGGTGGTGATGCCACAGGTTATCAAAGTGATGAAACCATGGCTTCGGAGTTCTGATTAGTTGAATTTGAAACTGAGAATTATAAAACAATGAGCAGTTTTCAGCATATCCACTGCGTTACATGAGTGGTATATATTCATAAACTCGTTTGATTTTGGATGAAAAATTTACCCGTTTTTTGATGACGTTTATTCAAACTTAAAATCTATTTTTGGACGGCTTATTATTTTTAAAAACGCGAGTTAATATCTTTGATACGCCGAATTGCATGGAATTTTAGATTAGCCAATGATAACTTATGGTTCTTAAGTCTATCAGGATGATGAGTACCTAAGGTAATTTTAATCATCGGCAGAGAATCATTTTTTTATCAAATCGCCTTGCTATGGAGCATTTATGTAAACCTTTAATTGCCATAGTGGATGATAGTGCTGTGGTTAGGACGTTTACCGCTTTTCTATTAGCAAATCATGATCTTGAAGTATTGTTCGATGCTGAAAATGGTCAGGATTGTATTGACAAAATGCATCAGGCTGAACAGCTTCCAGATATAATAATTCTGGATATTGAAATGCCAGTGATGGATGGTTTTCAAGCAGCTGCAATTTTAAAGAAAAGCTGGCCAGATGTTAAAATTATCGCCTTTTCACATAAAAATGACCAGTTGTCAATGGAAAAAATAATGGCCGCAGGCGCAGTGGCATTTGTGACCAAGGAAAAAGATATTACGGAAAAATTAATTGAAATTATTAACGGGATCTGGAATCAAAGTCAGAAAGGAAATGCGTCTTGATCCAATTCATTACATATTTCTTTCAGCCACTTAAAGTTATGTTTTCGGGATTTTTGATTCTGTGCAAATAAGTATACCTTAAAACTTGGGTAGTGTTTATTATCCTTATTTGTGTCCCTCGTAAGCCCATGTACCATTACTTTATCTCTTCGCAGCTTCATACTCATTATCTGAGCATTTTTTTACGGGTTGGTACGAAGAATTACTGCTATCAAAAGTATTCTCCGTTATAAATTTAAGCGTTGAAAAATAATAATTTTAAACGCTTTGTTTATATTTGACTTCAATGAGATCAAGCGCAGCGCAATCTAAAAATAAACATGGCCAAAAATCTTTCAACTCTTAACTTAAATGCTTCTGTTCAACAAGTTTGGGACGTGCTTACAAAGCCTGAACTTGTAAAGTTGTGGCAGTATGGGAGCGAATTGATTACAACATGGGAAGTTGGCAGCGGTATCAGATTCAGCGTTGGCTGGGATGGTAAAATTTTTGAGCAGTGGGGTGAAATACTAGAAATTCGTCGAAATGAATTGATCAGATATAGCTTGTTTGCCCCGCGTCCGGGTCTTGAAGATAAACCGGAAAATTATTTTATTATGAGCTACATCTTGACTGGAGAGAGCGGAAACGTGAGACTTGAAATTTTGCAGGAAGATAACAGACCGAATTCAGTTCAGGAAGAGCCTCAGGGAGAAGAAAATCCTGTTTTTAAAATGTTAAAGGGTATTGTAGAATCTGATGGCTAGGTGAATGCTGACAATAGATTAAATATTTTTGAATGAACCTTCCGGATAACTACATTTCTTACTACCAAATACCAATCAATTTTCAGGTTTTTAGATCAGCAAATCGTAAAATCTTATGAATGGATTCTTCCGAATTCTTTCGTGATCGCTATGCTTGCCAAATTTTTTTGGCCCTTCTTCACTATATATTATAGGGACTATTAATTAAAATGTATTGCATTTAGCCGCAGAAATGTCCGTATAGTCCCTTGGTAGTTCTTTTAAGAATGAAAAAAAGCAGCGTAAGTCTGTTTATCAAAAGTCACCGGAGGACTCAAAATTTCTAAGGAGAATTATCGTTGAAAAATGTAAAAACGTAGAGTTATTTCATGTCGCGGGTCATATTATTAAGAGATTTTGTTGGATACAGTCGCTAAATTGTGAAAATTTGGCAAAAAATAAAATAGGTATATTCTTCGCGAAATTTTATTGAAAATCTGTGGAATCCCTTGAAATCGATATGGTAACTTATTTGGGCAAATCAGCTATTTGACAGCATCAGAAGTTTTATATTGAAATAACCCCGGCTCAACGTTAAAATAAAAAAATGAAAGTAGATTTACAGGAACGAATTGACAGATTAGAAAATATTATCAGGGCATCCGAGCTGGGTACCTGGGAGTGGAATTATCAAACTGATGAAGTAATATATAATGAGCACTGGGCCGCAATACTTGGATACAGTCTTGAAGAATTGATGCCGATTGTAAAAGACAGATGGCAAAAATTGATTTATCCGGACGATCTGATTTCGTCTTCCGCTGCATTGGATGATCATTTTAATAGGAAAACCGGCAGCTATCAATGCGAAGTCAGACTTCGGCATAAATCGGGGCATTGGGTTTGGGTTCTGGATAAAGGGAAAATAGTCAGCCGGAATAGTGATGGTATACCCGAATGGATTATGGGCTCACATCAGGATATTTCTGACAGAAAAAGAAGCGAACTTTTGCTTGAACAGCATAAAGAACTTTTGCAGATCACCAAACAGGCGGCCCTGATAGGTTCGTGGGAACTTGATTTGCGGTTGATGAAAATTACCTGGGATGATGTTACGGGCAGTATACACCAGACTCCCGCTAATTACATTCCCGAATTCAGGGATCTGAAAAAGTTTTATTCAGGTACCGGTATTGCTTTGCAGATTGTAACTGCAATAAACAAAGCGAAAAAAGTTGCCCAGAGCTTTGACATGGAATTTCAGATCCTGACGCAGGAAGGAATTCTGAAATGGGTAAGGCTTATCGGAGTACCTTTTAATGAAAATAAGAAATGCACACGCATATCTGGCCTTATTCAGGACATTGACCAAAAAAATAAAATGATCGGTGCGCTTGCTCTTCAGGAGCAGCAGTTTCGGCAAACTTTTAAGCATGCAGCCAATGGTATGGCGTTGCTGAGCCTTTCGGGGAACTGGCTTCGGGTAAACGAAAGTCTTTGCGACTTATTGGGTTACAGTCAGGAGGAACTTTTGAAACTGACATTTCAGGATATTACCTATAAGGATGATCTGGACGAGGACCTTGGATTAGTACGAGAACTTCTGGATGGCAGGATAAAGAATTATAATATGGAAAAACGATATTTCCATAAAAACGGAAGTATCGTATGGGCTTTGCTATCTGTTTCTATGGTCCGGAGCGACCAGGGCGAACCGCTTCATTTCATCTCTCAAATCAATAACATTACAGAAAGGAAACTTCTCGAACTTCGCTTGCAGAAAACGAATGACCGTCTGAAAGCAATTTTGGATGCCAGTACGCAGGTAGGCGTTGTTGAAACCGGGCTGGATGGGACGATACAGATATTTAATAAAGGCGCACAGAATCTTTTGGGTTACTCAGAAGCAGAACTGGTAGGAAGAAATACACCTGAAATTTTTTATCCCCAAGAAAAAATAAAAGAAAGAGATGTTACTTTCAAATCAAATACGATATCCTCAGGTTTTGGACGGCTTGTCGGCGTTGTAAAAGGTGCAAATTTTGATACGCGGGAGTGGAAATATATCCGGAAAGATAAATCGCAGTTTTCAGTAAGTGTGACAGTCACTTCGATCCAGGATTATCTTGGGAGTCCTAAGGGATATCTTTTTGTTTTTTTTGATATTTCCCAGCTCAAAGAGGCTGAGATGAATGTCAAATCACTACTTGAAATGGCTCAGCATCAAAACAGGAGACTGCTGGATTTTGCTAATATCGTTTCCCATAACCTTCGTTCCAATGCTGGCAATATCACCATGCTGCTTGCACTGCTTCGTGATGAATTTCCGCAATCAGCCGATAATGAATATTTTCCGATGCTTGAACAATCGGCTAATAATCTGCTGTCGACGATAGGGAATCTGAAAGATATCGTTTCGGTAAATTTTTCAACTGAGAAAAACGCGTCCCGTTTAAATATTTTAAAATTTGTTGAACAATGCCTGGGAAATCTCAGCGCATTTATTCTGGAAAGTAATACCAGGATCTGCCTTGATATTAGTGCGGACCTTGACATTAACGGCACGGCAGCTTATCTGGAAAGTATTCTGATTAATCTTTTGTCCAATGCGATTAAATACAGATCCGCCAGCAGGCCTCTTGAAATTTTCGTATCAGCCAAAAGGGTAGCAAATTTTGTTGAAATCAATGTCCGTGACAATGGAAAAGGCATTGACCTGAAAAAATACGGCGCAAAGTTATTTGGGCTTTACAGTACTTTCCATGGTAATAATGATGCCCAGGGAATAGGGCTGTTTATTACAAAAAGTCAGATTGAAGCCATGGGTGGAACTATTGATGTGATCAGCGAGCCAGAAGTAGGTAGTACTTTTTTAATTTCACTTTTAAGTGCTGATAATTAACCTTTTATTTTAAGTTGCCGGGCGTTCAGAGAATCGTAATGTTTGGCCAGACAATGATATAATATCAACTCGTAGGCTCGTTGTTTGGTATTAAAAGTGCGGTTAACACTCATGTGGATCAGACTGGAAAGTATAGAGAAATACTGTACGCGGTCAGATAAGTTTTCGGAAAGCCTGTTTAGTGTGTCTTGCAGCAAAGGATTGATATTGGCTTTATCAGGTTCAAATACATGATCTATCATGTTTTTGAAATTACGGTAATGCATGCCCAGTTGTTTACGAAGCGTACTATTACCTTCAAATTCTTTGAAGAAATTCTCTTTGAGATTTTCCATTAAAAAAACACATTCGGAAAGTGCAAGACCTGAATTTTCCAGTAACCTATTGATCCGCCGTATAGAAAGTTCAAATCGTGCGATTTCGTCGGGAATGTCCTCGAGAGAAGAAATTGATTCCAGAAACCACATACTGTCCAGATGAAATAAATATTCGCAAATTTCTATTTGTTCTTGGCCATATCTTTCCAGTTCCCGTTCGTAAGTGTCAAGCTGGATTTTATAGATAAGACCGTTTTGAACGTAAGGTTCGAGTGCTTCTTTAATAATATCAATCACCTGATGATAAAACCCATTCTGCTGTTCACCCCGGAATCGAAATCTCAAATGATAAGCAGGGTCCTGATATCGGACAAAGAAAAATTGAGTCACTACGTTTTCCTCCAATAAGCAGCTGATCAGTGGATGTAATAACAGTAGTAGTTTATCAGAAGATTTTTCTTCACAATAAATCTTAAAATATAGCCATTCACTGCCAATGGAAAAACTCCGCTGTGGATTTTTTTTAAAAATTATGCTGGAAATCCCTTTCAAAGGAGCGGCCGTAGTATTCCAAAGTGGAATAACAATTTCATTGACAAACCGTGCTTCGTCCTGACGTAAAAGGCTGTTATCTGAGGAGAATACTGTCTCGAAAACACGGATTTCCTTATTTTTATTTATTTCCTGCAACAGAATCTGTATGGAAAGGGAAATGCGCGTATCAATTAAAAGCTCATTATCACCGGAAGCGATAACAAACTTAGACGGCAAACCCATTTTTTTTAGTTTTTCAGAAACAGAATCCATTAGAGTAGATTTAAAATCATGTTCCCGCAGAAGCCAGCTTTCTCTGCTCACGATCATGTTTTTATATTTTACACGGGGAAGGTGCGGCTGATTACTAAAAATTGACCAGTCCCAATTCATATTCAGCTCGGAATCCTGCACCTGTAATTCACACAAAAATTTGTAAATAGGAAGTCCTTTGGTAAAATTATGAGCATTGGAAAGCCGTGGAATAATGCGTCTATTCAAACGCTTTGAGCGGAGGATAATCTTTTCATTTACTATGGATATCATCAAATCCTGAACAGGAATCTGAAAGTTTTTGTCGACAGAAGCTTTCCCCATGTAAGGGATTTCGTAGCGATGCAATACGGGGCGTGTCATAATATTGCCAGCTCCGGAATCCGGGCAATGAACAATTTCTGCAAAAATAACTTCCGGGCTATTTTGTTCTTCTAATTCCGTTAACCTAATTAAATGTTCACTTAGCATGGTGTCTGCCTCATGAAAACGACTTAAAATATTCACAGCTGAAGGTCCGCTGCAAGTCAAAAGATTGAACAGAAAATCACCCTGGTCAGCTGCCTCTCCGGACTTGGCCAAAAGATTTCCTAGAACATAAAAGCTAAAAGGTAAATGAGAAGTCCTTACCAGATCATTTTTTTTAAAATCTTCAAGATCATCCAGATCCGTATCTGTAAGCTCGATTTCAGACAACTGATTCTTCAAAAAAACAGTGTATTTATCAAGCAAAAGATTTTGCCACCATTCAAGTTGTTGTGTTTTTTGTTTTTTCTGGCTATTTGGAAAAGAAAGCTCTTCGATCATGGGCGTATAGCTGGCGCCAAGCATACTTTGAAGGCCATACCCAATACCAGTTTGATGGTCCAGAGCCATTGTCAGTGAAACTTCCTGTTGCTGATATCGATCCTGAAACCTTTTTTTGAATTCTTCAAGATCAGGATTGCTCTTCGGCCGGTTTAAAACAAATAATCGGGAAAGCTGCTGTGTGATGGTAGAGACTGTTTTTTTCGATAGCTGGTTGTTCTCGCTCAGCGCAACCGTATCAACATGGACAAGGTCTTTTTTGATAGTTGGAATTCCAAGAAAGTCGAGTTTTTCGTTAAGATTTTGATACATCTGAACCCGGTTATCCTGCTGACTGAGAAGTTGCAGGAGGGAACTGAGGTGGCCGGTAAGTAGGTGGGTATGATCTAAAAGAGCTATATTTTCAATCATGGCATCCAGGTAGCTTGCACCAGTAACATTTGGTTCCAGCTCAGATACAAGGATTCTATTTTCAATCAATTCGTCGATAAAATCATATGCTTCAACGGCTTCAATCTCATGATTTTGAAGTAGCGTTAATAGTTCAGGTATTTTAATGCCGTCCCTGGCCTGGTTTAAAATGAGAGTCAAATACTCATTTTTTTCCAAAGAGCTGATGAAATAATTCCTCTGCTCTCTATCTACTACCTGTTCAATATAACGGAAATCATTTCCTGCTGAATAAAGCGAACTGTTCACAGACAACGTAAGCTGCATTCGAACACTTTGCTGCCTTATCAGCCATTCTTTTACAGCAATCATACACTCCATATCCAGGCGCGTATGTTTAATAAGTACATCTTGCCCACTGACCTGCATATCAGTTCCATCCCCGATTATACCGGTTGTGGCAAGTGCAAATAGGCCGTAAGGAGTAGAGCGGGTACTCATCCTTACCAGGTATTTATAAAGTGTAATTTCCAGTTTATCAGATTCCGAGACTTTTTCGTCATTTATCCACCTTACGTACCGTTCATATAAAACACCAGAAGCCAGATAAATTGCTTCCTGAGCAATAGGATTATTTTTATACCAATTTTTTAGTACATCACTGCCTCTATCTTGTAAAAACTCGTGGTGAAATTTCTCAAGCTGATCAACTGCTATAACGGGTCGCCGAAGCATGAACAGGCCAAAGTGAGAAAGCATGGTATAAAGGCACTGATAAATAATATGTCAAAAAAAATTAAGATATAAAGGTTGCAACATAAAAATTGAAAACAATTTATTCTTAAATTAAAAACCTGATACATTACAGATTTCAGGCGCTTTTTCTGCAATACGCAATATCCTTGAATTTTTCCAATGCCCTTTGAAGATTCGCCGGGGGGAAGGGTTCTTTCAAAAAGTATAACGGATCCAGTCTATACCCGGAAAAAAGATATTCGGGATAGGAGGCTGAAATAATAAGTGCCTTTTGCTTTCGCAGTTCCGACAGAATACTTTCCGGAACTGCCATTTCAGGAGAAGGCAAACTTGCGAAAACCAAGTCATAAGAACCCGTTTGAAGTGTGCTCAAAGCTTCCGCTGAATAAGCACCGGACCAGGTGAGTTCTAGACCACTCGTCCTGCGTATAAAACTTTCCAGAAAGCTGTCGGCAAGCCACCACTTTTTGATAAGAATACACCTATACGTTGGATTTGGATTTATCTGAAAACTGGAATCAATGGTGTTCGACCAGCTAACCGTGTTCACAGTAGAAAAGAGGTCATGCCCGTGTTATCTTTCGATTGCTGAGAGCCGTTTTTAGAACTAAGTGAAGTGATTCTTTCTTTTTTAAGAACAAGACGTTTGCTGGCAGCTGCGGATGTAGTTGATTTCGATTGCATGGTTATGTAAGGTTTTGAAGTTTAAATTAACGTTTGAATTCACATAGTCTTTGTGACTGAATGATGAAACGAAGCTAGCGTTTCTATTCAGCCTGTGTAAATAATTTAGACGTAGAGGTAGGCGTTTTTCGATAAGCGTTAAATTATTACCGATAAACTCACTGGTCGGGAAATTGTATCAGTGGGCATCCAGGAAGATTCGAAGCGTGACTTCGTATTCTTTTTCAGTAGTTTGAAAAGAAAGGTCATGTACGTCGGCGTAGAGCATGCTCAGGCGCTTACGGGTATTTGAAAGGCCAATGCCACCGGATTTTTTTGAAGGAGTAATGAAGATGGGCGTTTTGCTGTTTTCGGGAAGACTGTTTAATACCGTAAAGTAAAGCGTGTCATTTTCAACAACAGCCGAAATGTGAACATACGATGATTTTATACTTAGATTGACTCCATGTTTAAATGCATTTTCCACCAGGGAAATTAAAAGAAGCGGGGCAATTTTATGTCTTCCTTCAATTCCTTCGGTATCTATTGAAATTTTAACCAGATCGGAAGAATGCCTGTATTTTTCAAGGTCAAGGTAATTTTCGATGTATTCTATTTCTTCAATCAAAGGCACCCTGTCCTCATTCACACCGTAAAGACTATATCGCATCAAACCGGATAACTTAAGAACCAGATCCGAAGCCTGATCGTCCACATCCAGAGTCCGGTTATAAATACTGTTGAGCGTATTAAATAAAAAGTGCGGATTAATCTGGGACTTTAAAAAACTAAGTTCTAGTGCCAGATTATCTCTTTCTAGTGCCAGATTATTATTTTTGAGTGTCATATTATTTTTCTGAAACTCAATCATATCTTTGAAATATTTGATACTCAAATAAATAGTGGGGACCTCAAAGCTATACCAGAAATTCCACGAAGCCACCTTTGGCATTGTAAAACAGCCAAACCATCCGGCCTGAATGAGAAATAAGCTATAAACCTTCTGTATCCATACGTCCTGATAGTTGCCCGATGCGTAGCCGTCACTGTAAGGAAGAAGATGCCTCACAGAAAAATAATTACTCCAGTATATTAATAGAAAAATCGCCAGGAAACTTAATGCAAACGATATAACCTTCTTTTGGTAAAGATATCGGGGGAAGATAAAAAGGCTAAAACAGTAGTAAATAAAAAGGGTTTGAAAAAAGAAAATTAAGCACAAGATATTTGTAATAAACAAATTATCCCGTGTAAAAGGGCCGATGGAAAAATATTTACTGATTATCCAGGTGAGAGCGCAAAGAAGAAGATGAAAAATAATAACCCCCGCTTTATTATTATCAAAAATCGTATGCAAGCTGAGTTTATTTTCCATCTGAATTCTCATTTGTTTTCAGCTGCTTTTTTTAAGGCCTCCAGCACAACATCTCTGTAAGTTATCCCAATGTCGACTTTTTTACCGTCTATTGTAGTAATTTGATTTCCGTCAATTTCTTCAATGGCATTGATTCTGATAATATTGGAGCGGTTTACACGTATAAAACGATTTACAGGAAGCATGGTTTCCATTTTGGTCATGGTATTGAGGGTAACAATTGTTTTACCAGGCAGGAAAATCTTAATATAATCTTTCATAGCCTCAATCAGCAAAATGTCTTCCGGTATCACTCTCACAAGCTTTTTATCTTCTTTGATGAGAAGAAAGTCACTTCCATTTTGTTCTTTTCTGGTAGGTGAAGGCAATTTTAACGGCATTGCTGCGGCAAGATCGGGCTGTTTTATTTCTTTATTCTCCGTTTTTAATGCAGGTAGTTCTGTTACTCTGTTTATAGCTCTTATAAATCTTTCAAAAGAAACGGGTTTCAGCAGATAGTCAGTCACCTCATGTTCAAAACCTTCCAGTGCGTAATCAGAATAGGCGGAAAACATTAATATCTTGGGGCGCATATTTCCTTTTAATGATCGTATAAATTCGAAACCGTTCATTTCCGGCATTTCTACATCCAGAAATATTAGATCTGGCTTAAGTCGCTGCATTTGGAAAAGGGCGTCCACCGCATTCCCGAATTCACCTACCACTTCTAAAAAAGGCACACGGGCAACAAATTTTCTTATGACTTCACGAGCACCCGGCTCGTCATCAATGATAAAACATTGTAAAATAGCACTCATAGTCCATGATTCATCTGTTCGTCTGAAATTTTACCGCATTGGTCGAATAATAGCAAAACTGGTCGAAATTGTTTTAGTTCCACAGTCATAACACATATTTTTAGTACGGAAATAGTATTATCAATTAGAAAGGACTCAATATTAGTAATGGAGATTCCTAGTGTGTTAAACTCATTTTCTTTTGTTAAAGGCTATTATCATGTTCTTAACATTTGAATGTAAACATAATATTAATATACGCTACTTTTAAACATACTGAATTGTAATATTTCTTAGTGATAGTAACACAGGATGTTAACTTTGAAAATATAATTTTTCAGATAACTGTAAAGATAAAATAAATGCTCAACGTTATGATGGTTAAATAAGGTTTTAAGTTTTTCACGAAATTGAAAAACTGATCCTATAGTGTGTGCGTAGTGAGGAACAGGATTGCATTTTTTGTAATCCTGTTTTTGTTGATAGTGGTTTTCAATTCCAGCTCCTTGTGTGAGACATATTATCTAACGCGTATGCATAGTATTTTTCTGCTTAAAGCCTGTTAGCATGTAAATTCCAGAACCAATGGATAGTTTATTAAAAGTGCATGACATACAATAGATAATTGAATAGTCCAATCAGTTTCTCTGCCTAAATGCAGGCTCAAATTAAAAAAGTAATTAAAATATTAAGCGGATAGCATTGGTTTTATAATGCATAGCCCTGATAATTATAATTAGCAGGTGTAACAGGATAAGGATAGGGGAGATTTATTTTGGAAGCATATGTCAAAAAAAGCAGACCAAATTCGTATTTGGTCTGCTTTCAAAAAAATGATCTATTGTTCCAGGCTTACACCTTCTTTGATCTGACTAACAAATTCAGGAGATGGCTTGAAGTATGGAATGACATGCGCATCAACAATAATAGTAGAATTAAGAGCAATATTTCTGGCAGTCTTTTGTGCTCTGTGTTTGATCGTAAAACTTCCAAAGCCTCGGAAGTAGACATTTTCTCCTTCACTCAATGAATCTTTGATCGTCACAAAAAAGGATTCAACTACTTTTTCAACGGTGTCTTTGTCAATTCCTGTCCGTTCTGTTATTTTGGAAATGGTTTCTGCTTTTGTCATGCGGTCTGTATTGTGGGGTAAAACAAAGTGCAAAGGTAAGGCTTTCTGCTTTAATACACAGGTTTTTAGCAGTAAAAGTCTCACCACCTATTTATATTTCAGCTTCTTGAAAAATACTATGGCGAATTATAAGAGGTAAAATATTAAAAGTATTTCAAGCGAAAATAACAAGCATGCGGGTAAAGTGTTAAAGACGATCCAGTGATTTTGCGAAATCCACAAGTACCGCCTTGTCCTTTATTACAGCCATAAAACCAGAAATATGTCTGAATACAAACCCATCAAGTGAGGCAACACTTTCAGGAATGACGGCAACATTGGTATCAACTGTTTGAATCTGCCAGCCATTGGAATGGGGCAAAATGGCAAAAATATGTTCTTTCTTATCTTTCCAAACGGTAGAAAACTGATCAAATACCGCGACGTTATTATCCAGAATGGTCCGGAATTGATAGTCTGATTCTGATTTTGCCTTTTTAACGGACGAATAAATTTCATTCCCGATTATCTCCTGAGCTACCTCAGTGGCCTTTAAAAATTGCTTGTATTGCACCGCAGCATCTGTCATATCCCGGTTAAAACCACCTAGAATACCAGACGTATTTTTAAATCCTTTTGGAAGTGTAGACCAAAGTTCAAAAATATTGTCACGATTGGTATCCATTACATCAATAGACGAAATAAACCGTCCGAAATAGGCTTGTGCGTCAATCGGGCAGATTTCATTTTTAAAATGTTCGTAAACAAGGCCGGCGGCAGATAAAAGTTCTTTATTTTGATGATGATCAAAATTGAGCATCTCCGGATCGTAAACTCCGCCTACGTCCAAAACCAGAATATTGCTATCCGGAACTGCTTCTGCAAGTACTTTTGGATCACGGGTACGCTTTACTTCGAATTGAAAACCTGCCTGACGAAGAAGGGCCACAGCAATGACTTCATCGGCGTGAAAGGCTGTGTCATGGGTAATGACGGTAGAAAAAGACATAAATATTCTATAAGATTTCTGCTAATTTAATCAATTGATCCATTCAGATATTGAAACATAGATAAGTTAGTTATTATAATTTGTATTAAAATTATACGATTCGGGCTATCAAAATATCGTTAAAGCATTGATTTTCTAATTACTTATCCAGTGCGAAAAGGGTAATAGAAAAATTCTTATTCTTGTTAGTATTAATCTTTTTCTGTAAGGCTATATAGCTAAAATTTATTGTTATTTAAATATAAATTATTATTAAATTTATAATGTAATTCATTTAGCCCAATAGATCATGAAAAAGATCGCTATACTTCAATTGCTTTTCCTTCTCTTTACGACTGCTTTGTCCTGTACAGACCATCTTCCACCAGAAAACCCTTCGGGTCACTTACGTGTAAAAAGTATAACGCAGACACATCCTAATGATAATGGTGTTGCCAATGTTACCGAGTTTTATTACGCCGCCGGGAATCAGTTGAGTTATCTTAAATCTTATCAGACACCTGATAGCAACCTGGCTGTGAGAGCACGGACAATTTATAATTTTGACGATAATCTGCTTTCTTCGGTTGTACGGAATTTTAGCGATATGAAGTCTGAAAAATATCAGTTTACCTATAATCAAAACCGACAATTTAATAAGCTCGATTATACTTCAACAAGCGACGATTTTTATAATATGACTTTTGATTATAATGGAAATGTTTTAAAAGAAAGTAAAAGAAAATTTAGTTTTTCATCTATTTCGTTCGAAAAGGATATTCAATACAATTTTAATGGCAGTAACCTTCAAACAGCAAGTTCTACAACGACCTTTACTAAAAACGTTTCTTCGGTTACCAACTCAACGTCTTCATACACATATGACGACAAAATAAATCCGTTCTATGGAAATTTTATAATTCCAGCACCAAATGGACCAACCAGGCCGTCGCAGGGAAATTCTACTTACTATACTTTTTTCGGGGGAGTAGATAATGTCCTTTCTTTAAGCGAAAATAATATTCTTTCAGAAACCACAACTGAAAATTATACAACAACTTACGAATATACCTATAATACTGATGGGCTTCCGCTTACACGGGTTACCAAGCAGAATAATGGTCCTGAGAATTCAAATGCTGTTACTGAAACTTTGCTCTTCGATTACGAGACTTACTGAACCATGCCAATTAATTTTGCCAGATTGTACATTGAAGTAAGAGTACAGTCTAAACAATAATTTAAAAATAGTTTGTTGGTATGTATGTACATATCGTTTTCTGATTTATCTTTATTCGAAATATGAATGAGATATATACAATTTTCTATGAGATTGTTACAGAAAAGCTACTTTATTCTTCTTGCTGCATTACTTGCATCCTGCGCTGCATCGCATAAGAATTTTCTTAAATATGTTGATCCAAACATTGGAACAGCGCATAGTCGCTGGTTTTTTTATACACCTGCGGCCGTGCCTTATGGAATGGCCAAGCTTGCGCCATCTACAAATGGGCATTATGGAAATGCGTCAGGGTGGGAGGCGGTTGGATATGACACCAGACAAAATTCAATCGAAGGTTTTGTGAATTTTCACGAATGGCAGGTAGGAGGTGTGAGTTTTATGCCGTCAAACGGAATTTTAAAATTGAAACCTGGTAATTTGGAAGGACCCAAAACAGGCTATCGTTCCGGATTTGATCGTAAAAATCAGGTGGCTGAACCTGGATATTACAAAGTGCTGCTGGACGATTATCAGATAACCGCGGAACTGACCGCTACAAAAAGAGTTGGTTTTCACCGCTATACTTTCTCGAAAAATGATCAGTCGCATATCATTTTGGATATCGGAAATAAACAGGGAGAAAGCGGCGAGGTAACGGATGCCGCCTTGAAAATGGTTGATGACACACATTTTGAAGGTTATGTAAGTACTTATCCAAAATATGTAGCGCTTTACGATCCCGAGGGAAAAGTGTCAATGTATTTTTATGGGGAGATAAGTAGAAGGCCTAAAAGTGTCACAGCGTTTACATCGGATGAGGTTTTTGAAAATAAATCATTTTCGGAAGGTAAAGGCGCCGGCCTTGTATTAAATTATGCAACAGCAGAAAAGGATCAGGTTGAAATTAAACTAGGGCTTTCCTATACCTCAACGGCCAATGCCAAAGAAAACCTTGTGGCAGAGGCTTCCGGTCTTAATTTTGACAAAGCCAAAGAAAATGCTCAGAAAGTATGGCAGCAACAGCTGGGGAAAATCGCTTTAACGGACACAAATCAGCGTAACAAAATCAAATTTTATACCGGGTTATATCATGCTTTATTGGGTCGGGGAATTGCCAGTGACGTTAACGGATCCTATCCAAAACATGGCGGACTTACTGGGAAGTTACCCAGCACCAATGGTATTGAAATGCCGGAATTCATGAATACCGATGCCATATGGGGCGCATTTTGGAATATCACGCAGCTCTGGTCATTATCTTACCCGCAATGGTATGGCAATTATGTCTCTACACAGCTCCAAGTTTATAAGGACAAAGGCTGGTTTGGCGACGGTATCGCAAACAGCGAATATGTTTCTGGTGTAGGAACCAATTTCGTAGGCCTGGCCATTGCGGGTGCATATAATGCAGGTATTCGGAATTACGATGTGCAGCTTGCTTATCAGGCAGTGAAAGAAAACGAAATGAACTGGCAGAACAGAAAACCGGGCTCTGGGAAAATGGATACAAAGGCCTTTATGCATTATGGTTTTGTTCCGTTTCTGGATCGCGATAAAACCGATTCAACAGGTTCGCATTATTCGGCTTCTCATACTTTGGAATATAGTTTCAGTGCATTTGCCGCAGCACAAATGGCGAAATCCTTGAATAAAAATCAGGATTACGACGATTTGATAAAGTACTCCAACGGATGGAAGTCTATTTTTAATTCTAAAAATAAACTGATGCACCCCAAAAACGCTGATGGGTCTTATATTGAAAAGCTTGATCCCTATGAACCCTGGCGGGGTTTTCAGGAGGGAAATGCGGTACAATATACTTTTTACGTTCCGCAAAATCCGGCCGGATTGATTCAGGCAATGGGAAAGGATATTTTCAATGACAAACTCGACAGCATTTTTTCTTCGTCTGAAAAATCGGGTTTTGGCGGAGGAAAACAGATTGATGCTTTTGCTGGGATCAAATCCATCTACAACCATGGTAACCAACCCTGTCTGCACATAAGCTGGCTGTTTAATTTTTCAGGAAAACCATGGCTCACCCAAAAATGGACCAGGCTTATTTGTGATGAGTTTTACGGTACCGAGCCTATTCACGGATATGGCTATGGACAGGATGAAGATCAGGGGCAGCTTGGTTCCTGGTACGTACTGGCATCGCTCGGTTTGTTTGATGTGAAAGGATTTACGGACGCCCGCCCAATCATAGAATTAGGAAGCCCGCTTTTTAAAAATGCTGTGATAGAGCTCGGGAACTCAGGAAAACTTACGATTAAAACAATCGATAATTCGGCAGAAAATTTATTTATCCAGTCAGCAAAGTTCAATGGCAAAGAACTGGATAACTGCTGGCTATACCGTGACGAGCTTATGAAAGGCGGTGATCTTGAATTTACAATGGGAAAGGAGCCAAACAAATCCTGGGGAATAGCCACACCGCCACCGTCCGAACAATAACTCTGAAGAATAATCATACATCGAAAAATGACTATTTCCTGACTACCTCTGACCACAAATGACCATTTCAAATCTTCCCCTTCAGCCTGCTAAGTGTCTCCTGTGAAATGTTAATATAGGAAGCAACCAGTTTATTAGGCAGGCGCATGACGATGGCAGGATTTTGATCTAAAAGCAGCCGATAACGTTCTTTTGCATCCATTGTCACAAAAGACATAAGCCGGTTGGTATTATTGACATAGGCTTTTTCAAGATAGATTCTGTAAAACTTATCCCATGAAGGAATGATTTCCAGAAGATGATAAAAGTCTGTTTGAGTGATATAAAGAAGTTCGGAATTTTCGACCGCCTGGATGAATTCCTGTGATGGCTCCCCTGTGATGAAACTGACAAGCGCGGTAGCAAAATTGTTTTCAAATGCGATATATCTTGTAGTGTCTTGGCCTTGTTCATTGTTGAAAAAAATCCGCAGACAGCCCTTGCCAACAAAAAAAGTACGTTGACCGACCTGGCCCTGACGTATTAAAATTTCATTTTTTTTTGCTGTGTACTGTTTGAAATAGGTAAGTATAGTTTCAAGTTCGGAAGGAGTTACCTCGATTCTTTCATTTATGTATCCTTTAACCTGGTCAGTTATATTAATCACGGTTTTGAACAGAATTTTTCGGCCAGTTTTCGGGCATTTGGAATAATTAAAAATGCAGCTCCGTAAGCCACAGGCAACATAACGCTCCATGCGCTTATAAACTTGTAAAACCAGTCCTGGCCAAATCCATAATTGCGTATCAACCCGACAAAGGCCATGATCAGCGTCATGGGAATCACTACAAATAGGGTATTAATGTACTTAAAATATTTCTGTTTCATTTGAATTCATTTTTTGCTTTGGAAGTGCAAAGGTGCCGTTCTGACTGGCAGTAAACATTGATCTACGTCAAAAAATGAAAGTATAGTATTAATTTGGGTGAGACTTCGGTTAATGCAGGGTTAGAATTAAAACTTTTTTTATAAATGTTTTCCGTTACAAGATGTGGGTTTTTAAATTATAAATCAGAAGGTAAATAAATTTCAAATACAGACCCATTGCCAGGCTGGCTGGTTGCGGTTATGGCTCCTCCATGTTTTGTTACTACCTTTTCGCAAATCGCTAGTCCAATACCAGTCCCATCAAATTCACTCTTGCCGTGCAGCCGTTGAAATGCCTGGAAAATCCGGTCGGCATATTGTTGTTCAAAGCCGATTCCATTATCGGCCACAGATATCAAATGGTATGATGACGCCCAGCGGGAAGGTTTAACATACGAAGGGATATCTTCTGTTTTAATTAACCCGTATTTGATGTTAATACATGGTGGTTTAGTGGAATCGCGAAATTTCAGCGCGTTGCTAATGAGATTCTGAAACAATTGCCCTAACTGAACTTTATTGCCATTAATTACAGGGAGCTGGCCCACCTGTATCTGTGCGTGGGTTTGATTAATGCTGTATTCCAGATCGGACAGGGTTGCGCTCAATACATCTTGTAAAGAAATCTGCTGTGCATCCTGAGGATTGTTTGAAATACGGGCAAAGGTCAAAAGATCGTTAATGAGAACCGACATACGGGTTGCAGCAGATTGCATCCGATCCAAATATGTAAGTGCATCGTTAGACGAAGAATCATATTTCTTTTTGAGAAGATCCCCAAACTGTTGTATTTTTCTTAGAGGTTCCTGGAGGTCATGGCTGGCAATGTATGCAAACTGTTCGAGATTTTGATTTGAAAGATTCAGCAGATGATTAGCCTCTGCGAGATCGTCATTTGTGGCTGCAAACTCTTCATTGATGGCGCCCAGTTCTTCATTGGTAGCGGTCAGCTCCTCATTTGCAGTTTCCAGTTCTTCGGTACGTTGCTGTACGAGCTGTTCCAGGGATATCTGAATATTGCGCTGCTCTGTTACATCTAGTGCGGTACCACTCAAAAGAGCTGGCTTTCCTTGTGAGTCATAAAAAACACGGGCCTGCGTTTGTATAATAAGTTGCCTGCCGGTAACACGGTTGATAATAGGATGTTCGTTTTTATAAATTCCGGAAGAACCCGGCGTTATTACATCTTTCACAGCATTTTCAACAAACTGACGATGCTGATCGGGTACATAATTATAGGCCTCCTTTTCGCTGATATTATCAATTTCTAATCCAAGCCATTCCATAAAACGCCCCGAATAACTAAAACGTCCGGCGCTGATATCCAAACTCCAGGTAGCCAGTTCCGCAAGCTCGATAGCGCCACTCAGCTGGTGCTGAGAATCTAAAATCTGCTGACGGGCTTTGACCTGTTCTGTTACATCAATGGCAATATCCAGAATCGCATAAACATTTCCGGATTCGTCAAAAAGCGGGGAGTAGGTAATGTTATAAAAATTGAAAGTCATTACACCGTTTCGAACAATGTTGACTTGTGCCCCCGGGCTCTGAAACATTGTTCCAGTTGTATATACGTCGTCTAGTATTTGGAGAAAAGCCTGGTTTTCAAGTTCCGGCATTATATCGGCAAGTCGCTTTCCTGCAATATTACTACCCTTTCCGACAATATCAATAAAGGCTTGATTAGGCAGTTGAACGACCAGGTCTCTGCCTACAAAAAGTCCCATTGCTGCCGGTGCATTAGCAATGATAGATCTCAGCTCCGCTTCCCGGCTTTCTATTTCTTTTCTGGCTTTTACCTGCTCGGTGACATGTGTTGCTATAACCAAAACGCCTGAAATACTACCGTCCGTTTCAATATTTGGCTGGTAGGTTAGATCCACATAAATCGTTTCCAGATTTCCATTGCGCAAAACATTTACCGATGTTTCGTGGGCAACATATGGCACTCCTGTAGCTATGACCTGCTCCATAAGTGTATCAAGCCCCTGGCCACGAAGTTCCGGCAGTATTTCAAGCATGGGTTTGCCAATTAATTGGTCTGATGACCTTCCCAAAAGTTGACCACAAAATGGATTTACCATGGTAAAAACCAGATCCTGCTTCGTGATCATAGCAATGGCGACAGGAGATTGCTCGAAAGAGGCGAGTATTTTTCGCTCACTTTCTTCAATGCGTTTTTGATATAAAACCTGCCTGGTAATATCAACTGCCATATTTAGAATGGCATAAACTTTTCCTTCTGTATCCGTCAGCGGCTGATAGGTAAATTTAAACCAGAAGGCCTGAAGTTTTCCATCTACCACCAGATCCACCACTTGCTGATCAGTTTCGTATATTATTCCGGTGTCATAAACATTTTCAAGAATTCCGATAAATGGCTGACCTTCCAGTTCTGGCAGTGCTTTTGACAATTCGGTACCAATCACCGCTGGTGTTTTTCCCCATAGCTCTATCATAGCCTGGTTGGCTGTGTCGATGATCAGGTCCCGAGATTTGTAAACCGCAATCGCAAAAGGTGCTTGCTGGATGAGCCCTTTAAAATGGGCTTCGCTATTTTGAAGTTGCTGCTGTTGAAGTTTTTCTTTGGTAACATCTTGTGCAACACCTGAAAACCTGATCATTAAATTTTGGTCATTATATTCGGCTTTTCCAGTAAATCTCACCCAGCGTAAAATTTTGTCCTTCGCTCCGATTGTGCGGTAGGTAACATCATATTCTCCGGAATATCCTGGGGTCATTGCTAAATTTCTGGCCTCGGCAACCCAGTCATGATCATCCGGATGAATATGGGTAAGAATTTCTTCTAAAATCATGTAATCGTCTTCTAACCCGAATAAATCTCGGCATCGCTGGTCCCAATGCACAATTCTTGTTTTGGGATCAACTTCCCATACGCCAAGTTTTGCCGCTTTCAACGCAAAATCCACACTAAGGCGTTCATTTAGTCCATGATGATTGGTAGGCTTTAATTTCCCGTTACTCATCGGTTGAATGCATTATTGGTTTGAAAATTAAAATAGTTTTTGTTTCAAATTTTCGTGCCTGAATTGGTACAATTATATTTTAAAAAAACCTTGAAACGAGTTTGTCTGCAAGTTCCATAAATTGATCGTAGCTATTTGGTTTTGCAATGAAATCATCAATTCCTTCCTTATAAGCAGATTCCACAAGTCTTGGATCGGCCGATGTTGATATCATCACAGTAGGAACTGCTGCATGAAATGGATTGGAACGTATGGCAATCAGGGTTTCGAGTCCGTTCATTCTTGGCATATTCATATCCAAAACAATCAAAACCTGAGAAATAAATTGTTTTTCCTGAATAGAAAGTAATAAATCAGAACCATTTTCGGCTTCAACAATCTTAATATCAGGGTCGATCTTTTTTATTGCATCAGAAATAAGGTAACGGTCGTCGGGATCATCATCAGCCAGGTAAATTGTTTTTGAATTCATAAAGCCTGCTTGGCAAATTATATTTTTAATTGGGGTTTACTAAAATTCAATGGAAATTATTCCATCCACATTTTAAATACTTACTGCTTCCAAAGTTTTATAATCTTACTTTTTGTAAGCAACATCAAATTTAACCTGCGTTCCATCCGGAAGTTTTGGAACAATTGCGAAATATTCAACGTGTTGTCTGGTGATGGATACTCCTTTCGTACGCACGACTTCAATATGGTATATCAACTTGCCGGCGCCGCAATCACTTGTGACCAACTGACTCACTACATGTG
Organism: Dyadobacter sp. 3J3; assembly: GCF_009801115.1. Taxonomy (GTDB): domain Bacteria; phylum Bacteroidota; class Bacteroidia; order Cytophagales; family Spirosomataceae; genus Dyadobacter. The sequence goes on from NZ_VTOL01000021.1 coordinate 84,798, forward strand.
CCGCTGAATCTGTAAAATAACTGCCTGCCAAAAGCATTTTCGAACCAAAATCGATGTCCTGGTTACGGTTGGCAATATATCTTTCGTATTGCTGCTGAGAAGTTATGACCAAATTGACCACCGAATTAGTATCTAAAACGGCTGCTGATAAGCCAGAAGCAGGATTTAGGTCCTGATAGCTTAATACGCCTTCGGTGCAGGCTACGACAGTAGGCTCGTCGGATTTACAGCCATAAAACACACTTACTACTGTACCGAAAACTAAAAAACTAAATAAGTAAATACTTAAAGCTTTGAACTTCATACTAATGAAAAATGAATGGTACTAAAAATTCAATTAATTCTATTGATTTCTGATATTCCAGCTACCATTTCCAAACTAAGGCGGCAGTGGTAATATACTAGAAATAATTTGCAAAGATAAGGATGCAAAAACTCATAATTCTGGCGAGAACAAAAAGAAAATTTTAAGCGTATTTATTCCTTTTTCAGATACGACATTGCCAATTGATCAGGATTCTTTCAATTCATCAAGTAATTCAGAGTATTTGTCGATTTTACTTTCAAAATTTCTTATCCCTGTTTCGTAAATAATCTTCAAAGAAAGTAAATCATCAATATCGGCCTGATATACTGGATCGGCCTGATCTGGTTCGGGCAATTCAGGTAATAATGCTATCAATTTAGTCAATGACTCCGTATTTTGTTCGAGCCGGTACTTGTTCCAGTCGATCATTTGTTGATATGCTTTTTGTATGGAATTTGTTTTCATGGTTTTTGATGGTTGAAAATATCGAATTGAAAATATTATTAAATAAAACTGTGCCTTTTATATCCCGGATTATTTACCTCTGATTTTTATTCAGCATTTTGAGAAATGAGCTTATTTTCCTTTTACATCAACAATCATCCATATATCATTTAGTAAGCAATAGCCACGGTAAACATTTGGAAAAATATTTTAAATTAGCTTCATGCAAACCGTCTTTTAACCTATTTGCATAAAAACAGATAATTCAAACCCGTTGGGTGAAATTATGTGATTTGAATTTTGATATTGTTTATATTCCTGTTGAATATAAATTTATTAAGGTATTGAATCAAAGTTAAGGACGTAATTTTTGCAAGAATTCTTGTTCTAAATCC
>NZ_VTOL01000022.1 GCF_009801115.1 Dyadobacter sp. 3J3
AAAAAGTAATCCGAACCAAACTTTGCGATGAATTCAAATTCATTACAGAAACGGTTTTGCTGCAGAGAGCTTTCATAAAGTTATTAATCACGAAACAAAATTCCTTATTGGGTAACTTTGCGTGAAATTTTCTAGCAAATATTCTATAAACTTATAATTTTCTCCCCAATACAAATGCACATAAGAAGCGAACGTATTCAGTTTTCGGTAAAGCTGTGTTTCCACTTCCATTCCTTTGGCATTTTTAACAATGACAGATTCAGCACATAAAGCATTTTTCACCAATCTGGAATAATGAAATTCATGTCCTCTCATTTCCAGATCATTCCATCTAACCGTCCGGTATCCCAACGTCAACTTAGAATTTTCCATAGAAGTCGAGGAATCCAGAATACCAGCCATTGGGAAATTTAAGCCTTCGGAAGTAATAATATTTTTTCCTAAATACATCAAACCTCCGCATTCAGCAAAAGTTAACCCGCCATTCAAACAATAAGATTGAATACTTTCAAGCATTGACTTATTCTCACTTAATCCATCAGCAAACAATTCAGGATAACCACCAGGCAGATATAAGAAATCCGTTTCAGGAAGTTCCTTATCATGCAATGGACTGAAAAACGTGACCTCGCCTAAGGAAGAAAGTACTTCAATGTTTTGGTGATAAGTAAAAGTAAAAGCTTCATCACGGGCGATGGATATTTTATGTTTTTGAGCTAAAACAGGATTTCGAGATATGGTTTTTGACTCTATTTTGGGAAGGATTTCTCTCTTAGAAATTTCCAGTAACCGATCAATATTTATCGTTTTTGGAATCTCTTCAGCCAGTTTTTCAATGATACTTTCATAATCCGTTTCAGCAGAAATGTGTAATCCCAGATGTCTTGAAGGAATCGATAGCGTTTCATTTTTTGGTAAATAGCCCAACGATTCAATACCGACTTCCTCGCATGCATCTTTCAAAAAACGGTAATGCGATTCGGTACTGACAAAGTTGAAAATCGCTCCGACAACGCGAATGCCTTTATAGAAATTCTTAAAACCATATAACAAAGGGGCTGCGGAATATGCCATTGATTTAGCATTGATCACCAGAATGACCGGAATATCCAGCAACTCCGCAATAGCCGCGCTGCTTCCCTGCATTTTATCAGCACCATCAAAAAGTCCCATAACACCTTCGGTTACGGAAACATCGGATTCACTGGAATATTGAGCGTAAATGTTTTTCACATGTGCTTCCGAAGCCATGAAGGTATCCAGATTTATCCCCGGACTTCCGGATGCTGTGGTATGGTGCTGGGTATCAATATAATCGGGGCCGCATTTGAAAGGCTGAACCGTTAATCCACGATTCTTCAAAGCCCGCAAGAGCCCCAGGGTAAGGGTTGTCTTACCTGAATTACTGGAAGGAGCTGAAATGAGGAAATGAGTCATAGTTTATAGGTTACACAGAGAAACGCAGAGTCAAAAGGAGATACACAGAGATTTTATTTTGAGATAAAGAAAAAACTCTGTGTCCCTCTTTTTAACTCTGTGAATCTCTGTGTAACCTTTTAGCTGCCTATTTCAGTACAGGCAACACCACGTTACTCGCGTTTTTTAGATCGTGATGAACTGTGATTTTGGCTGATTGGAAATCGGATTCGTTGGCTTCGAAGATGTTGATGAATTTTTGCGGGTTACGGTCGACCAGCGGGAACCAGCTGCTTTGGATTTGTACCATCACACGGTGACCTTTTTTGAACGTATGTGCGATTTCATTCAGTTTGAAAGACACTTTTTCAACCTTGTCTTTTACAAACGGTTCCGGTTTTGAGAAGCTGTTACGGAATTTTCCTCGGAAAACTTCCGCTCTTACCATTTGCTGATATCCACTCATATCCAGCGGTTTTGGCTGTCCGCGCTGCACTTGCGCAGGCAAACTATCCGGCCAAACGTCAATTACTTTTACTATAAAATCTGCGTCCGTTCCTGTGATAGAAACAAAAAGATTTGCCGTAATTTCTCCAGTTAAAGTTAAATCTGAGGTTAGAGAATCTGTTTGGAAAAAGATCACATCCGGGCGGCGGGAGGCAAAGCGCTGATCTTCGGCCATGTATTTATTATTTCTGTCGCCGCTGATTTCGTTTGTATATGGAACAGGTTTCGCAGGGTCACTGATATATTCAGTTACTGCTTTTGTCGCCTTTGGTTTTTCAGCGGATAGTTTTCCTTTGGATTGGAAATAAAATGTTTCTGGCTGACTGTTTTTCGGTGGCCATACGTCATAATTTTTCCATTGGTTAGAACCTGTTTCAAAAACCGTAGCTTCTGCCTGGGTGAATTCGCCTTTGTCTTTCAAATAAAAATTGAAAAATTTAGTCTCGATTTCATTCTGGTAATATTGGTTCAAATCGGCACCAAACTGATAATCTGCAAATGATTTCCAGGTTGGAGAAGCCCAGCCGCCGTGTGTCCATGGACCCATAACCAGTCTTGTGTTATTGTTTGGAGATTGTTTTTCAATAGCAGAATATGTTTTCAAAGCACCATAAAGATCTTCCGCATCAAACCATCCGCCGACAACCATCACCGCCGGTTTTATATTATTCAAATGCTTTTTAATATTCCGGGATTGCCAGAATTCGTCGTAAGTGTCGTGGGATGTAACTTGTCGCCAAACACTGTTTGGGTCTGAAAAGTATGCATTTGTATTTGCTTTTTTCAGCGGGCCGAAGTCCAGGAAATATTGATAGGCATCACTAAAATCTGCATTGAAAAATGGTTTGTAACTTTCTCCGTTAGCACTTTTCGGACCGTCGAAATGGCTGTAAAAACCAAAATTATCCATCAGGAAAAATGCACCGTTATGGTTACAGTCGTCTCCTAAAAACTCATCCGACATCGGTGCTTGCGGTGAAACTGCTTTCAGAGCCGGGTGCGCATCCGGCAAAGCAGCCGAAGAATAATAACCCGGAAATGAAATTCCATAGATTCCTACTTTTCCATTGGAAGTTGTATTTTTCAACAGCCATTCAATCGTATCATAAGTATCGCTTGATTCATCGACGTCTTTATTTGTCTTTTTGTTGTCAATAGCCGGCGTCATTTCCCGGAAATTTCCTTCACTTTTATAACGTCCCCGTGCATCCTGATAAACAAAAATGTATTTTTCTTTCATCAAAACACCATTCGGTCCGATGCGTAGACGGTAATTATTTGCACCATACGGACGGCAGGAATAAGGAGTACGCTGCATCAAAATCGGATACTTTTCGTCATTATCTCTTGGGGTGTAAATAGCAGTATATAACTTCACACCATCCCGCATTTCGATGAATTGTTCGGTTTTTTGATAGTTTTTTCTAACCCAACCTGTGTCAGGCATCGCTGCATTTTGGGCATGGGAAAGAAGTGGAAATAAAAATAGGAAGAGGTAAAGAAATCTGTGCTTCATAGGAGTAAGCATTAATGGTTGTTTTGACAAAAATACATTAAGAATCGGGTTTGTTGGTATGGGTGAATTTTAAAGAGGGAGCAAAATAATTTAATCAACTACCGAATTAAATACTAAGTTTGCAGCCGTTAAGTGGTGTGTGAAGTATTATTTGCTTTACGCTTAAAAGGGAATCCGGTGAGAATCCGGAGTAGTACCCGCTGCTGTAAGTTCACTAAAAAGTCACAACATTTTTGCCACTGGGTGGACAATGTTGAATGATAGAATAGGTGAATGACAGAATGATGGAGTGAGCCTGATCTCGGCGGTTTCCACCATTCTATCATTCAAAATTCACTCATTCAAAATTAACCCGGGAAGGCGTTGTGGGTAGAACGAGCCAGAAGACCTGCCATCTAACATCATATTCGGAATGCTTTCGGGAAAAAAGGCGTGAGGTTACTGGTTTGGCAGCGGTATTTTGTTGTCAGGTTGCTTCGTATTGTATTTTCCATAAGTTGCCCGTCGTATGATAAACGGGTTTTCTCAATAACTTATGTGAAAGGAAATGATCAATTATTTACTTGTAGATTCTCTTCTTCTTGGTGTTCAGCACTCTTTTGAGCCGGATCATATGGCGGCTGTTTCTGTTTTGGCCACTGAAAAAAATCAAAAACCAAAAGATCGTTTGAAGCTGATCTGGCGGTCGTCGCATTGGGCGCTCGGACATTCTTTGACGTTGATACTTTTCGCTTGCCTGGTTTTAATATTGAAATCAACAATTTCTCTCAACATTTCTGAAAAAGTTGAACTGGTAATCGGGCCTTTGATGATCTGGTTGGGGATTGTCGCCTTTCGGCGGAATTTCAGAAAGCCTGATTTGACAGTTCAACCGGTAATAGATCAAAAATTCAGCCGCTCATTTTGGGTGGGTATGGTACATGGACTGGCCGGAACTGGCGGTGCCTGCGCAGTAGCGTTAACCTTGGCTGCAAGTGACGCTTATACCGCTGTCTGGATTATTATTCTTCAAAGTTTCGGGATCATTTTCTCTATGTCCGCTTATGGATATTTCTTCGCTTTTTCAATCAATAAATTCGCTGCAAAACGTGATTCAGTTTTGAAAATTATCAATTATGTAGTCGGGACTTTCTCAATCATTATCGGTCTGATTACACTATACGGCGCTTTTGAAGGGCAATAATGCTCAGTGTATTTTCTTTCGTTTCGCTTAAATCGCATACCATTTTATATATCCATACCCAATGAATTTCAATTTTTACCAAGCTACCATTCATCAACTCACGTTTGCAGGTCTACTAGCCATGACCGCCACTTTCTGTGCGCAAGCACAGGAGGTGGTTTTATCTGATTCTACACGAGAAAATATATTGAATCCGGTTGTCGTAACGGCTACACGTTATGAAACCCGGAAAGAAAAAATACCGCAAAAACTGGACATTATTACCCGTCAGGATATCGAAATGACACCTTCAAATGACCTGACGGATATTGTTCGGAAAACCGCCGCGGTGGATGTAATTCAATATCCAAATTTGTCTTCGGGTATCGGTATCCGTGGTTTTCGGCCTCAGTTTTCAGGCTTAAATCAGCGCACTTTATTGCTGATTGACGGACGCGCTGCGGGGGCAACCAATTTATCTCAGATTAATTTGAATGGTGTTGAGAGAATTGAAGTTTTGAAAGGTCCTGCCTCTTCATTGTATGGTTCACAGGCGATGGGCGGCGTGATCAATATCATTACCCAAAGATCAAAAGGCGATACAAAGGGAAATGGATTTCTGGAATACGGCAGTTTTCAATCCTATCAGGCGGGCTTGAATGCAGGCGGGAATCTGACTAAAAAACTGGATTATGATATGTCCTTCTCTTATTTCGAAAGATCGAAAGATTACAAGATCGGGAAATGGAATTTGTTTCGTGATGCTTTTGATTATAACACGGTCAGGAAAAATTACACAGCTCAACCGGTCCAGGATGTTGATGAAACGCTGGCAGACGGCGCGGCGAGACCTTATACGAAACTTCATTATTTCACAGGTTCTTTAAGACTGGGTTACCAGTTAAATGACAATTGGAGAATTGATATCCGTGGCGATAAATTCCAGGCTAAAAATGTAGAATCGCCGGGAGAAATTTCTTCAGGTTCTACTGAGGCAAGTACCAAAGATGTTGATCGCGCAGCATTTGATGTTTCACTAACCGGGAAAATCGGGAATCATAGTCCGAGCCTGAAAGTTTTTACTTCGGAAGAAAATACGAAAAACTATACACTGAATGTTTCCGGCAAACCTGTTGTGCCTTTCCGCTCCGCTGAACTTGGAAATAATTGGAAAGGTATTCAGGTAAAAGATGTCTGGACAATTGGAAATCATTCTTTAATTGTTGGGTATGACTATCTGAATTCATCAACAGAAAGTCGCCGCTGGACAAACGATACTACGGAACGTGCGCCGACGCAGCCTGCTTATGCCATTATTTCTTCTGCATTTTTTGCTCAGGCGATGTTGAATTTTGGGCGATTGACGGTGCAGCCGGGTGTGCGTTATGATCATATTACTTTTGATGTAAAGGAAACGGCGCTTTTGCCAACTTATAAAGCAGGCAAAAAAATGATTCCGTTTACAAGTCCGAGCTTGGGTGTAAGTTATGAACTGATACGTTCCTTACGCGTGAAAGGAACAATCGGTCGTGCTTTTGTGACAACAGACGCTTACAGCGTGGCGGGGTATAATGAAGTGCGTGATGCAAAAGGAAGAATCGCGGTGACCGCCGGAAATCCTGATCTGAAAAATGAAAGCAGTGTGAGCTGGGATTTGGGTTTAAGTTTTAACAAACCAAAAACAGGTCTTTCGGCAAACGTTACTTATTTTTCAACAAAGGTAACAAACCGGATTGCCAAGGTGATCAGAACGGTTAATGAGCCGCTGGCAAATAAAGATGTGATTGTTTCCCGCGCGACATTTGTCAACGCAGCCAATGCAGAAATCCGTGGTTTGGAAACGGAAGTGACGTATGATTTTGGTGCCTTATCAAATTACAGATATTCGCTGAAAACCTTTGTAAACGCTACCTCCATGTTCAAAGCGGCAGAAGATATTGTTGGAACGGACGAGTCAAAAGTAACCCGCGATATTCAGAATGTAGCGAAAAATACATTCAATTATGGTTTGGAATATGATAATTTAAAATGGTTGCGACTTCGTTTATCAGGTCGTACGATTGGAACACGGATGGATATCGATTATACCGATCCAATTAATCCAGTTATCGATTATCCCAAATACATGGTTTTGGATTTTACAGCCGCTTTTAAAATTGCTCAGAAACATACGCTGGCATTGAAAGTGAACAATGTAACAGATGAAAATTATTACGAAAAACGCGGCTATAATTTACCGGGCCGTGCCGTTTCAGTAAGATATACCGTGGCATTTTAATGATTCAAATTTGACTTTTGGTTACCAGAATGCTGAATTGAATTTTAAATAAACAATAATATAAATCCTTCATCCGTACTTTTAGGGTGAAGGATTTTATTTTTACGATACCGCTTAATCCAAATCATCATGAGACAACGGACTTACAACCTGATTTCGACCTCCATTTTATACCTGATGTTTGTTTCAGTCGGTCAGGCCCAATCTGTATTTAATGTCATTCCGCTTGGCGTAAAAGGCGGAGGTGCGGAAGGAAATCTTTCGGCTTATATGGTCGCTCCTGTTAATTCGCAGGCTTATGTTTGTCTGGATGGCGGGACGGTTCGGCAGGGAATTGAAGTCGCAGTTGCCAATGGCGCTTTTGCGGCTACGGCAGATCAGGTTTCAAGAAGTTTTGTTAAAGGATTTCTTATTTCTCACGCACATCTTGATCACGTTTCAGGTATGATCACAAACGCGCCAGAGGATACAGCGAAGTTTATTTATGCATTTCCAAAATGCCTGGAAATTATAAAAAATCACTATTTCAATTGGGAAAGCTGGCCGAATTTTGGAAGTGAAGGTGTCAATCCTTTGAAAAAATATACCTACAAACCATTGTCAGAAGGCCAGGATATCCCGCTGGAAAATACAGAAATGACATTAAAAACTTTCTCGTTGAGCCATGGAAACCCTTATGAAAGTGCCGCTTTTTTAATTCAAACTAATGGAAAACAAGTTTTGTATTTTGGAGATACGGGTCCGGACGAGGTTGAAAAATCTACTAAACTTCAAAAAGTGTGGGAAGCAGTTGCTCCTTTGATCAAGGCAAAAACCTTGACCGGAATTTTTATGGAAGTTTCGTATCCGAACGAACAGCCGGACAACAAACTTTTTGGTCATTTAACACCCAATTGGTTAATGAAGGAAATGGAAAAATTGGCGGTTTTGGCAGGCAAGGAAAATATGCGGGATTTGAGAGTGATTATCACCCATATCAAACCAGCCGGCCAGAATGAGATAATTATTAAAGGTCAGCTCGAAAGTAATAATGCTTTGGGCCTAAAAATCATTTATCCGGAACAAGGAACCGCTTTTGAATTATAAAACCACGAATACATCAATCATACTTTCGTGAAAATTGGTGTATTCGTGGAAGAAGAATTTCAGAACAATCCCGTTTGTTTCAAAGCATTTGGATTGTGTGGGATTTTAATATCGGTACCAAATTCCTTATTTACTTTTTCAATCAGATAGGCCGATAAGAGTGGAGAAGCTTCTTCGTGGTTTTGGTGGACAAAGAAGAAAATATTATCAATTCCTTCTTCTACCCAAAGTTTGAGACGATCCATCCAGTCATCCAAACGCGAATAATCAGAATCCACATTGGCTCCGTTATAACGGATAAATGCAGTTGGCGTGGTCAAGCGCATGTGTAATAAATCGCGGCGGCCAGCTGTATCTGTGATGATGTGTGTTATATTTTTCTTTTCCAGCTGCGCGTATAATTGGCTGGTGTCCCAGGAGCTATCGTACCAGCCGGTATGTCTTAATTCCAACGCAAGCGGAAAACCGGAAGGCCAGTCTTCCAGATAATCTCTTAGTATTTCCCAGTTTTTCGGGCCAAAATTATCCGGCATTTGTAAAAACAACATGCCCAGCTTTTCTTCCAGATGCGAAATATGATCAAGATAAACGCTTGTAGGTTGTTCAGCATCTTTTAATCTTTTCCAATGACTGATTCCCTGATGCAATTTTGGGAAAAATCGAAATCCTTCCGGCGTTTTGGTATGCCAGCTATCAATCGTTTCAAGCGGGAAATTATTGTAAAAAGTGGCGTTAAGTTCAATGCTGTTGAATTGGGTTGAATAATATGCCAATTCATCTTTTGTACCTTTCGGATAAAAATTCTTTAAATCTGATTTATTCCATTTAGCACAACCGATATAAATAGCTGGCTTGCCTTTTTTTGATTTTTCTAAAATGAGCTTGTTGTCTTTATTATCCGGTGGAAGTACGAAATCAACTACTTCAGGGGTATCAATTTTTCCGAATTTCATGGCTGGTTGGTTAGTATCCTGGTTTTCTTTTGGGATAATAAATATAATGAATCATCAGGGGCTAAGAACTCTGTTAGCTCATGACCTAAAAAAGAAGTGCCATGGCGATAACTTAACCATGGCACTTTTCAATATTATGTTTAATTATCTTCCGAAATCGTCCTGAACGCGAACGATGTCATCCTCATCAGAAGGATTCGAAGGATCCGTATGTTGCCAGATTTCTGCAACTACGCCCCATTCATCAACACCGATCAGACGGTGACGTTCACCCTGATTAAGGCTTATCACCGTTCCTATTGGCAATTGTTTCATTTCGGTTTCTTCATCCGTATCGCTGATCACGATACCAGCATTACCTCCAATTACTTTCCAGATTTCGGCACGACGATGGTGGTATTGCCACGAAAGACGTTTTTCCGGTGCGACTACTAATATTTTGGGGCTCAGTTTGTCGTATCCTGCAAAATCTTCCAAGGAAAGATGCGGAAAGAAAGTTTTGATAAACTCTGGAGCCTGACTTTCGTCAAGTACAAAAAAGCCTCCCCAGGGACGGGAATGATCTTTGGCCACCACTGAAAAGCCTTGTTCGTCGATGAACTTCTGAACATTTTCGAAAACAACAGCTTTTTCGGTCGAAGCTGGAAATACATCAAGCATATTTGATAAGTTTGGTTAAGATCCGGTAGAAGTTCAAAATTAGGATAAAAAGCAAAAAGATGCTCCAAAACTTTTGGAGCATCTTTTTGATAAGTGAAAATACTTATTGTTTATCCCACCACATACGGCCAAGGAAAGTATCACCGCCAATGCGTGTAACTGCTTCGTTGTAATTAGTTTCGTTAACCGCTTTTTCATTAATCGGCAAGATCAGACGGCGCGGGATAACGCCACCAGTCTGGTTGCCAGGATAGTTTGTTGGTTTCAGTGCCGGAATTCCGGTTCTGCGCCAGTTTGCCCATCCTTCATAATGATTGAAAGTGGAAGCCGTCAGAATGAATATTTCATCATGGATCTGCGTCATTTTATCTGCCAGACTTCCTGATGCAGGATATGGATTTGCAGCAACATAAGCAGCAGGATCTGAAACAACCGCAGTTGCATCGTAGACTACCAACTGCGTAACGGCCGCTTTTTGTCCGTCTTCAAATGTTGCCTGTGCAGTTCCGGTTACCCAGCCTCTTTCAATTGCTTCTGTTTTAAGGAATTGTGTTTCAGCAAAAGTTAACAGCACATTCGGATCAGCATCGTCATACATCAAATCCGTTGGGCGAGAATAATTTTTGATATTGGCATCACCTGTTACGGTAACCAAACCGTTTGGTCCGCTGCTTTTGTCAAGTCCGTTAGGCAATCCTTTTTGGTCTGCGGGTACTCTGTCGCCATTAGCCAATTGAGCAATAATGCCAAGACGAGGATCTTTTCTCACTTTCATCATATCAATCAGCGTTTTTGACCATTGAAGATTGTCGCCTTTCACAAGGCCACGGCCGATACCTAAGTTGTATGAATTAGGATTCCGGCTGGCGGTTGAACCACCCGAATGATGGAACATAAATGTATCATCATTTGATGTCATCAAACCTTTATCAACAGCCTTTTTAGCATAGGCCTGGGCAGCGGCCGGATCTGATTTCTGCATGCGCATTGCCAAACGAAGCATTAGCGAATTGGCAAATTTTTTCCATTGCGGGATATTACCGTTGTAAACGAAATCAGCATCTGTCGGGATATATTTCGAAGCGTCCAAAGCTGTTCCTGCTTCATCCAGTTCTTTTACCATATCAGCGTAGATCGTCTGCTGGGTATCATACTTAGGCTTGTAAATATTACTGATAAATGCTTTTCCGGCTTCTGAGTAAGGTATGTCACCATACAAATCAGTGATGATATGCATTTGCTCAACTTTCAGAATTCTTGCCATGGACAGAATGTTTACGTTGGCAGGATCTACTGAGGCTTGTGAAATAATATCAGCGAGATTTTTTACGGAATTTACATATGAATCAGCGAAATATGCACCACTGTTATCAGCATTATAAGTGTATTTGTCTCCTGCGTAGTAGTCATCCACAGATGCCATTTGCTGAACGATCATGGCAGAATAAATAAAGTTTGCTCTCCATACTTTATAACCGGGGTCACCGGCAGATCCTGAAATCTGCAATTGCGCTTGTCCTAAAAGATAATCCAAAGGTACCTTAGAAGGAGAGGTTGGGTTTACGTTGATTTCCTCAAAATCTTTGGTACAGGCCCCCGCAGCAAAGGTCAGGGCCAACATAACTGCTATTTTACGTATCATAAGAAGTTTCATATTAGAATTTCAGGTTAAGGTTAACACCAATACTGAGGGTAGTAGGTACACCGGCGAATTCGTAACCTTGTGCGTTACCATTCCCGTAAGTAGATTCCGGATCGATGTTTGGCGTTTTCTTCATCAGAATGGCAAGGTTTCTTCCAACCAACGAGATCGAAATTCCTTTGAAAGGAGACTTCCCAAATACTCTTGCAGGGATTGAATAATCAATAATTACCTGGCGAAGTTTGATAAAATTAGAGCTGTATACGAACGGCTCACCGAAGTTGTAAAGGTTTTCGTAGTACTGAGTAGCAGGAACGCTTACAGTATTCGGCTCACCTTTGCTGTTAACACCTTTTCCTACGACACCGCCTTCACGTCCTACCAAAGTTTCTTTTGTGAGACCGTAGCGAGTTGCCAAAGCGTTGGTGCCGGAATAAATGTGGCCTCCGAATCTACCATCGATCAATACGGACAGACCTACGCCTTTGTATCTGAAAGAGTTGGTGATACCCATTGTGTATGGAGAAATACCGGTTCCGTAAGATTTTAATTCACCTGTTTGAGGCAAACCCTGATCATTGAAAACTACATTTCCTTTTCCGTCTCTGATGAATGAGTTGGCTTTCAACAAGCTGAAAGGTTTTCCAACTTCCTGGAATACGTAAGCCGTTTGAGAACGGGGATTATCCACTGTGATATTTGGAAGATTGTCAGCAAGATATACTACCAAACTTTTGTTATAACCCAAGTTATAGGAAACATCCCAAGTGAATTTTGATCCTTTTACTAAATCATAGTTTAAGGCAAGTTCAACTCCTTTGTTGGAGATTTCACCCAGGTTTAAAAGTGCACCTGTGAAACCTGATGTTCCTGAAATCGAAGCCGATACGATATCATTGTAAGTATGACGGTTATAAAATGTTGCATCAATTCCCAATTTGTTATTGAACATGCGGGTTTCAAGACCAAATTCATACGTTTTTGTTGTAAGTGGTTTCAAGAATGCGTTTGGTACAACGCTCCCGTTGATCTGAGCCAATGGGGAGCCAACTGATCCAGGGAATCCAATATGCGCACCGGAAAGTGAATAATAAAGCGACAAACGATATGGATCTGTGTCACCACCTGCTTTTGCCCATGAACCTCTCAATTTTGCAAAATTGATAATCGATGGCATTTTTACGGCTTCTGACAAGACGAAACTACCGGCTACCGACGGGTAAAACAAGCTATTGTTTTTTGGGTTCAAAGTCGAAAACCAGTCATTACGGCCTGTTACAGTCAGGTATGCATAGTTTTTGTAAGAAAGTTCAGCCGAACCATATACTGAATTAATTCTTTTCTCAATATAATTGTAAGAAGCAGAACGCGAAGCAGGGCTGATGTTGGTGATGTCATAAAAGAACGGAATGTTGAAACTGGATCCGCTGATATAATCTTGTCTGCGAACCTGTTTCATCAGGTTACCGGCAACAAGTGCATTCAGGTTGAAGTTACTTGACAGTTTTTTGTTCAAACCTAACAACAACTCGGAGTTAACTTCTGAGAAGTTCTGAATGTTTTTGTCATATCCTCCAAGCGGCGTATAAGGTGTTCCAGTTGGTGTAATGGCAGTATAGTTGTAGAAATATTTATCAAAACCAACACGTGCTTTTACATATAGCCAGTCAGTCAGATTGTATCTTGGCTCGAAAGAAGCCATAAATCTGTCCTTGTTATCGTCTTGCTTGAATTGTGTTGCAGCGAAATAAGCGTTGTCTACATAAATATTATCACCCCAAACCTGCTCGTAACCTTTAGCATCAAGCATACTTTGTTTCATTGTTGCCACGCTCAAAGAAGTCGGCATGTTGATCAAAGTATAATTTGCATTACCCGGTGAATCGGATACTTTCGGACGGTTATGGTTTTTCTCTTTAACATATTTAATGTTGGCAAGAATCGTAAAATTTTTGCTCAGGTTAGCATTAACGTTCAAAGCGTAGTTTTGTCTGTCCAGCGTGTTGTCCGGAATAAGGCCTTTATTGTTCATATTAGCCAAAGACAAACGGTATGTCATTTTTTCTGTTGCACCAGTCAATGCCACAGAGTTGTTGAATGTGCTACCTGTGTTGTAAAATTTGGTAAGGTTATCTTTTACAGCAGAATAAGGCCTCGAAACACCATCATACTGAATTACAGGTGATCCGTCAAGTTTCGCGCCAAAGCTTGAAGAAAGCATGGCCTCTGTCTGTGTAGTTGGTTTTACACCACCACGTCCCAAACCATATTCATACTGGAAATCTTTCCATTTTGTGATCAGCAGGTTATCCATTGTGATGTTGGAATTAATTTCAACACCCAATCCTTTTCCGATTTTTCCGCCTTTTGTTGTTACCAGAATTGCACCATTAGAAGCACGTGAACCATAAAGTGCTGCCGCAGTAGCACCTTTCAAAACGCTCATGGTTTCAATTTCGGATGGGTTCAAACTGGAAATACCATCACCACGGTCACCACCGCCCCACATACCGGCAGCACCAAGGTTACTGTTGTCAATAGGAATACCGTCGATAATGATCAGTGGTTGGTTGTTTCCGTCTATAGAACCATTTCCACGTAATGTTATACGCGTAGATCCGCCCGGGCCGGTGGCAGTACTGGTAATGTTCAAACCAGCAACTTTACCAACCAATGAGTTGGCGATGTTGGTAGAACGTGCAGTTGAAAGTTCTTCTCCTTTTATTTCAGAAACGGAATATCCCAGTGCTTTTTTCTCTTTTTTGATACCAAGGGCTGTCACTACTACCTCGTTCAAAGCCGTTGCTTCCACCGCAAGGGACACGTTCAAAACCGACGCATTAACTGTAACGTCCTTTGAATTGTAACCGATGTAGCTGAAAGTCAAAACTTTTCCTTTTTCAGCCAAAATACTGAACTCTCCTTTGTCATTTGTTGTCGTGCCCCGGTTGGTTCCTTTAAGGACCACATTGACACCTGCAATTTCACTTCCTCCATCCTCGCTCACTTTCCCTGTTACTGTCATTTCCTGGGCAAAGCCCACGGTGACTAGTAAAGAGAGGAGGAATAACACTGGGATTAGTACAATTTTTCGCATACCACTTTTGTAGGTTTTAAAATAGGTTAACTGGACTTTTTATTGAAAATTAGAATAATTATATATACAAGAATAAAATTGTATTTTTCTGTGGATATAATCAAAATAATTATTTCAAATGTACTATTTTAAAAATAAGTAAGCATAATCTTATTTTATCAGAAAATAACACATTTTTTAATGACTGTTAAAAAATTAGACTAACTGACGTATCATTTGTGTCGTTTGGAAAGTCATAAATAAGACATTAAAGTTCTTAAAATAAGGGTTTTGATTGGTAGTTTAATTGGGTTTGTTAAACAGAAAGCCAGGTAATCCCAAGTCTGGTACAAATAATGATTTTTTGAAAGGTTAGGTTAAAATTTGCCTGTTATTTAAGTTGAAATCTTTAAAAAGACAGATTTACTATTTCTGATCAAGCCCGTAAACGTCTAAATTGGGCTCATACGGGTAAAAATCACATGACTGAATACAATAAACGTAAACGATTACGGAAATTTTGTATCGTGGGATTTTACAAGAATGAAAAATTTATAGGAGAAGAAAGAGGTGAGACAGCCACTAATGTAGCCCTGTCCGAAACTGGAAATAGTTATAAATTTATATCCTTCGTAAAATCTCAATGCAAGCTCTTGTGTTGTGGTACGGGCATTTCCAAAAACCGATCTTATCCTCGTTCATTTTTGAGTAATCGTCATAAACACCCCAAAACCATTCACCATTTTTCTTGTCGAGCAAATGTTTTTGAATAAACGCCCAAAGGCCAAATGCTTTTTTTAGATAACTTTCGTCGTCGCTGATCTGGTATGCATTTAAATAGCCAACCATACCTTCTGCTGACACCCACCATTCCCGATGCGTATCCGGGTGGTGCGTTGATAGGTCATACTCATGAATTAAACTGCCGTCGGGCATAAAACCTTTTGCGGCTGCATCGGACATTTTTATTGCAATTTCCTTCCATTTATCTACTAAAAACTCATCATCCAGAATCTCCGCCGCCGCCTGCAAAAGCCATGTTGCTTCTACATCATGGCCATAAGAAATAGCTTTGGACTTGCTTTCCCAATGATCATTAAAAAATAATTGCAAGTGAAAACTGTCGGGATCAATGATTTGCTTTTCAAATATTTCAAGCAAACGCTTTATCCTGTCAGCTAACCGTTTTTCAGGCCAAATCCGATACAGATTTACATAGGCTTCAATAATATGTAAATGCGTATTCATCGTTTTCGGATCGTTACGGTCTTTTTCGCTTAAACGCAAATCTTCCAAAAGCTCCCAATCTTGACTGAAAGCTTCCCAATAACCACCATTTTTATAATCGTAACTGTGATTTTCAATTAGATCAAAAAGCGTAATTGCGAAATCCAGGACTTCTTGTTTTTTGTTATTTTGATAAAATTCACTTAGTCCGTAAATCGTAAAGGCCAATCCGTAAATTTGTTTTCTGGTATTAAGTGGTTTACCGGATGCGTCAACCGACCAAAAAACGCCACCATTTTCCTGATCACGGAAATGATTTTGAATATATTGGTAAGCGCGCTCTGCCAGTGAATAATGGACCGGATTTTGAAATTTATTAAAAGCCGCAGAAAAAGTCCACAGGATACGTGCATTTAATACGCAGCCTTTTTCTGCATCGGGATGAACATTTCCCTCGTTATCGAGTTTTCCAATAAAACCTCCTTGTTGAACATCTACGGAATTATTTACCCAAAAATCTAAAATCGAATGTAGTTTGTTCTCAATTTCAGATTTAAATTGTGTCAGTTTTTCTAACATTATATTGCAACATAATGACCCGCAAGAGTCAGGTTTTTATTGATTTACAGAAAGTTTGTTTTTAATCATTGGTGGTCGGGAGTTTGTCATACCAGGTTTTCCAAAGTATAACAACACAAAGCGCAAGTACTGCCGCAGTAATTCCGGTTTGCTTAGGCATCATTAAAACCGCAAAAACGGGTAGGGCGGTTATGGAAGTTTGTCCGATAATGCCAACGATAACGTTGAACATATCCATTTGGAAATTTTTATTTGCGCTAAAAGTTGGATCTTCCTTCATCACTTCATCATGAACAGGCCCCCAGAAACCCCATGGTTTAACGGTTTTGTAAAACTTTTTCAAAATTTCGATATCGGTAGCTGGTTTCATGAATGAGCCGCCAACTGAGCCCAGAACTGATAAAATCAGAATAATTGGGAAATAATACAGCGGCAAGGTATCTGTAAAAATATAAGGCAAGAGCATAGCCGAGAGAATACCAGCAAGCATTCCCCAAAAAAAACCGTTACTATTAAATCTCCACCAATGCCATTTTAAAACATTAGCCGCAATGTATCCTCCATAAAGTGCAGACACGATCCATTGTAAAATACTATTGACGTCTCTGACAAAAAATCCCAGGGAAATACTTATAGCAACAACCACGATCCCTGTCAGGTAATTCATTTTGGTGATTTGCTTGCTGTCAGCATTTGGGTTAAAAGATTTCAGGTAAATATCATTCACTAAGTAGGCCTGTGCAGCGTTGAAAGTTCCGGCAAAAGTTCCCATAAATGCACCCATTAAACCCACTAAAACCAAACCCAGAAGTCCGGAAGGAATATAAGCATTTAGGACAGCGGGTAAAATGCGTTCAAAATCCGGCCCGTTTGGTGAGATTATATTAATGTCTTTGTAATAAAGTAAACCTAAAATTGCAATCCCGATAATAAACAAATAACGTGTTGGCAATAAAACCACGTTCACGATCATACTCATCAGCGCAGCTTCCCGGGGTGATTTTGTGGAAAGGATTTTCTGCATATCATAATTTGGCGCCGGTCCGGCCAGACTTGAAAGAATTCCTTTGGCAGTCATTAAAGCAAAGAAATAACCAAAAGGTGAAAAACCGTCTGCCGAAATTTTATCATTTACTTCGTTGATATAGCCAGTCCAGTCAAGATTTAAATCTTTTCCAAAAAAAAGATCAGTCCAGCCAGCGGGAACAGGCAGGCTTCCATGTACGGCTAAGGCATTCATTGCAATAATGGCAATAGCGAAAGATACAAAAACCATGATCACATAATGAATCAAATCCGCCCATACAATACTTTTCATTCCACCTAAAAGAGAATAAAAAACGGTGAATAAAGTAAAGATAATGCCATAAGTATGTGCTACATATTCGGGTGCCAGCCTGATAGGAACATAAGGCTGAACGAGAGGCCATGGAATAAAAATCTGTATAAATTTTCCCAAACCTATGAATCCATAAGCCATAAAACCGAGGCAGCTTAATAAAGCAAAGGCAATAATTATTTTATGAGAAAGCTGCGCATCAGCTTTATTGCCAAAGCGAGTCAACATCCATTCTGCACCGGTAGAAACATTGGATCTGCGTAGCCAGATGGATAAATAAACCATCATGAAAATCTGGTTGAAAACAGGCCATAGCCAGGGAAGCCATATACTTTTAACCCCATAAACAAACATGATCGCGACCATCCAGGCTGTGCCGGAAATATCAAACATGCCAGACGCATTGGAAACTCCGAGCATCCAGTAAGGCATTGATTTTCCACCTAACAGATAATCGTTTTTGCTCCTTTCTGCCTGTTTTTTGAGCACAATTCCTATAACGGTTACCAACACCAGATAGGTTATAATAACCAGGAAATCGACCAGTTGAATTTTCATTTATGAAAGGTTTAAAAAAAAGCGCTGGTTATTTCCCGACCGGTTTACCATACAAATTTTCACTGGCGATATTTTGCTCCAATAGAATAGGCCCCCGATTGCTGTAATTTTTTATGCTAACCAGCGCATAGCTTAAACCTGAATTTTCAGAAGTTGGCTTAAGAAAAGCAATTTTATGTATTTGTGCGACTGAAAATCCGGTAGCACGCAGGGAAATTCCCAAGGATAAAAAAATTGGAGGTGCAGATTTTATCAAGGCGTTTTAATTAATCTTTTGGTGTAATTTAGGAACTGCGAAGTTAACTTATGTTATTAGGATGGAGGTAAAACGCTTTTATTCTTTTAAGTATTAAATTTATTGAGGATTTTTAATTCATTTCAAAAATTAAAGAATTTCAATCCGTGGGAGTATCCTGTTTACAGGAATTCTTATGGGTATTTATATTATTACGAAAGTAAGTTTTTATAAACAGGGCGCCCTATAAGCACATCTATTAAACACAATACGATCAATAACCAGGATTTTGTTGCAGTCCCCGTGTTTAAACTTCGTTCAAAAGAAGGGGTGAAGCCGGATCAAAGGCACATTTTCTACGAAGCAGATCAGGGGCAAGGTTTCATAAATTGGGTAAAAAATGCATACATCTTACTAGCTGGACAGGATGGGTTTTCTGCTTGCGCTAGTTTTTAGATTTAATGAAGTGTTTGGGTATCATCATTTAATATCAAGGCTTCTCAATGATTGTACGAAGCTTGACAACAATTGACAACTCATAACAATAAATGAATTTTTTTTTGATTGAGACAAAAAAATGGGCGACATCGCTGCCGCCTATTTTACCAGATTTATGTCTTGATCAGACTTTCAAAGTCCAGCCAAATATGTCTTCTGTTTTTCCTGTACGGATTTCAGTAAGATAATCTTTCACTTTGTTTACAAATGAATCTTCTTTCAACTCGGGAAGTGCGTAATCAACACCTTCGTAAGCGATTGTCGCAAAAGGAGAAACCACAACGGCAGTTCCGGCACCAAATGCTGATTCAAGACGATTTTCTTTTAAAGCTTCAATTATTTCCTTTACAGAAATTCTGCGTTCTTCAACCGGTATTCCCCAGTGGTGAGCGATAGCTACGATACTTTTACGGGTGATTCCGTCAAGTGTTGTATCAGAAACAAAAGGCGTTACCAATTTTCCGTCCATGACAAACATCACGTTCATCGTTCCGGATTCTTCGATATAAGCATGCTCACGGGCATCCGTCCAGATCAACTGGTCGTAACCTTCTTCCTGTGCTAGTTTGGCAGGATAAAGTGAACCTGCATAATTACCAGCACATTTTGTTCCGCCAACACCACCTTCGGCAGCGCGGATAAAATGTGTTTCAACTTTAACACGCGGAGGTTTCGCATAATATGTTCCTACCGGGGAAGTAAAGATGATAAAGGTATAGGTATCAGATGGTTTTACGCCGACATAGGCGTCAGTCGCAAACATGTAGGGGCGAATATACAAGGAGCAGCCTTCCTGGGAAGGAACCCATGCAGCATCCAGTCGCAAAAGTTCTGTTAAGCCACCCATAAATACTTCCTCAGGAATTGATGGCATGCACAGACGTTCCGCAGATTTATTGAAACGTTTCCAGTTATCAATCGCACGGAAAAGAAGTGTATCTCCTTCTTCACTTTTGTAGGCTTTCATACCTTCAAAAATTGCCTGACCATAATGTAAAGCGGCGGTTGCAGGGCTAAGTGAAAGATCGCCGTAAGGGACGATCCGGGAATTTTGCCACTGGCCATCACGGTATTCGGCAACGAACATATGGTCGGCGATGTTCCGGCCAAAAACAAGGTTATTAAAATCAACCTCTTGCAAACGTGAATTATTCGTTTGCTGAATCTCTATTTGCAATGTGTCGGCAGTCATAAGCCCTAAATTTATGCTGAAAATTAAGTAGTTTCTTGGTTTTTTATTAGTCTTGCAATTTAATGAAATTATACTAACAAAAGGAGGATATTTAGTATAACAATTAATTTTTTGGCCCAACTCTCGGTTTCCATGTAACTTCCTCAATACTGAGCTCAAAAGTCATTGCTCTGCATAGCATAAAAAGGTAGTCGGAGAGGCGGTTAAGGTATTTTACAACACTGTCTTCCACTTCTTCTTGTGTCTGTAAATGGATAACACCACGCTCAGCGCGACGGCAAACGGTACGGGCCACATGACCGAATGATACAGATTGATGACCGCCCGGAAGCACAAAAGCTCTCAACGCCGGAACGAAAGCATCAATTTTATCCATTTCGTTTTCAAGAAGTTTAATATCATCTTCTGATAAATCGGGCAGGATTTTCTTGGTTTGATCAGGTTCTGACGCTAAATGGGAACCGATCGTAAACAATCTGTCCTGGATTTCTTTTAATAAATCACGACGATTTTCATTGACAGGCTGATCACGCAGCAAACCAATGTAGCTGTTTAGTTCGTCGACCGTTCCATAAGCTTCAATGCGAATGTGGGCCTTGCTTAGTCTGGTGCCGCCGATCAGAGAAGTGGTGCCTTTGTCGCCGGTTTTGGTATATATTTTCATAATGAGGTTAATGGTTATAAATTATTTCGGTGCGCTGCACCTTTCAGTTTGTCGGATTTGCAAAATATGCTACAAATATTACACCGCTCTGCGGCTTTTGGATTGAATGTAGTATGAAATATTGATGCAGTAAGATTAATAAATTCATATACTCACACAGTGATTAGGTTTTCGAAAGTCTCCAACCTAATTTTGCACCCAAATTTATGGCGAAAATAGAAAAGATAAGGAGGATTGTTATTTCATGAAAATTGGAACATTTAGTATAAAAGTCTGGCGTTGGTTATCAATGCTGTTTGTTATTGTCTCGTTAATGTGGACCTATTCTGTTTTTCCTGAACAGGTTGCCGTGGATTTTGCAGCGTCGGGTCTAGCGGAAATCTATGTCAATAAAGAGCATTTGTTTTACATCATTATGGGATTTTTCATCCTTAATAATGTGATCATTACTGCATTTGCAAAACAAATTCCAAAAATTGAAGCTTCGCATTTTCCTATTCCGAATAGAAAAATATGGGCACAGCCTCAATATCGGGACCAATTGAACGAACATTTGATTAACTGGTTATTTTGTATCGTATCCGGAATTAATACCGTTATCGCATTTAGCCTTTTAGGATTAGCAACCATTAACAGTAATCAGTATAAAGTGAGCGTTTTTGACTTTGCCTGGGTTTCTTATTTGGGCTTTGTGCTTTTGTTGCTGATTTTCCTTTTTCCTCTACGTTTTTTCAAAACACCAACGCCGGAGGAAGAAGATACCTACTAATATCAGATGGAAAACAATTGGTTGGAAAGAGCTGAATCTCTTCGGATAGAATCATTTGATTATGATTTGCCAGATGAGCGTATTGCGCGTTATCCTTTGAATCCGCGTGATAGTTCCAAACTTCTGGTTTATAATCAGGGCGATATTCAGCATCGGAAATTTACTGATTTAGTTGAGAATCTGCCTGAAAACACGCTTCTGGTTTTTAATGATACCAAAGTAATTCCTGCACGCGCTTACTTTCAAAAGGAAACAGGCGCGACGATTGAAATCCTATTATTACATCCCGAATTACCAACGAGAATTATTAACGATGCTATGCTCGTGCGTGATTCGTGTGTCTGGGAATGCATGATCGGCAATAAAAAGCGATTTAAATTAACGGATACGCTTTCTACTAATTTACTTGTTAACGGATTATCTGTTAATCTTAAAGTCGCTTATGCTGATTACGAAAAAAATCATATTAAACTATGGTGGGATCAGGATATTGAATTTCTGGATATCGTGCAGGCATTAGGTGAAATTCCTTTGCCACCATATCTGAAACGCGATACGGAAGAAGATGATAAACAGACTTATCAAACCGTATATGCAAGGCAGAACGGAGCCGTTGCGGCACCAACCGCCGGGCTTCATTTTACAGAAAATGTTTTCAAAGCGTTAACTGAAAAGGGAATTCGTCGCTCATTTCTCACCTTGCATGTGGGCGCCGGAACGTTTCAACCTATCAAGGCAAACTCGGTTACTGAGCATAAAATGCACGCGGAACAGGTAGTATATTCCCGCCATTTGATTGATGAATTGCTTAAAAATACGGAATCGATCGTCCCGGTTGGTACTACATCACTTCGATCGCTTGAAAGTTTGTATTGGTACGGTGTGAAGCTGTTTCGCTCTGAAACGACCGTTTTTAATATTGAAAAACTATATCCCTATCCGTTTTCTCCTGACGAACTTCCCTCAGCTTACGAATCACTAAAAGCGATTGCGGATTATATGGATGCGCAGAATCTTGATGAAATTGTTGGTGAAACAGAGATATTTATTTTTCCGGGATATGTGTTTCGGTTATGTAAAGGGTTGATTACAAACTATCATCAGCCTGGCTCAACTTTAATTTTATTAGTGGCCGCTTTGGTAGGAGAGGATTGGAAGCGGATTTATAAAGAAGCGATGGATAATGGATATCGGTTTTTGAGTTATGGGGATAGTTCTTTGTTATGGCGGAGGTGAGGTTTGATTTCAAATTTTGTAATTGGCTCGATTTAATGTAATTTGTTTTATCATTTGTTGAAGCGAAGCATGGGACAAGCACAAGTTTTAGAAAAGAAATATACCGTCACGCAATTCCTGAAAATGGAAGAAAAAAGTGAAATACGTCATGAATTTTATGACGGAGAAGTCTTTGCTATGGCTGGCACCACAATGAATCATAATAGGATTGTTGGTAGGATTCGGGGATTTTTAGAAACAATTTTCTTGCCAAAAGGATGTGATGTTTTTGCTGAAAATATTAAGGTTGAAGCCATAGAAAATTTCTATTATCCTTATCCCGACGTAATTGTTACTTGTGCTCCGGAAGATATCAATGGCACTTATATTGTAAAACATCCAAGCGTTTTAGTTGAAGTTTTATCAAAATCTTCCGCTAATTACGATCGGGGTTTCAAATTGAAAAAGTATCAGGACATAGCTTCCCTTCAATACTACATGCTTGTTGCACAGTATGAATGTTATGTTGAGCTTTTCACAAGAACGGCCCAGCAAGGTGTCTGGACTTATCAATCTTTTGATAAAGCTGACGACATTATTTCTTTTAGTC
The DNA here is from genome assembly GCF_009801115.1 of Dyadobacter sp. 3J3. Taxonomy (GTDB): domain Bacteria; phylum Bacteroidota; class Bacteroidia; order Cytophagales; family Spirosomataceae; genus Dyadobacter. The sequence goes on from NZ_VTOL01000022.1 coordinate 23,183, forward strand.
TTTTAGATTTTACAATGCCGGTTTCAGCTGTTTATGAAGGAATTGTGTTTCTGGAAGAAGAGAAACCCGAGTTTGAGATTTAATCATTCGAAGAAATCTCCTTCATATCAACAGCAGGTGGTAAAAAATTCTCGCCTGTTACAACACTTTTTCCTGTTTGCCCTTCCAGTTCTTTTCTTGCATTTTTAGCCACTGCACCACCTTTTTTGCTTGCTTTTGCATTTTCATTTAAGCCTTGTGCTTCTTCACTTTCTGCAATTTGTCTTGTTGATAGTTCAGCAAGAGCGGTGAAAATAAGCTCTGCCTCACTCATATGATCGCGAAGATTCTGGGTTTTCAGACCTTTCAGATCTTTATGTTTTTTGACTGTTAATCCGGTCCATTCTTCGTGAATAATATTGGTTAACAAAGCAAATTCATCTTTTTTCTCAACACCGCTATCTTTCCAGTAATCCGTTAATTTATTCCTGGTTTCCTGGCCTGTCATTCTTTGCTGAATCCATTTTTCACTGCGCCCCAGTTTTTGCCAGTTTTCTCTGGCGCGATCAAGACTTTGTTCAGGATTCGCAATTTCCTGCATACGCTCGTAACCAACTTTTGCAAGCCATTGCTTAAAGGGTTCGGCTTTGGGGGATGGGACTGATTGAATTATACGTAGGAGCGTTTCAGTATCAGCGGTATCTGTTTCTCTTTTCTTTCCGTCATCTGCAAGCAATTTCAACCGTACGATTTTCTCGTACGCTTCACTTCCTTCCATTGACAATTTCTTTTTAAGGTCGCTCCAATACCTTTTTGGAATACTACTGTCCGTTAATATTTGAATAACATCGATAACAGAGAAATACCAAACTTCTTTCTCTGCATCCCAATGGCTGCGAACCTTCTTTTCTTCAAATAATTTAATATTACTCATATCGATAGTGCTGATGAATTTGATTTTAAAAGCCCGACTGAAAATTGCTCAGGTTTAATAAATCAAATATACAATTTAGCTTTTGCACCTCCGCGGTACAGGTTGATATAAGCAAACTTTGAATAAAATGTGAAAAATTACTTAATATTAACGACCTCGCTAATCACCGAAACTCCATTTTCGTCAAAAGATTCAATAGCAAAATAGTAGGGCACGCCAACGTTCAGAGCCCGGAGTTCAAAGGTATTAGGCTCGTCATTCCAGAACTGGTAGGTTTGATATAATTTGTCAGCAGCAATTCCCCAAAGTACATTATATCCAACTGCGCCTGGTACTTTTTCCCAGGTTAAATCTACATTTCGCTGATCTTTCTGTCGCACGGCTGTAAACTTCTTTGATGTCTCTGGAGCTTTCCCAAAGCCATTTCCAAAGATCCTGAACTCACTAACAGCTAAAATTGGCGAAGCGACATGAATATGTTCATACCGGACATAACGCGCTTTCACTGGCTTGGCCAATTCAATATAAGCGCATGGACGATCACGTTTTGGTTCTTTGGCAAGGTCACTGACAACCTCCCATTTTTTCCCATCAACAGAAACCAGTATTTTAAATTGTGTGTAAACCTGTTCCGGCTTGTTATCAAAAATATCAGATTTGTAGTCCGTATAATTTACCTGGATCGCCTTAACCTCCTGTTCTTTTTGAAGATCAATAGTTAAGGTTTCGCCTGGTTTATTTTGTTTGGCAGCCCAAAAAGTACGTGGATTTTCGTCTGTGATTTTACTGGCCGACATCGTATCCAAAGTGGATGATGCCGTAACCGGTTTTTTGTATGACAAAAGCATCCAGCCAGCAAATAATTCATCCCCTTTTCCACTCCATTTTTTGCTGGTCATTTTATGTGGGAAATCACCAAAACGTGTGTTGGCGAACATTTGTCCGTCTTTATCAAAACCAGCCGGATGCATCACAATGCGTCTCTCCATCGCCCAATTTAATCCGATCCACGAGGTGCCGGTGTTCCAGTAATTGCCATAATTATCCTGAAAAGTGTTTCCATGTCCCGCGCCGGTTGCAAATCCTCCGGGCTTGTACGAAACCGGATTATATGGAGCATAAGTAAAGGGGCCAAGCGGATCATCAGCCACATAAGTGCCGTTTGCGTAGACATTATATTCAGTTCCGGGAGCACCATATTGCAGATAATACTTTCCTTTATGTTTTGTCATCCAGGCTCCTTCGGTAAAAGGTTTGAACGGATCTGAATGGTTGGGGCCAAATCTTTCCCAGCCATGTTCATATTGATTTAGCCAAAACATAGATTTATACTGATCCTTAAAGGCCAGTTTTTTTGAATGATCCAGTTCCGCGCCAAAAATCGGATATACATTGGAAGAACCCCAATACATAAACCAACGATTTGTATCCGGATCATGAAAAAGTGCCGGATCCCACGGGCCAATATCTTTGGGCAAACGAGGCGTCCATCGATTATAAAATTCCCAGATACCTTTTTCAGGAGCTACGGAATAAAGGATTGGACGAGACTCAAAAGTGGATTGAAATAAAAATAAAGTGTCGTTCACTGAAACTGCTGCCGGAGCGCACATATCTTCAAAAGGCCAGCGATTAGCCGTAATATATTTCCAGTTCAGCATATCTTTTGAATGCCAGTAACCCCCTGAAATCGTAACAAAAAGAAAATAGTCCGATTTGTGGTTGACAATAACCGGATCTGCGCCGGAACGATAGGAGATCTTTTCATTCAATTGTTCAAAATTATATTTGTAATCAATGTCCATTGGATTGCAGTAGGTTGTTGGCTGCTGGGCGTAATCCGGAATGGAAACAATACAAAATATTGAAATGCAGAAAAGTGTAATATTTAATTTTGATAGCATGTGGATGACAAGTATTAGTTTAATGATTTCTTTTTATAATTCTAAAATAAATACTTTAATCAACAATAACGAAAGAATTGATTTCTAAATTTCACTCTGCAAACCAGATAGCTTTCCCAAATCTGCGACCTTTACCAAAATCAATCTATCTTTGCACCTTGATTTTAAAAATTGCGAAATAGTATAAAAATGGGAACCGATTTCATTGAAGAATTGCGCTGGCGCGGCATGTTGCAGGACATGATGCCAGGAACGGATGAGCAACTAAAGAAAGAAATGACCACCGGTTATATCGGTTTTGACCCTACGGCTGCTTCCCTGCATATCGGTAATCTGGCAACGGTGATGTTGCTTGTTCATTTACAAAAGGCGGGTCATAAGCCTATTGCACTGGTGGGAGGAGCAACGGGGATGATCGGAGATCCGTCGTTTAAGGCGTCAGAACGTTCGTTTTTGGATGAAGATACTTTGCGTTTCAATCAGGAAGGAATCCGTAAACAACTGGAGCAATTCCTTGATTTTGACTGCGGTGAAAACTCTGCCGAAATGGTGAATAATTACGATTGGTTCAAGGAAATTGGATTTCTTCAATTTCTTCGCGAAGCTGGTAAGTATTTGTCTGTCAACTATATGATGTCAAAAGATTCGGTAAAAAAACGCTTGGAAACCGGCATTTCTTTTACTGAATTTTCATACCAGCTTTTGCAGGGATACGATTTCTATCATTTATACAAACATAAAAATGTCCGTCTTCAGATGGGCGGTTCGGATCAGTGGGGAAATATCACGACTGGTACTGAAATCATTCGCCGTAAGGAAGGAGACGAGGAAGGTTATTTCAAAGCTTATGCTTTAACAACACCTCTTGTGACAAAATCGGATGGTTCGAAATTTGGAAAAAGTGAAGGTGGAAATATCTGGCTGGATGCTGAGAAAACTTCACCTTTTGAATTTTACCAGTTTTGGCTGAACCAAAGCGATGAAGATTCTCCAAGATATTTGCGTGTTTTTTCTCTTAAATCAAAAGAAGAAATTGAAGCTTTGGAAAGCAGTCACGCGCTTGAACCTCATTTGAGAATCATGCAAAAAGCGCTGGCAGCAGAATTGACGACGCGTATTCATTCGGAACGGGATTACCAACTGGTGTTAAAAGCTTCTGACGTTTTGTTTGGAAAAGCGACTTTGGAAATGCTTCAGACTATTGCGATTGATGAGTTTGATACGATTTTCAATGGAGTGCCGCAAACAGAAATTACACGTGAAGATTGGGATGCTTGTCCAAATTTGCTTGACCTGATTTCAACAACAACTAATTCAGAAATATATCCGTCCAAAGGAGAGGCGCGCCGTGCGTTACAACAAAATGCGGTAAGTATCAACAAAGTAAAGGTATCATCGCCAGAACAACCTTTGGCTGATTTTCAATTACTTCAAAATCGGTTTATTCTTGTGTCAAAGGGGAAGAAAAACCATTTGGTTAAAGTGATATAATCAATAAGGTTTTATAGAAATAAAGGCGAAATTATTATAGTCATTTCGCCTTTATTTTTATAAAAGAACCCGATTTATTTTTTGCCTGTAAAAGAGTTTAAGATTGGTGCCGCAGTTGGATTATATTGATAAGTCTGCCAGGTTTCATCCTGGAAAATCTCTACGACTCTGTATCCTTTATACGTCGTTCCCCAATTTCCCCCGAAGTGTCCATCAAAGAAATAAGGCTTTCCACCTAAATTTTTCTGGCTGTCCTGATCGTGATCATGGCCGTGAAAAATAGCCTTTACATTCGGTGTTTTTTCAAATAAAGTTGTTACTTCTTTACAGTCAACACCACCAGAAGTCCATTTTTCGGGAGTTATATGGAGGAATATATAAATTCCTTTGGCAGCGGAATATTTGTTGATTTCAGATTTTAGCCATTGAATATCAGGACAAACATATTCTCCTTTTTCGTTAGAAGTATCACCCAGAATAAAAGCATATTCTCCTTTTGCAAAACTGTGATTGGTAGAATATCCCCAGGTGCTTTGCCAAACATCAACACCAACTTTATCATGATTTCCGCGTGTTACATAGTAAGGCACACGCAGGTTTTCAAAAGTAGATTTAACGTCATATAAAAGCGTCGGGTCGTCGTGAATCAGATCTCCATTGATAATTGTAAAATCTACACCTTTTTGCACTTTTTCCTGATTGATCCATCCGATAAGATCGCTGTGATTGGCTTTGAAATCCGTACCAGGCTGACCATAATGCCCGTCGGAAGCGACAATAAATCGTAAGGCCAATTTGGCTGCACCTGGCTCATTTTCAGTTAAATTCAAAAACGGAAGCCCGGAAATTGCTGGGAAGAACTTTAAAAAGGTACGTCTTTCAAAAATCATATTAGTTAATCGGTTACGGCGCGGGGCAGATATCTTTCCAGATGTTTTATCAAAAATAGTTATTCATTGTTGATATTTTATCTTTATTCTTGCGTCTCATTAGGAAATAAACTTTATCACTATAATTTCAGCATGGATCGTCTCATTCTTCAAAAAGCAGCCTCCTATTGCGCCTATCAGGAAAGGACTCAGGATGAGGTAAGGAAGCGGTTGCAAAAATGGGAAGTCTGGGGAGAAGAGGCCGATGAGATCATTGCTGAGTTAATCACATTGAATTATCTGAGTGAAGAACGTTTTGCCAAAACCTATGCAGGTGGAAAATTCAGGATGAAAAACTGGGGGAAAATGAAAATTAAGCAGGAACTTCATCGCCGGGGACTTACCGAATACAGCATTCAACAGGGAATGAATGAAATACCTGAACAGGCATATCAAACAGGTTTGAAAGAATTGTTAACCAAAAAAAGAGAACTTTTGGTAAGGACAGAAACGGACAAATTTAAACTCAGACAAAAACTGGCCCGTTTTGCTTTGGGCAAAGGCTATGAAAGTGAACTGGTTTGGAAAACAATTGAAGACCTTTAATATAAGACAGCACTGCCAGAAAAATTCATAGTGAAAGTTGGTCACTGATTTTATGATATTTTAACAATATAATGTAGAAAATTGCATCAAAAACAGTAAATTTTACTATATTCAATTCATTAACGACTCAATAGTTCAAGAAAAAAATAAAGATGCCCTTATTGTCAGGGGCAAATGATAATTGAAGAAATGTTGAAAAAAAAGCTTAAAATTCTTGTCAGCCGAACGGATGCAATCGGGGATGTGATTCTGACAATTCCTGTCTGTGATATTTTAAAAGAGCATAAAGATATTTCTGAAGTACATTTTTTGGGTAAATCCTATACCGAAGATGTTATTCATACCTGTGCTGTAATTGATAAGTTTATCAATATTGATCTAATAAACAAGCTGGATTATAATGATCAGGTAGCATTTTTGAAAAAGGAAAAATATGACGCAATTATCCATGTTTTACCAAACAAAAAAATTGCAAAACTGGCACAGGATGCAAAAATTCCAATTAGAATTGGTACCACAAACCGATGGTTTCATTGGGTTACCTGTAATAAACTGGTCAAACTGAGCCGCAAAGGATCTGATCTGCACGAGGCTCAGTTGAATATTAAGTTGCTGAAAGGACTGGACATTGACGAACCTGTAACGTTGAATGATGTCTTTCGTCATTTCAGGATGACTAATATTTCACCTTTGCCAAAGCGATTGCTCGCCTATTTGCAAAAAGACAGACTAAATATAATTTTACATCCCAAATCCAACAAAAGTGCCAGAGAATGGGGCCTCGAAAATTTCGCTGATTTGATTCACCTTTTACCAAAAGATAAATATAAAATTTTCATTTCCGGAACAAAGGCGGATGGCATTTCCATGCGTGGTTGGCTTGCTCAGCTACCTGAGCATGTAGTGGACATGACTGGCATGATGAATCTGAGGGAATTTATTTCTTTTATATATTATTCCAATGGTTTGATCGCAGCCAGTACCGGGCCTTTACATATCTCAGCCGCGTTGGGTAATAATGCCCTTGGGTTATATCCGCCTATGCGCCCTCTTTTCCCAAAAAGATGGGCACCCATTGGCCCGAAAGCAACTTTTTTAGTGAGTCATTCAGCTTGTAACAAGTGTGAGAATGATGTTTCAAAATGTGAATGTATGACACAAATCACTCCGGTAGAAGTTGCGTCGGAGATAGGGAAGTGGAAAAAGACATAGCAGCTACGATCAGGAAATTTCGGTGAAAGGGAAACCTTATAATTATCTGAAAAGTATTTCAGGATAATTATAAGGTGGTATCCATATCAGAAATCGGAATCAAAAGAAATTTTATGTGCAGAATCTTTGTCCTGCAAACCGCTCATGACACCCGCTTTTTGATAATCGCCTACACGTTTTTCAAAGAAATTGGTTTTTCCTGGCAAAGAGATCAATTCCATGAAATCAAAAGGATTGGTAGATCCGAATTGTTTTGGACAACCTAATCTTTCAAGCCAGAAATCAGCGATATATTCAATGTACTGGTTCATCAATTCGGCATTCATGCCAATCAATGAAACCGGTAGGGCGGAAGTGACAAATTCCTGTTCGATTTTAACGGCGTCCATCATAATTTCAATTACTCTTTCCTGAGGTAATTGGTTCACAATGTGCTGCGTATATAACAGACAGGCGAATTCACAATGGAGTCCTTCGTCTCTTGAAATCAATTCATTGGAAAACGACAAGCCTGGCATTAATCCACGCTTTTTTAACCAGAAAATAGAGCAGAAAGATCCTGAAAAGAAGATGCCTTCCACGGCAGCAAAGGCAATAATTCTTTCTGCAAATACAGGGCTGTTAATCCATTTTAAAGCCCATTCTGCTTTTTTCTGAACGCAAGGAACTGTATCGATTGCTCTTAACAAGTGATCTTTTTCTGCCGGATCTTTGATATAAGTATCAATAAGCAGTGAGTAAGTCTCAGAATGGATATTTTCCATAGCTATCTGAAAACCATAGAAACATTTTGCTTCTGCATATTGTACTTCGCTAAGAAAGTTGACAGCCAGATTCTCATTAACAATACCATCCGAAGCTGCAAAAAATGCAAGTATGTGCGATATGAAATGGCGCTCGCCGTCGTTCAGGTTTTCCCAGTCTTTTTGATCCTGCGACAAGTCAATTTCTTCCGCAGTCCAGAACGACGCTTCGTGGCGTTTGTACATTTCCCAGATATCCATGTGTTTGATAGGAAATAACACAAAGCGCAACGGATCTTCTGTCAACAGGGGTTCCTGTTTTGTAACTTCTTGTGACATAGTTAGTTCAAATTATTTATACAGAGAGATAAGCAATTGTAGCACGGCGGACATCATAATAAATTGGTTGCCGCAAAAAACAAATCTACATGCTTTGTGCCGGAATTTCAAGCAGAATTTTATCAAATATATCTTGACATTTAAACTGTTTGGCAAATCCTTATTTATAAAAGCAAATTATCACTGTTGAAGCAAATTATTATTTTGTAGGACCAATTTCTGGAAGTGACGAGAAATGGTTTTTCAATCCAGGTAAAGTATTTTATAAAAACGAAGCCCTTCCAGGGATCGGGAAAGGCTTTATCTTTTTTATTGGAAATAAGCTGTTGATTGTTACAACTTAATAACGTGCTGATATTTTAGCATTATCTTAATGTTTTCAATCACCTCAATAATACCAATATTCGAGTGATTTCTCTTCATTTGTCTAGTAAACGCACTTTTCTTGATGATGAGTCCCTGACGGTTTCTCCGGAAATCCATGTAAGCTTCTGCCTTGTAAAACTGACCGGATAAAATTCCTAGCAGGACATCACATAGTAAAATCTGCATATGCCAAAGCGTAAGATCAATCCCTTGTAAGTGCAGATAATGCACGTAATAACGATTTCTGAAATGGATTCTCTTAATAGCCTTTTTAGGATTATGGTTTTTAGTGCTTGCCATTACTTCATGACGGCAAACAGCATTATGTTCGTAGTAGCATTTCCAGCCCATTCTCCATGCGCGAATCGAGAGCTCCTGATCTTCTCCATAATAAGGATTGAACATTTCATTGAAGCCGTTGATGGTTTTCAGTTTTTTGGTATCCATTAGTGCATTAGCGCCCGAAAGATAAAAAGTCGGCGTTAAGGCATTAATATTTTGAAGATGAAACAGATCAGACGATTTAATTTTACGTCCCATGATTTTCGGTTCCCTTGCCGCTTCACGGATCAAATCATCATCCATTCCAATGATACGTCCCATTACTCCAAACGTATCACCTTTCTCAAAATATTTATAAAGCTTTTCTATATAACCTTCTTCCAGTGTAACATCGGTATTGAGCAGGAAAATTAAATCATTGTTAGCCTGCTTAATACCCAGATTACAGGTCTCTGAAAACCCGGAATTGGTTTCTTTTTTCAAGAGTGTGATGGTATCTCCATAATTCTGTTGCAAATATTCCACAGATTCATCTGTTGAAGCATCGTCAATTACAATGATCTCTACATCCGTTTTGATGGACATTAGTACATGGAAATTATGCCCAAAATACTTTTCAAATAAATGTTTCCCATTATAATTAGGAATTATTACTGAGATACTTTTCATTCAGTCGGTTATTTAGTTAAATGAATTGAATAACCTAATACCTTTTAAAATACATTATTTTAGATCGGTATAGCGGTTTTACTAAATCAGCCTATGGCAGATGATTCTCACAAGTTGGAACTGAAACGCCATTTTCCATGATTCATTGTTCGTTTCCAAACTCGCTCCAAATTAATTCAGAGCATTGTTCGATACTGCCACTGCCCATCACATATAAACCTTGATTCACGTCAGGTATATAAATTTGTCTCCGTTAATAGACTATACCTGATATTGACGTAATCTGTTGCAAGTTTTATGCCATTACAATTATGACACTGATTCAGGAAAAAGGGTTGGAAGAAGGACAAGTGTACAATTGACATTTAGGATAATATTACATTGATATTCTAAATATTAATTGTACTTTTTTAATTGGCTGAGTAGTAGAAATAATTGATTTACTGAATATTACAGGTTAAAGAAATAAAAAAATTTTTTTTTATGAAATTTCAGTCTGGGTTAGTAAAGATATCTCTACCCGCCATATTACTATTGCAGGTATATGAAAAGAGCATTATTATTAATTGTATTATATCCTGTTGCTTGTTTAAGGAATCGCAATCTGTTTTAGTTCCCATGCCACCACATTCCATTCATCAACATGATCCTTGTGCAGATGAATTGTTTCAAAACCTACCTTTTCATGCGCACGTTGGGATCTTTTGTTGGATGTTGAAATTTCTGTGATGCACAGGTCAAATTCTTTTTCATAAAAATTTTTATGTGTGTGATATAATTTTTCAAAAATTCCTTGTCCCCGGAATTCTGCCGCTACACATATTTGCCCCATCATGTAGTATTTGTAATCTCTAATTAATTTACCGTTCCATTCAATATCATCCACAAGGTCAAACATCGGCTGAAGATCCGGGATCAGTTTTCCCATAGATGGCAGCATGGCAAGGGCAAAAGCAATTACTTTTCCATTTGCTTTTGCTATGATCTGAGGTGTAAGACTTCGCATGATTTCCAGTTGTTCCGTACTGTGACAGACAGTCAGGAAACCTTGTTCGTTTTTAACTTCTTCTGAGACGTTGGTTTTTAAATTAAGTTGCTGAAGAGACAGAATTTCTTCAACATCTTTTTGTGTTTCTGCAAATGTTAATTCAATTGAGGCAGGAGTGTAATTGGACATGGAAATATTGGGAATAGAATATTATAAAATTAAATCCATCTTTTTCTTCTGAAAAACCAGAGTACGACCAATGAAGAAAGTACCATCAGGAGTAAAGAAACCCAGAAACCCCAGGGTTCATCCGTGGATGGAATTTGGCTATAATTCATGCCAAAAATTCCCGCAATGAGGGTAGGAGGCATGAAAATAATTGTCACAACGGTGAAAATCTTGATTACCTGACTTTGTTCAAGATTGATCAAACCCATAAAAGTATTTTGCAGATATTCCAGCCGCTCAAAGTTGAAAGTGGTATATTCAAGAAGTGAGCTGATATCTTTCAATATAATCCGCAAATGTTCCTTCCTGTCTTCCGGAAAATACTGGCTGCGCAAAATTCCGGAAAGTACCCGCTGTTTGTCAATACTGGTCTCCCGAAGCATCATGGTGGTTTCCTGCAAAGCACTGATCCGGATCAGAACTTCCTGTCTCGCTTTTTGCTCGTGAGCCAAATCCTTACTGATCTGTGAAATATCCCGTGATATTCCTTCAAGTGAATCCGCATCAGCCTCGATCCTGGTTTCCAGCAACATCAGCATAAAATCAACGCCGGTCTGAAATGTATCCGGACTTACTTTCATTTTTTTGACCGTATCCGCAAAAGTTTTAGAATCACCCCGCCGATATGTGAAAAGTATATTTTTATGAAGAATAAATGAAACAGGATACGTTTTATAACCATCTCTGTCGATGCTTAAAAAGTTGGAGTTGGCATTGATGGTTTCATTTTGTTCAAAAAACCGCGAACTGCTTTCAATTTCTACAATTTCCTGAGGCGTTTGAAAACTGATATCACATTTGTTTTCAACCCATTCCTCTTCTTCGGCTGACGGGGATTGCAGGTCAACCCAGACAAGGTTTTGTACCTTTCCAAGCTCACGAATATCATTTTCGCGTTTGATTAACCTTCCCTCTTTATAAAATATTCTGACCATTTTTCGGTTGAAAGTTGAGAATTGAAATTTGAAAGTGGGTGCACGGGTAAATGTGATTCTGATCAAGCCACGCTACTCAGAAATTTGGGTTATCGGACCCAAAATTAAAGGAATTTTCAATTCTCCACCTTTAACTATCAACTTTCCACGCTCCAATTTCAACTATTCACCAAGATAGTTGTAAATTTACGGGATGCAAAATACGGCTTCTCCCGGAATATTTACATTGCAATTTTGGTTGCTTGGTACGAGTTCCTTTCTTTTCTCTTCAAGTTTCAATATGCTTATCCCCGAGCTTCCAAGCTATTTGTCAGCCATGGGAGGTGCAGAATATAAGGGTTTTATCATCGGTTTATTTACCTTAACTGCCGGAATATCAAGGCCTTTTAGCGGTCGGCTTACAGATCGGGTTGGTCGCGTCCCCGTTATGGCATTTGGATCGTTGGTATGTTTTATTTGCGGGTTTTTATATCCTGTTTTTACAACGGTCATGCCTTTTTTATTATTAAGATTGGTTCACGGTTTCTCAACAGGTTTTAAGCCGACAGGGACGGCAGCTTACATTGCGGACATTATTCCTGCAAATCGCAGAGGAGAAGCAATGGGAATTCACGGCATGTGTATGGGTGTAGGCTCGGCCTTTGGGCCGGCTGTTGGAAGTATGATAAGTCAGTCTTTTTCAATCAATGCACTTTTTTATACTTCTTCTCTTTTCGCATTAATGTCTATTGTTATACTTTTCAACATGAAAGAAACATTGGTTGAAAAAGAGCGGCTTTCCGTAAAAGCGTTTAAGATCACCTGGCGGGATATTTTTGAGCCAGATGTTTTTAGTCCTGCCTTTGTAACATTTCTGGCTTACTTTGGTTTTGGCGCAGTAGCCACCCTAAGCCCGGATTTTAGTGAATATTTAGGGCTTAACAACCGGGGCATCTATTTCATGGTATTCACTTTATTTTCCATATTGATCCGTTTTGTTGCCGGAAAACTTTCTGACCGAAAGGGCCGGATACCGGTAACTATTGCCGGATGCACCATTTTGATCGTATCGATGATCATTACCGGTTATGCGGATTCTGTATTCCTTTTTGTCACAGGCGCAGCATTTTTCGGGATTTCGATGGGAATATTATCTCCGGTACTTTCCGCCTGGACGGTGGATTTAAGCAACGACCATAACCGGGGACGTGCAATTGCCTCCATGTACATTTCTCTTGAAGCGGGGATTGGGCTGGGCGCTTTTCTTTCAGCCGCTCTTTTTGCGAATAAAGTGGAAAATCTGCCACTGGTTTTTATGATTATGGCAGCTTTTGCTGCGGCAGCTTTGATTTATACTATTTTGCTATACCGATATAAAAGAAAGGTGAGCCGTGTTATTTGAAGATACTTACAAGACAATCGCTGAACCTGCCGAAGGTTTTTACAAGGATAAGGGAAGCAAATTTATTTCTTTCATTTTTCCGGTTTCAACAGAAAATGAAGCTAAAACTCATCTGTTAAAATTAAGAGAATTACATTCCAAAGCCAACCATCATGTGTATGCTTACCGTTTTGGTCTGGACAGAATGCACTATCGTTTGAGTGATGATGGCGAACCGTCCGGCTCTTCCGGAAGACCGATTTTGAATACACTATATTCGAAAGAAATAACAAATATTCTGGTTGTGGTTGTCCGTTATTTTGGCGGAACCTTATTAGGAATTCCCGGACTTATTAACGCATACCGGTCAGCAACCGAAGATGCGTTGGAAAATGCGGAGATTGTTGTGAAACATTTGGTTGTGATTTACGAACTCAAATTTTCCTATGTCCAGATGAATGATGTTATGCGGATTATTAAGGAAATGGAATTGCCGGTTTTTGAACAAAACTTCGAAATGGAATGTCAGATGGTCGTTGAAGTCAGGACTACGCTCCTGGAACGATTTATTACACGTTGCGAAAAGGTAGAAGGATTGGTGATAAAGTTGATGGAATAATCGGAAAGCTTTCTGTTGCTATTTCAATCCCTAAAATTATTTATTACTTCGTAACTTCGTTGGAATCGACGAGTGTCGAAAATATCAAGCTTATGTCATCACACCATATTATCAGGGAAAAACAGGAACCCGCTTTAATTATTGCGAACGGAGAAGCTTGCAGCGAGGAGCTATTGGGGCAATTGTTGGAATGGAGTCCGTTGGTTCTTGTCCTTGATCACGCCATTTATCGGGTTCTTGAATTGGGTATTAAGGTGGATGTATGGCTGGGGGATTTTGATCATAACCATGATTTTGAAGAAATAAGAGCACGTCAGTATCCTTTGAAAATCGTTCATACGCCGGATCAGGAAAAAACAGATCTTGAAAAAGCGATTGATTATTTAATAGAGGAAGGATTTCCTGCCGCTAATATTATTTGGGCAACGGGGCGTCGCGCAGATCATGCCATAACAAATATTACAAATCTGGTTCGGTATAAAGAAACAATCCGGTTGGTTTTGTTTGATGATTACTCAAAAATTTTCCCTTTATCCGGAGTTTTTGAAAAATGGTATGTTGCCAAAACCCCGATTTCTCTTATTCCGGTTGGTGTGGTTGAAGGAATTAAAACCACAGGATTGAAATATAATCTGAATGATGAAGTCCTGACATTGGGTCATCGTACCGGAAATAGCAATGAGGCGGAAAACGACGGAATGGTTCGGATTTCCGCCTCAAAAGGTGACTTGTTAATTATGGAATGTTGGGATTAAAACTTAAACGCTTTTTGATTCAACATAAAAATTACGGTCTACCACCAAAGTTTTTTCTCCCTTCGTTTTTAATGTTTTCCACTCGCCGGTTGGGTAAACAAATTGTTCTTTTGAGTCACCCAGTTTTATTTTGACCGGCATATCAAATCCGCTTACCACATTGGACCAGCGGTATTGTACGCTGTTATCTTTAATAGTATATTCCAAAACCGGAATTTTTGTATCTCTAAGATATTGATCAAAGACCTTGCTCAGATTTCTTCCGGCTTGTTTTGAGATATAGTTTTCAATCTGCACCGTTTCGACGGTTTGATGGTAGAATGTTTTATTAAGGCCACGTAAGATCTGCCTCCATTTTTCATCATCATTTACAACCTGACGAAGCGTGTGCAGAATATTTCCGCCTTTATAATACATATCTCTTGAACCGGATTCATTCACACCATATGGCCCGATAATAGGAATATCATTAGCAATAAGTGCGCGCGTTCCAATAACATAATCAGCACCGGCATCTTTACCGAAGTAATATTCCGTGTAAAGATTTTCAGAGTAATTCGTGAATCCTTCGTGAACCCACATATCGGCTGCGTCCTTATAAGTAATGTTATTGGCAAACCATTCGTGACCACTTTCATGAATGATTATAAAATCCCATTTTAAACCCCAGCCCGTTTTTGACAAATCACGGCCCAGATAACCCATTTTATATCCATTACCATAAGTCACCGAACTTTGATGTTCCATACCCAAATAAGGAACTTCCACTAATTTATATCCATCTTCATAAAAAGGATACGGCCCAAACCAGTGCTCAAAAGCTTTAAGCATTTGATTTGCCTGTTTGAACTGCACTTTTGCCTTTTCAAGATTTTGTGGCAAAACGTAAAAACTTAAAGGTAAATCTCCTTTTTCGCCCTTGAAGGTCTCAGACCAGCTTACATAATTTGCGACATTCATATTGACACCATAATTATTGATCGGATTAATAACGGCCCAGTTGAAGGTATGTGTATCGTCATTATTTTCAACCACGCTGCGAAGTTTCCCGTTTGAAACATCCGTCAAACCTTTTGGAACTGTGATACTAACCATCATACTATCCGGCTCGTCATACATGTGATCCTTGCATGGCCACCAAACACTGGAACCAAGTCCCTGGCAGGAAGTAGAAATTATTGTATTCCCGTTTCCATCATGTACCCATTGCACGCCACCGTCCCATGGCGGACGTTTTGCCAAACGCGGTCTTCCCGAATAAAAAACCTCAATCGATTCCGATTTTCCCTTTTCCTGTTTTTTTGTTAACGTGATGAAAAACGCATTTCCATCTCTTTTGTAAGTTAAAGGTTGGCCATCCTGTATTACTTTTTCAATCTTTAACGGTTCTTGCAAATCGATTTGTAAAACCTGATTTGGTTTTAAAACTTTATAATTGACAACCGTGCTGCCTGTAAGCGTACTGTCTTTTGCATTTGGTTTTACATTTAAATGGTAGTAGGTCAAATCCCACCAGGCACGCTCAGGTGTTATAGAACCACGCAAAGTATCGGCGTGGGTAAAGACGGTTTGTTTTTGGGCAAAAGTTAAAAATGGACTTATTACCAGACAGAAAGAAAAGAGTTTCTTTAACATTAATATGTAGGATTTTATAAAATAGGATAGGAATGCATTTTGACTAATCTTCTAAAACTTCCAGCGTATTCAATTCAGGACCGCCGCCGCGATTACCCGAACCCGCTGCTATGTAAACTTTTTTATGCATTGAAACGGCCTGGGTACCATGTCTGCCTTGAAGCATGGAAGGATATTTTTCCCATTTCTGGGTGTGTGTGTTAAATGCTTCAACCTCATTGTGGGCTTCCACATGCGCATCACTTTCTCCACCAATAAACAAAACCTTATGCCCCAAAACGACCGTTGTATTTCCGGCACGTTTGGTTGGGATATTATTGGAAGGATCCAGGGTTTCCCATTTACCGGTTTTGAAATCATACACATCCACTTCGGCAATGGTTGTGTTGAGTACCTGATTAATCCGTGCGGTAGAAAGGCGACCGCCTGCTACGTAAAGTTTGTTATCAACAACGGCGACCTGTATATGATCCCTTTTCCTTGGGGCATCAGCCAATTGTTTCCATGTATTTTTTGCCGGATCATATTCATCCAGCCAGGCAACCTGTCCATCCCAGTGACCATCCTGAATACCACAAACGATATAGATTTTATCATTAAAAACAAATGCACCGGCAGCACCACGGCGCCTGTTTTCAGGAATTTCCGGGCCTTTGCGCCATTCATTTTTATCCGGATTAAAAATGTAAATATTAGGAATCGGAATTTCATGAGGATATCCGCCTGTGAATGCTCCAAGGACATAAATCTCGCCGTGATAAGAAATTGCCTGAAAATGACTCATTTCGAGCGGAGTATTACTAAGGCTAACCCAGGTGTTTTTCTTTGGGTCATATTCATCCACCGATTTAATATCCCGGCCACCGACCAGATACAGTTTTCCATTGGCTTCGGCCATAGCATTTTCCAGTCTTTTAACGGGAAGATTCTCCGGCTCGACAGCTTTCCACATTTGAGCAGAAACCACGGGAACCATTGTATTAATAGCTGTAAAAAGAATTACAAATCTGAGAAGTAGGTTCATGATCAATTGTATCAGGTATGGAAGCGTTCATGGATTTTAATTCCATGAACGCTGTTAAATGCCATCAAGGTACAATTATATTTTATTATTTCGAAAAGCCGTTAACGACCATCAATTCTTGTGAATTTTGGCAAATGACCTGTTAATTTTTGCTGATTGTTTTTAGGGCAGGGCTTTCAAAATTTAGTTTTTTTAAACCGTTCTGAACATCCGGGCTGCTCATGAATAATTTCCATAGTAAACCTGTCCGGTAATTTTCAATCATAACAATTATCGGGCCTTGATCAATCGCCAGGTGCGACTTCGCATACCAATTTTGTGATTCATTAAATGCGTCAGTAAATCCATATTCACTCCAGATTTTATCACCCAAATCATCGTAAAAGTGTCTCAACGCTTTCATCGATTGTTGTGGTGCATAAGGGAAAGAAGATAATGCGGCAGTGGGTGTTATTGTTCCAAAATCATTAGTGGGAGAAAATGCATTATATCCGTCATAGGTATCACTGGCCGTTAATCCCCAGCTGTTTTCTCCATACCCTTTAAATTTTCCAGGATTAGCGACGCAATGTTTGTAATTGATCATGGTATGATTCAAATTTTGCTCCCAATAATCTGCGTATTGATCTTTCAGGTTGCGTGGATCCAAGCCCAAAAATGAATAATGTGCAAAAAATAATGGACCACCGAAATCAAATCCCAAAGGCAGTTTTACGCCGTAAAATTCTTTACCGTTTTTGAAATGATCACTTTGTGCCCAGCATTTGTTGTAGACTTGTGCAGTAATCGGATACCTTGGCGACGACGCTGCCATAATGTAGGTAATCAGCGTTTCGTTATACCCGCGCAATTCAAAATTCATCGCCCAGCCATTATTCGGGCTCCAATGCCAGAACAATTGATCCGGATTTCCCCTTGTGTACCAGTCCCATTCTGCTTCTTCCCAGATCCATGTAATCCGGTTTCTCAAATCTCTTTCTGTATCATTTTGTCCCTGGAAATATTGTTTGGCACAAATTAATCCCTGAAACAAAAAGGATGATTCTACCAAATCCCCACCGTCATCTTTTCTACCGAATGGAATAATTTTACCTGTTCCGCCATTTAGCCAATGCGGGAAAATGCCATGGTAATGATCTGCTTTGGATAGAAATTTAACCATTTTTAGCAATCTTTTAGATACCGAATCTCTCGGAACCCAGCCGCGTTCAGCTGCTACGATCATGGCCATAATGCCAAATCCGGTACCACCTGTTGTAACCACTTCATTGCCATAATCGAAAGCGACATTGCTTCTCTCTCTCGCCATTCCACTGACAGGATGTCCAAAATCCCAGAAATATCGGAACGTTTGTTTTTGTACCAATTCAAGTAAAGCGGTATCAGATAAGTTTTTTGGACGGTTGACAGGGTTAAAAACGGTTGGAGTTGATGTAGTTTTTTTCTTTTGAGCGATGCTGTTTTGAGAAATAAGCAGACAGCATAATATGCTTAGTGACAGGAGTAATGATTTCATGCTAATTAATTTTTTGTTGAGGTAGTAAATAATTCGCTCCAAGGGCGATCAATACGGATTTATAAATTCGGGCTCTGAAAGCCGAGATTTTTCATTCCCGTTTTTATTTCTGGTGAGCTCATAAATAATTTCCAGGGCAAGCCGCTGCGGTAATTTTCAATCATGATGATGATAGGCCCTTGGTCAATAGCCAGATAGGAACTTGCGTACCAAGGCGTTTGTAAAGAGAATGCATCATAAAATCCATAATCTCCCCAAAGCTTGTTACCCAGTTTAAAATAGAAGAATTTCAACGCTTTCATCGATTCCGTGGGCGTATATGGAAACGCCGACAAAGCTGCGGTAGGAGCGATAACTCCTTTGTCGCTCGTTGGAGAATTGGCATTATATCCATCTTGAATATCGCTTGCTGTTAATCCCCAGCAGAGTTCGCTATACCCGTTATATTTTAATGGATTGGTCTTGCAATAGTTGTAGTTGATTAAGGTATGGTTCTGATTTTGAGTTAAATAATTTGTGTATTTATCGGTAAGATTGGTTGGGTTAATACCAAGGAAGGAATATTGAGAGAAAAATAACGGACCGCCATAAGCGCTTCCCAGTGGCAATGTAATTCCATAATAGCTATTGCCATTTTTGAACGAACCATTTCCGGTCCAGCCATTTTCATAAACACTATTTGGAATACCATGCGTTGGTGAAGAAGCTGCCAGTGCGTAGGTAATTAGACATTCGTTCCAGCCTTTGATCGGTAAATTCATGTCCCAGTTATAATTCGGGCTCCAATGCCAATACAGCACATTTTCATTCGTTTTTCTGAACCAATCCCATTCTACACCATACCAGATTGTATTGATATCATTTCTTAAAGCAGTTTCCGCTGCGTCGTTTCCGTCAAAATATTGTCGTGCGGTCAAAAGTCCCTGAATTAAATAGGAAGTTTCAACCAGATCAGCCCCATCATCTTTTGCGCTAAAAGGCACCACGGCTCCGGTTGCGCCATTAATCCAGTGTGGAAAAGCACCGTGAAATTTTTGAGTATTGGTTTTCAGGAATGCTACTATTTTCTGCATTCTTTCCAATCCCTGGCCTCGGGTTATAAAATCCCTTTCTATCGCAATCGGGATTGTCATGATACCAAATCCGCTTCCACCCGAGGTAACCACATCACCGGAAGTATTTCTCTCTCTTGCCAAACCGCTAACCGGATGTCCAAAATCCCAGAAATATTTGAAGGTTTGCTTTTGTACCAATGTCAAAAGCGCGTCATCTGAGATAATTGGAAATTTATCTGTCGAGTCAATCTGGAAAGTTACCGGTGCGATAATTTCAGGTGCTTTTACATCATCACTCTTGCAGCCAAAAGCAAAAACAGCCAGAAGTAACAGAAATATTTGAAAACAATTTTTCACCAGGTGACTGTTAGATGAATTGGGAAAAGAAAAATTCCATTTTAGAGAAAAAGAAAACACCGGTCCGAAGTTTTATAATCAGAATACTGATTTTTTAGTACTTGGAGACCGGTGTTTTGCAAAAATCTTATGGATTAGTATCCGGCGTTTTGTGTCAATACACCACCACTCAAATCGATTTCAGTTTGAGGAACTGGCCATACTTCATTTTTTCCTGCAATCCATTTTTTTGGTCCAAAAACAGCAGTTCCTCTTCCCTGACGGATCACATCAAAATAACGGTCAAATTCCATAGCCAATTCAACCTGGCGTTCGTGCCAAATCGCGGTTCTCAACGCAACTTGTTCGGTAGTTGTAACTTTTGGTAAAACCGTCGTACTTGTTCCTCTTGCTCTCGCCCGAACGATTTCCAATGAAGCCAATGACTCAGTAGTTTTTCCTAATTCGTTAGCTGCTTCTGCGTTCATTAACAAAACATCAGCATAGCGGATCACCCTGACATTTTGCTGCGCACCTTCATTAAAACCTGAAACATACATACTGAAAGGCACGTAAGATTTTTGATTGTACATCGGATTGTCGCCAACGGTAGGAATGAAGTCACCTTCCGGTGTTGTTTCACCGCGGAAAATAATCGTTGCGTCTCTTCTTGGATCTCCTGTTTCATATGCATCGGCTAATGCTTGCGTTGGAACGTTGAAGCCCCATCCACCACCTACAACACCTCTTACACCTTGTACCTGGGAATATTGAGAATTGGATGCATCTGCATTTTCGAGTACCAGCTCGTTTTGTATTTCAAAAACAGATTCAGTAGAATTTTCATTGGCAATTCTGAACAACTGCTCATAATTGGCAACCAGTTTGTACTGACCTAAACCAATCACCTGAGTGGTCAAGTCATATACTTGCTGCCATTTTTTCTGATACATAGATACTTTGGCATGCAAAGAAAGAGCAGCTCCTTTGGTAACACGACCTAAATCGGCGCTTCCGTAGCTTGTCGGCAATACAGCTTCTGCTTCGGTCAGATCCTTTTCAATGGCCGCATAAATTTCAGCTTTTGCTGTTTTTGGAATGTTATATTCTGATGTTCCAGCTGGTACTTTAAGCCTCAGAGGAACATCACCAAAAGCACGAACCAGTCTGAAATAAGAATACGCACGGATGAATTTTGCTTCCGCCAGATATCTGTCTTTCAGTGCCGCAGTCATGGTTATGGCTGGAATATTATCTAAAACCTGATTGGCATAGTTAATATTTTTATACTGAGCAGACCAAAATGCACCTAGCTGGCCATCCGTAGAACCTACTGAAAAGTTATCATACGTATTCAGGAAAGTTGCATCAGATGAAGAGCTTCCTTTTTCAGTTTCATCAGAACCTAAGCTTTCAATCGCTACTGATCCGAAAGCGATGTTGTCGAAACTGCGCAAATTCGCATACATGGCATTAACGGCTTTGGTCGCATCGCTTTCATTTACCCAGAAAACGTCACCCGCCTGCTTACCTTGCGGATCAGTATCCAGAAAACTGTCCTGGCATGCGACCGGAAAAAGCAACATGGAAGTAAGTCCGGCATAAAGCCCGATTCGTTTAAAATTTGTTTTAAAATCTATATTGTTCATAGTCGTGATGATCTTAGAAAGTAATGTTTAAACCAAAATTGTAGGTAGCTGACAACGGATAAACGTTGGCATCAATTCCGGCCGTTGTTGGTTTATTATCAGTCGCTCTAACCTCCGGCGAAAGTCCTTTATATTTAAAAAAGTTAAGTGCATTCTGCGCATTGGCATACACTCTCAGTTTTCTCAACTTCAAACGGTCTGTAATCTTTGCTGGTAAAGTAAATCCTAGCTGCGCATTTCTAACCCGGAAATAACTTCCGCTTTGTACGAAGAATGAATTTGGAAGATAATTGCTGCCCCCACCGATATTTGCAGAAGGATAGGTATTTGAAGTTCCTTCTCCATGCCAGCGGTTATCATAAAAATCTTTCGTAACATTTTCATTTCCATAACGCCAGCCTATGTTTGCATTGTAAATATCAATTTTAGCAACACCCTGGAAATCCAATGTCAGATCAAGCCATTTATAGTTCCAGGTGGTATTGATACCGTATGTATATTTTGGATTTGGATTGCCAATTACTTGTCTGTCCAAACCAGTAATATTACCATCAGGTGTTCCGTTTGTTCCGCTGATATCACGGTATTTGAAATCACCTGGTTTCGCAGTTTTCTGTGCAGATCCATCAATTTCAGCCTGGTTTTGGAAAATACCGTCTACAATGTATCCGTAGAATGAACCGATAGGGTCACCAACACGCGTTCTTGTTGCCAATGCACCACCTGTAAGTCCTACGCCACCGGCATAAATCGGGTTAGCACCGGTTGAAACAGATAAAACTTTGTTGCTATTCACACTACCATTGACTCCGATGCTGTACGAGAGATCTTTACCAATTTCATCTCTCCAGCTGATAGAAGCTTCAAATCCTTTATTTTGGAAATCAGCCTGGTTTCCCAAAATACTTCCGGAAGCCGTACCGATAGAAGATAAAACAGGTATATCAAAAATGGCTCTCTCTGTTTTCTTAGTATAATAATCTAACTCAACAGATAGACGGTTTTTCAACATCGATGCTTCCAAACCGATATCTGTACCCACACCACGTTCCCAGTATGTTATTGGAGGAATAATGGAGTTTATACTTGCACCTGTATTAACAGTACCACCATAAATAGCAGCAAGGGATCCACCTGTCGCCACAGTTAACGTTGAAAGGTTTGAAGGAACGGAGGCGTTGCCGATTTTACCCCAGCTTCCGCGAAGTTTCAGGTTATCAAATACTTTCTGGTTTTGTAAAAAAGGCTCATTGCTGATTACCCAGCCCGCTCCCACAGATGGAAAATAACCCCAGGCATTTCCGCCTTGGTAAAATTTGGATGACCCATCTGCCCTTAAAGATGCATTGATCAAGTAACGGTCAGAAAAGGAATAATTAACCCGACCAAAATAAGATGAATAGGTCGCTAAATCACCCTCATCCGTAACGCTTTTGGTATCAGCATCTCCCAAAGCAAGATATAAGTCACCTTCACTTTTGTAAGGAACATCACGTGCAGTAGCAGTAAGCTTATACGATTGATCATGCTGGGCCGATTGACCAAGAAGTGCAGTGAAACTATGTTTACCGATTTCTTTGGTATATGTCAGTGTATTTTCAAAAATCCAGTAACGAGCTTGTGGACGCACAAAAGTCAGTAAGCTGTTCGTATTACGTTGTGTCAGCGTTGCTGCATACACCGGATTGTAAGTTCTTGTTTCATCCTGTCCGTAACGTCCACCCAGGCTTGTACGGAATGTGAAATTTTTCAAAAATGACAATTCTGCGTAAGCATTTGCTGTCAACAATGTCTTTTTTGTAACCTGATTGAAAACATCAACAGTAACCTGTGGGTTAAAACTAACGGCGTCTCCAAGAAATAATTTCGAAGGATCACCGTATGAACCATCTGCATTGTAAACCGGAACAACCGGGGCGGCCGCGTATAATTGACGGAAAATTCCACCGGCTTCGTCATTTGATTTACTGAACGCACCTGTCGCTGTATATCCAACTTTCAGATTTTTGGAGATCTGGAAATCGTTTTGGAAACGTGCTGTGTAACGTTTAAAATTATTTTTGTCAACAATGCCGTCTTGTTTCAGATAACCAAGTGAAAGACCATAAGTTGATTTATCTCCACCACCGCTGACAGAAATCTGGTGGTTTGTAATAAATGCATCACGAAGGATTTGTTTGTACCAGTCCGTTCCTTCACCATATTGAGATGGATCCAGCAGTTGTTTTCCTCCATTAATTGCGCTCAGCTCATTAGTTACAGTTGCGTACTGATTCGCATTAGCCATTTTGATCTGGTTGGTCACTTTCTGAACACCGACATAGCCATTGTAATCAATGATCGCTTTTCCTGATTTTCCTTTTTTTGTAGTGATCAACACAACACCATTTGCTGCGCGAACACCATAAATCGATTGACTTGAAGCATCTTTCAGGATGTTCATGCTTTCGATATCATTTGAATTAAGGAAACTGATATCATCAAACCAGACTCCGTCCACTACGTAAAGCGGGTTTGGACTACCATAAGCGGTACCGACACCACGGATACGAATTTGTGGCGCCTCACCTGGTTTTCCTGAATTGTTGATTTGAACACCGGCTACTTTACCTTGTAGACCACTTACAGGGTTAATAGAAGATTGTTTTGATATCTCACTCCCTTTTATTGAAACCACAGAACCTGTAATATCCAGTTTTTTCTGTGTTCCATAACCAACAATCACCACTTCATTCAATGCACGTGCATCATCCTGGAGTACGATATTAATTACTGAATTAGAACCCACCGGAATTTCTTGTGATGTCATCCCGATCATGGATACAACCAGAATTGATGATGTTGAAGGAACACTAATTGCGAAATTTCCTTCTAAATCGGTAGGGACTCCTGTTGTGGTTCCTTTAATTAAAATACTTGCACCAGGAAGTCCAGTGCCGTCTGTTGCCGAAGTGACCTTGCCTGTTATATTGATCCCTTGCGCGAACGATAGTGTGGTCATGCACGCAAAAATGATCAACAAGTACAGTGATCGTACATTTGCTTTCATTGGTTTCTAGTTAGGTATTTTGAACTTTACAAAGATTAAATTGTCTCCAAAACTAAGAAGTAATCATAGCCAATGTCAAAAATAGGACTACATCACCACTACATCAATAAGAATAATGCAATGAATTTTGGTGTTTAAAGAAGAAATTATTGGTTTTGTCTATATGATTTAGACCTCCATCATATACTCATTGAGATTGAAATCATTTGCCAGTTGAAGTTTTTTTCGAAGTCGGTATCGTTTGATTTCGATACCTCTAAGAGAAATCCCAAGTACTGGAGCCATCTCTTTACTTGAAAGATTCATACGCAGGCAAGCGGCTAGCCGGAGTTCTGATGGTGAAATTTCAGGGCAGGTTTTCTTTAAACGTTTGAAAAATTCGTCATGCACTTCGTTGAAATTTTCTTCAAACAAAACCCAGTCGTCCTTCCCGGCAACATTCCTTTCGATACTATGCAGTAATTTTTGATAATGAATATTGGGTAATTGCTGACCAAGATCCTGTTTAACCTGTTGCAGTTCATCACGGATTTCCTGTAAGATTTCATTTTTACGGACGACGTTGATCGCGACATTGCTTAGCTGCTGACTCTTGTTTTTTATTTCACTTTGAAGATTTTCATTTCGGATTTCGATGATCCTTCTTTCATTCACCAATGTTTGCTGGCGTAGTTTTTCTTCCTGTTCTTCCAGTAGTTTCTTACGATGTTTGATCAATCTTTTTTCCTGATAAAACATAATTCCGGTTAATGCTGCTGCGGCTATTAACACGAATAATAGTTTGGCCCAAACGGTTTCATACCAATACGGGTTTATTGAAAAACGGTAGGTAGTGATCTGTTCATTCAGCTTACTTTTGACTTCAAAAGTATATTCTTTGGAATCCAGATTGGTATATTCAACATAACTCTGGTCCGTCCATTCCGACCATTGTTCGGAAAGTCCTTTCAAACGATATTTGTATTGCAGATTTTGTCCAAAAACAGTCAAAGCATACATGATCCGGATAGACCGGACATTTTTTGGTAAAACCGTATTACTTTTCGTTTCAAATATTTCTGAGAGATTCCTCAAATTAATTACCCTGCGAATGACCGGAGTTATGGTAGCGGTAACTGGCTTTTCAGCAATTGTTCGGTCATAAAGTGCATAACCATTGTCCAGGCCGAAAAAATAATATTGAGACGATAACGGGATAATGGTTTCATTATTCCTCAAAAGCGACAAATCCAGTGAACGGGAGACGTTTTTATTGATGATAAGTACTTTGCTTAAATAAACTTTAAACCAGTCTCCATCCAAACCTGACCGGACTTTGAAAGCATCGCCATCACTAATATTCAAGTTCATGTAAGGCATCAACTTATGCTGCTCATTTGGCTTAAAAAAGCTGATTCCTGAATGGATAAGTACGTTTTGTTCCCAAGGCGTTATTTCGATTGCAAACTCACTGGGAATATCTACCGGAGATTTATATTCCTGCCAGACTTTTACAGAATCCATATTTTCATTTAAAACCGCTCTGAATAGTCCCCTGTAAGCATGAGCCAGCCATAGCGAGCCATCTTTTGTCTGTACAATTTGTTTGATGGGAATAGGCGGAATTCCTTTTACCTCAAATGCATAAATCCAGTTTCCACTGATATCCCTCCTGTAAGCGTGGAGCCCTGTGTAAGATCCCTGCAATAATAGCTTTTCTTTTTTTGTCTCAACCGGAAGAAAAACCCAGCCACCTGTTACAGAGGAAATTCTTTGAATACCGTTTTCTTCAATCCGGAAAGTGGCATCATTATGCCCGCACAAAAGCTGATCATCGACCACTTTAAGATTCCAGGTTTGTCCTTCAAGGCCGGGAATGGCCCGAAAGGGTTCAGACGACGGCCACTTTTTTACAAAAACTCCGTTATTCGATCCTACATAAAGTTTATCCTTCCAGATTGCGGCGGCGTAAGTAGAGCCAAGAGGGTTGTCATTGGTTTGATAGGAAATGATAGGGGATGACAATTTTATCAGGTCAATGCCTTGATCCATACCCAGCCATAGATGCTTTCTGCTGTCTTCGCTTATCGCTAAAACGGTATTATTTTGCAAACCGTTTTCTTTCTTGAAATGATATTTCAGATTGCCGTTTTTATCAAGAATGTAAAGTCCTTTTAATATTGTCCCAAAAACAAGACTGCTATCCGGGCTTAGTACCAGTGCCTTATTAATGATATTCTTTTTTAATTCTTCGCTAACCGGAATTTTCCATTCGGTTAATTTTTCGAAATCATAAAGGAATAAACCATGTTTTGTAGTCGTGATTAGCAGCCTGTTGTTGGAAAAAGGAAGAATATCAGAAACAACGGCATTGGCAAGAATTGATGTGCCGGGAAGTGGTATAAACTGATCGTTTTTCAATTCATACAGACCTTTTGTAAGCATATGGAAGAACAACCGGTTCCTGACATTGCGGATGAACATAAAATTCCCTGATGATTTCAGCTCAGTTATCTTTCTGCCATCATATTTATATATCCGTGCGAAAGACTGAAAATAAATGGCATTGCGTGTTTTGGTAATGTGCCAGATTTCTTCTGTTTTCAGGCTTTGGAATTTTGCACTCTCACTTAATGAGTGGTAAATAAGCTGTCCTTTTCCTGTTTTTTGCCAGTATCCAAATTCGGAAAATCCTCCGACATAGACCCGTGAGTCTCCGTTTGCCGCAGTATCACAAAAAACCGTTCGGATTATTTGCCGGTTTGGAAGCGGATATAATTTCCACACGGCACCGTCATATTCAAGTAAACCGTCGGAATTGGCAACGTAAATAATGTTGTCTTTGCTTTGGGCTATTTCCCAGTTTTGGTTGTGGGCTTTGTAAACTGTATTAGGGTAATTTATAAGCTGAGGCGTTTCCTGTGCGGCTGCCAGGAAAGGAAGTATGCTGAAGATAAGTAAAATGTAGCGTGCGAGCAGTTTATTTTTACTGTGCTTACCGGAAAATAAAATATTAAAAAAACACTCTATTATCATTAAAAAAATCATTTTTAATTTGTTTTTAATGTCGATTTACCTGTTTATTGCCGGTTGCTTATGCTAGTATATTTAAAAACAGACCAATGTATATGGTAATAAAAAAAGTACTTTGTTTAATTTTACTGACCTCCTCCATGGTTATGTCGCAAGTCAGGCCTACTGATGATAATAACAAAAGCGATATAAGATATAGTTTGAATCCTTCTGGTTCTCATTACGTTAAGTTTACCTTTATTAATCAGGCCTGGTTTCGGTTTAATGATAATAATCCCGGAACTACTGTGTTAGGCGACCCTGCTTCTCAAACTTTTGATATTGGGTTACGACGTACGCGGATGCAACTGTTTGGCCAGATCACCAACCGTATATTTTTCTATACGCAGTTTGGGTTGAACAACTTTAACAAGACAAATGGTTTCCCTGGATACAATACCACCGGAACGCCAAGCAACCGGAAAGTGGGAGCTTTTTTTCATGATGCACTTGGTGAGTATGAAGTACAGCGTAAAGGATATGATTTTATAAGGTTTGGGGGTGGTTTGACGATTGTAAATGGACTTTCCCGTTTTTCCCAACCCAGTATTTCGACGATCATGACGCTGGATGTTCCCATATTTGCGCAGGCAACAGTAGATCAAACCGACCAGTTTGCCCGTAAACTTGCGGTTTACAGTCGCGGACAAATTGGTAGGATTAATTATCGCATCAGCGTAGCGGATCCTTTTCCGATTGAAACGAATGGAGCAGTTCCGCCAGCTTTGAATGCCAATTCAGTTTTCGCTCAAAAAAAGCAAAAAAAACAATTTGATGGATTGTTGATTTACAATATTTTCGATACCGAAGACAATACGACACCCGGATATATGGCGGGCAGTTATCTTGGTAAACGTAAAATCTGGAATATCGAAGCGGGTTTTATTGCACAGAAAAATGCGACCTGGCGAAAAGACGGAGTTGATACTTTATATAGCAGTATGAATCTTTGGTCCCTGGCGTCTTATTTAGATTTGCCTGTCAATAAGGATAAAGGAACTGCGCTTTCCGCTTATCTTGGTTATTTTCATATGGATTATGGGAAAGGGTACCTTCGATATAACGGAAGTATGAATCCTGCAACTGCAACCACTTTGCCTCTCACAGGAGTGAGTGGAACGCAGGGAAATGCTTATCCTATGTTTGGTACAGGAAATGTGATTTACACGCAGACTGGCTACAAATTTCAAGATGGGTTATTAGGAAGTCAGGGGACGCTGATGCCGTACGCATCTCTGCAATATTCGGATTATGAACGATTAAGAGATCCGATGATTCTTTACAACCTGGGTCTCAATTGGCTGATGAAAGGAAATAATGGCAAGCTGACGCTTAACTATGAAAACCGTCCGATATACAAAAACAGTACAATTGCGAATAACCTTCAAAAGGATGGAAGGAAAGGATCGTGGGTGCTTCAATATCAGGTTTCTATCTGATAAAAGCATTTTGATATAGTGATAAAAGAAGTCAACCGTTGACAGGTTGACTTCTTTATTTGTTTTAGAAAGTAAGCGCACCATTCATCGCTCTCACAGCTTCTGCGGATTTTTCATAAGCAGCTTTTTCGGCATCGCTCAAACGCAGGTTAATGATTTTCTCCCAGCCATTACGGCCAAGGACAACCGGAACACCCATACAAATATCTTTTTGGCCGTATTCGCCATTCAGGTAAACACCACATGGAACGATGCGTTTCTGATTACGAACAATACTTTCTACCATCATCGCAGCCGCTGCGCCTGGCGCATACCAAGCCGAAGTTCCGATCAGTTTTGTAAGCGTTGCACCGCCCACCATCGTATCAGCAGCAATTTGTTCCAGTTTTTCAGCGGAAAGGAAACGGCTTACAGGAATACCGTTATAAGTTGCAAGACGTGTCAAAGGAATCATGGTTGTGTCACCGTGTCCACCGATTACCATCGCATGAATATCACTCGGAGAAACGTCCATCGCAAGGGCCAGATAGGTTTTGAAACGGGCACTATCCAAAGCACCGCCCATGCCGATAAGACGTTTTTTAGGGATACCTGATTCTTTGAAAGCAAGGTAAGTCATGGTATCCATTGGATTGGATACAACGATAATGATTGCCTTTGGGGAGTATTTTAAAATATTTTCAGTTACAGATTTTACAATGCCTGCATTGATACCGATCAGCTCTTCACGCGTCATACCCGGCTTGCGTGGAATACCGGAGGTGATCACTACAACATCGGATCCTTTTGTTTTTTCATAATCATTTGTTGAACCGATTGGCTTTGTATTAAAACCAAGCAAAGCAGCGGTTTGATACATATCCAATGATTTTCCTTCACTTACACCTTCTTTTATATCCAACAGCACTAACTCTTCCGCCAATTCGCGACGAATAATATTGTCAGCTGTGGTTGCACCCACAGCACCTGCGCCTACGACTGTAATCTTCATAAAAAAATATAGTTAATTGTATAAAAATTAATGTTTTGAAATATATCCTAAAAATAGGCTACTTAATCTGTTAAAACCATAAGCTGATTTAATTTTTATAAGAAAAGTAGTTCGGGATGATCCGAAATGCAATTTTTTACGTAATTAGATAGTTATATTGGCATCATAAACCACTTTTTCTTTATTTAAGAAATGAATGACGAATCGTTGATTGCAAAAATATTACGTTCTATATTTTTCAAAAAAGCAACTGGAAAGGCAGGAAGATATGCAGGAAATGCCAGTCGTCTTTTTGAGTTAGCTGGTGAAGTTGTAGGGAAATTGAAACATATTGGGTTTAAGGGAAATCTATCGGAATTCCAAAGCAGCGTGCAATTGCTGGTCCGGATGGTGAAAGCTTATTCTTCGGGGGCGTATAAGAATTTGCCATGGAAAAGCCTGGTATCAATTGTTGCGGTATTGATTTATTTTGTGTCGCCAATTGACCTGATTCCTGATTTTCTGCCTGTTATAGGAATTACAGATGACATTGCGCTTGTACTTTGGCTGATCAGGACATTAGGAGAAGATATTCGTAAATTTAGTGAATGGGAGAAGAATGAAAAAACAATTAATATAGGATAAAGTGTCTGAATTTTTAGTTCTTTTCAAAATAATAAGTATTTTTGTAAACATATAATCAAAGAATAGATATGGAATCAGTAACTGTTTTAGGGGGAATTATGGGATTGGGTGGACAAGAGATCTTTTTGGTAGCTTTGTTCGTTTTGCTTTTCTTTGGTGCAAAAAAAATTCCTGAATTGATGCGTGGTTTGGGCCAGGGTATTAATGAGTTCAAAAACGCTACCAAAGATGTAAAAGAGAATATTGAAAAAAGCATGGAAGATACTACAAAGTAATCTTTCCATTGTATTGCCGACATAACAGAGCCGTTTAGTAAAAACTTAATGGCTCTGATTTTTTATTTGTTACCCGCCAAAAATAATTACGTTGAAAGAGTACCCGACGCTGACCGAAATACAAAATGATTTGCGTGGAGGAGGTTTAACCTGCGTGCAGTTGGTGAATCATTATTTGGAACGGATTGAGTCCAATGCCCATTTAAATGCCTTCGTTGAAGTTTATTCAGAAGAAGCGCTCCGCCTTGCTTCAGATATAGATATAAAAATCCAGAATGGGACTGCCGGGAGACTTGCAGGACTTGTAGTTGGGTTAAAAGACGTCCTTTCGCATAAAGGTCACGGCGTACAAGCCGGAAGCCGTATTTTAGATTCTTACATTGCTCCTTACAATGCTACTGCTGTGCAAAGCCTTCTTGATGAAGACGCCATTGTAATCGGCCGTCAGAATTGTGATGAATTTGCGATGGGATCGTCCAATGAAAGTTCTTATTTTGGTCCTGTTTTAAATGCGGCGGACAATTCCAAAGTGCCTGGTGGTTCTTCGGGAGGTTCTGCGGTTGCTGTTCAGGCCGGGCTTTGCCACGCCTCTCTGGGAAGTGATACGGGTGGATCTGTTCGCCAGCCCGCAGCATTTTGTGGAGTTGTCGGTGTAAAACCATCTTATGGTCGTGTTTCCCGATACGGACTTATTGCATATGCTTCTTCTTTTGATTGCATTGGCCCTATCACCAAAAGTGTTGAGGATGCTGCCTTGCTTTTAGAAATTATGGCAGGAGGTGATGATTTTGATAGTACAGTTTCTTCGAAAGGAGTGCCTGAATATTCAAAGAAGCTGGATTGGAATGGGAAAGCAAAGATTGGTTATATTCGGGACACGATTGAGAACGAATCCATTGCACCTGAAATTCGTGAACAAACATTAGACGTACTAAACCGTTTGCGTTCTTTGGGGCATGAGGTAACTCCGGTGGAAATGCCATTACTGGACTATCTGCTGCCAACTTATTATATTCTTACAACGGCTGAGGCCAGTTCAAATTTGTCACGATTTGATGGTGTTCGTTATGGACACAGAACTGCCGTTACAGGTGATTTGGAGTCTCTTTATAAAAACACCCGAACCGAAGGTTTTGGAGAGGAAGTAAGAAGAAGAATATTATTGGGTACTTTTGTTTTGAGTGCAAATTATTATGACGCATACTATACAAAGGCGCAACGCGTTAGAAGATTAGTGCGGGAAGAAACCGAACGCTTTTTTGATCAGTTTGATTTTCTAATTTCACCTGTAACACCAACGACTGCTTTTACAATCGGAGAGAAAACAGAAGATCCTTTGCAAATGTATCTTGCTGATATATTTACAGTTCAGGCTAATGTTGTGGGGAATCCTGCCGTTTCTATTCCAAATGGCGTCGATAAGGAAGGTATGCCGATTGGAATTCAGATCATGGCTCCTTTTTTTGAAGAGCAAAAGATGCTTTCATTTGCAAATCATCTTTCTTTAATTTTAAAAGAAAACATTTTAGAGGCGTAATTTACCGGCGGAATACTAACTTTGTTATAATAAGTCGAAAACAGCTAAAACCAAGTTAGTATTATTTAACACCCATGTTAAGTGTAAAATAATTGTGCCAGTAGTATTTAGTTTTTTGAAATTGATATCCATCGTTCTAAAAAACTATAATTAGTATGTCATTTTTCTATAAAGTATTCATCATCAGACATTGACTATTTGATAACAGGAATTGACTAACCCATCAAAAAGCATAATTAATGAGGATTTCAAAAAGAGTATTGTGGCTTGGAGCCGTGTGTGTGGGATTGTGGAATTCGCCGGTAATGGCGACAATACAACAAGAGAAATTAGGAATTATTGGCCCGGATACGCTAGGAATAGCTGCGGAAGCTGATGAAAATGCCAACATTCCTATGCTTCCTACTGTGGAGGAAATTGGTTTAACGCCAGCTATTCCCGAGGAACTGTTACGCGAACGATTCGCGAAACTGGAAAAGTCAATTCCGTTGACCTATCATAAGTCTTCCCACGAATTTGTGGAATACTTTATCTACAAAAAGACAAAGTTCACCATCAGTATGATGGAGAAAATGCCTCTTTACTTCCCATTATTTGAAAAAACACTTCAGAAATACGGTCTTCCGACAGAGCTGAAATATTTGTCAATGATTGAATCAGGACTGAATCCAACTGCACTTTCACGAGTAAGAGCAGGTGGATTGTGGCAATTTATGCCTGCAACCGGCCGCGAGTTCGGATTGTACCAGGATAGTTATATTGACGAACGTTTTGAACCTGTAAAAGCAACAGAAGCTGCCTGCCGCTATCTGAAACAACTTTACAATATTTTTGGAGATTGGGAACTGGCTTTGGCCTCTTATAATACCGGTCCCGGAAATGTGAAACGTGCCATGCGCCGTTCGCATGGAACTACTTTTTGGGGGATTTGGAATGCACTTCCGAAAGAAACAAGGTCCTATGTGCCTCAATATGTGGCAATGAATTACATGATGAATTATGGAAATGATCATGGAGTTTATGCGCAAAATACTGAATATCAGATCCCTAATGATACTATACATGTAAATGGATATATTAACTTAGTGACTTTTTGTGAAACCAGCGGTATTGATTTTGAGGAATTGAATAAATTGAATCCTCAGCTTACCAAGACAGTTTTACCAGATCAGACACGTGATTTTGTTCTGAAAGTGCCAAGTGTTAAATACACTTATCTGATCAGCAATAGAAATGTGATTATGGATTCCTGCACGCGCAGATTGCTTCCGTCGGGTGTATTGCTTGCCGGAATTGATAGTGCCAGAGCAGCTTCATTGCAAAAAGGAGCATTTCCATATGCCTACGTTGACGGTGATCAGTACGGAAATGAATATGCTGATGGAGTAACGAAAATCCAATCGAAGAAATCTTCGCATATCGTTAAAAGAGGAGAGACTTTACAATCCATTTCGAGAAGATATGACGTTGCGGTTGCTGAATTGAAGAGATGGAATAATATGCGTAAAAGCGTATTGAAACGTGGTCAACGTCTTGTTTTTTACAAGGATGTAAAGGTTAAAGTAAAACCTGTGATGGTTGCTGCTAAACCTGAAAAAGTATTGGCTAAAATTGATACCATTGAAAAAGGAGTTTTAGCAGATTCAGAAGGGCAGGATGAAACAGAGGAAACTCAGCAGACCGGGAGTGTTACAAAAATTCAGTCGAAAAAAACTTCGCATACCGTTAAAAGAGGCGAAACGCTGGAATCTATTTCAAGAAAATATAATGTAGAAATCTCGGAACTGAGAAACTGGAATCATATTCGTAAAAGTGCTATCAGAGGTGGACAAAAGCTGATTGTTTACAAAGATGTAAAAGTAACTGTTCCTGGTACAAGGTTGGCTTCTGCAAAAAATGAAAAGGCCGAGAGAGCAGATAAGGAAGAAACAAGAAAATCAAGACATATCAAAATGCGGTATCATACTGTACAGCAGGGCGATACTTTATGGAATATCTCACTTCGTTATGGTTTGCCGGTTACAGATTTGAAAAAGGCAAACAAGATCAGAGGAAACGAGATCAAGCCAGGAATGAAACTAATCGTATCAAGCTAGTAATGGCTTTATTAACACACATACTATAATTATGATTGCCTACGTTGATGGAACTGTAACTTACAAAGATCCTGCTTTTGCTGTTATTGACATTCAGGGTCTGGGTTATGAAGTTCGTATTTCTTTGCAGACCTACGCTGCTATGCCAGACGTTGGAAAGCGGTGCAAGCTGGTCACCTATCTGAATATCCGTGAAGACGCACATGTTCTTTTCGGTTTTTTGGAAAATGATGAAAAAAAACTCTTTCTGGATTTAATCAGTATTTCGGGAGTAGGTCCTTCAACAGCACTGGTTATGCTTTCTTCTCTTTCGTCTGCTGAGATCCGTCAGGGCATTATTGACGAAGATTTACGGTTGATCCAGTCCATGAAAGGAATAGGATTGAAAACGGCGCAAAGAGTAATATTGGAATTAGGTGATAAAATGCGCAAAGATGCAATGCTGACTACGGGTGTAAAAACACCTGGCAATTCAAACAATGCACTGAAAAGCGAAGCGCTTGCGGCCTTAGTTACTTTGGGCATTCCAAAGGCGACGGCAGAGAAAAGCGTGGATACGATTATCAAACGTGAAGGCTATGAAATAACGGTGGAGCAATTAATTAAACTTGCACTTCGTTAATCTTGATTTAAACATAATTTTTCTTAAAAATATGGATGAGCTCTTTACCGTTTTGTTGAGTATGTTGATAATGATGATTGCAAACTCCCTCTCAAAATAAAGATTATTAGCCTTGTCATCAACTGTTTACTCATCTCTTTTTAAGGCTGTAACAATTTCAACCGGAGCGATGCTGCTGGCAACGGCTTCTGTTGACCAAAAGGAATCATATTCTGAGGCGGTTGCCGATTGGGCCATACTTTCCGATACTATTGGGGATACCACAAAAAAAAATGTGGATCGTGCAGGAAATCAATTGATTATGCGTTGGAAAGATTATTATTCCAACAAGTTTGCACAACCCAGGCCAAGATCTCCATTTTACCTTAAAGATCCGGCCAATATTTCAACTTCGATCTTACTGGATAGCAGCGGTAAAATAGCCGTTAGTGAGAATATAACGACTCCGACAGGCAATCTGGATTATCGTGCTCCGGAAACCATGGAGCTTGAAACGTATGACAAAGCATTGCAGGATCGTGCGTTTAAAAGTCTGCTTAGGGAATATTCATCGAGGCAGGATGGCCAGAGTGCCATGGGCGCACGAGGACTTTTGCCAAAACTGGATGTTCCGCCGGCACTTTCTAAAATTCTCGGAGATAAATTCCTTGACTTTAAACCAACAGGATTTGTTGCACTGGACCTTGGTGTAATGAACCAGTTTATTGACAACCCGGCTCTTCCAATCCGCCAGAGAAGGAATACCAATTTTATTTTCAACGAGCAGATCGCTATTAACTTCAACGCCAACCTGGGTGACAGGCTTGGGTTTTTGACCAACTTTGATACAAAAGCGAGCTTTAACTTTGAAAACGCATTAAAGCTGAATTTTAAAAATCCAGAGGAAAGTTTTCTGAGAAAAGTAGAAGCAGGAAATATAAACTGGGCTATCAACAGTCAATTGATTCCCGGTGTTCAAAATCTTTTTGGTTTAAAAACCGATTTTCAATTTGGACGTTTGAGTGCAACATTTGTAGCATCGCAGCAGCGTTCAAGTAAAGAACGGATTGTTTTGCGAGGAGGAGCGCAAAGCCGGGATTTTGAAATCCGTGTTGATACTTATGACGAAAACCGCAACTTTTTCCTTTCCCAGTTTTTCAGGAGCAAATACGAAGCTGCTTTAAAAAATACGCCACAGATTACTTCCGGTATTACCATTACCCGGATGGAGGTTTATGTGACGAATAGAACCACCACAACAGAATCTTTACGAAACGTGGTCGGTTTTACGGATTTGGGAGAACCTGCACCTTACAGAACCGGTAATACAAATCTCCAGCCAATTCGGTCTAATTTACCAGCCGATAATGCTACCAACGGATTATTTCAGACACTGGTAAATAATACTGCATTCCGTCAGGTTGATAATACCAATTCTTCAATCACAAGTCTGGGGCTTGAAAAAACCGTAGATTATGAATTGTTGCGAGGGGCTAAAAAGCTGCTACAAGATCGGGAATATACGTTTCATCCGCAATTAGGATTTATTTCGTTAACTACACCATTGAGAAATGACGAGGTTCTGGGTGTGGCTTACGAATATACTTACAATGGAAGATCTTATAAAGTCGGGGAGCTTACGGAGGATTATCAGAATCGTAAAGATGACGAGGTAATCGCTTTGAAATTAATCAAATCGTCCACAATTCGGAACAATACGAAATTGCCGATGTGGGATTTGATGATGAAAAATGTCTATACACTTGGAACCAGTTCCATTGATAAAACCGGATTTCAACTTCGTGTTATTTATAAAGATGACCTTACCGGGATAGATAATCCCAACTTACAGGAAAGTAATCTGGCCAATATTCCATTAATACGCGTCATGGGACTTGACCGTTTGAACCCGGTAAATGATTTACAGCCCGATGGAAATTTTGACTTTGTAGAGGGTGTTACCATTGATACAAAAATGGGCCGTGTGTTTTTCCCGGTTCTGGAACCATTCGGATCTAACCTGACATCCAGAATTTCAGATGAGGCATATCGTTCAAAATATGTATTCAACGAGCTTTATCGCTCGACGATGATCGATGCGCAGCAAGTAACAACCCGTAATAAATTTTACCTGAAAGGTACGTACCAATCAAGCGGCGGGACGGAAGTTTCATTGCCTTATGGTGTTTTGGAAACATCGGTAACGGTGACTTCGGGTGGTGTGCCCTTGGCGGCGGGTTCTGATTATATTGTTGAAGCACAAATTGGCCGTGTCCGGATTCTGAATAGCAGTGTGATGAATTCGGGGCGTGAAATTGTGATTGAATACGAACGTCCGGATATGTTCCAGAATCAAATCAGAACGTTATTGGGAACTCACCTTGACTATGTTTTCAACCGGGATATCAGTTTGGGTATGACAGCGATTCGCTATCATGAAAAACCTGCCGGATTTTTGACACGTGTAGCCATCGGCAATGAACCGGTAAACAATACAATGCTTGGTTTTAATATCAACATTCGTAAAAATTTACCTTTCCTGACCCGCTGGCTGGATGCACTTCCGTTGTTACAAACAAAGGAAATGTCTTCGATTCAGTTCAAGGGTGAGTTTGCAAAATTACTACCTGGTGTTTCTAAAGAAGTAAATAACCGTTCTCTTGTGGATGACTTTGAATCGACAAGGACAGTTTATGATTTGGCTCGGCAACCGCAAAAGTGGAGGTTATCCGCGGTGCCTCCAAAATTCCATGAAGGCTTTGACGGCAAATCGCTGAACTATGGATATAAAAGAGCGAAAATATCTGCTTATGTTGTTGATAACCTTTTCGGAGGATCGGCAGGTTTAGGTGGTACTGCCCAGCCTCCAACAAATATTACCGAAGCAGATCGCCAGAATTTTTATGAAAGATTATATCTGCCCAAAGATATTTTCCCCGCCAGATCGGTAGCGGGATTGATAAACTATCCTCAAAATGTTTTGGATATAGCTTATTATCCTGCGGAACGCGGAATGTACAATTATACATCAGAGCTTGATGCGAATGGTCGTTTGGTTACGCCAAAAGCAAACTTCGGTGGATTAAGCAGAGCAATTACCTCTGATAATGACTTTGACAACGCCAACATTGAAAGTATTGAATTCTGGATGCTGGATCCTTTTATTACGGATGCAGATAAAGGGAAAGTAAATGACGGCTTTGTAAACAAACCGAATACTACGGGTGGAAAGTTAATCTTCAATCTGGGTGATATTTCAGAAGATGTAATTCCAGACGAACGATATAATTTTGAGAATGGATTACCGATTGCCCCAAAGGTGGTAGGTGACAATGTTGAACAAACCATTTGGGGGCAGGTTACGAAATCGCAATACCTGATCAATGCGTTCAGTAACGAGGCAGGGGCACGCCAAAAGCAGGATGTTGGTCTGGATGGATTGAGTAATGAAGAAGAAAGAACATTTTTTAAGGAATATCTGGACCGCTTGCCTGCAAACCTGACAGCGGACGCCAAAGCAAAAATACTTGCGGATCCGTCGGGAGATGATTTCAAATATTTCCTTGGAGCTGACCTGGATGCGGCGGGTTTGTTGGTTCTTCAACGTTATAAGGACTATATCGGAATGGAGAATAACTCTCCGGAAAGTGCAGGTAATGCGTCAGAAATCACACCTGCCTCAACCAGCATTCCGGACGGGGAAGATATGAATGTTGATAATACCATCAACGATAACGAAGCATACTACCAATATCAGATTGATTTGCAGCCAGGCCAACTTAAAGTGGGTAATGGATATATAGTTGATCAAACAACAACAGACGGGCAGAACTGGTATTTGTTCCGGGTTCCCGTAAAAAACCCTAATATGCCTAATGTTGGAACGATCAACGGGTTTAAATCTATTCGTTTTATGCGCATGTACCTGACTGATTTTCAACAACCGGTAGTGTTGCGTTTTGCACAGCTTCAAATGATCGGGCAGCAATATCGTAAATATACCAATAATCTGGACGTGGCCGGGTTGCAGGAAGTTCCTGAACCGTATGATGCCAAGTTTACCGTTGGGACAGTAAGTATTGAAGAAAATAGTGGAGCTGCGAAGGATCCGGTGACCGGTGTTACAAAAAAATATGTATATCAATTACCTCCGGGATGGGAGCGTGATCAGGATTTTACGCAAAGACCAAGTTTGCAGCTTAATGAGCAATCGATGAGTTTGTGTGTTACAGATCTTCGGGATGGTGATTCAAGAGCAGTTTACAAAAATGTCAATCTTGATCTGTTGTTCCGCAAGCGCCTTAGAATGTACATACACATGCAAAACGATGCGAATGAAAACAGCATGGTAGGTGCATTCATGCGCATCGGTACTGACCTAACTCAAAATTATTACGAAATTGATATTTCTAACCTGACGTCAACGGCTGAGGGTGTTATTGACCGTGCATTGATCTGGCCTGAAAATAATGAACTGAATATCGCCCTGGCAGACCTTGTGCTTGCCAAAACAAATAGAAATAAAGCTATTGGCAGAAATCAGAGTACACCATACGTGATGACGACATCGGATGGAAGATATAAAATAACGGTGGTCGGAAATCCGGATTTAAGTGCGGTCCGTGTGATGATGATTGGTATGCGAAATCCAAAATCGGCTGACGAACGTTCCAAATCGTTTTGTATCTGGACTGATGAAATGCACGTAGAAGGTTTTGATGACCGCGGCGGCTGGGCGGCTATCGCGCAATTAAATGCAAAACTCGCAGATTTTGCTACGGTAACAGCTTCGGGACATATTGAGACTTTCGGTTTTGGCAGTGTTCAGCAGCGGATCGGGGAGCGTTCACGAAACCTGACTACGGAATATGGTTTTTCATCCAATATTGCCGTTGATAAATTATTACCTCAGGAATGGGGTTTCAGTATCCCTTTATTTGTAAGCTATGACCGGCGAAATGTAAAACCGCATTTCGATCCGCTCGACCCCGACGTTTCATTGTCAACCACGCTGGCTAATTTACAATCAGATGAGGAGCGGGATGGATACCGGCGACTTGTAGAGGAAAATGAGGTCCGGCGAGGGATAAACTTTTCTAACGTTAGGAAAATAAAAACGAAACCCGGAGTCAAAAACCATTTCTTTGATTTTGAAAACTTTTCCTTTAATTATGCTTTCAGTGATGATACCCGAAGGAATATTCTAACGCAGGAGTATAACCAACGTGCGTACAAAGGAGGAATAAATTATATATTCAGTAGTCAGCCAAAGCCGTTTGAACCTTTCAAAAAAATGAAAGCAACAAATCGGTATGCAGAGTTTGTCAGGGATTTCAATGTGACATTACTACCAAACATGGTTTCCTTGCGTGCTGATGTCGATCGCCGCTTTGGCAGAACACAGCTAAGGAATTCTGATCTGACAACGGATGGTCAAGTGCCAATGTTTGAAAAATATTTTTGGTTTAACCGCTACTATGACTTTGGCTGGAATCTGACCAAAAACATGACTTTGTTATACAATGCTTCTGCGAATTCGATTATTGATGAGCCAATGGGAGATCTTAACACGTCGCAAAAGAAAGATTCGCTATGGCGTAATTTCATGAAACTGGGCCGGATCAAGAATTTTAATCAGGAAATAAAGTTAACCTATCGTTTGCCACTGGATAAGATACCTCTTCTGGACTGGATGACAGCTGATTATTCGCATAGGGTAAAGTTTAATTATCAGGCAAATGCATTGGGCTTGGTCGATAGTGATAGTCTTCCTTTTGGAGATATTATCAGGAATGAAAGAGAAAGAGGGATTTCAGGAAAA
Organism: Dyadobacter sp. 3J3; assembly: GCF_009801115.1. Lineage (GTDB taxonomy): Bacteria > Bacteroidota > Bacteroidia > Cytophagales > Spirosomataceae > Dyadobacter. The sequence continues at coordinate 64,161 of NZ_VTOL01000022.1, forward strand.
GTGGACTTTGTAATGCTTTACAACAAATTACGTTACCTGAAATTTGCAAACACGCCTTCTGCACAGAAAAAGAATTTTGCAAGAAGTCCGGGCGATATTGAAGATATTGATATGCGGTCAACAGATCTTCTTAAAAATATTACCCGTGTGCTGATGACAGTACGTGGTATCAATGTGAGTTACTCGGTTTTGGAATCTACTGCACTTCCGGGATATTTGAGGGCACCGAAACATTTTGGTCTTGACAATGCCAATGCACCGGGACTGGGTTTTGTACTCGGCCAGCAGGACAGGAATTTCCAGACCAAGGCAGGGCAGAAGGGATGGATCACCGCGAGTAAGGAACAAAACCAGCCATTCCAGCAAACCATTGCCAAAATTTTTGCGGCCAATACTTCGCTTGAACCTTTCAAGGATTTCAGGATGCAGATTGAAGTAAGGCTTACCAGGCAGGATGCTTATCAGGAATTTTACAGGCCGGATTCTACCGGAAATTACGCACACGAAAATCCATTGCGGAATGGCCAGTTCAGTATGTCTTTTATGTCGTTCAGAACCGCATTTGCCAAGATACGGAAAGATAATTCTTCACCTGTTTTTGATAAATTTGTTGGTTATCGCGCCATACTTCGTGATCGTTTGAATAGTGAAAACGGCAGCGGAGGAGAATATAATGAAAACTCCCAGGATGTTTTGATATCTTCATTCTTTGCAGCTTATACCGGAAAAGATCCCAAGACGGTCCGTACCAACCCGTTCCTGAAATTTCCTATGCCAAACTGGGATATTAATTATGATGGTTTGGCAAGGCTGGCCGGATTTAAAAAGATATTCAGCAGTTTCACCATGAAGCATAAGTATGTGTCAACTTACAGTGTTGGTAACTTTACTTCCAATCTTGATTATTCCGCCTTGTATGTGAACCTTGCGGTAACGGGTTATCCACTGTCGTCCAAGACAAATTACCTTGGACAATATGTGCCGGTTTTCTCAATGAGTACGATTACGCTTTCCGAAAAATTCGCTCCATTGATTGGGGTTACTTTCCGGACGCAAAGCCGGATAACTGGAAGCATTGATTACAACCGTGACAGAACCGTTGCCCTGAATCTTTCGAACGCACAGGTTGCTGAATTGTTTAATCAGGACGTGACAGTTAATATTGGTTTTACCAAAAATAATGTTCCGCTGCCTTTCAAAATTAATGGTGTCAAAAAGAAGCTGAAAAATGATATGACCATGCAGCTTGGATTAACTTTCAGGGATACACGTTCCATCCAGCGAAAATTTGACGGTGAAAATATACCGATTGCAGGTAACATAAATTTCCAGCTTCACCCTACGGTTAATTATGTTGTCAACAATCGTTTGAGCTGTCAGTTTTATTTTGACAGGACATTTAATGACCCGCTGGTATCCAACTCTTTTTACCGGGCAAGTACTTCCGGCGGTGTTCAGTTAAAGTTCAATTTGGCAGAATAAAATTTCCATTTGGAAAATACATTGTACATCGTGTAATTTGCGCTTAAATACGATTTGAAACTTACTCTAAATATATCATGGAATTCCCTTCAGAATTAAAGTACACAGAAGATCACGAATGGATACGTATTGAAGGTGATACGGCTTTTATCGGAATTACAGATCATGCCCAGAAAGAATTGGGTGATATCGTGTATGTAGACATTAATACAGTTGGGGATTCGCTCGGAAAAGGGGAAGTCTTTGGCTCAGTAGAAGCTGTTAAAACAGTTTCTGACTTATTCCTTCCTGTTGCAGGAACGGTTGCAGAAGTGAACGACGAATTGGATGCTGAACCTGAATTGGTAAACTCGGATCCTTATGGAAGAGGCTGGATGGTTAAAGTAACCCTTGCCAATCCGGAAGACACAGAAGGTTTGCTTTCTGCCGAAGATTACAAACAATTTATTGGTGAATGATGAAAGCATAAAGGCTCCGAAGGGAGCTTTTTTTTTGCTTATTAAAAAGGAGTTTAATACAAGTGAATTAGCACACTGCTGTAATAGTTGGTGCAGATAAAATAAATTCGCTTTTTGCGGTCACAACAATTTATGAAAGTATTAATTCGATCGGTTCGAATCGTTGATAAAAAATCATCCTTCCATGATCAGGTTAGGGATATACTGATCGTGGATGGAAAAATAGCGCAGATAGGAGATGATTTGTCTGCGGAAGGAGCAGAAGTAAAAGAAGGAAACGGACTATGTGTTTCCGCGGGGTGGATCGATATGCGGGTAGCATCGCGTGATCCCGGTTTTGAACATAAGGAAGATCTCACATCGGTTCGGGAAACTGCTGCACGCGGAGGGTTTACGGAAATTGTTTTGTTGCCTAATACGCAGCCCGTTGTTGATAGTAAGGATACACTAAATTATATCCGCCAGTCGGGATTTGGAAGTCTGGTGAAATTGCATGTGGCAGCAGCTGTCACTAAAAAAACTGCTGGTGTCGATTTTACAGAAATGATCGACCTGCACACAGCCGGAGCGATCGCTTTTACGGATGGAGAATATCCTGTACAAAATGCAGATCTTTTTCTTAAAACGATTCTTTACCTGCAACCGCTCAATGCATTGCTAATGAATCGTCCTGAAGATACGCAGCTAACCATCTTTGGTCAGATGCATGAGGGGATGACAAGTACATTGAATGGCATGAAAGGGATGCCATCTCTTGCCGAAGAAATGATGCTGAACCGGGATTTGAAATTACTGGAGTATGCATTGGACAAATCGACACTGGAATTAACAGGCCATCCGATGCTGCATATTTCATTGGTTTCAACAAAAGAAGCGGTTGATCTGATTCGTAAAGCAAAGGAAAAAGGGCTTCCGGTTTCCTGTGACGTGGCGGCTCATCAGCTTGCTTTTGAGGATAAGGATTTAATTGATTTTGATACAAACTTAAAAGTAAATCCGCCATTCCGCGGTCCGTCAGACCATACCGCGATTCGTGAAGGTTTATTGGACGGGACAATTGACGCCATCGTTTCGGATCATAATCCACATGATGAAGAAAGTAAAAACCTTGAATTTGATCACGCAGATTTTGGAATCACAGGATTGGAAACGGTGTTTTCTCTTGCCAAAATGTATAGTGGATTAAATGTTGAGGATATTGTTGAGAAACTGACTACACAGCCAAGGCATATACTAAGGCTCGAAGAAACAAATATTGAAGAAGGTGCTGTGGCCAATCTGACGTTTTTTGAACCGGAAACGGATTGGACTTTCAGTAAAACTTATTCAAAATCAAAAAATACTCCATTCCTCGGAAAAACATTAAACGGCGCCGTACGCGGCGTTTTTAATAATAACCGGCTGGAGTGGTTTTAAAATTCATATTGAATGACAGGCTGATAAATCATATTCATGGTTTGCCGGCCTGTCATTCTATCATTATTTATCATGAAATCAATCTTAGAATATTTTAATAAACCTCTTTTAAAAGTGTCACTAGTTTTTGGTCTGATTACCGGACTTTTGGCTTTTGCTTTTTTTCTTGGACTTTACGCCTTGGGAATAATACCGCTTGGAAACAATAAAGTTATGGATATGGGTATCCATATTATCATGATTGCAGGTGCATGCTGGTATTTCCGTAAAAAAATTGGGAATGGTTTTCTGCATTTGTGGGAAGCGTTAACCATAGGATATGTTGTGAATACGGTAGCGGCATTTATAAACGGATGGCTTATCTATCTTTTTATCACGTATATTGATCCTTCCGTCTTTACAAATTATCTTGCTGAAATGGGCACACTTTTGCAGCAGGGAAGAGAGGAGCTTGTTAAAAACATCGGAAATGCAGAATATCTGAAAATGTTCGCCAGTATCCAGGCGATGGATCCTTCTGAAATTATTACGGATGAGATCAGTAAAAAAACGGTGATGGCAATTATTCCAATTTTGATTATATCACTTATTTTCAGAAAACAGGATTACGGAGTATTTCATAATAAACCTTAAATTTACCTTAATCACATTAAATAACGCACAAATCCTCTGATCACCCACCATGGAAGAAAAAGCATCTACCGCACGTACCGCTCTTAAATTTGGAATTCTGACATCCGTAGCCATCATGGTATTCACGACAATCCTGAATGTTTCAGGCCAGTCGCAAAATAAATGGCTGGCTATGTTATCATATATTATCATGATTGTCGGCATTGTTTTGGCTATGAAAGAATTCCGTGAAATCAACAAAGGTTTCATGACTTATGGAGAAGGGTTGGGTTTGGGGAGTTTGGTATCTGCTATTTTGGGTTTTTTTGCGTCGATGTTTGCTATGGTCTATATCAAATTTATTGATCCTACGATTATGACGCAAACATTGGATAAAGCAAGAGCGGATATGGAAGCTCAGGGACTTGACGATGCCCAGATAGACCGGTATATGGAAATGTCGCAGAAGTTCAGTTCTCCCGGAATCATGTTTGCCGCAGGTGTTTTCGGATATTTATTTATGGGCTTTATATTTTCACTGATTATCGCTGCCATTGTCCGCCGTGAAAAACCGGTTTTTGAGTAATAACAAACATTTATAAAGGATACTGCAAAAGTGTATTATTTGCCGATTGTTTAAAATATCATTTATAGAAGTCCGTTCTTCAGATTGATCGGATTACAGTCTTATTCATTTTTAGTTATAAAGTGTTTACAATTTTTCAAAAGGAGATAGGAAGTTTTTTTAATTCGCTGGTAGCCTACATGGTTATGGCGGTGTTTCTTATCGCGGTCGGGCTTATTGTCTGGGTTTTTCCGGATTCAAATGTGCTGGATTACGGATATGCAGATCTTGGGTCATTTTTCAGTCTGGCTCCTTACGTACTTCTTTTTTTGATACCGGCCATAACGATGCGTTCGCTGGCAGAAGAAAGCAGAACGGGAACACTGGAATTGCTACTTACCAAACCTATCCGTAACTGGGAATTGATACTCGGTAAGTTTTTTGCAAACTGGGTTCTTGTTTTATTAACCATTTTGCCCACATTTCTTTATTATTTCAGTATTTACAAACTGGGGAATCCGGTTGGTAATATTGATTCCGCCGCCGTTTTTGGCTCCTATATCGGACTCTTTCTTTTTAGCGGCGTTCTGGTTTCTATGGGAATCTGGGCGTCCTCTCTGAATGAAAATCAGGTTATCGCATTTATCGTAGGCGTTTTCCTGGCCTTTATCTGGTACATCGGATTTGGATCAATTTCTTCATTACTCGAAAGCGGTTTTGCAGCAGAAGTTTTCAGCTGGACCGCGTTGGATGAACAGTATCGTTCACTAGGAAAAGGGCTGATCGATTCCCGCAATGTTATTTATCTTATTAGCTTGATGGTGTTTTTCCTTTATCTGACCTACTGGCGCGTGGAAGCACTTAGGAGATAATTCTTCAGGCATGTTTTCCTGGTAAGTTGCCTGACATTTTCTGACTGTACTGTTAAGAGATGTTAACTGAATGTTATGACCCTTTCATAAATCCCCTTCCGCTGGCTCATTTGGGGTATAATTTTATTCTTCTTTTATTATTTCCCACTTTTGTTTATTCTTAAATGAAGCAATTGATCTAAGATTCTGCTTTGTACGTATATAAGAAAAACACACTAAGATGAACAACGCAAGAAGCCTTAGGATAGGAGTCCCGTCTTTTATCATAAGTACAATTTCAAATAACGGTTTTGGAAATGTAATATTATACATACCAAATAGCCAGTTCTTAGGAAATTTTATTAGCTTGCCAATAAGAAATTTAAAATTTAATGTTAAGCGACTCTTGGCGACTAGCAAAGTAAAATATTCGGAAGAAGAACTGGTGGTAGCTCTCAAAAGGAATGAGCGCGCTGCTTTTGAATTCCTGTACGATCATTATTCCGGGGCACTGTTTAATATCATATGTAAGACATTGCGTGATGAAGAACGGGCGGCAGATGTAATGCAGGAATCATTTTTGAAGATCTGGAAGAACATTGCCTCGTACAATCCGGAAAAAGGAAGACTGTTTACGTGGATTCTAAATATTGCCCGTAATGGTGCGATTGATGCCGCCCGAGTGGAAGGCAGAAAGCCTATCATGGATGATATCGAAAACCGATCGGTTCAAAATGAACCTGATGTGAGTGAAGAGTTGAATACCTCGAGTTCGGAGATTAAATCAATCGTTAATATGCTTCGGCCTGAACGAAAGATCCTCATTGATATGGCTTATTTTCAAGGCTACACACATGAAGAAATTTCAGAAGAATTGAAGATTCCGCTGGGTACAGTGAAATCAAGAATCCGAACAGCATTACAAGAGTTAAAACAATACTTTGCAGTATGAATATCCTAGCCTACATAGAGTCCGGTATATTAGAGGAATATGTATTGGGCACCGTTTCTCCTCAGGAGAAGCAGGAAGTGGAGTGTATGTCTCACATTTATCCTGAGATAAAAGACGAATTGATGCGTACAGAGAGTGCTTTGGAACAATATGCACTCAAATACCAAACGCCTCCACCTGCTTCTTTGAAAGAAACGCTTTTTGCTCAGATGAATTTCGATGAGGTTGTAAGACCTGAATCAGCAGAACCAGCCAGCATAGATGTGTCGGCACTGGAAGAAGCAGATAGAGAAAATATTATTGAAGTTTTGCCGGTTACTGAGCACATTCAAAAAGAAGAGCCAATAGCAGAAAGAAATGTTTTTACGAATGAATCAAACGCAGGCGGCACGGTAATTTACCCTGCCTGGGCAAAATTTGCAGTAGCGGCATCTATTCTATTTGCGTTACTTTTTGGTTGGTCTGCAATGAAAACGTCAGATTTGGAAAAGCAGAATGAAGAACTGGCAACCAGGACCGAAGCGATGCAATCAGATTTGGACATCTTGAAAAGGGATGAAGCATATAACCAGACATTAGCCACGCTTTACAGAAATCCTAATTTTAAGGTAGTCAGAATGGCTGGTTTGCCTAAATCTCCTCAAAGCTCTGTTGCCGCGATTTGGGATACGAAAACGAATGAAGTGCTACTGGACGTACAGAACTTACCGGTTGCGCCTGAGGGAAAACAATATCAATTATGGACCATAGTGGATGGAAAACCGGTTGATATGGGTGTTTTAGATCAGGAATTCACTAAGAAAGTTTTGAAAATGAAACAAGCTAACCCTGGTGCTGTTGCTTTCGCAATAACACTTGAAAAAACAGGTGGAAGCCCAAGTCCGACCATGGAAGATATGTTTGTGATGGGTAAGGTTTAATGTAAAAGGCAGAATCTGCTTTAAGGAATAAATAAAACGTCCGCATAGAAAGGTAACTTTCAATGCGGACGTTTTACTTTAAAAAGCTATATTATTTACACGTCAAAGATATCTTTTACCAAAACTTCAAAGCCTTCAACAACTTCGGATGATAAAATTTCTGATTCTGTAAATGGTTTTAAGCCTATGAATTTGCCTTTTTCTTTTAATTTATAAACCAATACAATATTATGATCCGGCTCTACCAGCCAATATTCTTTCACACCGTTTTCTTCATAAATCTCAAATTTCTCCTTCATCTCTTTATCAGTATTTCCAGGAGATAATACTTCAACAATTAGGTCAGGAGCTCCAATGCAGCCTTTTGAATCGATTTTATCAGGATTACAAACCACACATATATCAGGTTGAACAACAGTATGTATTTTACTATAATCTGTTTCTTTTGTTGACGTTAATCTTACATCAAATGGTGAAAGAAAAACTTTTGAGATAGTATGACGAAGATGGTTGCTGATTTGAAAAAATATCTCTCCCAGAATTAACTGGTGCACGGTGCCCGGAGACGACGAAAGATTAAATAACTTCCCTCTGATAAGCTCAACCCGCTCATCAAATGTCCAGTTTAGATAGTCATTATAGCTGTAAGTGGCATTGAAATCAAGTTGGTCTAAACTGGTGATTAACATGCACGGATTTGTTTTAAAACCTATTTGCTACTTGAATTATAGTTAAAGCTAATACAAAAAACAGAAAGCGGTATGGATTTTTAAATCGCACACCGCTTTCTGTTTTAGATTGTAGACTTATTACTTCCCGCCTTTCGCCTGTTTCAGCGCCTGAGTAGTCGTGTAATATTTAGAAATCATATTTGGAACTTCCCATTCCGGTAGTTTTCCGGCTTTCAGATATTCCATGTATTTATTGGCAACCTGGGCAAAATGCGATTCGTGACCGGTGTCGTATTTCGCAGGAATGCTAATTTCCCAGCCTTTGGCATTCTTTTTCAACTCAATACCCGGGAATTTATCCTGAACAGTTTTGAAACTTTTTGTCAAAGCTTCTTCATACCCTTTGTCCTTACTAACCTGCTCGATAAAAAGGACAGGTTTGTATTTTTGGTCTTTTCCCTGACGAACAATAAGATTTGCTTTCGAGCCTTTCATGATCGAATAATGCGTATCACCCGTTCCTTCCGGAGCCTGGAATTTCCATAACACAGATACTTTTGCATGAACGCCTTTCAATGTATAATTGATCTCGCCGTTGGAATAAACATTGAGTGTACTGTCTTTTACATCCTTTTTCAGGAATTCAGGATAGGTATCGCTTTTTGTTACCAGTTTGAATTGTGATGGTGTAAGCTGTGTCGCAGAACGTTTCGTCGAAAGCAGTTTTATATCTTTTTGGTAATCCAGAGTAACATTTGGAAAACAGCTCCATTGAACCAGATCCACCAAATGGGTTGTCACATCCACCATACCTTCTCCCTGCTGATTTACATCGAAAAACCAGGTTGGGCGTACCAATGCTTCGCCCGAAATATATTTGAAAAAATGGTGAACGCTTTCCTTTGCAACGGCCGGATCCGAAGGTGTTCCTTTTTGTAACTCACCGAAAATATCCGGAAGTTCAGCCAGTTCACGTTGTAAAGTGTTTGTGATCTCGTAACGCTCCGTCATGATATCATAAAGCAAAACCTTATTTTTTTCAGCACTTGTAAATGCTTCTTTTAACAGATCAAAACCGGCTGCGTCAATCGCCATCGGTTTGTCGGCCAAAACGTTTAAACCGGCATCAACAGATTTCTTGATAAAATCAGTTTTTTTCTGATTATTCCCAGCCAGAACGACAACGTTACCTTTCTTTTCAGATAACATTTTTTCCAGGAAATCGGCTCCGGTGTAGACTTTCTCTTCCCATTTGGTCGGATCTTCTGCCCGGGTATTGTATTTTTCTACCTTATCCAGATAAGCCTTTACGTCAGGACCTTCCGAGGCATACACATGTACGAGCGGGTTGACATCGGCGTACATTGATTTTTGAACCAATGCGGCATGGAAATGTCCGGGTTCAACCACAATCAGACTAAGTGATTTTTCTTCTTTCTGCTCCGATTTTTCTTCCTTTTTGGTAGTACATCCCTGATTCAATGCGATAATACCCGTTAAAGCGATTGTCAAAAGTTTTCCCTTCATGTAATCTTAATTGACAGTGGAAAGTTTAAATAATGATTCCGGCAAGTTGTTTTTTTGAAAATGTCTGCCCTATTTAATTAGAAGACGAAGTTTGTGTCAATCTCCCCGCACTGTCTTTGTCAATATATAAAATGGCCTCAGGATGATTCCGAAGAATAGTAGACGGAAACGCCTCACTTATTTCATCTTCAATCGTATGCTGAATTGCCTCTGATTTTTTAACACCTGGAACAATCGCGTAAGCATATTTTGCTTTTAGCAGAGCAGGAATCGTGATTGTCAGCGCATATTGCGGCACTTCATCAAAAGATATAAAACAGGCATCATTAACCTGTTGCTGGCGACAAGCTTCATCCAGACTCACTTTTTTTACAATCAAAGGATCATCAAAAAATGCAACATGCGGATCGTTAAAAGCAAGATGACAGTTTTCTCCAATACCCAGACAAACGATATCTGTCGGGAAATCGGTAAGTAATTTGGAATATCGTTCACATTCTGCTTCAATATCAGATGCATTTCCGTTCAGGTAATGAATGGAATGAAGCGGAATTTTATCAAAAAGTCTTACTTTAAGGAAATAGCCAAAGTTTTGCGAAGCGTCAGCAGGAAGTCCCACGTACTCATCCATATGAAATGCATTAATCCGCTCCCAGGCAATGTCCTTTTCTTCTGATAAAATGGCTAAAAACTCGTTTTGAGAAGGAGCAGAGGCGAAAATTATATTCACAAACTCTTTGGCTTTCAACAATTCGCGAATTTTTGCGGCTACTGTTTCGGCCGCTTTAGCACCCATTTCCTGTCTTGTATCAAATATCTTTACTTCTAAATTCCCGGCTTTCATTTCGTTTTTTTAAGTTTTTGTTTTTTCACGCAAAGTTACCCAATAAGGAATTTTGTTTCGTGATTAATAACTTTATGAAAGCTCTCTGCAGCAAAACCGTTTCTGTAATGAATTTGAATTCATCGCAAAGTTTGGTTCGGATTACTTTTT
>NZ_VTOL01000023.1 GCF_009801115.1 Dyadobacter sp. 3J3
GAACTAAAAGGTGAAAGTTTAAGAAAAAAACGGTAAAATTGTCAGCCCATCAGAATCTCTCAGATCAGAACCTAAATTAAGGGGGGTCAGTATGCCCGGTACGGGGTCAGCATCAACGGAATATCCAAATACAAGCAATACTTAAAAAATCATTATAAATCATAGAAAGATTGATGAGCTTAAAAAAGAGATAAATGAGTTACCAAATGTCTAATTATCTACATTTTTCTAAGCGCATTTTGTCGCGATCCAAAATCTGACGCTTAGTTTGGATGGCATCAGGTACATAGATATCGTGCGTGTCACTGGCATCCTGTGACAATGATAACTTGCTTACTTACGCATCCACCCACGTGCAGCTGCCATGATCCGAGAAAAGCATGATGCAAATCAAAACGACTTTGATCTGGTTCATATCCTAATCTATTCTTGACTTCCGATTTTCAAAAAGCTTCCTAGCTGATTGTTGTTATTTCTGAAGATCATATGATCAACATTGTACTGTCAACAAAGTCTTTTGTATCTTTTCCTTAATTAGGTCAATAATTCAGTGTCAATGCTATCGTTTAATGGCCTTTTCTTGATATTCAACCAGCTCAATTGCTTTTACTAAGTCTTCGCGGACATCTTCGAAATGGTTTCCGAGCAAATCAAAAGTACTTGATAAAAAAATGTTAATGAGTCCCTGTAACTCATTCGTCACACGCAGTTGCCGCAAAGGAAACTGTAAAACCAACTGCGAGACATGATGTTTGTAACCCAGGCTGAATCCATCAGAATACAACTCTTTTACAAATTTCAAGATTTCCACTAAATTGAGTGGATTTGGATTGTACTTCATCGTGAAGCTATTCAGGGCGAGAAAAAACTCACTCTGTGGGTTACTTAATATTTTGTTAGACTCAAACATTTTGTAAAGCTGCTTCCCAGAGATGGTTAGGCCTCTGTAGTTTAATTTTACAAGTTCGAAAACAATTTTTTCTTGGTAAATGTCACCCCAGATTTTCACCAGATAGTTTTCCAAGGTAATCCGTTTAAAAGGTGCTGGATTTTTATAAAAAAGTAATTCATCTGTAATTAAAATCCTATCGGCTCGGGATGATAGTAACATCGTGTCCATGAGCAGCTCATCATGAAGATCATTTTCGATGTTTGTTTTTATTCTGTTTTCGTTCATGCTCAACCGCTGAGATGCAAAAGCTACCCGGCAATTTTGATTAATCCACTCATTTATCTGACTTAAATAGGATAGGTCAGAATCAAGATCCCCATCCGTTCGAAAAATCGGTGTTACTTTGTCTATAGTGAATGAGATACTTGTCTTACTTTTCCGTTTTACAGAGTGTTCAACAAATTCGCTTTGTAAGTAATCTTTTAAAAGCTGTGAAATTATGAATGGTTTGTCGAGAAAATTCAGTTCAGTCTTTTGAGAAATATAAAAAACAGTAAATAAGGTGCTGAAATCTAGCACAAATTCCGTTGAAGAAGTAAAATTTAGGACTTCCTGATTTATGATCGGAATCATTGGATAACCATCCGATTTACTAGATGTAATATAGTTCCAGGCATTGATCGGACTGTTTCTAAAAACGCTTCGAAACAGGTGGGAGAACCCTATCTCACCGTTTGCAAATTTATTTAATTGTGCCTCTACAATAATTTTTGTCTTAGTGCCTTCTACACCGAACATTTCCTGAAACTGACGGATCATGCCCTCGGGGCTTTCCTCATTTATTTTTAATGCCCTAATCTTTATTCCATCCTCGGGATTTTTGGCCACATAATCGGTATACAATGCCATCTGTCCTCTATACTTATCCAGGATTTGTGCTATTTTATATTCGATGGAGGCACCGGTTATTGCGTCTACCACAGCGAAAACATCGTTAATTCGTTTACCAATTATCTGTTTCGCATACGTTTTGAGCTTAATATTCTCGGGCGTTAATTCTACCATAAGCTCCCTATCTTTCACCAGTAACCTGACAACCATTCCTTCTTGCGCCACTTCGGGATATGGCATTTCATCGATTTGCTGAAAGGCAATAAGATTTACAACGTAAGCTTCCTTGACGATTTGGTCATCGGGGTTATCTTTTAAAACTTTGTAATACAGCCTTAATCCTAACTCAGTTTTTCCATGAATAAAGCAGAGATTACCCAATGAAAAAGCAAATCTCCATTGTAACGCTAAGCAAAGCAAATCGTCATTAAGAAGGGATTGCAATTTGGTTATCTTTTTTTGCCAATTAAGCGATTCAAGCAACCTTAGCAAAAAAATTTCCTCACCAGGAAATTTTTCAAGTCCATATTCCGAAATTATTTCAACCTTTTCATGATCCCTGAGCGTATGATAAAGTCGCATCTCAATGTCTAAGAGTGCCAGATCGGCAGAAAAATTAGTACGCCATTGACCCAATAGCTTCAATAGAAGATCGGAGTTTCCTTTTGACTTCCATATAGACAGAATATACAAGCGATGCTCCTGGTTTTCAGTAAGCAAGTCGACGTAATTTTCGAGTAGGCTGACTACCTTGGATGGCTCATCGATCGTCCAATAAACAAATGAAAGCACGCCCCGACAGAAAAATGAGAGGTCTGCCGAATGACCGTCATATATACTGTCACATAAGAACACAACGTAAGCTTGCTGTTGTATGCTATCTTTTAAAGAATAGGCCTCAATTAATTTGCCGTAAAACGGATACTCAAATTCCCAAGCAGGATTGATTTGGCAAGCAACGAGGTCCTCCCCCTTATTATGTTTCAGAAATCTGTTGAAAATATCTAGTATATTTTCAAGTTCAACTTCCCTAACAACTACTAAACTTTCTAAATAACGCCGGTAAACTGCTAGGCCCTCCACCACTTTCCCAGTTCTCTCCAAGGCCCGTCCCTGAAATAATAATATGAAGTATTGGTTCTGATCTGGAAATACTGCGATAACATTTAGTGCCTTAGAATTTTCGCCGATTTGCAGTAGACACAGTATGAGATCAAATGCACGTTCCGGAATTTTTTTATAAAGCGCTTTATCGTTTGATTCGAATTTATCTATTTCAAGCCCAGGGTTCCCCATAAAAATTTGATACATCTCTAAAACCGCGTCCTTTTTATCGTACAGATAATATTGACATAAGAGCAGGTCATAGCGAGAAAGGACATAGGTAGGATTAAAACGGAGATCTGATTCTTCAATTCGCTTTAAAAGAATTTGCAGTATATCTGCCGCATACCGCAACTGCTCAATGCCAATAAGTTTTTCAGATCGTTTTAGGCTTTGAACTTTAACTGTCGTGTGTAAGAAATCAAATATTGCGAACTGGGCAAGATAATTCCAGTATGGTAATTCCGCTCTCGGAATTAATGATAATGGCAGAACTCTTTTCGCCAACACTTTCCCAAAAAGTGTTTTGAAATGATTTAACGACCAGTCTGCCCCAAATTTACTCCAGAATGACACTATTGCAACTTTAAAAATCGGATCATCAAATACTTCCGGAGAAATCGACATCTCTGGATCGAGGGTAGCCATAACAGCCCATGCTCTGGCATTATTTTCGTCATTCGCCAATATCTGTTCCGCCAATTCGAGAGCATTTTCTGTCAAATCCTTATGTAAAAATGCAACCGCAGCTCTTTCTTGATATTTCAAATTATTGGGACTCAATTTATAAGCTTCAATGAGATACCCATAAGTATCTTCCCCGCCATTTAAGTCCGAATTAGCCAAGCCAATGGTCCATTTCACTTTCGCTAACAAAAACTTTTTATCTATGGGGCTCAGGATCGAGTTACTAATGTTTTCCAATGCTGTTTTAGCGATTACTAGTGCCTGAGCTGGCTGGAGATCTTCTACAAGTTGTTCAGCCTTATCTAAAAAAGTTTTGGAAAACTCGTAGTATGCAGCTGAGGGAGTATTTGTTTCCTTTACGACAATTTGGGGTATCGAATCTAGAACGTTCCATGCTGACTCCCCAAATTGACTCAAAAGCGTATTTAATTCTCTAAAGGTGCAAACTTCAAATCTTTTAGTTGTCTTATACTTTGTGACGATACCCACAAACTCGAGCATTCCGTCTGCATGGGAATATAGCCCGCTGCCAGAAAATCCGCCAACATTGCCAGTAGCTATGGAAGTATTGTCTTCCAAGTGCTCAGCAGGGCTTAAACTGGCAGTGGATCCATATGTTAATATACATTTCGCCTCCAGCTCATCAGGAAGACTGTTGCGATACGCACTAGGGAAACCTCTGAAGCTATATGACCGGCCCTTAGTAGGGCTTTGTCGCAATATTATGTTCGGTATGTCGAATGGATAAAGTGCTTTAGGAAACTTGATCAGCGCCAGATCGTATTTATTTTCCACATCAAAATTGAAAATGTGGAACTCAGTTGACGACAATTTGCATTCCCCAAATTCCTCACGCGCATAATCAAATCGATCAATGGATAATTCATCATCACCTAACAGTGATTCGATACAATGTCTAGCAGTAACCAGGTATAAACAATCAAGGGTTGATGGACAGTTCATCAGAAAAGCACTTCCCAGACATACTCCCCCAGTCGATATCCTTACACTAATATTCTCGATGTCTTTCAAGAACTTGTTTTCAGATGGTGATATTGATTCCATTATCGCAGTTAGGTGGAAACTTGCACACTATATTATATTTACTGACTTCATCACTGGTAAACAAATCCCTAAATATCGGGTCATCATAGGTAAAATAAAAATTGATTGTTTCGTTCGGCCTTCTCTCATTAACAGTGTTCGCAATTAACGCCAATGCCCTCTTATGAGGAAATTGATGTGAATTGGATGCATTTGTGCTTACTAAATAATTATTGCAATCAATCAAATGTAATAAATCTAGCGAAGTATTAGATTTCGACCCATGGTGGGATACTTGCATAAGGTCTACTTTAATGGGAAATTCACAACTAAAACCAATCGATATTAATGACTTTGCTAAAACATCTGGATTAGAATCCGCTGTAAACAAAATGGTCCTTTTATCATGATCCAGCAAAAATGCTATGCTGCTGCGGTTACTGATTGATCTGTCTGTTGTCTGCAAGTCGGATAAAAGTTCACTGACTGTTTTATGCTTGTCGCTTTTCACTGATCCAATACTTTGGATATCAGATTTATAATCGGACTCTGTATCTTGCCACTTATTAATGTAGGACTGAAGGTCTTCAAGGTTTGGAGACAAGACTCTTATCGTAACGTTGTCAATTAAATGCGTCTGAGGAAAATAAATCAGGTTTTTGGACAGCTTTTCGGTTTTTAAAAGAAAGTCGCGAATTTGTATTCCTTCGCGGGCTCCTATATTTCCATCATTATTTGGGAAAGAAAACTCAGCACCAGCATGATTAAACCATATTTTTTGCACATTCCTTACACCGAAATCTTTAAAGAATGGAATAAAACCACTGATGTGGTCATTATCAAAATGTGTTATCACAACTAAATCCATTCTTTTTCCTTCGTCGGCAATTTGTTGCATGCTCAGTTTCAGAGTCCGATGATAAGTTGAAGCGAATCCAGAATCAATTAATATGTACGATTCTTCGTTACGGTGTAAACTAAAAAAGGAAATTAGAAAACAATCTCCATTGAGCACCTGAAATGCTTTTATATTTAAACTCATAGTTGGCAAAAAAATAAACTCCGATTAGGTTACATAATGACATTCAATGAATATTCGAAACTGCCAAATTGTATATTTTCCGTTAAAGCCAACCCTAGTTTAGCAACTAGTCGCCATAAAATACCGGCTTCGCCAAACAGTTAATTAAAGATAGTTCAATTTTTGATCGGCCGTTGTAAATCCGAAAACAACTCATCAACTTTGGAAAAGTGCCGTCAATGGATATACCCCACGAACTATCTAAATAAGACGCCGATTCAAGTAACCATCAGTGAATATTTTTGTCTTTTGTGAACCATATTGTGAGAAATGAACCCGTCAACAAGATATATAGCCGTTCGAAACTACACAGAGATTTTCGACAATACATTGCCTAGCGACAGACTCACCTTTATCCGCCAATATGCTACGGATTTACTGATCTTGCGGCTTTCGAAGATTAATGCCATTCTGTTTCAGGAACCGGAAATTCCGCTTCAAACCATGAACGGGCTTGATGTACTTTTCCCGGGTATGGATGCATCTCCATTATTGAAAATGAGGAATTTTGAGACCAGCGCCTATTTTTCCTCTGCCTCAATCAGCATGCTGATAAAAGCTTGCCTTGAAAACTTTGTGGAAACCGCAGACAACTACCCCGTTCATCCGTCCGAGATTGGTATCGACCTTCTCAAAACGATCCTGATCTTTAACGAGACCTACTTTCGGACGGATCCAAATTGGGAGTTTGATAGCTTCGAAAGCATTTTCAAGCTCGATCTCCAACAACAAGCTTACATAAGATCCAACGTCTATCAAAAAATGTTTACGATGGTAAAATTTGCTTTTGCGGCGAAATATGTGTCGGACGCAACCGATCTTAGAAAAGAGTGCATTGAATTCTGCGAGTATTATGGGATAAGCAGCCCGTGGTATTTCGGTAAATTCTTCATGTCTATTCTGGAAGCGATACTACCAAAAGAGCAAGTTGGAAAGCATGTGCTTAATTTCGAAGGAGTACCATCAAAGTTCATTTCGGAATTTACTATCACTCGAGATAATTTGCGAGAACACAAACCGTTTTCTGTTAATATGGACATTGTTCCAAAGCCATTTTATTTGATCGGCAATGACGCAGTCATTCTCGACTTCGATTTTTTTCAATATCACATCGATCAGGGCTTCTTCTATCTTCTCTATAAAAATACGTCACTTAAAAAAGGTAAGCGGTTTAACTCCTACAACGCCTATCAGGGGCATATAGGCCTTTATTATTTCGAGCAATTTTTGGTAAAAAAATACCTCTCTGCAATTTTTTATAGGCGAAGTCAAAAAATTGTCAGCACCGAAAAATTTCAGGACTTTATCATCAAACCCTCTAACAATAACGTTTTGGTAGTGGAGGTTAAAAATGCCACTTTTCACGCAAATACTTTGGAGCAAATGGATTTCAAAAACTTTGTTTCCACCATAGATCAAAATTTTTTGGCATCAAAAGCTGGTAATTCAAAAAATAAAGGCTTCTTACAAATATTAAAGCAGATTGACTTTTTGGTATCCGAAGATCCAGACCTCAGGCAACAGTTAGAGATCCGGTCAACTGCTAAAATGAACATTTATCCTGTCATTCTATATTCCGATCCCAATTTTGATATCAGCGGAGTCAATGAGTATGTTAACAAAAATTTTGAGGCTGCTATCAATGATAAACGTCATTTGGTGCAATCGATTAGGCCGATAACCCTTATTAATGTCAACACCTTCGTTAAGTACTTTGCGCATCTAAAACAAAAACCTTCCCGGCTTACCGATCTTATTGCCGACTATTTTGTGTACATCCACAAAAACAAAAAGAAATATACCAGAGATAAGCATTCGCAGGATCACTATCTATCCAACATTTCATTTGATGGTTATTTAAAGCGTAAACTGGACGGGAATCAGTGGGAGCGCAATCTACCGGAAATGAAAAAAGATTTTGATTTAAATATTCCGGCAATGCATGAACTGACCTCAACAGACCAGAGGGAATTTCCCGCTGACAGATTGGGAACAACCGAATAATCGCGCAAAAGTTCTTTAAATATCAATGCTCTAAAACTAAATTGAAACTCAAGTTGATCATCCAGATATGGATGATAGAATTAGCTCAGCTTATTTCACCACTATTGTGAAAACCTTTATATTAACCTTTTCTATCGAGGATTTTGCTTGGATTGAACAGGCTTTTGAAAATATATAAACAGCTGGATTTTGTTAAACAATATACACTATTAGCGCCAGACAAGGTCTGTATGTCATTATTCCCGCGGTATGAAACGAATTATTGCTGTAAAAAAAACGCCAATGTAAATTGACAATCCGGATATTTCGAAATCAAGCCGATTAATTTATCTACGGCCAATTCAATTATCTGATCATCAGGATCGACGCAAGTACACAAATTGCACTATGGAATTAGCGCGGCGAAATAGAAGGCTGTCTAAGACAGCAAACAAAAAAGTTACTGTATGTGTACTGAATGTAATTCTTCGAAGAAATATTAAAAAAATGTAGAGAAATCAGTTCAAATCTTTCTAGTGAACTTAGACTCCTTCTAAGGCAATATCCAGTAGAATTACCTTTAATCGTGAAATTGATTCTACCTTACCTCCAAACAGTCTTTTGAACCCAACTAGATGCCTATGCAAAGTGCACTAATTGGTTTGCAATTAAATGCTAGGCATTCAAAACAAGTTTCCGTGCATCAATCCTTGATGAGGCCTCGTGCTTTTTATAATCTCTTACTACTACTGCCATCGCATTCTTAATTCTATGGCTCGAAGCTGCAAGCTGACGACCATCTATGGGCGTAACTTTGTCGTGATTGACAGTTTGGAAGGATATTTTTTCTCTCTTGCTCATTGAATGTTATATTAAGTTGCTATAGTATCGATAGTTTTTTAATACATACTCCAAAAATACAAATTTATTTTCATCAATACCAATAAACCTGTCCGGATAAGCAGCCAATATTAGCGTGTCTGTACTTGTAGAACTGGCTTCTGTTGCATCCAACACTAACAAGCCAGCCGCTTCACTTCCATGATAATTGAAGGCATTTTTTGCATAAATTTCACTTACCCAAATAAATTTAGGCATTCTTGCAAGCAAAATACTATTTTTTAAATCTAACTCTAAATCAGGGAGTTGGGAAATATGACTCTTAAAAGACCTACTGGACGCCAGAAAGAAACGCAATACGAATCCGTCCTCAAAGGAGTGACCAAGTAATTCGTCTCTCAGAATTTCGATGATCAACCTTTTTGCGACATAGGCCTCGAGATAAATCTTAGGGTAAAGTGGTACTACCACATTATCGATCCTGTACTGCTTGGAAGCTTCATCGTCATAGTGGCTGCCTGGTTCTTCGAGTGTTATGAGCCTGTAAGGAGCCAGATTGTCATCTTGTACGACGTAGTAAGTTGCAAAATCCGCTGCATCATAATATGAAATCTCATGTTTGGCATCGACAAAAGTCTTTTGAGCACTTCCATCGAAATCAGGTTGTTCATAGTGTTTCCCAATGAGAACAACGACGTGTCCTAGTCCGCCATCTACTGACTCCAGTCCGACCATCAAAGGTATCCCAGACTCAATATAGGTATCAATAATCTCGAAAAGAGCTGCGCCATAGGTTTCGTGTGAATATAACCTTGTTCCAAAACCGTACTGTTTGAGCACGAAAGAGATTTCATCCATCGTCAGTCCTTGCGCCGGTAATTGCCGCTGTGTCGCATGCAGTTCCAGTGTCTTTGTTATTTGTGATGGCAAAACCGGTTTGTAGTCTGCATATTTATTACCAAAATATTCCATCAATGACCAGATAGTTGTTTCGGCACAGGTTATTGTTTCTCCATCCTGGGAGCTGTGTGGAAAGCCGCTAATGTCTAGCTTTACTCCAAAAACAGAACAGGATGTCTTCTGAACACAAATTTGAAAATCGCTACCTTCAAAAGCAGCGGGATTAATCAGCGACCTTCCAAAAATGGCCTTGATAGGTCTGAGGATGAAATAACCTAAAAATTTTTCTTTTAAGGCAGTATGCCTTTCCGATTCCAGAAAATCCGATCTATTAATCTGCTGATCGTATATCGTTATTCGGATGCAGTCCCTTTGGTACGATGCGTGCTTAGATGCATAGTAGTTGTAGAAACTATTTCTGTAAACTTTGTCTACATAGGGATATTCGACCAAAAAATATAGGCTGTCCTTCATCAAATCCAAGTAAACACTTAACGTATTCTCGAAGTCAATATCCTGATAAACATCCTTTAGAAAATACTCATGCACTGATTCGACGATGATTTCGAAAATATCATCAGAGCTTGAAATAACGTATTCTATATTGCTTGCCATACGACTGTGTGGGTGCTTTCAATTTTTGAAATCAATACCTTAGATTAGCTCCGTTTGTGCACTTTTCGGGAGAATATTTATCTACAAGAAAGAGTAAATTCACGAAAAATCCTTAAAGTATCTTTATTAGTGGAAAATTCGGATAGCAAGACCACCGATTCCGTCGCAAATTGGTTCATCCCCACTTTTGGTGGTAAATTATTAAGGAGATAATTTCCTTCAAAAAAAGATGCTTAATTCTAAGCTATAAGGCTACCCGTCCAAAATTCAAGATGCAGAGATTTATTTTCACCACCAAAAGTGGGGAAGATCCCCAAATTGACCATGATCAGCTTTTATTTTAACAAGAGCTACGCTACTAGCAATCAATTATTTAACCTGATCAATTCCGTCCGAAACGATATGTCCTCAATTTCCGAATTGCGCTGGTCAACAAGTCCGAATTCTCCATCTACTTGATGATTATTTGATATCCAAAGTTATCTAACAGGAGTTATGTTGAGTCACAAAGAGTTTAGAAAAATCACACGCAGGCACACATTTTAGCCATGTACCAGTCAAATTTCATTTCGCTATTAACTTTTTGATTCCTTGGTTTGCCAATCAGATTTACGCGTAAATAGAGCCGGATAGTCGACTACAAAACCATTATTATCTACCAAAATGTCCGCCTCAAAGTCATTTGGTATATTTTCATAATGATATAGGTTTGCCGAGAGCCTAGTGTAGCATTGCTTGACCGGCCTAACCTTACGGTCAGTGAAATCAAAATATACTGCACTTATTTCTCTTGCTTCCTTCTCAGACAATACCAGCCTATTGATTGGCAACGAGTTGGTAAAAGGGGTAAGTGAAATATCAACGTATTCACACTGATCAAAACGGTCGCCGGGTTGACCGTTGGCTATCCATGTTCCACGGTGATTTCGCTCAAATAAAAATTGAATATTAAAGCCTCGAAAATATCCGCTGAGCTCACAACGATTAGTCAGCCACCGAATGTCCGTCATAATCTGATAGCGAATATCCACGTCTTTCCCTGAAATTTTAGACGTCACAACCACACCTTCGCTGCCAACATCAATTGTACAGTTTTCAATCGTATCATCGTCTAGACCCTTCCATTGAATTCTTGTTTCCATATTATAAGATTTAATTAGAGCAAATACTTCTGTTAGTAAACACTACAATGCGCTTAAATATGAAGCGATTGCGTTTTCCGACAGGTAAATAAAGTATCTGGTTAAAATGCTTACCTAAATCCACGCAACTAAAATGATTTCTACAATAAGCCACCATTTTCTTATGTTCGCGAAAACGAAGGTTTGAATGAACCCGGCTGCGCAATATATCTCTGTTAAAATAATGCAAAATAATTTTGAAGTTTACAGCTATATGCTGGTAAATAACGTTCCAAAGTTACTTGCAATTGCAATAAGCAGTGGATTAGTTGTATTTACAGCGCCGAGACTAAACAAGGCGCTATTTAAATTTTTAGCCGCCATCGCCGCTGTTTTTACGTTCATAACAAATCCGTTAATTAGAGCCGCCTGGAAGCCGGTATTGTAAAAGATTTCGTATCTGGCACCAACCAGCGAGTGGTGTAAATTACCTTACGGCCCTGATGTTTTATTTGTATGGCACGAAAAAAATTACTCTAACGTTGACAAGTCCGTCTTAGCTCGCTTTTGTTTTATCTTTTTCCCTTTTTAACTACCAAATGCTCCAAAGCCGGATCATGCAAAATGCGTTCGATCTCATAAGTAACAATGTCTTTTACATCCTCCTTAATTTGCAGATAGTTTCGCTGAACCATAGCGTTGTCAAGTGTTCGAAAAACTGGGATTTCCTGATATGATTCCTGTTCTTGCTGTAAAGCTTTGTGATCGTTTATGATCTCACAATGAAAGGTCTTCAATTCAATTTTTTGTTGTGGGTCATCGGCGACCATGCCCACAAACTCTCCAGAGCTTAATGCTGAAATTTTCGAAGCAGGAATGGCGGCGTCAAACTGCTTTGATCTGCTGATGGATGTATCAGTCCGGTTAATCGAATAACTGGTGCGGTCCTGCATAATTTTACCGAAACGTTCGCTGAGCTGCTTGGCTGTATCACCGGTTACCTGGCCCGAGATGACATTACCTACAATGTTCATGATCACATCGGCCTGTTCCTTCCCGTAATCCTTTCTAAGCTGGGATGCATCTTGAATTCCTAATGCGGTTGCCACCTTATTGGATCTTGCCGTGGCAATAAGACTGTCCATATTTCCCAGATATATGGTCGGAAATTCATCGAAGATCAGACTGCTTTTCAATCTGCCTTTCTGGTTTACAAGTTTGATTAGACGTGTTACGTAAAGTGAAAGCACAGCGCCATAAATCTGAATTTTCTGTGGATTATTACCCATGCAAACAATCTTCGGGTGCTGTGGATTATTGATATCCATCGTAAAATCATTGCCGGACAGAACGTAGTAAAGCTGCGGAGAAGACAGTCTGGCCAGCGCTATTTTGGCCGACGCGATCTGCCCTTCAAGCTGCTCCATCGCATCATTCAAGTAAGCGGTGATAAACGGATTTATCAATACTTCAATCTCCTTTTCCGTCCTCAAAATGGTAAAAAGGTCTTTGTATTCCACCTGCATCAACTCAATCACGTGAGGCAGGCTGCAAAACTGACCGTCCTGATACTTTCGCAGGTACCAGATTATCGCTGTTAGAAAATTGATCGGCGATTCAACAAAGAAATCCCCTTGTCTTTTGACCCATTCGCGGTTGAGTCCCATCAGGATCGTGCGTGCAGATTCGGCGGCATCCGTGATATCGATCATACTGGCATGATCCAGCGGATTACAACGGTGAGACCGGGTCAGGTCATCAAAATTGATGGCGTAAAACTGCGGTGGGATTTTGTAATTACTCTTGTTTTTAAGCCAGCTATTATAGGCAATCACTGAAAGATCAGGCATTTTAAAATCATATACAAACATACTGTAACCTTTGGCAATGTGCTGCGTAATAATATGTCTGATGACAAAATATGACTTTCCGGCGCCAGGAGAACCCAGCACCAAAAGTCCCCGAAAAGGGTTAATGACGTTGATCCAGCACTTTCGAAATTTGTTTTTAAGCTGATATCTGGCGGGAAGATTAATGGAATATTCGTTCTCTAAGAGAGTCTCGTGCTGCGGAAACGTTTCGTTCTCCTTGTTGAATATATCATCGTTGTTAATATTTAAATAGATTACTCTGCTGATCAGTGTACCTCCGGTTAAAACCAATATAAAACCAATGGATGCGGTACTTATATACATGATCGAAAGCATCTTCACAGAAAAATCCATGTAAAGCATAAGAGCGCTCGCAAAGTAAATCAGCAGCCCCGCACCGATATAAACGAGCCCGGTTTTCACACTTAGTTTTTCCAGCTTCTTGCCCTTCACACCGATCAATGAGACCACCAAAAAACAAAGCGCGATGATCTTGGATTTATTAAAAGTTGAGAACAATCCCGTCTTTACAATGTTACCAAGTATCTTGTCGCTAAAAGGTGAAACCAGTTTCCACTGCCCGAAAGCAGCATAACAATAGTAATAAAAATGAAGTGCTAAAATGGCGATGGCGAGCATCCGGGTCATATCCATAATCTTACCCAATGCCTGTTGGTTTTCTGATGATTGCATGCTTTTAAATGTTTAAAATTCGTTAGTTCCCTACTGCTTTTCTACGCTTTTTTCTTCTTGTTCTCCGCAGTTGCCATGGACCAGAATTATGATCAGCAACTGTTGCAAACAGATCTTCAATGAGCTTGTCTGAAGACTCGTTTTGATTAGAGATCTTGTCAAAGTCCGGGTCAATAAACCCGTTTTCACTAACTTGTGAGCCTGTATTTTTGTAATGCAACGGATGAATAACCTCTGAGTCTATTGCTGTTTTTTCCTTCACCAGACCAGGCTGTTTGATTCTATCCAGGATGCCCTTTGCACTATAGGGTTTGCCCAAAGCGCTACCATTAAATACGCATTTCGTACGGTTGTCAACGTAAGTAATTCCGTAAACCAGACCCGCTTCGTTCTTTCTCAAAACCGTTTTCACACCCTCTTTTTCGAGCGAACTCATTAGGTCTTCAAGCTGCCGGCCCGGCTCACGAAGCAGTATTAAATCAATGGTATTTTTAAGCTTCGTTCGGAATTTCAACCGTTCCGGTTCATTGGTAGCGAACTGATTTTTCAAAGATTTCAGTGTCGGTTTAAAGTAAAAAGCACTCGCTTTGATAGAGGCCCCTACCCTTTTACCGTTCTGGTCTAATGCGTAATACACCAGCCCATGATTCTTATAAATTCGGGAATCTTCACTTCCGCCATCAGCCATAATATTGTACTGTTTTAATACCGCATTCAGCTCCGGGAGTGAGGTGTATTTATAGGTTTGCAGCACACCGGAAAGCACATTGGCAATGGCCTTTTTGGTTTCCAATTTCCCGTATTCCACCTTTTGAAGGCTGACAGGTTTTAGCTCAACCACATGACCTTTGCGCCCATCCGCCTTTACGAGTCCGAACTGAATTTCAATCTCCCTACGGGCTTTTGAAGACTGGTTTTTACCGATATTATGCAGGTTAATACTACTACCGTCAGCCTTTATTGTTGTAGAAACCACATGGAGGTGCGGGTGACCGGAATCCTGGTGTTCATATAACAGATACGGCTGATTTGCAAAGCCGATCTTGTCCATATACAAAGCTGCAATCTGCCTCAACTGGTCTTTGGGAATCAGCTCGCCGGGCGCGAAATTGAGCGATACATGGAAGTGATTTACCTTCACCCTGCTGTTTAATTTAGCCCTGTTTTCAAGTCTCGCAAGCCGCTGTTTAAAGGTAAGATCTTCAGGTAATTTGGGGTATTGATGCGCATCCAAAAGGGTGGCAACCTTGCGCTCGACCTTCCTTTCATTGTAGTTAACAGCTTCCCTCAGACTGCTTCCCTGATGGATCACTGCAACCATTTATCCGCCATTTTTTTGATAAAATCCTGAGCTTCATCAAGTTGTTTAAAAAGCCTTCTCCTGTCCAGTTCATAGCTTACAAGCCATTGTTCAAACTCCTTGATTTTGCTCAGGGTATGCAGTCTTTTGACTGCTTGATTAAAGTTGTTTCCGATGGCGCTCAGCCCGTTTTTGAGCATAATCAATTCTTCCATGAAAGCATCCATAGATGCGTCCCGGTAACTTCCGATAATAAGTTTTCCAAGGATTTTTTTGCGAACGAAATCACTTACTTTGAGATCGGTAGTCTTAGCAAACTGCTCGTGGATCTGCTTGTATTCTGATTCGGTCAGCCGCACATGCAGCCATTTGTTTCGGTTGTTGTTTTCCTCTTTCACCACAATTCATTTTCACGTTCAACAATCATTACACTATGCGCAATACTTTAAATATTTCCCGCCGCCGAGTTCCGAGGCAATTTGGCGGGGCCACCGTGGGCGGCCAGATTCCGTTGGATCCTCCAAGGCGCGTTTTTACGCGGATTGGTGATACAACGGTACATCTGGACAACCACGGGAAAGCAGGTGGTTTCAGCCTTCCGGGAAGCATCCAGAAATTTTTTATTCTTATAACCTCTTTTAATTTTTACAGAATTCTATCTGCTTTCCAAAACTCAATCAACAGCTTAACAAGGGGCAAAGATCTGACTTAGGTTGAAGGCAGAACATTTCGCTCAAACTGGAATCAGATTAGTAAATCTCAAGGAGAAAAAAAATGATTAGAGACACCATTTTCCCTTAAAAAATCACTCCGGTCTTTCTGGCAATAAAATCCCCCTTCAAAAACAAGTCAAAATGTTACTGTGATACGAAAATAAAAAGATCAAATAAGAAAACCGCAACCCATTTAAACTCTAAATAGGTTATACCAGGCATCTTTTAGCAATGCGAAGGATCAATTTTAGTGAAGCTCTCTTGCGGCATTTAAACTTAACGCAGTATCTTGAAGGTGTGATTTTTAGCCGTTATGACTCTTAGCGAAAAATTCAATTATGTAAATTCTGGACAATACTACTTTGTGTAAATAACTGGTTTTTGATTGATATAACAATCGTTTTCCAAAACCGAAATAATAAACCTTGCGACGTTCTTTCGACTGATTGTTAAACCTGGTTTGGGATAATTATTCAAACTCACCAAAACATTTTTTTCAGTCTCAGAATTAACGAGACCCACAGGACGAATAATGGTGTAGTCCATTCCAGAATCTACCAGTAATTTTTCTTGCTGCTCATGATCCCTGTAAGCAACACCAATATTACTGTAATCTATTAGCCACTTAAACCACCAGGGAATATCACTTTTTGTATCACCGACACCCCAGGCTGAAAGTATAATTATTCGTTTAACTCCAATTCCAGTACCAAGTCGGATAACGTTACTTAGCGTATGCGAAAGAAAATCGGGCTGAGTCCTTAAAGATGCCCAAGGAAAGTCACAAGTACGGGAAATATTAAGAACACTAATTATCACGTCACAACCATCTATTGCTTTTTCCAAGGCTTTCTCGTCTGTCGGTGTCCCCTCAAACACGGACATGTTTTGATGCATTACCATTCGTTCCTTATCACGGATCAACACATTTACTTGGTAACCGCGATCCAGCAGTTGCCGGAGCAGGAGGTTTCCGGTTCTACCAGTAGCTCCGAGAATTAGAATTTTCTTGTTCATCACCAATTCGATTATTTTGAAAAGTGCACACTTAAGACGGCTGGTGTCAGAAAATTTAATTTAAATCATTTCCTCTTCAAGCTCAAATAGAACGTCGGAAAGATATTTGAGCAGAGAATAACATTTAAAAAAATTTATTTCTGTACCTTAATTTACGTCCATACCGTGCATGACCGTGTGTCTGTTTATTTGAAATGGATGATTTTTGGCATCATGCTCACTTAACATGATAATTGGAGAACCCATGATAGGAGCAAAAAAGAAGTTGTCAACTAACGGAAATTGATCACTAATGTAAACTGATATTTTTGGTATGTACCCTCGTTTGTGATCCTTAGAAAAAAATTTCATTTTGATCATATCGGTACAAATCCCGTCCACTTGGCTCAACACGGTTGGAATGGCAGCGAAAAACTTTTTATGCTCAACGCAAAAAATGATATCTTCAAATATATTTTTTCTTGCAGGATGGCGTGCGATCAAGTCTTTTGCTATGGCATTTAGCTCATTATTAAAATATGTGACTAAAAAGTCGTCCACCTCTCCAATTTTACCACTATTTAGCATCCCAAGCAGCTGAACCGCTATGCCGAGCTCAAAATCCAGATTCAGATACCAACCATGATTTCCCAAAACAAGAAATGCTTCCGGAACAAGCTTAAAACTTTCAGCAATCTTTTCAGAAAATGCTCTATTGCGCTCTGTGAATTCTAAAACGGCATTACTTACAACCAGACTGCTTGCTTTGAAAGTATTCAAAACTCTAGTTGCTGCGCGGTTCGAATCGATGATTGATTTGCTTAAACCTAAAGCATTAGCAAGTGCCTGTTGATTTACAGCAGAAAACTGATTAACAACTGGAAAATCATGACTGTGAAGCGCCTTCATATTCCACGAAGACGAGATTGAATTTACCTTTGCTGTCAAATCTCTCCGGTTCAAATTTGAAACCGCAGGATTAATCCTCGGAAATGCATCTGCAAGCCGCGCAGCAGCAGATATCTCCGTCATCATTTTATTCGCTCTTTCAAATGGCTCCATTAAGCGCGCGAACCTTTCAAGTCTTTCCTTATCCATCCTGAATTTTCATATAATTCAAATACAGCTTAATAATACTTTATAATGTCATCATTTTCTTTAAATAAATTGGAGAATTGATTGATAATCAAACGAAAACCCCACCTAATCAAACTCTAAATAGGTGTATTTCAGCCGCATAAATTACATTTGCTATTGTAAAAATGAAATATAAAATGTGAAGGTATGGCTGCTACAATTGATATTGCCCTGGTCTATGACACTCTTCTAGCCAGTCCTGGCATGAATGAAACAGTAAAAATTGATTTGAAGGTTTCCCGAAAAACGGTGTTGCTATTAAGCCGTGCACTGGAAAGAGGGTTGCAGTCGTGGAATACGGATCAGCCGGGCTCAGCACTTCCAGAGTTTGCAGAAAAAGAGTCCTTATCAGAGCTGGAAGGAATTATATCCGACTGCCTGCAAAAGGCAGGGCTAAGTGCGCTTTATGAAAAGCTTAAAATGTTAAATCGCTAATAGCTGGATGTTGTAGTTTTATGATATGCCCAACTCTGGTAACCGTGGAGCTCTTCTCCTAAAATTTTCAGATAATTATTTTGACTAAAAGTCACATCAGAATTTTAAAGGTGTTTTGAATTTTACAACTCCAAAAGTCTATATTTGGCATCAATTTGTTTTATGTTTGAGATTTTCAGAAAGTACTTAAAAACCAAGATCGCGTTAACCAACCAGGATTTGGCGTTGATTGAATCGCTTTGCAATATTAAAAAATTGCGTAAAAATCAATATCTTCTCCAGGCCGGTGATGTTTGGAAATATGATTCTTTTGTTTGCAAGGGATTGTTAAAACTGTATTATCTGGATGCCAAAGGCCTAGTGCACATTATGCAGTTTGCACCCGAAAATTATTGGACTGGCGACCGGGAAAGTATGGATTCTGAATTGCCTTCAAAATACTCAAAACCCACTGTTATTATGAAGAATGTGTGCTGGACTACTGGCGGGAAGTTTAGCTGATTACTATAAATCTACTTGCCGTTTAACCGTATTCGTCACTTCTCTGATTTACTGAAGGCCTGTATTCTAAATTATTTATGGTGGTGGCGAAACACGTTTATTAACTCAACTCCAAATATTTTCAACCACCTATCTAGCAGATCACACTCTAAAATATTTGCAAACAACTTATATCGGTATCAATACGGCGGGTAATACAAATATGGTCAATCAAAACAGGTTAACTCCTTATTTACCAACCGACTTGGCAATTGCCCGGATAAATTTAGTCAAACATTAAGAAATCCCAATTGGTACCAGACTATTGTTAGTGAATGGTAATTTTATCCAAGATTTTAGCTTACATCTTACAATAAATTTGCATTAAATTTCTTCAAATAAATGGAGATTAACACTTACCACAGCCCCATGTCATTTCAACCTGGCCGATCTGGGCGTCCCGCTTTTCTCCGCGTTGTCAATGTACGTTTTGTCCCGGAATGAAAATCATTAAGTATTATTGTGAAGCGAGCAGTACCCGTTATGAATTAATACAGAAGCATTTAACATTACCTACCGCTCAGATCGACCATTTGCATTTTAATAGCTTCCAGCACCATCCCAACCCTGCTTTTTACATTCATCTTCTGGAAGACCGATTCTCGGTAACCATCCACGGTTCGCGGACTCACACACATTTTATCTGCAATTTGTACGTAGGTCAAATCACTGCATGAGAGTTCAATGAAAAGCTTTTCACGATCATTAATCCCCAACTGATCGACCGGATTATTGAGTGCTTCCGGCGTCAAGCTTCTGATCAGTTGACTGGTAATGTATTCAGTATAATAGAATCCTTTTTTTGCGACAGAATCTAAAGCCTGCTTGAGCTCCAAAGGCTTGCAGCCCTTTAACAAATAGCCAACTGCACCGTTCCGTAGCATTTTTACAATAGATTCTTCCTTATCATTCATGGAGAGCGCAAGAACCTTGATGTGCGGGTAATTGTTTTTCAGCCATAAGGAAACTTCAAAACCATCCATTTCGGGCATATTGATATCAAGAAGCACGATATCGGGTAACATCTGCAACTGCAGCCGCTGAATCATCGCCGCGCCGCCTGAGACTTCAAAAATCACCTCGTAGCCGTCGAACTTTTCTACCAGTCCTGACAAAGCTTTGGCCATTAACTCATGGTCGTCTACTATAGCAATTTTTATATCCATGTTTTCTTATTTGCAGATACTTCCAGACTTAGCATCATTGCCGCATTCTCTTCCAATTTAAAAGAACAGCTGCCGCCGATCAGGTCCATTTTGCGCTTGATGTTTTGTGCTCCAAGGCAAAAAAATCCTGTTACCCCCATTTCTTCAAAATTTATTTCAGCACTTTCTGAGCGCAGCACAATACGAACTTGATTGGCAAGATAAACAATTACTACCTTCAAACGGGCTACCTTTAAAGATTTAATACAGATGTTTAAAAACTCCTGTACGATACTCAGCAGCACCAAATCTATATCAGAGGAAAGCGCATACGGGTTACCTTGGCAAACTATCTCAGTTTCAAATTGGCCTCGTTGCCGGGCACGCAGCATTTCTGTGTTTAACGATTCCATCAAACCGTATTTAAGAAGAAAGTCGGTTTCCAGCTCTTTGGCAATACCCCGGATTAAACTCATCGCCTCACTTACAATCTCGTTAGTTTCGTTCAGACATAATTTCACAGGCTCGGGAGTAGCCGGATCATCTTCTAAAATATTTAAATTGATTTTAACAACAGCTATGAGCTGGCCCAAATTCTCATGAAGTTCCCTCCCAAGATAAATTAAGTTATTGTTTTGCGTCTCAAGCTCGATTTTTAAAACTTCCTGTTTATAGCCTGACTCACACATTTGCTTACGACAAACTTGTCTGTATTTTCCTTGAGATTGCCATAGTTTTTTTAGAAACGGTATCAAACAAAAACTAGACTTAACGATCGGCCCCATTTGGTTTTTCAATATTTCCATTCTATTACAAAATCTTTCACAACCCATTGACCAGCTACCGGCACAAACGATAAATCCATCATGAAGGTAGAAAAAGCAATTTCATACTGACAGCGTATTTTCCCCCATTCCTTCGGGAAAAACACCCGGTATCTGGAATTACTAACAAAATTCCATCGGCAATAGAATACGAAAATTAAAATTTGCGTAACTTGGTAAGAAACTTAATTCGATGTTCTTTGTGCATTCCGACCCAGTTTATGCCAGATCTATATTAAAAATTCGCCCGTTCTTAGGCTGCCTGTTTCTATCCGTTATTATTTTGTTGCCGTTAAGGTGCCAGGCACAAACACCTTCTGTTGACAGCTTAAAAATTATGCTCAAAAACCTGCCGCCAGAAGGCACTTCATTCGCTGACGACACTACAAGAATTATGTTACTGTGCCAGAGAGGAAAAGGTAAAGATAAAAACGGATTATTTATAGGTGATTTCCGGCAGTGCATTGCATGGCTGACAAAAGCAGAGAGGATATCAAAAAAATATAACTGGAATAAAGGTTTGATGATATCGAATTTGTATGCCGGAACCTGGTATGGGTGGAAAGGAAATTCATTACAAGGACTTCAAAAGAAACAGCGAGCCGTATATCATGCAGAGTTGGAAAATAATCCCTTTTGGTTAGCAAGGGCTTACAGACAACTTGGAGACAGCTACGCGCTTTTAAAGAATTACGATCAGGCAATACATTATTTAACATTGGCCCTGGGGCCTTCCCAAAAAAGTGAGTTTACTACTTATTTGATCGTAACTCAGAATCTGGGAGTTGCCTACCTTGGCAAAAAAGATTACAAAAACGCTTCTAAGTGGCTGGAAAAATCTTATCTGCTTTGTTTGGAATCAAAGAACCAGCAAATGCTTAAATATGTAATTTTAAATTGGGCAGAAGTTTGCCTGGCAGCCAAGAATGTGCCTAAACTTAATACGCTTTTAAACCAATATCCCGCTGTGAAATTTGAAGACAAAGCTTGGGATGTTCGGTATTACGCGCTGAACGCACAACGCTATCTTCTCGAAAATGAGCCTACAAAAGCGCTGAAAGCATTAAATCTTGGTTTACCACTTCTGACTCTGACCAGCGATGAACACCGCCAAGCACTTTTTCTACAATTTTCCCGGGTTTATGAAAGGCTTGGGAACACAGATAAAGCATTAAGCTATTTTAAGCAGTATTCGGCCTTATGGGAAAAAGACGTCAGATCATTTCAAGAGAAACAAACCGAATACTTGGAATATGAATATAAGAGTCAGAAACAAGAAGATTCCATAAAAATTTTACACAAAGATGCAGAACGCCAGAAACTTATCAGCAGTGTGCTGTGGGCGGGAATCATCCTTTCGATCCTGTTTGTGATTTTTCTGATTTGGAATAGACGGGTGTCGAATAGAAAAACTAAGGTGATTGAAAATCAAAGGAATGAACTACTGCTGCTTGAAAAAAAACTATCCAACTCAAACCAGCAGCTAATCCATTTTAATGAAGAATTAGAGCAAAAAGTAACAGAACGTACACAGAAATTGCTGGAAGCGAATCAAGAGCTGACCCGCAAAAATCAGCAGATCAGCGAAGCGTTTGTCAGTGGCAAAACTTTGGAAAGAAAACGCGTTGCATCAGAGCTTCATGACAATCTGGGAAGCACGATTTCAGGACTTATCTGGCAGCTTCAAAGTGTGATGCCTGAAAATCTGCTCGATAAGGAACAAGAAATTTATGAAGGTCTTATTCAGCAAATGCGAAATGCTTACACTGAAATCAGGCATATATCACACCATTTAGTTCCTGTAGAGCTCGAAAAAGGCCTTGAAGCAGCTTTGAAAAGACTTTTTACAGATTTGAACAGTAACAGAAATATTGATTTTCAAATTCTTGGACATTATCCTGCCGAGTTACTTACAAAAGAACAGGAGACAGAAATCTACAGTATTTGCCTAGAGCTAATCAACAATACCTTAAAGCATTCAGAATCCACCCAGTGTCTGCTCGAATTTTCCATCAAAGCGCACGGCCTGGAAATAATTTTTACAGACAATGGAAAAGGATTCGACCCAAACCAGCTGAAAGGACGGGGCCAGGGGCTGGCGAATATTAAAGAGAGGGTTGAATCGCTCAATGGAACACTGTTGATCAACTCTCAACATGGTCACGGGGTCAGATATATAATCAGTCTAAACTAAGCTGTCTACACGCTTTGCGTCATACAACCGTAAATAAGCGTATCCATATCCGGCAAGACCAAACTGTAAATCAGCACAAAAATTATCACTGCCGTCCAGCCTGTTTCCAATAGGCCTTTCTACTTGGATGTGATTTTTCATGATCCTGTTTAGTATGTCTGATTCAGAAATACTTGAAGGATTTTGCTGATAGATAACCTTTTCAATTTCTGTTTTCAAGACTTTGCTCGAAAATACTTTTGGTGAGATTTTTACTATTGTCGATCTGACAATAGCTCGCAAAGCAAAACCAACGGAGGTTTTTATAGTAAGGGCTCCCTTATTAGCACTAAAAAACTTAATTCCCGCTTGCAAAACATGTTCTATAACAGCATCGCGAATTCCAACATCCTGAAACGCCCTTAGAAATACAAGCACTCCTTCCAGGCCTGTTAAGCCTTCGTCGACGTTTAAAAAACGATATCCCAGCCTGCCATTAGTCATTTTTTGATAACTCATCCAGTTGCATTGGCCTTCCTCCACCCATATTGCCTCCCGGCAAAGTAAACGGGCGATATACCAGGCAGCCGACAGCGTCTCCGCCTCATCTACATCCTGAAAAAACGGTGTATTTGTTTTATTAAAAACCTTGAATCCTATCGCAAACGTCGGATGAGGATTCAAATTGAAATTTCCAAGCCCACCCCAGGTATTGCCTAAATACACAGATGCAGCAAGCACATTAGGATCTTTCGGATATTCCAGTTTTTTAAGGATCGACTTCGCAATTGTTCTGGCGCGATTTGCTCCAAAGCTTAACTGTTCATTATAGGGACTTTTGGCAAAACCGATCCCGGGTAAAACTTTTCGAACAAAAAGCGGAAGACTAGACGCATCTATGAATGTTGAAATATCGTCGTAAATATTTCTGATCAATAGACCTGCCACAAAAAAATGCCGGCGCTCCACATACAAAACAAAATGATCCGCACGGGCAAAATTCTCCGCTTTCGATAAAAATTTTAGCTGGAAAGGAATAAGTCGATCATTGAAGCAAACCGTAATTTTGGATAAAATAAATGGGATGGCAATTGAAAGACATTGAATATTTAAATGTAAGTAGAAACGGATAATGCCTCCCTGCCCGTCATCATCCAGCGGATACTGACCAAAAGCGAATTTTTGACTGTCACCGATATCAAATTTAGGAAACATGACGCTCAAATAATGAGCTTCTTCCAGGACCTCTACATGATTTTCCTGATGCGTCTCAAAGACAAGTTCGTCTTCTGCATAAAGTTCGGGGGAAACAATCCTGGTCTCATAGCCTCGTGTCAGCACGGAGCCCTCGAATTTTCCAGTAACAGATTCAAATCGCCAGAAGCGGCTTCTCCAATAGGCATCGGCTCCTTCTTTGGACATATGCTTAAAGGGAAAGTGGCGCTGATCCACACGGTCACTCTCAGGAGTTACCCCGCGATTCTGATAATATTTACAGTAAATCCAATTCAGCAGCAACAATTCGTTATAATCAGCGGCAGGCAAAGGCTCAACAATCCGGACATCATATGCTCTAATGGCCACCCGAAGTTCGATAGAATTTTCAGACACATCAATCAGCTGCCCAGCCGTGTTAAACTTGATATTACTTGTAATAAGATCGATTTGGGCTGCTACCTCCTGAGGATAATTGTAGTTCATTTTGTTTAATTAAAAATTTCTTGACGACACAGATCGGTTTTAGAGATCAGGGTTAATCCGCATTGTAAGTTAAAGTAAGTCGGCTCGGTCAAAAATAATTGTAAGAAATAAATTCCTGCCCAGCGAAGAACCATTAGCTGCTGCTCCTTTGAAATACCATATCCCGCACACAGAGCGTTAATTCGCGCATAGACAATGGAAGTCGGCGTTCCTGCCTGTGGGGGAAAAAGTTGAGCAAAACTGCTTCGAGTAAGCATATCAGCAATAAAAACAGCCAGATCCCAAAACCAAGCTCCATAGTTAACATACTCAAAATCAAATGCCTTAACCGTTCCTATGGCTTGTCGGAAATTTCGCTCGCAGGCATCTCCGTGAATTAATCCTTTGGTTTGCAAAACCCATTCTCTTCGCCAGCTAAGCACTTTCTTTGATTCGGTTGTAAGATAGGAAACCAACTGATTTGAATAGGGATTATTTGCAGCTGACAATTCTTGTAGCTCGGAATGGCTCATTTTTATTACTAGAGGCTCAAAATGGCCAAAATCGTCGATCCATGGCCTGAATTTACCTTCGGATGCACTGGCATTACGTTTCGATAACTCAAAAAATATCTCTTTGATCTTTTTAGCTTCACACGCATCGTGAAAAGTCCTCAGTGCCGACCCGGCTTTTTCATAAACGTCCGTATACCCAGCGGACAATGGTTTAAATAGCGGGAGATATTTAGTTAAAATTATTCCATTGTAGTCGTCATAAGAAATTAATTCGGGCACTAGAACAGCCAATTCATTTGACAATTCTGTGATGGCAAACTTGTAAAACTGCGCTTCACTTCTTAAATCTTTGAGATTACTTTTTGAAAACGATCTGGATTGTTTAAAAAAATAGTCATGAACACCGCCGGCATCTTTACAAACGAAGCATTTGTTGCGGGAGGTTTCCTCTCTGAAAAATTCCAGGTTATTAACATCCTTCCACGCAACATCTTTATATGGCTTATTGAAGTTAACGCTGTCAACTAAATAGTTAACCAACTTATAAGTAGAAAGCGCGATCATTTCTTAATATTTCTAGTATGGGAATTGGTCAGAACGAAATTATCACCATCATTGTCATTGATAAAACCCGTAAGATGGCTTTTGACATCACGTAGATTTGTATTTGGTACAATATCGCTTTTCAACCACCTCTCAATCGCCGGATAATCATTCTTAACCGAGATAAAGAGAGCTTGCGGAAAAAAGAATACTTCAAATTCATAAGCCAATATATCTCCCGCGGCATCCTTTTCAATTTTACCTGTGCGCTGCATGTAAAAAATGTTATTACTTAAATCATAGCGGAAATAGATATTTCGCTGGGTACTAGGCACTGATGGATTCGGTGGAACAACCTTATCCACCATCAAGACGCAGTAAGTAACCGGTTCCCAGTCCTCTCGCCCTTCAACCCTCTTAAACAGTTTGGTCATTTTTTCCTTACAAAAATAAAAATAGCCGGTAGCGGACTGTAGATCATCGGTAATACCGTGTCTGAACTTAGCGATGTCTTGTGGAGTAAGATTTTGTGACATAAGAGTTGGTTGGTTAAAATAAGTATATAATAATACAAAACAGATTGTTTCTTCAGGTCTGTTAAAATGAAGTAAAAAGACTATTCTTACTTAACGGTGAATTTTTTTGTGGTTATTGCCGCTAATAAATAATTGGTGGGTAAAGATGTAGAAGTCCTGAATTCACGTTGTTTAAAAATATCCAATCTTTGGTTTACTGATCCTGATCCACAAGTATTTAGGCTTATTCTTGGGTTTTTGTCCGATGTCAAAAGGTTTCCATGAACCACCATCGTTAATCACACCTTCTAAAACCTCCCAGACGTCGCCTTCATCGGTAACCCCATCTTTTATGGCAACCTTGATGCCTCCCAGTAACCATTCATTGTCATTTAGTACTGGAACAGTATCTCTTAAAAAAACAGGGGACTTGATTTTTAGTACCTTATTCGATATTTCGTTTTGTACATTAGAATCGTAAAAAATCCAATGATCATTTCTACTGCTTGTCGACGTTATGGCCGATGCTCTTTCTCCAAGTTGTTCAAAGGTCTGCTTGTAAGCCTTCTGGCCGTTATCCATGTTTGCGTTGACCCGCCTCTTTTGCATTCCATTGATCAGATTATCACTCTTCAGATTTTCAGCGGCACTTTGTCCTTTAACCATCATAGAATTTTGCAGGCTGCTATCTTCTACGAAATAGACACCCCCTTTCTCTTTTAAGTATAAATCAGGCACAAAACTGTCATTAGGTTCGTATGACCTAACTAAGGATTTATAAAGCGGATTTCTGGTTATGAAAATGGATAAAAATTTGTTTGTATCAGCTATTCCACTTCGCAACCGAAGAAATGAAGTGTCCATTTTACTGTAACTAATACGCTTAAATTCATACTCAGCGCCGTCGACAAAATCCTCACTTAAGGGATACTTTGTGAATTTCAGCCTTAATACATCTGCGGAAATGGAGTCTTTTCCGCTCAGGTTCCCTACGGTGAAACACTTGATTTGCTTGCGAAGATTGAGCTCACGGAGCAAGCTCTTTTTCCTTTTTGGGAGATCCACGTAGGATGTAACTTGGTTGAATAAATTGACAGAAGGGCTGGCATATTTTAAGAAGTGAAAAACATTAACACTGTCATTGGTCTTACTGAAGTCGTCATAATGGTCATCTTCGATTGCTGCCAAATAACGAAGTGATGCCAAATGCTGAGCAGTGGTTTTACATTTCTCGGTGTTATAATGCATACCCTTTAAAGGGTCGCTCGCGGTGGCACAAATATTTGTTACGTAATCCGGGTAAATATTGACCCGGATCTCTCCCGTTCTTGGTTCATAGAATAGCTTACAAGTCATGAAGAAACCATCCTTATCATTTTTATATTCGTCAATACCACGATATTTTTTATTGTAATACATTTCTAAATATCGCTCACCCATAAACACACGTCCAATGTAAGTGTTAGATGAGGTATCC
The DNA here is from genome assembly GCF_009801115.1 of Dyadobacter sp. 3J3. Classification (GTDB taxonomy): domain Bacteria; phylum Bacteroidota; class Bacteroidia; order Cytophagales; family Spirosomataceae; genus Dyadobacter. The sequence goes on from NZ_VTOL01000023.1 coordinate 27,716, forward strand.
AGTTTCATTTGATCAAACCTCATGATCCACATGGTGAACTCGTTGTGTGCGGATATCGATTTACGAATGAACTTATTAGGAGAAGGAACATAACCGAAATTCATAATTCGTTCATAAATCCCTCCCTCCATCATTTGGTTAGCGAGTTTTTCCAGTTTGTTTGTGATGGAAGGCGGTACTTTTAATTTTTGAGCATTTGAGTCGAAAGAATTCCAAACTAAAAGTGTCAAAATCAGAAGCAATCTTAATTTTTTTAACATGTCAGTTTCATTTTACCAGATTAGTTGAGACACCTGCACCGCCAATAAATATGCTACCCTTATACGCAGGATAAAACCGGTGAAGACGCTCCCGCATCTTCTTCTCTGTTTGCAAAGAATCTACCCGGCTTCCGCTGACCGCAACTCTGGGATTTACTTTGTTGATTTTCGTCCAGCTATGAATATAGTTCTGAACACCCATCTGATTGATTCCCCCCTGAAACCCTGCATAAACCTCCAGGGATGCATTGGAAAAAGAGCTTTTATTAGCGCCAAAAGCTTGTGGCGAAAGCTCAACTGCCAAAAAAGTCCGGCCTGTGTTGAACAGCTTTTGACCAGGCTCCTGTGCGACATATCTTGGGTGCCTGGTCTTTTTCAGGTATCCGTTTTTTTCCGGATTGCTCGGCCCGATAAAGTTATCCGGCTCTTGGGAATCGTTCGACTTATAAGGTTGATAAAGGTCAGGGTTGTCAAACAGGTCTCTTTGAAAATTACCGGTATAGATTTCAGAGTATAATTTAGCTTTGACATCCTTGAAACGAACCTGAAGATTACCCCCACCCGTGTAGAAGCGGTCATAGTTGTCAGCCAATCCCTGTAAGACACCATTATCGGTTCCAAAGAAGTCTTCATAGATATTTAGAATTACATCCCAGTCCGAACCGCCCGCACGGATACCAATATAAATCAGCTGTTGGGTACGGTTTCTAAAGGTTGTGATGTTCCTCCCTATTCCGCGAGGCATGACGACAAAGTTAGTGCCAAGCGTCAGAGATTGCCTGTAATCACTGTAAATTGAACTTGAAGTTCCGAAATAGAACGGGCTTATCTGCTGAAATAAGCCATTTCCTGCACCTAATGTGACCATTGGAGACAAAACTGCATTGATCTGATATGCAGTCAGATATCGGTTTCTGTTGCCGAGATTACTTGCAGATCCCAGCAAGTTCAATGAAATATTAAACGATGGCTGCGAACATTTGTAATGGATCCACGTTCCAAAAGAAGAGGTGACACCCCATCCTCCATTCATCAGCACATAAACCGAAAGTTTTCCATTTACATGCGCTTTACCCGCTTTACTTGTGAACAAATCAGTTTGAGCGAGCACCGGTAAAGGAAAGCAAATCGCCAGAATATAGATCCGCAAGTAAGTATTAAATATATTGTAAATTTTTTCCATTATTTAGAACGATTTAAGCTTCCCAATCTGAACAACATTTACGATTAGCAATGATGTATCTTCAAAATACTAGGTCCTGAATTATAATTTTATTTTCTTGCTAAAGATTATAGTTCAATTCACCAGCAATAGAGATATGAAAAAGTGATTCTTTTTCAAGATTACGTTCATTTATTTTAATGGTTTAGAATTGTCGATATTAGCAGTCCCCTTTCCAAATACATAAATAAATCTCAGGGAAAAGCCAACCACGGGTTTCGAAAAAAAGAATCGGTTATCACTTTCGTCGAGTGCATTCAATACCTGATCTTTACCTGATGGAATTGACTTGTTTTCAAAATCATTTCTCAAATAATCGCGTATTTGCCGGTCACTGGTAAGTTCAAATAAGCCTATAACGTGGAAATTGGGATCTATTCTCAAGCCTAGCCCAATCCCGCCGTCTATACTTTTATTTAGCCCCAAGCCCCCATTGGACAATTCAGCAATGTTTAAAACGGCTACATAGGAAAGCTTTCCAGGATACTTGTAAGGCTCGCCCACAGGTTTTCCATCTTTATCTACCTTTTGCCAGTTGTGATTTCTATTGTAAACCAGGGATGTCGATAGTTTCAAAGCAACTGGTGAATTTTTTTGAATCTGTAAGGCGTTCAAATCAGGTGACAGAGTGGAACTGTAAGTCTTAGCAAGGTTGAAAGAGGGGCCTATAGCAAAACCTAGTCGAATTGACTGGGAGTCAAAGGTAGGGGTTTCCTGAGCTTTCGAATATATGCCATAAAGAAAAAGTAAAAGCAGCAAAATAGATTTTTTTTTCATAATTGAGGTTCATTAAATAGTGAAAACCAAGCGCATTTAATTGTCCGCACGTGTAAAAGTGATGAAATTCACTTCTGTGCCTTTGAAGATTTAGATTTAATATTGTATGTACCTTGATTGCTAAAATTTAGTCGAAGACCAGTTTTACCAGAATCAATCATGGTTGAGGCAAAAAAATGACCTCCTAACCATATCTGAGGTTTTGAATGTAACGGGTAAAATTTTTCGTTAGAATGATACAATCGAAAATATTAACGGGCAGTCATTAATGTCGAAATTAGAATACAGTCTTCCTGCTTTCGAAACGGCGATGCCATAAGGAAATATTTAATCAATGAATCTCTGGATTTTATGATTATGTTCGTTTTTAAATTATTAAATCATAATTTTTGCTTTGTTTACAACGTGGGTGTACCAGCAGTTTTGGTAAGGGTTGGCTCATAGTTTACGCAGGATTGTTTAGTAAGTGGATTTAATCAAAGTGATTCAGAATCTGATCGTTGTAAATTTATTAAAGAGGTGTGTTGATTTCTATCTCATACCATTGCAACATAGTAAGTGGTAATTTTTAGTTCATAGAAACAAAATGTTTACCGGTTCTTGTTCTTTGTAAAGATACATATGCTGTTTCCAGTGCTCAATGGTGAAAACACCCTATCTTAACCGTAGTTTACCCATCCCTTTTGTGGAACGGACCAATGTTCGGTTTGTCCATCGTTGGTCCCCTGCGATTTCAATTAGCTGGAAAGCTTTTGTTGGCCAATGATATTGATCCAAGTGACTGCAGGACGATGAAAGCTGAAATATAGGAAAAGCTTGTGCGACTGGAAGCCAATTTAACAATGAGTATAAACAGACCTTTAAATCTTAAAGAGATCCTGGAAAAGATGGTGAACACACTTTCCAACATTGAGCTTGCCTGCAAGAGATCAGACACAAAAAGAAGCGTAAGATCATTGGGTCGATCTACCCCGAGAAGCTGACGTTCTCAGAAAGTGAATAACGAGCTACAATAATCAAGGAGGCGGCAACTCTAATCTTTCAGATAAATAGTGACTTTAAGTAAGAAACAAAGAAGCCTTTAGTGATTTCCCACAAAAGTCCCGCTTTGTAACCGGAGCCGGAGTGCCACTTACTAAATGCGAATAAGTTAAAGTAGTATCGGGAACTGTAATAAAAACCTCATTTTAATATGTTTGGATGGGTTTTTGACGCGGTGTATATTAAATACAATTAAAACAAGTATTGTATTTATTAAGCGATAATGTTAACGCTATCTTTGCGTGTATTAATCGAAGACTATATATGGCGATCAATAAACACGTACGATTTTATATTAGGAATAAGAAAGGTACAACTCCCCTGCTGATTTATTTGTCATTTTTTATTGATAAACCAAATAGGCTATTTTTCCCAACTGGAGTCAAAATAAATCCTAAGCATTAGGACAGCAAAATGGATCGGGTAAAGAATGTTGTCATGCCCGATTTGACGATTGACAACAAACATGTCCACGAAATGGCTCGATATGAAGCTGGAACAAAGGACAACGTTAATTTCTATTTTTCATGTCTTCGATCCGTCGTAGATAAGACAATTAGTGATATCCTAATTAGTAGAATCCCTGTTACAAAGGAATTGGTAGAAACGGCACTTAAAAACTACAACACCCCTGCAACCACTTCGGAAGAAATTACATTCTTCAAGTTTATTGATCAATTTATTTCCGATTTAGAAACGGGGAAACGGATGCTTGATGGAAACAAAATCGCGGATCCTAAAACTGTGCAGTGGTATAAAACTGCAAAAAATAGCCTGGCTGAATTTGAGGAGCACGAGAAGATCAAATTAACGTTCGATAGTTGGACCGAGGAGATGTGGAAAGCGTATGTTAAATTATTAACTTTTACCAAGAAGTTCAAAATGAATAATGTTGGTTTTTACCAGAAGCAACATAAGCTCTTTTTAAAAGCGGCGCGTAAAGCTACATTGTTCACTGGCGTTTGGAGTGATGATGTGAAAGTTTTGGCGGAAAACCCAGTTGACGTCTTTCTCAATAAAAAGGAACTTGAGCTAATTGAAAATCATGATCTTTCAGACAATCCTCGATTAGATCGAGTCAGGGACTTATTTCTAGTTGGATGCAACTGCGGATTTAGAATTTCAGACTGGAATCAGGTCAGATGAAAACATTAAAACAACATTGGCAGGAAATCAGTAGATCGAAATAATACCTCAAAGGAAAATGCAAAAAAACCGTCGGCGCCGCTAACGCCTTTGATTTCTGAAATTCTTAAAAAATACGATGGAGAGCTCCTAGAAATTAGTGAACAAAAATTTAACGAATACATAAAAGAGCTATGTGAGTTAGTTGAAATAAACGAGGAAGTTAACACAAAATACAACATAGGAGGCCGTGCGAAAATTGAAAGGGTAAAAAATTTTCTCAGGTTTCCAGTTACACAGCAAGGCGAATTTATGCCACAAATTTGCATCGTGATGGTGTAGATACCTATTTGATAATGAGAGCCACCGGTCATGAGACGAGAAAAAAATTTCTTAAATATTTAAAGCTTGACAATTCCAGCGCGGTAGATTTAATGGCGGAGCATAAAGCCAAAACCACAAAAGCAAAGGAAGTAACGCAACCATAATTACTAATGAACAATAAAGTCCCTGGGAGAACTGAAATGACCGTTACCATTTTTGCTGGTAACGGTCATTTCGACTAACATTAATATCTTCGTCATTTTGGCGAGTCTGAAAATCAACAGTTTGTATTCCCGTTGATGACTGACAAGGCAGACTATTAAGACGATTCGAGGAAAGTAAAATATCTGCCGCTGCTGCCTTTGGCGACATCTCTTCAATTTGTGCTTTTTGAAGTTCAATTTGCTCAGCTTGGTTAGCTGCCAGGCGAATTGCCTCAGAAAATGATTGTGAGATTGATTGGTGAGGAGTTTGTTTTAGTTTTTTTTCACACTCAATGAAATACATCCTCGCCAGCTTGCCTTGATCTGACCTTTGTATCATCGAAATTTCTTTCGCACAATCAAGGGTAATAATGTAATCAAGTTTTGTAACTTACTGAATTACAGTATCATAAATTTTGATGTAGCTTTTCTGGTTTGAAAGTTCTTTTACTTGCGCCAATTCTTTTTCTGCCTTTTCTCTGGCAAGCTCCGAATCGAGTACCAACTGAATAATTTCTAATCTGGTTAATTCTTTTGGAGTAAGATCAACTTTGCCGGTCCGAAGCAATTCAGAAATCTTTTCATCGCACTATAACTCAAAAACGGTAGAGATATATCGAGCTGCATTAAGAATTAGCTTTTCATGAATCCAAGTCCCACCTCCATTTTCAGCACTAACCATCCTGATAATAATTAGCTGAAATTTAGATGTACCCCATTTTAGGTAGCATGCATTAATGTACCTATTAGTTGAATCTGAATTTTTCCATGTATCAAGTCTGGGGTTATTAGCCTTAAACATAGCGGTGACTTTTGCCATAACTTGCCCGTTAATCACTTCAAATTGGATCGGACTGTTTTCGTATTCGAAAATTTGAATCATAACTCTGCTTATTTAATTCAATAATTCACTTAAATCTTTCAGGGCTTTCTTTTCTCGAATTTCAGTCGCCCACAACTCCTTGAGAATCTCTGCTGCAGCTTCTAAAAATTGGACTCGGATGTTCCACGGTCTTTACATCAAAAGGTAGTATTCCTTTATACCCAAAGTTTCCAGTAATGTGATTGGGATAATTCAATTACCCGGAAAAAGTCGCAAAACCTTATTAAACGGTAGGTGTCAATTGTTCTTCATATTATATTTTTGGCTATATCCTCTTCAAAATTTACATTAAGCCATTCAATGCTAGCCTATTGTTGGTTGAACGCTAAACATCACTCGCAATATGAAAACATTACTTAAAGAAGAATTTATAAAATTCTGGTTTGGACTAATTTCAACAGCCGCAGGTGTTTTGGTTGCATTAGTCATTAATTCAGGCGTAGAGCGCCGCAATGATCATGAATCATATCAATCAATGATCAAAGCAATAAATATTGAAGCTGCTCAAAATGAAATTATTCTTGAACAAAGCTTTTGTGATCGGTAAATAAGAATGCACCATAATTGGTAACAAGAATGCACCAGATAGAAAGCTTTGGGAGCATGCCCCCAAAGCTTTCTACACCTAAATTGCCGGCTTACCAACCCTGGCATTTATGAATGTGTATTTAGCCAAATTTATGACTTATTTCGAAATCCACCGAATGCACCGTGAAGGTCTGTCCGTCCGGCACATCAGCAGTTACCTGGTATTGAACCGGCGCACGGTTATCAAGTATCTAAACATGAGCGAACAGGAGTATGAGTCTTTTTTGATCCAGCAAGCGGATCGTAAAAAGATCCTGCTTCCGTATGAAGACTTCGTCAGAGAGCGTCTGGAAAAGTTCCAGGACACTTCTGCTGCCCAAATGCATGATTGGCTCAAAGAGCACTTCGGTGATCTACCAGCAGTCTCACAAAAAACAGTATTTAATTTTGTCTGCTGGGTCAGGGAAAAGCACCAGATTCCGGTAACCAGTACCGAGCGCGAGTATCAAATGGTCGACGAGCTTCCGTATGGAAAGCAGGCCCAGGTGGACTTTGGTGAGTACAATATGCGAAGCCCATCTGGCACCAGGGCGAAGGTATTCTTCTTCACGATGATCCTGTCTCGATCCAGGTTCAAATATGTCTGGTTTACAGACCGCTACTTTACATCAGAACTGGCGATCATAGCTCATGAGAAGGCTTTTGAGTATATAGAAGGTGTTCCTGACGAGATCGTTTATGATCAGGATAAAGTATTTATAGTCAGCGAAAACGGTGGCGATATCATTCTTACAGCCGCATTCCGCGCCTACACCAGGGAACAGTCTTTCTCTCTTCATTTTTGTAGAAAATCCGATCCGGAAAGTAAGGGAAAGGTGGAAAATCTGGTCAAGTATATCAAACAAAATTTCCTTTACAATCGGACCTACCACAACATTGAGACTCTGAATAGCGAAGCCATGAGCTGGCTTGGACGGACCGCTAATTCACTGCCACATGCTGTGACGCGAAAAATGCCTTATGTCGAACACATCATCGAGCGTAGCTTCCTGCAAACCTACCGGGCAAATACTTTCAAGCCAGTCGTTTTTTCCACTTACGCTGTCAGAAAAGATAATACAATCTCTTACAAGGGAAACTTCTATTCACTACCGATTGGCACCTTTAAGGTCAAACAAACACAGGTGTGTGTGTAAGAACGGAAGATTCCCGATTAATTATCAGTTCTACAGAGGGTAATCAGGAAATATGCAGCCACACAATCGCCGCCGGTAAAGGACAAACAGTGCTTAAAACTGACCATAACAGGGATAAAAGCATTGCCGTCCATGAAATGATCACACAGGTTGCAGCTTTATTCCCTGATCAGCAGAAAGCGTTGGAATGGCTCGAAATGGTTAAGTCAGAAAAGCCCCGATATGTCCGCGATCAACCAGCAATTCCTACTGGTGTAAACAGTGGCTCTCTCCCATCTTTTGAAACGTAAAATACATTTTCATTAAATTTGGTATCGCTAAAAAAACGCCCCACACCTGCTTCCAGATATCTTTCAAAACGTTAGATCCTGGCATTGGCTTACATTGCGTCCGGCGGTAAGGATTCAGCAAATTAGAATAGGTCAAAGCACCAGAGAAAGAAAAGGTCGGAAAATCGCTTCGCCTCCACCCTAACGCCTGCCTGGATAGGCGTATACAGTTTTTGAGCAAAGCTATTGCAACGAAGCACAAAAAACACGGGAAAGAGTTTGTACATATTTTTTCAAGAAGGACTTCATCTTGAATGGCAAATCCGCTAAAAAATTCTTATGGCATGTACTTTGCAGTTTAAATTACGGATACCGGCGCGTAATAACTTACATGTTGTTTTTTAATGTATCAGCGCTTTTCTTAACCTTGCTATCTTGAATGCTTTCTGAGATTTTTCCATTGTTTGTACAGTTAAAACTAGTCCGCGTTAGTATTTCCCACGAGTCAATACAAAATACACTATCTATAATGGAAAAATCACCTGTATTTTGACAGGTTTGGAAGCGACCATAAAATTTTCTGGCTTTACGGTGATCGGATGTCTACAAATCGTCTTTCAATACTTTTGAAAACACTGCCCCTGTTTTTCAACAAAAAACAATAAGCCTTATGGGTGCGGCCCTGATAAGACCGCTGCCCACAAGGCTTCTACCGATTAACCGCCCTGCTGCCGTTGCGGCAGGGCGCGATTTTCTGACTTACTTCGATTTCAATTGTTGTATAAGTTTAACTTGCTCTCTTAAAAATCACTATTGCTATGTATAGCCTGCTAGCATGATTCAAAAACAGACTTTAAGCGGGTCTTAAATCAGTAATGCAATACTAACAGATAAGGATTTCAAACAGCCTCGCCAACATTTACGATAATCTATATATTAATGGATGGCTTAATAAAATTACTACAAATAAGTTTATTATTTGTCGGCATCAGACCTGTCGCAGAGCTTTAAAAGTTCTGAATGCATGTGTGACCAATACATTTTCAGTTCTTCATCCCGCTTACCGCGTCCGGTATCTTTATGTCGGTATTGTTTAAACAAGGCTGCCTGTTGGATAGCTGTGGGAAGATCCGTGACCATTTATCCTCTGACCCTTTACATCTGTAATTTGAACGACAGTCATTTCTAATTTCGGAAAATGTTATTTGTTGATTATCGCCTCAGTCCGCTAATGGTTCCAAATGAAATGCAGGTTCTCCGTCTATGGTAAAAAGATATTCATTCGCGGTAATTGTTTCAGCTACGCTTTGCTCGGAGGTTACAAACTCATACTCAGCTTGCAGGCTCCGATATAAATAATCATTTAGGGTTTTGGATGTCTTTTGAAACCAGCTTTCCATATCTAAAAAAGATTTATCGATGTTGGAAAGATTTTTGGAAGAATCATAATTCCAATCCATACCGGCCTCAATACCAATGCCGTTGCTATGGGAATAGATCTTTGCTGAAATATCAATGCCTCCTTTTTTGATCAGTGAAAATAAAGATGGAGAAATATCCGGAGCTTGCATTTCCAGTTCTGATGCAGGCATCGACGATGTCCAGACACGGCTTCTAATACCTTCTATAAGCCCCACAATGTCAACATCAGCGCCGAAACAGCTGCCGTCGCCCTGGGCGTAAAAACCATTGAAGTGTAAACTCTTGGCCTCTACTCCAACCCCCAATAGAGCACAAAGTTTTTTGAAGTGTTCATAACTGTATTCATACCAAAAAGTATAATCCACATTGATGCCACTCAGCTTTTGGGTAACCTGTTTTTGTGTCGCCTGCGGTAGCTCTTCAAAGCTATAAAGTGTGATGGTTATCTTTTTCATGATTTCTGGTCTTTAATTAGCCGGTTGAAACTATATTATCAATTTCTCACCTTACTTTGCCACATTTTCATCCTTGGTTCTTTGTCTGAGATCAAGCACAGACTTTTATATATACTGCTTCGCCGTAGTCCCTCCGCGTCTTTGTTCACAGATCAGCTGCGCAGGCACGTTGATTTCATACCAGCTGAATGCGCGTATCTGCGGACTTCTGAAAATCATCGTTAGATAAATCTGATCCTGGTCATTGTCCGTGGCTATCCGCCAGCTTACCATATCGCGGTTGTTTTTTATTTCCTTAAGAGATGTAAGAATATCTTCCTTTGTTTGTGGCTCCTCAGCAAAAAGCGTGAAAGCAGCGCCGCTACTCGATACAATGTTATCAGAATACCTGATTCCGTTTGATGTATATTACATCTAATTTGCCCGTTATGGATTAAACAAAAAATCAACAGCTTTTACAAATTTGCTGTTTTCGTTCTGTCTTACAGCGGTATAGGTTACAATGCAATGCATGGTAAAACAGGCCAGATAACCATCAAAAAGCTGATCCGCAAACAGATTGCTGTTTTTGTGTAGTTTTGGCCCGTACTTTTCCGTAACGCCGTGTACATTTCCGGCAAGACTGAGCCAGAAATCAAAACTAAAAAGCCCGTTGTTCCATTTCGCACGGTTCAGGTCTTGGTTTTCGTTGACAGCTTCACACATGCCCTGCACGAAATCGAGCAGAGCGGGCATTTCACCCGGAAACAACTGGTGAAGCAACTTCCCTTTTTCCACGTTTTTTAATTGATTAAAAGCTTTCATTTTAAGGTAGGTTTGTAGCAGCCACCCCTAGGCGGCTGCCGTTTGTTTAATTTAATTCATGTTGAAAATATCAGCCCCATAGCGGGTAAAGTCTTCACAGAGATTAAAAGCAGTTTGTCCGCGCAGCTGCGCAGTTCCACCAAGCAGCGTAGATTTGACTTTGGCCTCTTCATCTTTGTAACTTCTTACATTTTGAAAGTAGCCGGTCACCGCATTATAGGCCCCAAAAACGGTGCCGGCGGTTGTTTGCATATTCTGGGTAGGACTGCTCAATGCATACTCATACACACTTTCAACCATGTTGGTATAATGGGAAGACAGTTCTTCCAGCCTGCTGTCTTTAAGCTTTCCTAGTACTTCCCGGTTGGGAGCCATGGCCATTTCAATTAGCTTTTTAAGCTCTCCGTCCGTAATGCGCACCTTTGCCCACGCGTTAAAAACCGGTTCAAGCTCGGCAGAAACCTGATTTGCAATACCCATTACTTTGTGCGCCTGCTGCAAGCGAAGTTTTGCATTGGCCGTATGGCGGATGCGCACCACATTGGAAAGATTGCGCATGGCTGCATTCAATGTGTTTTGACATACTACACGGATGGGTGTAAACGCTGCGGTAATGCTGCCAGAACCGTCGTGTGAATTTGTAAGAAAAAGGTACTTTTCAATCAGATCGTCATCTCCTACCCGTATGTAACCCGGGAGTTTGGCTGTGATAAAAATACGCTCACCATCTCCGAGTGCTCCCGCTGTTTCATACAGAATTTCGCCACAACCTGCGATGGAATCAAAGAAAGAAAAAGCGTCACGGTTCTGCACGATCTGGTAGTCTTTGCCGACCACCCCAAGAGGCGCACCGGTATCCATGCGCTTGGTTGCAAAAAATCCGTGAACGGGCGTTTCCCACTGGGTAATCAAATCACCGTCTGTCTCTATACGCACAGAATCTGTATAGATAAAAAGAGGTGCTTTCACTACTTCGTAGTCAAGGCCTGCCTGTTTGATTGCCTGCTCACTGGTCGGATGTTCGTCCAAAATCTGGCCTAATCCGTGCCATGCTTTTTCTTTGACAGAAAAGAAACTGTGTTTTCCTGTATTTTCGTCGAAATGAAGGTTATGTGCCATGATGTTTGAAAGTTTAGTGTTTGAGAAATAATTGATTAGAAATTAGAAAGGAAGATCGTCATCAGCATCCACTGAGCCCGCTGCAACTGCTACAGATGCGCTTGTAGCGTGACCGTTGGCCGCTGCGCCGCTTGGTGCATGCCCGCTTGCCGTGTGGCCCTTCGATTTGGTCGAATGCAGTTTTATACGGCTCACCTGAAAATTGATCACGCCAACCGGATCACCCGATTTATTGGTGTAGGCCTCAACGCCCAAACGACCATATAATTCAACCAAAACCCCTTTGACCAGCCTAGGCGCGATAGCCTCACTGATCCAGTAGGTACACCGTATGAATGTGGTGGCTTGCACCCCCTCTCCGTTTTTTGGTTTGTAATAGTCGTTAATGGCCACAGAGAAATTGACCACTTTTTTACCTGATTTGGTTTCAGATATCTGTGCATCCGAGACAATGCGCGCTACGATTTCCATAATTACAAGGATTTGTTAGTGAAAAAATAATTTTCGTTTTTTCTCTTTTCCTGCAATCTGTCTACTGAAAAACACAATTGTTTTTCCCACAAAGAAAAAACAAGAAAAAAAGAAAGCTCTGGTTAAGTGGCCCCTTCTCAGGCCAAAAGGAACGCGGAATAAGTCCGCTTGCGGTGGGGCCGTATTTAAGAAAACTAAAAAAATGAGTGCCCCATTATGCCGAACCTTTTGGCGATCCTAGGGAAAGCTGTATAATGGGGGCCACTACCTTAGCTGCACTTTTAGGCTTGTTTCTGTGGGGGAAACAATTTAACCTACGCTAGAATCCAAAAAATTTCAGGGTAATCATCGAAAGTAGGTTTCTAATCCTTGGATAATATAGTAGAGGTGGAGTGCAAATAATCAGGTTTAAAATACCAGCAAATCACCAAACCTCAAAGATGCTGATTTGTATGGTAGCAGACTATGCAGCCAGTATAATAATGTCCGGACAAGTCATGAAAATATTTTATTGTAAGTCATATGCACCTAATAAAACTTTTCAGACGCGACGCGATGCCAAACTTGATATAGAAAATGATTTGTAACTGTGCATCTTTCATAGGAGGATGTGATGTGATGCTTTCAACCAGTAACATCTTTCCGGTTGAATGCATCAACGGCTTGGACATTGTGCAGCGGTCAGAACTTTTAATATTTATGCAGGTTAAATCTAAATGAATTGATAGCTGGCGGAAACTCTGCCCGCCAGCTATCAAAAGCGAGCACGATTACATTAAAAAGTTAAAACCAAGCCTTCCAAAAGCATAGACCCTCTGCGTATTAAATAGCTGACTATCGATACCAGAAAGATTATTTCCAATTTGCTTACCGTAGAACTCCCGGGTGTTTATTGTGGCACTGAAAAATACCATGGTTTTTATCGACCTGAAGCCTACAAAGATATCGGTAAATATCATGTTGCGGTTTATAATACTTTTCCCCAACTTCCACTTGGATATTGATTCATCGGAGTTCCCGTCGTTATCAAATTCCCGTGTATTAAACCATCCAAACCCTTCCAGCATGGAATTATGAACGATATAACGATACTTTGCCTCAAAAGAAAAAATGAAATTATAGATCCTTCCCGGGCGATTCTTCACCATTTGTGTACCGCTTCTTTCCTTGAAAGTCAAGTTGCTGAAACCAACTCCTGCGCCAGCATAGGTAATTTGTTGTCCGATGCGCCCTTCAATCGAACTGTAAACATTAATCCAATCCTTCAAACCGCTCCTACCCTTGTAATCTTTTATGTTTTCAGTATTTTTAAATACATCGTTTTGTTTGGAAAGAAGCATAAATTCCATGGCCTGGCTCAGGTTGAGTGTCAAACGGCCTCCATTGGCTATTTGCTGATCCCATCCTATGGGCGTTGGAGAGTCTATGGTCAGGTCCCTGTGCAAAGCAGATTGAAATGATTCCCCGATCTTGCCCCCCAAAATACCAATTGAAAACTCGCCTCTAGTGCGGACCGTACCCATCTCATTAATCCTGTACTTAGCTCTGCCAATATAGGCAATGCCGGCAAACGGGCGATCGTTTAAATAACTATTATTTCTGTTTAGTTTTGTCAGACTGTCATAGGGGTTGCCATTCATTCTAAGCGCGGTTCCAATCGAGTCAAACCGCAAGTATGGTGTGTAAGCCTCTATTCCGTAAAAAACGCTCTGATAATTGATGTTGTCAATTTTTAGCCTCCTGATTTCCTTTGAGAAAAAATTGAGAACAGGAATTTTAGAAACAAATCTAAATGCCTTACCACTTAGAAAGGTATTGGCAAGCAGTCTTATTTTTATCAAATCCGTAGTCAGCTCGACCCTGAGTCCACCGGTGTAGTTCATATCCTTGTTAACTCCGGGGATGAAAACATCATTATCGTGGTAAACGTTTATTCCCTTCAATATCTGTCTGCTGGTTTCAGTAAAACGATATTCAGAAAATTCCTTTCGGGAAATAAAGTTTGACTGCTTGGCAATTAGATCCAAATTATTTTCAATACCCCTATCAAATGTTGATAGTCCTTCTTTGAAAAGAATGTACCGAGCAAGTTCTACATATAGTTCTTGCAGAGTCCCGTAGACGTGAATTTTTTGCAGGGAAGAATCCAGGGTAGCTGAGCCCTGCCCGTTGAGTGCACCCATGGTAACCAGGGTACGATAGGTGAACGAATCCCTTGGGATATAGAGGTTGTTTCTTTTCAGTCTTCCGGCCATAGCAGATCTTATTAATTCCAGTACCTGCAGGGAGTTGATCACACTATGTTTTTCCAATAGTTTCCCACATCATTGTCTGGGAGCGCTTCGTTTACTATTTCCGGGGTCACGTCCCTGTTCCACTTTCTTATTCTTTCTTTGGCGTTATTGATAAGTGTATCACTCTTGTTCGATTGTACATTTTGCAGCTTTTCTCCAATCACGGGAGTGGGCTGCTGCTTTCGCTGAGTCCTTTTACTTTGAATACTGTCAGTAAGTGTTTCTACTTTTTGCTGGGTAGGTGAGACTTGGGCCGAGACAGGATTAAAGAATAAATAGCCAACCAGCATTACAATCAGGTAGGCACAAACATAAAATGGTTGTTTCATAATTAAAAGAGAGGTGAATTTTTGAGAGGATTTATTATCTGACCAGAAAAGCAGCGTGTTTCTGGTATCATTCAGCTTTTTGATGAAAAAACATTACAGGTTACAAGGTTTAGGGGGGAAGAGGCTCCAAAGCCATAAAAGGTTTCTCATTCAAGAACGTAATACTATATAGGTGTTTTTCGTGAAGATATTTGTCTCGGCGAAAAGCAAGATCACATGGATGATCATCGGAAGCTATATTAACTTGGATAACACTTTCCAAATTAATTGAGTAAACATATTCATTTCTCTCAACGGTCCACCGCAACTTTATTTGGCACGCCCATTGATTAATCCTGCAAAGACGTCTGACCGATATCATACAAGACATGCAAAATTGCAGATATAAGGAAATATTTTTTGACCTGTCATAGCTGAAAAAATATTTAATATCGTGAAGTTCTCAGCCGAAAAAAGGACCAGAATAACTTATAAGCTACCCTCATCCAGCTAAAAGCTGACAATTTTGTGATTGTTAATAATAAAGTGGGTAGATCTCTTGAAAACAGCGCATAGCAACAAACAACGGTTTCTGCTGTTTGTAACGGAATCAAGGTAATCACTTTTTTAAGTAGTTACCTGGAAAAGCGTTGCAACTTATTTAACGGTCGCCTACTGATATCGCTTGATTATCAGAAAAAAACGAGGATAAGTATTCTTGAATATTAAATATTCAAATCCTAACCAACGCCTTTAATTGATCTCTGCAAAGTGCGTCCAATCCAGACAGTCTTACAACCTTCCACGGTATTGATTTAACTCTAATTTGACAGCTTTTGGCAGACGCCAAAGCCAAGCTTCTTACACTGCATATTATCCTAGGGCTAACCATATTCAGAAAACGTATATTATTATGCGTTTTAGATTCAAAAATCTTTGGATTTTATACCGTATAACTGCGAATTTAGGGAGTCTGGCGGGCTCTAAAAAATAATTATCTGCATGGCAAATCGCTATCGGAAAACATAAGTTACTTGTGCTTAATATTTTAAATCCATCTAACGGAGCATCTTCCATTATAAAGTTGCTCAGAAATAAATATTTGTAAATATTCCTGAATAGCTAATACACTGAAAATTAAAGCATTGAGAATAAGTACGCGAGGGGCGCAGCGGGGCGACAACTTTTGCTGCGCTTTTCCCAAGTAAATCGGTGAACTTACTTTGTATCGATAAATTTAACAGAAGCGGTGGGTTTCGAATCTTTAAACTTGAAGCATTCCGCCTCACATTAAAATCAATATCTTATGTTTACTTCCAACCCATGGGGTGATTATTTCACGATGCTTGCCCCGCTGATCGCAGGTTATTACCTATTTATCGGCATAAGATTTTATGGCCGCGATTTAAAAGCAAAGATCGCTGGACGGCGAAATAATTCCGGAAAGCCCCAAAGTCAACAGCGAAGCATGGACATACCGGATCCACCAGCTTTTACGACACAGACTGCGGATCAACAGGAGTATGAGTATACGAAGCTAGCTAAAACTGACGATGAATCGGAAAAAGAGCCAGCATCGTGGCAGAATGAAGAACTCTTCGATCAGGTGGAGCGGCTTGCCGGGCATCTGAAAGAGGCCATCGAAGAGGCGCATGAGAAAGAATATGGCAAACAAGATTTTATCCTGCTGCTACAAATGACATTAAAAGAATACCCCGCTCTACGGGGAGCACCTTTCCAGACTGCGATCAACAATCTGATCGAAACGGAATGTGCTAAATATGGCTCTATCCACCTGCGTGAAGAAGATAAAGTGTTAATATGGAAGCAGTTGTGAGATAGAGTGCAACTTCCGGGCGAAAAGCTTCCCGCCTTATTTGACGGGAAGCCTGCCTGGAAACAAATGAGCAAATTATGTTCAACTTTTAAATAGTGTGTGTATGAGAGCGAGGCGATTGATTTTAAAAGGCAAACATCGTTTGCTATTAACATTGGCCGCGGCGACGGCGACCCTGGTAGCACGGGCGCAGGACGGGGCGGCGGGCATCGAAGAAGCAGATTCAAAAGTTCGGGAATATTTTGAACCGGGAACGAATCTGATGTATGCAATCGGCGCAGTACTAGGCCTGGTCGGAGCCATTAAGGTTTTCCAAAAGTGGAATGCAGGCGACCAGGATACAGGTAAAGTAGCCGCCGCTTGGTTTGGCAGCTGTATATTCCTGGTTGTGGTGGCGACGGTACTTCAATCCTTCTTTGGAATATAGTTCTGCATGTCCAGTAATGAAATTCCATTTTAACATGAGGGCCAGGCCATCGGATATATATCCCAAAGCTTTCGTTTGAAAGCAATCAGCAGCACATCACCTTATTTATCTGCCCCTGAAGCATCAGGCCAAGCTTTAAAGGTCACTGTTATTTGATTTCAAAAAAGCACGCGACGGGTCTTTGAGCGCCGCAAAGTTACAAATGGAGCAGCCGGTAAGGAGGCGCCAAGTCTCCTGCCGGTTTTAATAAACCTAAAACATTATTAGTACCAAACCTATCATAACAATGAGCGGACCAATCAATAAACTAGGTTATCAGCCCCTGGCTCCCATCCTACCGGTAATGGAGCCTACAAAATTTAGTTCTTTTCAGGATTTAAAAAATAGTGTCATGCAGCAGCGATTAAAACAAAAACTTTGGGCTCATATCATTGTAAGCAATCCAGGGCTCATCATCCAGCTTGAGAGGAGTGATCAACTAAGCAATTACCTGGAAAGTAAAATCGAATCCGTGCTGCCGCTACTCGATCAGCTCACCAGCGAAGGCAAAGCTGACTACATCATCGAAGAACGGTGTATTCATGCGCTTGTAGCAGAGATGAGACCCTACCGCTTCAATTATCTGTGGAATGTGCTTGAAGAGGAATTCAATCCATTTTTTAAGAGTTGGGAGCAGGACGGCATACTGACCTACGAGCTCATCAACCTGCAGCAGTACTGCAAAGACACCTTTGACGCGCTGGGCTTTACTATGGATGATGCCTATGAGGATCAGATTTATAACGCGATCACGGGCATGATAGACGAATACATTCGGCAGCAATACTGAGCACCAAGCCAAACGGATTAACCATCAAAAACCATTAAACACCTAAAGAAATGGCTTACAATGCACTTCATAAACTTGAAGCCAACACCGAGGCAATCCGGATCGCCCTGGAATGGGACGGCAAAAGCCCGATCAGCCCGTCTGAGCGGATCAGCCTGGAAAAGTATTCGGGCTTCGGAGGTATCAAGGCCATTCTTTATGGAGACGGCAGTGAGAAAAGTTGGCTTGAACAAGGTGCCACCCAGGCAGATATAAAATTACATGCACCGATGCAAAAGTTTTATGATCTGCTAAAAAAGCATCTTGATCAAAAGCACTACAAAGAAGTCAGCCAGTCTTTGAGAAGCAGCATATTGACAGCATTCTACACCCCTGAGGTGGTTCCTTCTACACTTTTTACAGCACTAAAACAGCGCGGTATAAGCCCTATAAATATGTACGAGCCAAGCGCCGGAGCAGGTATCTTTATCAACCAGGCGCTGAAAACCTTTTCAGGAATTACTAAAATTACTGCCGTTGAAAAAGATTTACTGACAGGGAGGGTATTGCAGGCGCTGACAAGCCAACCTGAAATACCTGTCAAGGTCCATATCAAGGGATTTGAACAGGCGCCCACGGATGATAACGGAAAGTATGATCTGGTCGTCAGCAACATTCCTTTTGGAAATTTTGCCGTCTATGATCCAGACTTTACCAACAAGGAGCTTAGCGGCAAGATCCACAATTACTTTTTTGCCAAAGGTCTTGATAAATTATTGGATGGCGGGCTATTGGCCTACATTACAACGGACTCATTTTTGAACAGTCCGTCGAATTCAGAGGCCAGATATTACCTGTTTGACCGCACCGATTTTATTAGCCTTTCGGTGATGCCCGATAACTTGATGCACCAAACCGGAGGAACCCAGGCACCAAGCCATCTTTTGATCGTCCAGAAAAATTCTTCGAAAACCATTCTTTCAGAAGATGAAAAATTGCTAACCCAGACGGTATCCGAGTCGAATTCCTACGGTACGTATCATATAAACCGTTATGTAAAACACCACCCGGAAATTCTGGTTGGCAACCAGATTAAAGAAGGCACAGATCAGTACGGAAAAGCGCATCAAGTGGTATGGCAAAACGGTGATATCGGCGAGATCGAGCGGAAGCTGACCCAACTGATAACCGGCGATCTCGCGGCACGTTACAAATATTCGATTTTAAAAAAAGCTCCGGAAATAAAACCCGTGCCGCCGACTGGCAGGGCTTTAACTTTTCTGCCGGTTCCGGAAACTAACACCACAGCGCAACCGGTGCAAATGGGCTTGTTTGATACGCTACCTGTTCAAAGCAGCAGCAAAGGTCCAGCCTACCTCACACAGATTGACATTAAACTCGTTGACCGAAATACGGCCAGGATCATCGCTGTCGTCAAAACCAAAGAGCGGCCTGAGCACGAAAGCATTGTGCTTCTGACTGCCAAAGCGGCAGGCAAACCTTTTTACAATTACAAATTGTATTCGAATGTTGCCGAAATCAATACGCCGCAGCGCTGGATGAACGGGGCGGCTTTGAACCTGGCTTTAAAACAGCTGGCCAGCGAGCTGAAAAAGTATGATCATCATTACCTTTATGATGGTGATAAAACACTGCAAACCACTTTCAATCTGACGCATGATGCAGTCAGCACCATTAAACTGGCAAAATCCTTTTATAAGGAAGGCACATTAGTATTTGACGGTGAGCGTGCAGGGAAGCTGGGCAAGGTAAACGAAAATCTGGGAGAAGCGGACTTTGAACCAATTCAGTATTTGTTAAAAAACAGGGACATCTACAAGGGCTATATCGGAATACGTGATGTGTATTTGGAGCTGATCGAAAAGGAAGCGAAACTCCAAGAGCCCCAGCACAAGATTCGTGAAAGTCTGAACAATCAATATGAGGATTTCGTATTGGCACACGGTCAGCTGAACAGCCCCTCAAACCGTAAGCTGATTTTGGAAGATGGCCTTGGTTTAACCATACTATCTTCGGTGGAGCTGCGGCAAGATCAGCAGTTTGTAAAGGCCGATATACTGACTAGCAGCCAGTTTAAAATACCGGAGGCGTTCCGCACGGATGATGTGATCGAGGCTCTGGCAAGATGTCTGAATGACAAGGGGAAAGTGGATATGCCCTTTATCGCGCTTGCGACGGGTCTGGATAGCGCACAGGCCATCAAACGTCTGGAAGGCTATATTTTTTTGAATCCAGCAACCTTTGGCTGGGAAACGCGGGATCAATATTTGAGTGGTAATGTCGTTGAGAAGCTTCGGATTGCACAGGCCAATACCGAAGCGCATCCCACGGATGCACAGCTTCAAAAGAGCCTGGAAGCAATAAGTAAAATACAGCCCGAGAAGATCCCTTTTGAGCTGCTTGATTTCAATTTGGGTGAGCGCTGGATACCGCTCAATTTCTATGACCGGTTTGCCAGTAATCTTTTTGAGAAGCAAACCAAGATCAGCTATTTTGATTCACTGGATGCCTTCAAGGTAGAAAGCAAAGGGTTCAGTCTGAAAACCCAGCGTGAATATGCCGTCTCACCAAAAAGTGGCCGCACCATGTATGGGGAAACCATTCTGGAACATGCGCTGGAAAACACTGCTCCTTTCTTTACCTATGAGGTAGAAAGAATAGATGGCAGCAAGGCCCGCATTCCGGATAATGAAGCGATACAGCTGGCCAATCAGAAAATCGAAAGTATCAGGTTAGCATTTCAAAACTGGCTTAAAGAGCTTCCATTAGATGATAAAAAGCATCTTGAAAAGCTTTACAATGATACTTTTAATTGTTTTGTACTACGCGAGTATGACGGAAGTCACCTGAGATTTCCGCGTCTTGACAAGAAGGCACTGGGCATTGATGATCTGTATAGTTCGCAGAAAAACGCCGCATGGCGAATCATTCAGAATCGGGGCGCTTTGATCGATCATGAGGTTGGCCTTGGTAAAACGCTGACGATGATCATAGCCGCCCATGAAATGAAACGCCTCGGCATTGCCAGCAAACCCATGATTCTGGCATTGAAAGCAAACGTAAATCAGATCACGGAAACCTACCGCAAAGCCTACCCCTCAGCGCGGGTGCTCGCCCCAGGTGAAAACGATTTTAGCCCCGAGAAACGGCAGCGGCTGTTTCATGAGATCAAAAACAATGACTGGGACTGCGTTGTACTGACCCATGACCAGTTTGGCAAGATCCCACAGTCGCCTGAGCTTCAGCGCGAGATTTTCCAGACTGAGCTTGATCATGTAGAAAAAGATTTGAAAACCGTCACGAATCTGGGCGGTGACATCTCCAAAAGTATGCTCAAAGGTCTTGAAATCAGAAAGAAAAATCTGGCCGTGCGGCTATTGGAACTCGAAAGAAACATTGAAGAAAAAAAGGATACCGGAATTGATTTTAAATCGATGGGTGTCGACCACCTCTTTGTGGACGAGTCTCATAAATTCAAGAACCTGACTTTTACCACACGTCACAACCGGGTCGCTGGACTTGGTAACATGGAAGGAAGCCAAAAAGCGCTTAATATGCTTTTTGCGGTACGGACTTTACAGGAAAAGTTTGACGCGGATCAATGTGTCACGTTTTTATCTGGCACACCCATCTCAAACAGTCTTACAGAAATGTATCTGCTTTTCAAATACCTAAGACCAAAAGAAATGCAGCGTCAAAAGATTGAGAATTTCGACGGCTGGGCAGCAGTGTTTACCCGTAAAACCGTTGATTTCGAATTTTCGGTCACCAATGAAATCATCGCCAAGGAGCGTTTCCGTCATTTTATCAAAGTACCCGAGCTTGCCCTTTTTTACAATGAGATTACCGATTACAAAACGGCTAAACACATCAAGCTGGACAAGCCTGAACTCGATGAAAAGCTGGTGAACATCAAACCCACGCCGGATCAGGAGGTTTTCATTAAAAACCTGATGCATTTCGCAGCAACGGGCGACGGCTCACGGATCGGACGTGGCAGACTTTCTCCACAGGAAGATAAAGGAAGGATGCTGATCGCGACCAATTACGCAAAGAAAATGGCGGCTATGCGGCTGGTCGATGCGCATCAATACAGTGACCACCCCGGAAATAAGGTCAATCATTGTGCGGCGAAGGTGGCAGAAATTTACCATCAAAGCAGCGCGCACCGGGGTACCCAGATTGTCTTTTCGGATATTGGCACTCCCCAGCCTGACGGATTTAATATTTACGACGCCTTAAAACAAAAACTGACCAAAGACTATCATATCCCTGTGCATCAGATCAGCTACATCCATGACTGGACGGATAAAAGCAAGCCAGAACTATTTAAACGAATGAATAGTGGCGATATCAGGATCCTGATCGGCAGTACCGAAAAGGCAGGAACAGGTTTGAATGTACAAAAACGAATCGTTGCGATGCATCATATGGATATACCCTGGCGGCCCTCAGATCTTGAGCAACGCAATGGCCGAGGAGCCCGGCAGGGCAACATGATCGCAAAAGAGTTCTGCGAAAACAAGGTTCAGAATTTCATATATGCCGTTGAGCAGAGTCTGGACAATTACAAGTTTAACCTTTTGAAAAACAAGCAGACTTTTATTTCCCAGATGAAAAATTCATCGCTTAATGTACGCACGATTGACGAGGGTGCTGGGGATGAAAAAAGCGGGATGAACTTTTCTGAGTACATCGCGCTGCTCTCTGGAGACACATCGCTTCTGGAAAAATCAAAACTGGAAAAGAAAGTTGCAGTACTGGAAAGTCTGAAATCAGCCCATTACAAAGAGTCTACCCGAAGTGGGTTTCAACTGGAAAGGCTAATTAAAGAGAAGAGCGAAACCCTAGATACACTAAAAATACTGAAAGCAGATGAAGCGGTCTACAAGGGAAATCTGAAATTCGAAAAGGACGGCACAAAAGCTAACCCGATTGAATTAATTGGACTTAAAGAAAAAACATCCCAGGCAAGCGGTACTCATATTCTGTCACTGTATCAGAACTGGAAGCCACCAAATACTAGTCAGGATGCACAGCGAATTGGTAAGCTTTACGGATTTGATTTGTTTATCCGCAGCAACCAGCAGTACTGGGAAGATGAAAGAGGGAAAATTCACTTTGAAAATTATAACACGCTGTTTGCCAAGCGCGATAGCAGCGAGATAAAGTACATATTCAACAAAGGCCATCCAAGTACCGAAAACCCAAAACTAACTGCGCGCTACTTTCTAAATGCCATCGAACGCGTCACCGGTGTCCGTGAGCAGACAGAAAAGCAGCTGGCGGAACTGGACAAAACAATTCCGGCACTTGAAAAGCTTTCAAAAAAACCTTTTGAAAAAGAGCAGGAGCTTGCAGACCTAAAAAATCAGCTCTCAAATCTGGAAAGAGAGATCGCTATCAGGATCCAGCAGAAAAAGCTTGAAGGCACAATCCCACAGGAAAACAACGATAAGGAAATTACAGAGACGAATGTGGTGCCGCTAAATCAGCAGCACGAAATCGATTCACCCCAACGAAAGGGACTTAAAATGTAGCAGCCATGGCCAACAGCACCTATCAGATCAATAAAGGAATCAACAAAAGCATTGTGTTTAAGGGCCTGCGCGCGCAGTACATATGGTACATGGGAGCCGGCATGTTCGCGCTCTTAATCATCTATGCAGTCATGTACATGCTCAAAGTCAACACCTATATCTGTCTGGGCATAACACTCTGTCTGGGTACTGCGATGATCATGGGCATCTACCACTTAAGCGCCACCTATGGAGAGCATGGACTGACCAAAGCCCTGGCTAAACGAAGTGTTCCCATGGTCTTAAAATCCATATCAAGAAAGGCATTCAAGTCTGGCAGAAAGACTGACACCTAGTGACCAATAGCCTTAAACAGACAAATAATTCTATAATTTTTCAAGATAAATCAAGTGTAGAGATGGAAAAGTTGCTGGATGATTTATTACCGATCCTGGATATTGAGCATGGCTGTATCCTTTCCAAACAAGGGGACATGACGATGGTTTTCGAGGCTGAGTTGCCCGAGATATTTACGTTATCTGATCCGCAGTACGGCGCCTTTCACCAGACCTGGGTCAAAGCTTTGAAAATGCTGCCCGTGGGAAGCGTCTTTCAAAAACAGGACTGGTTCATTGATAGCAGATATTCACCAGATTCAACCAAAACGGGCAGCAGCTTTCTGAGCCGTAGCAGTGAAGTTTTTTTTACCGGACGGCCTTTTCTGGATCACAAATGTTACATCATGCTGACCAAAAAGCCGTTTGATCGGAAGTTATCAAGCTCGATGTTTTCCAATCTGATCCGCCCAAGCCTGGTACCACAGCAATCATTAAGCACCCAATCTCTGCACGACTTTCTTGACTCAGCCGGACAGTTCAGAAGGATTCTGGAGGATTCAGGTTTTGTCAAACTTCGCCAGCTTAAAGAGCAGGAGCTTTTCAGTCAGGCGCGTCAATCCGGGCTTATAGAAAAATATTGTTACCTGACTGCCGGGGATCAAGGAAGGTTGATCCGCGACCTGCACTTTGATAAAGGCATACAGATCGGGGACCGTTTTTGCCAGCTTTACAGTTTGGCAGACGCGGCAGACCTGCCAGGGCTATGCAGCCCATCAGTTATCTACGATCGGTATTCAACCGACAAAACCAAGTTCAGTACCGGCTTTGCATCGCCACTGGGACAACTACTGAACTGCAACCACATTTTTAATCAATTCATATTTATAGAGGATGCTGACAAAACCCTCAAAAGGCTCGAAAGCAAAAGGCTAAGATTACAATCACTATCGGTTTACGCAAGAGAGAATTCGCTTGCCTTGGATGCTACCAACGAATTTTTAAACGAGGCAATCAGTCAGCAGCGCCTTCCGGTCAAAGCGCATTTTAATGTGCTAGCCTGGACGGATTCACAAAGCGGGCTCAAAGAACTGAAAAGCACAGTATCCTCTGCCCTTGCGCAAATGGATATTGCAGCCAAAGTTGAAACAACAGGTGCACCTCAAATTTTCTGGGCAGGAATTCCTGGTAACGCGGCTGATTTTCCGATCAATGAGACCTTTGACACATTTGCCGAGCAGGCAGCCTGTTTTCTGAACCTGGAAAGCGGCTACCGCAGCTCTGACAGCCCGGTAGGTATGCGGCTCGGGGACCGGTTAACCGGCAAACCCGTACATGTAGACATATCCGATGAGCCCATACGCATGGGTATTTGTACAAACCGGAATAAGTTTATACTTGGGCCATCAGGCAGTGGTAAGAGTTTTTTTACCAACCACATGGTAAGAAGCTACTATGAGTCTGGCGCACATATCGTGCTAGTGGATGTAGGCCACAGCTACAAAGGGCTTTGCGATATGGTGGGCGGGTATTATTTTACTTATGACGAAAACAATCCTATCAAATTCAACCCATTTTATTTAGGACCGAGCGGGCTGCTGGATACCGAGAAAAAAGAAAGTATTAAAACGCTACTTTTGGCACTTTGGAAAAAGGACGATGAGGTTTTCAGACGCTCTGAGTATGTGGCATTATCCAATGCATTAACCCTGTACTATGCCTCTTTTAATAAAAAAGGGTCTGTGACCCTGACCCCGGGTTTCAATTCGTTTTACGAGTTCGTACGAGACGAATTCACAATTGTACTCAAACAAGACAAGGTTAAGGATCAGGATTTTGATATCAATAATTTTCTGTATGTACTGATGCCCTATTACAAAGGTGGCGAGTTTGACTACCTTTTAAATGCTACGGAGAATTTAGATCTTCTTAATGAGCGCTTTATAGTCTTTGAACTGGATGCGATCAAAGAGCATCCCATTTTATTTCCTATAGTAACCATCATCATTATGGAGGTATTTATTTCCAAGATGAGAAAGCTGGAAGGCATCCGTAAAATTATATTAATCGAAGAAGCCTGGAAAGCAATTGCAAAAGAAGGTATGGCGGAATACATAAAATATCTCTTTAAAACCGTCCGTAAATTCTTTGGCGAGGCCATTGTGGTAACCCAGGAGGTCGAAGATATCATCTCCTCTCCTATTGTAAAGCAGGCCATTATTAACAACTCGGATTGCAAGATACTTTTGGACCAGTCCAAATACCAAAATAAATTCGATCAGATCCAAGAGCTGCTCGGGCTGACCGAAAAGGAGAAAGCCCTAGTGCTTTCGGTCAACAAAGCCAACGATCCGCTCAGAAAATACAAGGAAGTTTTCATCAGTCTGGGCGGCACACTATCCAGGGTATACAGGACCGAGGTGAGCCCAAGCGAGTATCTGGCCTACACAACTGAGCAGACCGAAAAGATCAAGGTAGCAGCATATGCAAAAAAGTATGGCACTATCGAAAGTGGGATCAAGGTGCTGGCAGAAGAAATGCGCTCCAAGAGCGGTTAAACAAATTACTCCACCCAAACAGTATGTTAATCATGTTTAAGCGATTCCTTTTCACGCTGGTGCTTATTGGTGCCACATTTGGGCCGATCCCGGAAGCTCAGGCTGTAAATCCCTGGGCGGCTATTATCAAAGCGGCGATCAAAAAAGTTGTAAAGGCCGTGGATTTAATGATCCAGCGAAGACAGAATAAAGTCATCAAACTTCAAAACGCGCAGAAGGCGCTGGAAAACACGATGGCAAAACTAAAACTCGAACAGATTGCCGACTGGGTTAAAAAACAGCGGGACCTGTATAAAAAGTATTACGATGAGCTAAAAACGGTAAAGGCGGTGATCTCCCTTTATTTCCGGATCAAAGAGATCGCCCAGAAGGAAGCACTGATCGTCGAGCAGTACCAAAAGGCCTGGGCCCTGTTTCATAATGATAAACATTTTACTGCTGATGAGCTGCTTTACATGCAGAAGGTGTACACGGGTATTATCGAGCAGACAGCTAAAAACGTAGACCTGCTCACCCTGGTTGTTAAATCCTTTACCACCCAGATGAGTGATGCCAAAAGACTGGAAATCATAGATCAGGCGGCAAAGCAGGTTGATAAAGTATACGATGAGCTCACCACTTTCAATAATGAGAACAAGCGTTTAAGCCTGTCGAGGGCAAAAGACGAATTGGATGCCAAGGTAATCAAGGAGCTCTACGGAATCGATTAAATTTTAACAAAAAATCAATTGCGATGAAAAAAGCAATGATGCTGATCGTTTTGATACTGGTTGCAAATGCGGGGTTTGCCCAGAACTTCAAGGAATGGTTTCGCCAGAAAAAGACCCAGAAACAGTATCTGATCGAGCAGATTGCGCAACTTAAAGTATATCTGGAGCTAACCAAAAAGGGCTATAAAATTGCCAAGGAAGGCCTTACAACAATTTCAGACATCAAACGCTCAGAATTCAAAATGCATAAAAACCGTTTTGATTCTCTTCTGATCGTGAACCCCAATATCGGCTCCTATGGCCGTCTGAAACAAATTACTGATCTACATGGAAAGATCAATAATGTATGCGAGAAAATGCCCGCAGCCCTGGCTGAAGCAGGCGTGTTTGACCAGGATCAGCTGGCTTACTTTGAAAGGGTACTTGCTGTGCTTTACCAGGACTGCCAGCATATTCTGGGTAACCTGTTTTTGGTAATCCGCAATAACAACGTTGCGATGACTGACGATGAAAGGATTCTGCGCATTGAGCTCTGTTTCCGTCAGATGCAGGACAATTACAGCTTCGCCCGAAGCTTTGAGCAAAGCATCAAAGTATCTGCTGAGCAGGTCAACATTGAAAGAACCGAAATAAAAAACAGCCGGGCACTGCACGGCATAAACTGAAATAAGATGAAAAAGGCACTGATCATCATTTTACTTTCCATGTTTGCACTTGCACCAATTAACAGTACACAGGCCCAGACAGCCGAGGTTACCCAGCTGATTTTAAACATTGAAAAACTAAACCAACTTCGAAAGATCCTGAAAGAACTCAAAAACGGTTATGAAATCCTTTTTAAAGGATACAACACGATCCGTGATCTGTCCCAGGGAAATTTCAAACTGCACGAAGCCTTTTTGGACGGACTGTTACAGGTCAGCCCGTCTGTCAAAAAATATTCAAGGGTAAAAGATATCGTAGCATGCCAACTGGCACTTGTCAAAGAGTACCGGGCAGCGTACGCGCAGTTCTCTTCCGGGGATCACTTTACAGCACAAGAGCTCGCGTATATATATGATGTTTACACGGATTTGATCAAAGGAAGCATCAAAAATCTGGATGCATTGACAACTGTCCTTACTGCCAAAAAACTCAGGGCATCTGATGATGAAAGGCTCAGGATCATTGACAGCATCTACGAGGACATGACAGATAAACTGAGCTTCCTTCGATATTTTAATAGCAATGCCAGTGTGCTGGCAGCGCAGCGCAATTCTGAAAAAGCGGATATAGAACTTAGAAAGAAAATATACGGTATCGAACCTTAAAGAGAACTTGTATGAAAAGCTTTTTCAAAGTCACCGTCCTTGTGATGCTGGCAATTCTTTGCCCAGATTGGAGTGTAGCGCAGGGATTTGCCGAGCAGGTCCGGGGCATGAACGGCGTGTTAGACGGGCTTTACAAGGAAATGCTGCCTCTTTGCAGTAAACTCATTAACGTAGGCCGGGGCATTGCAGGCTTTGCAGCCATCTGGTACATAGCTCACCGCGTCTGGCGGCATCTCGCCAATGCTGAACCCATCGATTTTTACCCATTGTTCCGGCCGTTTGTGCTTGGGTTTGCGATCCTGATTTTCCCCTCTGTGATCGCGATGCTGAATGCAGTCTTGGCTCCTACCGTCCGTGGCACTGCCGGAATGGTAAAAGATTCAGACAAAGCCATTGCAACACTTCTAAAAAAGAAAGAAGATGCCATCAAAGATTCCAAATTCTGGCAGATGTATGTAGGTGATGATAGCAAAGGAAACAGGGATATGTGGCTTAAATATACCTATGGAACGACCGATGAAGCATTTGGCCAGGGAATACCCAATGATATCAAGTTTTACATGGCCAAACAATCATACAATTTCCGAAACTCGATCAAGGCCATGATCAGTGAGGTCTTGCAACTTGTTTTTGAATCAGCCGCCCTATGTATCAATACGATCCGAACCTTTTATCTGATCGTGATGGCAATTGTCGGACCACTGGTATTCGGCATTGCCGTCTTTGACGGTTTCCAGCACACGTTGTCTGCCTGGATTGCACGCTACATAAACATATTCCTTTGGCTTCCTGTCGCCAATATTTTTGGGGCAATCATCGGAAAAATTCAGGAGAAAATGATTGAGCTGGATATCCGTCAAGTCGCCCAGAACGGCGATACCTTTTTTAGTGCCAACGACATGGCCTATCTGATATTTCTCATTATTGGAATTGTAGGCTACTTCTCTGTGCCCTCTGTGGCGGGATACATTATCCAGGCCGGTGGTGGTAATACGCTTCTTCATAAGACGACTGCGCTTTTATCAAATACGGTTACCGGGATTGGGAACTACGCATTCCCAGCCGGAGGCGGTTTCGGACGACTACCTACGCCTAACAAGAAATCATGATTTGATCATCTGCTAAAAACATTAAGCTATGTTTACCAAAGCCAAAAATATTGACACTGCATTTCGGCATATCCGGATTTTCACCCTGGTGGTCGTCTGCGGAAGTATTGTCTTCTGCTGTTATTCTCTGTACAAAAGCTACGAACTCGTGCAAACGGCCCAGGGAACAGTTTATATTCTCGCCGAAGGAAAGGTTCTTGATGCTTATGCATCACAGCGGCGAGATAACATTCCCGTTGAAGCCCGCGATCATGTTGCCAGCTTTCACCGGCTGTTTTTCACTTTGGATCCCGATGATAAAACAATCTCCTCAAATGTTTCGAAAGCACTGTATCTGGCCGACGGATCAGCTAAAAAACAATATGACAATTTGAAAGAATCGGGCTACTATACCGGTGTCATATCGGGAAACATCAGCCAGCAAATACAGATCGACAGTGTTGAAGTGGACATCTCTATTTATCCCTACTTCTTCAAATGCATCGGGATGCAGCGCATCATCCGTCCGACAAGCATTGTTTCGCGCAGGCTGGTTACCGAGGGCTATTTGCGCACGGTATCACGAAGTGATAATAACCCACACGGATTTCTGATTGAGAAATGGACTACAATCGAAAATAAGGACATCAGTGTACAAAACCGCTAACGGGAATGCGGGCCTTCTTTAATTTCCACAACTTAAAATATTCACCTATGTTTTACAGATTCAATGCTCACAGGGCCACCAAATCTCAGCCAACTGATACACCTACGGACCGGCTGCCGAAAAAAATAGCTGGTAAGATACTATTCTTCCAACGAGGCTGGGCAGCTCTGATGGACCGGTATTCCCGGAAAATACCAGTCAAGTGGCTCAAAACAATATTGATTGTCTTTACCCTGGGCGCAGGCACGTACTGCATCTACCTGATTAAAGGCAGCATAATAACACAGGACACTTTACGATTTAAAAACATCGTTTTGCTCCGCTTATGGCCCTTTGATCCATATGAACAAAAGCTAAAACTCCAAAAACAGTCCGCCATAGGCCGCTACCTGGATAGCCTTGAAAGTAAGATCAAGCAAGACAGCCTGGAAAATCCGCAGCAATACCATCCCTAACAGTCTTTAAGGCCGAAACGCCTAACTAAATCAGTCATTTTAATCAATCATTAAGCAATCACAATCATGGAAAACAGAACCTACTCTGCCCGCTATTTACAACAACGCAAGTTATACACCTTTTTGCCGCTGTTGGTACTGCCATTTCTGACATTCTTTTACTGGGCCGCAGTTGTTAAAAATGTAAAGAAAACTCAGATTACAACAGCCGAACCTACCGGGCTGAATACCAATTTGCCTGATGCTTTTTTAAAGGAAGGCAAGCCCATGGACAAGCTTAGCTACTACCAGAAGGCCGCCGATGACTCAGCTAAGCGGGCCGAGCTGATAAAGAAAGATCCCTACCGTCAGCAAATTCAGCTTGCCGGTCAACTGGATACTGCAGGGGTACCACTGCAGGGACTCACAGGGCCCTATGGAAAACACAAGCGCGTAGCACCTGTTTTCTATAAAGGAAAAACATATTCCAATCCAGATGAGGCAAAGGTTTATGGTAAGTTAAAAGAACTTGACGCAGTTCTTGCAGCTTCTGCGGAGCCTGGCTTTAAAGATGAGAAAAAGCAAATTGACGCAGAGCCAGCCCGGCCATCCGGCCAGGCTCAGATCAGCGAAGGAGCTGACATGCAAAGACTCGAATCTTTGATGTCCGGGCTTCAGGGAGAATCTGAGGTTGACGCACACGACCCGGAGATGAAGGAATTAAATGAACTGCTTGAAAAGGTTATGGACATTCAGCATCCTGAGCGTGTTGCAGATAGGTTGCAAAAAGAGGCCCAGCAAAATGAAAAACAGGCTTTTCCTGTCACAACCGGGCAGAATAGAAACCCAATTACAACATTAGAAAATATGATAGCCGCTGATTCTTTGACTGACAACTTAATTTCTGAACTACATTTCCAGCAGAATGGCTTCTTCTCGTTGGATCAGGAAGTTACAGCCAACGCGGGTAATGCCATACCTGCTGTCGTGCACCAGGATCAGCAGCTGGTAACGGGGGCCACAGTCAAACTCCGGCTGACAGGAGATATTTATGTTGGAGGTGTACTGATTCCAAAAGACAGCTTTGTATTTGGGCAGGCCTCTCTAAATGGCGAACGGCTGATGGTTCAGGTTGTTTCCATCCGACACGAAAACGCACTGCTACCTGTAAAGCTGTCGGTTTATGATCTGGACGGAATTGCGGGTATACATATTCCGGATGCCATCAGCCGAGATGTGGCTAAACAATCCCTAGGGCAGGATATTCAGGGAGTAAGCATCGGCTCACTTGATCCTTCGCTTGGAGCACAGGCAGCTAGTGCAGGTATCCAGGCGGCAAAAACGCTCATCGGCAAAAAAGCACGTCTAGTTCAGGTATCACTGAAAGCAGGATACCAGGTGTTGCTGCGGGATGGTAATACGGCGTCGATGTAGGCAGCTGGGAGGATCTACACTTTCAATTTAATTTATACGAATCATGAAAAAAAACCGAATTGGCCGGATTCTGGCCTTGTTATTGCTTGTGATCAGCGGGAAGGCATTCTCACAAAATGTTGAGCTATTTGTTATTGAGCCCTTCCCATTGGAAATCACTTATCACAAAACGGTAAATTTGATCTTCCCTTTTGCCATTAAAAGTGTTGACCGCGGAAGCCGGGATATACTAGCTCAAAAAGCAAAGGGTATTGAGAACATCTTACAGATAAAAGCAGCCAGAAAAGGATTTATACAGACCAACCTGACCGTAGTCACATCGGATGGCAAGCTGTATTCCTTTGTTGTCACCTATGCAGACGAGCCCTTGCAGCTAAACATTGAGTTAATTCCTGACAAAAACAAGTCCTCTTCATCCGCGCTATTTCAGCACAGCAATCAGGCTGTGATCCAGCATAGTTCTGAGCTTGCCTTATCAGATAAAAACAACTTGCATAGAATCAAAGATCGTTGTGACAAGGCGCGGTTCGCACTCAGTGGGCTCTACATCAGGGAAGATGTAATTTTTTACCGTTTACAACTTGAAAACCACTCGAATATAACCTACGACATTGAAAATCTTCGATTTTTCATCCGCGATAAAAAACGGGTAAAACGCGCGGCTGTGCAGGAAAGGGAGATCATGCCGGTCTACGTCCATCAGGATACCGCTGCCGTTGGTGCGAAGAGCTTCCATGTATTCGTCTTTGCAATTGACAAATTTACAATTCCTAATCAAAAACAGCTCACCATTCAGCTTATGGAGAAAAATGGCGGAAGGCATATGGAACTACAGGTACAAAACAGAGCCATTGTCCGCGCTAAGCCACTTTCATAAATACAGTAACATTTTCATTTACCATTAAATACGTACGATCATGAATGAGAACAATTTTGATTTCCTTAAGGACCAGGTAAAATTTACCGGCTTTGGACAGGAGCTGGAATCGCAGCTCAAAGCCAATCTGGCCAAGTCTCAAACTGAATTTCAGCTTAAGCATACTGCTGCCTACGGCAAAGATGAGCTTAGCGCTGTGCTTCAGTTCAAAAAATCCAATCAGACTGATATGTTCTTTTTTAACAACTATACCGCGTCGCTTAAAAAGGAGAATGAGGATAAATCGGTTGAACAAAAATTTTACATCAATAAAGAAAAAGGCAGCATCACTTTGAAAGAAGCCTATAACCTTTTGGACGGCCGGGCAGTCAATAAAGACCTGACAAATAAAGAAGGAAAGCTCTACAACGCCTGGGTACAACTGGACTTCAAAGAAACGGAAAACAACGGAAATTTTAAGATAAAGCAATTCAGTGAAAAATACGGATTTGAACTCGAAAAAGCACTTTCCAAACATCCCATTAAAGAGCTCGGCAACGATACGGATAAATCGCGTCTGATCGAATCGCTTCAAAAAGGGAACCGTCAGGCAGTCACCTTCGTGCAGGATGGGGCAGAACAAAAACGCTTTATTGAAGCGAATCCCCAGTTTAAGTCCGTAGCTGTTTATGACGAGCGTCAGCAGCGGATCCGAAGTTCACAAACCGAAAAACAAGGTCAGGGTGAAAGCCAGTCCCAGCAGCAAAGCGAAAAGCAAGATGTGAAAGCACAGGAAAATGAAGAGCCTTCCCGGCGAGCAAAGCGAAAGGGTGTTTCAGTCTGAGACCGCTTGTTTCAAAATATAAATCATGCAGATCATGGAGCAGCAAGTTGAAAATAGTGAGATTACTTCCAACAGAATAGCCAAAGAGCTAAATGAATGGAAAGCCCGCGAACAGCGTTTTGGAAAACTGTTCTCTGCTGACATTTTAAAAGACAAGGCATTTCTAAAAGAAAAGCTTGGGTTCTACGAGCATTTGCAGACAAAGTATCGCCGTTCAAATGTCCCGGAGGAAAAAATGACGCTGATCATCCTGGCACGTCAGAATGATTTGCTCAGAAAACAGGTTTACCCGAATCTTTGGATGAGGCTCTTGCAAAGAGCACTGGCTCCATTTAGAGAGAAGCAGGCGGAAAGACAGACAACGATTTCTTCTGACCGCAATCTATCGGATCTGAAAGAGGCTGTTGCCAAGGTGGGTTTTGAAGCTGTCGGCTCGAAGCTCGCACAGCAGATAAAGGAAGGACAAAGGGAATTCTCAGTCCCTTTGTCCTATTACATCAGCGAAACCCAGAAAATGGATATCAGTCTTTCTTTTGCGAAGGATGCAAGCGGTGCATACCGGTTTGAAAAGTACCAGGCGGCACTGACTGATACGGATAAGCCGCAGGAATCAAAAAAACAAATATTCTCTTCGGAAGATCAAATCAGTGCTTCGCAGGCTCAAAACCTTCTTTCGGGCAGGGCTATAAAAATTGAAACTTTTGATATCAATGCCGGTTCAAAGTCCAAGTGGATACAGCTCGATTTTAACGATCAGGATCCATCTGGAAACCATAAATTAAAAGAATTTCATAAAGATTACGGTTTTGACCTGCAAAAAGCCGTGAATCAACTCGGTGTAAAAGAAACCCTAACGGCGAAAGATCAACAGGTACTACTTGATGCATTAAGTCGCGGCGAAAAACCGCAGGTGACTATCATGCGGGAAGGCAAAGAGGTTAATCTTTCCATAGAGGCAAATCCGCAGTATAAAACGCTGAATGTTTACGATGAGCATCAAAAGAAAATAAGTATCGCCCAGGCATTGTCGGGCCCTGAAAAACAGGCTTTGAAAATTACAGAACAAGCCCCCAAAGAAAACGAGCAGCAATCCAAGAAGAACGGACAAAAAGTTAAGCAATGAAAAAGGATTCGATATTAGCTTCGTTTTTTTCAGCCATTGAAACAGATCAGCGTTTGGGCATTTCGCACATCGGACTTTATGTGACCCTAATCTGGCTGTGGGAAAAACAGGGATTTAAAGGGCCCGTCGTCGCTTTTGGGAAAGATGTGATGACACTGTCACGAATTGCAAGTACGGCCACTTACCAAAAGCTCATTCATCACCTTGAGCAGTATGGCTATATACGATATCAGCCTTCATACTACAAAGGTAAAGGCAGCAGGATTTTCCTGAGTAAATCTTATCATTAACAACACAAACACTAGTAGTTGAATCAAAACGTGTAAATGTCCGAAGAACTGCATATGGATCTTTACCTCTATATGTTCGCTGCACGTCGCGTTGTAGATGACAAAGATCGATATCCAAATAAAAAACTAAGTCACAGGAATCGAAAAAAATGAGAACTAGTTTTCGCAAACTTCAATATAAATACATCCACTTTTATGAACATTAATTTTGCCACCGCTAGTTTCAAGGATTTTGAAAACGTACCCGAACTGGACGCCATCCAACGGGCAGATCTTTTTTATGATTTTTTAGGCTACATGAAAGATAACGGACATATGAATTATCGTCTGCTCAACCTCTCAGGCTGTGGACCGGAAATGCGGGTTATTACCTCTGCAAACACGTCCCCTAAAAAATTCATCAGCTTTGTATGCAATGATTATCTTGGGTTTACCCAGCATCCATCCGTTATAGCTGCTGTCGTTAAAGCAGTAAAACGTTATGGAACCGGCGCTGGCGCATCTCCGCTTATCGGGGGACATTTCAGTTATCACCAGGATTTGGAAGAAAAAATAGCCAAATTTTTCGGCAGAAGCAGTGACAGCTCAGTTATTTATACAACAGGCTACACTGCGAACAGCGCTTCGCTTCAGGTCCTGTTGCAGAAAGAAGACATTGCAATTGTAGACATGTCAGTTCATGCAAGTGTCTACGAAGGATGTATGCTGACCAATCGTAAAAGTTTTCTTCACAACGATCTGGAATCACTCGAAAGAATTCTGAAAGACGCTGCGGCAAAATACCGAACTAAAATGGTGATCGTTGACGGCGTTTACTCCCAAGATGGCGACATTGCTCCTTTGGATAAAATTTACGCACTCACCAAACAATACGGCGGGCTTCTGATGGTCGACGATGCACACGGAATCGGAGTGCTGGGTAACAATGGCAGGGGAGCAATGGAGCTACTAAACATTCTTGAAAAGGTAGATATTATCACCGGGACATTTTCAAAAACATTTTCGAATGTCGGCGGATATGTTGTTACAAGTCCCAAACTTGCAACTTTTTTAAAGTTTCAATCCAGACAGCACATCTTTTCTGCCACTGCAGGGCCTGCTTCCGCAGGAATTGTCAAAGCCATAGACTTAATTGATGAGCAGCCTTTATGGCGAAATATGCTGGCGTCAAATATTTCCTACCTCCGTAATGGACTTGTTAGTCTCGGATTCGATATTGGCAATACGCAATCGGCCATTATTCCTGTAAAAATTGGTGATGCCCATAAAACTTCAAATGCAGGCAAGATGCTTTTGGAGGCCGGGATTTACGCAAACCCAATCCTTTACCCGGCTGTTTCCAAAAAGAACGCCCGTATACGTATGAGTGTGATGGCAACCCACACACGCGAGCATCTGGATCGTACATTAAATGCTTTTGAGGATTTAAATAAGGCAATGCACATTGTCCAAAAGTAGTAAATATGAAAGTAGTAAATCTGACAAATGGCATTAGGCACAATTCGCTGCTGCCCAGCGGAAAGTGGAGCTGCTATTCATAACCAAAACAACGATTTGAGCTCTAAAGGCAATTATTATTTAGCACGATTAGGTCAGTGACGCCGACAGAATCACCAGGCAAATTGCCTGGTGATTCTGCATTTTAGCAGACAGAACTTTACATTGTGAGCGGAAAATCCATTCAATTTCCCTTCATTGAAAATAATGATCAATTGAGGAATATGATTCTATTGTTAGAATTTGGCAGTCAACAATATTACTTAAATTACAATTTTCCCAGCTGTACCAGGGACTATTCCTTGAGAATTAGATGAAATAAGTTTCCGGTAATTCATAGGCCTACATTTCGGTCGGGTTATATTTTAATCCTTATTTCGCAGTATTAAAATACATCCCATACCAATTAATCTAATTTAGCAAACATGCACAAAATACAATTTTCGAGATTATTGCGGGCAGTATGAATTGTGGTGTTTGGGGAAACGGTTCTAATACCTAGCAGATGATTGAATTGATGAGCACTTGCTTGGAAAACGATATCAAAACATTTGACCAAGCTGATATTTATGGAGACTATACTACTGAGGCGGATTTTGGGAATGCCTTCTTAGAGAGCAAAATGAGCAGGGAAATGATACAGCTGGTTTCAAAATATGGCAGTCAGATGCAGTCGGAAAGAAGAAAAACCCGCCGGTAAACATTACGACTATTCGTCAGCTTACATAATTTGGTCGGTTGAACAATCACTGAGAAACCTAAGAACTGATTACCTGGACTTGCTTTTACTACATCGCCCTAGTCCATTAATGAAATCCGATGAGATCGCAGAAGCAATAGAAAAACTGAAAGGTGACGTAAAAATTTTGGAGGTTTGAGTCTCCAATTACACCCCTTCGCAAATGGACTTAATTTAACATAAAATCAAAATCACCTATAATCAGATTGAGTTTGCCATCACATATCTTGAAGCAATGCTCGATGGAACTTTGGACCATATGCAAACACATAAAATCATACCGATGTTTTGGTCCCTAATGCGCACAGTTTTTAACAAAGATGATGAGCGGTCTGGGCGCATCAAATCCATCCATACAAATTTATCACCAAAATATGGTGCCTCTGCTGCTGTCAAACTTCTTCCCTGGATTCTAAAACACCGATCAGCAATTATACCGGTATGTGGCACGAAACAACCATCCAGAATCACAAACTTAGTGAGAGCAAACGATATTGAGATGGAATTGCAGGATTGGTTTTCTCTTTGGACCGAAAGCTCAGGCTCTGAGGCCCCCTAAACTATTTATACCTTAGTCCCAGTCATAACGATTTTTAACATGTTATGGAAAATTGTAAATCAGGCGAATATCCTGTTCCGGATCAAACGGTTCCCCGCTTGAACTATTTGTCTCTGCCCAGGCTCCGAAAAAATCATCTACCATCCCTTCGGTAAGTGTTAAATAAATACTTGCAGGCGTCTTTTGTTTACGGGCCAGTCTACCAATCAGCGTGAAGTCGTCGTCATCGACAAACACATCCCCTTGTGTTGTTTGATACGTCATTAGTGACATCAAAAGATTATCATCCAGGCCAAATGTCTTGTCTTTGCAATTCTTATTAAAAGCCTGGTAAAATCGCTCACTTTGAAATTCGGCCAGTTCTGCAAGAATCTGACAAAGAGCTACCACTTCATCCAGATTAAGCTTAACCACCGATTGCATACCGCCAAGCCCGCTTGCAGGCATGTTATATGAAAAAATCTCGCGAAAGTCCCTGGCAAGTTGAAGTTTTTTCTCAACATCTGCTCCAAACTCCTTATTTAATTGCTTAACCGCGTCCACTGTAAGATTGAGTACCTTTGAGTGGTTTGATTTAAATAAGGCGCTGTCATTCCACTCATGTTCTGGCAGTGTTAGTAAAACAGCTCGCGAACAGGTAAATAATGAATAATACAATAGGTATGGTTCGACAACTTGAACATTTTTTTGATTGGCATAATAAACCGAATTGATCATCAGAGTAGCACTCAGGATCATTTTAGAGGCCAGGTAGGTACGCGCAATCCATTCAGTATTCAACTGGTCATTCCAGTTTTTGGTAAGTGGAGTGTATCTTTGTAACAGACTGGCATAATGTCTTTCAAGTTCCGCATCAGAAAATGCAAACGGCAAATGGTCGTAGTCATAAATTCCCTTAAACAACTCA
Source organism: Dyadobacter sp. 3J3 (assembly GCF_009801115.1). Lineage (GTDB taxonomy): Bacteria > Bacteroidota > Bacteroidia > Cytophagales > Spirosomataceae > Dyadobacter. The sequence continues at coordinate 66,380 of NZ_VTOL01000023.1, forward strand.
GCCATAAATATGGATTGAGTTTATAATATAATGATTTCTATAAATCATATCACTGATTGTACAAAGTTTACAAATATAAGTCAAAATAATAAGTTAGAAATCTACAAGAAAAATTAAACCATACATAGCATATTTTAGTGACATGCATTGAAGCAAAACTTAGGTTACGAGGGGTATTGCCAACGTTGTTTGCTAAATAGGATAATAAAAACCCAAAGGTAGGACGGCTCCCCATTTATTTCGGCTTACTTGTAAGTCACCTGAGGAAAAAAATAATTTTAAAGTTATTGTTCAAAAGATTAATTGCTGATGAAATGTAGAAAACGAATAAATTTTAAACCAATTTATTCTAGTTCGAATTTCAAAGCAGGCAAGAACGTTCCATGTACTGCATTTCGGACACAGTTGCAATTTTTTATACCAATATTTTTGCACCCTTTTTGATCCGCAAATATCATACATGATCATCCGTTTGGAGAAAATGAAAATGTCAGAGAATACGCTTCACACGTACAGCTGGCTGAGATATTGTAAACCCGGGCTTTTCCAATATATTGCTTGTATCACGTGCCGGTATAATTTGCTATCATCACGGCCGTAAATTAAAACCGGCCTTCCACCTTCTTCAAATAAACAAGACAAAACATTCGATTGATTATCAATATCTTAATAATCAGTCTTTTAATGTCTTTATGCTCCTCGAGTAACTGGGCTCAGAGGTATTAAAAAACAAACCAAAACCGGTATTCCGGTTTTGGTTTGTTCAGATTCCAAGTGTTCGATAAATATTAAAGAACTTAACAAAATTAAGACGTGAAAAAAATCACTTGGTTAATTGTCATTTTGGCAATCGTCCTATCTGGAATTATAATAGTCATAAACGCTGTCACCGCACTGTCGTTCGGAGAACTTTCAGGACTCGTCGGGCAGGGTTTGGTTGTTGTCGGCTCCGTGCTCGTGTTTTATCAAATGAAAATAAATTTTAATTACAATCAGCGTAAGGCAACATCAGACTTTATATTTGGCCCTATCCAAACTACCCTTTTACCATTGTAACTCAGGCTTAAAAAGCTCATTGCAAAGCAAATACTATTGTTTGAACGGAATGAAAATTTTCTGAATTTAATTGATGCCAAAGAAATGGATGAATCCAAAAAAAAAGAATTAATCCAGATTGTTCATGATATTTTAAATTTTTACGAGCGCATGTCCATATGCATCTTGAAGGATACATTCGACGAAGACATTGTTATGATGACAAAGGGCTGTTAATGATTCATTTCGTGGATTGGACAAGAACTTACATTCGTAGACTAGAAACTGATGTAGAAGATAGGGCTTATGCAAATTGTATTAAAGTTGCAGATTCATGGATGCTCAGATATAAGTCACATGAAAAAAAAATCAATAACGCAAGAAATAAAGAAAGGGAAGCTAAAACGATTAGAAATCAGGGAATTTCCTGACAACATATTCTGAACAAATGTTCGGGCCGGAATAAAATTCACAAAATCAGCTTATGCACCTCAAAATGGTAAAATAATCTTGGAATCTCTAACAAAATAAATAGTACACTTTTCGGTAATCGGTTAAATCTGGTTAATTTACAGCATTCCTTTTCTTGATCCTAATTGTGTAAAAAAGCAAAAGATTTAGGACAAACCTTACTTGAATTTACCGAATTGAAAATTAGAATAGAATTCAGTCCGGCACTTCAAGAGTGATTCAGATACTAATTAAGGAGCAACATATTGATACTGAACATCGGTGGAGATTCTGCTTAAGAAAACATTCTATGCAACATACCAATATCACTCAGTTAATAACTAATTTGGATGCCATTGAAAATTTGCAGCTTACCTTTGATTATTATTTCGGCCAGCAGGTAGTAAATGGAACTAACCTTAACTTTTAAAATGCACAAAAAGGATTGATTTTATTCCGGTAGAACTGCTTCATTTCCGTTAATCCACGATCAACTTTTAGAAAGCATAATATCTACCGGCATACTCTGGTTGCAGTTACTTAAAGCCCTTTTAAGTATTTTACCAAAAAAAACTCAAAATAATACCCATGTATCCTTCTTTTGATTGTCTATACCTATTTGAAAATCCTGAGATCTTCATTCTTGAAATAAAACGTACTGATGTGCCATCCGTTACGCCTAAAACAGAAACTCACAAGTGGCTACTGATGGACAAGGCTACGTTGGACGTTACAGCACTAACCTTTCTATCCATGAAATCAGATTTCAATACTGAAGAGCGTTTTTTCGAGCAGGGCTATTTGTCATTTGATTCTGGGAAAGCTATATATATCAAGGAATCAACGTCAAAGCAAACAATTCTTAATATAAAAGAAACCTATGCAATTCCACTAGTACTATCACTTGCCATACAGCAACTCCTGGCAAAAACGCAAAGCTTGTGACTTAAAGAATCAGAAAATAATCTGATTCTTTAAGCACTTGTCAGTTAGGCTTTTATCCAGACAACTATTTGCAACACAAAGTAAAAGTAAACTTTTCTCCGAATCCTTTCTCATCAATGCCTGCTTCAAAACAGAGTTAAATTGATCCTGTGAACATTCTTTTTCAAAAATTAACTTTTCTGCCAATGAAGGTTTATATCTGAACTCGCGTAAATCCTGAAAAAAGTAGTTCAATTGTTAGTAATGATAATACAGATCCTAATTTGCATAAGCACCATCGATGTATCGTTTGTAAGTATCTAAAATGTCCTTAATAGGTTCCAATTCTTCTTGCGTTCTTGCCGTGGTTTCGGTAAGCGCCATGCCAACTACACAGTAATTATCCAAAATTTGGTTCAAGCATGCATTTAGTTCCTTGCTGTCAAATCCTGCTGGCGTAGGGCATTTGACACAAGGGAATGATGCAGGATCAAGAACATCCAGATCCAGGTGGATATAAACATAAGTTGAAATCTTCTCTGCAACCAAATCAAGTAGTTTTTGTTTCCAACCGAGCATACCATTTAAAACCGAAATCGAGTTTTGTATAATATAAACCTGTTCCGGAGCATCAGGATCTCTAAGTCCAGCCAAAATAACCTGCTGACTTTTTACCCGCATTGAAGTCCTCAACGGGACTCCATCAAACCCGCCATCCAATAAAAGTCGCAGTGGCATGCCGTGAAAATGCCCGCTTGGAGAGGATTCTGGAGTATTTAAGTCCGCATGGGCATCGAGCCAAATAACAGTGAGTTGCCCGTCATACCTACTGTTGAGATAATCAATTGGTGCAATTTCCGATGCGCAGTCACCAGCGATCAGAACCAGCTTTTCAGGCTGATTTTTATAGAGTAAATCTTCTGCTGATTTGAGTTGGGTTAATAAAGGGTGGTACCCGCTAATATTATATTTAGTATCTAGGGGCTCATCCGAAAGCGGAACGCGAAGTGGCGATCCTTCATGAAAATAGTCGAATAACGTTTGCGCTCCAATCTGTAGCTCTCTTGTCAGACCACTCCCCTGCCATTGAGGAAAATATATCAATGCTGCCCTTTTATGTTCCCGTTTATTTTTTATCATGATAGCCAATTATGAGATTGTGTTGATTCCCTTGGTATTTTGCGAAAGTATTGATTTCATTTCATTCTACATTGCCTTACAAATGCTTGGGAAGTACAGATATTGCTATAGGCGATAAGTAAACCTGAGATTTGTGTGCGTCACTACACCAGAGAAGTCATTTCAGATATGTAAGAAAACAATGCCTGCTCAGCATTAGGCTGTTTTCCTTATGACTACACATGCCGTGATCTGCCTATGAATTGCAAGATCAAGCCTTATCAAAAATATTCACTAAGTCACACATTAGAGGTTTTATGAATCGTATTTTCAACGAAAAAACGCAAACACTCGCTTTTTTGGATTATCGCACAACTAACAAACTAGTTAATTAAATATTCTACAAACCATTAAGTAAGATGAAGAATTTATCATTACCCCAAACCTTATTATTGATTTTGACCGCAGCGGCTTGCGGGCAAGACAAACTTGATTCACAAACCGCACGGGCACTTATCGTAGCTGAATACAAGCTTCCAAAAGTTATCGATCATAGAATTGCTATGGGTGACCCCACCGATGCAAAGCGTATGCTGGACCTAGGTCTGGAAAAAGATGGATTTGTCAAAATCAAAACCTCGCAAACACTCAGCGAGCTCGGTACTCCATGGATAACTTTCACCAATAAAGGGCATCAATATTTTGCTCAGACACCGCAAAGCGAGAAAAAATACAATCTCCAGAACGTTAAGCTCGCCGAAATGCATTTCGGAGAAATTAAAGGCATATCGATGGGCAGTGAGGATAAAAGTGCGACGGTTGAATATACCAGAATCTATAAAAACACCACGCCATTTTGCCGGTTAAGCAGTATAGATTGGACTAGACCCTCTGTTCATAAAGCATATTTTATCAAGTATGATACTGGCTGGAAATTGGACACCGGAAATGAAAATTAGTATACACTTATTAATCAAATATCGCAGGAAATGGGAGTTTCTATGACGCTCTACAACTTTCAGGAGACAAACGCGGCGCATTTTGGCTAAACAATTACACAATCGGTGTGAATATTAAAGATGTATTTACCCTATCGTATACTAAATTCTGGGGAAGCAAAAGTATATCAGATAACCCGTTGGGTGAAATATAATTAAGGAAGAAAAGTGTATACATATTGGGTTAAGATACTGAAATTCAGTATCTTAAAGTCGCCAAACAAACCCCAATATGTATGTCAAAATTAGTGAAAAATTATTA
>NZ_VTOL01000024.1 GCF_009801115.1 Dyadobacter sp. 3J3
CAGAAATAAGGTACGGTTAAAGTGTTCCAAAGCCAGACACTTAATCATGATGTTGGCTGTTGGATTGCACAACCTTAGAAATAAATTCAGAAAGCCAATAATAAATCATTCGTGATATTGTCTAATAAACTATAAAAAATAAAAATGAGGAAAAAGTATCAATTATCTTAATTATTTTAGCTGCGATAGTTTCAGCTATAAGTTTCAGATAAAGCACAAAAGTGTACGCTCAATTTGTACTTCAAAATTCTGTAATTCTTTGGGCTGACAATCCGGCAATGACATTTGCATAACCAGAGGTCCCGGATACGATATTTAGGAAACAATTTCAAAAAGAAAACAATGAATAAAAGCAGATTAGAAGCTTTTAGCGATGGTGTACTTGCTATCATTATTACCATCATGGTTTTAGACATAAAAGTACCCGGGCAATCCGATTGGGATGGATTAATGCATCTGTTACCAACCTTAACCAGCTATGTATTAAGTTTTGCATTGGTGGGTGTATATTGGAACAACCACCATCATTTACTAAATTCTTTAAAAAAAATTTCTTCTAATATCATGTGGTCGAATTTGAATTTGCTGTTTTGGTTGTCTTTAATTCCTTTTGGTACAAAATGGATGGGAGAAACACATTTCAATAAATTCACATTGATCCTTTATGCTATTTTATTGGTCATTTGCGGTTTGTCTTACAGCTTACTCCAAAATCAGATCGTTATCAGTCTAAAAGGTACAAAATCCGACTTGCCAGCCATTATTAAGAAACAAAATTTCAAAGTTTTAATATCAGGCGCAGCAGCGTTATTGGCCATTCCAGCGGCTTATGTAGATACCAAAATTTCTTTGGCACTTTTTGCCACTTCTTCTATTATTTGGATCATTCCAAGTAAGGCAATTGAGAACGAACTTTCTAAAAAAGACAAAAATGATACAGATACAAAAGAAACCAGAGCAATTTAATACTACCTTTTTTAATGGAAAATTTGTTGTAAACAAACCTGTGGCTCCGTATTCAAATCATTGAAAAACTTACGTTTAACAAGGGAACCTGAACAAGTCTAATGTTGGATGATGATAGCAGTTACACATTTTATGTTTTAAGTGGTAGCGATTTTGGCTGACAATCAGCCTATTGAAAATATGATGCAGTTAGACTTTCTTACACAATAGAACTTGATATAGATTTGAAAGGCAAGCTTTTATCTTTCAGACGCTTACAAAATTTGATTGACAAACGGTATGGACTATGTAGTAAAGAGAAAAAAAATTTATGTCCTATCCGCATAGTGCAAGAAATACTGTCCTCGTTTTTGCGCTTTAATCATTTTTAATGAAATGGAAGTTGGCAGGCTGAAACTTGCTGCGCCTATCCTTGCTTTCTCGTTCTGGCTTTGAAATTCCTCAATTAGGCTACTTACTGCCATGGGCATCTGCTGACATTTGTATTGTCAATGATGACAAGGAATTTTAAAAAAATAAGTTAAAATGAAAAATGCATTCATTACAGGAGCCAACAAAAGCATTGGTTTTGAAATCGCCAGACAATTGTTGCAAAAAGGATATCATGTATATCTCGGTACCCGGAATTTAGAAAATGGGCAGGAAGCCGTAGAAAAGCTTAAAGCGGAGGGTTTGACCGAGGTGGAAGTCGTAGAAATCAATGTAAGCGATAGTGAATCTGTAAAAGCCGCCAGAGCGGAAATTGGTACGAAGACCGACGTTTTGGATGTCTTGATCAACAATGCAGGCATCAACGGCGGAATGCCGCAAACTGCTTTAACAGCGAACGTGGAGGTGATGAACGAGGTATATAACGTAAATGTTTTCGGCGTTGTAAGGGTTACCCAGGCATTTATTGATCTTTTGAAAAAGGCGGATGAGCCTCGTATTGTAAATGTTTCTTCGAGCCAGGCTTCGCTCACCATGCACAGCGACCCGACTTCGAAATACTATAACCATAAAGGCGCTACCTATCATCCGTCAAAGGCGGCATTGAATATGTATACCATTAATCTGGCTTACGAGTTGCGCGACACGGCATTTAAAGTGAATGCAGTTGATCCGGGTTTTACTTCCACGGATTTCAACAATCACAGGGGAACGGGTACGGTTGAAGAGGCCGGCGCTCGTATCGTAAAATATGCGGTTATTGACGCCAACGGCCCAACGGGTAAGTTTTTTAGTGAAGAAATTAATCCTGCCACAGGCATAATTCCCTGGTAAAAACGGACTGTTTTTAATTATATTCGTAAGATGAAAAAAGATGAACATATTCCGCAAAAATTCAATTCCTTGTCTGATTTTCATCGGGTGCTTGGCTTACCAAAGCCAATGCACCCACTGGTGAGTCTGATCGAAATCGAGACGGTCAATAACGCAGCGGAGGAAGTTGGCAATACTTTTACGCCGAACTTTTACAAGATTGTATACAAAACTAATCTTTGCGGCAAAGCAAAATACGGACAAAGTTATTACGACTTCGGTGAAGGTGGTCTTATATTTACGGCCCCTAATCAGGTTTTTGAAACACCCAGAAAAGGTGATAGTTCAGGTTTTGCCCTGCTGATCCATCCGGATTTTTTTCTGACCTATCCTTTGGCTGTTAAAATCAAACAATTTGGCTTCTTTTCGTATGCGACCAACGAGGCTTTGCATTTGTCGGATCAGGAAAAAGAAACCATTATGTCAATTTTTAAAATCATTGGGGATGAATTAAAAAGCAGAATCGATGATTTCAGCCAGGATGTGATGATTTCCCAGATTGAGTTGCTTTTGAATTATTCCAATCGTTTCTACAAGCGGCAATTCATCACGCGGAAAGCAATAAACAGCGACTTGCTACAAAAACTGGAAGAAATTCTGGATAATTATTTCAACCACGAAAAATCATTGATGCAGGGAATTCCGACGGTTCAATACCTTTCGGAACGCCTGAATGTATCGCCCAGTTATCTGAGCGATATGCTCCGTTCGCTGACCGGGCAGAATGCGCAGCATCACATTCATAATAAACTCATTGAAACGGCAAAGGAAAAATTATCGGCCAGGGACTTATCCGTCAGTGAAATTGCCTACGCACTGGGCTTTGAACATCCACAGTCTTTTAGCAAACTTTTTAAGACCAAAACGAACTTGACACCGCTGGAATTCAGGAATTCATTTAATTGACGGGAAGTATTGCCGGAAATAGTAGCGTTGCTCCCTATTGTAAATCTGACGACGAATTTTGAAAATAGCTTGTTGATTTTATCATATTAAGCGGTCGTTTGATTGATGGTAAATGTAGTGGATTTGGGTGTTTTGGCTGATAATTGATTTTATGTATAACGGAAGTAGTAGTCACGGTAGATCGACAACCCGTAAAAATTCGGCTACAAAATTTACCAACCTCACTACTTTTCCAAACCAGAAAAACAGGAATTTTGCATTATCATTAAATAAAAAAGTATGCAAGATCTGATTAAAGGAAAAGTAGTTGCTATCACAGGAGCAAGTAGTGGAATTGGAAAAGCGATTGCCAAAGCATTAGCTAAAAATGGCGTTAAAGTCGTATTAGGTGCACGAAGAAAGGACCAGCTGTCCAAGATTGTTGAAGAAATCAGGAATGATGGCGGCGACGCTGTTTTTACAATAACAGACGTCAAAAAGAAGTCTGATCTGGTTCGTTTGGTTAGCGTATCCATTGAACAATACGGAAAGTTAGACGTGATCATAAATAATGCAGGCATAAGCCAACTGAGCCGGATCGATGATCTGGATGTAGACGGTTGGGAAGAAATGATCGATATTAACTTTAAAGCTGTTCTATATGGAATGGCGGCTGCAATTCCTGTTTTCAAACAACAGCAATCAGGTCATATTATTAATATCATTTCCACGTCAGGAATAAAAATTGTTCCGATGCAAGGAGTTTATTCGGCGACTAAAAATGCAGTTCGCACAATCACAGAAGCGTTTCGCCAGGAGTCGGATGGAAAGATAAGAATTACCGGAATTTCACCTGGATTTGTAAAAACAGGTTTAGCCGATGAGATGAAAAATCAGGAAATTAAAACAGCCATCCTGAAAAATATGGACGCATTGGCGATAAGTCCGGAAGCCATTGCCAGTGCTGTTATTTATGCTATTAGCCAACCTAAAGAGGTGGAAATTGGGGATTTGGTTATTCGTCCCGCAGCACAAAATTGATTAATTTAGGTATATTAAAATGGGAGCGTGGATATTAAACAAAACATATATCATTTCGATAATATTTCGCAGTTACTGCGTTATCTGGGGCTTCCGGCGCCTTCGCATCCTTTGGTCACCCTGGTAGATTACAACACCGTTTCGATGAATGCTATCGAAAAGGGAATGAAAATCAGCCTTGATTTTTATAAAATCTCATTCAAAAATAAATTCAGCGGACAGCTAAAATACGGACAAGGGTATTATGATTTTGAAGAAGGTGGATTGGCTTTTTTGAAACCAAAACAAATTGTTGTTGCTTCCCAAAATGCAGATAGCTATGAGGGTTATGTATTATATTTTCACCCCGACTTTATAAGAAATTATCCCTTGGGTAATTCTATAAACCAATTTGGTTTTTTTTCGTATTCCGTTTCCGAAGCTCTTTTTTTGTCGGCAACAGAAAAAAATATTATTGGTAATTTGTTCAGTACAATAGCACATGAATTGGGAAATAATATCGACCAATTCAGTCAGGACGTTTTGGTATCACAAATGGAATTATTATTAAATTACAGCAATCGTTTCTATAATCGTCAGTTTATTACCCGAAAGATGATCAGCCACGAAATCATAGTTTCGTTGGATAAATTGTTAGAAGAATACTTTAAAAAAGAGGATGGTTTAAAGTATGGTTTGCCTTCTGTACAATATATCAGCACGGAATTAAATTTATCCCAACGCTATTTAAGCGATATGTTGCGTTCACTCACCGGGCAAAACACACAACAGTACATTCAAAATAAAGTAATTGAAGTTTCCAAAGATTTATTGAGTGCAACTTTACTTTCGGTTTCAGAAATCGCTTTTAAATTAGGCTTTGAACATCCGCAGTCGTTTAGTAAATTATTTAAAATTAAAACTGATTTGACACCTTTGGAGTACAGACACAATTTCAACTAAAAAGTTCTACCGCCAACAAGGTTTGCAAAACGGTCGGCTTATACGATGTTGAATTGACCATTGGAATTTTATTCTGCATTTCTCTAAATGGAATCGCTCGGAAACTACGATTTTACTGGTAATTTCGCCACAACCTGAAAATTCCGAAAACATTCTCACCCTGAAATTTTAACCGCTTTCTTGTTTAGACTACAAGATTCCTCAATTAGCCTACATGCGCCAGTATTCACCTGACGACATTTGTATTTCAAATTTAAAAATAGCAATATGAATATCGTACTTACAGGTTCTTTAGGGAATATTGGAAAATTACTCACACAAGCGTTGGTGCATAAGGGGCATATTGTCACCGTTATCAGCAGTAATACCGACAGAATCAAAGACATTGAATCGCTTGGTGCAGAAGCAGCCATAGGCACAATGCAAGACACTGAATTTTTATCAGCAACTTTCAAAGGTGCCGATATAGTTTATACGATGGTAACTCTTGATCATCGAAGTTTCTTTGATCCAAATGTTGATATGCTGGCGGATATAGCCCGGATCACCGAAAATTACAAACTGGCTATTGAGACGTCGGGAGTAAAAAAAATTGTACATCTTAGTAGCGTTGGAGCGCATACAGACAAAGGAAATGGCAGTTTGCTGATGCATTTCAATGCAGAAAATTCTATGAATCAATTGCCGGATGACGTTTCTATAAAATTTATGCGTCCTACGGGTTTTTTTACCAATTTGTTCAGGTCATTACAATCCATAAGAACAAAAGGTGCCATCATCACAAACTATGGAGGCGACACGAAAGAGCCATGGGTGTCACCCATGGATATTGCTGCGGTCATTACCGAAGAGATGGAAATGCCTTTTGAAGGCAGAATGGTTCGCTACATAGCCAGCGATGAAGTTTCACCAAACGAAATTGTAAAAGTTTTAGGCGAAGCGATTGGAAATCCTGACTTAAAATGGCTGGCCATTCCTGATGAAGAATTGCTAAATGGTATGTTATACGCCGGGATGAATCCGCAGATAGCAAACGGTTTGGTGGAGATGCAGGCCGCACAGGGAAATGGTACTTTATATGAGGATTTTTACCGTAACAAACCCTTTTTGGGAAAAGTGAAACTGACTGATTTTGTCAATGAATTTGCAATAGTTTATCATCAATTGGTTTGAAAAAGCATTGGGTATTGGTGCAAATAAAAGTATTTGATTTGAAACGAAAAATGAAACAGTGTAAACGCGGAAGCGACAAATAGCTCAGTCCTCATTTAGAACACAAATAACTTCATTTTGCACACAGGCAGCATTTATTAACGCATCACCTTTGTGTTACATTAATAAATAAACCAATAAGATGAAGTACAAGATACTGGGAAATACAGGTTTGAAAGTTTCTACCCTTTGTCTGGGGACAATGAATTATGGCGGAAAAGGGTTTTTTGGCTATATGGGCAATCTTGACCAAGACGAAGTCGACGAACAAATCAGAACAGTGACCGAGGCAGGTGTCAATTTTATTGACACGGCAAACATTTATTCCGAAGGACTTTCAGAAGTCATGATCGGCAAGGCCATCAAAAATCTTTCTATAAACAGGGACGACCTGGTGTTGGCGACCAAGGTGAGAGGGTCAATGGGAAAGGGTGAAAATGACAGAGGTCTCTCTAAAAAACATATCATCCAGCAAGTTGAAGGTAGTTTGGAAAGGCTCGGGACCGATTATATTGATCTCTATCAGATTCATACCGCGGATCCGTTAACCCCGATTGAAGAAACCATCCGGACTCTGGACGATTTGGTACGAAGTGGGAAAATCAGGTATTTCGGTGCAAGTAACATGGCTGCCTGGCAGTTGATGAAGGGCCTTGCTTATTCGCAATACAATCATTTGGACAGGTTTGCTTCCCTGCAAGCGAATTATTCCCTGGATGTCAGAGATGCAGAACGGGAAATTGTACCGTTACTGCTGGACCAAAAAGTGGGTATGATGATCTGGAGCCCTTTGAGCGGTGGCTTACTCACGGGAAAATATAAAAGAGGCGGGCAAAAAGAAGCGGGCAGGCTTAGCAGTTTTCCATTTCCCCCTTTTCACGAGGAAAGAGCTTATGATGTTTTGGATGTGCTTGCGCCCATGGCCGAACAAAAACAGATTTCCATTTCGCAGCTGGCACTGGCCTGGTTATTACATCAGCCCGTTGTGAGCAGTGTTATTATCGGTGCCACAAAATTACATCAGCTTCATGATAATTTGAAAGCGGTTGACGTTACATTTACTGCGGAGGAATTATTGCAATTACAGGAAGCAAGTAAGCTGCCGGTTGAATACCCGGCAAACGTTTTGGAAGTGATGACCATGGACAGAGGCGCAGGAATTGATTTTTTAAATGCTTAACTTTTATAACGGCCTTGCAGACAGTATAAATTTACTGTCTGCTTACCTTTGGATATGAAACCGATAACGCCCAATATCAAAAAGATAACTTCGGTAAAAGAACTGCATTCTTTTGCGGGTTTGCCAAGCCCTCTGAATCCCTTGATTACCATCATCGACCATGCGCTCACAAAAAATGCCAGTCAACCGGCCGACCAAAAAATGCTTTTGGATTTTTATAACATTTCGATAAAAAGAAGTTTTAAAGATGAATTAAGGTATGGCAAAAATCATTATGACTTCGATGACGGCACCATGTCCTTTATTGCCCCTAACCAGCTCATTTCCATTGATGGGGATGATGACAGAAATAAGGATGGCTGGTCTTTATTGTTTCATCCAGATTTGATCAGAGCATATCCATTGGGACAGGCCATTAAAAATTATGGATTTTTCTCCTATGCAATTAACGAGGCATTGCACCTTTCAGACGATGAAGAAAAGACAATTGAGGCCATTGTCCAAAACATTCAAAAAGAAATAAATGCAAGGTTGGATCATTTCAGCCAAGATGTTATTGTATCGAATCTGGATCTGCTTTTGAGTTATTGCAACCGGTTTTACAGCCGTCAGTTTATTACCAGAAAAATGGCATCCAGTGACTTACTCACCAACTTTGATCATTTGCTGAACAGCTATTTCTCCGGAAATGCGGATTTACCATTACCAACGGTTGAAAAACTGGCAAGCCAACTCCATGTTTCATCGGCCTATTTAAGTGATATGCTGAGAAGCCTCACCGGGCGGAACACACAGCATCACATTCATAACCGGCTGATTGAAAGGGCAAAAGAGGTTTTAATAACCACAGACCTGAGCGTCAGTGAAATCGCCTATCAACTAGGCTTTGAATATCCGCAGTCATTTAGTAAACTTTTTAAGACTAAAACAAATTTCACACCGCTGGAATTCAGGAATTCGTTTAATTGAAGCAAATTAGTACAGTGTAATGAATTTATCCGGAGATTTTCTTTATGAATCTGAACGGTTCGGGATTGCTTTTCATGGTAGAGCGGGCATTGGGGTTAAGCTTTTTCTTTCGCCCTGTTTTCGTTTTTCCTGTGGTTATAGCGGGGAAAAAGTGTTGATGGTAGCAGTTTTGATGTGTTGGATTTTGTATATTGAAATCGTTAGTCTATAACATTGACTGACAACTGACAGACACAATAATAACTAAACACGCTAAATGAAAATAAAAACGGGTAGCATACAGAATTTCCAACGAAACATTGGCTGACTTTTAAACAAAGAAATCGAGAACGACTAATATGAAGCTTTGGTCATTTATGTTTTATTTTCATAATAAAGCTAAATACACAAATCTGCAAACCTTATATTTTCATAAGATAAAAGTAGATTTGGTTAAACCTGTTTATTATTTGTTGCTGACTTTTGCAGTAAATAAAAACGGAAAAAATGAAAATAATTATCACCGGTTCATTAGGGAACGTCAGCAAGCCACTTGCAACAGAATTAGTACAAAATGGGCATACTGTTAGTGTTATCAGTAGTAATCCTGCAAAACAAAAGGAAATTGAAGCATTGGGAGCAGAAGCAGCCATTGGTTCAATTGAAGATGTAGCCTTTTTGACGCAAACTTTTGCAGGTGCAGATGTTGTATACTGTATGTTACCTCCATTCAAATTCAGAGAAGACCCAAATCTTGACGCAAGAGCTGAGGCTTTTCGACTTGCCACAAATTACACTCAAGCTATAAGGCAGGCAGGCGTCAAACGTGTGGTTCATTTGAGCAGTATCGGGGCGCATTTAGAAAAAGGCAATGGGCTTCTTGCATTTCATTTTATTGCCGAAAAAGTATTCAGGGCACTACCTTCGGATGTTGCCATCACACATATGCGGCCGGTTGGCTTTTACTATAATTTATTCGACTTCATAGAAACCATTAAAGGCGAAGGCTTTCTCGACAGTTTTATTGGGAAAATATTGACAATTAAGTACTATGGTTTAGTGGGTTTTATACAAGGTAAAAGAGGACTTATCATGTCAAACTATGGTGCCGGCGACAAAATGCCCTGGGTTTCCCCAGTTGATATTGCTGCTGCCGTTGCAGAAGAAATTACTAATCCAGTCAAAAATAGAAAAGTGCGCTATGTCGCAAGCGAAGATTTAACTTGCCGCGAAATTGCAGGTATTTTGGGAAATGCCATTGGAAAACCCTATTTGAAATGGGAAACAATTAGCGACAAACAAATGCTCAGTGCTTTACAGCAATATGGTGTTCCTTTTAGCCTTGCCAAAGACATTACCGAAATGAATGCAAGTATGCACAACGGTTTGATTTTTGAGGATTATTATAAAAACGTTCCAACTTTGGGAAAAGTAAAACTGAAAGAATTTGCCAAAGAATTCTCGATCAACTACAACAAAAAATAATTATTTTAAAATTAACCGTAGTATAAAGAGTATAAAACTTAAAATGACCCTCATCGTGAATGATCTTTTCGCATACTTCAAGGATAAAAATGAGCCTTTATTGCTTTTCACACTGCTCTGCTTTATCGGAGGCTTTATTTGTTTTATACTAAGCAGATATAGTACCATTCAGGTTATAGGAATGAGTGCCTGGACAAAGCCATTGAAGTTTTTTATTTCTATAGGAATTTTTGCTTTTACCATGGCTCTGTATTTGGTTTATTTAGACAATCAACGGCTGGTCAATATTTATTGCCGGAATTTTATGGTGTGTTTTTCCGCTGAGTTGATATTTATTACACTTCAGGCAGCACGTGGCAGAAAATCGCATTACAATACAGAAACGCCAATTGACAGAGTGATTTTTGCATTAATGGGATTGGCTCTCATGGTCATATTGATTCATACTATTTTTATTATCACGTTGTTCTTTACTCAAAAACATTTTAATGCCAGTGATGAGATGATTTTAGCAATTCGATTAAGTTTAATAATCACGGTTTTATTTATGTTGCAGGGTTTCACCATGATAAGCCTTTTTAAACACACCATAGGTGCCGAAGACGGTACACAAGGAATACCCGTTTTAAACTGGAGTAAAAACTATGGCGATTTAAGAGTGGCTCATTTTCTAGGTATGCACGCATTGCAAGTCATTCCATTTCTTACATTAATTCTGGCAAGCTCTAAAAGAGACGTATATATTATAAGTATAATCTATTTTTCATTCGTAATATTTACATTGGTTCAGGCTTATCAGGGAAAATCATTTATTAACCAACAGGCACCATGGAAGGTATAAAACCCTATAGAATTAAGACAATCAGTGAATATAATTCGATTTTAGGAGTCGCTAAACCTGCCCACCCACTGATTAGCCTGATCAATCTGGACAATTTTAAGCCCGTCAAAAGCAACATAAAAATCAGCGTAGTATTTGATTTTTATGTTATTTCTTTAAAAAGAAAATCTCAAGGTGCTATCAGCTACTTTTATGGGCAGCAGCCATACGATTTTGACCAGGGAATTCTTTTTTTCATTGCTCCCAATCAGGTTTTTTCGTTTGAAGCGGATGATGACTTTACATCCAGCGGATGGATGTTACTCATCCATCCCGATTTTTTGTGGAATACACCATTAGCCAAATCCATCAAACGGTATGAGTATTTCAGCTATTCTGTAAATGAAGCTTTGCATCTTTCAGAAAAAGAAGAAAACATCATTAATGGAATAATGCAAAATATTGAACTGGAATATCAGGGTAACATTGATGGATTCAGTGAACCACTGATCGTAACACAAATTGAAACGTTTTTAATTTATTCTGACCGGTTTTACAATCGTCAATTCATTACCCGAAAAAAGATAAATCATCAAATTCTGAATCGTTTAGAAGATATTCTTGATGAGTATCTGAACACTGAGGTTATGCAAGGTAAAAGACTTCCCACAGTAAACGATATTGCTGAAATATTAAATATGTCACCTAATTATTTAAGTGGATTGCTCAAAGTGCTGACAGGAAAAAGTACACAAGAGCATATACAAGATAAAGTTATCGAGAAAGCAAAAGAGAAACTATCAACCACCAACTTGTCTGTGAGTGAAATTGCCTACGAGCTGGGTTTTGAATATCCACAGACATTTGGAAACTTATTCAAGAAGAAAACAAACGTTTCACCATTGGAGTTTAGACAATCATTTAATTAGATTTGCAGACTGGGATATTTGTATAGTCCACTTTTTTAACCATATTACTATTCTGATGATTTCGATTATAGTCAGAATGCTAACCGAGTTAATGATAACTTTTGGAACTTTTTTTACCGCAAAAGCGTGCGCCGGAAATTAACCATGTCATCATGATTATGTTTAAATTGAAAACGATATCAATTCGGGAAAAGGTTTATTACAAACAATTTCAAACCAGCCATATTTCCAAAGAATATTCAATATGAATTCGGTAAAAATAATTTTAGAAGTTAGTGGGATCCTCCTCATCATTTTTTCTCTCATTCCCTTGATAAGAAACGATTACTGGATATTTAGAGTCTTTGAATACCCTAGACTTCAGAAGCTTTTCTTAAACCTTGTGGTCATTATAGTTTACCTCTCTCTATTTGTTGTAAGATCCCCGTATGAATTTTCATTTCTGGTACTGCTTACAGGCAACATATTGTACCTGATCTATCAGATTTTTCCGTTTACAATTTTTTCAGAGAAAGCAATACATAATATATCTTCGCGGGATGTTGAAAATCAGATAACAATAATTTCGTCCAATGTTTTTCAGGACAATAAAAATACAGGCGGATGTTTAAAAATGCTTTATAAGCACGACCCGGATGTTATTCTTCTTTTAGAAACAGATCATTTTTGGTATGAACAGACAAAAGAATTGCAGGATAAATATCCCTATAAAATCCTTTCTCCTCAGGAAAATACTTATGGCATGCTGCTATATTCTAAACTGGAATTGATCGACCCGCAGATCAGGTTTCTTGTCGATGATCAGATTCCGTCAATCAAAACCAAAATTAAACTGCCATCCGAAACACAGGTAGTATTTTACTGTGTCCATCCTACACCACCGGTACCAGGTGAAAATAGTCATTCAACCGAAAGAGACAAGGAGCTGTTGACCGTAGCAAAAGAGATAAAAAAAAATAATAAATCCACTATCGTCGTAGGCGATTTAAATGACGTTGCCTGGTCCTATACAACAGCCCTGTTTACAAAAATAAGTGGTCTTCTTGATCCCCGTATTGGCAGGGGTTTTTATAATACTTTCCACGCCAGGCTGCCTTTTCTGCGATTTCCTTTGGACCACGTTTTTTGTTCGACAGATTTTAAATTAGTAAGACTCGCACGTTTGGAGAATTTTTCTTCGGATCACTTTCCGATACTTATTTCTCTGCAATATGAACTTGGTGCAAGCGTTGAACAGGACGAGCCCGTTGCAGATGCCGAGGATATTGAAATGGCAGAGGAAAAAATAAATAAAGATACCTGATTCACTGTGTACCATTCATTCCATAGCATTAGATACAGGCTTACGATCTACTGACGTTGCGTCAAAACTGTTTTTTACCAAAGGATTAAAGTATCACTTGTGATTTTTTTGATAAACAGTATGGCCACCTTTCATCACCATTTTTACATCCAAAAGGGCCTTTGGGAAATCCTTTTCCATATCACCGTTAAAAAATGTCAGGTCGGCCCGCATTCCTTTTCTTATTTCACCGGTATGGTCAGCAATGCCAAGAGCCTTGGCTGCATTGAAAGTAGCATATCTAAGTAATTCATTTGCAGGAATTCCGGCCTCGTAGTAGGAAAGCAGTACGTCAACTGCACCCCTGCCACGCCCAACTTTTAGATCAAGATAAAAATCGGATCCTGCAACAATGGTTACACCCTGGTCGACTGCACGTCTCAGCCGGTCATGTACCCCCTTCAAAAAGTCAGTCGCGTAGTCATCTGCTTCTTTGCCAGTCATACCTACGCCGGCTACCAAAATCATGGCCAAGTCACGAGATACGTCAGTTGGTACCAGATAAGTTCCACGCTGCTTCATCAGAATTAAGGTGGTATCTGATAGGCTATAGCCATGTTCAATCCCATTTACACCGGCTAGTACAGCATCCCGTGCAGCTTTATCAAATGTTGCGTGCGCCGTGACCGACAGTCCGTTTTCATGAGCAGTTTGTGTGATAGCGGAGATTTCTTCTGGCGCCAAAACCCTGTTGTCTGTATTTATACAAACTTTAATCACGTTTACGCCATGTTTGATATGATCAAGAACGGCAGCCCGGGCATCCTCAGCTCCACGTATTTCTCTGTATTCCTGAGTAATCAGAAAACTATCAGCAGGAGCCAGCTTGCCAAACTGGCCACCTGGCGGGCTCAATATAGGTCCCGAACCAAACAGTGTTAGCGAGCCATCTTTTTTTTCTGCCAGTTGTTTTTGTAGTGCTATATCCAGAAACTGACCAGAATTTCCCAAGTCACGTGCTGTGGTTATACCCGAATTCAAAAGTTCCCCGGCAAAAGTTACGCCACGTTTTATCCGCTCGTCAGCAGGCATTTTCGATGCTTGTTCAAATCCATTCTTATCTTGCTTTTGATGAAATAGCAGATGGGTATGCATGTCGATAAGGCCTGGCGTAACCGTACAATTACTTAAATCGATTGTTTTTATACCTGTCGGCTTTTTAAGTCGTGAACCAACATGCTCAATAACTCCATCAACAACCAGAATTTGCTGGTTTTTTAAGAAAGTCTTTTTTTGAACGTCATAAAGCTTGCCAACTTTTATTAAATATCCTTTGGAATTCTGCCCTGAAACAATTGTAGAAATAAAGAATAGCGCAAAAGAAATTATTAATCGCATGGCAAAAAAAGGTGAATTACTGGTAGTAAAGAATTTTCGAAACTGGCAACGCCTCTCAGTAATGTCACTTACTCCCGAACAGGCTAAAAGATCTTTTATTCCCTGACTTTTTTCTGCAATTCCCTTATTTTCGGACCTCCAACAGTAGTATCACAAAAACTTACACCACTAATTTACTCTCAGAAAAAACGATGACCGTGTTGAAGGAATTATTTTTTAACCAGAGATAGTACTTTTTTGAAACTTATGACCATCAAAAAAGCAATCAAGCCCACAATCAAACCGAGCGCCAAGTCCTTTATTGTTGAAGGGAGCTTTGGGAAAAGTTCGTGAAGGTAATGGATGTTGTGTACAAAAATTCCACCTGAAACCAAAAGTAAAGCAACGGTACCAACAGCACCTAAAACCTTGATGATAACAGGCAGCGCATTGACAAGCAAGTGTCCCAATTTTGAAAAGAAACCTTTGTCTTTTGATTTTTTAATCAGTTTATAACCGGCATCATCGGTCCTTACAATAAGCGCAACGATACCATAAACGCCAACCGTTGCCAGAAAAGCAACCACGGAAACCGTTAATATCTGTATGGTTAAAGTATCATCCAAAACACTGCCCAAGGCAATAATGACAATCTCTATTGACAGTATAAAGTCGGTCGTTACCGCAGATTTTATTTTCGCCTTTTCATTATCAGCATTTAAAGCATCACTTTTCGGTGTGTTATCCGGAATTACGGCATGTCCTTTTTCGGCCGCATGAAAGAAGTATTCTATTATTTTTTCAACGCCTTCGTAAGCCAGATAAATTCCTCCTAAAAGTAAAATATAGGTGATAGCTACTGGAAAAAATACATTCAGCAGTAAAGCTATGGGGACAATGATAAGTTTGTTAATCAGGGATCCTTTGGTGATGGCCCATAATACCGGCAATTCCCTTTCTGACAAAAAACCTGTTGCTTTCTCCGCATTTACTGCCAGATCATCACCCAGGATACCCGCGGTTTTTTGCGTTGCCACTTTTGTTGCCAACGCAACATCATCCATTAAAAATGCTATATCATCTAAAATCGCAAAAAATCCTGATGCCATATTTTTATTTTACTTGTAAGAAAATTTTCTGGAATTTGGTCCAAACAAGGTGAGCTAACATTAATCGCATGCCAGGTTTGAATACGAAGGTAATAAATGGATAGTATACAAATTAACGAAAACAGAAGATTCATCATGATTTTGTACAAAACTGCTATCCGGGGTTTGATTTAAGATGGTCTAATTTTTAAATTTCTATTTGAAAATCTAAAAAAAGCATGGATTAGTTGGATAGACTTGTACGGCGTTTGACAAAGTGCCTGCGTAAAGCTTATCACAACATATACGTTGTTGAAAAATGAAAGGATGATTCGACAATAGTTGTCTCAGAAATAACTACGACTATTACATTAACCTAAAAAAATCAGCTCCTCTTTTGAAAGTAAAATGTCAGCTGCTTTAATATTTTCTTACAAATGTTCAATGGATGTTGTTCCTGGAATTGGCAATATGCATTCGGATTGATGAAGCAGCCATGCAATATTGAGCTGAGCAACGGTGATTCCTTTGGCCTCTGCGAGCTCATTCATTTTGTCCTGTCCGGTTGGCAAAGACGTTGAAGTGAAAAGAAAGGAATAAAGGCGATATGATATTTTTCGAACAAAGGAAGTAATTCGCCACCTTGAAATCCGTAAAGACTGTTTGGATCAGTAACCCGCTGGGTATAACTATACATATTCTCTACACTGGCAATTTTACCCATGTCTTTCATCATTTTTACTGTTGTAAAAGTAAATAGTAAGGTCAAGACAAAATTGTGAAGAGTCAAGTAGTTGATTTAATTCATTTTCGGCATTCCGGCTAAAACAAAACGCCTTTCGACTAAATCTGTTTTTGGGCAAGTAATGACCTTTGTATCAACAAAAACAGAAAAATAATTTACTATGAAAGCGATAAGAATTCATGAATTTGGCGGCACGGAAGTACTGAAATTAGAGGATACTGAACGCCCGGTTCCTGCAAAAGATGAGGTTTTAGTAAAAGTATTTGCCAGCGGAATAAATCCTGCCGACTGGGTAATCCGAGAAGGTGGAAATGATTTTTTAAAGCCGTTATTGAGGTTGCCTTTGACATTAGGTTGGGATGCCGCCGGCATTGTGGAAGAAACAGGCAGCGAGGTGACTGGTCTTAATATAGGAGATGAAGTATACGGAGCTCCCAACTTTCCGGGTGACGGAAGTTATGCCGAATATTGTGTAGGGAAAGCCAGTCAGTTTGCTTTAAAACCTAAAAATATTAGCTTCAACGAAGCTTCTGGTGTGCCTTTGGCGGGCCTTACTGCCTGGACTGGTATTTTTGAATTTGGGAAATTACAGGCTGGTCAGCGTATCCTCATCCATGGTGCATCCGGTGGGGTTGGCAGCCTTGCGGTTCAGTTTGCAAAAGCGAAAGGTGCATATGTCATTGGAGTTGCTTCAATTCAGAATCTTGATTATATCCGGCAACTTGGTGCGGATGAGGTTATCGATTATAAAAATCAAAAGTTTGAGGATCTGATTCACGATATTGACGTTGTATTTGACGCGGCACCACATCGGGACAATAATGAGCGGCTCAGATCTGTTAAAGTTTTGAAGGAAGGCGGTATATTGGTAAGCGTAAATGTTGACTTTCCGTTTAATGATGAAGTTACACAAGCACTGGAAAAAATAAATGCGAAAGGTGAATTGATAGCTGTACAGGTTAGGGGAGAGTGGTTACAGGAAATGGCGCAGTTGATTGAGGAGGGCAAAGTAAAGGTTTTTGTGAGTAAAGTTTATCCGATGGAGCAAGTGGCCGAAGCGCATCGTGAAAGTGAAACCTGGCATGTGCGCGGTAAATTGATATTGGAAATAAGAAAAGAAAGTAACCGGATATGAAGCATTTTAAAACGATCAGCGAGTTTCATCAGTTCAGGGATTTGCCCAAACCGCAGCATCCGCTGATCAGCATTATTAATGTTGATACTGTCAGGCATTTACGTGCCGATGAACCGATGAGCCTCGCGTTCGATTTTTATAGTATTGCCATAAAACGGGTGCATAATGCCAAAGTGAAATACGGCCAGCAGCCCTTTGATTTCAATGAGGGTATCATGTCTTTTATGGCACCTAATCAGGTGATTAGCATTGCGATTGAGAATAAGGATGAAGATTTAGTACAATCAGGTTGGGTGATATACATCCATCCTGATTTTCTGTGGAATACCAGTTTGGCAAAAGTTATAAAACGATATGATTTTTGGAGTTATTCCTTTCATGAGGCGTTGTTTCTTTCTGAAAAAGAAGAAGCGGTTATCAATAATATCGTGCTAAATATTGAACAGGAATATCATGCTAACATTGATAAATTCAGCAAGCAGATCATCATTTCACAAATTGAAACTTTGCTGAATTATGCTGAACGTTTTTACAACCGTCAGTTTATTACCCGTGAAAAATCCAATCACCATTTACTGGATCGGCTGGAAAAACTGGTTAGCGACTATTTTAACAATGATGATTTAATAAGCAGAGGCCTGCCAACGGTTCATTACATTGCCGAGCAACTAAATCTTTCTCCCAAATATTTAAGTAGCTTATTAGGAGTGCTCACAGGACAAAGTACGCAGCAATTCATTCACGATAAACTGATAGAAAAAGCAAAGGAAAAGTTGTCAACCACTGATTTGTCGGTTAGTGAAATTGCTTATGCATTGGGCTTTGAACATTTACAATCGTTCAGCAAATTGTTTAAAACAAAAACCAGCCAGTCGCCTTTGGAGTTTCGGCAATCGTTCAACTGACATTTAAATTTCTTTTAATGCAACACTGACTGCGGAAGTATCTCCATCAAACCTGGTTGATCCAGTATCTTTTGGAAGTTTTCTGAATTTGGATAGGGTATATGCATCCGGGGTTTTTCAAGATGTTGTCTGTCCCGCGTTTTTAAATACAACCGCACATTTTGGGTTTGTATCAATCGCATCGCACGATCGTTTTTCATTGTTTCAATATCATTTGGAAATCTTTTCTTGTAGCTAAAAAACAAAGCTGCAAAAAACAGAAATCCAACAATCTTGACTGCAAAGTTAAATTTTTGCCCGATGAAAAATACTTCGGTTGCGCGTATCACAAACCAGGCATTCCCGGCCAATCCCGGCAGAAGAATATCGGTATACTGCGACGAAACTTCAAAAAGGTCGTGTCCTCTTCCAAAAGCCAGAGCCAAAACCTGCGCACCGGTCCAGATAAAGCAACCGAACATCAATAGGTCACACCTTGTAAAACGGCGCGTAAATAACAGCAATGGCATGGTAATCAGGGTGGGCAACCATAGCAAGCCCATATGCAATTTATGATCTGCAAGTGGCCAGTCCATGATCCGAATTGTTGTTTTAAGCATTTCCGTCATGTTTTGGGCATGTAGGAAATTATGCCCTGGAACGTAAGGCATCGTAAAATATCCGGCTGCGGCAGTTATAAGGAGAACAAAAATGACAAGCAGGTTTTTCGGTGACCAGTTCTTTTGGACATATCCGTCGGTAGCGTAAACCATGGCTACTGCAATGGGTGTGATAAGGCCAGAGGCCATGGTGATGACACTTAACACACAAAGTCCGGCTATGCTTAGCATGGACCATGTATTTCGAGGGCGGAATACGGCCAGTGCAAGCGCGGATAGTGTAAAAAGATTTAAAAAGTAAAACTGACTTTGAAAACCTATCAATAAATTTTCCCACGAAAAAGGAAGTACGGCACCTGCAACAATCACTGCCACGACCAGCCATCTGAGCCCATATAGCGCGCGCCCTTTGTAAAGCAGCCATATCAGCAGAAGTGGTGTTGACGCTCCCAACAAAATGTTTAGCCTCGCTTCCGCCAGGTTGCTCCAGATACCTGTAAGTTCAAAACTGAGCAGAGTTACAAGTCTTGTGGGAAAGATTCTGTGCTCGTTGTGACGGCTCCAAAGATCCGAAAAAATAAGTGTTCCTTCCGTCCAGGGTTTTAGCAATCGGACCCATTCAGCGTCCCATTAATCCCAGAAAGGTAGTGCAACCGCAAAGTTTTCTACATAATACCATCTTGGAGCAATAATGACAATACAAAGAACAAAAAATGGCAGTTTTGAGTCAATTTTAGATTTACCAATCTTTGCGTTGGGCTTTAATCCAGGTGCCCGCTCAAACATTTTTATTCGAAATCAAAATGAAAACGGTTTGTTTAGTAAACCTTGTATTAAAAAAAGTAACTTTTAATCGAAAATTTATATGCGGAGTAAAAAACATCGTAAGTAAAAATTTGTTAGGGATATGGTAATTTTTGGAAAAAAATGCCTGTAAATATTGGGGTATAATTACTCCTGTTGAATTAAGAGTTCAAAACTATCAAAAGGGTTGCAAGCAGACGAGATTTTTAACGAAGTTTTGAAAATTTCAAGAATACTTACAATTTAAACCAAAGCTCATCCAATAAATCTCAATTGTTATAAAAATTCCAGTCAGCATTCACGTTTATAGGTAAGCGTTGTATTGGATGGAATCAAATATCATTACGTATCTTTATTTTTTTCGTACATAAATTTCGACAATTTCCTGATTGATATTCAGGCTGTCGATTTTTTCAATTCCGGTCTGGATTAAGGAGTCGTTTTGTATACGTAGTTTGAATTTGAAATCCCGGTTTTCCCAGTCGCGGTAATTGCAATAGTCCAGATGTTCCGAGTAATCTCCATCTTTCAGTTCATAAGTCCCGGCACCTGAATCAAATATTGCAGCCTCGCCTTTGCCTCCATTAAGATCATGTTTGAAAAACGCAAAAGTATTATCATTAAAGATTTTGATCATTTCCTGGCCTTTGACGGGGAAGGTCGAAGCGGTATCTCCTTTGGTGATGACTTTGCTCGAAACCAGTGCCCAGGTTCCTGCAATCGACGGAGCGGTTTCTAATTTTGAATCAGATTTTTCATTGCAACTGACCAGACTGAAAACCAATGCTGAGGCGAGTAATGTAATTTTCATTTGAATTAAGGATGAGCGTTTGAGAAATGGAATTGAAAGTTGGTAGTGACGTCCGCAATTTACTTTTGTTTCAATAAAGTTTTAGAAAATTAGAGAATCTTCCCTTTTGCGAATATGATTTCTTTTACAAAATGTATATTGAATTTTCAGGTTGATAAGTATTTTTCAGTGGTTGGAGGTTTATGTTATTGTTTTAAATTTAATATTTGAAGATTAACGCATAGCTGTCCATTTTCCATGAAGAAGTTTTTTCTGCTGACCATTTTAATCCTGATATCGATTGCTTCCACGCCCCGGAAAATTACCTGGGTTGCCATCGGAGATTCTATTACTTACCTAAATGACCATAAGGATGAGACGGGAAATCGTGTCACAAAAGGTTATATGACGTTAATTACTGAAAAACATCCAAATATTGAATACATCAATCAGGGCCACAACGGCTGGACGGCTGTAAATATCGCCGATAGAGTTGATTCGCTCGGACTTGTAAAAGCGGACGTATACAGCGTGTTTCTGGGTACGAACGACTGGTGGCAGGGGAAAGCCTTGGGTGCAATTTCGGACTATGAGCAAAATACAGGAACAGGCACCGTATATGGTTCATTCCGGATCATCAATACTAAATTGAAAAGCCTGAACAAAAAGGCAAAAGTCATCCTGATCACACCAATGCAACGAGGTGATTTCGTTTATATCAACAGCTTCAAAAACAATGCTTACGGCTCGTACAGGAAAAAAAATAAGCAGGAACTGGAACAGTTCGTCAATGCGATAGTCGAGATAGGGAAACTGGAAAAGTTTCCTGTTGTGGATTTATACCACGATAGCGGCATTACGCTGGATAATGTGGTGAACTTCAAAAGACTGAAAGATCCGCAAACGGGCAAATACGAAAATTACGGATATCCTGCCTATACGGCCGTTCCCTACGATGCCGTGAATGATGAATATCCGTATCCGGTTGAGGCTATAAATATGACTTATGATGGTTTGCATCCTTCGGATAAAGGGTATGAGGTGATTGCGGGGATGGTGGAGAAGGCTTGGAATATTAAGGAATAGAATTTAATGGCTGAAAATACCAGGGCTAAACCCCAGACCAAACCCTAATACCAAACCCCAGGGTTAAAACCCTGCGCAACAAGATTGGCCATGCCTACGGCACTTAGGATATAGCCTGGTGCCAGAGGCTGTGTTATAGCGGATTTTAATCCGTTGATGTGACATGACTAAGGATATAATGTCTTACAAATATAGTTGTAGCACATTAAATCCACAAACTTCATGGCAAACACTTATCATCAAATCTACATCCAAGCCGTTTTTGCCGTTAAATACCGTGATGCTGTGATTGGAAAAGAATGGCAGTCAGAGTTATTTGCGAATATTGGAAACTTGATCAATGAAACCGGTTGTAAGAATATCATTGTCAATGGCGTGGCGGATCATGTGCATTGTTTCTTTGGTTTGAAGCCATCGCAGTCTATTTCAGATGTCATGCAAATTGCCAAAGGCAGATCATCCAAATGGATAAATGATAGTAAATTACTGCCGCACAGATTTGAATGGCAGGAGGGATATGGTGCGTTCAGTTACAGCAAATCCCATATTGATAGCGTTTTGAAATATATTAAAAATCAGGAGGCCCATCACCGAAAACAGATTTTCAGAGAAGAGTATATAGAAATGCTGGATAAGTTTGGAGTAGTTTATGATGAAAGATATATTTTTGAGGGTTTGATTTGACATTTGCTTCTTTCCAGGGCTGAGGCCCTGCGTTAAAAGATTGGCCGTGCCTCTGGCACTATTCCCTAATGCCGTAGGCATGACCAGTTTTGTCGCGCAGGGTTTTAACCCTGGGAAAAGAAAGTTAGCCGTGGGAACAAAGCTGTTAGCCAAGCCAAAAAACAAAGTGCCGTAGGTACGACCAATATAAAACCGATATCGTAGTACCTAACCCAAAGTTTTTAACCATCCACCTAAGCAGAAATCCCTCAAAAATTCTTTACTTGTTGCTACGTAAAAACAAATCCAAGTCTGCGTAATACAAACGAATGAAGAATTTTAAAGAGACTGCAAATTTTATCTGGTCCATAGCGGATTTACTGAGAGGCGATTACAAACAAAGTGACTACGGAAAGGTAGTATTGCCGCTGACCGTACTGCGCCGCCTGGACTGTGTGCTGGAAAAATCCAAAGAAGAAGTTTTGACAAAATATGAGCAGGTCAAAACGATGAATGTGCAAAATGTTGATCCTTTGCTGAATAAAGTATCGGGTTATAAATTCCATAACAGAAGTCCCTACACCTTTGATAAACTGATTGCCGATCCTGAAAACATCGCGGCCAATCTCAGGAATTACATCAACGGTTTCTCGGAAGATGCGCGTGAAATTATTGAGCAGTTTGAATTTGATAACCAGATTACCAAAATGGATGACAATAACCTGTTGTTCATGATCGTGAAACGTTTTCAGGAAGTAGACTTGCATCCCGATAAGGTGAGCAGTATGGAAATGGGTTATCTGTTTGAAGAACTGATCCGGAAATTTGCGGAGATCAGTAATGAAACGGCCGGAGAACATTTTACACCGCGTGAAGTGATCCGGCTGATGATTGACCTGCTTTTCCTGAACGACCGGGAAATCCTGACAAAAAAGGGAATTGTAAAAACGATCTACGATTGCTGCGCGGGAACGGGCGGAATGTTGAGCGTGGCCGAAGAATATCTGAATGAGCTGAATCCGGATGCGCGGCTGGAAGTCTTCGGACAGGAACTAAACCCGGAATCTTATGCGATCTGTAAATCGGATATGATCATCAAGGGACAAAGCGCTGCCAATATCAAAAAAGGAAATAGTATTTCAGAAGATAAATTGCCCGGTGAGCATTTTGATTACCTGATCACCAATCCGCCTTTTGGGGTGAAATGGCAGAAGATTGAAAAATCCGTGAAAGCGGAACATGAAAGCAAAGGCCACGGCGGACGGTTTGGTGCTGGATTACCTTCTGTTTCCGACGGGTCGTTTTTGTTCCTAATGCATTTGATGTCCAAAATGAAGCCGGTTAGTGAGGGCGGTTCTCGTTTGGCGATTGTGTTTAATGGTTCTCCGCTTTTTTCCGGAAGCCCGAGCACGACCAAAAATGAAAGCAGTATCCGGCAATGGATTATTGAAAACGATATGCTTGAAGCCGTAGTGGCTTTGCCAAACCAGCTTTTTTACAACACCGGCATCAGCACCTACATCTGGATCATTTCCAACCATAAGCCCGATTACAGAAAAGGAAAAGTGCAGCTGATTAATGCCGTTGATTTTTCCAAAAAAATGAGCAAATCATTGGGCGACAAACGGAATGAATTATCTGCTGATCATATCAAGGAAATTACCAAACTGTACGGAGAATTTACAACCAGCGATTATTGCAAGATATTTGACAATACCGATTTTGGTTATGCCAAAGTAACCGTGGAAAGACCGGAACGCGACAAAAATGGCAAACCAAAACTGGACAAAAACGGCAAGCCCAAAGCAGACAGCAGTTTGCGTGATACCGAAAACATCCCGTTGAAAGAAGATATCCAAACTTACATGAAACGCGAAGTGCTGCCGCATGTACCGGACGCCTATGTAGACGAAACCAAAACCAAAGTGGGTTACGAAATTAACTTCACCAAATATTTTTACCAATACAAACCGCTCCGTTCCCTGGCCGATATCCGTGCCGATATTTTCGCGCTTGAAACAGAAACAATGGGATTGATTAAAGAGGTAATTGAATAGTTATGGAGAAGTACGAAAAATATAAGGATTCGGGGGTTGAGTGGATTGGTAAAATCCCTAACAATTGGGGTGTCACTAAATTAAAATTTCACACTAATAAAATAATTGATGGAGCTCATTTTACTCCAACGTATATTGACAATGTCAATGGTGTTCCGTTTCTAAGAGTTTCTGACATCCATGAGGTAAATATTGATCTGGATACTGTAAAAAGAATTCCGTTGGAGGAACACAAAGAACTTAGCAAAAGATGTAATCCCAAAAAAGGAGATTTACTATTATCAAAGAATGGAACAATTGGTCTGATGAAAATTATAGACTGGGACTGGGAGTTTAGTATCTTCGTTAGTCTTTGTTTAATTAAGTTTGAGGAATCTCTAACAAACTCATTTTTCTATTACTTTTTTCAAAGTAATATTGTTGAACGCCAAATATTTGAAAGTAGTCAAAAAACTTCGGTAACGAATTTACATCTTGAAAAGATCAAGGAGTTACGCTTGACACTCCCATCATTGATGGAACAAACCGCCATCGCCAATTACCTTGATAAAAAAACAACCGAACTCGACACGCTAATCTCCAAAAAAGAAAACCTGATTGAGCTGCTCAAAGAAGAACGCACCGCCATCATTAACCAGGCCGTTACCAAAGGACTTGATCCGGATGTGGAGATGAAAGATAGTGGAGTGGAATGGTTGGGGGAGATTCCGGCGCATTGGGGAGTGAAGAAGTTGAAATATATTTTTGATAGCAAAAACACAATTCGCGTTCCTCTGAATGCAGAAGAAAGAGGCAATATGGAAAATAAAATTTATGATTACTACGGAGCATCAGGAGTCATAGATTTTGTAGACAATTATTTGTTTGATGAAGAAACTATTCTAATTGGAGAAGATGGCGCCAATTTGTTAACTAGATCAAAAAGATTGGCATTCATAGCAAAAGGAAAATACTGGGTCAACAATCATGCGCATATTCTTAAACCTAAAAATGGAAATATAGAATATTTGTGCGAATTGTTAGAGTTAATCGATTATACAGAATATGTAAGTGGTTCAGCACAACCCAAATTAACCCAGGAAGCTCTTATGTCAATCAATATATTTGAACCTCCGATTGAAGAACAAAATTTAATTTTTAAGTTTCTAAAAACGGAATTTAATAGAATTGATACTATTATTTCCAAAGCAGAGCAAGAAATCACCCTTTTAGAAGAATACAAAACAGCCTTAATCAGCGAAGTGGTTACGGGGAAAGTGAAAGTAGTATAAACATCAAAGATGTCCATAGAAGATTTTTATCAGTTCAAGGACAAGTTGTCAAAGGAACTTACGCAGTTTCATGGAAGATCGGTTTCTGATGGTGATGTAATGACGGCGTTATTTTTGCTGTATGCGGATCACGAGGATATGGAATGGATTGGCGATGTTTGGGATATTGATATCTCCTTTGAACAGTCATTAGCAGCACTTAGTAACTTTGATTTTGCGATGCTAACGCAACAGCAAATTGCAGTTGCTGATGAAGGTATACCTGCTGAATTTGTAATGAACAAAAAGGTTCGTTTCAAAGTAAACGGTTCTATATGGATCATTCATAAGAACGACGCTGATCCATTTCCATCTAATCCACACGCGCACCATGCCGAGCTTAATCAAAAACTGGATCTGAGCAACGGAAACTGTTATGATAAAAAACGCCTCATTTTCAAGATTCCAAAGAAGGAGTTTTTGGTTATCAGAAAAAAGGCGGAAGAAGTGTTCAAAGGCAAATTACCGGATTTAGGATTGTAGATGCCCAAAAATCGAACTGTCTGCGAATCTCCGGGTCTTAGGTTGTGCTACTCCACGATTCAGAGATAATTTCGTATATTTGAATTAAAACAAATCAATAGAATATGGGAAGGGAAATGGCAATGGTTCGTAGTCAAACTGATCTTAAATCAAGTAACCAGGCTACTGATGATTTTGACTATTGGATGAATAAAACCGCCATTGAACGCCTGTCTGCGGTTACCTATCTGGTAAATCAAAACCTGAAACCTTTTCAACGAATGGATAAGAGTCTGGTTTTCAAGAAAACGATGAAATAATGACACTTGAACCAGACTTTGAAGATTTCATATCCCTTCTCAACAAACATAACGTAGAATATCTGATTGTAGGAGGTTACGCTATGGCTTTTCATGGAAGGCCCCGGTACACAGGAGATCTGGATAAATATTTCACAATCAAACGCTGAAAAAATGTTAACGGTTTTAGCCGAGTTTGGTTTTTCTTCACTCATGTTTAGTAGGGAAGATTTTTTAAAGGAAAATATAATTAACCAGATTGGTTATCCTCCATTAAGAATTGATATACTAACCTCCATTGACGGAGTTACTTTCAATGAGGCTTTTTTACAAAAAAAGATGATTCAAATTGATAAGCTTGAAGTAGCGTTCATCGGTCTGAGTCAATTGATTGAGAATAAAAAAGCTAGTAACAGAGCCCAGGACATAGCCGACATTGAGTCTTTAAAAAAGAAAAAATAATGGCAGGCACTATTTAATCATCTTAGTATCTATGTAACTAAATTTTGATTAAATAATATTAATTCTCTTATTTGGGATAACAGTACCCGTTTTGCATACCGTAAGATCTGCTAACGGGTCATTTTTTTAAACAACCTCCCTTTTTCCTGAAAATTTGATTCATGTCTATCCATACTGAACGTACCTTCGAAGCCGCCATTGAAGCAGAATTGTTACAAAACGGAGGTTATATAAAAGGTCATTCCAATGATTTTAATGCAGAGCTTGGCTTGTTTCCGGCTCATGTTTTTACTTTTCTGCAAGAATCCCAGCCCAAAGAATGGGAGAAAATTAGCAACATCCATAAAGCGGATGTGCAGCAAAAAGTCCTGACCCGTTTGCTTAAAGAACTGGATCTGCGGGGAACCCTGGATGTGGTACGAAATGGTTTTACGGATTATGGTGTGAAATTTAAAATGGCATATTTCAAACCGGAGAGTACGCTTAATGCCCAGTCGCAGGAATTATATAAACTCAAACAGCTTACCGTAACGCGCCAGTTGTATTACGAGCGGCAAGGCAGGAATTCCCTGGATATGGTCTTGTCGCTGAACGGACTTCCGATTGCGACCATAGAATTGAAAAACCAGTTTACCGGACAAAATAATCAGGATGCACAAAATCAGTATGTGTATGACCGCGAGCCATCCGAACCGATTTTTCAATTCAAAAAAAGAAGTCTTGTTCATTTTGCCGTAGATGCGGACGAATGTTACATGACAACCAAACTGGCCGGGAAAAATACACGTTATCTTCCTTTCAATCTCGGCCATAATAACGGAGCCGGAAATCCGCTCAATCCGGACGGTTACCGGACGTCCTATTTGTGGGAAAAAGTTTGGGTGAAGGATAGCTTCATGGATATCATCGGTAAATTTATGCACATCAGTTCTGACGAGTATGAATTGAATGGTGTCAAAAAAATAAAGGAAACGATTATTTTTCCACGTTTCCACCAGATGGAAGTAGTTCGAAAACTGACAAGGGACGCGCGTGAAAATGGTGCCGGAAAAAATTATCTGATCCAGCATTCGGCAGGTTCGGGAAAATCGAACTCCATCGCCTGGCTTTCTTATCGTTTGTCGAGTTTGCATAATGCCGCCAATGAGCGCATTTTTGATTCAGTCATCGTCATCACCGATCGGAAAGTACTGGATAATCAGCTGCAAAATACAATCTATCAGTTTGATCATAAAGAAGGCGTTGTCCAAAAAATTGATAAAGATTCGCAGCAACTGGCCGACGCCATCAGTTCGGGCTCACATATCATCATCACGACGTTACAGAAGTTTCCTTTTATTCTGGATAAAGTCGGCGAAATGCCCAACCGGAAATATGCCGTAATTATCGACGAAGCGCACTCGTCACAGGGCGGAGAAGCGACCAAGAAAATGAAGGAGGTATTGTCGGACAAAACGCTCGAACAAGCTGAAAAAGACGAAAGTTATTCTGGCCTGGATGAAGATGCAGAAGATGAGATCAGGAAATCCATGCAAGCCCGCGGCAAACAAACCAACCTGAGTTTCTTTGGATTTACGGCCACGCCAAAACCCAAAACGATAGAAGTTTTCGGAACAGTTTCATTAGATGGAAAACCACGTCCGTTCCATGTTTACTCTATGAAACAGGCCATTGAGGAAGGTTTCATTCTGGATGTTTTGAAAAATTACACGACTTACAAAACCTATTTCAAGCTTTCTAAACAAATAGAAGACGATCCTGACATCAACAAAAAACAGGGAGCAAGAGCCATTGCACGGTTTCTAAGTCTGCATCCGCATAATCTGTCTCAGAAAACGGAAGTGATCGTCGAACATTTCAGGCAAATTGTTGCCAAAAAAATCGGAGGGAAAGCCAAAGCAATGGTTGTTACCGGATCAAGACTTCATGCGGTTCGTTACAAGGAAGAATTCGATAAATACATTCGCGAGCAGCATTACACCGATATAAAAACGATCGTTGCTTTTTCTGGAAAAGTGGTTTATGATGAATATCCCAATGGCGTTACCGAAGTAGAATTAAACGGATTTAAGGAAAATGAATTGCCTAAAAAGTTTGGAACAGACGAATACCAGATTTTGCTGGTTGCAGATAAATACCAAACAGGTTTTGATCAGCCACTGCTGCATACTATGTATGTGGATAAAAAGCTGTCGGGCGTAAAAGCAGTACAAACTTTGTCGAGGCTGAATCGCATGGCAGCCGGAAAGGATGATACCTTCGTGCTCGACTTTGCTAACGAAACGGATGATATTCTGGCTTCATTTCAACCATACTACGAACTGACAACTGTTGATTCCGCTACTGATCCCAACCATTTGTATGATTTAAAAAACGAGCTTGAAAAAGCGCAGATCATCTGGCAGACCGAGGTTGATAATTTTTGCAATGTATTTTTCAAATCAAGAAAAAAGTTATCGGAGAGTGAACAAAAGAAATTATATGCCTTTGTTAATCCCGCTTGTGATCGTTTCAAAGCTTTGCCCGAAACAGCGACAATTGAAAACAGCGAAGCAGCTTCACAGGAAAATTTCAAACATGCCTTACAATCTTTTACCAGATTATATTCTTTCCTGAGCCAGATCATGCCTTTCTCGGATATTGATCTCGAAAAGCTGTTTACTTATGGCAAGTTTTTACTTAAAACGCTCCCCAAAAACAGCAAAGACAGATTTCAGCTTGGCGATGAAGTTTCACTGGAATACTATCGTTTACAGCATATCGGTCAGGTAAATATTTTAATGGAAGACCAGCCCGAATACGGTCTGGACGGAGGAAATGTGTCGGGAATCAGAATGAGCAAAGAAGAGAAGGCGGCATTGTCTGAGATTATTGATGTGTTGAACAAACGGTTTCACACAGAGTTTAATGATGCGGATAAACTATTTTTTGATCAGATAGTTGCAGAAATGAAAACGAATGACAAATTGGCCTTGCAGGCCAGAACTAACTCAATGGACAATTTTGCTTATGCGTTTGATGAACTTCATATCGATGCATGGATAAAAAGGTTTGATCAAAATGGTGACCTTTTCACGAAGGTTATGGATCATAAGGAGTTCGGCAAAGTAGTAAGAGACTATATGCTGAAAAGGGTTTATAATGAGTTAAGAGCATAGTAAAAAAATAAATTAAAAGAAATATGGCTCTTTGGCTTGTGCGTGCCGGGAAATCCGGAGAATATGAACAGAAGTTTTTAAATGAAGATAAAGTCTATCTTACCTGGGATGGGCTTAAAGTGAATTTAGAAAAGGTCGAAACTAGTGACAACCTAATTGAGAATCTAAATGGGATTTACAGTGGCCAAAATCCTAATACTATAAGAAACTGGTCGAATCAAATTTGGGCATTTGCAAAATCGATTCAAAAAGAGGACTGGGTTATTTTACCCAGCAAGTTCGAGCGTACAGTTCATTTTGGTAAAGTTACCGGCCCTTATGTGTATGATGGCAAAGGAAAAAATCCCTATTACCATAGTTTGGGGGTAAACTGGTTTGCACGGGGTGTTCCCAGAACGGCATTCGATCAAGATATTTTGAATTCTTTTGGAGCTTTTTTGACCATTTGTCGTATAAGCAGAAATAATGCAGAGGATAGAATAATTGCGCTATCTAAAAATGGATGGAGAGGATCTCATTCAACAACCATTAGCACAGGTAATATTCCCAATGACTCTGAGGTTATGATCGAGTCTGGAATTATAAATCTCGAAGAAACTGCTAACGACCAGATTGCTGAATTTATTGAACGACGTTTCGCCGGTCATGGTCTTCCCAGAATCATTGAAGGCATTTTAAAAGCCAAGGGTTTTACTGTTTATCGGTCACCGGAAGGCCCTGACAACGGTGTTGATCTTTTGGCAGCTCCGGAACCCTATGGTTTTGGTTCTCCCAGAATTTGTATACAGGTTAAAAGTGGAAATGTGGTAGTAGACCGCCCGACTTTGGATCAACTTGTTGGAGTGATGACTAATGTACATGCCGAGCAAGGGATATTAGTTTCGTGGGGTGGTTTTAAACAGACTGTAAAAAAGGAAGAACGTGATAAATTCTTTAAGGTACGATTTTGGGGACAGAAAGAAATAATATCCGAGTTACTCGAAAATTATTCCAGGCTAAATGAGGATCTAAAAGCTGAAATTCCTTTAAAGCAGGTTTGGACTTTGGTTTTGAAGGATTGAAACTTTAAGAAATGCTCGAATTATATGCTATTAAATATAATTCAATCAAATATCTTATTTCTATATGCAATAACATATAATTCATATATTTTTGTATATAATCGATGCAAAAGCATATAATGAAACCACTATCCGAATTTGTTAAGGCGAAGCGAAAAGAGGTAAACCTCACACAGGAAGCCTTTGCTGAACGTGCAGGCGTTGCGCTTACGGTGGTCAGGAAAATTGAGCAGGGGAAAGAAAATCTCAATCTGGAAAAGGTAAATCAGGTTTTGGCGATGTTTGGACATACGCTGGTGCCGGTTAGTAATAAAGAATTATCCCTGACAAAAGGTAAAATGGATTCATGAGACAAGCTGCCATTTATTATAAGGATATAAGGGCGGGCATTCTGACGGAAACGGATGATGGTGACTATACTTATGCATACAATCATAAAATATGAAAACCCTCAACCAACAACTTCAAGAAATTTACCAGACTTACCTTAACGGCATTTATAGTCAGCCTGAATCTTGGGATGACGGTGTCTCCGCACCGTTGCTTATGAACGTTTTCAGCGACTACGAAAAAATGGAAAGGAAAATTCTATTTGTAGGCCAGGAAACACATAGTTGGGAACAGATGAATTTGAAACCTACTTTACAGGAGTTACAGACAAAGTATTTGAATTTTAACCTGGGCAAATCTGCTGATTACAAAGATGGCAGCCGTTTAAGATATTTAACCAGTCCATTCTGGAATTTTTCGAGAACGCTTTTTCATAACTTGAACAAGGCAAATTTAGAGGTCACAAGAAAAACCAACGGATTTCTATGGACAAATATTTCCAAATTTGATTGCGGCAGTACCACGCCAGATTTCAAACTGCAAAAAGACAACCCAGCGGGATTTCATCTGTTGAAAGAGGAGGTTTCAATTTTGAAACCGGATATCGTAGTTTTCCTTACCGGAACGAAGTATGATTGCTGGATTGATACTGTATTTAATCCTAAAAGGGAGGTTATTATTTCGGAAGGATTTTTGACAAAATTTTCTGTTGGCGATGGTTCTCTTCCTGAGCTTACCTTTCAAACAAAGCACCCACGTACTTTAATCGGTTCAAAAAAAAAGAATATTGCCAATAGATATAAAGAAGTTATTGATAAATTGACAAACTCGGTTATGTATCCTTAATGGCTAACCTCAATTTATAGGAATGAAAATAAAGATAATCTGGATTGCGATTGCGTTATTAGTTTTAATACATTTTGTGATAGAGCTTAAGTATTTCAAAGTTCACAACGAGACTAATGTTGACGATAAAATAATTTTTTTGATCGAAATAGCCGGTAACATAGTAACTACTGCCTTATTTGGATTGATACCTGCCGGACTGATATCACTGATTCCTTTTAAACAAAAGTCGTTCAGTGAAAAATTTAAAATGATACTTCCTTTTTGTCTTTTAGCAGTCATTCTAGTTCTGGTTGTGAGTACTGGTTATATAGCTTATTTAAAAGATGTAAAAGGAATCCAGCTTGGACCGTATCGAAATTAAGTCTTGCTTTTTAACGCATATTATAATGGAAACAGCCTCTGATTTACAAATTCAGAAGAGAGGATTTCAACATAGCAACATTATGAAAGTAGCCTTGTTAATTTTCCTGGTAATCCAAACCCTACACCTCCAAGCCCAAACCCCAACCCAAAAAATCTACCACCAAACCTTCGCCGATCCATCCAACTTCACTATCATGAGTGAAATGGAGAACAAACAGCCGGAGTATATTTTTGTAATAGATAGTACGCTAAGTTGGCCGGCGAATATATTTTGGTCGGGGTGGACGGGAGATGAAACGCTTTTGGAAATCATGACGCAGCCGGGAGAGGTACATGAAAGTTACGATCCCGATTATCTTTACCGGGATCCGGTGATTTACCGATTGTTTTCGGCAAAAGAGCGGGTTGCTTTACGGAAAAGAGCCGGAGCAATGGAGTCAAAGAAAATCAGCTTGAAAGGTAAAAATTACTCCACCGTAAATTCAGGTAAAGATATAAAGCGGTTTTATGTCATGACTTCCGAGCCTGTTTTTACCACGGGCGGAAATTACGCTTTTATTTTTTTCGAAACATTTGATAATGATGATCAGCCTTACGTCTCCCCGGATGATGGGCCGCCATATGATTCGGGCATTTTTGGTCTGACCACCATCATTTTCAAAAAACAACCAGATCAATCCTGGAAGAAGATCAAACTAATCAATCATTTATTGTAATTCTTTTTAATCAATTTGTAATCTTAAAATCCTGATTCACCTTTTCTTCTCCATTCACAATAATTGAAAGTTGATGAAGTCCCGGATAAAACGTTCGCGTGGTAATCAGTTTGAAAGATTGTTTTCGGAAAATATTGACTTTTGCACCGGCTTCGTAGTCCTTCTCACTGATCTTGAATACTTTTCTGGCCAGATGTCCTTTGGATTTTTGATAGTAAATGCCAGATTCCAGCCGCACCATTCTTTTGCTATCATTTTCGTTGGTAATTGTGAAAGAAAATTCTAGGCTATCACCGATTTTTACTTCCGGCGTAGCAATTTTCAGATTGGTTACCGCAATGTTTTTTCCATCCAAACCATACACTTCCAAAATCTCTGCGTGGCCTTGTTTTAACAAAGTCCGGCTGCCGTGTTTGATGATCGCCTCGGTTTCTTTGCTGCCGCCTCTCCATTTCTTTGCAATCGAAAGCACAACATCCGGATGATCTTTGGCGATATCGTTCAGGTTGTTCGCGACGCTTCTTCTTACATATTCCGATGGATCATTTTTGAGATTTTCCAGAATAGGAAACAAAGGTGACGGATCTTTTTTTAATGCCGGAATCGCCATAGCCCAGGGTAATCTCGGCCGGCTTCCTTCGCTTGCAAAACGCCTTACTTGCACATTTTCGTGTTTTGACCAAATCACCATCTGATCAATCATCTTATCGCCATACTTCAAAATAAAAGGCCGCACACCAAATTCACAGCTTATGAATTGCGTAATAAATTCGAGTGGTTTTACAGAGGTTTTGAAATCATCAAGCCCGTAGGTTTCTACATAATCCGCGAAGAAAATGTATTCCAAACCACCACCGATATTTTCTTTCCTTAGTATTGTAATGATTTTTTTAATGAGCTTGGTCGCTTTCGGGTAGTCTTCTGGAAGAAAAACATGGAAAACCCGGGTGGTATGTTTCATCCGTTCTTTCCATTCCATGGCCTTGAATTCTTCGACGAAAATTTGTTTGATGAACTCTTTTTTTTCAAAATCAGGAATAGCTTGTTTCAATATATCAGCAAATTGGTTGTAAAAGGCTGGTGAATAAATATCCTTGATTGCGCTCATGAAATGCGTTTTTAATTGTTTGGATTGGTAAAGTTAAGATTTGAATCCCGGAATCAAGCGTTCAGCGAAATTACGAGGATGGCAAATATGAACAAATTGTGAAGATGTCAGGAGCGTATCAGGATTTGCTATTTTTGCAGTCGCAATTATAAAATCACCTTATGAAAAAATTTATTACTTCCTGTTTCCTTGTAACACTGGCAATTTCAGGATGCCAGACCTCGAAAGTTGGGAATACTTCATCAACAAATAACGACAAAATTACTACCATCGCTTTCGGTTCATGCAGCGATCAAAAACGTCCACAGCCACTTTGGGATGATATCGTAGCCCAAAAACCGGATGTCTGGATTTGGCTGGGCGACAATATTTATGGCGATTCCGAAAGTATGGATACATTGAAAGCGAAATATGACAAGCAAAAATCAAATCTTATATACCAGCAGCTTCGCAGCCAGACAAAAATAATAGGCGTGTGGGATGATCATGATTATGGGGTAAATGACGGCGGAAAAGAATATCCGAAAAGAAAGGAAAGTCAGCAGCTTATGCTTGATTTTCTGGACGTGCCCGCTGCCAGTCCGTTGCGTACGCAGGAAGGCGGTTATTCCTCAAATACTTACGGCCCTAAGGGTGAGCGTGTCAAGGTGATTTTGCTCGACGGCCGTTATTTTCGCGATCCTTTGATGAAAGATGGAAAAGATAATATTCCAAATCCGTCAGGCGATATGTTGGGTGAGGCACAATGGGCCTGGCTGGAAAAACAGCTGACAAATTCAAATGCGGATGTACATATCATTGGTTGCGGTGTTCAGTTTATCGTCGATGAACATCCCTATGAAAAATGGGCAAACTTCCCGACAGCCCGGAAACGCTTTCTGGACTTGATTGGAAAAACAAAACCAAAAGGCGCTATAATGATCAGCGGCGACAGACATATTGCTGAAATTTCAAAAGTAAAAGTGCCGGGTCTGAATTATGATCTTTATGATGTGACAAGCAGCGGACTAACACACGTTTCAAAACCGCATGAAGAACCAAACAAATATCGCGTGGGCGAAATGATAGCAAAGCTGAACTACGGCCTGATCACGATTGACTGGAAGGCAAAACCGTTGAAAGCTGAGGTGAAGATCAATGGTGATAATTCAGAAACGTATCTGGTTCAGGAGATTAAGTTTTAAATTGATAAAGTCGATCGTCCTGAAAACCGCAAATATATGTCGGGTTTTCAGGACGATTTTTTTGTAATCACAAAAAAATGTTGCCGTTAAATAACTAATTCAGTTATTTAATCTTATAAAAATTCTATATCCTATAAATGTATTTACATTGAGCGAATATCTTCCTCGTTGTGAAAAAATTTGTAGTATTATCTTTCCTGGGCATCGCTTTGTCCGCTTTTGCCTTATTTGAAGTCAATGTTTTTGATTTTCATCATTTATTTGAAAGATGTGAAGGCAGTGACCATTGTAGAATCTGCACCAATTGCGCCAGATGCGCATATTGCAAGGGTTCTGGCACCTGCGGTGTTTGTTACACACCTCGCGCCGTTGTAAGAAGAAGTGCTCCTTCGAGAAGAAACCGGTCAGAAAGTTCAGTTTCTTCAAACCCTGTTCATTCATTTGATTCACGGACTCCTTCTCTAAAGCGCTATTATTTACGAAAATCATCAGCCAGGAAATATTCTTCTACCAAAGTATCTACAAACCTTGATCAGCCCGAACCTGAATCCTTTTCTACGGAAGAGGAAAAGGAATCAAGTGTAAAATCCAGTTCTTTACTAACGAATAAAAAGGAATTGGCTGAAAACTCCCAATCAATTTATGATACGCCAACGATACCGGCAGAAAAAGAATCTTTCACCCTGGATATTCCAGAAAATGCGGATTTTGTGCGTATAACGGCTTCCTCTGCCCATTTACGGGAACAATCCAATACGAAATCCAGTATTCTTCAAACGCTTAATCACGGAGATTTATTGATAAAATTGAAATCGGTCAAAGGCTGGGTGAAAGTTCAGGCGCTGGATTCAGGAGAAATTGGATATGTCTTTGGGGGTTTGTTGAAATAATCAGCGTTTCCGTTCGTACTAATTCTGAAAATTCGTTGCGAAAAGTCTATTTATTTGCCTGGAAGGTATTCTAAGGAAGAAATGTAGGCTGCAACCAACAAATATTTCTATATTGGTAACCAATTAGCCTCAATACAATATTATAATCGATGAAGAAATATTTTTATTTGTTTGCTTTACTAATCGTCACATTTGGCTGCTCTAAAAAAGAGCATAAAGAAGAAAAAGAACCTGAGAAGCAAGTTGGCAAGGTTAACTTTTTCATGGAAACCTCTGGTAGTATGGCCGGTTATTTTAATGGCTCAACTGATTTTGTCAAGGTGATTCCAAATCTTTTAGTGGATATTGAAGGAAAGGAATCTTTTGGTAAGGCGCCTCTTAAACTTTATTATGTCGCTGATTCTCTGACACCTTATTCGGGATCTACCAAAGATTTCATTCGCGAAATTTCCACGACAAAAGTCGCTAACGAGAAAAGCTCGGAAATGCATAAAATTCTGGAAATGATCGCCAGTAAAACGGATTCGAACGACATTTCGCTTTTCGTATCCGATTGCATTTTATCCTATCCCGATAATGTAATCAAAACCAATTCTGAAATTAACAAACAAAAGGCACCGGGAGAATTAAAGGCTTTGGTGAAATCTACTTTTTTGAAATTAAAAAGAGATAATATTTCGGCTTCACTTTACGGGTTTAACTCAGCTTTTTATGGTAACTATTATACCTATCAAAATGCGAAATTGAAGCTGGACGGGCAGGAGAGACCTTATTATCTATGGGTTATCGGTAACAAGGAACTTGTTGGTAAATTCAATAGAAAACTGGCTGATCTGAACAATTTCAAACCAGTGCTGGATCTCAACTTTGGATTGTTTGATAAAACAATTGAAGATTTTGAAACATTTTATACTTACGAAAGAGCAGGAAACTGGAAAGCAGAGGACAAAGGAATTTCTGACCTGGAAGCAACTAAAAAGAAACCTTCCGCCTTTGCAATTGCAGTAGATTTGTCCGCGCTTCCAAACTCGATCAGTGCTCCGGAGTACTTGAACAAACATTTGAAAACATCCTCCGGAAATCTTGACTTCAAGATCAAAAATATTCTATTGACCGACGATCTGGATAAGTCGAAATTGAAACCAAGAGAAAAGGAGTTTCTGGAAAAAAATACGCACGTGATCGTTATTGAAGTTTCTGATATCTACAAAGACAAAGGAAATATTGAACTGAAACTTCCGCTCGTTTATGATAACGGATACAAGGCAATGTCGACGATGGACGACAGGGTTCTGGATTCCATTCCAGGGAAAACCTTTGC
This sequence comes from Dyadobacter sp. 3J3, assembly GCF_009801115.1. Classification (GTDB taxonomy): domain Bacteria; phylum Bacteroidota; class Bacteroidia; order Cytophagales; family Spirosomataceae; genus Dyadobacter. The sequence goes on from NZ_VTOL01000024.1 coordinate 37,755, forward strand.
GTTTGAACACCTGATCGATGGGGTTCGTGAGGCTTATGAAAATTCAAATGACAACTTTATTCACATTTCAATACCTGTAAAAAAATAGCTTCCATGTTTGAATTTCTTTATGAGCTGCTTTGCGGCCAAAATCCGGATCCCATTTTTGCAACAGACATTTATCCTTTTGTAGGTTTGTTTACCCTGGTTTTTGCCTTTGTTTTCACACTTGTATTTTACATTATTTTGGGCCGGAGCAGGCCTGTTTGGGATAAAACAGTGCACTGGGTCATCACAATGGTTATTTTGTTGATCATCGCATTTGGCTTTGCCTACAACCATGCGCAGACGGTAACGGAGGAGGACGAGAATTCTTTCTTCTACACTTTCGCAATGGTCAACACGCTCTATGCGTTTATTTACTATATCCTGTTTTCAATCCTGTTGAAAAGATTCTCGATTTTCGCCAAACGCACTCCCTTTTAACCCGTCGATTTAGCACAGATTATGCCTACAAGAAATACTTTTGTTTTTGGAATTGGTGGAACAGGGGCGAGGATCGTTCGCTCGCTGACAATGCTGCTGGCCGCAGGTACAAAACTCAATGATACCAATAAAATAATCCCCATCATCATCGATGTGGATGCTGATAATGCTGATACGAGCCGGGCACTGGCAGCGCTTAAAACCTATAAGTATATACGCTCAAACGGTTATAGCAACACCGAAGAAATTCGAGATGGTTTCTTCAATGCTAACCTGAATACGTTGAGTTCTATCACGCCTGAAAACGACTATTCAGAAGGCCTGGATGATTCATTTCAGCTTCAATTTGAAAATCTTGAAAAGTCGTTCATCGAATATCTTGACCCGAAAGGCGAGCTTGTAGGTGATATCAATATGGATTTGCTGGAAGCGCTTTACGATAATTCCAGTCACGACGATCCGAATACAGAGCTTAATCTGAAACTGAATCAGGGTTTTAAAGGCAATCCAAACATCGGTTCTGTTGTTTTTAACAATCTATCCAATACAAAAGAATTCAAGTTTGTATTGAAGAGTATTGGCGAAAATGACAGGATATTTATTGTCAGTTCAATTTTCGGGGGAACAGGTTCTTCCGGATTTCCGCAGCTGGTGAAATTGCTGCAACAGGAAGAAAAACTGCGTGGAAATAAATATGGCGCACTTACCGTAATGCCTTATTTCAATGTTACCGATGATAGTAAAAGTGCTATCAACTCGGATATGTTTAATTCCAAAACCGAAGCAGCGCTTTCTTATTACCTAAAATATCTGAATGGCAAAATCAACTGTTTTTATCAGCTTTGGGACCGACCGCTAAAACAATACGAAAACAAACAAGGTGGTATTGAACAGAAAAACAGCGCTCATTTAATAGAATTAATTGGAGCGACGGCCATCATCGATTTTGTGAATAAACCGGATGGAAATTTTGCTTCAAAAGGTCAGACGCAATACTTTGATTTTGGAATAAAAAAAGAAGATCAGGTGATCGATATTCGCCATTTTTATCCAAATACTGCCAAAACGGTTATGGAGCCGCTGACGCTGTTGACGTACGCCATGAAAATCTATCTGGAAACAATTCCGGAAATGCGCAATGAGGCCTTTTACAAAGAATTAGGCCTGGGCGATAAATACAGTAACAACGAGCTCTACCAAAATCTGACGGCTTTCTTTTCAGTTCATTACAAAAACTGGCTCGTGGAAATGTCGGGGAATGAGCGGACTTTTCAGCCCTTTAATTTAACTCAGGATTTGAATGCGTTGGTGCGGGAAAAACCTATTGAGGTCAAAAAGGTGCTTGGAATCGTGACCAAGCCGGGAATTTCAGAAGCATTTTTGAAAACCGAACTTGGAAAACTGGAAGATGAATTGAAGAAAAGTATCCCGGATCAGGACAAACGTTTCTTTAAACTGCTCAACCGTATTGCTATGGAATGCTACAAAAAACTGGAAGCACTTCCATCCATGATCTAAATCTTACGCCATGTCTTCATACATATTTAGAAAATATCCGGGTTATAACCCAAACGAAATACAGGATTGGAGCCAAAGCACGGGAATAGATCCTGCCAGTTTTGATCCGGAAAATATAGCTTTTGGGAGGGGAGCTTCCAAAGCGGGAACGTCCATTCCTTCGCCTATGGCGCGGCTCGAACTTTTTGATACTGCCTTCCAAATTGTTGCTTCGGATCGTGGGAATCTGGATGGAAATACAATCTATCATCAATTGGTTTCCGATTGTCTGGATGTATTCCAGCTATTATTTAATTCGAAAAATTCTGAAATTGGTTCTGGTAAAAAGATATGGTTTAAAGAATGGAAAGTTCAGGAAAACATTGGCCGACTGAAAGAAAAGGGTCAAAATCATCCGCACAATTTGCTGGCAAAATCACTTGAACAGATTTTTAACGACAAAGACAGTGGCAGATTTTCGGATATGGACAGTCTGTTCCTGATATTTTATGAGAATAAATTATTGGGTGGAACTTCGCCGCTCTCGTTGTTTTTTACGACGCCAAACTGGGCGAGGTATATCAAAAATAATGATATCAAAACAATTCCTCAAAGTTCTGACGGCAAGTTGTTTTTCAGTAATGATTATCGTCCGCTGTTCAAAAGAGACCAGGAATTTGTTGAATATATTTATAAACTTTCTCTCCAATTCAAACCGGCATTTGCCAAAGCGGATGGATTTCGGAAGTATCTGAACAAAACGGTAGATCGCTATTTCCCTGATTTCAGACATCAGTTTCCTGATTATCAGCAGTCAGGCACAAGCCTGATGGATGACGATTACAGCAAGATAAAAACAAATGTTGATGGTAAGTTTTTGACTGTCAACGGTCTTTTCTTCTTTCATCAAAAAGAGGAAAAAGAAAAAGAAAAGATAAAATCGGTCAGCGACTTTATTATCCGGGCAACGGAGTCAAAATATAAGGACCAGTATAATGATAAAAACGAGCAGCAGCTTGTAGAGCCGCCGTTAGTTTTGGTTGATGGAATGAATATTCCGGGAGATTACATGGAGAAAAATATCGCCTGGAATTCTTCCACCCGGATCAAGGATTTTTATCACAGAGGTGTTCCTCTTTTTGAAAGAAAATTGCCGCAAGGAAATGCGCTTACCACGGTAACTTATCCTTTTCTTACCATTGATGATTTTCTTGAAGATGCCTTGGTAGAAATGCCGTTTAACATCAACAGAGGAAAGTTTTATACTGGTTTTGGAGGAGATTTTAAATATTTGCTGCCGATCAGAAAGGAATATTTTAACTTTTTCAGCCTGGCCGATTTGAAAAATAATTTGTCTATCGAAGTGAATGACGGACAGGTTACAGCGAATCTTAAAATACCCGTAAAAAACCGAAAAGGAGTTTCTGAAATCGTTTTTTCGAGGAAGTATGAGAAAGGAAAATCCATTGTTGAGTACCGGTCCGATTTAGGAATTTTCCCGTTTTACCAGATCAATGACTCCGATCCGAGATTAAAGGATCTGAATGATTATACGGTTTTGCTGGCGGAAAGGAATGAAAGAATGACGCTGAAAACATTGGAATTTTATTCTTTCAAAAACTTTGCTTCCGACTCGACGAATCTTAATGCAACTGTTGATGAGCGGTCAAACTGGTCTGACATCAATGCAGGGAATTCAGGTTCAACGTCACGGTTTTACAAGATAAAAGAGGCTTTTGATTATATCCAGCTTGCCTATTCGGACCCAAACGGCATTGATTCCGGCGGATTAATTATCCCAAATTTCGAAACAAAAACCTTTAACAAAGACAACCTTACTAAAGCGTTTACATTTGCCATCGATTTTGGTACTTCAAATACGCACATTGCCTACATGCAAAACGGTGAAGCTTTGCCGAAACCGTTTGATATCGGCGAACCTGACCAACAAATGGTTTTGCTAAATGCGCCGGGCAGGAATGAATCGGGAGGAAACAAATTCGACTCTTACGGTAATTCCGGTTGGATGGATTTGACATTAAGGAGAGAGTTTTTACCGCCTGTTTTGGGAGCCGGACAAAATATTTCCTACCCGTTTAAAACGGCAACTTGTGAGATTGTTTCCTTTAATAATATCCAGAACAAGTCTTTATTCAGTCATATCAATATTGGTTATTACATTGACCAGGAGGAAGTTCAGGCAAGTAATGTGAATTATACTACCAATTTGAAATGGTTGTTGGAAAACGATAATAATGATTCAAATAAAAGCCGGGTAAGTGCTTTTTTGAAACAACTGTTGCTTCAAATCAGAGCGAAAATAATCCTGAATTATGGTAATCCGGCTGATCTGAAAGTGGTCTGGTCTGTCCCGTTGAGTATGGAGCGTGGGATTAAGTCGGAGCTGAGAAAAGTGTTGGATGGTGCTTTTAAGGACGTTTTCAAAAATTCAGGGTCCAAATTGCTTGATCCGATTCCGGAATCAGTAGCGCCTTATTTCTTCCTTACAAAATCGGATACAGATATTCAGGATACCGCCAATGTGGTAAATGTGGATATCGGCGGTGGAACTACCGATGTGATGATGTTCATGGAGTCTTCAGGGAACCGGATTGACAAATATTTAACAACTTCCTTCCGTTTTGCGGGTAGTGATATTTGGGGGAATGGATACCGTAATAAGCTGAAAGACAATGGTTTTATCAGGAATTATCTGGGTTATCAAAAGAAGAATAATATCAGTCCGAATGAGATAAAATATTTCAACAAGGTTAAGGACGATACTAACCTCAGCGCGGACGATTTGGTAAGCTTGCTGTTCCGGTATGACGATTTCAAATTCAGTGATTCGATCACGATCGGAAATCCGGATCTGCTGATCATTCCTTATTTGCATTACAGTGCTATTATTTTCCATTTGGTACAATTAATCGAAATTAAGGATTATCCTTTGCCGAGATATTTGTCATTTACCGGAAAGGGAAGTCAGTATATAAAACTGCTTTGTGGTGGCGATGAACGTGATCTGGAAGATTTTACCCGATTGTTGATCAATGCTTACACGACCAAAACGCTGCAATCCGGATTTAAAATTCACCTGAATTCAAATCCAAAAGAAATCACAGCCAATGGTTCAATATTGTACGCTCTGGCTTCGGAAGATGAGAAAGAAAAGTATAGAAAAAACATGGATTTCATACATCCGGGTTTTGATCCGAAGACGAATTCGGAACTGGAATTAAAGCTTTCAACCGGTGCTGGCAAGTTTAATATTTCCGATACTTTTGAAATCGATAGTACGCTGAACGTTGCGGTGCTTAATAATCTTAATGAGTTTTTGGAAAAAACATTGAGTAATTCCGATATCTCTAAATTCCTGAAAGACTTTAAGATCAACGGTTTGAAAGAATCGTTGCGACTTTTGCAGTGGAACCATAATATTTTTAATGGTGAAGGTTTGATCTATGATAGTTACCGGAAAGTTTTACAGGATCTGCACAAACAGGAAGGCGAAAATGAGATTTCAGAATCACTGTTTTTCTTTGCCTTGAAGGATGCCCTGTACCGCCTTTCAAAAAGTATAACGGAAATCAAACCAGTTGCTTAATGAAGAAGTCTGTTATTTCATTATTGTTCCTGCTTTTAAACGTAACAGTAAAGGCGCAAACAGGAGGAGGTAAACAAATTGAAGATGCAAAGTTTCAGATTGTAAAAGCCAGTGTTGAATTTTTAGCTTCTGATAAAGTAACGTTCAAGGAGGCAAAACAAACGCAATGCGCCGATTGCAAAAGTTACAAAGATCTTTTACAATTCGTTCAAAAAAATAAAATCACAAAAGCAGACGAATTAATTAACGAATGGAAGGATGCAGAACTTGATGGCAATGCTTCAAACTTGAAAAAAAGCCTGACAAACTTTAAAGATCGCATAATCAAAAAAATATCGACAGGTTCAAAAAGCAGCCGAAAAAAGCTGGTGAATTATAATTCTTATGAAAGCAGCCTTGATTCAATCATAGAAAATATTTCTATTTCTGAGTCCATTGAAGATGTTCCCGATATTGTAAAAGTACAAGAAGAGCCAGAACCTGTTGTTAAACCAAAAGTAACGCAACCAGAAAAAATAATGTCAGAAAAATCTTCGGAATCAACTAGTTTTTTTGCGTTTTTACCAGACATTTCAAAAGATATGTCGTACAGTATTATTCTGCTTTTATTAGTTGGAATCCTGTTTTTGTTATGGGTACTTCGTAATAAAAGCCAGACTATGGAAAGAAACAGCAGAGCATTGCAGGATCAGCTTCATAGAAGTGGAAGTACAGAATGGCAGTCAAAAAATATGAGTAATGAGCTAAAAGCCGTTCAGCAAAAATTGAAAATTGCCGAAGAGGAAATTGCCATTCTTCAGGATAATGTAAGAGCCGAAATGGAAAGAAATGAACGACTTTCTGCTGTGCCGGAAGTTGAACAACCGGTTCCACAAATAGTTACTTCTCCATCGGAGCCGTCGATAAAATATGCACGATATGCTGACCAGGGAGATGGCTTTTCGGTTCAGGAATTGTTGGACGAAGAGGACAGCGAAACAATATTTGAGTTGACTTTTTTATCTCCAAATACGGCGGCTTTTAAAATATCAGGTAATCAAAATGCGCAGCGTTATGCGCTTTCAAACTCTCCTTATTTTCTTGGCAAAACGAGTCAGTATGATACTTTTCCATCTGGTAATAGTTTGATTAATACGGATATACCTGGTGAATTAAAACTGCAAGGTAATAAGTGGCTGATTGTTAAGCCGATCCAGATCAGTTTTAGTTAATAGTAATATTCGAACAATGGCGTTAATTGAAAATCTGAAACAGCAATTAAAGGACTTGCTGATTTTAAATCATGGAGATATTAAAATAACCGAATATCCCAATCTGGTGTCTGACGGGAGAGAGCTTGATCTTAACCTTGGACAATTAAATCAGCTGATACAACAGATTTATTCAGATATAGATTGGAGACCTTATGAGATCATTAATACAAAACTTGAACTGGTTTTTCGCAAAGGAATTCTATCCACAGATCAATTTGAAGAAATAATTTCGCTTGTAGGAAATAGTGTAAATCGAAATGTTGTTGAACATTACGTTGTTGCTGAATTAAGCAAAAGAGGATTCAAACCTCGTGAGATTAATCACGCCGATCCCTTGTCAATCCAGAATAAATGGATGACCGATTTGGTTTGGGATGATTATAAGGAAAGTCTAATTGAAGTAGAATGGCTTGGTCAGAAAGCGAGCTCGCTCAGTAAACTAGGCACCATCTCATTTGACAATAGAGACGACGCAAAATACTTTTTAAGAAACGGAAATTACCTCCCCGGACTTGTAACTGCTTTGACAAAAAGTGCTTCCAAAGCAGATGAATTTGCCAGAATTATTGAGGAAGAATTTGATTCCGAAAAGCGTTATCTACGAACCCTCTATAAGTTAAATCCTAATTTGCCATTTCGTTTCGAGGACGAATTATTCACCGACGTTTCTGTATTATTACAAAAAGCCTGTGAGACTTCACAAGGATACCAGGCCCTTTTAGAATCGTATAGAAAAGGAATACTTCAAATCTGGATTCAGGAAGCCGATCCAGTTGTAGCAGCAAATTTTTCCAACCAATACGACCTTAACAGTTTTCTTAGGTTCCTGTATAAAACGGATGCTACACTTCCTTTTTTTATTGAAAATCACCGTTTTTTGTCGCCTGACGGATTAGCAGAATATGCTAAAAAAGATTTTACAATCTGGCCCGCCATCGCGGAATCCATGGCTGCTAAAAATATTCAGGAATGGTTTACAGGTATTAGGAAAGACGATTGGAATGATCAGATAAGCGATAGTTACGCATTCCTTTCGCACGCCGGATACTACACCGAGCCGGAAATAAGGCTTGCCATGGTTCAGGCTTTATTTCATATTATAAATCTTCTCTCAGATAAACCAAGACTTAAACTTGATCAGGAAAAGGTGCAACTTTTGTCTGTAACTGGCGGCGTTGTTCTAAACCACAGCGTCAAAATAAGTTTAAAAAATGAGGGATATGTTAAGGTAAAAGTTTATTTCAAATTCATAAAAGAAGGCATTTTATTGAGTAAAGATATTTTGGAATTTAATAATCTGGAAGGCAAAATCACTGATAAAATTGACATCGTAATCGATACTTTTTTACTTCAAAAAGATCAGCTTTACAATCTGGAACTTGTCGTTTCCTCGGTCTATGAAGACATCATAATACCGGTTGAAATAAATGTTGTTTTCCCGAAAAAAGCATATATCACTAAGCTTGTTTTGTATGGTTTTATGACGGCTTGTTACTTCGGGGCTTTCAGATTTTTGCTTGGCATTTTTTTAAATTATAACGGTTGGCTGGTAGACAATTCAAAAATTGGAAGTCCTGATGACGTTATAGGAGAGTCGCCGCTATTATCTTTTTTAGTATTGGCTCTGTTTGTTTTAGGAGGTCTGTTATCTTACAAACTGGTTAAAAAATACGAGAAGATATGAAAGACGGGAAATCAGTATTCGTGGTATTAGCACTGACCGTTTTTATAGTCTACGTGATGCGCAATTTCCTGGGAAGTTTAAGTGCATTTTTCTTTGTTCCAATGGATAATTTATTATTCATTTCTCACAGCATTCCGCCAGTTGTGATGTGGATGATTTTTGGACTCTTAATCGGACTTATCTACGGTTCATTCGTGTCAATCAAAAAGTTTAAGCTTGATTACAAGCTACTTGTATATCCGGGATTGGCTTTACTTATTGGTGTAAGTTTGATTTTACTTGCTTCATTTGTAGCCGATAAGATGGGTGGAGAATCAAATTCTAATTCCAAAATGGAGGTTGCTGACGGTGGAAATCGTAAATATTTATCATCCGCAAACCGAGTCAAACTGGATAAAATATTAGAAAAGGGAATACTGGCTGTGGAGAATGAAAGATATGAAAGCGCAGAAGAGCTTTTTATTAAAGCCGCATCACTTGGAAAAGGCGATGCACGATTGGATAGCCTGGCCAAAGTTTACACCAATATTGCCAAAGATAAATGCACGCTTTTTCAACGGGATTCTCAACTAAAATACATTCCCAATTACTATTATAAATACGCAGCCGCCCTCACAAACAAACCTCCCAAAGTATGCAAATAAAAATTTACCTCCTCGTTATTTTATCAATCGTTTTCCTCTCAACTACCACCAAAGCTCAGGAATTATTTCCCAAAAAAGAACTTTATCACATCTGGATATTGGCCGAACAAAAGCTGGATGCCGGACAGTTTGATGACGCCTTGCGTCTGTACAACACGCACAAGGAAAATCTGAATTTTGCCATGAAAATTCGTCAGATATCACGTATAAAAGAAATCTCTTACGAAGCTGAAAAACTTCGAAAAAGAGGCAATTTCGCAGAAGCCGTCGACAAATATAAAGAATATCGAAAACTTAAAGATGTACCGACATTAGGCATTTTTGAGAAAAAAATAGAAGACTGTCTGACTCAGATCAACAAAGGAAAGCTTACGGAATTAACCGCACAGCAACGTGTTATCACAGGTTTTGAATGGGCGCATCGTGGCCGGGAAAAGCTGAGTTTGCTGGATACGTTAGGAGCGAAGCGCGATTTTAATAATGCCAGGATTTTGGGTGGAAACCGGAATAATATTCTTCGGGAACAATACATAGAAGGAAATCGTATAACAGAAGCGTTAGTAAATTGGGGACAAGCAAAAGTTAACTTTGATAAAACCAATCATTCCAAAGCCGAAGAACTGGCTTTCCTGACCACGTATCGTGATATCAGAAATGTAGACGTGCCGGATATTGAAGTGAAAATGAAGGAATTGAAAGCGGAAATTGATGGGAATAATTCATTAACCAAAATAGCCAGGATCTGTGACACGGATTTGTTGATTAGTTATGTAAATAATCATATTGAAAATGTGTCTGCTTCGGCACCATTACTGGCACGACTCAATGAATTCAGAAGTACGCAGAAGAAAATTAATTTACTGAAAGCGAATAAGGATAATGCTGCAACCGTAAAAAGCGCCTACGAAAGTCTGCTCACCTGGACGGAGGATTTTCCCGAAGAAATACGTGGCGATATAAAAGCCTGTATTGATAACGAGTATACATCTTATAAAGCTACCATTCCTGAAACCGCTAGTCTTCCGGCTTCCAATTGTTCAGGATTAGATGATTATTTGCAAGGAATCGTATTGATCAGACGGGAGTTGTCCAATTGCAATACGGCAAAAGCGCAGGCACTGTGGAAAAAAAATGTGACTTATATTAAAGATTGCAAGGATTCAAGGGCCATTTTATTGTCAAGTAAAAGTCTGAAAGATTCTGTATTTATGATGGTCAGGAATGATAGCCTTTTGACTGTTTATCGTGGTAAAATTCAAAAGTCTGTACAAACCGGAAATTGCGCTGAAACTGCTGAAATTTATAAACAAATGAAATCCTTGCGTGTTTGTAATCAGGATATTCTTGATGAAGAGATTGAAGCTGGTTTGGCAGAAACTAAAAATTGTCAGACCAAATCATGGTGGAGGCCAGAGCTTACCGGAAGTTTTGCAAGGAATATGCCTAAATATTCGGTTGGCGGGACAGCCAGGAAAATGGGAAATGGCTGGTCAGGTACAGCGGGTGCTCAGCTTACTTTGATTGATCATAAAAATCCTATTGATTTTACGATTGGTGCAGAGTATTTTAATACCAGTTATTACACCGAGCAATCCGCCGGATCTGTCATGGAGAATTTCACTTTAAGCGGCGCGAATTTACTGGTAGCTATCAAAATTCATAAACCAAATACCAATCCTGATAAAATCAGACCCTATCTGAAAATCGGTTCAGAAATGCTTATTCCGACTTCTTATGAATATGAAAGTTTTTCAGTATTTCAAAAAGTAAGTGGTACCGACCAGCTGAAGAAAACAATGTTGTCTGTTACAGGAGCTTTCGGAATGGAAATCCAGAAAAAACATTTCGGAGTTTTTGCGGAAGCTTTTGGCAATTATGGTTTGGGAAACAGCATTTATAATTCAACTTTATCCCATGTAGTTACAGCACAAAATCAAAAGATTGAAGCCCGGATTACCAAGTTTGGCATCAGGGTAGGTTTTCGATTGTGGTAAAATTCAGGTTACTTCTTTTTCTAAATTAGTTATTTATAACTATTTCATAATCAACAATAAAGCCATAAATTTATATTGAAAATCACCCCAGAGCTGACTTGGTAAGTTCTGGGGAATTACATCATTTATAAATTTTGGTGTTATGAAATATCTTCTACTTTTCACATTTGCCTTTTCGGCCCTGACCGGATTTTCACAGAAAATGATTTCCTGTGATTTTAGTACAGTTTATCAAAGGAATTTGCTTCATGATAAGAATTTTGAGTCTGATTTAATCAAAACGGAATCGAAGCTCAAGGAATATTTAACGTCAGGTAATTCTTCCAGAACTGCCGCTGTGGTGTATACACTCCCGGTCGTTTTTCATGTCATCACAAATGGTGGGTCAGTTGGAGCACCGGATAATCCTACGGATGCGGCCATCATGGCAACGCTGAAATTACTCAACGATACGTGGAGTAAAATTGGAGCGTCTTACGGAGGTGCAGACATGCAGATAAAATTTGCATTAGCCCAGCGTTCTTCAACGTGCAGCAGCACTTCCGGAATCAACCGGGTGAATGGAAGCGGAGTTTCAGATTACCCGGCCAATGGTATCACAACATCGATAGGAGGGAATGAGGCAACTGTGAAAGGTTTAAGTCGTTGGTCATCTGCTGATTATATCAACATTTGGATTGTTACGAAAATTAATGGCAGTGATACTGCCCCGGGCGGTTTCGCTTACTTTCCGGAACATGCGGACTCGCGTATCGACGGTATTACGATTCTAGCCGGAACTGTGGATGGTATCAATAAAACCATTGCGCATGAAATGGGACATGTTTTTGGTCTTTATCATACTTTTCGTGTAACCGATCTGGATGAAACAAGTTGTCCGCCAAGCACGGATTGTGCAAATACCGGCGATATGATCTGCGATACCGAACCCACTAAAAATGTTGCCTGCGGAACTGCGCCAAATGAGTGTTCCGGAGCTGCATACCTGATTGCAGATGCTGGATTGAATTACACGGTTTTAAACAATTACATGGGTTACGGCACTTGCCAGTTCATGTTTACAGAGGGTCAAAAAACAAGAGCCCGCGGATTTTTGGAATTATTCCGGCCAGGGCTTATTTATTCCAAAGCGCTATCTCCTTTGGCTGCTTCTCCATCTGTTAGTCCTCCGTTGACAGCAACAAATGGTCAGTCTGAATTTTATGGTGTGGAGCGGGTTAAATTTGGCGGTATTGATCTTTACTCGGGCACTGCTTTGCAGGACAATGGAAATCTGATAAACCGTACCTGCAATCAAAGGGCTACCGTAACCAGCGGCTCTTCAACTTCACTTACGGTTACCAGTACTTATGCAAATCCTGAATATCTGCGGGTTTATATTGATTATAATAATGACGGTGATTTTCTGGATGAGAATGAATTGGTGATGTCCGGTGACTGGGTTCCTTCTATGACCGGGAATATTACGATTCCATTATCCGCTCCAACCAATGTTCCGTTGCTAATGCGTGTTGTTGCTGATGATGTTTTCGGCTCCCCACCAACTGCAATTGCTTTGAATGGAGATGGACAGGCGGAAGATTTTACCGTTACTATTGGTGGGGCTCTTCCGGTAACTTTGCTTTATTTTAAAGGTGACTTGCTTGCTAATCAGCAGATAGGTTTGAATTGGGAAACTACTTCGGAGGGCAATAGCCGTGCCTTTATTCTGGAAAGAGGAAGTAATTTAATTGGTATGCAGCAAATAGCAAACATTGATGCAGCTGGAAATACTACCGAAAAAAGGGCTTATCAATTCATCGATTCCAGCCCGTTAAAAGGAATAAATTATTACCGGTTGACAGAAATTGATTGGGATGGAAGTCGTTTTGTATTCCGGGCTATCTCAGTGGAAACAAAAACAAATGCGCTGTTATTCCCAAATCCATCCGTTAATAATCAGTTCTTTTTACAAATTCCTGTTGATACAAATGTCAAAGTATATAACATAATCGGTCAGGAAATTTTCTGTGATACGGCAATAGAAAATGCTGATTTGTTGAAAGTTACAGCCAGACAACAACTGGCTCCCGGAATTTATTTTGTCTCACTTAAAGGTTCGGATTTTACGAAATCAATTCGTTTGGTAATTCCCTGAGTGTAGTTTTATATGGGCATCTTGAAAATTAGTTGGTCAGTGAAAATGAATCACCCGCAGTGAAAATGCTGAACTGCAAATCTTTCATTTTGATTAATCCCCGATCGGTAATTTTTAAATCAACCGGTCGTTTTATAACAATAACTTGACTTTCACCAACCACTTTTACCTTATTGCCAGTCACGACAATGGCAGTCGATTCATCTATACCGATACAAGCGAGATCCGGATATTTGGCAATAGCAGAAAGCAGCCGGTTATAACGGCTTCTGACTACAAAATGTTGGTCAATAATGGCGTTTGTTAACAAGTCAAGTCCTGGTTTTATGTCCAGGTTTTTATCTTGCAGTTTTCTGAATGTGGATTTCAAAGTAGTATCGCCAACCAGTTCATTTCCGGTTATCATCAATTTGCTCATTACCGCTGCTCCGGCACTGCTTCCGGAAATGGTAGCGCCTTTCTGGTAGGCTTTGTGAATGGCTGTGTAAACAGGTGTATTCAAAACGATCTTCATAAAACGTTCCTGATCTCCGCCGCTGATAAAGATCAATTTGGCATTTTCCAGGGAATCAAGCCACTTTTTATTATTTACATCCGATGCTTTAAAATTCAGATTTGCAACCACATTGCTGCAAACCGTTTTCATATCCTGGTTGAAATAATAAAAGGAAGTATCTGCGTTCAGTCCCGACATAGGCAATAACACAACATAATCCGTAGGTTTTAAACGGGAAGTGGCGACCATCTCCCGCATTAATGATGCAGGCCGGTCGCCACCTCCTATGATAAATAAATTGCCTTTCGCCACTTGCGCATAACCCGCGCCGGAAAAGAATGTCAATGCTGTAAATATCGCCGTCAAAAGTTGTTTCATGCCACAATATAGCAGAAAACGAGGATTATCAATGGTGCTATTTTATCAATTTGACAAGAAATGAAAACCTATTTCGTTGGTTTTTTAAATATCGAATCGTCCACTTTTCCATTGACGATCACTTTGTTGGTAACAAAAGTCATCGTTCCCATTTGTGGGTTTGCGATATCCATAGCGTTTGGAAATTTAACGCCGTCAACTTCCTTATAATCTGAAAAGTCGATTTCGCCTTCCTGACCATTCATCTTTGCTTTTACTTTTGTAAGAAGATAAGTCGTTGCATCCAGATATTCATCCATAGCCTGACCGTCCTTTGTAGTCAGTTTAATATGATAAACGTCTTTTTTGTCAACTTTTTCTTTTCCAACCAATTCAACTGTGTTTCCTTTTTCTTTATAATTTACCAAACCGCCGAAAGGATCCAGCTGTCCAACTTGTTGTTTCACCTGATCTGCCGGCATATCTTCCGGTTCTCCGGTTCCACCCATCATCGTCGGGCGAATCATCCAGCCCGTTGTTCCGTCAACAACCTGCACCATGGAATTTCCCATCACCGTCGATTCGCTGCGCATGGATTTGCCAACCACAATCGTCGTTTTACTCGGGATTTCCATTCCTTGTACAGAAAGTGAACGTTCGGTAACAACGTTGGTAACGGCTTTTATTTTATCCAGTCCACCAATTGCTGCAACGTGTTTGTCAACAATTTCGTCTACAGTCTGGCCGAAGGAATTTGCTGATATTAAAGCGGCAACCACCGCAACTAAAATTCTGTTTGTTTTCATTGTGAAGTTGATTTAAGTATAGATCAGTTTGTTAGTAAGGTTTCAAAGTTAGAAGATTATTTTGGAGCGCCAGCTCCCGGAGCTGCTCCTCCTGACTGCGTCTGTCCGCCACCTTCACTTTTCACGTCGTCGTTGTTAACAGACTTCGCTTTTCTCTTCGGTGCGTCCATCGTCATTTTGCCAATTTTATAGCTGAACGTCAGACGGATACCGCGATTATAAAGATAGACGTTGTTGATTTGGTTGAACTGGTCCGAATTAAGTTCTGTACGTATTCTGTAACGATTACTCAGGAAGTTTTCAGCAGCTAAGCCAACGCTTCCCTTTTTGTTTTTGAACTCCTTTTTCACCCCCACGGTGTAGAATCCAAAACCACCCTGTTTTCCCTGTAACTGAATCGAATTTCCCTGCATAAAACCGAATGCCTGGGCTCCCCAGCCATTTTTGAAAGTAGCCTGAGAGAAAATACCTCCACTGATGTTCAAACCTGAATTGCTTATGTCGCGCGAAACGCCATCTCTACTAGTTGTTTGTCCGGTTAGTGTCGAGTAAAAGGCGTTCGAGAAAAGTCCTACATTAATTTTGGATGTCGCAGCTACGTTTGCAAAAAGGTTTACTCCATATGCATGCTGCTTTCCAACATTCTCGTAAGTGGTTACCACCGCTCCCGAAATAGAATCTGATGGCTGACGAACCTGAGAAATCGCATTGTTTGTAATACGTCCAAAGAAAGTCGCATTCACGAAAGTTTTCTTGATATTTTTACTTACGCCAATTTCAAAGTTATTAGTCAGCTCAGGGCGTAATTTCGGGTTTCCAATTGTAATGTTCTGCGGATTGGAAGCATTGTAATTTGGATTCAATTGCTGTAATCCCGGACGTTGAATACGACGGTTATATCCAAGTTTCAAAGTTGCCCCCTTTATTGTTTTGGAAGCATTTACACTTGGTACCAATACGCCGTAGTTTCCTACACCAAGCGAGCCGCCATCTTTTGTACTCGCATCAATAAAGGTATGCTCGTAACGAAGTCCCCCTTTAAAAGTGTAGCGTTTTTTTGTTGTATAAGTATAGGAAGAATATCCTGCCGCAATGTTCTGATGGTACAACAAATCACCCTCAGGCTGTTTTGTGTCTGTTTGATATTCTCCGGTTGGGGAAGCAAACAGATAACTATATCCACTCGTTACTTTTCTTAATATCCCCTTTCCCCCAAATTCAAGTAACTGGTTTTTCTTGATCGGTGTTTGGTAATCGGTTTGCACCGTGAATTCTTCATTGATGCTTTTGTTTAAGTTACGCTGGCGACTGAATATTTCTTTGTTGTTGTTTAAAATATCTGCATCGAAATTGTTCGATAGGTCGTTGCGGCTGTAAAGGGTTGAAACGCTCCATTCCTGCTGAGGCTTGAAGGTATGCAGGTAATCAATATTGGCGTCAACTGTTCCGGAAAGGTTTTTGGTGTCAACGTTTCTTCCAGAACTTGATGTTTCAACATTGTTTTCATAAAGTTTTGTAACAAGGTCTTGCTGACTGATCAAATTGCGCACACCATACCGCACACCAGCCGTAATACTCTGATTTTTGGCAAGATCATAATCAAAACCCAGGTTATACTGACCAAATAATCCTTTGCTGGATCCATCACCTGTTTGTCTTGTCAATGTTGTAACATTGTCCACGATACTGGTTTGGTTGAGCGTCGTTTTTGTTGGTGTATTATAAGTTCCACGTCCAAAGCCACCTATGGTAAATCCGGCTTTGCCTTTTCTGTACCCACCATTAAGCGATAGCAGAGAGCCTCTGTTTCCTACACCCGAATCAACATTCAGATTTAATCCCTGCAAACTGTTCTTTTTGGTAATGATATTAATAATACCGCCTGAACCTTCTGCATCATATTTTGCCGACGGGCTGGTAATCACTTCCACCGTTTTGATCTGATCCGCAGGAATTTGTTTCAAAGCGTCAGCAACACTGCTGGCGATGATCGTACTTGGTTTGTTATTGATAAGAACTTTGATGTTCTGGCTTCCGCGGAGCGAAACATTTCCATCAAGGTCAACTGTCAGAAGAGGAACTTTACGTAATATGTCGGTTGCGTCGCCACCTTTTGCGGTGATGTCTTTTTCTGCATTGTAAACAAGCCGGTCCACTTTTTCTTCAATTAAAGCAGATTGTCCAGTCACTGTGACTTCATCCAACGTTTTTGTGTTGGAGGTAAGTTTTACTGTGCCCAAATCCAGTTCCTGTCCTTTGGCAAGTTTAATGTTATCAATGGTTTTATTTCCGTAGCCGATAAAAGAAATCAGGATTTTGAAATCGCCGTTGATGATTTTGGTTAAGGAAAACTTGCCTTTTTCGTCGGCAACAGTTCCGTCAATTGCCTGCCCGGTTGTTTTGTTGTAAAGAGCAATACTGGCAAATTCCACTCCTTTGGCAGAAGCAGAATCCAGAATGGTCCCGCTTATTTTGGCTGTTCCTTTTGGTGTCTGGTCACCTGCGGTGCCCGGTAATGCTTTTGGCGTTGTTGCTCCGCCCGATGGGAATTGGGCAAAAGCAGGCGAAATAATCGCAGCCAGAATGATAATGATAGTCAGGAAAAATTTACGCATGTTCATGTGATTGGTATTTAACGCCATAAAGGTGCGACGGAAACCGGTTTTGCGGAAGTAAAATGTGACCAACGCAAGAATTCACTGGATGGATAACACTTTTTGACCGATGGGCGATTTTTTCCTTTTTATCACTTTTGACGGGAAAACTTTAAGATAACGTACTATTTCCTGTGCCAGATTGTTTTTGGAAAAGTAACTTGCTAAATTACAATTAATTGAATTATGGATTAAGAGCAAAATTTTAATCGGATATTTTGACAATTTGAAGTATAATGTTAATTTGATAAAATGCAGCCTAACAACGCTTAACTAGTATATTAAATGAACCAATCTGATTCCCGAAAAGGGACAAATTCTGTATGGGGCGGAGAAACGGAACATTTTCCGAACGGCGCCGTTACATCTCCAATTTATAACAGTGTAGCCTTCGCTTACGATGATCTGGACGAATGGCACGCCGTGGCGACCGGAAAAGCAGAAGGACATATTTATAGCCGTAACACAAATCCGACAGTACATGTCCTCGAGGAAAAAATACGTATTTTAGAAAGTGCAGAGGCTGCAACTTCTTTTGCAACTGGCATGGGCGCGATAAGTAATACTTTGTTTGCCCTGCTTGGTCCGGGAAAAAGAGTTGTTTCCTTAAAAGATACTTACGGTGGAGCGAGCCGTCTTTTTTTAGATTTTCTTCCTGCTTATGGTATCAATGTCACGCTTTGTGAAACAATCAATCATGAAGAAATAGAAACGGAAATAGCAAAGGGCTGTGATCTGGTTTATCTGGAAACACCTACAAATCCTACGCTTAAAGTGGTGGATCTGAAAAGATTGTCAGCGGCGGCGCATAAGGTTGGGGCTGTCGTGGTTGTGGATAATACTTTTGCAACACCAATCAACCAAAATCCGCTTTTGCTGGGAGCTGATCTGGTTCTGCACAGCGCTACCAAATTTCTATGCGGACATTCTGATGCTATGGGCGGCGTGTTATGCGGAAGTGCTGAACTGGTAAAAAAGGTGTTTTCTTTCAGGGAAATAAATGGTGCCAGTTTGCAGGCGGATCCGGCCTATATGATTGCACGAGGAATGAAAACGCTGGAATTACGGATTGAACGCCAGAATGCTTCCGCGATGAAAATTGCAAGATATTTGAAGGCCCATGATGCAGTTGAAGAAGTTTTTTATCCGGGATTGGAAACACATCCGGGACATGAAATTGCCAAAGCGCAAATGTCTGGTTTTGGCGGCGTAATGAGTTTTGCATTGAAAGGAAATTATGATACGGTAAAAGCATTTTTGCCAAAATTAAAACTGGTGCATTTGGCTGCCAGCCTAGGATCAGTAAGTACATTAGCCGGGCCGCCAAGAACGACAAGTCACGTGGAATTGACCGAAGAACAACGTGCATTGCTTGGAATTCCTGAAAGTCTGATCCGTTATTCTGTTGGTATTGAAAATGTTGAAGATTTAATCAACGATTTGGAACAGGCGTTGGCTGCAATTAAAACAGAACAAATGGCTTTGTTATGATTGGAAAGAATATACTTAAAACCTTTAAAATTTCCTGTGTTTGTGTATTACTAGGGTCCCAGGCGGATGTGGCTGCGCAAACAGTACAGCCGGTTCCGGCTCTAACAAATGTAATGAATCCAAGGCTGGATCATGAGCTTGAACGCATTGCCAAACTTGCCAAAGGAAAAGTTGGTGTTTCTGCGGTACATCTGGAAACCGGAAAACATATCAGTCTAAATCTCAAAGAATTGTTTCCAATGGCCAGTACCATTAAGGTGGCCATTGCAGTTCAGCTTTTTACCAAAATTGAAAAAGGAGAACTTTCCCTGATGACGATGGTGGATCTTCAGCCGTCGGATTATCATCCGGGCAGCGGAACATTGGATGTGCTTTTTGCAAAACCTGGTGTACAACTTTCTGTTCAAAATCTATTGGAACTGATGATGGTGATCAGTGATAATTCTGCGACGGATATTTTGCTTCGATTGGTTGGAGGCACAGAGGCGGTGCAGAAACGAATGAACGCGCTTGGAATCAAAGGAATGTCAATTGATCGGACTATTATTCAGTTAATTGCTGACGAAGAAGGAATTACGCTGCCACCGGAAGATCAGTGGACGCTAGGTTTCTATGATAAATTATGGAAAAATACGACCCGTGAATCCCGTGATGCAGCCGAATTAAGATTGCAAAAAGACCCGCGTGATACTTCTTCTCCGGAAGCTATGGTGAATTTGTTAACCCAGATCTACACGGGGAAGGCTTTGAAACCGGAAAGTCGTGACCTTTTGCTTGCGGTTATGGAAAGATGCAGGGGAGGTGTTGCCCGACTGAAAGGATACCTGCCAGCGGGAACTGTGATTGCTCATAAAACAGGTTCGCTCAATGCCAGTGCCACGGATGACGTGGGCATTATTACACTTCCTGACGGTGCAGGTCATGTAGCTATTGCCATTTTTGTTTCTGAATCTGGTGCCGAACTTTCTGAAAGAGAGCAAACGATCGCGCATATTTCCCGAAGTATCTATGATTATTTTCTGTTCAATTCTCCGGTTGTAACCACTTCCTCCCGCTAATATGAAATATTTGCTTTTTTGCATTTTTACACTTTTTGCGGTTAAAGGTTACGCTCAGAAAAAAGTTACCCCGGCTCAGATTAAAGAATTTGACAAGTACGTAGAAATGGTCCGGAAAGAATGGGAAGTACCGGGACTTTCCATCACGGTGGTAAAAGATAACAAGGTAATTTTTAAAAAAGGGTATGGTGTAAGAGAACTCGGGAAACCGGAGCTTGTTGATTCACAAACGCTTTTTGCCTGTGCTTCCACCACCAAAGCGATGACGGTGGCGTTAATGGGAATGCTGGTGGACGAAGGAAAAATAAATTGGGATGATCCGGCGACAAAATATTTGCCCGAGCTTCAAATGTACGATCCTTATGTGACACGCGCCTTAACGGTCCGAGATTTGTTGACACACAATACCGGACTTCCCGGGACAGATTTTTTTACGGGCGCTATGAATATTCCCGTTAACGAAATGTTCAAAAGGATGGCGTTGGTAAAACCGGTTTATCCGTTACGTGGAGGTTTTGAATATCAGAATATCATGTATTCGGCCGCCGGCCGGATCATTGAAAGACTAACCGGGAAACTTTGGTCGGAAGTGATGCAGGAAAGAATTTTTGACCGTTTAGGCATGACACAAACCGCGCCGAAACGAAAATTTATTAAAACAGATAATGTTACCAAGCCTCATTTTAAAATCAACGATACCATTCAGGTAATCGAATATGGAGCGGATAGTGAAATCGGTTCGGCCGGTGCCGTGTGGTCTTCCGCGGATGATATGAGCAAATGGATTATCTGCATGTTGGACAGCAGTAAATTCGCTGGCGGCAGATTATTGAAACCGGAAACCTGGTCAGAAATTTTCAAACCTCAGGCATTCTTCCCGGAGGATGAGTATCCGACGATGCGTTTGATTAAACCAAACTGGCGCACTTATGGTTTGGGTTGGTATCAGCACGATTATAAAGGAAAAAAGATCAATTTCCATACCGGAAGTCTGGCAGGATTAACAGCGATCACAGCACAACTACCTGACGAAAAACTGGCTGTTTACATTTTTGGGAATTACGATCACGCCGAGGTGCGGCACGTTTTGATGTATAAAACACTCGACTGGTTTGCCTTGGGTGAAACGCGTGACTGGAATGCAGAATTTAAAACACTGTATACTGATCTTGCTGAAAAAAGAAAGAAAGGGATTATTGATTTTGAAGCGAAACGAGTTGCCAAGACGTCACCTTCTTTGCCCTTGGATCAGTACATAGGAAAATATACCAGTCAATTGTATGGTCAGGCGGAAGTTACGGTTGTTGGAAATAAATTAATGTTCAATGTAAACGATGTTTTGAAAGCTACATTGGCTCATTTTCATTACGATACATTTTATGGGCCTAACCAAAAATCCTGGTATGGAAATGCAACGGCAAGTTTTGCATTGAATAGTAGAGGAAAAGCAGACGTGCTGGTTTTTGATGGAATGGAATTCAAAAAAAGTGAAAAGTAGATTTACGGTTCTGGTAAGTAAAAGTTTTTAAATTTTGACATGAAAAAATCACTCCTTTTTATTCTGCTGGTATTTTTAGGCAAGATGCCTTCCATCGCGCAAAGCTTTAAAATGGAAGACATTATCAGTTACCCGTTGGCTTCTGAATTAACATCTTGTGCCAGCGGATCGAAAATCGCCTGGACGTATAATGACCATGGGAAAAGAAATATTTACGTTGCAGAATCTCCGGATTTTAAACCCAGAAAACTGACTTCCTTTGATGAAGATAATGGTCAGCAACTATCAAGTATTTCTATTTCTGCGGATGGAAAATGGGTAGTTTTTGTCAAAGGCGGAGAGCATAGCGGTAATCATGACAACAGTCTTACCGTAAATCCGTCGTCTTTAATTGTTATGCCGAAAGTTGAAATTTTCAGTATTCCATTTAAAGGTGGCGAAGCGAAAATATTGGCAGAAGGCGACTATCCGGTTATCTCTCCAAAAAGTGACAGGGTAGCTTTTGTAAAAGGCGGCCAAATCTGGCAAGTGAGTCCCGACGGTTCTCCTGCTGCAAAAATTTTATTTGAAACAAAGGGAACAAATTATTCTGTTCAATGGGCTCCTGATGGCGCCGGAATGGCTTTTGTTTCTTCCCGGGGGGACCATTCCTTTATTGGGATTTTTGCTGATACCGAAAAAACGATTCGCTGGATTGCTCCATCTTTTGCCAAAGATGACTCGCCCAAATGGTCACCGGACGGGAAGAAAATTACGTTTGTGAGAAGGCCGGGGAGTGGTGGTTTACCAGATTCAATTTTGCCTAGAAAACATAATCCGTGGAAAATTCTTGTAGGAGACGTAGCAACTTCCACGGCACAGAAAATCTGGGAGGCTCCGAAAACTTTAAGCGGATCTTACCCTACAACCGATGGTGGTGCTAATCTGATGTGGTCTTCGGCTGGCAGAATTACTTTCAGTTCCTATCACGACGGGTGGCCTCATCTATATTCCATCAAACCGGAAGGTGGAGAAACCTTGCTTTTGACTCCAGGCAATTTTATGTGTGAATATATTGAAATGAGTTATGACGGAAAATGGCTGGTTTTTGCTGCTAATACGGGTGCGGATGTTCTGGATCTTGATCGCAGACACATTGCCAGGGTCCCGGTTGATATGGCAAAAATGGAAGTTTTGACACCGGGAAATGGTGTTGAAGCCTTTCCGGTTGTCACAGGTGATGGTGCAAATGTTGCCTTCATAAGTTCGTCGGCACTGCTTCCGCCACAACTTGCGGTTATGCCTTTTAATACAAATCAGACAATAAAAATTCTGGATAAATCTTTGTTGCCTGCCAATTTTCCAACAGGAAAGCTGGTCATTCCAAAACAGGTAACTTTCAAAGCATCAGACGGAACGTTGGTTTATGCGCAGTTATTTGAACCTACTGGCGGAGCGAAAAAATCTAAAAATCCTGCTGTTGTTTTCGTCCATGGAGGCCCTCCGCGTCAGATGTTGCTAGGTTGGCATTATGGTGATTATTATGCCAATACGTATGCGATTAATCAATATCTGGCAAGTCAGGGATTTATTGTTTTAGCTGTAAATTACAGATTGGGAATTGGTTACGGATTTGAATTTCATAAACCTGTTAACGCAGGAAGCAATGGGGGTGCCGAATATCTTGACGTAAAAGCAGCCGGAGAATGGCTGGCTGCGCGGTCAGATGTTGACAGGAAAAAAATCGGAATTTATGGCGGTTCTTATGGCGGCTATCTTACCGCGATGGCTTTGGGGAAAGATTCTAAATTGTTTGCAGCCGGGGTAGATGTGCACGGCGTACACGACTGGGCATTTGTAAATGAAGGAAGCAAAACCGCACCTGATGCAGCACTTGCGGCCAAAGTTGTCTACAAATCTTCACCTATTGCTTATGTGAATACGTGGACGTCACCGGTTTTATTTATCCATGGCGATGACGACCGGAATGTGTATGTCTCTCAAAGTGTGGATCTGGTAAGAAGATTAGAACAACGAAATATTCCTTTCGAACAGCTGATTATTCCGGATGATACCCATCACTGGATGAAATTTTCAAATCAGGTTAAGGTTGATCAGGCGATTGCTGAATTTTTGGTGAGGAAGTTGATGAAGTAGGTATTTTTTATCGCTTGAACAACTTTTTATTACCCGTCCGACGGCGAAAAAGCCGTCGGACGGGTTGCCCGTTATATCATGAGCATTGATTTTTTCTTTTCGCTATTATTAGGGAAACGCCATAAGGCAGAATCTCCGTTGGAATATGAAAAAGCGTTGGATTGATCCACCCGTCGGACGGCTTTTTCCGCCGTCCGACGGGTAATAAAAAGCTGTTCAAGCAACAACTTTTAGGATTTAAAACTCAATCTGAGCTCTAATTTCGCCTGCTGGAAAAGGTGCACTATGCATATTGAAATAATATTTTCCGCCCAAAAGATCAGCTTCGTTAATTGCAGTACCATCAACTAAAACCGAGTTTGAAAATGATCCGGACTTTGTTTTTTGAATTTTTTGAAAAAAATCAAAAACAATAGATGCGTTTGTTCCTTTTGGAGCTGGGCCGTGAATATGAGATCCTGTGGCAATATCAGAAAGATTATTCCAGGTTAGGAAATAGCTAAACAATTTTGTCGTTTTGTTGTAAGAATAGTCGACTGTTCCATTTCCAGTGCTGGCGTTGGAAGGGAACTCATTAGCACCGCTCAGTACAACTCCTTTTTTACTGACCACATTACTTTGATCAAAAAACTCAATCTGTCCCCGCATTTCTCCACCAGGATTGTTCTGCGTATGAAAGTTGAAATAATATAATCCGTTTAATAGGTCTTCTTCTTTTAAGGTAGTCCCGTCAACTAAAACGGATTGACTATAAGTTCCGGAAACTGTTTTGGTTATTGAATTTGCAAAGTCAAAAATAATGGCTGCATTAACGCCTCTCGGCCCGGTTCCGTGTATATGCGCTCCCGTCGGCATACCGCTCAGATTGTTCCAGTTAACCGTAAAAGAAAGCATGTGTGTACTTTTATTGTACGATACCTCTGCGTCTCCATAAGCTTGACTATTATTGTATAGTACTTCCTGAGCAGGACTAATCTTCACGCTGGTCTGGGAAACTGGATTTTCAATGTTGTGATCTACGCAGGATGTGAGTAGCACAAGCAAACCAAGTACTTGCGATAATTTGAATAATGATCTCATATTTTTGTCAGGTTATTTGATTAACTCCTTAAAGTTAGTTGTTAATCAAATATATTATCCTTGCTTTAAAAATATTAATCCATTAATTATCAGTTATTTATTGACCGGTATTAAACAAAAGATTTTCTAAGCTGGAAAGAACATTTCTAATTTTTTATTAGATCTCTATATCCTATCAGTTGAATCCCTTTTTCCTTAATTGCCGCTTTCACCTTTTCATTCGTAAAAAGATCCGTAACACCTTGCCGGTCTTCTGCTACATTTTCGTAGCCAATGTGTGATATGGCTTTAAGCTCTGCATCGTTCAAACCGGGATGATCTACAAAAAGATAGGTTTTCCCTGATTCCAGTTTGTCAAGCATGGAAAGAAAGCTTTTTATCTTTTCTTCGGAAGTTTTGTGGGGACCGTCATAACTGGTACTTTTATCAATTTTCGGTTCAGGATCAACCGGGATTTTATATTCTTTTGCAAGCTTTCTTGTTAATGCTTTTACTTCTTCGGTAATGCCTGTACAACCCATATGCGACGATAAATGACTGATTCGCGGCAATTTTTTCAAAGCCATTTCAATCTGTGCCCGGAATTCTTTTTCGATATCGGCAAGCTGCCAGTTATTTTCGATAATGGATCGTTTCGGATAATTTTTATTGGGATAAATCATTGGAAGAAAATAACCGTCTTCGTCTTTTAAGCTGGCACAATCTGTTAGTGGCCGCCATTTCACATTATCCCATTCGCTTGTAATCGCTAAATGAATGCCTACATCTGCTCCTGGATTCTCTTTCAGCATTTTGACAGCTTCCGGAAACCACGGTGAGGGCACAATTATCTCAATGGAAGTCTGAATTCCTTCTTTATAGCATTTTATCAAAGCCAGATTGCCAGAATGAGAATAACCCATGTCGTCACCTCTGACAATCAATTTGGCACCTTTTTGTGCGTAAGAAGATGAAATTGTAAGAAAAATTAAAAAGGTTGAAAGGAATTTTTTCATTGGGAATAAGATCGATTGGTATTTGTAAATCAAGAAGTTTTGGACTGATTAGTAAAGTAATAAGCTGCTGAATTCTATGCCCGCTATATGAAAATATTTCTAAGCATTCTTTCAGATCGGGTGAAATGCCTTACGGGGATAGCAGGCATTCACGCTCAAATTTCTACTTTTACTTTTCGATCAAAAAAACAATTCATGGATATAAAAGTGATAGCCTTCGATGCCGACGATACTTTGTGGGTAAATGAGCCTTATTTCAGAAAAACAGAAGAGCAATTTTGTGAGTTATTAAGCGAATATCTCGAACGTCATGCACTGGAAAGGGAATTATTCAAAACGGAAATCGACAATTTGCCTCTTTATGGATATGGCGTAAAGGGTTTCATGCTTTCCATGATTGAGACTGCTTTGAAGATTTCGGACAGAACAATCAGTCTCGAACATATAGAAAAAATCCTTGATTTGGGTAAAAACCTGCTCAACGAACCGATTGATATACTGGAAGGCGTAGAAGAAGTTTTGGAGAAATTAAAGGGAAAGTACAAATTGGTGGTTGCTACCAAAGGCGATTTACTGGACCAGGAAAGAAAATTGAAAAAATCAGGTCTGAGCCATTATTTTCATCACATTGAAATTATGTCGGAAAAGGATGATGCCAATTATCTGAAACTGATTAAACATCTGGATATCATGCCGGAGAATCTGCTGATGGTAGGGAATTCCCTTAAATCGGATGTTTTGCCGGT
Organism: Dyadobacter sp. 3J3; assembly: GCF_009801115.1. GTDB lineage: Bacteria > Bacteroidota > Bacteroidia > Cytophagales > Spirosomataceae > Dyadobacter. Next base: position 64,353 of record NZ_VTOL01000024.1, read on the forward strand.
ATTGAATATTGGTGGTTACGCTATACATGTTCCTTACCATATTACCTGGGCTCATGAACAAATTGAGAATACAATTGAAAGTGAAAAATTCAAAAGTGTTGACCATATCAGGGAAATTCTCAAAGATCTTTAATAGGATTTAGCATCAGATTTTTGATTGATTTTTTTTTGGGCATTGTATTTTAATCATGAATTTGTAATTGTATAAAATTCTGATTTATCAGAAATAGAAATTAATAATAAAGTCACTTCATATTTTATGACAACAAAAATCAAATCGTTTGTTTTGGTTGCGCTACTAGCTCCTTTTACGTTGTGTGCGCAACAGTTGATCACGATGTCCAACAAATGTTATAAACAGGTTCAGACAGGAAATCAGCAAAATGATCAGGGACAGTATCAGGAAGCTTTAAATACTTTCACGAAAGTGCTTAAAGATTGTTCGGCAAAGGATGCCAAAGAAGAAGGTAATGTTGGTAAAGCCATTGCATTCAATGGATTAAAACAATTTGATGATGCTATTACTTCGGCAGAAAGTGCAATTAAAGTCAGCAAACAAACAAATGTAATGGCTTATTATGCAAGAAGTTATGCTTATAATAATGTAGGTAGAACGGAAGATGCGAAAGCCGATATTGTGAAGATTACAGATCTTACCAAGAAAAATAAAAATGTGAAAGCCAGAGCGACCATGTTTGCTCAATTATCTCATCTTGATTTTCAACTTAACAAATTAGCTGAGGCGGATACCAATCTGACCAAAGCAATTGAGCTTGATCCAACCAATCCTGCGTTTTTTGTTCAAAAAGGTGATATGATGATCAAGATTAACAACTATGATGATGCATTTGTGGCATATGACAAAGTGCTGGATTTAGGGAAAAATGATCTGGAAATTTATCAGATCAGAACGGAAGCACGGCTTAAACAATTGCAGCAAAAATATGTGACAACAGATATTAAAGAGTTGTCAAAAAGGATGACAAAACAAGAAAAAAGTACTTTGTGTGCTGACATGAAAAAAGCGCTGGATATGGGTTTAAGAAACCTGCAACTAGACTTATTATCTGCTTCGATTTGTGAATAAAAAATTGCTTAACTAAAACTCAAAATTGTGAAAAGAAATAGTATCGTTATTGTATTGCTGGTATTTACGCTTGGATGTAAAAGTTTGAATAATACGCAGAAAGGCACAGGTATCGGTGCAGCTGGTGGAGCGGCGGCGGGAGCTGCAATTGGTGGACTTACCGGAAAAAATAGTGTCATCGGGGCATTAATTGGTGCCGCGGTTGGTGGTTCTGCCGGTTACTTCATCGGTAAACATATGGACAAACAAGCGGAGGAATTGAAACAGGCCATTCCTGATGCGACGGTTGAAAGGGTAGGAGAAGGGATAAATTTAACCTTCAATTCAGGTTTGCTTTTTAAAATTAATTCTGCTGAGCTAAGTGAAGATGCAAAACAGGAATTGAAAAAAGTTGGAGGTATACTGGCAAAATATGATGATACTCAGATTCTTTTGGAAGGGCACACGGACGATACTGGCTCTGATGAGTTGAACATGAAATTATCAGAACGCCGGGCCGAAGCTGTTTCTGCATACCTTGAAACGGAAAACATTCCATCGTCAAGACTTAAAACAAAATGGTATGGTGAATCGCAGCCAAAATATCCAAATGACAGTGAGGCAAACCGCGTAAAAAACCGGCGTGTGGAATTGGCAATCTTCGCGGATCAGGATATGAAGAAAGAGGCTGAAAAAGGAGAGTTGAAATAAAGGTTTCACGGAAAGAAGATAAGAAATGGCAAAGCTCGCGAAGTTAAACTTTGCGAGCTTTGCACTTTTCTTTTAAGCTACTATATAACTTCTTCATGCTGCCTCAGCCATAAGCCTTTTTAGTGCCCTTTCTAAATTTGCAATTTTAGCCAATCTGTATTTTTCTCTGTATTCGTCTTGGTCGAAAGGAATAAAAGGCTGCT